>NZ_AP046091.1:1582500-4751160 GCF_059718125.1 Methylosinus sp. shoA
CTTGTCGGGTAAGTTCCGACCTGCACGAATGGCGTAATGACTTCCCCGCTGTCTCCAGCGTCAGCTCAGTGAAATTGAATTCCCCGTGAAGATGCGGGGTTCCTGCGGTCAGACGGAAAGACCCCGTGCACCTTTACTGTAACTTTGCACTGGCATTCGTGTCGGCATGTGTAGGATAGGTGGTAGGCGTTGAATCGCGGGCGCCAGCTCGCGTGGAGCCATCCTTGAAATACCACCCTTATCGTCATGGATGTCTAACCGCGCTCCGTCATCCGGGGCCGGGACAGTGCATGGTAGGCAGTTTGACTGGGGCGGTCGCCTCCCAAAGAGTAACGGAGGCGCGCGATGGTGGGCTCAGAGCGGTCGGAAATCGCTCGTCGAGTGCAATGGCATAAGCCTGCCTGACTGCGAGACAGACAAGTCGAGCAGAGACGAAAGTCGGTCATAGTGATCCGGTGGTCCCGAGTGGGTGGGCCATCGCTCAACGGATAAAAGGTACGCCGGGGATAACAGGCTGATAACCCCCAAGAGTCCATATCGACGGGGTTGTTTGGCACCTCGATGTCGGCTCATCACATCCTGGGGCTGGAGAAGGTCCCAAGGGTTCGGCTGTTCGCCGATTAAAGTGGTACGTGAGCTGGGTTCAGAACGTCGTGAGACAGTTCGGTCCCTATCTGCCGTGGGTGTCGGAGAATTGAGAGGATTTGTCCCTAGTACGAGAGGACCGGGATGAACATACCTCTGGTGGACCTGTTGTGACGCCAGTCGCAGTGCAGGGTAGCTATGTACGGACGGGATAACCGCTGAATGCATCTAAGCGGGAAACCCACCTCGAAACGAGTTCTCCCTTGAGAGCCGTGGAAGACGACCACGTTGATAGGCCGGGTGTGGAAGCGCAGCAATGCGTGAAGCTTACCGGTACTAATAGCTCGATCGGCTTGATCGTTCTCATTAATCCATGCTCATCCCGATGGATGGCGCGATCGAAAGACGTCAGTTTGCTTCGCTTGTTCTTTGCCGGCCTGGTGGCTTTCAGCGAAGCGACCAGACCCGATCCCATCCCGAACTCGGCCGTCAAACGTTTCTGCGCCAATGGTACTATGTCTCAAGACCTGGGAGAGTAGGTCGTCGCCAGGCCTGCAAAGAACAAGTTTCCTCTCTACGATCTAATTCTATCGGAATAGTGCGATGGCAGTAGCATCAAGTCTCTACTGTGCTCGTCACTACTTTTTTCTATTTGTCGCGGGGTGGAGCAGCCCGGTAGCTCGTCAGGCTCATAACCTGAAGGTCACAGGTTCAAATCCTGTCCCCGCAACCACTTCCAGCATAACTCAATCACCGCCCCGATCTGATCGTCGGGGTGGTTTTTTGCGTTCACGACTGAAGTTCGAATCCCTCTCGACCCGCCAGTTCAGAACAGAAGTGGGTCAGTCTTGCCGCCTGAGATTCGGCGTGATCTCGACCTCGATCCACTCACCACCCTCGCGATTATCCGGAATGTGTCGCCGCATTTCCAAGCAAGGGAGAATATGCAATTTGCGGTCAGGGAGAGTCCAAATATGGAACTCAAGGGCCTCGCCGAATTGAGCGGCAGTTCTCCACTTGTTGCGAGTGATGATGAGGCGCGGCGGCTGCGCACTGCTCGATTTCACTTCGATGAGTCGGTTGATCTCCGACGCCCCGTCTCGCCGGTAAGACAAAATGTCGTAGCCGAGACCATTGTCTTCGATGGCGGCCCACACAGGCTGCCGCTGGATGCCTAGCTGGGCGAGCAGGGCCAGCTCATGCTGATATGACCACCATTCGGCTTTGCGCCCTTGCTGTAGCAGAGCAGTGTCGCGGTCTGCCCGCACATTAGCGGCCAGATTGTCCCACCATAATCATGTGGCGGGATCTGGCGGGGTCTCCAGCAAGCCTGTGAACCGCCCCGGGTTTGCCGGAGGCCGTTTTGTTTGAGCCACGCCGCCATGGCGTGCTCTTTGATCTGCGCATAGTAGCGCGCTTCGGCTTCGGCCGGGGGGATGTTTCCGATCGGCTCCAGCAGTCTCTTGTTGTTGAACCAGTCCACCCATTCGAGCGTGGCGAACTCGACCTGCTCGAGGCTGCGCCACGGTCCGCATCGCCAGATCACCTCGGCCTTGTAGAGCCCGTTGATCGTTTCGGCGAGCGCATTGTCGTAAGAGTCGCCGACGCTGCCGACGGCCGGCTCGACGCCAGCGTCGGCGAGGCGCTCCGTGTATTTTATAGAGACATATTGCACGCCTCGGTCCGAGTGATGCACGAGACCGCCGCGAACAGGCCGGCGATCATGCAGCGCCTGTTCGAGCGCGTCGAACACGAAGGGCGTCTTCGCCGAACGCGAGACGCGCCAGCCGACGATCCGCCGAGCAAAGACATCGATGACGAAGGCCACATAGACAAAGCCCTGCCAGGTCGCGACATAGGTGAAGTCCGCCACCCACAGCCGGTTCGGCCGATCCGCCGCAAACTGCCGGTTCACCTTGTCTTGCGGGCAAAGCGTCTTCTTGTCGCTCACCGTCGTCTTGATCGCCTTGCCGCGCACGACGCCCTGCAAGCCCATGCGCCGCATCAGCCGCTCCACCGTGCAGCGCGCGACATCCTCGCCCTCGCGCCGCAATTGCCGCCACACCTTTCGGGCGCCGTAGACCGAAAAATTCTCCGCGAAAACGCGGCGGATCTTCTCGGTGAGCCCGGCGTCGCGCCGCGCCCGCACTGAGCGCTTCGAGGGATCACGCCGCTGCGCCGCATGCGCCCGATAGCTGGACGGGGCGATCGGCAAGACCTCGCAGATCGGCTCGACCCCGTAGCTGTCGCGGTTCTCGTCGATGAAGGCGATCATGGCTTCGACCGGCGTGACCTGCCCCCGAAGTTTCATCCAGCGGCGGGCGCCGATGGTTGTAGTCGTGCACCCAAGAGCGAATCTTCTTTCTCGCGTGGTCGAGGCCGAAGAACAGCGTCTCGTTGAGCAGCTCGTCCCGCATACGGCCGTTGAAGCTCTCGCAGAAGCCGTTCTGCATCGGCTTGCCCGGCATGATGAAATGCCGCTCCACCTTGTTCTCGTCCGACCAGGACAGGACGGCGTTCGAGGTGAACTCCGTCCCGTTGTCGGAAACGATCATGCCGGGCTTTCCGCGTCTTTCAATCAACGCCGACAGCTCCCGCGCCACCCGCTTGCCGGAGATCGACGTGTCGGGGATCGCCGCCAGGCAGCCGCCGGTAGCCGAAGCGCCGACGCGCGTTGGCGAGATCGTGCAGCTCGGCGCGAAGCTCGTCGTCGGCCGGACGCTTCGACGCGTAGCGCGCCGTCTTGCGATCGATGGCGACGATCCGGCAGGCAGGCCCAACGTTCCGACAGGCCCATCACGGCCCGAAGGTGCGCGACGGCGTCGCGCTTGACGGCGGGCCCTACCATTTTTTTGACAAGAGCTCCCGAAGCGCCGCCGCATCGAGCATCTAAAACGAAGTGAGAGTTCCCCGGCTCTGCCGGGGTGGCAGTAGGAGTTTGACGTTTCCTGCAGTCCACCGACGAAATTTCCAGTCGTGAGCCGTCAAGCACACGATGAGGAAATTCCGCGATGGACGAGTATGAGAGTTTAAGTCATCTTATTCGTGACGCGGCGATTTTTTGCGTCGTCGTGCTGTTCTGCGGGAGGGGTGCACGGGGTTCTGTCGTAAATTTTTATCGGGGGTCGGTACGGACTATGATCGTGGACGGCGTATTGGCGGTCGGGTCGAGCTGGCGTCTCGATAGACAAATTTTGCGACACAACCAAAACATGCCAACTCGGCGCGGCATCAGCGGGCACGGCTTGTGAACATTCGCCTTCTGGCACTAGGGTCTGTAGACATTTAGGCGATTGCGTGCAATGCGGCGGAGAGTTGGACAAAAGCAGCAAAGCTGGCGTCGGTTTTATCGTAGCGGGTTGCGATGCGCCGCCACTCCTTCAGGCGTTGGATGCAGTTCTCGACCAGATGGCGCCATTTGTACATTTCGGCGTCATGCGGGATAAGCTGTTTGCGATCAGCTTTGGAAGGGATGACGGCGAGAGCGCCTTGCTGCTTCAATCGCAGACGCAGGGCGTTGTTATCGAAGGCTTTGTCGGCAATGAGCGCGGCAACGTCGACATCCTCGATCAAGGGCGCAACGCCGACGCTGTCATGGCGCTGCCCCGGTAACAGGATGAAGCGCGCCAGATAGCCCAAAGCATCGACCAAAAGGACGATTTTCGTCGTCAGCCCGCCGCGCGAGCGGCCGATGGCCTGACTTTGAGTCCCCCTTTTGCGCCGGTTCCGTGCCGGTGAACTTTGATGATTGTGCCGTCGATCATCGCATATTCAAAATCAGGATCGCCCGAGAGCGCCATAAAAATCTGATCGAAGACATCCTTCAACGCCCAGCGGCGGAAGCGTTTCCACACCGAGGACCACTTGCCGAAACAATCGGGCAAATCACGCCAGGGTGAACCGGTACGGGCGATCCACAACACCCCCTCCAAGAACAGACGATTGTCTTCGCCGCTACGGCCCGGATCGCCTGCCTTGCCAGGAAGCAGCGGCGCTATCGTTTCCCATTGCTCATCCTTCAATGCCAAGCGAATCAAGGCTAACCTCCATTTTTCAGCCTTGAATCAAAATTTCAGCCTTGCGGGAATCCCCTTCCTACTCGAATGTCTACAGACCTTAGCGCCCTTCGACCGCTGTCGGCCAGCAGAAATGCGAGCGCTCGAGGCGCTTGGCGAACAGACCGATAGTCGGCTCCAATCACACGCCGGAGCCGTTGTCAATTCCAGCGTGTCCACAGCTTGCGGGGAATCGGCGTATCCGTTTATCTGCTTCGTCGATTTGTCTTTATTCGTCGAAGGAGGCTGATTGCATGAAGTTCCCTATTTTCTCCTAGTGTCGGCGACCCTGATCGTGCCGCCCGGCGCAGCCTTCGCCGGTCCGGGCTACCCGATGGAGTGGAAATCTTGCACCGATCCGCTTGGCCACCACGTCGCCTGCCCGGCTCGCGAAGGCCGCTCGGACGGCCAGCCAAACGAAGACCCGGACCCCTTGCTGGTCAGCGGCGGCCTTCTCTTGCTGGGCGCCGCCGCGGGAGGTGCGCTAGCGCTCAGCAATAGCAATCATAACAGCGGCGCATGGTTCTTCAATCTTTCCGGCCGCCGAGAGCAAGTCCCTGATACGACACCTGCGGACGTCTCGCCTGCGAAGCACAGAAACGAGCGGATTCCCGCGATAAACGCGACCACAGCAGTCGGACACTGTCGTATCCCTCCTGCTCTAGCCCGGATTTCTCACCGAATCGAGGCGCATCGGGGCCTCTGACGGTTTAAACTTGTTTTTTACGATAACGAGTTGCGCCGATTCGAGGGGCTCCCCGATGCAGACGGAGCGTAGCGCGAGCGAGATGGATTTCGGAAGAGCCGGCGCCGTCGCGTCGTTGCCGATTTCGACGGCGGCATGGTCTCCACCGACGCCGGCGCTCTTCTGCTCGGAGAGACGGACCAGACGATCCGGCTCATCGAGCGCTTCTCCGCCTGCTTTCAGGATCGGCGTAATCCCGTCTATGCCGTCCACCCGATCGAGACGCTCGTCGCGCAGTGCGTGTTCGGCCTCGCGCTCGGCTATGAGGATCTCGTCGACCACGACGAGCTGCGGCTCGATCCCGTGCTCGCCGTGCTGCTCGGCAAGTTCGACCGCACGGCGGACGCGCCCGCGCCGCTCGTCGGCAAGAGCACGCTCAATCGCCTGGAGCACGCGCTGCGAGAGGGCAGGAAGCTGCGCTATCACAAAATCGGCCACGACGGCCCCGCGGTCGAGAAGCTGTTCGTCGAGCTGTTTCTCGACGCGCATGTGGAGCCGCCGCGCGAGATCGTGCTCGATCTCGACGCCACCGACGGTCCGCTGCACGGCGATCAGGAGACCGATTCTTTCACGGCTATTACGACTGCTATTGCTATCTGCCGCTCTATGTCTTCTGCGGCGGGCATCTGCTGGCGGCGAAGCTGCGACGCTCGAATATCGACGGCAGCGCCGGCTCGGTCGAGGAGATGGATCGCATCGTCGCGCAAATCTGCGCGCGCGGGCCGAAGGTGATCTGGCTCTACATCTACGAGGCGCTCGCCGCCGCTCTGCCGGGCGGCGTCACGCCCGTGCAGGTGGCTGCTCTGCGAGACGAGGTCGTCGCGGCGACGCCGTTGCGCGCGACGACCGGCGCTCTGATCCGCCGCAGGCAGGCCGCGCCGGCGCTCGAGGCTGCGGGGCTGATGCACGCCTTGCTCAACGCTGTCTCGGCGCGTGAGGACCTCCTGCCCAACATCATGCTCGCCGAGGGCTATTGGCCCGTCGACGGCTGGATGTGGGATTTCATCGCCATCCAGCTCTCTCTTTCGTCGACCGAGATTGCGTCGTTGCAGGCGGCCGCGCTCGCCCTTCCGTGAGGAGATCATCATGAGACGTCCGCTCGTCGCAGCGCTCGCCACTCTGTTCTGGGTGTCGCAGCAACTGCTCGCCCCCGCCATGGCGGGTACCTATTACAATCGCGTGCAGGCGGGCTCCGGCGTCGTCATCGACAGCCACGGCGTGATCTCGATCGCCAGCGGCGCCGTCTATGCGAGCAAGGCGGCGCTGGTCACGGCCGTCGCCGCCGGCGCGTCGCCGCGGATCGTCTCGGTCACCTATGTGGAGACGCCAGCGCCCGGCGCGCCGAGCTGCCCGCTGACCTATATCTATTCGGCCTCCACCGCGGGACTGGAGGGCGAGATCGCGCTCCCGGCGGGCTTCCTGATACCGCAATATACGACCCAGCCCTATGTGGAGGCCTGCCAGTTCGGCGCGCTCGGCGACGCGACGAGCTGGGTGCTGGGCGGCGGCAGCGTCTCGGCCACGGGCAATGGCACCAAAATCGTCACCGTCTCCTCGACCGATATTCTGCGCGCGGGCATGCGGTGCCTCAGCGTGCGGTGGCATTCGGACACGGCCGCGATCCTCCGCACCACTGCGACGTTGCAGCGCGTCGGCTCCGGGACCATCACGCTCGACCGCGCCGCCGCATCGGGATCTGGGCGCATCGCCTGTTGGCGAGAGCTGAGCGACACTCCCGGCAAGGATAATTGCAGGCCCATCCAAAAGGCGATCGACTACGCTCTGATTGTGCGCGCCTCGAACGTGCGATTGCTGGACGGCTCCTATTCGTCGTCTTGCGGCTTCATGCTGGGCTACGGCTACGGCACCTTCAACACGATCGGCCTGATCGGCGCAGGCAAAGCCTTTTTCGATCTGGCCGGCACGAAGATCCTCTGCAGGCAAACAACACGGCCGTGCCTCAATGTGCAGGGCGGGCGAGCGGTGCATGTGCGCCACCTCACTCTCATTGGAGCCAATGTGGGGTTTGGCGCTCACGGGGCCGCCTACCAGACGTATGGAGTCGAGGATTCGGTCTATCCGTCGTCAGACATTCGCGACTGGCTGGCGGAGTCGCTGGACGCCTCCGGCACGACGCCGGGCGGGCTGCAGACAAGGTCGCCGCTCGCCGCCTTTTGCGTCGACTGCTATGCCGGCCCCATGCCGGCGGCGCCCTATGCCGCCTATACGACGCCGGCGGCGCTGCGCTCCGGCTCGCTGCCCGATCAATATGGGCGCGCGGTCACGTCCCATGTGGTTTTCGAAGATGTCGACGCTTACGGTTTTGCGGTCGCTTTCTTAGGAGGCGCGAACTCGCCCTCGCAAGGCGACTTCGTCACAATCGACGAGGCCGGTTTCGGTTTTGGTCCCATCGGCATAGTCTTTGCCAATTCGAACAGCCGCAACCTGCATCTGCAGGATCATGTGGGGCTGGGCCTGCACACGGTCTATTCGAACGACCTGCTCGGCCTTGGCCGCGGCAGGTGGGACGCGACCATCCAGAACGCTTCTTTCTCGAACATCTATCAGCTGATCGACGTGCATGCGACGGCCTTTATCGGACCGACAACGCTGCAAGATGTCTATTGCGAGGGCTGTGTCCGGATCGGCAATTTCGTCGGAGCCTCCTCGTGGCCGTCCGAGCTGATCATCCGCGGCGGCGGGTTTCAGGCCTATGAAAACATCACGCGGCAATCGCCGGCGTCATGGCTGACCGGAGGCTCGCATCAGCGCATCGTGCTGGACGGCGGCGTCCAGCTCAGCGGCCAGGGCAAGCACTGGCCGTCGCTGATCAATGGCGGCGCGAACATATATGTCGACATTCGCTCGGCGCAGCTGCGCGGCATGGCCGATTCCGTCGGCGTCTCCACCGCCGTCGCCAAAGCCGTCGCTACGCTGGGCGGCGCGCCTTTCGGCCCGCCCGAGCTGAATATCTTAGGCGCGCACAATGTCACGCTCGGCAGCGTGCTCTCGACCTATTGCGAAATCGACGGATCGGTCTGCACGGACTCGGCGACATTCTCCAGCGAGATGACGTTCGAGCGATCCTCCGGCGGCAAGACCCGCGCGCCGCTGCATGTCGGCGCGCGCACATTCACGGACACGGGGGGGCGTCCGTGGAGGATTGACCAGCCGGTCTATGGCGGCGTCTTCCCCTCGGCGGATTGGTCGGTCGCCACGACGGGCAAGCCGAGCTGGTCGGCCTGTGACCGCATGGATTTCGTGCAGGTCGGCGGGCAGCATGCGGTCGCCTCGGTGGCGCTGGCGCCAGGGTGGACGCTGGAGGAAGGCAGCTCGGGGATTAATTTCGTGGTGCTTTCGGTGGGGGCCGCCGACGGCTCGGGCAATTTCCCGATTCACACGCAGCAGATGAATGGCATGACGCTGCATGCGGACGGCAGCTGCAAGAGCGCGACGCATCCGTTCACGGACTCGGGCAAATATCTCGTCGCCGTGCCGCCCGCGCCATTGGCGCCGCATGCCGTGCTCTATGCGACCTTCACCGCCGGCCAAAAGACGGTCACGGGCCTGCGCCGCAGCACCAAGGACGACTACGCGGCCGATGTCGCCAATTGGCTGGCGCCGGGCGACACGATCGCGGGGCCGGAGCTGCAGGACACGACCTATTCGCCATGGCCCGTGAGCGACAAAGCGATCGCCACCATCGCCACCGTCACCGCCGGCGTGCCGGGCAGCTTCGAGCTGGTCGACAATTCGGAACTCAGCTGCTCGCACTGTCCCGTGTGGCCGCGGAAGATTCATTGAGCGGGCGGCAGGGGAACCGAAAAATGAGACGCTGACGATTTTTCCTGCTCGCGCTGCTTATCACCCCTGCGCAGGCCGGCTCGACCACATTCTCGAAGGATACGACGCCGGTCGTTTCGAATGATTGGATCGACCTGGGCGCCGGCGCGATCCTGTTGGAACAGAATGACGAATGGGCCGTGCAGCGCGGCCGCTACATGACCCTGGAAACAATTGCCGCTTTGAGCGATGATCCCATCGTCAAGCTGCCTGCCGTGGCCGCCTGATCAAACCGGCTGCCGCCGGAGTCCCTCGATGGGACCGACCTGAGCTACACCACGCTCCGGGACACGATCGCGCGGTTCGCACCATGCCATCTCCAACCTTCCTGACGCCACCATCTCGATCGGTCTCGCCCGACTGATATTTTTTCGGCGTCAGCCCGAAATAGGCGCCGAGCGCCCCGGACTCGCCGAAGCGGGACGGATCACCCACCGCCGAGCGATAGGTCAATGCAACCAGAGCCCCCACGTCGGGTGCGCTCATCAATCTTCGGCAAATCATGTCGGCGCGCGCGATCTTCAGCATTTCACGGTGGAGCTTGGTGAACTCGTTCCACAACGCCGTGAACTGGCCGATACCACCCCATACACAGCAATTGGGCGATCCCTCGCGCGTCTTCCCGGTCTGTCTTCACCGTCATGGCGGACAGAGCCGCTTTCACGTGGCGCGTCTCCAGCAGCACGGCATCGCGGCCGGCGTCGATGAGCCCTGCATGCAGCCACTGCGAATGCGGCCCGGCTTCGAGACCAATGCGGCGGACCGGCAATCCCAGTTCCTCAAAATACCGCACGAGCGCTTCGGGCTCGCCCATCTCGTCCACGACGCACACGCTGCTATCTTTCAAAGACACGTCGATCCCTGCATAATATTCCATGGCTGTTCCTCACTTGATGCCTGGAGCCGATCCTTCGGACTCCGTTCAACACACATCATTCTGAGGGACAGCCACCAGTCTGGCTATTCTCGCGAGGCCCGGCCCATTATGGCATCTCGGCCGCGCCTTCACCCGGCATCAAGAATGAGGTTGAGGCGCGGGGGAAAGGCCGGATCTCGGGAGCTTCCCGGCGATCGTTCCCGAACGTCCTCCGATCCAGGCCGCGACGGCGCCGAGGGCGAGGGCGAAAAAGCCGAAGAGCGCGCCGCGCGACACGACTTTTGCTGTCGTCTGAGCTGCTTGGACAGCCTGTTGCTTGGCTGCATCGACCGTCTGCCGATATTGCAGCTCGTACTGCGCGACCTTTTTTTGCGCTTCCGCCGGGGAGATGTTCTGCGCGCGCGCCAGGGCCTGGGTAGCTCGTTCGCGCGCCTCCTGCGCTTGAGCCTCACCCCCCGTCAGCGCCGCCCGAACGGCTGCGACCGTCGCGTCACGCAACGCCGCGGAATCGCTTCCACCGGAGGCTTCCCGCAATTGCCGCTCGATTGCCCCGAAAGGATCCGTCGCGTTTGCGAGGCCAGGCGCCGCGATCTGCGCTGCGGATGCCGCCGTGCGGCCCACTCCGCCGACTGCGCCGCTGACGCCGCTCAACACGCCCCCGATGATGCCGCCGACCGCCGTCGTCAATAGGAAGAACACGACGAGCGTCGTGACGGCCCAGCTGGTAAGTCCATGGAGAGCCGAATTCGACCCGACGGGACCGCCGGACAGCCGGCCGGCAATGGAACCGCCTGCATAGGCGGCGATGATTCCCGCCACGAGATACCAGATGCCCGCGGCGACCGAGAAGGCGCCGGCCGAAGGATTGTCGGCGGTTCCGGGATCGAGCGTGGAAACGCCGATGCCGAGGCCAAGCAAATTGAGCAGGAGCTGAACGACGAGCGCCACGACGGCGCCGGCTAGCACCGCACCCCACGAGATGCGATTGAGCTCGATGGAGCGCGTCTCTCTGCCAGAGGTCGGCGCCGCCTGCGCCGTTTGCCGATCAGGGTGTCTCGGATAATCAGTCATGGCGCTTCCCTCACGCGCTGTTACGAGTTTGATGGCCGGAGCCGAGATGGCAACATTTCTCGAACCGAAAGGTTCATTCTAATCACGCCCGCACCGAGATGTGCATTAAGCTCGAGCCTCGTCGATGATCATCGTTAGTGCCTCAGATGTCGATAGGGGATCGGGTGGCGCCCACCGCCGCCAAGATTGTGCTGGAGCGATCTTCGAGACGGACTTTGAGAGAATGTTCCGGTCCCCCGCCAGCGGTCCTGTGTCGCCTGAAGAACGATCGGGCCTCCCGTGTCGGAATTGACCGAGAGCGCCGTATGGGCGTAGACGCCGCGCCCCGCCGGGACCAACACGGCCTCGGCCGCGCGTGGTTGTGTGTGGGCGGCGCCGGGGGCGCGTTCGTGACGCGCTGTTCGACGCCAGCGCTCTGTGAAGTCTCGTCTCGAACATCGAAACGCCGACCACTGCGATCGTGACGATCCGCGCCGGGCCGCCGCGTCCGGCTCGGTTGAATTGGCGAAGGTTCGACAGCCACGGGAGTTTCGAAAACAGATCGGATATTTCAATCCTCCGTCAGCGAGGCCGAAACGCTGCGTCCCCGAGGGCGTTTTCGGGCAGGAGAAAACGGAGGCCAAGGAGGCCGCCGTCGATTTGAAGGCGATGCATTCGAAGATCGGCGAACTGACGTTGGAGAACGATTTTTTGTCCGGCGCGCTCAGCAAGGCCGGCCTGCTGAGCGCAAAGCGATGATCGACAGTAGCCACGACCTCCCTATTGCGCGACACCCGACGAGGCCTATTTCGGCGCACAAGCGATGGCGGCGGCCGCATGACCGTCGCCCGCGATTTTGTCGCAGCTTTGGTCGGGCTACGCCCTCCCGACGCCGGGACAAAATCGCAGCACCCCGCATTCGGCAAACCCCGGCAGGAATCCACTTAAAATCCGCGGGGCGCTGTCCAAACAATCGGGGCCAGCTCTTCGATCGATATCCGCCGTCGCGCCGGTTCAATCGCTCGATCGGCTCTGCAGAGCCTGCAGCGCCACCGATGTCGCGGACGAACGGCTGTCCACGCCGAGCTTGACGAAGATGCGCTCGAGATGCTTGTGCACCGTTCTCGGCGAGATGCAGAGAATCTCCGCTATGTCGACATTCGACTTGCCGCGCGCGATCCAGCTCAGAACTTCCGCCTCGCGCAAGGTGAGCGCGAATTTGCCGACGAGGAAAGCCTCGTCGCTGACGAGATGCCGCTCCGACAAACGAAACAGCAGCTCCTCGCCGCCGATCTCACACAGGAAGGAGATCGACATGCGCTCCGTTTCGACCACGAGGGCGCTCTGGTCGCGCCGCTCGATGGCGCCTCGCAAGAGAGCGGAGAAGGCTTCCGGCGGCTTTGCGCGTAAAATCTCGAAGGCGCCGAATTGCGCGGCGAGCAGATCGGCCGCCTGCGGCGTGCACCACAGCGGACGCGCGTTTCCGTCGACCGCGAGGAGATGACGGCCCGCCGCATCCAGCGCGACGCGCGCGCCGAACGCCGCTTTCGCATTGGAGATATGGATGCGAATGCGCGCGACGAGCTCCTCGATGATCACTGGCTTCACGACATAATCGACGCCGCCCGCCTCGAGACCCATCAGCACATGGCCCGTATCCTTGAGGCCGGTGAGAAAAATCACCGGCACATGGGCGAAGCGCGGGTTCTGCTTGATGCGCCGGCAGGTCTCGAAACCGTCGAGCCCGGCCATCACCGCGTCGAGCACGACCACATTGGGTGGAACGCGCTCCAGCAGCGACAGCGCCGCCTCGCCGGTCGTCGCCGCGAGCACGGTGAGATCGGCGCGCTCCAACGCATCGACGAGAAAGCCGAGCTCGTCGCGATTGTCGTCGACGACGAGCGCCGTGTCGCGCTGGCGCAGATCAGTCGACATCGCCGCATCCGTCCCGCAACGCCTGCTTCAACGCTTCGAACTCGAAATTTTTCGCCATCGCGCGCAATTGCGCGACGACGGCGGCATGGCCGGGCGACTCGCTCTCGATCTCGCGCAGAGCCGCCTCTATGCCGCGGCTGTAGCCCGTGTCGCTGAGCCGCAGCAGCCGCTCGACGCGCTCCGGCGAAAGGCCGTGCCGCTGCGGCGCGAGCGTCGCCTCGCCGGCGGGGGCGCGCGCCGCGACATAGAGCCAGTCGAGCCCCAGGAGATTGCCGATGCGATCGAGCATTTCGGAGATCTCGATCGGCTTGATCAGAAAATCGTCATGGGGCGAATCGACCGCGCGGCGCTCGATCAGCTCATGCGCATTGGCCGAAACCATCATGATCGGCGTCTCCGCGCCGAGCGAGGCGCGCAGATGGCGCGCCGTCTCCCATCCGGTCATCTTCGGCATGGCGATGTCGAGCATCACGAGATCGGGACGACGCTCCAGCGCGATGTCGACGCAATCGGCGCCGTTGGACGCGGTCAGCACTTCAAAATCCAGCGCGCCGAGCGATTGCCGCATCAGATCGAGATGGACGGGCGTGTCGTCGGCGACGAGAATCGTCTTGCGCGGCCCGGCATAGCCGCGAATTTGCGGCGGTTTCGGTCCTTCGTCCGGCGAGTGCGCGGCGGTCAGATAGAGGCGCACGACAAAGCGGCTGCCGACGCCCACTTCGCTCTCGACCTTGATCTCGCCGCCGATGATCTGCGTCAGCAGCTTGGTGATGGTGAGGCCGAGGCCGGTGCCGGGAATGGCGGCCACCTGCGGCAGCCGGCCGCGCTCGAAAGGCGCGAAGATTCCCTCCAAATCCTCGGGGAGAATGCCGACGCCGGTGTCTTCGACGATGAATTCGGCGATGTCGTTGCGAAAGCCGACTTTCAGCGAGGCATGGCCCGTCTCGGTGAATTTCACCGCATTGGAGACGAGATTGATGAGGATCTGCCGCAGACGCTTCTTGTCGGTGCGCACGTAGCGGGGCAGTAGCGGGCTGCGCTCGTAGCGAAAGGCGACGCCCTTCGCCGCCGCCTGCAGGCGGAACATGTCCACGAGCTGGTCGAGCGTCTCGTCGATGCGGAAGATGTCGCGCGCGATATCGAGCGAGCCCGTCTCGATCTTGGCGACGTCGAGCAGGCCGTCGATGAGATTGGTGATGTGCTCCGCGCTGCGGCGGATGATGCGCGCCGCATCTCGCGGATTGTCGGTCACGTCGCGCTCGAGCAATTGTGCATAGCCGTTGATCGCGTTGAGCGGCGAGCGGATCTCGTGATTGAGGCCGGCGATGAAGCGCGTCTTGGCGATATTCGCCCCCTCCGCCGCCTCTTTCGCGCGCTGCAGCTCGGCGTCGGTGCGCTCATGCGCCGCGATCTCCTCGCGCAAGATCTCCGTCTGACGGCGCGTCTCCTCCTCCGCGAGACGACGACTCTCCTGCGCGAGAACCAAGGTCCAGGCGGCGACGCCCATCACCAGCAGCAGTCCGACGAAGACGATCTCGAGCGTGGTGCGCACGATCGGCCGCGCGGCGGGGCCGACCGCCGCCGAATATTGCAGATAGATCGCGCCGAGGATCGCCGCGCTGACGAGCGTGAGCAGGCCGAGCACGATGACGAAGCGGCCGGCGCGCGACGAGAAGACGTCGAGCGCGACGCGCGGAAGCAGGCCGGAGAACCGCGCCTTCGCCTGCTCGACGAGGCGGCCGTCCGGCTTGCAGCGGTCGCCGCATCGCATGTCGAGCGAGCAGCAGAGCGAGCAGATCGGCCCGCTGTAGGCGGGACAGCAGGCCATGTCCTGCGGCTCGAAGCTGTTCTCGCAGATCATGCAGCGCACGGGCTGCGCCCCGCCGGCGAAGATCGCCGGCGGCCGCGCGATGTAATAGCGGCCGCGCGTGACGTAAGCGAGCAGCGGCGCCAGCGAGAAGGCGACGACGAAGCCGATCGGCGCCGCGAGCGGCTGCAGCGTCTCGCCGGCGAGGCCGTAGAGAGTCGCGGTGGAGACGATGAGCGAAATCAGCATGGCGCCGCAACCGACCGGATTGAGATCGTAGAGATAGGCGCGGCGGAACTCGATCTGCGGCGCGCCGAGGCCGAGCGGCTTGGAGACGACGAGATCGGCGGTCAAAGCGCCGATCCAGGCCACGGCGAAATTGGAATAGAAGGCGAGCACGCTGTCGACGACGCGGGCGACGCCGAACTCCATCAGCATCAGCGCCAGCATCACGTTGAACACCAGCCAGACGACGCGCCCGGGATGATTATGCGTGAGGCGCGAGAAGAAGTTCGACCAGGCGATCGAGCCCGCATAGGCGTTGGTGACGTTGATCTTGGTCTGGCAGACGACGACGAAGACGAGGGTCAGCCCCAAGGCCAGCGACGGCGAGCCGAACAGTCCGTCGAAGGCGAGACGATAGAGCTCGCTCGGCTCCGCGGCGCGCTCGGCCGGCACGCCGAGCGCGAGCGCCTGGGCCGCCAGGAAAGAGCCGGCGGCGAGCTTGAGCGCTCCGATCACGATCCAGCCGGGCCCGGCGCAGAGCAGCGCGCTGCGCCAGCTCGCGGCGCCGACGCGCTCCTTGCTCGGCAGGAAGCGCAGATAATCGACCTGCTCGCCGATCTGCGGCAGCAGCGAGAGCAGGATGGAGACGGCCGCGCCGAAGCCCGCGAGATCGAAGCCGGCGCCCTGCGCGCCCTGCGCGCCGGGATGCGAAGCCCAGGCGCGCAACGCCGGCGGGCCGGCGGCCATCACATAAGCCAGCGGCGCGATCTGCAATACGAACCAGATCGGCTGCGTCCACAGTTGAAAGCGGCTGATGAAGCGAATGCCGAGCGCGGCGATCGGCAGCACGCAGAGCGCCGATAGGGCGTAGGCGACGCCGATCGGCAGGCCGAGCCCCATCTTCAGCGCCTCGGCCATGATCGTCCCTTCGAGTGCGAAGAGAATGAAGGTGAAGCACGCGTAGATGAGCGAGGTGACCGTGGAGCCGATATAGCCGAAGCCGGCGCCGCGCGTCAGCAGATCCATGTCGACGCCATATTTCGCGGCGTAATGGCCGATCGGCAGGCTGACGAGGAAGGTCAGCGCGCCGACGGCGAGAATCGCCGCCATGGCGTTGGCGAAGCCGAAGCTCAGAGTGACGCCGCCGCCGAGCGCCTCGCAGGCGAGAAAGGAGATCGCCCCGAGCGCCGTGTTGGCGACACGCCACGGCGTGAAGCGGCGCGCCGATTGAGCGGTGTAGCGCAGCGAATAATCTTCGAGCGTCTGATCGGCGACGAACTGGTTATAGGTCCGCCGGACGGGAAAAATACGCTGCTGGTCGCTCATTCGCTCTTTCTGAACTCACCTCACACCGGGCGAGGCTCGCCGACCGGGCGCCACCCCTCTCCCTCGAGACAGTCTAGCATGGCCCGCGACAGGATCATGGTCGAGACGCTCGCCGGCCGCTCGCTCTCGCCGAGCTTCTTCGCGCAGGCGTCGGTCGCCTTCTTCAGCCCGCTCATGTCGCCGCCTCTGTTCCACCACAGATCCACGGCGAATCGCGGCTGCGTCGCCGCCGGTCCCTTCACCGTCTTGCCATTCGCCTGCTGAACGAAAACGAGCAGCGCGAGCACTCCCGCCGCGCAGCCGATGATGTCCATAGCCGTCGATTTACGCATCGCATTCCCCCTGCCGGCGGGTTCTTCGCCGGCCTTGCGCCCTATTCCACACGATGGCGCGTACGGAGCAATACGCATTTCAGCGTATTCCTGCGTAAGGGTAGACCCAGGTAATCCTCGAATACGGACGGCGAGACCGCGGCGGACGAATCGCAGCCCTCGGCCGGCGCCGAAGGGCGAGTGCGCGCCGCATGACATCGAGGGGGACTTATGACCGAAACCGGCGACGAGCAGGCGCGCGACGACGCGCGCATGCGATCCTATTCTTTCGTGAGAGCGGCGTCCCTGACGGCGCTGGCGGCCTGCCTGCTGACGGGAAGCGCGGCGCAGGCGCGCGTCGTGCTGCCGTTCGGCGACGACGACCAATGGTTCAGCATCGGCTTCGGCCTCAGGCCCTTCTTCAGCGATGTGACGCGCAACAACGCCCCCGGAACCAATTCCGCCCGCGTCGATCTCGAGAGCTTCCGCCTCTATTCCTCCGCCTCCTTCAATCAATATCTGAAGGCGACGTTCAACACCGAGATCACCAGCAACAGCACGATTCAGGTGCTCGACGGCTATGCGCAGATCGAGCCCATGGACGAGATCAACGTCTGGGGCGGCCGCATGCTGCCGCCGAGCGATCGCGCCAATCTCGACGGTCCCTATTATCTGCTCGCCTGGTCCTATCCGGGGATCGTCTCCCGCTATCCGCAGAAGGTCGCCGGCCGCAACGACGGCGGCACGATCTGGGGCAAGCTGTTCGAGAAGCGGCTCACTTACGTCTTCGGCATCTATGACGGACACAACCAGATCGTCGGCGCCTCGAATCAGGCGGGGCATCCGCTGTTCGCCGGCCGCGTGAACCTCAATCTGCTCGATCCCGATCCCGACCCGGCCTATTACACGAGCAGCACCTATTTCGGCGGCGCGGATGTTCTCGGCGTCGGCTTTGCGATCCAGCATCAGCAGGACGGCGTCGGCAATGCGCTGCAGCGCGCCGACTTCACCGCCTGGAACGTCGACGTGCTGTTCGAGAAGAAGCTCGGCGAGTTCGGCGCCGCGACCTTCGAGGGCGCCTATTACCGCTATTATACGCATGGCGTGAACGACGTCGCCACCAATCTCAACGGCGCGCGCACGACCGATCTCGTCGGCGGCATTCGTCCGGGCGAAGCCTATATGCTCGGCGCCGGCTATCTCATCCCATACGTGATCGGCTGGGGCAAGCTGCAGCCCTATTTCCGCTTCCAATCCTTCCGCGACACGCTCGCCCTCACATGGGAGCGCCAATACGACATGGGCGTCATTTATATGATCGATGGACATAATCTGCGCATCACCGCCAATTACGCGATCAATCAGTTCACCGCGCGCAAGGACGTCGACAAATTCATCCTCGGCCTGCAAATCCAGTTCTGAACGCGTCGACGCAATCGGCGTCAGGGAGCCAAGCGAATGAAACGTAGAGTAGTGGTCAAGAGCCTCGGCCTCGTCGCCGCCGGCGCGTTGCTCGCAGCGAGCGCGATTCTTCCCGTGCGCGCCGCCGACAAGGGACCGATCAAGGTCGGCATTCTTCATTCCCTGTCCGGCACCATGGCCATCAGCGAGACCGTGCTGAAGGACACGGCGCTGATGGCCATCGAGGAGATCAACGCCAAGGGCGGCGTGCTCGGCCGCAAGCTCGAGCCGGTCGTCGTCGATCCGGCGTCCAACTGGCCGCTGTTCGCCGAGAAGGCGCGTCAGCTGCTCGCCGCCGACAAGGTCGCCGTGGTGTTCGGCTGCTGGACCTCGGTGTCGCGCAAATCCGTGCTGCCGGTGTTCAAGGAGCTGAACGGCCTCTTGTTCTATCCTGTGCAATATGAGGGCGAGGAGCTCGAGAAGAACGTCTTCTACACCGGCGCGGCGCCGAACCAGCAGGCGATTCCCGCGGTCGAATATCTGATGAGCAAGGCCGGCGGCGGCGCCAAGCGTTTCGTCCTGCTCGGCACCGATTATGTCTATCCGCGTACGACCAACAAGATCCTGCGCGCCTTTCTCCACTCGAAGGGCGTCGCCGACGCCGACATCATGGAGGAATATACGCCCTTCGGCCACAGCGATTATCAGACGATCGTCGCCAACATCAAGAAATTCGCCTCGGGCGGCAAGACCGCGGTGGTGTCGACCATCAACGGCGATTCGAACGTTCCTTTCTATAAGGAGCTCGGCAACGCCGGCCTCAAGGCGACGGAAGTTCCGGTCGTCGCCTTCTCGGTCGGCGAAGAGGAGCTGCGCGGCGTCGACGCCAAGCCGCTCGTCGGCCATCTCGCGGCGTGGAATTATTTCATGTCGCTGAAGAACCCGGTCAACACGGAGTTCAAGAAGAAATGGGCCGCCTACGCCAAATCGCATGGCGTCGCCAATCCGGAGAAGCCGCTCACCAATGATCCGATGGAGGCCACCTACATCGGCGTCAACATGTGGAAGCAGGCGGTCGAGAAGGCCAAGACCACCGACGTCGACAAGGTGATCGCCGCAATGGCCGGCCAGAAATTCGCCGCGCCCTCCGGCTTCACCGCCGAGATGGACGAGACCAATCATCATCTGCACAAGCCGGTGTTCATCGGCGAGGTGAAGGCCGACGGCCAGTTCAACGTCGTGTGGAAGACCGCGGGACCGGTGCGGGCTCAGCCCTGGAGCCCCTTCATTCCCGGCAACGACAAGAAGAAGGACGAGCCGGACACGAACTGACGGCGAGAAGCGGACGGCCCGGACCCGGGCCGTCCGGATCAGGCTTTCGATGGAGCGTCTCGACTTGCGTATTCTGCGACTGATCGCCGGCCTCGCGATGGCGATGATATTCTGCGCGCCGGCCGCGGCGCTCGATCGCGAAACGATCGCGCATCTCGCCAGCGGCGACGCCGACGAGCAGCGCCGGGCGCTTGACTCGCTGGTCGCGAGCGGCGACGTCTCCGTCGTTCCCTTTTTGAAGGACTTGCTCGCCGATCGCGTGAAGACCGCCGAGGACAAGACCTTCGTCGTCGAGGACGATCGCGGCCTCGACGCGCTGGAGCGCACGCCCATCGCGCTTCCCGCCGATCTCGAGGACGTCTCCACGAGCAATAGCGTGCGCATAGCGATCGAGGAGGCGATCGCCGTTCTGGAGCTCGCCTCTCCCGATCCTACGCAGCGGCTCGAATCGGTGAAGCGCCTGCAGAGCGCCGAGCTCGACCAGTCACGGCTCGCGCTCATCGCCGAGGCCGAGAGCCGCGAGCGCGATTCCGCGGTGCGCGACGCGCTGCGCCAGATTCGCGCGCTCTCCGAATTGCAGTCTGGACATCGCGCTATCCGCCTCGCCGCCGCGAAGACGCTGCGCGCCAGCGTCTCCGGCCGCGTGCGCGAAGCGTTGAAGACGCGTCTTGCAGTCGAGGACGACGGCGAGGTGCGCGTGGCGCTCACCCGCTCGCTGCGCAATGTCGAATCGAGCCTCGCGATCGGCGAGAATCTGGGCATCGTCTTTTCGGGCGTCAGCCTCGCCAGTATTCTTCTGCTCGCCGCCCTCGGCCTCGCGGTCACTTATGGGCTGATGGGCGTCATCAATATGGCGCATGGCGAGATGATGATGATCGGCGCCTACGCCACTTATGTGGTGCAGAATCTCTTCCGCGCGCATCTCCCCGATCATTTCCAATGGTATCTCGCCGCCGCGGCGCCGGTCGCCTTTCTGGTCGCGGCGCTCGTCGGCGTCGTCATCGAGCGCCTGGTGATCCGTTTCCTCTATGGGCGCGCGCTGGAGACTCTGCTCGCCACCTGGGGAGTGAGCCTCGTCCTGATGCAGATGGTACGTACGATCTTCGGCGCGCAGAATGTTCAGGTCGAGAATCCGGTCTGGATGTCCGGCCGGCTCTTCGTCACCGACAATCTGGAGCTCCCTTATAATCGCGTCGTCATCATCGTGTTCTCGCTCGCCGTTCTGCTGCTCGTCTCTTTCCTGCTGGCGCGCACGCGCCTCGGCCTCTTCGTGCGCGCGGTGACGCAGAACCGGACGATGGCCAAATGCGTCGGAGTCGACTCCTCGCGCATCGACACGATCGCTTTCGCGCTCGGCTCCGGCATAGCGGGACTCGCCGGCGTCGCGTTGTCGCAAGTCGGCAATGTCGGGCCCGATCTCGGACAACATTATATCGTCGACAGCTTCATGGTCGTCGTGCTCGGCGGCGTCGGCCAACTCGCCGGCGCCGTCTACGCCGCGCTCGGCCTCGGCGTCGCAGGAAAAATCTTCGAAAATCTCGTCGGCGCCGTGCTCGCGGAGATCGCCCTGCTCGTGTTCCTCATCGTCTTCATTCAAAAGCGTCCGCAGGGCCTGTTCGCGCTCGGCGGCCGGCAGGCCGATTGAGCGCAGACCCATGCTCCATCTCCCTCCCTCCCTCACTCTCACGCGGCGCTTGTTCGACCGGCGCGGCTGGATCGTCTTCGCGCTCGCCGCGCTCGCCATTTTCGTCGTCGCTCCATTCGCCAATCTCGCCACCGCCGAAGATTCGCTCCTCCATCTTTCCGACGCTTCGGTCGCGCTCGCCGGCAAGCTGTTCTGCTACGCCATGCTGGCGCTCGCCATGGATCTCGTCTGGGGCTATGCGGGGATACTCAGCCTCGGACATGGCGTTTTCTTCGCCCTCGGCGGCTATGCTTTCGGCATGTATCTGATGCGTCAGATCGGCCATGACGGCAGCTATCACGCAGACCTCCCGGACTTCATGGTCTTCCTCGATTGGAAGGCCTTTCCCTGGTTCTGGACTTTTACGGATCATTTCGCCTATGGCGTCGCTCTCGCGATCCTCGCGCCGGCGGCGCTCGCCTTCCTGTTCGGCTTCTTCGCCTTCCGTTCCCGCATCAAGGGCGTCTATTTCTCGATCATCACACAGGCGCTCACATATGCGATGATGCTGCTGTTCTTCCGCAACGAGACCGGCTTCGGAGGCAATAACGGCTTCACCGATTTCAAGCGCATTCTCGATTATCCGCTGACGACGCCGCAGACGCGCATCATCCTGTTCATGCTCTCGGGAGCGAGCCTGCTGCTGCTGCTGCTCGTCTCGCGCTTCATCGTGACGAGCAAATTCGGCCGCGTGCTCACCGCCATCCGCGAGGCGGAGAGCCGGGTGATGTTCTGCGGCTACGACACGCTCTCCTACAAGCTCGCGATCTGGACATTCTCCGCGGCGATCTGCGGGCTCGCCGGCGCGCTCTATGTGCCGCAGGTCGGCATCATCAATCCGAGCGAAATGTCGCCGGCGGCCTCGATCGAGATCGCCATCTGGACCGCGGTCGGCGGACGCGGCACTTTGATCGGCCCGCTCGTCGGCGCCTTCGTCGTCAATGGCGCGAAGAGCCTCTTCACCGCGGCCATTCCCGAATATTGGCTGTTCTTTCTCGGGCTGCTGTTCGTGCTCGTCACGCTGCTGCTGCCCAAGGGCGTCATCGGCCTCGTCGACGCGCTGCCGTCGACGAGGATCGCGCTCCTCTTCGCCCGCAAGGAGCGCGCGTCATGATCGAGCAGACGGGGATCTCGAACGGCGTCGCGCTCTATCTCGACGATGTGCAAGTCGCTTTCGACGGTTTTCGCGCGCTACGCGGCCTGTCGCTGTCGATCGACGTCGGCGAGCTGCGCTGTGTGATCGGGCCGAACGGCGCCGGCAAGACGACGATGATGGATGTCATCACCGGCAAGACGCGGCCCGATGCGGGCCAAGTCTTCTTCGGCCGCTCGCTGGACCTCACCAAGCTGAACGAGCCGCAGATCGCGGCCGCCGGAATCGGACGCAAATTTCAGAAACCGACTGTGTTCGAGAATCTCACCGTGTTCGAGAATCTCGAGCTCGCGGTGAAGGCCGACAAGAGCGTGCGCGCGTCTCTCTTTCGCCGCATCAGCGGCGAGCAGATCGACCGCATCGGCGAATTGCTGGAGACGGTCGAGCTCGCCGACAAGGCGTGGGAGAGCGCCGGCCTGCTCTCGCATGGCCAGAAGCAATGGCTGGAGATCGGCATGTTGCTGGCGCAGCGCCCATTGCTGCTGCTGCTCGACGAGCCGGTCGCCGGCATGACCGACCATGAGACGAAACGCACCGCCGAACTACTCCAATCGCTCGCGGGCCTGCATTCGATCATGGTGGTCGAGCACGATATGGAATTCGTCGGCGCCATCGCCCGCAAGGTCACGGTGCTGCACGAAGGAGCCGTGCTGGCCGAAGGATCCTTGTCCGCTGTGCAGAGCGACGAGCGCGTCATCGAAGTCTATCTGGGACGCTAGGCGATGCTCGAGATCAGCGGCCTCCATCAATATTACGGCAGCAGCCATATCCTGCGCGACGTGTCCTTCACGGCGCCCAAGGGCGCCTGCACCGTGCTGCTCGGCCGCAATGGCGTCGGCAAGACGACGCTGCTGCGCAGCATCATGGGCGTGACGCCGATCCGCGGCGGCGCCATCCGCTTCGACGGCGAAGATATGTCGAAGCTCTCTCCGAATCAGCGCGCAGCGCGAGGCTTCGCCTATGTGCCGCAGGGGCGGGAGATCTTCTCGCGCCTCACGGTCGAAGAAAATCTCTCGATGGGCATGGCCGCGAAACCCGCCCGCAAGGCGCGCTCCGTGCCGAGCGAAATTTACGAGATGTTCCCGGTGCTGAAGGAAATGCTGCGTCGCCGCGGCGGCGATCTTTCCGGCGGCCAGCAGCAGCAGCTCGCCATCGCGCGGGCGCTCGTCTCCGATCCGAAGCTCATCATCCTCGACGAGCCGACGGAAGGAATCCAGCCGTCGATCATCAAGCTCATCGGCGAGGTGATAAAGAGCTTGAGCCGGCGCGGGGATTTCGCCATTCTGCTCGTCGAGCAGTACTATGACTTCGGCCGCGACCTCGCCGATCATTATCTAGTGATGTCGCGCGGAAGCATCGTCAGACAAGGGCTCGGAACCGATATGGACAGGGACAACATCAGGGATTTCGTGGCGTTGTGAAGGGTCCCGAGCGTGCGAGGGGCCGCATCGAAATGCGCTTTGCGCAAGTTCAGGGAGCGAGCCGGTTGCGACATCTGGCGCAGGAGGCGCCGCTGAGGGCGCTGTTTCCCGCTGTCGAGCCTCATGAGGCGCCGGAGGCGGCGATCGTCAACACCGGCGGCGGAGTCGTCGGCGGCGATCATTATGCGCTGGACATCAAGGTCGAGGCCGGCGCCGCGCTGACGATCACGACGCCTGCGGCCGAGAAAATCTATCGCTCCACCGGCGCCAGCGCAGAGATCGTAACCCACCTTCACTGCGCAGAGAGCGCGCGGCTCGAATGGCTGCCGCAGGAGACCATTCTGTTCGATTGCGCGCGTCTGCGACGGCGAATTGACGTCGATCTCGCGCCGACGGCGCGATTTCTCGGCGTCGAGACCATTCTGTTCGGCCGGCGCGCCAGCGGCGAATGGCTGAACACGGGCGCGCTGCGCGATTGTTGGACCTTGCGCATCGGCGGCCGGCTCGTCTGGGCCGACGCCATCGGCCTTCACGGCGATCTCGCCGCGCATCGCGCCGGGCCGTTCGGCGTCGGCGACGCCGTCGGCTATGCGACCATTCTCGTCGCTGGGCCGAATGTCGCGGAGCTGCTCGTACTCGCGCGCCGATGCGCGCAGGGCGCGGCCAGTCTCGTCAATGGCGTGCTGCTGCTGCGTTTCCTCGAGAGTGACGCCGCGCAGCTGCGCGGTATGGTCGTCGAGGCGTTGGCGGCGTTGCGGCCGCCCGCGACGGACGGGCGCGGCGGCGCGCCGCGTCTGTGGATGAATTGAATAGGCTCGCTCCAAGAAGAACGTTCAGGGAGAACGCGGGATGCATCTGACGCCGCGCGAAAAGGACAAGCTGCTCGTCGCCGTCGCGGCGATGGTGGCGCGCCGGCGCCTCGAGCGCGGCGCCAAGCTCAACTATCCGGAAGCGATCGCGCTCATCACCGATTTCGTCGTCGAAGGCGCGCGCGACGGACGCTCGGTCGCGCAATTGCGCGCCGAGGGCGCGAATGTGCTGACGCGCGAGCAGGTGATGGAGGGCGTGGCGGAGATGATCGAGGCGGTGCAGATCGAAGCGACTTTTCCCGACGGCGTGAAGCTCGTCACCGTTCACGAGCCGATCCGATGATCCCCGGCGAGATCATTCCCGCGGAAGGCGAGATCATCCTCAACGAAGGCCGCGCGACGATCACGATCGAGGTCGCCAACACTGGCGACCGGCCGATCCAGGTCGGCTCGCATTATCATTTCGGCGAGACCAATCCTGCGCTGCGGTTCGATCGCGCCGTCGCGCGCGGCATGCGGCTCGATATTCCCGCGGGCTCGGCCGTGCGCTTCGAGCCCGGCCAGACGCGCATGGTCGCGCTCGTTCCTTACGCCGGCGCGCGCGCTGTGTTTGGATTCAATGGCGCCGTGATGGGACCTCTGGAGGCGCGCGATGACGAATAGAATCAGCCGGCGTGCCTATGCCGGAATGTTCGGACCGACGGTCGGCGACCGCATCCGTCTCGCCGACACCGAGCTCTTCATCGAGATCGAGCGTGATCACACGATCTATGGCGAGGAGGTGAAATTCGGCGGCGGCAAGGTGATCCGCGACGGCATGGGCCAGAGCCAGCGCTCCAATGTGCAAGGCGCCGTCGACACGGTCATCACCAACGCCGTCATTCTCGATCATTGGGGAATCGTCAAAGCCGATATCGGCGTCGTCAATGGACGCATCGCGCGCATCGGCAAGGCCGGCAATCCCGACATACAACCCGGTGTCGACATCGTCATCGGTCCGGGCACGGAGATCATCGCCGGCGAAGGGCGCATCGTCACCGCCGGCGGGATCGACACGCATATTCATTTCATCTGCCCGCAGCAATGCGAGGAGGCTCTCGCGAGCGGCGTCACCACGATGCTCGGCGGCGGCACCGGTCCCGCCGAAGGCACGAAGGCGACGACCTGCACGCCTGGGCCCTGGCACATGAAGCGCATGATGCAGGCGGCGGAAGGATTGCCGGTCAATCTCGGCTTCTTCGGCAAGGGCAACGCCAGCGAGCCGCGCGCGCTCGTCGAAATGATCGAGGCCGGCGCCATCGGCCTCAAGCTGCATGAGGATTGGGGCTCGAGCCCCGCGGCCATCGATTGCGCGCTCTCCGTCGCCGATGACTATGACGTGCAGGTCACGCTGCACAGCGACACGCTGAACGAGAGCGGCTTCGTCGAGGCGACCATCGCCGCCTTCAAGGGCCGCACCATTCACGCCTTCCACACGGAAGGGGCGGGCGGCGGCCATGCGCCGGACATCATCAAGGTGGCGGGCGAGCCGAATGTGCTGCCCTCCTCCACCAATCCGACGCGCCCTTATACGGTCAACACGCTCGACGAGCATCTCGACATGCTGCTCGTCTGTCATCATCTCGATCCGAAGATTCCGGAGGACATCGCCTTCGCCGAGAGCCGCATCCGCAAGGAGACGATCGCGGCGGAGGATATTCTCCACGATCTCGGCGCGCTCTCGATGTATTCCTCCGACAGCCAGGCGATGGGGCGCGTCGGCGAGGTGATCATCCGCTGCTGGCAGACCGCGGACAAGATGCGTCGGCAGCGCGGGAAGCTCGCGGGCGACAGCGCCGGCGCCGACAATTTTCGTGCGCGCAGATATGTGGCGAAATATACGATCAACCCGGCCATCGCGCATGGGATCGCCGATCTCGTCGGCTCGATCGAGCCCGGCAAGCTCGCCGATCTCGTTCTCTGGTCGCCGGCTTTTTTCGGCGTGAAGCCGGAGCTGGTGATGAAGGGCGGCGCCATCGCCATGGCGGCGATGGGCGATCCCAACGCCAGCATTCCGACGCCGCAGCCGGTGCATTATCGGCCGATGTTCGCCGGCTTCGGCCGCAGCCTCACGCAGAGCTGCGTCACTTTCGTCAGCCGCGCCGCACACGAATCCTGCATCGCGCAGAAATACGGCCTCACGCGCGCGCTGCATGTCGTTGCCAACACGCGCGGCGGAATCTCGAAGCGCAGCATGATCCTCAATGACGCGACGCCGAAGATCGAGGTCGACGCGCAGACCTATGAGGTGCGCGCCGACGGCGAGCTTCTGACTTGCGAGCCCGCGGCCGTCTTGCCGATGGCGCAGCGCTATTTCCTGTTCTGAAGAGGCGAAGAATGCGTGCAGCACGAGTGCTTCCCGCAGGGAGCTGGGACAAGGCCCGTGAACGCGGCACCACGACGCTCGACTGGGACGAGCGTCACCGCCGGCGCCGCAGCCTGACGAGCGATCAAGGCGAGCCTTTTCTGCTCGATCTGGCCGAAGCCGCGCGTCTCACGGAGGGAGACGGGCTCGCACTCGACGACGGCTCCGTGATTCGAATTGTCGCGAGACCCGAACCGGTGCTGGAAATCCGCGGCGGCGCGGCGGGTCTGCCGCGCCTCGCCTATCATCTCGGCAATCGCCATCTCGCCATTCAGATTTTTTCGGACCGCCTCGTCATTCGCGACGACGCCGTCATCGCGGCGATGGTCGAAGGACTGGGAGGCGAGGCGACGCCGCGGCTCTCGCCCTTCGATCCGGAGCCCGGCGCCTATGGCGGACATGGGCATCGCCATCATCACGACGATCATGCGCATCGTCCCCAAGCTGGACATCGCCATGACTGAGACGCGCGACTGGCTGCTGCAGCTCCTCGTCTTTACCTCGCCGGCCTATCCGATTGGCGGCTTCGCCTTCAGCCATGGACTCGAATGGGCGATCGAGGCGGGCGACGTTCGCAGCCGCGAGGATCTCGAAGCCTATGTCGCTGCTGTGCTCGAGAACGGCGGCGGCTGGTGCGATCTCGTTTTTCTCGCCGCCTCCTGGCGCGCCGCGCGCGCGGGCGATGTCGAGGCGCTGAACGAGATCGCCGACTTTTGCGCCGCCTGGCGCGGCAGCGCGGAAATGGCGCTGGAGTCCAGCCACCAGGGCGCCGCATTCGCGCGCGCGACGCTCGCCGCCTGGCCAGGCTCGCCGCTCGACGCGCTGGCGCGACTGCGCGGCGGCGAAATCGCTCATCCCGTCGCGCTCGGCGCCGCAGCGATCGCGGCGCCGCTCGACGCCGCGCTCATCGCCTATGCGCAGGCCTTCGCCGTCAACCTCGTCTCGGCCGGCGTGCGGCTCGTCCCGCTGGGGCAAACCGACGGGCTGCGCGCGCTCGCCGCTCTCGCGCCGACCATTCTGCGCGCAGCGAATGCGGCCGAAGCAACGTCGCTCGATCAATTGTCGACATCCGCCCTGCGCATCGACATGGCGTCGATGCGGCATGAAACGCAATATACGAGGCTGTTCCGCTCATGAGCATTCGAGTCTCACAGCTGCGCCGTCATCGCGAGCGCAGCGAAACGATCCAGAGCCGCAGCGCAGCGCGCCTGACGATCGCCACGACGATTTTCTTTTTCTTCGCCATGCCGGCGCATGCGCATGTGGGCGTCGGCATGACTCATGGCTTCGCCTTCGGCTTCGAGCATCCCTTCGGCGGTATGGATCATCTCGCCGCAATATTGGCGGTCGGCTGGCTCGGTGCGCGAATGCGCGGGAGGCGGAGGCTCGCGGCGCCGCTCGCCTTCGTGACCTTCATGACCATGGGCGCGACGCTCGGGGAGCTCGACGTTCCGTCACACCTCCTGCAGGCGCTGACATTCAATTCGGCGGTCATGCTCGGCGTCATGCTGACGACACGGCTCGGCGCGAACGCGCTGATTGCCTTGTTTCTCGTCGGCGCGTTCGGCGTGATGCACGGTCTCGCACATGGCGCCGAGGCGCCGCAGGGCGTGGAAGGTTTCGCCTTCCTCTGCGGTCTCGTCGCGGCGACCGCCCTCGGCCATGCGCTCGGTTTCGTCACGGCGCTGGTTGTCACGCACTGTCGACGCTCGCTTCTTTCGACGAGGGTGTTTCGATGACCTCTCCTCACGGACCTCTGCGCATCGGCGTCGGCGGGCCCGTCGGCTCCGGCAAGACCGCGCTGATGGATCGGCTCTGCAAGACATTGCGCGAAAAATTCCGCCTCGCCGCCATCACCAACGACATCTACACGAAAGAGGACGCCGAATTCCTGACGCGCTCCGGCGCGCTCGCGCCCGAGCGCATCGTCGGCGTCGAGACCGGCGGCTGTCCGCATACGGCGATCCGCGAGGACGCCTCCGCCAATCTCGCCGCGGTCGCCGAGCTCGAGCGCAAATTTCCTGATCTCGATCTCATCCTCATCGAGAGCGGCGGCGACAATCTCGCCGCCACCTTCAGCCCGGAGCTCGCCGACATCACGCTCTATGTGATCGACGTCTCGGCCGGCGACAAGATTCCGCGCAAGGGCGGGCCGGGCATCACGCGCTCCGACCTGCTGATCATCAACAAGATCGATCTCGCGCCGATGGTCGGCGCCTCACTCGAGGTGATGGATCGCGACGCGCGCCGCGTGCGCGGGGAGCGCCCCTTCGTCTTCGCCAGCCTGATGAGCGATCTCGGGCTCGATCGCATCGTCTCCTTCATCGAGAGCGCCGGCGGCCTCCATTCGCATTAGCGAAACGCTTTTCGCGATGCGCAGCATGCCGCGGCGGCGCGCCTATGGCGTTGTCGCACGGCACGCGCTAATGTCGTGCGCTCGCCATTCACATGACGAGCTCTCGGCAGGGACCGACGACGACCCGCGCGTGTTCGCGGCTCGTCCCCGCAATGTCGAATTGATTTCTCGACAATTACTTGGAGGGAACGAAAATGGCCGACGCTGCCGAACTCTTTGGCTGATGAAGCCGGCGTTTCACGCCGGGCCTCAGCGCGTTCCGCACGTCCTTGTCGACGATCGCGAGATCGAACCATTCCGGATCGAAATGCCCGCCGCACCAGGTCAGAGTCTCACGATATTCCGGATGCTCCGGGTCAGAAATGACCCCGAGGAAATTCTCATAGCCATATTTCCCGCCGACATCCTCCGGCGCGCGCACACGAGCGCCCGCGACGCATGTTGCGTGCTTCGGAGAGACCGGTAGCGTGAACTTGTCTTCGATCTCGACGGTGTGATCCCAACAGTTTCCAAAGTCGTAACGATAGCCGAAGGCAATTCCGTCTTCACCGGAAAAGTCCGCCAGCCGCACTTCGCGCTCAGCGAACACTCGGGATCCATATCCGACCAGCCGTCGTCTTCGACTTCCAAGTCGCCGTAGCGCAATCCGCCGATCCGAAATTCATGGAGATGGTAGTTCCACCAATTGAAGGCAGCCTGAATCGCGAGATGCAATTGGTGAAGGTTCCAGTAATTCGACTCTGATCGAGCGCGAATTCGATCACGGCGCGCAACGCCAGCGTCGCCTCCAATGGATGCCTTCCGGCCAGGGCTTCGGCGACCGGCGTCAAAATCTCAAAGCGATTTCCGTCGAGATTCTGCGGTCGCTGCAAGTTGAGCTTCGCCGCCCCGTCGGGCGCCAGCCACGACGCCAGGAACCACAGTGCCTGGAGAAAATCGGCGTGGCCTTCGACGGCGTCGAGCGCTCGTGTTTCCGCCTCGATATTATCGAAGTCGGGAAGTCGTTTCAAATGCTCGCGCAAATGCTGCTTTGACAGAAGTTGCTCGAAGCACGACCAGCGGGCCGCTTGCACGTCTTCGCTTCGATTCAGCGCGTCGAGCGCCGCGATGCGCGCGTCTTCCCATTCGAATTCGGGCCGGCCAGGCCGCCCGCGCTCGGCGGCTTCCACTATCTGCAGCGCCTCGTCGGCGCGGCCGGCAGCGACGAGGCGTCGGGAAATTTCCGCCGCGATCCTCAGGAACTTCGTCGTTTGTGCGTCATATTGCGCGATGAAGGCGTCGACGTCGCCCTACGCGTCGGCGATGTCGCTCAACGCAAACCGTATGACGCTGGCCTGATGGCGGCTCTGGATCTCGTCTTCGTAGATCGGTCCGCTCGACGACCAGCCGATTTTGCGCCTCTCGTGATCTTCGAGTTTTTTTATCGGCTCGTTGGACAACGTGATGAGACGCTGCTTCAAATGCGAGAGACCGGCGCTGCCGAGCGAATTGGTCAACGCCGCGATGAGCTGGTCGTATTGTCCATAGTCGTTGGCGAGCAGCGCCTGATATGTGCGGTCGGCCGGCTCCACTGCGTCACAATGTGCGTTCTCGGCCAACCGCGCTGTCGCGGGTCGTGAAGGCGCTGCGTCGATGATCCCGCTGCCGGCAGGCTGTCGGGTCTGGATCGCCACCGGCCACACCGACATGCGGCGCGGCATGCAGGGCTTGGCGCTTCAGGTGCAGGAGCAGTTGAAGCGCGACCCCCACGCGGGCGATCTCTACATTTTCCGGGGGCGCCGAGGCGATCTCGTCAAAGTCCTCTGGCACGACGGAATCGGCTTGTCGCTTTACGCCAAGCGGCTCGATCGCGGAAAGTTCATCTGGCCCTCGGCGAGCGCCGGCGCGGTGTCGATTTCGGCCGCCCAGATGGCCTATATGCTCAAGGGGATCGACTGGCGGAATCCGCAATCGACCTGGCGTCCCGCAAGCGCAGGATGAGCGAAAAAGCTGGGGTCGGACGCATTTTGGGGCGCCACAAATCGAAAGATTTGTGATTCACTCGCTATATGGACGTCGCCAGCAAAGCTTTGTCGGACGAAAACGCCGCGCTGAAGGCCGAGCTCGCCGTGCGCGCGCAAAGGCGTCGGAGGATATGGCGCTGATCGCCGCGCAAAAGCTTCAGATCGCCAAGCTGGAACGTCAGATCTACGGGCAGAAATCCGAGCGCTCGGCGCGTCTTCTCGAGCAATAAGCGCTCTTGTTCGAAGAGCTGGAAGCGAGCGCGACAGAGGACGAGCTCGCGGCGGAGCAGGCGGTCGCGAAAACGACGACGGTCGCCGGCTTCACGCGCAAGCGGCCGGATCGCAATACATTCCCGGAACATCTGCCGCGCGAGCGCATCGTGATCGAGGCGCCGACGAGTTGCACCTGCTGTAGCGTTTGCGCAAGCTCGGCGACCCGACCAGAACGGCGTGCTCTGTGACCGCGACGGCGGCGCCGTCCGACGCGCGGCTTATCTAGAAATTGCATCTAGAAATTGCAAAAGCCCCGTGTTAGCTTCCTGCCGCGACGAACCTATCGGCCATTATTATTGCCGGGGAGGACGAAATGGATTGCGGTTTGCTTAGTGCCAGATCAGGAAGCTCGACTACGCCCCTCGTGTACGATCATCCAATTGACGCATGGGGAGGAAGTTCCCGCCGCACGTTCCTGCAGGAGATCGGTCTTGCTGGGGACGAAGCTCCGACGCCGGTCGAGATCGGGTTCGGCGCTGTCGTCAACCTCGAGCCGGGCGTCGCGGGCTTTAGATATGAGAGCCTGAACACGACCTCGATCGCCGAATACAAGCGCTGGATCGGCGTCGACGATGCGACGGCGATCCCGATCCCGTCGAACATTTGTCGAGCCCCCCACGGCTCCGTCCTGGCGACCCAAAAGGACGTGCGCGATGCGGGCTTCCATTTCCTGTTCGGCGACTCCCGGCGTTTCGCGGAGTTCGAGGAGCAGCTGGACGCTGCGCTCGGCCCATTCCAGGCCGACCTCTATGTGGCCGGAACAGTGCGAGTGCCCGCGGGCGCCCGTCTCGTGGCGCGTCGACCTTCCGTGCTGGTCTTCGAACGGCTGCTGCTCGAGAATGGCGGCCAGCTCGTGCTTCATGCGCCCTGCCGGGTGCGTCTCGAATGCCTCGAGAAGAGGAGTGGGCACTGATGTCCGAGCAACAATCCGACTACAAAAATACCGGGCTCGAGATCGCTTCCATCACCGGAGACGAAGAGCAGCCCCGCAAGGTCACCCCGGGCGACCCGCTGGTGATCGCGTCCACCAATGCGAAGTTCGAGTGGATCCAGATCGAGCCGGGCGGCGAGATCCAGGTGCAAGTGGAGAGTTCAATAACGATCAAGAAACTCGAGAAGTTGGGCAATAAGGAGCCGTTGTCATGATTCTGGAGAATTTGAACGTCGGCGACGTTCTCGTGCTCGGCTTCTCGGGAGCCTCGGGCGCATATGGCGCCAATGGCGGCGACGCCCTGCCCGGCGAGCATGGCCGCGATTGCAACTGTAATTGGGCCAGCGGCTGCCGGGACTGCGAGACTGGCGGCAATGGCAAGGATGGCGGCAACGGGGGCCGCGGGCAGGACGGGTCGGACGGAGAAAAAGCGTATCCGGCGACCTTCACCATCGACGAACTCATCGGCGAGGTCGTCTTCATGTCCGCGGGCGGCAATGGCGGATCGGGCGGCGCCGGCGGCGCCGGCGGCAATGGCGGCAATGGCGGCGACGGCGGCAAGGCGGACCAAGACGGCGCCTATAAATGCACAGGTTGCAACGGCGGCAATGCCGGCAATGGCGGCAATGGCGGCAATGGCGGCAACGGCGGCAATGGGGGCGACGGCACGATCGTGACCATCGCCTGGTCCTCCACCCAGGGCGGGAGGATCACGTGCAACACCGGCCAGTCCACCGTCGGCGCCGCCGGAAAGGGCGGAGCCGCAGGCGGCAGCGGCAAAGCCGGCTCGCCGGGCGGATCCTCGGGCAGCGCTGGTAGCCCCGGTCAGTTGGGCAACGCCGGCAGCCGCCGTGGGGCGTCGTCCACCTATAACGTCTCGAAGGCCGGATAAGGAGCGCCCGACGATGGTCCCGGCGAGCGCGTCGCATCTGCTGAGGGCCGTCGCCTCCTCCTTCGGGGCCTCACAGGAGCGCGCGCTCGCGCTCGGGAAATGCGTGCTGTCGCCTACTGCGACCGCTCAGGGCGACGGCGTCGGACGTTCATTCATCAATTACGACGGCACGCCGCTCCAGATGTGTCTCAGCAGCAGCGCCGGGGGCGTGCAGCTGCGCGTCCTCGGCGACCCGGCTTGGACGCTCGGGCCGCAAGCCCGCTGGGAAGCGAGTCGCCGAGCGCTTCGCAGCACGCTCGAGGCGGCGGATGCGTTCGATCTGCATCCCCGAGCGCTTCGCTGTCTCGACGCCGCGGTGCGCGCGCCGCTCGACGACTATACTCGGGGCTTCGTCTGGCTCGGCGCCGGTCTCGACGGCGGCGGCGCCATTTATGTCGACGCCATGCCATGGGGGGGCGATAGCCTCGGGCGAGCGCTCTCCTGGGCCACCGACCTCCTATCCGACGCCGAGGAGATCAGCGACGACCTCAGACGCCTCGCCCCCTATGTGCGGGTCGTCAGCGTCGGGGTCGAGGGCGCCGACGCCGACACGGCGCGGGCGAAGATCTATCTGCGACTGGACCGGCCGACGCCGCTCGATCACCTGGGCGTCCGCTTCCTCGAACATCCTGCCTTCGCGCGCGTGTTGGCCCACCTCGTCGGCTACCGACGGCTCCGTGTGGAAGGTCTCGTGCTGGCTCTCGGCTATCGCCTTCGGGACGGTCGCCGCATCGACGCCAAGCTGGATGTTTGCGGGCATTGCGTTCCCCGTCCGCCCGACCGCTGGCAGGAGGCAATTGCGCGGACTGCTCGGGCGCTCGGCGTCGCCGCGCCCGACGTGCGCGAACTCCTGTCATCCGGAGCCGCCGAGGTGGCCTTCATTGGCGTCGGAATCGATCGCGACGACAACCGCAGACTGAACATCTACCTCAAGCCGCTCGAAGGCCCACCCTTGCTCGCTGGCCCGGCGGCGGCTCGGGCCGCGCTGCGGGACGGTGTGCGAGCGCTCATGGAGCTCCAGGGCGTTGACGGGCGCTTCTCCGAATACGCGCTGCCAGTGGGCGCCGCCGACGGATGGGTCACGGGTCTCGCCGGCGTTGCGCTCGCAATGGCGTCGAGCGTCCAAGGCGCTCGGCGAGCGGCCGAGCGCGCGGCCGATTGGCTCGTCGCGAACCGCTATCGGCAAGGATGGGGATACAACGACCGCACCGGGCCGGACGCCGATAGCACTGGCTTTGCGGTTCGGCTGCTCCGGCTGCTCGACCGCACGGCGCCGCCCGAGGCCGAAGCGTTCCTCGCCGAACAGTGGGTCGGAGACGGATATCGCACCTATCCGCGCGATGACGGCTGGGGCGACGCCCATCCGTGCGTAACGGCGGCCGTGGGGCTCGCCGTGTCGGACGAGGCCTTCGCGTTGCGCCGGCGCGCCTTGGCCGAAGCCCTGGGTCGCACGCGCCTCGACGATGGCGCTTGGCCCTCGTACTGGTGGCTTCGCCCGGGCTATTCGACGTACCACCACCTGCGACTAGCAAAACGTCTCGGCGTACGCGTCCCCGGCGGCGCCACCGAGGCGCTGTTGCCGCCGAGCACCGCTTTCGAACTGGCTTGGGCGACCGGCGTCGCCCTCCTCGAAGAATCCAACCTACTGCCTGAACTGGTCGACGCGCTCGTCTCGGCGCAGCGCCCGGATGGTCGCTGGGAGGGGTCGGCCGAGCTGCGTGTGACCGATCCAGCGTGCCGAATGGGCCAACCGTTGCGAGGAGACCTCTACGAAGACCGCTCGGGCCTGGTGGCTACAGCGGCGGCGGTCATGGCGCTGACGGAGGTGTGCGGATGTTAGAACGACCCATTCTCATGTACAAGCCCGCCTGCCCGCCCTGCCGGTGGATGTCGCTGTTGGCGTGCGTCCTTTCGCTCGGAGTCGTGCGTCGCGTCCCCGTCGAGGGCGCCGAGGCTCAGGCCCTCTACGATCGCCACCCCGAACACCGCGGCGAACTCGTCCTGCAGTACGGACGCGACACATGGTTTCAGCGCCGTGTGTTCCTGGCGATTCCGTCGGTACTCTTATGCGCCTGGGCAAAGACGATCGGCGCGCGCCTGAGCGCGCTGCGGCCGTCGTAACATGATCGGCGCGCTCGACAATCAAGGCGCCTTCGCCCGACAGGGGTGGATTCGGCCGCCTCAACCCTCGGCTTCAACGTTGGATAGGCTCCGAGAGCTGTTGAACGAGCACGCCACACGCTATGTCGAGAGCTTCCACGCCACCCTCCAGATACCCGACCCCGCGCATCGCGCCGAGGTGAATGAGGCCCTCGATAGGTTGCTGCGGCCGTGGTGGTCTCTCCACATCGCCGGTTACGATGCGCTCTTCAGCGGCTTCGTCTGCAAGGGGCCGGGCGCCGCGGCTCTTTCATGGCACCAGGATATTCGAGTGACGCCCTTGGGAGCGCCGCCCGCCTTGTCGCTCTGGCTGCCGCTCCAGGCCGTGGGGCCGCAAAACGGCGGCCTCGCCGTGGCTTCCGGCAGTCACAGGCTGGACGGACTCCGCGCCGTCGGCGACCAACCGCCAGCCGGATGGGCTGCGCAGTTCCCCCCGACGCAGCTCGAGTTGGCGCGAGGCGAAGCGGTGCTTTTCCATCCTGCGCTCGTGCACGGCTCGCCTGCGAACGCCTCGGATCAGACACGCGCCGCCGCCGCCGTGCTCCTCATTCCCAAAAACACGCCGCTCACGCTGTTCGCGCCCGAGCCCATGCCGCTCGACCGGTCGTTCTTCCTGTCCGGCGACCTCGTCGCCCTTTGCCGCCAGCGTTCGAGCTGACGTTACCGCATTCCGAACCAGCGTATTTCCAGGAGGATATCATGTCGTCCCTCGTCACCGCAGAAGGCGCATCGCTCGGATTACTGGCCCAGATACCGGGTGTGGACGCCCTCCAGATCGCCTCGCCCGCCGGCGGGGTGGAGCAAACGCTCAATCTGTTCCGCTCCGACGTGAACCTTCCCCTGCCGCTGGTGAGCCTGAACGAGCCCGACGGGCTCGCCTACGCTATTACCGCTTATCTCACCTCCAATGTGCGACGCCAGGCCGACAGTTGGAACCAGACGGCGCCCACCGGATACCTCGGACTCGGCTGGTCGCTGTCGTTCGACGCGATCCTGGTCGATAACCCGCCAGCCGAAGCGCCGGGCATGTATTCATACTTTCTCGCGAGCGGCGGCGGCGCCACGCGACTGCACCAGATCGGCGCCGACAGCGACGGAGTTCTCGTCTTCGAGGCCGAGGCGTTCCAATTCTGGCGTATTCGATATTTTCCCCGACACGCGCGGTGGGAAATCACCCGCGAGGACGGCTCCATCTACATCTATGGCGGCGCTCCCGGCGCCGACCCCGCAGCGTCAGCGCTCCAGCTCGGCGTCCGCTGGCCCGGTCAGGAAGGCAATTGGACCGGGCCGTCGGTCCAATCCAACGGCATGACGCAGATGTACACCGGCTTCAACCTCACCGAGGTGCGGAGCCCGTGGGGCGCTCGCATCTCGTTCGAATATGAGAACGATTTGCGTCAGCTCGGCTCGACCGCCGGGCTTTCGTATACGGCGTCGAGCCGGTTGCGTCGGGTGACCGATACGCGGGGTCGCACGGTCGAGCTGCAATACGGCGAGAAGGAGCCGGACGAATACCGAATTCCGCATGTCGATCCCTCCGGCCAGGTGGTCGCTTACCAGGACCGCTTCGAGACCCGCTACCTCGACCGCATCCGCGTGTTCGGCGCCCCCGACGGCGTTGCGACGCCCCGCCTTTTCACTCTGGAGTTCGGCTATGAGTTGGCCGCGGTAGGCATCGGTCCGGGTCCCGACGCCGATCTCCGCAAGCGCTACCTGACCGAGGTGGTCATCTGCGATCCGGACGGACGCGCGTCGCCGGGCTTACGATTCACCTATCTGAATAAGCCGAGCGACCGGAAGGCGGAGGTGAACCGGGGCGCGGTGGCCACGGTCGCATATCCGACGGGGGCAGTGTCGACGTATCATTACGTCGATCGCACGCTGTCCGGCTCGGAGCTGGCCCGGCTGATCGAACCCGACGCCACACCTGGAGTGTTCTGGGGGCCCGACTATGCCGTCGTGCTCAGCCACGACGATTCGGCGCAGCTGCTCACCGTCGAGGCATGGGCCTGGAACGGCCGATGGGTGTCGCAGCGACTGCTCGACAAGGAGCGTGTCGATTTCGACCCGGACACGCTGGCGGTGGGAGCGCAAGCGAACTTCTTCGCGCTCACCTTTCGAACCACCGCGACCCGCGAGCAGATCGTGGTGCGGAAATTCGCTCGGCGCAAGGGCGCCGTCGCCGAATTCGAGGCCGATAGTCGGTTCACCCGCCTCGACATCGCGTCCAACGGCAACGGGATCGCCGCTACGGGCGCGTCCTTCGTCGTGGCCGTGGCGACGGGCAGCAGACCGGTCGTCGAAGTGTGGGACCCCGCGAACGAGCAATGGATCGACAGGTCGTCGATACTCGACCCGTCGAGCGGAAGCCAGTTCGCGCTGTCGGCCTACGGAGATTCGTTTGCGTTCGGCGAGGTCGACCTGACCCGCGGCGAAGCGCGGCTTCGGGCGTTCGCGTTCGATCCGATGGCGCGTGACTTCAAGGCTTTCAGCCTGGATCGCGACCGAGTTTCGCCCGTCTATTGGACCTCGTCCTCACCGTACACTTTCCTGACCATGGGGCCATGTGCGCTCGCCGTCACTTGGATCTCGGCGGACGAGGACGATCGGTTCGACGTGACGCTCCAGGTCCAGCAATGGGACCAATTGCTCCGGGCCAGCACAGTAATCGATAACGTCCGCCGCGGGATTTCACGCTCCAGCCCGCTCGCCTTCACCCAGACGCACATCACTGTCTCGGTCGTCGCCAATGTCGACCGGTTATGGCGGTTCGACGGTCGTGACTGGGCCTATGCGCAAATGGACGGGGCCACGGATGACTCGAATTTCGCCTACGGCGACGACATTGCCGTGCGGTCGGGCCCGAACGGCAATGAGGCGTGGTTTTTCGATCCCTACAAACTGAAGTGGAAGCAAGCCAACCCGACGGGGTCGAGCAATATTCCGTCCACGGCCAGCGGAAACACCATCACGGTCGGGCGCGACGTATACTCGCGCGGTCGCGACGGTTCCCTCGAACTCTTGGGTTCGCTCGACCCCAATATGAAGCCCGGCAGCCTCGCCAACCGAGCGCCGTCCTTCCTCGCTTATGAAGACCAATCCGGCAACGCCTTCGTCGTTCCCTTCGACAACGGGCGGCTCGACAAGAGCGCCACGACCAAATTGCCGTCGGAGCGCATCGTGGCGGGCCACAATGCGCCGGGCGGCGCTCTGGTGGGCGACCTGGCGCTCATGACCTGGACCGGCTCCAGCTTCGCGAAGCCGAAGTCCGTCCACCTCCGGCAGGTGCATCGGGGCCGAGTCACTGGTCGGCTCACCCATCCGGTGGTGGCTTCGGCCGAGCTCGACGTGGGGCTCGACGAGACGGGCCAAACGTCCGCCGGACGCGTCCGTCGCACCGCGCTGGCCTATGACGACGGCACGGTCACTGTATCGGCCGACGGGGAGACTGCCGAATTCGCCGAGACCGCGGTGATCGCAGGCCTCGGCGGAAAGAGCTGGGAGCCCTCCTGGCCGCCACCCGACGCGACGCCGCGCGGCCAGACACGGACGACCTACCACAACAACCGTTCGGCGAGCGAGGTCGGCTGGCCGCTCGAGCCGGCCCCCAACGACGTTCGTCAGCGCCTCTACGGCTATCTGCACGGGCAGATCGCCGAAGAACAGGAACTCTCGAGCGCCGGCGGACTCACCCAGCGCCGCACTTGGGACTATGAGGTCTACACGGCGCGCACGCCGCTCAGAGGCGGGAAGCCCGTGGGTTTATACGGCGCGTGGGTGCGCACGGTCGGTTCGACGACGACATTCGACTACCAGGAGACCTCGATAGGGACCGCCGACGACCTCCAGTCCCTGAGCGGCGAGAACATGCCCCAGGGGCTGCAGGACGCCCTGCGCCGAGCCCGAGTTCGGACGCCCCGTCCGCGAGTTTATACCGACCATGGGGGGCGGACATGGCTGGTCCCCGACGCCTGCGGCGTCCAACGATTCGCGCTCCGGATCGACAATGGTCGCCTTCTGGTCTCCTTGCCGGTCGTGCAGACGAAGCGCGAGGCGTTCAGCCAGCAATCGGGTTTGCCGATCCGCAGCGCTGCGAGCTACACCGACACGTTCGGCGAGGCTCGCGAGCAGGTCGAGGATAATATCTACGCTTGGCAGGCGCCGGCATACTCCGACGCATTGATCGAGACGCACCAGCTCGCCATGCCCTGTATCCAGGTGCAGCGCGACGCGCCCGCGGACGACCCTGCGGCGGACGGCGTCCTGACCGCGATCCTGTTGCGCACTTTCAAGGAGTGGCCGGGCGGCGGTTGGGGGTCTTTTGCGGAATATCGGGCCCGCACCGAGGCGGTGTGGCGGCCGAAAGCCGCCGTGCCGGTCGAGTTTTCGGCCTGGAGCCCGCAGGACGAGCCGCCTTCCGCGTCGCTCTGGGTGGCGACGAACCGTGTGCAGGCGCGCGCGCCGAGCACGGGCGAAGTGGTCCAGCAAACCGATGCGATCGGCGTTCCGTCGACGAACCTCTACGATGTGACGGGATCGGCGGTGGTCGCGACGTTCCGTGGCGCGCCCGCCGAAGCGGTGGCCTATGTCGGGTTCGAGAGCTACGAGGCGGATGGACCGTGGGAGATGTCGGACGGCTCGCGGATTTCCGCCCATTTCGTCCGCGGTGACGCCCACACCGGGAAAGGCTCCCTGGCCCTCACCGCCCTCGGACCTTCGGTTTCGGCGCGCTTCGATTGGTCGAAGGCCGATGGGCCGTCCATCGTGGCGTTCTGGGCCAAGAGTTCGGCGTCCGGGGCGACGTGCGACGTCCGCGTCGGCGGCGTGGTCGTCGCGACCCTCGATATCGGCGATACAGGCGCCGTGTGGCGATATGCTCGGCTCCCCGTCGCGGCTTCGGGGAACCTTGCCGACGTCGAGGTGCGCTTTACAGCCGGCGCGAGGGGCGACATCCTCCTCGACGACATATTCGTCTGCCCGGTGCATTCCGACGCGTCGGCGAACGTCTACGGAGCGGCGGGCGGCGCGACGGCGTCGGTCGCTCCCGGCGGCCAATGCGGCCGCCTGTTGCGCGACGGTTTTTCGCGCGAGCTGTTGCATACCAACGCGGCGGGCGCGCTGGTCGCGTGCAACCTCTACTTCCTCTCGACCCAACTCGGCGGATTCGACGCCGCCCAACCCAACGGGCAAACAACCTGGAACCCTGCCGATAGCGGCGTGATCGCCGACCTCGATCAGGGTGGCGATTGGCGTTCGGACTGGTCCGGCGCCGAGGGCTGGGAGGTCGAGGACGGGACGCTTACGCGCGCGACCGACGGCGAGGCCGTCATCGCCTTTACGGCCGGCGGAGATGGCGTAGACAGAGCCGTACGGGCGACTGTGGCGCTGCCGACGGATGCGAGCGGCCGTCCAATCGCGCCGAACGCCTCTGTCTCCATCGGCATCGGAGATGCGATCGTTGCGAAATGGTCGCCCGGCGTCGGATGGCGGCTCACGCTTTCGGGCGCTCCGATCACGGGCCTCCCTGGCGACGCTGCGCTTCCGGCGGCCGAGCTGGGGCTGATCGCCACCTCGCCAAAGAGCGGGACCGGGTTCGTCGGGTTCTACGCGGACGGCCAGCTCCTGGCTTGGACGCGTACGACCGCAGCGCCCGGCGGCCGCCTCACTCTCGGCTGCGGCGACGCGGGCGTCGGTTTCCGGAACATCGCGGTGGCCAATCGGCCGTCTTCGACTTCGGTTTACGCCGATGGGATCGGCGCCGAGCGCCAGCAGAATGTGCTCTCGGATACCGGCGTCCTCGCCTACCAGGACATCCCCGACGACCAAGGGGAAACCGTCATCACCACCAAATCGGCTTCGGTGGATGGAGCGGCGCCGATCTACAACTCGAAATTGGTCTCCGCCATCGACTGGTCGTCGGGTGTGATGGAGGGCCTCGTCGCCACGTATTATTCGGACAAAGGGCAAGGGAGCGACGACCAAGGCTATCCTTATTACCGGGTCGTCACGGCCCCTACGCCATCTCGACGGCAGATTATGCGGTCGGCGGCCGGCAAGGACTTCGCGATCATCCAGGACGACACCGGGGCATCCACGAACCCGCACATTACCACTTACGCCTACGAGACGAATATTCGGGGTGAATTCGGCGGCGACGACTTCCCGGACGCCGCATTTCACGTGCAGACGACGACCGACGCCGACGGGCGTGTGGTGCGCATATGCACCGACGTCCTCGGCCGGAAAGTCGCCACGAAGGCGGGCCCCGCGACCCCCGGCGGCGCGGACTACGCCATCGTTCGGCTCGAGCTCGACGCCGCAGGGCGCACTAAAAAGGTCTACCTGCCGAATGCGCTCGCCGAGACCAATCCGGATGACCGCTTCATCCTCACCAACACCTTCGACTTTCTCGGCAACCCGATCTCTCAGTGGACGCCCGACACGGGCGCCGTCGAACGAATATTCGACCTACGCGGCTCCGAGCGCTTCACGCTCGACGCCGTGAACGCGGCCAAGCCGCCCGGCGAACAGGCCATTCGCTACCAGAAGTACGACGGGCTCGAACGACTGGTGGAGGAGGGCAGCGTAATCGGGACGTGGAATCGAGCGGCGCTCCAAGCGATCGCCGACGATGACCCATGTTGGCCGAAGGTCGAGGATGGCGGGTCGGTCGCCCGCACGCTCGAATATGATGGCGACGGCGCCAAACCGACCGACATCGGCCAGCTCGTCTCGGCCCGGACGGTGTCTGGTCGAGCAGTCGTGAACGAGCAGCTCGCCTGGACTCTCGGCGCTCGGCTCGAGTCGGCCACGATCGCCACTCTCGCCGGCGTCCGGCGCATCGGGCTCGCCTATGATGGCCTCGACCGCCCCATCCGATGGTCCTATCCGGAAGGCGCGGCCGCGCCCGAGGTGACATATCACTATAATCGGGTCGGAAACGTCGCATCGGTAGGCACTCCCGCCGACGCGGAGGCGTTCGCGACTTTCACTTACGACCCGGGCGGTTCACTGCTCTCCCGCCTGTCGCGAGTGGCGGCGCGCCGCTTCGCGCGAAACTGGACCTACAACAGCCCCGGCTGGGAGACGCTGATCGTCGATCGCGAGGTCAGTGATGACCCGGTAGCGCCGACGATGACCGAGACGCTCGCCTATACTTCAGGCGGCGCTGGCGGCGTCGGCTATTACTCTGGGCAGGTCGCCTCGGTCACGATCGTCCGCAATGTGCCCGAGGCGCCGAGCGAACAGAGCTGGGCCATGGCCAGCGACGGGCTGAGCCGCACCACCATCGCGGACGGGGGCCAGAATGTCGGCTTCTCCTATGACCTCAACGGCAATATCGACAAGATGACCGTCGACGCCGAAATCCGAACTTTCGTCTACGAAGACGGAACCGACCGCGTCTCCGAAGTAAGAGCGTCGAACGCGGCGGAAGATAAGCTCTCCTATGACCGCAACGGCCGCACGCGGTCGTCCACGGCGCGTCGCATCCATGACGTCCGATACGACGATGTCCTCGCGCAGCCGATTTTCATGGACTGGAGCGGAGCGGGCGATCACACTCTGGCGTTCGCCTACGACAGCAATGGCAGGCGGGTATGGGCGCAGGACGAGGCGGGCCGCGCATTCGTCACCGTCTATGGGGAAGACCCGTTCCCTTGGGCGGAGGAGCTCCCGGACGGCGCTTTGCGACAATATGTGTTCGGGCCGGGAGGCCCGATCGCGGTCTTCGACGGCGATGCTCCTCACGTGATGTGGGCGGACCATCTCGGATCGGTGCGATGGGTGGGCGCCGCCGACGGATCGACGGTCGGGGCGTTCGACTACAGGCCTTACGGCGGCATGGCCGACAGCAAAGGCGCCGACGTCGACCGCTGGACGCGCCGATTCACGGGCAAACCCCAAGACCCCACAGGACTTTACGATTTCGGGGCCCGTTGGTACGACGCCGAGCTCGGCCGGTTCTGGACGCCCGATCCCGACGGGCAATTCGCCAGTCCATACACCTATGCCGGGGATCGTCCCTTCGACGCGGTCGACGACGATGGAGAGCTGGCCTTTCTCGCTGTGCTCGCCATTGCCGCTCTGGCCGGAGCGGCGCTCGGCGGCACAGTCAATCTCGCCGTGAATTGGGAGGGAAGCTCGCCCGGCCAGCGGGCGGCGTATTTCTTCATCGGCGCTGGTTTCGGCGCTGTGGCGGCGACCGCCGGCGTCGGGCTCGCCGCAGCCACGGGGGGCTTGTCCATCGGCGCGGCCATCGCGGCGTCCGTCGTCGCGGAGGGTTCGCTCGGCGCGGTCGAGGGCTATCTCGCGAATGGCCTCAACAATACCGTGGCGGGACGGGGATTCAACGAGGGCGCGGGCTTGGCGGCGTTGACCGGCGGGATCATCGGCGGCGTCTCCGGCGGGCTTGGCGCAGCCGCGAGCAGCCTGCGCCAAGGCCTGCGAACTGGACGCGGACGCTTCGCCATGGCGGATGGTTCCGAGCTCAGAGGACCAACCCGGCGAAATGCGCGCAACGCTCCTCGCGGCGCAGATCGTTTCCGATACCATCGCAATTCGAACGGCCGGCGAGTTTGGCTGTCACGATACGGGACGACCGGCAGGGACATCGTCGATCTGGTTCGATCCGCCCGAAACCGAGGGCGTCGGGTCACGATCCTCTCGGGCACTCACGGGAACACCAGAGGAGGCCTGAGCCGCGAGCGTCGATTCTTTTACGAGGACGTCGAAACGGCGCGTCGTTTCGGCGGTCGCCGGAACGTGCTCGTGGTGGATGTGTTCCAAATCTCCCCGAGGGAAGTCCGCCGGATCCTGAACGGCGGCGACGAGGTCATCGCGGCCTTCTGCTATAGCCGGAACAACGACGACGTGGTTCGGGCTCTCGGTCTTTCGCCGGGGACTCTGTTCCCCGGTCAGTGACGAGTCCGCTCAGCGCCGCCGCGCCACGGCCAGAAGGTAGCGCCGCGCGCCTCGGACTCCGAGGTCGACGAATGCGCTGCGCAGCGGCTCCGTTTCGGCGGCTGCGCGGCGCGCGCAGAAGGCGCGCCAAGTATGCTCCGTGATGTCGTCGAGCCGGATTACCTCCAGCCCGGCCAACTCCAGCGAGGTCCGGTAGTCGTCCAGATCACGCTCGGCGTTCTCGGCGGGCAGCATCCAGCGCCCCAGGCAGTCGGGGTCGTTCGGAAGGAGATCGGTGACGACGAGACGCCCGCCGGGCATGAGGACTTCCGCGGCGCGGTTGAAGAAAGCTCGCCGAGTACGGACGTGGAGCAGCGCTTCGATCGACGCGAGCGCCTCGACCGAGCCGGTCGGGAGAGGCAGCTCGGCGGCGTCCATACGCGCGAAAGCAATGTGGGGGTAGCGGGCGCGCGCCCAGGCGAGCTGGGCCTCTGACGTATTCACTCCCGTAACTCGACGGCCGGGGAGGGCGGCGGCAAGCCGGGCGGTTGTCGCGCCCAGGCCGCAGCCGACGTCCACCACCGGGCCGGAACCGGCGGGCAGCTCGGCGATCACCCGGTCCACGAGCATGCGGCAGGCCGTAGGCTGGTCCGGCGTGTCCGCCTCCCACCAGCCGACGTTATAGAAGCCCTCCTCGCCAAACCAAATTCGGTTTGCGCTGTGCAGGATGCGCGCGTCGTAGCGGCTGTCGAAGTCCGTCTCGTCGCCCTCGATTTCGCCAAGCATCACCGGCGCTCCAACATCAGCGAAGCCGGTCCGCGCAGGAACGGCGGCGCGATACGCCAAGCCGGCGCGCCGACGGGCTTCAGCGACGGCGCGATCCTCGCAAATCTTCGAGCGAAAGCCGTCAGCACATCGGTCGCCAGATTGGCGCCCAGACATTTGAGGGGGCCATGTCCGAAGCTCAGCGGTCCCGGGTCGTCGGGAACCAGGCGGGGGTGTTCGGCGTCAGCGAACACCGCCGGGTCGCGGTGCGCAGCGCCCACCGCAGCCAATGCTCGATCGCCTTTGGTGAGGCGCATGCCCGCGATCATGACGTCGCGCCGGGCCAGTAGCGGCACCGCCTGCACCGGGCTGTCGTAACGCAGCAGCTCCGCGGCGACTCGGCCGTGACTCGTGGCCACGACCTCGGCGAAATCCGGATGGGCCGTCAGCGCGTGAGCGGCGAGCCCGATGGCGTTCTGAAGATTGTCGGTCAAAGCGTAAATTAGGAAGGCGGCGAACGCAGGGCCGCCCCGGTCCACCAGCGGCGCCAGGACCGAGCCGCCTGCGATCGTCTCGATGAAGGATGTCCATGGCCCCGGGGCGCCCTCCGCCAGCTGTGGAAGCGCCGAGGCCAATGGAGCGCCCGGAGGCGCGACTTCCCATGGGCCGAGCAGGCTGGCGGCGAGTTCCCAGACTAGAGGATGGGCGACGTCGATGACCATGTCGCCGCCGCTGAAGTTATCGACATGAACCGCGATCAGGGCCTCGATGTCGAGACTCTCCCAGGCGGGCCGGAGCTGACCGAGCACGGCGGACCGGACACAGCCGTCCGTCGCGCCGGCCTCGCTGAACCAATGGCGGCTCGCCGCGCCGAACGGTCGGGCCGGGTCGCCTGGCCAATGAGCGAGGTCGGGATGGGCCAGCGCGTCGCGGACTTCGCGATATCCGAGCAGGACGAGCTGGCCGTCCACGCGGCGGACCCGTCCTTCATCGAGCCAGCGCCGCCAAGCCGGATGGGGATCGGCGCGATGCGCTTCGGCCAGAGGCTCGATCCACCCCTCGATCATTGCGGCTCGCTCCCCATTTGTAAGGCCCGGGACGATGTGTTTCGCCGAGATCTCGTCTCGGCGTGGCGCAACGGAGCAATCCGCCGCGCGGATCAAAACAGCAATGGGCAATCCGACGACGGGATGATGGCGAAGTTGGACCTTGGTTTCCAGCGTCATTGCGGCCCTGTGAACAAACGCTCGGCGACGAATGTGAGCAGTCCATTGTTGGGCGCGAGAAAAAAGCGGCCGCTCGAGGTCTCGAGCGCTATGGCGAGCCTCTCCGTTCCGACGCCGGGATCGACGACGGCGACGAAAACCGAACCCGTGGGCCAGTAGGGCTCAGCCTGGTAGAGGCGATAGGCGCCGGCAAAGATGCTTCCCGGATCTTCATGGCTGAGGTCCGCGATCAGCAGATCCTGCGAGATCGAATAGGCGACGCCCTTCATTGCTGTGACGGCGCCGTCCGCCGTCCCGAAGTCCGTGAACAGCACGAGCGGAGAACGGGCGATGGCGGCGCCGCAGGAAAGACAGAAAAACAAGGCAACAACGATCGGACGAAGCATGGGCTTTTCCTCTTCGGGTCGAAGAGACCACAGTCATCTCGCCGAAACCCGACTAAGCAGAGATGCGTTGGCGCGCCGGCGTATCTCTGCTCGGATCCCTTGCATTCTTGCATTATTTTGCCCGAATGCCGATCAGCGACGTCGAGACGTCAGCGCGCAGTCGCCAGCTGCAATGCGACGTCTAGCGCAGCCTCCGGAGCGACCTCGATGTCGGATCGAACGCCGACGCCGTCCCAATCACTCTTCGTGATTGCATTTTCCGACCGGCCGTTCGGCGCGACGAGGAAAATATCCGGCGCGACTGCGACCACCGCGTTCGGCTCGGTCGCATGAGCGCCGCCCTTGGTCTTGGCCCCGATGATCGTCGCGCGCTTCAGCGCTTGTAGATGATACGCAAATCCTTCGCCTGCGGAGAATGTATCCGGGCCGGCGAGGATGTAGACAGGCTTGCCGAGATAATGGCTGGGGGTCGGGCTCGTCCACAATTCCTCTGTCCTGAAATTCAATGTTCCCTTGTCGCGCCAGACGGCGCTCGCGACATGGATCGAATGCGACGGATCGAGCAGAAAGCTGATCGGATAGGCGACGGAGCGAGGATGGCCGCCCCTGTTGCCGCGGATATCGAAGACCAGCGCCTCCGTGTCCATCACCTCGCGCATGGCGTCGTCGGCCGCATCCTTGAATATCTCCGGCGGAGCAAATCTGCCGAAGCGAATATAGCCGATGTTTCCTTCGAACCGGTCTACGCGTCCGCAGCCGGCGTCATTGGGCTGCGGCGCGACTTGGGTCGGAGGCCGTAGATCGCGAACGACGAATATATGATTGTCGCTCGTGATCGACCGAAGGTCCGCGGCGATGCGTCGAACGAATTCGTCCCGATCGGCGAGGTTGTCATAGGCGTTTGCCGCCAGCGCCTTCTCGAGGGCTTCGGCCGCTCGATCGCCTTTCTCCGGATGGACATATGCCGCCCGAAAACCGGCCGCGATCTCGCCGACCAAGCGACGGATCGAGACAGGGTTCAATTGCGCCGCTTGCGACGCATTTTCGGCTCGCAGGGGCCACGGTAGAACCATCATCGAGGCCAGCAGCGCGCAAGCCTCGACGAAATGCCGCCGAATGGATCGCATCGAACTCCCCCAAGTCACCGTCGGCGAAAAGCGCCACGTCGGATCAACGGTGACGACGCAAGCCCGGTGGAGGAGAAGGCCGGGGGCCGGCCTTCTCCTTTTCATTGGGCCGACCCCGTCCTCAGCGCGCGGCCGTCTTGGTCTTGGCGGCCTTGACCTCGGCGTAGAGCCATTTCACGAAGCGCTCGGAGGTCTGCTCCGCTTGCGGAACCTTGGCGTCGAACTCGGCGGTCGGCTTGGCGGCGATCGTCTCCTCGAGCGTCTTGCCCTGGTCGATGAGCGCGGCGACCTTGTCGCGCACGGCGACGATGAGATCGCGTTGCGCGATGAGCGCGTTGCGATCGACGATCGCGCCGTGGCCGGGAATGACCTTGGTGGCGAGGCCGGCTCTGCCGATCGTGGCGCCGAGGCCGTCGATGATGCCGGCGAGAGTGCCGCCATTGTTGAGATCGACGACTGGATAGCCCGTGCTGCGGAAATAATCGCCGACCGCGAGAATATCGTGCTCGGGGAAATAGACGAGCGTGTCGCCGTCGGTATGGGCGTTGCGGATCGGGATGAGGCGCACATGCTCGCCGTTGAGATGGATGGTGACCTGATTGTCATAGGTGACGACCGGCAGCGCCTGGGCGGCGGCGGGTTTGCCCGGCGTCCCGTCCGGGGCCGGATTCGGGTTCTGCAGACGCGCGCGCAGCTGGTCGCGCGCAAAAACCAGCGCGCCGAGCTTGGCGAGATTCTCATTGCCGCCGACATGGTCGCCATGCACATGCGTGTTGACGAGGAAGCGGATCGGCTTGTCCGAAACCTTCTTGATCGCTTCGACGATCTTGTCGGTGAGCGGGGCGAATTGAGAATCGACGAGCAGCACGCCTTCGGGGCCGGTCAGCACGCTGATCGCGCCGCCCTGGCCCTCGAGCACGAAGAAATTCTCTGCGAGCTGCGTCGTCTTGATCTCGACCTTGCTGAAGTCGGGGCGCTGCTGCGCCACGGCCGCGAAAGCAAAAATGCTCGCCGCGAGGGCGAGGGACGTGCAGGCGACTTTGCGCATCGGCTGAGGCTCCATTCGTTCATAACTCTACTAACTAACTAGATATATCTTGGGGCGCGCGGCGCAGACAAGCGCTTTTTTGCCAGGATCGAATTTTGGCGGCGCGACGGCGATAGAACGAGGGGCGGCGATGCAGATGCAGATCGATTGGACGAATTGACTCTCGGAGCGCAACGATGTGCTCGACGAAGCGACCGGCGTCGCGAGAAGACCATCCGCGCGCGCTATCTGATCGCCGCCGACGGCGTCCGCAGCCTCAGGCGCCAAGCGCTCGGCGTCGGCGAGAGCGGACACGGCGCCTTCGGAAATTCGATCAACATGCAGTTCCGCGCCGACCTCGAGACGCAGCGTGCTGGCCGCTATCGCGGCTTGTTCTGGGTCTTCAACGCCGACACGCAGGGAGCGCTCGGCTGGCGCCGCCAGACCAATCGCTGATCCTACAATTTCGAGGCGGCGCCCGACGAGGACCGCAGAGCTACACGCCGGAGCGATGCCGCGACATCATTCGGCTCGCGGTCGGAGATCCCGACGCCGAGCTCGAGGCCACCAGCATCTTGCATTGGAAGCATGATCAGGCCGTCACCGACAGATGGCGCGTCGGCCGCGTGTTCTTCGTCGGCGATTCCGCGCATCGCTTTCCCCCGCATCACGGATTCGGCATGAACTTTGGCGTGCCGGACAGCATCAATCTCGTCTGGAAGCTCGACCTCGCGCTGCGAGGGCTCGCCGACGACGCGCTGTTCGACACCTATGAAGATCGAGCGCAAGCCGGTCACCGAGTTCAACGGAGCGCAGTGTCTCGAGAACACGCGGTGGATGCCCGACCTACCGAGCAACCGGTACAGCGGTCCCGCCAATACCTTGTCGTCCGTCATTGCGTCGTGGTTCAGCCAGGACGGATCGTGCAGCTCATCGGCGCTCCACGGCCGATAGTCCGAATTGACGACCGGACCTGCACGCCACTCGGTCTCGCGCCCGAGCGCAACCTGGACGTAGTCGGCTGCGCCAGGACCGGTCGGCGCAAGGCAAAGGCGGCGTTGCCATGCCACTCCGTAAGCTCCATGCCGCTGTCGCGTAACGCACTCCACACGGCGTTGACGTCGCCGCCGCGCTTCTCGAGCTCCGCTGTCATCCATGGCCGAAGCTCGGCGAACCAAAGCGGTCGAGCGCCGGAAGCCGGTCGATCCGGACAAGGCGCGCGCGCCGCAGACGACGGCGCCGCCGACCGCCCGGGCCGAGCGTTCCGATCGCGCGGCGGCGCCGGTCGCGAGCTCCTCATTCGATTCGTCCACATCGCCCGCGACCTGGCGCGGCGCGCTGATGGCGCATCTCCACCGCCACAAGCGCTTTCCAGCAGGAGCCTCCGCCACCGGCGTGGCTCAGGTCGCATTTTCCATCGACCGCTCCGGCCGGGTCCTCTCGTCGCGTCTCCTTCGTTCGTCGGGCGACCACCTCCTCGACGCCGAAGCCGTTTCTCTGCCGCGCCGCGCGAGCCCGGTGCCGACGCCGCCCCCCGAGGTCGGCGGAGCGACCATCACGCTCGCCGTGCCGATCAACTTCAGCCGATAGCGAAGGGACGAGAAAGATCACGTTCCGGCGATCGCAGGGCTGAGTCTTAAATCGTCGATTCGTTAACCATGTTGGATTCGAAGGGGCGGGGGAGGAAGGCGACGGGTCGCCCACATGTGTGGCCGTTACTACCAAAGCCAAGGCAGACCCGGACGCCCTGCCCGCCCCACTGGTCGCGGATGTGATCGCGCACCCGCACCGCCCTGTGCCTCGAACTGGCGAATAACCCCGACATTGCCCTTGCCGCCACCGTGCATGCGCTGGCGCTCGACCTGCTCTATCGCTGCTTCTCCGCGACGGTGCCGGGAGCCTCTTTCCCAGCCCTCAATGTCGCGGCGACGCGGCCTGCACTCTCCTCTCGGCGGGCGTTGCGGGGCGGCAGGCCCCGCAGAAGGGGGCGGTCGAGACCAAAGACTCGGCCGTAGGGGAAGGCGTTCCCATCGAGGGCTTGGTCGGTCCGAATCTTCCGGTGAGTTCAATCGGCGAAGCGGGACTTCCGATCAGCCGGAAGGCGGCGAGACCCGAACGCGTTACGCTGTCATCAGCTCGGCGAGCGAATCCAGCAGCGCCGGACTGGAGACGATCGATTCATGATCCGAGTCGGTGTACGAATGCGAAATTCTCGCCGTCCGCAGCTGACTCGACACTTCATCGATCACGGCTCTCTGCCGACCTTTCGACCACCAGCAATAGACAGGCGCCGCCACCGGCGGCAGCGAGCCGGCAAATCGCTCTGTCGCCAATCCGAGCGTCCTGCTCATCAGACAGGCTCGGGTCAAATCTTCCGCCTCCAGACCTGCATACTGACCCTGTGGACGAAGCAAGCCCGCTTTCATCAGAGAGCGGGTCCATTCGAGCAATGGCTGCTCGGAATCGAGCGGATCACAGATCTCGTCGGGAATCTGCAAATGCTCCCCGCTCGCCTCTCCGACCCTTCCGAGCAGATAGGCATGTCCTGCGCGCCAATCGCTGGACGCGACTTGTCGGGCGAGTCCGCTCGGCAATGGAGGATCGACCAAGCCCAGGAATTGAACCTCCTGTCCGATGCGCTCGAGCCTCTCCGCGATGAGAGGCGCGAGTATGCCCCCCAACGACCAGCCGAGGAGATAGTAAGGCCCTTCGCTTTGAATCGATCGCATGAGCCCGACATAATCGTCCGCCATCGTGTCGAGCGAGACGTCTCGATGATCTGGATCGACGAGCGTTCTGCAAGAAATTCCATATACGGAGCGCGCGCCGCTCAACGATTTTGCCAATGACGAATATCCTAGGGCGGTGCCGAGCGCCGAATGGATGCAGAAGAGAGGCTCCCGCTCGGAGACGCGTCGGTTGAGCAGCATCGTCGAATTCGGACGCGCCGATACGGAGTGAATCGTGGGCTTGCTGATCATGTCGCGCAAGGTGAGCGTCAGGCCTGGGATGCGCGATCGAGCCGAGGTCACGACGCGCAACGCCGAGATGGAGTGTCCGCCGAGCTCGAAGAAGTTATCGTTTCGTCCGACGCGGGTGACGCCGAGCGTCTCGGCCCAGATGGCGGCGAGCGCCTCTTCGACGTCGCCCTGCGGCGGCTCATAGCCGCGATCGCTCACGAACTCCGCCGCCGGCAGCGCCTTGCGATCGATCTTGCCGTTCGCGTTCAGCGGCAGGCTCTCCAGCACGACGAGCGCGCCCGGCGTCATATGATCCGGCAGCGTCTCGCGCAGCCGCGCGCGCAGCGCCGCGGCGTCGATCGCACGCCCGGCCGCCGCCGATACATAACCGACGAGCCGCGCGCCCGCAGGACCGGCCTGCGCGACCACGGCCGCCTCGCGCACCTCCGGCTGCGCCAGCAGCTGCGCCTCGATCTCCCCCGGCTCGATGCGGAACCCCCGCACCTTCACCTGATGGTCGATCCGCCCGAGATATTCCAGCGCGCCCTCGCTGTTCCAGCGCGCCAGATCGCCGGTGCGATACAGCCGCCCGCCATGATCGTCGAACGGATCGGCGACAAACCGCTCCGCGCTCAGCGCCGGACGATTCGAGTAGCCGCGCGCCAGCAATTCTCCGCCGATATAGAGCTCCCCCGCGACGCCCGCCGGAGCGGGAGCCAGCGCCGCGTCCAGCACATGGACCTGCGTCTCCGCGATCGGCCGGCCGATCGGAACCCGGCTGCCGCCATCGTCGCGGCAACGCCATCGCGTGACATGGATCGTCGTCTCGGTCGGACCATACAGATTCTCCAGGCTCGCTCCCTTCAAGCGCCGCAGGGCGTCCCGCTGCGTCGCCGCCGGCATGGCTTCGCCGCCGCAGATCACATGGCGCAGACGCGTCTCGACCTCAACGCCGTCATGCGCCAGAAACGCCTGCAGCATCGCCGGCACGAAGTTCAACGTCGTGATCTCGTGCCGGCGGATCAGCTCGACGATCCGCTCGGGATCGCGGTGATCTCCCGGATTCGCCGCCACCAGGCGCGCCCCCGAAGTCAACGGCCAGAAGATTTCCCACACCGACACGTCGAAGCCGAAAGGCGCCTTGTGCAGAACCGCATCGTCGCCCGTGAGCCCATAGGCGTGCTGCATCCAGTTCATGCAGCTCGCCAGCGACCGATGCCGGATCGCCGCGCCCTTGGGGCGTCCGGTGGAGCCGGAGGTGTAGATCACATAGGCGAGGCTCTCGGCATGAACGGCGACCGAAGGATCGAGATCGGATTCGTCGTCGAGAGCGAGCCGGTCGAGCTCCAGCGTCGTCAGACGCTCCGCGAAAGCAAGACGCTCCTTCACCCCGCTCTGCGTCAGCAGCAGGGCGATCCCGCTGTCCTGCGCCATATAGGCCAGCCGATCCGCCGGATAGTCCGGATCCAGCGGCACATAGGCTCCGCCCGCCTTCAGAACCGCCAGCAGGCCCGCCACCATGTCCAGCGAACGCTCCACCGCGACGCCGACCAGCGCATCCGGCTTCACGCCCAATGCGATCAGACGATGCGCCAGCCGGTTGGCGCGCGCGTTCAGCTCGCCATAGGAGAGCGATGCGCCGTCGAACGTCAGCGCGGTCGCGTCGGGGCGGCTGCGCGCCTGTCGCTCGAACAGCCGCTGCACGGGCTCCACATCGGCGAAACGCAGATCATTCGCGCCCCACCGCCGCAACTGCGCCCGCTCTGCTGCGCCGAGCACTGCAATGTCGACAACCGGTCGCTTCGATCCCTGCTCGAGAGCGTCGACAACGCCATCGATCGCCGCCTTCATGTATTCGCAGACTTGGGAAGCATCGACCGAAGCGCTGACATGCGCCACCAGCTCGAATCCTCGGCCGAGGTCGTTCACGGATATACCGAGAGGATAATTGGTGCGTTCTTCACTCTTTATGACCTCGACGCCTTCCCATGCTTCATCGGCCGCTTCATCGGCCTGCTGCTCGCTGTGGCGATAATTCAACAGCGTCGAGAACAAAGGCGCATCGTTCGGCAAACCACTGCAACGCTGCGCCAGTGAGAGACTGGCGTGTTCGTGATGTATCAGGTCGGTCAGCATCGCATGAGTTCGGCGAAGGCACTGCTCGACGTCAAATCTCTTCAATTCCACGCGGAGCGGCAGCGTGTTGATGAACATGCCGAGGGTCCGATCGCCGCCCGCGCCGCTCTGCATGCGGCCGAACAGCACCGTGCCGAACACGACGTCGTCTCTCCCCACCAATTTTCCCAGCACCAGCGCCCATGCCAAATGGAAAAGGCTCGCAGAACTCACTCCGTGGCGTTGCGCCTTTCGGCGTATTCGCGCAGCCGAGGCCATTGTCAACGGCAGCCGCGCCTCTGCGACGTCACTGCCGTCGCCTCGCACGTCGAGCAGATCGAAAGGCGCCGTCGTCTCCGCCACATCACCCAGCATCTTGCGGAAGAACCCTTCGTGCTCGGTCGTGCTCATGCTCGATCGAGCCCTCGCCACAAAATCCCGGAACGGCGACGGCTTCGGCAACAGCTCTTCCTTACCGAGCTGATCAGGGCGACTTCCTCGATCAATCGCTTCACGGTGGTGTTGTCGTCCACCATATGGTGACCCAGCAGCCTGAGCAGCCAGCGCCCATTGGCGCCATCCCCGACCCCCACGGCGTGAAACATCGGGGCGCGACGCACATCGATCCGGAAGCGCCGGGGATCTGCGAACAGAGCCAGCCGCTCGCCGGCGTCGCTACCGGCCGTGTCTTCATCGGCGAGCCAATGCACCTGCATTTCCGCGCGCCGGTAGACCACTTGCACGGGCGTGGTCAGATTCTCCCAAAGCACGGCCGTACGCAAGATATCGTGACGTCCGACCACTCGATTGAAGCAAGCGACGAAGCGATCCAATCGTTCCTTGCTGTCGAACATCAATGTATGCGCCGTCACATAAGCATCGCCTTCGCCGTGAAGCAGATGGTGGAACAGCATCCCTTCCTGAAGCGGCGTCAACGGGTAGATGTCTTGAATATTCGCCGCGCCGCCGGGCACACTCGCCTCGATGTGACGAATCTCTTCGGCGTCGAGATCGAGCAGCGTCAACATGCTCGGCTCGATAGCCGCGCAATCCGCGGGAATGAGATTGGGGGGCGCGATCGTTTCGTCCGGCGCCGAACTCTCGGCTACCGCCTGCGCGAAAAGGGCCAGCGTCGGCTGCTGAAACAAGGCGCGCACATGCGTCCGCCAGCCTTGCATCCGCATGCGCTCCAGCAAGCGCAACGCTAGCAGGGAATGCCCGCCGAGCTCGAAGAAATTATCGTTCCTGCCGACGCGCTCGACGCCGAGCGTCTCCGCCCAGATCGCCGCCAGAGCTTCTTCGACCTCGCCCTGCGGCGCCTCATAGCCGCGATCGCTCACGGCCTCCGCCGCCGGCAGCGCCTTGCGATCGATCTTGCCGTTCGCATTCAGCGGCAGGCTCTCAAGCACCACGATGGCGCTCGGCGTCATATAGTCGGGCAGCGTCTCGCGCAGCCGATCACGCAGCGCCGAGGGGTCGATCGTTCGTCCTGACGTCGCCGATACATAAGCCGCCAGCCGCGAGCCCACAGGACTTGCCTGCGCAATCACCACCGCCTCGCGCACATCCGATTGTGCGAGCAGCTGCGCCTCGATCTCGCCCAGCTCGATGCGGAAGCCTCGCACCTTCACCTGATGATCGATACGGCCGAGATATTCCAGCTCGCCGTCGCTATTCCAGCGCGCCAGATCGCCGGTGCGATACAGCCGCCCGCCATGATCGTCGAACGGATCGGCGACAAACCGCTCCGCGCTCAGCGTGGGCCGATTCAGATAACTGCGCGCCAGACCGTCCCCGGCCACATACAACTCGCCCGCAACGCCGATCGGCGCAAGATGTAACGAGCCGTCCAGCACTCTCAGTCCGAGGTCCGGAATGGCCACGCCGACAGGGCTACGGCGCCCTTGCAGGTCCTTCGCCGTGATCGGTCGGTAGGTGACATGCACCGTGGTCTCGGTGATCCCATACATGTTGATCAATCGCGGCCGTTCATCGCCCCAGCGCTCGATCCACGGACGCAAGCGTTCCGGATCGAGCGCCTCCCCGCCGAAGATCACGGCCCGCAGAGCCAGCGACTCGTCATATGGCCCGATCGCATTCATCAATTGACCGAACGCCGAAGGCGTCTGGTTGAGCACGGTCACTCCATGCCGGCGCAACAGTCGCAGAAAATCCTCCGGCGAGCGGCTCACCCAATAGGGCGCCACGACCAGATGCCCGCCCGTGCATAGCGCTCCGAATATCTCCCACACAGAGAAGTCGAAAGCGTAGGAGTGGAACATCGTCCACACGTCGCGCACGCCGAACTGGAACCAGGCGTCGGTCGCAGAGAGCAACCGGGCGACATTGCGGTGGCAAAGCTGGGCGCCCTTGGGGCGTCCGGTGGAGCCGGAGGTGTAGATCACATAGGCGAGGCTCTCGGCATGAACGGCGACCGAAGGATCGAGATCGGATTCGTCGTCGAGAGCGAGCCGGTCGAGCTCCAGCGTCGTCAGACGCTCCGCGAAAGCAAGACGCTCCTTCACCCCGCTCTGCGTCAGCAGCAGGGCGATCCCGCTGTCCTGCGCCATATAGGCCAGCCGATCCGCCGGATAGTCCGGATCCAGCGGCACATAGGCTCCGCCCGCCTTCAGAACCGCCAGCAGGCCCGCCACCATGTCCAGCGAACGCTCCACCGCGACGCCGACCAGCGCATCCGGCTTCACGCCCAATGCGATCAGACGATGCGCCAGCCGGTTGGCGCGCGCGTTCAGCTCGCCATAAGAAAGCGATGCGCCGTCGAACGTCAGCGCGATCGCGTCGGGGCGGCTGCGCGCCTGTCGCTCGAACAGCCGCTGCACGGGCTCCACATCGGCGAAACGCAGATCATTCGCGCCCCACCGCCGCAACTGCGCCCGCTCCGCTGCGCCGAGAAGATCGACATCGCCGACCGCCTGCTCCGGCCGCTCCGCCAACGCCTCCAGCAGCGCCATGTAATGACCCGCCATCCGCTCGATCGTCGTCGCATCGAACAGCTCCCGCGCATAGATGAACGTCACGCTCAAACCGCCGTCCGCATCCTCGACGCTGTCCACCGCCAGCTCGAATTGCGCGCCCTGATCCCCGAGCGCGAGCTCCGTCAATCGCAATCCCGGCAGATCCCGCAGCGCCCGCCGATCCTGCCGCTGGTGATTGAACATCACCTGGAACAGAGGATTGGTTCCCAGATTGCGTTCCGGCTGCAGAGCCTCCACCAATTGCTCGAACGGCAAGTCCTGATGCGCCTGAGCGCCCAACGCCGCTTCCCGCGTCCGCCGCAACAGCTGCGTAAGGCTCTGCCGGGGCTCGACGACATTGCGCAGCACCTGCGTGTTCACGAAGAAGCCCACGACGCCCTCCGTCTCCGCCCGATGACGATTGGCGATCGGCACGCCGACGCGGATATCGCTCTCGCCGGCGTAGCGATGCAGCAGCGCCTGCAGGCTCGCCAGCAACGCCATGAACAAGGTCGCTTCTTCCGCCTGCGCACGGCGCTGCAGAGCGCCGACGAGACGCGCCGGCGCCTCGACGGCGTAACGCCCCGCGCGATAGCTTCCTTCCGCCTTGCGTGGATGGTCCGTCGGCAATTGCAGCACGGGATGCTCGTCGCCGAGCCGCCCCCGCCAATAGGAGAGCTGCCGCTCCTTCTCGCCCGCCTCGAGCCAGTTGCGCTGCCACGCCGCATAATCGGCATATTGGATCGGCAGAGGCTCCAGCGCCGGCGCTTCGCCGCGCAGCCGCGCCCGATATTGGGCGACGAACTCCTCGACGATGATCTGCATCGACCAGCCGTCGGAGACGATGTGGTGCATCACCACCACCAGCACATGCTCTTCGCGGGCGGTCCTGATCAGCGCCACCCGCAGCAGAGGGCCCTGCGTCAGATCGAAAGGGAGGTCGCCGATCGCCTGCGCCTGCTCGCGCATGCGGGCCTCGCGCTCGGCGTCGCCGAGCCCGCAGAGATCGATCAGCGGCGCGTCGATCGGCATCGCGGCGAGAATATGCTGCTCCACGCGGCCGTCCGCATCCGCCCGGAACACCGTGCGAAGCGACTCGTGACGCTCCACCAGCGCGGCGAAACTCGCCCGCAGCGCCGGGACATCGAGCGCCCCCTCGAGCCGAAGAGCCCCGCTGATGTGATACGCCGTGCTCGAAGAATCAAGTCGCCACAAAAACCATTGGCGCGCCTGCGCGTAGGACGCCGAAAGCGGCCGGGTTCCATGCGCTCTCTGCAACTTCGGCTGCGTCGACTCTTCCCCTTCCTTCGCCGATGCTTCGTCCACGAGCCGCGCCATACCGGCGAGCGTCTTCCCTGCGAACAGCTGCTTGGGCAGCATATGAACGCCGTGCTTGCGCGCTCGCGCCACGAGCTTCAACGCAAGAATCGAATCGCCCCCCAGAACGAAGAAATCATCGTTCCGACCGGCACGCTCGACGCCGAACACTTCGGCCCAAACGCCGGCCAGCGCTTCCTCCACCCTACCCTGCGGCGCCTCATAGCCCTTTGCCCCACGATCGGCCGGCGCCGGCAGAGCTTTGCGATCGACCTTTCCATTGACGGTCAGCGGCAGCGCATCCAGCGCCATGATCGCGCCCGGCATCATGTAATCGGGCAGCGTTCGGGCGAGCGATTCGCGCACACGCTCTACATCGATCCGTTCACCTGGACGCGCCACCACATAAGCATCGAGCCGATGGCGGCCGTCGTCATCCTGCGTTGCGACGACCTCGGCCTCCGCAATTCCCCGCTGCTGCCGCAAGGCGTGCGCGACTTCCCGCAATTCCACACGGTAGCCTCGAATTTTCACCTGATCGTCGACGCGGCCGAGAAATTCCAGGCTGCCGTCTTTCAGCGCCTTGACGCGATCGCCCGTGCGATATAACCGCCCGCCTGTTTGAAAAGGGGCGGCGATGAACCGATCGGCCGTTTGCGCCGCTCGCGACTGATAGCCGCGCGCCAAACCGACGCCACCCAGATACAGCTCACCCGCGACCCCGTGTGGAGCCGGATCGAGCTCGGCGTCGAGCACATATGCATCGCAGTTCGCGAGAGGCTTTCCCACCGGCAATGAATCGGCCAGTCGCGCTGCGTTGCTTGCTTCCTGGGTGAGTATGCCGACAGTTGTTTCGGTCGGGCCATAGTGATTGAGAACCGCACATGCGGGCTTGAGCGCGGCTATCCGTTCGAATAACGGCCAGCGCGTCGCTTCGCCTCCGACCACCAGTCGAGTGGTCGGCAGCACGTCGGCGGGCGCATTTGCATTCATGAGCGCTTGCAGATGACTGGGCACGATCTTGAGCACATCGATACGCCGATCCGCCATGAATTGCGCAAAGGCGTCGGGATCGAAAGCGCGATCCTGCGAAACGAGGTGCAAAGTGCGTCCGCTGCACAAGGCGCCGAACAGGCTCGTGTTGCCCAAATCCGCCGCCACGGTCGACGCCATGGCGACTTCCGTCGCGCGTTCGGGGAGATTCATTTGCTCGAGAACCGCCTGCACATAATTGGCGAGCGCTTCGCGAGTGACGACCACACCTTTGGGCTTTCCCGTGGAGCCGGAGGTGTAAACGACATATGCCGCCTGATCCGGATGCGGACTGTCTCGCAAAATGCGCCGGCCATTCGTCTCTTCGTCGAACGCTAATCGAATGATCGGCGCCGGGATCGTCCATGCCGGCGATTTCGTGCACAAGAGAGCGCGAACGCCGCTATCTTCGGCCTGAAAGGCGAGGCGTTCCGTGGGCAGTTGCGGATCCAGCGGCACGTAGGCGGCTCCTGCCTTGAGCGCCGCGAGCACGCCCAGCACGAATTCACACGAGCGCTCTGCTAGAATACCCACTCGCGCTTCCAGGCCGATATCACGATCCGTCAATTCCGCTGCGAGCCTATCGGACTGAGCGTCGAGCTCCTCGTAGCTATAGGTGTGACGTTCATCGCGAACAGCGGTTCGGCTCCCGAAGCGACGAACAGACGCGATCCACAAGCCCAACACATCGGCATTATCGAATGCTCGCCGGTCGCCTGGCAGACAGGAGGATTTCTCCCCGAGATCCAATTCGCTCAATTTGGATCCGGGGCGCTCGACAACCTGCTTCGCCAATATTTCGAACATATGTGCGAAGCGCTGGATCGAATCACGATCGAACAGCCCCTGCGGATAGGCGAATATCGCTTCGACGCCATCGGCGCCATCGACAAAGTCGAGACTGAGATCAAAATGGGCGTCCCCCGCTGAAAAGTCTTCGACCTGGATTTCGAGGCCGGGCAGTTCCCAATCGGCCGGCACATCATCTTGTTGCGTGCATTTCACCTGGAACAGCGGATTCACATTCGGCTGGCGCTCGGGCTGCAGCGCTTCCACCAACAGATCGAAAGGAAGATCCGGGTAACTATGGGCGTCCAGAACTGCTTTTCGCACATCGCCGAGCAGGTCGGAAAAAATTCGGAACGTCTCCACGCGGGTTCGCAATACCAGAACATTGGTCAAGCACGCGACCATGCCGCGAACTTCGGCGCGTGCGCGATTGGCAATCGGAACCCCGACGCGGATATCGCTCTGCCCGCTGAGGCGGCGCAACAACAGCATGAATAGCGCGAGCATGACCATGAACAGAGAGGCGTCGTGCTCTTTGGCCAAGACCGCGAGTCCTGCGCTCGTCCCCGCGGACAATCTGAAATGATGGCGGCCTTCTTTTCTTTCGGGCGACGATCCTCGCGCCCTGTCGAAGGGTAGTTCCAACACAGGATGGTCATCGCCGAGCCGGGCGCGCCAGTAAGCCAATTGTCGTTCTTTCTCGCCCGCCTCGAACCAATTACGTTGCCAAACGACATAATCCGCGAATTGGACCGGCAGCGGCTGCAGCCTTTCCACTTTCGGATCACATTCGATTTGATACAGATGAAGAAGCTCCTCGAGCAATATGCGAGCGGATACGCCGTCGCCCGCAATATGGTGAAGAACGATACCCAAGACATGGTCACTTTCACCGAGCTTCCACAACACGGTTCGCACGGGTGGCTCTGCATCGAGTATGAATGGAGCTTGTGCGAAGCGATGCTGCAGCCGGCGCAGCTCTTCGAAGCGAAGCTGCTCGGGGACCCGACCCAAATCCACGACTTCAGCGCCGATAGCGCTCGGCGACATGACCACCTGAACCGGATCGCCGTCGGCGCCGGCCCGTAAGACGGTGTGCAAAGTCTCGTGCCGTTCGATGAGAGCCCGCACCGCGGACAGCAATGCGCTTACGTTCAGCGATCCTTTGAAACGCAATGCGCCGGGCAAATTGTAGGCCGGGCTCGTCGGGTCCAGCTTCCAGGTCAACCACAGACTGCGCTGGGCGTAGGAGATCGGAATCGGATCGCCCCTGTCCGCTCTCACGATGGGAAGCTCGGCGAAACTCAGCCCGGCTTCGCGAAGCTTCTTTAAGAAATTGCATCGTGCGTCAGGGGTAAGCGCAGCGAAGCGGCGAGCGAGACGCTGATCATCACGTTCCATCAGTCAAACCTCGAATTCGCTCATAAGGCTATCGATCCGCGCCAGCCGGTCGCTGCGCGAGGCGGCGGTGGTCGACCACGATGGCGGGAGTTCGGCGGCGCATTCATGCAGCACCGGCGTCTCGAACAGGAGCCGAACGGAGACCTCGCAGGCGTGACGGATCGCCAGAAGCGCGACGACCTGCGACGCGAGCAAGGAGTGTCCGCCGAGCTCGAAGAAGTTATCGTTTCGTCCGACGCGGGTGACGCCGAGCGTCTCGGCCCAGATGGCGGCGAGCGCCTCTTCGACGTCGCCCTGCGGCGGCTCATAGCCGCGATCGCTCACGAACTCCGCCGCCGGCAGCGCCTTGCGATCGATCTTGCCGTTCGCGTTCAGCGGCAGGCTCTCCAGCACGACGAGCGCGCCCGGCGTCATATGATCCGGCAGCGTCTCGCGCAGCCGCGCGCGCAGCGCCGCGGCGTCGATCGCACGCCCGGCCGCCGCCGATACATAACCGACGAGCCGCGCGCCCGCAGGACCGGCCTGCGCGACCACGGCCGCCTCGCGCACCTCCGGCTGCGCCAGCAGCTGCGCCTCGATCTCCCCCAGCTCGATGCGGAACCCCCGCACCTTCACCTGATGGTCGATCCGCCCGAGATATTCCAGCGCGCCCTCGCTGTTCCAGCGCGCCAGATCGCCGGTGCGATACAGCCGCCCGCCATGATCGTCGAACGGATCGGCGACAAACCGCTCCGCGCTCAGCGCCGGACGATTCGAGTAGCCGCGCGCCAGCAATTCTCCGCCGATATAGAGCTCCCCCGCGACGCCCGCCGGAGCGGGAGCCAGCGCCGCGTCCAGCACATGGACCTGCGTCTCCGCGATCGGCCGGCCGATCGGAACCCGGCTGCCGCCATCGTCGCGGCAACGCCATCGCGTGACATGGATCGTCGTCTCGGTCGGACCATACAGATTCTCCAGGCTCGCTCCCTTCAAGCGCCGCAGGGCGTCCCGCTGCGTCGCCGCCGGCATGGCTTCGCCGCCGCAGATCACATGGCGCAGACGCGTCTCGACCTCAACGCCGTCATGCGCCAGAAACGCCTGCAGCATCGCCGGCACGAAGTTCAACGTCGTGATCTCGTGCCGGCGGATCAGCTCGACGATCCGCTCGGGATCGCGGTGATCTCCCGGATTCGCCGCCACCAGGCGCGCCCCCGAAGTCAACGGCCAGAAGATTTCCCACACCGACACGTCGAAGCCGAAAGGCGCCTTGTGCAGAACCGCATCGTCGCCCGTGAGCCCATAGGCGTGCTGCATCCAGTTCATGCAGCTCGCCAGCGACCGATGCCGGATCGCCGCGCCCTTGGGGCGTCCGGTGGAGCCGGAGGTGTAGATCACATAGGCGAGGCTCTCGGCATGAACGGCGACCGAAGGATCGAGATCGGATTCGTCGTCGAGGGCGAGCCGGTCGAGCTCCAGCGTCGTCAGCCGATCCGCGAAAGCAAGACGCTCCTTCACCCCGCTCTGCGTCAGCAGCAGGGCGATCCCGCTGTCCTGCGCCATATAGGCCAGCCGATCCGCCGGATAGTCCGGATCCAGCGGCACATAGGCTCCGCCCGCCTTCAGAACCGCCAGCAGGCCCGCCACCATGTCCAGCGAACGCTCCACCGCGACGCCGACCAGCGCATCCGGCTTCACGCCCAATGCGATCAGACGATGCGCCAGCCGGTTGGCGCGCGCGTTCAGCTCGCCATAAGAAAGCGATGCGCCGTCGAACGTCAGCGCGATCGCGTCGGGGCGGCTGCGCGCCTGTCGCTCGAACAGCCGCTGCACGGGCTCCACATCGGCGAAACGCAGATCATTCGCGCCCCACCGCCGCAATTGCGCCCGCTCCGCTGCGCCGAGAAGATCGACATCGCCGACCGCCTGCTCCGGCCGCTCCGCCAACGCCTCCAGCAGCGCCATGTAATGACCCGCCATCCGCTCGATCGTCGTCGCATCGAACAGCTCCCGCGCATAGATGAACGTCACGCTCAAACCGCCGTCCGCATCCTCGACGCTGTCCACCGCCAGCTCGAATTGCGCGCCCTGATCCCCGAGCGCGAGCTCCGTCAATCGCAATCCCGGCAGATCCCGCAGCGCCCGCCGATCCTGCCGCTGGTGATTGAACATCACCTGGAACAGAGGATTGGTTCCCAGATTGCGTTCCGGCTGCAGAGCCTCCACCAATTGCTCGAACGGCAAGTCCTGATGCGCCTGAGCGCCCAACGCCGCTTCCCGCGTCCGCCGCAACAGCTGCGTGAGGCTCTGCCGGGGCTCGACGACATTGCGCAGCACCTGCGTGTTCACGAAGAAGCCCACGACGCCCTCCGTCTCCGCCCGATGACGATTGGCGATCGGCACGCCGACGCGGATATCGCTCTCGCCGGCGTAGCGATGCAGCAGCGCCTGCAGGCTCGCCAGCAACGCCATGAACAAGGTCGCTTCTTCCGCCTGCGCACGGCGCTGCAGAGCGCCGACGAGACGCGCCGGCGCCTCGACGGCGTAACGCCCCGCGCGATAGCTTCCTTCCGCCTTGCGTGGATGGTCCGTCGGCAATTGCAGCACGGGATGCTCGTCGCCGAGCCGCCCCCGCCAATAGGAGAGCTGCCGCTCCTTCTCGCCCGCCTCGAGCCAGTTGCGCTGCCACGCCGCATAATCGGCATATTGGATCGGCAGAGGCTCCAGCGCCGGCGCTTCGCCGCGCAGCCGCGCCCGATATTGGGCGACGAACTCCTCGACGATGATCTGCATCGACCAGCCGTCGGAGACGATGTGGTGCATCACCACCACCAGCACATGCTCTTCGCGGGCGGTCCTGATCAGCGCCACCCGCAGCAGAGGGCCCTGCGTCAGATCGAAAGGGAGGTCGCCGATCGCCTGCGCCTGCTCGCGCATGCGGGCCTCGCGCTCGGCGTCGCCGAGCCCGCAGAGATCGATCAGCGGCGCGTCGATCGGCATCGCGGCGAGAATATGCTGCTCCACGCGGCCGTCCGCATCCGCCCGGAACACCGTGCGAAGCGACTCGTGACGCTCCACCAGCGCGGCGAAACTCGCCCGCAGCGCCGGGACATCGAGCGCCCCCTCGAGCCGAAGAGCCCCGCTGATGTGATACGCCGTGCTCGAAGAATCAAGTCGCCACAAAAACCATTGCCGAAGCTGAGAATAGGACGGCGTCTCTCCCCTACCGGCGCAAGCAGGCCGCGGAACGATCGGCAACTGCGATAGCGCCACACCTTCGCTACGCATCTTGGCGTAGAAAGCGCATCTGTTTTCGGCAGAAGCCGAGCCAAACCGCTCCATCAAACGAACAGCCACCGAGCGATCCATCAAGAATTCTCCAACACGCTCAAGAATGTGTCCAGGCGTTCCAGCGTGTGGTCACTCACGTGACCGCCTCGTTCATCGACGCTCGACGAAAATCGCTCGAAGGTTGGCGATGAAATCAGAACATTGATCGGAACGTCCTGGCGTAGAACGCTTTGAATCCGGGCAATCACCTGCATAGCGCTCAGCGAGTGCCCGCCCAATTCGAAGAAATTGTCATCAAGCCCGACACGATCCACATTCAGAACCTGCCGCCAGATATCCGCCAGACGCATCTGCGTTTCGGTGACTGGCGCCCGAAAGGCTCTGCTGTCCGACGAAAATTCGGGGGCAGGCAGCGCTCGCCGATCGACCTTTCCATTCGCATTCGTGGGCAGGGCGTCGAGCCGCATCCAAATAGTGGGGACCATATAGTCGGGCAGCCGATGCTCCATATACGCACGCAACTCGACGAATAAATCCTCGACATGTTCGGATGAAGACACGGGCACGACATGAGCGACGAGTCGTTGCCCTCGCGCCGTATCCACGCAAGCGGTGACGACCGCGTTCTGCACGTCGCCATGCTGAACGAGCAGTGCTTCGACCTCTCCGAGCTCGATCCGGTGTCCTCGAATTTTGACTTGGCTATCCGAGCGCCCCAAGTAATGGAACACTCCGTCGAATCCTTGCCGAACGATATCGCCGGTGCGATACATCCGAGCCCCCTCGACACCCGAAAACAGATCGGCGACAAATCGCTCGGCGGTGAGGTCCGGACGCTGCAGATATCCTTGTCCGACGCCTATTCCGGCCACATAGAGATCACCTGGAACGCCAGCAGGAACCGGATCGAGATTATCGTCGAGCACGCAAAGATGAATATTGTCTACCGCCCGGCCAATGGGAAATGTTCCGTCGGTCCAGGATTCCGTTGCGTCGAGCGCTTCGCCGGGAAACTTCATTTGCAGAGCCACGTCATCGGCGCATTCCGCTGGACCATAAGCATTCACCAGGATCGTCTGCCGATAGCGATCGTGCCAAACCTGTACATGCGCCAGCTTTGCCGCCTCTCCCGTCACCAAGGTCACACGCAGCTTCGGCAATGAGATAGGGGCGGCCTCCATCATCGCCTGCATCATCGATGGCACGCACTCGAACACCGTGACTCCGCGCTCCTCTAGGAGACCGAGGAGCGCGATCGGATCACGCGTCACGATCGTCGGAACGATTTCGACACACGCCCCACAAAGCAGGCCGCACAGCAGCTGCCATACGGAAATATCGAAACTCTGCAGAGCCGTCTGCGCGATGACGTCGTCGCAGCCCAGCGAGAACAGATCGATCTTGCTGAGTTGATTGTTGAGCATTCCCCTGCTCGTCACCACAGCGCCCTTGGGCTCGCCGGTCGAGCCGGACGTGAAAATCACATAAGTCGGAAGATCCGGATGAACGGGAATGACAGGCAGTCTTCCACTGGACATATCGCGTGCGAGCGAAAAATCGATGATGCGGGGCGTAGCGAAGGTCGCGGGCAGCGACGACAGCACGAGGTTCAACATCGCCGCGCAGCCGGGTCCTACGACGATGACCTGTGCGTCGGAGGAAGCGACGACTTGCGCCAGCCTCTGGACTGGCATGTCCACATCGACGGCCAAATATGCGGCGCCCGCTTTGAAGCATCCGACCACGATCTCCAAGAAGCCGATACTCCGCTCCGCAAACACGAGCGCCGTCCGGCCGGGCGTCACATCCGCATCCAGCAGCAGTCGCGCGATCCGGTTGGTCGACGCGTCGAGCGCTTCGTAAGTAATGGAAAGGCTTCCACACCGAGCCGCGATACGGCCAGCGTGGATCGCCACCTGCCGCTGAAACAGTCCGACAAATCCCAATTCGAATGGCTGCGCGCGATCCGGCCCTCGGCCGCTGGCAATCAAGGAGAGCTGCTCCGAATCTGGCAGCGCGCGAACTGCATCGAGAGTGGCGGCGGGAGCGCTGATGAGTTGCTCCACGATATGTCGAAAGCTCCTCAACAGCTGTTCGGCGACCACAGCGTCGAAAAATCGCTCGTCATAGGTGATCTGCAACAGCATTTCATTCTCGGGAACGACCACGACGGTGATCGGATAGTTGGTATGAGTGCGCGAGCTGGCGTCATGGACAGACCATTGTTTCGCCCTTGCGATGAGCGATACGTCCACGGGAGCATTTTCAAAGACGAATAGACTATCGAACAGCGACTGATCATGCGGCATGCCGGTCAGCCCGTGCACTTCGACCAAGGGCAAATATGCGAACTCCCTCGCCTCCAGATTCTGGGACAGCATCGCGCGCAGCCATTCGGCCACGTTTGTCGCAGAGCCGGGATCAGGCAGCTGCACACGCAAAGGAATAGTGTTGATGAACAAGCCAATCGTCCGGTGCAGCTCGGGCAGTTCTGCGGGACGACCGGCGACGGTGACGCCGAACAACACCTCCCGAAGTCCCGAGTAGCGTGCGAGAACCAACGCCCAGGCGCCTTGGACGAGCGTGTTCGGCGTAATCCGCTCGCGCTTCGAAACAGCGTTCAACTGCCGCGTCTGCTCCGCCGAGAGCGCGGTTCTGACATTGACCATTCTCGATCCGGCGGCGCCCGCCGGCGCCCGCCGATTGACAGGCAATGGCGTCACCTGATTGAAGCCGGCGAGGTTCTCACGCCAATAGCGAAGCGCGGCATCGCGGTCTTGGCGAAGCAGCCATGAGAGAAAATCTCGGTAAGGAGTCGACGGCGCAGGAGGTCGAGGCGGCTCGCTCGTCGCTATAAGTTTGTCATACTCGGATAGAACTTCTCCCATCAACAAACCCGAGCACCAAGCATCCATCAGCATGTGATGAAAGCTGAGCACCAGATGGAATTCGTGATCGGAGATTTGCGCCAGACGCAAACGTATGAGCGGAGCCCTGCTCATGTCGAAGCCGGTAGCGAGCTCCTCCTCCAAAATCTGCTCGATATGGGCGATTGCCGTCGATCGTTCGAGATGACGCAGGTCGAGGCCCTCCTTCGGTAGCGTCACGTTTCGATGAATGATTTGACACGGCGTTTCCATGCCTTGCCAAATGAATCCGGCGCGAAGCGCGGCGTGCTCCTGAAATGCGATATCCCAGCTTCGCCAAAGAGCATCGATGTCGAGAGCGCTATGAATGTCGAACCTGTCCTGCATCAGATACATGCCGGATTTCGGGTCGAGCAGCGTGTGCAGGAGCATGCCTTGCTGCATCGGCGTCAGCGGAAGAATGTCCTCGATCGATTCGACCGGAATTGCGAGCGCGTCGATCTCGGCCCGGCTGAGCTGCAAGAGCGGAGCGTTCGGCCGGCGTGGATTCGAGCGTTCATAGTTTTCGTTTGCTTTTTCCGCCCACGGCGCCAATTCCGCAACGGTCTGGCGTTCGAACATTTGGCGCGGCGCAATTTTCCATCCTGCCCGATGGAGTCTCGCCACGATCTGCAAGCTCAGAATAGAATCCCCGCCGAGCTCGAAGAAGTTATCGTTTCGTCCGACGCGGGTGACGCCGAGCGTCTCGGCCCAGATGGCGGCGAGCGCCTCTTCGACGTCGCCCTGCGGCGGCTCATAGCCGCGATCGCTCACGAACTCCGCCGCCGGCAGCGCCTTGCGATCGATCTTGCCGTTCGCGTTCAGCGGCAGGCTCTCCAGCACGACGAGCGCGCCCGGCGTCATATGATCCGGCAGCGTCTCGCGCAGCCGCGCGCGCAGCGCCGCGGCGTCGATCGCACGCCCGGCCGCCGCCGATACATAACCGACGAGCCGCGCGCCCGCAGGACCGGCCTGCGCGACCACGGCCGCCTCGCGCACCTCCGGCTGCGCCAGCAGCTGCGCCTCGATCTCCCCCAGCTCGATGCGGAACCCCCGCACCTTCACCTGATGGTCGATCCGCCCGAGATATTCCAGCGCGCCCTCGCTGTTCCAGCGCGCCAGATCGCCGGTGCGATACAGCCGCCCGCCATGATCGTCGAACGGATCGGCGACAAACCGCTCCGCGCTCAGCGCCGGACGATTCGAGTAGCCGCGCGCCAGCAATTCTCCGCCGATATAGAGCTCCCCCGCGACGCCCGCCGGAGCGGGAGCCAGCGCCGCGTCCAGCACATGGACCTGCGTCTCCGCGATCGGCCGGCCGATCGGAACCCGGCTGCCGCCATCGTCGCGGCAACGCCATCGCGTGACATGGATCGTCGTCTCGGTCGGACCATACAGATTCTCCAGGCTCGCTCCCTTCAAGCGCCGCAGGGCGTCCCGCTGCGTCGCCGCCGGCATGGCTTCGCCGCCGCAGATCACATGGCGCAGACGCGTCTCGACCTCAACGCCGTCATGCGCCAGAAACGCCTGCAGCATCGCCGGCACGAAGTTCAACGTCGTGATCTCGTGCCGGCGGATCAGCTCGACGATCCGCTCGGGATCGCGGTGATCTCCCGGATTCGCCGCCACCAGGCGCGCCCCCGAAGTCAACGGCCAGAAGATTTCCCACACCGACACGTCGAAGCCGAAAGGCGCCTTGTGCAGAACCGCATCGTCGCCCGTGAGCCCATAGGCGTGCTGCATCCAGTTCATGCAGCTCGCCAGCGACCGATGCCGGATCGCCGCGCCCTTGGGGCGTCCGGTGGAGCCGGAGGTGTAGATCACATAGGCGAGGCTCTCGGCATGAACGGCGACCGAAGGATCGAGATCGGATTCGTCGTCGAGGGCGAGCCGGTCGAGCTCCAGCGTCGTCAGCCGATCCGCGAAAGCAAGACGCTCCTTCACCCCGCTCTGCGTCAGCAGCAGGGCGATCCCGCTGTCCTGCGCCATATAGGCCAGCCGATCCGCCGGATAGTCCGGATCCAGCGGCACATAGGCTCCGCCCGCCTTCAGAACCGCCAGCAGGCCCGCCACCATGTCCAGCGAACGCTCCACCGCGACGCCGACCAGCGCATCCGGCTTCACGCCCAATGCGATCAGACGATGCGCCAGCCGGTTGGCGCGCGCGTTCAGCTCGCCATAAGAAAGCGATGCGCCGTCGAACGTCAGCGCGATCGCGTCGGGGCGGCTGCGCGCCTGTCGCTCGAACAGCCGCTGCACGGGCTCCACATCGGCGAAACGCAGATCATTCGCGCCCCACCGCCGCAATTGCGCCCGCTCCGCTGCGCCGAGAAGATCGACATCGCCGACCGCCTGCTCCGGCCGCTCCGCCAACGCCTCCAGCAGCGCCATGTAATGACCCGCCATCCGCTCGATCGTCGTCGCATCGAACAGCTCCCGCGCATAGATGAACGTCACGCTCAAACCGCCGTCCGCATCCTCGACGCTGTCCACCGCCAGCTCGAATTGCGCGCCCTGATCCCCGAGCGCGAGCTCCGTCAATCGCAATCCCGGCAGATCCCGCAGCGCCCGCCGATCCTGCCGCTGGTGATTGAACATCACCTGGAACAGAGGATTGGTTCCCAGATTGCGTTCCGGCTGCAGAGCCTCCACCAATTGCTCGAACGGCAAGTCCTGATGCGCCTGAGCGCCCAACGCCGCTTCCCGCGTCCGCCGCAACAGCTGCGTAAGGCTCTGCCGGGGCTCGACGACATTGCGCAGCACCTGCGTGTTCACGAAGAAGCCCACGACGCCCTCCGTCTCCGCCCGATGACGATTGGCGATCGGCACGCCGACGCGGATATCGCTCTCGCCGGCGTAGCGATGCAGCAGCGCCTGCAGGCTCGCCAGCAACGCCATGAACAAGGTCGCTTCTTCCGCCTGCGCACGGCGCTGCAGAGCGCCGACGAGACGCGCCGGCGCCTCGACGGCGTAACGCCCCGCGCGATAGCTTCCTTCCGCCTTGCGTGGATGGTCCGTCGGCAATTGCAGCACGGGATGCTCGTCGCCGAGCCGCCCCCGCCAATAGGAGAGCTGCCGCTCCTTCTCGCCCGCCTCGAGCCAGTTGCGCTGCCACGCCGCATAATCGGCATATTGGATCGGCAGAGGCTCCAGCGCCGGCGCTTCGCCGCGCAGCCGCGCCCGATATTGGGCGACGAACTCCTCGACGATGATCTGCATCGACCAGCCGTCGGAGACGATGTGGTGCATCACCACCACCAGCACATGCTCTTCGCGGGCGGTCCTGATCAGCGCCACCCGCAGCAGAGGGCCCTGCGTCAGATCGAAAGGGAGGTCGCCGATCGCCTGCGCCTGCTCGCGCATGCGGGCCTCGCGCTCGGCGTCGCCGAGCCCGCAGAGATCGATCAGCGGCGCGTCGATCGGCATCGCGGCGAGAATATGCTGCTCCACGCGGCCGTCCGCATCCGCCCGGAACACCGTGCGAAGCGACTCGTGACGCTCCACCAGCGCGGCGAAACTCGCCCGCAGCGCCGGGACATCGAGCGCCCCCTCGAGCCGAAGAGCCCCGCTGATGTGATACGCCGTGCTCGAAGAATCAAGTCGCCACAAAAACCATTGCCGAAGCTGAGAATAGGACGTCCCGCACGCTACCCCGAGCTCCTCGCCGCGAGGCAGAATCGGAAACTCGTCGATGGTGAAGCCCTGAGATCTGATCCGCTCGTATACTGCGTGACGCTGTTCCAGAGACAGGGTGACGAAGCGTTCCGCGATTCGACGGGCTGCCGCGCTTTCCATCATACGCCCTCCAGGCTATCGATGAAGCAATCGATTTCCAGCAGCGCTTCTTCGCCCGCCGCTACGCCCATCACATTCGCGCCTAGAGCCATTTCTCGCAGCGTGGAATATTCGAAGACATCACGAACGACCAAATTCGCTCGCATTCGTCTTCGCGCTCGGGTGACGAGCTGCACGGCCGAGAGCGAATCCCCGCCGAGCTCGAAGAAGTTATCGTTTCGTCCGACGCGGGTGACGCCGAGCGTCTCGGCCCAGATGGCGGCGAGCGCCTCTTCGACGTCGCCCTGCGGCGGCTCATAGCCGCGATCGCTCACGAACTCCGCCGCCGGCAGCGCCTTGCGATCGATCTTGCCGTTCGCGTTCAGCGGCAGGCTCTCCAGCACGACGAGCGCGCCCGGCGTCATATGATCCGGCAGCGTCTCGCGCAGCCGCGCGCGCAGCGCCGCGGCGTCGATCGCACGCCCGGCCGCCGCCGATACATAACCGACGAGCCGCGCGCCCGCAGGACCGGCCTGCGCGACCACGGCCGCCTCGCGCACCTCCGGCTGCGCCAGCAGCTGCGCCTCGATCTCCCCCAGCTCGATGCGGAACCCCCGCACCTTCACCTGATGGTCGATCCGCCCGAGATATTCCAGCGCGCCCTCGCTGTTCCAGCGCGCCAGATCGCCGGTGCGATACAGCCGCCCGCCATGATCGTCGAACGGATCGGCGACAAACCGCTCCGCGCTCAGCGCCGGACGATTCGAGTAGCCGCGCGCCAGCAATTCTCCGCCGATATAGAGCTCCCCCGCGACGCCCGCCGGAGCGGGAGCCAGCGCCGCGTCCAGCACATGGACCTGCGTCTCCGCGATCGGCCGGCCGATCGGAACCCGGCTGCCGCCATCGTCGCGGCAACGCCATCGCGTGACATGGATCGTCGTCTCGGTCGGACCATACAGATTCTCCAGGCTCGCTCCCTTCAAGCGCCGCAGGGCGTCCCGCTGCGTCGCCGCCGGCATGGCTTCGCCGCCGCAGATCACATGGCGCAGACGCGTCTCGACCTCAACGCCGTCATGCGCCAGAAACGCCTGCAGCATCGCCGGCACGAAGTTCAACGTCGTGATCTCGTGCCGGCGGATCAGCTCGACGATCCGCTCGGGATCGCGGTGATCTCCCGGATTCGCCGCCACCAGGCGCGCCCCCGAAGTCAACGGCCAGAAGATTTCCCACACCGACACGTCGAAGCCGAAAGGCGCCTTGTGCAGAACCGCATCGTCGCCCGTGAGCCCATAGGCGTGCTGCATCCAGTTCATGCAGCTCGCCAGCGACCGATGCCGGATCGCCGCGCCCTTGGGGCGTCCGGTGGAGCCGGAGGTGTAGATCACATAGGCGAGGCTCTCGGCATGAACGGCGACCGAAGGATCGAGATCGGATTCGTCGTCGAGGGCGAGCCGGTCGAGCTCCAGCGTCGTCAGCCGATCCGCGAAAGCAAGACGCTCCTTCACCCCGCTCTGCGTCAGCAGCAGGGCGATCCCGCTGTCCTGCGCCATATAGGCCAGCCGATCCGCCGGATAGTCCGGATCCAGCGGCACATAGGCTCCGCCCGCCTTCAGAACCGCCAGCAGGCCCGCCACCATGTCCAGCGAACGCTCCACCGCGACGCCGACCAGCGCATCCGGCTTCACGCCCAATGCGATCAGACGATGCGCCAGCCGGTTGGCGCGCGCGTTCAGCTCGCCATAAGAAAGCGATGCGCCGTCGAACGTCAGCGCGATCGCGTCGGGGCGGCTGCGCGCCTGTCGCTCGAACAGCCGCTGCACGGGCTCCACATCGGCGAAACGCAGATCATTCGCGCCCCACCGCCGCAATTGCGCCCGCTCCGCTGCGCCGAGAAGATCGACATCGCCGACCGCCTGCTCCGGCCGCTCCGCCAACGCCTCCAGCAGCGCCATGTAATGACCCGCCATCCGCTCGATCGTCGTCGCATCGAACAGCTCCCGCGCATAGGTGAACGTCACGCTCAAACCGCCGTCCGCATCCTCGCAGGTCTCCAAAGCGAGCTCGAACTGCGTGGCCGGCGCGTCGAAGTCCAATCGCTGCGCCGAAACGCCGGGCCAGGCCCGAAGCGCGCCGTCGTCGCGGCGAAGATGGTTGAACGCCACCTGAAACAGCGGGGTGTGGGCGACGCTGCGGACAGGCTGCAGAATCTCCACCAGCCGCTCGAACGGCAGGTCCTGATGCGCTTGGGCGCCGAAGGCGACGTCTCGCGTCCGGCGCAGCAAGTCGGCCAGCACGACACGTCCGTCGAGTTCGGCGCGCAGCACCTGCGTGTTCACGAAGAAGCCGACGACTCCGGCGACCTCCGCGCGATTGCGATTGCCGATCGGCACGCCGACGCGAATGTCGCTCTCGCCGGTATAGCGGAATAGCAGCGCCTGAAACGCCGCGAGCAGGCCGATGAACAGCGTGGCGCCGAACGACTGCGTTCTCTGGCGCAGCCTCGCCGCCAAGTCCTCATCTATCTCGACAGCGTGTGTCGCGGCGGCGTAACGGCCGTCCGTATTGCGTGGCCGATCGGTCGCGAGCACGAGCGCCGGAGCGTCATTGCTCAGCTGCGCCTTCCACCAGCCGAGCTGTCGCTCCCCTTCCGGACCGGCCAACCATTCGCGCTGCCAAGCCGCGTAATCGATATATCGGATGGGGGGGTCGGGGAGCCGCGGCGTCTCTTTCTGCAAATTCGCCCGATACAGCTCCGGCAGCTCGTCGAGGATGATCTGCGTGGACTGCGCATCCGAGACGATATGATGCATCACCACGATCAATCGATGCTCGTCCGTCTCGACACGAAGCAGCTCCGCGCGCATCAGCGGACCAGCGCCGAGATCGAACGGCGTCACGCGCAACTGCAGCGTCTCCTCGCATATGCGACGCTCGCGCGCCTCCGCATCGGCGCCGCTCAGGTCGACATAGGGAAGCGCCACCTCGCCTCGCGGCGAGATGATCTGCTCCACGTCGCCGTCATCCCCTTCTCGGAAGACGGTCCGCAACGACGCATGGCGGTCGACGAGAGCGTCGAGGCTGGCCCGGAGCGCCGCGGCGTCGAGCGGCCCGATCAAACGCAGTCCGCCGCTCAGATGATATGCCGCGCCGCCGGGATCGAGTTTCCAGAGAAACCACAAGCGCTGTTGCGCGAAAGAAAGCGGGCTGCGCTGCTCCTGCCGACAGCGTGGAATGACATGCGCCGCGGCGACGTCGCCCTCGCCTCGCAACCGCATCGCCAGCTTGACACGCTGGTCGGGACTGAGCCTCGCTCGACGTTCTGCGAGCTTATTCGTCTCGGGCATGAGTGCTTCTCATACGGTTGCAGAGCTGCGTTGCGCGGTCTCCAGGCCGACGCTTTCCGTCTCGATCTCCTCGATCAGCCGCTCCTCGACGAGCAGAGCCAGAGCCGCGATCGTCGGTCGTTCCAAGAAGGCGGTCGGATGAATCTCGACGCCATAGACATGGCGCACCTTCGCCAGCAGCTGAACCGCCTGCAACGAATCGCCGCCGAGCTCGAACAAATTGTCCTCGGCGCCGATGGACGACAGTCCGAGGAACTCTCCCCACAGATCGACCAGCCCCTCCTCTAGCTCATTGGACGGCGGAATGTAGATCGTGCGGAGCGCAGGACGTGGCTGCGACCGCTGCTGCTTCGTCGGGAGAACGGACGGCAAGCGGTCGGCGAGCGCGCCGGAGTTCGCCTGCGCGAACTGCCGGTCGAGATCGACAGTAGAAATCAGCACGCGCGCGCCGAGCGGAGCGGATAAAATTTTCTCGAGCAGCGCGCCGGCCTGCGTCGGCGCGATGCCGACGCCATCGGGCAATTTCTGGCTCATGGCCATTCCCACGCCGCGCCAAGCATCCCAGTTGACGGATAGAACAGGCGTCTCGCCGCGACGCGATTCTTCGGACGCCAGCGCATCGAGGAAGCAGTTGGCCGCGCAATAATCAACTTGGCCGAAATCGCCGGTGATCGCGCTGAGAGAGGAGCACAGCAACACGAAGTCGAGCATCTCCCCCTCGAGCGCAGCCATGAGATTTCTCGGTCCTCGCAGCTTCGGCGCGAACACCCGCTCGACCGCGGCGCGCTCGCGCTGCGCGATCATGCCGCCGCCCGCCACGCCCGCCGCATGCACGACTCCATGCAGGGCGCCGAAGCGGCGACGCGCCTCGTCGACGGCGGCGCGCAATTGCGTCGCCTCGGTCACGTCGGCCCGAAGGATCAGAACCTCGACGCCGAGCGCTTCCAGCTCGGCCGCCGCCTCGGCCTGGTCCGGCGAGATATTGCGCCCGAGCAGCGCCAATCGCGCCTGCCACTGCCCGGCCAGATGGCGCGCCAGCGCGAGACCGACGCCGCCCAAGCCGCCGGTGATCAGATAGACGCCGTTCTTGCGCAATGAACCGGCGCTCGGCGTTTCGATGCGCAGCGGTTCGAACGTGCGAGCCCAGCGGTGCGGGCCTCGATAGGCGACGATCGACTCTTCGACCGGAGCGTCGATTTCGGCGGCGATCTGGCGCACGAGCCTTTCCAGCGCGCCGGAATCCGTCGTCGGCGGCACGTCGATCACGCGGCAGGCGATATGCGGGTATTCTTGCGGAATGACCTTGCAAGGCCCGTGCAGGGTCGCCTTTTCGGGGCACAGGGGCTCGGCGCCCGTCACGTCCTCGAGCCGGCTCGCCACCACTGTCAGCGAGACCTTGCGCCCGCCGGTCGCTCCGAGCGCCTGCGCGAGGGCGAGCAGGCTGAAGAAGCCGCGTTCGACCGCCTCGTCAGGAGGCAGCGCTCTTTCGAGATCGACGTTCCACAAATGACAGATATCGGAGAGCGGTCCGACCTCGGCGTCGATGCGACGCAGAAGCTGCTCGATGTCATCGCGCGCGCCGATTCGCAGGGCGTAGCGACGCTCGCCGAGTCGTGCGAACTCCGGCCCCTGCTCCGCTCGGACCACCGCCCGGCCCGTGGCCTGCAAGACCTCGCACAGACGCTCGGTCAAATCGTCGCCGGAAGCGCCCATCACCAGAATGCAGCCGCTCTGCTTTTCGCCATTCGCCGCAGATGGAGGGGGAATGCGTTTCCACGCCGGCGTATAGAACCAATCGGCGATGTCGCGCTCGGCGGAATCGCGCTTGTCCGGACCTACGCCCGCACGCTCCTTCGGCGCCTCGACCCAGTACGACCGGCGCTCGAACGGATAGGTCGGCAGCGGCACGCGACGGCCGTAGACGCCGCGGAACAAATCCGCAGCCTCCACATCGACGTCGGCGACCCACAGCTGCGCCAGGCAACGCGCCGGCTGATCGGTGTTCTGCGCCGCCTGCCGAGGATGGCGCTGCGACGCGAGCGCCGGTCGCGTCGCGAGCCGCGGATGGCGGCGCGCCAAAGCAGTCAAAGATTCCCCCGGTCCGACTTCGAGCAGCACACGATCGGGCTTGGCCAGCAGCTCGTCCAGACCGTCCGCGAAGCGCACGGCGCCGCGCATGTGACGCGCCCAATAGGCTGGATCGCGCGCCTCGTCGACGGTGATCCAGCGCCCGCTCACATTAGAGACGAAGGGGATTCGCGGCACGGAGAGCGCAATGCGCGACAGGAGCGCCTCGAACGCGCCGAGCATCGGCTCGACCATTGCGGAGTGAAAAGCTCTCGACACATGCAGGCGCCGAACGGCGACGCCGCGGCCCGCGAGCTCCTGCTCGGCGGCATCGATCGCCGCGGTCGGCCCAGATAGGACGCAGAGATCCGACGCGTTGATCGCCGCCAACTCGCACCCCGTGAGATCGGCCGGCAATTCGGCCTCGGGCAGGCCGACCGTGAGCATGGCGCCGGGCTCCATCGCCTGCAGCAGCCGGCCGCGCGCGGCGACGACGGCCAGCGCGTCTTCCAGCGCGAACACGCCGGCGAGGCAAGCGGCCACATATTCGCCGATGCTGTGCCCGAGCATCGCATCGGGTCGGACGCCCTGCTGAACCCACCATTGCGCCAGCGCATATTCCACGACGAACAGCGCCGGCTGGGCGATGTCGGTCTGGGCCAGCCGCGCCGCCGCGTCGGCTTCGTTTGCGACCGGATACAGCAGCGCGCGCAGGTCCAGCCCCAGATGCGGCCGCAACAGCTCGCAGCACCGGTCTATTGCTTCGCGGAATCCGGCCTCGCGCTCGTACAGCGCGCGGCCCATGTCCACATGCTGCGCGCTCTGGCCGGGGAACAGAAAGGCCACAGTAGGGCGCGCCGACAATGCCTCGCCCTCGAAAAAGGCGGTGAGATCGTGTCGCGTCAGCGCGCGGATCGCCTCCTCTCGATCGCGGGCGAGCGCGACCGCGCGATGGTCGAAGCGCTTGCGCCCCTCGCGCAACGTATACGCCACATCGGCCAAGCATAAATCCGGGCGCCGCTCCAAATGGCGCGCGAGCTCGAGGCTCGCGGCCTCCAACGACGATGCGCTGCGGGTCGAGAGCATCAGCGCGTGCAAGCCCTCGGGCGATGCGACGCCTTCCGAAGGCTCCACGCCGTCGGCGGCCGAGGGCGCCTCTTCCAGCACGAGATGCACATTGGTTCCGCCCATGCCGAAGGAGCTGACGCCGGCTCGCCGCGGCGTCGCCGATTCCGGCCAGGGCTTCGCCTCGGTGTTCACGTAGAACGGGCTGTCGGCGAAATCGATCTGCGGATTGGGCCGCTCGAAATTCCGACTGGGCGGCAGAGTGCGGCGCTCGAGCGCCATCACCGTCTTTATCAGCGCAGTGACGCCGGCCGCTGCGTCGAGATGTCCGACATTGGTTTTCACCGAGCCGATGGCGCAATGGCCCTTGCGGTCGGAGCCGGCCCGGAACGCTTCGGTCAGCGCGGCGATCTCGATCGGATCGCCGAGCGTCGTGCCGGTCCCATGCGCCTCCACATAGTCGATCGTCTCGGCGCCCACATCGGCCATCGCCAGCGCGGCGAGGATCACCGCCGCCTGACCGTCGACGCTCGGCGCCGTATAGCCGACCTTGGCTGCGCCATCGTTGTTCATCGCCGACCCCTTGATCACCGCATGAATGGCGTCGCCGTCGGCGATCGCCTCCGCCAGACGTTTGAGCGCGACCACGCCGACGCCGCTGCCGATCGTGGTGCCCGCCGCCTCGGCGTCGAAGGCGCGACAGTGACCGTCCGGCGACAGGATGGCGCCGGGCTGATAGCGGTAGCCGCGGCCCTGCAGGAGATTGAGCCAGACGCCTCCGGCGAGCGCCATGTCGGCTTCATGGTTCAGCAGGCCTCTGCATGCGAGGTGCACCGCCGCGAGCGACGTGGAGCACGCCGTCTGCACACAGACCGCCGGCCCGCGCAGATCGAGCTTGTAAGCGACGCGAGTGGCGAGAGAATCGTGATCGCTGCCGTTCAGCAGGCCGAGCAGCGACGCGATGTCGCTCTCGCACAAATCTATCGACGGCAAGAGATGCCGCAGCAGATAGAGGCTCGGGCCGCTGCCGGCGTAGACGCCGACCAGGGCGGAGCCGGCGCCCGCGCCATATCCGGCGTGCTCCAGAGCCTGCCACGCCGTCTCGAGAAACAGGCGCTGCTGCGGATCGATGCGTTCCGCCTCGCGCGGCGAGTAGCCGAAGAAATCGGCGTCGAACAGATCGATGTTCGGCAGCACGACGCCGTTCTTGACATAGCTCGGATCGGCGAGAGCCGCGGCGGCGACGCCGCATGCGCGCAAGCTCTCGTCGCTCAGCGGCCTGACCGACTCGACCCCGTCGCGCACATTGCGCCACAGAGCGTCGACGTCCGGCGCGTCGGGAAAGCGACCAGCCATGCCGACGATGGCGATCTCCACGCCGGTCCGCGCTTCGGATGAACCGCTCATGTCCGCGTCCTCTCCACGCCCGGCCGGCGCGGCAGAAACGCCTGCCTTTGCCGCGCCGCCCGTTCCGAGATCTCTTGCCTGGAGTCGCCCGCAGCAGCCGCGCCGGCGGCCAGAAACGCCGCCAGGGACTCGATCGTCGGATAGCGAAAGAAATCGACGACCGAAGGCGCGACCGCGAAACCATGGCCGTCGAGGCGCTGGTGCAGCTTCAGCAGCAGCAGCGAATGGCCGCCGAGCTCGAAGAAATTGTCGCGGCGGCTGACGCGCTCGATCCCGAGAGTCTCGGCCCAGAGCCGCGCCAGCACTTCCTCCACTTCGCCTTGCGGCGCCTCGAATGCGAGCCGGCTCGGCCGTTCGGGCGCGGGCAGCGCGCGACGGTCCACCTTGCCGTTGGGGCTCAACGGCAGGGATTCCAGCAGCACGATCGAGCCGGGCGTCATGTAGTCGGGCAGCGCGTTCGCCAATCGCGCGCGCAACTCGACCACATCGATCGCCTGTCCCGCCTGCGGCGATACGTAAGCGAGCAGCCGGGCGTCTTTCGCCACTACCACCGCCTCCCGCACCTCAGGCTGCGCCAGCAATTGCGCTTCGATCTCGCCCGGCTCGACGCGGAAGCCGCGGATCTTCACCTGCTGATCGACGCGCCCGAGATATTCGAGATCGCCGTCGACGTTCCAGCACACGCGGTCGCCCGTGCGGTAGAGACGCCCGCCGGCAGCGTCGAACGGATCGGCCACGAATCGCTCCGCGGTCAGTCCCGCCCGGTCCAGATAGCCGCGCGCGAGCAAGGGGCCGCCGATGCACAGCTCGCCGGCCACGCCGAGCGGCGCCGGCTGCAGATCGGCGTCCAGCACGCGCAGGCTGCGGCCCGGCAGCGGTCCGCCGATCGGCATATGCAGCGGCGGCGCGCGATCGCCGGCGACGAAGGGCGCGCAGTCGAGCAGCGAGGCGACCACCACCGCCTCGGTCGGACCATAAGTGTTGAGCAGCTTCACGCCGCAGAGGCCTGCATCACGCCAGATCGGCACCGCCTCCGCGGGCATCGCTTCGCCGCCGATATGAACTTCACGAAGGCTGCCGTAGTCCTTGCGATCCGCGCGGGCGAAAGATTGGATCAGAGCGAACCAATAAGCGGTCGGCAGATCGACGATGCTGATGCGGCGCTCGCGCAGCTCATGCAGGAACTCGTCCGGGCTCCACAAGTCGGGCCCACGCAGCACGACAGCGGCGCCCACCAGCAGCGGCGGGAACAGCTGTTCGATGAAGCCGTCGAAATTCAGCGTCGCGAATTGGAGCATCCGGTCTTCCGGAGCGAGGCTCGAAAACACCGCCGACAGTCGGGCGTGCTCGGCGAGCGCGCCGTGCGCGACCGCGACGCCCTTCGCCCTGCCCGTCGAGCCGGAGGTGTAGATCACATAAGCGAGAGTCTCGCCGTGCACCATGACGCAGGGAGCATGATCGGGCTCGGCGCGGAGATCGAGCTCGTCCAACGCCAGCACATTCTGCGCCCGTCCGACGCAGAGCCGCTCCCGGACATGGCTTTGCGTGAGCACGAGCTCGATCCGGCTGTCCTCGACCATGTCGGCCAGCCGCTTGGACGGATAGCGCGGATCGAGAGGAACGAAAGCTCCTCCCGCCTTCAGGATCGCCAGCAGCCCCACGATCATGTCGATCGAACGCTCCACCGCGAGGCCCACCCGGCGTTCGCGTTCGACTCCCAGCGCGATCAAACGGCGCGCGAGGCGATTGGCCCGGCGATCGAGCTCTCCATAGCTCATCGTCTCCTCGCCCAGGATCAACGCCGTCGCATCGGGCCGTTGCACGACTTGGCGCTCGATCAGCCGATGAACGGGCTCGGCGCTCGCATAGCGCTCGCGGTTCTCCCCCAATTGCTCGAGCCGCCTCAATTCCTCGGCGTCTTGAATGACGATTTCGCCGAGCGCCTGATCGGGACGATCGGACAAAGCCTGCAGCAGCGCGAGATAGTGGCCGGCCAGACGCTCGATGCGCGAAGGTTCGAACAATTCGCGCGCATAAGTCAGATGAGCGTTCACGCGCCCGTCCGAATATTCCCGCGTGTCCAGCGTCAACTCGAACTGCGCGGCCTGTTCGGACAGCAGCTGCCCTTCCACGGCGAGGCCGGTCCGACGCGCGAATTCGCCGTAGTCCGCCTGAAGATGATTGAACACCACCTGGAACAACGGGCTGTGGCTGAGGCTGCGCTCCGGCTGAAGCGCTTCGACGAGTTGCTCGAAAGGCAGGTCCTGATTCGCCTGGGCGCCGATCGCGGCCTCCCTGGCGTTGTCCAACACATGGGCGAAGCTCGTTCGTCCATCGACGACAGTCCGCAGCACGAGCGTATTGACGAAGAGACCGACCACGCCTCGCAGCTCCGGGCGGCCGCGGTTGGCGACCGGCACGCCGACGCGGATGTCGTTCTGCCCAGTGTAGCGATGCAGCAGCGCCTGGAATGCGGCCAGCAGCGCCATGAATAGCGTCGCGCCCCGACTCTCCGCCTGCCGACGCAGCCCGATCAGCAAATCGGCCGGCAGTTCGAAACGGTGATGCGCCGCGCCATATCGGGCGACCGCCCGACGAGGATGATCGGTCGCCAGGACGAGAACCGGCTGAGCCTCGCCCGGCGCCACAGCGAGCTGCTCGCGCCAATAGGCCAATTGCCGTTCGTGCGCCTCCCCGTCCGGATGTTCGCGCCGCCACGCGGCGTAGTCCGTGTAACGAAGCGCTGGCGGTTGCGGCGGCGACGCGCCCGTGAGCCGCGCCGCATAGAGCGCCGCCAGATCATCCACGAGGATCTGCATCGACGCCCCGTCCGAGACGATGTGATGCGTCACCAGCGCCAGCGCATACGCCTGATCGTCCAAGCGCACGAGAGCGGCGCGCGCCAGAGGGCCGCATGTGAGATCGAAAGGCTGCGCATCGAGCTCGCGCAGCGCCTCCGCCGCGCACGCCTCGCGTCGATCCTTCGCGATGTCGCGCAGGTCGATCAGCTTCAAATCCAGCGAAACATCGGCTCGGACGATCTGTTCTGTTTCGCCGTCCGCCCGCGCGCGAAACACGCAACGCAGCGAATCGTGCCGCTTCGCCAGCTCTGCGACGGCATCGCGCATGGCGTCGACATCGAGCGCGCCGGCGATCCGCAGCGCGCATTGGATGTGATAGGCCGTGCTCTGCGGATCGAGCCGCCACAGGAACCATTGCCGCTGCTGGGCCGGGGACAAGGGCGAGGGTTCGCCGCGACTCTCCGGCGGTAAGACCGGAATGCGCGTCGTCCGCACGCCGGCGCTCTGGCGGGCCTGAACGCTCTCCGCCTGCTCCCGCAGACGCGGGCGCTCGAAGACGTGACGGACCGTGAAATCGATCTCCCATTTCTGCGAGACATGCGCCGCCAGTCGCGCGGCCGCCAGCGAATTGCCGCCCAGGGTGAAGAAATGCGCGTCGTCGGCGTATTGCCGCGTCGACTCGTGTCCGAGCGCCTCACGCCATATCTCCGCCAGCGCGCGCAACGTCTCGTCCCGGCTCGAGCGATCGCCGGTCGTCGGAGCGCTTTTCGTCAGCCCATCGCCGAAGACGAAGCGCCCGCCCTCGAACAGCGCATAGGCGTCGAGCGAACGTTCGGCCCATCCGTTACGGCAGGCGGCGCGCTGCAGCTTGCCGCTGGAGGTCTTGGGCAATGCGCCGGGATTGAGGAGCACGACCGCTTTCGGCGCCTCGCCGCATTGCTCGCTCACCGCTGCGCTCACGGCGTCGACCAGCGCCTGCGCAGGCACGAGCTTCTGCAGCCCGAGCGACACTTCCGCGGCGACGCCGACGCCTTCCTGCCCATCGATCGCGACCGCGAAGGCCGTCACCCTGCCCTTGCGGACCGCTTCCACTTCGGCTTCGACCGCGCGCTCGATGTCCTGCGGATAGATGTTGTGCCCGCGCACGATGATCATGTCCTTGAGCCGACCGGCCACGAAGAGCTGAGCGTCATGCAGGAAGCCGAGATCGCCGGTGCGCAGCCAGCGGACGCCGTTGCGCTCGACGAAGGCCTCCGCGCTCTCGCGCGGCTTGTTCCAATAGCCTGCCGCTATGCTGGGCCCCGCGGCCCAGATTTCTCCGATCACGCCTTCGGCGGCGGCCTCGCCGGTCTGCGGATCGACGATCCGTATCTCGTGCTCCGGGGGCGAGACGCCGCAACCGACCAGCGCCACGCCATCGACCTTGGCCGCGACGCGTCGCATCGCGAGCCCCTCGCCGTCGAAACGGTTCACCGCCATGCCGGCGTCACGGCCCGCTCCGGTGACGTAGAGCGTCGCTTCGGCCAGGCCGTAGCAGGGATGAACGGCGCCGGCGCGGAATCCGGCGGGAGCGAAACGCTCGACGAACGCCTCCATCGTGTCGTGCCGCACCGGCTCGGCGCCGGTGTAGGCCACGCGCCAGCTCGACAGATCCAGCCCATCGAGCTGCGTCTCCTTGATCCGATCCAGGCACAAGCGATACGCGAAGTCCGGGCCGCCGCTGATCGTCACGCGATGGCGCGAGATCATCTCCAGCCAGCGCAGCGGACGCTCCAGAAAAAAGCGCGGCGACGACAGCACACACGGAATCCCGCTGTAGAAGGGCTGCAACAGGCCGCCGATCAGTCCCATATCGTGGAACAGCGGAGACCATACGCCGAGCTTGTCGTCGGCGCGGATCGAGAGTCCCTCGCGGATCGCCCGCTCATTGGCCATCAGATTGCCGTGCGTCACCATCACGCCTTTCGGCGCCGAGGTGGAGCCGGAGGTGTATTGCAGGAATGCGATATCCGCGGTCGCCGGTTCGCGCGGACGCCAATCGCCGGCCGCCGCAGGATCGATTTCATCCACCGCGATGAGCTCCAGCCCGCCGAATTGGCCCGCGGCGGCGGCGATGTGCGTCCGCAGAGCGCTCGCGGTCAGGACGCCGCGCGCTCGCGCATCGGCGGCGATGCCGGCCAGTCGCGCCAGATGCTGCGGGCGCGTCGACTCCGGCGGAAACACAGGCACCGCGATCACGCCGGCGTGGAAACAGGCGAACAGGCCGACCGCATAATTCTCGTCGTTGTCGAGCAGGATCATGACGCGATCGCCCGTCTCGAAGCGACGCTGCAGCACTGCTGCGAGCGCCTGCACGCACAGGACGAACGCGCGATAGGTCGAGGTCGTCTCGACGACTTTGTCGTTACGCACCGCGACGACGGTCAGCGCCTCGTCCTCGGGACGAGTCGCGGCGAGGCGCTGCAGGCGTTCCACAAAATTCGCCGGATTATCGAACGCACTCCCAGGCGACGCGGGTCGTGTCGTCATCGGTCTTCCCCTGCTGGTCGAAGCGTTCAGAACCTGCTCAGATTGCTGTGGGATTCCGCCATCGCCACCACTACGTTTCGCGGTCCCTTGAACGGCGCGCGCGCATGGGCGACGAGCATGTTGTCGAGCATCGTGACGTCGCCCTTCTCCCAAGGAAACGACACCGTCTCCGCGTCGAGCACGTCGCGCACATCGTCGAGCATCGCATCGGGAATGGGCGAGCCATCGGCGAAATAGGTGTTGCGCGGCAGGTTCTCGACGCCGAGCAGATCCTCGAGCGATTCGCGCACCTCGGGCTGCAGGTTGGAAATGTGGAAGAGGTGCGCCTGGTTGAACCACACCGTCTCGCCGGTGACGGGATGGGTCTCGGCGGCTTGGCACAATTGGACGGTGCGCAGATCGCCATCGGGCTTCCACTCCCAGCGGATGCCGGCCTTGCGGCAAAAGGCTTCGACGTCGTCGCGGCGTTCGGTGTTGAACACCTTCCGCCAGCACACGTCGAAATCGCCGTAGTTGCGCACATAGATGATCCCGGGCGCGAAGCGGTCCCGGATCCGCGCGGGCATGCGCCGGTAGATCGACCGGCTGTCGGCGATCGGCGTCTCCCCTCCTTCGGTCGCCGGCGTCACGCAATGGAACCAGGCTTTCATGGGCCACATGCGGGTGTAAGCCTGCTCGTTGTGCAACGGGATCGATTGATGCGCCGGATACTCGGTGGTCGTATAGACTCCGCCGCCCACTTCGGTTCGCGGAGTCGAGCCGAACTCGTAGCTCAGCAGAGGATGGCCGAATCCCGCCGCAAACGCGCGGAAGCTCTCGACCGAGGGCACATCGAATCCGCGCAGCAGGACCCCGCCGACCGTGGCGACCCGCGCCTCGATCTCGGCGCGCAAGCGCGGCAGAGCCTCGAGCAGCGGCTCGCCGCGTTCGGCGGGCACGATCAGCGTCGGCAATTCGGAGCCGGGCGGCGCCTTGCGCTCGAAGCGGGGCTTCAACTCGATCATTTCAATGCTCCCGCGCCATCGCCTCCCCAGACCGGGATGGCGGCGTGACCCAGCGGCGTAACGAGGCGCATACGCAACGCGCGCACGCCCGCTTCATGCGGCGACACGATGTCGGCGTCGAGCGACGACGCCGGTCGGCCATAGCTCAGGCGGACGCTGTGGCTGCATGCTCCACTCCGGAAAACCGATGCGTCAGCTCCCGCACCACTGCGGCGATCACCCTTTGCTCTTGCTGTCGAATGAAGAAGTGGCCGCCGTCGAACCAGTCGAGCGTGAACCCGTCGCCGGCCTCGCGCCGCCAAGCCTCGATGCGCTCCGCGGCGATGTCGTCATCCCGTCCCGCAAAGGCGCGCATCGGCGCGGCGATCGGCGCGCCCCCCCGGTAGCGAAAGCTCGCGCAGACGCGGTAGTCGGCGGCCAATGCGTCCAGGGTCAGGCGCAACAGCTCGCTGCTGGCGAACACCTCCTCGGGCGTGCCGCCCTGCTTACGCAGATCGGCGATCAGCGCCGCGTCGTCGTCCTTGCCGGCGAAGCGATCCGGATCGCGGCGCGAGGGCGCCGGGCTGGCGGACACAAACACCGCACGGGGCGGAGGCTCGGCCAGCGCATGCCGGCGCTGCGCGACACCATAGGCCAGCAACGCGCCCATGCTGTGTCCGAACAAGGCGTAGCGGCCTCGCATCGACGCCGCGTGCTCGTCGCAGATCTGCGCGACGAGCCGATCGAAATCTTCGACGAAAGGCTCGCCCAGCCGACCGCCGCGCCCCGGCAACTCCACGGGAACGACTCGGATCCACGCCGGCATCGAGCGACGCCACCGCAGATACATGGTGGCGCTCGCTCCCGCGCAAGGCAGAGCCAGCAGATCGATGAACGGCGAGCCCATGAGACCGGCCGTCAAGCGTTCGCCGTGGAGGGCTGGGCGGTCTTCGCGGCTTGTTCGTCCATCCACTTGCGCAGCGACAGCGGACGCATGTCGGTCCATGTCTTCTCGACATATTCGAGGACGGTCTTCTTGTCGCCTTTGACGCCCTCGATGGCCCGCCACCCGCCGGGCACGGCCTTCCAGTGAGGCCAGATGGAATATTGTTCCTCGTGATTGACGAGAACGATGAAGGTTTCGTCCTCGCGGTCGAAGCAGCTGGTCGACATGGGCATCCTCGGGCAGTGAACGAAAAGCGCCCTCGCGCTCTGCCGGCCGCAGACACGTCGCAGGCACGCGGGTCACTGGCTATTAAGACGTGGCAGCCTTCGATTTGTTTAGTCGCCGATCGACTCGCAAGCGCGAAGCGCGCCGACGCAGGCGAACGCGACGTAGAGCTTGCGATGCGACCGCCGACGAAGCGCGCGAGAAGCGGCCGCCGTTTCGCGCGACGCAAAGGCCGCCGTGACGATCGCGTCGACAAATTCTCTCGCGAAAAGTGCAGAATCGCGCCGCTTGTTCGTCATAACAATGAGAGCACGCCGAGGACGAGGTTTCGATGGCTTCAAGTTCACCCAATGTTCCAGGCGCCGCATCGAGAGCGCCGGGCGAGACGAAGATCGTCGTCTCGCAAGAAGACGGTGATGTCGAGACGGCGTGGCCGAAACAGCCGGAAATTCAGGCGCAGGAGGCGCGAGGATGACGCCCGTCCACGGCATTGCTCCGATCAAGAGGCTCGGCGCGCAGAGCCGACCCGCGCGTCGCTTCAAGACGCTCCTCTTTTGCGCGGCGGCCATCGCTCTCGCCGGAGCGATCTATTCTCTGCGCCAGTTCGGTCAGGCCGGCGGCGAGACGCTCGTCACCTCCGTCGTCGCCCGCGGCGATCTCGAGGAGGTCGTCACCGCCACGGGCAAGATACAGCCTTTCGCTTATGTCGACGTCGGCGCGCAGGCCTCGGGACAATTGACCCATATCCTGGTGAAGATCGGCGATCACGCGAAGCAGGGCATGCTGCTCGCCGAGATCGATCCGCAGCTCCAATCCGCCAAGGTCGACGCCGACGAAGCGCAGCTCGCGCAATATCACGCCAATCTCGTCGAGCAGCTGGCGATCGTCGAATACGCCAAGGCCACGCTCGATCGCAATGCGAAGCTCCTCGAGAGCAAGGCGGTGTCGAAGCTGGCGATGGACGAAAGCCGGCGGGACGCCCAGACGGCCGCCGCCAAGGCCGACGCCATCCGCGCTCAGATCAAGCAGATGCAGTCGACGCTCGAATCCGATCGCGCCACGCTCGGCTATACGCGCATCTTCGCGCCCATGTCCGGCACGGTGGTGTCGATCGACGCGCGCGAAGGCCAAACCCTCAATGCGACCTATTCGACGCCGCAGCTTCTACGCATCGCCGACCTCTCGACGATGACCGTCTGGACGGAAGTCTCGGAAGCGGACGTCACGCGGCTCCATGCGGGCATGCCGGTCTATTTCATGACGCTCGGCCATGGCGACCGGCGCTGGGCGGCGCATCTGCGTCAGATCCTCCCGGCGCCGCACAAGCCCGTCGGCCCGCAAGGCGGAAACGACGCGAATGCGAACAAGAACAATGTCGCCAACAATGTCGTTCTCTACACGGCGCTGTTCGACGTCGACAACGCCGCGGGCGACCTCCGCCCTGAAATGACGGCCCAGGTCTTCTTCGTCGCGGCGCAGACGAAGGACGCGGTCATCGCGCCCGTGACGGCGCTCCGCACGGGGGTCGATGGAGGGACGACCGTCGGCGTCGTCGACGCGGAAGGCAGAGAGAGCGAAAGAACCGTGCAAGTCGGGCTGCGCACCCGCTTTCGAGCGGAGATACTGAATGGGCTCGCGGCGGGCGAGCGCGTCGTCACAGGCCGGAAAACCGATTCGGGCAAGGCGCCTCTCGTGAGCTTCCACCTGTGACCGCGGCGATCTCTCCGCCTCGACCGGGCGCCGGCGAGCCGCCGCTGATCGAGATCTGCGACGTCCACAAGTCCTATTTCACGAGCGGGAGCGTCCCGGTCGCCGTCTTGCACGGCGTCTCGCTGACGATCCGGGCCGGCGAATTCGTCGCCGTCATGGGCCAGTCGGGCTCCGGCAAATCGACGCTCATGAACATTCTGGGGCTGCTCGACAAGCCGACCAACGGCGTCTACCGCTTCGCGGGTCGCGACGTGACGGCGCTCTCACGTGACGAGCTCGCACGGCTCAGGCGCGACGCCTTCGGCTTTGTCTTCCAGCACTATCATCTCATTCCCGCCGTCACGGCCGTGGAGAATGTCGAAATCCCCGCGGTCTACGCCGGCATGGCGCCGGCCGCGCGGCGCGCCCGCGCCATCGCCCTGCTCGGCCGTCTGGGTCTCGCCGAGCGCGTCGATCATCGGCCGAACCAGCTCTCCGGCGGCCAGCAGCAGCGCGTGTCGATCGCCCGCGCGCTCATGAACGGCGGCGGCATTATTCTGGCCGATGAACCGACCGGCGCGCTCGACAGCGCGACGGGCGCCGAGGTCATGGCGCTCTTCGCCGAGCTCGCCGCGGAGGGCCATACGGTCATCCTGATCACGCACGACCTCGAGATCGCCAAGGCCGCGGATCGAATCATCGAGATCCGCGACGGGACGATCATCTCGGACGACGGGCCGGACGATGTGAGGCGCGACGCCGGTTTCGCGCAGTCCTTTCTCGACGGGAATGTCGGCGCGTCTTTCCTCCTCGATATGCGCGAAGCATTGCATGCGGGAGGCCGGACCCTCGCCGCCAATCCGTTCCGGACCGGCCTCGTCCTCCTCGGCATCATCCTCGGCATCGCGTCGGTCATCGCGCTCCTCGCGATCGGCGAAGGCGCCAAACGAGCGGTGTTGTCGCAACTCGCCGTTTTCGGGACCAATCGCATGTATGTGATTCCCGGCGGCGGCAGCAGCCACGGCTTGGCCGGGCGACTGCTCGCCGCCGACGCCGACCTCGTCCGCGACGTCCCGAACATCGCCGCCGCCATGCCTTATCTCGAGGGACAGGTCATGGTGCGCGCGGGCAATGTCGACTATGGCGCGAGCGGGGTCGCGATCACGACGGATTTCCCGCGCATTCTGAACTGGTCCGTCGAAGACGGCGTGTTCTTCACGAAGGAGGACGAGCGCGCGTTGACGGCCGTCACGGTGATCGGCTCCAAGCTCGCGACGCGACTCTTTCCCGACGGAGAAGATCCCATTCAGAGAATGATTCTCGTGAACAATGTGCCATTCCAGGTGATCGGCGTATTGTCGAGCAAAGGCGCGCTGTCGGGCAACAGCGACGACGACGACACGATCGTCTTTCCCTTTTCGACAGGCAGCGCACGCGTCTTCGGCAAGAAGGAGCTCTCGTGGATCTCGGTGCTGATCGACGATCTCGCGCGCGCCGACGAGACCGCGGACGCGATCGCCGCCGTTCTCGAGAAAGCTCATCATGCGCATGACTTCCGGGTTTTCAACAAGGCCGCCACGATCGAGGCGCAGAATCGCACGCAGGATGCTTTGACCCTGCTGCTGGGCTTCACGGCCGCGATCTCGCTCTTCGTCGGCGGCATCGGCGTGATGAACGTCATGCTGATGGCGGTGACCGAACGAACGCGCGAGATCGGCATCCGAATGGCGACGGGCGCGCGCACGATCGACATTCTGCGCCAGTTCCTCACCGAGGCGATGATGGTTTCGGGCGCCGGCGGACTGGTCGGCGCCGCGATCGGCGTCGCCGCCGGAGTCGGCGCCTCGCTGGCCTTCGGCATGCCGGTGATCTTTTCCGGCGCCGCGATCCTCGGCGCCATCGCCGGCGCGGTGCTGACCGGCCTCGTCTTCGGCTTCATGCCGGCGTTGCGCGCGGCGCGGCTCGAGCCCGTCGCCGCCCTCGCCCGGGAGTGACGAGACCGACAGCCCGAGGCTCAGGGCCGCAGCACGACGCGGCCGAGCATAGGATCGCGCGCGATCTCATCCTTGCGGAACGGGAAGCGCAGCCAATCCTTGCGGGCGTAGCGGGCGATCGGGGCCACGCCGCGGCCGCCGGTCACCGCCGCTTCATCCAGTCCATGCGCGAGCAGCGTGTGAGCCTCGACGCCGTCCGCGCCGAAACGCACGACCTGCAGATAGCTGTTCGCTACGGCGTCCGGTCCCATGCGATCACCATGCATGTGATCACAGGCCACGGTGAAATAGCCCGCCGACTGGCATCCCCCGTAGATCGGAAAGCGATGTCCGCCGCTCTCCACGAAACGGCGCCCGCCCAACGCCTCGTCCAGCGGCCGGCCCTCGGCGCCGAACGCCGCCACGGTCGACGCCAGCGCCTTCGCCGCGTTCCCTGCCAGCAGCTCGCGAGGCGTGTCCAGCGGGGCGTCGCCGGAAAAGGCGACGCGATAGAGATCGTCGGCCGGACTCTGTTCCAAGCGCGTCCAGAGCGCCTCCCACAGCAGGACGCCACGGTCGTCGACATCCGCCTTGTTCGACCAGCGGCGAAGAACGTCGCAGGCTTCGGCGATGTCGATGCTGCGCGCTTCCGCTCCCACTTTCACGAGCCCGTCCAGACCAGCGACTTTCGGCGCGCCGGCGTCCAACCGGACCTGCGGCTGCGCACATGCCTCGGCGAGAACCTCGTCCTTGAACAATTCGGCCGAATAGGCCCTCGGCGTCAGCACGTCCCGCATCAAGCGCAGGGACAGCGCCTCCGCCGACGCCTCCCGGACCTGCAGCAGATCGAGCGCCATGCGATGCCCCAGCCTGCCCCGGAGCCCCAACGGCCGGCGTTCGCCGCCGAGCAGCGAAGGAAATCCCTCCAACGGCCGCCGGGCGTTGCTCAGCCAATAGCTGTCGTTCATGTTCGCCACATAGTCGTCGCGCAGCAGCCGAGGCAGCGCGTCGGCGGGCATGGCGCCGGCCTGCGCCGCGGCCGGATCCACCCGCCAATCGCAAGCCGAACGACTGCCGTCGAGCACGGGCGTGAGCGGGTCCACATGCGCGAATCGCGCCGCCGAAGGCGTCATGCAGGCCTTGCGCAGACCATCCGGGGCGTTGGGGATCGCGCCGACGTCGCCGAACCACACCCGCCCGTCGCCGCGACCGATCGCCACCGTATTGACCCAGGGAACGGCCGCTTCGCGGCGCTGGATGGCGATGAACTCCTCCAGCGACTTCGCCTGATTCCAATAAAAATAGTTGCGGAAGATGCGAAAGTTCTCGGCGTTCACGTCCCGAATGGCCAATGCGTGCGCCGCGCCCCAGCCGAGCGCCGCGTCATGGCGGCCGAGGTCCACCACCGGTCCTGAGCGGGTTCGATAGAAGGAGCGTGTCAATCGATGCGTGCTCCCGTCGTCTCCTCGCACATCGACGCCGATTTCGTGCGCCGTCATCGCTTCGGTCTCGCCGTCGATCCGGTAGCGTGTCGGATCGGCCGCATCCAGCGTCAGATCGAACAGGCCGAAACGCCGCGCCTCCGACACGGTGTGACTCCAGGCCACATGATCGTTGAAACCGATCATGATCAGCGGCACGCCGAGAAAGGCGACGCCCGCCACATCGACCGTTCCGGGAATCGTCAGATGCATTTGATAGAAGCGATCCGGCCCGCCCCAGAACCAGTGCGGATTGCCGAACAGCACCGCGCCATCTCCGCCCGTCGCCTCGCGGCCGAAGGCGAGCACATTGCTTCCGACGCCCGGCTGTTCGCCGATCTGCTGGGCGAGCCGGCTACGCAGCGCGAGGCCGTCGTTCTCGCCCGATTTCGACGGCGCCGCGGACTGCGCCGGCGCGGCGTCGGCGATCTCGGCGATGAATTTGGCGTAGCCGGCGGCGATCTGCGCCGCATACATGCGCCTAAAAATGTCGTTCGCGGCGATGTCCCGAATCCAGGGCTGCTCCAGACAAGACCTGTCGACCGACGGCGCGCGGCCGCCGCGGGCGTCCGCGAGATAGCGGTTGTAGCCGGCGGCGAATCCCTCGACGAGCTCGTTCAGCTCGGGCGGATTCTGCTCCCGGTAGCGGGCCGCCACTTCGTCGGTGGCGAAGGCGCGAAAGAAGAAATCCAGATCGAGGTTCTTCGGCCGCCCGAATGTGGAGCCGCGAGCCGGCTTGCCGTCGGCCCCGAAGAACCAGGCGCGCCGACCCTCATAGGTCACGAAGGCCTCGGCCAGAGTGCACAGAGCGTCCTGCGCCTGGACATAGCCGACGCCGATCCCGAGCTCCCGCCAACCGCCCGCACGCAGATGCGGCACGCCATCCGTCGTGCGCCGGATCTCGACCCCCGTCGCGGTCGGCCCCACCGACGGCGTAGGCCCCATTCTCGCGAGAAAGACCGCCCCGACCAGCAGCAGCGCGCCGCAGAGCGCCGAGACCCGGCCGCGCCAGGAAACCGCGCCTCGCCCGATTTTCTGCGACCCGCTCACGAACGACATGCCTCGAATCCTTCCAGCACATTCGTCACATTGACGCCGATCTCGTCGACCGCATAGCCGCCTTCCATCACGAAGACCGTCGGCAGGCCGGCGCGGGCGAGGTCCTCTCCGACCCGGAAGTAGTCTTCGCTGCGCAAACGGAACCCGGAGATCGGGTCGGCCTCGAATGTATCGACCCCCAAGGACGCGACGAGGGCGTCGGCGCGGAATTCGGCGACGGCGCGCAGCGCATGCGCCAGTGCTGCGCGCCAGGCGGAGAACTCGGTTCCTCGCGGCAGCGGGATATTCAGGTTGAAGCCATGCCCCTGCGCCGCTCCTAATTCATCGGCGTAGCCCAGGAAGAACGGATATTCGGTCCGCGGATCGCCATGGATGCTCGCGAAGAAGACGTCGCCGCGCTCGTAGAAGAGGCATTGGGTGCCATTTCCGTGATGATAGTCGACGTCCAGCACGGCCACCCGCTCGACGCCGCCGTCGCGCAGCGCCTGCGCCGCTATGGCGGCGTTGTTCAAAAAGCAATAGCCGCCGAAGAAGTCGTAGCCGGAATGGTGCCCGGGCGGGCGCGTCAGCGCGAAGGCCGACCGTGCCGCGCCCGACCGGACGCTTTCTGCGGCGGACAGCGCGCAGGCCGCGCCGCTGCGCGCCGCACGCCATGCGCCGGAGGTGAGAGGCGTCCCCGCATCGAACGAGAAGAGGCCCAAGCGCGCGGCGAAGGTCTCGGGCAGCACGTCGCAGCGATGCTGTCGCACCGGCCAGACCGAGGGCAGCGCGTCGCGATCCTCGTGCGCTGGATTCAGCGCGACCCACTCGTCCCAGGCGCCGCGAAGGAAATCGACGTAGCGAGGCGCGTGAACCCGATGCAAGGCCGCGTCGTCGCAGGACGACGGCTCCTCGATCGCGCCGAGCCGGCGGCGACGCAATTCGTCCAGAACGCGCTCGACTCGCGCCGGCGTCTCGAAGCACGGCAGCAGTTCGCCTCGAAACATCTCCACCTTGCCCTGGTGATGAACATGCTCCGCATTGAAGAAGGTGATCATCGGACAGATTCGCTCGCGACGACGCCCGAAACACCGGCCATATGCATCAAGCCCTGGCGCAGAGCCGGGAACAGGCTATTGTTGAAATTGTTCCAGCGCAGCTCCAGTATAGTGTCCCGAGGATCGATCCTGGTGGCGAGCGCGTCGACGATCACCTCTCCGGAGTCGATGCCATTGTCGACATAGTGGAACGATGCGCCCGTCATGTCGACGACCGGCGCGGGCTTCGTCTCCATGGTTTGCCAATTCACCACTTTGAGACCCCTCGCGCCATACAGAGCGTCGAGCGTCGCATGAGCCCCGCGCCGTTCATAAGGCGATTCGATCCGGGTTACGCCGGGATGGATGTTGACGATTCTGCGGTGGAACCGCGCGCCCGGACGCACCAGCTCGTCCAGTATGACCAGCAATCCGTCCAGCACCACGAGATCCGCGTCCAGCGTCGACAATTTGTCCAGCAGGCGGGCTTCGAAATCGCTCTTGCCCGCCTTGCGCTCGGGCGCGTCAGGGGGCAGCCGGCGATAGGTCGACGGGATGGCGCAGAGCAGATCGTTCACGCGCCGTCCGTTCACCGCGAGCGTCGGCGGATAGAACCATTGGCGGCCGGCACCGCAAGAAAAACCGTAGTCCTCGAGCTTCTCGCGATCACGAGCCGACCCCTCGTCGTCGTCGAAGACGACCGCCTCGAGGGAATAGGCCTCTCCGAGCTTCGTCCCATTCAAGGACTCGACCAGATACTCGAGCGGCGACTTCATGTACCGCCGCTCCCCTTTGTAGTCGATGTGCCGCCCGGCCTCGTCCGCCGCGGCATTCCTCAACGACCATATGTAGACCAGCCTCAGCTTCGCCTTCGCCATCTACGTCCATCACCATGAAGTTGGAAGAACGACGGTCGGGACGCGCGAGGCGCTCTCGACGCGACATCGACGCACATGCCATCACGCCGATGCGCCGGGAGAAACGCGCGGCGCGTCCCACTGTGCAAGACGAAGATCTCGCCCGAATGTTTAGCGCGCGTCGTGCGGCGGCCCTCTGGTTCGATGCGCGGAGCGCATCGCGGGCGTGCGCGTATCGGCTTCGACGTCCGAACGCGACGCCGCTTCAGCGCGCTGCGCCACTCGCGGCGACCAGGCGCGAACGCTTCGCCGTGTCGTCGCCGATCTGCGACGCATGCGAGATCCGCCTAGTCTCTTCGACGCGTCGACTAAACAAACGCCGGCGCATCTCGTCTAGGACGTTGTGACACGGCCGGACGAGCGGCCGACGACCCGGCCCATGCGGCGTCGACATTCAACCCGACAAAGGAGTGCGGCATGCTCATTTATGACGTCCTGGGCATCGGCTTCGGCCCATCCAATATCGCGCTGGCCATCGCCCTGGAGGAGAAACGGCAAGCCGGCGACCACAATATCGACATGATGTTCATCGAACGCCAGACGAGCTTCACATGGCATCCGAACATGCTGCTCGATCACGCGCACATGCAGATCTCCTTTCTCAAGGATCTGGCGACCCTGCGCAACCCGACCAGCCGATTCACCTTCGTCAACTACCTGCACGAGAAGGAGCGCCTGCAGGATTTCATCAATCTCAAGACGTTCTTCCCGAGCCGCCACGAGTTCTGCGACTATTTCGCCTGGGCCGCCGCCCAGTTCCAGGACCGTTGCGTCTATGGCGAGACGGTGTTCGACGTCTTGCCGGAGAAGCGCGGCGGCGAAATCGCGCTTCTGCGCGTGCGCTCACGCGACCAGGCGGGCGAAGTGCGCGAGCGACTGGCGCGAAACCTCGTGGTGAGCGTCGGCGGCTCCGTTCACGTGCCCGAGTGCTTCCGGCCCTTCGGGGACGATGCGCGAATCTTTCATTCCCACAACTATCTGCGCAGCATCGAGGCGAATGCGCAGGCTCGGAAGATCGCCATCATCGGCGCGGGCCAGAGCGCTGCGGAGATATTCATGGACCTGCACGGCCGGCCCAACGCTCCCCAGCTCGACTTCGTCATGCGCGCGCGGTCGATCAGGCCGTCCGATGACAGTCCCTTCGTCAACGAGATCTTCAACGCCGATTTCGTCGACCACATGTTCAGCCGCACGCCGGCGGAGCGCGTCGAAATGCTTCGAGAGTTCCGCCACACCAACTACGCCTGCCCGGATCTGGAGCTGATCCAGCAGATCTTCGGCGTCTTCTACGAACAGAAGGTCAAGGAGCAGACGCGCCATCGAATGCTGCGCCGACACGAGGTCAAGGGCGTTCGCGCCGCCAATGACGGCGTCCATCTGACCCTCTTCGACCGAAACAGCGAGCGCGCCAGCACCGTTCGCTATGACGCCGTGGTGCTGGCCACGGGCTATGAGCGCGAATACCACAAGACAATGCTCACGTCCCTGGCCCCGTATCTCGGCGATTTCGAGATCGATCGCCAGTATCGCGTCAAGACGTCCCCATACTTCCGTCCGGCCATCTTCGTGCAGGGCGCCAGCGAGCCGACTCATGGCCTGAGCGACACTCTGCTGTCGGTGACCGCCGTGCGCACGGGCGAGATCGGCGACGCCTTGCTGGCGACGGCGCAGCCCTCCGAGCGGCAGATGGCTGTCGGGGCCCACTGACCGAAGGAATTGGCCATGTCGACTTCCGTCGCCTCGACCACCCGCGCGGTCACCGGCAAATGCGACGAGTTTGCGCTCCGGCACAATGCGCTGACCCATCCCTACACTCTGGCGTCGAACGCCTTGCTGGAGCGACAGGCCGCGCGCGAATCCAATGCGCGAAGCTATCCGCGCCGCATCCCGCTGGCGCTCAAGCGGGCGCATGGAATCTATGTGGAGGATGTCGAGGGCCGCGTCTTCATCGACTGCCTGGCGGGCGCCGGCACATTGGCCCTCGGGCACAATCATCCCGTCGTCATCGAAGCGATCCAGCAGGTCATGAAGGACGGCCTGCCGCTGCACACATTGGATCTGACGACGCCGGTCAAGGACCGCTTCATTCAAGACCTCTTCGACATCCTGCCGACGGAGTTCGCGCGCGACGCCAAGGTGCAGTTCTGCGGGCCCACGGGCTCCGACGCGGTGGAAGCCGCGCTGAAGCTCGTGAAGACGGCGACCGGCGGCGGCACGATTCTGGCGTTCCATGGCGCGTATCACGGCATGACGCAAGGCGCTCTGCAGCTGATGGGAAACCGCGGCCCGAAGCGCCCGCTGAACTCCATCCAGCACGGCGTGCAGTTCCTGCCCTACCCCTATGACTACCGCTGCCCGTTCGGTCTCGGCGGCGAAACCGGCGTCCAGGTGGGGCTGCATTACATCGAAACGGTGCTGAATGATCCGGAAGGCGGCGTGCCCCGAGCCGCCGGCATGATCTTGGAGGCGATCCAGGGCGAAGGCGGCGTCATCCCCGCGTCCGACGCCTGGATGCGCGGCATTCGCGAGTTGACGGCCAAAGCCGATGTGCCGCTCATCGTCGACGAGGTGCAATCCGGCTTTTGTCGCACCGGCAAGATGTTCGCCTTCGAGCACGCCGGCGTCACGCCCGACGTCGTGGCGCTCTCCAAGGCCATCGGCGGTAGCCTGCCCCTGTCGGTGGTGGTCTATCGAGGCGAACTCGACCAATGGAAACCCGGCGCGCACGCGGGCACGTTCCGCGGCAACCAGATGGCCATGGCGGCGGGCTCCGCGACCATTCGATTCCTTCGCGCAGAGGGACTTCACGAGCACGCCCGGCAGGTCGGCGACCGCCTCGCCAACGGCCTCAGGCAATTGCAGAGCTATTTCCCGCAGATCGGCGACGTGCGCGGCCGGGGGCTGATGATCGGGGTCGAGATCGTCGATCCCGAAGGACGCCGAGACAATGCCGCGCAGCCACCGCCCGCTGCTCCCACGCTCGCGAGCGCCATCCAGACCGAGTGTCTGCGACGAGGGCTGATCATCGAGCTCGGGGGCCGACACGGCAGCGTCGTTCGCTTCCTTCCCCCCCTCGTCATCACCGAGCAGCAGATCGATCACGTGCTCGAGATTTTCACGATCTCGCTTCAAACCGCTACGAAATTCGGTTGCGTCGAAAATTTCATCTATGAGGAGATGGGCGTGAGAGAGTGACGAGCGCCGCCGCGCGCGTCCAGTGCTTGCGCTCGACGCATTCCGGGCTGCGATCGCCTCTTTCCGATTACGCGCATGAGGCCGACTACGGAAGAGTCGCTGCGACGACCGAAAAATTCGAAACCCGGCGCCGGCCGTCCCTCGTCACCGGCAGGCGCTCCGATCCGAACGAGATCCCTATTCTTTCTGCGCCGTCGCTTCTCGGCAATGCTTCACCGCGTCTCGGATCATAAAATTGACGAGCGTCGGCGATACGTTCAACTGCTTGGCGACCTCGCGCTGCGTGTAGCCGCCTATGCTGTGGAGCGCGAATGCGCGCTGCGTCCGTTTCGGGAGGTCGGCGAGCGCCGCGGCGAGACTTCGCAATTGGAGACGGTCGATGACGATCGTCTCCGGCGTCCGCGTCGAATCCGCGATTCCGCTTCCCTCTTCTTCGCTCGTGAAGTAACGGCTCTCGAGCAGGGCCCGCCGATAATGGTCGATCGCCAGATTCCGCACGATCTGATATAGATAAGAGACAGGGCGCTCGATTTCCGCCGTGGCGGCGGTCTCGGCAGCCTTTATATAGGCGTCCTGTACGACATCCTCCGCGCTGTGAGGGCAGCCGAGTATCTTTGCTGCATGTTTTTCCAGCCGGCATCGATGTTCCATGAACACGACCGACAGGGCCCGAACGCCGAGAGTATTGGACGCGATCGACCTCGTCGAGGACGATGACGCATCGACGGCCCGATCTTTCTTCGGCGCCGAACGAAGCTCGTGCAGTCGTAGCGACGCGTTCATACGCCCGACTTCCTCTGGAGGTCGGCCGTCGAATGGAGCGGCCGCCCCGTGGCGGCGAGAGCCGATCGCTCGGCGTTCGACTGCCGAAGACGAGCGAGCTCGTTCTTCGGTTCGGAGATCGAACCGCGTCGACATGAAAGATCGACAGGAGCGAGACCAAAATATAAATCCGACGTGTAGTCGACGTCCGACGTATTTATCTTTCTCACAGAAGGCACGACACGCGCATATATACTCATTTTTCCGCTCCATTCTCAAGTATTTAAACTATATATGTTATAATATAACATATATGTGCGTATGTCAACTATGGCATGTAATTTGTTACAACAGTTACAGAGTTATAAAAGTGAAAACAATCGCGATTTGTGCATATTAGATTGAATATAATCGTAGTTGCAGAGCGCCTGAGACGCGATATAGCGTATTTTTTCTCGTCACAACTTGGAATCATGGCTGAAAACGCCTCCGGGGAAGAGTGCAACGGCGCCGGTGCGAAAGTGACGCGATCGTATGGGATGCCCCGTTTCGCGGCCAGCCGGCTAAGCCACTTCCTGCCGTGGGGCGAGGCCGCGACGAGCCGCCTCGCCCGGAGCTTCGACGATCTCCACGATGCGTCCCTTGTCGAGGCGCACGAGCCGGTCCGCCGCTCCGAAATAGCGGTCGTCATGGGAGATCACGATCAGCGTCTTGCCCTGGGCTTTGAGGGCGGGCAGCATCTCGGTGTAGAACACCCGCCGAAAGGTCGGATCCTGCTCGGCCGCCCATTCGTCGAACACGACGATCGGCCGCTGCTCGAGATAGACCTGGATCAGGGCGAGGCGCTTGCGTTGACCCGCCGAAAGGTCGGTGGTCGAGAACTTGCCGTCCTCCACGCTGACCTTATGGGCGATCTCGAGCGCCTCGAGATAGGTCCCGGTCTTCTCCCGTACGTCGCCTTCCGGCGCAACGAGATCATCGAACAGGAAATAGTCGAAGAACACCGCGGAGATGAGCTGGCGGTAATCGTCGCGCCCCTCGGCGGTGATGGGCGCGCCGTTCAGCAACAACTCGCCCTCCTGTGGCGGATAGAGAGCGAGCAGGAGTTTGATCAGCGTGGTCTTGCCGCAGCCGTTTTCGCCGACGACGAAGAGAAGCTCGCCGCCGCGGACCGTGAGGTCGATGGGCCCGAGCGCGAAGGGCTCGGCGCCTTCCGCCGCCGGGAAAGCGTAACGGGCGCCGCGCAGCGCGATGCTGCCGATGCGCGGCGACGGTCCCGAAGGCGCCGGCGTCGGAAGAGCCGCCACGAAGCCGGGCTCTGGATTGGCGAAGTCGGCCGAGAGCTCGGCGATGCGCCGGAACGAGACCTGCGCATTGACGAAATGCGAATAGGCGGCGAGCGCCTGGTCGAGCGGCCCCTTCACATAAAGCAGGACCAGGACGAAGCCGGAGACCGCCGCGCGCTCGACTCCGAGCCAGCCCTGCCATCCGATGATCATCGCGATCATCACGAAGAACAGGGCGCTGTCGGCGGCGTTGGCCGACATGAAGATGCAGAACGCTCTGACCTTCATGTCGCGGATGCGGTCGATCGCCTGGGTCAGCAGCTCGCCATGCACGCGGCGGCGGCGATCGCGATTGAGGCGCAGCTCCTTCGCGCCGTCCGTGATGGCGCGGTAATGGCGATAGACTTCGTCCTGCGCGACGCGGGCCTCTTCGTAATAGGCCGATCCGCGCTTGCGGGCGCAATAGTTGACGAGAACCCCGGCGGCGATCGCGACCGCCACGATCAGGAACATGATCGGCGACAGGAAGACGAGATAGAGCACGCAGCCGGAGGTCACCGCCAATGCGATGGCGAGCGAGGAAAAACTGTAGGAGAAGATCGACACGGCGTCGACGTCCTGCCCGAGGACGGAGAGCAGCCGGTGCGCCTTGTACCGCTCGATCTGATCGATCGGCGCCGCCACGACCTTGGCGACGAGCTCCTTGCGCAAGGATGCGACGACCTGCTGCCCTATCCAGCTATTGCCGAGGTCCGAGACGATCTCGCCCATGAGCGTCACCGACACGAGCCCGGCGAAGGTCCACATCAATGCGGCGGCGATGTCGCCATCCGCATAGAGCGCGTGGTTGATCGTCGCCAGCAGCCAAGCCGTCGCGAGCCCGCTCAGCGCGCCCATGGCCGTGGCGAAAACGGCGATCGGCCAGAACGGCCGGAGCAGTCGTAGCGCTGTGCGCGCGAGCGTTTCCTGTTTCGGATGCATGGCTCCGCCTTTTCTGACCCCCTAGGGGCTCCTCGATATGTCAACGTGCGAACGCAGAAATTTCGGCAATCGTTTTCTTGATAATTTCGCCGCGTGAGACGGCCGGAGCCGTGTCGCCCTCCCGCGGCGCGTGACGAGCGCGGCGGAAGCGGGGAGTGGGCGGATGATTGCTGGTCTCCATGATCAAAAGTCCACGGCCGCCGACAATCTGAACATGCGCGGCACGCCTATCGTCACCCACCCGCCGTCGACTCCGGCCCAATAATCTCTGTCGAAAACGTTCTCGACACGGGCGCGCAGAACGACTGGGTTGCCGAAAGCGCGAAGGCGATATCGAGCGCCGACATCGAACCGAGTCCAGCCGGATATCTTCTGGGTGTTGGCCTGATCGAGAAATTGAGAGCTGGTCGCGATCATCCGGCCCGAGAGCGTCGCCCCCTCGAGGAAATCCGGATCCCATTCGATCCCGAAATTGCTCTGCCACTTGGGGACGCCGATCGCAGCCCTCCCATCGAACTCGCCATTGGCCGTCCTGGTGAGCGCGCCTTGCGTGTAGGCGAAGCCGCCGAGCAGGCGAACGCCCGGAACGACCTCTCCGAACACATTGAGCTCGACGCCGCGATTTTGCTGCTGGCCATCGAGGCCGAACGTCGAAACGTCGCCCACCGTCGTGATCACGGCGCTCGGTTGAGTGATCTCGAAAAAACTGGCCGTCACGGCGATCGCTCCGAAGTCGTATTTGACCCCGGCCTCGTTCTGCCTAGTGCGCACGGGCGGGAACGCCTGCCCGCGGTTCGCTCCGCCCGAGGCCGGGCCTTGCTCCAGGCCCTCGATATAGTTCGCATAGAGCGAAAGCCTTTCGAACGGCTTCACCACCAGAGCGAAAGCGGGCGTGAAGGCATGATCGCCATATTGCTGCGAAACGGTCGCGTCCGGGTCGAATATGTCCTGCGTGATCTGCTGGTAGCGAACGCCCGCCGTCAGCAAGACGCGATTGTCGAAGAAGGAGAGCGTATCGGCGAATGTGACGGTCGGGAATGTCTGTCTCCAATATTTCGGCGGCTTGCCGCTCTCGCCGGCGGTCGACGGTCGCACACGCCGAGCCGCGGCATAGATATTCGTCTCGAACTCCTCGAATCCGTAATATTGTCCGGTGTAGCTCATCGTCTGGAAAATGCTCGATGCGTTCAGACTTACTCTATGAGTGACCGGGCCTGTCGAGAACTCCCCGCGAGCTCCGATCTGCGCCGATATCCCATAGCCGTCGAACGGGGTGAAATATGTCCATCCGTCGGCATTCCCGAGCGCATCGGTAACGAATATGTCCGACGACAGATATTTCTCGTCGTAGCGACGATATCCGGCGGCCGCGTAGATCGTCCAATTTTTGCCGATATCATATTCGAGCTTGCTGATCACATAGGTGCTTCTCGACTTCGCATATTCCCAATTCTGATAAATTTGCTTCTCGAGATTTGGCGCGGAGAGGGACAGGACCTCGGAGGCGACGCCGAAGCCGGCGGCACCGGTGGGGCTCTCGACCTTCGAATTCACATGGCCGAAGTCGAGACTGGTTCGAAAATCTCCGCCGCGATAGTCGAGCGCAACGGCGCCGACGCCGAGCTCGGCGAATTGGCCGTCGATCGCGGTGTTTCCGCCCCGGAACAGGCCGTTGACGCGAACGCCCCATTCTTCGTTCGCGCCGAAGCGGCGTCCGACATCGACATGAGTTCCGAATAGACTATTGGAGAAATAGCTCGCCGTCACGCGGGTGATCGGCGTATCGGTCGCCCGCTTCGGAACGACATTCACGATTCCACCGAGCGCGGCGTAGCCGGTAAAGCCGTTCAACAATGCGTTCGGGCCCTTCAATATCTCCACCCGCTCCATCGTTTCGACCGGGATGAGACGCAATGGCGCGACGCTCCCCAATCCGTCGAACAACACCGTCGAAGAGCCGACGGTGAATCCTCTGATCCGGAGGCTGTCGCCCTGGCCCGCGGACGAGGCGAGGCCGGTCGTGAAGACGCGAACCGAGGGGTCGTTGGCGACGACGTCGGCAATGGTGGCGGCCTGCTGGTCCTGTATCGTCTTCGACGTATAGCCGGTGACGTTGAACGGCGCGTCCATGACGCTCGTGTTGCCGAGCAAGCCGAGCTTGGCGCCGGTCGCGACCTGACCGCCCGAATAGCCGGGCGGCGGGTCCCAATTCTCGATGTATTGTTGTTCCGCGCCGATCTCGATCGTGTCGAGCACCGTCGCGCCGTCATAGACGTCGGCGGCCTCGCGGTCGACCAGCGCAGCGGAGCCCGGAGCGGCGATGACCACATGAACGCCCGTGCCGGAGACGAGGAGCCGCAACGCCTCGGCCGGCGTCATGCCGCCATCGACCGGCGTGGACGTCTTGCCGCGAGCGAGCGCCGAGGCATAACTGATCTGCCAGCCGGTCTGGCGGATGAAAGCGTCGATCGCCGCACGGAGAGGCTGCGCCGGTATCGAGAAATTCATGATCTGATCGGCCGCCGCCGCGGGCGAGGATTGTTGCGTGCGAGCAGGCTGAGCGATCAAAGCCGCGCCGCTCACGACGACCGTGGTCGCCAGGAGCATCGACGCCGATCGACGACGCTCCGCACGCCCGTCTCGCGCCGACGCCCTTGCGAGCCCAGCCCTTGCGCACATTACTCGCACCCCCTTCTCGACAGGAGGGCCTCGGTCGACGTGACGCCGAAAATATCCCTCGTACAGCTGACGTTTCGAGAGAGCAGTGTCGGCAAAAAAATTGTAGCGTCAGAGAATGATGATGATCCCGCGCCCGGCAATCGACGGGCATCGTCACGCCGGCCGCGTCCGTCGACGTGCGAATGGCGCCTTCGATATTGTCGAGGCGAAGATTGCCCGTGATCGACAAGCAATATTGCCGAGAGCGTCGTCATCATCCGACTCCACTTCGACCGCGGCGCGCGCGCCGCGACGCCTGCGAACGGCGAGATTGCGCACCGTCTGATGCAGGAAGGCTTCGAGATGCTCGATCGGACCAATCTCCGCCGTGCGACGCACTCGCAGATAGGTTTCGTGCGCGAGGTCCTCCGTAATCTGCGCTTCTCCCACGATGCGCCTCACGCTCCACATCAGGGACCGGCGCTGGAGCTGGAAAACGTGATTCAGGGCCGCGAGCATATGCATACGCCCTCGTGACTGCAGCCGCGCCGACGCGAGAGAACGGCGACATTCACCAGCCGGCCGTTTGTTCGAGCGGATTCGTTCGCTCTGTCACCAGTCGCCGTACGCATGAACCGCGTACCTCCGCTCACCGATGGCGTCCGTTCCGGCCGCCGGAAAGCCCCTAGCCGCCAATACATATCGAAAGCGGAATCTACCTACAACAACAGTGATTTAGAACAAATCCAGAGAAAGTCGCGTCACCGTGCGCAATTCTTGTATGGGTCGGTCGGGTTTCGTGCTTGATTTTCCTGTGCGCGACCGGCCCGCTTCGGCGTCGCTCGGAGGACGCGACATCGCCTTCTTCTCGCCGCTTTTTGTATGAGTGCGGCCGGACTGCAACAATTATGGCGATCCGAAATCTTCCCGACGCGCGCGATCGATCGTCACGGTCGCCGTCGCGCGATTCTCCGCGCGCTCTCGCGATCCGATCCATGCCCTTCATGGCGATCGAGGCGCCGGCCTCCGACGATGTTGCGGCGCGAGTGGGCAGACGTCGCAATAGCTCTGTCCGGGCAATCGGTAGGACAGACAGCACTCGCGGCGCAGGGAGATGGCGGCGGCGACGCCGTTTTCGATGCGCACCGAAGTGCGCTGGCGACCGTAGAGAGGATTGGGACGACCGTCGGGACGAATGGGCTGCCGCAGCAGCGCCTCACGGTCCTCGGCGATGTGGCCGGCGTCGTCGGTCAGCGCCAGCGCCTGGTCGAGAATGGCCTCGAGATAGCGCGCCGCATTGCCCCAGAGAATTTTCTGCGCGAGGCGAGTCTGCCGACCAAAGGCCTCGAACAGCGGGTGGAGGTGCTCCTCGAGCAGAGGTCCATAGCGGACGGCCGTCGGAGAGCCGGGCATCGCGCGGCCTTCATGCATGATGTGAAAGCGAACGGGCGAGCCGACGTCGTCGAGACTTACCGCGACGTCGTCGACGCGCATCGGAAATCTGTGCTGCAGCACGCTCGCCGCAGCGGCGGCTGCAGGCAGCAAGCTCCACAAATAGTTCCGGCTCCAGGCCGAGGCCGCCGCCCGTAAATCGTCGCCGGTGACGCCGAGATGGGTCGCATAGCGGCGAATGGCGTCGCCGAGCAGAGCGTCGTCGCCCGCCGAGAGGCGGGAAACGGGGATGGCCCCGGACGGCCATTGGGACGCGCAGGCGAGCGTCTCGCCATATGCCGCCCATTCGCCTCGAAACAAAGGCGCGAGCAAGGGAATCATCGCTGCTTCCCCCGCGCGCCGCTGTTCCTCGGCAGACAAGGAGCCGGTCGGGCGTGGTTCCGAAAGCCGCGTCTCATGCACTCATGACGTTCCGGCCGGTCGGAATGTTTATGCCCGAAGCTCCCTATTCCGATCGAGCGGAGCTCTTTCGGCGATGCGTCGATGAGATCTCGCAACGCGCATTCGGCCGCACGCCGTGTCGGCGGCGTTGGCCAAAAGTGCTATTGGGCTTATCCTCGATAGGCGAGGATGAAGATCGCAAGCAGCCGATGCCCCGACGTTCCGCGCAAACCCTTCGATCCGACCGGATGTTGCAATGTCCGAATTTGTTCGGTTGCTCGTTTCGAATGTGCCGGCGATCGCCTTCGCCGCGGTTCTACTCATTGTGGCATTGCGACGCGGTGGCCGTCCGATCGCCGCTCGGCTCCTCGACTGGATGCTCCTGCTCGGCGCTGGAGTCGAATCGCTATGAGCGGACGGCTTCACCGGACTTCAATCCGATCGAGAAATCCCTCTCGAAGATCAAGTCCGTTCTCGAGCGCATCGCCGCGCGGACCGTCGACGCCCTCGACGCCGCGGTCGCGCAAGCCCTGCGAAGCTTCACACCGTGTGAATGCGCGAACTACTTTGCTGCGTCCGGCTACGACGCAGCTTGATATCGCGGTTGGGACGCATATTGCTATGCGCCCTCCGCACAAATCCGTACGTGCGGATTGGATCGTGCCCCAGCGGATGGTGTAGCTCTGGTCGGCCTTGGCAGGACCTCCGGCAACAGCCGGCTTGATCAAGCTGCCACGGCGAGCAGCTTGACGATGGGATCATCGCTCAGAGTGACGATTGTTTCCAGCGTCATATAGCGACCGCGCTGCACGGCCCATTCGTCGTTTTGCTCCAACAGGATCGCGCCGACGAGGCGTCTGATCGCCTTTTCGTCGGGGAAGATGCCGATGCCCTCGGTGCGGCGCTTGATCTCGCCGTTGAGGCGCTCGATGCCGTTGGTGGGATTGAATTTTCGGCCAGTGATCCTTGGGAAAGCTCGCATAGGCGAGCACGTCGCACTCGGCGTCGTCCATGAAAGCGGCGAGCTTGGGGAGCGCCGGCCGGAGCTGACCGGCGACCTTACGCCATTGCGTCTCGGCGGCGCCTTCGTCCTCTTGCGCGAAGGCGGTGGCGATCAGCGCCGAGACGACGCGCCGGCCGCTCCTGTCCGCATGGGCGAGCGCGTTGCGCATGAAGTGCACGCGGCAGCGCTGCCAGGAGGCGTTCATCATCTTGGCGACCGCGGCCTTCAGCCCCTCATGCGCGTCGGAGACGGCGAGCTTCACGCCTCGCAGTCCCCGTCGGCGTAGGCCGCGCAGGAACTCGGTCCAGAAGGTCTCAGCCTCTGAGGGGCCCGTATCCATTCCCAGCACTTCGCGGCGCCCATCGGCGTTGACGCCGACGGCGACGATCGTCGCCACCGAGACGATGCGGCCATTTTGGCGCGGCCTTCACATAGGTGGCGTCGATCCACAGATAGGGCCAATCGCCCTCGAGCGGGCGCTCGAAGAAGGCGTCGACCTTCTCGTCGATCTCCTGGCAGAGCCGACTGACTTGGCTCTTGGAGACGCCGGAGCCGCCCATGGCTTTGACGAGATCGTCGACGGAGCGTGTCGAGACCCCATGCACATAGGCTTCTCGAATAACGGCGGCGAGCGCCTTCTCGGCCATGCGGCGCGGCTCCAGGACGCAGGGAAGTAGGAGCCCTTGCGCAGCTTGGGGATGCGCAGCTCGACGATCCCGGCCCGCGTCTCCCAAACCCGGGGCGGTTCAGTTGCGCTGGACGCGGCGGTCCGCCGAGCGCTCGCCATGGGCGGCGCCGGTCAGGTCTCACATGCCGAGCCGTTCGCGTTCGTCGCCGCCGTCGCTCTGACTAACCTTAGCAGGGCGTGAACCCCGCGCCCGATCGGGCTGACCCAATCCGGGACCGGCGGTACAGGACCGGCACAAACCCTGTCCGAATCGGAAGCGGCGGAGTTCCGCCGCTGATTCCTTGCGAAAGGGTCGAGGGCCAGGGCTGCTGCGCTGGGCCGACGAGCGCTACGGATTCTGAGCCGGGCGAGGCTCGTCCTGCTGGCGGGGCGAGACGCCTCCGGCACGACAGTCGTCGATGAGCCAAGTACTGCCCGCATAGCGAAGCGACATCGAGGGAGAAGACATGTCTCTTTTTGCAATGCAAAAGCCTCGACGGACTGCACTAAAGGTGCGAGACTGAATGTGGCGAATGCTCCGGCGCGCCCGTCATGAGCGCGGTCGAAATCAGGCGCGCGAAGTCGACGATGGGGAGGAGCGGTCCATGAGAATCGAAGAGCTTCCCGAATTTCAGAACAAGCCCGAGCCATTTGCGCTGCAGGGCGACGAAATGGTGTCCACTGCCGTCGAAACCATGGCGGCGATGAACATCGGCTCCGTCGTCATCGTCGACGGCGATCGGAATGTGTGCGGCATCGTCACCGAGCGTGATCTTCTGCGCCGCCTGCTGGGTCGCAAGCTCGATCCGGAAACGACGCCGCTCTCCGTCATCATGACGCGAGAGCCCCACCTCGCGAAAGTCGACGACGAGCATTACGACTGGCTGCGCATGATGTCGAACAAGCGCTTCCGCCACTTGCCGGTCGTGGACGACGATGGGCGGCTTGTCAATCTGCTCTCCCAGGGCGACTTCGTCTCGCATTCCTGGCCCGAGCTGGTCGCCATGGTCAGCGGCAAGGCGTCCGAGACGATCAAGGGGCCCGCCGCGCAACTGCCGATTCTCCTCGGCGGCGTGATAATTTATACGTTCGCGATCGTCGCCCTGATGAAATTGCTGTAGGCGCTCGGCGTCGTCGACGATCGTATCGGCGACGCTCCGTTTCCGCAAACCTCATTGCACGCTCATCCCCAGTCGTTCGACGACGCGCCAAGCGGCGAAGAAGACGACGAAGATGATCGCGACGGCGGTTGCGACCAGCAAGATGGCCCTGCGCCTCGGAGCGCTATTCATCGCCCTCTCCCGCGTCTACGACCCGGCGAAAAACACCAAGCGTGAAAAATTGGTGTAATAGCCCTCGAGAGCCATGATCCCCATGAAGACGAGCACGGCGAGCGGCGGCAACAAGATCGCATAGACGAGCGCGAGCCGCTCCCATGCCATATGCATGAAGACAGCGACGATCAGCCCTGCCTTCAACAGCATGAAGGCGATGATGAGCGTCCAGCGCAGATAGCCGTGAAAGTTGAAATAATCGACGGCGTAGGAGCAGGCGCTCAGTACAAACAGCAGGATCCAGACGGTGAAATAGAGCTTGAGTGGATGCTGCTGACCTTGAACGTGAGCTTTCGGCGTCGCAGCGGGCGTATGGTGATAGCCGTGCTCACTCTCCACCCGAGCCACGGCCGTCGCATTCATCCTGTCTGTATTCGTCGTCGATGTCATGTCTGCCTCATAGGAGCGGCCGCCGCCGCGTGTCACCAGAGATAGAAGAAGGCGAAGATGAAGACCCAGACGAGGTCGACGAAGTGCCAATAGAGCCCGACGACCTCGACGATCTCATAATCGCCGGTGCGATGAGAATATGTGGTGCGGCGGCCGACTTCATAGTCGCCCCGCCAGACGTTGCGCCCGATGATGAGCAGAGCGATGACGCCCATGGACACGTGGAACCCATGGAAGCCGGTGATCATGAAGAAGGAGGAGCCGAACTGGGCGGCGCCGAACGGATTGCCCCAGGGTCGCACGCCCTCGTGAATGAGCTTGCTCCATTCGAAGGCCTGCATGCCGACGAAGGCTGCGCCGATGACGGCGGTCAGGACCAGCAGAATCGCGGCGGGCTTGCGCTTGCGCGCATAGGCGTAGTTCACCGCGAGCGCCATGGTGCCCGAGCTCGTGATGAGATCGAATGTCATGATGGCAATGAGGATCAGCGGAATTTTCCGACCGTTGAACTCGAGCGCAAAAATCTCGCTCGGATTCGGCCAATCCACCGTCGTGGAAATGCGCACCGTCATGTACGAAATCAGAAAACAGCTGAAGATGAAGGTGTCGCTGACGAGGAAGATCCACATCATCGCCTTGCGCCAGGACGCCGTCTTGAACGAGCGCTGGTCCGAGCTCCAGTCGGCCACGACGCCCAGAAGGCCCGACGGCCGTTTCGAGAGATGATCCGACGTGGTCGTGGGTTCCGCGGTCATGTGCCTCGTCCTGCGCTGGTTCAGCTGAGTATGCGTCGGCAGATGGCCCCGAGCGCGTCGGCCCGTCCGGTCAACATCAGGAAGAGCAGTAGCCAGACGAACAGGAGGAAGTGCCAATAGATCGCGCAAAGCTCGACGCTCGACGCGAGAGTTTCGTGCGGCCGCTGGTCCCGAACTTTGCCTATCGCGCCCGTCAATGCCACCAGCCCGCCGACCAGATGCACGCCATGGGCGCCGGTGAGCAGATAGAAGAAGGCGTTGGCCGGGTTGCCTGCGGCATAGACGCCGGCCGCGATGAAGTCGCGCCACGCCCAGAGCTGGCCCAGGACGAATAGCAGCGACAGAGCGGCGCTCGCGACGAGCCATGTCGCGAGCCGCTCACGCGCGCCCTGCATGGCGGCGGAATGCGCCATCTGCATCGTGACGCTGGCCGCGATGAGCGTCAGCGTGTTGATCACGAGCACGCCGGGCATGGGCGGCGTCTGCCAGTCGGGCGACTCCTGGCGCATGAAATACGCGGCCGTCATCAGCGAGAAGACGCAGGCCGCGACGGCGAGGAACACGACGAGACCAACCTTCGCCGCGGGCGGCGGCGAGACCGCGTCCCCCGGATAGGCTGCGACCTCGCCCTCCTGCAGCCAGGGCGCTTGCAGCACGCCCTGACGCCAAAGCCAAACCGCCGCGACGGCAGCGATCACGACGAAAAGCAGCCCCATCACGCTCATGACGAATGCTCTCCCGCGATCGGCGGCGCGTTCTGAGGGAGATAATCCTCCGGCGCGCCGGGGACGCTATAGGCGTAGGCCCAGCGATAGACGATCGGCGGCTCGTCGCCCCAGTTGCCATGGCCCGGCGGCGTCTGCGGCGTCTGCCATTCGAGCGAGGCCGCCCGCCAGGGGTTGCCGCCCGCAGGCTTGCCGTGCTTCAGGCTTCTGAACAGATTGTAGAAGAATATCGCCTGCGCGAAGCCGACGGCAAGCGCTATGACTGTGATCGCGATGTTGAGCAGATGCGCGGAGTCCGGGACGAAGGCGGTCTCGCCCAGCTCGTAGAAGCGGCGCGGCACGCCGAGCACGCCGAGGTAATGCATCGGGAAGAAAATCGCATAGGCTCCGAGGAAGGTGACCCAGAAATGGGTCTTTCCCAGCGTCTCGTCCATCATTCGGCCGGTGATCTTCGGATACCAATGATAGATCGCGCCGAAGATGACGAGAACGGGGGCGATGCCCATCACCATGTGGAAATGCGCGACGACGAAAAGCGTCTTCGACAGTGGCACGTCGACGATCACATTGCCGAGATAGAGGCCGGTGACGCCGCCATTGACGAAGGTGACCAGAAAGCCCAGCGCGAACAGCATCGGAGTGGTGAACCTGATGTCGGCGCGCCAGAGCGTGATCACCCAATTGTAGACTTTGAGCGCCGTCGGCACAGCGATGGCCAGCGTCGTCACGGCGAAGAAAAAGCCGAACAGGGGATCCATGCCGCTGACGTACATGTGATGGCCCCAGACCACCATGCTGAGCACGCCGATCGCGATGATCGCCCAGACCATCATCCGGTAGCCGAAGATATTCTTGCGCGCGTGAACGCTGATGAGATCGGATACGATGCCAAACGCCGGCAGCGCCACGATATAGACCTCTGGATGTCCGAAGAACCAGAAGAGATGCTGGAAGAGGAGCGGGCTGCCGCCGACATATTCCTTGCGGTCGCCGAACTCGACGATCGACGGCATGAAGAAGCTCGTTCCGAGCGTGCGGTCGAAAAGAAGCATCACGCAGGCGACGAATAGGCCCGGAAAGGCCAGCAGCGCCATCACCGCCGCGGCGAAAATGCCCCAGACGGTGAGCGGCATGCGCATCAGCGTCATGCCGCGTGTGCGCGCCTGCAGCACGGTCACGACATAGTTGAGACCGCCCATCGTGAAGCCGACGATGAACAGGATGAGCGAAGCGAGCATCATGATGATGCCGTAGTCGTAACCCGGCGTGCCGGTGAGGATCGATTGCGGCGGATAGAGCGTCCACCCGGCTCCGGAGGGACCGCCCGGCACGAAATAGCTCGCCGTCAGAACCAGTGTCGCGAGCAGATAGACCCAGTAGCTGAGCATGTTGACGAAGGGAAACACCATGTCCCGCGCGCCCACCATCAACGGTATCAAGTAATTGCCGAAGCCTCCCAGGAAGATGGCTGTCAGCATGTAGACGACCATGATCATGCCGTGCATGGTCACGGCTTGGTAATAGACCTTGGCGTCGATGAGAGGCACGGCGCCGGGAAAGGCGAGCTGAATGCGAATGACCCAGGACAAGACCAGTGCGAGCACGCCGATGGCGATGGCGGTGCCGGCATATTGGATGGCGATGACCTTGGCGTCCTGAGAGAAGATATATTTTGTTATGAAACTATGCGCGTGAAACAGCTCCATCTCTGGAACTTCCGCGGGCAGGACCGCGTCCTCGGGTCGTCCCGTCAGGTCGGTCATCGGCTCGTGTCTCCTCCCGCCCCATTCGATGCGCCATGCGCTGGCTATTATTGGTTCGAAGCGCTTTTCACCCCGCCCCTGTCCGACTTGCGCGACTGCTCGAAGGTCTGCTGGGCCGAAAGCCATGTGGCGTAATCGGCCTCCTCCTCGACGATCAGCATGCCGCGCATCTGCGGATGTCCGATGCCGCAATAGGCGGCGCAGAGAATCTCATATCGGCCGATCTTGGTCGGTGTGAACCACAGATAGGTGACGAGCCCGGGCACGAGATCCATTTTCGCTCGGATCTGCGGCACGTAGAAATCATGCAGAACGTCCAGAGAGCGCAGCAGCATTTTCACCGGCTTTCCCACTGGCAGATGCAATTCGCCGTCGGCGACGATGAGATCGTCCTTGCTCTTGGGATCGGAAAGGCTGACGCCGAGCGAATTGCCGCCGTCGACGAAGCGCACGTCGCTCGTTCCGAGCTTGTTGTCGGCCCCCGGCAGGCGGAAGCTCCAGCTCCACTGGACGCCGACCGCCTCCACCTCCATCGCCCCGTCGGGCACGGTGATATATTGGCCCCAGACGAGCAGCCCCGGCGCGAGGAGAATGACGACCCCGATTGTCGTCACGATCGCGAGCCACGCCTCCAGCTTCTGATTTTCCGGCTCATAGGCGGCGCGCCGCCCCGGCTGATGGCGGAAGCGATAGAGACAATAGGCCATGAACAGCACGACGGCGACGAAGCCTGCGCTCGTGATCCAGAACGTCAGCGCCACCGTGTCGTCGATGAAGCCCCAGTTCGAAGCAATCGGCGTCGCGCGCCAGGGGCTGAGGAAATGGAACGCGAGCGACCCGACCACTACGAGAACCATGGCAAGTGCGACGAGCATGGCAGCCGATCCCGCAACGAGCATGAGCGTCCGAGACCGTGGCCGATCTCACGATTTGCTGCAGTCTAGTCCCAAAACGATCTGCGCGTCAAAAAAACAGTTGCGAGCCATGCCGAACTCCGCCGGGATTTTTGAAGGCCGCGAGTCTCGATAAAGATGGGGCGTGGACAGCGAGAAGAAGACGTCGCCGCGATATTCACTCGGACGGCGCAGGAACGCCGAGGCGATGATGCCTCGCAAGGGGACCGATCGCTTCGATTGCGACGATGGTCGCGATCTCAGCCAGGCCTCGGCAGGCGCAGCACGACCCTGCGCCACGCCGGAATCACTCGAACGCAGCAGCCTCCGGCGTCCGGGCGCGTTGGCGTCTATCGGACCACCAAGACCGAGCAGGTCGCATGTCTCACGACCGCGCTCGCATTCGAACCCATGAGAAATCGCTCCTTACCGGGTCTATGAGATCCGATGATTATCGAATCTGCTGCCCAATCTCGGGCTTCAGCGAGAATATTCTGATAAACAGGACCGAACAGTATAGAGGTGGATATCCGTTCTGGGGAACGTTTGCATTTGGCGGCGACAGCCGCAATCTCGCTCTGCAGTCCAACTCGAATGTTCTGATCGAAATTATCGGGCACATAGTCGATTATCGATATGGGAACGAGAGATTGGATGTTGATGATGCGCATATCGCTATCGAATTGTTTCGCCAGTGCTTCGGCGACGCTCATGGCCTGCGCGACGAGCGCCTGTTCCGTCAGATCGATCGGGATGAGAATTCTCTTGAACATGGCTGCCTCCCACGCTCGCTGTGATGACAACTGTGGCGTTGCATCCGCTTCACAATGGCCGGACGCAGGAAGCGCCGCCCAGACCTCGTAGGCCCATACGTAACGATCCAAGGCGCGCCGGAGAGGCGCGACCTCGCCGAAGCTCTCATAGCCGACAATGAAATGTCGGCCGTAACGCTGGCCGAGCTCCAGCGGCGTGTTCATCACGCGATTTTCACGCAGCCGTGCCGAGAACCATCTACCGCCGAGCGCGGGCGGCACGCAGCACTAAAGCGCGAGCAGGCGACCTTGGCGGCGCGAAATTCTACCGCCGCGCCGCGCGGCGAAGACCGACGCCAAGACACCTGCGGTCGACGCGCCGAAGATCGTCGCCCTGTCCAGTTGTGATACGGGAAGAACAATGGATCGTCGAGGCTGACGGCGATCGCGATCGAGCCGGCGCCGGCCGCCCACTGGAAGACGGACATTACGCGCGACGACGTCGGCTCGCGCCCGCTCCCGTGCAAGGATCGGTCGCCGTCGCCAATACGACGCCGATGGCAATAGGCGAGAATGTTCCACAGCGAGAATATGCGGCCGAGGAGAAGTGCGCCTGGCAGCGTCAGGCGAAAAGCATCGAGCCAGGGCGGATGATAGAGGCGGAAGGCCTCCACCGCGGTCGCGATGGCCATCGCGACCGCTGCGATCCGCCATCGCGGCCAGTCGCCTGGGCCAGCGGCGACGAGGAAATAGACCATCGCCGCCCACAGGACAGAGCCGCCGTATTTCACCATGAAGGCTGGCAGGCCGAGCCCATGCCCGAAGACGCGCAGGGACAGTCCGGAGAGAATGATCGCCGCACAGATCGCCAACCGCATCTTCATGATTGCGACCGCTCCCGTCCTACGAGCGGGATCGTCAGCACGAAAGCTGCGCCGGGCGGTGCGCCCTCGCCATCCTCTGCCAGAGCAATGCTTCCGCCATGCGCGTGGAGCATGGCGCGCACGATCGCCAGGCCCATTCCGGTGCCGCCGCTGTCGCGCCGCGTCGTGAAGAAACTGTCGAAGACCTTGTCGCGGTTGGCGCGCGAGATGCCTGAACCATCGTCGCGGACTGCGACGCGCATGTCGTCGCCTCGTCTCACGACCGAAATAGTCAAATGCGTCGCGCCATGGCGTGCGGCATTGTCGCCGAGGTGCGCGAGCACGATGCGGAGGCTCTCCGCCGACATTCGTATCGGACGGGCGAGATCGCCATTCGCCTCGACATCCAAAGTCGCGAAGGCCGAACGCAGATCGGCGACAGCCTCGGCGATCGTCGTCTCCCCCGAGATCGGCGTCGTTTCGGCCCAGGCGAGCTCGCGCAGCCTCCGCACGACCGCCGTCAGCCGCCCTGCGTCCGCAATGATATTGTCGAGAAAGCGGCGCTTGTCCTCGGCTGTCATGCCCTGCGCCGTCGGATCGAGATCGTCGCACAACAGCTCCGCCGCGCCCTGTATAGACGTCAGCGGCGACTTCAGCTCATGCGAGACATGGACGGCGAAGGTCGCGATGAAATCCGACCGGTTCTGGAGATTCTCCGCCATGTCGAGAAAGCTCTGCGATAATTGCGCGAGCTCGGCGGCGCCGTGATGCGCGAGCGGCCGCAATGCATTGCGATCGCCGCGGCCGATCGCGGCCGTGCGACGCGTCAGCTCCCGCATCGGCCGCGTGATCGCGCGCTGGAACACGAAGCCGATCAGCGAAGCGAGGCTCACGACGGTCAGGGCCGCGAGCGTCACCTTCCCGCGCTCGTCGTAGAAGCTCTTGAAAATATTGCTCGGCGTGCGCGAGGCGTAGACGACGCCGGCGACGCGGCCGCGCGCCACGACCGGCATGGCCGTGAAGATGCGCACGGCGGTCCCACGGCTCAGGGAATAGAGCGGCGGCGGCTCATGTTTCAAAACCCGCGAGCGCATGACGCTGCGGAACCGCCCCTGGAGCGCGTCGGCGACCTCCTCGACATGGGCGAGCGACAGGCCGAGCTCCTCACGCCCGGCGATCACGACGCCTCTGAGGTCGAGCAGCCGAAAGCCGGCGAGTGTGACCCGCTGGATTTCGACGAGGGCAGGCGCCAGCCGCGCGCCGAGCGCGACGAAGGCGGGGTCCGCGGGAGCCGCGGCGGTCCGTGCCTCGGGCCGTCGTCCCAGCGTGACGTCGGTGGACAGATCGAGCGTCGGCAGGATCGGCGCATAGGGCTCCGTGGGGTCGGACGAGGGCGCCGGAGCCAGCGCGCCCAGCGGAGCGCTTTCCGGGAAGCTCGCTTCGATCTCGCGCCGCATGATCGCGGCGACCGCTGCGCTCTGGCCGATCAGCTCGGATTCCGTCTGGTGTACGAGCTGGTTCTCGTAGATGCGGAAAAAGAACAGGCCGGCGAGGGGCAGCGCCAGCGCGGCGGCCATCACCAGCGACACGATGAGCCCGACGCTCGGACGCCATTTACGCGGGACCTGAATTTTCGATGGTCCGCGGGTCAAGCGATCGTCTCGCAGCGGCCGATCCGGAAACCCACGCCATGCACCGTATCGATCGCATTGTCGCAATGGAGGGTGGCGAATTTCGCGCGGATATTGCGAATATGGCTGTCGATCGTGCGATCGGCGACATGGATTGCGCCGCCATAGGCCGCATCCAGAATCTGGTCGCGCGAGAATACCATGCCGGGTCGCGCCAGCAGCGTCTTCAGAATCGCGAACTCGATCGACGTCAATGCGACCGGTCGCGTCCGGAAGGTCGCGGCATGCGCGTTCGCATCGAGGATGAGGTCGCCGCGCGACATCTGCGCCGCCTCCGGCGGCGGACGCGTCTGCGCGCGCTTCAATATGGCGTTGACGCGCGCCACCAGCTCGCGCGGGCTGAAGGGCTTGGTGACGTAATCGTCGCCGCCGATCTCGAGGCCGATCACGCGGTCGATTTCTTCATCGCGCGCGGACAGGAACAGGATCGGCGCCTCCGAGGTCTTGCGGATGCGGCGGCACACCTCGAGACCGTCCATCTCCGGCATGCCGACGTCGAGCACGACGAGATCGGGCGCCGCCTCGCCGAAACGGCGCAGAGCCTCCGCGCCGTCGCGGGCGGCAACCGTCTTCATGCCGGCCTTTTCCAGCGCGAAGCAGATGATGTCGCGGATGTGGGAATCGTCGTCGGCGACGAGGATGCGGTAGGCCACGGAAGCGCGCCTATGAGTTGCCCGAGACGTCGCCGTTCGTCGGCGTCGCCTCGGGATGTGTATCGAAATATTGCTTCAGGCGCCAATCGCGAAAGGTCCAGCGGCGCCAGTCGAGATCGGCGACGGCGCTCCGGGCGGATGCGCGGGCCCAGCATTCGTTCCTCGGCGCAGGCCGGCGGTCGCCCGACCGTTCGGCGACGAGCCGGACATAGCGATCATAGGCAGGCATCGCCTGCGGCCCGAGCGAAAGGAGGTAATCCATGTCGAGCGTCCGGCCCGCGTCGCTCGCTTCGAATTGCGCGACATTGTAGCTTGCGACGACATAGGGAAAATTGACGAAGCAGCAGATGTAGAGAGTCGCAGCCGCGGCGAGGGCGTTGGCGTCGAGCAGCCATTTGTTCGATTTTCGCCAGGCGATCTGAACGATGATCAGGATCAGGCCGACGCCGACCAGCCCCATCCAGATCATGGCCGAAAGCCGCAGTTCGGTCAGCGAATAGGCGGCGACATAGAGCCCTGTGCGAAAAATCGACGACAGGACCAGCATGATGTTCTGCGCGACAAAGACCAGCACGAGGGGCTTTATGCTCGGCGATGTCTCGGCGGGTCCGCCCGGACGCATCGCCACCAGGACGAAGCCGGCGGCGAGCAGCGCGGTCGCCAGCAGAGGATAGGCGCCGCGATGCGCATATTCCGCATAGGTGAGCCCATTGGGCAGCGCGAGCCCGCCCCAGAGATAGGCCGCGTCCAGCGAGGTTTGCAGCGCGAACAGGAGGTTGCACGCGACCAGCGAACGCAGCACCGCGTCTTTGCCGAGCAGCGCATCATCGTCACCCTTCCGGCACGGCGATGCGGGCGTCGACCGCGACGGTAGGCGCCGGCGGCGGAAGTGGACGAACGGCCATGTCAGACACGCGATCGACAGCCAGAACGCCGCTCGCCACGGCGAGACCAGATCTAGAATGCGCCTCGGATCCATGACCCGCACCCATTCGTCGATGAGCGGATTGGCCGACGCAAACAGCGAGAGAAAGAGGAGAAACAGGACGAGCGGCACGAGCCAGGCGACGAGCGCGGCTGCGCGCCAGCGAGGCCGGCGCCTCATCCACGACAGTCTTCGCGCACGTAGAACATCACCGAGCAGCAAGAATGGTCCAACGAAAAGCTGGCGCGACGCATGGCGCAATTGCAGGAGCCAGCCAGCGGCGTCCCCTGTCGTCATGACCTGCGTGAACAGCAGCGTCCCTCCAACAGTAACGAGAAACGACAGCCAGGAGACGTCCTCGACTATAGCCAGAAGCGCGAGAACGAAGGCGGTCGCGGCGACGATCCGCAAGCGCATCTCCGCGCGGACCGGATTGGCGATAATCGCCATAACGCCGCATGCGCTCAGAAAGACGGCGAGCGACAGGCCGAGGCCGCGACGATCGAAAAACAGCCAATCGGCCAATGCCGCAGTGGCGGCGGCGAGAACGAGCCGGCGCGCGAGCCATTGCATGGGAGAGCGGGAGGACAATGAGAGCTCGATCATCGCGGGCATTCCTTTGGAGATGGGCGATCGGGAAATGAAATGACATTGCAAGGCCGCCGCTCACGGACGGCGACGATCGGGCGGGCTGCGGAGGGCCGGTCAGGCGGGCGGGCGAGCCACCAGCCGTCGTTCACGAGCCGGCGCGGTAGGCATACAGCGGGTAATGGAAGGGAGACGACGTCGGCCATGCTCGGAACATGCGCCGAGGCTTTGCAGTTCGCTCGCGGCCGGCTCTCAGATTTCCAGGATTATTTTGCAGCTTTCGTGCAGGCGGCGGGGAGGACCGTGGCCGGCGTCGATGGAAGATGCCGCAATGGCGCCGTCCCGAGTCGATGGGAGGGACAGCGGCTTGTTTCCCGCATGATGATGAAACGGGGCTTTGCCCGAGATTGGCCCCCAGGCAAGCGGCTCGGAGACTAGCTAAGACCCGCTTCGATCCAACCGGATCGCTTGTCCGCTTTGGGGCCATCGTGTCGGAGACAGCGCCCGCAAAGAAAGCAAACTATGATGTCGGCATGAACGCGATGCTTTGTCAGAAAGCATCAAAGTGATTGTACGATTACAGACAACTGAAATGTCGATAATTGACAAATAAAAAATTCTTGACGGAACTCGGCGAGCATGGCGTGATGTAGTTGAACTACATATAAAAAGGGCGTCCGCTTTGCGTAAGAGCTCACCGAATCCCCTGCTGCCGAAACGACAAAGAACGCTCGCCATCCATTGGCGGGCAGGTTCTTCAGCGGGGATGGTAGGTCTGTCTCATGTCCCGCCCGTCGGATCGGAACATCGCGCAGAACCGCTCGGCCAGAGCGAGTCGTCTTCTTACAAGAAAGATCCGCGCGGCCGGAAGCCGAAGAGCGAGAATCCCAAGCCCAAGGAGCCCGCGCCTCGTCCGGTTGACCCTCCTTTGGTTTCGTTTGTCCAGGCGAACCCAGCCGCAGGATGTTTGAGCCACAACGTCGGCTCCTTCTTCATGCAGTACAATTCCGGTTGGGGAAGCAATCTCGACATGTTGGCGCTTGCGCACGGCCCTATCGGTTGTGGCGCATTCACTCAAGCTGCGCGTTTTAACGTGCCAGGATTTGTGCAAGGCGTGGAAACCTTCACCGCGCTTCATGCGTGCACGAACCTTGTAGCTGAGGACCTCGAGGACAGCGGCGACGCAAAGCTCGCGCGCGCCCTCGATGAATTGCAGCAACTCTTCCCGTTGGCGAACGGCATCACGATCCTGAGTGAAGACCCGATCGCACTCCTCGACACGAATGCCAAAGGCGTCGCCAAGGCGAAGGCGAGCGAACTCGGCAAGCTGATCGTGCTTCGCTCATGCGAATCGATTCGCATGGCATGGCCAGTAGCAGAGGCCGCCGGAGCATTTAAGGCCGCGTCGCACCATGTGAAGCGCGGAGAGCCGACGAATTACGAAGTCGCATTGCCCTTTTTTCGGGAAGCGGCAGGACTTGTTTGGCTCGTCGACAGGCTCTTGCGCGATATCGGGCTCGATCCCGTTCATGAACTGACTGGCTCCTCGGCGAGCGACATGGCCCGCATCGGCGAATGCAAGCTCGTCGTGGGATTTGCTGACAGGCTCGATGTGCCGATTGATTATCTCCTTCATGGAGAAGCGCATCGCTTGAAGAATTGGTTCGATATTCCGCTCGTATGGAGTTGCTTCGAAGGTCCTTCGGCGACCGACGCTTCGCTGCGAGCGATCGCCGCGCGATTCGACTCGACAATAAGATGCCGCGCCGAACAGATAATTGACGCCAATCGCAAGAAGATCGATGCGATCGTCGCTCGCTATCGTCCTCGTCTTCAAGGCAAGCTGGTCGTTCATTTCTATCCGATGACGGAAGAGCAGCTCGAGCCCTATCGGCTGCTGGGCTTGAGGATCGGCAACGCCAGTGGATGGCCGGGCAAGTCGGGCGTTTGGCGCAGGCCGCGTCTCGTCTGCGACTCCGGCGAGCCGAGCGACAAGGCCTTGGTTTCTTATCTCGCCGAAGCCAAGCCGGACCTCGTCCTTCACATCGGACGCGACGAATACGAGTGGCGTAAGCGCGGACAGAAAGTTCTGCCCGTGACTCCCTTTTCCGATCGGCGGGGTAACGTGTTCTGGACATACGACGGCTTCGCTTGTCTAGCCGCCGCGCTCGATTGGACGATGAATTCTCCATGGTCGAAATTCGTCAAATCGCCCTGGGCGACCGGAGGCGGACGATGAAAATCTGAAGCTCTCCCATTTTTCAGACAATGTTCGAGATTTCGCGCGTCGTCGACTGTGTCGAGCGTCGACGATGAACTGCGACTTGAATCCGGATCCCTGCCAAGACGATCCGCGCGCTCGACAACAACGGATAGACGGAACAGGACGATGAAGCAACTTCTCATGAACTCGAGCGCGATCGCAAATTTCCTGTGTTTGGGATACGGGTCGATCGCGTTGCTCGCAACGTGCCAACCAGTTCGTGCGCAAGAGGTGACGCCGGTGCCGGACATCAGCGTGACCGATAGCCGCGAACGGGCGCCCGGGAACAAGGTGAAAGCGAAGGTGAAGGAAGGGAGCGCGGAAGTAGGATACAAGCCGGAGACCGCAAAGACAACTGGTCCGTGGGGCGACAAGCCTATTCTCGACACGCCGTACTCGGTCCACTCGACCTCGTCCGAGTTGCTGGAAAATATAATCTCTGGCTCGACGGATCAATTCCTCAAGTTCAATCCGCTTGTTAAAGCGGAATGGAACTCGACTTTGTTCGGTAACCTGTCGACCTCATTGCGAGGTTTTTCGGGTCTTCAAGTGACGCGGGATGGCGTACCGATCCGCTATTCATGGCTGAGCTCGAACGTCGAGGATCTAGATCGTATCGAGGTTCTCACCGGACTTTCCGGCTTTTTGTACGGATCGGGCAATGTCGGCGGATTGGTCAATCAGGTCACCAAACGTCCGACCAAGGAGCCCCTGGCTAATTTGACCGGCGGAAACTACGGAGGCAGCCAATATTTCGTGCATGCCGATCTAGGCGGCCCTATCGATAAAGGAGGAAGATTTGGATACAGATTCAATTTTGTCAATACCGACGGCAATACGCCGATAGCAGGCCAATCATTGAACAGAAAGCTCATCAGCGGAGCCTTGGATTGGCATGTGACCGACAATTTTCTGCTTCAGGTCAACGCCTCTCACAGTGAATATAAGATGTTCGGATGGGCTGGCCTCTTAGCGCTGGCGGGCCTTCAGCAATATCCGCCCGCATCCTATTTCGACAATACAAAACCTCTGGGTCCGAACTGGGGATTTCAGAACATAAATGCTAACCGAATCGGCGTAAACGGCCAGTGGGATATCGACCGTGCGACGGCCCTACGCGGTGGATACTTGTATTTCGAAGAGCGAAGGAGCTTCGCGCTTCCGGCAGCGATATTACTTCAATCAAACGGATCTGTCTTGTTGACAAATCAGAAATTCCTTGACGATCTTGGCCAGGCGACCGGCGGATATGTCTACCTTGATCGAAAATTCGAAACTGCCTTCATCGAGCACAAATTGACAATTGGGACGAATTTCAGTGGATATGAGAGGTGGCCTCATCAAGACTCGACATTTACGTCTTATTCGGTCTACCCAAACATTCTTGAAACGTTGAACGCTCCTGAATACGCGTGGCCCGTGCTCGGGTCAAAACCGCGTTATCTGCTGACGAAATTCGACAATACAAATATCGCTATGGGTGATGATATCAGAATAACTGACGAGATTTCTGCTCTTGTTGGGCTGAATTATGCAAATATTTCGTCAACATCCTATGATACGACAGGAAAGCTGACGAGCAAATATGACAAGTGGGCGCTCACGCCGACAGCGTCGCTGGTTTACAAGCCATGGAGAAACATATCGACATATTCTACATATATCGAATCGATGGAGCCGGGGCGGGTCGTGTCGGACAGCGCGATACCCCGCTATACGAATGGTGGACAAGTATTAGCTCCGACTATAAGCAGACAGATCGAATTCGGCGCGAAAGCCGAGATCGGCCGCACCCTCGCCACCGCGGCGATATTCGAGATCGACAAGGCAAACTACTACAACCAATACAATTTGGATGGGACTCGAACGCTCACTCAGGAAGGGCGCCAAATCCACAAAGGAATTGAGCTGACCGCGACCGGAAAAATTACGGACGATCTAACGATCTTCGGAGGGGCTATGTTCCTCGACGCTCATATCAAAAAGACCGATAGTTCGACAGAGTTAGGAAAGACACCTGTCGGGGTGGCGAGAAAGAAAGCGTCACTTTATACAGAATATCGTCTGCCGTTCTTGGATGCCCTCTATCTGACTGGCGGCGTGAGTTACACGGGTGATATCTTTCTCGATACGCCAAATGGATACACAGTTCCCGGGTTCGTCGTCGGAGATGCTGGATTGCGCTATGAAACAAAAGTATATGACAAGACCCTGATCGCTCGTTTGAATGTCTCTAACGTTGCCGACAAGCACTATTGGGTCGGCAGCGGTTCGAGCGTCAGCATGGGTTTGCCCAGGGCGGTCAGCTTTTCTGCAACGATCAAATTTTGATGCCCCACTGTCCGACAAATGTCTGAAATGTATCTAGTAGAAGAGGGAGCCATGGAACAGCTTGGTCAAAACACCGAAGGTAACAAAACGCTGGCGGGAGTTGGTATCTACATTCGTAATATACCGCACTTCCACGATACTCCAATGACGCTTTTCTTTCGTGAAGTTCAAGGGAAACCTCTTCGCCATGTTGCGAAAGCAAAAATATCTGTCAGCAGCTGGTCGGACGAAATGTTGGGGGAGCTTGGCCAGCTTCTGGAGGCAAGTGAAAGTAGTGACGGATTTCGTACGACATGGCTGCTCCGGCATCAGGATGATTTAATTTCATGTATACAGCTTAGTGGCGGCTGGGCTGATATTTCCTCGGCAGGCAAGAATATCGTCGCTGCGAAACAGGCTTGCGCCAGCGTTGCGGATCAAATTGCCAGTCCGGTTGATATCGAGACCATTCCATTGACCTTTTGGGCTCGGGACCCTGAGAAAATACCGCAGCCGCTGATGCGCAGGCTGGAGGCGCCGCAGTGGAATAATCTGTCGATGAATTACGAATCCTGCGTCCTCGAAGGCATGGAACGCTTGCTGGCCCTCGAGAGCTGCCCAAAGGAACGGTTGATCCTGTGGCACGGGCCCGTAGGAACCGGCAAGACGCACGCTCTGCGCGCTTTGATCCGCGAATGGCAGCCATGGTGCGATGCTGCGTTTATCACGGACCCTGAGGCGTTTGTCGGAGGATCGCCGACCTACTTGTTCGATGTCTCGAAATTCGGAGCAGGAAATGCGTTCGAAAAATCGGCCAAGCGCAGCAAATTGATCATCATGGAAGACGCCGGAGAACTGATGACGCTGGAAGCGCGCGCGACTACCGGCCAAGGTCTCTCCCGACTACTGAACTTGACGGATGGTCTGATGGGGCAAGGGCTCAATGTAATGGTGCTGATCACTACCAACGAGCCGCTCAGTTCTATGCACCCGGCGGTCGTTCGTCCTGGTCGTTGCCTGTCCGAAATGGAATTCGGCATGCTCTCACCAACGACCGCTAGTCGCTGGTTGCACGAGCACGGTTCGGTTGTCGTCGTAGACAAACCAACCTCACTCGCTCAGCTATATGCGATCGTCTCCGGCCGTGACTCACGGTAGTGTCCTTTTAACCGGATCACGGGGCTTCTTGGACGCTGAACAAGGATCTTATGAAATGCGCTCAGGAGTCCGCGAATGACGCGTCTGTCAGTCCCACTGTTTGGCGGCTTCGTATTGGTTGTGCTCTCTTTGGGCTTGCTTCCAGGCGAAGTGATCGTAGGAGCAGTGTCGAAGCAGAGCACAATCGTCATTGAAGACATGACTGGCGACAAGGTGGGTTTCGAGCGCTACCCCGAGCGCGTGGTCATCTATCCACCTTTTCAGATCGCTTTCATTGCGATCGACGGGGGGGCGGAACGACTCGTTGCGATACCTGACTATTTTCATTCAATGGTGCGGAAGACGGCGTTAGAGAGAGTTGTTCCTCGATTAAAGCAACTACCTTCGAGCGGTCGATACGCTATCCCGGAGCCAGAGCGCTTCTTGCTCTTGCATCCGGAGTGTGCCGTCATCTGGCCGCTGACCGACAACATTCTGAAGAAAATTGGTGCAAGGGGCGTCATTGAGATCGACTACTCGAAGCACGATTACCGGACCGCACAGCTGAACATGTGGCGTCTCCTGGGGGCTATCGCCGGCAAAAATGAACGGGCTGCGGAACTGCTTTCGGTGCGTCCGACGAGTGCGTCGCGAATTCTCGACCGTATATCGAAATCGGACGAGAGACCGGTGAGCGTGCTCTGGGTATGGAGTTACGGCGACAACCGCTGGGCCTTCGTATCCGCTCGAAATCCTCTGGGCGATTTCATTCATTCAGCAGGCGGAGTCAATGTCGCTGACAACGTGGCCCTCCAATTTAACGCCGGGATAGAGCAGATTATTCGTTATGATCCGGACGTCATTCTCGTGGATTCGCCGATCGATGCGCGTAGCCCAGTTCCGCAGACCCTCTATGATGCTCCGGTTTGGCGATTGCTACGCGCTGTTCGCGAGCGTCGAGTGTACGCTGTGCCCAGGTTTTTCAAGGACAATCCCGCTGTTGATGACCCGTTACTCGTGACGTGGCTTACCGAAGTTCTACACCCGAACACGGCGCCTCGATTGACCCGAGACGCCTATCGGAATCTATACAAAAAAGCCTATGGATACGAAATTAATGAAGGAGAAATCGATGAAATGTTGTTTTTCGCCGAAAACATGAAATCGTCAGGATATGATCGCTTTTCCAGGGCGAGTTCAGTGGATCTGAATACAGATATGACGATGAGCAAGGATTAGGAATCTTGTTCACCATGATCTCTCTCGATAACATACGTATCGCTCGCCGCAACATGATCGACTTCATGCCTATTATCCTCTTCGGCGCGCTCGTCCTACTGATGCTGTACTCGCTGACACTCGGGCGCTATCCCGTGCCCTTCGCGGAGGTCGCGCGCATTGTCTTCACGACCTTCCCCATCAATGCGGTCGGCGATTACGAGAACGCGCCCTGGGTGGTCGTCGAGATCGTGCGAATGCCACGCATCCTGCTCGTGACGCTCTGCGGCATGGGGCTCGCGATGTCGGGCGCGGCCATGCAGGGCGTTTTCCGCAATCCGCTCGTCGGCCCGGAGATCGCCGGCGTCTCCTCCGGCGCATCGCTCGGCGGCGTCGCCGCTATCATGTTCTCCTGGCCCCCGCTCGGCATCGTCGGCCTCGCCTTCGGTTCCGGCATCGCCGCGCTCGATCGTTTCGGCATGGCGGATTTCGCTGGGAGGCCGTTTCACGCGATGTCAGGCGGCCAGCGGCAGCTCGTCATCTTCGCACGGGCGCTCGCCACGGAAGCTGAGATTTTAATTCTCGACGAGCCGACGTCGGCGCTCGACCTCGAGAACCAGGCCATCGTGCTCGAGCGCATCGCATCGCTGTCGCGCGATGGCCTGACGATCGTGATGACGACGCATCATCCCCATCATGCGCTCGCCGTCGACGACGACGACGTCCTGCTGATGCGTGGCGTGGAAGATTATCTGATGGGACCGGCCGCGGCGGTTCTGACCGAGGAAAATTTGACGCAGCTTTACGGCCACCGCTGGAGGAAGTGCTAAAAAGTCTTCCGCCACATAACGCGGGAGGCGACTGATGGAATTTTTTTGGGACTGGACGTGTCGATGGACGAAACGGCGGTATGCGTCGTCGACGGCAAGGGCGAAGTGCATCTGCAGACGTGGGTAATGACCGATCCGGAGGCGCTACGCGCCGTTCTCGAGCCGTATCTGGGCCGGCTGCGGCGTGTCGGCCACGAGGCGGGGGCGTTACGCCGTGGCTGCATCCGAAATTGCTGAAGCTCGGCGTGCCGGCCATCTGTCTGGAGACGGTGCATGCGCGCGCGGCGATGTCGGCGCAGCGCAACAAGACCGACAAGGCGGACGCCCATCTGATGCGCACAGGCTGATTCCGCCAGGCCCACATCAAGTCGGCGGACTGTTATCGGACGCGGCTCTTGCTGACGCACCGGCGCAATTTGAAAGCGAAATTCCTCGATCTGGAAAACGTCATCCGTCATTCTCTGAAGTCGTTCGGCATCCGCCTGGGCAAGGTCGGACGCGGGGCTTTCGAACAGGCGGTGCGCGAGGCGACGGCCGGCGATGCGCTGACGAGCGAGCTGATGGACGCGATGCTGAAGGCGCGCGCGGCGCTGTGGAAGCAATACTGCCGCCTGCACGATCTCGTCGTGAAGTTCGTCGCCCGGAGCGAGCTGGCGCGACGTTTCATGGACAACGGAACTCGCCATCCTCGAGACGCTCGGCGAACAGACACACGCCCGCGCCGTCCCAGAAAACCAGTTTGATGCGGTCGGCGCGCTTGGCGCGGAAAACGTAAATCGCGCCGTCGAAGGGATCGGCCCTCATCGTCTCGCGGACCAGCGCCGCCAGACCCTCCGCGCCCTTGCGGAAATCGACCGGCTTCGTCGCCACCATCACCCGCACCGCGCCGGTCGGACCGATCATTTGGCGGCTCTCAACGCCCGGATCACCGCAGTGATGGTCTTCGCTTGCGCGCCGCGTCCGACCCGAACCGTGACGCCATCGACTTCGAGTTCGATCGTCGGCGCCGAATCGATTTCCTGGCGCAGGGCTCGTCGTTCGCGTTTCGCCGGCGGCGCGGGCTCAGGCCCTTGCATGACTGCGGGAACGAACAATGGCGGCGCGCCTGCGTCCTCGCGAGCCTCGGTCTCTTTGCGCGCCCGACGACGCCACGTAAAAAGCTGCTGCGGCGTCAGACCATGCCGCCGCGCCACTTCACAAACGCTCGCGCCCTCCGCGAAGCTCTCAGCGACGATCGCCGCCTTCTGATCCGCGCCCCACGTCCTCCGACGCCCCGCGCCCGTGAAGACCTCGATCCGCCGCGTCGGAGCCCCTTCAGGCTCCGACATATGTTTACGCTCTGAAATCGACATGTGTCGGAGCCCCTATCGCTCCGATTATCGTCGCCCTCGCTCGCTCAAAACAGGTGGGACCAGAACAACGCTTACGATCCGTCGCGTTTCCGCCGTTCACGAGATGTCGCGGCCTATTTCGGATTGACGTCGCGGCGCTGGCAATCCGCCACTTCGATCGATGTTCAGGGACGCATCTCGAAGGCCGGCGACCCGGATGTATGACGTTCGCTATACGAGGCGGCGTCGGCGCTGATGACGCGATTCCGGGGCAAGGACAAGCTCAAACCTGGGGTGAGGCGCTGGCCAGATCCGCCGCACGTACCGGCTCATGGCTGTTTCTTCCGTAGCCTCACACCCGGCCCCTCGCCATTCTCGTCGACGAAGTGAACCGCCCCGGGTATGCCGGAGGCCCCAACTCTTGAGAGACTGGGGTCATGGAAGCAAAGAAGACGACGAACAAATTTTCATCTGAGGTCCGCGAACGGGCGGTGCGGATGGTTCAGGAGCATCGCGGCGAATATCCGTCGGAATGGGCGGCGCTGAACTCGATCGCCTCGAAGTTCGGCTGCACCGGGGAGACGCTGCGCAGTGGGTCCGGCAAGGGGAGCGCGACGCCGGATCGCGCGCCGGTCTGACGACCGACGAAGGGGCGCGCTTAAAGGCGCTGGAGCGGGAGAACCGCGAACTCCGGCAGGCCAACGAGATTTTGCGCAAGGCGTCGGCCTATTTTGCCCAGGCGGAGCTCGACCGCCGGTCGAAGCCATGATCGCCTTCATCGACGAGAACCGCGACAGCTACGGGGTCGAGCCGATCTGCGAGGTCTTGCCGATCGCCCCGTCCAGCTATCGGGCGCATGCGGCGCAGCGGCGTGATCGCCGGCCTGTTCGCGGCGGTCTCGTGCATCACTCGGACCGAGGCGTGCAATATGTCTCTATAAAATACACGGAGCGCCTCGCCGACGCTGGCGTCGAGCCGGCCGTCGGCAGCGTCGGCGACTCTTACGACAATGCGCTCGCCGAAACGATCAACGGGCTCTACAAGGCCGAGGTGATCTGGCGATGCGGACCGTGGCGCAGCCTCGAGCAGGTCGAGTTCGCCACGCTCGAATGGGTGGACTGGTTCAACAACAAGAGACTGCTGGAGCCGATCGGAAACATCCCCCCGGCCGAAGCCGAAGCGCGCTACTATGCGCAGATCAAAGAGCACGCCATGGCGGCGTGGCTCAAACAAAACGGCCTCCGGCAAACCCGGGGCGGTTCAATCGTCGCTTTCTCCAGATGTGCGGGCACTATCTCGTCGAACCCGTGGCCTGCACGCCGGCGTCGGGTTGGGAGAAGGGCCAGGTCGAGAATCAAGTGGGTTTGGTGCGCGAGCGCTTCTTCACGCCGCGTCTGCGGTTCAAGAGCTATGACGAGATGAACGCCTGGCTGCTCGACAAATGCGTCGCCTATGCCAAAGCGCATCGTCATCCGGAAGCCGCCGACCGAACGATCTGGGAGGTTTTCGAGGAAGAACGCCCCAAGCTCGTTCCGCTGCGGGGACGCTTCGACGGCTTCCATGCGGTGAGCGTCGCGGTGTCGAAGACCTGCCTGGTTCGTTTCGACAACAACAAATACTCGGTCGAAGCGAGAGCGGTCGGCAGGCCTGTCGAGGTTCAAGCCTATGCCGACCGCGTCGTCATTCGACAGGACGGGGTTGTCGTCGGCGAACATTGCCGTCGCTTCGGACGCGAAGAAACAGCCTATAATCCTTGGCATTACGTGCCTGTCCTTGCGAAGAAGCCCGGCGCTCTGCGCAATGGCGCGCCGTTCAAGGACTGGGTCCTTCCCGCCGCTATGGAAAAAATCCGGCGCAAGCTCGCCGGCTCGGCCGATGGCGATCGGCAGATGGTGAAAATCTTCGCCGCCGTTCTCGACGACGGGCTGCCGGCGGTCGAGGCCGCCTGCGCCGAAGCGCTGGATCAGAGCGTTCACTCCGCCGACGTCATTCTGAACATACTCGCACGGCGCCGCGATCCCGGTCCGCCAGTGACCATCCTCACGCCGGACGCGCTGCGACTGAGGCGCGCGCCGCGCGCCGACTGCTCGAGATACGACCAACTGAGGAGGTCCGGATGATGATGGAGCGCACGCAAATCTTCGATATGATGGGAGAGCTGAAGCTCTTCGGCATGAGGAGCGCTTACGATGAGACGCCGGGGGTCGGCTCGAGCGGCAACACGAGCCGCCGCAGATCGTCGGGAGCCTGCTGAAGGCGGAAATCGCCGAAAAGCAAGCGCGCTCGATCAAATATCAGATGACGATCGCCAAGCTTCCTCTGGCCAAGGACATCGACGACTTCGACTTCGAAGCCGCCGACGTCAATGAGATGCTGGTTCGCGATCTCGCCGGCGGCGTCTTCGTCGCTCATCAGCGCAACATCGTGCTCGTCGGCGGAACCGGCACCGGCAAGACTCATCTCGCCATAGCCATCGCGCGATGCTGCATCCGCGTCGGCTTGCGTGGCCGCTTCTTCAACACCGTCGACCTCGTCAATCGGCTGGAGGCGGAAACACGTGCCGGACGTCAAGGTCGCATGGCCGACTATCTCACGAGAATGGACTTCGTCATTCTCGACGAGCTCGGCTATCTGCCCTTCGCGCAAGCGGGCGGACAATTGCTGTTCCATCTCGTCAGCCGGCTCTACGAGCGCAGCTCGGTGATCGTCACGACCAATCTCGCTTTCGGCGAATGGCCGAGCGTCTTCGGCCACGCCAAGATGACGACGGCGCTGCTCGACCGCCTCACCCATCACTGTGACATCGTCGAGACCGGCAACGAAAGCTGGCGTTTCAAGAACCGGGCCTGAGGCGGTCATCCGGTCGAGCCGCCGCGGTTGTCGGCGTAACTGCGGTCGGGCTACGCCCGCCCTCCGTCACGCCGACAACCGCGGAAAGCGCACACTCGAAAGGGGTCCCTTTTGGATGCAAATGCGGGGTCCCGTTTCGATGGCGTTTGACAATCCTGCATCAGCCGCACACCGGGCGGAAGGCGATCTCGCGCCCCGCCTTGCCCTTCTCGGCGAGCCATTTCGAGAAGCCTTCGATATGCTCCTTGGTGACGGAGCGCCCGTCCTCGTTGCGCAGCAGATTCTCGAGCAGCACGCGCAGCGAATAGGGCAGGCGCGAGACGCCCTCGATCCCATTGGCCTCGGCGGCCTTCAGCGAGAAATAGTGATAGGCGTCGTCTTCGACCTCTAGCGTCTCCAGGGATTTGAAACTGTCGAGCGATGTCATCCGACTTTGTCCTTTACGCGCCTTCGGGGCGACAGCGGTTTATGGAAGCGCTCTGTCCGAGCGACATGAGCGATGACGACCACCGAGGTGCGTCTCTGTCGCATCCTCGTTGCTGTATAGGGCGACTGCGCCAATGGCGTTACGCTATCTGGTCAGCCGACGTATCGCCGATCGTTCGACCCGATCGAACGCGGCCCAGACGCCATCCGGTCCTTCCCAGCTTCCTCGCGTGGCGCCTTTCGAATATTCGGTCGACCGCTGCTCGAAGAAATTGGCGTGCTCGACGCCGTTGAGAATTTCCGTGATCCAAGGCAGAGGATGCGGCTCGATCTGCCTTTGCTCTTCGTCGCCGGAAAAAAATCCGAAGAGCCCGGGCAATTTCAATTGCGCCAGCCGCCAGTCGGCGATGAAGCGCACATATTTCTTGATGTCGTCCGCGTTCATGCCTTCGACGTCGCCCAGAGCGAAAGCGAGATCGATGAAGCGCTCCTCGAGCCCGACCATGGTGCGGGCGACATCGAGGATATCGTCGCGCACGGCGCGGGTCACTGCTCCGGTTTCGTGGCTCCATTCATGGAAGAGCCGAATGATTCCTTCGCAATGCAGGCTCTCGTCCCGCACCGACCAGGTGACGATCTGGCCCATGCCGTTCATTTTGCCATGGCGCGGGAAGTTGAGGAGCATGGCGAAGCTGGCGAAGAGCGCCATGCCTTCCGTGAAGGCGCCGAACATGGCGAGCGTGCGCGCCACATCCGCGACCGTGTCGACTCCGAATGTGTGCATGTAATCGGCTTTCGCGCGCATTTCGGCATAGTCGCGAAAAGCGGCGAATTCGGTCTTCGGCATTCCGAGCGTCTTCAACAGGAGCGCATAGGCGTCGATGTGCACGGTCTCCATATTGGAGAACGCCGCCATCATCATCTGGATTTCGAGCGGCTGGAACAGAGGAATGTAACGCTTCAGGTAGTTGTCGCCGACCTCCACGTCCGATTGCGTGAAGAAGCGGAATATCTGCGTGAGCAATGACCGTTCGGCGTCGCTGACGCGTTCCGACGCCCAATCCTTGATATCGGCGCCGAGCGGCACTTCCTCGCCCATCCAATGGGTCTGCTGCTGGCGCTTCCAGAAATCATAGGCCCAAGGGTAGCGCTCGACGTCGTAGGAGCCGGTCGCCGTCAGCAGGCCGACGCGCCCCGAGCCGATGAGCGAGCGCGGATCGGCGTCGGCGAGCGAGAGGCCCGAGAGCTCGATCACTGGCATGAGAGGCACTCCTCGTAGTCGCGGCGAGGAGCGGAATGTCCGGCGGAGGCGGCATTCTCGATGCGGCCGGCGAATCCGGCGCGGCTCAAGGACTTCGAGCGACAATAATAGAGGCTCTTGAGGCCGAGCTCCCACGCCTTCCAATGCAGCATGTGCAGGTCCCATTTGTCGATGTCGGCAGGCAGATAGAGATTGATCGACTGGCTCTGGCAAATAAACGGGGCGCGATCGGCGGCGAGCTCTATGATCCATCTCTGGTCGATCTCGAAGGCCGTGCGGAAGACGGCTTTCTCCGCATCGCTCAGCGCGTCGAGATGCTGCACGGATCCTTCCTGTTCGAGGATCGAGCGCCATGTCGCTTCCTTGTCGAGTCCCTTCGCTTCGATCAGGCGCTCGAGATGGGGATTGCGGACGCTGAAGGCGCCGGAGAGCGTCTTGTGCGTATAGATGTTGGCTGGGACCGGCTCGATGCAGGCGCTCGTTCCGCCGCAGATGATGCTGATCGAAGCGGTCGGCGCGATCGACAGCTTGTGGCTGAACCGCGCCCGCATGTCCCGCTCGGCGGCGTCCAGGCAGGCCCCGCGCTCTTCCGCGAGGAGGACCGAGGCGGCGTCGGCTTCGACGCGTATCTTTCGGAAGATCGCCTTGTTCCAGGATTTGGCGGCGACGCTCTCGAACGGAATTCCGCGCGCCTGAAGAAAGGAGTGGAAACCCATCACCCCGAGCCCGACGGAACGTTCGCGCAGGACCGAATAGCGCGCCCGCGCGAGCGTGTCGGGCGCGCCGTCGGCAAAAGCGGTCAGCACATTGTCGAGCATTCGCAGCACGTCTTCGACGAACCTCGGGTCGCTCTCCCATTGATCCCAGGTTTCGAGATTGAGGGAGGCGAGGCAGCAGACGGCCGTGCGCTCTTCGCCGCGATGGTCCTCGCCGGTCGGAAGAGTGATCTCGCTGCAGAGGTTCGACGTGGAGACGCGCAGGCCCAGATCGCGCTGATGCTTCGGCAGGGCCCGGTTCACCTGGTCGATGAACAGCAGGTAGGGCTCGCCGGTCTGGATGCGCGTCTCGAGGATGCGCTGCCATAATTGCCGCGCGTCGACCGACCTGACCGTCTCGCCGGTCTTCGGGCTCCTGAGCGCGAAGGGCGCTCCGGCGGCGACGGCCTCCATGAAGGCGTCGGTGACATTGACGCCATGATGCAGATTGAGGCCTTTGCGGTTGAAGTCGCCGGTCGGCTTTCGGATTTCCAGAAACTCCTCGATTTCGGGGTGATGAATGTCGAGATAGACGGCCGCGGAGCCTCTTCTCAGCGACCCCTGGCTGATCGCCAGCGTCAGGCCGTCCATGACGTGAATGAACGGAACGATGCCGGACGTCTCGCCATTGCCTCTCACCTTTTCGCCGATGGACCTCACGCGCCCCCAATAGGTGCCGATGCCGCCACCGTTAGAGGCGAGAGCGACATTCTCGTTCCAGATCGCGACGATGCCTTCCAGCGAATCTGGAACCGAGTTGAGAAAGCAGGAGATCGGCAGGCCGCGCGTCGTGCCGCCATTGGAGAGAATCGGCGTCGACGGCATGAACCAGAGACGCGACATGGTGTCGTAGAGGCGCTGCGCATGGGCTGCGTCATCCGCATAGGCGCAAGAGACGCGGGCGAACATATCCTGATAGCTCTCGCCCGGAAGCAGATAGCGATCGTCGAGCGTCGCCTTGCCGAAGGGCGTCAGAAGAGCGTCGCGCGAATGGTCGAGCCGAAGATCGCCGGGCGTCGGCGGCTTGGCCAAGGGTTGCGGCGGCGGGGAATGCAAGGCGCGAATGTGCGCGCTCTGTCGCGTCGGAAATATCTTTACGAGATGGCCGTGCTTGTCGAAATCGAACGCCGCCTGCGTCATGCGATGCCCCGCTCGCGTGAGGACGGACGCAGGAAGCAGCGAGCATCGTCCGTGCGATATAGAGCGCAGGACCGCCAGCGACCTCCGGACGCCCCGCCCGTGGACGAAAATGTTCGCGGCAGGTCTCCTGGCTCGCGGGTCGCGGCGCGATCAGCCTTCCCAGCGCATTCGCGCCAGTGGCGTCTTTGATCGCGCTCACCGCTCACAGTTGCGGGGGCAGCTTCGGATTCGCCTTTCGGCTCACCGAATTCCCTCTTAGCTCTGGAAACGAATCCAGAGACCGAGAACATCTATATGTTGGGGTCGGTTCGATGCAGCTGTCAATAGCTGGCTGAACAATATTGCTTCGAGCGATCTGTCTCGAGCGATCTGTCGCGGGCTTGACTGATTCTGCGTTCGACGGTTACATGATCGGCGATGGTTCCCTTTAAGGGATGAAAAGTGAATGCGGTGCGCGCGCTTCCGGGCGCGCAATGCCGCGGCTGCCCCCGCAACTGTGAGCGGCGAGCCGAGGACGAACGAAGCCACTGGGGTTCCATGCGACCTTGGGAAGGCCGTCCGAGGCGACGACCCGCGAGCCAGGAGACCTGCCATCATTCGTGGTCACGCGCGAAGGCGTCGGGCGGGGTGCACCGAGGCGGCCGAAACCCGCTGACATGCGCGCCTCGTGCGCGTGCGCACGGGTGGAGACCTTTCGCAGTGACGGTCCACGTCTGCTGCTGGTCTCGAACTCATGCACATGCAAGTCTCGCGAGCCGTCATCGACGGCTCGGTCGCGCACGTCCTGCGCGCGTCCACCATTTTCTCCGCCTTCGTCCTCGCCGCTCTTACGTCCCCAACGCAGGGGCAGGAGGTTCTGCCGGAAATCGAAGTGGGCACGGTCGTGACGCCCGACCGCGTCGAGGAGCCGGCCACGCGCACGGCCGCCTCCGTGTCGGTCGTGACGCCCGCCGAAATCGAGAAGCGCGGCTCGCTCGGATTGACCGACGTCCTGCGCGGCGTTCCGGGTCTCGATATCTACGGCTTCGGGGGACCAGGCGCGCAGTACAATGTCGTCCTGCGCGGCTCCACGCCGAGCCAGACGCTGCTGCTGATCGACGGCGTCCGCATCGGCGATCCTTCGAGCGGCGGCGGCGAGGCCGATCTCGGCGGCTTTGCAATTCTCGACCTCGAGCGGATCGAGGTTCTGCGCGGCCCGCAATCGGCTCTCTACGGCTCGGACGCGATGGGCGGCGTGATCAACCTCATCACCCGCAAAGGCGCAGGCAAGCCGCGCGGCTCCGTGCTCGCGGAAGGCGGAACCTACGGAACGGCCCATACGCGCGCCGCGGTTTCGGGCGGGGAGGGCGATTTGTCCTACGCCTTCGCCATCGACGCGCTGCACACCGACGGCTTTCCCCGCTACGGCTATCGCATCGCGCGGCCGCTGACGATGGCGGATCGCGTGACCTCTCTGCCGCCTCTGCCGGCCGGCGACCCCACCAATCGCGGCGGCGCGAGCGCTCGCCTCGGCTATCGCTTTTCCAACGACTTCTCCGTCGAAGGCGCGTTCAACGGGCATGACGCATCGATCCGCTTCGACAATCCGAGCGCGTTTGACCCGACGAACGTCTACAGTCCGAACAATCATCAGCACGCGTCATTCGCTCAAGGCTATCTGCGCGCCGATCTTGATCTGTTCGACCATCGTTTGCACAACCGGCTCACCCTGTTCCGCAATGTCACGAACAGAGACGTCTGGGTGACGGAATCCTGCTACGACTTGTCCTGGAACTCCTTCGACTGCCGGCTCGGCTATCGCGGCGGCCGGCGCGGGCTCGAATATCAGGGCGATTTGAAGCTCGAAGAGTTCGGGCTCGTCAGCTTCGGCGCGCGGAACGAGACCGAGTCGCTGCACACCTCGCAGGACCCGGCGCCTCTCGGAACATTCACGCCGACGGATGCGGCGCAGACGACGCATTCGGGATTCGCGCAACATCAGTTCACGGTGCTGGACCGATTCGACTTCACCACGAGCGGCCGCATCGACGCGGTCGACAACAACAGCACCTTCGCGACATGGCGCGCGACCGCCGCCTACCGTCTCGAGGAGACCGGCACGAAATTCCGGGCGACGGCGGGAACGGGCGCGCGCGTGGCGTCGCTCTTCCAGCGGTTCAGCCAATATGGCGACCCGAAGCTGTTGCCGGAGCGGAGCACGGGATTCGACGTCGGCGTCGATCAGAAGCTGTTCTCGGGGCGGGCGCTGCTGTCGGTCAGCTTGTTCGACAGCCGATATCAGAATCTCATCGGCTATGGGGTTTCGTCGGGCTGCACGGCGGTTCAGATCGCCGCTTTCGGCGGCTGCTATTACAATGTCGGACGCGCGGAGATGAAAGGCGTCGAATTTTCGGGCGAGGCGGTGATCGTCCCGGACGAATGGCGCGTGCGCGGGTCCTACACGCATCTCGCCGCGATCGACCGCGCCAAGGATCAGACGCTCACGCTGCGGCCGCGCGACAAGGGATCGGTCTCCGTCATCTACACCGGCATCCCGAAGCTCGAGCTCGAGGCGCGCGTGGTCGCGACCGGCGCGGTTCCCGCCACCGACTGGGTCTATTCCAAGCGCGTCTCGCTCGCGTCCTATGCGAGAGTGGATCTGTTCGGCAGCTATAAGTTCGACGACCTTTTCTCGGTTTTCGCCCGCATCGAGAATATCGGCGATACACGCTATGAGGAAACCAATAATTATGGAACGACGGCGCGGGCGGTCTATGGCGGCGTGAAGCTCACATGGTGAGTGGAGCGCGTCGCTCCGCTATTCGCCTTTGCGCATCGGCGGCGCGCGAGCCGTCCTTCGACCCGCCGCCGACAGAGAGTCGAGCCGGCTCCGATTTGACTTCATCGTATCGATCGACCAACAAAGGAGACGAATGATGCTCTACCGAATTCACGCACGAGCCCTTTGGATCGCGCTGCTGGTCGCGAGCGCGGCGCTGCTCAGCGGCGCTCTCGCCTGCGCGGCGCCCTTCGCGGCTTTCGCCGCTCTCGCGGCGATCACCCTGCCGAGGCGCGACGCCGCGCTCGTGGCGGCGTCTGCGTGGCTCGCCAATCAGCTGGTCGGCTTCACGATGCTGAATTATCCGGTTGCTTTCGACTCGCTGATCTGGTCCGCGATACTGCTCGCTTCCATGGTCGCGACTGCCGTAGCCGTGCAGACCGTCGGCGGCGGCCTGGCGCGGTTCGGGGCCGCAGCGGCGATCGTCGCGGGCTTCCTCGTGAGCCAGATCGTCTTCCGCGGTCTCATGATCGTCGCGGCGTCGCTCATGGGAGGAGTCGAAGGGTTCACGCTCGACGGTCTGGCCTATCTCTCCGCGCTCGATTCCGCGACCTTCGTCGGATTGCTCGCGATCGCGGAAATAGCCGCTTTCGTCGGGCGGTCGCTCCTCGCTCCTGTCCGAATGGCGCAGCCACGCGCCTGAGGAAGGACGGATTCGATCTTTGCAGGGACGCCGCAGCGCGGCGTCCCGCCTTTACCGGAGAAAGTGGAATGGCAGGTCTGGCTGCTCGTCACGAGCTGATCGACAATCCGGACGGTTCGCAGACACGCTACAGTTATTTCGACGCCTCGGAGGAGACTCTCGCTCGGCTCGTCCAGGAGCTCTTTGGAGATCATTGGCGGCGGCTCACCGTCGGTCCCTGGGTGCTCGGCGCGGTCTTCGAGCTCACCTTCGATCACCCGCCGAAGGTGACGATCCAAAACGGCTATCTGACCGTGGACGCAGGCGCTTGGCATTTTCATCTCTGCGTCGCGCAGTACAGAGGAAGCGGCTCGCCGGAGTCGCATCTCTTGCGTCGCGTGTCCAAGATCGCTTTCTATGATTGGCGAGGCGACGGCTCGATCAAGGAGCGCAGCTCCGGCATCCGCATGTGGAACGGCTATGGCGAGCAGATGACGACCATTTTCTTTCCGCATGTCCTGCTCGGCGAGACGCCCCATACGGTAGGCCCGCCGAACTGGGAAAATCTACGACTCTACTACGAATTCCGCCGGCGCTATCTGGACGAGCCCGTTCCTGCGGATCTGGAGGCGGCCGGACGCGCCCGATTGTGCGCCTAGCCTTCTGCTCAGGGCTCAGTGCGGCGCTATCCTCGTCGGCGACGACCGCTTTCTGAGCGGATCGACCCCTTCGCCCTACTTCGGGAGCGTGAAGTTCACCTGGTGACGTCGGTCCGAAGAAGGAGGCGAGAAGATGAGAGATTCGGCGCGGGCGACGCCCGAACGGAGAACGGACCCGGACGGGACGCCGGTCGACGTCTTTGCGTTGCCGGCCGATGCGGAAAGTCTCGAAGAGCTGCTTCGCGATCTGTTCGAGCGTCATTGGGAAGAGATCGTGTTCGGCCCGATCATCCAGGGGGCAGCCTTCGAGATCTATCCCGATCAGGCGCCGTCGGGGATCGGCCTGCTCGACGGATATCTGACCATCGCATTCGGGCGTACGCATTTTCACGTCTGCATCGGCGAAACGAAGGGACCACGCAGCCGGCCGACGCCGCCCGATCTCGCGCGCCACAGGCGAACGGCGCGCGCCGAACTGCATCGCCGCTTCGCGGGAACCTGCGTGCCCATGTCCTGGAGCCTTCAGCTCTTCAACGGCGCGGGCGAGCAACAGCTCGCCGTGCTCTTGCCGAATCCTTTCCTCGACCATGAGACGGGGAGATTTCTGAAGGAGCCCGACTGGTCACGGCTCGCTTTGTGGGATGCGCTGCGCGCGCGCTGGCTCGGCCTGCGTGAAGCCGATCCCGTCGATCGGTCCGCGACCCGCGGCCGCTAGAAGCGAACGATTCATTTCGCCGGCGGCGAGGAGCCGACGGCTTCGGACTTCTCGCCCTCCGGAAAACGCAATGGCGAGCGGAGCAGGCGGCGGAAGGATATGACGTTTTCTGCTGTCCGCGTCACCTGAGAGGAGACTTGTCATGACTGCATCTTCTTTCGTTTCGCCGGGATTGTGCCGGGCCATATGGATGTTCGCGTTGGTTGCGGGCAGCGTGCTCTTCACGTTCGGCTTCGCCTGCGCCGTTCCCTTCGCCGCCTTGGCGGCAATCGCCGCCCTGACGCTCGGCCGACGCGACGCGCTTGCCGCGACCGGCGCCGTGTGGCTCGCCAATCAGGCGGTGGGCTTTATTTTCCTGCATTACCCGACGGACAATGTGACGCTCGCCTGGGGCGCCGCGCCGGCGTCCTCGGCGTTGGCGCGGCCTTCCTCGCGGCCTTCGCCGTCTACGAGGGCTCGATCATCGCCATCGATGTGGCGATCGGCTACGAAGTCGTCGCTCTCGCGCCGGAGATCATCGCGCGCATTTTCCTCATCAACGCCGGCGCCTTCGGCGGCCTGTGGATATTGACGGCGGCGGCTTCGGCTCTCGCCGCCGCTCGCAAGCCATTGGTCGAGCTGGCTCCGCGCCACGTCTGAACGACGCCTCGCGCGACGAAGGGCCGATCGCGGCCCTTCGTTTTCCTTCATTGGACTTTTCGAGCGTATGATGCAGCTTCCGTTCAGGCTCGAATGCGATCCGCCTTTTCTCGTCCTCCGCTTCCCCGAAATCCACGACACGCTCGGTTGGTCGATCAACCGGCCCGGGTTCGCGGAGACGCGCGAGATCGTATGGCTCGAGGTCCGCGACAGAGAACTGCCTCTCGGCCTCGATCCGGCCGCCTTTCTTCGAGCCAGGCTATCGTCCTTCGGACTCGACGAAAACGTCGTCGCCTTCATGACCTCGCGGGACATTCGGCGGCGCCATATGTCTCGAGCCCATGTCGGGCGCGTCGCTGCGACCTGCGTGACCACCGTCGGTCTCTCGAACGGCGAGAGAGTCGGCGCTCGACGTCGGGAAGAGCCGAGAACCTGGGGCACGATCAACACTCTCGTCCATGTTTCCCGACCATTGTCGAACGGCGCTTTCGTCGAAGCGGTCTCTATCGCGACGCAGGCGAGGACGGTCGCGATTTTGGAAGCGCAGGATCGGCCCTCCGAAGCTTCAGTGACCGGCACGGGAACCGATTGCATCGTCGTGGCGGCGCCGAGAGGCGACGAGGTCGAGCAATGCGCAGGCCTTCACACCGAGATCGGAGAGGCGATCGGCCGCGCCGTCTATGATGCGACGTTCGAAGGCGTGCAGACATGGAGCGCCGATATCGTCGATATACGATCCGGCGCCTATCCGTGAGTCCTCTCGGCTCGCCGGATTTGCTCAACCTTCGTCCCCGAGACTGGCGGCCTGCTCACGGGTCAAAACGATTACGCCATCCTCGTCGGCGTAGAGCGTGTCGTCATCGTCGAAATGGACGCCGGCGAAAAAAATGCGCAGATGTGCGGCTCCTTCGCCCCGCCGCACGGATTTCCGCGGCGTGACGCCGAGCGCCTTCACGCCGATGTCGAGCTCCGCCAATGTGGCGCAGTCCCGCACATAGCCGTGAACCACGACGCCTTCCCAACCATTCTGGACGGCATCTTTGGCGATCACATCGCCGAGGATCGCGCAACGGCTGCTGCCGCCGGCGTCGACGACGAGGACTTTGCCTCGTCCGTCGGTCGCGAGCAGTTCCTTGATGCGGGAATTGTCCTCGAAGCACTTTACTGTCACGATCGTTCCGTGAAAGCGCCTCCTGCCGCCGAAGTCGCGAAACAGCGGAGAGAGCGTGCGCGCCTCGTCGAGAAATCGATCATAGAGGCCGCAAGTGCTTTCGAGCGCACCAATGTCGTTCATGATGTCTCCGGTCCGAGGTCATTTGACGGGATAGGGGGCGAATCGCCGCTCATTCTCATCGATGGCGAGGCGCTGGCCTATGTTGGGGAAAGCGCGCTGCGGACAGCTCGGGCGTTCGCACACCTTGCAGCCGACGCCGATCGGCGTCGCCGCCTCCGGGTCGGAAAGATCCAGGCCTTTGGAATAGACGAGTCGCGAGGCGTGACGGATGTCGCAGCCGAGCCCTATGGCGAAAGTCTTTCGTGGCGCGCCATAGCCGCCGGAGCCGTGCGACACGGTGCGCGCGACCCAGAGATAGGCGCGGCCGTCCAGCATGCGCGCGAGCTGTGTCGATATGATGTCCGGCCGCGCGAACGCCTCGTAGACGTTCCACAACGGACACGAGCCGCCGACTCGCGAAAAATGGAAGTCTGTCGCCGATTGGCGTTTCGAAATGTTTCCCGCACGATCCACGCGAATGAAGAAGAACGGCACGCCGCGCGCCTCGGGACGCTGGAGCGTGCTCAATCTGTGGCAGACCGTCTCGAAGCCGACGCCGAAGCGATCGCCGAGCCGTTCGATGTCGTAATGCAGTTCCTCCGCCGCAAAGAGGAATTGCCCATAGGGCATGAGCAGCGCGCCAGCGAAGTGATTGGCGAGGCCGATCCGCGCGAGACGGTAGGTTTCCTCCGCCTCGCCCGCCGCTTCTCGGGCGAGGCGATCGATCGTTTCACCCATTTCCAGAAAGGCGAGCTGCGTCGCCATCTGGAATGCGCGCTGGCCTGGATCGAGCCGCGCCGACAGCCGCAACAGCCTGTCTTCCGGCTGGTAGAGCCGTTGCCGAGGATCGTTCATGTCTGCTTGCGAGCCGGCGTCGAACACGACCGTCACACCTTGACGACGGCGCAAGTGCTCGACGAGGCCGGCGGCGACGTCGCCGCCAACGAGCTTCGCCGTCGAGAACAGCGCTTCGGCGGCTTCGTCGAGCTCGGGAAAATAATTGTGATGCGCGTAGAAGAAATCGCGCACCCGCTCGTGCGGCTGCAAGGACGCCGAAGACGGCGCGCCGTCCTCGCCGAGGCCGAGAGCCGCGACCATGGCGTCGAGGCGTTCCGCCGCATCGCGATAGCGACGATGCAGGGCGACCAGGGCGTGCCCGACCGATGGCATGTTCGCGACGATTTCGCGCAGCTCGCTCGTCGCGGCTCGCTCCGTCAGAACCGGATCGGCGAAAACGTCCTTGAGATCGGCGAGAAGTCGCGCTTCGCCTTCGGCCGAGAAGAGCTGCACGTCGACGCCGAAGGTCGCGTTGATCCTCAGCAAGAGCGGAACTGTCAGCGGCCTCTGATTCTTCTCGAGCTGGTTGACGTAGCTCGCGGAAAGATCGAGCGCCTGAGCGAGCGCGAGCTGTGTCAGCCCGCGCTCCTCGCGAAAGCGCTTCAACCGTCCTCCCATGAAGGCCTTCTTCATGACGTTCGGTTCCTCCTGGACGAGCGAATTCGCAGCATTCGCAAATTCTCGTCCCTTCGCTCGCAGAAATTCACTTTTTCAGTGATTTTCAATCACTTCTGCTTTCGCAATATTGCGATATCCGCAGCCTGACGCAAGCCGGGAAACAAGGAGAAATCGCAATGAGCATGTTCGAGATCATGATGTCGGCGCCGCCGGGCCGCTTCGACGGAATCGAGCGTCCCTATTCGCACGAGGACGTGCGGCGTCTGCGCGGATCCGTGGTCTTGCGGCACACGCTCGCCGACCTCGGCGCGAAGCGGTTGTGGGAGCTGCTGCACGCCGAGCCTTTCGTTCATGCTCTCGGCTCGCTCTCGGGCAATCAGGCGATGCAGATGGTGCGCGCCGGATTGAAGGCGATCTATCTGTCCGGCTGGCAGGTCGCCGCCGACGCCAATGTCGCCGGCGCGATGTATCCCGATCAGAGTCTCTATCCGGCTAATTCAGGACCGGAGCTCGCGCGCCGCATCAACCGGACGCTCCAGCGCGCGGACCAGATCGAGCATGCCGAAGGCAAGAAGAGCGTCGACAGCTGGTTCGCGCCGATCGTCGCCGATGCGGAAGCGGGCTTCGGCGGGCCGCTCAACGCCTTCGAGATCATGAAGGCTTATATCGAGGCCGGCGTGGCGGGCGTGCATTTCGAGGATCAGCTCGCATCCGAGAAGAAATGCGGCCATCTCGGCGGCAAGGTGCTCATCCCCACCTCGGCCCACATCCGCAATCTGAACGCCGCGCGCCTCGCGGCGGATGTGATGGGCGTCGCAATGCTGATCGTCGCCCGCACCGACGCTGAAGCGGCCACATTGCTCACGTCGGACATAGACGAGCGCGACCGGCCCTTCGTGGATTATGGCAAGGATCGCACGGCGGAAGGTTTCTTCCATGTGCGCAACGGCGTCGAATCCTGCATCGCGCGTGCGATCGCCTATGCGCCGCATGCGGACCTCATTTGGTGCGAGACGTCGAAACCCGATCTCGAACAGGCGAAACGTTTCGCCGACGGCGTGCACAAGGCGCATCCGGGCAAGATGCTCGCCTATAATTGTTCGCCCTCGTTCAACTGGAAGAAGAATCTGGACGATGCGACGATCGCGCGGTTCCAGCGTGAGCTCGGCGCGATGGGCTACAAATTCCAGTTCATCACGCTCGCGGGCTTCCATCAGCTGAACTACGGCATGTTCGAGCTGGCGCGCGGCTACCGCGACCACAACATGGCGGCCTATTCGACATTGCAGCAGGCGGAATTCGCGGCGGAAGCCGACGGCTATACGGCGACGCGGCATCAGCGCGAGGTCGGAACCGGCTATTTCGATGCGGTGGCCTTGGCGATCAGCGGCGGCGTCTCCTCGACGACGGCCATGAGCCATTCGACGGAGACGGCGCAATTCTCCGAGGGACTGGCAGCGGTCGCGGGAGAATGACATGCGCGCGCTTCGCGAAGACGACGTCAACAAGAGCGGGGAGGCCGGCGACGACCAATTCCGGGTGGCCGGCCGCGCCGAGCGCTCCGATCAGGAGAGGATGATTCGCCGTGTGGCCGAGGCGGTTCATCAATTGAACGAGCTCGTCACGCGCGCCGTGAAGGCGGGAATCAGCATCGAGCTCGTTCGTGGCTCGCGCTGGCACGACGGCGCGGGCAATTGGGGGGACCAGATGGTCCCCCTGATCCGCCAGCGAACCGCGCCGGCCCCGACAAAGCAAACGGAGAGCGGAACCACCGAAAGCAGCGAGGGAGCGGCGCCGTGAAGCCTCATAGGGTGAGGAGCTGCGCTTCGGCGGCGAATTTGCCGCGATCGGAACAGCTTGCCTGGAAGATCGCCGCCGTCGCCGCCGATCCGGCTCCCATCGACGACAACGTCGTCGAGATGATCGGCAATCGCATCATCGACAACGCCGCCGTGGCGGCCGCGTCCTTGCGCCGCCGCCCCGTCGTCAATGCACGGGCGCAGGCGGCGGCGCACCCCTATCGTCTCGGCGCCACGGTATTCGGCCTCTCGCCGCATTTCCGCGTCTCTCCCGAATGGGCCGCTTGGGCCAATGGGGTCGCCGTGCGGGAACTCGATTTCCACGACACGTTTCTCGCGGCGGATTATTCCCATCCGGCGGACAATATCCCCCCGATTCTCGCGGTCGCGCAACACTGCGACCGCAGCGGAGCCGATTTCGTCCGCGGTGTCGCCTGCGCCTATGAGATACAGGTGGCCCTGGTCAAGGGCCTCTGCCTGCACGAGCACAGAATCGATCACGTCGCCCATCTCGGTCCAGCAGCGGCGGCGGGGATCGGCGCCATGCTGGGGCTCGAGACTGAGATCATCTATCAGGCCGTGCAGCAGGCCTTGCATGTCTGCACCACGACGCGGCAGTCCCGCAAAGGCGATATTTCGAGCTGGAAGGCCTATGCGCCGGCGTTTGCGGGAAAGATGGCCGTCGAGGCGATCGACCGCGCGCTGCGCGGAGAGGGCGCGCCGTCGCCCGCCTATGAAGGAGAAGACGGCTTCATCGCCTGGCTGCTCGGGGGACCCGAGGCTGAATATGAAGTCTCACTGCCGGAGGCGGGTGAGCCGCGGCGAGCCATTCTGGAGACCTATACGAAAGAACATTCGGCCGAATATCAGAGCCAGGCGCTGATCGATCTGGCGCGCCGCCTCGGGCCGAAGATCGGAGACGATTCCGAAATCGAAGAGATCGTCATTCATACGAGTCATCATACGCACAATGTGATCGGCAGCGGCGCGCGCGATCCGCAGAAGATGGATCCGCATGCGAGCCGCGAGACGCTCGACCATTCGATCATGTACATCTTCGCGGTCGCGTTGCAGGATCGCGGATGGCATCACGAGCGCTCCTATGCGCCGTCGCGCGCAGCGCGTCCCGACACGGTCTCTCTTTGGAGGAATATCCGCACGGTGGAGGATCGGGAATGGACGCGGCGCTATCACAGCCGTGATCCACGCGAGAAAGCGTTCGGCGGTCGCGTGGTCGTCACCCTCCGGAACGGGCGCGTCATAGAGGAGGAGATCGCCGTCGCGGACGCGCATCCTCTCGGCGCACGGCCGTTCGAGCGGCGAGATTATATCGCGAAGTTTCGTCGCCTCGCCGAGGGCGTCGTCGAGCCTGCCGAGCAGGATCGCTTTCTCGCGACCGTGGAACGATTGGAAAAGCTGAACCCGGACGGATTGGCGGGCCTGTCGCTCTCGACGCCTCCCGGCCGTCTCGCCGGCGCGAAAGCGAGAGGCGTCTTCGACTGGCGTGAAGAGACCGCGGTGGCGCCCCCGCATGAAACACTCGCATGCATAGCCTGAGGAGGCGAAAATGATCGAAACGAAGCCGGCTCCGAAAAAATCTGTCGCTCTCTCCGGCGTCGTCGCCGGAAACACCGCGCTCTGCACAGTCGGGCGCGGAGGCGACTCTCTCCATTATCGGGGCTACGACATATTGGAGATGGCGGAAGCCTGCGAGTTCGAAGAAATCGCCCATCTGCTCGTTCACGAGACTCTGCCAACAGAGTCCGAACTCTCGGCTTACAAGGCGAAACTCAAATCCCTGCGCGGCCTGCCGCTCGCCGTTCGGCAGTCTCTCGAGGCTCTGCCGGCCGCCGCCCATCCGATGGACGTGCTGCGCAGCGGCGTGTCGGCGCTCGGCTGCGTGTTGCCGGAGGCGGCCGACCACAATCACTCCGGCGCGCGCGACATCGCCGACCGCCTGCTCGCTTCGCTCGGTTCGATGCTGCTCTACTGGCATCACTATGCGCACAATGGCCGTCGGATCGACATCGAGACCGATGATGATTCGATCGGCGCGCATTTCCTGCACCTTCTGCACGGCCGGCCTCCTGCGGAGGCGCATGTGCGGGCGATGCATACGACGCTCGTCGTCTATGCCGAGCACGAGTTCAACGCCTCGACCTTCACCGCGCGCTCGATCGCCGGCACCGGCGCGGACTTGTACTCCGCGGTGACAGGCGCCGTCGGCGCTCTGCGCGGGCCCAAGCACGGCGGCGCGAATGAAGCCGCTTTCGAAATTCAGAAGCGCTATGCGAGCGCCGACGAGGCGGAGGCCGACATACGCCGGCGCGTCGAGGCGAAGGAAGTGATCATCGGTTTCGGCCATCCCGTCTACACGACCGTCGATCCGCGCAACAAGGTGATGAAGGACGTGGCGCAGCGGCTCTCCGCGGACGGAGCGTCCATGAAGATGTTCGAGATCGCCGAGCGCATCGAGGCGGTGATGGCCGAGAGCAAGCGCATGTTCGCCAATGTCGATTGGTTCAGCGCCGTGTCCTATCACGCCATGGGCGTGCCGACGGCGATGTTCACGCCGCTGTTCGTGATGGCCCGGACGTCGGGCTGGTGCGCGCATATCGTCGAGCAGCGCGTCGACAACAAGATCATCCGGCCGTCCGCCAATTACGTCGGGCCGCAGAGGCGCCGCTTCACGCCGATCAAGGACCGTGGCCTGCGCTCGTCGCCTTCCTGGGCGGCGTGACCCGGGCCGATTTTTCGAGAGGACCGACGATGAAGACCAAGTACTCGCTCGTTTTTCAGGACGCGAAGCGAATCGCCGAGGCGGCCGAAGCGGAGGCCTCGCGGAACGGATGGAGCGTGGCCGTCGCGATCGTAGACGACGGCGGGCATCTCGTCTTCTTGCAGCGGCTCGACGGAACGCAGGCGGCATCGAGCGAGATCGCGATACACAAGGCGAGAACGGCAACCCTGTTCAAGCGGCCCACGAAAGCTCTCGAAGAGGTCATCGCCTCCGGCCGTGTCGCGACGCTGAATCTCCCGGGCCTCACGCCGGTCGAAGGCGGGGTTCCGCTCGTCTTTCGCGGCGATATCGTCGGCGCGATCGGCGTTTCCGGGGTTCAATCGTTCCAGGACGGGATCGTCGCCCAGGCTGGAGCCGACGCCGTCGAGCAAGGCGCGTGATCGTGCCGGGCACGAAACGTCGGCGCTGATATAATGATATTCAGATATCTTTATATCATGATTGACAAGCGCCCGCCAAATCGAAAGAATGCTTTTCGTCGTGGTTCTCCGGCCAATTCCTGGTCGGAGCCAAGAGGGAATTCGGTGAGCCTTCGGGCGAATCCGGAGCTGCCCCCGCAACTGTGAGCGGCGAGTTCCGCGTCCATCTCGTGTCACTGGAGCCGCAAGGCTCCGGGAAGGCCGGACAGGAACGACGACCCGCGAGCCAGGAGACCTGCCGCGACGTCATGAAATCCTCGGGCGGGGCGCCCCGGTGGATCGCTCGCGGCCGTCGGAGACGTTCTCCGACGGGGTTTTCCGCTCGCGACCGCTCGGCCTTTTGCCCCCAATGCGAATGGGGTCTGCCGAAATGTCGAATGAAAGAACATCTTCCGCCATCGCCGTCGCGACGCTCGGCGCGCCGCGCATCGGTCCGCGCCGCGAACTGAAGTTCGCGCTCGAGAGTTTTTGGGCGGGCAAGTCCGACGCCGAGGCGCTCGCGAAGACAGCTTCGGAGCTGCGCGCCGCCAATTGGGCGCGTCAAGCGATGCTCGGGGCGACCGTCGTCCCTTCGAATGATTTCTCTCTCTACGATCATGTGCTCGATGTGAGCGCCATGGTCGGCGCCGTGCCGGAGATCTACGGATGGCGCGGCGGCGAGGTTCCGCTCGACGTCTATTTTGCCATGGCGCGTGGATCGTCCGGCGCCGCTCCCTGTAGACATGCTCATCATCAGGGGCACGGCGCGCCGGCGCTCGAGATGACCAAATGGTTCGACACCAATTACCATTACATGGTTCCCGAGTTCACGCGCGGGCAGGTATTCGATCTGTCGTCGCAAAAGCCGATGAATGAGTTTTCGGAAGCGCTCGCGCTCGGCTATCGCACGCGGCCCGTCCTTCTCGGACCCGTTACTTATCTCCTGCTCGGCAAGAGCAAGGACGCGTCCTTCGAGCCGATCGATCTGATCGACGGCCTCCTTCCCGTCTATGTCGAAACGCTGAAGCGTCTCACGGAAAAGGGCGCGGAGTGGGTCCAGCTCGACGAGCCCTGTCTCGTCCTCGACCTCGACGAGAAGGTGCGCAAAACGCTGCTCCGCGCCTATTCGATCTTCGCGCGCGAAATTCCTTCGCTGAAGATCATGCTGACGAGCTATTTCGGCGGCCTCGGCGACAATCTCGAAACCGCCGTCGCGCTGCCGATAGCCGGCCTGCATCTCGATCTCGTTCGCGCGCCCGGCCAGCTCGACGCCGTCTCGGCGAAGGCGCCCGGCGATCTCGTCTTGTCGCTCGGCGTCGTCGACGGCCGGAATGTATGGCGCGCGAACCTGCCTACGATCGTCGATCGGCTCGAATCCGCGGTCGCGTCTCGCGGCGCGGAGCGTGTCGAAGTCGCGCCCTCGTGCTCGCTCCTGCATGTTCCGGTCGATCTCGCGCTCGAGGATACGCTCGATCCTGAACTGAAGAGCTGGCTCGCTTTCGCTGCGCAAAAAGTGTTGGAGCTCGCGACGATCGGCCGTGCGCTCCGAGACGGGCGCGAGGCGGTCGCAGACGCGCTCGAGGCCTCCGGGGCCGCCGCAAGGGCGCGCAGGTCGTCCGACAAGATTCATGATCGCGCCGTCGCTGGGCGCGTCGCGTCGCTGACGCCGGAAATGTCGCGTCGCGGCCTCCCGTTCGCAGAGAGGCGTGGTCTTCAGAAAGACCGCTTGCGCCTTCCATCATTCCCGACCACGACGATCGGCTCCTTTCCGCAGACGGAGGAGGTGCGCAAGGCGCGCGCCGCCTATCTCAAAGGCGCGCTGAGCTATGCGCATTATCACGCTTTTCTGCGAGAGAAGATCGAGGACGCCGTACGCTGGCAGGAAAGAATCGGCGTCGACGTGCTGGTGCATGGCGAATTCGAGCGCAACGACATGGTCCAGTATTTCGGCGAACAGCTCGCAGGCTATGCTTTCACCAAGAATGCATGGGTGCAGAGCTACGGCTCACGTTGCGTGCGGCCGCCGATCATCTATGGCGACGTATCGCGGCCCGAGCCGATGACGGTCGAATGGACGGCCTACGCCCAATCTCTGACGAAGCGGCCGGTGAAGGGCATGCTCACGGGGCCGGTGACGATGCTGCAATGGTCCTTCGTGCGCGACGACGTGGAGCGATCGCTCGTCTGCCGGCAGATCGCGCTGGCGCTACGCGACGAGGTCGTCGACCTCGAGAAGGCCGGCGTACGCATCATTCAGATCGACGAGCCGGCGCTGCGCGAAGGTCTGCCCTTGCGGCGCACAGATTGGCAGGCCTATCTCGAATGGGCGGTCGAATCTTTCCGCATCGCGGCGTCCGGCGTCGCCGACGAGACGCAGATCCACACCCATATGTGCTATTCGGAGTTCAACGACATCATCGATTCGATCGGCGCGCTCGACGCCGATGTGATCTCGATCGAGACCTCGCGCTCGAAGATGGAGCTGCTCGACGCTTTCGTCAGCTACAACTATCCTAATGAGATCGGTCCGGGTGTCTACGACATTCATTCGCCCCGTGTTCCGTCCGTGGAAGAAATGGCGGACCTTCTCGCCAAGGCCAAGGAATGGCTCTCGATCGATCAGATCTGGGTCAATCCCGACTGCGGCCTGAAGACCCGCAGATGGGAGGAGGTCGAGCCCGCGCTCGTCAATATGGTCGCCGCCGCGCAACGGCTGCGCAGCCTCGCCGCTGTGCGGCAGGGAGGGGGATGATGAGTGAGCGAGCAGCGCCGCCGATCACGACCCTGGTCGACATCGTCTTTCCGCAGGACACGAACCACCATGGAACATTGTTCGGCGGCGTCGGTCTCGCGCATATGGACAAGGTCGCCTTCATCACGGCCTCCCGCCACGGGCGCGTCGACTTCGTCACCGCCTCCTGTGAGCGTGTTGATTTCGTGGCGCCCGCTCATCTCGGCGATCTCGTCGAGCTGACGGGCCGGATCGTCCGCGTCGGGCGCCGCTCGCTCGGCGTCGAGGTCGATCTCGTCGCCGAAGCGCCGCTTTCCGGCGAGCGGAGGCGCTGCGGAAGCAGCGTCTTCCACATGGTCGCCGTCGGAGGGCTGGAAAAAAGCGGCGGCGTTCTGCCGCCGCTCCAGCCGCAGGAGGCCTTTTTCGATCGACACGAGCTCCGCATGGTCGAGCTGGTGTTCCCCGAACAGACCAGCCATTACGGCAGCCTGTTCGGCGGACATGCGCTCGCCGCCATGGCGAAGGCGGCCTTCGTCGCCGCGACTCGGCGAAGTCGCGCGGCGGTCGTCCTGGCGGCCTCGCCGCGCGTGGATTTCAAGAGCCAGGTCCACAAGGGCGAGGTTTTGGAGCTCTCGTCACGCATTGTCCGCACGGGTCGAAGTTCGATGACAGTGGAGGTGGAGCTCTGGGCCGAGAACCTGCTGTCTGGCGAGCGACGGCACGCGGGCGGCGGCGCCTTCGTGATGGTCGCCGTGGGGCCGGATCATCGGCCCATCGTGATCTGCGAGCCGTCGGGCGGATGAGAGAACAATGGCCGAGCGCGTCGTTCTCGTCACCGGCTCGCTGGCCGAGCCGCGCTTGAAGCGGGTCGCCGAGGAACTCGTCGACGAGAGCGGCTCCGAGTTCGTCGTCTCCAATATCGGCGTGAAGGTCGCGGCGCTGATGACGACGGAAATCGTCCAGCGCCGTCTGACGTTGCCGGAGGGAACCGATCGGGTGATCATGCCCGGACGGTTTCGCGGCGATCTCGAACGTCTGTCGGACTTTTTCGGCACGCGCTTCGAGCGCGGGCCGGACGAGCTTGCCGACCTGCCGGAGTTCTTCGGCAAGGCTGGAAAAGCCGTAGACCTGTCGCGCCATGACGTTCTCATCTTCGCCGAGATCGTCGACGCGACGCTGATGACGCCAGCGCAGATCGTCGAGCGTGCACGCGCGCTGCGCGCCGAAGGCGCGGACGTCATCGACCTCGGCTGCCTGCCGGATAGCCCCTTTCCGCATCTCGAGCAGGCGATCGAGGCGCTGCATAGCGACGGCGCCCGTGTCAGCGTCGACTCGTTCAATGCAGAAGAGCTGGCGCGCGCCACGCGCGCCGGCGCCGACTATCTTCTGAGCCTCAGCGAGAAAACGATCGGAGTCGTCGACGAAGGCCCGGCCGTCCCGATCCTCGTCTCCGCGGGATCGGCCGACATGGCGTCGCTCGACCGCGCAATCGATCTGATGATTGCGAGAGGCAGGCCCTATTACGCCGATCCGATCCTCGATCCGATCCATTACGGCTTCGCCGAATCGATCGCTCGATACGTCGAACTGCGCCGCAGACGGCCCGACGCGTCCATTCTCATGGGAATCGGCAATGTCACGGAGCTCACGGACGCGGATACGACCGGCGTGAACGCGTTGTTGATGGGCCTCGTCTCCGAGCTTCACATCACAGCGGTGCTCGCCGTGCAGGTGAGCCCGCATTGTCGAACGGCGATCCGTGAGTTCGATCGGGCTCGACGCGAATACTACGCGGCTCGCGAGGCGAGAGCGCTGCCGCAAGGTTTCGGCGACGGGCTGATGGCGCTCCGCGACCGTAAGCCCTATGCCACGACGCCTCAGGATATCGCGACGCTTGCCGCACAGGTGCGCGACCAGAATTACCGCATCGAAGTGGCCGAGGATGGAATCCATATCTACAGCCGTGATGGCCACCACGTCTCCGATGATCCTTTCGAGTTATTTCCGAGGATCGACACACGAGGAGATGTCGGTCACGCCTTTTATCTCGGCGTGGAAACAGCGCGAGCGGAAATCGCTTTTCGCCTCGGTAAGCGCTACGCACAGGACGAATCGTTGTCTTTCGGCGTCGTCTCCAAGACCGGAACTGCGGCGGAGGAGGCTCATCTTCTGGCGTTCGAGGAGGCGGGCCGGACTCTCCAGAAGCGAGCGTCCCCAAAAGCGGAGTGACAGGCAAACGTCCATGCGGAGGTCATGGAGAAGAAACGTCGAACGAAAGCAGGTCCAGGAATTGAGAAAATACAAATTTGATTTGTTCGGATAAATTCATGAGCGCAGAATGGTCCGACGCGGCTTCACTTCGCCGCCTGTTGGCGACACTTCCGTGCGCTTTTTGTTTATCGAAACGTCGAACGCCGTGCCGAGCGCCTTGATCTCACCTCCAGCGGTTTCGACGACGAACGGTCGGCTCGCGTCTTTCTCGACTTTGAACCAAGCTTCGCTGCGAGCAATACGAGTCGCCGCTTGTCACCCGAGTAATCGAATTTCAAAGCGGAATCCGCGTTCAAATGGGCGCGCGGACCATCTGGCAGGGCGACTGTTCTGAGTTCGCCTGTCCACGTCCGGACATTTGCGCTCCACCAAATCCAAAGATCTCCTGCAAAGATGGCCACGGTCGCCGCGGTCAACGCTCCGACGATCGCCGCCGAATACAAACGACGGCGGCGCTTCGGTCGGCGTTTCGAGGCGGCATAGGCGCGCACGGAAGATTTCGGCAACGCCCCAAAAATCACACGTCTCCTCTAAGGCCGCAGAAGGCCACCAACGCCGACTTGTTCGATCACTTTGAACAGACCCGTCGAGTTCTCGTCTCCCGCCACAAGCGCCCGCGCCCAACACGCCGCTTTGCGCTACAAGGCGATGAGACGCGCTTTCCCCATAGCGGCTAACGACCCGCGCCTTCGTTTAATCCGGCTTATATGAGGTCCGCTTCCCGCGAGCCGAAAAATTGCGTCGCGGACCTCACATAACCCTCCAGATTCATTCGACATCTTCTCGCGGATTCGAACAGCGGCTTTTTCGTCTCGCGTAAGAACAGCAAGTGCGAACAGGGCATCCGCGCTTCAATCGATCTGGGAGCATCGAAGCAAACGGCGGACTTTCTGATCGTGTTACGATGGTTTCTTTCGGAGCGTTTCGCGATCGCCGTTGTTCGACACCTGCATGGGCCATCGCATGTCGTCTCCTTCGCGTCCTCCGCCCGACTCTTGCGGACGAGGCAGATACGAGTTCGATCAGAGGCAAGCGGCGCCGCGCGCGCATCGAAGCCGGGCCGCCATTGAACTCATTCGAACTGAGTTTACCAGTCGACGCCGGGCAACCGGATCAAGGCGCGCATTGCTGCGTGAGCGCCGGTCGAGAACCCAGACGGGCGTCAACTCTCAGGCTCGATGACGACGGGCGCGCACAGCGGAGTCGCGACGATTGGTCTTCACCCGATCGCACCGTAGCATATCGGGATGACGGCCACTCTCAGGACCCGGCAATCATAGGGTCCAGGCGGCTCGGCGCCTCGCGTGAGTTCGGCAGAGAATCAGATGACGACGCCGGTCGAACATCATCTGCTCGTCGGACCCGCGATGCGGCTCTCGCCTCGAGGCGAATCTCGCGGTCGTAGAAACCCTCGTCCATGTTGCGGCGCGCCGCATGGATGATTGTCGAGCCCGGCGCCTCTTCGCGGAGGAGCTCCATCATCCGCGTCCGGCTGAGGTCGTCGAGGGCCGAGGTGGGCTCGTCCATGATGATGATGTCGGGCCGCTTCAGCAGCACGCGTGCAAAGCCGAGCTGTTGCTGTTCTCCGCCGGATAGCACATCGGACCAGTTCTGCTCCTCGTCCAGGCGCGGAACGAGGTGAGCCAAGCCACAGGCGGCGAGGATCTTCTCGGTATGCGCGGGGTCGGGCGGCGCGCTGTCGCGGGGATAGTCGAGAGCATCGCGCAGCGCCCCCCGCGGCATGTATGGCTGCTGCGGCATGAAAGCGATGCGCGCATCCCTCGGACGTAGAATACGGCCGCTGCCCCAAGGCCACAAACCGGCCATGGCGCGGATCAGCGTGCTCTTGCCCGCGCCGGAATCTCCCTGCACGAGAACCTTCTCACCGCGTCCGATCACCGCATCGGTGTCCGCGAGCATCAGCGCGCCGTCATGCTGCGCGATCGAGAGCCCGCAAAGATGCAATGCGCCATCGTTGCTGAAGGCGAGATCGATCATCTTGTCCTCGGCTCCGATGGCGAGCTCGTCGAGGTTGTCGAAGACGAGGTCGAGCGCGGCGACGCGCCGGGCCGAGGCGAACCAGTCCGCGAGGCGCAGCGAATTGTCGGCCAGCCAGTTGAGCGCCAATTGCACCTGTATGAAGGCCGCCGCCGCCTGCATGAGATCGCCGAGCGACATGTCGCCGGCGAGATATTTCGGCGCGCCGAGCATGAGCGGGATGACCGGCGCCAGCACATTGTTGCCGCTCGAGAGGAAGAGCATGCGCGCCTGCCGTCCGATCACCGCGACCCAGCGCATCGCGACCTGATCGAATCTCGCATAATGCCTCTCCCGCTCGTCGTCGTCGCCGCCGATGAGCGCGATCGTTTCGGCGTTCTCGCGCGTGTGCGAGAGTTCGAAGCGAAAGTCCGCCTCCGCGACCGCCTTCGCCTCGACGCGCGCGATGAGCGGACGGCCCAAAAGCAGCATGCCGAAGGAGGTGGAGGCGGAATAGATCACGACCGCGATCACGAGATAACCCGGGATCGTCATGCCCCCGAAGGTCAGCGAGCCGCCGATGAACCACAGCACGCCGACGAAGGAGACCGCTGTGAGCAGGGCGTTCGTGACGCCTGTCGCGAAGTCGACGAAGAGTTCGATGGCGATCCGGCCGTCCTCGGCGATGCGCGCTTCCGGATTATCGACGAGCCGAAGGACGCTGAGCTGATAAAAGCGGCGGCGCTCCATCCAGCGCCGCACGAGCGTCCGCGTCAGCCATTCGCGCCAGCGCAACTGGAAGCGCATGCGCGCCTGCAGCAGGGCGACGCTCGTCAATGCAGAGACGAGCGCCAGCGCCAGCATGAGGCCGATGCTGAAAAGGATCAGGCGCTGGTCTTTGTTCTGCAGTGCGTCGAAGAAGTACTTGTTCCATCGGTTCACCGCGATGGCGGGGGCGAGGTTCAGGAGCAGGCAGCCGAAGAGCCCCAGCGCGAACAAGGTCGCCTTGCGGCGCGTCGGGCCGGTCCAGAAACCGAAGGACAGATTTACGAAGTGGCGCAGGAGCAGCGGATCGACCTCGGTTGGGATAAGGACTTCGACTATGTTCGTTATTAAAGCTCGAATTGGGATTATCGACGAGCCGGGACCGACCTGTCGAGGAGTTCACCGCTCGCTGGGCGCCGCGGTTCGCCGCCGGGCTTCTCCCCGCGCTTCCTCGCGGATGCGCGACGCCCGAGCCTCAGCCCTCGGTGACTGTGAAACAGACGATGCGCTGGCGAAGACTTCAATCGATCTGTATCGGTTTCTTGCTCGACAGAGCTGTGATATTTCATATCGACGCGCTGGCCGCAGGGCGAATGAAGGAGCCGGAAGCGCGCGCAGTCGAAGAGTCGCGGCGGGTCGACAAGCCGGCGGCGAACAGCCCGGGTTCGCCGATGGTCCAATCCATTGCGAGATGTAGAGTGTCGAGCATAGCCTTTGAAGAGCGCGCCAATCTTCGGCTTGTCGCCGGAGCAGGGCCGGTGCGCGCCCGAATCGCCATTCTTCTCGGTCTCATTGCTCTCGCGATCGGAGCGATTTCGCCCGCGCTGGCGCAGAACCTGACCGGCCAGCGTTTGGCGCTTCCGAGAGCGCGCGATTGGAGTGGCGATTTTTCCGCCATGCTGAAGCGAAAGACGCTCCGCATTCTCGTCCCCTACAGCAAAACGCTCTTTTTCGTGGATCGCGGCCGTCAGATGGGCGTCGCCGCGGAGTTCGGCCGCGCGCTCGAGGACTGGATCAATAGGCGGTACAAATTCAAGACGCCCCGCTTCCATGTCACATTTCTTCCCTCCGCCCGCGAACGCCTGTTGCAAGCTTTGAACGAGGGCAGAGGCGACGTCGTCGCAGCCAATTTGACGATCACGCCGGAGCGTCTGGCCGTCGTCGACTTCGTCGATCCATGGCTGAAGGACGTCAAGGAGATCATCGTCACCGGCCCCGCCTCTCCCGAACTCGACTCGATCGAGAGCCTCAGCGGGCGCGAGATTCGCGTGCGCCGTTCCAGCAGCTATGCGAGCCATCTCGCCAGGCTGAGCGACGCCTTCATCGCCAAGGGCTCGAAACCGATCGCCATCATGCCGATCGACGAGAACCTGGAGGACGAAGACCTGATCGAGATGGTGAACGCCGGCCTGCTTCCTTATATCGTCGTCGACGATCACAAGGCCGCGATATGGTCCCGGATATTTCCCAATGCGATTCCGCGCGGCGATCTCGTCGTCAGCGAAGGTGGGGACATCGCCTGGGCGATTCGCAAGAACAGCCCGGAGCTGAAGTCCGAGCTCGACGCATTCATCGACGAGCATCGCGCCGCCACCAGCTTCGGCGCCACGATCCGGCGGCGCTATTTTGTGGACAAGCGGATTGTGAAGAACGCCCTCGACGAGAGCGAGGCCAGAAAGTTCGTCGCCGTCATCGACCTCTTCCGCCGTTACGGCGCGCGGTACAATTTCGATTATCTGATGATCGCCGCCCAGGCCTACCAGGAATCTCGGCTCGACCAGTCGCGTCGCGGCGCGGCGGGAGCGGTCGGCCTCATGCAGATCAAGCCCTCGACCGCGGCGGGCAAACCGATCGGGATCACCGGCGTCGACCGCGATCCCGATCGCAATGTTCACGCCGGATGCGCCTATCTCCGCTATCTCGCCGATACTTATGTTTCGGATCCTGCGATCGATCCGATGAACCGGACGTTGATGAGTTTCGCCGCCTACAATGCCGGCCCCGGCAAACTGCGCAGGTTCCGCGCCGCCGCACGGCAGGCGGGGCTCGATCCGAACGTCTGGTTCGGCAATGTCGAGCTGGGCGCAGCCAAAGTCGCGGGGCTCACACCCGTCCAATATGTCGGCAACATCTACAAATATTACATCTCCTACCAGCTCGCCGTCGAGCGCCTCGAAGCGAGCAGGAGAGCTCGTGAGGATACGGGCGCCGAGAAACGATGATGATGTGTCGCCGTGTCGCGGCGCCCTCAGGGACGGAACGACGTCGCCGCTCACGACTTTCGTGCTGCGTCTTCCGCGATTTTGCGAGATCATCCGTGAACCCTACTTCTCTAGCGGTGTTGCAAGAGAGCGAGCAGGATAATGATCGGGATCGGCACGCCCAGCAACCAGAGAAGAATCGAACGACCCATGACGCTTCCTTTCATATCAGCTCATATCAGCGTGACGATAGACTGTGCATGATTTTTTGGTAGCTCCAGGTTCCGTCGCGGAGACCTCCTCCCTCCGTCGCTGCGAGACTCGCGGAGAAAGCGCCGAACAACAGGGATGCGGTCAACCAGAGGGCAAATCGCGCGCCGGTCTTGCGCGCTCTGTCGACGGCGCTCTCGGCTTGCACGATCACATCGGACACACGCTGTTCGGCATCCGTCTGGTTCAATTCCGCGCTCGCCTCGACGACCTGCGCCAAATAGCTTCGGTCTGCCGGAGAAAAATCGTTACCGGAGCCGAGACGGGAAGTGAAAAGGCGATCGAGTTCGCCACGCACGGCGGCAGTGTCGCCCGCGTCGCTTCGCGTCGCAGCGGGACTTGCGCGCAACAGCAAGTCCACGAAGCCGGCCGCGGGCCCAGCCGATTGGCCCGCCATGGATCCGTTCGCTTTGATGAAGCCGGCCGCCGCGCCGCCGATGAAGCTCGTCGCCGCGGAAGTGAGAACCGCCACGCCGAGGACCGTGGCGAACGCCCAGGCGAGAAAGCCGTGCGCCGTGTCACGAAAATAGACTTCATGAGTGTGAACGCCGACCCATCTGGTGCGCAAGCGTCCCGCGAGATAGCCGCCGATGCTGGAAGCCAGCACTGAGACAATGACGAGGTATACGCCGGCGCCGATATCGAATGTCGCGGAGGAAATCCCTGAATTCGACCAGGGCGAGACGGCCGACAGACCGATACCCGCGCCGAACGCCAGCAGCAACAACGTCAAGGCTGCGGAAGCAACGCTGCCCGCCACGATTGCAGCCCATGAAACGGGAGAGACTCGAGCGTCTTCGGTTCCGGAATGAAGTTCGGGACTCGATATGTCGACCATGGCCTCTCTCCCGGGCTCGCCAGAACCTATTGTGTGATAAAGTCGAGACGACTTTGTCCTCGAGCCGCTTCCAATTTCCTCGAATCTGATCTCAATTCATCGGAAATCTCCTCGGTTGGGAAATCCATGTCGCAATCGAGTCCGATCCGCGCATCACTTGATCGAGACGGCGCCCAGTATCCAAGTCGACGTCTTCGAATCGTATTTGAGGCCTCGCGCGACGCGCAGCGCTTCCTTCGTCGTGTGAATTGTCGGATAGTTCTTATTGTCTCTCACAGTCCAACTGACTTCATTGAACGCGACAGCGACGTCCTTTTCCCCAATGCCGAGGAAGCCGCCGACTCCGATGATCAGGGCGGTGATTTTCCCGTCGGTCGGCGACACCAGCACATCGGCGATATCGCCGATCTTGGTGTTCGTCGTGTCATAGACGCTCTGCTTGTACCAATTGGTGATGGACAGACTGCCCGCCGGCGCGGTCGTCAGGAATTCGGCCGGGAGTGCGGGGGTCGGCGCCGCATTCGGCTGAGCGGCGGGAAGCTGCTGCGCCGTCGCGGCGCCCGTCGTGATCAGCAACCCGAGAGCAGCAGCTGTGATGAGATTGTTTTTCATTTGGTCGTTTCCTTCAGATCGCTGGCAAATCGCCAGGCACGGCACGGGAAATACTGGAACGCATTTCCCACTAAGGGTGACGATACTGCGCGGCAATCTCGGAAAGTAGCTTCGGAAACTACCCAGCCCTACGCTCTCGGAGGCTGTCGCGTCCGAGAGCCGCGTCTCTCGAGTCGTGATGGAGCTCGATGCCGAATTGACGATGTCGTGATGCGACGCCCATTTGCGTCATTTGGGCCCGAACGCCTCGGCGGCCTCCAGCGTCCGATAGGCCTGCGGCAGAAGGCGCGCGAGCAGTTCTCCCCACGCTTGCTGACCGGCGCCGTCCGTGATCAGGTCCTGGCGGATCTCCAGCTCGACATGAGGCAGGCCACGGCGCTCGCCATGCACAGGGATCGTGTAATCCGATGCATCGCTCACGCTGTAGGGCTCATTGTCGCCGACGACGAGCCCTTCTCGGCGCCTCAGCAGGGCCAGGAGGATATGGGCGAAACGCGGATCGCGATTGTAGAGGACGCCGACTCGCCAGGGCCGCGCCACGCCCATGAAAACCGGCGTGAAGCTGTGCATTGCGATCAACGCCGCCGATCGGCCCAGTCGTCGCCTGCGGTCGAGTTCGGCTTCGATCCGATCATGGTAGGGCCGGAAAATCTGGCGCAGGCGCGCGGCCTTCTGGCCTTCGCTCAGGCCGATGTTTCCAGGTATCGGGGTCAGTTCGCCGATTTCGGGGATCGAGGTCTCCGAACCCGGGGCGCGGTTGCAGTCGATGACCAGCCGCGAATAGTTCTGCTGGATGAGCGTGGCGTCGAGCACGTCCGCCAAGACGCGAGAAACCTCGGCGATCCCGATATCCCAAGCGATGTGGCGCTGGCGCTCGGCCTCCGGAATGCCGAGCCCGTCGAGCGCGCGCGGCGTCAGATTGCCCGCGTGATCGACGACGATCAGAAACGGCGACGACCCGTTTTCATTGCGCAGGGTGACCGCTGCTGGTTCATCGGCCGCCAACAAGCTATGCTGGGCCTCATTCATCGGCGCTCACGCTTGTAAACAGCGGCGACCTCGAGCGTCAGCTCGCCGTTGACGGTACGGAAATTGCTTGGGACTGCCGTCATCGTGGGACCGCAATGCCGATTCTCACCGTCAGACACGTCACGTCGTACCTCTACAGGCAACCGGTCGCCTTCGGCGAGCACCGGATGATGCTGCGTCCCCGCGACGACGACGATCAGAGAGTAATCAAATCCGAGCTCGAAATCACGCCGGCGCCGAGCCAAATCTCCTGGACGCGGGATATTTTCGGCAATCATGTCGCGACCGCCCGTTTCGCGGAACGGGCTTCGGAGCTTCGGTTCGAAAGCGCCATTCGTCTCGACCATGCGCCGGTCGGCTTCCACGCCGCCGATATCGAGAGCTACGCCCGGACCCATCCGTTCGTCTACGCCGAGGAAAAACGGGCCGATCTCGCGTGTTTCCTGGCCCCGCTGTTCCGGCGCCCCGAGGTCGATCATTGGGCGGCCAGGTTCCTCCGAGAGGACGGATCGGCCGAAACTCACCAGCTTCTCGTCGACATGACGCAGACCATGAAGAAGACCTTCAGGCACGTTGCGCGGCATGAGAAGGGCGTTCAGGATCCGGCGCGGACGCTGGAACTCGCCAGCGGGAGCTGTCGCGACCTTGCCGTGCTCATGATCTCGGCGCTGCGATCGCTCGGATTCGCCACGCGGTTTGTGTCCGGATATCTGCATCTCGGCGATGAAGACGACGATTGTGTTGCTGGCGGCAACACCCATGCCTGGGTCCAGGTCTATGTCGCCGGCCCGGGCTGGGTCGACCTCGATCCGTCGAGCGGCATGGTCGGAAATCAGAACCTCGTGCGCGTCGCGGTCGTGCACGACCCGCGCGAAGCGATCCCGCTGCAAGGCACCTGGATCGGGACCGCCTCGGACCATCTCGCCATGAAGGTCGCGGTCAAGGTCAGCGCGGCCGCGGATGCCGGCGCCCGGCGTATCGCTCGCTCCGGCGTGGGGCGATGATGCCCCGGTCCGCGACGATTACGGCGGCGCCATATTGGCGGCGGCCGAGCAATTTGGTCTTCTTGCGCTCGAAGCCTGCCGGCCAATATAGGAATTGTGCAGGCAAGCGAGGTTGCCCATGAAGATTCGCGCCGGCTACGAAATCTCCTATGACTGCCCGCAGCCGACGCCCATGATCTTGACGCTGAGCGTCCATCCGTCGCGCTTCGCCGATCTGCTGACGCCGGATCGCATGCGGCTCGACCCGCCCATCCCAGTCAACACTTATCACGATAGTTTCGGGAATTTCTGTCATGTGATCCGCGCGCCAGCGGGCCGGTTGACCATGTCCGCGGACTTCCTGGCGCAGGACGACGGCGAGCCCGACGCAATCGCGCCTCAGGCGGTGCAGCATCCGTTGGAAGAGCTGCCTGTGGAGGCGCTGATCTATCTGCTCGGCAGCCGCTACTGCGAGACCGATCGTCTGTCGGATACGGCATGGTCTCTTTTCGCGCAGGTTGCAAAGGGCTGGCCGCTGGTGAAGGCGATCTGCGACTATGTCCACGATCGCATCACATTCGGATATCAGTATGCGAGTCCGACCAAGACAGCATGGGACGCCCATATCGAGCGACGCGGCGTATGCCGCGATTTTGCTCACCTCGCCATCACGCTGTGCCGCTGCATGAACATTCCTGCGCGCTATTGCACCGGCTATCTCGGCGACATCGGCGTGCCGCCCGACGTCGCGCCGATGGATTTCAGCGGCTGGTTCGAAGTCTACCTCGGCGGGCGCTGGTACACGTTCGACGCCCGGCACAACGAGCCGCGCATCGGTCGCATCCTGATGGCGCGCGGACGCGACGCCACCGACGTCGCGATCGTGACCTCGTTCGGTCCATGCACGCTCGCGAGTTTCAAGGTGATCACCGAGGAGGTCATGACTGTCGGCTGAAAGTTTCAGAGGGCCGAGATCGCGAACCTTGCATTGCTCTCCTGACGCAACCGCGTAATCAGGAGCTTCGATGAGCCGATCGAATAACCGAGGGCTCGGCTCAGTGACAACCGCCGCGGTAATGTGGCGCGTGTTGATCTGCCCCTGAAAATTCCACTGGCATCGATTAGCATTACAATTGCGTATTCTGACGATTTCTGACTTACTGAGCCACCATGTTCGGTTCGGGGATCATGGGATATCGGGAGCTTCGATCGAGACGACGCTGGAGTTGTGGGCGTCGTCGCTGCGTGACGTGAAACGTCGAATGCAACCGCTGTTCACGCAAGAACGCGTGGCGCGATCGGCAGAAGCTTTCCTCGACGGCCTGCTCGGCGAAGAGCGGCGCAAGACCGGCTGGATGCGGGGGGCCCTGGCGTCAACCATTCTTGGCCGACGACGATGCGGTTCTCGTCATCGACGAGACCGGCTTTCTGAAACAAGGCAAGGCAGCTGCATGATTGGGCTTATTTCGAACTCGCCGATCTCGCCGGCGGCGAATATGACGAGGCGCTCGACGGCCAGGTCTGGACACGCGGACTGCTGATCCGTCGCAAGATCGTCGACGGCGATCTCGCCTTCTTCACGACATGGGCGCCGATTGGAACGACGATCGAGCGGCTCACGAAAATCGAAGACCATCGTTGGGCGATCGAGGACAGTTTCGAAATCGCCAAGAGCGAGCTCGGTCTCGATCACAACGAAACGCGCGCCTAGCATGGATGGCGACGTCATGTCTCGCTCGTCATGCTGGCTTTCGCCATGACGGCGACGATACGTGTTCACGCGAATGCATCGGCCGCGCCACCCCAAAAAAGATCCGGCGCGCAATGACGACAAAAGCTGCGCGGGCTCCATCGACGGCGAACTGATCCGTTGGTCGATGCAGGAGATTCGACGCATCGCCACGCGTCTCGCACGAAAACGAATTCGTCCCGAGTTCGTCATCGCATGGTCGCTCTGGCGACGAGCACATCAAGCCGAAGCAAGGTGGGCCCATCTCAAAAAGAAACTGTAATGATAGGGATGGGTTGGCCCCCGAATCAGCTCTTTCGAGTCCTGCTCAGGCTTCACTCGCGTTACGGCCCGTTGGATCGCTCAACCGCCCAAGGCGGCCTTTGTCACGAGGCTTCGGCAGAACGATTGCTCGCACCCTAAAATTCGGTATAGCTCCTTCTGACGCATTGAGATATGCAACCGCCGTCAGCCTTCAGAAGGTCCAAATGCAGAATATGGTCCTACTCGCCCGAAACACGAACCATAGTCGCCTTTCTTTCCATATCTTCTCTGAGCTCTGAAAGCGCTTTGTCGAGCCGCCCCGCCAACATTGGACCGATCGTTTTCATATAGGTCGCAGATATGTGCCGATCATCATTATAGACGACTATATTGTCGCGCGTCGCCCAGCAATGACGATCGTCGCAGAATGCATCTGTCATATCGAGCATCGAGACGCCGGTCGGGGCGTTCCTCCTTATTTCCGCGAAAGCGGCATCATCCAACACATGCGCGCGGTTAGCTCCGCAGCTGTCCAGACGGTTCGGTTCGCGGGAGAACACGCAACCGGGAACATTGCCCGGCATCGTCGGCGTGTTCCTGATCGCCACCACCGGAATGCCTTCTGCCGTAAGCTTCTCGAACCAGGAGACATAGCCATCCGGCATCCGCTCGGTCAGACGATCCCCGAGGCCAAACGAAGTCCCGAGCGTCACCACGAGATCCGGGCGCATCTTTACGATCTTCTGCAATGCCGCCCTAGTCCAATTCTTGCACTTTGCATCGAACAGCTCGCCCAAGTCGGCAGGGTCGGAAAACGGGCAAGCGGATTTGGTCATGTTGACCACTCGCCATCCCTTGACTCCCGCAGTCGCCTGCAATGCGGGCAACCAATGACCCGCGCGAGAATTGCCTACCAGGACAATGGTCGTCGAAGCGGCCTCGTCGCCGAAGGCGCAAGTGACCGCTTCTTCCGAATTGTTCACTTGATTGCATTCGGTCAGCACCGGTTCGGGAAGGTCGAAAATAATAGCGAGCGGACCAGGACGATACCCTTTCGAATCGATGCCCAATCGGGCCTCTATAGTGACGCCGTGCTTTTCTACTGCGCGCTGCGCCATTTTGGCGGCGACGCCAACGGAAAGCAAACCGAGAACCACGGCGAAAGCTCCATAGGGAGCTTTGATGAAGCTTCCAACGCCAGAGGCCAAGCGGTCGACGAATGTCTTCGTCGCCACGGCGACAACCACTGTGGCCACGACGACGCCGAGCCCTTGGGCGAACGACAGGGTTGCGCCGCGAGCCGTTTCGATCATCAGAACGAACAAAGGCCAGTGCCAGAGGTAGATGCCCAAGGATATGCCGCCGAGCAGCGTCAGCGGCGCTGCCGCCAACATCCAGCCGGCGTTGCGGCGATCGTCTTCACGGCTGGCGAGCAGTATGAGCGCGGCGGCGGCAACCGGCCAGAGCGCAGCATAGCCGGGAAATTGGCCCTTGGAGCCTATGAGAAATCCGCAACTCAGGAGCAACGCCACCCCCAGCCAGGAAAGCATGGCCGCGTGATTTCGCTGGAAGAGATCGCGACATTGCGGCGCTTGGCCGATGAGCGCGCCGACACCGAATTCCCAGAACCTGCTGAACACGTCGAAATACGCGCTTTTCGGATTTGTCTGCGTCAGCCGAAGACCCCAGACGAACGACGAGGCGACGAGGATTCCAAGCAGACAAGTCAATGTGACGGTCGACGAATATTTCGACTTCCGCGCGATGAACGTCGCTGCCGCGGCAATGAGCGGCCAAATGAAATAGACTTGGCCGATCGCCGACATCGCCCAGAAATGCTGCACGAAGCTCACGATTCCGTCACGGGTGAAATAGTCGTCCCCGCGCAAGATCAGATGAAGGTTCTCAAGATATGCAGCGCCTGCGGCAATGTCGCTGAACATATAATTCCATTTGAAAGGATTTACGAAGAAGGGCCAGATTAGGAGAATGCACGCAAGGGTCAAGACCGCTTGCGGCGCTACTCGCGTAAGAAAGCCTTGATAGCTCAAGAGTACGTCGATACGCCGATTTCGCCTGAGAAAGCTGGAGGCCATCAAATATCCGGAAACGACGAAAAACACGTCGACGCCGCCCGACACACCGCCGAACCAGATATGAAAAGCGACGATCAGCAGCGCCCCTATTGCCCGTAACCCTTGAATGTCACGACGAATATATTGTCTGTCTCGAACGCTCACATTCGGCCTTTCATAAGCATTTCGAATCTGCGAAAATAAAACCGTGATCAAATTTCTCATAATTGGCTATCCGCGTACAATGGGGCACAATGCTTCTTGCACCGGAAAAAGAGTCATTCGACTAGAGCGGCCCGATGCGGAAATTTTGAGACAGCAACGCGCTACACGCGGGACCAAACTGAATGTTCGGCCTATTCTGATGCGATTGGCATGGAACAATCGCCGGGTTCGCAACCGGCAGACTTCACCCGAACATGCCCGTACATCCGGTTCGCGACAACTCGTGGTCTTCCCGGAGCGATCCCCGAGCGACAATTTTCAAATTCCCGCTCTGAGGTGAACTCCATATTGCCATCACAGTGGATATTTCCGATGAGCGTGGGACTTCACGTCCGCTGACCTGCCCCCGAAGTTTCATCCAGCGGCGAGTTGAGTCCCGGCGGTTGATACGCCCGCGGGCGTGGGGTGAGCAACAGGCGATCGGCGGCGCTGGTCGGGGTTGCGCAGCCGATCGCCTGTTGCGGTGAGCGCGGCCGCATAGTCCGCCGGCGTCGCATAGCCGAGGGAAGAATGCGGTCGCCGGTGGTTATAATCGTGCGCCCAAGAGCGAACTTTCTCTCTCGCGTGGTCGAGCCCGAAGAACAGCGTCTCGTTGAGCAGCTCGTCCCGCATGCGGCCGTTGAAGCTCTCGCTGAAGCCGTTCTGCATCGGCTTGCCCGGCATGATGAAATGCCATTCGACCTTGTTCTCCTCCGACCAGGAGAGGACGGCGTTCGAGGTGAACTCCGTCCCATTGTCGGAAACGATCATGCCGGGCTTTCCGCGTCTCGCGATCAGCGCCGACAGCTCACGAGCCACCCGCTTGCCGGAGATCGACGTGTCCGGGATCGCCGCCAGGCATTCGCGCGTCACGTCGTCGACGATGTTCAGGATCCGGAACCGTCGGCCGCTGGCGAGCTGGTCGTGCACGAAGTCGAGAGACCATCGCGCATTCGGCTTCGCTTCGACGTAAGCGCCGTTGTCGTCCCATTGCCGCTGGAATGGAAGAATAGCTTGCAATTCGTTGCGACAAGGCATTGCAAGCCTTTGGCGCAAAGCTTTGTCAGCGATTGGTTCAGCGCAATGGTGAGCGATCAGGCGGCTGGCGTCGGCGACGAGGATTTGAAGGCCCAGGGCATCAGCTCGTCGATGCGCGACTGCGGATGGCCATCGGCGATCGCCTCGAGCGTCGCCTTCATCCAGGCATAGGGATCGACGCTGTTCAACTTGCATGTCGCAATGAGCGAAGCGAGACGTGACCAGGAACGTCCACCTTCATCGTGCCCCGCGAATAACGCATTCTTGCGCGTGAGAGTCAGCGGCCGAATCTGATTTTCGACGAGGTTGGTGTCCATCTCGACGCGTCCATCGTCGAGGAACAGGGTCAGCCCGGCCCAATGATTCAGAAGATAGGCGACCGCCTTGCCCATGTCGCTGCGGCCGGAGAGGCGAGCGGCCTGGGCGCGCAAAAACTCTTCGAGCTCGACGACAAGAGGCCGCGACCGCTCGGCGCGAACGCTCTGCCGGATCGGCGCCTCTTTGCCCCGGATGTCCGCCTCGATCGCATAGAGCGCGGCGATGCGCGCCAGGATCGCCTCGGCGATGGGCGAGCCCGCTTTCGGCGTGGCGGCGATGATCTCGCGCCTGCCATGGCTCCAACACCAGGCGAGCCGCAGTGGGGCGCCACCTTTGCGCTCGGCGCGCGCCAGACGATGATAGCCGCCATAGCCGTCGACCTGGAGAACGCCGTCGAATCCTTCGAGCATCCGCTCGGCGTGCTCGCCGCTGCGACCCGGCGCGTAATGATAGACCACGATCGGCGGATCGGCGCCGCCGTGCCCGCGGTCGTCGCGCAGAACCGCCCAGAGATAGCCAGTTTTCGTCCGGCCGCGGCCGGGATCGAGAACCGGCGCCCGAGTCTCGTCCATGAATAGACGGCCGGACAGCTTCATCAGCGCGCTCATGCGCTCGACGATCGGCGCGAGGTGGAAGGCCGTCGTTCCCATCCAATCGGCCAGAACGGCGCGGTCGAGCATGATCCTGTGGCGCGCGAAGACCTGCGATTGACGGTAGAGCGGCATGTGCTCGCTGAACTTGGCGACCGCCACTTGCGCCAGCAGCGCCTCGGTGGGAACGCCGCCCTCGATCAGATGCGCAGGAGCCGGCGCCTGGGCGACGCCCGCGCATCCTGTCGGACAGGCGTAGCGGGGCCGCACGGTCTCGATGACGCGATATTGCGCCGGCGTCACGTCGAGGCGGCTGGAGCGGTCCTCGCCGATCCGAACCATCAGGCCGCAGCCGCAGGGACAGGCGAGGCTTTCTGGCTCGATCACGCGCTCGACGCGCGGCAGATGAGCAGGAAAGGCGCGCGCGGCGCGGGCGGCGCGCTCCCTGGTCGCCGGGCGCCCCGAGCGGCGCGCGCGATCGTCTTCCCGCTCCTGGACTTCGGCAATGGCGATCTCGATATCTTCCAGAACGAGCTGTAACTGATCGGGATCGAGTTTCTCCGAACGCTTGCCGAAACGCGCGCGTTCATATTCCTTGACGAGCAATTGCAGACGTTCGACCGTCTCCTTCGACGCTGCGAGCTCGCTCTCGGTGTGAAGGCGCGCGGCGAGCTCATGATCGGCGCGGATGCGTTCGGCTTCGAGCATGGCGCGCTGAGCTTCGAACAATGCGCGTAGTTCGGCAGGCAGCTCTGCGAGTCTGGAGGGATCGAAGCTCGGCGTCACGTCGGCGAATCTATCGCAAGCGAGGCGCCGAATGAAGCCGAAGTTGCGATCAGTTCGCCGCGGTCGGCGTCGCCACGATCCGCTCGCCGACGCGCTTCCAGTTGAGCCCGTCGAATAGAGCTTCGAATTGCACCCGGCTCAATTGCAGGACGCCGTCGCTGATCTGCGGCCAAGAAAAGCGGCTATCGCCGAGACGCTTGTAGACGAGCACGAGTCCGGTTCCGTCCCACAGCAAAATCTTCAAGCGATCCATTCGCTTCGAGCGGAACACGACGATGAGCCCGGAATGCGGATCGAGTCCGAGCTTGTTTTGCACGAGAGCGGCCAGCGCGTCATGCCCGCAGCGGAAATCGACGGGACGCACGGCGAGCACGATCCGCAACCCTTGCGACGGAATGATCACGCGCCGCGCTCCAGCGCCGTCATGATCTCGGCGATGCGCGTCGACGCGGTGTCCTGATCCAGCCGTAACACGACCTTGCCGACGACGATCTCGATCTTCGCATCGCTCTCGTTACGAACGGAGGGCTGCTCGAGCTCGATCTCCACGAACTCCGCGGGACCGTCGGTCACCAGCGCGAGCCGCCCGGTGCGCGCCTGGCGGCGCCACTGCGTCAATTGCTGCGCGCATATCCGATATTTGCGGGCCACGTCGGCGACGCGCGCTCCAGGCGCGAGACTCTCTCGTACGATCCGGCCCTTCAGCTCCTTCGACCACAGCCGATTGCCCGAACGTGAACGACGAAAATCCACACGTCCGACAAATCCTGCGCCAAAAGCCGTTTCGATCGTCGCATTCTCGTTCATCTTCGGATCCTTCCAGAGACATGGCTGTCCCTCAGAAGAATCTCACATCCGAAAATCCTTCCGAACCCGAAGAATCAATGGGGTCGCAACGGCGCTTACGCTTCGACCAGGATCGGCGCCCGTGTTCCCACGGCGCGGCGGCGCGCGCGGCGTTTCCTCACCGCCAGCCCTTCCTCGCGGTAGAGCCGATAGATGCGGTTCTTGCCCGAGCGCTCGCCCTGCTGCCGAAGTAGGATGAACAGCCGCCGGTAGCCGAAGCGCCGACGCGCATTGGCGAGATCGCGCAGTTCGGCGCGAAGCTCGGCGTCGGCCGGGCGCTTCGACGTGTAGCGCGCCGTCTTGCGATCGATGGCGACGATCCGGCAGGCCCGACGTTCCGACAGGCCCATCACGGCCCGAAGGTGCGCGACGGCGTCGCGCTCGAGGCGGGCCCTACCATTTTTTTGACAAGAGCTCCCGAAGCGCCGCCGCGTCGAGCATCTGATCGGCCAAGAGCTTCTTCAGACGCGCGTTTTCCTCCTCCAGCGCCTTCAGCCGCTTGGCCTCGGAAACGTCCATGCCGCCGAACTTGGCCTTCCAATTGTAGAGCGTCGTCTCCGAAACCGCGTATTTGCGCGCGAGGTCCGCCGCCTTCGCGCCGGCTTCCTGCTCCCGCAAAATCCCGATGATCTGCTCTTCCGTGAACCGTTTCTTCTTCATTGTGTCCGTCCTGCAATCGGCCGGACTCTAATCGATGCTGGTGGGATTTTTCAGGGGCAGGTCACCGCCGATGTTGCCCCATTTGTCGATCGGTCGAAACACCGGGCCCGCATCGATCTTCACGAAAGCGAGCTGCGCGCGTAACGCTTCGACGGGGCGGCTGACAACGAGCACGCTCTCGCCGGCTTCGGCAGACGACGTTTTCGTGCGCCGCAGTCGAATGGCCATGAGAGGACGCTTCTCGTCGTCCGGCGCGTCGGGTTCGGCGGCGATCGCCTCGCGGTCTTCGATATCCTCGACCTCGAGCCGCGCGATTTCCGATCGACGTCGCCCGCCCGAACCGAACGCGAGGAGCAACAGCGCGCGATCACGGAGGTCGACCGCTCTGTCCCTCCCGCAGGTCCACGAGCAAACGATCCAGAACGTCGCGCGTAATCGCCGAAGCGTTCTTGCGGGGCCGTGGACGATCGGAGGCGCGGACGGCGAGCCGCAGCGCGTTGCGGATCGACGGATTGCCGAACGGTCCTTCGATTCCGCGCCAGCGATGCAGGCTCGACCAATGCGCGAGGCGGCGCCGCACCGTCTCCGGCGCGTGCGGCCCGTCGGATTTCAGTCGTCCCTCGGCGCGTAGCGCCGCGGCGACCGCTTCCGGCATGCCGTGCTCGGGATTTCTCTCGCGCTCCGCCTCGTCCCAGAGACGATGGGCGATGAAACGCAGCACTGTGGCCTCCGACGCGGGCCAGACCAGCGGCGCCCCCGTCGAGGCGCGCGCCCATGCCTCGAAGTAGCCGAGATTGCTCGCCAGCGCGCGCAGTGAATTCGGACCGGCGCCGGCTTTGGCGAGGTGCGTCAGCGTGTCGATTTCAGACGGCATCAGCGTCTCGGCCAGCCGATCACACGCCGCCAACGGTAAAAATCCGGCGAGCGCGTCGATCGCAAAGTCGTCGCCGATTGTCATGACGCGCCCAGCGGTCCCAGCACGGTAACATTTTCCGCACGGGCGGCGGCCGCGAGTTTCATGTCCAGCGTCGCGAGCGGTAGCTTTTCGACGACGGCGAGCGTGAGATAGCTCGCGTCGTAGCCTGACAATCGATGCCGTCCGGCGAGTATGATGACGAGCCGGTCGTTCTCCGTCCCGTCGTCCATGATCGGGAACCCGCGTAATTGCGCCATCGTCGCCATCGCTTCGCCGGGCGCGAGACGACCACGCCGTTCGGCCATGACGAACAGATTGCGCGTTTCGAATCAGAACAGCGACGGCGCCCGGCCGGGATTCTTGTCGAGCCCCGCCATAACGCGGTCGGCCGCATCATTCTGCTCGTCGGGTAGGAACCACGCCGCGGCGAACGAAGCGTCGACGACGAGCGCCATCAGAACCGGCGCCCTTCATCGCGCCAGGCAAGCAATTTCTCTGCCGTCGTTTTGGCGCGGTTGGCGCGGGCGGCTTTCACCTCGGCGACGAGCGCGGCAAAATCCTCGGCCTTGGGAATGTGCGTGAGGCGCGCGATCGGTTCGTGTCCGCGGGCGATGACCACCTCTTCGCCGGCTTCGATCTTCGCGAGCAGTTCGGAGAGCCGGGTTTTGGCTTCGCCGACTTTGACGGTGAGCGACATGCTTCGACGCCTTTACCCATTCCCATGATCAGTAGCGATGACCTTCGTGGCGCCAAGCGAGGATTTCCTCGCGGGAGACGGGTTCGAGCTCGCCGCTGTCGCGTAGCGCCAACATCGCGTCGATCGCCGCGCGACGACGCGCTTGCTCCTCGGCGGAGATTTCTCGCGCCAAGGCGTCGCTCGACCTTTCGTCGACCGACGGGCGCCCCTCAGAAGGGGATTTATTGTCTTCAACGCGGGGGACATGAAGACCTCTAAATAAGGAAGGCCAGCGCTGTTTCCGGCTCGCCAGTGAATTCAGGCAGTTCGGCTATTCTTTTCCCTTGGTCAAGCATTGGTTTTCTGACAATCGATATAAGGTATTTATCGATTGTTATACCTCTCGTCCCCTGATGGGACACGGCGCCAAGGGCGCTGGTGCGCGGGATGTCGGCCACCAGACCTTTTACGCGCTCGACTGATGCGAAATCGCACTTGGCGCGATCCCGTTCATCCTGGTGCGGCGAAGCCCCGGAAACCGCTTCCGCTGGCGCTCACCGGCTTCGACTCTTTCATTGCTGCCAGACTACTGGCTGATTCCGACGCTGGATGCGCGCGTCGGCGTTATCCTTGGGGGTCGACGTCGGCGTGCCTTCCCCGCTTCGCACGGTCCATGTGTTCGCCGAGGCCGCGAAGCTGCTGGCGCTGATTATCCTGGGCTGGCTCGCCATGCAGGCCGTACTCGGCTCATCGGCGGATGTCGTGCCGAAGGCGTCCTCGCCCTGGCGGCAGGACGAGCCTCGCCCGGCTCAGAATCCGTAGCGCTCATCAGCCCAGCGCAGCAGCGCCTTCGCATCGTGATCGGGCAGTCGCACGCACCCCAGGCGCAGGCCTTGCGCCGCCGTGCTTCTCGAGCTCGGCCGTCATCCATGGCCAAAGCTCGGCGATGCGAGCGCCGTCCGGCGCGAGAACCGACCGCGTGTCACGCCAATAGGGATCGTCGACGCTGGCGGCCGAGAACGAGAAGCCCGGAAATATCCGCGTCAGCGCTGTCGCAAGCATCGCCTCGTCGGCGCCGGCTGGCAGGGCGGCCAGAGTCGCCTCGACGATGGCGCGGTCCGGTAGTTTGACGAGAGCGTTCTCGGAAATCTCAGCCATGCAACCATCTTATCATTTCGGGCTGCCCTGGCACCCGTCCGGCTTCGTCGAACCGCCCGCGGCGCTGCCTTGGGTGATGAGCCGTGAGCTGCGCTGATCGCAAGTGTATATCCAGAACCAGCTCAGCGCCACGCTCAATCGGTTGCGGACGCCGATGAGGAAGTAGATGTGGGCAAGCCCCCATATCCACCACGCGAGTGCGCCGCGCAGCTTGATGCGACCGAAGTCGATCACGGCGAGCCGCTTGCCGATCGTCGCGAGACTGCCGGCATGACGATAGACGAACCGCGCATCCTCACCCGTGCCCGCGAGACGCGCGCGGATCGTCGCCGCGACATGCTTGCCCTGCTGCTTTGCCGCCGGCGCGATTCCGGGCACGGGCTTGCCGTCGGGGCCGTCGACGATCGCCGTGTCGCCAATGACGAAGATCTCCTTGTGCCCCGGCGCAGTCAGATCGGGTTCGACTTGCACGCGCCCGGCCCGGTCGGCCGGTGCGCCAATCCATTGGGCGGCCCTCGAGGCCTGCACGCCCGCGGCCCAGATGATCGTCGCGGCCGCGAGGGTCTTGTCGCCATAGACGACACTCTCCGCCGAGCAGGCGGTCACGGCCTGACCAAGCTCGACCTCGACGCCGAGGTTCTCGAGAGCGCGCTGCGCATAGGCGGACAGATCCTCGGTGAACGCCGCCAGCACGCGCGATCCGGCCTCGATCAGCACCACGCGGGATTGCCGCGTGTCGATACTGCGGAAATCGCCGACGAGCGTCCTGCGCGCCAATTCGGCGATCGTGCCGACGAGCTCGACGCCGGTCGGACCCGCGCCGATGATGACGAAGGTCAGAAGCGCGGCGCGCCGCTGCGGATCGGTCTCGCGTTCTGCCCGCTCGAACGCAAGCAGGATGCGGCGGCGGATCGTCGTCGCGTCCTCGAGCGTCTTCAGCCCTGGCGCGAACCCCTCCCAATCGTCATGGCCGAAATAGGCGTGACGCGCGCCGGTCGCGAGGACGAGCGTGTCGTAGGACACGGCCGTGCCGTCATCGAGGAGGACACGCCGCCCCTCCTTGTCGACGCCCTCGACCGAGGCGAGCAAGGTCGCGAGCTCCTTGCGCTTGCGCAGGAGATGCCGGATCGGCCAGGCGATCTCGGAGGTCGGCAGCGACGCCGTCGCGACCTGATAGAGCAGCGGCTGGAACAGGTGATGATTGCGTCTGTCGATCATCGTGATGCGCACCGGCGCGCCGGCTAGACGCTGCACAGTCTCCAGGCCGCCGAAGCCGGCGCCGACGACAACGACATGATGACGATCATGGTCGGTGTCGGCACAACGGTCATGACCGACCTCCATTATTTCCTCTCGTATCACGAAGCTGGATAGACCGGCCATGCACGGTTCCGTGAGGCCAGAGCCTATCGCGTTTCGAGATGTCGCGCCATGGGGAGGCCGCGAGGGGCGTCGGCGACGCCGCTGCGCGTCCCCGCCGACGCTCGTCTCGTTCAGAATTTGAACTTCACTCCGCCCTGTATCGCGCGCGGCTGGCCCGCATAGATCGAGCCCGTCGAATTTTGCGCGAGCATGAAGCCGGGATTCCGAAACCCAGAGGTGAGCGAATTGGCGATGACCGTGGCGGAGGCGACATAGGTCCTGTCGAACACATTGCGCACTTCGACGAAAGCGGAGATGTTCTTCAGGAATCCGATCGACACTCGCGGTCGTAATGCAGGTTGAGATTGACGAGCCCATATCCCGGAATTGTGAACTGACGCCGCTCGACGAAATTCGTGAAGATCTGATTGTTGTAGGAGTAATTGGCGAGCAGCCGCCAACCATCGAAAGGCCGCCGATCGAGAAGGAATTCCGCGCCGCGATGGACGGAGCCCGGCGCATTATAGGTGTAGTTCTCGAGGCCATTGCCCGGAGACTGGGTCAGCATCTCGTCCTGATACCATTCGTAAAAGCCGTCGAGCGTCACTTTGAGCGTCTCCGTCGGCGTCTAGTCGAAGCTGGCGTCGAAGCCCGAATTGCGCTGCGACTTCAAATTGGCGTTATTGCCGTCGAGACCCTGCTGGTTGACGAAGAGAAACCCATATTGCGGCGTTCCATAGCCGCTCGAGGCGCGCGCATAGAATTTCCACTCGCGGTCGGGACGCCAGGTGACCGAGGCTTCCGGCGCGAAATTCCAGAAGGTGCGATTGGCCGGCACGATGGTCAGCGCGCCGGACGGATAGGACATGGAGGACGAGAGCGCCGCGACCTTGCTCATCTCGCTCGCCAGCGCGATCACGCCGGTCACGGCCGGCGCGAGCTCGAGCTCCTCGCGGAAACGGCCGCCGAGATTGGAGTGCATGATGTCTTGCTTGTTGGTGAGCAAGGGCCCGAGATCGCCATTGCCCCAACCGAGGAGATTTTTCGTGTAGGTCGTGAAGCGCGCGTGATTGTACGAGGGGCCGATATTGCTGGTGAGCTCGCGGCCCTGCAGAGCGCGGTGATTGGTGAACCGACCTGCGATAAAAATTTGCGACAGAGCCGATTATTCAATATCCCCTCTCTGGCACATCGAGGCCGTCGGAGGCGTTCACTCCATCAGAGCCCTCGCACAGGCGAGCCCTTTTCTCGGCGCGCAGACAGCAGATCCGGCTTATGACGTAATGTTGCTCAAGATACACCGTACGTAAATTTTTTCGCCGTCCACAATGCGTAAAATTCCTAGCGAGCGCGGCAGCCAAATCTGCCGTATCAACGATGGCAGAGCAGTAGTTAGTCTATCCAAGTGATTCGCGACCGCCGCTCGGCTGTCAACCAATTTAAATATTGCATTGATTCAAGGCTGCATTGATGAATCAAACTCGTTTGTTATTTATTGATCTCCTTTTGACAGCGATCGCCACTGTCATGGCGCTCGCTTTGCGGGATAATTTCGAAATGTCGAGGGAGAGGCTGGAGGAGTTCCTGCCTTACCTCCTCTGCACGCTCGCTGCCGCCACGGTGATGCTCTCGGCTTTCCAGACGAATCGCTCCGTCTGGCAATTCACGTCGATGTCGGACTATCTGCGAATTCTCGCCGCGACGGTGGCGGTCGTCATCAGCGCCGTCGCGCTCGGCTTCACCTTGAACCGCATGGATGGAATAGCGCGCGCGCTGCCCGCCCTGCAGGGCCTGTTGATCCTGTTCGGCCTCGTCGGCGCGCGTGTCCTGATGCGCCTTTGGCGCGTCGTGCTGGAACGACCCCGTCGAGCCGAGGCCGCCGAGCGAACCTACAGCTGCAAGACGGTGCTCGTCGTAGGCCTCGGCGAACTGGCCAGTCTCTATTGCCGTTCGATCGTCCGATGCGCGCCGGATCGCATTCGCATCGCAGGGTTCCTCGGCCATGACGATCGTCATGTCGGGCGCTCCGTGCAGGGACATCCGATATTGGGGACGCCCGAACAGGTTGCCGATGCGCTACGCACGCTCGAGATTCATGGCGTCTTCGTCGACAGCATCGTCGTGACCGTGCCATTCGAAAGACTGTCGCCGCCGGCGCAACGCGCCTTGCTGGATATAGAGACGGAGTCGAATATCGAGATCGAGTTCTTGATCGATCGGATGGGGCTTGGCCCGCGTCCCGCCGCCGACGCCGCGATTGCCGGTGCCTCGGATAAGCTCGCGGCATTTTCCTTCGACGCCGACGAACTCGTGACATTGATGCGGAGGCCCTATTGGAGCATCAAGCGAGCGGTGGATTTCGTCGGCGCTTCCGTACTGCTGATCGTCCTTGCTCCACTCGCTCTGCTGGCGGCGCTTCTCGCCGCGATCGACGTGGGTTGGCCCATCACCTTCTGGCAGCAGCGTCCCGGTCGCAACGGGCGGCCTTTCAAGCTCTACAAGCTGCGCACTATGGCCGCCGCGCATGACGCTCGCGGCCAACGTGTGCCCGATGAGCGCCGCGTGTCGGCCATCGGCAGCTTCTCGAGGCGACTGCGATTGGATGAACTTCCGCAACTGCTCAACATTCTCTCGGGCGAGATGTCGTTCGTCGGTCCCAGGCCGTTGTTGCCGATCGATCAGCCGGCCGCCTATTCGGCGCGGCTCCTCGTTCGGCCGGGCCTGACCGGCTGGGCACAGGTCAATGGAGGCCGCGAGATTTCGGCCGCCGACAAGGCCGCGCTCGATGTCTGGTATGTGCGCAACGCATCGCTGGCGCTCGATTTCGTGATCGTCCTACGCACCGTGTCGATGGTCGTCTTCGGCGAGCGCGTCGATGCGCGCGCGATTCGCCGCGCTTGGCGTGAACTACGGCAGGCGGGGGTTTACAAGGTGACGGAAGCCACCCCCGCACAATCTGCCTCGGTCGCGTTCTTGAGCGCGACACGCGGAGAGCTGCCGACCTGAGGCGTCCGCCGTAGCGCGAAATTGGATTTTGCACAGCCCAGGCCGTGCGAGAGATCGCTCTGAGAATCCTATGGCGCCGAGAGAAGGGCGCAGACCGCTCGGGGCCGTGAAAGACGCAGGATCGGGTGAAACGCTTCACCCGAAGTGCGGTAGCGTCCGCGAGGCTTTTGCGAACGCGGAACATAAGGAAAGTAACTGACTTTATATTTCCCGAATACGCGCTTTCAACTCCTTGACTTGGACGGTCGTTTTGATCGCGTGCATTCGTAACGCAGCTTCGAGAAACGAGAAAGCGCATCCTCGAAGCGACCTTTCCTCGGCAGAGATGGACAGCACAATGCTCAATATCGCACAGAGAGACCGCGCGCCCCTGCAAATTCTCGAGGAGCGTTTGAGACAGAAGGACGCGCTGATCGGCGTCATAGGGCTCGGCTATGTGGGATTGCCCATTTGCATCGCCGCCGGCGAATCGGGATCGAAGGTTCTGGGTTTCGACGTCGATCCGGAAAAGCCCAAGGCTCTCGCCGAAGGAAAAAGCTATCTCAAACATATTCCAGATGATCGCATCTCGGTTCTAGTGAAAGAGAAGCAGCTGAGCGCAACGACGGATTTCGATCGTCTGTCCGAACCGGACGCGTTGTTGATTTGCGTGCCGACGCCGTTGAGCCCTCATCTCGATCCCGATCTCTCCTTCGTTGTCGCCACGGGAGAGCAGATCGCCGCCCGCCTCAGGCGAGGCCAAATCGTCGTCCTCGAATCGACCACCTATCCGGGTACGACCGCCGGAGTTCTTCGTCCGATATTGGAGAGGAGCGGGCTCGTCTGCGACCAGGATTTCTATCTCGCCTTTTCGCCGGAGCGAGAGGATCCCGGCAATCTCGAGTTTTCCACGTCGCGCATTCCCAAGGTCGTCGGAGCCGATAGCGCCGATGCGCTGAATCTGGCGACGGCTCTCTACGATCAATTCGTTCCGAGGACTGTGCGGGTGTCCTCGAGCGCCACGGCCGAGGCGGTCAAGCTCACCGAGAACATCTTCCGCGCCGTCAATATCGCGCTCGTCAACGAACTGAAGCTCGTCTACGGCGCGATGGACATCGATGTCTGGGAAGTGATCGAGGCCGCCAAATCGAAGCCGTTCGGCTACATGCCCTTCTATCCCGGTCCAGGTCTCGGCGGGCACTGCATTCCGATCGATCCCTTCTATCTGACGTGGAAGGCGCGTGAATATGGCGTCGCCACAAGGTTCATCGAACTCGCCGGGCAGATTAATTCCGGCATGCCGCAACATATCGTCAACGAGTTGGCGCGGGCATTGGACACGAACCGCGGGCGTGGCCTCACGCGCGCCCGCATCCTCGTCCTCGGCGTCGCATATAAGAAGAACGTCGACGACACGCGAGAAAGCCCGGCGTTGCGGCTCATCGAGCTGCTCGAAGCACGCGGCGCCGAGGTGCGCTTCTACGATCCCTTCGTCAGGGTCATTCCGGAAACGCGTGAGCACAACTCGCTCTCGGGTCGGCGATCGGAGCTTTGGGATCCGGCGGAGTTCGGCGGCTATGACGCGATCCTCGTCGCCACCGACCACGACGATGTCGATTACGCCGCTCTCGCCGCGCACGCGCCGTTGATCGTCGACACGCGCAATGCTTGCCGCCGAGCAGGAGTGACGAGCGCGAATGTCGTGTCGGCCTGACTCGGGTGTAGCCGAGCGCATCCGAAGCGGCGCCGGACCGACCGTGGCGTGCTGCAAGGCCCGCGTCTTTACCCGATAGCAACAAGGAGCCGTTCACAGCATGTGTGGAATCAACGGCGTCTATGCATACCGTCCTACGGCTGCGCCCATCGATCGGGACGCGCTCATCGCCACGCGTGACCATATGTCGAAGCGCGGACCCGACGGCAAGGGTGAATGGATCGCTTCCGATGGTCGCATCGGCTTTGGCCATCGCCGGCTGTCGATCATCGATCTCTCGCAGGCGGGAGCGCAGCCGATGATGAGCGCGGACGGTAAGAGCGTCGTGACCTTTAACGGCGAAATCTACAATTATTGCGAGTTACGCCGGAGGCTCGAAGCGCGTGGCCGCGTGTTTCGCAGTCGAACGGACACCGAAGTTCTGCTGCACCTCTACGCCGAGATGGGCGAAGCCATGGTGAGCGAATTGCGTGGAATGTTCGCTTTCGCCTTATGGGACGCGGATCGGCGCGGGTTGCTGCTGACGCGCGATCCTTACGGCATCAAGCCTCTCTATTATGCGGACGATGGCCATACCCTGCAATTCGCATCGAGCGTCAAAGCGCTGCTCGCGGGCGGCCGAACGTCGCGTGAGCCGGACGCCGCGGGCGTGGTGGGATTTTACTTGTTCGGCAGCGTGCCGGAGCCGTTTACGACCTACCGATCGATACGCTCCGTTCCGGCCGGCGCGACGATCATGATCGACGCCGATGGGCCGCTCCAAGCCAGGCGCTATTATTCTATTCCCCATGTACTCAGGGAGGCCGAAGGCGCCGCGCAAGATCTGTCGAGTGGCGACGTCGACGAGCGATTTCGTGACGCCATTCTCGACAGCGTGCGTCATCATCTCATCGCCGACGTTTTCGTCGGAGCTTTTCTGTCGGCGGGCGTCGATTCCGGCGCGCTGGTGGGGCTCATGCGAGATCTCACCCAGACCGACATCAGGACGATCACGCTCGAATTCGCGGAGTTTTCCGGCGCCGGCGCCGATGAGGCGCCCTGCGCCGAGCGGCTGGCGAGACGTTACGAAACGAAGCATGTGACGCGGAGGATCGGCGCGGATGAATTCAAGCGCGATCTGCCGCAGATCATCGCGGCGATGGATCAGCCGAGCATCGACGGGATCAATTGTTGGTTCGTCGCCAAGGCGGCGAGCGAACTCGGACTCAAGGTGGCGGTCTCGGGCGTCGGCGGCGACGAACTGCTCGGTGGCTACAGCACGTTTCAGAATATGCCGCGCTGCGTCAAATTGTTTGGTCGCGCATCGCGGATCGCCGGCCCCGGCGCCTTGGATCCGGCGATCGGCCTGGCGCGCATGCTGGGCGTGCGCGTGCATCCCAAGGCCGCCGGCTTGCTCACCTATGCCGGAAGCATCTCCGGCGCCTATCTGCTCTATCGCGGATTGTTCTTGCCGCTCGAACTCGGCGAGGTTCTCGGCGACGCGGACTTCGTTCGCGACGGTCTGGAAAGGCTCGATCCGCTCGAGCACATCCGCGCCGCGCTGCGAGACGGCCCGAAGTCGCCATACGGCGAAGTCGCGGCGCTCGAGTCGAGCTTCTATCTCCGCAACCAGCTGTTGCGCGACGCCGATTGGGCTGGCATGGCGCATTCGTTGGAAATTCGTACACCACTCGTCGACAGCGTTCTCCTGCGGCGCGTCGCGCCCATGCTCGCCCGCGGCGACGGGCCTAGCGGCAAGTCGCTGCTCGCGAGAGCGCCCAAGCGACGTTTGCCGGCCGAGATCGTGAACCGGCGGAAGACAGGCTTCGGCATACCGATCCGAGTATGGGCGCGTGAGGCCCTGCCTGCGATGCAGCAGACCGACGACGCTGGCGGGTTGTGGAGCCGCTCCTGGGCTCGAAGTGTTTCGGCGATGCACGCGAGGGATGGAAATCCGTGGCAAGGGCCGATCGAGCCAGCGCGTCGGAGTGAAGAGATAGGGGGGCGGTGATGTTGTATGTTCGACCGAGAGTGATCGACTGCGTCGTCGGCGCTCGCCCGAATTTCGTGAAGATCGCGCCGATCATGCGCGCAATCGCCGCACGCGCCGGGCTTTCGGCGCGGCTGGTCCATACCGGCCAGCACTACGACGTCGCCATGAACGCCGTGTTCTTCGAGGAACTCGGCATTCCGCGGCCGGACATCAACCTCGAGGTCGGTTCCGGCACCGGAACCGAGCAGACCGCCCGCATCATGCTCGGCCTGGAGCCGGTGCTGTCGAATAGTCCGCCGGATCTTGTTCTCGTCGTTGGGGATGTCAACTCCACGGTCGCCGCCGCGCTCGTTGCCGCGAAGCTCCGCATTCCGCTCGCCCATGTCGAGGCGGGGCTGCGCAGCAGGGATCTTTCGATGCCGGAGGAAATCAATCGGCTCGTCACCGATCGGTTGTCCGCTATTCTGTTCACCACCGAGCACTCGGCCTTCGACAATTTGATCAAGGAAGGAATATCGGCGCGCTGCATCGTCTTTGTGGGCAATGTGATGATCGACACGCTGCATGCCTGTCTCGAGCGTGCGGTGCCTGCGCGCACGACGCTTTTGGAGCTCGGCGCGGCGCCGGAGCTCGCCGCGGACATGTCGGCGCGAGGCTTCGCGCTCGTCACGCTGCATCGCCCGTCCAATGTCGACGACGCCGACCGACTCGAGGCGCTTGTCGAGACCTTGGCGAAGATCGCGCAAAAAATCCCCTTGGTGTTCCCATTGCATCCTCGGACCCAGGCGATGATCCAAAGCGCCGGCCTCGATCGCATCTTGCGCGCCGCATCGATCATCGTGGCGCCGCCGCTCAGCTATCTGCGGGTGATCGGGCTCATGCGCGACGCGCGCTTCGTCATCACCGACAGCGGCGGCGTGCAGGAGGAGACGACGGCCTTGGGAACGCCTTGTCTGACAGTGCGGGACACCACCGAACGACCGATCACCATCGAGCAAGGAACTAATGTTCTCGTCGGGACCTCGCTCGACGCACTCATCGCCGCTGTCGACGACCTTCTCGAAAAAGGCGGCAAGAAGGGCAGAACTCCTGCGTTGTGGGACGGCAAGGCGGCTGAACGTATCGCCGCGGAGATCGATGCATATCTCAGCGGCAGCCGTGTTCCGATGATCGCGTCTTAAAGATAGGTCCATGGGAGCGTCATCGAATGCGAATCGTCTTCTTCTCGCATTACTATCCGCCCGAGGTGAACGCGCCGGCTTCCCGAACCGCGGAACATGCGCGCCTTTGGGCTCGCGGGGGCCACGACGTCATCGTCGTGACATGCGCTCCGAACCATCCGGCGGGCAAGCTCTACCCCGGCCATGCCAACGCCCTCTACCGCACCGAGACGATCGACGGCGTGAGCGTCGTGCGCATCTGGACGTTCATTGCCGCCAATGAGGGCTTTCTGTTTCGCACGATCAATTATCTGTCCTACGCCGTGTCGGCGACATTGGCGATGATTTGGCTCGAGCGGCCAGATGTCGTCGTCTCCACCTCGCCGCAATTCTTCTGTGGACTGGTCGGGCTCGTCGCCAAGACGATAAAGCGAACGCCTTGGGTGCTCGAAATTCGCGACCTGTGGCCGGAGAGCATCGTGACCGTCGGGGCGATGCGTAAGGGCTTCCTCGTGCGCGGTCTCGAGCGGCTCGAAGCGCTGGCCTACCGCCGGGCGGACAGGATCGTTTCGGTAACGGAGTCGTTCGTGCCCCATATCGTCGCGCGCGGCGGGACGCCGGCGAAGGTTTCGGTGATCAAGAACGGCGCCGACCTCGACTTCTATGTCTCGTCCGATGATGGGCGCGAGGTCAAACGAGGTCTTGGTCTGCAGGACCGCTTCGTGGCCGCTTATGTCGGCACCCATGGGATGGCTCATGGCCTCGATACGATCCTCGACGCCGCCGAACTCTTGATCGACGCGCGCGAAATCGTCTTCCTGCTGGTCGGAGACGGAGCGGAGCGACGCCGCCTCGAGCAACGCAAGGCGGAGCGGGGCCTCGACAATGTCGTCATGCTGGGCCAGCAGCCCAAGGCGGCCATGCCTGGCGTGTGGGCGGCCACGGATGCGAGCCTCATTCTGTTGCGCCGCGACGATCTCTTCAAGACGGTGCTCCCGTCCAAAATGTTCGAGGCGATGGCCATGCGCCGTCCCATCATTCTCGGTGTCGAGGGTGAGGCGCGCGCATTGCTCGAGGCAGCGGGCGCCGGCATCGCGATCACGCCACAGAGCGCCGAGGAATTGGCCGCGGCGGTGAGCCGGCTCGCCGCCGACCGTGAACTCTGCGCGCGCCTCGGCGCCTCCGGCCGCGCGCATGTGAGCGAACATTACGACCGCGCCAAGCTGGCGACGCGCTATCTCGACCTGCTCGAGAGCGCCGCTCGCGCGGCGCGACCGTCGCGCGGTCGAGACGCGGCGCAACTCGAGACCGTTCGCCGATGAAGGACCACGGACCCTTTCGAAGCGTGGCGCGAGCGATCGCCTTCGGGCGACACGTGCCGCTCGCCAAGATCGCGCGCCGCATCGAACTCGATGTGAAGCGGCGCGTGGCGCGCCAAATAGGAGCGGCGGGGCCGCTCCGCGGCGCCGTGCCGCCTCTGTCGAATTGCCCGCCGCTTCCGCTTTTCGAGCCGAGACGTGGAAAACTCCAGCGGCGCGACGAATATTTGCGCTTCACCTTTCTCGAACATTCCCGTGAGACCGCCGCAACGGTCGATTGGAGCGTCGGGAGCCGAGAGCCGCGAAGCCAGCTCTGGCGCATGAATCTTCACTATATGGAATATTTGGAGGAGGTCGACGACAGGCTTTTCGCCGATCTCGTTCTCCAGTGGATCGACGGCAATCCGCCCTATGTCCCGGGATATTGGAAGGACAGCTGGAACAGCTACGCGCTTTCGCTGCGCGTCGTGGTGTGGATGCAGCAGTTCGCCTCGCGCGCCGACAGATTGGAGCAGCCGACCCGCGCGGCGATGACCGCATCCGCCGCACGGCAAATTCGCTTCCTCGAAGCCAATCTCGAAACCGACATCGGCGGCAATCATCTCGTCAAGAACATCAAGGCGCTGATCTGGGCCGGGGCGTTCTTCGCGGGACCCGAGGCGGATCGTTGGCGCGCGCTCGGCTTGCGGCTCATGCGTGATGAACTGCCGCGACAGATATTTGTGGATGGAATGCATTACGAACGCTCGCATTCCTACCATTGTCAGGCATTCGCAGATTTGCTGGAGTGCCGCCACGCATTGGGCGCGGACCCTCTCGACGGCGCGCTCGACGACGCGCTCGCCCGCATGGGCCGGGCGGCGGCGGATCTCGTCCATCCCGATGGCGGCGTCGCGCTCTTCAACGACGCGGGCCTGTCGATGGCCTATGCGCCGCAAGAGTGCCTCGACGCCTATGAACGCTTGTTCGGCCGTCGGCCGGCGCCGCGCCGCGTGTTTGCGCTCGCGGACGCCGGCTACTTCGGGCTGCGGGCCGGGGCAACCTATTTCGTCGCGGATTGTGGCCGCATCGCCCCGGACGATCTGCCCGCGCACGGCCATGGCGACGTCTTCGGCTTCGAACTGTCTGTCGAAGGGCTGCGCATCATCGTCGATCAGGGTGTCTTCGAATATGTCGCCGGGGAGCGGCGCGGAACCGCTCGAGCCGCAGCAAGTCACAATACGCTCTGCCTCGACGACGCCGACCAGGCGGATTTCTTCGGGGCTTTCCGCTGCGGCGCGCGGCCGAATGTGACGCTTTGCGCATATGAATCGAGGAATGACGGTTTCCGGCTCGAAGGCGCGCATGACGGCTTCGCGCGTCTGCCCGGAGCGCCGATCCATCGGCGCCGATTCTCGGTCGACCCGGCCGAGATCGTGATCGAGGACCGGCTCGACGGTTGCTCGGACCGGCCGGCGGCCATCGGCTTCCTGTTGCATCCCGAAGCGCGGGTCGACGTGTCGGGCGTCGTCGCGCGGATCACGCGCGGCGACGCCGAGATCGAAATGACATGCACGGCTCCGATCGACATGGAGGATGCGGTCTGGTGGCCCGACATGGGTTGCGAAATTAGCACGAAACGGTTGCGAGTCAGGCTTGCGGCGGGTATCGGCGACGCTGTTACCCGGTTGCGCGTCGTTTCGCGTTCGGCGGTGGGTGAGGATCGGAGATCGGTGTGAAACAAATCGAGCAGAACTACCGAACCGGCGAATTGAAGGTCGCCGAAGTCCCGGCGCCGCAGGCCGACGAAGGCGGAGTGCTGGTCGCGACGCGGGTGTCGCTAATCAGTTCCGGCACCGAAAAGCAGTTGATCGATCTCGCCAAAGCTTCGCTGGCGGGCAAGGCGCTCGCGCGTCCGGATCTCGTGCGTCGAGTGGTGCGCAACATGCAGCGTGACGGCTTGAAGCCGACGATCGAGAAAGTGTTCGCCAAACTCGATACGCCGATCCCGCTCGGCTACAGCCTGGCAGGAGAGGTGATCGAGGTGGGACGGCGAGTGGGCGGCTACGCGGTCGGCGATCGCGTAGCCTGCGCGGGCGCCGGACTCGCCAATCACGCAGAGTTCAACGCTGTGCCGAAGAATCTCACGGCGGCGATTCCGGCGGGCGTCGATGACGAGGATGCGAGCTTCGTCACGCTCGGCGCCATCGCGCTGCAAGGGGTTCGGCTCGCCGCTCCGACGCTCGGCGAGCGAGTGCTGGTCATGGGGCTAGGTCTCCTGGGTCTGCTGACGGTGCAACTGCTCAAGGCCAATGGCTGCCGGGTGCTCGGTTTCGACCCCAACGCCGCCCGCGTAAAATTGGCGGAGCAACTCGGCGCCGACGCCGCCGTCAGCGACGGGCTGCGCGAGGCGGCGGCGGGGTTCACCGGCGGATATGGCGCCGACGCCGTGATCGTCACCGCCTCCAGCAAATCCAACGAGCCGATCAATGTCGCGGCCGAGGTGAGCCGGCTGAAAGGCCGCATCGTCGTCGTCGGCATGGTCGGCATGACGATCGACCGCGAACCTTTCTACAAACGCGAACTCGAGTTGAAACTTTCGCTTTCATATGGTCCCGGCCGCCACGATCCGGCCTATGAGAAGAGCGGCGTCGATTATCCGTTGTCATATGTGCGTTGGACCGAGCAACGCAACATGGAAGCCTTCCTCGCCCTCGTTGCCGAAGGCAAGGTGACTCCGAAGCGGCTCGTCACGCATCGCTTCGCCATCGCCGAGGCCGAAAAGGCCTATGCGCTGATGGAGAGCGACGCGCCGCATCTGGCCATATTGATCGCTTATCCGGAGGCTTCTGGACGCTCCCTCGAGCGTCGAATTCATCTCGCTCCGGTCCCGCGCCGCAGTGATGGGAACGGCGTCGCCTTTGTCGGTTTCGGCAATTATGCGAAAGGCGTTCTGTTGCCGGCGGTGCGCAAAGCCGGCGCAGCCTCGCTCACCGCGGTGGTCACGGCCACCGGCATCAGCGCGGCCCATGCCGCCAAAAAGCATGGGTTCGCCGTGGCGGCGACCGATCCGTCCGCGGCGCTGGACGACGCCGACACGGACACGATTTTCATCGCCACACGCCATGACACCCACGCAAGCCTTACAGCGGCGGCATTGCGGGCCGGCAAAAACGTCTTTTGCGAGAAGCCGCTCGCTATCGACGCTTCCGGACTTGCGGACACGATTGCGGCGGCCGAATTCGCCCCCGGCGTTCTCGCCGTGGGTTTCAACCGCCGCTTCGCGCCGCTCCTGCAGAAGGCGAAGCGCGCGCTTGAGCCGCGAACCGGTCCGCTCGTCATGCTCTATCGCATCAATGCGGGCCCGATACCTCGAGACAGCTGGATTCAGCGGGAAGAAGGCGCGGGCCGGATCATCGGCGAAGTCTGCCATTTCATCGATGCTCTGACTTATCTTTCCGAAAGTCTGCCCATCGAGGCGCAAGCGATCGCGGCGCGCGACCATGCCGACGCGGTTTCCATCCTCATCCGCTTCGCCGACGGTTCGACGGGCTCGATCGTCTATTCGTCGCTCGGCGACACCAGCGTGTCCAAGGAATATATCGAGGCCTTCGCCGATGGCATCGTGATCCAGCTCGACGACTTCCGCCGGCTCACAGTGACCCGCAACGGCAAGAGCGCTGTCAGCAAGAGCGCTCAGGACAAGGGTCAGCAGGCCCTGGTCGCCGCCTTTCTCGACGCGACGAGAGGAAAAGGCCACGCGCCGATTCCATTGCCGGAACTCGTCGCGGTCTCGAAGGCGACTTTCGCCATCGAGACCTCGCTGCGTTCAGGCGAAGCTGGCGTTATCCCGGGGGTGACGACTTGACCGAGACACTCGAAATCTCCGAATCGCACAGGCCGGTTCCGGAAAAGAACTCGATCACCGCGATCATCCTCACGATGAACGAGGAAATCCACATCGAACGGTGTATCGCACGCGTCGCACCTCTCGTCGCGCGCGTCGTCGTGGTGGATAGTGGTTCGACGGATCGCACCGTGGATATAGCGACACGCCTCGGCGCCGACGTGGCTCGGCACGCCTTCAAGCACCAGGCCGACCAATTCCAATGGGCGCTCGATCATTGCGGCGTGCGTACGGAGTGGGTGCTGCGCCTCGACGCCGACGAATATTTAGAAGAGACGCTAATCGCCGAAATCGAGGAACGCGTGGCGCGCTTGCCAGCGGAGGTCACCGGACTCGCCTTCAAACGCAAGGTCATCTTCCGCAAGCGTTGGATTCGCTTCGGAGCCTATTATTCGACAATTCTCACGCGCATGTGGCGAGTCGGCGCCGGCGCTTACGAGCAGCGTTGGATGGACGAGAAGCTGGTGTTGAAGCATGGTCGGTTCGAACTTTTCAAAGGGGGCGACCTCGTCGACGAGAACCTCAAGGACATCGATTGGTGGACCGACAAGCACAATCGCTACGCCACGCGGCAAATGGTCGATTTCATCAATCGCGAATACCGACTGTTCCCGATGGATGAAGCGATCGACCCCAACGCCCCCGCGCAGGCGCGCTGGATTCGCTTCTTGCGCAATCACATATTCGCCAATGCGCCGCTCTATGTGCGCAGCGTCTTGTATTTTATTTATCGGTACATCTTCAAGTTCGGCTTTCTCGATGGCAGACAAGGCTTCGTGTTCCATGCGCTGCACGGATTCTGGTATTTCATGCTGATCGACGCCAAGATCGACGAGGCGCGCGGCTTTATCCGCAAGAATGGCGTCGAAGCCTTCCGTGAACATCTCGCGCGCCGCCACAAGATCGCTCTCTAGTGAGACATTTTTCCTTCTGAATTTCGGCTGCTCCAGCCGGCGCGAACGCTATGGGCGCGGCTCGCCTGATATGAGCGGCCAATGTGTGTGAGGAATCGATTCATGATCGCCATACCCGGAGTTGCGCGCCGTATCGTAGAGCGGGCCATGCGAGACCGCGTCATCAAGCGACATCTTCCTTCCGAGTTCGGAGCGCGGCCCATTTATGTCTCGCCCGACGCGGCGCTCCGCTACCTCCTTCCCGGGGCGTCCGGCTTCGATCAGAGCCTGCTCGCGCTCGCCGACCGATATGTGCGTCCGCGATCGGTTGTTTGGGACATAGGCGCGAATGTCGGAGCCTTTGCATTTCCAGCGGCTGTGCGAGCCAGCGAGGGGCATGTCCTCGCCGTCGAGCCGGACCCATTTCTGGTCTCGTTGCTTCGCAGAACGGCGGGACTGCGGGCCGGGGCCGATCTCGACGTACGCATCGTCCCGGCAGCAATCTCCAAGATCGACGGCGTCACGGAACTCACATTGGCGGCGCGCGGCCGAGCCGCCAACACGATCAGCGGCGCCTTCGTCGGTTCGCAACGCGGCGGGTCGAGAGGCGCGTTCACAGTGCCGACGCTCCGGCTCGACACACTGCTCAACCATTACGCTCCGCCGCATCTCGTGAAGATCGATGTGGAAGGCGCCGAGGTTTTCGTGCTCGAGGGCGCCAAAAAACTCCTGACGGAAGCAAGGCCCATTCTCTTCATCGAAGTCGCGAGCGAAAACGAGGAGCAGGTCCGCAATCTGCTCACCGCCGCGCGCTACCGGTTCTTCGACGGCGCCGATTTGCGGGCCGGCGAGCCAGCGACGGAGCGGTGCGAATGGGCGACTCTCGCCAAACCGATCGAGTCGGCAAACTAAAAGGAGTAGGCCGTCGTGATCCTCACGCATCGCGCCGCGCCGAGCTCGAGCGGCAGGCCCGTCGTTCTGGTGCTGCTCGGGGCCTATTGGCCGGGAAACGACGCGACAGGCCCCAATCAGAGTTTCGTGGCTCTATGTCGCGCGCTCGCCAATGAGTTCGCGTTCCATGTCTTGGCGCGCGACCGCCCCGTCGGTTCCCGCCGCGCCATTGCTCCGAGCGGGCGTTGGGTCGATCTGGGGCTCGTGAAGGCTCGATATTGTCCTGTCGCTCGCCTCGGGGCGGAGGGACTAGGCGATATCCTGCGCACGACGCCATACGACCTGCTGATGATGAACGGCTTTTTTGACCATGAGTTCACGATCCCGGCGCTACTGTTGCGCCATTTCGGCCGTGCGCCGCGAAAGCCCACGATCATATCCGCGCGAGGCGAATTCGCCAGCGGCGCTTTGTCTCTCAAGTCAGGCCGCAAGCGAGCCTATCTCGCGCTCGCGCGAGGACTCGGCCTCCACAGCGATGTCTGGCTGCAAGCATCCGGTCCGCGCGAGGCGGAGGATATCCGGCAAGTCTATCCCTTTGCGCGCGGCGTGCTCGTCGCGCCCAATGTGCGCGACCTCGGAGCGGCGTTCGCGCCGCGCGCGGCGGGAGCGCCGCTTCTGCCGCTGCGAATCGTCTTCCTCGGCCGTATCGCGCGCGTCAAGAACCTCGATATCGCTCTTCGAGTGTTGCGCTTGGTGAAATCGCCAGTGGTGTTCGACATTTTCGGTCCGATCGCGGAACCCGATCATTGGGATGAATGCCGAAGGATCATCGCTAAGCTGCCGGCCAATGTGATCGTTGCGCACAAGGGGGAGATCCCTAACGCCGCCGTCCCTGAAACGCTCGCCGGTTACGATCTTTTCTTCCTGCCGACGCGTGGCGAGAATTTTGGCCACGCGATCATGGATGCTCTTACCGCCGGCCTACCCGCGCTGATCAGTGACCGCACGCCGTTCAAGGACCTCGAAGGCGAAGGCGCCGGCTGGAGCCTGCCGCTCGACGAGCTGAGCCGGTTCGCCGAGGCCATAGAAGCGATGGCCGCAATGAGCGAGGAGGAGCGCGGACGACGCAGACTCGCCGCGCGACGTCTCGCCGAGCGGACCATCGAGGACAACGACGCCGTGACCTCGAATCGAGAGATGCTCACGAATCTATTGGCCGCGGCGACGACCCGTTGAGCAGGGCTGGAACGGCGTCTCCATTATGCTCGACTGAGTGACGACTCGACGTCGCGCGACGACAATGGGCGCATCCTCGGCTTCGCATTCGATCGATAGTTCGCCGGCTGACCGCCGACGTCTCTCCCAGAGAATAGGAAATCAAGGAATGGCGAAGCAAACCCGTCTCGCGGTGGTGGCCTCTCATCCGATCCAGTATTACGCGCCTTACTATCGCGCGCTGGCGAGACAAGGCGATCTTCATGTGCGCGCCTTTTTTGCGTCGCGCATCGGCCTCGACAAGATGCTCGACGCAGGCATGGGTGTGGAAATCGAATGGAAGATGGATCTCCTCGGCGGCTATGAGCATGAGTTTTTGAAAGGCGCCGAGCACATCAGAACCACGGGACCGCGCGAGATCGACAATCCAGACGTGGGCGCGGCTATCGAGCGGTTCCGGCCGGACGTGGTGCTGTTGCACGGCTATGCGCAAATGACGATGCTCAAGGCGCTCGTCTGGTGTCGGCGGGAGGGCGTGCCGGTCTTGATGATCTCCGACAGCTCGCTGCATGCCGGCACCGGAACGATGATGCGGCGGCTGAAAAGCGCTGTCCTCCCCTTCGTTTTTCGTCAGTTCGACGCGTTTCTCTGCATCGGGGATGCGAATGCGAAATATTTCGAGACATTCGGAGTGCCGAGCGCGCGGCGGTTCCGCGTTCCCACCATGGTGGATGAGAGCTTCTGGGCCTATCGCGAACGACGAACCGACGCGCGCGCGGCGATGCGCGCCGAGCTGGGATTGAGCGAGGACGATTTAGCGGTGCTGTTCGTCGGCAAGTTGATGGCCCGCAAGCGCCCCGGCGATCTCCTCGAGGCTCTACGGCGGCTCCAGGAACTGCCGCCGACGCGCAAGCGTGTGCAGTTGCTTTTTGCCGGAGACGGCGAACTTCGCGCCGAACTCGAAGCGGCGGCGACGCGTCATGAATTGCCGGCGCGCTTTCTGGGCTTCGTCAACATCGACAGGCTGCCTGCTTATTACTGCGCCGCCGATGTGCTGGCGCATCCAGCGGAGATCGAGACCTTCGGGGTGATCGTGCTCGAAGCCGCCATCCTCGGCTTGCCTCTCGTCTTGAGCGAGAAAGTTGGCGCGATCGGATCGAGCAGCGTTGCGCGACCGGGGAAAAATGCGCTCATTCATGCGTGCGGCGATGTGGCGGCGTTGAGCGGGCTGCTCGCGCGGCTGGCCGGCGATCCGGAGACTCTGGCGCGACTGGCGGCGGCGTCCAGCGAAATCTCGACAGAACACGACGGCCGCGCCAGCGTCTCCGGTACGCTGGACGCAATCAAATTCTGTCTTCGAAGAAGGCCGGGGAACCATGCCCCGAACGTTTGGGAGGGTGTCCGAGATGGCGGCAGCTATCTTTGATGACGATAGCCGACGCATCGTGTTGGCGTCCGAGTTCTGGTTCGGCAACACCACAGATGGAATCGCGCATGGATTGCGCAAGATCGGCTGGGACGTCTTTCCCGTCGACACACGGAATCATTTCCTTGGGGCGCGCTCGTTCAGCCTACGGCTGCTGTCGCGAGCAGTCCAGCCTGTCAGCGCCGCCTCTTACAATGCAGCGGTCCTCGACGCGGTCGAAACGCTGAGGCCGAAGGCGTTCCTGACTGTGAAAGGCCTCTATCTTTCTACTGAAACGCTCGACGAAATTCGGCGCCGCGGGGTCATGACGATCAACTACTATCCCGATTTTCACTTCGACTACCCCGGATTGGAACAGCGGACGCTCGACCTATACGATCGCTTTTTCACCACCAAGTCATTTCAGCTGCCCTTTCTGAGGGAGAGGCTCGGACCGAGCCGAGCCCGCTTTCTTCATCACGGCTATTCGTCACTCGTGCATCGCCCACGCGTCGAGCGGGTCGAGGAGACGGACTTTGTGGCCGATTGCGCCCATGTCGGCAGCTACTCTCCTTGGAAAGCGCGTTGGCTAGAAGCGATCGTGCGCGCCTTGCCGGAAGTCGAGCTGATGATCATCGGCAGTGGCTGGAGAGAGCATACGAAGAACACAGTGCTGGAGGCGAGTGTGCGAGGGCATGTCCTGCTCGGTGATTTCTACAGTCGGTTCTTGCAACAGGCGCGCGTCAATCTCGCCTTTCACACAGGCCCCTCCGGACGCGGCGACTGGCAAGACCTCGTCTCGACTCGAACCTTCGAGATTCCGGCCTGCAAGGGCTTCATGCTGCACATCGACAATGACGAGGTGCGGGAGCTATTCGAACCGGGCGAAGAAATCGACGTATTTTCGACCGCGGAGCAGCTCTGCGATAAGCTCGTCTATTATCTCGCGCGACCCGCTATGAGGAAGGAGATGATCGAGCGGGCCTATGCTCGATGCGTGCCGGCTTATTCCTACGATGCGAGAGCAGAGGTCGTCGCCGAGGTGATCGAAGGCCGGCAATGACCGCGGCCTTCGACCCGATGGCGTCAGAACGAGACGCCGAACACCGAAAAGGACGGCGCCGTCGCAACGCGCTGACGCGCCGCCTCAATGTTGCGGATCATGAGGACGTTATCGGAGACGCCATTCGTATAGGCGAAATCGACGCTCGTGAGCGTGCGTCGCGTCGCGTCATAAGCGTAGGGTTCGAAGCCCGCGTCACGGAGGAGGGCCTCGAAGGCGCCGCGATCGACGCCATAGGTCGTGACGCCATCGTTCACCTCCATGATGATGGCGTCGAGAGACGGATTGGCCAGGACCTGGGCAGCGCCTTCTAGAACCGCGTATTCATAGCCTTCCACGTCCATCTTGATCAAAGCGGGCGCAATGCCGGCGAGCTCGATGTCGAGCGTCGATTGTGGAACGTCCCGGCTGGCCTTCCCCGTCTCGCCATCCGCCGCGACCCGACCGACGGTGTCGTTGTCCAACGCGTCGAGGAACCGCACAGTGCCGGGCTGTGCGCCCAGCGCGATGGCGCGAATGTCGACGCGGTCGACAATGTCGTTGAGACGAAGCTGGTCCTTCAGTTCGACGATCATTGCTTCGACCGGCTCGAAAGCAATGCACCGCGCGCCGCATACGCCAGCGGCGAGCACAGTGTAGCTGCCCATGTTGGCGCCTACATCGACAAACATATCGTGAGCGCGCAGGTAATGGAGCAGGAACGCCATCTCATGCATGTCCGCGAGACCAAAATATATGTTTCCTGTCAATCCCGTCTGCCCTCTGGCGACGACGAGTCGCGTGGGATGGACGAAAGGCGCGACAAGCTTGCCCCGATGCAGCCGAGACGCGAGTTGCCAGGTCGCGAACCTGCGCAACGAACCGACCGGATTGCCGCGCGTGACGGGATGATTTCGTGAAATGCGCAATAGGTCGTTCAGAGTCGTCGTAAGGCTCATTTAAATGCTCCACGTCGGATAACGCACCGCACGTTCACCGACCGAGCTCGATTGTCAAGTGAGGTTACTTACGCCATGCATTCTCGAAGGAGCAGGCGCATCATGACGAAGGCTGTCCAGGAGACGGTTGCCTTGGAACCGTCGAGAAAACTCTATGAGGGCTATGAAAACTGGAAAGGTTGGACGGAGCCGTTCATATGCACGGCGGAGGAAGCGAGCTATTTCGCGGGTGAAACGAGCGGCGCGAAAATCGCCGACGCCGATGTGCTGGAAATCGGCTTTGGATCGGGCAGCTTCGTCGCCTGGGCGCGCGACCAGGGCGCGCGAATTGCCGGAACCGAGATCAATCCGGTTCTGCTCTCGGCCGCTCGCGCCTTCGGCGTCGAATTGCTGGAGGCCGATCTGGAGACGGTAGCGGACAGTCATGCGGGTCGCTTCGACACCATCGTCGCCTTCGATGTCTTCGAGCATTTCACGTTGGACGCGGTGATGGTGCGGCTCGCGGCCGCGGAGACGATGTTGAAGCCGGGCGGGCAGCTCATCATGCGCTTTCCCAATGCGCAGAGCCCGTTCGGGCTCACGGCCCAGAACGGCGACTCGACGCATGTAACGGCATTGTCACGCGATGTCGTCGAGCAGCTGACGCGAGCGACGCGACTCGAGGCCGTGCGTTACGCGCCCTCCTTTCGCATTGCCGGAGGAGGGGCGGCCAAAGCCCTGGCAAGGCGCCTGCGCTATGCGGCGCGCGACGTGATCTCTCTTTGTCTCAACGCGATCTATTCCCAGAATATCCCCTGGGATGCGGTGGTCGTGTTGGTGTTGCGCAAGAGGTGACGAATTGGAACACGATCAAACTGCGTCCTCGAGCGGCGAGCCCTCGGCGGAGCTCGACGCAGCTTGCGTATGGTCTTCCATTTGGGAGCGAGTCGAAAGTGAACAATCGGTAGCTCCGCGCCGGTTGGGGGAAGGCAGGTCGATTGATTCGCGCGTTCGCAAAGAGACCAAAGTCTATCCGAGACCGGCGTCGCGCGCCGTCGACGCGAGAGTCGCGCTGGCCTCGCGACCGTCGTACTCCGACTGCTTGCGTCCATCGGGTTGGGAAGTGGTCGGTCTCGCTCTGCTTCTGGTCGGTTATCTGCTTTCGGAACAAGTGCTGGGACGGGATATCCATGCCGCGACCAATATCGTGGGGCCTCTAGGATTGATGGGATTACTCGCCTTTGGCCTCACGCGCATGGTGCGTATGAACCCGAATGCAATTTGGACAGCGCTGTTCTGGTTCCGCCTCGCGACGGCGGTGTATTTTGGATTGGGCTGCCTCGTGCCGGTGTTCGCAAATGCCGAGACGCGGGCCTATATGGAGGCGTTTTTCATTTTCGACAGTGACGATCTCGCCAAAGTGAATGTCCTCACGGTCGCGAGCACGCTCGTCACGCTCGCAACAGCCTATGTCCTTGTTCCATCATTCATCGTCGGTAATCGAGTCGGCGCTATGGCGTCGGACCGCGGCAATGGAGCGGCGCAAGGCAATCTGCTATTGATCGGAATTGCGTTCTTGGCCTTCGGCGCCATCGTCAAATATTTCGTGATCCTGCCTCATCAGTTCAACTTGACGCAAGATACGCTCGAAGGATCGGTCGGGACGCTTTCTGGTCTCGTTCTGATAGGCATCTTTTTTCTGTCCGCCTGGGCCTTCGAGTATTCTCAGCGCTGGGTGCCGCTAATCATGGCGCCGCTCCTGATCGATATGATGGTAGGCGTTCTGACTTTCGCGAAGTCGGAGGTCATGTTCGCTCTGATCATGTTCTTTCTCGGGATGCTGCGACGGAGCGTGACGAAGCCCCGTCTGGTCATCGCCGTGACGACCATTGTCCTGACCTATGTGCTCGTGACTCCGATCACGAGCTATGGACGGGCGGAACTCGTCCGGACCAGGGGGGCTATCTCCGCACCGGCCAGCCTCGGTGAGCGCGCGTCGATCATCGCTTCTTATTTCGAAGGCGGCGCTAGCGTGGCCGAGGGCGAGCAGATCGACTGGGCGTGGGTGCGCATCTCTTATGTCAATGCCGCGGCCTATGCGGTCCACCTCCGCGATACCGGCATGACGAGTCACTCATTGGCGACTTTGCCCGCCGTGCTTATTCCGCGGTTCTTGTGGCCGAACAAACCGATCATCACCCAAATAGGCGTCGACTTCAATTCGGCGGCGACAGGCAATGACCAGTCGGCTTCCAGTCCCGGTCTATTCGCGGAAGCCTATTGGAATTTCGGTTGGCTCGGCGTCGGAATATTGATGATTCCCCTCGGCGCCATTTTGAGCGCGATGAGCGCCTTTGCTCTGCGTGTGCTGCGCGACGAGAGCTGGTTGTTTTTTCCCGTCGTCCTCCTCGGTATGAAGATGGGACTTCGCGTCGACGGGTACTTCGTCGCCGATATAGCGGGAGCGGCGGTGATCGCCGTTGCCGTCTATGTGGTGCTCGCCCTGCTCATTCGATTGGCCAATTGCATATTCCGACCGTCTCGGTCGGCGTGAACCACGGAGCGGACCCAATGTGTGGAATTGCCGGCTTCTTGGGATCTTGGCCGCCCGCAAATCTCGAAGCCATGGGGGCTGGCGTCCGCCACCGTGGTCCCGACGGCCACGGGGTTTGGTGGAACGAGGCCGATCAAATCGGCTTGGCGCACCGCCGCCTGGCGATCATCGATTGCACAGCCGCCGCGGCCCAACCTATGGCGAGTTGCGCCGGCCGCTATCGCGTCGTGTTCAATGGGGAGATTTACAATTTCCGCGCATTGGCCGCGGAGTTGAAAGAAAAGGGCTATACGTTCAACGAGCGGTCCGACACCGCCGTTCTCGGACCGATGTATGATCTGTACGGCCCCGAGATGCTCGATCGCCTCAACGGCATATTCGCCTTCGCGATCTGGGACAGAGAGAAGCGCCGGCTGTTCGCCGCCAGAGACGCCCTCGGCGTCAAACCGTTCTACTATGCGGCGACTGGCCGCGGGTTTGCCTTCGCCTCGGAGATCAAGGCGCTTCTCCCGATCGCTGGGATTGACCGTTCGATCGACAAGGCGGCGCTTCGCGACTACCTGGTGCACTTGTGGAGCCCCGGAGCGCGAACGATGTTCGAAGGCGTCAAGAAGCTCTTGCCGGGGCATTATATTCTGGTGGAGGACGGAGCGGAGCCGCAATTTCATGCGTGGCGTGGGCAGTCGCTCGAAGCACGGGATCGCTGGCGGAGTGAACGACCGACCTCGAGGAATGCGAAAGCCGAGCTTCTCACCGTGTTCGATGAGGTGGTCGCCGATCAATGTCTGAGCGACGTGCCGATCGGCGCGTTTCTTTCCGGGGGCGTCGACTCCAGCGCGATCGTCGCCAGCATGGTGGCCACTGGGCATCGCCCCGCCAAAACCTATTGTGTCGGCTTCGATGGCCTCGGCCTGGAGGAGGAAGGTTTCGGCGACGACCTCACATTTGCCCGCCGCTTTGCGGCCACTGTCGGCGTTCCACTGGAGGCGATTGTCGTCCAGCCGATGGAGGGGGCGGATCTCGAGCGGCTCGTCTACCAGTTGGAAGAGCCACAGGCCGATCCGGCGCCCCTCTATGTCGAGGCGATATCGAAGGCGGCGAGGGCGGATGGCATCAAGGTCATGATGAGCGGGGCCGGCGGCGACGACATATTTTCTGGCTATCGTCGCCATAGCGCGGCGGCCTTGCGAGCACAAGCGGGTTCGTTCGGGCCCTGGGCGGGAAAGCTCGCCACTAAGACGGCGCTCCTATCGAGAGGGTCGCTCCGGCGTCAACTCACGAAGATCGGCTATATGCTCGACGGCTCCGACGAGGAATTTCTAATCCGCGCATTCGAGTTTACGCCGCTCGCCGACGTCGAAGGCTGTCTCTCCGCCGAGCTGCGGCGCAGCCGACCGACGGCGGGACAAAATGAACTCGAGAGGGCGCTCGCACGCTCGGAAGGCGCGCATTTGCTCGACCGTATGCTTCTCATGGAGCGGGCGGGCTTTCTACCCGATCACAACCTCAACTACACCGACAAGGCGTCGATGTCGGCGGGCGTCGAAATCCGTGTGCCCTTCCTCGACGAGCGGCTCGTCGCCTTTGCCGGCCGCATGTCGCCCAGTCTCAAGGTGTGTCGAGGTCGAGCCAAATGGCTCCTGAAAGAGGCATTGCGCGGTCGGCTTCCCGACACGATTCTCGATCGGAAGAAGACCGGCTTCGGCGCGCCGGTGCGCCATTGGGTCGTCGGCCCCATGCGCCCGATGATCGAGGACGTCTTCGCGTCGGCGTCTTTCCGCGAACGTGGCTTGTTCGATTTGCAGGGGGTAAGGAAGCTATTCGACGACACGTTGTGCGGCCGGCGCGATGGCGCCTATCTCATCCTCGCGATCGTCATGGTCGAGCTGTGGCTGCGAAGATTCAGCGATCTTTCCATCCACCGGCAAGAGCTGCAATGTCACGACGCATTGTAATCGATTTGTTTCATGAATTGCGATTCACGCATCGGCCTCGCGGCGCGTCGCCAAGAGCCCGACAGATTTGGAAATCGAGCATGACCTTTGATCGAACTGTCCCTCGCGTGTTCCTCGGCGCCGCGACGCTCACCGCAGGCAATGGAGGCATTTCGCGCGTCGCGCGCATGTCGGCCAGAGCGCTGATGGAGGCGGGCCACAGCCTTTCGATGGCCTCCTATCTCGATGTCGAACCCGTGGTGATCGGCGCGGCGACCGCCTCGATCGCTCATGGCAGCAAATTGCGCTTCGTGGCGTACTGCCATCAAGCCGCTTTGCGGCACGCTCGCTTCCTCTATGACACACCCGGCGTCGCGCGCGCGCGCCCACGCCTCCCGGGTTTGCGACGCCCATACGCTGTCTGGATGTGCGGGGTCGAAGGATGGGAGCGGCTGACGCCGACGAGCGCACGCTCTTTTGCCGACGCCGATCTTGTTTTCACGACCTCGAAATTCACGCTCGAGCGCCATGAGGCATGCCATGGTCATCTCCCCAATGCGCGCGTGTGCTGGTTGGCGACGGAGCAGGACGCCCCTCCGGCGGCGATGGCCGATCTTTCGGGGCCGCCGTCGGTGCTCATCGTCGGACGGCTCACCGCCACCGAGGGCCTCAAAGGACACAATGAGCTGGTCGACTGCTGGCCCAAGGTCGTCGCCGCGGTCCCTGACGCCAGGCTGATCCTCGCTGGAGGCGGCACGGGACTCGACCGCATGCGCGAACGCGTGCGCAAATCATCCGCAGCCGCCAACATCGACGTTCTCGGCTTTGTGCCCGAGCATCGATTGCCGGCGCTCTACGAAAGAGCGCATGTCTTCGCCATGCCCAGCAGGCAGGAAGGTTTCGGCATCGTTTATGTCGAGGCCATGCGTTACGGCTTGCCCGTCATCGCATCGACGCATGATGGAGGACAGGAGGTCAATGTCGATGGCGAGACCGGATTCAATGTGGATCTCCGCCGCAAGGACGAACTTTCCGAAAGGCTGATTTATCTCCTGCGCGACCGGGATCGCGCTTTCGCCTTGGGGCGGGCCGGGTTCGAACGCTGGCGACAGCATTTCCGCTTCGGGTGTTTCGAGAGGCGGTTCCTGCAATGCTGGCAGAAGTTTCCGTCGTCGGCGGCCGATGGCGTCGAGTTGAGACATCGAGAGGGAGCGTTGGATGCAAGCCGATGAAAAACGACGGACTGCCGAATCCGAACTCGAGAAGATCCAATTCGGAAATCGGCAGTGGTGGACCGACCAGACAATGTCCTATGACTGGACCGACAAGGTCCAGCTGGAGCGTTTCAGCGAGGCGTGGTTCGACGAGATCGATCGCCGCTTCATTCACGGCGCGCGTCTCTTCGCGCACGACAAGACTCCGTTCGACAAGATCATCCCTTTCGAGCGACTACAGAGTCGAGACGTCCTCGAGATCGGATGCGGCATGGGGCTGCATTCCGAATTGATCGCGCGGGCCGGCGCAAATCTCACCTCGATCGATATTTCTGATACGAGCATCGAGGCGACGAGGCGTCGGCTGACATTGCGCAAACTGCCCGCCAAGGTATTGCAGATGGATTCTCGCGTGCTGGAGTTTCCGGACGCCTCATTCGATTTCGTCTGGTCGTGGGGCGTTATTCATCACTCCGCCCAAACGGCGGTGATCCTGAAGGAAATCCATAGAATTCTACGGCCCGGCGGGCAGGTCGGGTTCATGGTCTATAATATTGCCGGCATGAGCGCTTATGTCACGATCGTGCGCGACTACCTTCTCGGCTTCTGGCGTGGGCGATCGCTCGACGAGTGCTTGTGGAAGCGCTCGGACGGTTTCATGGCGCGGTACTATTCGGAGGACGTGCTCGGGGACATTCTCCGCCTCTTCTTCTCCTCGGTCACAGCCGAGACTTTCGGGCAGGACGCCGATGCAATCCCACTCCCTCGCCGCATCAGATTGCCGCTCTTGCGATTGATGTCGATCAAGGCGCAGAGCCGACTGGCCAATCAACGCGGTTCGCTGCTGTTCATGACCGCGACGAAGTGAAAAGCCGGAGCGCATTCATATTTCCGTGAAACGTGAATGCGCTCCAGCAGGCGTCGTCGCGAGGATGCGTGAGGTCGCGCGCCCGGCCTATCCGCGCCGCTGCCGAGAGTCGCGCTCGCGGTTGTAAGGCGCCTCCCGTCTCGCCGAAGCCTCCACAATCCCATCGCCAGCCTGCAAGGAAGAATTATGGCTCATTTGCCCCGATTGATGGCGGAACAAGCCGGAAATATTTTTTTCATGGCCGCCTCTCTCGGCGATCGCGTGCTGCTGACTTCCATCCTCTATCGCTATTGGGAGACTTCCCTTTTCGAACAATGGGCGTCCTGTCCGCCGCGGCTGCGCTCGTCAGCATATTCGACCTGGGCTTCAGCCTCTATTTCGCCAACCGCATCGCGATCGAAATAGAACGGCGAAACGTCGACGCCGCGGTCAGGCTCTACAAAATCTGCAATTTCATTTCCTTTCTGACGGCGATGCTCGGCTTTCTATACGCCGCGCTTTCCGTCTTCGTCATGAGAGGCGAGAGCGCCACGGGATTCACGGAAAGCGAATTGAGCCTTGCTCTATTGTGCGCCGTTCCCGCATTGCGAATAATGACCAACGGTCCGTTGGCGCTGTATCGGGCCAACCGACAATATGCGCATCAGCTGACGCTGTCGGCCGTGGGGGAAATCGCGAGAGTGTTCATTTGCGTGGCTGTGGCGCTCGCCGGCGGACCTCCACTCTATGTCGCCTTGGCCGCCTTTTTCATTTCGATCGCCATGCAGGTCGGCTATATTTGGTACGATTCGTTGAAGCGTTTCGAACCACATCATTTCGCGGCCGCGCCGCCGACGCTCGACGAGTTTTGGGCGGCGTCGACCGTTTCCTTCGGTTTTCTGATGCAGACCATTCCGATCCAGCTTTTGACCAACGCCTCGGTGATCCTTCTCACCCAGATGACGGCGGAGGCGGGCGTTGTCGCCGCTTTCGTCTTGACGCGCACTCTCGTCAACCTGCCTCGGTCCCTCCTGCAAACCTTCGGCGTGGTCATGGGAATGGAATGCGCGCGACGATACGTCTGCGGCGATCTCGAGGGGGCGCGGACGATGTGGGGCCGATCGGCGCGAAGCCTGGCGGCATTGAGCGGTCTCGCCGGCGGTTTTATCCTGGCGGCGGGGTCGGACTTGTTCACATTGTGGACGGGGAACGGCGGCTCCTACAACGCCGGATACGTTCTCGTCTTGATGTTGCCGATGGTGCTCGGGGCCGGCTCGGCGCTCAACCACAATGTGTTGGCGGCGGCGAATTCGACACGGCTTCCCGCCGCGGGACGATGCGCGCAACTGATCGTCAGTCTCGCCCTTTTCTGGGGGCTGCCGATTTCCGACGTGGGTCTGCGCATGGCGGCGGCGCTTTCGGCCGGAGAGATCCTCGGATTCATGCCGCTATCGATCGTCGCGATGCGTCGACTCGTGCCGAGCGTGGACGTGAAGCTCGAACTCCAAGCTCTCTTCGTATCCGCCATTTCGATGGCCGCGGCGGCTGTCGTCATGTGGTCTTTGGCCATGATCATAGGTAGAGGTTCGACGGCGCAATTCATCGTCGCATCGGCAATCGCCGGCCTGATATGCGGCATGCTGTTTCCGTGGCTCGGCGTCGATAGACAGTCGCGCAAGGCGATCCTGGCGACCATTGTGCAAAAATGGCAGGACATCGCGCGTGAAGATTTGTTGAAAATGGTTTTCACTCTGCGGCGAGGTTCGTGATGTCGGATTCGTCACTCTCGGTCGGTGTCGTCGGCGCGGGCTCCATCGCCGCGAATATTCACATACCGGTGTTGAGAAGCATGCCGGAGTGCGAGATCGCCTGGATTCTCGACGCGCATGTGGGAAGAGCGCGAGGCTTGGCCGCGGCCAATGGCCTTCCCGCGACGCGGGCGCCGGCCAGTCTGGCCGATGCGCCGCCCTGCGATATTGTGCTTCTGGCCTTGCCGTTGCCTCCGCGCGCAATGTATTTCGATGCGCTGCAGGCGACGCCGACCGCGTTCCTGGCCGAGAAGCCTTTGGCGACGCTGGCGAGCGAGCATCGCGCGCTCGCCGAAGCTTTCGAGCCTTGGCGTTTGGCGGTCGGGTTCCAGCGACGGCGTTACGCGGCCAATGTTTTCATGCGTCAGGCGATTTCCACCGGCCTTTTCGGTCCGCTGCTCGAGGTCCGCGTCAGTGAAGGAGCGCGATCGACGAGGACAGGCGGGTTCGGTGGCTATGTGGACGCTTCCGTGGCCGATGGCGGCGGCATCACCAAAAATCTCGGATGCCACAGCCTCGATCTCCTCATCTGGATGACCGGCGCGCAAGGCTATGAGATCGCCGACCGACAGATCGAATGGGACGGTGATACGGATCGCCGCGCCAATGCGAGCATCAGGCTGAAGAGCGCAACAGGGGCGAGTGGCTACGATATCGTCGTCCACTGGACCGTCAGCTGGCTGGATTCGCAGAGCAACGTCATGGAATTTCGCTTCGAGCGCGCGCGCTTGCGCGCCCCGATCGGACCGAGCGATCGATTGACGCTGGTCGACAGCGAAGGAGTTCGGCTGGCCGAGTTGCAAACGAAGGGGACGGCTGGAGCTGTGACGGTTCCACAAGCCTGTTACCTGCAATGGGACGAACTGTTTTCAGCGATGCGCACGAGGCAGGAGCCTTCGCATTCGGCGAAGGCTACGCTGCTCGGCGCCGAACTCATGGACGAGTTACTGAACAAATGAGCAAGCCCATGAAAATCGTCGTTGTCGGCGGAAATGGCCAAGTCGCTTCGGAAGTCTCGCTCATTCTGGCGAAGGCCGCGGGCGTCGACGTGCGCCCGATCAGCCGGACACGGCACGGATCGGCGTTCTTGCGATATGCCGGCCTGCCCGTTCTCCATGGTTCGATCTCGGAGCCGGAGGAGGCGCGGAAATTGCTCGCGGGGGCCGATGTCGTCGCCAATTTCGCGCTAGCGCTCGGCACGCCCGCCGCCGCGCTGAAGGATAATGCGGCGGTCATCGAACAGACATTCGCAGGCGCCCCGAAAACGGCGAAGATCGTCTTCTTCTCGACGGTGGCGGTCTACGAAGTCGATCGGCCCAGAAGGTTTGTTCCCATTCGCGGCGCCTATGCGAATCTCAAGCTCGACAATGAGCGTGTCTTCCGCGAAGCGGCGCGCAGACATGGGCGCGAAGGCTATGTGCTCCGGCTCGGTCATGTCGCGGGCCCATTCCAGACGATCACGCAATTGCTGAGGGAGGAGGTGAAATCTGGCGTCGTGCGCGTGCCGGATCCCGAGCGCGGCTCCAATGTGACTCATACGGCGACCATCGCCGAGGCTCTGCTCGCGATCGGAGAAGGCCGCGCAGGTCCGCCCGGTGTCTACGATCTTCTCGACTGCCCGCAATGGTCCTGGCGTCAGGTTTATGAGCACGAAGCGCGCCAAATTGGCGTGGAGATACGCATCGAGGCCATGGCGACACCGGAAATCGGCGGCCGAGCTGCTATGATCGGATGGGCGCGCCGCTTTCTGGCGAACATCGTGACCGATCCGAAATTGCGTCACGTTTTCGATCGAGCTCTGGCTCTTGCGCCTTTGGCGGTGAACGACTACGCGAAGGCGAGGTTTCATGCCGACCGCACCCGCAGGGAGATCGCCGCGCTTTCGCCGGCGCCTCCCGACCCGAATGCCGCTACGCTATGGCCGGCGCTCGAGCCCAGGGTGCTATCGGGTCTGAGAACGACCAGCGAGATCATCGACCTCGAAGCGTTTCAACCTACCACCGAGCTAGGGCCGCGATGGCCCATGGACGCTGCCTGATGCACGGGGGAAGAGCGTCTACCGAAAGGTTTTCGAGCCTCGATAGCCTTCGTGGAATGAGCGCAATTCTCGTTGTGCTTTTTCACGTTCCGTGGATAAGCCACTTCAAGCTTTCACCCCTGGTCGTGAACGGGTGGGCGTTTGTCGATCTGTTTTTTGTATTGAGTGGATTTGTCATTTCTCATAGCTATCTAGAAAAACTGAACAATCAGGTGTCGCTACAGAAATTCTTGATAAAGCGCCTTTTTCGCCTTTATCCCCTACACCTTTTCTCCATGGCCACGACATTGTCGATCGTCGTGGGCATGAATCTCATTCGTGAAAGGGAGATCTACGCCGGCATCAACGGCTCGGCATATGACTTTCTGGCCTCGTTGTTTTTGGTTCACGCCCTGGGGTTTTCGCACCCATTCGTAAATACTCCGAGTTGGAGCATCAGCGCCGAATTTATCACCTATCTGGTGTTCGCGGCCATAACCGTCCTCACGTCCACGCCCATGCGCTGGATGCTCGCTATCGGCTTTCTCGCGCTCACGGGTCTGCTCTGGGCGAACGGCGACAATGGACTGATGACAGCGCTGGAATACGGCTTCCCGCGCTGTCTCGTCGGGTTTTCGATCGGCGTCGGTCTCTGCTGCTTGCGCAAGAGATACGCCTACATGACAGGCGGAATGATAGCGAGCGGTCTCTATTTGCTATCGATCGCAATCATCTATATCTCGTTCGAGCAGAGTGAGGCGGGTCCTGTTCTTCGCTCGTTGCTGCAACTGATGTCGTTCGCGCTCCTTTGCTTCGTCGCGACGGCCGACAGAGGCTCACACGTCAAGAACGCCTTGACGACGAAAACCCTGAGGCGAATCGGCGAGCTCTCTTATTCGATCTATATGATGCATGTGACTATTCTCATGTTGACGAGTTCCGTCGTCACGAAATTCGCACCGTTTTTGAAGCTTGGTTTTCTCCAGGGCGCCAACGTTTCGCAGTTGCATCTCTTCTTAGGCGATATCGTCACGATTCTGTTCCTCGGCCTGTTGATCGCGGTTTCAGCGCCCATCTATAAATATCTCGAAATGCCGGCGCGAAATTTCGGTGCCCGGCTGGCGAATGAAATCGGGAGACAAAAAGGCTTTTCCAAGCCGTTCACTGAACGGGCGACGCAAGAGCGGACGACTTGAGCCGTTTGGTTCAAGAATAAGTATTGGAACCGTCGAACCGCCCTTCGTGCATGCCGAACCAATCCAAGACGTCGTCGCGCACGATCAGATAGTTTGCCTCGAAATAGCGCTCGAGTTCGGGATGCCAGCCATCGAACGCCTCGATGTGGGCAGGCATGATGCGGGCGAGGCGATAAGGCATTCCCTCGATCAGTTCAAACACGTCCTTCAAGAAAGAGCGCGAGAACACCCAGCGATGGTTGTATTCGAACTGGAACACGTCGATGCGGCGCTCGGACAAGAGTTCGCGCGCACCGCGCAAAACAGCCAGATCGTGTCCCTCGGCGTCGCATTTGGCGAGGTGAATATGGCCGATCGCCTGCCGCCGGCAAAAATTGGAGAGCGTGTCTGTCTCCACGTCGATCCAGCCGCCGGGCGGAGCGCCAGCAGCATGATCGAAATGAAGTGAATTGGAGCCGCCGGTCGCGCTCATCAAAGCGAGTCTCACCTTGCCGGCGCGGTCGGACATGGCGAGTTGGTGGATCTCGGTGACAGGCTCGACACCGGCCTCCGAAAGGGCGTGGACCAAAAGCTCGGCGGTCGTCGGCGTCGGCTCGAAGAGGTCGATCTTGAAGTCGCCGTCGGCGCCGCGCTCGAGCGCGATCGCCCGGAGTAGCGACAACGTCCACTCGCCTTGATTGGCGCCGATGTCGAGGGCGCGAAGCGTCGAGGCGAGCGGAACGGCTCTGGCGACGCACGTCTGTACATACGCCTCGCCATTGCTCGCGATATCATTTTCTCTCGGCTCGCCGCGCGCGGCGCAGTACAGACGGCGCCCCAGACGCCAAGTGAATCGTCTGACCGAGGGAGAGACGGCGATGGTTTGGTGCATCGGTTTGCGCAAGGATGTATACCTTCTTTAATCGTGTCCGCGCCGGAAGAGGACGGCCGCCCTGGGCAGGCGAGCCACGCTGTAGGTCGGGGTCGAGCCGCACGAAGAGATAACCTGGAAGCAAGGCGGCTCGACACGAGCTCCGAGCGCCGCGCATGTCTGATGCGCTTGCGCAGGAGCGGGCAATAGGCGCCGAATGCTTGACGCAATAAACGCTCGAGCGCGATACGTGCACGATATGGCCGGGTGCTAACCACGACCCATGCGCCTTGATGCGAACAATGAAATCTGTCTGCATGATTTCCGCACTATAAAAGCGGGCGCCGTCGAGGCTTTGAGCGCGAGCGGCAAACCATGATAATAATCGTCGCGCCGCCGCTGCAACGCAAGAGATTTTTTCGTTGGAACGTCGGTCGAACGGCGAGTCATCCGTTCGCATCGGCGAAACTTTGTCGACAGGAGTTCAAGTGGCCGATATCGATCAGATTCATCGCGCAAACTCGGCAAATCTCGCGAGTGCGGCGCGCCGTGAGCGTTCGAATAGAGAGAGCGGTGCGCCGTCGTCGTGATGTCTCGAGACGCGCGCGAGGCGAGGGTTGAAAGCGCTTCGTCTTCTTCCATTTGCTCGGCTATTTTCCCCGCCATTGCTCGGGCCATTCGATTTCCTGCAGACCTCCGCCTTGCGATGGCGGCTCTGGCCACGGAGTCGGCGGCTTGAATGATGACGCGGGCGTCTGAACGACGCTCGGCGGAGCAACTGGCGCCGGGCTGCGTTCCACGTATGACGATGACGCCTGTCTCTCCCGATGCATTGCTTCATGGGCGTCGGATGGGCGCGCGTCGTCGCGCGGCGCGGCCGGGATCGGTGTCGGCGGGTCGGTCATCAAGGCGCAGGCTAAGGCGAAAAACGTCATCATCGCGGCTGTCCGGAGCGGATAGTCGACAAACGAATGCGCCAGCAGAAGCGCTATGATCAATGAAGCGGCGCGCGCGTAAGGCTGCTCGACATCGGCCGATGAATCGGCGGAGCGACACCATAGCTGCAACGTTCTCGACACCCACCACGCGGCAAAGGCGATAATCAGCCCAATCCCGAAAATCCCGCTCTCCAACCAGAGTTCCAGAAAATCATTGTGCGCACGATTGACGTAGGCATCGCGCAGAGTGTCCTCGGGACGTTCGAAGGCCGTGTAGACTGGAACGAATGTGCCGATGCCGGCGCCGAACGGAAAATAGGCTCTGGCGGCTTCGATCGTGCGACGAGCGATCGTCCATCGAGCGTCCTCCAGCAAATCGGCGTCGAAGCGTCCGAGGATGCGGGACAAGGTGAATTGCAGCGAGAGCACGATGGCGAACGCGATCGCCCCGAGTAGCAATTTGTATGAGGAGACGCTCGATCGATTGTGGCGCTTGTCTGAATAGGCGAAGGTGAAAGAGCCTATCAATGCGACGAGGGTGAGAGCGATCCCCGCGCGAGACCTCGCCATTGCCTGCCCGGCGAGGAGAATGACGATCGTCGTCATGCCGATGAGAATGGCGATGAACGACGTCGCGTCGAGTCCGATTCTCGAATCCAAATTCGCGCTCGCCATGGCCGAATCCGAGATCCATGCGGCGGCGAGAACGATCGAGCAATAGAGAAAAGCCGCGAAATGGTTTCGGTTGGCGAAGAAGCCGACAGCTTCGGTGGGATTGGTGACGCTGAAGAAGCGGAGCGAGCTGTCGGGGCCTTGAGCGACCTGGGCGAGGCCGATCATGACGCTGACGACGCCGACAGGCAGAAGCAGCAAGATCAATCGTCGACGCTCGCGTCGATCGAGGTTCGATATCGCAAAGAAGATAGCCAGGGGTGGGATGAGCGACAGCAGGCTCGATCGCGTCATGAAGGGAGCAACGCTGATCGGCTTCCACGGCAGTGGACGATCGATCAATTGGAAGGCTTCGATAATGGGCTTTCTCTGCGGAAGCGCCGTCCAGATGGCGGGTGGGAGTGGCAGTAGCTGCATCGAGAAGAGCAATGCGATCGAGACGCAAAGCGGCAAGACCCAGCGCGGTCGTCGATCGGAGGGAATTTCGAGCCAACGCCACAGAGCCATCAGGAAGAGCGGCAGGGCGAGAAGTTGAAGAACGGCGTCGGACAAAAAGCCCGCTCTCGTGCCGCCGCCGAGCAAGAGGCTCGCGACGGCGATGAACGCAGTGGTGACGAATAGGAAATTGATTCGCATGGACCAAATGTATCTAGCGAGGCGTCAATGGGGAGAGACTAGCGCTACGTCGGAGCACAGTAAACGCCCCTAGCCGGAGCGAAGGTGGCAGGGCGTGTGCTCACGCTCGCAATGCCTTTGAAAAGCCGCCGAGATGCACGCGCCTCGTAATATCACGTATGGACTTTCTGGTGTGGAACGTTTGAAAAAAAGGGCCGCTCGGCGCGCGATGCGAGCTATTTTGAATGATATGGTCCGATTGGACATAGAGACGTTCGCGAAGCGCCGTGCATTTGAGAGCGGCGTGTGTTCGCGTCGAAAGCGAATCAAAGTTCGAAATTGCGTCGTCGTTTATTTTGTCGACAAATCATTCCGCAGATTTGGCTCATGATCGATCTTCATTCTCATATTCTTCCCGGCGTCGATGATGGCGCGACCGACCTCCGGACCGCGCTCGAGATGGCGCGCATGGCCGTCGCCGATGGAGTCGAGGTTCAGGCCTGTACGCCGCATATCCTTCCGGGTCTCTATCACAATACGGGGCCGCAGATTCGTGCCGCGACCCGAGAACTTCAGCAACGTCTCGACGAAGAGGGCATTCCCTTGCGGCTCGTCGCGGGAGCGGACGTCCGCTTGGCTCCCGATATGGCCGAAGGGCTTCGTTCCGGTCGAATCCCGTCGTTGGCCGACACGCGCTATGTGTTGCTCGAGCCTCCGCATCACGTCGCTCCGCTCAGGCTCATCGAGTTCTTCTTCAGCGTCAGCGTCGCCGGCTACGCGCCCATCCTGACCCATCCGGAGAGATTGTCGTGGATCGAAACGCAATACGCGGAGATCGAGCAATTGTTTCACGGCGGGGTGTTGATGCAGGTCACCGCGGGATCGCTCACGGGGGCGTTCGGGCGCGTGCCTCGCTACTGGGCTGAGCGAATGCTCGATGAAGGGCGCGTTCACATTCTTGCTTCGGATGCGCATAGCGTCGGGCGGCGGCGCCCGAATCTCGCGGAAGGGCGGGACGCCGCGGCGAAGCGTGTCGGCGAACAAGAGGCGATTCACTTGGTCGTTACGCGGCCTCGGGGAATTTTGGAGAACCAACCTCCGTCCAAGCTGCCGGCGCCGCCGGTCCGGGCCTCCGTGGAGATGAGCCGCGACGAAAGAATTAGGCGTTCGAGGAAACCAAACGGTGGCGCACATGCGAATTTTGTCGACCATGATCATGACGGCGTTGCTGGTGGCCGGCTCGATTTCATTGGCCGGGTGCGAGCAATCTTTCGATGATGGAGCGCGAGGCGCGAGCGCGTCTTTTGCGGATGGCGCGGCAAGCGACCCTCCGTCTGACGAAACCAAGAAATTGGCGCAGTCGGTCGGGGAGTTCGTCGCGGCGTCGACGCCAGGCAATACGGCTTACAAGGTCGGCGCCCAGGACGTTTTGGAAATTGTCGTCTTCAAGGTTCCAGAACTGACCCGTAGCGTTCAGGTGGCGGACTCCGGGACGATCAATCTGCCGCTCGTCGGCGAGGTGCCGGCGGCGGGCAAGACGGCGCAGCAACTCGAGCGCGATCTGACCGCGCGGCTCGGCGCCACTTATCTCAAATCCCCTCAGGTTTCGGTCTACGTAAAAGAGTTCAACAGCCAGCGCGTCACAGTCGAGGGCGCGGTCAGGAGGCCCGGCGTCTATCCGATCCGAGGCAAGAATTCTCTTCTCCAGTTTGTCGCCGTCGCCGAAGGGGTGGAGCGGGATACGGCGTCGGGCACGGTCATGGTGTTTCGAACGGGCGACGGCCAGCGTGTCGCCTCGGAATTCGATCTCGACGCCATTCGCGAAGGACGGGCTTCGGATCCGGCGATTCAGGACGGGGACATCATTGTCGTGCCGACCTCCGCCGCAAAAGTGGTTTTCTCGTCATTCTTGAAAGTTACGCCCGCGATCGCGGCGTTTCGTCCGACCATATGGTAGGCCGCACGGATTTTTGTCGAACTTATTCGGGGTCACGTTGACATGCAGGACAAAGCCGCGAACTTTGAAGACGCGGGAACGCTCGTTCCCAAGACGACGGCCGCACCGTCGTACAGCGAGGTGGATTTCCCTGGCGGATATGCAGGACATGCTGTTTCGGCGTCGGAGGATTTCACCGCGGGGACCTACGAATATTGGCGCATTCTGCGCAAGCACAAATGGCGAGTCCTGGCGATCACGGCCGTCTTCGCCGTCTTGGGCCTGCTTCTGACGCTGATGATGACGCCGCGCTTCACGGCGGCGACCAGGCTTCAGATCGACCGAAATGTCGCCAAGGTCGTGGAGAGCGGCAATATCACGCCTTTGGAAGGTTCGGATTTCGAGTTCCTTCGAACGCAATACGAGCTTCTGCACGGAACGTCGATCGCCGAACGCGTCGTGTCGGCGCTCAGGCTCGGGGAAGACGCCGACTTTCTCAATCCGACGGAATTCAGCGTCCTCGGCTATCTCAAGAGCTTGCTGACATTCAAGTCTCGTTCCGACAGCGCCGCCGACAAGGCGGCATTGGAGCGGGCAGCGATCGGCATTGTCTTGGCCAATCGCTCGATCAAGCCGGTGAGCGGGTCCCGTCTCGTGGACATAACTTATACCGATCCGAGCCCCGCGCGAGCGCAGAAGATCGCCGCCGGTCTCGCGCAAGCCTTCATCGATTTCAATGTCGACAAGCGTTTTCAAGTCAGCGCATTCGCCAAGTCGTTTCTCGAGGATCAAATCAAGCAATTGCAAATACGGCTGAAGGATTCCGAGAAAACGCTCGTCGACTTCGGACAGAAGGAACAGATCATTACGACCAATGAGAAGGCGTCGATTGCCGAAAACAATTTGTCGGAAGGCAATGCCGTGCTCGGCAGCCTCGTGGCCGAGCGCATCAAGAATGAACAATTGTTCAAGCAGATCGAGAATGCTCGAGCGATCAACCTTCCGCAATTTCTGACCAACAAAGTTATAGAAGGCCTGCGAGACAAGCGCAATGAGCTCGTCACCGAGTATCAGGAGAAACTGGAGACCTTCAAGCCGAGCTATCCGGGGATGATTCAGATCAGCAACAAGCTGAAGGAAGTCGATCATCAAATCAACTCGGAGGTCAAGACGATCAAGGATGCGCTCAAGGGGGCCTATCTGGCGTCGCTGAGCCAAGAAAATGAAATGAAGGCTCGGATCGAGACTCTGCGCGCCGAAGTGCTCGATTTGCAAAAGCGCAGTATCCAATACAATATTCTGAAGCGAGAGGTGGATACGAATCGATCGCTGTATGAGAATGTGTTGCAACGCTATAAGGAAGTCGACGTGGCGAGCGGCGCCGGCGCGAACAATATTTTCGTCGTCGAAAGAGCCGAACTGCCGAAATCCCCATCGTCGCCGCAAATGACGCGCAATCTTTTCATCTCCCTGTTCTTGGGCGCCATCGTGGCCGCCGGCGTCGTCTTCGTTTTCGAGCGGTTCGACGATACGGTCAGCTCGGCCGAGGAGCTCGAGCGAGTGACGGGGCTCGCGACGCTGGGCTTGATCCCGCAGATCGACGGCGATAGGACGATCGAGCAGGAGCTCGCCGAGCTTCGGTCTGGGGTCTGCGAAGCCTATCGTTCATTGTGCACGTCGCTGCATTTCGCAACGGAGAGCGGGCTGCCAAAAAGCCTGTTGGTCACCAGCTCGGGCCAGTCGGAAGGCAAGTCCGTAACGGCCCTCGCCATAGCTCGCCATTTCGCTACATTGGGGCTGAGGGTTCTGATCATCGACGCGGATCTTCGTCATCCCTCGCTGCATACGCGGCTCGGTCTCGAGAATGGCCCGGGGCTGAGCAATTACCTGACGGGCGGCTGTTCGCCCCCGACGGCGATGCAGAATACGACGACCAACAATCTCGTGTTCATGTCGTCCGGGCCGATCCCTCCCAACCCTGCCGATCTATTGGCGAGCTCACGCTTCATGACGCTGCTTTCGGTCGGCGCTGAAGTCTTCGACTTCATCGTCATCGACAGTTCCCCGGTCTTGGGGCTCGCGGATGCGCAGCTGCTCTCCAATGTCGCCGCCGCGACGATTTTCGTCATTCGCTCCGGCGGGACGCGCAAGGCGCAGTTGAGAGATTCGTTGAAGCGCTTGAGATTTGCGCGCGCCAACATCATCGGAGCGGTGCTGACGCGGCAAGATACGAAATCTGGCGGATTTGGGTACGGATACGGATATGGCGCGGACGAAGTATATGGTCGGTTGGCCTTGGAGACTGATCGGCCTGCTGAAGTCGCGGGCGAACGAATGAGCGCATGACGACAGATCCCTCGGCTTTGCCATTGGCGATCGATCTATTGCATGCGCCCTCGCGCGTACGTCCGGCGCGGTCGCGTCCCTTGCCGGGAGGCGTCGTCCTGCTGCTTCGTATCGTCGCTCGCGAGGAGGCGGCGGAAATCGAAGCGGCGGAGGTGAGCGGAAGACCAAGATATGTTGTCCGTGAAGCGGCGATGTTTTTCGTCGAGCAGTGCGGTTCGGCCCCGAGTCCGACAATTACCGCATACTCGGCGTCGACCTTCATGCGCAAGCCGTCGAGCTGAGGCGTAACATGGCGCTGCTGTTGAAAAGCTTTCATCCGGACCTCGAACGAGATCGGGATCATTCGATGCCGGCATGCCGAGTGATACAGGCGTGGGAAAATCTCAAGACGCCTCGGCGCCGGCCTATTTATGATCAAAGCTTGATCGAGATCGACAGCAGGAGGTCGTCGTTGGGATCATCGCATGGAGCGAATGGCGGCGACGCGCGTCATGGCCACGCCAAACGTTCGCAACTGCGCCAGCGATCACTCCGAGAGCCGGTCGGCGAACGACCGGGCGGCCTATCGTGCACGATATTGTCGGTGTTCGGGCGCGGCGCGACGCGCAGCGGGGGGGCGGTCATGAACGACCTCGTGAGATGGCGAGATCGGATCGACGCTGGCTCCTGGAAGCGCGCCTTGCGCGTTCTGGCGTTCGGAGCCAGCGGTATGGTTCTGCTCTGGCAAATCGTCGCGACCAGTTTCGTTGCGCATTTGGCGGTTGTCGCGCCGGAGACGGCTTTGTCCCTGGCGCCCACCGATCCCCTCGCGCTGCTCGAGCTGGCGGATCGAAAGCTCAATGCGGATTTCGCGTCATGGGTCCCCGCGCGGGCGGGCGCGCAAACGATCGTCGAGCGGCCCGAAAGCGCGATCCAATCCTTGTCCGCCGCCGAACGCGACGCGGTCAGAGCCTTGGCGGAAGACGCATTGCGGCAAGCTCCGCTCGACGCGCGCGCCATGCGCATCCTCGGTCAATTGGCGTCGGACGATTCGGCCGAGAAATTCATGGAGGCGGCGGTCCGCCGTTCGCTGAACGAGAGTCGAGCGATCTTTTGGCTCTTGCAGGATCGTTTCGAAAAGCGCCGTCACGCCGACGCGGCCCAAATTGCGGACATTCTCTTGCGAACGCGTCCGAATCTCGTCGAATTCGTCACGCCATCGCTCGCGCGCATGGCGGAGGACGAGGAGGCATTCGTCGATGTCGGTCGGTTGATGGCGAGCGCGCCTCCCTGGCGGGAGGCTTTTCTGGCCTATGTCTGCGACCATGTCTCAGACGCGCGAACGCCGTTGCGTCTCATGCTGGCTTTCAAGAAGACCCGGTCGCCGCCCACGGCGGGAAGCCTGCACACATATCTCGCTTTTCTGTTTCGGCATCGGTTCTATGACTTCGCCTATCATGCTTGGCGGCGGTTCGCGCCGCCCGAGCGATTGCAGGCGGCCGGAAACCTGTACAACGCCGATTTCGAATTTCCGCCGACCGGCCTGTTTTTCGATTGGACGATCGTCAATGGGAGCGGGGCGACGATTGATATCGTTCCGCGCCCGGGCGATGAAAATCGACGGGCGCTGGTGATCGAATATGATCGCGACCGCGCGGCGCCGCACGGGGTCTCGGAATATGTGAAGCTCTCGGCCGGCGCCTATCGAATGACCGGGCTGCAGCGCGGCGAACTCATCGGTCGCCGGGGGCCGAGATGGCGCATTGTCTGCGCGGGCGCGAACGTGGAAATCGGCGAGAGCGAAATGGCCATGGGCCGCATGTCCGATTGGCGGCGGTTTCAATTCGATTTCGTGGTGCCGGACGAGGATTGCGTTCTACAGCAGGTGCGGCTGGACCTCGACGCCCGCTCGCCATCCGAGTGGATGGTCTCCGGCAAAATATGGTACGCCGATCTGAAAATCGAGCCGGTGGAGGCGGAAACGAGCGTCATTCGCTCGTCGAGGTGAAGCGGAGCGCGCGGATGATCTTGCTCGGCGCGGGTCGTCCACATTCGCCGGCGTGCAGCAGACGGCCCAGCGTGTCGACCGCCATATGGAATCTCGATCCACATTTGCGTTTGCGCCGTCGTAGCCTGTACGCGGGCCACTTTCCCTCGCCCGCGACTGTCCCTTTCGGATCATATGCATTGAGTTCGATCCCAGAAAGTGTCGCCGCTGCCGGTGGAAATGATTTGAAACCGAGCATTGGTCGCGTCACTCGCTTCACTGCTCGATGATCCTGTTCGACGATATTGTTGAGATATTTGATGCAGCGGATATCGATGTCCGCTTCATGCTCGGTATTTGTAGCTTTCGATTGCCGCCGTTTTGGCGTGCTCTTATCGATCGTGATCTTCTCCGGCACGCCATGCTGCCCGATCGCCTTGCGCAAGAAACGTGATGCGGCTTTGCAATTTCTCTTTGCCGTCAACAGGAATTCGACCGTCGCGCCCGCCTTATCGACCGCCCGATAGAAATATTTCTAGTGGCCCGAGTCACTGGAACTGCGGGTATAGGAATTTCAGCTTGCAGCGAGCGTCGCTGGTCGTGAATTGCCAGTCGGCCTTGACGTGACGTCTGTTGCGGTTTTCCTGCCAAGCGGCGACCTCGCGGGTCAGTGTCTCCTTGTCGGGGATGCGGCGATCGAGACATTGGGTCGCGAGGGCCGCGAGTTCGGATTCGGCCATGTCGAGCCAGCTTCCATGCTTTGGCGTGTAATGCCATTCGAAGCGTGCTACGAACGCGACGCCCGAAATCCAACCGACGCTGGGGCGGTTCAAAGCGGCGGCGGGACATTCGATGCTCTCACCCTGGGAGGTCTGCATGGGTCCGTTTCGAACGGTAGGCTGGCAGGAGGTGAGCGACGACCGATCGATGCTTGTGCAGAAGTCGGATCCCTACCATAGTAGCGAGGAAGCCGGTGAAAACCGGGGGAGTGAAGGATAAGGGATGGATTGAGAAGGAGGGGTCCCCGCCAATCGAGCCTCGTGTTCGCCGAGAGCCCGATGGTTGTCAGTTCACTTGTATTCGCCTTCCTGTTCCACACCTGACGCCTCCTGGCGTCTTTTCCGAGACGCTCACGCCCCAGGCTCTTGACCCGCGCTGCGCACAGTGGTTTCCACCTGCTCCTACAAGCCGATGGCGAGGGACCTACCCTCATCTCGTACGCCGCTCGTTGCGGCAAACTGAAATCCGACGGCCGCAGCGCATTGGGCCGCGGCGCCTTGGACCGCCGATTCACCTTGTCGAGCGGGCAGGGCGTCAGAGCCGGCGCGCGAGCGTGATGTGAAACGCATGCGTGGATGACGCGCAGCCTACGAAACTCACCGGATAGATATCACGGTGTCGACCACGCTATGTGCAGTCGACGCATGCGCGCGTCTGAGCTGCAGCGAGGTCGAGTGTCCACTCACCGGCCGTGCGGTAGCGTGGTCGCACGCTCGTCAACGAAGCCGACACGCGCTCTTGGACCATGACGCCCGCAAGCTGCTCATGATCATCGCCGACAGGCTTCGCGCATTCTTCTCGACCCATGCGTCGACGCCGAGCGTTACAGGCGTTGGCGCTCGTGTAGGCGAAAGCCTCGTCATCGGTCGTCGATGATGCTCGCGCGTCTCCACCACGCGCCGCGGCGGCCCCTTAAGGGTTCGGTATCCTTGTTCGCGTGGCCGGTGGATGGCATCGTCGGCCTTGCCGCCGCAGACTTTCGATCGAGGCGATGTACGGTGCCGTTTCAGGGGAAGTGCTTTCATGAATTTCCATGCGATCGACCCGCGACGAAACGCATTGACCCGAGGCGAGCAGGACTCGGCCCTTTCCGAGGATATGACCGCGTCGCGGGCCTCGCCTCTCTTGCGACGGGCCGAGCGCGAACCAGTCATAACCAATGCAGAATCGCGATCCTGGATCGTTTCCTCGGGGGAGTTCCTCGCATTGATGGTCGCAAGCGCCTTCAGTGGAGCGGTCTATGGAATTCTCGCGCTCGGACCGCCGGACAGCGTCTCCGAGTTTCTCGCCATCGGAACGACGGCCGGTCTGCTCAATTGGGGCGCGAGCAACGTGCTCGGCGCGGGAAATCCGCGCGCCATCTCGAAATTCGAGACACGCGTTCACGGGGCGTTGTCGTCATGGTTCGCCGCCTGCGCGATGCTGCTGCTGATCATCTTCGTATTGAAGGCCGGCCACCTTCTCTCGAGAGGGACGATACTGACCTTCTTCGCGACGGGCCTCGTGGCGGTGGTCTCGGTGAGAGGGCTTCTCGCTCCGACTCTCGTCCAAATGACGCGCAGAGCCGCCGTTCGTCGGCGCAGCGCCCTCGTCATCGCCGATATGCGCAACGCCTCGCTGCCCGCAGTCGTTCGAACTCTCCGCGACGCCGGCTACGATTCGCCCATCGCCGTGACGGTCGACGTCTCCGGACCGCCCGAGCGTTGGGACAAAGAGCGTCGGCGCGCGCTGGACCGTGTCGCATCCTGCGCGAAGACCATGAAAGCCGGGGAGATGTTTCTCTGCGCATCCGGCGTTCCGGCCGACCGCTTGAAGAGCCTCAAGACCGGCCTCAGCCTCATCCCGCGTTCCTTGTTCTTCGTACCCGACGAATCGGTCTCCAGAGTGCTGAGAGGCCGGCAGATCAGCGAGCTCGGAGAGCATGTGACCGTCGAGGTCCAGAGAGAGCCTCTGTCGCAAATGGAGCGCGCCGTAAAACGGATGATCGATCTGGTCGGCGCAGTGGTCTTCCTGATCGGGCTTCTGCCTGTCTTCGTCGTCGTCGCGATCGCGGTAAAGCTCGACAGCCCGGGTCCGATTCTGTTCCGCCAGGCGAGACTGGGGCTAGGCGGGCGTCCTTTCGACATACTGAAATTTCGGACGATGTATGTCACCGAGAACGGGTCGAATGTCCGGCAAGCGCGACGCAACGACGTGCGCGTCACCGAGGTCGGACGTCTGCTGCGACGAACGAGCCTCGACGAGCTGCCGCAGCTGATCAATGTCATCAAAGGCGAAATGTCGCTGGTCGGACCGAGGCCGCATCCCGTCGCCCTCGACGAGGAATTCACTAAGATCATCGAGAACTACGACATTCGCCAGCATGTGAAGCCGGGCATAACCGGCTGGGCTCAAGCCGCGGGGCTGCGCGGCGAGACTCCTTCGCCGGAGCTCATGGCGAAGCGAATTGACGCCGACATCTGGTACGCCACCAACGCCAGCATTTGGCTCGATGTGCAGATCATCGTCCGAACCGCGATGTCGATACTAACGGAGCGCAACGCCTATTGACGCTGGTCAGCCCCCAACGCACCGGCCGACGCGGATATTCCGTCGCAGCGTCGCCGCCGCCGACTTCTCGCCAAGGATTTCACTGTGTGGCTCTCACTGAAGGTTTGCCGATGAGATGGGGGCATTTTCCGAGGAGCTCGCTGCTCGCGTGGCCCGCGATGGTGTGCTCGATTTTCCTGGTCGGCTGCTCGACGACCGAGGTCGGCCTCGATTCGACGCCTACGCACTCGATCGAATCGTCCGCGCTGCCGGAGCCGGACAGCCTGAAGCCGGACTCGGACTTCACGAGCGCCGAATATCGTATTTCCGCGCAGGACTTGTTGCAGATCGACGTCTTCGGGTTCCCGAGCCTGAGCAGGACGGTGCAGGTGGACGGCTCGGGCCGCGTTTCCTATCCGTTGATCGGCGCGGTGACGGCCGGCGGGCGGACATTGAGCGAGTTCGAGACGGAGCTCGCCAATAGGCTGGGCGGGCGATTTCTTCGATCGCCGCAAGTGAGCGTGCTCGTCAAAGAGTCCGTGGGGTTTCGCGTGACCGTCGAGGGAGCGGTCAGGAAGCCCGGAATCTACCAGCTGAGAGGGAAGACGAGCCTGCTGCAAGCGCTGGCGATGGCGGAAGGCATCAATGACGTCGGTGACTACACCGTGTCCTTGATCAGAGTGTCCGGCCAGAGGCGGCTCGCCGCGAAATACGACGTTTCCGCAATTCGCGAGGGACGAACGGAAGATCCGTTGGTCTACGGCGGCGATACGATCGTCGTCGAGGAATCGGCGGCGCGCACGGGGCTGCAGATTTTGAAGAGCACGGTTCCCACGATGATGAGTATCGGAGCGAGGCCATGGTGACGGCGTCTGAGATCGTTCGTCCGCTTGAGGAGAACTGACCGAATGAATCGAGAGCGGAGATTTGGCGGGGATGTGCCCGCCGTCATCCTCGAGCAGACGTCGGCCGAGCGGGGCGTCGCGGCGGCGGCTTCCGCGCTTCCCGGCTTTCGCGACGACGGCTTCGGGAGCCTGCCGGACGACATCGAGGCCCCTCCGTTCTTGAAACTCTACGATGTGATCTTGAAGTACAAGAGGCAGATCGCAACCATATGCTCTGGATTCCTGGTCGCCGGCTTCGTGGTGACGTTTCTCATGCCGAGATTCTACACGGCGACAACGACGATACAAATCGATCGGGAAGCGGCCAAGGTGCTGCGCATACAGGACACGGTCGTCGAAAATCATTCCGATCCGCAATTTTACGCTACCCAATATGAGCTGCTGAAGAGCAGAGCGCTCGCCGAGCGAGTCGTTTCGTCCCTTTCGCTGGCGGACAGGAAAGGCTTCTCGGAGGGCGAGAGCTGGTCGATTTTCCGGGTGTTCGGGAGATTTTTTTCGCGAAAGGACGATGCCGCGGATTACGAGAAGCTGCGCGAGCACGCCGTCGAAACGGTGATGAACGGATTGACGATCCAGCCGATCGCGATGTCGCGCATCGTGAAGGTCGGATTCAGCTCTCGCGACCCTGCCGTCGCGCAGGCGGTGAGTTCCGCGATCGGCCAGAATTTCGTGGCGATGACATTGGATCGCCGCTACGGAGCTTCCGCCTATGCGAGAGAGTTTCTCCAGGAGAAGCTTCAACAGGTCAAGCTGAAGCTCGAGGACTCCGAGAGGCAGGTCGTCGATTATGCGCAGAAGGAAGGGATAGTGAATGTCGACGACAAGATTTCGACCGCCGGCGCAAATCTGAAGTCGCTCAATGACTCACTGGCCGCAGCGACCGCGGAGAGAATCAAGAGCGAGCGGCTATGGCTGCAGGCGCAGGGGGGGAACAGCATCGGGTTGCCGCAAGTGCTGGAGGATCGCAACATCCAATCGGCGCGGGAGCGGCGCGCGCAGCTGATGGCCGAGTTCCAGGACAAGCTCGGAGTCATGAAGCCGGATTTTCCCGAAATGCGCCAGCTTCGAGCACAGATTGCGGAATACGATCGCCAGATCGCCGCTCAGGTGTCTCTCATAAAGCAGGCAATCAAAGCGCGCTACGAGGCGGCCCGAGATCAGGAGATTTCGTTCGGCCAGCAGATCGAGAAGCTGAAGGCGGACGTCCTCGATCTCCGTGGCCGAAGCATTCAGTACAACATTCTTCAAAGAGAGGTCGACACCAACAGGTCGCTCTATGAAGGGCTCTTGCAGCAATACAAGGAAGTCGGCATCACTAGCGCGATTGGAACGAACAATGTTTCGATCATCGACAAGGCCGAGCTGCCGAAGAGCCCTTCCAGTCCGAAATTGCTGCTCAATCTCGGCCTCGCGCTCACGCTCGGTCTCTTGACATCCGCCAGCGCCATCATCGTGGGCGAATATCTCGACGACACGTTCAAAGTGCCGGAAGAAATCGAGGAAGTTCTCGGCCTCGCCGTCCTCGGAGTCATCCCCATGTGGGAAAAAGCGAGCGAGACCGGCGCGCTGGCGCGGATGGTGGTCGATGCGCCGTTCTCGGGAGCCGCCGAAGCCTTCCGCAGTTTGTCCACCTCGCTCCAATTCTCGACGGAATCGGGAGCGCCGAGAACATTGCTCGTCACCAGCGCTCAGGCCGACGAAGGAAAATCGACGACATCCGTGTGTGTGGCGAGCAACTTCGCCCAATTGGGCATGCGCGTCCTGCTGATCGACGGCGACTTGCGCAAACCGTCGGTGCACAAGATCCTCGGAATCGACAATAGCGCCGGGCTGTCCAATGTGTTGGTCGGATCCGCCGAGGCCGAGGAAGTCGCTATCCAGAATTGCTTGAACGGAGCGACTGTTCTTCTGACGGGCCCCGTGCCGCCGAATCCCGCCGAGCTTCTCGCTGGGCCGCGCATGGGGGCGCTCCTGGCGACGGCCAGGGAGAATTTCGACATCGTCGTCATCGACGGTCCGCCGGTCGTCGGTCTGGCCGACGCGCCGTTGATCGGCAATCTGGTGGATGGAGCGATGCTCGTCATCGGCTCGAATCGCACGCGTCGGCGCGTCGTTCGGACGGCGATGAAGCGCCTATGCCTCTCGAGGACGCGGCTCATCGGCGCGGTGATGAACAACTTCGATGCGACGAAGGTCGGTCATTCCTACGGCTACGGCTATGGCTGTGGATATGGCTACGACGCTTATAGCTCGAACTATTATGGTTATGGAAAATTGTCGCACGACGCCGCGGAGGACGAGAAGGAGCAGGTCTCCTCTGCGAGGGATCATCGACTTGCGTAGCGGTAATGCGCTGGCGCAAGCGCTGGATCTCGCGGCGACGCCGCAGCTGGCGGCGCAATTACGTCGGATGCCTTTGTCGGACGACGTTCTCGAGGTGATCCGCATCGCAGCGGGGTGCGAAGAGGCTCTCGACAGGGCCGTGGCGAGCTCCCGCAGGCAGAGGCGATTCGTGAAATCCGCTGCCGAGCTCTATGTCCTGCAAATATTGTTATATCCCGGCGCGGATAGCCGCCGCGCTCTCGGCATCCGCGAAGACGCTTCCCGGGAGGAGGCGCGAACGCATCTCAAATGGCTGCTCATGTGGCTGCATCCGGATCGCTCGGGACTGGAATGGCAGACCGCTTATGCGCCGAGGGCGCTCGCGGCGTGGCGGGAAATCGATCGCGGCGGCGCAACGGCCGAAGACAGCGTCCACGGCAGAACCGAAAATCGGATGATCGGCTTGCCGCACCGTCCGCATCGCATGCGGGTTCCAGTCCGACGTCGACGCTCCGCGCGGCCGGCGCGGTGGATCGCCGTAGCGGCGGCGCTGCTGGTGATGTTCGTCCTATTCGGCCTGCCGAGATGGGATGATTGGGGAACGACGCAAGCGGAATCTTCGATCGTGAAGCAGCCGACCGACAGCGCGCCGGCGATCGAGGAAGACTCCGCCAAAACGATCGGGAACTCTCGCGAAGCGAAAAAAGGATGGTGAGGGGCCTGGACCCGAGTCTTCTCGCTCGACTCGCCGCGGTCTTCGTCTCGTTGCTGCTCGGTTGGCCCATCCTGCGCCACGCGGCCGCGGACGTCCTCGTCGACGAACCACGAGCCGCGCTGTTCTGGGACGCGAATGATCCCCGCGCGCTTTCGGTGCTCGTGCGAATGCAGCTGGGAAAATCCGGCGGAGAGAACGCTGCGGTAAAGCCTGCGGCGCGTCTCCTGTCGGTCGATCCCTTAGCGTTCGAAGCGCTTTCCTTATATGGGACGGCGCTCGCGCGCCTCGGGCGCATGGCTCGCGCGGCGGACGTCTTTTCGACTGCGGCGCAGCATTCGGCGCTCGATCAGATCGCGCACGGAGAAATGTTCTCGCGGTCGGCGGAGGCCGGGGATTTCGGCAAGGCTTTCAGAGAAGCCGATATCTTGCTGCGGGGGCGTCCACAACTCGGAATTGCTGTCTACCGATCCGTGAAAGCCCTAATCCGAACGAATGCGGGAGCGGAGGTCGAACTCGGACGCTTGCTGGCTGCGCAGCCTCCCTGGCGCGCCGAGATTCTCGCATACTTGTGCGCAGCTCTCGATCGATCGGATGTCCTCGTGAGGCTCTTTCAGCAATTGCGCGTATCCGGCGCCCCTCCTTCAACGGATGAGATGCGGCCCTTTCTCGAACGACTCGTACGGGATGGGCGGATAGACGAGGCTTATTTCTCTTGGCTCGGACAGCTGCCGCAGAGCAGGCTGGCGAATCTCGGTTATTTGTACAATGGCCGCTTCGAGCATCCGGTGTCGGATCTTCCGTTCGATTGGCGTTTCGTTCCCGCTCGCGGAGCCAAGATCGAGGTCGTTTCGAGCGCTAGAGAGCGTGTTCTCAGAGTCCAGTTTTTCGGTGCGCGAGTGGCGTTCGCGCATGTGATCCATCTGTTGGCGCTTCCGCCGGGGACCTATCTTCTCTCGGGATCCGCGAAATTGGACAATATCGAAAATGAACGGGGATTGCGTTGGCGGATCTATTGCAACGAAACGAGAGCGACGCTGGCGGCGACCGATCTGCTCGTCGGAACGAGGCCATGGACCCCGTTCCACGAGAAATTCGTGATCGATCCGTCCGACTGCCCGGCCCAATGGCTCGTGCTCGAAATTCCGGCGCGCTCCGCAATGGAGAGGGACGTCAGCGGCGAAGCGCGTTACAGGGATCTGGATATTACGAGGCTCGACACTGCGGTCGATCGGCTGTAGTGCTGACGCGTTGCAAAACGCCTGTTCCTAAACTCTCCTACTTGAGGGGGTCTTTTCCATGAAGAAAGCTCTGGCCACGATCGCCGCGCTGAACTTGTTGACGTTCGACTCTGCCGTCGCCGAAGAGAGGATCGCGCGGGTCGAAACCAAGAAATCGAACAAAGTCTGCGCATCGGGCCCAGCCCGATTGAAAGGTGTGAAAGGAACGGTGCTGCTTTCGCGCGGCGGTTCGTTCTCGCAAGCGTCCGAAGGTATGCGATTGGCGGCGGGCGATCACATTATCGCGCGAGACGGGTTCGCGCAGGTGGTGATCGGAGGCGCTGTCCTATCGGAGGTGAGCGACGGCGTGATGGTGACGATCCACGAGACGGACGCCTCTGTCTGTGTCGCTCGCGTGTCGGCGAGTCCGTCGGCGGTCGGACAGGCGCAAGGGGGCATCGATACGCAGGAGCTTCTCATACTGGGCGGGGTCGTGGCCGTGACCGGCGCCGGGCTCGGCGTCGGAATCTCCAACACGAGCGGCAATGGCCCGAATTATACGTTTCCGCCTCTGCTGAGCCCCTGACGCGAATTGGGCGTGAGAGCGCTCGAACTATCGTGCGGCCTCGCTATCGCTGCATCGCTCCTGTTAGGAGGAGCGACGCAAAAGGGCGTCGCATCGGATGATTTCGTTCAGCTCGCCTGTCTCCCGCTTCTCGGATATGTGATCCTCGAATACTCGTCGCGTGGAAGGATCGGCGACAGGGCGCTCCTCGCCTGCGCGATCGTGGTTGCTGTTCCTGCGCTTCAGCTGATCCCGCTTCCGCCGGCCGTTTGGACGGCGCTGCCGGGCCGGGCGCCGATCATCGATACATATCGCAGCGCGGGATTAGAGCTTCCCTGGTCGAGCCTCTCGATCAGCCCATGGGCGACGACGAGAACGGCGTTCGCTCTGCTGCCGCCCGTCGCGATTTTTCTCGGCGTGCGGATGTGCGAACGTCATGAACGGCTGCGACTCGCATTGCTCGTCCTGACGTTCGGCGTTGCGACGGCGCTCCTCGAGATGATGCAGATCGTGCAGGGGCCGGGAAGCGCCTTACGATTTTTTACGGTGACCTCTCGAGACGTCGGCGTGGGGTTCTTCGCCAATCGAAATCACACGGCGGCCTTCCTCTACGCGACGATTCCGATGGCGACCGTCGCTTTGGAGCGCTTTCTATGGGACGGGCGAGGATCTCGCGTCGCGATCTTGTTCGGATATATGCTGACGGCCTGGCTCGGGCTCATGATGACTGCGTCGCGCTCCGCGCTGCTGATCGGCGTGGTTTCGACGATCGGCGCTTTCGCCTTGCTCGCGCATGGACGCATCGGAACGCTGAAGCGGCTGCGAACGACCCACTATATGGTCGCGGGCGTTCTTCTGGCGGCGGCGAGCGCGCTTGCGACGTCGTTCGGGCTGTTCGGCATTCTCGCTCGGCTCGGCGATGAAAAAATAGCGGCCGACGCGCGTTGGCCCGTCTTCCGAGTGTCTCTTTCGGCCGCCGAGGCGTTTTTTCCGTTCGGATCCGGCCTCGGCGCCTTCGATCGAGCATATCCCTTGTTCGAAAGTTCCGGCAGGATCATCCCCGCGGTGGTCAATCACGCTCACAACGATGTTCTCGAGCTCTTGATCGAGACCGGCGTCGTGGGAGCGATCCTCATCGTCGGCGCGATCACTTCCGCGACGTTCTGCGCGCGTCGCTGCATCTTGCGAGATGATCCGGCCGAGACCAAGGAGCGATTGGCGGCGCTTTTCGTCACAGCGCTTTTGTTCATTCATTCGCTTTGGGATTACCCCTTGCGCACGTCGGCGGTCGCCGCCGTGTTTTCGTTCTGCTGCGCGATCCTGTGCGCAATTCCGGGCGCCGGGCCCAGCGACGCGGGCAGCCATGCAGGGCGGGGCCGTCGAGATTCGCGTGGAACTCTCGGACATTCACGGCGAGACATGGGCAGGCGGTCGTTCGACGTCGTCCGATGACGGCTTTGCCGCCTCGACCCGGTGATACGGCGAAATTGCGTGACACTCGGACATCGGCGACGGCGTCGCTGAGGCGTCGTGCGCGAGCAAATGGACTCTTCGGGCATCTATGTCTTCAACGACAGGTTCCACATGGCGTCGAAGAGCCGCTCGGGGCGTGCGTGCGCTCGGAGACGATGCATGAATGGCGCGACGTCGGTCACGTCTTCGGAGGAGCCGGTCGCTCGCTTCCTCGTTCTGGGGATTCCCGTAAGCATTTTGACGATGGAGCGATTGGTGGCTGCCGTCATGGCCTGGGCGTCCGAAGCACGTGCGAGAACCGTCTTCGTGCGCGACGTGGCCAGTCTGATGGCCGCCGTCGAGGAACCGCGGTTGCGCGCGCTTCATCACGAAGCGGATTTGGTGACGCCGGATGGCATGCCGCTCGTCTGGACGGGAAGGCTGCGCGGCCATGACGTGCAAAGGGTCGCGGGACCGGACCTGCTGTCGGAGGTATGCCGACAAAGCGTGGCGCTCGGCCTTCGTCACTATTTCTACGGCGGCCGCGCGGGCGTCGCCGAAAAGGTCGCGGCCAATCTTGCGCGGAGCTATCCGGGGCTCGAGATCGCCGGAAGTTTCAGCCCGCCCATGCGCGAGGTCGGTCCGGATTTTCAATTGTCCGACGACATTCGCGCGGAGCTGGACGTCATTCGGGAGAGTGGCGCCGATTTCGTCTGGATCGGAATTTCGAGTCCCAAGCAGGACTATTTCATCATGAAGGCCGCGCCCTATGTCGGCCGCGGCGTCTTTTTCGCCGTCGGCGCGGCGTTCGACTTTCATTCTGGCCGGCTGAAACGTGCGCCATTGTGGATGCAGCGCAGCGGCCTCGAATGCGTGCATCGACTGCTCAGCGAGCCTCGGCGCCTCTGGCGCCGCTATTTGATCAGCGCGCCGAAATTCCTTTGGCTCGTGGCTTTGGAAAGCCTAGGAGAACATCGGGCATGATCGCCGCAGTGAGGAATCTGCTGGAGGAAAACGGCCGCTCGCTCGCATTGGGCGTCGCGCGCGTCGGGCGGCGCGAAGGACTGATCCGGGCGGCGCTGTTCGATTCGGCGGGCGGCTTCGCAATTCGCGTGGCCCTGACAGGCGTCAATTTCCTGCTGATGGTCGTCTTGCTGCGAATGCTGGGCAAATCGGACTTCGGCGTCTACTCCTTCTCCATCGCCATACTGAGCCTGACGACATTTCCGGCGATGCTGGGCTATGACGGCTATCTGGTCCAAAAAATCAGCGGATTTCTCGCCGACGGCCGTGTCGCGGACGCGGCGCGCTATATCCGCTCCGTCTTGGCGATCTCCATCTCGGCGTCCTTGCTGATCGCGTTTGCCGGAGGCGCGTTGTCGAAATTGATCTCTCTCTCCGGGGAGAGCGTTCCGGTCACGGCCGTGGTCCTGGCTTTCACATGTCTTCCACTCGCGGCGGCGCAGAAGCTGATCTGCTCTGCTCTTCTCGCATTCGGCCGGCGGCTGGCGGCGCTCGTTTTCGACGAGCTCCTGGCGACTGTTCTCACGCTCTTCGCAATCGGCGTCATTTGGATCGGGCCATGGCCGGAGATCGATCACCGAATTGCGCTGCTTTCGAGAATGGGGGCGATGAGCGTCAGTCTCGCGGCGGGACTGGTCGCGCTTTCCAAGCTCATGCCTCTTTTCGACCTCGCCGAACCGCGAGCCGACGGCGTTCGGCCGAGCCTGATCGAATGGCGACGCAAAGCCATGCCCTTCATGCTCAGCTCGACCATCGCCATGTGGCACAGCTCCATCGGCGGCTTCCTGCTGGGGGTGCTGGCGGGAACGGATGCCTTGGGCCAATTCCAGCCGGCGCAAAGGCTCGTCGGCCTGCTGAGCTTCGCGATGATGGCGACCAATTTCGTCATTCAGCCGACGATCGCTCGATACCATGCCCAGCGCAGAATCTCGGAGCTGCAACGCCTCGTCACCATCACGGCGCGAGCCTCCTTCCTGTTTTCCACCGTGCTCGCCTTGGTCTTCTTCCTGGCGTCCGAGCCCATCCTGCATGCGATGTCGAAGGAGCTCATTTCCTCGGCCACGGCTTTGCGCATCATGCTCGCGGGCACATGGTTCGCCACTGCGATGCCTGCCGGCGCGACGATCTTGCTGATGTCGGGACATCAGCAGATCGCCGCCGGCCTAATGCTTCGAGCGCTGCTCGGCGGCGCGATCCTCGATTTCCTGCTCGTTCCCGGCATGGGCGTCGAAGGTGTCGCGCTCGTCGCTGCCGCTGTCTCCCTATGGCTGTATACCGCCTTGTGGCGCTACGCACGTCGCATGACCGGATTGGATGTGTCGATCTTCGGATGTTTTTCCTCCCATGCGGAAACATCCGCGGCGCGTTCGAGCTCCGTCGACGGAGCGCATGGCATCGACGATCCAGCAGTGGTCGATGGACGAAGTCCGGTAGAAGGTAAAAGAATCTGATGCGGCGTATCCTGCATGTCACGGAATCGGCGACGCTCGGCGGATCGTCGCGGGTGATCGAAAATCACATGCTGGCGCGGCGAAGCCGCGATTCGACGTTCATCGCGTTCAGAGGCGATGAGGCCTATCTGCGCGATCTCCGCAACCGCGGCGCAGAATGCCTGCTACTGAAGACCGAAGAGGAGCGATCCGTCTTTTTCGATCGTCAGGACGCCGAACAGACCGGAATCGTCATTCATCGCAGCGGATTCGAGACGCCGGAATGGAACGGCCTGCTCGCCATGCTCGCGGAGAAAGGATTTCATCGCATCGTGGAGTGCAATATCTTCGGCTATCGCGACACCGGGGCGGCTGCCCGACACATAAGGAAAATCTGCTTCACATCGATGCATTGTCTCTGGCGTAGCTGGCGAGCGCTCGGCGCGCCGCCGATCGACGAATTTCTGGAGCGCAACTGCGTCCTCTACAATCCCGTATTGATCGCTCCCGAGGCGGACGAAGTCTCGCGCCTCGGACGGGCGGCGCGCGAACGATATGGCGTGCCGCAGGACGCCTTCGTCATCGGCGACGTTTGCCGCCCGGATCCCAAGAGGATCGACGCCACGCTGCTCGGCGCCGCGGGCGCGCTGCTGCGCAGCATTCCCAATCTGTGGATCGTGACGCGGCGCTATCCGGAGTCGATCGCTCGCATAATGAAATGGCGACTCGGCGCGCGCTATGTGAATCTTCCCGTCACGCCCGATCCGCGCGAAGTCATGGAGACGCTGTGCATGATGGACGCTTTCGTGCACATTTCCAGCATGGGCGAAAGCTTCGGCATGGCCAATCTGGAAGCGATGCGCTGCGGCATCCCGGTCGTTTGCAACGAAACGCCCGAAGCGAACTGCTGCAACGCCCCGAGAGAGCTGATCCGTGACGGCGTGACGGGCTTCTTCGCCAATGATCCGATTCGTCTCATCGAGGTGCTGCGCAAGCTGGCGAGCCGCCCGGAGACGGCGCGCGAGATCGGCATATCGGCGCGGCGCGAGAGTCGGATGGGCGCGCTAGACCCGCGAGTCATCGAAGCCAACCTCGAGCAGCATCTCTTCGCGGATGGCTCGGATGGGGACTGGCCGGCGCCGAGCAAGAAGGAGCTCGCGGCCTATCTCGAAAGCTACGACGAGGCGTTTCTCGTCCCCCCGCGTCGGTCGTTTTCGCCGCTCGCCTTGTCGACATGGGCGTATCGGTTCGGATGGAGGGCGTATCGGAAGATGTATGGAGGATCATGATGACGATGAGCCGTAGGACCTGCCCATGTTGCGGCGCAGATGTTCATTCGCGTTATGGCGTCTTCGATCATTATGGGTATGCGCGCTGCCTGCAATGCGGATTATTGTTCGTGCATAATCCGCCGCGCGAGACGGACTCGATATATTCGGGGCAAACTTTTTCATATTATATGGAGCAGGAAGACGGGCTGCAGGAAAAATACGAGTGGCTGTTCGATACGTATTTCAAGAACGTCATTCCGTCTTCGGCGAAGGTCTTGGACATCGGATGCGGCGCCGGAAATTTTCTGCGATACGCCAAGAGAAAGGGTCTCCAGGCGACAGGGTACGAGATCGACGAATCGCGGGTCGCGTTTTGTCGCGAGCAAGACCTCGCAGTCATCGCCGAGGCGTTCACCTCTGCCACATCGGAACGAGAGTCGTGCGACATGGTTTGGATGAGCCATGTGCTGGAGCATGTCGTCGAGCCCCGCCAGCTCGTTCGAGACGCATGGCGGGCCATCCGGCCCGGGGGCGTCTTGTCTATCTTCGTTCCGAACACCAGCTCGATCTCGACGCGCGTCTGCGGCTTGCATCAATATAGCTTCATTCCGCCTTTTCATCTCACCCATTGGGACGAGAACAGCTTGCGAACGCTGTGTCAGGAGGCCGGGTTCGAGCCTATTCGAACCTTTTCCTTCGGCGGAGCGGGGCAGACGAGGGAAATAACCGCGTTCTTTTTCCGTGGGCGGTTCCGGCGCACGCCGGGCCGGGGGTCGCGAGACACGCCGGCCCATAAATCGCCCCATTCGACCGTGCGCACGGCGTCGCGGATCGTCGAGGCCGTGGACGCGATGCTGGCTCCCGCCTTGTCGAGGATCGGGGGCACGGAGCTCATCGGTATTTTTCGCAAGCCGCCCCGCAGCGAGGTGACAAAATGATCTTGGCTAGCTCATATCATAATAGCCGGGCGGATATTTTGTCCTTTCTGAAGCGCGTCAAGGCCGAGCGGCCCGACTTCCGAATCATCGACGTCGGCGGCGCGGCGAGCCCTTGGTGCGACGAGGTGGTCGACGCCTATCTCGACGTCGTGACATTCGAGACGAAGAAGACGACCTATACGGGAGACATTTGTCAGGAGAGCACTTGGCGACATATTCCGGAGAAGGCGTTCGATTTTTCGATATGCACGCATGTTCTCGAGGACATTCGTGATCCGTTGACCGCCATTCGCGGACTGGAGCGGATCTCGAGAGCCGGCTTCATTGCGACGCCCACGAAATGGCGCGAATTGTCTCCGATCGAAGATGTGTTGTGGCTGGGGAATTTTCATCATCGCTGGATCTTCGATTTCAATTCGAGCCGAGGAATTACCGCTATTCCCAAATCGGTGGCGACGAATCGATTTCTGCTGCACGGTCGATTGTTGTATGCGGCGAATCCGGTCACGATCGCGCGACGCTTGCTGTCCTTCTCGAACATCAGACAATCAGGATGGCTGCTCGGTCCTGATTTGGATCGAGCGAATCTGCGTCCGCTCCCCAGCTCGAAGCAGGAGCTGTCCTTCGTCTGGCGGGAGCAAATCCCGATCGATTTTCACGACTGGTATATGGGCGCTCGCTCTTTCTTGGATCATTGCCGGGAAATCATGAAACGTGACAATCGTTTCGCCTTCGAGCCGATCGACGTCGGGGCGCTCGACGCATTGTTCGAGGCGTCATGCGAAGCTGTCGACCAGGGCGTCCCCGGCGAATGAGGCGCATATCATGTCCACTCCAGGCGACGGGTCCATAAAAATTTCGGCAGTCATCAAGGCGAAGAACGAAGAGCGAAATATCGTCGATTGCATCGGCTCGCTGGCGGATTTTCCGGATGAGATCATCGTCGTCGACGACCAGAGCGACGACGCCACGCGTTCGCTCGCGATCGCGAAAGGCGCCCGCGTGCTCGAGGCGCAAAGCCGGGACGGCTATATCAACGTTTTGGACAAGATCGGCTTCGAGGCCGCAAAAGGAAAATGGCTGCTGCGACTCGACGCCGACGAGCGCATGACGCCTACGCTCGCGGCCGCTTTGAGAAAAATCGCGGAAGACGACGAATTTGCCGGTGTGCGGTTCGCTCGGCGCAATGTGATGTTCGGCGATGTGGCGTGGGGCGGCGGCTGGTTCCGCGCCGATCAGTTGCGGTTCTTTCGGTCGGACGCCTGGGATCGGAGCTGGTCGGCGGCGCCGCATACGCAGACGGACGTTTCCGGCAAGGTGCTGACCCTTCCAGCGCGCCGAGAATTTTCGACGCTTCATCTCGATTACGACAGCGTGGAGCAGTTCGTGCGGCGAACCCTGCTCGGCTACGCTTGCGTCGAAGCGTCGACGAAGCAGCGGGCGGGCGAGAGATTTTCATTGGCGCGTCTGCTGTTGCGGCCTCCGAAAGTATTTCTCGGCCGCCTTGTCGTTCGTGCGGGTTGGCGCGACGGCGTCAGGGGCGTGATCCTGGCGGGGCTGCTCGCCTGCTACGCTTTTCTGATCGAGGCGATGTTGTGGGATTTACAAAGGAGAGATCGATGAAGCCGTTCATCGCCGTCGTCTTCTTTTTTATTGGCGCCGTCGATATCGGCGCCGGTCTCGGCCGCATCATCGCCCAAATAGTTCGGCAGGATCGAAATGGAATTGCTCGTCAGAGCACTGGGTCCTTGTCGGAGGACGTGGATGTGGCGACGCCTCGAAATGAGACGAGCATTAAAATCTCCGCCGTGATCAAGACTAAGAACGAGGAGCGCAATATCGTCGATTGCATCGCTTCGCTCGCGGGCTTCCCGGACGAGATCATCGTCGTCGACGATCGGAGCGTCGATTCCACGCGTGCGCTCGCGATCGCGAGTGGCGCACGCGTGATCGAGGCGGAGAGCCGCGACGGCTATATCGACGTCCTGGACAAGATCGGGTTCGAGGCGGCAAAGGGCGCATGGCTCTTGCGCATCGATGCGGACGAGCGGATGACGCCGACTTTGGCGGTCGCGTTGAGCAAAGTCGCCGAAGACAACGAGTATGCCGGCGTGCGGTTCGCGCGCCGCAATGTGATGTTCGGCGATGTGGCGTGGGGCGGCGGCTGGTTTCGCGCCGATCAGATGCGATTCTTTCGCGCCGACGCCTGGGATCGAAGCTGGTCTGCGGTGCTTCACACGCAGACTGGCGTTTCCGGCAAGGTGCTGACTCTTCCGGCGCGAGAGGAATTTTCGACGCTGCATCTCGATTACGACAGCGTGGAGCAGTTCGTGCGGCGAACCCTGCTGGGCTATTCGGGCGTCGAAGCATCGACGAGGCAGCGAGGGGGCGAGAGATTTTCATTGGCCCGCTTGCTGCTGCGGCCGCCAAAAGTGTTTTTCGGCCGCCTGATCTTGCGCGCCGGCTGGCGCGACGGGGTCAGGGGCGTCGTCCTCGCCGGCCTGCTCGCCTGCTATGCTTTTCTGATCGAAGCGCGACTGTGGGATTTGCAGAGGATCGATGCATGAAATTTTCCGTCGTCGTCCCCAATTTCAACGGGGCCGCCCATATCGGCGCCTGTCTCGACAGCATCATCGCGCAACAGCGCGACGGCGTGGATATGGAGATCATCGTCATGGACGGGGGATCGGCCGATGAGAGCCGCGCGCTCATCGAGGCGCGAAGCGCGCATATTCATCATTGGGTTTCGGAGAAAGACGGTGGCCAGTCGGACGCGCTGAACAAGGGCTTCGCGCAAAGCCGCGGCGAGATCATGGCTTGGCTCTGCAGCGACGATCTCTATCTGCCTGGCGCCCTGCGGAAGGCGCAACGCTATTTCGAGGACCATCCAGACATCGACTTCGTCTATGGCGACATGTGCTGGATCGACGTGGAGGGGCGGCATTTGCGGGCGCAGCGGGAAATCGACTTCGACGAGGAGATCTTTCTATGGGCCTATAATTACATCCCTCAGCCGGCGACATTCTGGCGGCGCAGCTTGTGGACCCGCTGCGCCGGGATCGATACGTCCCTGGTCTGCGCGATGGACCGCGACCTCTGGCTCAAATTCGTGCGCGCCGGCGCACGCATCGGCCATTTGCCGGAATATCTGGCGGCCATGCGTACTTATCCGGAGCAAAAGACGAGGCGGCTCCGTCGACAGAGCGCGATCGAGGATCGACAGGCGTGCGCCGCCTTTCTAGGCCGGCCCGTGAAGGGCGTCGAGCTCTTGACGAAGGGCGCTTGGCATCGATTGCGGCGCATCGCCAAACGATTGCGCCTCGGCGCCTATTGGGCGCCGTTTCCCGAGTCGGTTGCAGCTCGCGCCTCGATCGAAGCTCCATGACCGCTGTTCGTCCTCTCGGCGCTCTCCGGACGTCGATCGCGAGCGCGCTGATGGGAAGTTGGCGGCGGGCGCGCGGGACAAGGCCGCACGGAGACGTGTTTTTCCTCGTGATGCTGATTTTCTTCAGCCTCTCGCCGCTCATTCGCGATATGGGCGGCGCCTTGTATGTCGCGATTTTGTTTGTCTGCATCGGCTGCGTCATCGCGCGGGGCGCCTGGATCTCCGATTCGTCCTTTCTGATATTCTGCGCCATAGGAGTCTTCTACACGCTCGGCTCCTATGTGAGGATGTTTCCCGCCGCGTGGACGATGATGTACGATCGTAGCGCCATTCCTCAGCAGGCGGCGTTCGTCGTCGGCTTCTATTTTTCCGTCGCCGCGGGCCGCGTGTTCTGGATCGATCTTCTCGCCGCTGACGATATGGTCCGGCGCTTGTGGCTGCTGTCGATCACCGGGTTTCTGTCGCCGATGCTGATCGCGGTGTTCAAAGGCGATCTCGATTTGGAAAATGCATTGGGAGGATTTTTCAGCTCGCTGTCCAATTCCACGATGATGGGCTATCTCGGCCTGGGGCTGCTAGTGATGCTGCGCCATGCGAGACGCGCTCGGCTGATCGCCGCGGCGCTGACTCCGTTCATGGCGATATTCACGCCCTTTGCGCAGAACACTTTCGCCGCGCTCGCGTTTTTCGGCTTGATTTTCACTCCTTGGCCTCGGCTGTCGCTCATGGCGGCGGTCACTGCTTTTCTTCTCCTGTGGACCCTCGGCTTCGGATTTAGAGATGTATTGATGGAAATCGACCCGACATGGACGGTTCGGATCAATTTCGCCTCGGACGCGCTCTCTGCGCTTCGAGATAATCTCGGCGTGGGAATCGGCTTCGGTACAGAAGCGGTGACGCCGATCTCGATGCTCGGCGCCGAGGCCTTTTCGTCCGGAATTGCGCCTTGGGAAGTCGATCAAGGCTGGATCTACATCAGCACCCACAACAGTTTCGTTGCGACATTCTTCAGACTGGGAATTCTCGGCGGGCTTACTTTTCTCGTCGTATTTTTCGGTTATCTCTTTCCCCGCTCGATCGACGACATTCGCTTGGAGCGGGTCTCCTGCTTCGCTTATTTCATTCTCTTCCTCCTGTTTTTTTCAAATCCTGGGCTAGAGAGCCCAGCCTATCATGTGGGCGCGGGCTTCGCCGCCGGACTGGTCTTGGCCTTGCGCCGTGATGCGAGTCTAGCACAGCCGGCGACCGCGCGTAGACGCGCTCCGTCGCCGGCATGCGGCGCGTGAGGCCGTTCCATCGCGCATGCGCATCGTTCTCGTTCACAATTCTTATCAGGAAGCGGGCGGGGAGGACGCCGTCGTCGCCGCCGAGGCGGAGCTATTGCGCGACGGCGGGCATCATGTACGCATAGCGAGCGTGACGAACCACTCTATCGCCGGCTTCGCCGCAAAGGCGCGAACGGCGCTGGCTGCGCCCTATGATCCAGCGCGAAAGGATTGGATGCGGGCGCTGATCGCGCGTCATGCGCCCGATGTCGTGCATGTTCATAATTTCTTTCCGCTGCTTACGCCCGCCGTTCACGAGGCGGCGGCCGAGCGCGGCGTCGCCGTTGTGCAGACGTTGCACAATTATCGTCTGCTCTGCGCCGGAGCGCTGCTCATGCGCGAGGGCGCCACATGCGAAAAATGCCTCGGAGGGAATAATCTCTGGAGCGTCGCCAACCGCTGCTATCGCGGTTCGGTCCTGGGCTCGCTCGCCGTGGCGCGAATGCAGAGGTGCGCGCGTCGAAGAGACATGTGGCGGCGCAATGTCCATCGCTTCATCGCGCTCACCGAATTCGCCAGAGAGAAATTCGTGGCGGGCGGGCTGATGGCCGAGCGCATCGCGATCAAGCCGAATTTCGTCTCCGATCCCGGGCTGGCGCTCGGGGTGCGTCGGGAGGGCGCGATATTCGTCGGCCGTTTGTCGCAGGAAAAAGGCGTCGATGTCTTGATCGAAGCGTGGAAGCGCCTGCCTCTCGTTCCGCTTCTCGTCGTCGGCGACGGGCCAGAGCGCGGTCGGCTCGAAGCCATGGCGTCCTCGCATGTGCGCTTTCTTGGACGACGCTCGCCAGAAGACGTACGCAGGCTGATGACCAATGCGGGGGCGCTGGTCATGCCGTCGCTCTGCTACGAGACATTCGGCATGACGATCGTCGAAGCCTTCGCCTGCGGTCTTCCGGTCGTCGCTTCTCGGCTCGGCGCGATGGCGGAACTGGTGGAAGACGGCGAGACAGGCGTCCTTTTCAAATCCGGCGACGCCGTCGATCTCACGGCCGTCGCCGGTCGGGCTTTCGCCAATCCGGCGCACCTCGCCGTCATGGGCGCGAAGGCGCGCGAGACATATGAGCGTCTCTACACGCCGAAGCGTAATTTGGCGATGCTGGAAGGGATCTATCGGGACTCTTTGGCGGAGGCGTCGAACCGCGTCGATCTCGGATGATTCGCGCGGGCGCGGTTGCACGCCGCTCCGGCGCGGCGGTTCCTGTCGCTGCAATCCGACGTCGCCGTAATCGCCCCTCGGTCATCCGCGGCGCTTTTCGAGAATGCGAAGAACCTCTCGGCGCAGAGAGCCCGCCGCCCGCGCGAAACGCGTCGAAGACGAGTGTCGCGGGTCTCTCCACCGCGAATTCCGCACCGCTTCTGCGCTGATCGCTCGGGTCTTTCGACGGCCGAGCGCTCGAGCCGGGCGCCGGCCTCGCCGAAAATCTGCTCGAGAGGATGAACAAAATGGGCGCGATTCGAACCCTTCTCGCCTTGTCCGTCGTATTTGCCCATACGTATGGGTACGTATTCGTCGGCGGCCGCCTGGCTGTTCAATTATTCTATATTATATCAGGCTTCCTGATGTCCTACGTATTAACGGAATTAAATAGCTATAGAACAATATCCGATTTCTATTTGAACCGGGCTCTGCGGCTGTTTCCTTTGTACTGGATAGTCGGAATATTGACGTTGCTCATGTGGACCGCTGATTATTTTCTGACGAAAGACGTGGCGTTTTTTCAGGTCTATCGTGATATTAATGCCTTTGGCGTCATGTCCCTCGTGCTGTCCAATATTTGTCTTGTCGGACAAGACTGGATCATGTTCACAGGAGTTCACGACGGAATTTTTCAATTCGTCTCTAGTCACCGGGACAGTGAGATCGCTGTTTGGAAGGGCCTGCTCGTGCCACAGGCTTGGACATTGGGAGTCGAATTGACTTTTTACCTGATTGTTCCGTTTATCATTGCGCGCAGAAAGACGATTGTCGTTCTACTATTACTATCTATTTGCGTCAGGATTTATTTGATAGCAATCGGATTTGGTTTGTCTGACCCTTGGTCATATAGATTCTTTCCGAGTGAATTGGCATTGTTCCTCCTGGGAGCGCTTTCTCACCAGATATTGATGCCATTGTATACGAAACTGAAGCTTCCCGTACTGGGCATTGTTTCTAATTCCGCAACGGCTGCGATCTTCATATATTGTGTCATATTTTTTATGATTCCATATACGGCAATAAATACATTCATATTGGTATTTTTGTTCATCTTGAGTTTGCCGGCGTTGTTTATCTTTCAGTCGAACAATAAATTTGATGTTCGTGTCGGCAACCTTTCCTATCCCATCTATATTTCTCATTATATGCTTATTTTCCCTGTCGGTGAAATATCGAAGCGAATGTATGATGGAGAACACTCGAAGCTGATCGAAGCTTTTGTTGTGATAGCCGCTACTATATGCGTAAGCTACGTCTTGGAAAGGGTCGTCAGCGAACGTGTCGAGCTGTTGCGCCGGCGGCTGAAGGGGGCAGGCCGCAAAGCCGCCGGCTCCATCCGCGATCGGGCGGATGCCGAGGCGCGTTCGAAGGGACTCGCGCCGACCTGAATTGGACACGCGGACGTCGAACCCGATCGAGAGCGTATTCGCGGCGCGCCTCATGGAGCTCATGATGGCGACGTCGAAGAACCGGGGGCGACTGAAAGGACAAAATCAGTTGCCGAAACTCGTCGAAGGCGTCACATTCCTCGACGGAATCGAGATCGCCCGCGAAGCCGAAGCCGCCGCTCGATCCGCGCGTCACCTAGATCTAAAATCCGGCATAGCTCGTTGGGCGCGCCAGTGAAATCTACAGACGGCGACAGGTTGTGGGACGACGCATCGCGATCGGCGCGACTCGACGGTTGCGCGACTTTCGCCTCGATCGGCCATGGGCTATGAATTCATGGGCTATGAATTGGTGAGTTTTGTCGTTTCCCGGGAACGTCCCCGAACGAGAAATCGATTCCTTCATGAAGCCTCGGCGGAGAATTGAGCATGTATGCTTTGAACGCCCTCAAGAAAAAATTGTCGTCATACGAGACGCTGAAGGCCGCGCGCCGCGCATGGACCGATTTCCGGTTCAAGCGGCAAGGCGACATCCACTTCAAAGTCGGCAAATTCGATATTCTGATGCCGTCCAGACATCCATTGCCCGAGCTGCTGAAGAGACAACCCTACCGAGACTTGTGCATCGGGATTTGCGCCGAGCACGTCGGAAGGAAATATCCGGACGCCGCCGTGCTCGACATCGGCGCCAATGTGGGCGACAGCGCCGCGATCATCGCAAGCTTCTGCGAGAATGATCTCATTCTCGTCGAGCCCAGCTCTTTTTTTTTCCGATACCTAGAGAAGAACGTCCAGAAAATCCCCAATCGCTCGCGCGTCGAACAGCTGTTCATCTCTCCCGAAGACAGCCTGCGAGGCCGGCTGGTTCACTGGGGCGGCACAGCCTTCTTCGAAAGCAATGCAAAGTCTCCCGCGCTGACGACAAAGCGTCTGTCGAGCTTCGATCCTGGCATCTGCATGGTGAAGATCGACACCGACGGACACGATTTCGAGATTATCAATCGTGAGATCGATTGGTTTTCTAAATCTTGCGCTGCAATAATATTCGAAAATCAAATAATGTCGTTGCGGGATCTGGAGGCGTCGGCCGCCGTTCTCGACAACCTGCTGCAGGTCGGCTATAGATATTTTATCGTATTCGACGACGCAGGATTTTTCATTCTATCGACCTGCGATGTCGACGTTGTGAAAAATCTAAACCGATATCTTTATAGCATATGGCGCGAAGCGAGCTCGTCGAAAAAGAGCATTTCAAACTATGACATCATCGCGTTGCACGCCAAGGATCACGATGTCCACGAGCGCATCGTCGATTTTTACGATAAGAAACGCAGCGTAGCCGCGTTCGAGACGATTTGAGGCGCCACGGCGTCCCACCGCCTCCTCGCCCCTTCAGGCCCGGCTTGCTCGGAACCTCCGAGGCTTTCGCGGATTTCGTCGAGCGCCTCGCGTCGCGCGACTCGCCCTCTCATGCGCCGTTGAAGCGGCTGGCGGCGCTCTACGAGGCGGCGGTCGCCGAGCTCTATGGCGGCACGTCGGTCCGAAAGCGCAAGGCCGACGTCGGCCGGGCCTTTGCGCGGCAAGACGGGCGCAAACGAAAGAGCCGGACTATGCGAGCTCGACTGCAAAGCTGAAAAATCCCAATAAATACCAGCAGTTTAGAATAATTTTTTTGTAGACCTCGCCACGCAGACGGCTTACGTTTTGCGTGCTCACGCTCACGTTGCGCCATAGGATGCGCAGCGTATGAGCGACATTCGCCGACCTTCGAACAATACGTCGATAACAATGCGTCTATTCGGTGAAGCGATGGTTTCGGAAATCGACAGCGCGCGGAGATCGATAGGCCGGAAGAGCCTCTTGCGGCCGGCGCTCGGCGGCGCGGCCGCCGTGCTGCTCCTTCTCGGCGCATATCAGCTTTACAAGCTGTTTTCGCCCGTTCAGCGCACGAGCCGGGCGCAGCCTCCGCTTCCGGTGCGGGTCACGACGGTGGGCCGCGGCGATATCCGCCTGTTCGCAACCGGCCTCGGAACTGTCACGCCGATCGCGACGGTCAATGTCGTCACGCAGGTCAACGGACAGATCACGCAGATCGCCTTCCGGGAAGGGCAGACCGTCAAAAAGGGCGATTTCCTCGCGCAGATCGATCCTCGCCCTTACGAATTCATGCAGGCCCAATACGAAGGGCAGCTCGCGCATGATCAAGGCCTGCTCGATCAGGCCAAGGCCAATCTCATCCGCTATCAGGCGCTGTTGAAACAGAACGCCATCGCCCGACAATCGGCCGAAGACCAGGCGTTTCTCGTCAAGCAGTACGAAGGGTCGGTCAATCTGGATCGCGCTCTCATCGAACAGCAGAAGCTCAATCTCGCTTACGCGCATATCGTTTCCCCGATCGACGGCCGCGTCGGACTTCGCCTCGTCGACCCCGGCAACTATGTGCAGGCGTCGTCCAACAACATCCTCGCGGTCGTCACGCAACTCCAGCCGATCACCGTGATCTTTCCGCTTCCCGAGGACATGCTCCCCGAAATTCTCCCGGCGATCACGGAGGGGACTCCATTGCGGGTCGCAGCGTTCGATCGGGCCAACATACGACAGCTCGATACAGGCGAGCTGATCACGGTCGACAATCAGATCGACACGACGACCGGAATGGTGAAGCTGCGCGCGAAATTCGAAAACAGCGAAGGCAAGCTCTTTCCCAACCAGTTCGTCAATGCGCGGCTGCTCGTTCGCACGCTGCGCGATGTGACGACGATTCCGTCCGCCGCGATACAGCACGGCGCGCCCGGCCCTTACGCCTATGTCGTCGACGCGCAGAACAAGGTCGCCGTTCGCTCGCTCACTCTCGGCCCTTCCGAAGGCGATCGCACCGCCGTCGCCTTCGGCGTCAGTCCGGGCGAGAGCGTCGTGACCGAAGGCACCGATCGTCTGCGCGACGGCATGGAGGTCTCGCCGACGGCGGTCGAGGGCGCTGGCGGGGGCGAAGCCGAGAACGACGCCCCGATGAAACCAGTGAAATCGTGATCGCCGTCGACAACCGCTCCTCGACGCGGCGGCCGAACCCGAACCGAGATCGATGAACGTCTCCGAGCCTTTCATCAAAAGACCGGTCGCAACCTCTCTGCTGATGGCGGCGATCCTGCTGACGGGCTTCGCCGCCTTCGGTCAGCTGCCCATCGCGACCTTGCCGGAGGTCGAATATCCGACCATCCAGGTGCAGACCTTCTATCCCGGCGCGAGCCCCGAGGTCATGACCTCCTCGGTGACGGCGCCGCTCGAGACGCAGCTCGGCCAGCAGCCCGGCCTCGATCGCATGATCTCGACGAGCTCCGCCGGCGCCTCGACCATCACCCTGCAATTCAGCCTGGATGTTTCGCTCGATGTCGCCGAGCAGGAGGTGCAGGCTGCGATCAACGCGGCAAGCAATCTGCTGCCGGCCGACCTTCCGACGCCGCCCGTCTATTCCAAGGTCAACCCGGCCGACGCGCCGATATTGACGCTGGCGCTCACGTCGAAAAGCCTGTCTCTGATCGATCTCGAAGAGCTGGCCGAAACGCGCCTCGCCCCGCGAATCTCCCAGCAGCCCGGCGTCGGCCGCGTGACGATCGGCGGCGGCAGCCGGCCCGCCGTGCGCGTGCGACTCAATCCGCGCGCGCTCGCCGCCTATGGGCTCGCCATCGACGATGTCCGCACGATTCTCGACAATCAGAACGTCAACATGCCCAAGGGCTTTTTCGACGGCCCCGACAAGTCCTACACGATAAACGCCAATGATCGGCTGACCGGCGCCGAGCAATATGGGCAAGTCGTCGTCGCTTATCGCAACGGCAATCCCGTCAAGCTGTCCGACGTCGCCGAGATCGTCCGCGGCCCGGAAAACGCCAAGCTCGCCGCCTGGCACAACGAAACTCCGGCCATCATCGTCGATATCAGGCGTCAACCGGGCGCCAATGTCATCGAAGTCGTGGATTCGATCAAGGCGCTGCTGCCGCAGCTCGAGGCCGGCCTGCCCGCCGCTGTCGACCTCCGCCCGATCAGCGACCGCACGACGACGATTCGAGCGTCGGTCGAAGACATCGAATTCGAGCTCGGTTTCGCCGTCGTGCTGGTCGTGCTGGTGATCTTTCTGTTCCTGAGGACCTTCGCCGCGACGATCATTCCGAGCCTTTCCGCGCCGCTCTCGCTCGTCGGCTGCCTCGGCGTCATGTACCTGCTGCATTTCAGCCTCGACAATCTGTCGCTGATGGCGCTGACGATCGCCACGGGTTTCGTCGTCGACGACGCCATCGTCATGATCGAGAACATCGCCCGCTATGTCGAAAGCGGCAGAAAGCCGATGGAAGCGGCGCTCGAGGGCGCCGGGGAGATCGGCTTCACCATCATCTCGCTGACGATCTCGCTGGTCGCCGTGCTGATTCCGTTGCTGTTCATGCGCGACATCGTCGGCCGGCTGTTCCATGAATTCGCCATCACGCTGACGGCGACGATCGTCATCTCGGCCATCGTGTCGCTGACGCTCGTGCCGATGATGTGCGCGCGGCTCATACATCATCGGCGCGATTCCGAGCGCAGCCGCCTCGACTTGGCCGCGGAGCGCGGCTTCGAGTGGATCATCGCCGGATATGGCCGCGCGCTCGAGGTCGTGTTGAGGCATCAGCCGCTGACGCTTTTCGTCGCGCTGGCGACATTGGCGCTGACGGCCTTCCTCTATGTGATCATTCCCAAAGGCTTCTTCCCCGTACAGGATACAGGCCTCGTCCAGGCGATCTCGGTCGCGCCGCAGGACGTGTCCTTCGGCGAGATGGCGCGGCTGCAGAGCGAACTCGCCAAGGCGATCCTGAAGGAGCCGGACGTCGAGAGCCTCAGTTCCTTCGTCGGAGTGGACGGCGTGAACCCGACGCTCAACAACGGCCGTTTCCTCATCACGCTGAAACCGCTCGACAGGCGAAGCCATTCCGCGACGGAGATCATTCGGCGACTGGAATCCGAGGTCGCGGGCGTCACGGGCGCGAGCCTCTACATGCAGCCCGCGCAGGATCTCACGATCGACGCGAGCGTCACGCGCTCGCCTTATAAATTCGTCATCGAGGATCTGCGCGGCGGCGAGCTCCAGAATTGGGTCCCGAAGATTGTCGAACGCCTCTCGGAGCAGCCGGAGGTGACCCATGTCGCGAGCGATCTGCAGCACGGCGGACTTGCGGTCGATTTGGAAATAGACCGCGCGACGGCCTCGCGCTTCGGCATCACGCCCGCGACCATCGACAACGCTCTTTATGATTCGTTCGGACAACGCGTCGTTTCGACCATCTACACGCACAATAATCAGTACCGCGTGATCCTCGAAGCCGATTCATCCGTTCAGACGCATCTCGACGGTCTCTCGGCGATCTATCTGCCGTCGTCCACGTCGGCGGCCGATGGGCAAGTGTCTCTCGGGGCCGTCGCTCACGTCTCGCAGCGCACGGCGCCGCTGCTGGTCTCTCGCTTCAGCCAGTTTCCGGCCGCGACGATCTCCTTCGACGTCGCCCCCGGCGCCTCGCTCGGCGCCGCCGCGCAGGCCGTCGAGACGGCGATCGCGGACACGCGGCCGCCGAAGAGTTTCATCATCGCCTATCAGGGCGTTCTGCAAGCCTTCCGGTCGTCGCTCACCAGTCAGCTGCTGCTCATTCTCGCGTCGATCGCGGCCATGTATATCGTGCTCGGCGTGCTCTATGAGAGCTATATTCACCCGGTCACGATCCTGTCGACGCTTCCCTCGGCCGGAGTCGGCGCGCTGGTCACGCTGATGATCTTCGGCTATCCGCTCGATGTCATATCGATCATCGGCATCATCCTGCTCATCGGCATCGTCAAGAAAAACGCCATCATGATGATCGACTTCGCGCTCGACGCGGAGCGAGACGACGGCAAGCCGCCGCGCGAGGCGATTTTTCAGGCGTGCATGCTGCGTTTCCGTCCGATCCTCATGACGACGATGGCCGCCATCATCGGCGCCGTGCCGCTGATCGTCGGCGCCGGCGCAGGCTCCGAGCTGCGTCGTCCGCTCGGCTTCGTCATCGTCGGCGGCTTGATCGTCAGCCAGATACTGACGCTGTTCACAACGCCGGTCATCTATCTCTTTTTCGACCGCCTTGCACGGCGCCTCGGCCGCGCGGCGCCTCCCGAGGCGCGGCCATGAACATATCCGCGCCCTTCATCGCGCGTCCCGTCGCCACCACGCTGATGACGATCGGGATCGCCGTCGCCGGCGCGCTCGCTTTGTTCAAATTGCCCGTCGCGCCGGTTCCGCAAGTCGATATTCCGACCGTGACCGTCTCCGCGCAGCTGCCCGGCGCCAGTCCCGACACGGTCGCGACCAGCGTCACCAGTCCACTCGAGCGCCATCTGAGCCGGATCGCCGACGTCACGGAGATGACGTCGGCGAGCGGTCTCGGCTTCTCGAACATCACCCTGCAGTTCGGCCTCGATCGGGATATCGACGGCGCGGCGCGCGACGTGCAGGCGGCCATCAACGCGGCGCGGGCCGATCTGCCGACGAATCTGCCGGCCGATCCGATCTATCACAAGGTCAATCCGGCCGAAGCGCCGATCATTATTCTCGCGTTGAAGTCCAGCACGCTGACCCAGGGCCAGCTCTATGACGTCGCGAGAACGGTTCTGCAGCAGCGGCTATCGCAGCTCGAGGGCGTCGGCCAGGTCTTCATCAACGGCGCGTCGCTGCCGGCCGTGCGCATCGAGCTCGGCGCGGACGCTCTGAACAAATTCGGGCTCGGCGCGGAGGACATCCGCGCGGCGGTCGCCTCCGCGAATGCGAACAGTCCGAAGGGCTCCATCGAGGAGAACGGACGCAGTTTTCAAATCTACGCCAACGATCAGGCCGTCAGGGCGGCGGACTATGCGCCGATCGTCGTCGCTTATCGCAACGGCAACGCCGTTCGCCTGTCCGACGTCGCCAATGTCACGGATTCGATCGAGGACGTCCGAACCGCCGGCTTCTTCAACGAGGATCCGGCCGTCACCGTCGTCCCGCTGTCGCTGCCGGGCGCGAATATCATCGACACTGTCGAGCGGGTCAGAGCCGAGCTGCCGGCGCTCGAGGCCGCCATGCCCGCGGATGTGAAGCTCATTGTGGCCGGCGACAAGTCGCTGACCATCCGCGCCTCGCTCGCCGACACCGAGACGACGCTCGTCCTCGCCATCATTCTCGTGATCCTGGTCGTGTATTTCTTCTTGCGCGATCTTCGCACGACGATCGTTCCGAGCATCGCCGTGCCGATTTCGATCGTCGGCTCCTTCGCCGTGATGTATCTCGCCGGATTCACGCTGGACATCCTCTCGCTCATGGCGCTGACCATCGCGACGGGCTTCGTCGTCGACGACGCCGTGGTCGTCGTCGAGAATGTCTCTCGTCACATAGAGACCGGAACGGCGCCGCGAGACGCGGCCTTGCTCGGCGCGCGCGAGGTCGCATTCACGGTCCTCGCCATCAGCCTGTCGCTCGTCGCCGTCTTCACGCCCATCTTGTTCATGGGCGGCGTTTCCGGTCGGCTTTTCCGCGAATTCGCGACGACGCTCTCGATCGCGATTCTCATCTCGCTGGTCATTTCTCTGACGACCACCCCCATGCTCTGCGCTCTCTTGCTGCGCAAGACGTCGGCGGACGAGCGCCCGAAGCGGCGGACCTTCTTCGACCGAATGCACGGCGCCTATGAGCGCAGTCTCGTCGTCGCGCTACGTCATCCGCGCAAGGTCGTGCTGGTCCTGTTCGCGACGATCGCGCTCAACATCGTGCTGATCGACGTCATCCCCAAAGGCTATTTTCCCCAGCAGGACACGGGACGATTGGTCGGAGCCCTGCGCGGCGACCAGAGCATTTCGTTTCAGGCGATGAAAAAGAAGCTCGTGGAAGCGATCGCGCTCGTGAGGCGGGATCCGGCCGTGGACAATGTCATCGGCTTCGCGGGAGGCGGGGGGATCGGCGGCGACGGGAGCGCCGTCAACACGGCCACGATTCTCGTCAATCTGAAGCCCCTGGAGGAGCGGCGCGAGAGCGCCGACAGCGTGATCGCTCGTCTGCGGCCCGTCCTCGCGAAGGTTCCCGGCGTGGGAGCGTTTCTGACTTCCATTCAGGACTTCCGCGTCGGCGCGCGACAATCCAATGCTCAATATCAGTATACGCTGCTCGGTGACGACGCCGAACTCTACGAATGGACGCCCCGCCTCGTCGAGGCTCTGTCTCATGGCGACGTGCTGCGGGACGTGAGCTCGGATTTGCAGCGGAAAGCGCTCCAGGCCGATGTGACGATCGATCGGGACGCGGCCTCGCGGCTCGGCGTCACCGCCGCGCAGATCGACAATGCTCTCTACGATTCATTCGGCCAGCGGCAAGTTTCGGTGATCTACAAGGCGCAAAATCAATATCACGTCGTGATGGGCGTCGACCCGCGCGGCGCGCGCCGGCCCGAGTCGCTGAAGGATGTGTATGTCTCGACCGCCGGCGCGCCGGCGCGCGGCGCCGCCGTGACCAACGCGCCCGCGGGAACGGCTGTCGCGAGGGCGACGAGGACGGTCGCGCCGTCCTCCGGTTCGGCAGGCGCCGCCGTCGACGCCGCGGCGCGCAATGCCGCGACCAATTCGCTCGCGGTCGTCGGCAATGGGGCGCCGTCGACGGGCTCGGCGGTCAGCACCGGCGTCGAATCCATGGTTCCCCTGTCCGCTATCGCCAGCTTCGCCTCCCGTCCCACGGCGCTCGCCGTCAATCATCAAGGCCTTTTCGTCGCGACGACCATCTCGTTCAACCTCGCCGAAGGCGGTTCGCTGAGCCAGGCGTTGGAAGACATTCAGCGCGCCTCGAAAGAAATAGGCGTGCCGACGACCGTCATCGGCGCGCTCGCAGGCACGGCCGGACTCTTCACCCAGGCGCTCGAGAGCGAGCTGCTGCTCGTCGGCGTGGCGCTCGCCGCAGTCTATATCGTGCTCGGAATCCTCTATGAAAGCTACATCCACCCGATCACGATCCTATCGACCTTGCCGTCCGCCGGAATCGGAGCGGTGCTCACGCTGCTCTTGTTCCACACCGAATTCAGCCTCATCACCTTCATCGGCGTCATCCTGCTCATCGGAATCGTCATGAAGAACGCGATTCTCATGATCGATTTCGCGATCGACGCCAAGCGCGCGCGCCATGCGTCGTCCTATGAGGCCATTTTCGAAGCTTGCGTGCTGCGCTTCCGGCCGATCATGATGACGACGACGGCCGCGATCCTCGGCGCCGCTCCGCTGGCTCTGAGCTTCGGCAATGGCGGCGAAGTTCGCCGGCCGCTCGGCATCGCGATCGTCGGCGGCTTGATGGTGAGCCAGATCCTGACGCTCTATACGACGCCGGTCGTCTATCTTTATCTCGACCGCTTCGGCGAATGGGCGGCGGCGCGAGGACGGAGCGCGCTCCTACGCATGGCGGGCGCGCGCTGAAGCGCCGGCGGGCGTCTCGCGACGGCTCCGCCGTTTCGCGCGCATCAATCGATGCGCAATTTCGATTCCACGAGCGACGCCAGCGCATGCAGGCGCGGGTCTGCGCGCCGTCTCGGACGCGCGACGTCGATCACGACGGATGCGCGGACTTCGCCCGGCTTGCCGCCGAGCGCAAGGACGCGGTCGGCGAGATAGACTGCTTCGTCTATGTCATGCGTCACGAAAAGGATCGTCTTGCCCGTCTCGCGCCAGAGCGCGAGGAGATCGTCCTGCAGGCGTCGCCGCGTCGGCGCGTCCAGCGCGGAAAAAGGCTCGTCCATCAGCAGCAGGGCCGGCCGCACCGCGAGCGCGCGGGCGAGAGCGACGCGCTGCCTCTGGCCCCCGGAGAGCTGATGGGGAAAGCGCTGCCCATAGCCCTCGAGCCCGACGCCGCGCAGCGCCTCCTGCGCGCGGGCGCGGCGCTCGTCCTTCGAGAGCTTCGTCTTCTCGAGGCCGAGCGCGACATTGGCCTCGACGCGGCGCCAGGGAAGCAGGCGCGCGTCCTGGAACACCAGCGCCATCGTGCAATCGGAATCTTCGTCGAAGCGAAGGACGCCGGCGGAGGGCGCGGCGAGGCCGATCAGCACGCGCAGCAGCGTCGATTTGCCGACGCCCGACGATCCGAGAATCGCTACGAACTCGCCGCACGCGATGGAGAGATCGAGCCGCTCGAGCACGGCGACATGCGCGCCCTCGTGCTCATAGCCGAGCGCCAGTCCTTCGATCTCGATGAGCGGGCGCGCCGTCACGCCTTCCATGTCAGGAGCCTCGATTGCGCGAATATGAAGGCCGTGTCGATCAGGCCGTAGAGCGCCGCCATCGTCAGCATATAAACGACGACGATATCGGTCGCGAGCAGGCTGGAGGCCTGACTCATGCGCTGTCCGAGGCCGGCGACGCCGAACAATTCCGCCGCGACCACGGCCATCCACGCCTGGCCGAGCGAGGTGCGCACGCCGACGAGAATGCCGGGCAGGCTCGCGGGAAACTGCACCTTCACCAGCTTCTCCCAGGCGCTGTCGAAGCCGAAGGCCGCCGCCACCTCGACGAGATCGCGATCCACATTGCGAATGGCGCCATGGGCCGAGAAATAGACGATCCAGAAGACGCCGATCGCGATGATGAACACGGCCGCCTTCTCCTCGACGCCGAACCAGAGGATCGCGAAGGGTATCCAGGCGAGGCCGGGAATGGGCCGAAGGATGCGCGTGACCCAGGCCGTCGCCCACTCGAATGGAGGATGCGCGCCGGTTGCGACGCCCGCCGCCACGCCGAGCGTCGCGCCGGCGAGAAGTCCGACGAGATAATGCGACAGGCTCGCGCCGACGCAGGCGAGCCAGGCGCCGTTCTGCAATTCGCGCCAGAACGCCCCCGGCAATTGGCTCGGCACGGGCAGCAGCGCGCGCGTTCCCGGCGTGAAGGCGGGGACCAGCTCCCATACGCCGAGGAACAAAGCGAGGCCGGCGAAAGCGGAAAAGTGACGCTTCATGACGCCTCTCGCTCGCGCGGCGCATCGAGGAATGTGATGAACAGCGCGGACGACCAGACCTTCGCGTCGTCGCGTTGGCGGCCGAACAGATAGACGGGCCGGAAGCCGAACGGCCCGTTGCGCGGCGCCAGCGTGAAGCGCCCGGCGAGGTCGCGCGGAAGCGGCGCGTCGGCGAGACGCTCGAAAGCCAGGAACAATTCGACGCCGCCGAGTTCGAGGCGCAGCTCGCTTTTCTCGATCAGCTCGCGGCCCGTCGCCTCCCAGCGAAACTCCGGCGCGTGGACGAAGGGCGCGGGAAAGCGCGGATCGCCCACCTTCACGAAGCCGCCGATCGTTCCCTCGACGAGGAAGCGCGCGGCGGCGAGATCGTCGATCTCGAACTCCAGAGCGTCGGAGTCGCCGTAGGTCTCCGAGCGAAAGCCGATGTCGGTCGCACCGGCGCGCCAGGCGTTCTCTTCATCGTGCTCGAAGCCGACGCTCGTAAAGCTGCGCAGGACGGCGCCCTGCACGCGCAGACGCCCGTTCCAGCTCGCCCAACGATAGCGGTCTCTTATGCGCGCGCCGCCCCAGCGCAGGCGCGCGCGCGTCCTGGAGAAGCCGAACTCCGCATGGAGATTGCGGCGCCAGAGCAGGCCGTCATGGTCGAAAGCGGCGATCTCCTCGAAGCCCGCATCGCCGAGGAATCGATAGTCGATCTCGGCCGGGCCGTCATGCTCGAAAGCGTCGCCTTGGATGTGGTCGCCACATCGAACGATGAGAGCCGCGCGCTCGCCGGTCGTCGCGAATGTGCGGCGCGCGCGCAGAGCGCGGCCGATCGCGGCGCGGTCGAGGCTGTCGGCGAAGACGCCGGTGAGGCCGCCGCGCACGCCGAACACCTGCACGCCGGGCGCGCCGCCGCCCGGCCGTCCGCGATGCTCGTCGCTGTTCGCGCAGACGCCGAGCTTGTAGCCGCGCGCGATCACATCCTGGTAGAGCCAGGAGAAATGCCCCCAGGCCGAAGCGATCTCGACGAGGCGCTCGAGCTCTGGATGATGCCAATCGGCGATATAGCGGCGCCCGCCGACATGCGGTACGACGAGATGGGTTTCGGGAGAATGGCCATAGGCGTCCCACAGCTCGTTCACCGGCCAGCGGCCGAGCTCGACCTCGGGCGACTTCATGTCCTCGTTCCAGGACAGGGTGCGATTGTGCCGCCCTCGAGCGTCATAGGGAAAGGCGGGCGCCTCCTCGCCGAGGAAGATGACTTTGTGATCGCCGCCCGCCGTCGACCCGCCGCACCATTCCTGCACCGGATAGGTCACGAAGCGCCCCGGCGCGTTCAGCGCATTCACCGCCGCGACGCCGTCGCGCCAGTTCGCGTCGGTGATCTGAAAGTCGTTGGCCGTATAGCCGAACACGTCGACGCCGCCGACGTCGCGCGCGAAGGCGGCGTTGTAGGACGGACTGTTCGTGCCCACGGTGTCATGCGCATGGACATGCAGATCGGCGTAGAAGGCGCGCGGCGCCGGCGCCTCGGCGAGGACGGAGAGAAAGGCTTCCGCGGCGGGAACGCCGCGGGCGTCGAGCTCGGCGACGAGACGCAGATCGCCGCGATCGGTCGCGACATCCGCGATGGCGACGCTCGCCCAGCCTTGCTCGGGAAAGGCGATCTCGCGAGAGGCGACCCTTTCGGCGCCCGCAAAGATCGAGATGCGGACGCGGCCGGGAAAATCGCCGATGATATTGCCCCAGCGATCGAGCGCGGAAAGACGAAACGGCGCCGGAGCGCCCGGCCTCGCGAAGCGCGGACCGACGAGCGACAGCCGCGCCGGCGCGCCGGCGACGATACGCAGCGAGACGTCGCCCGGCACGGCGACATAGCGCGACGTGCCGAGCGGGTCGACATAGGCGCGAAAGCGGAAATCGTCATCGACGAAAGTCTGGACGCGCGTGCCGGGCCCGCCGGCGCGGCGATCGCCCAGCCGAATGACGATGTGATCGCCGATATTGAGATAGCCGTCGATCACATCGACGATCAATGCTTTCTGATAGGGCCGCTCATGTCCCTTCTGGTCGAAGCGGACCGAAAGATGCTGCACGCTCGCCGGCGACTGTCCCGACGCGAGCGGACCGGCCTGATATTCCGCGCTGACATAATCGGCGCCCTTCGGATCTGCGGTCTGGAACAGCGCCCAGTCGGAATAGAATTTGAAGGTCGCCTTGAACGTCGCGCCGTCGGCGACGCCGCTCGAGCCCACTTCGTAATCGAGCACGATCTCGCGCCAGGAGCCGGCCTCCGCCTGCTCGACGCTGCAGCTCAGCCGCCCCGCGAAGGGCGTCTCCTTCATTTTCTCGTAGAGCCCCGCCGGCGTGACCGGCGCCGCGAAGCCCGGATCCGATTGCGACGTCCGCGCCCGATCCTCTTCTTCCGACAATTATCATCCCCTCTGGTCTATCGCGACCATAGACTAAATTATCCGTGTGGAGCAAACTCTCCTCCTCGCAGTCGAAATCTGGGGAGGATCGAGAGTGGCGCCGAAAAAGCTCGTCGCGATGGCCGTGGCCATCGCCTTCCACGCAACGGCCGCGCGAGCCGAGACGGTGACGGCGCGGGTGGGCGTCATCCCCGTCATCGGCGCGGCGCCTCTGTTCGTGGCGGAGAAGGAGGGCTGGCTCCGCGAAGGCGGACTCGAGCTCCAGACGAAAATTTTCGAGAGCGGGCCGAATATCGTGCAGGCGGCCGCGAGCGGAGGCGTGGACATCTATGTGGCGGGCGTCGCGCCTGCGGCGGCGGGTCGGGCCAAGGGCGTCGACCTGCGCGTCGTGGCCGCCCTCGCCGTGGATGAGAATGTCCTCGTGGGAGGACCCAAGCTCAGAGCCTTTTTCAAGAAAGGCGTCGCGCCGGCGGCGGCCTTCAAGGCCTTCCGCGCCGCCAATGGCAGGCCCGCCAAGATCGCCACTCAGCCGCCCGGCTCCGTGCCGGCGGCCAATCTGCAATATTGGCTGCGCGAGGCGACGCATACGGATCCGGCCGATGTCGAGATCATCTCCATCGGCATCGACGCGACGCAGCAGGCGCTGCTCGCCAACGCCGTGGAGGCCGCGACGGTGCGCGAGCCGACGCTGACGATCGTGCAGAAGGCCAATCCCGAGATCGCTTTGCTCGCCGGCGGCTCGGAACTCTTCCCCGGTCAGCCGGGCACCGTGGCGGCGGTCTCGAAGGACTTCCTCGAGAAGCATCCGCGACAGGTGCAGGCGCTGGTCGACGGCCTCGTCCGCGCCGTCGAGGAATTGCAGAAAAAGCCCGACCGCGCCGCGCCGCATGTGGAAGCGGCGCTGTCCAAGGGCATCGTCGACGGCGCGACGATCCGCAAGTCGCTGTCGTCGCCGGCCGTTCATTTCGTCGTCGACCCCAAGGCCATCACCGAGTCGACGAGAGCCCTGCTCGCCTATCAGGTGACCCTCGGAGTCGCCGACAAGGCGCCGAGCGTCGACGGCCTCTTCGATTCGACCTTCTTCGAGAAGGTCAGAAGCGAGAAATCATCCAAGAAATGAGACGACGCGATCGGTTCTTTCGATTGCGCGCCTTTGGAAAATGACCCGGCTGCGCAAAGCGTGGCCGAGGCTCTCTCGCAGCTCCGGCCTCATCGGCTCCGCCACGCGATCGGCTCTTGCCGGCATCGCATCCGGCAGGATATATCTAGTTATCTTGTAGAGTTATGAGCCGGCAGAACTTCCTTCATGCGCGCAAACCCCGCAGTCGCTCGCCGTTACGGCGGCGGTGACCTCGATGTTCCGGGACGATGAGATGAGGCGTCGGCAACGGGCGCCTACGCCCAGTCTCGAACCCGCCGCCGGCAACGGCCTCATGGATCGGCGAGCGTTCGTCGCCGGCGCCGCGTTCGCCGGCGCGGCCGCCGCGGACCCGGCGCGCGCCGAAGCGCTCGCCGTCGAGCCGTGGATGTCTGCCCCGGGCTCGCCCTTCGCGGCCTATGGCCAACCCTCGCGCTTCGAGGCGAGTGTCGCGCGCGTCTTCGCCAATCCGCCGAATGCGCCGGGCTCCGGCGCCTCGCGCACGCCGCTGCATCGGCTCGCCGGGACGATCACGCCCAACGGGCTGCATTTCGAGCGCAGCCACAGCGGCGTTCCGGATATCGATCCGGACAAGCACCGCCTGCTCCTGCATGGTCTGGTCACGCGTCCGCTGGTGTTCTCGCTCGACGCTCTGTCGCGCTATCCGATGGAGTCGCGCATCGCCTTCATCGAATGCGGCGGCAATAGCGCGCAGCTCTATCAGTCGGAGGCGCTGGACGCCGACGCGCAGCGGCTGCACGGCCTCGTCTCCTGCGCCGAATGGACGGGCGTGCCGCTCTCCCTTCTGCTGGACGAGGCGGGCGTCGACCCTGCCGCGCATTGGGTCCTCGCCGAGGGCGGCGACGCGGCGGGCATGAGCCGCAGCGTGCCGCTCGCCAAGGCGATGGACGACGCGCTGATCGCGCTCTACCAGAACGGCGAGCGCATCCGCCCCTCCAACGGCTATCCGATGCGCCTGCTGCTGCCGGGCTATGAAGGCAATATGCAGGTCAAATGGCTGCGCCGCCTGAAGCTCGTCGAGCGGCCGGTGATGACGCGGGACGAGACCGCCAAATATACGCTGCTGCGGCCCGACGGATCGGCGCTGCAATTCGTCTTCGCCATGGAGGCGAAATCGGTGATTACGCAGCCTTCTCCCGAACTGTCCTTGAAAGAGCCGGGGCTCTACGAGATCTCCGGCCTCGCCTGGTCGGGCGCAGGACGGATCGCCAAGGTCGAAGTCTCGGCGGACGGCGGCCGCAGCTGGGCGGAGGCGGCGTTGCAGCAGCCCGTCCTCTCGAAAGCGCTGACGCGCTTTCGTCTCGCCTGGCGCTGGGACGGCGGTCCCGTCGTGCTGCAGAGCCGCGCCGCCGACGAGGAAGGCAATGTTCAGCCGACGCGCGAGGCGCTGCTCGCGCGGCGTGGAACGCGCGCGCTCTATCACTTCAACGCGATCGCCAGCTGGGGAGTGGCTCCGGGCGGGAAGGTCACGCATGTCTATGCGTGACCCGGCCGCGCCGGCGCTGCTGCTCGCGCTGCTCTGCTGCGCGAGCGCGCGGGCCGAGGGGCCGGCGCTCGGGCGCGTCGCTGCGCCCGAGGAAATCGCGCGCTTCGATATCAGCGTCGGCCCGGACGGCGCGGGCTTGCCGCCCGGCTCGGGGACGGCGCGCGAGGGACGGCTGATTTACGAGGCGCGATGCGTCGCCTGCCATGGCGAGAAGGGCGAAGGCAAGCCGAACGACCGGCTGGTCGGCGGTTTCGGCACGCTGAAAGGCGACAAGCCCGCGACGAAGACGATCGGCAGCTATTGGCCCTATGCGACGACGGTGTTCGACTATGTGCGCAGGGCGATGCCCTTCGACGCGCCGAAGTCGCTGCGGGACGAAGAGGTCTATGCGGTCACGGCCTATCTTCTCCATCTCAACGGCGTGATCGGAGAAGACGAGCCGATCGACGCACAGAGACTGCCGAAGATAGAAATGCCGAACAGAAGCGGATTCTCGCCTTATGTCGCAGGGCGTTGAGCCGAGGCCGAACGTGTCCGATGCATGCGACATGGAGCGTCCGATGAAATCCGTTCGATCGCATGTCCTCGCGGCTCGCAGGCTGTCGGCGTTAGCGGCGATTCTATCGTGGCCCGCATGCGCCGACACGGCGCCCGCGGCTGCATCGCAAGCGCCGCAATCGGATCGTCTCGCGATTCGTCGAGCGGTGGGCGAGATCGCCTCCGGATTTCGGGCCGCATATGTCGATCCGGACAAGGGCGACCGCGCGGCCGCAGCCCTCGAGAAGGCCCTCGCGGCGAAGGCGTATGACGATCTCGTCGATCGGGACGAATTCATTCGACGCATCACCGCCGACCTTCGGTCGTTCACGAACGACCAGCACATATTCGTGGTTCGCAATTTGCGGCCGCCAGGGCAAGCCGCGTCGCCTCCGCCGAATGACGCCGGATTCGAGCGGGTGGAACGCCTCGAAAGAAATATCGGCTATATTCGTCTCGGCAGATTTGCGCCTCCGGAGATATTCCGGGATGTGGCGAACAACGCCATGCGTCTCGTCGCCGACACGAACGCGCTGATCTTCGACATCCGCGGCAATCGAGGCGGTCATCCTCGATCCGTCGCCTATCTGAGCAGCTTCCTGCTCGATCCGACGCGACCGATTCATCTCGCCAGCGCCATCTGGCGCAACAAGGGAACGTTGGATTTCAGGACCGAGGAGTTCTGGACCAGCCAGACGCCCGGCTATTATCTCGACAAGCCGGTCTTCATCCTCGTCGGCCCCGAGACCTTCTCCGCCGGCGAGGGCTTCGCATATCATCTGCAAGCTTTGAGACGCGCGACAATCATCGGCGCGAAGACGAAAGGCGGCGCCCATGCGACCGAACCGGACGCGGTGGTTGCGATCGGGCCGGATTTGTTCCTCGTCGCGCCGAACGGCCGGACGGAAAATCCCGTCACGAAGAGCGATTGGGACGGCGTCGGCGTTCGACCCGATGTAGAAGTCGCTCCAGAGGCCGCGCTGGACGCCGCGATGCAGTTGGCGCTGGCGCGCCAGTCGGCTTCGACGAGCGAGGGCGCCGGCGTTGCGGTCCGGCAGCAGGCCGCCGGCGCTCCGGATCGTCGCTGACGGGCATTCGAATGGCCACGGAAGATACAGAGATATTGCTGCAGGCGCAGCTTTGGCGACGTTCGGGCCGTCGCGTCGCGATCGCCACTGTGATCGAGACCTCCGGCTCGGCGCCGCGGCCGGTCGGCTCGCATCTCGTGGTCGACGAGACAGGCTGTTTCCTCGGCTCGGTCTCGGCCGGCTGCGTGGAGAACGACGTCATCGTCGCCGCGCTCGAGGCGATCGCCGGCGGCGTCCCGCGCGTTCTCGAATTCGGCGTGGCGGACGAGACCGCCTGGCGCGTCGGCCTCTCCTGCGGCGGGCGCATCTGCGTGCTGATCGAAAAGCTCGACGATGCGGCGGCCGAGCTGCTCGACGTCTCGCTCGGCTCGATCGCGGAGCGACGCGCTCATGCGATCGCCACGCCGCTCGACGGCGGCGCCGCCCGCTACATCGGGCGAGGCGATCCGCTCGAATCCTATTCCCGCTGGAGCGGCGTCGTCACGCATGAGGCGCGGCGATGGTTCATCGAGCGGCGCGAGCCGGCGCCGCGGCTCGTGATCATCGGCGCCGTGCATGTCGCGCAATCGCTCGCGCCCATGGCGCGCATCGCCGGTTATGAGACGTTCATCGTCGATCCGCGAACCGCCTACGCCACGGCCGAGCGATTTCCCGCCGCGCGTCTCGATCGGCGCTGGCCGCAGGAGGCGCTCGCCGAAATCGGCCTCGACGCCGTGACCGCGATCGTCGTCCTCACCCATGATCCGAAGATCGACGATCCCGCGCTTCGCGCCGCGCTCGATTCGCCCTGCTTCTATATCGGCGCGCTCGGCTCGCGCGCCACTCATGCGCGCCGTGTCGAGCGTCTCGTCGCGAGCGGCGCTTCGCGGGACGCGCTGACGCGCATTCGCGCGCCGGTCGGTCTCGACATCGGCGCGCTCGGCCCCGCGGAGATCGCGGTGTCGATACTCGGAGAGATGATTCTCGCGCGCGAGCGGAAGCCCTTGCGCGCGAGCTCCGCCGTGAAGGATGTGGCATGATCGCGGCGGTCGTGCTCGCCGCAGGGCAGGGCGCGCGTTTCGCCGGGCAGGGCGCGAACAAGCTGCTCGAGGATTTCGGCGGCGCGCCGCTCATCCGCCGCGCCGTCGCCGCCGCGCTCGGCTCGCGCGCGGCCAGAACCATCGTCGTGACCGGATGGGATCATGAGCGCATCGCCGCCGCGCTCGGCGATCTTCCTGTCACGCTCGCGCATAATCCGCGTCATCTCGAGGGAATGGCGTCCTCCCTGCAGACGGGGCTCGCCGAGGCGCGTGAGGCCGACGGCGTCATCATACTGCTCGGCGATATGCCGAATGTCGGCGCGCGCATCGTCGATCGCCTGATCGACGCGTTCGAGACGACCGGCGCCGTCGCGGCGATACCGGTTCACGAGGGACGGCGCGGCAATCCGGTGCTGCTCGGCCGCGCGATCTTTCCTCTCCTCGCCGAGCTGCGTGGAGACGAGGGCGCGCGGCGCCTGCTGCAAAGGCTCGACAATATCGTCGAGCTGGAAATGACCGCCGAGGCGATCCACTCCGACGTGGACACGCGGAGCGATCTCGATCGGCTTCGCGAGAATTAAGCGAAGCCGACCTCGAGCTTCTGCAGCGGCGCATTGCGGATGCGCTTCCCCGTCGCGGCGAAATAAGCGTTGAGAACGGCGGGCGCCGCGACGCAGATCGTCGGCTCGCCGACGCCGCCCCAAAAGCCGCCGCTCGGCATGACGATCGTCTCGACCTTCGGCATATCCTTGATGCGCATCGAATCATAGGCGTCGAAATTGGTCTGCTCGACGCGGCCGTTCTTCACCGTGATCTCGCCGAAGAACAGCGCCGACAGCCCATAGACGAAAGAGCCCGAGACTTGACGTTCGATCTGCGCCGGATTGACGGCGTGGCCTGGATCGGTCGCCGCCACGATGCGATGGATCTTGACGCGGCCCGCATCCTCGATGGAGACCTCGGCGGCCGCGGCGACATAGCTGCCATAGCCCATGAAGGAGGAGAGGCCGCGGTGAACGCCGGCGGGCGCCGGCCGGCCCCAGCCGACGCGTTCGGCGACGGCGTCGAGCACGGCGAGCTGCTTCGGGTGGTTGGTCATCAAGCCGCGGCGGAAAGCGAGCGGATCGGCGCCGGCGGCGTGAGCGAGCTCGTCGATGAAGCTCTCGAGATAGAGCGCATTGTGGTTGATGTTCACGCCGCGCCAGAAGCCCGGCGGAACCGGCGGATTGCGCATGGCGTGCTCGACGAGCAGGTTGGGAATGTCATAGCCCAATTGCGCGTCGCCGGCCGCGACGAGCCCCTGCAGCGCCGCCGGATCGAATCCGTTCTTGACCGCCTCGGGCCGCACGCTGGCGAGGATCGACTGTCCCGACAGGCGAATGCGCAGACCGACGAGCTTATTGTCCGCATCGAGCGCGCCGACGAGGCGGCATTGCGTCACGGGATGATATTTCCCGTGAGTCATGTCCTCCTCGCGCGACCACAGCAGCTTCACCGGCCGTCCGGGGAATTGCTTGGCGACGAGCACCGCCTGCGTCACATAATCGGTGAAGCCGCGACGGCCGAAGCCGCCGCCGAGCATCACCTTGTGAACCTCGCATTTCTGCGGCGGCAGGCCGGACGCCGCGACGACCGCGGCGAAGGCCGCCTCGCCGTTCTGCGTTCCCGTCCAAACCTCGCATCGCTCCGGCGTGTAGAGCGCGGTGGCGTTCAACGGCTCCATAGCGGCGTGATTCTGGTGCGGATAGCTGTAGACGGCCTCGATCACTTTCGCCGCGCCGGCGATCGCCGCCTTGGCGTCGCCATTGCTGTTGCCGACGCCCGCCGGCTGGGAATCGTCGAGCCCTTCCGCCAGCCATGCGGCCGTCGCGGCGCTGGAGGCGGCGGCGTTCGGCCCTTCCTCCCAGAGGATCGGCAGAGCGTCGAGCGCCTTCTTGGCGCGCCACCAAGTATCGGCGACGACGGCGACCGCCGTGTCGCCGACGCGCACCGCGTCGACGACGCCGGGCATTGCGGCGATCTTGTTCTTCTCGAAGCTCTTCAACCGGCCGCCGAAGGTCGGGCAATCCTTGATCGCGGCGTTCAGCAGACCCGGCAGCTTCACGTCTATACCGTAGATCATCTTGCCGTTGGTCTTGTCGGCGGTGTCGAGACGCGCCAAGCCCTTGCCGGCGATCTTCCAGTCTTTCGGGTCCTTCAGCGCGACATCGGCGGGCGGCGACAGCTTCGCCGCCGCCGCGGCGACCTTGCCGAAGCCGATCGAGCGGCCCGAGGCGGCGTGAGTGATGATCCCTTTCTCCGCACGGCATTCCTTCGCCGGAACGCTCCATTGGTTCGCGGCGGCCTGAATCAGCATCTCGCGCGCCGTCGCCCCGCCTCTGCGCACATAATCCTGCGAGCCGCGAATGCCGCGGCTGCCGCCGGTCGAGAAATCGCCCCAGACGCGATTGCGCGCGGCGCTCTGGCCGGGCGTCGGATATTCGGTGGCGACCTTCGACCAATCGCACTCCAGCTCCTCGGCGACGAGCTGGGCGAGGCCGGTCAGCGAGCCCTGGCCCATCTCGGAGCGGGCGATGCGGATGACGACGCGATCGTCCGGCTCGATGACGACCCAGGCGTTGACTTCCGGCGCGCCTTCCGCCGCGAGCGCGCCCTTCGGGCCGCCGGGGATGTCGAGACCGAGCGCGAGACCCGCGCCGAGCGAGGCGCCGCCGATGATGAAGCCGCGCCGGTGAAGAGTGAAAGACTGGCTCATCTTCGTCCGCCTCACGCTTTCGCCGCGGCGTGGATCGCCTCGCGCGCCTGCTGGAAGGTTCCACATCGACAGATATTCGAGATCGCCGCGTCGATGTCCTTGTCGGTCGGATGCGGCGTCTCGGCGAGCAGCGCCGCCGCGGCCATCAGCATGCCGCTCTGGCAATAGCCGCATTGCGGGACGTCATGATCGATCCAGGCGCGCTGCAGGCGATGCCGCACGCCATTCTCGGAGAGGCCCTCGATGGTCGTGATGTTCTTGCCGGCGACATCGGCCGCGAGCACGCTGCAGGAGCGGACGGCGGCGCCGTCGATATGAACCGTGCAGGCGCCGCATTGGCCGATGCCGCAGCCGTATTTGGTTCCGGTGAGGCCGAGCTGCTCGCGGATCGCCCAGAGCAACGGCGTGTCGGGCTCCACGTCGATCGCGACTGCGCGCCCGTTCACGGTCAAAGTCGTCATTCCTGCGCCCTCTCGCTCGGTGCTCGACCGAGCTTTTCTTACCAAAGCAATAGAATTAATGGAAGCGAGACCGCGCCGCCGCGCTCACCGCGGCGGCGTCGCGAGACGATAGGCGCGAGCGACGACCGGATCGGCGGGCGCGAGCGCGAAGGCGCGGGCGATCTCGCCGCGCGCTTCCATCTCGCGCTTCTGGCGCAGCAGCCAGAGGGCGAGGGCGTAATGCGCCGCCGCGTCGTTCGGATCGAGCCGCACGGCTTCGCGCAGAGGCGCCTCGGCCTCGGCGTCGCGCCCGAGGCTGCGCAGCAGATCGGCGAGATCGAGCCGCGCCGGCGTGAATTTGGGATCGAGCCGCAGCGCCGTCTCGAAGGCTCGCATCGCCTCCTGCGGCCGGCCCTGTTCGGCGCGCAGCGCGCCGATCTCGAGATGCGTCTCCGGTCGATCGGCCGAGACGAGCTCGGCGGCGAGCCATTCCTCGGCCGAGGCGCCGGCCGCGGCGAGGAGCCGCGCCGCTTCGAGACGAATCGCCTTCGTCGAATCGGCGAGCAGCGGCGAGGCGAGGCGGCGCGTCTCGACGTCATAAGGCTCGAGCGCGCGGATCGCGCCGAGGCGCAGCAGAGGATCGGAGGAGCCGATCGCTGCGGCGATCGCCTTCAGCGCGCTCTCGCCCGGCGCGCGCGCGAGCAGCGAGAGCGCCGTCGCCCGCATGATCGGCGATTCGTCGGCGTCGCCGGCGACCGCGGCGAGCGCTCGAGCCGCCCTGGGCGCCGCTCTGCGGCCGAGGGCGATGGCGCTGGCCGCGCCGGCCCGACCGAGGCGCCGGCTTCCCCAGCCGCGCATCGCTTCCGCGGCCCAGGACGGCGGCTTGTCGGAATGGCAGTGATTGCAAGCGTTCGGAACGCCGAGCGGCGCGAGATCCGGCCGCGGGATGCGGAAGCCGTGATCATGCCGCTCGTGAATCTGCATATAGACGCGGCTCGGCATGTGGCAGGCGACGCATTGCGCCTGCCGCGCGCCCGGCGCGTGATGATGATGGCTGGAAACGTCGAAGCGCGCCGCATCATGGCAGCGGCCGCAGAGCGCGTTGCCCTCCTCCCGCAGAGCAGCGCCATGCGGCTCATGGCAATCGATGCAGGCGACGCCGGCGCGATACATGCGGCTCTGCAGGAAAGAGGCGTATTCGAAGACCTCGTCCTCGATCTGCCCGTCGGCGCGATAAAGACCTTCATCGAGCAGGACAGGCGCATAGTCGTCGAGAAAGCGCCGCGCCGCCGCCGGCGCTTCGGACAAGACTCGGCGTCGTGAGTGGCAGGGGAAGCAGACTTCCGCACGGTCGCGCGCCGCGCCGTCGCTCACCGGGGCGACGAGGCCTTTGTTCGCGCTCGCCGCCGCGCCGCCGCGCGCCCAGGCGACATGCGCCGAGCCCGGCCCGTGGCAGGCTTCGCAGGCGACGTTCACATCGGTCGACGTCGTGCGATAGGAGTCCGTCGCGAGGTCGTAATTCCTGCGCACGCCGGTCGAATGGCAATCGGCGCACATGAAATTCCAATTCTGATTGCGGCTGCTCCAATGCAGCGGATCGCCCCAGGCGATCGTCTCTTTCGGATAGAGACTGAACCAGCGCTGGCCGCCCTCCTCCTTCGGCCGCGAGTCCCAGGCGACGCCGAAGGCCTGCAGCCGTCCGCCCGGCGCCTCCACGAGATATTGCTGCAGCGGCGCGACGCCGAAAGCGTAGCGCACGCGCTCCTCGCGCGTTTCGCCTTCCGGCCCTTTCGTCTCGATGAAGAAGGCCGCGCCGCGGCGGAAGAAACGCGCGGTCTTTCCATTCTCGTCGAAGGCGACGTCGCCGAAGTCGCCGAGAACTGTGGCAGCGGTCGCCTCCTGCATGGATTGCGCATGATGCGATGTCGTCCAGGCGCGCGACTGCGCGGCATGGCATTCGCCGCAGACGACGCTTCCGACATGGCGCGCCGCTTCGTCCGCGACCGGTTGCGAATGCGCGGTCGCCGACGAGACGACGAGCGCGCAGAGGCAGAGGAGAACGGCGCGCGCGCAAACCGCGATCAACGCAGCTCCACGCGCACCGATTCGATTTCTCCTCCATAGGCGAAAGGCGACGCATAGGCGGGACTCACCGGCGCGCCGTCGTCGCGTCCGACATCGAGCGTCTCATTGTAGGAGAGCACGAGGTTCTCGATCCGCCCTTCGCCCGCCGGCGCATCGGCGACGATGAGCTTTCCCGTTCCCGCGTACGGCCCGCGCGGTCCCTTCGGCGCGTCGCCCGGCGCCGGCGTGAATTCGAAAGCGACGCGCAGCCTGCCGGTCGGGAGACGCGCCTTCGACGCGACATGTCCGGTGATGCGGCCGAAGGAATTGGCGTCATATTGCAGAAGGCCGTCCTTCACATAGAGCGTGAAGCCGCCGTAATCGCCGCCGTCGGCGAAGATGACGCCGTCGGCGCCGCCTTCGGGAACCACGAGATCGGCGACGATCCTGTGCGCGCGGCCGGAGAATTTCGGTCCGATGCGCGATGGGATATCGTCCGCGCCGGGACGATAGACGAACACGTCGCGTCCGTCGGCGGGCGAGGGCGGCGGCTTGCGCTCGGGAAGGATCGGATAGATCTGCGTGCGCTTCGCCTCCGTCTCGAACAGGGCGACGAGCTCGGCGAGCTTTTCCGGACGCTCGGCGGAAAGATCATGCGCTTGTGAAAAATCATGGGCGAGGTCGTAGAGCTCCCAAGGATGCTGACCGAGCGGCGTGAGATCGGCGCGTCTCGGCCCCCAGGGCGGCACATGGCGCGCGCCGGCCCACCAGCCGTCCTTGTAGATCGCGCGATTGCCGGAGGTCTCGAATGCTTGTAGCGGGTGGGAGCTCGGCGCGGAGGCGTCGAAGAAGCTCTTCACGAAGCTCGCGCCTTCGAGCGGGATTTGGCGAACGCCGTCGACCCTCTCGGGAAATTTCACGCCCGCCGCCTCATAGATCGTCGGCGCTATGTCGGTGATGTGCTGAAACTGCGTGCGGAGACCGCCCTTGTCGGCGATGCGCGCAGGCCAGGAGACGATCAGCGGATCGCGCGACCCGCCGAGATGCGAGGCCGTCTGCTTCTGCCATTGGAAGGGCGTGCTGCCCGCCCAGGCCCAGGCGGCGGAATAATGATTGTCGAAACGCTCTTCGCCGAAGCGGTCGGCCTGCTTCAGCCGCTCCTGCGCCGGAGGAACGGAGCCGTCCGCATCGATGAGGTCGCGGCCGTCGAGCCCGCCTTCGCCGCTGCCGCCATTGTCGCCGGCGATATAGAGGACGAGCGTGTCGTCGGCGAGCCCGTCGGTTCGCAGTGTCTCGAGGAGACGTCCGACCTCTTGGTCGGTATGTTCGAGAAAGGCGGAATAGACTTCCATCTGGCGCGCATAGAGAGCGCGCTGCTCAGGCGTGAGCGAATCCCAGGCCGGCAGCTCCGCAGGGCGCGGCGTCAGCTCGGCGTCGGCGGGAATGACGCCGAGCGCCTTCTGCCGCGCGAAGGTCTCCTCGCGCAGTCGGTCCCAGCCCTGGTCGAACTTGCCGCGATATTTCGCGATGAAGTCCTTCGGAACATGATGCGGCCAGTGCGTCGCGCCCGGCGCGAGATAGAGGAAGAACGGCTTTTGCGGCGCGATCGCCTCGTGACGCCGCAGCCAATGCACGGCGTCGTCGACGAGATCGCTCGTCAGATGATAGCCCTGCTCGATGGATTTGGGCGGAGCCGCTGGGACTGTGCCGCGATAGAGCCGCGGCGCCCATTGGCTGTCGTAGCCGGCGAGGAAGCCATAGAAATATTCGAAGCCGAGACTCGTGGGCCATCGCTCGAACGGGCCGTCCGGGGAGATCTCGGCATAGGGCGTGTTGTGCCATTTGCCGAAAGCCGCGGTGCTGTAGCCATTGTCGCGCAGCACACGGGCGATGGAGGCGGCGCTCTTCGGCCAATGGGCGTTATATCCGGGGAAAGGCGCCGCCGCATCCGCCACCGTGCCGAAGCCGGTCTGATGATCGGTGCGGCCGCTGAGCAGAGCGGCGCGCGTGGGCGAGCACAATGCGCTCACATGGAAGGCGTTGTAGCGCAGGCCCGAGCGGGCGAGTCTGTCGAGCTCCGGCGTCGCCGTCGCGCCGCCGAAGGTCGCGGTCGCGCCGAACCCCACGTCGTCGAGCAGCACCAGCACGATATTCGGCGCGCCGGGCGCCGCCTGCGGCTCTTTCGGCCAGCCCGGCGTCTCGGTTTTGGAGACGACTTGGGCGCTCGCCGTCGAGGCGGCCGCCGTATAAAACAGGATTGCGAGCGCCAGCGCGAGCGTTCTCTTCTTCATATCGAACATCCGAATGGACAGCGTGGATCGCCGCGCGGTTCTCGCCGGGAGATCGGGCGGCGGTTCGGCGCGGCGCCGCCGGTCCAGGCCTGACCGAGGGCGATTTTCATGCGAACCGAGGGCGCTGCGCGCGTCGATTCCGTGGATGGCGGGAGGAGCCCGAACTCGACCTTTCGTCGCTCGCGGGAGAGGGAGCAGACTCGGCGCTTCACAAGAGTTTTGCGAAACGTCGGCCGCCCCCTCTCCCGCGGGACGCGGCGGAGGGGAGGGAAGGGCTTTTCCGCCGTGCGTCGTTCGAATCGCTTCGACCGCTAGGCGCGGCCGAAGATCAGGATGAAGTTGTTGGCCGGAAGATCGAGGACCTTCTTCAGCGCGACGCCGTGGGCCGCCGCCGCCCTCTCGAGATCCTTCACATCCTTCAATCCCCATTCGGCGACATTGGCCGCGAGGATCTCCTTGTCGAAGGACTCGTTGGACGGCGTCGTATATTTGCCCTCGATCTTGAACGGGCCATAGATCGCGAGGAAGCCGTCCTCGGTCAGCACACGCGCGGCGACTTGGGCAATGCCGTCGGCGATCGCGACCGGCGCGACCTGGAACAGATTGACGACGAAGATCACGTCATAGAGCCGATCCTTCGGATCGGGCCAGGTGGCGGGATCGGTGAGATCGATCCGCACCGGATCGGCGACATTGGAATTGCCTGCTTCCGCGCGCTTCTTTTTGATCGTCTCGAATACGTCGACGTCATAGTCCGACGGCTGAAAGCTCAGCCCGGCGAAGTGCGGCGCGAAATAATTGATGTGGTTTCCGGCGCCGCTGGCGAGCTCCAGCACATTGCCGCTCTTCGGAAAGATGTCCTTGAACACCGAGAGAATGGGATCGCGGTTGCGGTTGCCCGCCCAGGCGACATAAGGGCTCAGCGGATAGGGATCGATCGGCGGGCGATCGGCGGGAACCGTGGCGCTCGTTGCGATGGTCGACATGGCGTTCTCCTCGGTTGCGGGCGGATGAGGGCGCGCTCGCGGCTCAGGCCGCGAGCAGTTCTTCGAGATGATGGTCGATGGCGGCGTTGTAGGCGGGGTCGGTCCCGAAGAGAGCGAGATGGCCCCATGGCGAGGAGATGCGCCGCAGCTCGCTGTTCGCGATCAGCTTCTGCTCCGCCGCAATGTCGGCGAGCGGAAAGAAGCCGTCCTCCTCTATGGCGATGACGAATGTCTTGGCGCCGATGCGTCCGAGCGCCTGCGCGAGATCGCCATTCGTCGAACGCGACACGTCGGCGTCGCGCCATTTGGACAAGAGCAGGACGAGATTATTCGGGTCCTGCGGAAGAAAATGGCCTTCGACGAAGCCGGTGAGGAAATCATCCGCCGTCGTGAAGCCGAGCTCGCTCCATCCGCGGCGGTTGAACAGCGCGGGCGTGAATCCCGACGCGGCGAAGAGCCGCGCGTGCCGTCGCAGGCCGCGATGAACGACCGCCGCGCGTTCATACCAGCCGCCATCGAAGGCCGGGTCGGAGACGATGGCGTCGATGAAGGTCGAGACCAGCAGACGATTATGGGCCGTTCCCCGCGCGAGGCCGGCGATCGGCGCGGCGCGGCGCACGGCGTTCGGAAAGCGCACGGCCCATTCATAGGTCTGCTGCGCGCCCATCGATCCGCCGAGAACGAGCGCCAGCCTTTCGACGCCGAAGGCTTCCGTCACCAGACGATGCTGGGCGCGCACATCGTCGGCGATGGAGACGCGCGGAAAGCGCGCCGCGTCGAAGGGCGGCGCGGAATTGCTCGGCGAGGAGGAGAGGCCCGCGCCGATCTGGTTGACGAGGATGATGAAATATTTTTCGGGATCGAGCGCGCGGCCCGCGCCGACATAGGCGAACTCGAGGACTTTCGACGTGCCGGAATACCATGTCGGGAACAGGATGGCGTTGTCGCGCCTCGGCGACAATTTTCCGAATGTGGCGTAGGCGAGCGTCAGGCCGCGAATCTTGTCGCCGCTCTCGAGCTCGAAGTCGCCGAGCTCGTAGGAGTCGAACGGTCCGTGCAGGGCCTGAGAGTAGTAGCTTGCCGTCACCTTGCGCGTCCTCACCGGTTCGCGCGAGACTGCAATATCATATCAATTTGGTCAAGAGACTAGCGGGACATGTGACAAATATATATTAATATCAATAATATATGATACATGTCTCCATGTTCGGCCAATCTATCTTGTTAGATGAGTAGGTTTGTGTAGGTTATTGCGATGGGCTGGCGAACGGTCGTGCTCGAGCCTCGGAGGGACAGATGAGCGTCAAGAAGATTTTTCTCTATGCCGAGATCCAGGTTTCCATTCCATTCGAGAAAATCCCGTGGAAGGAGATCGACACGGCGATGAAGAAGAACCCCGGCTTGAAGAGCAAGACATGGCTTTCGGGGATCAACACCAATACGATCGGCGGCTTCTACGAATTCGACTCGCTCGAGAATGCGAAAGCCTATGCGGTCGGCTATCTCGCCGAGGCGGCGCAGCAATTGGGCGGCTCGCTGACGGTGCGGCTCTATGACGGCGATGTCGTCGCCGAAGCGAGCAAGGCGATCCATTCGCCCTATTATTCCTGAGGCGTCGGCGCCCTCCGCTCACGGACCGTGGGGCCCGGCCGCGCGCCGCGCGCGACCGGGCGTTTCAACTGCTACTGCGCCGCGGTCTGCCGGCCGATCGCCGTCCGCAACTCGTCGAGGCTCGCCACGCGGCCGTGCAAGCCCGCGATCCGCTCCACATCGAGCCCGAGCTTCTGAATATTCTCGTAGAGATTGACCGAAAACGGATTCGGCGTCTTCGGCGCAGGCGCGCCCACGGGCCCGGGCGTATAGGCGTCCGCTTCGACGACGATCTTCTCCTTGGGCAGATAGACGAGCGCGAGATCGTCGGAATGACCGCTGCCGGCGATGTGACGCACCTCGATTCTGTGGTCGCCTTCGCCGAGCACGTGCTCGTGCTCATAGGCCTCGAATTTCGGCGCCTTCTTCGACGCCGCCAGACGATCCGGACGCAGCGTATGCGGGAACGCCCAGGCCTTTTCGTAGAACGCCTTGCTGATGGTCTGCGTCACGATGGTCGCGCCCGCGTCGACGAAAGTGCGCAGCCCGCCCGAATGATCGAAATGGACGTGGCTGTTGATCACATATTTGATCGGCTTGCCCGGAAGGAGCTCGCCCACCTTCTGGATCAGGGCCAGCGAGCGCTCTTCGTTGAGCGGCGCCTCGACGAGCACGACATGGTCCTTCTCCTCGACGGCGACGCTGTGATGCGTGCCGCCGGTCAAATAATAGACGCCGTCCGCGATTTTCTCGGATGCGACCTTGACCGCGGGGACCGGCGGGAGCCCCGCCGGTATCGAAATATCGACCGCGCCATTCGCCTTGGCCGCCGCGACGGCGAGATGCAGAACCTCATGGCCGCCTGCGCTGCGATGGATATGCGTCGGGAAATGCAGCCCGCCGAAATCCTTATAGTCGGAGAACGTCGTCTCCAGCAGCGTGTCGCCGAGCACGGGCGAGTCGATCCAGGTGCGGATCGACGCGACGTGATTATCGGCGCCGATGGTCCCGACATAGCGATGATCGCCGATCGCGAAGGAAACCTCGACATTCGCGCCAGCCGCTTCGGATTTGGCGCCATGGGTCAGCGCGGCTTTCAGAAAGCCTTGCGGCGTGGTCCATATGTCGGCGATGCGCTCTTCGACGGCGGCGGGAGCGGCGGTCGCGACCGGAGCGGCTCCGGGCGCGGCGCCCGGCGGCGGCGCGACATTCCAGGCCGTGTCGCCGAGCACGCTCCATTCGAATTTCTGCTCGACCGGCGCCGGCCGCGCGCGTCCGTCCGGCGTCTGGCTGCGCGTGAGCTGCACGCGTTCGCCCTGCTTGGCGAAATCGATCGCGGCGCTATAGGCGGACACGTCGAATTTCGGCCAATCGCCGCCCGGGACGGGCGCCTGGCCGAATTGCCGCCAATGGCCGGAGCCCGAGAACTCCAGGCTCTTGATGCTGGTCGCCGAGAGCAGCGTCGCCGCTTCCTGCAGCGAGGCCGCTTTCGCCGCGCCGGCGAAGGTCAGCGCCGAGACGCCGATGCCGGCGAGAATCCTGGCGGTCGATTTCGGCATGAACAACCTCTCTCTTTTGCGGAGCGATGCGTCCCTCGCGTGCGCTCGGAACATGATCGCCCTGCCGTCGGTCCGCGCGGCGACGGCGGGCGAAGGACGGAAATTTCAGACGGCGGGCGCAGCGACGAATCCGCTCTCGCCGCCGCCCTCGCCGAGCGCGCGCGCGTCGGCGTCCTCGATGCGGAAGGATTCGACGAGCGCGCTCGCCGGACCGAGCGCGGCGAGCGAGAGGAACTCCTCGACGGCGAGCGGCGGACCTGCGATCAGCGTCTCGACCGATCCGTCGCTGCGGTTGCGCACCCATCCGGCGAGATGCAGCCGCCCCGCCTCGCGCGCGACGAAGACGCGATAGCCGACATTCTGAACACGTCCGACGACGACGATGCGCGCGATCCGCGTCTCGCCGGTCACGGAATTCTCGTGCGGCAAGGAAGCCTCCTCGGACAGTCGGGCGGTCATTTCGCGGAGAAGAGACGGAAGCCGACATTTTCGGGCGGCGCCACCGGCGTTTCGGAATGCGGCGTTCCCGCGGGCGCCCAGTCGTATGGAACCGGCTGCGCGCGATAGACGCTGTAATCCAGCGTCGGCCGCCCGGTCTCCGCATCCTTGCCGCGGCGCGGATAGGGATTGATATATTCCCAGACGATCTCGCCTTCGGGCGTCACCTGGAAGAAGCGGCCGAACTGTCCTTCGTCGATGAAAGTGTCGCCGTTGGGCAGCCGCCGCGCATTGCTGATATGCGTGCTGCGGAAGGTCCAGCCGCGATTGCCGGAGCTCTCGCCCGTATATTGCCAGACGATCTCTCTGGTGACCGGATTGATCTCCAGCACGCGCGAGCCGCCGATGACGCTCAGCGCCGCGCGGGGATAGCCGGCTTCTCCCTGATTGTCGAAGACGAGCAGATTGCCGGCGCCGGGAAGGCCCTTCGGAATGATGTGCGCGTCATGCTGCCCGGAGATCTGGTCGACGGGCCGCGGAACCTTGCGCGCCGCCGCGCCGCCCTCCGCCGTCGCCGGCGGAAAATGGGGGCCGAGCGTCCATACGATCTTGCGCGTCTTGCGATCGATGATGGCGATGAAATTCGCATTGCGCGAATCGAAGATCAGATTGTCCGGCGCGAAGCGCTGGTCGCCTTCGTCGAACCAATGATTGGGACCGACCGGCTTCAGATTGTTGACATGCAGATAATCTGGATTTTTGGAGCTCTTGATCAGTTTCACTTCCTCGGGCGTGAAGCCGATCTCGTCGATATGGTCCGACGCCGCCCAGGTCCAGGCGATGTCGCCGTCGGGATCGACTTCATAGGCCACGTCGTCCAGCACCTGCGGCGCGGCGAAGCCGGGAAGCGGATAGGAGAGATTGGCGAGCACCAGCGTGTTCCCGTTGGGCAACCGCGCAATGTCGTGATGCTGATGCGAGCGGCCGTCCGGCGCGGATTTGCCGAAGCTCCACAGCGTCGCGCCGTCCCAGTCGACCTCGCCGACCGTCTTGCGAATGCGGGTCTGCGTGCGGCCCGGCGCCAGATCGGTTCCTTTGCCGTCCTCGCTCTCCAGCGTGACGAAGACATGTCCGCGCGCGCCGCCGACGAGCGCGGGATCGATGAAGGCGACCGGCTGGCCGGGATATTTCCACTCGTGCACGACCGCGCCGGTGAGGTCGACGAGACGCGAGACGTCGTCGCCGCCGGTGAAGAGCACATAAGAGTTATACGCCCGCGCCGGATCGTAGATCGTGGTTCCGGTCGGATAGACGCTGGGCGCGGCCAGTGTCTGCGTCGCGGCCGAGGAGACGGCGAGCGCGAGGAGTTTCGAGAGAAGAGGCTTGAATGAAGTTCGATGCGCCGCCATGGGAGGCTCCCACACTGCCACGATAATCGGCGCTTTTATCATACTCGATAGATATGATAAATGGGCCGCAAGAGGAATTTTTGATATGAAATTTATTGCGTTGTCTTGCCCTCGTATGGGAGCAACATCGATCTGATTCATGAGGTTTCGAGGTTGTTTTTTGCTGCGAGCCATGCGAAGACGGGCGCTGTCGGCGCAAAAAGACAGAGACGATGAAGGCCCGTATTCATCCCCGCGAGACGCATTGCGCCGAGACCGAGCGCGAGCGCGGTCGATCGGGGCAGCCGCGAAGCAGGCGCCGTGAGCGGTTTTTCCTCTGATTGGCTCGATCTGCGCGAAGGCGCGGACCATCGCGCCCGCAGCGTCGATCTGCGCGACGCTGCGGGCGCGCTGTTCGAAGGGCGGGACCATGTCGAGATCGTCGATCTCGCCTGCGGCGCCGGCTCCAATCTGCGCGGCTTCGCATCCGTCCTTCCGGCGAGTCAGAGATGGCGTCTCATCGATCATGATCCCGCGCTGCTCGAGGCCGCGCGGAGCCGGCTCGCCGCATGGGGCGATTTTGTCGAGAGCCGCGATCCGCTCGTCATCGCGAAGAGCGGGCGCCGCATCCATATCGAATGCCGCCTCGCCGATCTCGCGTCGGGAGTGGAGAGGACGCTGGCGGAGCCGGTCGACCTCGTCACTGCGGCGGCGTTCTTCGATCTCGTCTCGGCGGAATGGATCGCGCGTTTCGCCGCGGCGCTGGCCGCGCGCGGCGCGCCGCTCTATGCGGCTCTGACCTATGACGGCAACGAGTTCTGGTCGCCGGCCCATGAGCAGGACGCCGCCATGCTCGAAGCGTTTCACGTCCATCAGCGCCGCGACAAGGGATTCGGCCCGGCCGCCGGCCCGCGCGCCGCGGCGATCCTGCGAACGGCGTTGGAGGCGCAGGGCTATCGCGTCTCGTCCGCCGCCAGTCCGTGGCGGCTCGGCGACGGCGACGCGCCGCTGATCGACGCGCTCGCCGAAGGCGCGGCGCAGGCTGTTCTCGAGACCGGATTAGCATCGCCGGCCGAGATCCGCGATTGGCGCGCACAGAGGCGCAGGGCGTGCCGAATCGGCCATGTCGATCTGCTCGCCCTGCCGTTCAGCGCCATCCGCCGGATGACGCTTCCTTCTCCCCAACCGTGGCGCAACGCGCCGGCGACATGCAGGAGGACGAGCGCGCCGATCGCGAAAGCAGCGGTTTCGTGAATGGAAAAGAGCGTCTTCGACAGCGGCTCGTCCTTGGCGAGGAGAGTCGGTAGTTCGATCGAGCCGAACAGATTTGGCCCGAGCCCATAGGCGGACAGCGCGGCCCAGCCGACGAGCGGCGTGAACAGCAGCAGGCCATAGAGAGCGAGAGGCACGACTCTCGCCAGGGCGCGCTCGGCCGGAGGAAGAGGCGCGGGCTCCACGGCGGCGCGCAGCCGCACGAGCATGCGCGGCAGCATGAGGCCGAGCAGCGCGACGCCGAAGGATTCGTGCAGCACGAACAGGCGATCCTGAAGAGGGCCGGGGGAGAGATCGGCCATGACGAGGCCCATCGGGATCAGGGCGGCGACGAGCGCGGAGACGGTCCAATGCAGCAGCTTGGCGAGTGGGGAATACTCCATCGGACTTCCCTCGAGGATGCGCGCGCGGCTCGGCCGATGAAGCGATAATCGAACGGATCTTCGTCCGTGTCGAGGGCATCTCGCGCCGGAGCGGGTCCGCCGAGCGACAAATAGACTTGTTAGATGGGATAAACGAATTATACCTCTGGCTCATCCGTCCCTCGATCCGGAGGCTCCGTGTCGGCTCTTTCTGTTTCACGAGGCTCGCCCTGCGCGACGGGCGTCGACGTCGAACGTGCGATCGCGGAGATCCGCGCGGGTCGGCCCGTCATCCTCCGCGACGCGCCGACGCATGCGTTCGTCGCCGCCGTCGACGCGCTCGACACTGCGCTCTGCGCGCTGCTGCCGTCCGGATCGGCGCGGCTCGCGCTGACCGCGCCGCGGCTGCGGCGTCTCGGCGTCGCGACGCAGGAGGCCGGCGCCGTCGCAATCGCCGATCTCGATCCGGATCGGCTGGCGACTCTCGCGCTCGATCCGCATGCCCGCCTCGCCGAACCGCTGCAGGCCGTAACGCCTTTGGAACTGGGCGCTCTGGAGCTGATGCGGCTGGCGCAGGCGCTCCCTGGGGCGATCGTCGCCGAGGCGCCCGTGGCGGACGCCGCCTTTCCCGGCCTGCTCGGCGTCCGACTGGCGGATGTGACGGCCTATCGCATCGACTGCGCCGCGAGGCTGCGCATCGTCTCGCGGGCGAGCGTGCCGCTCGACGGCGCGGCCGACGCCGAATTCGTCGTGTTCCGCGGCGGCGAAGGGCTGCGCGACCAGACGGCGATCATCATCGGCAAGCCCGATTTCGCCGAGCCCGTCCCTGTCCGGCTGCATTCGGCCTGCCTCACCGGCGATCTCTTCGGCAGCCTCAAATGCGATTGCGGCGATCAATTGCGCCATGCCGCGCGCCATTTCGCCGAGAACGGCGGCGGCGTGCTCCTCTATCTCGATCAGGAAGGGCGCGGCAACGGACTGGGCAACAAGATCCTGGCCTATGATCTCCAGGCCCATGGCTTCGACACCTACGACGCCGACGAGACACTCGGATTCGAGCAGGACGGCCGTCGCTTCGACTTCGCCGCCGCCATGCTGAAGGCGCTCGGCGCGCAACGTGTGCGGCTGCTGACGAATAATCCCGAGAAGATCGCGGCGCTCGGCGCGGCGGGCCTCGAGGTCGTCGCCGATCAGCGCGTCTTGGGGCGGCGCAACGCGCATAACGAACGCTATCTCGCGGCCAAGCGCGACAAGGCGGGCCATCTCATCGATCTCGATCGCGCTCCGCGCGCGAACGGCCGCGTCCGCTACCTCGTCGATCGATCGCCGATCTGACGGGCGCGGCGATGAATGCCGCACGGCAAAGGAGCATTGATTATTCCTATCGATATTATATAAAATGATCGGAACGCGGCGCGCCGCCGCCGAGGTCGCCGAAACGGCGACGGCGGGCGGAGACGCGCCGCGCCGAAGCCCAAATTTCATCTGCGACGCGCCCCCGGCGCTCGGACCCCGGCCGGCGCGCGCCTCGAAGAAAGCATCGGACCCCATGAATAGTCTCATTTTTCTGCACCGCTGGATCGGCGTCGTGCTGGCGCTGTTCATGCTCGTCTGGTTCTCGACGGGACTCGTCATCGCCTTTCTCGCCGCGCCGCCGATCGCCCGCGCGCAGCAGCTCGCCCATGCCGAGAGCCTCGCGCCCGAGGCGAGCTGGCTCTCCCTCGGCGAAGCGCTCGAGGCGCGCGCGCGCGGCGGGCGAACCGGAGAGGAGGACGGCGTGATCGCCGAAGGGCGCCTCGTCCGCATCGCCGGCGCGCCCGTGTGGCTGATCGAGAACCAATTCGGCCAGCGCTCGGCCGTTTCGGCGCTGGACGGCGCGCCCATCGTCTTCTCCTCCGAGCAGGCGCGCCGCGTCGCCGACCTCTGGGCCGAGGGCGCCGAGCTCGCCTATCTCGGTTCGGAAGAGGCGCCCGTCGGCGTCCGCAACGCGGACGCGCTGCGGCCCTTCCATCGTTTCGCGGCGCCGGACGGACGCGAGATCGTCGTCTCGGCGCGCACGGGCGAGGTCGTGCAGTCGGCGACGCGCGGCGAGCGCGCTTTGATCTACGCCGGCAATTGGCTCCATCTCTTCCGCTGGCTCGATCTCGTCGGCGCCGGCGACTATCGCCGCGCGGCGCTGTCCTGGGCCGGATTCTTCGCGGCCGCCGCCGCCGTCACCGGCGTCGTTCTCGGCTTCGTGAAATGGAAGCCCGGATTCTTCGGCCGGCCCACCTATTCGCGCGGCCGCACGCAACCCTATCGCGAATTCTTTTTCGCCTATCATTTCTGGGCCGGGCTCATCGGCGGCGTCTTCGCCCTCTTGTGGGCGGCGAGCGGCTTCTTCTCCACAAATCCCGGGCAGATCTTCTCGCAGCCGACGGCGAGTCCGGAGGAAGTCGCGCGTTATCGAAGCGCCGCGGAGCCCACGGCCCTGGCGGGCGCCTCGTCCGCCGCGGCCACGGCGCTGGCGCCGGAAACGGTCGCGCTGTCCTGGAGCCGGCTCGGCGACGACGCCGTTCTCCTCGCCGTCTCGCGCGACGGCGAGCGGCGCCCGGTCGAGACGAGCCGAACCAAGGCCGCCTTCGGCGAGGACGCCCTCGCCGCCGCGGCCGCGCGCCTCGCGGGAACGACGCCGATCTCCGGCCGCGAGCTGCTGATCGACTACGACAGCTATTACTACCCCACCCACCATCAATCCCGGATCGACAAGCCGCTTCCCGTTCTGCGGGTCGATCTCGCGGACGCCGGCCACACCTCGCTCTACATCGATCCTGTCGACGGCCGCCTGCTGGCCAAGATCGACACGAGCCGGCGGCTCTATCGCTGGCTCTATTCCGCCGTCCACCATTGGGATTTCGGCGTGTTCCGCAATGCATGGCTGTGGAACGGCTGGATGGCGCTCTGGGTGTCCTTCGGCCTCGCTCTGTCGACGACCGCGGTCGTGCTCGCCTGGCGCCGGCTGCGCCGCAGCATGCCACAAAGGGAGCGGCGCGCGCTCGCAGCGCAGAAGGCCTGATCGGCGACATGGCAGGGAAATTCGTATCCGCGCGGAGTTCGATCCAATGAGTTCCGATGTCAGCGACGCCGCCTCTTCTTCGCGAGTTCCGGAGTTCGGCGTGCAGCGTATCGTGAAACGGCTCGGCGTGTCGCGCATCGTCGTCGTCGCGCTGATCGCCGGCGCGGCCTTCGCGGCCTGGCGCTATTTTCCGGGCGAAGCCGCCCGCACCGCGCCCGGCGGCGCGCGCGGGCCGGCGACGGCGGTCGCGGCGGCGGAGATCGTGCGCGGCGATTTTCCCGTCGCCGTCTCGGCGCTCGGCACGGTGACGGCGACGGCGACATCGGTCGTCAAGCCGCAAGTCTCCGGGCCTTTGTTGAAGGTGCGTTACACGGAAGGCCAGGAGGTCGCGGCCGGCGATATTTTGGCCGAGATCGATCCGCGCCCGTTCGAGCTCGCCCTCGCTCAGGCGGAGGGCCAGCTGCACAAGGACGAGGCGCTCCTCAGAAACGCCGAACGCGATCTTTCGCGTTACGAATCTCTGCGCAGCAGAATCAAGGACGGCGTCTCCGGACAGCAGCTCGACACGCAGAGAGCGCTGATCGGACAATATCGCGCGGCGGTCGACATCGATCGCGCGCTGGTCGGCCGCGCGCGGCTCGATCTCGAATATACGCGCATCGCCGCGCCGATCGGCGGCCGCATCGGGCTGCGCCTCGTCGATCCCGGAAACATTGTCCAGACCAGCGATCCGAACGGCATCGCCGTGGTGACCCGGCTCTCGCCCATCACCGTCATCTTCAGCCTTCCGGAGGCGAAGCTGCAGAGCGTTCTGAAGCGATTCCGCTCCGGCGAGAAGCTCGCCGTCGTCGCCTATGACCACGAGCGCTCCGAGCAGCTCGCCCGCGGCGCGCTCTATGCGATCGACAATCAGATCGACGCGTCGTCCGGCACGGTGCGGCTGCGCGCCGAATTCGCCAATGACGCCGAGACGCTCTACCCCAATCAATTCGTCAACGCCGAATTGACCGTCGAGACGTTGAAGGACGTGGTCGTCGCTCCCGCCGCGGCCGTTCAGCGCGGCGCCAAGGGGCCGTTCGTCTATGCGCTCGACGGCGACGACAAGGTCGCCGTGCGCGCGGTGCGGCTCGGCCCGAGCGACGGCGAGCGCGCGGTGATCGAGAGCGGCCTGGAGCCCGGCCAGCGCGTCGTCGTGGAGGGCGTCGATCGCCTGCGCGACGGCGCCAAGGTCGTCGTGACGCGTCCGCCGAAGAGCGAGCCCTCAAAGCCCGGCGAGCAGGCCGCGGCGCTCGCCGGCGGCCGCAGGGAGCCTCCGGCGGACGGGGCGCGGCGAGCAGAGAAAGCCGAGGCGCGATGAGCGCCTTCGACATTTCGCGTCCCTTCATCGAGCGGCCGGTCGCGACCACCTTGACCATGGCCGCGATCTTTCTCGCCGGGGTCATCGGCTTCCGCCTGCTGCCCGTGTCCGCTCTGCCGCAGATCGACTATCCGACGATCGAGGTCCGCACCTTTTATCCCGGCGCCAGTCCGGAGGTCGTCGCCGCGACCATCACCGCGCCGCTCGAGCGCCAGCTCGGCCAGACGCCGGGTCTCACCGAGATCGCGTCGACGAGTTCCGGAGGCGCCTCGATCATCACCCTGCAATTCAGCCTGAAGCTGTCTCTCGACGCCGCCGAGCAGCAGGTGCAGGCGGCGATCAACGCCGCGGCGAGCTTTCTGCCCACCGATCTGCCGGCGCCGCCGGTCTACGCCAAGATCAATCCCGCCGACGCGCCGGTGCTGACCCTCGCGTTGCGCTCCAAGGCCATGCCCCTGACGCAGGTGCAGGACCTCGCCGACAGCCGCATCGCGCAAAAAATCTCGCAGCTCTCCGGCGTCGGACTGGTCAGCGTCTCCGGCGGCCATCGCCCGGCCGTCGTGGTGCGCGCCAATACGGCGAAGCTCGCCGCGCACGGCCTTTCGCTCGAGGATCTGCGCGCCACGATCTCCAACGCCAATGTCAATCTGCCGAAGGGGACGATCGACGGGCGCAGCCGGCAGTTCGCCATCGACGCCAACGACCAGCTGCAGAGCGCGCGCGATTATGAAGGCCTCGTCGTCGCCTATCGGCCGGCCGGCCCGGTGCGTCTGCAGGATGTGGCCGAAGTGGCGGACGGCTCGGAAAACCGCGAGCTCGGCGCCTTCACCGATCTCGAGCCGGCGATCATCGTCGATGTGAAGCGCCAGCCCGGCGCCAATGTCGTCGCCGTGGTCGATCAGATCCAGGCGCTGCTGCCGGCGCTCGCCGCGTCTCTGCCCGCCGCCGTGGATCTGGCGGTTCTCACCGACCGCACGACGGCGATTCGCGCCTCGATCCACGACGTCGAGATGGAGCTCCTGTTCTCTATCGCGCTGGTCGTCGCCGTGATCTTCGTCTTTCTGCGCAGCCCGCGCGCGACGATCATTCCGAGCGTCGCCGTGCCCTTGTCGCTGATCGGCGCCTTCGCCGTCATGTATCTGCTCGGCTACAGCCTCAATAATCTGACGCTGATGGCGCTGACGATCGCCACCGGCTTCGTCGTCGACGACGCCATCGTCATGATCGAGAATATCGCGCGCTATATCGAGCGCGGCGAGACGCCGCTGTCCGCCGCGCTCATCGGCGCGCGCGAGATCGGCTTCACCATCGTCTCGCTCACCATCTCGCTCATCGCCGTGCTCATTCCGCTGCTGTTCATGAGCGATGTGGTGGGGAGGCTGTTCCGCGAATTCGCCGTCACGCTCTCCGCCACCATCGTCATTTCCGCGGTGGTCTCGCTGACGCTCGCGCCCATGCTGTGCGCGAAGCTGCTGACGGCCCGCGACGCCCATACGCATGACGGGAAGGACGCCCATGACTGGTTCGATCGCCTGATCGACGCCTATGCCGCCGCCCTGCGCTTCGTTCTCGCGCATTCCCGCGCCACGCTCGCCGTCTTCGTCGCGACATTGGCGCTGACCGGCGCGCTCTATCTGACGATCCCGAAAGGATTCTTTCCCACGCAGGACACGGGCCTCGTCCAAGGGTTCTTCGAAGGCGGCCAGTCGCTCAATTATGAAGCGATGACGCGCAAGCAGCTCGATCTCGTCGCGCTGCTGCTCGAGGATCCGGCCGTCGAGAATGTCTCGTCCTTTCTCGGCGTCGACGGCGTGAACCGCACGCTCGACAGCGCGCGCCTGCTGATCAAGCTGAAACCCAAAGGCGAGCGCGCCGATCCGATCGCGGTCGTCACGCGGCGCTTGCAGGATGCCGCGAGGACGCGCGCGGTCGGCGCGCTGTTCCTGCAGCCGGCGCAGGATCTCTCGATCGACGCGGGCGTGAGCCGCGGCGAATTTCATTTCGCTCTGCAGGACGCCAATCCCGCGGAGCTCTCCGACTACGCCGGCCGTCTCGTCGACGAATTGTCGCGCGCTCCTGCGCTTCGCGACGTCTCGAGCAGCGCGCGGGACGGCGGCAATGCGCTGTTCGTGGAGATCGATCGTGAAAAGGCGGCGCGCTATGGCGTCGGCGTCGCCATCATCGACAACATCCTCTACGACGCCTTCGGCCAGCGCATCGTCTCGACGCTGTTCACTCAGACCAGTCAATATCGCGTCATTCTCGAAGCTGTGACGCGCGGACGCTCCGGGCGCGAGACGCTCGCCGAATTGCGGGTCCCGACGAACGGCGGGCAGCAGACGCCGCTCGCGACTTTCGTCTCCGTCCGAGAAATCGCCGCGCCGCTCACCATCGATCACCTCGCGCAATTTCCCGCGACGACGATCTCCTTCAATCTCGCTCCCGGCTACTCGCTCGGCGCCGCGATGGAGGCGCTGCGCGCCGCGCAGGCCGCGGTCGGGACGCCGGCGAGCGTGATCACCGTCTTTCAAGGCGCGACGCAGGCCTTCAACGCCTCCTCGACCAGCACGCTGCTGCTCGTTCTCGCCGCGATCGTCACGGTCTATATCGTGCTGGGCGTGCTCTATGAGAGCTACATCCACCCGCTCACGATCTTGTCGACCCTGCCGTCCGCCGGCATCGGCGCGCTGCTCGCGCTGATGCTGGCGGGCGACGATCTCGGCGTCATCGGAATCATCGGCGTCATTCTCCTCATCGGCATCGTCAAGAAGAACGCCATCATGATGATCGACTTCGCCCTGCAGGCGGAGCGGGACGAGGGCCTCTCGCCGCGCGACGCGATCTACAGGGCCTGCATTCTGCGCTTCCGGCCGATATTGATGACGACGCTCGCCGCTCTGCTCGGCGCGCTGCCCTTGATGCTCGGCTCGGGCGAAGGCGCCGAGCTGCGCCAGCCGCTCGGCGTCTCGATCGTCGGAGGGCTGATCTTCAGCCAGATTCTCACGCTGTTCACGACGCCGGTGATCTATCTCGCTTTCGACGGCTGGACGAAAGCCGCGCCGTTTCGAGCCGCGATCGCAAGGGAGCATGAAGCGGCATGAACATCACGGCGGCGGCCATCGCCCGGCCGGTGGCGACGAGCCTCTTGATGCTCGGCCTCGTGCTCGCCGGCGTTTCCGCCTCCTTCCTTCTGCCGAGGGCGCCGGTTCCCAATATCGATTTTCCGGTGATCGGCGTCACCGCTTCGATACCGGGCGCGAGCCCGGAGACCATGGCGGCGTCGGTGGCGACGCCCCTGGAGCGGCGGCTCGGGCAGATCGCCGGCGTCACCGAAATGACGTCGTCGAGCTCGCTCGGCTCGACGCGAATCTCGCTCCAATTCGATCTCGACCGCAACATCGACGGCGCGCAGCGCGACATACAGGCGGCGATCGCCGCCGCGCGCGCGGATCTTCCCCAGGCGCTGCGCAATAATCCGACTTTTCGCACCTCCAATCCGGCGGAAGTGCCGGTGGTGATATTGGCTCTGTTCTCGGATCGACTGACGTCCGGGCAGCTGTTCGAGGTCGCGTCGAATGTGCTGCAGCCGAAATATGCGCAGATCGAAGGGGTAGGGGAGGTTTCGGTCGGCGGCGCGGCGCTGCCGGCCGTGCGGGTCGAGCTCAACTCGCCGGCGCTGTTCGAGCATGGCGTTTCGCTCGAGGATGTGCGCGCGACGCTGCAGGCGGCCAATTTCAACGGTCCGAAGGGCGCCCTCGACGAGGGCGACCGGCGCCTGACGCTCTACGCCAACGACCAGTCGCGCAAGGCGGCGGATTATGAAGGGCTCGTCGTCGCTTATCGCGAGGGCGCGGCCGTGAAGCTGAAGGACGTCGCCGAGGTCGTCGATTCGGTCGAGGACGTCCGCAACTACGGAGTGAGCAACGGCCGGACCGCCGTGCAGATTCGGATCTATCGGCAGCCCGGCGCCAATTTCATCGAGCTCGTCGACCGCATCAGGGCCTTGACTGGGCCGCTGGCGGCGGCCCTGCCGGCCGATGTCGAGTTGCGCATCGTCCAGGATCGCACGCTGACGATCCGCGCATCCCTGCACGAAATCGAATTGACGCTTCTCATCAGCATCGTTCTCGTGGCGATCATCGTCTTTCTGTCGCTGCGGGACGCCCGGGCGACCGTTCCGGCGACCGTCTGCGTTCCGGTCTCGCTCATCGGCGCATTGGGCGCGATGTATCTCCTCGACTACAGCCTGAACAATCTGTCGCTCATGGCGCTCACCATCGCCACCGGCTTCATCGTCGACGACGCCATCGTCGTCGTCGAGAATATCGCGCGCCGCATCGAGGCGGGCGAGCCTCCGCGCTCGGCCGCGCTCGTCGGCGCCCGCGAGGTCGCGCCGACGGTCCTCTCGATGAGTCTGTCGCTGGTGGCGGTGTTTCTGCCGATTCTGTTCATGGGCGGCATCATCGGCCGGACGATGCGGGAATTCGCCATGACGCTGTCCGTGGCGATCCTCGTCTCGCTCGTCCTCTCCGTCACCGCGACGCCGATGCTCTGCTCGCTCATCCTGCGCGGCCATGCGGGGTCGCCGCGCTTTTTCCTGCTGCGATGGAGCGAACGCGCCTTCTCGGCCCTGCATCGCTTCTATGTGCGCACGCTCGACGGCGCTCTTCGTCGACCGGCGATGACGCTCGCGACGCTGCTCGCGGCGATCGCTCTCAATGTCCATTTGTTCCAGATCGTGCCCAAAGGCTTCTTTCCGATCCAGGATTCGGGACGCATGCGCGGCGCCGTCGTCGCCGATCAGAGCATCTCCTTCGCCGCGATGAAGGAGAAGATGGTGCAATTCGTCGCGATCCTCGAAGCCGATCCCGGCGTCGCCTCGGCGTCCGCCGTGATCGGCGGAAGCTTCGGACCCGGCGGTCCGGTCAATATCGCCGACATGCTCGTCACATTGAAACCGCTCGACGAGCGCAAGGCGTCCGCCGACGAGATCATGGCGCGCCTGCGTCCCAAATTCGCCCGCATCGGCGGGGCGAGCCTGTTCCTGCAATCGGTGCAGGATATTCGCATGGGCGGGCGAACCGGCAATGCGATGTTTCAATATACGCTGCTCTCCGACGATCTCGAGCAATTGCGGACCTTCGCGCCGCTCATCGTCGACGCCCTGCGGCGCGACAAGACGCTCCTCGACGTGAGCTCCGACCAGCAGGACAAGGGCCTGCGCCGCGAGATCGTCATCGATCGCGCCAAAGCCGCGCGTCTCGGCCTCGCCACGAGCGCGATCGACAATACGCTCTATGACGCCTTCGGACAGCGGCAGGTGTCGACGATCTACGAGCCGCTCAATCAATATCACGTGGTGATGGAGGTCGCGCCGAATTTCCAGCAGGCGAAGGAGTCGCTCGAGGGTCTCTATATCGGCGCGAACGCCGCGGGGATGCGGCGCGTGTTCTCTCCGCGCGCTTCGGCGAGCGGGAGCAGCGCGGTCAACAGCGCGGCGGCGCCGATGATCCCGCTCTCCTCGCTCGCGCGATTCGACGATGGCGTGACGCCGCTGCAGGTCAATCATCAAGGCCATTTCGCGGCGATCACCATTTCCTTCAATCTGGCCGAGGGGAAATCGCTGGGCGACGCCGCGAGCGCGATCTCGGAAGCGATCGCCAAATCGGGCGCGCCGGGCTCGATCCAGGGCGTGTTCTCCGGCAACGCCGCCGGTTATCAGGACGCGCTCGCCAATCAGCCTCTGATGATCGCCGCCGCCTTGACCGCGGTCTATATCGTGCTCGGCGTTCTCTATGAGAGCTTCCTGCATCCGCTGACGATCCTGTCGACTCTGCCGTCGGCCGGCGTCGGCGCCTTTCTCGCTCTGCTCGCCTGCGGGACGGAGCTCAGCATCATCGCCATGATCGGCGTCCTGCTTCTCATCGGCGTCGTGAAGAAGAACGCCATCATCCTCGTCGATTTCGCCCTGGACGCGGAGCGCCGGCAGGGACTTTCCCCGGAAGAGGCGATCCGCGAAGCCTGCCGCGCGCGCTTTCGACCTATTCTCATCACGACTCTGGTCGCGCTGTTCGGCGCTCTGCCGCTCGCGATCGGCTCCGGCGAAGGGGCGGAAATGCGACGCCCGCTCGGCATCGCCATCGTGGGAGGGCTGCTCGTCAGCCAGATATTGACGCTCTACACCACGCCGGTGGTATTTCTCTACATCGACCGGCTGCGAACGAGATTCGGTTCACGCGCCGGGCGGCGCGAGGGAGCGAATGAATGCCGTCACGGCGATCCTGAAGCGGCGACAAAGTCTTACTAAGATATCGACAATATTCCAAAAAACGATATTTGCCACGAAAAATGCTCCAAAAATCCATCTTATATAGACTAAGAAGATAGACATATGTCGCCGTGCGCGCTAGCCTTCTCTCTCTTGAGCGTCCGCCGAGCGCGGCGAGCCTCAGACAGCGAGATCGAGATGCGCAAGCAGAATTGGATCGGAGCCGGGCTATTCGTCGCCGCCTTCGTCACGGGCCACGACGGGGCCCGGGCGCTCGAGGAGCTGCCGAAGCCCGCCGAGCCGTTTCGCGGAAAGATCGCCGACACCCGCGAAGCATCCGCTCCCTCCTTTCCGGCTCCCGTTCAGGCGCCGACCGGCGCGCCGAATGTGGTGTTGATCCTGCTCGATGACGTCGGCTTCGCGGCGTCGGCGACCTTCGGCGGTCCGGCCGCGACCCCCGAACTCGATCGGCTCGCCGCCGGCGGCTTGCGCTACAATCAATTTCATACGACCGCCATCTGCTCGCCGACGCGCGCCGCGCTGCTCACCGGGCGCAATCATCACCAGACGGGCTTCGGCAATCTCGCCGATGTCGCCACGGGCTATCCCGCCTACAACTCCATCTGGCCCAAGGAGACCGCGTCGATCGCGCAAGTGCTGCGGCTCAACGGCTACAGCACGGCGGCGTTCGGAAAATGGCACAACACGCCGACATGGGAGATCGGCCCGGCCGGCCCCTTCGACCATTGGCCGACCGGACTCGGCTTCGAATACTACTACGGCTTCATGTTCGGCGAGACGAGCCAATGGGAGCCGCAACTCTATCGCAACACCGTCGCCGTCGAGCCGCCGCGAAAGCCCGAGCAGGGCTATCATCTGACAAGCGATCTCGTCGACGACGCGATCCGCTGGCTGCATCAGCACGACGCCGTCGCCTCCGACAAGCCGTTCTTTCTCTATTTCGCGACGGGCGCGACGCATGCTCCGCTGCATGTGCCGAAAGAATGGATCGACAGATACAAGGGTAAGTTCGATCAGGGCTGGGACAAGCTGCGCGAGGAGTCTGTCGCGCGGCAGAAGGCGCTGGGCGTCGTTCCGGCGAGCGCCGTGCTCACCGCGCGGCCCGAAGGCCTGCCCGCCTGGGACTCGCTCGACGCGGATCAGAAGAAACTCTATGCGCATCAGATGGAGGTCTACGCCGCCTTCCTCTCGCATACGGACGACGAGGTCGGCCGTCTGCTGAAGGCGATCCGCGACGAAGGTAAGGCGGAGAACACGCTCGTCCTCTATGTCGTCGGCGACAATGGCGGCAGCGCGGAAGGCGGCCTCACCGGCTCGGAGACGAATATCGGCGTGCTTCAGGGCGCGAAGGACAATGTGTCCGAGATGATCTCGCATCTCTCCGATCTCGGCAGCCCGCTCTACGACAATCACTACGCCGCCGGCTGGTCGTGGGCGACGACGACGCCGTTCAAATGGATGAAGCAGGTCGCCTCGCATTTCGGCGGCACGCGCAATCCGCTCGTCGTCTCCTGGCCCGGGCATGTCTCGCGCTCCGAGGCGGTGCGCAGCCAGTTCGGCCATGTCAACGACATCGCGCCGACCATCTATGACGCGGCGGGGATCGTCTTTCCCGACAAGGTCGACGGCGTGACGCAAACGCCGCTCGAAGGCAAGAGCTTGGTCGCGAGCTTCACCGACCCCACGGCGAAGAGCCTGCACACGACGCAATATTTCGAGATCTTCGGCAATCGCGCGATCTATAAGGACGGCTGGGTCGCCGGCGCGCGCCGTTACGCGCCCTGGGACATGTTCGCCGACATCGGCAGAGTGTTCCGCGGCGGCTTCGAGAACGACCGTTGGGAACTCTACAATGTCGCCGAGGATTTCAGCGAGGCGCAGGATCTCTCGGCGAAATATCCGGAAAAGCTGGCGGAGCTGCGGGCGGAATTCGACAAGGAAGCGCGCCGCAACGGCGTCTATCCGCTCGTGCCGATCCCATCGCCCGCCGCGACGCCGTCGCCGATCGCCGGCAGGACGCATTTCGTCTATCGCTCCGGCGTGGACCGACTGCCGGCCCAGATCGTTCCGGAGGTCGGCGCGCGCTCCCACCGTCTCGCCGCGGAGATCGACTCGGGCGACGGCGCCGAGGGCGTGATCGTCGCGCGCGGCGGCCGCTACGGCGGCTACAGCCTGTTCGTGAAGGACGGCAAGCTCGTCTATGAGAGCAACACTTTCGGGAAGATTCGCGAAACGCTGGCGTCGTCGACGCCGCTGCCGAAGGGCAAGTCGCGCATCCAATTCCGGTTCGATGTCGACCCTTCGCTGACGGAGAGCGTCAAGGGGCTGCTTTCGACCGCGCTGCTCGCCAAGGCGCGGCCCGGAACCGCCACGCTGTTCCTGGACGGCGCGCAAGTCGCGCAGACGCATCTCAGCGACTTCGGCGGGTTCGGCAGCTCGATCACCGAATCCTTCGACGTCGGCAAGGATAGCGGCTCGTCCGTGTCGAACGCCTATGAGGGACCGTTTCCATTCACGGGAAAAATCGACAAGGTCGAGATCGACGTCGCGCCCTGAGCGCGGCGCCACATTTTCTCACAGCGATCCGCGCTTCATCGGGCCGAGAGCGCGGCTGCCGACTTCGCCGCGGCGAAATCCAGCGTCGCGCCGCCCGTTCGCCGCGCGCGCTCATCCGCTTCGACCCTCGACAAGAACGCGTCGAGCCGGCCGGCGGGATCCGCGACGAAAGACGCGCGATCGGCGAACAGCCGGACGCCGCTGATCGCGTCCTGTACATAGATCGCGCGGGCCCGCTTTCCCTGCCGCTCGAAAGCCGCGAGAGCGCGGAGAGCGGCTTGCGGCGACGCATAGCGGCGCGTTTCGCTCTCGTCCGCGAGCCAAATCTCGGCGACGCGCGCATCGTCCTCCGCTGCGGCGCGCGCCGGCGCCTCGAGCGTCGCGTCATAATCGAGCCCGGACTCTGCGAAAGCCTCGCGAATGAAGCGCTCGTCGATGAAGGCATTCGGATCGAGCGGCGCATCCACCCGCTTCAGCAGCAGCAGCGTTTCGATCGAGGTCGCGAGATCGCGGCGATATTCCTTCCTCCATGTGAGATCGCGCGTCTGCAAGCCGTGCGGACCGAGGAAGAGATAGATGACCGGCGCCTCGATCCCGGTCACGCGCGCGATCAGCTCGCTGTATTTTTCCGGCTCGCGTGAAAGAAGACGATTCGCCTCGATCGCCGCGCGCAGATAGGCCGTCACGATCTCCGGATATTTGTCGGCGAAGGCGCGGTCCACGAGCGCGCCGTGGAAGGTCGGAACGCCCGCCTGCGCCCCGTCGAAGATCTTGCGCGCGAAGCCGCGATAGGGAAACAACTCGGCGAAGGGAACGAAATCCGCATGGGCGTCGATCTGGCCGCTCTGCAGCGCCGATCCGGCGACCTCCGGCGCCTGCGCGATGATCTTGACGTCCTTGTCCGCCGTCCAGCCGAGATCGGCGATCGCGCGCAGCAGCATGCCGTGCGCGGTCGAGGCGAAGGGAACGGAAATGGTTTTCCCTTTCAGATCGGCGAGCGTCTGGACGCGGGAGCCGGAAGGAACGACGATTCCGTTGCCGCTGCCTCTCTCGCTGCCCGACAGCACGACGATGAAGCTGCTGCTCCTCCCCGCCTTGCGCAAAGCGACGCTGTTCAATGCGCCCGGGAAGTCCGCCATCACGCCGAAATCGAGCTTGCCCGCGACCATCTCATTGGTGATCGGCGCGCCGCTGGTGAAATTCTTCCATTGGATGTCGTAGGCCGCGTCCTTGTACTTTCCCTCGCGCGGCAGATATCGTTCGAGCAGGCCGAGCTCCCGGATCAGCAGGCCTCCGGCGGCGCAATTGATCGTCGTGTCCTGGACGCCGATCGCCACTCGAATCGTCTCGGCGCGCGAGGGATGCGCGAACGCCAGAACGCAGAGGAGAAGCGAGTAAATTCGAATAGCGCCCATTGTCGGTCGATCCTCTTTACCCGCGCCCGCGCGGTCATCGCCCTCTTCGCCAGGGCATGAGCAGCGAGCCGATCGCGCGTATCGATGCGCTGCTCGCCGAACCGAGCAGGCCGATGAGCAGCATGCCGACGACGATGTCGGGATAATTCTGCAGCGTATAGGACTCCCAAGTGTGGTAGCCGACGCCGGATTGGCCCGAGATCATCTCCGCGGTCACGAGGCAGAACCACGACGTCCCCATGCCGATCGTCAGGCCCGTGAACACGCCCGGGAGCGCGGCCGGCAGAACGATTTCGGCAATGATCGTCGTCTCGCTCGCGCCGAGCGTTCGCGCCGACGCGATCAATCGCTCGTCGACCTCCCGCACGGCGTGGATCGTGTCGAGGAGGATCGGAAACAGAGCCCCGGTGAAGATGATGAAGATCATCGACGCTTCCGATGACGGAAACATCAGAATGGCGAGCGGTATCCAGGCCACTGCAGGAATGGGCCGCGCCAGCTCGAGGGAGGGGAGGAGAAGGTCTTCCGCCATGCGACGGCGAGCGATGAGCGCGCCGAGCGAGAGTCCGGCGAATGCCGCCGCCGTATAGCCGGCGAGCACGCGCGAGAGGCTGCTCGTCACATTGGCCGCGAGCTTTCCAGAGCCCGCCATGTCGACGAAGGCGCCCCAGACCTCGTCCGGCGCGGGCAGGAGCGCAAAAGAGACGAATGGCAGGCGGAGGCCTGTCGCCGACGCCCAGCGCCAGAGCAAGGCGGCTGCGACGAGCGACAGGATGCGAAGGAGCCAGCGCGGCGCGGCGCCGTTCGCGAGGGCCGATTCGACGCGCGATGATTTCGCGGCGAGCGTCATGGGCGGGGCGCCGCCTCGAATATGCGCCCGCTTTCGCGACGGATCAGCTCGAGACATTGCGCTTTGGCGGCGTTGAAGGCGTCGCTCGCATAGACGTCGCGCGGGCGCGGACGCGGGAGATCGACAGGCAGGTCGAGCAGGATGCGCCCCGGCGCCGCGCTCGACACGACGACGCGGTCGCCGAGGAACAAGGCCTCGTCGACGTCATGGGTGACGAAGACGATCGTGCCGCCGACCTCGCGCCAGCGTTCGAGCAGATGCTCCTGCATCAATGCGCGCGTCTGCGCGTCGAGCGCGCCGAACGGCTCGTCCATCAGCAGAACGGACGGCCGATTGACGAGCGCCCGCGCGATCGCGACCCGCTGCTGCATTCCGCCGGAGAGCGTCGGCGGATATTTGTCCGCATAGCGCGCGAGCCCGACCGCGGCGAGATAGTCGGCCGCCTCGCGGCGCGCTTGCGCACGCGCGCGGCCCTGCATGCGCAGGCCGAATGCGACATTGTCGAGCGCGGTCATCCAGGGGAATAGTGAATAGTGCTGAAACACGACGCCTCTGTCGGGGCCGGGGCCCCGCACGGCGACGCCGTCGACGCGCGCCTCTCCCGCGCTCGGCCGCACAAAGCCGGCGATCACATTGAGCGCAGTCGATTTTCCGCAGCCGGAGGGGCCGAGCAGGCAGAGGAACTCTCCGGGCTCGACCACGAGGCGAAGCTCGGCGAGCGCCGGATGCGCGCCGTAACCGACCGTGATGTCGAGTAATTCGATCCGCCCGCGCGCGACGGTCTCCTGCGTGGGCGGGCCGGGGCGCTCGGCCGGCGTGCGGAGGCGGCTAGCAGATATCATATCTTTTATATAGACTAATAAAGATGATGAAGGCAACGTGGCCGAGCCGGCGAAGCGGCGCCGGCGGGAGCGCCCAGTGACCGATATCGACGACGCCGCCACCCGATTCGACGCCGATGTGCTGGTCATAGGCGGCGGAACGGCCGGGCCTCTCGCGGCCTACAAAGCGAAGACGGCGAATCCCGCGCTGAAGGTCGTTCTATTGGAGAAGGCCAATGTGAAGCGCTCGGGCGCGATCGCGGTCGGCATGGACGGGCTCAACAACGCCGTCGTGCCCGGCTTCGCGACGCCGGAGCAATATGTGCGGGAGATTACCATCGCCAATGACGGCATCGTCGATCAAAAGCCGATCCTCGCCTATGCGGAGCGCGCGTTCGACATGATTCGCGAACTCGACCGTTGGGGCGTCGAGTTCCTCAAGGACGAGAACGGCGATTTCGACGTGAAGAAGGTCCATCATCTCGGGACCTATGTGCTGCCCATGCCGAGGGGCGAGTCGGTCAAGAAGATTCTCTACAGGCAGTTGCGCAAGGCGCAGGTCCTCATATCGAACAGATTCATGGCCACGCGTCTCCTCGGCGGCCGCGACGGGCGGATCGCCGGCGCGATCGCCGTCAACAGCCGCAGCGCCGAGCTGCTGATCATCCGCGCGAAAGCCGTCGTCCTCGCGGCCGGCGCGGCGGGGCGCCTCGGCCTGCCGGCGTCGGGCTATCTCTGGGGCACCTATGAGAATCCCGCCAATTCGGGCGACGGCTATGCGATGGCTTTTCACGCGGGGGCCGAGCTCTCCAATCTCGAATGCTTCCAGATCAATCCGCTGATCAAGGACTATAACGGGCCGGCCTGCGCCTATGTCGGCGGGCCGTTCGGCGCCTATACGGCCAACAGCCGCGGCGAGCGCTTCATCGAATGCGATTATTGGTCGGGACAGATGATGCTCGAATTTCATCGCGAGCTGGAGAGCGGACGCGGCCCTGTCTTTTTGAAGCTCGACCATCTCGCTTCCGAGACGATCTCGGAAATCGAAAATATTCTGCACCGCGTGGAACGGCCTTCGCGAGGCCAGTTCCACGCCGGACGCGGAACGGATTATCGCCGCGACATGGTCGAGATGCATATTTCGGAGATCGGCTTCTGCTCCGGCCACAGCGCATCCGGCGTGTTCGTCGACGAATTCGCGCGCACCAGCGTCCCCGGTCTCTATGCGGCGGGAGACATGGCGAGCGTGCCGCATAATTATATGCTCGGCGCCTTCGTCAACGGCGCGATCGCCGGCGAGCATGCGGCGCGCTTCGCGGGCGAGTTCGATCTCGTAGATCATGACGAGGAGCAGATCGAAGCGGAGCGCGAGCGAACGCGAATTCCTCTGCGCAACGAGAAGGGCCTGCCGCCCAATCAGGTGGAATACAAGATCCGCCGCTTCGTCAACGACTATCTGCAGCCGCCGAAGTCGACGCGCAAATATGAGATCGCGCAGAAGCGCTTCGCGGAAATCCGCGAAGACTTGCCGCGTCTCGTCGCGCGCGACGCGCATGAGCTCATGCGGGCGCTCGAAGTCCATTCGATCCTCGATTGCGCGGAGATGGCCGCCGCCGCCTCGCTCTTCCGCGAGGAGAGCCGCTGGGGCCTCTATCATCATCGTCTCGATTATCCGGAGCGCGACGACGCGAACTGGTTCTGCCATGTGCAGCTCTACAAGGACGCATCCGGCGCCATCGCCTGCCGCAAGCGCGCCGTTCCTCCCTATGTCGTTCCCGTCGAGACGGCGGAGCGCGACGCCTATCATCGTCTGCGCATCGCCGCGCCGAGCCGAGGTTCCGATGTCCTTCGCTGAAAACCCGTCCGAATTTCCCGTCCAGGTGAATGCCGAGAGATGCATCGCCGACAAGGGCTGCACGATCTGCGTCGACGTCTGTCCGCTCGACGTCCTGCGCATCGATCCGGCGACCGGAAAAGCGCATATGCGCTACGACGAATGCTGGTATTGCCTGCCCTGCGAGCTCGATTGTCCGACCAAGGCGATCACCGTCTCGATCCCCTATCTGTTGCGGTGAGAGCGATGGCGAAGGACGGTATTTTCGAGGATCGGGACGCCGATCTCGCCGAGATCGAGACGCGGTTCTCGAGCCCCGATGCGGATGCGCGCCGCGTCGCCGTCATGGAGCTCGCCGAGAGCGGCGAAGCGGCGGGGAAAGCGCTGCTTGTCCGCGCCTTGGGCGACCCGGATCCGGGAGTGAGGCGCGCCGCGGCGCTCGGCCTCGAGCAGTTCGACGGAGCCGATGCCGCGCGAGCGCTCGCCGCGGCGCTCACCGATGAGGACGAGGACGTCGCCGCCGCCGCCGACGCCGGCATTCGGCGCCTGCGCGCCGCCGAGGCGGCGGAGCCGCTGCTGGCGCTCGTCGGCCATGAGCGCGCGGATGTGCGCGCCGCCGCTTGGCGCGGGCTCAAGGAGCTGCGTCTCGAGGCGCATCTTTCGCCGGCTCTCGACGCGCTCGCCGACGGCGACGCACGGGTGAGGCGCGAGGCGGTCGGCGCGCTCGCCTATCTGAAGAACGAGGCGGCCCTGCCGGCGCTGATCCGCGCCGCGCGCGACGAAGATGTCGACGTGCGCCGCGCCGCGATCTCGGCGCTCGCATTCGCGCCTCCCGCGCGCGCTCTCGACGCGATCCTCGTCGGCGTCGAGGATGCGCATTGGCAGGTGCGGGAAGCCGCTGCGGCGCTCGCGGGAAAGATGCGCGTGAGGGGCGCCGAGGACGCCCTCGTCCGCGCCCTGTCGGACGCGGCGTGGCAGGTGGCGCTGGAAGCGGCGCGCGCGCTCGGACGACTCGGCGCCGTCGGCGCCGTTTCGGCGCTCGGCGCGCTGACGGCGCATCCTGTCTCCAATCTGCGCAAGGAGGTCGCCGCCGCGCTCGGCGAGATCCGCAGTCCCGACGCCTTGACGTTTCTGGAGCGCGCGGCGCAGGACCCCGATCCCGACGTGCGCAAGGTCGCTCGCTGGTCCATCCATCTGATCGAATCGGCGGCGGGCTGACGCCCGCCGCTCTCTCGCTTTTCGTTTGGAGCGAATTCTGATCGCTCGAACGATTCTGTTCGAGCGGAAAGCGCTCTAGAGCTTGCTCAGCGATTCGAGATGCGGAGTCGCGAAGGGCTGCAGCTTCTCGAAGGCGCGCGCGAAGCGCAGCACCCGCGCGTCCTCGAACTGCGGCCCGACGACGTGAAGCCCGACCGGCAGTCCGTGCTGATCGAATCCGGCGGGAACCGAGGCGCCGGGCTGCTGGGTGAGATTGAACGGGAAGGTGAAGGGCGTTGCGGGCGCCGTGCCGACGAGCGGGACCGGTTTCGACTGCACGGGGGTGAGGAGCAGGTCGTATTTTTCGTGAAAGCGCCGCAGGCGTATGCCGAGCTCGGTGCGCCGCTCCGTCGCCTCCACCACTTCGGCGAGCGTGCGTTGGGCGAGACTTTCGACCCGCTTGCGAATGCCGGGATCGATCAGTTCGAGTCCGGCGTCGCCGAGCTCCTTGCGCAGCCGGATCGCGCGCTCGGCGTTGATCGCGTCGATGATCGCGGACGGGTCCGAAAATCCCGGGTCCGCCTCCTCGACGACGACGCCGAGCTCGCCGAGCCGCGCGACGGCCTTGTCGACGATCGCGAGAATGGCGGGATCGACGTCGAGATAGCCGAGCGTGCGGCTGTAGGCGACGCGCAATCCTTTGACGCCGTCGTCGAGGCCCGCCGTCCAGTCGCGTCCCTCGCGCGGAAGGCTGGTCCAGTCGCGTGGGTCCGGGCGCGCGATGACATCGAGGGCCAGCGCGGCGTCGGCGACCGTGCGCGTCAGCGGGCCGATGTGGAACAGAGTGCCATTGTGCGGATAGCCGGCGACGCGGCCAAAGGTCGGCTTGAATCCGAACACGCCATTGACCGCCGCGGGGCTGCGGATGGAGCCGCCGCCATCCGTTCCCACCTGCAAGGGGCCGAGACCGAGCGCGGCGGCGACGGCCGCGCCGCCGCTGCTGCCGCCGCTCGCATAGCGCCGATCCCACGCGTTGGGCGTGACGCCCGAGAGCTTCGTCTCGGTCAATCCCTTGAGGCCGAATTCCGCCGTCTGCGTCTTGCCGAGGAGAATGGCCCCGGCCTCGCGCAGACGCGCAGCGGAAGGCGAATCCTCCTGCTGAATGGCGTCGGACGTAGCGAGGCTGCCCTTGCGCGTCGGAAAGCCTCTCACATGGAGCAGATCCTTGAAGCCGACGGGAACGCCGTCGAGCAGTCCCGCGGGCGCGCCCTTCGACCAGCGCGCTTCGGACGCCTTCGCTGCAGCGAGGGCGCCCTCGGCGTCGATGGCGCGATAGGCGTTGAAATGCGGCTGCAGCTCGGCGATTCGCCGTAATGTCGCGGCGACGACATCGACCGGCGAAAGCGTCTTGGCGCGATAGGCGGCGATCAGTTCGCTCGCCGACAATTGAGTCGGATCGGTCGCCATCGTGGCTGTCCCATGGTTGGCGGGCTCTTCGTCGAGCCTTCGAATTCGAATATGCGAATGTGCGGCGAGCGTCGGGGCGATCGCTCGCCGAACGCATCAGGCGAGAATGTCCTGCACGACCTTGCCGTAGACGACCGTCGGCCGCTCCGAGCGCCCGCCGCGGAGGTAGACCGTCTTCAGATGGTCGAGGCCGAGCAGCTGCAGGACCGTCGCATGCAGGTCATAGGTGTCGACCGGGTTCTCGACGGTCCTCAGGCCGATCTCGTCCGTTTGACCATGAGTGAGGCCATGCTTCAGGCCGCCGCCGGCGAGCCATTGCGTATAGCCCCAGGGATTGTGATCGCGCCCATTGCCGCTCTCGCCGTAGGACGTGCGGCCGAACTCCGAGGTCCAGACGACCAGCGTGTCGTCGAGGAGGCCGCGCGACTGGAGATCGGCGAGGAGTCCCGCGATCGGCTTGTCCACCGCGCGCGCATGCAGAGTGTGGTTTTCCTCGAGCTTCCGATGCGCGTCCCATGTCTGGAGAAGATCGTCGACGCCGTCGATGGCTCCGGAGATCACATGCACGAAACGCACGTTTCGCTCGACCAGCCGGCGCGCGCGCAGCAGCAGCGTTCCCATGTCGCGCGTCGCATCGTTGTCGAGACCATAGAGGGCGCGCGTCGCCGCGCTCTCCTTGGAGAGGTCGACGGCTTCCGGCGCCGAGGCCTCCATTCGATAGGCGAGGTCATAGGAGCGCGTTCGCGCCGCGAGCTCGGAGTCCTCCGGCCGCCGCACGCTCTGTATGTCGTTGAGGCTCCGCAGCAGATCGAGGCTCTCGCGCTGCTGCTGCAGTGCTACGAGCTCGGGCGGCGCATCGTGGAGAATGGGGCGCTCCGTCGGCCGGAACGCCGTGCCCTGATAGACCGCCGGGAGGAATCCCGAGCTCCAGTTCACGGCGCCGGCCGACGGCTCGCGCTTTCCGCCATACAGCACGACATAGGGCGGCAAATCCGGATTGGCCGCTCCGAGCGCATAGGAGATCCACGCGCCGAGCGACGGGCGGCCGGGGCTCACATCTCCGGTATTGAGTTTCAGAATCGAAATGTCGTGGGTCGCGCCGATGGTGACGCTCGATTTGATGAAAGTGAGCTTGTCGGCGTGGCCGGCGAGATTCGGCAGGAGATCGGAGAACCATGCGCCGCTTTCGCCGTGCTGCTTCCACTCCCTCTTGGTCGCGAATAACTTGCCGACGCCGCCCTGCGTGCTCGTCTTGATCCCGGAAAGGAAAGAGGGAGGGACGTCCTGCCCCGCCAGGCGCAGGAGCTCGGGCTTGTAGTCGTAGAGCTCCAGGGTCGACGGCGCGCCGTTCATGTGCAGCCAGATCACAGATTTCACTTTGGGCGCGAAATGCGGCGGCTTCGGCGCGAGCGGATCGGCGAAAGCGGCGGCGCTCGCTTCCGGCACGCCGAGCCAACCGCCGCCCGGCATGATTCCGCCGAGCGCATAGCCTCCCAGGCCATATGCCGCTCCACGCAGCCATTCACGACGTGACGTTTTCAAGAGCATGGCTTGCATCCCCATGTGCGAGCTGAGCGAGAATTATATTAATACGATCTAAATAATAGACAAAATGCGCCGTGTCTACGGCAATCTGCGCCGTTGCCGCGGCCGATCGGAACCTCGGAAAGCGGATGCGCCTACGCCGGTCCGCCACGCTTCGTTCCAGCCCCGAAAAGACCAATGGTCGGCCCATCCGAGGCTGAATCTGCGCCTTCGCGCGCGCCGCCGCCTTTGCTCGTCGACGAAGGCATCAACCGTAGATAGCAACGGCGAGCGGCCTGAAATAATGCGTTTTTTCTGGCGCTGGCTCGACTACAATGCGGCGGTCATTTCATATATCTAGTTATCAAGTATGAAATGAGCCGATGCGTCGAGGAACGAGATCGCTCTTGCTGTCGAGCGTGCGGCTGGCGCCTTGGGCCGTCATCGGAGGCGCGAGGGCGGGGCCTGCGGCTCCGGCGCGACGCAGGAGGCTCAGGCGCAAGTCGACATCTCCACCGGCAATTACAGCTATGTCAAAGCCAAGGCGAGCGCCACGGGCGTGATCGGCGGCAGCGACCAGTTCGCCTATCGCCTGTCCGTTTTCACCTCCGACCGCGAGGGCTATGTCTTACGATTGGCGCGACAAAGGCGTTCGGGCGCAGATCCTGTGGAGCCATCGGCCGATCTGATCGTGCGCGGCGTCCTCGATTATTCGCATGTCAAATCAGGCCTGCTGCAGCGAACTCTTCAATGGAGCCATCACGTATTACGCGAATGGCAATCCGATCGGGCCAATTTCTACCGAGCATCTCAATTCACTGCGGCGCCGCCTCGGCCGTCGGCGCCGCGAGCACAGTGAGGTCCGCGCGCTCAGCGCACCGAGGAGGAAGCGCAGTTCGTCGCGATTGTCGGGGCCGGCTCTCCGTCGGCGCGGCTCTGTAATTCTGCGCCGCAGCGATTGACAGGAGTCCGTTTCTTTATTTAAATAAGGTAAATAACGGAAGCGCCTTGTTTGAGTTGAGGAAACCGGGCTCGCGGTCCCCGAGTGTCGACTGATATCGTCCAGCGGACGCTCGATCGGATCGGTAGGGTTCGTCGTCTGCGTCGGGCCGCGACCTCGCACGCAGAAGACCGAAATACGGGCCACCGATTAGGAACGAATGATGAATATCTACCGACGCCGGCGTCTTATCGGCGCCGAATGTCTCGGCTCCTGCCGTCGTTCACCACCTTCGACCTCGGGTTTCGCTATGAAACTCGTGTGGAAGAGGTTCCTGTGACCGCAAGGTTCAACGCCTCCAATGATCACGAACGAGCTATTGGATGAGCTGGCGCTTTATCGGTGAGCCACGAATTTTCAAATTTATCGGAGGGGAAGCCCTGAACTTCATCTTCAGTCGATGGGGACGTGGGGACAAACCGCGGGATCGTTGGAAATGGGAAGCCGGCCGCTGAAGTTCAGCTCACTCCTCGTCAATGTCAGGCTCGTCGCATGCGCGCACAGCTGCCGTTATTGTTCCATGGGAAAGAAAAAACTGGCGGATGTATCGGTCGGCAGAGTAGCTGCGTTGATCGAGAAGTTCCTCACCTGGGAGGAATCGAACCGCAGAGAAATGCCGGTTGGCTACGTTCTGAACTATACCGACAATTATGATCGCCCCACGCTCGAAGCGCTGCGAGGATTGGCCAGGCGCTTTCCGCGCGAATACGAGCCTCTCAAGCGCATCACCCTCGGCGGTCTGCCGAAGTGGTCCGATGCCGAGATAAGCAGCTGGCTCGCCGAGCGAAAGGAATTCGGCTGCATCTCCGCTCATGCATCCTTTGTCGGAACGGACGCGGTGCACGATTATTGGAACGGGCAGACGGGAAATTTCGAATCGATCATGAAAATGCTGCGAACGGCCGGGGAGTTGGGCATGGCTTTGGGAGCACGATTGTTCGTTGCCAAGAGCACTTTGTCGAGCCTCGAGAAACTGAACGCCATGTTGGACGATCTGCCGCATCACGAGAATAATTGGCGATATGCAATGCCTTTTTTCTATACCGGCTGGGGCGCACGCATGGAGGAGGAACGTATCGACGAGAGCATTCGGGACGAATTGCCGGGTTGGCTCGCGGAACTCATTCGCGGCACGCCACCCGCGTCGGACGCGATGCTTTCGGAAAGGGAATGGATCGAGGCTATTCGCACATCGCCGCGCGAGCCCGACGATACGACGCTCGTCCTGCAGGTAACGAATGAAACCATCGATAAGTTGGAGGAGCAGAGCTGTGACGAGGTCGTCGACGCCCTGAAGATCCGAACGACCGCCGCTTACGATGCGGTTCCGCCAGTGGAAGACTTGTGCGAGAAATACGGCGACCGCAATGGAACGAAGATCTATTCCCTGCAGCGATGTCTTGAAACGAAGTGGTTGGATGCGCATTTGAGGGACAATCCCACAGATTTCGAGCGGAGCCTGACGTCGTTCCAGCTCGGATGAAAGCGAAGGCTGGACGACGTTCTGGCGGCGAAAAGCGACAGGGCGCGCCGTGAGCGCGCCGGACCCCTGCATGAGGCAAGCTTTGCGCGCAAGGCTCCGCGCCGGAGGAAATGTTCGGCGTCGCGGTTCCGCAAGGCGCGCTCTTCTATGGCGAGACACGGCGCCGTGTCTCGGTCGCCTTCGACGCCGATCTACGCCGATTGACCGACTACGCCGATTGACCGAGCAAACCGCCGCCTCTGCACGAGCGATGATCCTTTCCGCGAACAGGCTGGCGAGGCCGCGCAGCGGCACGCGTTCGATCGTAGGTCCCGCCGGCCCCTCCGACTCGTCTGCCGATATGCCGATCTCGGCGCAGGCGCTCTTCATGGCGCGAACGCCTAGCCCTTTCGTAAGGGTTTGGAGTTTCAGGGATTTTTCGGAGTGTGGCTGGGGGACCTGGATTCGAACCAAGATTAACGGAGTCAGAGTCCGCTGTTCTACCGTTGAACTATCCCCCAACGTCCCGCTCTCGCGGGATTCGCGGCGTGGGGCGACGATGTAATGAGCGCTTCCGATCGTGTCAACTCGACTTCTGCCGTCCGCCGGGACGATGGACGCCGAACGCGCAGAGCTTGACAGATGAGAGCCCGTGCTCGTCAATCGCCGGCGTGAGATATCGTCGAATCGATCGCTTCCCGAGCCCATGAAAATCGTCGGCCTATTCGCCGGGATCGGCGGCGTCGAGCTGGGCCTCGCCCGCGCCGGCCATGACTGCCTGCTCTTCGCCGAGAATTGGCCGCTCGCCGCACGCGTGCTGGCGACCCGCTTTCCCGGCGTTCCCAACGCCGGAGACGTCGCTTCGTTGCGGCGCCTGCCTGCGGGCGCGGAGCTCGTCGCCGCCGGCTTTCCCTGCCAGGACCTGAGTCAGGCCGGCCGCACCGCCGGCATCGAAGGACAAAAATCCGGCCTCGTCGCGCATGTCTTCCGTCTGCTCGACGCCGGCCGCGCGCCCTTCGCTCTGCTCGAGAATGTCTCGTTCATGCTGCGCCTCGACGGCGGGAGGGCCATGGCGCGGCTCGTCGCGGGCTTCGAGGAGCGCGGCTATCTCTGGGCCTATCGCGTCGTCGACACGCTCGCCTTCCTGCCGCAGCGCCGCCAGCGCGTGCTGTTCCTCGCCTCGCGCGCGGGGGACCCCGCCGACGTCCTGCTCGTCGACGAGGCGGCGCCCGCGCCCCGTCGCGCGGCGCTCGGCACACATGCGCACGGGTTCTATTGGACGGAAGGGGTGCGCGGCCTCGGCTGGGCGCCGGACGCCGTGCCGACCCTGAAGAACGGCTCGACGCTCGGCATCGCTTCGCCGCCCGCCATTCTCCTGCCCGGCGGCGGGGTCGTCACGCCGGACATTCGCGACGCGGAGCGGCTGCAGGGATTTCCCGCCGATTGGACGGCGCCGGCCGAAAGCCTCGCCCGCGCCTCCTGGCGCTGGTCCCTCGTCGGCAATGCGGTGAGCGTCCCGGTGGCCCAATGGGCGGGCGAGCGTCTGGCTGCGCCCGGCCGCTACGACCGCGCCCGCGACGGCGCGCCGCTCTCGGCGGGCGCGCGCTGGCCCCGCGCGGCGCGCTTCGACGGAAGCGCGCGCCGCGCCGTCGCGATCTCGGATTTCCCGCTGTGGGAGGAGCGCGCTCCGCTGCATCTCTTCCTCGATCATCCCGGCAAACCGCTCTCGGCGCGCGCCAGCGCCGGCTTCCTCTCCCGCACGGAGCGCGCGCGGCTACGCTTCGAGCCGGGCTTTCGCGAGGCGGTCGCCGCACATCTCGAGGCGATGCGGTCGCCGGGATCGCGATGAAGACGCCGAAAGCCGCCGATCCCGCCCGTTCCGCGCTGATGAAGCGCGTGCGCCAGGCGCGCACCTCGGCGGAGGAGGCGGTCGCCGTCGGCCTCAGGCGGGCTGGCCTGTTCTACCGGCGCAATTGCAAGGCGCTGCCCGGCGCGCCGGACTTCGCCAACCGTCGCCGCAAATGGGCGATCTTCGTCAACGGCTGCTTCTGGCACCATCACAAGACCTGCCGGCGCGGCACGATCCCGAAGCAGAACCGCGCTTTTTGGCTGGAGAAATTCGCCGCCAACCGCGCTCGCGACGCGCGCAAGGCGAGGCTGTTGCGGGCGCGGGGCTTCTATGTCGCCTTCGTCTGGGAATGCGAGGCCTTCGACTTGGAGCGGCTGGAAAGCCGAATCGCGCGGCTGCAACGGAGAGCCGGCCGGCGCGGCGAGGGGTAGGCTCGGCCCCGAAGCGGCGTCCGGGGCTCGGCTCCGCTTCTGGCAAAGCGGCCGGCAAATTGCTACAAGCCGCGGACGGCCCGTCTATATACCCATGCGGCCCTTCGAGATTGCGAGACAGGTCGACCCATGCGCAGCGCCAGCATCGAGCGCAACACGAAAGAGACCCGAATTTCCGTCGCCGTCGACCTCGACGGCGAAGGGCGGTCGAATATCGCCACGGGAATCGGCTTCTTCGACCATATGCTCGATCAGATCGCCCGCCACGCGCCGCTCGATCTGACGGTCGCGGCGCAGGGCGACCTGCATATCGACGGCCATCACACGGTCGAGGACGTCGGCATCGCCCTCGGCCAGGCCGTCGACAAGGCGCTCGGCGACCGCAAGGGCGTCGCGCGCTACGGCGACGCCCATGTGCCGCTGGACGAGGCGCTCGCCCGGGTCGTCGTCGATATTTCGGGACGGCCCTTCCTCGTCTTCGACGTGGCCTTCCCCTCGGCCAAGATCGGCGAGTTCGACACCGAGCTCACCCGCGAGTTTTTCCAGGCTTTCGCGACCAATGCGCGGATCGGCCTGCATGTCGAGGCGCTGCGCGGGGTCAATTCGCATCATATAGCCGAGTGCTGCTTCAAGGGCTTCGCCCGTGCGCTCGGCAAGGCCGCGGCGCTCGATCCGCGCCGCGGCGGCGCCGTTCCCTCGACGAAGGGCACGCTCACCAGCTGATGAGGAGAGGCGGGCCGATGGCCGTCTATACCGTGCATGTTCCGCGGGGCCGGTGGGGCGAGACGCCGACTCCCGACAGAATCGTCTTTCTGCGCGACGGATTTTCGTTCGCGGCTTTCCTGCTCGGGCCGTTCTGGCTGCTGTGGCGACGGGCCTGGCTGCCAGCGGCGCTGTGGACGGTCCTGCTCGGCCTCGTCGGCGCCCTCGCGGCGACGGGTCTCTCGGCCGAGGCCGTCTCCGTGCTGGAGATCGCCCTCGGCGCGCTGCTCGGCTTCGAGGGGTCGCGTCTCGTCGCCTGGTCGCTGGCGCGCCGCGGCTATGCGGAGAGCGCGGTGGTCGTCGGCGACAATCTGGACGAGGCCGAGGCCGTCTTCTTCGCCACGCTCCAGCAGGGCGGCGCGAGCGCGGCGGGACCGGCGGCCGGCGGGCCGGCGGCGACGCGCCACGCCCTCGGCGGATTGTTCGAGGAGTTGAGGCCGTGACGACGGCGATCATCGATTACGGCTCGGGCAATCTGCACTCCGCGCTGAAGGCCTTCGAGCGGGCGGCTCGCGAGAGCGGCTCCGCCGACGAAATTCGCGTGACCGACGATCCGGAGGTCGTGCGTCGGGCCGAGCGCGTCTGCCTGCCCGGCGTCGGCGCCTTCCGCGACTGCCGCGCGGGCCTCGCGGCGCGGCCGGGGCTCGACGAGGCGCTACGCGACACGGCGATTGTGCGCGGGCGCCCGTTCCTCGGCATTTGCGTCGGCATGCAGCTGATGGCGACGCGCGGCCTCGAGCATGGCGAGGCGCCGGGGCTCGGCTGGATCGCCGGCGATGTGGCGGCCATCGAGCCGAAGCACCCCGGCCTCAAGATCCCGCATATGGGCTGGAACACTCTGGATCTCGCGCGGCCGCATCCGCTGTTCGAGGGGATCGCGACCGGAGCTGCGGGCCTGCACGCCTATTTCGTGCATTCCTATCAATTCGTGCCGGCTTCGCGCGCGCATGTCGTCGCGACGACGGATTACGGCGACAGCCTGACGGCGGTCGTCGCCCGCGACAATCTCGTCGGCACGCAGTTCCATCCCGAGAAGAGCCAGACGCTCGGCCTCGCTCTGATCGGCAATTTTCTGAGGTGGCGTCCGTGATCCTGTTTCCCGCGATCGATCTGAAGGAAGGTCAATGCGTGCGCCTCGTCGAGGGCGAGATGTCCTCGGCGACGGTGTTCAACGACGATCCGGCTGCGCAGGCCGCCGCCTTCGAGCGCCAGGGCTTCGAATATCTGCATGTGGTCGATCTCGACGGCGCCTTCGCCGGCGCGCCGATGAATGCGCTCGCGGTCGAGGCCATTCTCGGGACGATCGAGATTCCCGTGCAGCTCGGCGGCGGCATCCGCGAGATGCGCACGATCGCGCGCTGGCTGGAGAAAGGCGTTTCGCGCGTCATCATCGGCACGGCGGCGGTGCGCGATCCGGCGCTGGTGCGCGAGGCGGCGCGGCTCTATCCCGGCCGCATCGCCGTCGGCGTCGACGCCAAGGACGGCTTCGTCGCGGTGGAGGGCTGGGCGCGGCGCACCCATGTCTCGGCGCAGGACCTGGGGCGCAGCTTCGAGGACGCCGGCGTCTCGGCGATAGTCTATACGGATATTTCGCGCGACGGCGTGCTGAAGGGGCTGAACATAGAGGCGACGCTGGCGCTCGCCGACGCGCTGACGATTCCCGTCATCGCCTCGGGCGGCCTCGCCTCGCTCGCCGATATCGAGCGCCTGCTGCAGCCGGACTGCAAGAAGCTCGCGGGCGCGATCACCGGCCGCGCGCTCTATGACGGGCGGCTCGACCCGGCCGAGGCGCTGGCGCTGATCCGGGCGGCGAAGGAGGCGGCGTGAGGCCGGAAGACATTATTGCGGGCTTGACCTCCCGCGCCAGCGTCGTGCGAGTTCGAAATGTCATGAACCATGTCCTGTGGTTCATGATCGTCGGAACGTCCACGTTCGTGACGGCGGCCTATCTGTTCCAGAACGATCCGATTTTGAAATATGTTTTCGCCTTCTTTTCGCTGGTCCCGACGCTCGTGTTTTCCGTATCGCATTTCTTCTTTATGCTGAAGAGCCCAGATCGCCTTCAATCCGAAGAGTTCGTCGTGCGACAGCACGAGCTGCGGATCGAATCGCGAGGCAAGAGCGGTTTGCCTCAAAAGATCGAGGGAGAGGGCTCGGAGCTTCCGAATGTGATCGAAGTGGATCCGAGCGAAGGAGAGCAACAATGAACGCTTTTCTCCTGGTTTACGACAGTTCGAAAGCTCCGCGTGACCGCGTGTCCAGACAGCTGGATCGGATTGCGGAGATCACCAACTGGTACGCAGTGTTCGACAACACCTTCTGCATCTCGTCCGAGCGCGACGCGCGTTGGCTCGCAGCGCAGATCAGAGAAAAAGTGTTGCCGGAGGTGCGTTTCATCGTCACGGAGATCGAGACGACGAAGAAGGGCGGCTGGCTTCCGCGGATCATATGGGATTTCATCAACCGCCCTCGATCGCCGGAATCATCGGCCGCCTGATGCTGAAATCCCGCCTCATCCCCTGCCTCGACGTCAAGGAAGGCCGCGTCGTCAAGGGCGTCAATTTCGTCGATCTGCGCGACGCCGGCGATCCGGTCGAATGCGCCATCGCCTATGACGCCGCGGGCGCCGACGAGCTCTGCTTCCTCGACATCACCGCGAGCCACGAGAATCGCGGCGTCATGCTCGATGTGGTGCGGCGCACGGCGGAAGCCTGCTTCATGCCGCTCACCGTCGGCGGCGGCGTGCGCGCCGAGGACGACATCCGCAATCTGCTGCTCGCCGGCGCCGACAAGGCCTCGATCAATTCGGCCGCCGTCGCCGACCGGCAGTTCGTGCGCCGGGCGGCGGAAAAATTCGGCTCGCAATGCGTCGTCGTCGCCATAGACGCGAAAAAGGTCGGCGACCATTGGGAGATCTTCACCCATGGCGGGCGCCGCCCGACCGGCATAGACGCGGTCGAATATGCGAAAGAGGTGACGGGCCTCGGCGCGGGCGAGATTCTGCTCACCTCGATGGACCGCGATGGCGCCAGGAGCGGCTTCGACATCGCGCTCACTCGCACGGTGGCCGACGCCGTCGACGTGCCTGTCATCGCCTCGGGAGGCGTCGGAACGCTCGACCATCTGGTCGAAGGCGTGCGCGACGGCCATGCTTCCGCCGTTCTGGCGGCGTCTATCTTTCATTTCGGCGAGTTCACCATCGAAGAGGCGAAGCTCCATATGGCGAAAGCGGGAATTGCGATGCGTCTCGACGTCTCGGGCGCCGCATGAGCGGGTTTTCCCTCGCCGATCTCGAGCGGATCATCAAATCAAAGCGGAGCGCCGAGGCGGCGCAGTCCTATACGAAGACCCTGTTCGAGGCGGGAACGCCACGCATCGCCAAAAAATTCGGCGAGGAGGCGATCGAAACTGTGGTCGCCGCCATGCAGGGCGACAAGCGCGCCTTGACGTCGGAAGCCGCCGACATGTTCTATCATCTGCTGGTGCTGCTCGTGGCCGGCGGCGTCGGGCTCGAGGAGGTGCTCGCCGAACTCGAGCGACGCACCGGCCAGTCCGGCCTCGAAGAGAAAGCGTCGCGCGGAGCAAAGAAATGAACGCCGAGGCTCATGTCCCGGCCGCCGCCGTTCTCTCGCCCTATCGGCGCTTCACCCGCGCCGAATGGGCGAGCCTGCGCGCCGATACGCCGCTGACGCTGACGCTCGACGATCTGACCCGGCTCAAATCGCTCGACGATCCGATCTCGCTCGAAGAAGTCATCGAGATCTATCTGCCGCTCTCGCGTCTGCTCGCGCTCTATGTCGCGGCGACACAAGGGCTGTTCAAAGCCACTCAGCGCTTCCTCGGCGCCGAGGACGGCAAGATGCCCTATATCATCGGCGTCGCCGGTTCGGTGGCGGTGGGCAAATCCACCACCGCGCGCATTCTCAAGGCCCTGCTGTCACGCTGGCCCAATACGCCCAAAGTCGAACTCGTCACCACGGACGGCTTCCTCTATCCCAACGCCGTGCTCGAGCGCGACGGCTTGATGGACAAGAAGGGCTTTCCCGAGAGCTACGATAATCGCGCCCTGCTTCGCTTCCTTTCCGACGTGAAGGCCGGCCAGCGCAATGTCGCCGCGCCCGTCTATTCGCATTTGACCTATGACGTCGTGCCCGGCGAATTCTTCTATGTCGATCGTCCCGACATTCTCATCGTCGAGGGCGTCAACGTCTTGCTCGCCAGCCGGCCGCGCGACGGACGCGAAATTCCCTTCGTGTCGGACTTCTTCGATTTCTCGGTCTATCTGCACGCCGAGGAGGACGTGCTCGAGCAATGGTATGTGGACCGCTTCCGCCGCCTGCGCGAGACGGCTTTCCGCGATCCGCGCTCTTATTTCAAGAAATACGCCGATTTCGACGACGCGGAGACGGTGCGCGTCGCCAAGGACATTTGGACGCGCATCAATCTCGAAAATCTCCGCCGCAACATCTCGCCGACGCGCCCGCGCGCGAGCCTGGTGCTGACCAAGGGCGCAGATCACCGCATAGAGGAAGTGGCGTTGCGCAAGCTGTGATGCGACCTCCGCCCGTCATTGCGAGGAGCGCAGCGACGAAGCCATCCAGAGCCGCCCCACGACTCTGGATCGCTTCGCTCCGCTCGCGATGACGGTCGAGCGCATGCGCAGCGAGCGTCTCGAAGGGTCGCGCCGCGGCGTCCTCTGGAGCATCCTTCGAGACGCTCGCCGCGCGGATTGTTTTGCGTTCACGATTTCAAATCGCGGGCGTCGGCGCGCTCCACAATTCCTCGACATAGCCGCGGCGTATCCAGCTGCGGAAGCGATAGCGCCGCACGAAACCGAATTCCGGCAGCAGTTCGCCGACCACCGACTGCCGCTCGCCGGAATCGCCGACCTTGCGATTGGCTTCCTGATTGATGCTGAGCAGCAGCGGCGCCCAGCCGCCGATCCTGCCGAAATAGGAGCGGCACACCGCATCGCCCATCTCGGGAAAAGAATCGCAATTCACGACGATGTCGGCGGCGAGCTTCGCGCTCGCGTCGACGAGCGGCGCGAAGACGAGCTCCACTCCCGACTCGCCGGGCTCGTCGGCCGGATGGCGGAAGGCGACGCGCGTCTCGGGCAGCGCGCGACTGAGAAAGAAATATTGCATCGCCGAGACCGTCGGCAGATCGACGATCGCATAACGGCGCGCGCCGCGCATCAGCGCATAGCGCGCCACCTTGCCGAAGCCGCCGCCGATCTCGCAGACGCGCGGCGCGGAGAGGCCGCTCGACTCGATGAGGCGCAGCGCCGCGTAGAGCGCTTGAATGTCGCGCCCGTCGAGCACGCGGTCGCCGACGGCGAGCCCGAATAATCCGTCGAACACATTCGGCGGCGCAATGTCGAAGCCGAGCGCGCTCTCGATGTCGGCCGCGAGCGCGCGCGAGGCGGCGAACAGCGTCTCGCCCATGAAATTCTGCTCGGCGCATTCGGCGTGCGCCAGCCCCATATATTGCGCGAGCGAGGCCAGCATGTCGTGATAGGGCGCGACCGCCGCCCGGCGCCCCTTCGGCGTCGCGGCGCGAAAATCGCGATAGGCGCGTTTGCCCTGCTCGAGGCCTTCGGCCGCCGACGTCTTCTGCACGTCGACGAGATAGACGGCGAGCGCGCGCGGATCGCGGCCGCCGAGCAGGCGGAGCAGCCGGCGATGGCGATCGGCGACGATGGTCGTCCACATGGCGCCGCCGCCGCCGAGGCCGCGTGTTTTCCATTCGCCGACGCGCGCCCGCCATTCGCGCTGCAGCCGTTCGGCGATTTCGACGTCGCGCTCGTCGGCCATGCGCAGGGACAGGGTCGGCTCCAGCAGAGGCAGCCCGCGGCCCGGCGCGTTCATCAGCTGCGCGCCGGCGCCCTTCGTGGCGGCTTTATTCACGAGCCAGAATTCGCCGTCTTTCACACGCGCGGCGAGAGTCTCTTCCGGCACGCCTTGCGACAGCTCGAAACGGAACCCGTAGCGGCCGTCGCCGATCCCGGCTTCGACCAGATCGGCGCGTGGCGCATCGGCGCGGACGACGCCGACGACGGCGCCGGCGGAGCAGATTTCGACATGCAAGCGCGCGCTCGGCCGCGAACGGTCGTAGACCCATCCCGCGACGCTGCGGGCGCTCCTCCCGTCCACATAGCCGATGAACTCTTCCGGGCGCTTTGGTTTGAACCACATGCTCGACTCCCGGCTCAGCTCCGGAAGCGGCGCGGCTGCGGCAGCCGCGCGGGAAGCGTCAGGCGAGGCGCGGCGTTGTCGCGGCTGTACCAGGGATTGAACGCGGGATCGTCATAATCGAGCAGCCCGTATTTGGCGCGCAGCGCCTCCTGCTCGCGCTTGAAGCGGTCGATATTGGCCTTCGTCTCGTCGCTGCCGCGGCTCGCCGATTCGTGATGATAGAGCGTCGCGAACGGCGTCCAGACGGTTCGATAGCCCGCGCGGCCCGCGCGCAGGCAGAAATCGATGTCGTTATAGGCGATGGCGAAAGCCTCTTCGTCCATCTCTCCGACCGCCTCGAAGCAGGGCCGCGAGATCAGCAGGCAGGCGCCGGTCGCCGCGGCCAAGGATTGACGGACCTTCAGCCGCGCCATCGGCCCGGGATAATCCCCCGGCATGCCGCAGAACCAGTGTCCGGCGACCGAGCCCAGTCCGACGATGACGCCCGCGTGCTGCAGCGAGCCGTTGGGATAGAGCAGGCGCGCGCCGACGACCCCGGCCGAGGGATAAGAGAGGCACGACGCCATCTCCTTCAGCCAGCCGGCGTCGATCACCTCGATGTCGTTGTTGAGCAGCAGCACGCAATCGCCGCGCGCGGCGCGCATGCCGCGATTGACTTGACGAGAGAAGTTGAACGGCGCCTCGACGATGTCGGCGCGAAACGCCGGATGGGTCCTGCGCATCTCCTCATAGAGCGCGAGGACGCGCGGATCGGTGCTGCCATTGTCGACGACGATGATCTCGAGCGCCGGATAATCCGTCTTGCGCGTCAGATCGCCCATGAGCCGCGAGATCAGCGGGAAGGCGTCCTTGTTCGGCACGACGACCGATATCAGCGGCCAGTCGTCGCCCGGAGGACCGAGGCGCACGCGATGGAGATTGGCGTCGAGCGCCGGCTCCACGCGCGCCGGCGCCCCGTTCTCCGCATAATTCTCGGCGAGCGCGCGGCGCGCGTTCTCCGTCGCGCGGCCGAGGAAATTCGCCGAATAGCTCGACCCGTCGCGCCGCCAGAGATAGGCCGGATAGGGGAGATGGACGATCGCGTCGGGCGAGAGGCCGCGGACATAGCGCAGCAGCAGGTCATAATCCTGCGATCCGTCGAAACCTGGCCGCAGGCCGCCGAGCTCCATGAGGCGGGCGCGGCGAAAGAGCGAGAGATGATTGACGTAATTGACGCCGGACAGCAGCACCGGGTCGAAGGCCGGCTTCAGCACATAGGATTTCGGGCGCAGTCGGCCGTCGGTGACGAGCTCGTCCGTATAGACGCATTGCGCGTCGGGGTTCTGCTCGATCGTCTCGACGACCGCGTCCACGGCGAAAGGCGTGAGCGCGTCGTCATGGTCGATGAAGGCGGCCCATTCGCCGGACGCGGCGGACAGAGCGGCGTTGGTCGCGGCGGCGATCCCGCCATTGGCCGCGGCCCGCAGGATTTTCAGCCGCGGATCGCCGGCGTGACGATCGAGCCAGGCGACGGTTTCCGTCGCCGTCGAGCCGTCGTCGGAGAGGATCAGCTCGGCGGCGCCGGGCCGCTGGAGGCGGAACGAATCGAGCAGCTGGTCGAGATAGAACGCCTTCGTGTTATACACGGGCGTGAGGAAGGAGATCAGCGGACGCTCTCCGGCCCAGGGCTCCGCGTGGCCATAGCGGCTGCTCGCCATGGCGATCACCTGATCGAAATGCTGGGGAACGCCGCGAATCTTCGTCGCGCGCGGGCCGAGGGCGGCGAGATTGCCGGCGCCGGCGCGCGCCACGACCTCGCAGCGGGGAGCCGCGCGTCCGCTCATCGCCGCCTCGCGCAGCTTGCGCCCGACGAACGCTCGGACGGATTTCTCATCGCGCGCGGCGAAGGCGCGGAAGGCGAAGCGCGAGGGGAAGGAGGAGGGGTCGAAGCGCACGCGCCGCACGCGGCCGAAGCTTCTCACGGCGACGACATAGACGCCCTCGCGCGTCTGCCGCAGCTCGATCTCCTCGCCGCGCTCGAAATCCTCGCCATAATCGAGGAAGACGCGCGGATCGAGGTCACGATCGGCATTATCGATCTCGAACACGAGGAAAGCGGCGCCGACGAGCCAGGGCGCGAATATGAATTGCGGATCGGCGTCGATCGCCCGCCATCGCTCCCATCCGAGTCTTCGCAAGCCCGCATGTCTCACGCAGGGAAATCTGAACAGCAAGGCCGGGTTTCCAATCGCCCTCGGATGCGTCGCGCCGTTCCGGCTCCCCGTCGGTCGGCAAGTCGACGCTTCTATACGCGAGGCGCGGCGAATAAGCCAGACGCCGGGCGCAGGGCAATCGAGTGAAGGACCAGAGTCCTCGCCCTCATGCCGGGGAGCCTTCACCCGATTGTCCCGACGCCGGGCGCGTCCGACATGGACGAAATGGAAAGCGGGAGGTATAAGGCCTCGTTCCGCGCGTCTGGGGGGATTGATCGGAGCCGAACTTCAACAATGATCCAGTTGAACAAGGTCTTCAAATTCTTCAGGACGGAGAGGCATACCAAGGTCGTCCTCGACCATGTGTCGACGGTCTTCGACACGAGCTATTCCTACGGGATCCTCGGCGTCAACGGCGCGGGAAAATCGACCACGCTGAAAGTCATCGCCGGCACTCAGCTGCCGAACTCGGGTCGGGTGATCCGGACCGTTCGCGTGTCTTGGCCGCTGGGCTTCGCGGGCGGGGTGCATCCGCAGCTGACGGGGAGGGAGAACGTACACTTCGTCGCGCGCGTCTATGGCGCCGACCCGCGCAAGGCGGCCGCCTTCGTCGAGGATTTCGCGGAGCTCGGGGACTATCTCGACGCGCCGGTCAGGACCTATTCCACCGGCATGGCGGCGAAGCTCAATTTCGGAATGTCGATGGCCATCGATTTCGACGTCTTTCTGATCGACGAGATCACCGGCGTCGGCGATGCGCGCTTTCAGAAGCGCTGCGCGGAAGTGTTCGCGGAGCGACGCAAGAACACGAGCGTGATCTTCGTGTCGCATTCCATGCACTCCGTGGCGCGATATTGCGACCGGGCGGGCGTGCTGGTCGATGGGCAGCTGCTGATGTTCGACACGGTCGGCAAGGCCGCCGAGTTCTATAATCGGATGAACAGATAGCGGGACGACATGAACGACGACGCGCCGAAGCCGCCGGAACTGCGCTCGCCCAATCCCATGGAGCGGGCGGAAGCCGTTTCGCGGTTCCTCGCGGACGCGGCGCGGCGCGCCCGCTTCTCCGCGCGCGTGCGCGGCGCCTACAAGGACAGCAGCTTCGCCGCGCGCCGCGGGGCGCGCGCGTTGCGCATCGTCTTCGTGGCCCTGTTCGTCGTTCTGGTCGCCGTCCCGAATGTCCTGAGCGTCGTCTATTACGGCTTCATCGCCTCCGATCAATATGTCGCGGAGGCCAGATTCACGGTGAGCGGCTCCGAGACGCCGCGGCCCGACGGAGGCGGCGCGATCGAGTTGCCGATGATGATGATCATGCAGGACACGCTGATCATCACCAATTTCCTCGAGAGCCGCACGCTGGTCGAGCAGCTCGAGCGACAGGTCGGTCTGCGTGCGGTCTACAGCGCGCCGTCCATCGATCGGTGGGCGCGGTTCGACGCGAGCAAGTCGATCGAGACCTTCGTCGACTATTGGGCGAAAATGGCCGAGGCGAAGATGGGCGTTCCCTCCGGTATCGTCACTCTCCGAGTGCGCGCCTTCTCGCCCGAGGACGCGCGACGGATTGCCGACGCCGTCATCGACGACTGCGACGAACTGATCAACAATCTCAACGAGCGCATGCGCGAGGACACCGTCAGAGCGTCGGAGCAGGACGTCGCCCTCGCCGTGGATCGTCTGAAGACGGCCTGGCTCGAACTGGAGCGGGCGCGCAACGACGAAGGCCTGATCAACGTCGATCTCGCGAGCAAGTCGCAGACCGACGTTCTGTCGGGCCTCGAGAGCGAACTGCTGGCGGCGCAGAAGGAATATCAGATCCGCAGCCACTACCTCGAGGAGTCGGCTCCGCAGCTGCGCGTGATGCGGCGGCGCATCGAGGCGCTGGAGAGCCAGGTCGCCGAGCGCAGGGCGCAGATGACGGCGCAGGAAAGCAGGGGCGTCGCCGCGCTCGCGCAGCGCACCCTGTCGGGCAAGATGACGAAATTCGCCAGTCTCGACCTCGAGCACAAGATCGCCGAAGCGCGCTACCAGGCGGCGACCGCGGCGCTCGACGCCGCGCGCCAGCTGAGCGCGAGAAAGATGCTTTATCTGCAAGTCATCGAATGGCCCGCGACGCCACAGGCGCCGCGCTATCCCCGGCGCGTTCTCTATATCGGTTTGATTTTCGTCGGAGCGCTGGCGCTCTGGGGCAGCTTGGTGGGGCTCATCACCTTCGTGCGCAATCACATGGCTTGAGCCTTTCGCGCGCCGCCGAGGGCGCCTCTCTCCGCTTCGTGAGCGGGGCCGCCGACCGCGAACGTCGCCACGGCTCGGCGATTCGGCGTCATGCCGAAAGTGCGCGCCGCCGTCGGATGCGTTATTTGTACCAACACTGGCTATGCTTTATAATTTTGAAATTGCGTGAGGTTCCATAGTTACTTACAATTTTTTTCTCCTTCCGTAACTGCCGTCACTGTCGAGCTCTGCGGGTTCCCCGTATCAGTCGGCTCCGGAGGTTTTTGAATGGCCGACTTACGGAAACGATTCGGACTACTCGTCGCGACTCACCGGCGGCGGCGCGGCATGACGCAGGAAGCTCTCGCCAAGGCCGCGAATCTCAGCCCCGACATGGTCGGAAAAATCGAGAGCGGCACGAGCGGCGCGCGATTTCCGGTGATCGAACGATTGGCGCATGCTCTGGACGTGGATCCCGCCGAGTTGTTCACGCCGGACTTGCCCAACGGATCGCTTCGGCGCGGGGTGTACGGCGAAATCGTCATCCATCTAGCAGGACTTTCAGAAGCCGAACTCAAGCGGGTTCTGCGCGTGCTCGAAGCCGTCGCGTCTTCGAATTGAACTGTTGCGCCGCCCGGCGGCGGAGGGCGCATGTCCTTCCAGTCGCCATCGGATCCGCCCGGCAAGCATAGCCGACGACGCCTCATCGAGCACACTTCTTGTATAATGTGAAAACACGTCATGTTATAATGTCGGGGCATTCTCCGTGCGCGGCGTTTTGTCACCCTTATGCGTCCCCGAAATCGGCCATGGGCCCACATATGTCCAGTAGAGGAAGCAATTCGAAGTGGACGAGGGGAGTATGGCAAAATCGTGCATATTGTGCGTAGACGATGGGATGAGGAAGGTCGTCGAGGGCTTGACGACTGAAGCAGGCCTCAGCGACATCGATTCGATAATCCTCAGCTATCTCATGCGTCATCAGGACACTTATATCGACGGCCACGAGCTGAAGATGATCATCATCGCCATGCTCGAAGAGCCGCCTGAAGTTATCGATATAATGGATAAAGTTCATGAATTGCGGCGCCGTCTCGTTTGCAGCTTGAGCGTCAATCTGATCGAATTCGATCCAGATCGAGGGTTTAAAATTTCGAATATGTGCAGTTTGTTACACAAGAGCTGAAGGCGGCCGTTCTGTTTCGTCAAAGTCGCAGGGGCGATCGCGCCGATGGTCGGCGCTCATTTGCTGGCTGGGCGGCCTCGTCGCGCGAGGGGCGTCGTCAATCCCGAAATCCAAAGCCCCGAACCGCCTGCGTGCGAACGATCGAAGGCGAAAGCCAGTAAATAGTTTACCGAAGCAAAATAGATCGGTAAACTAACTTTCAACTTTTCGCGTGCAATTGTCGTGCGCATGCGTCGACTTGTCGCAGACGTCCGGCTTGACCGAGGCCGGAAAGCTGCCGTCGCGGATTATGAATTTGGACCAAGGCCGATAGGGGGACGAATGAGCGAGTCGCCTTCCAGCAATGCTCACATGCTCGCGGATCGCTTGGAGTTCCTGACCTTGGGGGCGGCCGAATGCGACGCCATTCGAGCCTTGAAGCCGGTCATCGATCGCGAGCTTCCCGCCGCTCTCGACAAATTCTATGCAAAGGTCGGCATGTCTCCACACTTGGCGAACCTGTTCCGAGACGAATCCCACATGTCGCGCGCAAAGAGCGCACAGATCGGACATTGGGCGTCGCTCACCGCAGGGAAATTCGACGAGCATTACGCCGCAAAGGTGCAATCCGTAGGCGAGACGCACGCGCGTATCGGCCTCGAACCGCGCTGGTTCATCGGCGGCTACGCGCTCGTCATCGAACATCTGATCAAGGCTCTCATCGATGAATGGCGCCCGGACGGTTGGTTCAGTCTGCGAAAAAAACGATCCGAAAGGGTCGTGGACGGACTCGGCGCTCTGATGAAGGCGTTGATGTTGGACATGGACCTCGTCATTTCTGTCTACATCGAGGCCGTCGAACAGGCGCGGGTGCATGGAGAAGCGAAGACCAAGGAACAAGAGAGAAAATTCGTCGCGGCGACATTCGGCGCCGCGTTGAGTCGGCTCGCCGCCAAGGATCTCGCATTCCGAATGCGGGAAGACTTGCCTGAGAGTTATCATCGACTGCAAACGGACTTCAACGCCGTGCTCGAGCACCTCGACGCGACCATGAAGCGCGTCTCGTCGAGCGCCGAGGGAATACACACCGGCTCCAAGGAAATCTCGACGGCTTCGTCGGATCTCTCGCGGCGCAATGAGAAGCAGGCCGCAAATCTCGAAGAAACGGCCGCCGCCCTGAGTGAGATCACGACGACGGTGAGGAAGACCGCCGAGGATTCGGGTCGTGCGCAGACCATTGTCGCGACAGCCAAGAGCGCCGCGGAAAGCGGAGGCGCCATCGTTCAGCAGGCCGTGGCGGCGATGCACAAGATCGAGGACTCGTCGCGGCAGATAAACCAGATCATCAATGTGATCGACGAGATCGCGTTCCAGACCAACCTTCTCGCGCTCAATGCGGGCGTCGAGGCCGCGAGAGCAGGAGAGGCCGGACGCGGCTTTGCGGTCGTCGCCTCGGAGGTGAGGGCGCTGGCCCAACGTTCGGCCGGCGCCGCCAAGGAGATCAAAGCGCTCATTTCGGCGTCGTCCGCGCATGTCGGCGAGGGCGTCGATCTGGTGATTCGGACTGGCGAGGCTTTGGGGCGGATCGAGGCCGAAGTGACGGCGATCGATGGGGCGATAGCCAGCATCGCGGGCGGCGCGCAGGAGCAATCGATGGGGCTTCAGCAGCTCGACGAGGCTGTGAGACAGCTCGATCATGCAATACAGCAAAACGCCGCAATGTCGGAAGAACTCACCGCTTCCGCCCGTTCCCTGGCGCAGGAGGGCGAACAGATGGCGGAGCTGGTCCGCCGGTTCGAGATCAGCGACGGAGCGACCAAAGAACCGGTTCGGCGCATTCCGACGCGTGAACCGCCGGTAAGAGCCGTTCCCATGATTGCCGCTTCCACGCGCGGAGCCGCCGTCGCGCCGGCGGCTCCTCCCGAGCCGCGAGAAGGGTGAGAATTCTGAAGTCGAGCCCACACCCGGAACGATATCGAAATCATCCTGTGGAGCAGCGACCGCGACCCCCCATGCGTCGGTATTCCGAGGATCGAGACCGGTAGTCGTTGCTTCCCAGAGAGCCGAAGATGTCGATAGATGCCACTCGGATCAAACAACATCGCAATTATCACGTAATCGATGTCGTCACAAAATCCCTTTTTCGCTGGGCGTTATTCATCTTCATCACGATCATTTGCATATGTGTCTTCGGCGCCGCTTATAATTGGAGACAATTGTCGGCCGAGCGGACATTGACTCTCGCCAATTTCGACTATCAGCGCAATTTGGCGGGTTTGATCTCCAAGCTCGGGATCACGCAGAAGGAGATCGAAATCGACCTTTTTGAAATGCGGCGATTCCTGTTCGATCTCGCGACGACGCGTAACCAGGGCGATCGGCCCGGCGCCCTCGCCAGCGCAGAAAACATCAAAGCAAGACTGCTGTCCGACATCGGCGTCGCCAAACAATTGAGCGAAGCGCTCGACAGTCCGCGCAGCGTCACGGCTCTAGACGAAATAGAAAAGGAGATTCCGGCGCTGTGGCGTCTAGGGGTGGAGGCGGCCGAGGAACAGGTCGGCCGTGACAATTTCGGCAACGAACTCATGGCGGATTTCGATCGGCTCGCGGCGGAGATGCGGGCCAAAATCGAAAGGCTGAATTCACTCGGACAAACGGCGATCAACGCTCAGGAGCAACTGGCCGAATACACGAATTGGAAAATCGACTGGATCCGTACGAATTCGGCGATGAACGGCGTCTTCACGACCCTTTCGACGGTGCTCGCATGCGTGTTCGGCGTCGGCGCCGTATGGGGGTGGGTCACCTATCCACTCGAACAAATCACCAGAGCCCTGCGCAATCTCGCCCAAGGGAATACCGATCAGGCGATCGAGGGCACGCATCGTTCGGACGAAATCGGCGATCTCGCACGTGCGTACAGCGAGTTTCGCAAAATCATCCTCGAGCGCATGGAGGCGCAACAAAGAATCGCCGAGCAACAGGCGATCGTGGAGCATGAGCAGCGTCAAACCTCCATTCTCGCGAAGCGATTCGACGCAGCGCTCAGCAATATGCCTCTTGGTCTGATCATGCTGAATCGCCGACGTCGCGTCCTCGTGGCAAACGCGAAATTCGGTGAGTTGCTGGGCGTCGCCCCCCGTGACCTCAAAGCGGGGACGGCATTGCCGGAGCTGTTGCGCCGCGCCGTTCGGTCCGGTTCGCTCGCCTCGAAACGCGCCGATCGGGTCGGCGAGGCATTCGACGCATTCTCGACGAGTCGGAAGACAGAAGAGCTCCGCCTCGAAGTGAATTCCGAACGTGTCCTCGAATTTTCCTTCCATCCGATCGTCGACGGCGGAACTCTGATCCTCTTGGAGGACGTCTCCGAGCAGCACGAGGCCGAAGCCGCAATTCATCGTTTGGCTTGGTTCGACCCGCTGACAGGCCTTCCCAATAGGCGATGGCTCTGCGATGCGGTCGAAAAGATGCTCGCCGGAACGAAACCCGGCGTGCCGTTCGCGCTCCATTTCATCGACCTCGATCACTTCAAACAAATTAACGACACGCAAGGTCACGGCTCGGGCGATGAACTCTTGCGCCGCGTCGCCGATCGTCTGAGGTCCATCGTCCGCGACGTCGACTGGGTGGGGCGTCTCGGCGGCGACGAATTCGTCGTCCTTCAAAGAGAGGTCTCGCGCCAAGACCAGATCGAATCGCTCGCCGAGAGAATCGTCCACTCGTTCCGAGAGCCCTTCCAGCTCGCCGAACGCGAGATACGTGTCACCGCCAGCGTCGGCGTCTCCAAATCGGGCCGCAAGGGGATCGACAAAGAAACTCTTTTGCGCAACGCCGATACGGCGCTGTATCGCGCGAAGGCCGCCGGCCGCAACACGTGGCGTTCTTTCCGGTCCGAAATGTACGCGGAAATCGCGGCGCGCCGGTCCGTCGAGGAGGAACTGCGGCAGGCTCTATGCGAGAGGGCTTTCGACGTCCATTTTCAACCGATATTGCAAGCTGTGAGCGGTGAGATATCCGCCTTCGAAGCGCTTGCTCGCTGGCGCAGACCCCGGCGTCGTCTGGCGTCTCCCGCCGAATTCGTTCCCCTCGTCGAAGAAATGGGCCTCATCGCCGAATTCGGAGAACTGATCATGGCCAAGGCATGCGAGGCGTGCGCCAAGTGGCCGAGCCACATCAGAGTCGCCGTGAATGTGTCGGCGCTGCAATTCAAGCAAGGAGATATCATCTCCTCGGTCGAAAGGTCGCTGCGAGAATCCGGCTTGTCCGCCGATAGGCTCGAGATCGAGATCACCGAGAACGCATTGGTTCAGGATCAGGAGCGCGTCAGGGTGACGCTCCAGCAATTGCGCCGGATGGGCGTGACGATCTCGCTCGACGATTTCGGAACCGGCTATTCGAGCTTGAGCTACCTGAACTACTTCCCGCTCGATCGTATCAAGATCGACCGATCGTTTCTGCGCGAGGCCGAGACGAATGGCGGCTCTCTGACCCTTCTGCGGGGCATGCTGCGAATGAGCCACGACCTGGGTCTCCGCGTGATCGTGGAGGGTGTGGAGAAAAGTTATCAGCTTCAACTCGTAAGGGACGAATGGCCGCGGGCCGAGGTGCAAGGTTTCCTGTTCAGCCCGGCGGTGCCCGCCGACCGTGTCCGTGTCTTGCTCTCTTCTGTTCGCGTTGCGGCGTGAGCCGGGATCGCGGCCGGAGGCTTTCGGGACCGCCATCGCGATCGATGTCCGCCGTCCAGGCTGGAGCCCCGGTCTCGACGTGGGGCTTCAACTTTTGTGTCCGATGCTTTATCACCGACGCCCCAACGCCGCGGGAAGAATGGGCGAGGCGAGAGCCAACGCTCGCCGTCCGATGATGACGAACGATAGAGAGGCCAGATGCGCGCCGAGCCGCTAGCGCTGAAAGAGCAGATCGAGCAGTCCATGGGACTGCTGAGGAGGCATCTTTGACGTCGAGACCGCGACCCGCCGTCTCGCCGAACTGAACGCCCGCGTCGAGGACCCGGCCCTCTGGAACGACGCCGACGCTGCACAGAAGATCATGCGCGAGCGCACCGGGCTCGAGGGGCGGCTCGGCGCCATCACGCGCCTCGAGCGCGACCTCGAGGACGCGCTGACGCTCGTCGAACTCGGAGAATCGGAGAATGACGAGGCCACCGAGAAGGAAGGCGTCGCCCAGCTCGAGGCGGTGCTGAAAGAGGCGCGCGAGCGCCAGATCGAGGCGCTGTTCTCGGGCGAGGCCGATGGCAACGACACTTTCATCGAAGTGCATTCGGGCGCCGGCGGCACCGAGAGCTGCGATTGGGCGCGCATGCTGTTCCGCATGTACGCCCGATGGGCCGAGCGCAAGAAATTCAAGGTCGAGGTGATCGAGGAGACGGCCGGCGAAGAGGCGGGCATCAAATCGGGCACGCTGCTCGTCAAGGGCGGGAACGCCCATGGCTGGGCCAAGACCGAATCGGGCGTGCATCGGCTCGTGCGCATCTCGCCTTTCGATTCGAACGCCCGGCGGCACACGAGCTTCGCCTCGGTCTGGGTCTATCCGGTCGTCGATGACCGCATCGACATCGAGGTCAACGAATCCGACTGCCGCATCGACACTTATCGTTCCTCGGGCGCGGGCGGACAGCACGTCAACACGACCGATTCGGCGATCCGCATCACCCATATTCCGACCGGCATCGTCGTCGCCTGCCAAGCGGAGCGGTCGCAGCACAAGAACCGCGCCACCGCCTGGAACATGCTGCGCGCGCGGCTCTACGAGATGGAGCTCGAGAAGCGCGAGGCGGAGGCCAATGCGATGGAGGCGTCGAAGACCGACATCGGCTGGGGTCATCAGATCCGCAGCTATGTGCTGCAGCCCTATCAGCTGGTGAAGGATCTGCGCACCGGCCACACCTCCGGCACGCCCTCGGAAGTGCTGGACGGCGAGCTCGACGACTTCATGCAGGCGTCGCTCGCGCAGCGCGTGCTCGGCGGCGGCCCGGAGAAGGTGGAGGACGTGGAGTAGGGCGGACGGCGCGGCGCCTTCTTCCGCATCGTACGGCTCATGGACTTCGGGGCCGAGGGATGTCGCGGGCGGCGACATCCCAGAACGTGGCAGGACGGCCCCGCGCACATGAGCGTGCGCCAGTGAATACGCGGGCGGCGACATCCCAGAACGTGGCAGGACGGCCCCAACCCTCCGCCCGTGTCGGCGACACGGCGTTCTCTACGGCGTCACCTATAGCCGGCGGGATGGGTATCGGTTCAAATAGGTCCGATGCTCACTGAGCGGAGGGAGCGGCGCTCTCGGCCGATGCTCCCGCGTCGGCGATCGTCGCGAGCTGTTCGGACGCCTTGGGCGCGGCGTCCCCGGCCATGCGTATCTTGCCGAGCAGGCCCTTGCGCTTCGCCTCGTGGTAAAAGCCCGTCGAGTAGAGCCTGATGGCGCGGGAAATATCGCCCTCGGCGACACGATAGGCGTTGGCGAGATAAGCGACGCCGTAATTGAGATTGGTCTCGGCGTCGAGAAGGCCCTTGGCCGGTCCGTTGTAGCCGACGCCGCGCGCCGTCGCATAGCTGATCTGCATCAGGCCCCAATAGGGTCCGTGCTTGGCGGCGGGATTGTAATTGCTCTCGCGGCGCACCGCCGCATGAATGAGAGATTCCGGAATGTCGTAGGCCATGGCCTTGCGCGTTATGCTCGCCTCGAGCTTCTGGCGCGGCGTGAGGGTGATGGGCTCCGGCGGCGGAACGGGCTCGTCCGGCGCCTTGGCGACGAATCCCCTGTCCTGCACCGCGCTGCTGCAGCCTGCGAGCGCGACGATCCCGAGCGCCGCTGCCGCGTGAATCGCTTGTTTCATTCTGGGCCCTCCCTTCAGCGCAACCCTAACCGCCGAGCCGACGATTGTCGACTGGGGCGATCGCCGAAAGGAAAGAGGCGCAGCGCGTCGCCACGCATGACGACATCTTCCTATTTTATCTATAAACTTCAATCTATTACATAGATATCTTGAGAGGAAGGGCGGCCCCTTCTCCCCACTCGTGGGAGAAGGCAGCCTCGCGAAGCGGGGTCGGATGAGGGCCGATGACGCGCCCGCATGTAAGAAAAAAGAGCGACGCCGGCTCGCTCGAGTCGACTTGATTTCCTGCGAACCGCAGCAACCCTCGTCCGACCCGGCTTGCGCCGGGCCACCTTCTCCCGCGAGCGGGAGAAGGAAGCGCCCTTCCTTTCTTCTGCGCGGCCTCGAAAGAGCCGTCCTCACCCCGCGCGCTGCTCGATCTCCTCCATATCCTCGTCCGAGAGGCCGAAATGATGGCCGATCTCATGCACGAGGACGTGGGTGATCACCTCTTGCAGAGTGTCCTCGCCGTCGGCCCAATAATCGAGGATCGGGCGGCGGTAGAGCCAGATCATGTTCGGCGGCTCGCCGGTGCGCGACACGGCCTCGCGTTGCGCGAGGCCCTGGCCGCGGAAGAGGCCCAACAGATCGAACTCCGTCTCGCACTCCATCTCCTCGAGCACGTCCTCGTCGGGGAAATCCTCGACATGGATCACGAGCCCCTCGCACAGGCGCGTGAAGCGCGACGGCAGCGAGGCGAAGGCGGCGTCGGCCAGCACCTCGAGGTCCTCGAGCGTGGGAGCCCGCAGCTGGGCGAGAGCGCTGTCGTCGAGCGGGGCCATGGCGCTATCTCCAGTTGCGCACGTCGACGAAATGGCCGGCGACCGCCGCCGCCGCCGCCATGGCGGGCGACATCAGATGCGTGCGGCCCTTGAAGCCTTGGCGGCCCTCGAAATTGCGGTTCGAGGTCGAGGCGCAACGCTCGCCGGGCGCGAGGCGATCCGGATTCATCGCGAGGCACATGGAGCAGCCGGGCTCACGCCATTCGAAGCCGGCGGCGACGAAAATCCTGTCGAGCCCCTCGGCCTCGGCCTGCGCCTTGACGAGCCCGGAGCCGGGGACGACGATGGCGTTGACCCGCTCATTGATCCTCTTGCCCGCGATCATCGCCGCGGCGGCGCGCAAATCCTCGATGCGGCCATTGGTGCAGGAGCCGATGAACACGCGGTCGATGGCGATGTCGCTCGCCTTCTCGCCGCCCTTCAAACCCATATACTCCAGCGCCCGCGCGATCGCCGTGCGCTTGGCCGGATTGGCGGCGCTGTCCGGCGTCGGCACCGCGCCGGTGATCGGAATCACATCCTCGGGCGAGGTGCCCCAGGTGAGGGTCGGCGGCAGGTTCGCCGCGTCGAGCACGATCTCGCGGTCGTAATGCGCGCCCTCGTCGGTGCGCAGCGTGTCCCAATAGCGGCGCGCCGCGTCGAAGACCTCGCCCTTCGGCGCCTTCGGCCGGCCGCGCAGATAGTCGTAGGTCTTCTCGTCCGGCGCGACGAGGCCGGCGCGCGCGCCGCCTTCGATCGACATGTTGCAGACGGTCATGCGGCCTTCGATCGAAAGGTCGCGGATCGCCTCGCCTGCATATTCGATCACATGGCTGGTGCCGCCGGCCGTGCCGATCTCGCCGATGATGGCGAGGATGATGTCCTTGGCGGTCGCGCCTTCGGCGAGCTTGCCCTCGACGCGCACCAGCATATTGGCGGCCTTCTTCTGGATCAGCGTCTGCGTCGCCAGAACATGCTCGACCTCCGACGTGCCGATGCCATGGGCGAGCGCGCCGAAAGCGCCATGCGTCGAGGTATGGCTGTCGCCGCAGACGATGGTCGAGCCGGGAAGCGTGAAACCCTGCTCGGGCCCGACGATATGGACGACGCCCTGCCGAGTATCGTGCTCATTATAATATTCGACGCCGAATTCGGCGGCGTTCACGGCGAGCTGCTCGACCTGCGCCTTGCTCTCCGGATCCTCGATCGGCTTGGAGCGGTCGGTCGTCGGCACATTGTGGTCGACGACGGCGAGCGTGCGCTCGGGCGAGCGCAGCTTGCGGCCGGCGACGCGCAGCCCCTCGAACGCCTGCGGGCTCGTCACCTCATGGATGAGATGGCGGTCGATATAGATGAGGCACGCCCCGTCCTCCTGCCGATGGACGACATGATCGTCCCATATCTTGTCGTAGAGGGTGCGCGGGCGTCCGGTCATCGTTCTTCTTCCTCGCGGCGCGAGAGGCGGTCGCCTGAGCGGTTCCGGCCTCTCGCGAAATCGTCGTATTGTCGGGTCCGGTTCTACCCGCAACACGGGCGGCTTGGAATATCTAATCTCGGCGTCGCCGAAGCGGGAGGCTCACCGACGTGACACGGTTTTCGACGCCGCCGCCGGCCGATGTTTCGGCGGCCGTCGCGCGCCTGCTGGAGGACCGCTCGCGCCGAGAACTGGCCGAGCGCGCCGCGCGCATCTCCGCGATCTATCGGGCGGAAGGCCGCACGGCGCAGGCGATCGCGGACGAGACCGACGCGCTCGCCTATGCGTTGACGCGGCTTCCGGCGACCTATGCCGCGACCATCGACGCGTTCGGCCGCCTCGCCGAGCAGGCGCCGGAATTTCGCCCGCGCCGCATGCTCGATCTCGGCGCCGGGCTCGGGACCGCGAGCTTCGCCGCGAGCGAAGCGTGGCCCGAAATCGAAGATTTCACGCTCGTCGACCGCAGCCGCGCCTTTCTCGAGACCGCGCGACGGCTCGCCGCAAGCGGGGTCGGCGCGCTCGCGCGGGCGCGGCTTCTCGAAGCCGATCTCCTCTCTCCGCCCGCGCTCGAGCCTTTCGATCTCGTCGTGGCGAGCTATGCGCTGACCGAAATCGCCGAGGACGCGCTTCCGGGGGTCGTCGACGCCGCCTGGGCCGCGTGCCGCGGCGCGCTGGTCGTCGTCGAGCCGGGGACGCCGCGCGACTATCGCCGGCTGATGGCCGCGCGTGCGCGGCTCGTCGCGGCCGGCGCGCGCATTCTCGCGCCCTGCCCGCATGCGGCGCCCTGTCCGATCGCGCCGCCCGACTGGTGTCATTTCTCCGTGCGGCTCGCCCGCTCGCGCGATCACAGACTGGCGAAAAGCGCGGACGCGCCCTTCGAGGACGAGAAATTCGCCTATCTCGTCGCCGCGCGCGAAAGCCTCGCCGCCGGGCCCGCCGCGGCGCGGGCGCTCGCGCGGCCCGCGGCCCTCAAGCATGGGTTAAGGATAAAGCTTTGCACGAAGGCCGGAATCGAAGAAGCTGTGTTCGAAAAGCGCGATAAGCGCAGATTCGGTCCTATAAAGAAAAAGGGCTGGGGCGACGCGCTCGTCCTGGAGGAAAGGCCGGCCGAGCCATGACCATGCAGCGCCCGAGGGTCGCTCCCTATCTCACCGTTACGCCGGCCGCCGGCGCGATCGCCTTCTACACGGCCGCTTTCGGCGCGCAGCAGCGCGCGCTGATGCCGTCGGTCGACGGGCTGCGCATCGCCCATTGCGAGCTCACGATCAATGGCGGCTCGGTGATGCTCGCCGACGCTTTCCCCGAATTCGGCCACGCCCGCACGCCGCTGCCGGGCGAGCAGGTGACCGTATCGATCAGCCTCGAATATGAGAAGGCCAAGGACGTCGACGAGATCGTCGCGCGCGCCGGCCAGCTCGGCGCCAAGATCGAGACGCAGCCGACCAATTCCTTCTGGGGCACGCGCTATGCCGCGCTGCGCGATCCCTTCGGCCACAGATGGATCTTCAACGCGCCGCTCGACGCCTCGCCGACGAGCTGAGCCGCGACGACGCTCGTGACCGACCCGCTCTCCGCCGCCTTCGACGCCGCCCGCGCCGCCTTTGCGGCCGAGGAAGTTCCCGTCGGCGCGGCGGTGGCGCGCAATGGCGCGATCATCGCGGTCGCCGGCAACCGCACGCTGCGCGATCGCGATCCGACCGCCCATGCGGAGATGCTCGCCATTCGCGCCGCCTGCGCGGCGCTCGGGACCGAGCGGCTCGCGGATTGCGATCTCTATGTCACGCTCGAGCCCTGCGCCATGTGCGCGGCGGCGATCTCCTTCGCGCGCATTCGCCGGCTCTATTTCGCCGCCGAGGACCCCAAGGGGGGCGGCGTCGAGCATGGCGCGCGGTTCTTCTCGCAGAAGACCTGCCATCACGCGCCGGAGGTCTACGGCGGATTGCGCGAACGCGAGGCGGTCGAGCTGCTGCGCGCCTTTTTTCAGGCGAGGCGCTGAAGCGAAAGCCGCGCCGCCGCGCGGCGCAAACCATCGGCCACTTGCTCGCGGCAGGCGTCGCCGGCGGCGAAGATATGCTTGGCCTTGAACAGATCGAGCGCGAGATATTGGGTGACCGCCGGCGAGACGAGCACGTCCGGCGGCTGCTCGGCGAGCATGCGCGCGCTGATGGCGTTCATCATGATCTGGCTCGCGACGATGATCGTCTCGAAAGGGGAAGGGGGCCGGCCCCGCTCGCGCCCATTGCTCGAGCCCGAGACGTCGACCGCGACGATGATGTCGGCGCGCCCGGCGAGATGATTATAGGGAAGCGGATTCACGAGGCCGCCGTCGAGGAGATAGCTGTCGCCATAGGCGACCGGCCGCACGAGGCCCGGTATCGCCATGGAGCCGGCGACCGCCGTCCACAGCGGGCCCGACGAGAGAACCGCCTCGCGGCGCAGGCGGAAATCCGTCGCGACGGCGAGGAAAGGGATCGACAGCTCCTCGAAGGTCGGCGGAATCCCCTGCGGCCAGAAGGCGTCGAGGAAACGCTCGGCGTCGAGGAGCGCCGGATGGGCGAAATCGGAGAAGGTGCGCGCGCGCCGGCGGGCCCGCGAGCGCAGCAGCCGGCGCGCGAGGCGCATACGGTTGCGGAACAGCTCTTCGGCATAGCCGCGCAGCTCGGCGCCGGAAAAGCCCGCCGCATAGGCGGCGCCGACGATGGCGCCGATCGACGTGCCGGCGATGGCGCAGGGGCGCACGCCCAATTCGTCGAGCGCCTCCAGCACGGCGATATGGGCGAGGCCGCGCGCTCCGCCGCCGCCGAGCGCTACTGCGACGCTGAAGCCGAAGGCGTTTCCCGTCCCTGGTTCCATGGGAGACGATCAACAATAAAGTTCGCCGAAGCGCAATCTCCGACGCTGCGTCCGGGGCGGAGCCGCCAGAGCGTAGGCGTTTCTCTCCCTCCCATGCCTTGTTTTGGAATCTTTCCACAGTATTTATTATGAGGCATGGGTGAGAGACCGTGGCGTGCGATTTGCGTCGTCTCCGCACTCCGGCGGCTCGATGTCGGGATGTCGACAACGAGCTGCTGGAAAAATTGGAACCGGTCGGGTAAGCTACTGAAATCACAGCTAGTTTACAACCTTTCCAAACTAGGTGCGGAGATGATCGTCTGCTCTTGCAACGTGCTCTCGGACGGGCAGGTCCGCGAGCTCCTCGGAAGAAGATCGGATCGGCCGAGCGTCGGAGCGGTCTTTCGCCACATGGGATGCGAGCCGCGTTGCGGAAAATGCGCGCGAAACATCAGCGCGATCGTCGATCAGCACGCGTCCTCGCTCTCGGATCATTGCAGCGGCGCCGGCGAATGCGATAATTGTCGCGCAGACGAATTGGCGGCGTAGTTTGATCCGCACGACGATTGGAAAGGGGCTGTCATGCGCGGCGACGCGAAATTGATCGAATATCTGAATCGTGGCGTCCGCGCCGAGCTCACCGCGATCAACCAATATTGGCTGCACTATCGCATCCTCGACAATTGGGGCTTCAAGGAGCTCGGCAAGAAGTGGCGCGCCGAATCCATCGAGGAGATGGAGCACGCCGATCATTTCGTGCATCGCATCCTGTTCCTCGAAGGCTTTCCCAACATGCAGAGCCTCGATCCGCTGCGCATCGGCCAGTCGGTCGAGGAGATCATCCGTCTCGATCTCGCCACCGAGGTCGACGCCCGGGCGCTCTATCTCGAGGCGGCCGATTACGCGATCTCGATCCAGGACCGCGTCTCCAAGCTGCTGTTCGAGGACGTCGTGAAGAGCGAAGAGCGTCACATCGACTTTCTGGAGACGCAGCTCGAGCTGATCAAGCAGCTCGGCGTCCAGCTCTATTCGCAAAAGCACGTCGGCGATCTCTCCTGATCCGCTGTCGCTGCTGCGACCGACGCTTTCTTCGCTCGCAATGAGGACGCCGATGTTAGGTGGCGCCGCTGTGCTGGGGCTCCGCGGAGGGAAGGCGCCCCGCGGCGCGCCAGTCGCCGGCGAGGCGGGCGACGCCGAGCGACAACAGCGTTCCGGCGAAAGCGAAACCGGCCATGGCCAGATAGGCGTGCTCGCCCGTCGCAGCGTAGAGCGGACCCGACAGCAGCGTGAACAGACTATTGCCTCCGGCGACCGCTGCGGCGAGCCATGCCTGCGCTTGCGCCTGACGCTCCTTGCCGCCGAGCGCGGCCAGCAGATAGGCCGGCCCGATCTGAACCGCCGCGCATGAGGCGCCGTGCAGCGCCTGGGCGAAGAAGATTCCGGCGGGGGGCGGGTCGAGGGACATCAGCATCCATCGCAACACAGCGGCGACTCCGCCGGCCACGAGGAAGGAAACGGCCCGCGCCTCGCCGCCGAACCAGCGGCCCGCCATCAGAAAGGCCGCGACCTCCGTGGCCAGAGCGACGACCCAGGCGAAGGCGACGAAAGTGTCGCTATGGCCCATCTGCTTCCAATGCAGCGCGCCGAAGGCGTTGACCATGGAATGCGAGCTCTGGACGAGCGTCGCCGCCGCGATGAGGAGGATGACGAGGCCAGGCCGTTCGATCGGAGCGCTGCGGCGCAGCGCGCAGCTCGGCGCCGCACGGCCGAGCCCGATGAGCGCGGCGAGGCTCCACAAACAGGCGAGAGCGCCGACGCCGGTGAGCAGCCAGATGATGTCCTCGGCCGGAAGCGCGCCGGCGATCGGCCCGCTCGCCGCGAGGAATACGAGGATCGACACGGACCCCCAGCCGCGCACCCAGGAATAATGCAGCTGAGGCAGCCCGGCCTCGCGCCGACGCCGCGCTTCGGCGAAGCTGATGCCGTCGGCGAGCGGCGCGATCGGCCCCTGCGCGAGCGCGACCATGGCGACCGCGCAGAGAATGGCGGCAAAGCCGTGGGAGAGACCTGTGACGGCGTAGCCGGCGGCGATGCCGGCGGCGCAGGCGACGAGCAGCGGCCCGTGATCGCCGCGCCGATCCGCACGGCGCGAGGCGACCAGGGTCGAGCCGATGCGGATCACCGGCTGCACGGCGAGAATGGCGGCGATCTGCAGAGCGTCGAGCCCGCGCCCGGACAGCCAGATCGAGAAGAACGGCAACTGCACGCCGACGATGGCGTAGATCGCCGCGAACAACAGGGACAGGCGCAGCTCGGCGTGGCGATCGTCCGCATGCTCGATCGTCGCCGCGGCGTCGCGGCCTTGCGTCTCCGACAATATTCACTCCATCGCCGCTGCTTTGAGAATGACGACCATCGTCGCCTGAGCCGTGGTCGCGCCGACGTTGCGGATCACATGCGGACGGTCGCAGCGATAGCGCAAGGTTTCGCCCGCTCGCACGACGGCCCGCGCTCCGGCCACCTCGACCTCGAGCTCGCCCTCCCGCGACGACAGGCTCTCGACCGAACCGCGCTGATGCGCCTCCGACTCCAGCATGCCGCCGGGATCGGCGGAGAACTCATAGCATTGCAGCCATTCTACGGTTTTAATCCAGCCGATTATGGCCAACCGGCATTTTCCGTCGTCGGAGACGAGGATCGGCGTATCGGATTTGCTCGTCTTCTCCAAAAAGGGCTCGTCCTCGGTGGTCTGGAGGACGCGCTCGATCGATACGTCGAGCGCCTGGGCGAGGCGCCAGATCGTCGCGAGCGTCGGATTGGTCTCGTTGCGCTCGATCTGGCTGATGATCGACTTGGCGACTCCCGACTGCTGCGAGAGCTCGGACAGTGATAAATTATAGGCCTTCCGCAGCCGCTGGACAGTCGCACCGAGCTGCCCGGTCAATGCCAGCGCTCCAGCCTCGAGAATTTTCTGCCTGTCGCGGCCTTCGACGCCCATGCGGGTCTCCTCGAGTGGACCGGAAAGATATTCGAAGGCGTTCGAAATATCGAACGAGAATTTCACGCCGGGCCGAGGCCGCCGCCGTGGGCGGGGCGACTGTCATCGTCACGCAACAAGAATCTGGTGGGAAGACGCGGCGGCGAAGGGCGGCATCAGAAGAGGCGACGCGTCGAAATGACCGCAACGGATCCATCGGCCGACTCCCGAGAAGCCCGGCGCTTCCGGACCTTGTTCCTGTCGGACCTCCACCTCGGCACGCGCGGGCTGCAGGCCGAGCTTCTGCTCGACTTCCTCAAGCATCACGACGCCGACACGATCTATCTCGTCGGCGACATCGTCGACGGCTGGCGGCTGAAGAACGGCTGGTATTGGCCGCAGTCGCACAACGACGTGGTGCAGAAGCTGCTGCGCAAGGCGCGCAAGGGCGCGCGCGTCGTCTATGTGCCCGGCAATCATGACGAGTTCGCCCGCGACTATGCGGGCATGGTGTTCGGCGGCGTCGAGGTGACCGAGACCGATATTCACGAGACCGCCGACGGCAAGAAGATGCTCGTCATCCATGGCGATCAGTTCGACATCGTCGTGCGCCACGCCCGCTGGCTCGCTTTCCTGGGCGATTGGGCCTATGAGCTGGCGCTGTTCCTCAACATCTGGAACAATCGCATCCGCCGCCTGTTCGGCGTCGGCTACTGGTCCTTCTCGGCCTGGGCGAAACTGAAGGTCAAGAAAGCGGTGAACTTCATCGGCGATTTCGAGGAGACGCTGGCCACGGAGGCGGCGCGGCGCGGGGTCGACGGCGTCGTCTGCGGCCATATCCATCACGCGACGATCCGCCGGATCGGCGACACGCTCTATGTCAACACGGGCGATTTCGTCGAGAGCTGCACCGCTGTGGCCGAGCATTCGGACGGAAGCTTCGAGATCATCCACTGGCAGAAGACGGCGCGGGAGCAGCACGCCGCGGCGGAAGACGCGAATGTGGCCGCGCCGGCGAGGGCCGCCGCCTGATGCGAATTCTGATCGCGACGGACGCGTGGCGTCCGCAAGTCAATGGCGTCGTGCGTTCCCTCGAGGCGATGGCGGGCGCGGCGAGCGCGCTCGGAGCGACGATCGAATTCCTGACGCCGCAGGATTTCGCCTCGTTTCCGATGCCGACCTATCCCGAGATCCGGCTCGCTCTGGCGTGGCCGGGCGCGGTGGCGCGCCGCCTCGCGCAAGGCTATGAGCATGTCCATATCGCGACCGAGGGGCCGGTCGGGCTCGCGACGCGCGCCTGCTGCCGGCGCGAGGGCCGCCGCTTCACCACCAGCTATCACACGCGCTTCCCCGAATATATTCACGCCCGCTCCCGCCTGCCCGTCGGCGTGACCTATGCGCTGCTGCGCCGCTTCCACAACAGCGGCTCGGGGACCATGGTCTCGACGCAGACGCTGGCGCAGGAGCTCGCGGGACGCGGCTTCCGCCGGCTGATGCGCTGGTCGCGCGGCGTCGACCACGAGCTGTTCAATCCCGCCGCCGCGGCCGATCTCGGCCTGCCGCGGCCGATCTTTCTCTACGCCGGGCGTCTCGCCGTGGAGAAGAATGTCGAGGCCTTTCTCTCGCTCGACCTGCCGGGGACGAAGCTGGTCGTCGGCGACGGGCCCGCGCGCGCCGCCCTCGAGGCGGCCTTTCCGGCGGCGCGCTTCGTTGGCATGAAGACCGGCGCGGAGCTGGCGATGGTCTATGCGAGCTCCGACGTCTTCGTATTCCCGAGCCGCACCGACACTTTTGGAATGGTGCTGCTCGAGGCGATGGCCTGCGGCCTGCCGGTGGCGGCCTTTCCGGTCGCCGGCCCGCTCGATGTCGTCGGCAGTGGCGCCGGGGTGCTGAGCGAGGATCTCCAGGCGGCCTGTCTCGCGGCGGCGCAGGCGCCGCGCTCCGTTCCTCGCGAACATGCGCTGACCTTCACCTGGGAAGCGAGCGCGCGCCAGTTCCTCGACAATGTCGCCGCCGCGCACCAGGCCGGCGAGGCGGAGCTCCAGGCGGCCGCCCCCGGCAAGACGGCCTCAGCCGAACAGCCGAAGCTTTTCGTGCGGGGAGAGATGATCAAGCCGTGACAGCGCCGCAAGGCGCGGGTCGAGGACGATCACATCGGCCCGGACTTCTTCCGCCTGCGGCTGTAGAGTCCCCGTCGCACGCGCCTCGGCGGCGAAATCCTCGGACCATTCGGCCTCGTCGCGCGCGGCGTCTTCGGCGATGACGAAATGCTCCTCCGCGCGAGCAGCGGTCTCGATCTCCGGATTTGCGGGGACCGGCGTCTCCTCGCGCGACGCGGCTGCGGCGTAAGCGGCGAATTGCTCCGCCAGCGCATCCGCCTGCGCGCAGAATTTTCCGTCGAGTCCGCCGGCGCGCAGGGTCTGCGCGAATTCACGCGCCCGTTCCGCGAGGCGTTGCGGCAAGCGCCAGTCGCCGCCCGGCTCGGCCGCAGGCGCCGCCTGCCGGTCTTCGACGCGCGCGGCGACGTAACGCTCCAGCCGGTCGACCGCCTGCACGAGCCGCTCGGTCTCCGCGGCCCGCTGGCGCCTCGCATATTCGAGCAGAAACCAGCGCCCGCGCACGGTCTCCATCACCGCGGCTTCGATTCTGTCATAATCTTCCGGGTAGAGCCCGGTGGGCGGAGCCGGTAGGTTCATGACTGTCCTCGCGAAGCCGGCGCTGCGAATCGGCGCCCGCTCAGCAAAGGCGCGGATCGCGTCTTATGCAAGCCTTATTCGCGCAAAATCGGCGGGACTGCGCCGTCGCCGGAGGAAAGGAGCGGAGCAATGAGTTTTTCGGCGGAGGAGATCGAGCGCTACGCGCGACATATCGTGCTGCGCGACGTGGGCGGGCCGGGCCAGCAGCGGCTGAAGGCGGCGCGCGTGCTCGTCATCGGCGCCGGCGGGCTCGGCGCGCCGCTGCTGCAATATCTCGCCGCGGCCGGCGTCGGCGTGCTGGGCGTCGCGGACGACGACGAGGTCTCGCTGTCCAATCTGCAGCGGCAGGTGATCCATGGATCGATGGATGTCGGCCGCCTCAAGGTGGAGAGCGCGCAGGACGCGCTGGAGCGGCTCAATCCCAATGTCCTCGTCGAGCCGCATGCGCTGCGCGTGACACAGCACGACGCGCGCGCCCTCGTCGCCGACTATGACATCGTCGCCGACGGCTCCGACAATTTCGCGACGCGCTATGTCGTCTCGGACGCATGCTTCCACGAGAAGAAGCCGCTCGTCACCGCAGCGGTCGGCGGCTTCGACGCCTCCCTGACCACTTTGCGTCCCTTCGAGGCCGGCGCCGACGGAACGCCAAATCCCACCTATCGCTGCCTGTTTCCCGCGCCGCCGCCGCCGGGCGCCGTGCCGAGCTGCGAGGAGGCGGGCGTGCTCGGCGCGCTCACCGGAATCGTCGGCGCCATGATGGCTCTGGAGGTCATTCGCGAGATCGTGGGATTCGGCGAGGGGCTCGTCGGGCGGCTGCTGCTCGTCGACGCGCGCATGATGCGCTTCGAAACCTTGCGCTACGCCTATGATCCGGACAATCCGCTCTCGGGCGTCACAGCGCCGCGATGACCGCGATCTCGACCTTATAGGCCGGCGCGACGAGCCTCGCCTCGACGGTGGCGCGCGCGGGCGGAGCGTTCTTGTCGACCCAGGCGTCCCAGACCGAATTCATCTCGGCGAAGGTCGCGATGTCGGCGAGATAGATCGTGGCCGAGAGAATCTTGGCCTTCTCGCTGCCGGCTTCGTTCAGAATTGTATCGACGAGGCCGAGAATCTCGCGCGTCTGCTCGGCGACGGAGCCGCCCTTGGCCGCCTCGGCCACCTGGCCGGCCGTGTAGATCACGCCGCCATGGACGACGGCCTTGCTCATGCGCGCTCCGGCGCCGATCCGCTTGATGGACATTCTCGCTCCATTCGTTCGATCCGCGGGAGGCATAGGCCGGGGCGGCGTTCCGAGCAAGGGCGCTTCGCCGTCGCGCCCGCGCCACGCGGGGTCGGCGGAAACTCCCCGGACCGGACCCGCGGCGGACTCAAGAGGATCGATCCGCGTCCAGACGCGAGGTCTTCTTCGTGTCCGCCATGCCCGCATAGACCAGCAACGAGCAGAAGATCACCGCGGTCGCATACCAGTAGAAGCCGCTCTCATTGCCGGCGTTCTTGAACCAGAGCGCCACATATTCCGCCGATCCGCCGAAGACCGACACGGCGATCGCATAAGGAACGGCGACGCCGGTCACGCGCACCGCGGCGGGAAAGAGCTCCGCCTTCACCACGGCGTTGATCGACGTATAGGCGCCGACGACGAGCCAGCCGGCGCAGACGAGCGCGAAGGCGGTCCAGGGATCGCGCGCGTCATGCAGCGCCGTCATCAGCGGAACCGTGAACAATGTGCCGAGCACGCCGAAGGCGAGCAGCAGCGGGCGCCGGCCGATGCGGTCCGACAGCGCGCCATAGGCCGGCTGCAGGCACATTGCGAAGAGGAGCGAGCCGGCGCTGACCCATGTCGTCTGCGCGTCGGTCAGCCCCGCCGACAGCTTCAAGAATTTCTGCACGTAGGTCGTGTAGACATAGAAGGCGAGCGTGCCGCCCATGGTGAGCCCGACGACCGTCAGAGCCTCGCGCGGAAACGCCGCGAGCTGGGCGAGCGCGCTGCGGCGCTTTCGCCTCTTCGCCGCGGCGAATGCCTCCGTCTCGTCGAGATCGCGGCGCATCACGAAGGCGAAGAGCGCCAGCGCGGCGCCGATCGCGAAAGGAATGCGCCAGCCATAGGCGCCGAGCTCCTGTGGCGTGAAGACGAAGCTCTGCAGCGCGAGCAGAACGAGCAGCGCCAGCAGCTGGCCCCCGATCAGCGTCACATATTGAAAGCTCGAATAGAAGCCGCGCCGGCCGGGCTCGGCCATTTCGCTGAGATAGGTCGCGCTCGATCCATATTCGCCGCCGAGGCTCAGCCCCTGCAGCAGCCGTGCGAACAACAGGAGCGCCGGCGCCGTCTCGCCGATGGCGGCATGGGTCGGCGTCGCCGCGACGATCAGCGAGCCGAGGCACATCAGCAGGACGGAGAGCGTCAGCGCGCGGCGTCGGCCATAGCGGTCGCCGATCTCGCCGAACAGCGCGCCGCCGACCGGCCGCATGAAGAAGCCGAGCGCGAAGACGCCCGCCGCCGACAGCATCTGCGCCAGCGGATCGTCGCCGGGAAAGAAGGATTGGGCGAAATAGAGCGAGAAGGCGGAATAGACGTAGAAGTCGTACCATTCGACCAGATTGCCGAGCGAGCCGACGAGGATCGCTCGCAGCCGCCGCGCCGTATCGGCGAGGCTTTCGCGGGCGCCTCCGATTTCATCGCCGCGCGCGTGCAATCGTCCCCGTTCCGCCTCGAGACTCCATAGCGGAGACTATGAAGCAGCGGCGCTCGCGACGCAAACCGTTCGCCATCATCGGCGCTATGGATCAGGGAAGGGTGTGGGTCCAGTCGTCTCGGGCGATGACGTCGACGATGCGTCTTGCGGCCTCGGACCAGGAGGAGCGGCTGATCGCGCCCGGGTCGCCGCTCGCGCGCCCGTCCAGCAGATCGGCGACGCGCTCCGCCAGCGCCTGCGGGTCATTGACCGCGAAATAGAGCGCCCCCGCGCCCCCCACCTCGCGAAACACCGGAATGTCGCTGCAGATCGTCGTCCGGCCGCGCCGCGCCGCCTCCGCGATCGGCAGGCCGAAACCCTCCGCGAAGGACGGCGCCAGCGCCGCCGCCGCATGATCGTAGAGGAAAGCGAGGTCGTCGTCGCCGGCGTCATCGAACCAGAACAGCCAGCGCCCGAACTCCGCATGGCCGGCGATCTCGGCGCAGACCGCCTCCTCATACCAGCCGCGCCGCCCGACGAAGACGAGCCGCACGTCGCGCCCCGCGCGCCACAGCGCCTCGAAGGCGCGCAGCGCCACCCTCTGCCCCTTGCGCGGCTCGATCGTCCCGACGCAGAGGAACAGAGGCGCACAGCCGACGGCGGCGGCGATCTTTTCGCGCGGCGCCGCGGAACCGGAGGAAATGTCCGAGCCGAGCGGGAACCAGCCGATCTTCAGCCCGCGCCGATGCGGCAGCCCGCGCCTCTCGACATGATCGGCGAGCTCCTGCGCGACCGTGCGCGAGATGGCGATGAAGGCGTCGCTCTCGATGAGCGCGCGGGCGAGCCAGGCCTCGTAGCGCGGCGCCGTCGTCTCGTGGCAGGCGAAAGGATGCAGCGCCGGAATGAGGTCGAAGACGCAGGAGACGACGGCGCCGCCGCCCTCGTGGATGCGGTCGAAGACGTCGGCATAATCGTCGAGCACGTTCCATGTGTCGGCGAGGGTGAGGAAGCGGTCGCCCGGCTCGATGGCGACTTCCTCGTCCGCGCCGGCCGCGCCGCCGCAGAGCGCGGCGACGAAGCGCCGGCAGGTGAGGAGGCGTCCGCCTTCGCAGCGCACGGCGACCGCGGGAATGGCTCCCCCGCCGTCGCGATACAGCGCTTGCGTCACCTTCTTCACCACCCGCTGGATGCCGGTGTTGCCGTCATATCTCGCAGTGGCGGTGACGTCGACGAGCAGACGGCGCGCGGCGACCTTCCGGACGATCGCGCAAGTTCTCCGCGCCGCCGCGACAGGCGGCGGCGCGGCGGCGACCGAGGGCCGGGCGCGACGCAGCGCGCCGCGCAACGCATGGAACAGCTCGACGATCCGTGCTTCGATGCGGCGCAGAGGTCGATAAATATGCCCGGCGACCGAATAGGTCATGAGATCGCGCGCATGAACGAGATGGAGCATTTCGGCGCGCAGATAACCGAGCTGATGCTCGAGGAGCCGGATGCGCGCCGCGAGCGCGGAGCGATCCTCGGCGGACAGGGGCGGCGCGGTCTCGCGCTCGCGCAAGCTCGATGGCCGCACAGGCGTGACGGTGCGGCGCGCATTCTCCGCCGGGACCGATCGGCGCTCTGGTTCCGCAGGGAGCTCGGCGGCGCAGAGCCATTGCCCGTCGTGGCGGGCCTCGAACGCCGAAGGAGCAGCCATGCGGGCGGAAAGGTCCATGCGTCTTCCCCGGAAGTCTCGAGCTGCAAAAGCCGCCGGGAACGCCGCACGGCCTTTGTGGAGCCTCGTTTTTCTCCGGCCGGGATGTCCGAATGTCGTCTGATTTGTCGCTGATGTTTCCGCAACGGGAACGAGCGGCGCCGGAGGCGACGGTCGAGCCGCGCGCCTCATCCTCGAGCGCGCGCGGCGACGCAATGTCGGCCGGCGTCCGGCCGCTTCCCTCTGCGCGCGGAATCCCTTTCCGGCCTCGGCGACGCAAACCGTCAGCCGGCCGTCTTCTACTGCGCTTCGCCCGCCGAAAGCAGCGTGACGCGCGCGATCAGACCATGCGGCTCGCGATCGATCAGCTCCAGCGCGCCGCCCGCCTCCTCGAGCAATGCGCGCACGATGGAGAGGCCGAGGCCGAAGCCGCCATGCTCGTTCATGTTGCGCGCCGGCCGGCCGCGCACGAAGGGCTCCAGCACCTTCTCCTTGTCCTCGGCGGCGATCCCCGGCCCGTCGTCGGCCACGTCGACCCGCACGATCCCCGGCGAGGGCCGGTCGACGGAGACGATGATCTGCTGGCCATGGGCGGCCGCGTTCTCTATCAGATTGGCGAAGATGCGCTGGAGGTCGGTCACAGAACCCCTGACCATCCGCCCGCCGCCGTTCTCATAAGCGACCTCGCGGCCGACGTCGGCGAACTGGTCGGCGACGGTCTGCAGAACGCTGTCGAGATCGACGACGCCCTGCGCGGGACGCCGGCCGTCGTTTCGCAGATAGACCAGATTCTTGCAGAGCATCGAATCCATGAGCTCGGCGTCGTGCAGCATCTTGGCGCGCAACGCCTCGTCTTCGATGAACTCGGATCTGAGGCGCATCCGGGTAATGATGGTGCGCAGATCATGGCTGATCGCGGCGAGCGCGTGCGACCGCGCGGAGATCATCGAAAAGAGGCGATCCTGCATGCGGTTGAGCGCCCGCGTGAGGTCGCGCACCTCCTGCGGCCCCTTCTCGGCGAGGAGCTCGCGTTCGCCCGCTTCGGCCGGAAATTTTTCGGCCCGGCGGGCGAGCTCCACGAGTGGCGCGACGACCGCGCCGGACGCCCAGACGGTCAGGATCGCCGCGCAGAGCAGAAAGAACAGTCCCGAGGCGACCCAGACGCCGGGAGGGGGAAGCATGGTCGCATTGCCGGGGGGCGGCCCGCGCGGTCCCGGCGGGGGCGGTCCGCCGCCGGGAGGCGCGCCATAGGGCGGCGCGCCCACGCGCGGCCCCGGTCCGAGGCCAGGTCCAGGTCCGCCCCATCCCGGCGGCGCGACAGCGATGGTGAGATAGCCGCCTTTGCGCAGGGCGACCGCGACGGCTCGGCCGGCGGGCGCCGTCGCGAAGAGCTCGGCCTGCGGCCAGAGATGCGCCCGCAGATCGGCGAGCTGCGCTTCGGGGATCGCGCCCACGGCGACCGGCGGACGTTCGTCGTGCAGCGCGAAACGCAGAAGCCGGCTCGCGCGCGACACCTCGGCGAGAAGCTGCCCGCGGTCGGCGACCGGCGCGAAATCGATCGCCGAAGCAACCCCGGCCGCCTGCTCCCACCGCGCTGCGGCGCGCGCGCCCTCATTCCGATCGAGGAGATTGAAGGCGATCGTCGCCGCGAGATGAAACAGCGCGATCGAGACGAGGACCAGAAGAGCGATCTGGCCCGCGAGATGGTCGGGCCGCAGCCGCCGCCAGAAGCGTCTCACGCGCGGGTCACCTGGGGGGCGAACAGATAGCCCTCCGAGCGCACGGTCTGGATCAGCTTGGGATTTTTCGGATCGTTCTCCAGCTTCTGCCGCAGCCGGCTGATGAGCACGTCGATGCTGCGCTGGAAGGGGCTCGCCGTGGACCCGTGAGTCAGGTCGATGAGCTGGTCGCGCGTCAGCACGCGATTGGGCCGCTCGCAGAGCGCATAGAGCAGGTCGAACTCCGCTCCGGTCAGCGCGATCTTCACGCCCGTCGGCGCGGTGACCTGATGCGCCATGACGTCGACGCGCCAGCCGTCGAACCGATAGAAGCGGCCGCCCGCGGCCTCTGTTGTCTGGACGGCGGCGCGGGAGCGGCGCAGCACCGAGCGCACGCGCGCGAGCAGTTCGCGCGGATTGAACGGTTTGACCATATAGTCGTCGGCGCCCATTTCGAGACCGATGATGCGGTCGACGTCCTCGCCCTGGGCGGTGACGATGATGATGGGCGGATTGCGCCCGTCGCGCAGCCGGCGGCAGATGGAGAGGCCGTCCTCGCCCGGCAGATTGAGATCGAGGATCATGAGATCGAAATCGCGCGCCGCGAGCGCCGCGTCCATCGCGCGGCCGTCGGGGACGACCGTCGCCTCGATCTGATGCGTCGCGAAATAGCGAACGATCAGCTCGCCGATCTCGGCGTCGTCCTCGACGAGCAGAATGGCGTCGGTCTTCGTCACTTTTCCCGCATCCCACGCGGCGCGTTCCGCGTCGGACGAAATCTAGTGGGCAAATTTGTCCTGATTGTTTCCGCAGCGTCTCGAATTGCGGAGCGCGAGGCGGCGCGAACGACCGGCAGGCGAGGGACGATCGCCCGCGGATTTCGAGATGCGCGAAGCGAATGCGTTCAAAATCTCTCCACCCTGTACGGCGTCGGATCGGTGAAGGGCTCCTCGCCGGTCATCATCTCGGCGAGCAGCCTTCCGCTCACCGGCCCCAGGGTGAAGCCATGGTGCTGGTGGCCGAAGTCGAACCAGAGCCCCTGGTGCCGCGGCGCCTTGCCGATCACCGGCAGCATGTCCGGGAAGCAGGGCCGGCAGCCCATCCAGGGTTTCGGATCGAGCCGCTCGGCGAGCGGAAACAGCGTCCGCGCCAGCGCCTCGTCGCGGTCCACCTGCACGGGGGTCGGCGGCGCGTCGCGGCGGGCGAATTCGGCGCCCGTCGTCAGCCGCACGCCGCGCGTCATCGGCGCGAGCACATAGCCATTATCCGCGTCGAGCACGGGATGCGTGAGGCGCGCGCCATTCGCGACGCCATAATGCATGTGATAGCCGCGCTTGACGGCGAAGGGCAGGTCATAGCCGAGCGGACGGAAAATCTGGTCCGACCAGGGGCCGAGCGCGACCACGAGGTCGCGCGCGATCAACGCGCCATCATGCGTCGGCACGCTCCAACGCCCGTCGCGCGTCTGCTGCAGGCCGCGCACGTCTCCGGCGAGGAAGCGGCCGCCGCGCCTCTCGAACAGATCCGCATAGGACTGCGCCACCGCGCTCGGATCGGCCACAGAGGCGGTGTCGAGGAAATGCACCGCGCCTTTCACCGGCGAGAGGTCGGGCTCCAGCGCCGCCAGGGCTGCGGCGTCGAGCGCTTCGATGCGCAGCGCGAAGCTGCGCAGCGTCTCGGCGTCGGCGATCCCTTTGGCGAGCGTCTTCTCGCTGCGGTAGAGCTTGATCCAGCCGATGCGCCGCACGATGTCGCCGGCGCCCGACAGCTGGATCAGCGCGTCGTGCTCCTCGAGGCAGCGCTCGACGAGCGGCAGGGCGTCGCGCGCGTGGCGCTCGGCCCGCTCGGGCGCGCTCTCCGCGAAGTAGCGCCACAGCCAGGGCGCGATGCCGGGCAGGGCGGAGAAATGATAATGCGCCTGAGGCGAGAGATTGAGCGCATAGCGGAAGAGATCGCCGAGATCGCGCGGAAAGAGATAGGGAAATATGGAGGCGCGCTCAATGAGCCCCGCATTGCCGAAGCTCGTCTCGAGCCCCGCGGCCCCGTGCCGGTCGACGAGCGCCGTGTCGCGACCGCGCGCCTGCAGATGGAGGGCGGCCGAAACCCCGACCATTCCGGCTCCGAGCACGGCGACGTCGGCGGTCTGCTGCATGAGAATTCTCCGAAGAAGCGGAATAGGCTTGGAATATGGCCGCGGCGCGCCGGAAACGCCAGCGCGGGCGCAGGTTCATGCGCAGCAATAATCCGGCCGGCCGCGCGTCGGCGTGTCCCTAGGCATATGCGGCAGGCGGCCTTATACGGAAGTCTCGTCCTCGACCACGGGAGCCCCGATGCTCGACGCCCTTCGCGCCTTCCTCGACGAAATCTCCGGCGCGCCGTCTCGACCCCGTCCTTTCGAAGCGTCCGACTATCGGCTCGCCGCCGCGGCTCTGCTGGTGCATCTTGCTTCGGTCGACGGCGTCTATGACGCCGGCGAGAAGCGGCTGCTCCAGCGGCTCGTCGAGGCGCGTTTCGAGCTCGACGCCGCCTCTGCCGGCGCACTCATCGCCGCCGCCGCGGAGAGCGAGCGAGAAGCCGTCGATCTCTATCGCTTCACCAGCGTGCTGAAACGCACGCTGGACGAGGAGGGCCGCCGCGCGGTCATCTCCATGCTGTGGGAAATGGCTTATGCCGATGGCGAGATTCACGAATTCGAGGAAAATGTGATCTGGCGAGTCGCCGAGCTGCTCGGCGTCTCGACGCGCGACCGGGTGGCGCTGCGGCAGGCGGCCAAGGACGCAGCCCGGCCGATCCAGCCCCCCGGGCCTTGGGGAGGATAGATTGAGCGAGAACAAGACGGCGATCGTGACCGGCGCTTCGGACGGCATCGGCCTCGAGCTCGCCCGCATCTTCGCCCGCAAGGGCCATCATGTGACTTTGGTCGCGCGGCGCGGCGACCGTCTCGAGGCCCTCGCGGCCGAGATCGTCGCCGCGGGCGGCGAGCCGCCGCTCGTCGCCGCGCTCGACCTCTGCGCCGAAGGGGCGGGCGAGCGGCTCGAGGCTGCGCTCGCGCAGGCGGGACGCTCGGCCGAGTTTCTCGTCAATAATGCGGGCTTCGGGCTCATCGGCCGCGCCGCGGATCTCGATCCGGCGGAGCAGCTGGCGAGCGTCGATCTCAATATTCGCGCGCTGACGGCGCTCACCCTGCGCTTTCTGCCGTCCATCGTCGCGGCGCGCGGCGGCATATTGAACGTCGCCTCGGTCGCTTCCTTCATGCCGGGGCCGGGCTTCGCCGTCTATTACGCCAGCAAGGCCTATGTCCGCTCCTTCAGCGAGGCCCTGGCCGAAGAGCTGAAGGACGCGGGCGTTCGCGTCACCGCGCTCTGCCCCGGCCCGGTGCGCACCGGCTTCCAGGCGCGCGCCGGCTTCGATTTCAAGGGCGAAATGGCGGCGATGCGGCCCGCGCTGCTGCCGGCGGGCGAGGTCGCGCGCCAGGGCTATGAGGCGCTGGCGGCCGGCCGGCGCGTGGTCGTGCCGGGGTTCGTGAACAAGTTCTTCGTGCTCGTGGGCCGGGCGGCGCCGCGCGCCCTGCTGCTGCCGCTGCTGGCGCGGGCGCAGCGGGCGCGCTGAAAACCGCGAACGCGGGCGCGGAGTCATTGCGAGGAGCGTAGCGACGAAGCAATCTCGGAGCCGCCCCGCGGCTTGGATTGCTTCGCCTGCGGCTCGCAATGATGGATGGCGGAATCAGGCTTCCTGAGCCTTGACCTTCAGCACCTGCCGGCCGCGATACATGCCGGTCTTCAGGTCGATATGGTGCGGACGGCGCAGTTCGCCCGAATCCTTGTCCTCGACATAGGTCGGCGCCTTGACGGCGTCGGCGGAGCGGCGGAACCCGCGCTTCATCGGCGAGGTTTTTCTCTTCGGAACGGCCATGGTTTTTTCGATCTCCGGCTCCCCGCGCCGAGGCGGGCGAAAACTCGTGCGGGGCGCATACACCAAAACCGCGCGCCTGGCTACCCTCGCCCCGGAATGGAAACGCGCGCCCGGCCTCCGCCTACGATCGCAGCCGGGACTTCGGCCGCTGCTCATTGCGAGCCGGAGGAGAGCATGACGCCTGCCGGAGGCGCCATGGCCGGATCGTCCTCGATCAGTCCGCCCGCGCTGCGGTCGTCGATCGGCCGCGCCGCCGCGACCGGCGCCGCCTGCAGGCCGGTGACCGAGGCGAGCCATTCCTTCCACTGCGCATGGCTGCCGTGGAAGGCGTTCTGGTCCACCGCGCCGGTTATGCCCGGCACATTTCCATCGGAGCGGTATTGCCAGAAGGTCCATTTGCGGTCGCCGTAGCGCACCGTCGGATGATATTTCGTCGAGCGCACCCAGATCGGATAGTCCGACAGGGCGCCCGAATGCAGGATCGCCTGATAGAAGTCGACCGAGCTGTAGATGATCGGTTTCTTGCCATAGTGCCGCTCCATGTCCTCGAGCATGACGCGCATGTCGCGCAGCACCTCCTCGCGATAGAGCGTGCGCTTGCAAGTCCTCGAGGTCGGCGTCGCCTCGACGTCCAGCACCGGCGGCAGAGCGTCGGGCTCATTGGGCACGACGGATTTGAAGAAAGCCGTCTCCTGGTGCGGCGGGCGGCACCAATAGACGAAATGATAGGCGCCGCGCGGAACGCCGGCGGCCTTGGCCCCCGTCCAGTTACGGTAGAATTTCGAATCGAGCGCGTCGCCGCCTTCCGTCGCCTTGATGAAGGCGAAGGAGACGCCGGCGTTCTTCACCGCCTGCCAGTCGACATCGCCCTGATATTTCGACACGTCCACGCCATGGACCGCATATTCGGCGCTGCGCGTCGCCGGATAGGCGTGGAGCTCTGACTCGGGCACCGCATAGGCGAGCCAGCTCGGATCCTTGCGCTTGTTGAGGATCGGCGGCGAACTGGTGGCGAAACGCGGCCTGTGCGTGGCGGTCGGATCGAGCGCGCCGCCGCAGCCGGAGAGCACGGTCGCGAGAAGGGCGGCGGCGGGCGCCGCCAGGATGAGGCGGTAGGGACGCATCGCGTGAAATTATACCCCGACCGGTAACGAAGCGTTAATCGCGGCGTCGCCGCTCGCGCCGGGGCTCGAACGATGTGCGCCGCTAGCCCAAGCGGAACCATATTGTCGCGATTCCGAGGAAGGCGCCATAGCCGGTCACGTCGGTGACCGTCGTCACGAAGGCGCTCGACGAGACCGCCGGGTCCACGTTCAGACGATCGAACAGCATGGGCACCAGAATGCCGCCGAGGGCGCCGGCCGTCAGATTGGTGAGCATGGCCAGGGCCATCACCTGGCCGAGACCGACATTCTGGAACCAATTGGCGGCGACGAGGCCGGTGATGAGCCCGAAGGCCGCGCCGTTGAGCGCGCCCGTGGCGAACTCGCGGAAAATGATGCGCAGCGCATTGGCGCGGGAGAGCTCGCGCGTCGCCAGCGCGCGCACGGTCACGGTCATGGTCTGCGTCGCGGAATTGCCGCCCTGACTCGCGACGATCGGCGCGAGCACCGCGAGCGCCACCATCTGCTGGAGCTGGTTTTCGAAGGATTTGAGCACGCTGGCCGAGATGAAGGCCGTGCCGAGATTGACGAACAGCCAGACGAAGCGGCTCTTGACGATCCACCAGAAATTGTCGGTCAGCTCCTCGTGCGGATTGACGCCGCCGAGCGCCTTGATCTCCTCCGAGGCCGCCTCCTGCATCACGTCCACCACGTCGTCGATGGTGATGACGCCGACCAGCCGCTCGGCCTCGTCGATGACCGGCGCCGAGACGAGATTGTAGCGCTCGAACAGTCGCGCCACCTCCTCGCTCTCCTCGTCGAAGCGGACACGGCGGCGGTCCGCCTGCATGATGTCTTCCACGCGCGTCTTGGGATGGGCGCGCACCAGAGCGTCGAGAAAGACCGTGCCGAGCAGGCGATAGGCCGGATCGACGACGAACACCTCGAAGAAATTGTCCGGCAGGACATCGGGCTCCGTCTCGCGGAAGAAATCCAGCACCTCGCCAGCGGTCCAGAAAGGAGGAACGGCGACGAGGGTCGTCTGCATCAGGCGGCCCGCCGTGCCCTCGGCGGCGTCCAGCGAGCGGCGCAGCACGACCCGCTCATGGGCCGGCAGCGCCTCGAGCACTTGCGCCTGCTCCTTGGGCTCGAGCATTTCGAGCAGGGCGACCGCGTCGTCGCTCTCGAGCTCGCGCATCGCTTCGGCCAGCGTCTCGACCGGCAGCTCCTCGAGAATGTCCTCGCGGGTGGTCTCGCCGACCTCGGTCAGGGCGGCGAAGTCGAAGTCCTCGCCCATCAGTTCGACGAGCTTCGGCCGCGCCTCATGGCCGAGCAGTTCGATCAGCGCGCCGAGATCGGCCTCGTGCAGCGGCGCGACCAAGGCGTGGACCGCGCCCGCGTCCTCGGCCTCGATCGCGGCCTCCACGGCCGCGACGAAATCGGCGCGAGGCTCGCCGGTCTCCTCATCGCGGAAACGTCTTTCGCGGGGCGCCGATTTTTCATGGTCGTGCGACATATGGAGCCCCGATGCTGCGACAAATTCCTCCCCGGACAAAATCCGGTAGCGAGGGGTGCATAACGCGCCGAGCCCGGAAAGCAAACTGCCGATGCCGCTGAAAAATGGACTTCTAATGATCGCCTTGAGCCTTTTCGCCGCGACCGCGGCCGCGGCCGGGCCGAAGCGCGATTGCGGGCCGCAGGCGCTCGGCGTCTCCCGCGAGATCGTCGTCGACGGGAGGGAGAGGCTGGCGCTCGGCCTCGAGACCTATCCGCGCACGCTCGCTCTCGCCGACCACGAGGTCGTGCTCACCTTCGACGACGGGCCCGTCGCCGGGACGACCGCGCAGGTTCTGGACGCGCTGAAGGCCGAATGCGCGCGCGCGACCTTCTTCCTCGTCGGCAGCCACGCCGCCGAGGAGCCGGCGCTGGTGCGGCGGATCGTGGCCGAGGGCCATAATGCCGGACATCATTCCTACAGCCATCCGGCGCGGACGCTGCGGCTGATGAGCGATCAGGCCGCGCGCGCCGACATCGACAAGGGTTTCGCCGCCGTGGACGCGGCCGGCTTCGGCGCGGCCGGGCCGGCGCCGCGCACGCCCTTCTTCCGCTTTCCCGGCTTCGCGGATACGCCCGAGCTGGTGCGCTGGCTCGAGGATCGGTCCATCGCCGTGTTCGGCGCCGATCTCTGGGCCTCGGACTGGCAGGACATGACGCCGCAGGCCGAGCTCGACCTCGTGATGAGCCGGCTCGAGGCGGCGCGCAAAGGGATCGTCCTGTTCCACGACACACGCGCCTCGACCGCCCGCATGATGCCCGAGTTTCTGCGGATGTTGAAGGCGCGCGGCTTCGAGCTCGTGCATCTCGTTCCGGGCGCGGGCCCGACGCCGCTCGAACAGGCGAAGCCCGGCTGGACGTCGACCACGGAAGCGATCATCGCCAAGACGCTCGGACCCAAGGCGCAGAGACGAGAGCCGCAGGAAGGCCGCGGCGTGAAGACGAATGACGACTCGGCGCGCTGATTCGGGCTCCGTCCGCGATGACGGCCCCGGTCTCAGCGCTCTGTGTTCAGCACGGCGAGACGGCGAAAGCGCGCCGCCGGCGCGCCGTGGGAGACGGGCGCGAGCTGCATCGGCTCGGCCTTGCCGCAGGTGAACGTGCCGCAGAGGCGATAGGTCGAGGCGTCGCCGAGCCCGTCGAGCGAGTTCCAAAACGACAGGGTGCGGCCCTGATAGGCGGCGTCCCGCACCATCTCGCCGAGGCGCCCATCCCTTATTTCGTAGAACAATTGGCCGCCGAACTGGAAATTGTCGCGCTGCTGATCGATGCTCCAGCTTCCCGCGCCGACAATGAAGAGCCCCTTCTCGACGCCGCCGATCAGCGCGTCGAGCGGGCAGGGCGCGGGATTGGGCGCGAGCGAGATATTGGGCATGCGCTGGATCGGAAAGGCGGTCGGATCATCCGCATAGGCGCAGCCGTTGGAGCGTTCCGCGCCGATGAGATGGGCTTGACCGAGCGCCATCTGGAAATTGCGGAACACGCCCTTGGACACGATCTCGAATTCGGCCCGCTCGCGCGGGGAGCCGTCGTCGTCGAAGGCGACGCTGGCGAGGCCGCCCTCCTGCGAGCGGTCGGCGCGGATCGTCATCAATTCGCTGCCGAAGCGCAGCTCGTTCAGCATATGCGGCTTGACGAAGGACGTGCCGGCGAAATTCGCCTCCCAGCCGAGCGCGCGGTCGAGCTCGGTCGAATGGCCGACCGTTTCGTGAATCGTCAGCCAGAGATTGGTCGGGTCGAGCACGACGTCCATCACGCCGGCCTCGACCGGCTTCGCATGGAGTTTTTCGCGCGCCTGCTCCGCGGCGAGCTTCGCTTCGTCGGCGAGATCGCAGGAGAGCGCATAATCCCAGCCGGCCGCGCGGGCGGGGGAGAGACATTCGCGTGTCGCGAAACGACCGGAGCCCGTCTTGTCGACGACCGTCGCGACGAAGGAGGGCTGGGTGCGCGTGCGCGACTGGAAGATGCGGCTGCCGCGGCTGTCGGCGAAGAGGCGATCCTCCTGCGCGAAGGCGAGGGAGGAAGAGCAGTAATCCGCGCCCGTCTCCCGCGCCGCGGCGTTCGCCGCGAGCAGAAGCTCGACCTTCTCGCGCGCCTCGACCGCGAAAGGATCGACGCCCATGGGCATGATCCATTCCGCCTCCCGTGGCTGCGTCTCCTCGACGACGATCGGTCGCGCCTGTATCGGCGCCACGGCGCGGGCCTGCGCGACGGCGCGGCGCGCAGCGTCGGCGACGGAAGCGGCGTCGAGCCTGCGCGCGCCGTAAAATCCCCAGCAGCCGTCGACCAGCACGCGCAGGCCGAAGCCGGGCGACAGGCTCTCGGAAAAATCGTCGAGCCGCGCCTCCCGCGCGCGGATGGATTGGCGCCGCGTCGCGCCGAGACGGATATCGGCATGGCTCGCGCCTGCCGCTCGCGCGGCGGCGAGCGCGGTTTCGGCGAGATCGGCGAGCCGGGCGCGGTCCAGGCGAAAATCAGGCGCTGATCCCGGCGCCGCCGGCTCGGCTCGATCCTGGCGGAGAAGGCGCGGCGTCATCGGGGTCTCCTCGGGCGGTTTGCGCGGCCAGCGCGAGATTAGCGCCGAAGAGGCATCGAGGAAAAGGCCGGCGTCGAGCACGAGCGCAATGGGAAGGGCGGCCGTGCGCCGGCCGCCCACGCGATATCGATCCGCAGCCGCTCAATGGCGGCGCGAGAGCACGGTGAAGCCTTGCTTGGTGAAGAAAGTCGCGGCGGCCGGGCTGTCGAGGAAGGCGAGCAGGTCGGCGGCGGATTTGCTCGTCGAGGAGGCGGTCAGCGCGATCGGATAGACGATCGGCGGATGCGAGGAGGGCGGAAAGGTCGCGACCACGACGACCTTGGGATCGGCATTGGCGTCGGTCTGATAGACGACGCCGAGCGGCGCCTCTTCGCGGGCGACGAAGGTCAGAGCGGCGCGCACATTCTCGGTGAGGGCCAAGCGCGGCTCGAGGGCCTCCCAGACGCCGAGGCTGGTGAAGGCCGCCTTGGCGTATTTGCCGGCCGGCACGGAGGCCGGGTCGCCGACGGCCATGCGGCCGCTCTCGCCGAGCGCCGCGAGCAGAGCCCCTTTCTCGAGCGCGACCTTCTTCACGCCCGCGGCCTTCGGCGCGACGAGGACGAGGCTGTTGCCGAGCAGGTTCTTCTGCGTGCCCTCCTTCAGCAGGCCGCGCGAGGAGAGATAGTCGGCCGAGGCCGTGTCGGCGGAGATGAAGAGATCCGCGGGCGCGCCGGCCTCGATCTGCTTGGCGAGCGGCATCGACGCCGCATAGCTGATCGTGACCTCGGTTCCGCTCTTCTTCTTGAACGCCGCGGCGGCCTCGTCGAGCGCGTTCTTGAGGCTGGCGGCGGCGAAGACGGTGACCGTCTTGACGCCCGTCGCCTTGTCCGTGGCGGGCGACTCGGCGCGGGCGGGATGAAGATTGAGCAGAAATGCGGCGACGAGCGCCAGGCTGGCGATTTTTTCCATTTGAATGTCCTCGTGAACAGGCCGGCGAGCGGCTCGGCGCATTTATGCATGATAACTCACGCTCGGGAATAATCACATGAGTTTGCGCTTCTGCCCGGCGTCGAGGAGAAAAGAGCATCCGCCGACATGCGCCAGCCCCTTTCGCGCTTCGCCCGAGAGGGGCGACGCGGCTCCTCGGCGAGCGTCCCCTTTTCAGCGAAGCGGGGGCGCGCGAGGAAGGGAGCCTCACGGCCCCGACCGTGGTCGACGCGATTGCCCGGTCGGGCCGTCCATGTTAATTTTACGACTGTATCGGAAAAAATGCACAATGTCTGAATTCCTCACCACCCGCGAGCTCGCCGCTCTGCTGCGCGTCAAGGAGCGCAAGGTTTACGATCTCGCCGCCGAGGGGGCGCTGCCGGTGCGTCGCGTCACCGGCAAGCTGCTGTTTCCACGGGGAGAGATCGAGGAGTGGCTGGAGGCGAAGCGGCGCGGGGCGCCGGCGGCGCGGCCGCTCGTCGTCGCGGGCGGCCATGATCCGCTGCTCGAATGGGCGTTGCGCGAGTCGCGCTCGGGGATAGCCGCCTTGCTCGACGGCGCGCTCGACGGATTGGAGCGCGCCGCGGCGGGCGGCTGCATCGCCGCGGGCCTGCATATTCCCGAGCCCGGCGAGGACGCCTGGAATGTCGGGACCGTGGCGGCGCGTCTTTCCGGCGAGCCGGTGGTCCTGATCGAATGGGCGAAGCGCACGCGCGGCCTGATGGTGCGCAGGGACCTCGGCCGGCGCGTCGAGCGGCTCGCCGACGCGCGCGGCCTTCGCTTCCAGTCGCGGCAGCCGGAGGCCGGCAGCGAGCTGGTGCTGTCGGCCCTCCTGCGGCGCGAGGGCATGAGCCGCGAGGATCTGCAGCTCATCCCGGCGGTCGAGCGATCCGAGACCGATCTCGCCGCGGCCGTCGCGGCGGGACGCGCCGACGTCGGCCTCGGCCTCGAGGCGAGCGCTCGCCAATTCGGCCTCGAGTTTTCGCCGGCCGTCGTCGAGCGCTTCGATCTCGTCGTCTGGCGCAAGGCCTATTTCGATCCGCCGTTCCAGAAGCTCGTGCGCTTCAGCGCGAGCGAAGCGTTTCGAGAACGCGCGGCGACGCTCGGCGGCTATGACCTCTCGCAATTCGGCGCCGTGCGCTTCAACGCCGAATGACGCGCTTCGGCGCCTCGCTTGCTATTCATGCCATGAAACAGGAGGAGACGATGTTCGAATTCCCCGAAATTCACGACGAGGCCGAACGCGCCGAGATCGAATCGGCGATTTCGGCCTGCGTGCGCGCTTTCTATGACAAGGGCCTCGCCGATCCGCTGATCGGCCCGGTGTTCTCCGCCATTCCCGATCTCGACGGCCATCTCGCCATCGTCGAAAATTTCTGGTCGAAATCCCTGCTGCGCACCGAGCGCTACGAGGGGCATCCCTTCGCCGTCCACATCAACCTGCCGCTCGAGCCGGAGCATTTCACCCGCTGGGTGGAGCTGTTCGTCGCGACCGCGCGCGAGACCTTGCCGCCGACTCAGGCCGAGCAGGCGATCGCCAAGGCCACTCATATGGCGCAATGCTTCCAGGGCGGGCTCTTCCCCTTCACCGGCGCCGACGGCCGCCCGTCGCGTCATCCGCCGGCGTGAGCGGGCCGCGCTCCGCGTCGACGATGGTTCGTCTTGTCCATTGTCCGCCGCTGGTTATATTCCGCGGGCCAGCACGGACTTCGCTGCGCTGCGCAAGACGATGGGAGTCTGACCTATGCTCTTGAATTCCGATGAAGAGGTCGGACTGGGCGCGGCGCTCCGCCGCCAGCGGCGCGTGATTTTCGCGCTGATGCTGCGCAACATGCGCACCCGATACTTCGGCAGCGGCCTCGGCTTTCTGCTCGCGATTGCCTGGCCCTTGTCGCACATCATGATCTTCGTCGGATTGTCGGTCTACCACGGCCGCCAAGTGCCTGTCGGGGAGAGCGCCGCGCTGTTCTTCGCCACCGGCTCGGCGACATTCCAAGCATTCAGCTATCTCGCATTGTTCACGATGAGATCCATGACCGCGACACGCCCGCTGCTCGGCTTTCCGTCGGTCAAGATGCTCGACGCCATGTACGCCGCCTCGCTGCTCGAGATTCTCTCGAGCTGCACGGTGACGCTGATCGTCATCCTCATCGGAGTGTCCTTCGGCGTCGACGTCATGCCGCGCGACGTCGAGCAGGCGGCCTGCGCCTACGGCTCCGCGATCCTTCTCGGTCTCGGCGTCGGGATGCTCAACTCCGTCATGGTGATGGTGGTGCCGATGTGGATGGTGATGTTCAGTCTCAGCCGCATTCTCTTGTGGCTCTCTTCGGGCGCGATCTTCCTGCCCGAACGGCTTCCCGAGCCGTTGCGCACCGCGATGAGCTATAATCCGATCGCACAATCTCTCGAGTGGATGCGTTCCGCCTATTTCGAAGGCATCGGCGTCGGATTTCTCGACAAGGCCTATGTGTTGAAATTCGGCGTCGCCACGGTCTTCCTCGGCCTCGTGTGCGAACGCTTCATGCGCGGCTATCTGTTGCGCTGATCCGAGAGCGGAGCGCTCTAATCGATCGCCGCTTCGATCGTGCGCGCCAGGGCGCCGAGCCGCTGCTCGATCAGCGCGGGCGTCTCGCAGACATAGGAGAGCGCGTGACGACGCTCGTCGAACACGCGCAAGTCCCATTGCAGCGCTTCGCCGGCTTCCGTGATCTTCTGCGCGTCCTGCGGCGTCTTGTCCTGCTCGGCGCGCAGCGCCCGGGTCTCCTCGCGCAGCTTCTCGGCGAGCCGCCTCTGCTTCGCGCCATAGCGCTCGAGCCCGTCGAGCACCTCGCGGCGCTCCGCCTCGAGCCGCTCATAGACGCCGGCGAACAAAGCCGTGAGCCGCTCCTTGCGCTTCTCGCCCGCCGCTCCGGCGAAATCCTGCACGAGTTTTTCCGCCTCCTCGATCGGCGTGCGTCGCGCGCTGATCCGCGCGACGAGCTCGCCGAGCGCCGGATCGTCGCGGGCGGTCTGCGCCGCGCCGTCGATGGCGGGGCCGGTCCATATGCCGGCTACGGCGACGCTCGGCACCTTCACCTGCGGGCACGGCCAGTCGCCGCTCGCCTGGGGCTCCGCCGCGGCCTGCGCCAGAAGACCGAGAAGCGAACTCGTTGCGACGATGAAGATGGCGCGATACATGAGCGGCTTCCTGAAGCGCGAGGTCCAATCAGCCCCCTCTCGGGCGGACGCCGCACGCACTAGAGCGCGTTCCGCTCGAACGGAATCGTTCGAGCGATCAGAATTCGCTCCAAACGAAAAGCGAGAGCAGTTTCCGATCCGATCGGATCGGAAACTGCTCTAGAACGATCCGTCGCCCCGGGCAATGCCGTGCTGTCGCGAGCGCGCGCCGTCGGCATATGCGGATGGCGTCTCACTTTCGCTGGATCGTCGCCAGATAGGCGAGCAGCGCCTCGATCTGCTCGGGCGAGAATTGGAAGCGCGGCATGTCCAGTCCGCCATGGCCGACGACGATGCCCTCCGCCAGCGCCTCCTCGAGATTCTCCAGCGGATATTTGCCGGCGAGCGCGCGGAAGGGCGGGGAGGCCGGGTTGGGGCTCTTCCCCGTCTTGCCGATCGCATGGCAGCGGCTGCAGCTGGCCTCGGCGATCCTGCGGCCGCGCGCGACGCCGTCGCTCGCCAGGGCGGCGCAAGAGGTCGTCATCGCAAGCAAAATGCAGGCAAGGCGCATCGCGTCACGCTCCCTCGCTGTCGCGCCGGCCGCGGGGTCGCGCCCGGCGTCTCCCAAGGTCGTCGCGACGGTCGACCGGCGCCAGCGGCGCTTCATCTCATCGTCGCCATATAGCCCGCCAGAGCCTGGAGCTGCCCATGCGTGAGCGCGACACGCGCCATCTGGGCGTGGCCGGCGACGGCGTCGCTGAAAATCTCGTCGAGATTGTCGAGCGAGAGGTTTCCGACGATCTCGCGGAAGGGCGGCGCGTCCGGATGCGGGCTCGCGCCCATCGGGCCGATGGCGTGGCAGCTGCCGCAATAGGAGGCCGCGATCGCCTGGCCCTTGGCGACGAGGCTCTTGGCCGCGAGCGCCTGCGGAGCGGCGGCGAGGGTGAGCGAGGCGAGGAGAATGAGACGAGTAAAACGCATGGGACGAGCTCCTGACGAAAAAACGCCGCCGCGGCTCGCGACGGCGGCTCACCCACGCGCCTGCAGCGGCACGACATTGTGCAGCATCTGATCGGCGCTCTCGAAAAAGCGCCGCAGATTGCGCGCCGCCTGGCGGATGCGCTGCTCGTTCTCGACCAGCGCGAGACGCAGGTAGCCTTCGCCATGTTCGCCGAATCCGACGCCCGGCGCAACCGCGACATCGGCCTTCTCGATGAGCAGCTTCGAGAAGTCGAGGCTCGTCATTCCCGCGAATCGCTCCGGAATCGGCGCCCAGGCGAACATGGAGGCCGAGGGCGCGGGAATGCGCCAGCCCGCCTGTGCGAAGCTCTCGACCATGACGTCGCGGCGCTTCTTGTAGATCGCGCGCATCTCCTTGATGCAGTCGTCCGGCCCGTTGAGCGCCGCCGTCGCGGCGACCTGGATCGGCGTGAATGCGCCGTAATCGAGATAGCTCTTCACCCGCGCGAGCGCCGCGCACAGGCGCTCGTTGCCGACCGCGAAGCCGATGCGCCAGCCGGCCATCGAATAGGTTTTCGACAGCGATGAGAATTCGACGGCGATGTCGATCGCGCCCTGAACCTGCAGGATCGAGGGCGGCGGATCGTCGTCGAAATAGACCTCCGCATAAGCGATGTCGGAGAGCACGAAGATGTCGTGTTTCTTCGCGAATGCGACGAGGTCCTTATAGAAGTCGAGCGAAGCGACCGTCGCCGTCGGATTGGCCGGATAGCAGACGACGATGGCGATCGGCTTCGGAATCGAATGGGCGACGGCTTTCTCCAGCGCATGGAAGAGCTGCGGCGTCGGGTCGGCCGGCACCGAGCGGATGACGCCGCCCGCCATCAGAAAACCGAAGGCGTGGATGGGATAGGAGGGATTGGGCGCGAGGACCACGTCGCCCGGCGCGGTGATCGCCTGCGCCATATTGGCGAAGCCCTCTTTCGAGCCGAGCGTCGCGACGATCTGCGTCTCGGCGTCGAGCTTCACGCCGAAGCGGCGCTCGTAATAGCCGGCCTGGGCGCGGCGCAGGCCGGCAATGCCTTTGGACGCCGAATAGCGGTCGGTGCGCGGGCGGCCCGCCGTTTCGACGAGCTTCTCGATCACATGGCGCGGCGCCGGCAGGTCGGGATTGCCCATGCCGAGATCGATGATGTCGGCGCCGGCGGCGCGCGCCTTGGCCTTCAGCCGGTTGACCTGCTCGAAGACGTAAGGAGGAAGGCGCTTGATGCGATGGAAGTCGGACATGGCAGACGACGATCCGCTCGGGGTTCGCCCGGACCTGCGCCTCGCGGCGCTCCCGGGATGAAACGAAGATCCGTCGGCCCCTTTCGGGCCGAAAGGGCGATTATTGCACGAAAGCCTTTCGAAATAGCTAGGGCCGTCGCGCGGCGCCGTCTCGTGGTTTCGCCGGCGCGTCGGGCGTCTTGACGCGCGCTGCGCGGGCGCGGGCCGTCGCGCCCGCAGTCTCCAGCTCCTTCCGCCGGGCGTCGGCCTCGGCGTCGATCTGCTTCCGGTCGACACGCGGCTCCTTCGTCGCAAAGGGCGCATAGTCGAGATCGGCGGGACGCGAGCGCTCCACGAAATCGGCGCGCGGCGGCGGCGCATTGCGCAGTCCGACGCCCTCGAAGAGGCGGCCGATCGTCTCGCCGACCGAGGAAGGCCCGTCGTCGGCGGCGCGCGCGGGCGCCGCGAGCGTGGCGATGATCGGCAGCAGCGCGAATATCGGTCTCATATTTCCGTCAATAGTGCGACAATGCGGCTTTGATAAGTGCGGCGCGTCGGCGCGCATCGGACGATCCGCGATCTTCCGTCGCGGCCATGCCGCGCTTAAGTATCGAAGGAGCAGATTTCCGGCGTCGAGCGGCTTCCCGAACCTCTTCGGGATATGCTCTAAGGAGATGATGAAAGGGCGGCTCGACGAGGGCCGCCCCGGCGGGCGACAGGACGACGATATGACCGCAGGACGCCGCTCAGCGGCCGGAGCCAAACGGCGGCCGCCGCAAATTCGCGAGGGGGCCGGGACGAAGGTCGCGACCGAGGCGCCGGCGCCGGCGAAGAATTCGGATATCGCCCTGCTGTCCGGCGGACGCGAGCGGGCGGACGCCATCGGCGCAACGCGCGAGATCGCCGCCGAGAATGTCCAGCCGAAAGCGCGATCCAAGAAGAAGAACGGCAAGGGAGTCGGCGGAGCCGAAACGAAGCCGCGCGCGGGCGCCGACGCCTCGAGCCGAGCCGCGATCTCCGCCGCGCCGCCGCCCGCGGAGCCGACGGCGGAAGAGCGCCGCCGGCGTGAGCTCGAGGCCGCCGCCGCGCTGGTATCGGGCGCGGTTTCCGAATTGACCGAGGCGCAACGGCGCGGCCTGATGGGGCGATTGCAGGCGCTGGAGCCCACGCCGCAGGCCGCGGAGCCGACGCCCCCTCCGACAACTCCCGCCGCTCCGCCCACGATCCTCCCGCCGCGTCCTCCCGCGCGAAAGGACTCCACCGCGGACGGCGAGGCGGCGCATGATTTCGAGATCATCGCCGAGAATCTCGCGCGGCTCGTCGATCAGGGACGCAAGGCGCTCGCCGCCGCCATCGGCGGCATGGAGCCGGGCGACACACGCAGCGAATTGGCCAGCAATGTCGCCGACGCGACCAAGACGCTCGGCGCCGTCGCCGAGCGCTGGCTGGCGAAGCCCGAGCAGGCGGTCGCGGCCCAGGCCGATCTTCTCACCGGCCTCAGCGAGATCTGGAGCCAGACCTTGCGCCGCTTCTCCGGCGCCGACGTGCCGCCGGTCGTGCCGCCGGACCCGCACGACAAGCGCTTCGCCGCGCCCGAGTGGCGCGACAATCCCTTCTTCGATTGCCTGCGCCAGTCCTATGCGCTCACGACGCGTTGGGCGGGCGAGGCGGTCGAGCGCACGGAAGGGCTCGACCCGCAGACGAAATCCAAGGCCGCCTTCTACACGCGGCTCATCGCCAGCGCGCTGTCGCCGTCCAATTTCGTCGCCACCAATCCCGAACTCTTGCGCGCGACGCTCGACGCGCGCGGCGAAAATCTCGTGCGCGGCATGAAGATGCTGACCGAGGACCTCTCCGCCGGGCGCGGCATGCTGAAGCTGCGCCAGAGCGACGAGAGCAAGTTCGAGCTCGGCGTCGACATGGCCGCTACGCCGGGCAAGGTCGTCTTCCGCAACGAGGTGATGGAGCTCATTCAATATGCGTCCTCGACCGAGACGGTCTATGCGCGTCCGCTGCTGATCGTTCCGCCCTGGATCAACAAATTCTACGTGCTCGATCTCAATCGCGAGAAGAGCTTCGTGCGCTGGGCGACGAGCAAGGGCCTCACCGTCTTCGTGATCTCCTGGGTCAATCCCGACGAGAGCCAGGCGGAGAAAGGCTTCGACGCCTATATGAAGGAAGGCGTGCTCGCCGCGCTCGACGCGGCGCAGAAGGCGACGGGCGCGAAAAAGATAGCCGCCGCCGGCTATTGCGTCGGCGGCACCATGCTCGCCGCAACGCTCGCCTATATGGCCGAGAAGGGCGACGACCGCATCGACAGCGTGACCTTTCTCGCGACGCAGGTCGATTTCACCGACGCCGGCGACATGCAGGTGTTCATCGACGAGGCGCGGCTCGCCGCGCTCGACGAAGCGATGTCGCGCACCGGCTATCTCGAAGGCGTCAAAATGGCGACGACCTTCAATCTTCTGCGGCCGAACGAATTGTTCTGGACCTATTTCGTCAACAACTACATGAAGGGCGTCGAGCCCGCGGCCTTCGATCTCCTCACCTGGAACTCGGACTGCACGCGCATCCCCCGCGCCAATCACCTGTTCTATCTCCGCTACTGCTATATCGAGAATGCGCTCTCGCAGGGACGCATGGTGATCGACGGAGTCACACTCAATCTGCGCAAGGTGAAGATCCCGATCTATGAGCTCGCCGCCAAGGACGACCATATCGCGCCGGCGCGATCCGTCTTCACGGGCGCGAAATATTTCGGCGGCGACGTGCGCTATGTGCTCGCCGGCGCCGGTCACATCGCCGGCGTCGTCAACCCGCCCGACAAGAACAAATATCAATATTGGACGGGCGGAGCGCCGACCGGCGCCTATGAGGATTGGGCGAAGTCGGCGAAGGAGACCAAGGGCTCCTGGTGGCCGGACTGGCTCGCCTGGATCACCGCTCAGGCGCCCGAGCAGGTTCCCGCGCGCATCCCCGGCGACGGAGCGCTGAAGCCGATCTGCGACGCGCCGGGAGATTATGTGCGCGTGCGGGCGTGACGAGAGCCGCAGCCTCGAAGACGAGGACGCCGATCCTCGTCTTCGTCAGTCGCCGAACACGCGGCCGATGAGCGCGCCGGGGTTCCACCAGTCCGAGGACTTCTCCGAATCCGGGACGCCCTTGCCGCCCGCCACTTTCTGGCGGTAGGCGGCCGGCGGTTCCGTGAGAAACGCGCGGGTCGACGATTGTCCGGCCGCGCGCGTCTTCGGACCGCCGCCGCCGAGAATGGGATCGTCCGCCTCCGTGGCGACGGCGCACCGGCCCTCGGGGGCGGCGGCCAGACATTTGGTCGGCCCGCGCCCCCCGCCGGGCCCGTCGGGATTTTCGTTCCCTGCCTGCGGCGCCGGCGTCTGCGCGCCTCTGCGCCGCGCGACTTCCTGATCCACCGGCCAGGAGGCGGGACGGGCGGAGTCGCGCGCCTGTGGCTCGGGCAGCGCCCGACCGCCCGGCGGCAGCACCAGATTGGAGCGCTCGCGATAGACGATCTTCTCTTGCTCCTCGTCGCCGGCGCCGAACAGGGAGAGCATGGAGCTGAGGGTCGTGGTGTCGTCATAGGCGCGCGCCGGCGCGCCGCCCGAAAGGGTCACAAGAGCGAAGGCCAGCGCTCCGCTCGTCGACGCCCGGCCCACCTTCGTCGCCCGTCTCATCGTCTCCACCTCCATCCTTCGGGCTCCCTCGCCCTCGCTTCTTCCGCACCGTGCAATTACGTCCCGCTTCCCGGCATTTTAGAGGCGCCGTCCGCAGCTCGCCACACCAAATCGCGGCCGGCGCCGCGTCGACCCGCCCGAGCTCGGCCTAACGGGCTGTTAACCGAGACGCAGCAGATAGAATTTGCTCTCGCCGGCCGGCGCGGGCCGCGCCATATTGGCTTCGGGAGCGATCGGGGCGACGTGGGGATGGGCTGGAGGCGATCGACGGGAGCCGGTCTCGAGCGCGGCGGAGCGCTGCGACCGCGCGCTTGCGCGACCCTTTCCCTCTTTTTCCTGCTGCTGTTCGCCGTTCCTGCCGCCGCTACGCCGGCCGGGCCGGCGGGCGAATCGCCGCCGGGACAGCGGGCCGCGGCGACGAAGCCTCCCGTCGTCGAAGCCATAGCGGCGCGGCTCGAGGAGAAAAACGGCCGCGCCCGCCTCGTGTTCGAGATCACCGCCGCGGTCTCGGTCACGGCCTTTCCCGTGGCGGATCCGCCCCGCATCGTCGTCGATCTGCCCGAGGTCGCCTTCCGCATCGACCCCGGCGTCGGCCAGCCGGCCTCGTCACGCCGCCATGGCGCGACGGAGCGCGACGGCGTGGTGCGATCGTTCCGCTTCGGCCTCTTTGCGCCCGGCCGTTCGCGCATCGTCGTCGATCTCGCCCGGCCTGCGGCGATCGTGCGGGCCGAGAGCGAGGGAAGTCAGCGTGATCCGCGCCTCGTCATCGAGCTCGAGCAGACCGATGCGGCGAGCTTTGCCGCCGCCGCCGCGGCGCGCGCCCGGCCTTCCGCGCAGCTGGCGGATACGGCCGCGGCCTCGCCCCGGCCCGGCGACAAGCCGGTCCTGGTCATCGATCCGGGACATGGCGGCGTCGATGTCGGCGCGACCGGCGCCCATGGCGAGCAGGAGAAGACCCTCGTCCTCGATTTCGCCCGCACGCTCAAGGCGAAGCTCGAGGCGTCCGGCAAGCTGCGCGTCGTGCTGACGCGCGAGGACGATGTGTTCGTCGCGCTCGACGAGCGCGTGCGCGTCGCGCGCCGCGCGGGAGCCGAGCTGTTTCTCTCGATCCACGCCGACACGCTGGCCGAGACGAGCGTCGAGGGCGCGACCGTCTATACGGTCTCGGCTCACGCTTCGGACGCGGCGGCCGCCAGGACCGCGGAGAAGGAGAATCTCGCCGACCGCGCCGCGGGCCTCGACGCCGCGGCGGCGGAGGAGGAGGCGGCCGGCGTCGGCGACATTCTCTATGATCTCGCCCGCCGCGAGACCCGCGCCTACAGCCGCGTCTTCGCCCGCACGCTGGTGGCCTATTGGCGGAAATTCGGCCATCTCAACAAGAATCCCGACCGCTCCGCTGGATTCGTCGTCCTCAAGGCCTTCGACGTGCCCTCCGCTCTGCTCGAGCTCGGCTATTTGTCGAGCGAGCGCGATCTCGCGCGCCTGACCTCGGCCGAATGGCGCGAGCACGCCGCCGAATCGACCGCGCAGGCGATCGACCGCTATTTCGCCGAGCGCAACGAGGCCGAGGCGGAGCCGGCCAAGGCGGTCGCCACGACCGCGCGCCCACAATAAAACACAAAACGCGCCGATAAGCCGCGGCAGCGGCCGGCCGCGCGACGATTCGCCGAACGGCTTGCCGCGGCGGCGAATTATGCTCTACACGGGACGCCGACGGCGCGGCGCGCGCCAGATGATGACGTGGCGTGTCCTCGAGGGATGAATATTCATGCGGCTGTTCGCCCGCTTCCTGGGATTTGTCTTCGCGACCGGCGCCATCGTCTTTTTGATCGGCGTGACGGCGGCGGCGGGAATCGTCTACGTCTTCTCGAAGGACCTTCCCGACACGGCGCAATTGCGCAATTACGAGCCGCCGGTGACGACCCGCGTCCATGCGAACGACGGGTCGATCCTCGCCGAATATTCGCATGAGCGCCGCCTGTTCCTGCCGAGCGCCGCGATACCGCCGCTCGTCAAGCAGGCCTTCATCTCGGCCGAGGACAAGAACTTCCACACGCACAACGGCGTCGACTTCGAAGGCATCGCCCGCGCGCTGTCGATCCTCGCTCAGGGCGGTCGCCACATGCAGGGCGCCTCGACCATTACCCAGCAGGTCGCCAAGAACTTCCTCGTCGGCAACGAGCGCAGCATCGAGCGCAAGATCCGCGAGGCGCTGATCTCCTTCCGCATCGAGGCGGCCTATTCCAAGGACCGCATCCTCGAGCTCTATTTGAACGAGATCTATCTCGGCCTCGGCAATTACGGCGTCGCGGCGGCGGCGCTCAATTATTTCAATAAATCGGTCTATGAGCTGACCATCGCCGAGGCGGCCTATCTCGCCGCGCTTCCCAAGGCTCCGAACAATTACCATCCATTTCTCCATCGCGAGCGGGCGATCGAGCGGCGCAATTATGTGATCGACCGAATGGTCGCCGACGGCGTCATCGCGCAGAAGGAAGGGGACAAGGCGAAGACCGAGCCGCTCGGCGTCAATCCGCGCGTCACTTCGCCCAATACGTACGTCGCCGGCTTTTTCGCCGAAGAGGTGCGGCGGGAGCTGTACGAGAAATATGGCGACAAGAAGCTCTACGAGGGCGGGCTGTCGGTGCGCTCGACGCTCGATCCCAAGATGCAGGCCGTCACCCGCAAGGCGCTGGCCGACGGCCTCGTGCGCTTCGACGAGGCGCATGGTTTTCGCGGGCCGATGCGCCATATCGACACGTCCTATGATTGGGGCCTGCCGCTCGCCGAGATTCCGGCGCTCGGCGATGTGAAGCCCTGGCGCCTCGCCGTCGTGCTCGAGACCTATGACTCCTACGCCCGGATCGGGCTGCAGCCCGGCCGCGAGAAATCGGGCGACGTGGCGCGCGAACGCGAGACCGGCCAGCTGACCCAGGAGGGCATGCGCTGGGCCGGCCGTGTTCGGACGGCGCTCTCGCCGGGCGATGTGATCTATGTCGAGGCGATGGCCGGCAAGCCGGGCCAGTTCCGGCTCCGGCAGATTCCGGAAATCTCCGGCGCCATGGTCGCGATGGACCCCTATACGGGCCGCGTCTTCTCCATGGTCGGCGGCTTCTCCTATGATCAGTCGGAGTTCAACCGCGCCACGCAGGCGCTGCGCCAGCCGGGATCGTCCTTCAAGCCGTTCGTCTACGCCACGGCGCTCGACAATGGCTATACGCCGTCATCGTCGATCCTCGACGAGCCGATCACGATCGTGCAGGCGAACGGCGAGAGCTGGACGCCGGAGAATTTCGAGGGCGCGCACGGCACCGGCGCGCATCCGTTGCGCTATGGCGTCGAGCACTCCAAGAACATGATGACGGTGCGTCTCGCCAAGGATGTCGGCATGCCGCTCATCGCCGAATACGCGAAGCGCTTCGGCATCTATGACGACATGCCGCTCTATCTGCCGATGGCGCTCGGCGCCGGCGAAACCACCGTGCTGCGCATGGTGACCGCCTATTCGATGCTGTGCAACGGCGGCAAGCGCATCAAGGCGACGCTGATCGATCGTATCCAGGATCGCTGGGGGCACACCATCTACAAGCACGACGAGCGCCAATGCCTCGGCTGCGACGCGCCCAAATGGGAGAATCAGAACGAGCCCAAGCTGATCGACAAGCGCGAGCAGGTGCTCGATCCGCTGACCGCCTATCAGATCACCTCGATCATGGAAGGCGTCATCGAGCGCGGCACCGGCCAGTCGATCAAGGCGGTCGGCAAGCATCTCGCCGGCAAGACCGGCACGACCAACGACGCCAAGGACCTCTGGTTCGTCGGCTTCTCTCCAGATCTCGCGGTCGGCGTCTATATCGGCTACGACCGCCCGCGGCCGGTCGGCGAAGGCAAGAGCGCGCAGGCGGCGACCTATGCCGCGCCGATCTTCCGCGATTTCATGACGGTGGCGCTGAAGGACAAGCCGGACGTGCCGTTCCGCGTGCCGCCGGGCATCAAGCTCATCTCGGTCGATCCGCATTCGGGGCTGCGCAGCAAGGGCCAGGGCTCGATCCTCGAGGCGTTCAAGCCCGGCACGGCCCCGCCCGACTCCTATTCCGCGGCCGGCGCAGACGGCGGGCTGCGCTCCGGCGCGCAGGATGTGGACACGCAGCTCGGCGGCAGCGGGACCGGCGGACTGTATTGAGCGGGGCGGGGGCTATGTTCCGCTCATGACGAACACGATCGATCCGATCATGACGGCCCTGCCCTTCGAAATGGGAGCGTATCGACAGCGCACGGGGCTGATGGGAGAGCTGCGCCGCGAGGCGTCGATCTGTGACGCCGGAGGCGGCCGATTATCTCGAGAAGGTCGCCGCTCGATCCTACGGCGCTCGGGCCGGCGCAGGCGTCGCGATGGAGCCATCGCGATCGCACGCGCTTCGTCGATTGCATCGCTGCGTTTCTGGTCGAACCGCGACAGTGAGGCGTCCTCTACTCCCCCAAATGCCGCAGCGCCGCCGCCGCGGCGAAGGGGCAGAGGGCCAGAGCGGCCAGCGTGATCGCGCAGAGAATGGCGAATGGCGCGGCGAAGGGCACGGCTCCGCCAGACGCCGCCTGCGCCGCCGAGACGCCGAAGATCAGCACGGGGATCATCAGAGGCAGCGCGAGAAGCGCCATCAGCAGGCCGCCGCGGCGCAAGGTCACCGTCGCCGCCGCGCCGATCGCGCCGATGAGGGTCAAGGCCGGCGTGCCCGCGAGCAGCGTCGCCGTCACGGCGGCGAGCGCCGTCTCGTCTTGCTGCAGCATCAGGCCGAGCACGGGCGCGGCGAGCGTCAGCGGCAGGCCGGTCGTCACCCAATGCGCGGCGCATTTGGCCAGAACGACGAGCTCGAGCGGCGTCGGCGCGAGATGAAAGAGATCGAGCGAGCCGTCCTCCATATCGGCCTGGAACAGCCGGTCGAGGCACAGGAGGCTCGCGAGCAGGGCGGCGATCCACAAGATCGCCGGGCCGATCCGGGACAGGAGATTCGGATCGGGACCGATGGCGAAGGGCACGATCGTCACCATCACCAAAAAGAAGACGACGCCCATCGTCGCCGAGCCGCCGACGCGGCGGGAGACACTCAGATCGCGCAGGAAAAGCGCCAGTAGCGAAGAATTCACCTTCTGCCTCCCAGCGCCAGCTCGCGCGCGCCGGCGAGGCCCAGCGGCTCGTGGGTGGCTGCGACGATCATGCCGCCCCCGGCCAGATGCTCGCTCATCATTCGCGCCAGCCGGTCGCGGGAGGCGCGGTCGAGCGCGCTGGTCGGCTCGTCGAGCAGCCACAGCGCGCGATAGGCGACGAGCAGCCGCGCGAGCGCGATGCGCCGCTTCTGGCCCGCCGAGAGAATGGCGACCGGCGCCTCGCCGGCATGGGCGAGCCCGACGCGCTCCAGCGCCCGCGCGGGCGGGAGGCTCCGGCGGCTGTCGCCGCCGAGAAACCGCGCCCAGAATTCGAGATTTTCCCGCGCCGTGAGAGGCGCTTTCAGCCCGTCGGCATGGGCGAGATAATGGAGGAGGGCGGCGGCCTCCTCGCCTTGCGCCCCGTCGATCGCGACGCCGCCGCGCCGCGCCGGCAGCAGGCCGGCGATCGCCCGCAGAAGCGTCGATTTTCCGGCGCCGTTGCGCCCGGTGACGACGAGCGCCTCGCCGCTCTCGAGCGCGAAGCCGAGCCCGTCGATGACCGGCCTCCCGCCGCGCTCGACGCAGAGATCCTCGACCCGCAGGCGCAGCGGCGAGGAAGTCGCCTCGACGGGGCGCGGTGAAGGAGGCGGTTCGGCGCTCATGGGCACAAGGCAATAGCCATATCGCCCGGCAGTGGGAAGAGCCCCTGCTTCGGCCTTCCCTCGCGGGCGCGCGGCCGTCCGGGGAAAATTGTGGAGCAACGCCAAGGAGTCTTCGTTGCGCAGCCTCACGAGAAAGGGCGCGTCCCTCTCTCGGAAGGACAGCATGGCCGCGGAGCGGCGGGCGGGGCCTACGGCGCCGGGCGTTCTCGCGGAATGCGGCATTCCCCTCATCCGACCCGCTACGCCGGGCCGCCTTGCTCCCCATGGGAGAAGGAGTCGCGCCCGATCGTGACTGCTCTTCTCGGGGCGCCGACGGTATCGCACGCATGGCTTGCAGCCGAAAGGCGCGGGCAGTGGGGCTTTTTCAGTCTCACGGACCAGCCGACGAGCCCGGCGCGCCATGACGGATCGCTGGCGCTCCGAGGCCGAAGAATGCTAAGCCTGAAGGCCGATGCGGGCGCCTCGAGGAATCGGGCGCCCGCTCATCGTGAGGCGGCCGCTCGCCCGGAGGCGGGCGGCGAAAGATCGGGACGGCGCATCAAGGTGGCGAAGCACAACAGCCTTTCGGATTACGCATCGAGACGATTTCGTTTCGCCGGCAATGCGCTCCTGCAGTTCCATGACCCGTTCTTCGCGCAGATCGATCGTCTGCGGGCGGAGTTCGAGGCGAAAGGAACGCATTTCGTCAGTTTCGCCAATTATGACTATCTCGGCCTCGCCAATCATCCGCAGATCCTCGCCGAGGCGGATCGCGAGCTGCATCGGCTCGGCGTCGGCGCGCTGGCCTCGCGCCTCGTCGGGGGCGAGCGCTCGACGCACAAACCGTTCGAAGCGGAGATCGCCGAGTTCTTGCGGATGGAGAGCGCGCTGACGCTCGTCTCCGGCTATCTCGCCAATGTCACGACCATCTCCTGGCTGCTCGGCAAGCGCGACGCGCTGTTCATCGACGAACTCGCCCACAACAGCATCGTCGCCGGCTGCGAGGGCTCTCCGGCCGAGACGATCAAGTTCCGTCACAACGACTTCGATCATCTGGAGCAGCTGCTGCGGCGCCGGCGCGGCGATTTCCGCCATGCGCTGATCGTCGTCGAAGGCATCTACAGCATGGACGGCGACACCGCGGATCTGCCGCGCCTCGTCGAGATCAAGGAGCGTCACGACGCCTGGCTGATGGTGGACGAGGCGCATTCGCTCGGCGTGCTCGGCGAGACGGGACGCGGCCTCGCCGAGCTGCAGGGCGTCGATCCCGATCGCCTCGACCTCGTCGTCGGCACGATGTCGAAGACGCTCGCCTCCTGCGGCGGCTTCGTCTGCGCGAAGAAGCCGGTGATCGACTGGTTCCGCTACACGCTGCCGGGATTCGTCTACAGCGTCGGCCTGTCTCCCGTCATTCTCGCCTCGGCGCGCACGGCGCTGCGGCTGATGCAGGAGGAGAATTGGCGCGTCGGCAAGCTCGCGCGCAACGCCGAATTGTTCCGCGACTATGCGCATGCCAACGGGCTGAGCACCGGACCGGCGATCGGACGCGGCGTAGTGCCGATCCTCTTCCAGGACAGCGTCGAGACCATGTGGGCCTCGCAGCATCTCCTGGAGAAGGGGTTCTACGTGCCGCCGATCGTGCAGATCGGCGTGCCCAAGGATCAACCGCGGCTTCGCTTCTTCCTCTCCGCCAATCATTCGGAGGAGGAAATTCGCGGCGTGATCGACGCGCTGCGCGATCTGCCGCCCGTCGCCGCCGAAGCGCATGAATTGGTGAGAAAGGCGATGGCTGGCGTATGAGGGAGCGAACAGAGAGCGGCGAGTAGCGGTTGGTCCCTATTCGCTATTCGCTCTCTCCCGCGTCGTTATGCCCGCTTCCGCTCGTCCCGAGAGACCGATAGGTGTTCGCAATGGCCGGCATCGAAATCCTTCCCGTCGATAGCCTCGCGAGGTTTCTGACCTTCTGCAAGCTGCCGCGTCTCGTTTATAAGGGCGAGAAGGGTTTCGCGCCCTCGCTCGACGCGGAGCGCTGGACCGTCTACGGCCACAAGCTCAATCCGCATTTCAAGCTGGTCGAGGCGCAGGAGTTCTTGGCGCGCAAAGACGGCCGATGGGTCGGCCGCATCGCCGCGCAGATCTACAAGCCGCCGGTCGAGCCGGTCGGCGCCTCCCGCGCGCAATGGGGCTCGCTCGACGCGATCGATGATCCGGAGGTGGTCCGCGCGCTGACCGAGGCGGCGGAAGCTTGGCTCGGCGCGCGCGGGGCCGAGCGCATCAGCGGCCCGTTCTCGCCGTCGATCAACGCCGAATGCGGCATGCTGGTCGAGGGATTCGACGCGACGCCGATGATCTTCATGCCCTGGCATCCGCCCTATCTCTCGCGCCATGTCGAGGCGCTCGGCTATGTGAAAGCGCGCGATCTCATCTCCTATCGCTACATCACCGCCGAGCATGATTTCAGCAATAATCTGCGCATCGCCGAGCGGCGCGAATGGCGCAATCGGCTGAAAGTGAGGCAGCTGAACCTCGAGCAGCTGAAGAAGGGCGAGACCGCGCTGATGGCGGAGCTGTTCAACGACGGCTGGCGCGACAATTGGGGCTTCGTCCCGCTCGGCAAGGACGAGCTCGATTCCTCGGCGGATGTGCTGAAATACATCATGCCGCCGGAATTCGGCATCGTCGTCGAGCTCGACGGCGTCCCGCAATCCTTCGCGATCACCCTCCCCAATCTCCACGAGATCACCGCCGATTTCGAAGGAAGTCTGCTGCCCTTCAATCTGCCGCGCCTCGTCTCGCGATTCCGCAATCACAAGTTCCGCACGGCGCGACTCGTGTTCCTCGGCACGCGCAAGGCGTTGCAGAACAGCGCGACGGGCGGCGCGATCCTCCTGTCGATGATCGAGGAGATGCGCCAGCGCGGACGCAACGCCGAGATCGTCCAATTCGAGGCCGGCTGGGTGCTCGAGGACAATATGGGCATGCGCAAGCCGATCGAAATGTTCGGCGGCAAGATCGACAAGATTCATCGCATCTATGAAAAGCGCCTCTCGGGCGCGACAATGATTTCTTCGCCTGTCACGGAAGAGGCGACGCCATGAATGTCATCTCCATTTCTGCGACGTCCGCCGCCGACCGCTCACATGTCGAGCGCCGCCGCATGATCCTCGAGGCGCATCCCGAGGTGAAGACGCTGTTCGGCAAGGACGACATCACCTTCAAGATCACCGCCGCGATCTTCGCCGGACAAACGCTCATCGCCGCTATTCTCGGTTGGCTCGGCCTCTCCTATTGGCCGCTCGCCCTGCTGCTCGCCATTTGCGTCGGCGCCTTCGCCAATCACGCAAACTTCGTCGTGATCCACGACGCGATCCACAATTGCGTGTTCGAGAGCCCGCTACGCAACAAGCTCACGGCGCTGCTCGCCGATCTGCCCAACGCCTTTCCGACCGCGATGGGCTTTCGCTGCTATCACATCAAGCACCATTCGCATCTTTCGGCCTATGATTACGACGCCGACATTCCGAGCCGGTGGGAGGTGGAGTGGGTCGGAAACAGCACATGGCGCAAGGCGCTGTGGCTGTTCTTCTTCCCGGCCGTGCAGCTCGCCCGCCTGTCGCGGCTCAAGGGCACGGTGCCGATCATGGGCTTCTGGACCTATGTGAACGCCGTCGTCATCGCGCTCTTCGACGCTTTCGTGCTGTGGGCCTTCGGCCCCAATGCGCTGCTCTATCTCATCCTCTCCTTCTGGTTCTCGGTCGGCGGGCTGCACCCCTTGAGCGCGCGCTGGGTGCAGGAGCATTTCGCCTTCGGTCCCAACCAGGGCACGTTCGACTATTACGGCCCGCTCAACAAGCTCGCGCTCAACATCGGCTATCACAACGAGCACCATGATTTTCACGAGATCCCATGGCGCCGCCTGCCCGAGCTGACGAAGATGGCGCCGGAGTTCTACGAGCCGCTCGCCTGCCATCGCTCTTGGGTGGCGCTGCTCGTCACTTTCGTGTTCGACCCGCGTTATTCGCTCGAGACGCGCTCCGAGAATGTGGAGCGCGCGAGCGCCGCGCAGGCCATTCCCGCCCCTGCGGAATAAGGACCCATGACAGCGACCGAAAACGATGCGCTCGCCGCCTCTCCGCGCCTCTTCGAGAGCGACATTCTGGACAAGTTCTCGCGCGTCCATCACCTGACGCCGCCGCTCGTCTATGGCCCGATCATCCTGTGGCTTCTCGCCTATGCGAGCGGCTATGCGGGCGCGGGCGAGATTCTCTTCGCTTTTCTCATCGGCTATGTGGCCTGGACGCTCACCGAATATTTCGGCCATCGCTTCCTGTTCCACACGGTGTTCCCGCTCCCCTTCGGGCTCGGGCCGCGCTTCCAGTTCCTCATCCACGGCGTGCATCACATCTATCCGAGCGATCCGCTTCGGCTGGTCATGCCGCCCCTGCTCTCGGCTCCGATCATGCTGATCGCGCTGACGCTGATCCGGCTGCTCGTCGGCGGCGCCTTCGCCTGGCCGATGCTCGCCGGCTTCATCGCCGGCTATGTGCTCTATGATTGCGTGCACTATTGGACGCATCATGGCCAGCCCAGGTCCAAGCTCGGCTATTTCGTGCGCCGCCTGCACATGCTGCACCATTTCCGCGATCCGGAGCGCGGCTTCGGCGTTCACGCCATCTGGTGGGACTATGTCTTCGGCACGGCCTATGAGAAGAGCCAGACGCCGGGATCGCGCGCTCTGTGAGCGCGGGCGCGCGTTCCCGCGTCAAATCCGCGCTCTACAATAATCTGCGCCGCGGTCATAAATGAGCCGGGAAAGAAACGCATGCCGGCGTCTCAGCGCCGGAGTCGGGCCGTTCGCATGTCGCATGTCGAAAATTCGGAGAGTTCCGTGGCGGCGCCTCCGAAGCTCCTGAGAGAGGGAAGAGGCCGCCTTCGCGCGTTCGCCTCCGCAGTCGCGGCCCAGCTCGCGAAATGGTATCGCTCGCCACCGTCCCGGCGCATCGCCATCGGCGGCGTCGCGGCGCTCGCCGGCGTGCTGTGGCGGCTGCTCATCGGCGGCGACGCCGGCAGCCACGTCTATGTCGCCTTTTATCTGCCGGTTCTCGCCGCCTCTTTCGCCGGCGGCGCCGTGTCCGGCTCGGTGGCGCTGCTGCTCGGCGCCCTCGCGGCGCAATTCTGGTTCGCTTCGATGGCGGGTCTGCAGGACACGCTGGCCCTGCTGACCTTCCTCGCGACGAACAGCGCCATCATCATCGTCGGCGAGGCGTTCCAGCGAACATTGACTCATGTCGACAATCTCGAGACGCGCCACACGATGGAGCGGCTCGCCGTGCAGAATGCGATGCTGGTCGAGCAGTTCGGCAATGTGGCTCTGGCGGCGCCCGGCGTCGTCTTCTCCTTCCGCCTGGACGCCGCCGGCTGGGGCTCCTGCCCCTATCTCGCCGAGAATGTGCGGACCATTTTCGGCGTCACGCCCGAAGAGATCGAGGGCGACGCCGCGCCCATGCTGCGCCGCGTCCATCCCGAGGACGCGGATCGCATGCGCGCGAGCTTCGCCGCCTCGGCCGCGCATATGACGCTCCTGCGCGAGGAGTTCCGCTACGACCATCCGGGAAAAGGCCGCATCTGGCTCGAGACGCAGGCGCGGCCGGTGCGCCAGGCGGACGGCGCCATCGTCTGGTACGGCTACGCCCAGGACGTCACCGAGCGCAAGCGCGAGGAGGCGGCGCGGCGCGACGCCGAGAAGGCGCTGGAGCAGCGCATCGTCGAGCTCGAGCGCGCCAATGAGCGCCTCGCGCGTTTCGCCTATGTCGCCTCGCATGATCTGCAGGAGCCGCTGCGCAAGATCGTCGCCTTTTCGCAAATGCTGGACGCCGCCGTCGGCGCGGCGGATTACTCGGATGTGGCCCATGCGGGCGAGGTGATGCGCCGCTCGGCGCTGCGCGCGCGCGAGCTCGTCGACGATCTGCTCGTCTATTCGCGGCTGACCGACGCACCGCTGAAGCTGCAGCGGCGCGACCTGCGCGTCGAGATCCAGTCGGCGCTGACGGACCTGTCCGAGCTGATCGAGGAATCGAAAGCGGATATCCATCTCGACGTGCCGAATGTGGAATTCTCGGTCGACCCGCCGCAATTCGCGCGGCTCATGCACAATCTCGTCAGCAATGCGATCAAGTTCCGACGTCCGGGCGAGACGCCGCGCATCGCCATCTCCTCCCATGTCGCAGACGGCATGCTGCGGCTTTCCGTGTCGGACGAAGGCGTCGGCTTCGAGGCGAAATATGCGCAGGCGATTTTCGAACCGTTCAAGCGGCTGCACAGCAAGGCGCAATATCCCGGCACGGGCATCGGCCTCGCGATCTGCAAGACCATCGCGGATCGTCACGGCTGGACGCTGACGGCCTGCTCGCAACCGCAGCAGGGCGCGACCTTCGAGCTGGCGATGCCGGTGGAGGCGGAATGATCCGAGAGACGCGGCCGGGGCAGGAGGAAATCATGCACGAGCTTCTCCTCCTGGCCGCGAGAAGCAGGACTTGGCCGCGCTTTGGACGCTATGCCGGAGCGTCCGGCCTCGCGCTGCTGGGATGCGCCGCGCAATATCTTCTGAGAAACGATCTGCCTCCCGGTCATCTCGTCGTGATGGTTCCGCCGATCCTGCTCAGCGCCGTGCTGTTCGGCGGAAGCGCAGGAGCGTGGTCGGTCGCGCTCGACGCCGCCCTCGCAGCCTATATTTTTTTCGAGCCGGAGGGATTTGCGGTCGCCGATCCCGCCCATGCGCTCGCGCTGCTGGTGTTCATCGTCACGGGACTGCTGATCGTCCTGGTCGTGGGGGAGCTCCAACGCGCTCTCGACCAGCTCGAAGACGAGTCGACCGCCGTCCGAGAGGGTCTCACGCAGGCGGCGAAAGGCGGCGAGTTGAAGGATCTGCTCCTTCAGGACATGGCGCATCGGACCAAGAACGATCTGCAATTCCTCTCGTCGATGCTTCAGATCGAGGCGCGTGCGCTCGACGGCGAAACCGGCAGAGCGTCCTTGCTCGCGGCCGCGGGCCGCGTCGCCGTCGTCGGCCGGGTCCACTCGCTTCTGCAGAGCTGCGAGGCGAAGACCGTTCGGATGAAGCCGCTGATCGAGGATCTCTGCGGCGATCTGAGGCTGTCGCTCGTGGGCCTGCATCCCGTCGCGCTCAGAACCGACGTGGCGAATTGCGCTTTTCCTCTCGATGTCGCGCGCGCCACCGCGCTGATCGTCAACGAGCTCGTCACCAATGCGCTGAAATACGCCTTTCCGGACGATCGTCCCGGGACGGTGAAAATTCGCTTGGCCGAGGAGAGGAGCGAGATCGCGCTGCTGGTGGAGGACGACGGCGTCGGCTTCGGCCCGGACGCGCCGCCGAAAGGAACCGGCTTCGGACAGAAGCTCGTGCGCTCGCTCGCGCAGCAGCTGGGCGGCGCGCTCACGATCAGCGCCGCGCCGATGGGAACGCGATGCGAGCTGCGCTTTCCGACGCCGGCGTGATGCGACGCGAGAGGCGATCGGCGCCTCGACTGCTCCTTTGCTTACGGCCGCTCCACGGACGGACGGCGGTCCGAATGCTCGGAATAGGCGGAGATCGCCTGCGAGATCGTCGTGGCGGACGAGGCGGCGGTCTCGGCGCCGCCGAGTGTGAGCTGCCGCAGCCGGCCGAGCAGCGCGTCGATGCGATCCCACGCCTCGTCGGCGGCGGAACCCGTCGTCGCTCCGCTCGCCGAGCCCATGGTTTGCGCGCGCAAATCCTGCGACGCGAGGCCGGCGCCGTTCGATGCGCGCTCGACCTTCGGCGACAACGATATCCGCTGCAAGGACGCGTCGAGCGGCGCACAGGACGATGCGGCGACGAAGCCGGAAGGAGAAAAAGGCATGGGCAGGTCCCGCTCGGGTGATCGAGACGCCCAAGATCGAGCATGCCCGTTTATTTTCCGGGCTCCGAAAGAAGACAATTCCCGACGCCGCGTCAAACTTTCTTTAACCATCCGCCGCCGCCCGCGTCAGCGGCCGACGGTGACGCCGGGCGCGAAGCGGAGCGCGTCGCCGAGCGTGGTCGCCTGCACGTCGTCCATCATCTTGCGCGAGACCACGGTGACGCTTCCGGGAATATCCATCACGTCGCGCTTCTGGCCGGCCGGCCCGGTGACATATCGCACGTAATAGCCGTCCTCGGCCGGCGGCTTTGTCGCGCGCCGGTTCTTGGCCGCCGATTCGGCGAGCGCTGCGGTCGACGCGAATGCGAGCGCGACGCTCGCGGCGATAATGCGTGAAATCGGCATAACGAGACCCTCCTCATCTGCGACAAGAGCTCGGAACGCGCCACGATACGATATAATCGTCTCTTGCGCATGATCTTTCGATCCGTGAGCGAAGGGTTGTGCGAGCGGTCGCTGGCGCCCGCCGGAGACTGCGCTAAACTTCCGAGAGATTCGCCGGGAGACTCCGATGGCCTATCGCGCCCCGCTCGACGACCTTTTCTTCGCCATGCGCCGGGCGGCCGGAGAAACCACCTTCGCGGCGAGCGGGCTCTACGCCGATTGCGACGAGCAGACCGTGCGCGCGACGCTGGAGGAGGCGGCGAAATTCGCCGAGGGCGTCCTGCTGCCGCTCGATTCCGTCGGCGATCGCGAAGGGCTGCGCTTCGTGGGCGGCGAGGTGGCGACGCCCCCCGGCTGGCGCGACGCCTATCGCCAATGGGTCGAGGGCGGCTGGAACGCGCTCGCCGCCGGCCCCGCCCATGGCGGCATGGGCCTGCCGCTGCTGCTCGCCGCGGCCTGCACGGAAATCTGGAACGCCGCCGATATCTCCTTCGCGCTCTGCCCGCTGCTCGGCCAGGGCGCGATCGAGGCGATGGAGGCGCATGCGAGCGAAGAGCTGAAGGCCGCCTATCTGCCGAAGATGATATCCGGAGAATGGACGGCGACGATGAATCTGACCGAGCCGCAGGCGGGCTCCGATCTCGCGCGGCTGCGCGCCCGCGCCGAGCGCGCCGGCGACGGCTCCTATCGGCTGTTCGGCCAGAAGATCTTCATCACCTATGGCGAGCACGATCTCGCCGAAAACATCGTGCATTTCGTGCTCGCGCGCCTGCCCGACGCGCCCGCCGGCACGCGCGGGATCTCGCTGTTCCTCGCGCCGAAATTCCTGCCCGACGCCGATGGAAATCCCGGCGAGCGCAACGATGTGCGCTGCGCCGGCGTCGAGCGCAAGCTCGGCATCCACGCCGCGCCGACCTGCACCATGGCCTATGGCGAGCAGGGCGGCGCGCGCGCCTTTCTCGTCGGCGAGGAGAACGCCGGCCTCGCCTGCATGTTCACCATGATGAACAATGCGCGGCTCTCGGTCGGCCTGCAGGGCGTCGCCCTCGCCGAAAGGGCGACGCAGGCCGCGCTCGCCTATGCGCGCGAGCGGCTGCAGGGCCGCGCGCCCGGCGGCCCCGATCCGTCGCCGATCGTCGCCCATCCCGATGTCGCGCGCATGCTGCTGACGATGAAGGCGCAGACCGCGGCGTCGCGCGCGATCTGCTTTCTCACCGCCGCCTCGCTCGACCGCGCGCGACGGCTCGACGGCGAGGCCGCGCGCGAAGCGGAGGAGCGCGCCGGCCTGTTGACGCCGCTCGCCAAGGCCTATTCCACCGACATCGGCGTCGAGGCGGCCTCGCTCGGCATTCAGGTCCATGGCGGCATGGGCTTCATCGAGGAGACCGGCGCGGCGCAGTTGCTGCGCGACGCGCGCATCACGCCGATCTACGAGGGAACCAATGGCATTCAGGCGATCGATCTCGTCACGCGCAAGCTGCGCCTCTCGGACGGCGCGGCGGTGCGGCGCGAGATCGACGACATGCGCGCCGATATCGACGCGCTCGCGTCGGCCGACGTGGTTTTCGTCCATATCGGAGAACGCGCCGCGGCGGCGGTCGACGCCTTCGAGCGCGCGACCGACTTTCTGTTCTCGATCGGCGAGCCGCGCGGCGTCGAGGAGCTCGCGGCGGCGACGCCCTATCTGAAGCTGTTCGGCCTCGCGCGCGGCGTCACTCTGCTCGGCGCGGACGCGCTCGCCGCGCATCGCGCCGGAGACGCCGCCGCGGAGGAGAAAATCGTGCTGGCGCGCTTCTTCGGCGACAATCTCGCCGTGGGCGCGGAGGGATTGGAGCGGGCGGTCGTCGCCGGCGGCGATTCGGTCGCCGCCGCTCTTCCGCTGCTCGCCGGACGCCGATAACGGAGACGGGCGGCGGCGCGCCGTCGGAACGAAAGGAAAGCGGATGCAAGGCGCCGAAATCGTCGCGCTGCGCGACGGTCACGTCATGCGGATCGTCATCGACCGGCCGAGCAAGAAGAACGCGCTGAACAAGGCGATGTACGAGCGCCTGATCGCTCTTCTCGCCCAAGCGGACGCGGACGACGATACGCGGGCCGTCGTCGTGAGCGGGGCGGGCGGGATATTCACCGCCGGCAACGACCTCGAGGATTTCCGCAAGCCGTTCGACAATATGAAGGAGTTCCCGGCGCTGCGCTTCGTGCGCACGCTCGCCGGGCTGCATACGCCGATCGTCGCGGCGGTCACGGGCGACGCGGTCGGCGTCGGCGTGACGATGCTGCTGCATTGCGATCTCGTCTACGCCGCGCGTGGAGCGCGTTTCAGATTGCCTTTCGTCGAGCTCGGCGTGCTGCCCGAGGCCGGCTCGACTCTGCTGCTGCCGCATCGTATCGGCCTCGCCAAGGCGAGCGAGTTCATGCTGCTCTGCGACGCCTTCGACGGCGAGGAGGCCCTGCGGCTCGGCCTCGTCAATCGCCTGGGCGCGGGCGAAGAGGTCGAATCCATGGCGCTCGAGGCGGCGCGTCGCCTCGCCGAGAAGCCGCGCGCCGCGCTGGCCGCGACCCGCCGGCTGCTGCGCGGCGATACGGCTGCGGTCGCGCAGCGCCTCGAGGAGGAAGGGGCCCTGTTCGCCGCCGCGCTGACGACCCGCGAATTCCGCGCGCGTCTCGAAGCCTTCTTCGCCCAGCATCCGCCGGGCGGCGGCGACTGACGATCGGCGTCGGTCGGCCGATTCGACTCCGGCGGCTATTCGTCGCCGTAATTGCCGTAGTTCACGAGCCGCGAGCAGCGGACGAGAATGGCGCGCATCTTTTCGCCGGCGCGCGCGCATGTGCCGGCGACGCGGCCGAGATCCTGCGGCGCGCCGTTGCGATAATGCAGCCGAACCGCTGCGACGCTGGCGACGGCGATCGTGTCGAGCTCCGCCACATAGGCCTCGAATCGTTTGCGGAACGTCGGGTCGAGCCGCTCATAGGCGGCGAGGGCGCCATGGCGGCCGGTCAATTGCGATTTCTCGAAATATTCCCGGTAGCTCACCGGACGCCAGGCCAGGAGATCGTCGATCAGCTCCGGCATTTGCGGCAGCTGCTCCAGCATCATCACCAGCTCGTTGAACAGATTGAGATAATCATTGGCCAGTCCGGACACCGGATTGACCAGCGGCTTGGCGGCCGGCGCCGAACGGTCGCGTGCGAATTGATCGATAGCGGCAAATTGCACGTCAGCGGTCATTATGGAGTCTCGATGTGGCTGGACCACTATCCCCCCCAATTGATAACAATCTATTTCCAAGGCTACGTGACGAGTGGGAGAACATTCGTCTTTTCCTCGGCTTCCGCCGAGGCCGGGAGACGAGCGACGGCGATGTGCGGGCGTTATGCGATCACTCTGCCGGCGGAGGCCGCGCGGGATTACTTCGGCTATGTCGACGAGCCGAATTTTCCGCCGCGCTACAATATCGCGCCGACGCAGCCCGTTCCCATCGTCCGGCTGGAGCGCTCGGGCGCCGGCGGTTTTTCGCGACGATTCCGGCTCGTGCGCTGGGGCTTCCTTCCAGGTTTCGTCAAAGATCCGCGCGAGTTTCCGTTGCTGTTCAACGCCCGCGCCGAGAGCGCGCCGGAGAAGCCGAGTTTTCGCGCGGCGATGAGGCGGCGGCGTTGCTTGTTCATCGCCGACGCCTATTACGAATGGCGACGCGAGCCGGGCCGCGGCCGGTCGTCCCGCGCCGGCGCGCCTTTTCTCTTTCGCCGAGCCGACGGCGCGCCGCTGGCGCTCGCCGGCCTCTACGAGACTTGGAGCTCCGCGGACGGCAGTGAGATCGACACCGCCTGCATTCTGACGACATCCGCCAATGGCGCGACCGTCGCGATTCACGAGCGCATGCCGGCGCTGCTCGAAAGCCGAGACTTCGACTTATGGTTGAATTGCGAGGACGAGCGCGGCGCCGAAGACGCCTGGCGGCTGCTCGCGCCCGCGCCCGACGATGCATTGGAGTTCTTCGAGATCGGACCCGATGTGAACAAGGCCGAAAACGACGGGCCGTCGATTCAGGCGCCGCACAGGAGCAGGCTGCTGTGATCCGCGTCACGCCCTTTCTCTCCATCGACGAGAGCGAGTTGGAGGAAACGTTCCTGCGCTCTTCCGGCGCCGGCGGGCAGAATGTGCAGAAAGTCGAGACGGCCGTGCAGCTGCGCTTCGACGCGCGCCATTCGCCGAGCTTGCCGCCGCCGATGCGCGCGCGGCTCGAAAAGCTCGCCGGCAAGAGGCTGACGAAGGACGGCGTGATCGTCATCACCGCCCAGCGCCACCGTACACAGGAGCGCAACCGCGCCGATGCGCGAGAGCGGCTGCTGGCGCTGATCTTCGCGGCCGCCGCGCCGCCGCCCCCGCCCCGCCGCGAGACGAAGCCCACCTACGCCTCCAAGCTGCGCCGCCTCGAGGGCAAGAAGCTGCGCGCCGGCGTCAAGTCGCTGCGCGGCAAGGTGGAGGAGTGACGGCCAGCGCCGACAGCGAGCCTGCTCGAGGCGCGCCCGCTTCACCTATTTGCGCAGCGCGGCGACGCCGGGCAGTTCCTTGCCTTCCAGCCATTCGAGAAAGGCGCCGCCGGCGGTCGAGAGATAGGTGAACTCTTGCGCCGCATGGGCCTGGTTCAGCGCAGCGACCGTGTCGCCGCCGCCGGCGACCGAGAGCAGCCTGCCCTCGCAGGTGAGCCGCGCCGCCGCCTGCGCGACGGCGTTGGTGCCCTCGTCGAAAGGGGGAAGCTCGAAGGCGCCGAGGGGGCCGTTCCAGACGAGCGTCTTGGTCTTCTCCAAAAGGCTCTCGATGTGGGCGACGGATTTCGGCCCGAGATCGAGGATCATGTCGTTTTCCCCGATATGATCGACCGAGACGATATGCGCCGGCGCATGCGCCTCGAATTTCTGCGCGACCGTGGCGTCGGCCGGCAGAACGATTTCGCAACCGGCGTCCTTCGCCTCGGCGAGAATGACACGCGCCTTGTCGAGCAGATCGTGCTCGCACAGAGACTTGCCGATCGCCTTGCCCTGCGCGGCGAGGAAAGTGTTGGCCATGCCGCCGCCGATGACCAGCGCGTCGACCTTGCGGATCAGATTGCCGAGCAGCTCGAGCTTGGTGGAGATCTTGGCGCCGCCGACCACCGCCATCACCGGATGCTCGGGATGCTCGAGCGCCTGACCCAGCGCCTGCAGCTCGGCCTGCATGGTGCGGCCGGCATAGGCGGGCAGCACATGGGCGAGGCCCTCGGTCGTCGCATGGGCGCGATGGGCGGCGGAGAAGGCCTCGTTGACATAAAGGTCGCCGAGCTTCGCCACTTCGGCGACGAAGGCCGGGTCGTTCTTCTCCTCGCCCTTGTGGAAGCGCGTGTTCTCGAGCAGCAGAATATCGCCGTCCGCCATTCTGGCGATCGCCTCGCGCGCCGGCTCGCCGACGCAATCCTCGGCGAAGGCCACCGGGCGTCTGATCGTCTCGGCGAGGGCCGTCGCCACCGGGCGGAGCGATTCGTCCTCCTTGCGCTCGCCCTTCGGCCGGCCGAGATGGGCGAGCAGAATCACCTTGCCGCCCTTGGCCGAAATCTCCTCGATCGTCGGCAGGACGCGCTGGATGCGCGTCCTGTCGGTGACGACGCCGTTCTCCATCGGCACGTTGAAGTCCACGCGCAGGAGGACGCGCTTGCCTTTCAGATCGGCGGAATCGAGCGTGTTGAAGGTCATGAGGAGACTTTCAGCTGGAAAAGGTCAGAGCGTTTTCGCGATCGTCGCGGCGACATCCGTCATGCGGCCCGAGAAACCCCATTCATTGTCGTACCACGAGAGAATGCGCACCAGCGTTCCATCGATGACCTTGGTCTGATCGAGATGGAAGGTCGAGGAACGCGGATCGTGGTTGAAGTCGATCGAGACGTTCTTGTCGTCGGTATAGCCGAGAATATCCTTCAGCGGCCCCTCCGCGGCGGCGATCACGGCGGCGTTGACCTCCTCCTTGCTCGTCGTCTTCTTGGCGACGAATTTGAGGTCGACCGCCGAGACATTGGGCGTCGGCACGCGGATCGCCGCGCCGTCGAGCTTGCCCTTCAGCTCCGGCAGCACCAGGCCCACCGCCTTGGCCGCGCCGGTCGATGTCGGAATCATCGACAGCGCCGCGGCGCGGGCGCGGTAGAGGTCCTTGTGGAACGTGTCCAGCGTCGGCTGGTCGCCCGTGTAGGAGTGGATCGTCGTCATGAAGCCCTTCTCGATCCCGATCGCCTCGTGCAGCACTTTGGCGACGGGAGCGAGGCAATTGGTCGTGCAGGAGGCGTTGGAGACGACGAGATGCTCTTTGGTGATCTTGTCCTCGTTGACGCCATAGACGACGGTGATGTCGGCGCCGTCCGAGGGGGCGGAGACGAGCACGCGCTTCGCGCCGGCGTCGAGCAGCGCCTTCGCCTTGTCGCGCGCGGTGAAGAGGCCGGTGCATTCGAGCGCGATGTCGACGCCGAGATCGCGATAGGGCAGCTCGGCGGGATTCTTGATCGCAGTCGCTTTGATCGGACCGAGCCCCACGTCGATCATATCGCCCTCGACCTTCACCTCGCGCGGAAAGCGGCCGTGCACCGAATCATAGCGCAGCAGATGGGCGTTGGTCTCGACCGGGCCGAGGTCGTTGATCGTCACGACCTCGAGATCCGTGCGGCCGGTCTCGACGATATAGCGCAGGATGTTGCGGCCGATGCGCCCGAATCCGTTGATCGCCACCCTCACGGCCATAGTCGTTCCTCCTCGACTCGATTTCAGAGCGCCGGAGCGCGGCGCTCCCTTGCCGGATCTGCCGCCGAACAGGCGCTCGAGGCGGCGACATGCGCAATTTCCCGTCGGCGTGATAACAGTTCGGGCGCCCCTGTCAACGCGGCGTCCCGCCTCGGGCGCGGCGGCCGCGCGGGTTGGGATTTGCGCGATTCGTGCTAGTACGTCGGCGTCGACTCGCCCGCGGCCGGCCCGCCGGCGACCATGTAATCGTTTCCGGCGCGGTTTCCATATGACGGGCTCCAAACGACTCGATGATGCGCTGCGGCGGCTCTCGGCCGCGCTCGACGAGCTCGAGACGACGGTCTCGCGCCGCCTCGAGGCGGAGCTGTCGCACGCCGACCTCGAAGAGGAGCTCGCCGTGATGCAGGACGACCGCAGCCGGCTGGCGCTCGAGCTCGACGCGGCGCTCGCGCACAAGAGCGCGCTCGAGAAGGCGCGTGACGAAGTGCTGACGCGTCTCGACCGCACGACCCTCGGCATTCGCGCCGTGCTCGGCGACGACGGCCCGGCCGAGGATTAGGAGACGAGCGATGGCGCATGTCGTGGTGACGATCGCCGGCCGCACCTATCGCATGGGCTGCGAGGACGGCGAGGAGGAGCGCCTGCACGAACTGGCGAAGCGAGTCGAAGCCAAGATCGTGGCGCTGAAGGGAGGGTTCGGCGATATCGGCGAGCAGCGCATCATCGTGATGGCCGCGCTCACTCTCGCGGATGAAGCAGATAGCGCGGCCGGGCGCCTGCAGGCGACGGAGGCCGAGCTCGCCGCCGCGCAGCGCCGCGAAGTGGAGTTGCGCGAGGCGGAAGCCGCGCTGCAGGAGAAGGTCGCGGGCGCGCTCGAGGACGCCGCCGCGCGCGTCGAGCGGCTCGCCGGGGAGCTTCGCCCCGGCGGCGAGCCGGGACCGATCCTCTCGTGACGAGCGGCGGAAAGCCGTCCGTTGAAGAAAAGGGCGCTCGCTTCTCACGCTGTGCGGGAAGCGAGGGTCGGATGGGCCGGCAGGCCCGCGCGAGGACCGGCTGTCTCCCTGACGCGCCGCTGTAAGAAGCTCAACTTTCCCGGCGTCGGAACAGCCTACATATGACGCGCTTCTCCGATCTCGCCGACGAGACCACACTTCCGGCCAGCATGAGCGCCGTCGCGCCTGCCAAATGAAACAGCGAAGCGACACGAGGCTCGCCCTGCGATCATTTCCCGGACGCCAGTAATCGCCGACGCTCGACGCTCAGGCTCGCTGCGCGCAGCAGCAATCGGCGAGATGGTCGTCGACCATGCCGACCGCCTGCATGAAAGCGTAGACGATGGTCGGCCCGCAAAAGGCGAAGCCGCGGGACTTCAAATCCTTCGAGAGCCGGCGGGAGAGATCGGTCTCGGCCGGTATCTCCGCCGTGGTGCGCGGCCGGTTGACGATCGGTTCGCCATCCACGAAATCCCAGAGATAGGCGCTGAAGCCCTGCCGCTCCTCGATCTCGAGAAAGGCGCGGCCGGAGGCGACGGCGCCTTCGATCTTGGCGCGATTGCGGATGATTGCCTGATTTTGCATCAAAGCTTCGACGCGGCTGGCGTCGAAGCGCGCCACGGCGACGGGATCGAACCCCTCGAATGCGGCGCGGAATCCGTCCCGCCGGCGCAGGATCGTGATCCAGGAGAGACCGGCTTGAAAGCCGTCTAGGATCAGCTTCTCGTACAGCGCGCGCGAATCGCGCTCGGGGCGGCCCCATTCCTCGTCGTGGTAGGCGACATAGAGCGGATCGATCCCGGCCCAAGGACAGCGGGCGAGACCGTCTTCATGAAGGATCGCCGCCGCATCGCGCCAGGCGCGCGGATTTTTACGCTCTTTCACCATGTTTCGCGCCTCCCGTCTCTTTCCGCCCGCCGAAAGAGCGTTTCATAACATCCTCATTGTGCGCCCGGCGAGCTTGCGGCCAATGTGTCGTTGGCCGACAATTGGCACAGGCCGTGCTCGCGTCGCGGCCGTCGGGAGCCGTTCGCGCCGATGAACCTCTTCGGCCACGGCGCTCACCAGGGGAGAAATTTTATGTCGATCCGTCTCGTCTCTTACGTCGCGGCCGGCGCTCTCGCGGTCGGAATCGCCGCCGGCTCCGCGAGTGAAGCGAAAGCGCAGGCGAATGTCCTCAAGGAATGCGGCGCGCAATATCAGGCCGCCAAGGCCGCCAATGAATTGAAGGGCAAGAGCTGGCAAGACTTTTTGAAGGCTTGTCGCGCCCGCCTCGCCGAGCCGGCGGCGGAGACGCCGGCGCCCGCCCCGGCTGAAGCCGAGCCGACTCCCGCTCCCGTCCCTGCTCCGGCCCCGACCGCCGTAGAGCCTCCGCCCGCCGCTCCCCCGTCGTCCGAGGCTCCGAAGCCCGCCGAAGCCGCTCCGACCGAAGCCGCCCCGACCGAAGCCGCCCCGACCGAAGCCGCCAAGCCCAAGCCTGACACCAAGGCCGCCCAGGCGGCCCGCCAGAAGAAATGCGGCGCCGAGTGGAAAGCGAAGAAGGCCGAGCTGCTCAAGGCGAATCCCAAGCTCACCTGGCCGAAATTCTGGAGCGAGTGCAACAAGCGCCTGAAGTCGGGCGGCGAATAAGCCGGACGCGAGACGGACGGTCGAACCGTCCGGCGCGCGCCGCGCCGGGCGGTTTCGCAGCGACCGCCCCCTTGCGGCGCAGCGGCGATTCGTGGCACAGGCTGCGGGCCGCACGGCAGCAACAGGGGGAAGCCGCATTGGACAAGAGCGAGTTGCGCAAGCTGCAGGCGTTCTTGCGCCAGTCGCTGGGGAACGAGGGGATCAAGGTGACGCCCGATCCCCAGAACCCGGACGACGGCGCGGTCCATCTCGGAGAGCGCAAGATCGCCGCCATCACCGTCGACGACGAGGACGGCGACCGCTCCTTCGCCTTCTCGATGAAGCTGCCGGTCGGGCGCGAGACGCTGCAGTCCTATCTGCGCAAGCTGTTCGAAAACGACAAGCTCATCCTCGCGCCGCATGGGCGTAAGACCGATTCGGTCGAGCTCAACAGCGGCGAGGATTTCCTCGGCGTCATCTCCGCCGACGACGCCAAGCGGCAGAGCTTCACGCTGCAGATCGCCATCCTCGATTTCGATCTCGAGGATTACTGAGCGCGTCGAGCGGCGTCGGCCTCGATGCGGCGCAGAAAGCCGAGCGTCCCTTCGACCAGCCGGTCCCAATGCTCGAGCAGAGCGGGCGAGAAGCGCACCTCCACGTCGAGGGCGCCCCGGCGCAGCGCCCATAGGCAGGCCGCCGCGCCCATGAAGCCGGCCTCCTGTTTCGGACAGCGCGCGAAGAACAGGGCGCCGTCGGGCGGGGCGAGATAGAGCTGCTCCAGCTCATAGGGCGAGCCGGCCTCGAAGCGGCGCAGCATCAGCCCGCCGGGCCCGCCGAACACTTCGCTCTCGAGAAAGCGCGCGTAGAGGCGCGATGGCCGTTCGGCCGGATCAATCGTCTCGTCCTTGGGCGCGACGACGATGAAGACGAGATTTTCGTCCTGTTCCCGTGCGGCGCGCAGCTCGGGATCGGCGCTCGCCGGCGGCGCCGCGGCGAAATCGGGGAAGACGGCGAGAAAGGCGAGATGGTCGAGATGATCTCCGCCCATGCGCGTCGTCCCGTCGCGGGCGAAGGACAATGGATAAGTGAATTGCGCGCCGTCGAGGCTCGCCTCGACGAATGTGGGGCCGCTTCCAGCGCCGCGCCGTGTGGCGCGATAGGCGCCGGCGGCGAGAAGCGCGACGAGAACCACGGCGAGAGAGGAAAAGAGAAGGCGCATGGATCGAACGGCCCGCCACTCGATGCGCGCCGTTCGAAGGAGCGGCGCCGAATCCCTCCTGCGTCATTTCGGCCGAAGTGAAAAGGCCCCGCATCGGCGGCGGCGCGATGCGAACCGCTCTCCTTGCGCAGCGGGAGGGCTGGGGAGAGAGCTCTGCGAGCCGGCCGAGAGGCCGGCCGCCGGTTGCCTTCGCGCGGCACGGGCATTAATCGAGAGGCGGTCTTTTCGGACGGCCTTGTGGCCGCGACCGAAAGCGCAGCGCGCAACGCGCGCATTTCGAAGGTGCGACCATTTGACAGCTTCGACCGACACGAACGACAGCGAGGCCATGCGCGCGGCGGCGCTCGCCCATGGGCTGAAGAACGACGAATACGACCGGATCCTCGCCCTCGTCGGCCGCGCGCCGAGCCTCACCGAGCTCGGCATTTTCTCGGCCATGTGGAACGAGCATTGCTCCTACAAATCCTCGCGCATCCATCTGCGCAAGCTGCCGACCGAGGCGCCCTGGGTGATCAGGGGGCCGGGCGAGAACGCCGGCGTCATCGACATCGGCGACGGCGACGCCTGCGTCTTCAAGATGGAGAGCCACAACCACCCCTCTTTCATCGAGCCCTATCAGGGGTCGGCGACCGGGGTCGGCGGCATTTTGCGCGACGTGTTCACCATGGGCGCGCGCCCGATCGCCTGCCTGAACCTGCTGCGCTTCGGAAGGCCGGAGCATCCGAAGACCCGCCATCTCGTCGGCGGCGTGGTGGCGGGCGTCGGCGGCTATGGCAATTCCTTCGGCGTGCCGACCGTCGGCGGCTCGACCGAGTTCGACTCGTCCTATGACGGGAACATCCTCGTCAACGCCATGGCCGTCGGCCTCGCCAGGACCGACGCCATTTTCTATTCGGCGGCGGCCGGCGTCGGCAATCCGATCGTCTATCTCGGCTCGAAGACGGGCCGCGACGGCATTCATGGCGCGACGATGGCGTCGGCGTCCTTCGAGGCCGACGCCGAGGAGAAGCGCCCGACCGTGCAGGTCGGCGATCCCTTCTCCGAAAAGCTGCTGCTCGAGGCATGCCTCGAGCTGATGGCCTCGGGCGCGGTCATCGCCATTCAGGACATGGGCGCGGCCGGGCTCACCTCCTCGGCCGTCGAGATGGGCGCCAAGGGCAATCTCGGCGTGGAGCTCGATCTCGACGCCGTCCCCTGCCGCGAGCCGGGCATGACCGCCTATGAGATGATGCTCTCGGAGAGCCAGGAGCGCATGCTCATGGTTCTGCGCCCCGAGCAGGAGAAAGAGGCCGAGGCGATCTTCCGCAAATGGGGGCTCGACTTCGCGATCATCGGCCACACGACCGACACTCTGCGGTTCGTCGTGAAGCACAAGGGCGTCGTCGAGGCCGATCTGCCGATCAAAGAGCTCGGCGACGAGGCGCCGGTCTATGACCGGCCGCATGTGGCGACGCCGAAGCCGCCCGTCCTCGATCCCGGCTCGGTCGCGCCGCCCTGTTCGAACGGCGCGGCGCTGCTGGCGCTGCTCGCGACGCCGGACCTCTGTTCCAAGCGCTGGGTGTGGGAGCAATACGACCATCTCATTCTCGGCAATAGCGTGCGCACGCCGGGCGGCGACGCGGCCGTGGTGCGGGTGGGCGAGGGGCCGAAAGGCCTCGTTCTGACGACCGATGTGACCGCCCGCTATTGCGGGGCCGATCCGGTCGAAGGCGGACGACAGGCGGTGGCGGAAGCTTGGCGCAACATCTCCGTGCGCGGCGGAACGCCCTTGGCGCTCACCGACAATCTGAACTTCGGCAATCCGGAAAAGCCCGAGATCATGGGACAGTTCGTCGGCTGTCTCGAAGGGATCGGCGACGCGGCGCGCACGCTCGACTTTCCGATCGTTTCCGGGAATGTCTCGCTCTACAACGAGACGCAGGGGACCGGCATTCTGCCGACGCCGGCGATCGGCGGGGTCGGCGTGATAGCGGATGTCGCGTTCGCCTCGACGCTCGCTCTGCCCGACGGCGGCAAGACGATTCTCCTCCTCGGCGAGACCTGGGGCCGGCTCGGCCAATCGGCCTATCTGCGTGACCTCTGCGGGCGTCGCGAGGGAGCGCCGCCGCCGGTCGACCTTGCCGCCGAGAGGCGCAATGGCGATTTCGTCCGCGGGCTCGTGCTTGCGCGGCGCGTTCTCGCCGCGCATGATCTTTCGGACGGCGGCCTCGCCGTCGCGCTCGCGGAAATGGCGCTGGCCGGCGGCGTCGGTGCGACGATCCAGCGGTTGCCGGCGGGTCCGGCGCATGCGGCGCTGTTCGGCGAGGATCAGGGCCGATATATCGTCGTCGCCGAGCCAGCCGAGGCGCAGAAAATCATCGAGGAGGCCGCCGCGGCCGGCGTCGCCGCGCTCGCGCTCGGCGCGACCGGCGGAACCTCGTTGATTCTGCCCGGCGAGGCGCCGATATTGCTAAGCGTTTTGCAACATGCGCATGAAGCGCCGCTGCCGGCCTATATGGCCGGGGACGATGGCGTCTTCGGCGGGTCTCGAGGAGGTCGACGCGCAAATGGCGATGGAGAAAAGTGAAATCGAGCGTCTCATCAAGGCGGCTATTCCGGACGCCGTGATCGAGATCACCGCACTCGCCGACGACGGCGACCATTGGGCCGCTTCGGTGAAGTCGGAGGCTTTTCGCGGGAAGAGCCGCGTGCAGCAGCATCAGATGGTCAACAAGGCCTTCGGCGATCGCCTCGGCGGCGAGCTTCATGCGCTGGCGCTGACGACGATCGCTCTCTAAATCATTTCACGTCCGGCGGGATCGCCGGGCCGCCTGCAACGGAACCTTGAATTCCGCTCGAAAGGAAATCCCATGTCGGACATCACCACCGCGATCAAGAACGAGATCGACAGCGCCGACGTCGTGCTGTTCATGAAGGGCACGCCTCAAGCGCCGCAATGCGGCTTCTCCATGCAGGTCTGCCAGATCCTCGGCCATGTCGGCGTGCCCTTCAAGAGCATCAATGTGCTCGCCGACGGCGCGATCCGCGAGGGCATCAAGGCCTATTCGCAATGGCCGACCATTCCCCAGCTCTATGTGAAGGGCGAGTTCGTCGGCGGCTGCGACATCACCCGCGAGATGTTCCAATCGGGCGAGCTGGTCGCGCTGTTCGACAAGGAAGGCATCCCGCACAAGCAGGCGGCGAAGGCGTAAAGGGCGCTTTCTCGGCGTTCTCCCTTCTCCCGCTTGCGGGAGAAGGGGCGCGAACTTTCTTTGTTCTCACCCTTCAACCGATCTTCACGCCCTTGACCTGCGCCAATGCGATGACCAGCAGCCCGACGTGCTGGACATGGATCATGCCGCCGCCGAGCGCCATCTCCAGCGCCTCGCGCCAGGGCATGACCTCCACGGCGATGTCCTCGGAGCTGTCGAGCTTCAACGGCGCGACCGCACGCGCGCCCTCGGCGTAGAGCACATGCACGCGATTGGCGTGCGAGGCCGGATTCGGCGAGAGCCGCGTCAAATGTCGGATCGACGCCGCCTCATGTCCGGTTTCCTCCAATAGCTCGCGCGCTCCGGCAGCGACCGGGTCGCTCTCGTGCGGGTCCATCACGCCGCCGGGAAGCTCCAGTGAGATCTCGCCCGCGCCATGGCGATATTGGCGCACCAGCAGCAGCCGGTCCTCTTCGTCCAGCGCGACGACATGGACCCAGTCGCGATATTCCAGCACATAATAGGGGTCGAGCACGACGCCGCGCTGCGTCACGCAATGATCGGCGCGAAGGCTGATCCAGCGGTCGTGGATCAACGTCCGGGAAGCGCGCACCTCCCAGGGCCGCAGCGGATCCTCGCTCACGGAGTAGGAGTCGACGAGAGCTCGGCGGTCTGCGTCACCAGCGAGCGGCCTTCCTCCGAATCCCACTTGGCCGGCCCCTGCATCAGGCCGATCTGACAGCCTTTGCCGTCGATGAGGAAGGTGGTCGGCAGACCGAGCGCCTGGCCCGTCTGCTTCAGCTGGAAGAAGATCTCGGCCTTGGGATCGGCGTAGAAGGCGAGGCTCCTGGCGCCGATCTCGTTCAGAAAGGTCTTGGGCCGGTCGAGCTTCGACGTGTCGACATTGACCGTCACCACCTCGAATTTTTCCGACCCCGCCTCCTTCTGCAGCCGGTCGAGCGCCGCCATCTCGTTGCGGCAGGGCACGCACCATGTGGCCCAGAGGTTGAGCAGCACGGTCTTGCCCTTGAAATCCTCGAGCTTGCGCGGCGCGCCGTCGGGCCCGGTGAAGGTCAGCTCCGGCATGGGCTCCGGCTCGCCGGCGATCGACATGGCCGCGACCTCGCCCTTGGCGAGAGAGGACACGCGCTGCGACGTCTCGCGCGAGGCGGCGCAGGCCGTGCCGGAACCCTTCTTGCCGCTCGGACCGCCGTTCACGTATAGAACCCCCGCACCGGCGGCGAGAACGAGCGCGGCTGCGGCGACTGTCGGCAGGCGGCCTCGGCTGGGTTTTTCTGTCTGGTCGGTCATCGGTCGGTTCTTCCGAGAGGCTTCATGACGAGCAAAATATGGGGCGGCCGCTTCCAGAGCGCAAGCGACGCGATCCTGGAGGCGATCAACGTCTCCATCGACTTCGACAAGCGGCTCGCTCCGCAGGATGTGCGCGGCTCTCTCGCTCATGTCGCGATGCTCGCCGCGACGGGCATCCTGTCGCAGGAGGACGCCGCCGCCATCACGCGCGGATTAGAACGAATTCGTGGCGAGATCGAGGAGGGGAGCTTCGCCTTCTCGCGCGCGCTCGAGGACATTCATATGAATGTCGAGCAGAGGCTCGCCGAGGTCATCGGCCCGGTCGCCGGACGCCTGCATACGGCGCGCTCGCGCAATGACCAGGTCGCGACGGATTTTCGCCTGTTCATTCGCGACACGGTCGACGACATAGAATCGCAGCTCGCCGATCTGCAGAGCGCCCTCGCCGAGAAGGCGCTCGAGGAGGCCGGCAGCGTGATGCCCGGCTTCACCCATCTGCAATCGGCGCAGCCGGTTACCTTCGGCCATCATCTTCTCGCTTATGTCGAGATGCTCGCGCGCGACCGCGGGCGTTTTCAGGACGCGCGCAAGCGGCTCGACGAATGTCCGCTCGGCGCGGCGGCGCTCGCCGGCACCTCTTTCCCGATCGATCGCGAGATGACCGCGAAAGCGCTCGGCTTCGCGCGGCCGACGGCCAATTCGCTGGACAGCGTCTCCGATCGCGACTTCGTGCTGGAGACGCTGTCCGCGGCGGCGATCGCGGCGACGCATCTCTCGCGCTTCGCCGAAGAGATCGTGCTGTGGACGACGCCGCAATTCGCTTTTGTTTCCCTGTCGGACAAGTTCACCACCGGCTCCTCGATCATGCCGCAGAAGCGCAATCCCGACGCGGCGGAGCTGGTGCGCGGCAAGACTGGGCGCATCATCGGCGCGCTGCAGGCGATGCTGATCGTGATGAAGGGCCTGCCGCTCGCCTATTCCAAGGACATGCAGGAGGACAAGGAAGGGACGTTCGACGCGCTCGACAATTTCGCGCTCTGCGTCGCCGCGATGGCCGGCATGGTCCGCGACATGAGCGTCGATCGCGCGCGCATGCGCAAAGCCGCCGCCGCCGGCTATGCGACGGCGACAGATCTCGCCGACTGGCTGGTGCGCGCGCTCGGCCTTCCCTTCCGCGAGGCGCATCATGTGACCGGACGCATCGTGGCGATCGCGGCGGAGCGCAACATCGGGCTCGAGAAGACGCCGCTCGACGTGATGCAGAGCGTCGAGCCGCGTATCACGGAGGATGTGTTCAGCGTGCTCGGCGTCGACAAATCGGTGAAGAGCCGCACGAGCTATGGCGGCGCGGCGCCGGAGAATGTGCGCAAGCAGGCGCGGCGCTGGCTGAAGCAGTTGGCCAGAGAGAAAGCCTAAAAAGAAAGGGCGGCGCTCCCTTTTCCCACTCGTGGGAGAAGGAGAGAGCGGCGAGAGTCCGGCTTCAGACTTTTTCGAGTTTCGCCTTCTCCATCATCTCCACGAAGCGCGCGAAGAGATAGTGGCTGTCCTGCGGGCCGGGCGAGGCCTCGGGGTGGTGCTGCACGGAAAAGGCCGGGCGATCGGTGAGCGCGATGCCGCAATTGGAGCCGTCGAACAACGAGCGATGCGTCTCCACCGCATTCGCCGGCAGACTGTCGCGGTCGACCGCGAAGCCATGGTTCATCGATACGATCTCGACCTTGCCGGTGGTGAAATCCTTCACCGGATGATTGGCGCCGTGATGGCCCTGCGGCATTTTCTGCGTCTTCGCGCCGACGGCGAGCGCCATCATCTGATGGCCGAGACAGATGCCGAACACCGGCGTCCTGCGCGCCAGCAACTCGCGGATCACCGGCACGGCGTAGCGGCCCGTCTCGGCCGGATCGCCCGGTCCGTTGGAGAGGAACACGCCATCCGGCCCGAGCGCGAAAATCTCCTCGGCCGTCACCGTCGCCGGCGCGACGATCACCTCGCAGCCCGCCTCGGCGAGCAGACGCAGGATGTTGCGCTTGACGCCATAGTCGATGGCGACGACGCGACGCTTCGCGCCATTGCGCTTGCCATAGCCGGCGCCGGAGCGCCACAACGTCTCGTCCCACTCGTAACGCCCCGCCGCGGTAACGGATGGCACGAGATCCATGCCGTCGATCCCCGGCCAGGCGGCGGCCTCGGCGCGCAGCTCATCCAAATCGAAGACGCCGTCCGGCGCATGCGCGATGACGGCGTTCGGCATGCCCCTTTCGCGGATCAACGTCGTCAGCGCGCGCGTGTCGATCCCGCTGAGCCCGACGATTCCCCGCGCGACGAGCCATTGCGCGAGGGGGCGCGACGCGCGATGGTTGGACGGATCGCCCGAGGGCGCGCCGATGACGACGCCGCGCGCGCCGGCGCAATGGGCGATGTCGACGGTCTCGACGTCCTCGTCGTTGACGCCGACATTGCCGATATGCGGAAAGGTGAAGGTGACGATCTGCCCGGCATAGGACGGATCGGTCAGAATCTCCTGATAGCCGGTCATGGCGGTGTTGAAGCACACTTCGCCGACGGCCGCGCCCGCGGCGCCGAAACCGAAGCCGAATATCGCCTCGCCCGTCGACAGAACCAGGACCCCGGTGTGGACCGGCGCGGTCCAGCCGGCCGCTTCGTCTTGATCCGATCTCATCCGCGCTCTATGCCTTTCCCAACATTCGCCGGGGGCGCCTCGCGCGCCCGCGGCTTCCCTAGAACATTTCACTGCGAAGTGGAAATACAATGCGCGAACGGTTCACCGCCGACCTCAAGTCGGCCATGAAGAGCGGCGACAAGGCCAGGGTCGAGACGATCCGCATGATCACCGCCGGGCTCAAGGACCGCGACATAGAGGCGCGCGTCACGGGCAAGATTCTGTCGGACGACGATATTCTGGCTCTGCTGCAGAAAATGGTGAAGAGCCGGCAGGAATCGCTCGACATCTATGAGAAGGCCGGCCGCGCCGACCTCGTCGAAAAAGAGCGCGCGGAGATCGAGGTGATCTCGTCCTATCTGCCGCAGCCGCTCTCCGAGGCCGAGGTCGCGGAGGCGATCGAGGCCGCGATCGCCGAGACGGGCGCCGCCTCGATCAAGGACATGGGCAAGGTAGTGGCCGCGCTCAAGGCCAAATATACGGGCCGCATCGATTTCGGAAAGGCCAGCGCCGCGGTGAAGGCCGCCCTCTCGGGCTGAACTCCCTCCCTTTCTCGATACGATTCCGAAAGTCCACCCCCCACGACGGCACAGTGCTTGCTATGCTCTACGCGGCCCAGGACCGGCCTGATTCAACAAGCATGAGCAGATAGACCGATGCAAAAGACGTTCATCCGAGAGACCTCCGACGGCCGAAAAGTCGAGGTCATAGGCGCTTTCGTCTGTGTCGATGGCCAGCCGGTCGCCGACCAGGTCGTCGACGTCAAGGACCATCCCAATCGGCGCGCCATTCTGCACACGCTCCCCAACGCCGCCTTCATGGCCGGGCCCATCGTGCTGACGGCCGAGGAGGCGTCGTTGGTGCGCGGCGCCTTGCTGATGGCCAAGCCGTCGCCGACCGATCCGGTCGCGATCAACGATCAGCTGCGCAAGGCCATCAATGCCCGCAACCGCGAAGCCGGCATAGAGTGAGCGCCGGCGGCGCTCAATAATCGACGGCGACGAGGTAGAGCCCGTGCGGCGGAGCGACTTGGCCGCAGCGGGCGCGATTCTTCGCGTCCAGCGCCGCGCGCAGATCCGCGGCCGTCCAGCGGCCGGAACCGACATGCTCCAGCGATCCGGCCAGCGAGCGCACCTGATTGTGCAGGAAGGAGCGCGCCGACGTCACGATCTCGATGCGCGAGCCGTCGCGGCGCACATCCAGCCGCTCCAGCGTGCGGATCGGCGAAGAGGCTTGGCATTCCGTCGAGCGGAAGGTCGTGAAATCATGCCGGCCGACGAGAAGCTGCGCCGCGGCGTGCATCGCCTCGGCGTCGAGGGGGCGCTTCACATGCCAGGCGCGACCGAGCTGCAGCGTCAAAGGCGCGCGGCGATTGTCGATGATGTAGCGATAGTGTCGGCGCGCCGCCGAGAAGCGCGCCTCGAAGCCCTCGGCGACGCGCCGCGCCTCCAGCACGGCGATCGGGTCCGGACGCAAATGGGCGTTGAGCGCGTCGCGCAGCCGATCCTCGCGCCAGTCGCGCGTCAGGTCCACATGGGCGACCTGTCCCAGCGCATGCACGCCGGCGTCGGTGCGCCCGGCGCCATGAACGACACGGCGCGCGCCGCCCTCCAGCGCCGCGACCGCCTCTTCCAGCCGCTGCTGCACCGCGACCCCGTTCTCCTGGCGCTGCCAGCCGACGAAGGGACCGCCGTCATATTCGATCGTGAGCGCGAAGCGGGGCATGGGACCGTGAGAGGAGAGGCCGGCCGCCGGCCTCTCCCGAGCGTGATCGTCAGCCCGCCTTGATCTCGGCCTTGGCGGTCTCCAGCAATTCATCCAGCGTGCGGCGGATCTGGTGGTCCGACTGGTCGACGCTCGCCGCCTCGAAGTCGGCCTTCACCTTGGCGAACACCAGCTCCGTCGCATCGGCCGACGCGGCCTCGGCGACGACGAGGGCCTCGGCATAGGCCTCGGCCTCGGCGCCGGTCTTGCCGAGCTTCTCGGCCGCCCACAGGCCGAACAGCTTGTTGCGCCGCGCCTCGGCGCGGAATTGCAGCTCCTGCTCGTGAACGAAGCGCTTTTCGAAAGACTCCTCACGATTATCGAACGTGCTCATCTCGACCTCGACTGTTTCGGCCGCGCGAAGCGGCGCGCGCGGGGACATGCGCCCTATATTCGCAATTAGGGTGAAACGCCAATGTCGTTCATGCGAATTGCGAAAATTTCAGTCAAGTTGTAACCGCTCGTCGATTCGGCTAGTCTGGCGCTGCGGGTTGTAACCGCCGCAGGAACAGGATAGGACCCCGTTCCATCCGCGGCCACTGCGAACGCCGCTCCGGGCCGACGCCCCGTCCGCCGCCGAAAGGCCGTCCGGAGGCGCAGCCGAGAGCCGAACCGAGGGAGCCACGGCCCGACAGATGGACTTTCTCAAGCCCCGGTTGATCCCCATGAACCGCCGTCGCCGCATCTACGAAGGCAAGGCCAAGGTCCTCTACGAGGGTCCCGAGCCCGGAACCCTGATCCAGCACTTCAAGGACGACGCCACCGCCTTCAACGCCAAGAAGCACGAGGTGATCGACGGGAAGGGCGTGCTCAACAACCGGATCTCGGAGTTCATCTTCCAGCATCTGAACGACATCGGCGTGCCGACGCATTTCATCCGCCGGCTCAATATGCGCGAGCAGCTGATTCGCGAAGTCGAGATCGTCCCGCTCGAAGTGGTCGTGCGCAATGTCGCCGCCGGCTCGCTGTCGAAGCGTCTCGGCATGGAGGAGGGCACGCAGCTGCCGCGCTCCATCATCGAATTCTATTACAAGAACGACGCGCTCGACGATCCGATGGTCTCCGAGGAGCATATCACCGCCTTCGGCTGGGCGACGCCGCAGGAGATCGACGACATCATGGCGCTCGCCATACGCGTCAACGACTTCCTCTCGGGCCTCTTCCTCGGCGTCGGCATTCGCCTCGTCGATTTCAAGATGGAGTGCGGCCGCCTCTGGGAAGGCGATATGATGCGCATCGTCGTCGCCGACGAGATTTCTCCCGATTCGTGCCGGCTGTGGGACATCAAGTCCAACGACAAGCTGGACAAGGACCGCTTCCGCCGCGACATGGGCGGCCTCGTCGAGGCTTATACGGAAGTGGCGCGCCGTCTCGGCATTCTGCAGGAGAACGAGACGCCCCGACCGACCCAGCCCAAGCTGGTGCAATAAAGGGTGGAAAGATCGGGCGCTTCCCTTCTCCCGCTTTGCGGGAGAAGGTGGCCTCGCGGAAGCGAGGTCGGATGAGGGCTCGTCCCGCCGCAGCGACCTCGAAGCTTTCTTCCATCCCGCGAACCGCAGCCGCCCTCATCCGCCCCGACTTCGTCGGGGCGCCTTTCTCCCGCGAGCGGGAGAAAGGAAGCGCGAACCTTCGTTTTACTGCGCCGCGAGCTTGATCTCGGGATAGGTACAGCGCTCGCGGCTCTCGGGATCGATATGGAGATGCTGCGGCGGCTCGACGAAGGCGATGCCGAGCGTGTTCCAGACATCGACCATCGCTTCGACCAGAACCATGATGTGCTCGGCTGTATGGCGCGGCGTCGGCGTGATGCGCAGGCGCTCGGTCCCGCGCGCGACGGTCGGATAGTTGATCGGCTGAATATAGACGCCGTGCCGCTCCAGCAGCATGTCGCTCGCCGCCTTGCACAGCTCGGCGTCGCGCACCATCACCGGCACGATATGCGAGCCGTTCTCCAGCACCGGCAGTCCGGCGGCGGCGAGCGCATGTTTGGTGATATGCGCGGCGCGCTGATGGGCGGCGCGGAGATCCGGCCGCACTTTCAAGAGGCGCACCGCCGCCGTCGCCGCCGCGGCGACGGCCGGCGGCAGGGCGGTGGTGAAGATGAAGGAGGCCGCATAGCTGCGGATCGCGTCGATGACGACGCGATCGCCGGCGATATAGCCGCCGAGCGTGCCGAATCCTTTGGCGAGCGTGCCCTCGATCACATCGATGCGGTCCATCACGCCCGCCTGCTCGCAGACTCCGCCGCCGCGCGCGCCATACATGCCGACCGCATGGACCTCGTCGATATAGGTCATCGCGCCATGGCGCTCGGCGAGAGCGGCGATCTCGGCGACCGGCGCGATATTGCCGTTCATCGAATAGAGGCTCTCGAAGACGATCAGCTTCGGCCGATCGCCGGCTGCGGCGAGCAGCTCCTCGAGATGGGCGAGATCATTGTGGCGGAAGATCTTGCGGTCGGCGCGTGAGCGCTTGACGCCCTCGATCATCGAGTTGTGGTTGGAGGCGTCGGAGAAGATGATACAGTCCGGCAGCAGGTCGGCGATCGTCGAGATCGCCGCGAGATTGGAGATCCAGCCCGATGTGAAGACGAGCGCGGCCTCCTTGCCGTGGAGATCGGCGAGCTCTCTCTCGAGCTCCACGATCGCATGGCTGGTGCCGGAGATGTTGCGCGTGCCGCCGGAGCCCGCGCCGACGCGGCCGGCGGTCTCCACCATCGCGGCGATCACATCCGGGTGCTGCCCCATGCCCAGATAGTCGTTGGAGCACCAGATCGTCACATCCTGCGTCGAGCCGTCGCCCCGATGCCAGAGCGCGCGCGGAAAACATTCGACGCAGCGTTCGAGATGCGCGAATACTCGATACCGGCGCTCGTCCTGGAGACGTGTGATCGCCGTCTCGAAAAAGCGCCGGTAATCCATGTGACGGTCCTTCATGCCGCTGTACGGGGGGACGCGGAACTCTCGCCCCTCGCGGTGTCAGCGCGCCGCCGCGCTGCTTCCGCTTTGTGCGTTTTGCTACATAAACCATCCGGCTCGGCTTGGCGAGGGGCAGATCGTCGCGCCGAGCGGAAGTCACGAAATGGCCGCAAATTTTTCGCTGCGCCGCGGCGGCCATGCTGCGGCGCCGCATGAATCATGCCGGCTCGCGCGCCCGTCGAGCGGCAGATGTCCTTCGAGCCGCGCGCCGCGCGGCGAGGACCAGTTCGCCGTGGAGCCCGCGGGTCGCGCCGGACGGCGCGGCGCCGGCGTGGCGAACCAGGGGGGCGCCTCGCCGATGATGAGCGCCGATGGATCTGGCGCCCATCGCGATCGAGCAGCGTCTCTCCCGAGAGATCACTCGTGCGCGAGATCGCGGCAGATGGAGACGATGGTCCGGCGCAGCCAGGCGTGGGCGGGCTCCTTGTCCTGCAGCGAATGCCAGACCATCAGCAGATCATAGGTCGGGAATTCGATCGGGATCGGCACGATCTCGAGCGGCGCGAGCCGCACGAAATGCTCCGCGATGCGCAGCGGCAGCGAGAAGACGAGATCGGTGCTGGCGACGATCCACGGCGCCGAGAGGAAATTGGGCACGACGAGCGAGACCTTGCGCGCGAGGCCGCGCGCCTCCAGCCAATCGTCGATGAGGCCCGTGCCCGCCTCGCGGCGTGACATCAGCATGTGTCTCGCCGCGATGAACCGGTCGAGCGAGACCTCGCGCTGCGAAAAATCCGGATGGCCCCGCCGCACCAGCGAGACGATGCGGTCCGTGGAGAGCCGCTCGCGATGCAGATAGGGGACCTGATCGAGAATCACGTCGAAGCCGATGACGAGGTCGAAATCGGCCGCTTCGGCCGCGGCGCTGAGGGAGCCTTGCGTCTGCACGAGATGGATCTCGATATTGGGCGCCTCCCGGCTGACGATCTGCATCAGCGGCGGCAGCAGGCAGAACTCGACATAGTCGTTGGTGGCGATGGTGAAGCGCCGCTGCGTCGTCGCCGGCGAGAACTCTTTGGAGCTGCGGATCACCTGCTCGACCTCGGCCAAAAGGGCCGAGATCGGCTCGACCAGCGACAGCGCGCGCGGCGTCGGCCGCATGCCCTGCGGCGTCTTGACCAGCACCGGATCGTCGAGCTGCTGGCGCAGGCGCTGCAGCACATGGCTCATCGCCGACTGGCTGATGAACATCTTCTGCGCTGCGCGCGAGACGCTGCGCTCCTCCAGCAGAAAGTTGAAGGCGACCAGCAGATTGAGATCGAAGTTGCGCAGTTCCGTCATGTTTTCCCACCGTCGTCCGCGCGGACAGCCTCGCTCGTTGCAATGGCGCCAGAACGACAGGCGCCAAGCCACTGAATAATTTCGATAGGGTAATGAAAACTATGCATTTTACGAAGCCGCATGGCGACCTTACCCCTTCTCGGCCGCTCCGTGGAAGAGGCGCGGGGCGTGAAAACCTCGAGGAGAGAAAACATGAGTCTCACGACGGAAGCCGCCGGCCGTCAGGCCGCCGTGGACGATGCCGAGCCGATCGTCGATCTGAAGCCGTTCTGGTGGGGCGCCGGCGCCCTCTGCACTTTCTATCTGATTGTGCGCATCTACGAGCAGATCTACGGCTGGCGCGCCGGCCTCGACTCCTTCGCGCCCGAGTTCCAGACCTATTGGCTGTCGATCCTGTGGACGGAGATTCCGCTGGAGCTGGTTTCGGGCCTGGCGCTCGCCGGCTGGCTGTGGAAGACGCGCGTGCGCGACATGTCGACGGTGACGCCGCGCCAGGAACTGCGCTCGCTCGTCGACAATATGAAATGGCTGACGATCTACGGCATCGCCATCTACTGGGGCGCGAGCTTCTTCACGGAGCAGGACGGCACCTGGCACATGACGGTGATCCGCGACACGGACTTCACGCCGTCGCACATCATCGAGTTCTACATGAGCTATCCGATCTACTCGATCATGGCGGTCGGCGCCTTCTTCCATGCGAAGACGCGCATTCCCTACTTCTCCAAAGGATTCTCGCTGGCCTATCTCATCGTCGCGATCGGCCCCTTCATGATCATTCCGAATGTCGGCCTCAACGAATGGGGTCACACCTTCTGGTTCATGGAGGAGCTGTTCGTCGCGCCGCTGCACTGGGGATTCGTGTTCTTCGGCTGGATGGCGCTCGGCGTGTTCGGCGTCGTGCTGCAGCTCCTGATGCGCGTGAAGGCCGTGCTCGGCGAGGAAGGCGTGAAGGCGGTCATCGGCTGATGCTCTGACGTCCCGAATGCTCCCAGGGATTCGACGAGCAGGACCGTCCCTCCGGCCGCGCCGGAGGGACGGCTTTTTCGCAACCGGCTCGATCATGACGCGCGTCTTTGGGCCTCGTTTCTGTGAGAGTTCTTTCGCAGCCGCGAGAAAGCCCGGCGCCCGAGATTTGCGCAGTCTCAAAATACACTTTTGTTTTCATAGAGATGTGCGCGGCAGCGGCGTCTTGACACGAAACCGCCTCGCCCATATGTTGCGCGCGGCTCGAACGAGTTGGCCGCCCGGCCCATATCGCGTCGCGTCGAATTCCCTTCCGTCGCCCCTGTCCGGGCGTTTCTTCGGCGATCATCTATGAAGCTCGCGCATGTGTTCTAGACCGCGCGGGGAGATCGATCGATGAGAGACGCCGAGAAGAATGTGAGCGACGCCGAGCTTCGCGCCCGCCTGGAGCAGCTCCAGGCCGCGTTGCGCAAGCAGGAGGAGGATCGACGCGAGCAGACGAAGTCCGGCGGCGGCTTGCAGATCGGCGGGTCGTTCGGTCGGGCGATGAGCGTTGGCTTCACCGTCCTTTCGGAATTCGTGGCGGCGATCATCGTCGGCGCGCTCATCGGCTGGCAGGCGGACGTTTGGGCAGGCACGAAGCCGTGGTTGCTGGTCCTGTTCCTGGGCCTCGGCGTCGCGGCGGGGTTCTGGAACGTGTTTCGTCTCTCGGCGCCGAACGGAGCCGAAGACGGCGGGTGACAACTGGCGGGCCGACTCCTTCGGCTCCGCGGAGACGAAGGGCCGGACGAGACGTCCGGGACAGGCGATGAATCCTATCGAGCAGTTCGAGCTCCAACGCATTGCGCCGTACAACATCGGCGGCGTCGACGTCTCCTTCACCAATTCCTCTCTCTATATGCTCCTCGCCGCGACGGCGGCCGTTCTGCTGACCATCGTCGCCACCTCCAGGCGCGCGCTGGTTCCGGGTCGCGGCCAGGCGGCGGCGGAGGTTCTCTACGAATTCGTCGCCAATACGGTGCGTCAGACGGCGGGCAAGGAGGGGATGCGCTTCTTCCCCTTCGTCTTCACGCTGTTCACCTTCATCCTGATGTCCAATCTGATCGGCCTCGTTCCCTATACTTTCTCTCTGTCGAGCCAGATCGTCGTCACTTTCGCCTTCGCGGCCTTCGTCATCACGCTCGTCGTTCTCTACGGGCTCTACCGTCACGGCGTCGGCTTTCTGAAGCTGTTCGTGCCGCATGGCGTGCCGGCGCCGGTGCTCGTGGTGCTGATCCCGATCGAGATCATCTCCTTTCTGTCGCGGCCGATCTCGCTGTCGGTTCGTCTCTTCGCCAACATCCTCGCCGGCCATATCACGCTCGCCGTGTTCGGCGGCTTTGCGGTGATGCTGCTCGGCGCCGGCGCCTGGGCGGTGCTGTCGCCCATTCCGGTGCTGGCGGTCGTCGCGTTGTATGCGCTGGAGTTGCTGGTCAATTGCCTTCAGGCGTTCGTCTTCGCCGTCCTCACTTGCGTCTATCTGAACGACGCGATTCACCCGGGCCACTGATAAACATCCAACAATAAATAGTCGCCCACTCGAGAGCAGGAGTTCCAAAATGGCTGATGCTTCCGGATATCAACTGATCGGCGCGGGCCTCGCCGCGATCGGCACGGGCGCCGCCGCGATCGGCGTCGGTCTCATCTTCGGCAATTTCGTCAATGGCGCGCTGCGCAATCCGTCGGCTGCCGCCGGCCAGTTCACCAACGCCATCATCGGCGCGGCGCTCGCGGAAGGTCTCGGCATCTTCGCGTTCCTGATCGCGATCCTGCTCTACCTCAAGTAATTGCTTTCGAAGGCCCGGCCGCAGCGGCCGGGCCTTCTTCCGTCCGCGCAGACTCGAGAAAAGCTTCGGAGCCGACATGGCGAATATCGTTCTCGCCGCCGCCGAGGAAGCGGCGCCGCACGAATCCCCCGCACAAGGCGCGACGAACCATGGCGCGACGCAGGGAACCGTCGAGCATCACGGCGGGGGCGACTTTCCGCCGTTCGACGTCAATAACTTTACGCCGCAGCTCGTCTGGCTCGCGCTGACCTTCGGCCTGCTCTATGTGCTGATGTCGCGCATCGCGCTGCCGCGCATCGGCTCGATCCTCAGCGACCGCGAGAGCCGCATCGAGAGCGATCTCGCCGCCTCGCGCGAATTGCAGGCGAAGGCGCAGGCCGCCGCCGCCGAGCATGACGAGACCCTGCGCGCCACCAAGGCGCAGGCGCAGGCGATCGGCCGCGACGCGCAACAGCAGGCGGCCAGCGAGACGCATGCGCGCCGCTCCGCGCAGGAGGCCGAATTCGCCGCGAAGCTGGCCGAGGCCGACGCGCAGATCTCCTCCGCAAAGGCGCAAGCGCTGTCGCATGTCGAGGAGATCGCCACCGGGGCGGCGGGCTCCATCCTCGAGAAGCTGACCGGCGCGCGCATCGCCGCCGACACGCTGCGCGGCGAGTTCCAGAACATCAAGGCGAGCTGAGGAAAGTCAGACCCATGCATTTCGACGCTGAACTCTTCGTCGCCGTCGGTTTCGGCATTTTCGTCGTCGTTCTCGGCTGGGTCGGCGCACATAAGAAGCTCGCGGCCGCGCTCGATTCACGTGTGCATCGCATCAAGAGCGAGCTCGCCGAGGCCGAGCGCCTGCGCTCGGAGGCGGAGACGCTGCTCGCTTCTTTCGAGAAGAAGCGCGAGGAGGCCGAGGCCGAGGCCAAGGCCATTGTCGCGCAGGCCAAGACCGAGGCCGAACTGCTCGCGCAGGAGGCTCGCCAGCGCCTCGAGGAATATGTCGCGCGCCGCACCAAGCAAGTCGAGCAGAAGATCGCTCAGGCCGAGGCGCAGGCCGCCGCCGAGGTGCGCGCCAGCGCCGCCGACGCCGCAGTGAAGATCGCCGAAGCCGTGTTGCGCAAGGGCGTCGCTGGAACGGATTTCGTCTCCGCCGGCATCCGGGAAGTGAAGTCGCTGGCGCACTGAGCAGGGGTCGCGGACCCGGAAGAGGACGCCGCGGGGCGGCCGAGAGGGGTTTTCCCTCTCGCCGATTTTCGCGCGGGAGTCCCGGCCGCGCCGGGCTCCTTCTCCCATCGGGAGAAGGGTCGCGCCCGATCATGACCGCCCTCCGCCGAGTGTAGATATTTTTACTGCGTGTAGACCTTTCCGTCCGGACCCTTCCAGCCGTCGCCCTCGGCGTAGAAGCGATATTCCTCGTCGAAAGCGATGGTCGAGCCGGGGGCGACATATTGCTTGCCCTTGGGGTCGCTGCTGCGCGGCGCCGTCACATAGAATTTGCTCGGCGAGCAGCCTTCGGGAAACTTGCCGGCGTCGTCCGGCTTGCACTCGAGATTGGCGCCTTCGGGAAATTCCACCGAGGCGTTGAAGAACAGCTCGAAACCCTTCTCGCCGGTCGCATGCATCTCCAGACGCTCGGTCATGGTCTGCTTGAAGGACAGCACCTTGCCGGGCTTGTCGAAACGGGTCTTCAACAGATTCTCGAAGATCTGGCGCGCCTGCGCCTCGGTCGGATCGGGGCAGCCGAACCAGCAGAACGCCTGCGCGCGATCCAGGGTCAAAGGCGCGGCGACGAGCGCCAGCGCGAGAATTCGGCGGAGCATGGGGGTCCTCTCTTCATGGTGTCTGGTCGCGCCGCGCCGATTGCGCCGCGGCTGTCGAGACCCGTCTTGCAGCGGGCTTGCGCCACAAATTAGCCGATCTCGGCGTCAAAATGAACCAGGACGACCGGGGCGACGCCAACCTTCCGCTTACCATCGGCCGCTAAAATTCCGCTCATGAAGACGTCCTTCCTTTTCACGGCGATTCTCGCCGGGCTGCTCTGCGCCGCGCCGGCGCGGGCCGATTTCGCTTCCTGTCTCTCGGGCCTGCGGCATGCCGCCGCCGCGGCGGGGATCTCCGCGCGCACGATCGAGGGCGCGACGGATGGCCTCGAGCCCAATGACGCGCCGAGCTTCATGGACAAGCAGCCCGAGTTCAAAACGCCGATCTGGGACTATATCGCCGGCCTCGTCGACGAGGAGCGGGTCGAAGAGGGCCGCGCGCTGCTGCGCCGCTACGCCGGCGCGTTGCAGACGGCCGAGCAGCGCTATGGCGTCGATCCGGCGACCGTGGTCGCGGTCTGGGGCGTCGAATCGGATTTCGGCAAGAATTTCGGCAAGCGCAGCGTCGTGCAGTCCTTGGCGACGCTCGCCTGCGAGGCGCGCCGCCGCAACGACTACTTCCGCGGCGAGTTCATCGCCGCGCTGAAGATCCTCGACGCCGGCGACATCGCGCCTCGAGAGTTCTACGGTTCGTGGGCGGGCGCTTTCGGCCATACCCAATTCATGCCCTCGACGTTCCTGCGCACAGCTGTCGACCTCGACGGCGACGGGCGGAGGAACATCGCGAGCTCGGCCGTCGACTCGCTCGGCTCCACCGCCAATTATCTCCGCAAGAGCGGCTACCGGCCCGGCCTGCGCTGGGGCTTCGAGGTCCGCATTCCCGAGGGCTATTCCGGCCCCTCCGGGCGGACCGCCCGCCAGCCCATGTCGGCCTGGGCGAGCCGCGGCGTGCGCCGGCTCGACGGCCAGCCGCTCGGCGAAGGCTCCGCCGCCCTGCTGCTGCCGGCCGGCCGCAGCGGGCCCGCCTTTCTCGTGACGCAGAATTTCGACGCCATTTACTCCTACAACGCCGCCGAATCCTACGCACTGGCGATCTCCGTCCTGTCCGACCGTTTGCGCGGGCGCGCGGGGATAGCAGCGCCCTGGCCGACCGACGATCCCGGCCTCTCGCGCGCCGAGCGCCGTGAAGTGCAGGCGCTGCTCGCGCGCCAGGGCTATGAAGTCGGCGAGCCCGATGGCGTCATCGGCGCCAAGACGATGCAGGCGATCGCCGACTTCCAGGGCCGCGCCGGCATGCACGCGGACGGCCGCGCCGGCCGCAAGACGCTGAACGCGCTGCGGGACCGCTGACGCTCAGGCGGCGCGGGCGCCATCCGCCTTCGCTTCGACGATCGTGAGGCGGCTCAAGAACAGTGCGAGCTCGCGCGGGTCCGGCGACTCCCCGAGCGCGGCCGGCGCAACGGCGCGCATATGCTCGAAGCGCAGCCGCATACGTCCCGAATCATCCGCGACCACGATTTGCATAGAGCGCCTGTGCCGTCCCGGCGCAGCGACGCGCCAGAAGGCGGCCGGCTCGTCATCGACGAACACATAGGTCTCCTGTCTGGGGCAGGCGGGGGAGAGATAGGCGCCAACCTCGAATTCGAGCTCGAGCCTCTGGCCTTTGCAGGCGTTCGTCCGCAGCAGCAACGTCGAGGACGGCCCGCTGCTCCAGACGCCTTCCGCCTCGCTGATCGACCAGCCGTCCTGCAGCGCGTTCCATGCGACGGCGGGGTCGGTGAAGTCGATGGCGCAGCCGATCGGGACGACCGAGCGCCGATAGCAACGCGCCGATTCGTCCGCCTGTGACCTCGTCGCGATATCGCCGAGCAGGGACGCATAGGACGCCGCCGCCCGCTCGAGGCGAAATCCATTCGCGCGGTCGCGTCCCGCCTCGGCGAGGCGCATGCGCAGCAGCTTGTCGCGGCTCAACCGATCGATCGCCTCGGCGATCGCGACGACGGCTTCGTCCTCGTCGAGCGGCAGCAGAATGGCGCAGTCCTCGTCGATCAGCTCGAGAATGCCGTCGACGCCGGTCGCGACGACGGGCGTCCCTTTCGCCATCGCTTCGATGATCGACAGCGATGTCGCCTCGGATTTCGAGGGGAGAATGAAGACGTCGCTCGCATCGAGCAGATCGACGACGTCGGCGCGCGGACCGAGCGTCAGCACGCGCGCCGCGAGCCCGTTGCGCGTGATTTCCCGCTCGAGCTCGCACAGATGCGGCTCCGACCCTCCGCCGGCGAAGACGAGGCGCACGCCCGCGCCGAGCCCACGCCGCTCCAGCGACGCCAGAGCCCGGACGATCAAATGCTGCCCTTTGTGCGGCTCTATGCGCGCGGTGGTGAGGCAGACGAATGCGTCCTGCGGCAGGTTCAGCTCCCGCCGCAGCCGCTCGCGCACAAGCGGATCGCGCCGCGCGAAGAATCGGTCCGGCCGGCTGTTGAGAATGATCCGCTGCGGCGCCGGATGGCCGGGGAGAATACGTCGGAAGCGCCGGCGATGGGCTTCGCAGGCGAAGACGATCGCCTCCGCTCGCGCCAGCACGGCGACGAGAGAGTCGTAGCCGGAGCCGAAGCGGCGCTCGACGTTTTCGAGCAATATGTTGATGACGGTGACATAGGGAATGCCGCACTGTTTCGCCGCGGATTTGAGCGCGGCGAAGGAGAACAGCTCGGCGGCGTCGAAGGTGAGCAGCAGATCGGGATCGCTCGCCTCCAAGAGATCGAGCGCCTGATCGACGGAGTAGAGACTCTTCAAAGGATTGCGCCAGGGCGCGCTCCCGTCGATCTCGTAAGGGATGAATGCGACGCCTTGCCGCGTGAGCTCGTCGAGCGCGCGCGCGTTCACCGCATTGCGCCGGCCGGCGAAGCGGACGTCGAATTCGCCGACGAGCGAAGAGGCGATCTGATAGGCGACCTGAGCTGTGCCGCCGGCGGCGGTGTCGTCGGTCGCGACGAGCAGGCGCGGCTTTGCGCGCGGGAGGGAGAATGGCATGACTCGACGATCCATGAAATTTTGAAAGGAATGTCTGTTTCAGCTTATCGCTGTCCATCGCGGACGGCAAATTATGGGCTCCGTGACGGCTCGACGCCGATGCCGCCAAACTCACGAGAAGGTGGCGGGAGAGTTGCGTTTTCTACCGTCCAGAGGTCGGCGCATGCCCTCGAGGTATCGGATTGGGCTCTGAGGCGGCGCTTCCAACCCCGGGGGCCGAGTCACAAACCACCGGCAAAATGTTTCGGCCGTCCCAATTTCTCGACACAGGCCGCTCCCGAGGCGGCTCACCGAGCGGATTCACTGAAGTCGGGTCTTGCGGAACTTTAGAGAAATTATCAATTCTTGCAGTAAGAACGAAAATTTTTCCGAACCAGTCGCTGCCGTAGAGAACAGGATTTACCCACACATTCTGGTGAGGAGTGATCCAGACGGCACTCGCTAGAAAACCACGGCATCCCCCAGTCGGGTTATGCGTCGGCGGATCCCCTTCACCGATCGCTAACCTTTCTCGTCGCGCGCGTTCACTCCGACGATTGTCCGGCCGCCGCCCGGCGCCAGTTCTCCTCGTGCTCTACCAACGAACAGCCAGAACCCTTTTCTGACGACGCACGACTGTGGACTAGCGGATCATTTCGCCATTTCGGCCCGCGAAGGCGATCCCCGCAGACGTATGCGCCCCGTGGCGCGAGGTTCGACCTCGACGTCACGCGAGGATCTCGTCTGCCTCCGCGTCCACCGAGACATCAATAGGAGAGACACGTATGAATGTGCAGTTCGATCCGACGTCTTTGCCGCACAAGAAGCGGGTCGCCATCATCGGCGGCGGACCCGGCGGACTATTCACCGCCCGCCATCTCGCCGCCAAGGCCGGCGACGCCTGCGAGGTCACCATATTCGAGGCGAGCGAGCGACCGGGCGGAAAGATCGTCACGCGGGAATTCCCCGGCGTCGGCCCCTACGAGGCGGGCGTCGCCGAAATCTACGATTATTCGGGCCGTGGCCCGGATCCGCTGCGCGAGCTGATCGTCGACGAGCTCGGGCTCGAAATCAAGCATATCGCAGGCGGTCCCTGTGTCGTGAACCGCAAAATTATCCTTTCGCCCGAAGACCTCGCGCAGAACTTCGGAGAGCGGACGCGGGACGAGGTCGTCGCCTTTCGCGCCAAATGCGCGGAGATGCTCAGCCCCGACGCCTTCTATCTCTCCGTCGCCGAGGCCGACAACGTTCATCCTTGGTCGCAGATTTCCGCCGAGGCTCTGCTCGCGCGCGAGATCGGCGACGAGACGGCGCGCCGCTATGTGCGCGCCATGGCGCACAGCGACGTGGCGGCGGCGCCGCATCAGACCAACGGCCTCACTTTTCTGAAGAACGTTCTGATGGACGTCGACGGCTACATGGACATCTATTCGGTCATCGGCGGCAATGAGCAGATCGTCGAGCGCCTCGTCGACGATCTCGACGCCACGCTGCGCCTCAACTCGATCGTTCGTTCGGTCGAGCCGCTCGGCGATGGAACCTACGCCCTCGAGATCGACTCGAACGGTTTCGTCGAGACGCAGATCTTCGATTATGTCGCGCTCGCTTTGCCCCTCACGGCTCTGTCGATGATCCATTGGCGCTCGATTCTGCTGCAGGAGACGATCGACCGCCACATCGCCTATTTCGACCGGCCCGGCCATTATCTGCGTGCGACGCTGCTGTTCGAGCGGCCGTTCTGGCGTGAGCATATTCCGGCCGACTGGTTCATGCTCGACGCGTTCGACGGCTGCTGCGTTTACGACGAGAGTGCACGCCATGACTTCGGCAAGCTGGGCGCGCTCGCCTTTCTCATCGCCGGCAACGCCGCCTTGAGCCTCGCCAATGTCGCCGACGAGCGCATCGAGAGATTGTGCCTCGACGCGCTGCCGCCGCAACTGTCCGAGGCGAATGACCTCTTGCTCGACCGGCGCGTTCATCGCTGGATGGCCTCGGTCAATGCGTTGCCGGGCGGATTGAGGACGCGGCGACGCGCCGTCAATCATCGCCCGGAGCCGCGCAAGCTCCCCGGCATATTGATGGTCGGCGATTACATGTTCGACGCCACGTTGAACGGCGTGCTCGATTCGGCCGATGCGGCGACCGACATCATTCTGAGGGATCTTCTGTGGTCGCGCCGCACGCTGAGCGTCGGCGCGCCGGGCGCCGAACAATGGTCGAACGCCGCCTCGACCGAGGAGACTCTCGAACGATTCTTCCCCGCCGATTCGCTCGCCGATATGCTGCGCATCGCTTGGGGCGTCGACAAGGGCTCCTCGATTCTCCACATCGGCTCGGCGTCGGGACGCACGGTCGCCGCGCTTCGCGCCCTCGGCCTCGACGCCTACGGAATCGAATCGAATTGGCTCCTGCACGCCGCGACTCCGCCGGAGCTCCAGCGTTACAATCTGCTCGGCGATCCGACCGATCTGCCGTTCCAGGACGGCGCCTTCGACGTCGTCGTCGAGACCGGCCTCGACCGCCTCGAGCCGCAGCAGACCACGCGCGCCATCGCCGAGATTACGCGCGTGTGCCGACGCGGCATGCTGCTCGGCGCGGTGACGACCGATCTGCCGATCGATCTCATCGAGCGTCACAATCTCCTCGACGGCGTGCGCACTCTCGCCTCGCGCTGGGACTGGTCCGAGAAGCTCTACGCCGCGGGCTTTTCGCATGCGCTGATGGATCATCGGCTGGATGAAGTCTGGAAGCGCGCCGTGGAAGCCGGCGCCGGCGCCGGCCATTGGTACGAGGACGCGGAATCGGTCCTCTACTGCTTCTATCAGCGCGGCGACGCCCCGGCCGCCGCGGCGGAGATCGAAGCACTGTCCGAGATTTCCATCGAGCGAATCGCGCTCGCGGCGCCTGGAGCCGCCTGACGCCGGCGCATCGCGAGAGCCTTTTCCACGAGACGAGATTGGAGTTGCATCATGGGTACCGCATTGACGCAGAAGGAGCAGAAGGTGGTCGCCGCGCGCGCCTGGCGCGTGTGCTTCGATGGACGCGAAGAGGGCGCCGAGACGATTTTCTTGCGCGAGCCGCGCGACGTCGCCGTCGTCCTGAAACCCATCGAAGCGCAGGACGCGCTCGCGCAGCACGCGCCGGCGGAGGATGGTTCGCTGGACATCATATGGATGCCGCCCGGCGCCAATTTTCCGGACAATGTCGAGCGCGAGGCCGAGGCTTGGCTCGACGACGCCGTTACGCCGCTGCGCCGCTATCCCGTGCGCGCGGGGATTCGCACCGTTCGCGTGTTCTGGCACGACGCCCGCGCGCTGCTCTACGCCAATCCGGAGCAAGTGAACGACGCGATCGACGCGATCATTCGTTTCACTTCGACCGAGCGAGAGATCGTCGCGCTCGAGACGGCGATCGCCGCCAATTGGGCGACGATCGAAGCCGACGCCGCGCTCACGCACGATGTCGACCGCCGCGATCAGCGCCGTCAGCCGCATGTCAACGAGATGACTCAGCGTGCGACCCGCATGCAGATGGCGCGGCTGCGCGTCGAGCGCGCCTTGGAGCAGCTCGATCCGCGGCTCGTCGAATCGTCGAAGCGCCTCTACGCCGAGCTCTCGCTCGCCGCCGCCCAGTACGACCGGCTCGATCAGATCGACGAGCCGATCCAGTTCACGCTGGATCACTACGAGCTGGCCAACACGCGGCTCATCGAGGCGAAGAACACGTCGAAGGACCGCGCTCATTATTTGGTCGCGAACGCGCTCGAAGTGGTGATCGTGTTTCTGCTGCTCGCGGAGCTGATCGTGACCGTTCTCGCGACCCGCGTTACGAGCTGACGCCGGCAGAAGGCGCGGCGCCCGGAGGACGTCGCGCTTTCAGAAGCGCACGGAAGTCTCGATCAGGCCATAGGCGCCGGACTTGTTGTATTGGTCATAGGCGTAGCCGCCGGCGAAAGTCGCATGGAACGGACCAAATTCGGAAATCGTCAGATGCGCGCCCACCTTCCACATATAATCACGGGCATTGGACTCCCAGACGCCCTGTGGCCCCAGATAGACGTTCGTCGCCGAGATGAAGCTTCCGAGATTGAAATGCTCGAAGACGAGATAGCCGGGCCGCACGTCGACATAGCTGGTCTGAAACGCGGTGTTATACGTGCCATAGCCGTAGAACATGGTCTGATCGGTCGGATTGGCGTCGACCTGGACGGCGACATTGAAGCCCCATCTCGTGCCCCGCGCCGGATTTTCGGGATCCGGTTGCGACAGGCCGTGATGCACCACTCCGCCGCCGATGAGGCCGAGCACGGCGTAACGATCGGTGACGAATTCATAGCCGACGAGAACGACGCCTTCCTGATAGCGTCCGGAAATCTTGCCGAACTCGCGGACCCAGGGAAGGCCGAAATCGCTGAACGGAACATCCGCATCCTCTCCAGTGATCGGATAGTCGTAGCGGCCGAAGCCGAGTCCGAGACGCGTGCGAAAGCCCGACTCTTCCAAGTTGCCCTGCAGCGCGAAGGTTCCTTCGAGATATTGATCCCAGATGCGCCGAGTCGTCGCAGTCGAGTACGAGGTGATCTCGACTGTAGGCGGAATCGTCGGCGCGTGCGCAGGCGGAAGGAGAGAATCGGCCGCGCTCGCGCCGAAGCTGGCGATGCATGCGCAGAACGGCAATGCCGCATGACAAATCCGTTTCACGATGGTCTCTCCGAAAGGCTCGCGATGAAACGAGATCGAAAAACGCACGATATCGATGACTCAGCATACGCGTCGCGTTCGCTTTTTGCACTCCGCGCGACCCGGAGCAGGCATGAGTATTTCTACAGAAATTCCTATGGCGCGCGTTTGCGTCTCGACGCCGCGCATCGAAGACCCGGCGTGCCCCGGCCAGGAGAGCCGTCGCCGTCATTGCCCACGCCGAAACGTCTCGGCGTCCTCGATCCGGCGCCCGAGGCGACTGCGCGCCTTTTCGTCCATCCTCGAAATCGTGGAGAAGCCGCATGCGTATCGCCATCGCCGCCCTCGCGGCCGGCATGATCGTCTCGCCCTGCGTGGTCGAAGCGCAGCCTCTGTCGAACGATGCAGAAATCAGGAGCGTCTTTGCCGGAAACACCGTCTCCGGGGAGGAGAAGGGTCAGACCTACGTCGAGTATTTCGCGCCCGACGGACGCATCTCGGGCGTCAATCACGAAGGTCCCTACAAAGGCTATTGGCAAATCTCCAAGAACCGGATGTGCGTGAGCTATGAAGAGGACGATGGCAAGGCGAGCGCCTGGGACTGCTCACATGTCGGACTGAGCGGCGCACAACTGAGTTGGTCGGAGGACGGAGAGACGTCCTATTCGACGATCACCGCCGGCAATCCGCGCGGCTTGTGACGATTCGCCGAAACGGCGCGCCGTCGCTCGTCCCCGGGACGAGCGACGGCCGGCGTCGGCGCAGCAGCGACATCATGTCGCCGAATATTTGCGGCGGCGCCCATCTGGGCGCCGGCGCCGCGAGGCGATAGACGGCCGTCTCGTAGCACCACAGCCGCTTGTATTCGGCGTTGTTGCGGCCGAAGGAGTAGCGGAGCGTTTTTCCTTTCGCCTCGGCTTCGCTCTCGAAGTTCTCCAGATTGCGAAAGGACAACACGGCCCCGGGCGAAAGCTGGCAATGACGCAGGTCGACGCCGCGGTTGACTCCATTGGCGAGCAGATAGAGCGGCGTTTCGGTGCGATAGAGCAATTCGAACGCCGCCGGCTCGTCGTCGATCAGCAGGACGTCTCCGAACATCATGTCGCCGAGCTCTCCGAACACGGTTTCGAGCAGCGCTTCGCCGAGGACGGGAAATCCCCAGCGGCGTTCGAACAAGCGCGCATAGATATGCGCGGCCTCCTTGGCGGGGAAAGCGCGGACCGGCGCGAAACGGCCGCCGGCCTCGAGCAGGCGTCGCCGTTCGCGCCGCCTGCGCGCCTGCGTCTTGGCGGATAATCCGTGCTCGGCCCGCAGGCCTTTGGCGAGCGTCAAGGCGAATTGGTCCTCGCGGCCGAGATTAACGATCTGCTGCACATGCAGAGGCGAGACGAGGTCGGCCTTGAAGGGCAGCTCGATTCTCTCGTCCGGCGCGAGCGGCAGCACGACTTCCGAATCGCCGACATCGATCAGATGAGCGCAACCGTGATCGGCGAGTGCGAGCTGCGTCGCGACGACATGCTCGCCCCATAGAGGAACAGCGGCGATCCATTCACCCCGGCGCTCATAACCGACATAGCGGACCTCGCGCGCCGCCAGCGCGGTGAGGAGCGACACGACGCGAGGATGAACGGCGAAGGACCCGCCGAAGCGATCGAAAATCGTCTGATATTCCGCCGCCGAGATCGTTCTCCAAGCGCCGCGCGTCAGCATGGGCGCAACTCGCAGCGGTCCGCTTCCACGATCATGGCGATGCTCCCTGTCGGCGTGGCCCTTTCGTTTCGACGCATACGCGTACGGCGGGTCCGTCTGCGTCCCGCCGCCTGATCGGGAGCCGGCGGGATGATAATCGGCGGCTTCCCCCGAATGGGGCGCCGAAGTTATGCGGGACGACGATCGTCGTCGTCAAGGCGATACGCCGCGTCGGCGCGCAGACCGCGGGGAGCGATCGCGCCTTACGTAAAGCGCAGCGGGGATTTGTCGCACGTTCCGCAGTTTCCCGCATTTCTGCCTGCGATCGGATCGTCGATATTAACCAACATTATTGCTTCGGTGACTTTGACGATGGCGAGCTGCATTGCTGCGCCTTTCTGGTCCGCGCCGGCTGCGCCGCAGTCGCCATTTCTCGAGGAGGCGCTTCATGACGAGCTGCGTCGCGCAATCACGGAGCCTCCCCACGGAAGATCGTGAAAGCGACCGCGCAGCCTCGCTCCTGCGCACGCTCGCCGACATTCATTCTTCCGCGGTGATCGAATCGCGCGACGTCGCGATCGTGATCGCCCATCCAGATGACGAGACTATCGGCTGCGGCGCGAGTCTGCCGCGGCTCGCCGGGGCGTCGATCGTCGTGGTCACGGATGGCGCCCCGCGCAATGGCGCCGACGCCACGCGCGCCGGCTTCGCCTCGCCGATAGAGTATGGCGCGGCGCGCGCGGGAGAGCTGCGCGCGGCCCTCGCCGCCGGCGGCGTCGATGCGAGCCATGTCGTTCCGCTCGGCGTCGCCGATCAGGGCGTCTGCTATTCTCTTGCGCCGATCGCTCGCCGTCTCGCCTCCATCTTCGAGAGCCTCGGCATCCGTGTCGTCCTCACTCACGCTTTCGAAGGCGGCCACCCGGATCACGACGGCGTCGCTTTCTGTGTCGCGGCCGCTGCGAGGCTGCTCGGCCCACGCGCGCCGGCGATCGTCGAGATGCCTTTCTATCATCTCGCGTGCGATGGATCGTCGCTCGCGACGCAGCGCTTTTGCGACGACGAGGACGATCTCGTCGTAGATCTGACTTTGCCTCGACGGCAGGCGAAAGCGGCGATGATGGCCGCGCATGCGAGTCAGGCGGATACGTTGCGATCCTTCGGCTGCGAGGCCGAGCGCTTTCGCCGAGCCAAGACCTATGATTTTCGTTCGCTTCCGAATGGCGGACGAATTTTCTATTCGACATTCGATTGCGGATTCTCCGCGGCCGGCTGGCCTGGGGCGGCGCGCGACGCGCTCGAACGCTTGGGGCTCGAACGCGCGTCACGCAAATGGTTTTCGTTCGTCTGAAGGATTCGCAAGTGGTTTCTTCGCCGTCCGGCTCGTCCGCCGGCGGCACTGCATGAAAGCGCCTCGTCATGAACGCTCGCACGATCAATTGCTATATCGCCTGCGAATTGCACAAGGAGATCGGCGAGCTCGAGAGACGCGTCGCGGGCCTCGAGTTCGAACGGGGAAGGCGCCTTTCGCGCCGGCTCGCCGCGCTCGGAGAAAGGATCGCCGGCCGCGGACGCTCGGCGATGGTTGCCGGGCGCGACGACGCTGCGGCGCACCGGCTGCCGCAGGAAGACGACGCCCGCAGAAAACGCATGGCGCGACCGGGCGGGCGTCTGCTCGTCGACATGACCAATACGATTCGCTGCGATTACGTCAGCGGCATTCAGCGCGTGGTGCGCCGTCTCGCCGCCGAGACGACGCAGACGGGAGCCGGACTCGCGGTCGTGTTCGAGGACGGCGAGCTCTACGCCTGCGCCGACTCGTCGCATCGCGACAAGGTGGAGATCGTGGCCGGCGACAAATTCGTCATGGCGGATGCGGGCTGGCACGACGTGCGCGGCTGCCGGAAGGCGATGGAGCAGGTCTCGCGCCGCGGCGGCTCGAATATTCTCGTTCTGCACGACATCCATCCTCTGCTCTATCCGGGGCTGTTTCATCCGCAGAACGTCGAGATCTTCTCCGCTTGGTTCGACGAAGCGGCGATCGCGAGCGACGCTCTGGTCGCCGTGTCGCGCAGCTCGGCGGAGGAGTTTCTCGATTATGCGATCGCGAACGGCAAGAGCGTCAATCCGGAGATGCGCATCGGGTGGAGCCATCCGGGCGCCGACGTCGACGCGGATAGCGAGAGCGATGCGTCGATCGAGGTCGCCGCGATCTGCGCGAGCGCGACGCCCTTCTTCTTGAGCGTCGGCACGCTGGAGCCGAAAAAGGGCTATTCGATCGCGCTCGACGCCTTCGAACGCGCCTGGGCCGGCGGCGTCGATGCGCGCTATGCGATCGTCGGACGCCGCGGCTGGAATACGCGAGCGCTCGAGCGCAGCATTCTGTCGCATGCGGAGTTCGGCCGGCGCTTGTTCTGGTTCGATTCGGCCGGCGGCGCCGATCTCACGCATCTCTATCGGCATGCGCATCGGCTCGTCGCCGCATCCGTCGCGGAAGGATTCGGCCTGCCGCTCGTGGAGGCGGCCCATTTCGGCCTTCAGGCGATCGCGAGCGATATTCCCGTGTTCCGCGAGGTCGGCGGCGACGCGGCGGCCTATTTCGATGTGGCCGACAGCGCGAGCCTCGCGACGCGCATTCGCGAAGCTTGCGCGCGGCGTCCGACCGTAGTGACGTTGCCGCGACGGCGGAGCTGGCGCGAAGCGGCGGCCGGCCTCTTCGAGCTCATCCGTGACGAAGACTATCAATTCGGCTCCTTCGCATGGCGCCTCGCCGGATCGGTCGGTCAGGACGCCGGCGACCGGCCGCGCGCGCTGCGCGCCGTGACCTGAGCGACCGGCGGCGAAGCCTGCTTTTTCTGACGAGACATCGACCACATGACAAAGCGCAAGCTGCTGATCGTCACCGACGACGCCAATATGGGCGGAACCTATCGGGTGGCCGAGCAGCTCGTCGCGGGCGCGACGTCGGCGTTCGACTTGCGTTTCGCCTGCGCATTCGAGGCGAAGAACGCGACGTCGCGCGAGAAGATCGAAGAGAGCGGCGTCGCGCTGTTCGATTATCGCGCCAGCGAGCGCAATCCGCAGCGCGCGGCTTTCGCTCTCGAGGACGCGCAACGGCTGCTCGACGCCGCCGATCCCGATGTGATTCTGCTCGTCGAAGGGGGCGAGATCTGGTCGCTGCTCGCGTTGAAGCAGGTCGCGGCGGCGCGCGGCGTTCCTTATGTGGTCTCGATCAATCTACTCACCGAAGATTGCGTGCGGCGTTTCGCCGAGCTGCGCGAAAAAGCGATCGAGACGCTGCGCGCGGCGCAGGCGATCGTCTTCGTCTCCGAGGCGAGCCGGCGGCGCTTCGAGGCCCTGCTCCCGCACATCGACAGGCCGAAGCATGTCGTCGCCAACAGCCGGCCGGCGCATTACTTCGAGATCTTCGGCGCAGGAGCGCGACGAGCCGCGCGCGACTCGCTCGGCCTGCGCGAGGACGAGACGATGTTTCTCTGCGCCGCGCGCATCGAGCCGCGCAAGGGCCAGACGCTCTGCCTGGAGGCGCTCGAGCGGCTGCGCGCGCAGGGACGTTCGACGAATTTGCGTCTCGTGCTCGCCGGCGGCGGCGCGGGCGGCGATGTCGAAGCGCTGCATCGGGCGATTCACGACAAGGGGCTCGGCGAGCATGTGCTCGCGCTCGGCGCGCGCGACGACGTTCCGAGCCTGCTCGAAGCCTGCGACGCCTTCGTCCTTCCCTCTTATTCGGAAGGAATGCCGCTGTCGATCATCGAGGCGATGGCGAAGGGGCGCGCAATCATCGCCACTGCGGTCGACGGCGTTCCCGAGCAGATCGATCGCCTGTCGGGAATTCTGCTTCCGTCGCCATCGCTCTCGCGCGAAGGCTGTGTCGCGGCGTTCGCCGAAGCCATGGCCTCGCTGCGCGACGATCCGCGCGCGCGGGAGGAGATGGGGCGCTGCGCGCGGCTGCGCGCGCTGGAACTGTTCGATGAAGCGCGCATGATCGGCGAATATGAGGCGATCGTCGCGCGCGCCGCCTCGCATGTGCGGCCGAACCGGCTGTTCGAAACTCTGCGCGCGCATCCTCTCTTGCGCGAAGCGCTGAACGGCCGCGAGCGCGAGGCGCTGCGCGGGCGGGCGCCGAGCCTGTTGCGGCTGCTGCAATGGACCGACTCGCGCACGCGCCGAGCGCTGGCGCGGACGCGGGCGGTGAGGCGCGACCTGCGCGAGGGGCTCGCGCCCGGCTCGGCGATCGAGCTGCATGATCCGGCTCAGTGCTGGAGCTGCGCGCGCGACGGTTGGGACGTCGCAGAGGAGGTCGGCGTCTGGAACGATGGCGCGGTCTCGACGATTCGGCTGCGCCTGCGCCGGCCGATGCGGAGGCTGCGCATTCAATTCGATCTCACGCCTTTTGCGCCGTCAGGGCGCCGCCAGGAGACGGATGTGTTCGCGGATGGCGCGCTCGTCGCCGGCTGGAGCTTCGACGCGCAGGTCTGGGAGCGATGCGCCGTCGACATTCGCCGACGCGAGGGCGGTCGGATATTGGAGCTGCGCTTCGTTCACAAGACGAGTTGCTCGCCGCGCGCGGCGGGCCTCTCCGACGACGCGCGCGAGCTGGCGATTTTCCTCCATCGCATCGAGATTCGGCGCATCCCGTTGCGCGAGCGATTGGGCGAACTCTTCCGTCTCGACGCGAGCGCGATCGAGAGTTGGCGCGGCGTGAGGCGCGCGCCCGCCGAATGAGCGGGACGTGGGCTCAGGATCAGGCGGCGTGGGCCTTTGCGCGGAAATAATGAAAATCGCCGCGCGTGACGATCCGATCGCCGGGCGCGATCTCGCGCGGCTCCAGAGTCGGCAGCGCGAGCAGGCGATCATAGATCGGCCCGAAATCCCGATAGCAGGCGTCGAGCAGGCTCTGGAAGCTCTCGATGACGAAATAGCTCTGCTGGAAATCGTCGATGATGTAGCCCGTCCGCATCACGCGTTCGAGATCGAAGGCGATGCGGTTGGGCGACGTATCCTCGATCGAGAAGACGCTTTCGGCCGGCGAGGAGAGTATGCCGGCGCCGAAGATGCGCAGTCCCGACGGAGTCGAGACGAGACCGAACTCGACCGTATACCAATAGAGCCGGGCGAGCTCGGCGAGCTGCCCGCGCGCCAGCGCCCGCCGTCCGCCCTCGCCATAGGCCTGCAGGAAGCGGGCGTAGATCGGATCGGCGAGCAGCGGCACATGGCCGAACACATCGTGGAAGACGTCCGGCTCTTCGAGATAGTCGAGTTCTTCCTCCGGGCGGATGAAGGCGCTGGCCGGAAAGCGCCGCTCGGCGAGATGGTCGAAGAAAACGTCGTCGGGCACGAAGCCCGCGACCGGAACGACGCCCCATCCGGTGAGCGCGGAAAGGCGCGCGCTCAGCTCGGAAAAATCCGGCACGCCGCTCTGCGACAGCCGCAGCCTGTCGAGCGCCGCGAGAAATTCGTCGCAGGCGCGGTCGGGCAGCAGCGCCGCCTGGCGCGCGTAGAGCCGGTTCCAGCGGTCGTGCTCGGCCTCGCTATAGGACGGCCAGTCCTGGTCGATCGTCCAATCGGCGCGCTTGGGCGCATCGGCATAGCGGTTTTTCGGCGGATGCGCCGTGTCGCGATCGGTCTGCATTCGCTCTCTCCAGCGGGCGGCGCCAAGCCGCCGGGAGAAAGATATGTCGCGTTCTCCTCCTCCGCAAAGGCGCGAGGCCGAGCAAGGCCGCCACGGTAGAGCGTCCCAGTCACGCCGGCGCGAAATGCGCGGTGAAATGGCGCAGGAAGGGCGCCTGCCATAGGATGCGATAGGGCGGGATCGCGGCGCGGTCGCGAAACACGCTCTCGATCGTCTCGATCACATAATCGAAATGGCTCTGCGTGTAGACGCGGCGCGGAAAGGCGAGGCGCACCAGCTCGCGCGGCGCCGGCGTCTCGCTTCCGTCCGCATTGCGGCGGCCGAACATCACGCTGCCGAGCTCGACGCCGCGCACGCCGCCCTCGAGATAGAGCGCGTCGACGAGGCCGACGCCGGGGAAGTCGGCGGGCGCGAGATGCGGGCAGATGCCGGTGGCGTCGAGGAAGACCGCATGGCCGCCGGCCGGCCGCACGATCGGGACGCCGCGCGCGATCAGCCGCGATGCGAGATATTCGACGGTGGCGTGGCGATAGCGCTGATAATCCGCCTCCAGCGCCTCCTTCAGCCCGATGGCGATCGCCTCGAGATCGCGTCCGGCGAGGCCGCCATAGGTCGGAAAGCCCTCGGTGAGGATCAGCAGATCGCGAAAATCCTCCGCCCATCGCGCATCATTGCAGGCGAGGAAGCCGCCGATATTGGCGAGGCCGTCCTTCTTGGCGCTCATCGTCGCGCCGTCGCAGAGCGCGAACATGTCGCGCGCTATGTCGAGCAGCGGGCGGCCCGCCTGGCCGTCCTCCCATTGCTGGATGAAGTATGCGTTCTCGGCGAAGCGGCACGCGTCGAGCATCAGCGGAATTCCATGGCGGGCGAGCAGGGCCTTCACCTCGCGCATATTGCGCAAGGACACGGGCTGGCCGCCGCCGGCGTTGTTGGTCGCCGTGACCATGCAGAAGGGAATTTTCCCCGCGCCTTCGCGCTCGATCAGTCGCGCCAGCGCTTCCACATCCATATCGCCCTTGAAGCGCTCGTCGGAATGAATGTCCCGGCTCTTCGGCGAAGGCAGATCGACGGCCTTCGCGCCGACATATTCGATATTGGCGCGCGTCGTGTCGAAATGGCTGTTGTTGGGGACGATGTCGCCCGGCTTCAGCCGCGTCGCGGCGAGGATGCGCTCGGCGGCGCGGCCCTGATGCGTCGGGAAGATATGTGCGAAGCCGGTGATCTCGCGCACCGTCGCCTCGAAGCGGCGCCAGGAGCGGCTGCCGGCGTAGCTCTCGTCGCCCTGCATCATCGCCGCCCATTGCCGGTCCGACATGGCGCCCGTGCCGCTGTCGGTCAGAAGATCGATGGTGACGTCGTCGGCGTCGAGCAGGAAAATGTTGTAATGCGCCGCAGAGAGCCGCCCGGCGCGCTGCTCGCGCGTCGTGATCGGCAGAGCTTCGGTCATTTTGATCCGAAACGGCTCGATGATCGTGCGCATGATCTCCTCCTTGCCGCTCCCGTCGAGATAGGGCGGCGGCGCCTTTTGCGTCGGCGGCCCGGCTGTGGCACAAGGTCGGCGCGAAGCGAGGAGACTCTATGGCGGCCGACGTGACTTTTCCCGCCGCAGCGGCGGCGGGCGTTCTCTCATTCCTGAGCCCCTGCGTTCTGCCGCTGGTGCCGCCCTATCTCACCTTCATCGCCGGGGCGACCCTCGAGGAACTCACAGTCGAGGGCGCGCCGCGCGCGCGGCGCGATGTGCTCCTCGCCGCTCTGCTGTTCGTCGCCGGCTTCTCCACCGTCTTCGTCGCGCTCGGCGCGACAGCCAGCGTGTTCGGCAAGGTCGTGCGCGCCAATCTCGACATCCTGTCGATCGCCGCGGGCTTCGCTATCATCCTGATGGGCCTGCATTTCTTGGGCGTGTTCAAGATCGGCCTGCTCTATCGCGAGAAGCGCTTCGAGGTCGGCCGTCCGGTCGGCCGGCTCGGGGCCTATGTAATGGGCCTCGCCTTCGCCTTCGGCTGGACGCCCTGCATCGGTCCGATCCTCGCCGCCATTCTCGCCGTCGCCGGCTCGCAGGAGACGGTCGCGCTCGGCGCCGCTCTGCTCGCCGTCTATTCGGCCGGCCTCGGCCTGCCCTTCCTCGCCGCGGCGGCGGCGATGGGGCCGTTCATGGGCTTCATGCAGCGCTTCAAGCGGCATTTCGGCAAGGTGGAGAAGGTCGTGGGCGTCCTGCTGGTCGTGACGGGCCTCGCATTCCTGACCGGAGCGATGCAGAATATGTCCTTCTGGCTGCTGCAGACCTTCCCCGGCCTCGCGCAATTCGGCTGAGCGACCATGTCCCGACCCCTCGACGAGAATCTCTTCACCGGACCGATCGGCGCCGAATATCGAATGCTGGAGCTGATCTGTCCCGACGCCGCCGTGCTCGCCCGCCGCGTCGCCGAGCGCGTCGCCCAATGGCGCGAGGGCGAGGCGCTCGAAGCCTTCGAGATCGGCTGCGGCTCGGGCGTGAGCACCTTGCCGCTGCTCGCCTTTCGCGACGATCTCCATCTCACCGCCATCGACAGCGCGACCGAGATGCTCGACCAGGCGCGGTCGCATCTTTCCGGCTATGTCGAGGCCGGACGCGTGCGCTTCGTCGAGGCCGACGCGCTCTCCAGCCTGCGCGCCCTGCCGGAGGCGAGCCTCGACGTCGTCTCCTCGAACTACGCCATTCACAATTTCCTCGACGACTATCGCCACGAGACGCTGGCGGAGGCGTTCCGGGCGCTGAAGCCCGGCGGCCTCTTCGTCAATGGCGACCGCTATGCGATGGACGACCGCGCGGCGCATCTGGCCGCGACGCAGGCCGAAGTGCGGATCTGGTTCCAGAAGTTCGGCGCGATCGGGCGCTACGACCTCCTCCAGGATTGGGTCGCGCATCTCTTCAGCGACGAATCGCCCGAGCATGTGATGTATCTGACGCCCGCGCTCGAGCGCCTCTCGACGCTGGGATTTGCGCGAGTGCGCGTCGAATATCGCGAAGGCGTCGACACTCTGGTGACCGCGGTCAAGCCCTGAGAGGGGCAATGCGGGTTCCCGAAAAGAAAAACGCCGGACGTACCTCCGGCCCGGCGTTCGAGCCGCCGCGGCGCTGACGTCCTCGGATGCTCTCCGATCAGAGGTAATTCGAACTCGTGACCGGACAATGACCGGACGAACGCGGCGCGAAAAATTTTTCGCGCCGGGTGGACGGCGCTTGACCACAGCCAGAATGTTCCATATATGTTCTATTGTTCGGTAAATGTTCCGTCCCACAGTAAACGCGTCCCCTAAAGTCCTCAGTAGTCGAGCGTAGTCGCGTCGGGCCCGTGGTCGCTTTGCGCCGAGCGTCGCTTCGCGGCGCATCGCCGACTGCGGGCCGCCGAGCGGGCGAGCACGGGAGGTTGGCTATGGCGAGCGCCGCGAAACGTCTGATCGAACGAGCGAAACGGGCCGACTGGCAGAGCGCGGCGCAGCGGAGTCGCGAGGCGATCGGCGCCGTCGTGGATTTTCCGTCCGAGGAACGCCCGATCGTCGATCCGGCGCGGAGGCGCGGGCGCGGCGCCTTGTCTAACGAGAGCGGACGATACGAGCGCGAGCGGCGCGTGGCCGCCGACGACGGTTGGAATTCGCTCGACGAGGCCGAGGCGCTGCACACCAATATTCACATCGAGCGGGCGCGGACCATCGTCACCCGCAACGAGTCGCCGGACATTTCCTTCGACCGTTCGGTCAATCCCTATCGCGGCTGCGAGCATGGTTGCGTCTATTGCTATGCGCGGCCGAGCCACGCCTATCTGGGCCTCTCCGCCGGCCTCGATTTCGAGACCGAGATTTTCGTCAAGGAAGGGGCGGCGCAGCTGCTGGAGCGGGAGCTCTCCGCGCCGGGCTATTCGCCGAAGACCATCGCCATCGGCGCCAATACGGATCCCTACCAGCCGGTCGAGAAGCGCTATCGGATCACCCGCGGCTTGCTGGAGGTCGCGAGCCGCGCCGACCACCCGGTCGGCATAGTGACGAAATCTTCGCTCGTCGCTCGCGATATCGACCTGCTCGCGCCCATGGCCCGCAAGGGGCTCGTCAAAGTGGCGATCTCGGTGACGACGCTCGATCCGGCGCTGGCGCGGGCGATGGAGCCGCGCGCCGCCTCGCCAGAGCGGCGCCTCGCGACGATCGAGAGGCTCTCTGCGGCGGGAATCCCGGTCGCCGTGCTGGTCGCGCCGATCATTCCGGCGATCAACGACGCCGAGATCGAGACGATCCTGACCCGCGCCCATGCCGCCGGCGCGCGCGAAGCCGGCTATGTGATGCTGCGCCTGCCGCTGGAGCTCAGGGAAGTGTTCAGCGAATGGCTCGTCACCCATTTCCCGGCCAAGGCCAGGCATGTGCTCTCGCTCGTGCGCTCGGCGCGCGACGGCAGACTCTATGATCCGTCTTTCGAGAAGCGCATGACCGGGGAGGGGCCCTATGCCTGGATGATCGGCCGGAGATTCGAGGTTGCGGCGGCTCGGCTCGGCTTTTCTCACACGCGCCTGCGCTCCGACCTGTTCCGTGCGCCGCGCTGCGGGGCCGAGCAGCTCAGCCTGTTTTAGCAGTCTGTCCGGGACCTATCCGCCGGCGCGCAGTTGCCGCGCGCCTCTCTTCATGATTTCTCCCGGGCGGCCCGATCGACAGGACGACAGCCGATGCCCCCGCATTTTCGTATCGAGAAGCGTTTGTTGCGTGACGGCCTGTGGCCGGTCGCGGGGGTCGACGAAGCGGGGCGCGGGCCGCTCGCCGGTCCGGTGGCGGCGGCGGCGGTGATTCTCGATCCGAGGCGCTTGCCGGAAGGCGTCGACGATTCGAAAGCGCTCACTGCCGAAGCGCGCGCCGCCGCCTTCGAGCGCATTGCGGAATGCGCGCTCGCCATCGGCGTCGCCTTCGCGAGCGCCGCGGAAATCGACGCGATGAACATCAGACGGGCCTCTCTCGCGGCAATGACGCGGGCGGTCGCCGCGCTCGCGCTCGCTCCGCGCCATGTGCTGATCGACGGCAATGACCCGCCGAGCCTCGTCTGCCCGGCCCAGGCGATCGTCAAAGGCGACGCGTCATCGTTGTCGATCGCCGCCGCCTCCATCGTCGCCAAGGTGATGCGCGACCGCCAGATGCGCCGGCTCGCCGAGCTCTATCCGGACTATGGATTCGCCACCAATGCGGGTTACGGCACCAAGGAGCATCTCGCTGCGCTCGTCGCTCTGGGGCCGACGCCGCACCACCGCATGAGCTTTGCGCCGATGCGCCGGAAATAGTCTCCGAAAAGCCGCCCGGACATTCGGTAAATACCTCGTAAACAAATGATTTTGTTAACTGAGCCGTGCGGAAAAGGGACAGCGCCGCGCGGCCCCCCTAAACCCGCTTTTTACTCCGCTCGGGGCAATGTGCCGGCGTTGGTAGCGTAGCCGGTGTCGAGTTCCATGAGTAGCGCGCGCGTCGGGGCGGCCCGCTCCCATTCCCAGCTGAAGGTCACGCGTACTGGGTCCCCGAGCTTTCGGTCGCCCGACGCGCCGCGCAACTCTATCCTCCTCGGCGACAGCGTCGAGCTCATGGCGGGCCTGCCCGCCGAGAGCGTCGACCTCGTCTTCGCCGATCCGCCTTATAATCTGCAACTCGCCAATCGGCTGACGCGGCCGGACCAGAGCCTCGTCGACGCGGTCGACGACGATTGGGACAAATTCGCCGATTTCTCCGCCTATGACGCCTTCACCCGCAACTGGCTCTCGGCGGCGCGCCGGGTGATGAAGCCCAACGCCACGATCTTCGTCATCGGCTCCTACCACAACATTTTCCGCGTCGGCGCGCTGATGCAGGATCTAGGCTTCTGGATCCTCAACGACATCGTCTGGCGCAAGACCAATCCGATGCCGAATTTTCGCGGCCGGCGCTTCACTAACGCGCATGAGACGCTGATCTGGGCCGCCCGCGACTCTGCCTGCCGCGCCTATACGTTTCATTACGAGGCGCTGAAGGCCGGCAACGAAGATTGCCAGATGCGCTCCGATTGGCTGCTGCCGATCTGCACCGGCGGCGAACGCCTCAAGGATGCGGCCGGACGCAAGGCCCACCCGACGCAAAAGCCCGAGGCTCTCCTCGCGCGCGTCATGCTCGCGGCGTCCAATCCCGGCGATCTGGTTCTCGATCCCTTCTTCGGCAGCGGCACGACCGGCGCCGTGGCCAAGAGGCTGGGGCGGACCTATCTCGGGATGGAGCGTGACCCTGCATACGCCGACGCGGCGCGCGCGCGGATCGATGCGATCGAGCCTCTATCCGACGACGCCGTCGCTGCGGCGCCGACCCGGCGCTCGGCGCCGCGAATCGCTTTCGTGAGCCTCGTCGAAGCCGGCCTCGTCGCGGCCGGCGCGACGCTCACCGACGCGCGCCGCCGCCACAAGGCGATGGTGCGGCCCGACGGCGCGCTGGCGCTCGGCCCGATCGTCGGCTCGATCCACAAGATCGGCGCGCTCGCGCAGGGTCTGCCCGCCTGCAACGGCTGGACCTATTGGCATATCGAGACTGGCGACGGCGCGCTCGCGTCGATCGACGAACTCCGCGCGGCCGCACGCGCGCGCTTCGGCGCCGCGGCCGAATAGAGCTCAAGCGAGCGCGGCCTCCCGCGCCGCGACAGCGAAGACATGCGCCGCATAGCTCCAGGCGAGATTGCGCGCCGACGCCGGCGCGCCGGTCGCCTTGTCCAATTGCTCCGGCATCTCGCCCGAGCCGGGCAGAAGCGCGGCCAGCCGGCTCAGAATGGAATCGCCGCGATCGCGAAACCGAGCGGCGACCGCGCGTCGCATGTCGCCCTCTGGCAGGAAAACGTCCGGGCCGCGGTCGGCGAGCGCCGGCAATCCGCACCGCCCGAGGAATATCCGGTTGTCCGCGTCGGCGCGAAACGTCCCTTCGGCGTGGATATGGCCGGCGAGCCGGTAGTAGAGCTCTGCGGCGGCGAAGGCGACGAAGAGAAAGACGCCGCCGCCGTAATAGCCGTCGCCGCGGAACCGGCCGAGCAGAGGCGCCGCCTCCGGCGGGAGGGCGCGATTGATCGGAAATTCGCGCGCGAACAGCTCCTCGAGCCGCGCCAAAGTCGCCTGGACGCGCGGATCGAGCGCGCTGTGCCGCCCATCGGCGAGTCCTGCCTGCGCGACGGCGAGGACGGCCGCGGAATCGAGATCGGCGTCGGAAGGCGTCTCTGTCCCCTTGATCGCGGACAGATAGAAGCCGCGGTCGGCGTTCCAATGATGGTCGAGGTCGCGGCGCAGGCGCCCCGCCGCCGCGTCGCATCCGGCGGCGTCGATCCCGACGCCGGGGTCCTGCGCCAGCGCGGCCGCTCGCTCCAGCGCCGCGAGGCAGACGAGGCGCGTGTGATAATGATGGCCGAAGCGATATTCCCAAACGTCGTAGCAAGGATCGTCGAAGCGATCGAGGAGGAAGGCGATGTCGCCGCGCAGCAGCGCGCGCGCCTCGTCCGGTCGATCCTGTTCGAACAGCGTCCGGCGGCGCAGCAGTGCGAGTGCGCGCAGCGCCGGGCCGTCGATCTGCGGACGCGCCCATTTCAGAATGTCGAGCGTCGCATCCGGATTGACGCGCGCCTCGGCGAGGGCGCGGTCGCCGCCGATCGTCTCCAGCTCGTTTTCGCTGCGCAGGTAACGCGCGAGCTCGGGGTCGGTGGTTTCGCCCGCGCCTTGCGACGCGAGGCGGGCCGGGCCGTCGAGACGGCCGATCTCCAGGCTGAAACGCACGAAATCGCCGAGATCCCTCATGCGCTCGCGGTCGGTGCGGCCGCGCTCGATCGCCAGCGCGAGCGCCTCGACGACGACGGCGGAATCGCGCAGCCAATGAAAGAAGTAGTCGGGCTTGGCCGAAGCGCCGACCGTCGGCGAGGCGACCACCGATCCGCGGCGGGGAGAGATCGACTGGCGGAACTCGGGCCGGATGTGCGTAAGGCCGATGGCGGAGATCGACCCTACCATATGTTCGAGCGAGACGCGCAACCGCCGCCGCGTCCACAGGTCGAGATCGACGCCTTCGGTCATGACCGATCCTTCAGGGAATGCGGCTCTTACCCGCCTTCCCCGCCGCCGGCAACCCGATCTCTCGGCGCCGGCCGGTCACGACCCGTCGGGAGCGCGCGCATCGATCGCCAGCGCATGCACGCCGCCCGCCAGCTCCTCGGCCAGCAGAGAATTGACGAGCCGGTGCCGCTCGACCCGGCGCTTGCCGGCGAAAGCCGCGCTCACCACCTCGACGCGAAAGTGAGTCTCGCTCCTGTCGTGATGGTGGCCGGCATGGCCGGCGTGATGATGCGACTCGTCGATCACATTCAGCGACAGGGGCGCGAGCGCCGCATTCAGCTTGTCGCAGATGCGCGCGCGAACGGCGCCCGAATTGCCTGTCTCGGCCATGTTCGATCCTCCTCTCGCGGAGCGAAGCAAATTTCCCGCCGCCCGATGGGGAGTTTGTCGGCGGGTTCCGCTTGCAGCCCTCGCCCAGTCCACCATAATGCAGCGCCATGGATTTGAATTCCCCCCTCTTCGACCGTATCCGCGTGAAGCCCGAGCCGCGGCAGGAGCGCCGCGAGCCGCGCTTTCGCTGCGACGCGCCCGGCTGCGAGGCGGAAGGAGCCTATCGCGCGCCGATGGGGCGGCAGCGCGAGGGGCAATATTTCTGCTTCTGTCTGGAGCACGTTCGCGAATACAACAACTCCTACAATTATTTCAACGGAATGAGCGACGCCGACGTCGCCCGCTACATGAAGGATGCGACGACCGGCCATCGCCCGACCTGGGCCATGGGCGTGAAGCGAGGCCAGAACGCTTTTCGCGAGGATCGCGCCCGGGACGGCGATTTCGCCGATCCGCTCGGCCTCTATCGTCAGCGCTTCCATCGCGGCCGCCCGCATGCGGAGACGGCCGCGCCGAGCCATTCGGCCGTGACCTTGAAGGCGCTGAACGCGCTCGGCCTCGAGGAGACCGCCGGTGCGGAGGCGATCAAGACGCGATATAAGGAGCTGGTCAAACGTCACCATCCGGACGCCAATGGCGGAGACCGCTCCTGCGAGGAGCGGTTGCGGGAGATCATCCACGCCTACAAGACTCTCAGGGCGGCCAAACTCGTGTGACCGCAAGCGCGTGTGACGGCAAGCGCGTGTGACGAATTGTCGGACCGGGCCGACGCGGATGCGCCGCGCGGCCGGCGGAACGGAGGATGAATGTTACTCGATAGCGACAAGGCCGCAGGGGGCGCGCCTCTGCCGGATCTGAAGGTCTCTGTGCGTCAGCTGTTCGGCATCGACACGGATCTCGAGGCGCCGGCCTATTCGGAGCCCGACGAGCATGTCCCCGACACCGACCCCGACTATCTGTTCGACCGCGACACGACGCTCGCCATTCTCGCCGGCTTCGCCCGCAATCGCCGCGTGATGGTGACGGGCTATCACGGCACGGGCAAGTCCACCCATATCGAGCAGGTCGCCGCGAGGCTGAACTGGCCTTGCGTTCGTGTGAATCTCGACAGCCATGTGTCGCGAATCGATCTCGTCGGCAAGGACGCGATCGTGCTGAAGGAGGGCAAGCAGGTCACCGAATTCCGCGACGGAATTCTCCCCTGGGCGCTCCAGCACAATATCGCGCTCTGCTTCGACGAATATGACGCCGGCCGTCCGGATGTGATGTTCGTCATCCAGCGCGTGCTCGAGGTCTCCGGCCGTCTGACGCTTCTCGACCAGAATCGCGTCATCCGCCCGCATCCGGCCTTCCGCCTGTTCGCCACCGCCAATACGGTCGGGCTCGGCGACACATCGGGACTCTATCACGGCACGCAGCAGATCAATCAGGGCCAGATGGACCGCTGGTCGATCGTCACGACGCTCAACTATCTGCCGCACGACGCCGAGACCAATATCGTGCTCGCCAAGGTGAAGAGCTTCCAGACGACCAAGGAAGGCCGCGATACGGTCAACAAGATGGTGCGCGTCGCCGATCTCACCCGCAACGCCTTCATGGCGGGCGATCTGTCGACGGTGATGAGCCCGCGCACCGTCATCACCTGGGCGGAGAACGCCGAGATCTTCGGCGATGTCGGCTTCGGATTCCGCCTCACTTTCCTCAACAAATGCGACGAGCTCGAGCGACCGCTGGTGGCGGAGTTCTATCAGCGCTGTTTCGGCAAGGAGCTGCCCGAGAGCGCCGTCAATGTCGTCATGACGTGAGAAGAAGCTGCATTTTTCGCGTCGCGATTGCAAATCTATCCAAATGGCGTCAGTCTGGCGCCGAGAATCGAGTTCGGCTTCGTCCGGCCTCCTCGTCGGCATCGCTCCGCCTCGTCGCGGCCGAACCGCGAGGCTTCGTCGCGTGACGCCGGAGAGGGCCGCAGGCAGCCGCTTGAACGATCTTGTGCGACGCTTCGCCCATGTTCGCGGAGGGCCCCTGCCGGGCCGACTGGCCGTCGGGGTGCTCTCGGCGCTCGTCGGCGCGATCGCCTTTCATGCGATCGGAAGGCTCATCGACGATTGTCACGCCTATGCCGCTTTCTATCCGGTCATCCAGATCGCCGGGCTCGCGGGCGGCCTTGCCGCGGCGGCGACCTCGGCGCTGCTGTCGACTGTGATCGTCCATTTCTCGGCCGAGCGTCTCGCGGAGTTCTGGGCGGGCGCCGTTCTGCTTTTCGCGAGCGCGGCGCTGGCCGGGCTGGCGGGGGAGAGATTGCGCTCGCCGTCGGATGGCGCAGCCGACACGGCCGGGCGCCGGGAAGGGGCGCGCGCCGAGGGTCGCGCTTCCGAGACTCGAACCTTGGAGTCGATCGCGGCGACGATCACTCACGACATCACTCAGCCCCTGGCGGCCGCCGTCGCCTATTTGCAGACCGTTCGTCGCCTTCTCTCGATCGAGGCGGGCGAGCGCGCTTCGTCCGTCGTCGCCACTGTGGACAAGGCCGCCGTGCAGCTGGGGCGGGCGGGACGGCTCGTGATGCGGCTGAGGGAATTCCTCGCTCAGGGCCCGCCGCGGCTCGCCTCGGTGCCGCTACATGCTCTGATGCTCGACGCCATCGGCCCGCATCGCCGCGACGGCGCGCCGTGTCTGCGGCTCGACGCCCGCCACGACCTCGTCTCGGCTGATCCGGCGCAGCTCGAGCAGCTTCTCGCCGAGCTGCTGCAAGCGGCGGCGACGGGCGTGCGGCCGCCGGCGGATCGGCCGACGATCGCCACATCGTCCGACGAGAAATTCGTCACCGTGACGATCGCCCTCGGCGATGTCGACCCGGACGCGCCCGATGGCCGGAACGTCGATCTTTCGCTCTGGCGCGCGATGGTCGAAGCCCATCGCGGAGCCTTCCGAGTCGGGCAGGCGGAGGAGGGCGGTCTCCTGATCGAATTCACGCTTCCGCTCGCCACGCGCGGTGAATAGCGGGGATCACGCGCCCGATTCGCTTGCGGAGCGCTCCGCGCCATGCACAATTTCCGGCCACGTTTTGGCTCTCGCGCAGCGGCGATTGACAAGTCAAATCGACAGCGAGAATAAGTCGTTGAAAACAACGAATCTGGCGTTTCGACTTCGTAGTTATACTATAGTAGTCTTACTACAGTACCAGTACTAATGTTGCCAGGGAGCAACATGTCTAGTCTTTCTTTCGTCGCGCCAAATTAGGTTGTTTTCTTTAGGCGCGTTCCGGGCTAAAGAAGAGATGTAGTCGATCGATAGTCGATCAATTTGCTCCCGGTGAATTTCAGAGGCGCGGGGTTCGGCGTGCGCCGGACCCCTTTTTCATGGACCCGGCCTTTTCCTCCTGGCCGATATCGTCGAGTATTTCGACGCTCGAAAACGAAAATCCCCCCTCGTGATCTTGCCATCACGAGGGGGGATGACTTCGTCGAACCCAGAAGAAACTGTTCAGAGGCCTCGTGGCCGGCCGGCGATCGACACCAGCAGCTCGCCGCCGCCGAGCAGCCGCTTCGCCACGCGCCGCGCGTCCTCCATCGTCACCGCATCGATCTTGGCGTTGCGCTCGTCGAGATAGGACGGCTCGAATCCGTCGAGCTGCAGATTGACGAGCTGGCTCGCGATCTTCGTCGAGGTGTCGAAGCGCAGCGCATAGGAGCCGGTCAGATATTTCTTGGCCTTGTCCAACTCGTCGGCGGTCGGGCCTTCGGAGCCGAGAGCGGCGAACTGGCTCTGAATCACGTCGAGCGATTCGCGCGCCCGCTCGTTCTTGGTGGCGGCGCCGCCGACCAGCATGGCGCTATGGTCGTATTCGTTGAGATGCGAATAGACCGTATAGGCGAGTCCGCGCTTCTCGCGCACCTCGTTGAAGAGGCGCGCCGTGAACACGCCGCCGCCGAGGATGTGATTGACGACGACTGCGCCGAAGTAATCCGGATCCTTGCGCTCCAAGCCCGGCCGGCCGAAACGGATCGTCGACTGCGGCACGTCGAGATCGACGATCAGGCGCTCGCCGACGCGATGAATGTCGATCTCGGCAACGGGGTCGAGGCGCGCCTGCCGCGGCAGCGCGCCGAAGACGAGGTCGAGCTTTCTTGCGAGCGTCGCCGCGTCGATCGCGCCGACGACGGCGATCTCGAGATCGCTCGTCGCCAGCATGCGGCCGCGCAGAGCCTCGAGGTCGTCGCGCGTGACGGTCTCGAGGCTCTCCGGCTCGCCGCGCACCGGCCGGCCATAAGGATGGCCGGGGAACGCCGCCTCGCGAAAGGCCTTCGCGACCAGCGCGTCGGGATCATTGGCGTCGCGCTTCAGCCCGGCGATGACCTGACCGCGCACGCGGTCGATGGCTTCGCCGTCGAGCCGCGGCTCACAGACGGCGAGGCGCAGCAGCTCGAAAGCCGGATCGATGTTGCGCGACAGCGTCTGCAGATGGCCGGAGACCGTATCGCGATCGCAGCCGAAGCCGAGCCTGATGGCGAGATCCTCGATTGCGCGATGGAAGGCGCGCGAGTCATAGGGGCCGGCGCCTTCGTCGAGCAGGCCGGCGAGCAGCGTCGAAAGTCCCGCCTTGCCGGCCGGGTCCTGAGCGGCGCCGCCGCGCATGGCGAATTCGAGCGCGACGAGCGGAACGGCGTAGCTCTCGACGAGCCACGCCCCGATTCCTCCCGGCGTAACGATGCGCTGAATGGTCTCGGCGCGGCTCTTCGCGGGCGCGACGGCGGCAGGGGCTGTCATTGTGGCGATGCTCCTCACGCGGCGAGTCCGGCCGGCTCGCCTTGCTCGTCCGACTGCAGAAAGCCGGTCACGGCGCGGCGCTTCTGCAGCCACCTCCTGGCGGCCTCGGCGACGTCGGCCGCGGTTACGGCGTCGATGCGGTCGGGCCAAGCGGCCACATCGACGACGCCGAGACCGGTGGCGAGCGATTCGCCATACCAGCGCGCGAGCGACACCTGGCTGTCCTGCGCATAGACCGCCTCGGCGACGAGCCGCGTCTTGGCGCGATTGAGTTCGTCCGCGCCGACTTCCTCGGCCGCGAAATCGGCGAGCGCCGCGTCCAACGCTGCATCCAACTGTTCGAGCGTCACCTCGGGGGCAGGGGTCGCGAACACCCAGAGACGCGTGTCGTCGACCGCCGAGCCCATGTAATAGGCCCCGGCGTTGACCGCGACCTTCTGCTCCACCACCAGCGCGTCGTAGAGCACGCTCGACGGACCGCCGCCGAGCACATGGGCGAGCACTTCGAGCGCTTCCGCTTCGCCGGGCGCCGCCGTCGTGTAGGAGGGCACGAGAAAGACGCGCTCATGCGTCGGCTGCTCGACCTTCTCGTCGGCGAGCGTCACCAGGCGATGGGCGCGCGGCTCCGGCTCCCGCGGACGGCGGCGTGCCGGCGCGTCGGCACGGGCGGGGATGCGGCCGTAGGTTCTTTCGGCGAGCGCGACGACGGCGTCCGCCTCGACGTCGCCGGCGACGATCAGGATCGCATTCTCCGGCGTGTAGAAGCGATGGTAATAGGCGAGCGCGTCCTCGCGGCCGAGCGTCTCGATCTCATGGCCCCAGCCGATGATCGGCGTGCCATAGGGGTGATGCGGGAATAGCGCCGCCTGCACGGCTTCGTCCAGCTGGGCGGAAGGGTCGTTCTCGGTGCGCATGCGGCGCTCTTCGAGCACCACGTCGCGCTCGGGGCCGACCACCTCGTCCGAAAGCACGAGATTGGTCATGCGGTCGGCCTCGAACGCCATCAGCGTGCCGAGATGCTCCTTGCCGATCCGCTGGAAATAAGCGGTGTAGTCGTAGCTGGTGAAGGCGTTCTCCTGGCCGCCGAGCTCGGAGACGAGATTGGAGAATTCGCCCTGTGGATGCGCATGCGTTCCCTTGAACATCAGATGCTCGAGGAAATGGGCGATTCCCGACTTTCCGAGCGGATCGTCGGCGGAGCCGTTGCGATACCAGACCATATGCGTGACGACCGGCGCGCGGCGGTCCGGGATGACGACGATGTCCAGCCCGTTGGCGAGGCGCGTGTGGACGACGCCGGCGGCGCTGGTCTCGCCCGTGGCGGAGGCGTGAATCCTAGCGGCGTCGGTCTTGGCCGCGCTTCCCTCAGCGAGGGCTGGCTGTGTCATCTGCGTTAGGTCCTTCCTGAATCGCTGGCGACGCGTCCGTCTCGGAGCGCCTCGATTTCGCGCCGAGAGAAAGCGCCAAGAGAAAATGGCGCCAATCGGCTGCGAGCGCTGCGACGTGAGCATTCGGCCTATATAAGCGCGAAAGCGCGCCGTGTCAGGCGCCGCCGGCCGCTTTGCCGACCGGGCTGGAACGCGAAAGGGCGGCCCGAAGGCCGCCCCCGCGTCATTGCCGTCGTTGCGAAGGTTTCGTTACGCGATTCTGCCGCCGCCCTTTTTCGTGATGGCGACGACCGAGGGACGCGGCGGGACGCCGTCCTTGAAGTCGGGCCAGCGGGTCGACGGATTGGAGAAGGTTCCGCCTTCGCCCGGATGCTGGATCGCGACGAACAAGGTCTCGAGGTCCGGCGTGAAGCGCGGCCCGCAGAGCTCGGCGCCGAGCGGGACGCGGTAGAAGTGCTTCGCCGTCCCGCGCGCCGCGCCGGCGGTCTCGAGCGCCCACAGTCCATCGGCGCGTCCCGTCGAGCTCGCGTTCTGGCCGTCCGTCGCCACCCAGAGCCGGCCCTTTGCGTCGACCGCCACATTGTCGGGCATGCCGAACCAGCCGTCCGCCGTCGTCGCGGGATTGAAGCTCGCTCCGACCGCCGGATCGAGATGATTGCCGCACTTCACCAGGACGTTCCAGGTGAAGGTCGTCCCGGCGTGATCGCCGTCGTCCGGCTGGAGCTCGATGATATGGCCGTAGGCGTTGTTCGCGCGCGGATTGGCGGCGTCGACCTGATCCTGCGTGCGCCGGGTGTTGTTGGTCAGAGCGACATAGACCTTGCCGGTCTTCGGGCTGGCCTCGACGTCCTCGGGACGGTCCATCTTGGTCGCGCCGAGAAGATCCGCGGCGAGACGCGTATTGATCAGGATATCGCCCTGATTCGCGAAACCGTTGGCCGCGGTCAGCGGACCGCGCCCGTGAACGAGCGGGAGCCAAACGCCCCGGCCGTTGGCGGAGAATCTCGCCACATAGAGCACGCCGTGGTCGAGCAGATCGCGATTCTTGGCCCGGTCCAGCGTGTCGACCCGGCCGCGGGTCACGAATTTGTAGATATAATCGAAGCGCTCGTCGTCGCCCGAATAGATGACCACCCGGCCGTCGCGGTTCACGACCGTCTCGGCGCCTTCATGCTTGAAGCGGCCGAGCGCGGTGCGCTTGATGGGAGTGGAAGTCGGGTCGAAGGGATCGATCTCGACGACCCAGCCGAAGCGATTGGCTTCGTTGGGCTCCTTGGCGATGTCGAAGCGGTCGTAGAAGTTGCCCCAGGCATAGGCGTTGCCCGGCACGCCCAAGCGGCGGAAGCCGGCCTCGTTGGGATGGCCGGTCAAGGACGACGAGGGATCGATGAAATAGCCGTTGAAATTCTCCTCGCAAGTGAGCCATGTGCCCCACGGCGTGACGCCGCCCGCGCAATTGTTCAACATGCCGCGGACAGCGGCGCCAGTCGGGTCGGCGCTGGTCTTCAGCTTGTCGTGGCCCGCGGCGGGACCCGAAAAGCGCATCGACGTCGTTCCCGTGATGCGGCGCGCATAGACGCTGTTCGCGACGACCTTCCACCGGCCGCCGGCCTTCTTCACTTCGAGGACGCTGCCGCCATGCGCCACGATCTCGACGTCGACGATCTTCTTCGTCACGGGCGTGGGCTTCGCGAACATCAGCTCGGAGTTCGTGTATTCGTGATTCACGACGAGAAGGCCGTGATCGCTCGCGCCGGAGCCGCCGCCCCATCCGAAATCGCGGTGACGCGGATCGAGCGGGATATAGCCGATGAAGTCGTTGTTATAGCCGAACTGCTTCGCCTGGGTGGCCGCCGACAGATTCTTGGGGTCGAACGCCGGCGCGCCGGCGACGACCTTGTCGCCCCAGCGGACGAGAATATCGGCGTAATAGCCTTCCGCGACGAGGTGCCGCACGCCGAGGCCGGCTTTCACCTCGGGGAAATTGAAAGACGGGGTCGTCGAGACCGCCGCCAGAGCGTGCATCGGCTCGATCGCCGCGATCGCGGAAACCGCCAGGAGACCCTTCGCCAGGTCGCGGCGCGACATCCGCTCGGCGATGATGTCCCCCATCGTCGGATTGTCGCTCCGATTTGCGCCGATATCGTCGGAGAGCTCGCCCGGCTTGACGCTGCGAGAGAAATTGGAACCGTCAGTCATGAAACGCCCCCTTCGCCACATTGGCTGTCCGGGCGGATACACGGCTTCGATGAAGTCGAGATGACATTCGAATTGTTTTGAATCTCGAGAGCGAAGCGCCGCCTCCGGCGCGCGGCCTTCCCTCGCCGGCCTTCGCGGGTGTATTCAAGCGGCGTCCATGCGCCGGCCGACCAGCGGCGCCAAGTCCGGGTGCCTCGATGTCGGACGCCGGCGAAACGCCGAACAGCTTCAAGCGGCTCGCCTTCCTCTCCTCGGGCACGCCGGAGGCCGACGAGGCGCGCACGCGGCTCGTCGCCAAATATGGCGACGTGCCGCCCGAGGACGCCGATTGCATCGTGGCGCTCGGCGGCGACGGGCTCATGCTGCGCACGCTGCATCGGTTCATGGGAGCGGGCAGGCCCATCTACGGCATGAACCGCGGCTCGGTCGGCTTCCTGATGAACGAATATCGCGAGGGGAATCTGCGCAAGCGCATCGCCGGCGCCAAGCCTTCGATCGTCCATCCGCTGCTGCTGCGCGCCACCAACACCCATGGCGACGAATTCACCGCCCACGCCATCAACGAAGTATCGCTGCTGCGGCAGAGCTCGCAGATCGCCAAGATCAGAATTCTGGTCAACGGTCAGGAGCGCATGCCGGAGCTCGTCACCGACGGCGTGCTGGTGGCGACGCCCGCGGGCTCGACCGCCTACAACCTCTCCGCCAACGGCCCGATCCTGCCGCTCGACGCGCCGCTGATGGCGCTCACGCCCATTTCCGCCTTCCGTCCGCGGCGCTGGCGCGGCGCGCTGCTGCCCGATGTCGCCAAGGTGCGGCTCGAGGTGCTGGAGGCCGAGAAGCGCCCGGTCTCCGTCGTCGCCGACCACGACGAGTTCCGCGACGCTCTTCGCGTCGATGTCGAGATGGATCATGGAACCGATCTGATCCTGCTGCACGATCCCGGCCATTCGCTGGAGGAGCGCATTCTGCGGGAGCAGTTCGGTTGACGGCGGGCGGAGTGGAGGCGTCGAAATGCATCAGCGACGGATATTGTTCGCCCTCGCCGTTCTGGCGGTTTCCTCGGCCGCCTCGCTCGCGCAGCAGCGGCCGCACGGCGGCTTTCCGGGCGGGGCCGGCCGAGCGCCCGAGGGGCAGGACGCGGTTCTCGCCACGGCGAGCGAATGGGGCGGCGCGCAGGGCGTCTACACCTGCGAGCAATGGCGGCAATATCTGCAGCGCATGTACAACGTCGCCGACAAGCGCCGCCGCGGCTTTTTCGACGCGCGGGATTTCGAGACGGTGCGCCGCATCAGCCCGGTTTTCCGCAGCGCGAGCTTCGATTATTTCGACATGGCCGGCAAGGGCAAGGTGACGAAAGAGGAGTTCCTCGCCTTTCCGAGCCCCTTTTTCGAGCGCTACGACAAGAGACGGACCTGCCGCGTCACGCAGGAAGAGATCGCCCGGGCGCGCACGCCCGCCGGCGCCGGCGGGCAGCAGCCGTCGGACAGCGGGCCGGGATTTCCGGGCAAGGGACGTGGAGGATTCGGCGGCGGCTATGGCGGCGGCGGCTTCGGACGCTGAGGGCGCGCTCAGCGCGGATCGGCGCGCCATTTCGGCGCGTCGGGCGCGGTGAAATCGAAGGTCCAGAGGAACGGCCGCAGCGCATTGACGCCGAGGATCAGCGGCGCGTCGCGCCCGAGCGCGCTACGCAGCGGGCCGAAATCATAAGCGATCACATAGAGGTCGCGCAGCGCGCGCCCCTCGCCGAGATCGATCGCCGCGATCTTGTAGAGCTTGGCCGAGAGCGCCGCGCCGCCGGCGTCGCGCGCATGCGCCTTCTCGCGCACGGGCTTGAACAGCGATTTGTGACGCTCGACGAAGCGGCGGTCGACCGCCGAGAGCTCCGCTCCGCTGTCGATCAGGCCGATCGCCCTGGTCCGGCCGAGCCGCGCCTCGACGCCGACCAGGCGCCCGCCCGGCCCGAGGCGGCGCAGAGGCGCGAGCGGGCCCGCGGCGCCCGGAAACGCCATGCGCCCTCCCTCGAGATCGAGCGTGAAGCGGGCGTTGCGGAAGAAATCGAGCCCGAGCAGATCGTCGCCGGCGCTCTCCTCGCAGCGCGTCACGACATATGTCGCCCGGCCGATGTTGTTTCCCTGCTCGGCCACGAGCTGCACATTCTGCGCCTCGACATCCTCGCAGCGCGTCGTCAGGCCGGAGGCCGCCTCGGACTCGCTGCGGCCGACGAGCGGGAGCTGCGCGTTCCAGGGCGCGACGCGCAAGCGCGTGCTGGAGGCGCCCGTGTCGAGGCGCATCGTTCCGAGCACATTGCCGAAGCGCGCCGAGACATGGACGCGGCCGCCGCCGTGCTCGCCGTCCGTCACGGCGAGGGCGACGACGGAGCCTTCGGCGGCGAGCGCCGGCCGGCTCGGCGCGGCGAGGCAGGCGAGCGCGGCGACGACGGAGCGAAAGAGAGTCATGGCGAAAATCCCGGCGCGAAGTCCGGCGACAGTTTCCGCCATTTCGGCGCATCCGCAAACGGTCGCCGGAGCTTTTGGCGTCCGCCGCCCCATGGTCACGTTTTCGCCGTTGATTTCGTTCGAGATGACGGCCGACGCCGCGCCGCGCCGGCGCGATCACGGAGACAGCCATGGGCATCAGAACGGCAAGAACACTCGCAGGCGCTCTCGCGCTCGCTCTCGGGGCCGCGCCGCTCGCGACGGCGACGCCCGCCGAAGCGGGCGATCCGGGTGCGGCCATCGCCGCGGGGATCGGCGGCTTCGCGCTCGGCGCCCTCGCCGGAAGCTCGGCGCGACCGGCGCCTCCGCCGCCGCCTTATTATGGCGCGCCCGCCTATTATCCGGCCCCCGCCTATGAGGCGCCGCCACCCTATCGCTGCTGGCGCGAGCGTCGCCCGATGTTCGACGAATATGGCGTCGTCATCGGCTATCGCCGGGTTCGCGTCTGCGAGTAAGCCGGACGCCGAGGGCGAGCGCCCCCTCCTCACGTGAAATTTCGCTGCGCCCTTGCGGAACGCACCGCGAACGCATAGAGTCGCGTTCATGATTTGTTTATGAACGCTCGTCACTATGCGCCGCGCCGCGGTTCGGCGCCACCGGGGGCCACGCAATGCTGACCAAGAAACAAAGCGACCTGCTGCGCTTCATCCATGAGCGCTTGAAGGAGACCGGCGTGCCGCCCTCCTTCGACGAGATGAAGGACGCGCTGGATCTGCGCTCGAAGTCCGGCATTCATCGGCTGATTCTCGCCCTCGAGGAGCGTGGCTTCATCCGCCGCCTGCCCAATCGCGCGCGCGCTCTCGAGGTGCTGCGCCTGCCCGAATCGGCGACGCCGCGCGCCGCCGCCCGCGGCGGCAAATTCTCCCCTTCCGTCATCGAGGGCGCGCTCGGCCGCGTCCGCCCGATGGCCGAGCGCGCCGAGAGCGAGGCCGATCAGCAGGTCGCCGTGCCCGTCATGGGCCGCATCGCCGCCGGCACGCCGATTTCCGCGTTGCAGAACCGCAGCCACACCATCGCCCTGCCGTCCGATCTGCTCGGCAGCGGCGAACATTTCGCTCTCGAAGTGCGCGGCGATTCGATGATCGACGCCGGCATTCTCGACGGCGACGTCGTCGTCGTGAAAAAGCAGGACAGCGCGGAGACCGGCGACATCGTCGTCGCTCTCATCGACGACGAGGAGGCGACGCTGAAGCGGCTGCGCAAGCGCGGCGCCTCCATCGCGCTGGAGGCGGCCAATCCCGCCTACGAGACGCGCATTTTCGGCCCCGATCGCGTGCGCATCCAGGGCCGGCTCGTCAGCCTGCTGCGGAAATACTGACGCAGCCGCCGCAATCGCGCCGCCACGATCTCGCCGCCCTTTTTCGCCATCGTCCGAGTTCCCGAGCCGGCGCCCGCCGCTGCTTCGCGCTGCGGCGCGGCTTTCCGTGGGCGCGTGCTCTGCCTGGACTGGACAATGTCGCATTCGACCGGCCTTTCGCGCGAGCTCGACCGCTTGAAGATGGGCGTGCGCCGCTGGCGTCTCGCCTTGCGTGGACTCTCTCGCGGCTGGATCGCTGCGATGCTCGCGGCCGCCGCTCTCGCTCTCGCCGCGGCGATCGCGCCCTGGACCTTCTCGACCGGCGCCATGCTCGAGGAGATCGCCGGCCAGATCGAGGCCTCCTCCGGGCTTCGCGGGGCGGCCAAGGGGCGATCGACCTTCTCGCTGCTGCCGCGTCCGCACATTGCGATAGAGGACGTCGCCTTCGCCGATCCGTCTTTCGCTTTGACCATCGAGGCCGAGCGGCTGCGGGGAAACGTCCGGGTGCTTCCGCTGCTCGCGGGCCGGCTGGAGCTCGCCGACATCGAGCTGCTGCGCCCCCGCATCCAGATCGCGCTCGATCGCCGTCCGATGACCGGGAGCGGCGCGGCGGCGCGCGCGGCCGCCGCCCGGCCGTCGACGCCCGAGGCGGAAAAGGCCGATCGCGCGCCGCTCGGCTCCGTCGCCGTCGTGTCCGGCGTCGTCCGCGTCGTCTCCGGCGAAGACGGGCGCGAGGAGCGGATCGAGAATGTCGACGCGACGCTCGACTGGACCTCCGTCGGGACGCCGGCGACCCTCGACGCCGCCTTCTCCTGGCGCGGCGAGCGGCCGCGGGCGATGCTGTGGGTGCAGAAGCCCGGCGCGCTGCTGCGCGGCGAGACCTCGCCGATGATGATGCGAATCGATTCCGACAGCCTGCGGCTCGAGGCGGAGGGCGTCGCCCAGAGCGGGCCGAAGCCGCGCTTCGCCGGCCGCCTCTCCGGCTCCTCCCCTTCCTTGCGCAATGCGCTGCGCCTCGCCGACGTCTCGGCGCCTCTGCCCGGACCTTTCGAGAATGTGCAGCTTTCCGCCAAGGCCAGCGTCGGGCTGCGCGATTTCCAGCTCACAGAGCTGCATTTCTCCGCCGACGAGAACGACTTCGAAGGCGTCTTCGGGTTGCGCCACGACGGCGATCGGCCGATCCTGCACGGCACGCTCGCCAGCAGCTTCGTGTCGGTGAAGCCGATGATCGCCGCCGCGCCGACGCTCTCCGGGCCGGACGGCCAGTGGAGCCGCGAGCCTTTCGTGCTTCCCGATATTCATGGCGCGGACGTCGACCTGCGACTCTCCGCAGCGCGGGCGCGCGTTCTGCGGCTCAACATAGAAGACGCCGCGATCTCGCTGATGCTGCGAGCCGGACGCGTCGAGATCGCGCTCAACGAAGCGCAGGCCTATAAGGGAACGATCAAGGGCCGCGTCACGCTCGCCGCCAATGCGGCCGGCGCGGTGGAGCTCCACGCCAATGTGCAGACGCAGGCGGTGGACGCCGGGGCGCTCGCCTGGGATCTCGCGGCGCGGCCCGACCTCGGCGGCAATCTGGACGCCGGCGTCGTGCTCGACGCCGCCGGCGACAGTCCCGCGGAAATGATGCGCGACCTCGACGGGCGCGCGAGCCTCGTCCTGAGCGAGGGCGAGGTCGGCGGCATCGATCTCGAGCGCGCGCTGCGGCGCGTCGACAAGCGCCCTCTGTCGAGCGCGTTGGACATTCGCTCGGGGCACACTCTGGTCGACCGCGCCGCCGCGACGATCAAGATCGCCAAAGGCGCCGCCGCGATCGAGGACGGCGAGGCGCATGGACCGGGCTTCTCGCTGGCCTTCGCCGGCTCGGCCCGCATCCCCGAGCGCAGCCTCGCGATCAAGGCGCAGGCGCGCGAGGCCGACGCCGCCGGCTCGCCGCGGGACAATGGCGTGCAGATCGGCTTCGGACTGTCGGGCGCCTGGGACGAGCCGTCCTTCGCGCTGGACGCGGCCGCGCTGATCAAGCGCTCCGGCGCCGCGGCGCCGCTGCTGCCGCGCGCCGAGCCCGAGTCCCCTACGGCGGATCGCTGAGAGCCGCGAGCGGAGCGCGGAGGGGGCAAAAAAGTCGCCTCCGGCGCGCCGCTCCTGTATAGATCGGGCGGCGGGCGCCGCCGCGCCGCGCGGGAGTGACGAGCCGTGGATCATTGGACGCCGGGAAGTTGGCGGGAGAAGCCGATCGAGCAGACGCCGGTCTATGCGGACCAGGGCGCGCTCGCCGATGTGGAGCGCCAGCTCGCCGGCTTTCCGCCGCTCGTCTTCGCCGGCGAGGCCCGCAGCCTGAAGCGCGCGCTCGCCGAGGTCGCGGCAGGGCGGGCCTTCCTGCTTCAGGGAGGCGACTGCGCCGAGAGCTTCAGCGAGCATTCGGCCGACAACATCCGCGATTTCTTCCGCGTCTTCCTGCAGATGGCGGTGGTGCTCACCTATGCGGCGGCCTCGCCGGTGGTGAAGGTCGGGCGCATCGCCGGGCAATTCGCCAAGCCGCGCTCCGCGCCTTACGAGAAGCAGGGCGACATGGAGCTGCCGAGCTATCGCGGCGACATCATCAACGATATCGAATTCACCGCGAGCGCCCGCCGGCCGGACCCGCAGCGCCAGCTGATGGCCTATCGCCAGTCGGCGGCGACGCTCAATCTCATCCGCGCCTTCGCCACGGGCGGCTACGCCAATCTCGAGAACGCGCATCGCTGGATGCTCGGCTTCGTGCGCAACAGCCCGCTCTCGGAGCGCTATTCGCAGCTCGCCGACCACATCAGCGAGACTTTGGGCTTCATGCGCGCCATCGGCCTCGATCCGGAGCATCATCCCGAGCTGCGCCAGACGGATTTCTACACCTCGCACGAGGCGCTGCTGCTCGGCTATGAGCAGGCGCTGACCCGCGTCGATTCGCTCGAAGGCGGCTATTTCGCGACCTCCGGCCATTTCCTGTGGATCGGCGATCGCACCCGCCAGCCGGACGGCGCCCATATCGAATATATCCGCGGCATTCAGAACCCGGTCGGCCTCAAATGCGGGCCGAGCCTGAAGCCCGACGCGCTGCTGCGCCTCATCGACGCCATCGATCCGCAGAACGAACCCGGACGGCTGACGCTCATCTGCCGCTTCGGCGCCGAGAAGGCGGCCGACGCGCTGCTCGCGCTGCTGCGCTCCGTCTCGCGCGAGGGGCGCAATGTCGTGTGGTGCTGCGACCCGATGCACGGCAACACGATCAGCGCCGGCGGCCGCAAGACGCGGCCCTTCGACCGCGTGATGTCCGAGATCCGCGCCTTCTTCGACGTCCACCGCGCCGAGGGGACCTATGCCGGCGGCATCCATCTCGAGATGACCGGGCAGGACGTCACCGAATGTATCGGCGGCGCGCGCGACATATCCGAGCGCGAGCTGCATATGCGCTACGACACGACCTGCGATCCGCGCCTCAACGCCGAGCAGGCGATCGAGGTCGCCTTTCTGGTCGCCGAGCTGCTGAAGGCCGAGCGCCTCGCGCGCGGCGGGCGGGACCAGGAGGCGGCGGAGTAGGGGCGTCAGCGCTCGGCGCGGCCGGCCAGAAACGCGGCCGCCTCGGCGAGCGAGCGGCGCGCCTCGGGCATGAAGGCGGCGCCCATCTGCCAGCCGTGCGGGACGACCGGCCAGATTTTCAATTCGACCGCGACGCCCGCGGCCGCCGCGCGTTCGGCGAGGCGGCGCGAATCGTCGAGCAGCAGCTCGTCGGCGCCGACATGCAGCAGCAACGGCGGCAATCCCGCGAGATCGGCGTGGAGCGGCGAGGCGAAAGGATCGCGCGCGCTCGCGCGGCCGAGATATTGCCGGGCCGCAAGCCTCAGGGCGCGGCGCGTGAAGATCGGGTCCGCGTCTTCATTGTCGCGAACCGAAGCGCCGGTCGCGGCGAGGTCGGTCCAGGGCGAGAACAGCGCGAGCGCGCGCGGCGAGGGCGCGCCGCGGTCGTGCAGGCGCAGGGCGAGCGCGAGGACGAGGCCGCCGCCGGCCGAGTCTCCCGCGAGCACGATGGGCTTGGCGTTTCGCGCAATGGCGTCATAGGCCTCGGCGACATCCTCGACCGCGGCCGGGAACACATGGGCCGGCGCGAGCCGATAGGCCGGCGCGAAGACGTCGAAGCCGGCGCGCGCGAAAAAACCGGTGATCGCCCGGCGCCCGCGCGGCGAGCCCGCGAAATAAGCGCCGCCATGCAGATAGAGCAGCGTCGCGACGGGCTCCGCGCGGCCGGAGCGCGTCCATTCGCCGGGAAGCCGCGGGTCCGTCTCGCGGCGCGCCCCGTCCGGCCAGGGCCAGCCCATGTCGAGCGCGCGCGCCGCCGCCTCGAGGCCGAAATCGCCGGAAAGCCGAGGGCGCAGGCGCCGGCGCAGAAAGGCGCGCGCGAGATGCGCCGCGAGGCTCGCCATGTCTATTTCGCCGCGGAAGCCTGCAGCAGCGCGTCGAGCTTGGCGTCGACGAGCCCCGCGGCCCGGGCGCGATTGTTCCAGCGTGTCGCCTCGGCGAGATTCTTCTCGACGCCGAGCCCCTCGGCGAGCAGGCGGGCGAGGCGATTTTCGGCGACGGCGTTGCCGGCCTCGGCGGCGCGACGCAACAGGGTGACGGCGTCGGCGCGGTCGCGCGCGACGCCCGCGCCGTTGAACTCCATGATGGCGAGTTCGACCATGGCGGCCGAATGCCCGGAGGCGACCGCGCGGCGCAGCCATTGCGCCGCCTCCTTCGCATCCTGGCCGACGCCGCGGCCGGTCTTGTAGAGCAGGCCGAGCGCGTAAGACGCGTCGGCGTCGTCGAGCGCGGCGGCGCGGCGGAAAAAGCCGATGGCGCGGGGGAAATCGGGCGCGCCGCCGTCGTTCTCCAGAGCGAGTTCGCCGAGCAGGTTCAGCGCCGCCGGATGGTTCTGCGCGGCCGCCTTCTCGAGGTAATAGCGGGCGCCGTTGCGGTCCTTGGGCGTGTCGCGCCCGGTCAGCGTCGCCGCGCCGAACAGATAGGCTGCGTCCTTGCCGCCGGCGTCGGCCGCGCGGCGGAACCATCTCATCGCCTCGGCCGGATCGCGCGCGACGCCGGCGCCGTCGAGATGCAGCCGGCCGATCAGAGTGAGCGCGGCGGTGTCCCTGGGGTTGGCGGCGAGGCGCTTTTCGGCCTCGCCCCTGGCGGCGACATAATCGCCGCGCTGATAGGCGCCGAAGGCGAAATCGAGCGCCGGCGGTCCCTCCGCGCGGACGGCGGCGGCGGCCAGAAGAGCGCAGAGCGCGACGGGGAAAACGACTTTCATCTCGCCCTCATGCCGGCGTTTTCGCGGCGAGGCGGGCGGCGGCCTCGCGCATCGCCTCGGCGGGGCCGCGCGGATCGCTCCACACTGCTTCACCTATCATCACGAATTCGGCGCCGGCGGCGGCGAGCGGGCCGACCTCTTCGAGCCGGCGCGCGAGCGCGACGCAGGGCGTCTCGAAAATCTCCGCCCACCAGGCGGCGCGCTCGAGAGTCTGCTCGAAATCGGCGTCGAACAACAGATAGTCTGCGCCGGCCTCGCCCGCCCGCATCGCGTCGTCGCGCGTCGCGAGGCCGCCGACGCCGACGATATGATCCGGATGCAGGCGCTTCAGCGCGGCGACGAGGCGCTTCTCGTCATAGGGAAGATGCAGCCCATCCGCGCCACTGCGGGCGACGCGATCGCTCTCGCCTTCGAGCATCAGCGCGACGTCGCGCTCCTGCGTCAGCGCGGCGACGGCGCCGATGATCTCGTCCGCCTCGCCCTCGCCGAGACGCAGCAGCAGGCTCGCCACATCGGCCGCCTCCAGCGCTTCGCGCAGCGCGGGTGGAAAGGCGTCGGCGGCCGTGACGATCGGCGTCGCGAGATAGAGACGAGCGGGTTCGGACATGGGCTCTTCCTTAACGGCGAGCGCGGCGGGATTCAAACGAGGCGGACTGCTTAATCTTTTCCTCGCCCGTGATCGCGAGCCGAACGCGCCGCCAAATCGTGAGCGAAAGCATCGTAACCGTAACTCGGCGTTGCGCGCGTCGCGCTTACGGCCGCTTAAGCCATTTTCGGTCAAGCTTTGCGCGCAACATCTCTCGGAGTCCGCCATGGCCGCCCGCTATCCGACCGTCGTCATCTGCGTCGATCACGCTTTCGTCTCGGGCGGCCAGGCGAAAGTGGCGATCGAGAGCGCGCTGGGGCTCGCGGCCCATGGCGCGCGGCCGATCCTGTTCGCCGCCGCCGCGCCCGTCGACGAGCGCCTGGCGAGGGCGGGCGTCGAGGTGGTCTGCCTCGATCAGCATGATCTGCTCGGCAATCCCTCGCGCGCGGCCGCCGCGCTGCAAGGCGCGTGGAATCTTCGCGCCGCGCGCGCGCTCGCCGATCTGCTGGCGCGGCTGCCGCGGGAGGAGACCATCGTCCATGTGCATGGCTGGGCCAAGGCGCTCTCGCCGGCCATCGCCGCGCCGATCCGCGCCTCCGGCCTGCCGGCGCTCTACACGCTGCACGAATATTTCCTGTTCTGCCCCAATGGCGGCTTCTATGATTATCAGACCAACGAGGTCTGCCGGCGCACGCCCTTGTCGCCCTCCTGCTGGGCGACGCATTGCGACAGCCGCAACTATCCGCGCAAGCTGTGGCGCAACGCCCGGCTCACCGTGGCGCAGCGCGTCGCGCGCCTGCCGGAGATTTTTTCGGATTTCGTCTGCATCTCCGATTATCAGCAGCAGATCGTCGCGCCCTTCCTGCCGAAGGGCGCGCGTCTGCATCGCGTCTCCAATCCGATCGATTGCGAGGACCTCGGCCGCAAGAGCGAACCGGCGTCCGGCGAGGCGATCTTCGTCGGGCGCCTCTCGGCCGAGAAGGGCGCTTTCCTCTTCGCGGAGGCTGCGGCGCGCGCCGGGCTGCGTCCGGCGTTCATCGGCGACGGGCCGATCGCGGAAGAATTGCGCGCGCGCTACCCCGACGCGCATTTTCTCGGCTGGCTGCCGCCGGCCGAGGTTCGCGCGCAGATGCGGGCGGCGCGCGCGCTGGTGTTTCCCTCGCTCTGGTACGAGGGCCAGCCGCTCACCGTGCTGGAGGCGAAGGCCATGGGCACTCCGATCGTCGTCTCCGATATCTGCGCCGGCCGCGAGGAGGTGGAGGACGGCGTGAGCGGCCTGTGGTTTTCGAGCGGCGACGTCGGCTCGCTCGAGGGCGCGCTCATGCGGCTGAAGGACGATGCGCTGGTCGCGCGCCTCTCCAACGGCGCCTATGACGCCTTCTGGCGCGATCCGCCGACGCTGGACCGCCATGTGGAGCGCATTCTCTCGGTCTATGCGGAGGTGAAGGAGCGCAGGCGCCTGACGGCTCGCGTCTCCTTCTCCCATTCGTGGGAGAAGGTGGCCCCGCGAAGCGGGGTCGGATGAGGGCTCTATCCGGTACAGAGATATTGAAACCATTCAAAAATTCTGCAAACCGCAGCGACCCTCATCCGACCTCGCTTCGCGGGGTCACCTTCTCCCGCAAGCGGGAGAAGGGACGCGCGTCGAGACTCGGCGAGCGTTCAGGCTGCCGCCGGCTCCCCGGCTTGCTCCCGATGCGGCAGGCGCGCCAGCATGCCGAGCAGCGCACGGTCGCTCAGCACCACCAATCGCTCGCGGCGATCGAGCCATTCGACGGCCTCTTCCAGGGTCAAGGCGTCGGCGAGCTTGGCTTCGGCCATGGCGCGATCGGCGGAAATCTGTCCGCGCACGCGCGGCGGACGGGCCGGCAGCCAATCCTCGTGCAATGCACGCAGCTCCGGATCGGCATGAAGGGCGACGAGGCCGTTCATCTCGTCCTGGCCGGCGCGGGCGAGCAGCCGGTGCAGCGCCCGGCCACGCCGCGCGATGGGCGGCGTCGTCGTCTCCTCGGGCGTCACCAGCACGCCGGCGCGGCGAAAGACGAGGCCGAGCCAGCGCTGGCCGGTGATCCAGGAGATCAGGATCGCGAGGATCAGGCCGGTGATCGTCGGCGACATCCAGGCGACGAGCGAGGGCGAGATCATGAGGCCGGCGACGAGCGTCAGCAGGCCGAGCGCCACATGCCACTGATGCCGTTTGACGATCGCCTTGAACGGCACCGAGCCGTCATCGCGCCGCTGCGGGTCCCAGCCGGTGTCGAAGCCGAACAGAATATGGAACACATGGCCGGTCTGGATCAGCATCATGATCGGCGCCAGCAGCGCCGACATCAGCACTTCGAACAAGGTCGAGACGAGCAGCATGAAGACGCCGCCGGAGCCGCGCCGTGTCTTCGTGTCGATCAAGGCCAGCGCGAGGCCGAAGGCTTTCGGGGCGAGCAGGATCGCCATGGTGAGCGCGAAGAGGGCCAGCGAGCGCTCCGCGTCGAAGCGCGGCCAGACCGGAAACAGAGTGAATTGCGAGGTGAAATATTCGGGCCGGAAATAGCTCGCCTGGAAGACGAGCGCGATGCCGACCAGCAGCTGGCAGAGCCACAGAGGCGAGGTGAGATAGCCGAAAATGCCGGTCAGGAAATGCTGGCGCGAGGCCCAATGGAAGCCGCGCGCCCATAAGACGCGCGAATGCTGCAGATTGCCCTGGCACCAGCGCCGGTCGCGGATCGAGAGGTCGATCAGCGAAGGCGGGCTCTCTTCATAGGAGCCGCCGAGCGTCGGCATCATATAGACGGCGTAGCCGGCGCGGCGGATCAGCGCCGCCTCGACGAAGTCGTGGCTGAGGATGTGGCCGCCGAAGGGCGGGCGGCCCTTCAGATCCGGCAATCCGCAGTGATGGGTGAAGGCCTCGGTGCGGATGATGGCGTTATGGCCCCAATAATTGCCGTCGCGTCCCATCCATTGCGAGAGGCCGGCGGCGATGACGGGCCCATAGATGCGCGCGGCGAATTGCTGCACGCGGGCGAAGAGCGTGTTGCGGTTGATGATGAGCGGCAGCGTCTGGATGACGCCGGCGTCGGGATCGGCCTCCATCGCCGCGGCGAGCCGCACGATCGTATCGCCGGCCATCAGGCTGTCGGCGTCGAGCACCACCATATGTGCATAGGCGCCGCCCCAGCGGGTGACGAAATCGGCGATATTGCCGGCCTTGCGGCTGACGTTCTTCTCGCGCCTTCTGTAATAGATGCGCGCTTGCGGACCGAGACGGCGGCGCATGGCGATGAAGGCCCGCTCCTCGGCGATCCAAATGTCGGGATTGGTCGTGTCGGACAGGAAGAACCAGTCGAAATGCGCCCCCAGCCCCGTTGCCTCGACGTCCTGCAGGATCGCCTGCAGCGCGCCGAACACGCGGCTCGGCGCTTCGTTGTAGATCGGCATCACCACCGCGGTGCGGGCCTCGAGCCGCTCCGGCATGGCCGGCGGCCGGCGCGAAGCGAGCAGAGCGAAGAAGCCCACGACCGCGCTGGCGAAGGCGAGCGCGATCCAGGAGAAATTGAGCACGAACAGCGCCAGCAGCGCCCATTTCAGCGTGGTGACGCCGCCGACGTCGATCACGCGATACATCTCATAGCCGCCATAGACGGTGAGCGCCAGCCCGCCGCCGAAGGTGACGAGACGCGAGATCCAGGGCGTGCGCCACAGCGCGGGAGCCGCGAGACGCCGCCGTTTGCGCGCGTCGAAGCGCCACAAGGATTGCGTCGGCATGTCGAGCCGACGCTCCGGCGGCATCGGCGGGGCGGCGGCCGGATCCGCGGGGGTCGGGGCGGGCATGTCCTCGACCGGCGGCGGCTCGATCAGGGTGAGGGCTACTGCGTCCATCGATAGAGCCAGGTTTCACTGAGCGGCTCGTCGCCCGACCGGAGCACGAGGCGCATCTCGCAGAAGGTCTCGCCGGCGGGGTCGACGTCGAAGACGACGCGGCACGTTTTCGCCTGCGGGTTGCAGAAGGTTCGAACGTTGGTCGCCGATCCGGGCGATGTGGTCAAGGCCGCTCGGACATTCGCCGCGCGCTGCGGATCGGCCAGAGCATCACCCGTGAAAACGACGATAAAGCGGCGCATTTTGGGGAAGGGCGAGCGCCCGCCCCGCGCCGTCGCGGCGATGGCCAGCGGCGGCCGGGCCGGCGGGCTCCAGCACCAGAACTGCCGGTAGGCGTAGGTCGCCTCCTTGCCCACCGCGAGCGGCTGCTTGGGCCGCCAATAGGCGACGATATTGGCGTTGATCTCGGACTCGGAGGGGATTTCGACGAGTTGCACCGATCCCTCTCCCCAATCGCCGATCGGCTCGATCCAGAGCGACGGACGGCGCTCCCAATGCTGCACATCGTCCTGATAGGCGTCGATGTCGCGCTCGCGCATCAGAAAGCCCAGGCCCTTGGGGTTGGCGTCGACGAAGGCCGATATCTGTAATGTGTCGCGGTTGGAGACCGGGCGCCACAGCCATTCGTCTTTCCCGGTCAGCATCTGCAGGCCGTTGGTTTCGGCGACCGCCGGCCGCGCGTCGTCGGCGCGGCGATTGTCGAGCGGCGTGAACAGCGAGGACGCGGCGGCGCCGGCGAGCCCGAAATGGTCGACCGCCGCGCGCGGGACCAGCGTCAGCTCGGTGTCGATCAGCGTCGCCTCGCCGGGGCGCAGAGTGAAGCGATAGGCGCCGACGACGCTCTGCGACTCGAGCAGAGCGTGGATGACGAGCGCGTTCTCGGCGAGGGTCGGCTTCTCGATCCAGAAAATGCGGAAGGCCGGGAACTCTTCGCCGCGCGGATCGGCGGTGCGGATGGAGAGGCCGCGCGCCGTCACCCCGAGCGTCTGTCCCGGCGCCACGGCTCGATAGAAGCTCGCGCCCTGAAACAGAGCGAGCTGGGTGTCGCGGCCGTCCTCGCGCCGGCCGAGCACGCGAAAGCCGGAGAAGCCGACGTCGGGGACCTTGTCGCCGACCTTCAGCGCGCCGTAGTCGAAGGTCGACTGGTCATAGGGGACGCGCCGCGCGAGATTGTCTTCGACGACGAACAGCTCGACCGGCGCCGCGAAGATGAAGCCGCGATGCAGCGGCTCGATCGCGAAGCCGCGGTTCTCGCCGCTCCATATGGCGGCTCCGGGCCGCGTCTTGATGCCGACATATTGCTCATAGCTCAAATTGGCGAAGGGCTCGCGCAGATCGGTCGGCGGCGGGGCGAAGGGCCGCTTGGCGACGGCGCGGGCGATGTCGAGGACCATATCGCGGTTGAAGGGAGCGGGAGCGCCCGGCGGGGCGGCGGGCGCGGGCTGAGCTGCGCCGCCGCCCGGTCCGACGCTCGCGGCGAGAGTGGCCAGGGCGGCTTTCAAGACGTCTCTGCGTTCGAGCATTGGGAGGCCGGAACCGGGGATGGCGGAATAGGTAAATCGGAGGAAGAGGCGCGCGCGCCAGACGGGTATACCCGAAAGATCGCCGTTCGGAATGCGATTCTTTGTTCCTTGGTTGCACGATTGAAAGGCTTCCGTCCTAGTCGTTCGGACCGAAGGCGGAAACGCCCCCTCCAACCCTCGAGCCTTCGGGCTCGTCAGCAGATGCGCGGAGCCTCATGACAGAAGACAAGCGATCGACCGACAGGCGCGCTCTCGCCGTGATCCTCGCAGCGGGGGAGGGGACGCGCATGAAATCGCGCCGTCCCAAAGTGCTGCACGAGGTGGCGGGGCGCTCGATGCTCGCCCATGTGCTGGCCACGGTCGCGGCCGCTGGCGTCGAGGCTGTGGCCGTCGTCGTCGGCGCCGGCCGCGAGGACGTCGCCGCCGAGGCGCGCCGCCTCAGTCCCAAAGCGCGGAGTTTCGTGCAGGAGCGACAGCTCGGCACCGCCCACGCCGTGCTGGCGGCGCGCGAGGCCATCGCCGAAGGCTATGACGATCTGATCGTGCTCTTCGCCGACACGCCGCTCGTCTCGCCTGCGACCGTTGCGGCGTTGCAAGCGGGGCTCGCTCAGGGCGCGGGCGTCGCCCTTCTCGCTTTCGAGGCGGCGAACCCTTTCGGATATGGACGCGTGCTTCGGGACGCCGATGGCGGCGCGCTCGCCATTCGCGAGGAGAAAGACGCGAGCGAAGAGGAACGGCGCGTCACACTCTGTAACGCCGGATTGATGGCGATCGACGGCGCATGCGCGCTCGCTCTGCTCGAGGGCGTCGGCTCCGTCAACGCCCAGGGCGAGTTCTATCTCACCGACGTCGTCGAGCGCGCCGTCGGCGCGGGCTTGTCGACCCGGGTCGTCCTCGCAGCGGAGGAAGAGGTGCTCGGAGTGAACGACCGCGCGCAGCTCGCCCGGGCGGAAGCGGTCGCGCAGCAGCGGCTGCGCCGCGCCGCGATGCTCGGCGGGGCGACGCTGATCGCGCCGGAAACCGTGTTCCTCTCTTTCGACACCGAGATCGGCCGCGATGTGACGATCGAGCCGCATGTCGTGATCGGGCGCGGCGTTGCGATCGGCGACGGCGCGACGATCCACGCCTTCTCCCATCTCGAGGGGGCGAGCGTCGGCGCCGGCGCCCAGGTCGGTCCTTATGCGCGGCTGCGGCCGGGGGCGCGGCTCGCGGCCGAGGCGAGGATCGGCAATTTCGTCGAGATCAAGGCCGCCGACATCGGAGAGGGCGCCAAGGTCAATCATCTGAGCTATATCGGCGACGCCTCGGTCGGCGCTCGTTCCAACATCGGCGCCGGGGTCATCACCTGCAATTACGACGGCTTCTTCAAATATCGCACGGTGATCGGCGAGGGCGCCTTCGTCGGCTCCAATTCGGCGCTGGTCGCGCCCGTCACGATCGGAAACGGCGCCTATGTCGGCTCCGGCTCGGTGATCACGCGGGACGTCGCGGGCGACGCGCTCTCGGTCGCGCGGGGGCGTCAGATCGAGAAGGGCGGCTGGGCGAGCGCCTTCCGGGCACGGCAATCGGAAAAGAAGAAGGGCTGAGCCTTACGCTCAGCCCGTGGTCTGCTCTTCCTGCTCGCGCACGGTCATGGCGTTGCCGTGCCAGACGAAATCGTCGAAGAGGCAGGCGTCGACGAACATCACCGGCAGAAGAAGGTCGCGCGTCAGATGTGCGAAGGGGCTGCGCCAGGAGAGCCGCCAGCCGGCGACGCGGGCGAGCGCGAACTCGGCGCCATAGAGCGTCGCCAGAATCGCGGCGACGACGAGCGGCACGTTCACGTCGAGCAGATGGGCGGCATAGGCGCCCGTCAGCACCGGCGCGAAGCTGCCGTTCATGAACTCCGGCGCGAAATAGGCGGGGAAGGTCACGCGCCGCAGCCGCGCCCAGCGCACATGGCGCGAATAGACCTCGTGGGCCGTGCGATGGCCGAGCGGCTGCTCGAAGGGCATGTCGACGAGCCGCACCTTCATCTTCTGCGCGCGGATGATCTTGGTCGAGGCGGCGTCCTCGGCGATCTCGGCGCCGAGCGCTCTGATGCCGCCGGCGCGCTCCAGCACCTCGCGCCGCCACATCATGTTCTTGCCCTGGGCGAAGCCGATGCCGACCGCCTCCGCGCCATATTGCCAGCGCGCCTGGAAAGTGTTGAGGAAGGCGCATTCCACCTCGGCCCAGAAACCCTTCGGGCGCGAACCGATCGGCATGGAGATGACGAGCGCCGTGTCCCCGCGGAACGCGGCGAGCATGGTCTGGACATAGTCCGGCGGCAGCAGCGCATTGGAATCGGCGAGCACGACCCAGTCGTGGCGCGCCGCGTCCCAGCCCTTGACGCAATTGTTGAGCTTGGGATTGGCGCTGACGTAATCGTCGCCGACCAGCAGCCGCGCGGGAATATGGGGATGCGCCGCGATGAGCCGCTCCACTAGGCCGATCACCGGATCATTGGCGCATTGCACGCAGAACAAAATCTCATAACGGGGATAATCGAGCGTGAAGCTCGAGCCGAGCGTCTCCTCGCTGAAGGTTTCGAGGCCGCGCAGCGGCCGCACGATGCTGACCGGCGGCGCCGTGGGCGGGGCGGGCAGCGTGCGCGGGCGGGCGCGGCAGCGGAAGGCGGCGATGGCGATGGCGGCGAGGTTGAGCGAAACCATGGCCGCGCAGAGCGCGGCGCACGCATAGGCGGCGATGATCATTCGTGTTCTCTGCCTGTCACTTGCGGGAGTCGAGAGGAAGCGGAGCCGGGGCCGGGGCCGCTTTCGCCGGCGCCGGCGGGCGGCGCCGGCGGCGCAGACCCGGGGCCGGCCACTGCGATATTCCACCTGACAATTCCTTCGGGTCTTGGCAAAAGGGCGGCGGCGCGAGAATCTTGTCGCGTCGCGCGACGCCCCCCGTCTCCTCCTGCCGAACTATGGCCATGACCGCTCCGATCGTTCGTTTCGCGCCGTCGCCGACGGGCCGCCTTCACATCGGCAATGCGCGGCCGGCGCTGCTCAATTATCTGTATGCGCTCGCCCACAATGGAAGATTCGTGCTGCGTTTCGATGACACCGACGTCGTCCGCTCCAGCGAGGAGTTCGCGCAGGCGATCGAGGTCGACCTCGCCTGGCTCGGCGTCGCGCCGGACCTGACGCTGCGCCAGTCGCAGCGCGTCGGGCTCTACGAGACCGCTGCGGCGGCTCTGCGCCACGCCGGCGCGCTCTATCCCTGTTACGAGACGCCGGAAGAATTGGAGAAGCGCCGCAAGCTGCAGCAGGCGCGCGGCCTGCCGCCGATCTACGACCGCGCCGCATTGCGTCTTTCGCCGCAGGATCGCGCGCGGCTCGAGGCGGAGGGACGCCGGCCGCACTGGCGCTTCCGGCTGGAGCCCGGCGTCGTCGAATGGCGCGATCTCGTGCGCGGGCCTTGCGCGATCGACTGCGCCTCGCTGTCCGATCCGGTGCTGCTGCGCGAGGACGGCAGCTTTCTCTATACGCTTCCCTCGGTGGTGGACGACATCGACCTCGGCATCACTCATGTGATCCGCGGCGAGGACCATGTGACCAATACGGCGGTGCAGATCCGCCTGTTCCAGGCGCTCGCGCCGGGACATCATCCGCCCGTCTTCGCCCATCACAATCTGCTCGTCGGCTCGTCCGGCGAGGCGTTGTCCAAACGCAGCGGCGCCTTGTCGATCGGAGCCTTGCGCGAGGAGGGCTATGAAGCGCTGGCGGTGGCCGCGCTCGCCGTGCTGACCGGCTCCTCGGACAGCGTGCATCCGATCCGCTCGCTCGCCGAACTCGCGAAAGAATTCGACCTCGCGCATCTCTCGCGCAACGCCGCGCGCTTCGATCCCGCCGATCTCGGCCCGCTCACCCACCGCACTCTGGCGCGGCTCGACTATGAGGACGTGCGCGAGCGGCTCGAGGCGCATGAGATCGTCGGCTTCAAGGCCGAGCCGTTTTGGCGCGCGGTGCGCGGCAATCTTCCGGCCTTCGGCGACGTGCTCGACTGGTGGCGGGTGGTCGAGGGCGAGATCGCGCCGGTCCGCGAGGACGCGGAGCTGCTCGCTCAGGCCCTCGCCTCTCTGCCGCGGGAGCCTTGGGACGAGACGACCTGGGGCTCATGGACCGCCGGGCTGAAGGCGAAGACCGGCCGCAAGGGCAAGGCGCTGTTTCACCCGCTGCGGCTGGCGCTGACGGGCGCCGAGACCGGGCCGGAACTGTCGCTGCTGCTGCCGCTGATCGGCCATGCGAGGGCGGCGGCGCGGCTCGCGGGCGGGTAGGCTTCCGCGTCAGAAGCACCTCACCTGCGCCTCGGCCTGGGCGCGGCGCAGATTTTCCAGCGCATCCTTGGCGATGCGGGAGTTGCGGAACATCGAGCCGATCTGGCCGACCTGCTGGTCCATGCTCGCCACCGTCTCGGCCGCCACATAGCGGTCATAAGGCAGGATCGAGGCGATGACGTCGATCGAGCAGGAGCATTGCTCCAGCGCCTGCCGCGTGTCGCCATTGGCCTTCATGCAGCCGAACACATAATCGGCGCGCGCGGCGGTCGGATAATCGTTGAGATCGGCGGCGTCCGCCGGCGCGGCGGCGAGGAGCGCGCAAAGGAGCGGCGCGGCGGCGAAATGGCGCATCGAAGTCTCCCTCCGCCAAGTTCGGGGGAAGGCCGGGGTAGCGCAGGGCGGCGGAGGGCGCAAGCGGAGGATCGGATGAGGTCGCCGCGTGCTTCGGCTCCTTCGGAGCCTCTTCGGCATGAGGAGCCTTCGCCGGATCGCCCTCGGCCTCGCCCGCCGCAGCCTTGCGGCCTGCGGACCGTCCGGCTATATGTCGAAAATGTTGCGAATTATCGACATGTCGCAACGACATGTCGATGCTCGCGACATATCGTTGCGATCTGTCGAAATTTTTGGGATTTCACGCTATGAACTTCCGACCGGATCAGCCTTTCAACGCACTTTCCCTGCTCCCCCCGACGGGCGAAGTGGAAAGCCGGCGGGTCCTGAAAATCTGTATCGAGGCCCGTCGCGAGTTGGACGCTGATACCGATTTCCGCTTCTACTCCGTGGCCCGACGGCTGCTCCTCGGCCCGAGGGCGAGCCCCATATTGGCGCATGCTGCCCGTTGTCGCCCGCCGGATCGGTGCGTTTCGTCGCGGCTGCGGGTGGGGCCGTCGCGCGATCAGGGAAGCAGCTTGGTGAATCCGTAAGGGTTCGAGCCGACCACCGACGGCGCGATGTCCTTGATCTTCGTCGTCGTCGCGGCCGTTCCGAGGCTCGACCAGGGCTCGGAGTCGAAGAAAGACGGCGGATTATCGGCCGAGCGCCTGTCGGCGGCGGAGAAAACGATTCCAGCGCCGACAGCCGTGAAAGAGTTGCTACGATCAAAGCGATCATAGGTCGAATTGATGTCTTTGACCAACTGCAGGGCCCCAGACGAAATATTGTATCTGTATAGTGCGTCATTGCAGAGATGAAGTTCTTCAACGGGCTGGCGGCGACAGCCCGGAATGTCGTACGGCATGGCGCCCGTATAGAGCCACCCGCCCGCGATCGCGCCGCGGTCCATGATGAGCAGTTCTTTTCCCTTGATGATGAACGGGATTCTTTTCGTACCCGTCTTCGTGCCGTCGGTGACGAACAGACTCATGCCGCGATTATCTTGCCGGCCGAAAACAACGTTGGGCACGACGAAATAGGCTTTCGTCCCATAGGCCATGATGCGTTCGTCCAAGTAAGTTCTGTTCCAGGCGTCGTATCTTGGAAAACTTGTCAACCGAACCGTGCCGGCGCTCGTCCCATCGCTCGCCCACAGCTCCGCTCCATTGACCGGGTCGGTTGCGGGGAAGATCAACCTGCCGCCGGCGACGATCGGATTGGTCGTCAGCATATCTTCCATGCTGCTCGTCTGACCCGGGTAGATCGCCTTGAGCAGGCGTTTGCCCGCATTCGTGCCGTCGGTCGTCCACAACTCCACGCCGTGCGTTCTGGTCCAATTGGCGAAGAGCAGGTGATTCCCGATCTGCGTCTCCCAACCCACGCAGCATGATGATAGTGGGTTGGGATCGAGCGAGTAGTCGAACGCGCGGACAAGGCGGGAGCCGGCGATCTTATAGGCCGACGCGGTGGCTCCGGCGAAATAAGCCGTCACATAATCCGCGCCGTTGAATCTGAAAACACGCCCGAATCGTCGATTCTCGGCGCTCCCGACGACCTTTGTCGACGCGGATGTGCCGCGGCTGGAGTAGAGGAATTGTGTCCCCTCGATCTGCACCGTGAGATAAGCCGTCGAACCGCTTTTCTGGCAGCCGACAATAGCGGATTCGAACGGCGCCCGCCAATTGTCCAGTTTACCTTTCGAATCGACGAATGAAATATAATATTGAGGTGTCTGGTCGAAGGTAGCCCAGCAAATCGCGACCCTCCCCGGCAGCGCCAGTAATTTCACGATGCCTATCGGCGAGGCCGGAAGCGGAATTCGCTTCGTTCCGGCTGAGGTGCCATCCGTTATGTAAGGTTGATATCCGACGCCGGTGCTGTTGTCCGCGAGAAAGACGACCTTTGCATTCGCGGGAAGAGCCTGTGCTTTTGCGCTCTCGGCCCAGCAAAATCGGGGAAGCAACGCCGTCACGCAGCTCGTCACGAGATAGAGGATCGCGAATCCGATTCGTGTGCGGAACATGGCCGACTCCTGAAAATCATAGCGCTGCGCGATTCTGAATAAACCAGAGCTCGGTCGAGAAGCTAACGCCCGAGCGTGGCCAAAGCAATACTCCCGGCGCGCCTTGCAGGGCGATCGGGTGAAGGCTCCCTCATGCCGAGGAGGCTCCGAAGGAGCCGTCTCGAAGCACGCGGGAACCTTGCATTCCGCGATCTGGAACTCGCCCCCGTGCTTCGAGACGCCCGCTTCGCGGGCTCCTCAGCATGAGGGCGAGGACTGTGGTCCTTCACCCGATCGCCCCGGCGCGGCCTCCTCAAATCGTCTTGCCCGAAAAACGGCAGAGGTCGGCGATGATGCAGCGTTCGCATTCGGGCCGGCGCGCCTTGCAGACATAGCGGCCGTGCAGGATGAGCCAGTGATGGGCGTGAAGCTTGAAGCGCTCCGGCACGATCTTCTCGAGCCCCGCCTCCACCTGCTCCACCGTCTTGCCTTCGGCGAGCGGCAGCCGGTTCGACACGCGGAAAATATGCGTGTCGACGGCGATGACCGGCACGTGGAAGGCGATGTTCAGCACCACATTGGCGGTCTTGCGGCCGACGCCCGGCAGCGCCTCCAGCGCCTCGCGGTCGCAAGGAACCTCGCCGCCGTGCGTTTCGATGAGCTGCCGGCTCAGAGCGATGACATTCTTCGCCTTGGTCGGATAGAGGCCGATGGTCTTTATATACTCTTTCAGCCCCGTCTCGCCGAGCGCGACCATCTTCTGCGGCGTGTCGACGACCTGGAACAAGGCGCGCGTCGCCTTGTTGACGCCGACGTCGGTCGCTTGCGCCGAGAGCACGACGGCGACGAGCAGAGTATAGATATTCACATGTTCGAGCTCGCCTTCGGGATGCGGATCGGCCGCCTCGAGGCGCGAGAATATCTCGACGATTCGCGCGGCCTCCCGACTGCGCGGCGACGTCTTCGGCCGCGACGATATCCGCCGCGGCTCGGCGGGCGCGCTCTTTCCGTTCGGCATGGATGCGTTATAACTCGACGATCAGCAGAACGAAAGGCGTGGACGTGACCGAGGCGCCCGCGACGAACGCGATCTATCGCACGCGGCTGACGCCGTATCGCTCGATGACGCCCGGCGCGTTCAGGCGCTTCATCGTGCTGTTCGGCGCGGGGACCTTCGCTCTCTCGCTGCCATTCTACGTGATGGGCGCTTGGCCCGTGGTCGGCTTCATGGGGCTCGACGTGCTGGCGCTCTACATCGCCTTCCGCGTGAGCTTCTATTCGGCGCGCGCCTTCGAGACGCTCGACCTCTCGCCCTTCGAGCTGCGCTTCGTGAAGACCGCGGCCAATGGCGGGCGCGCCGAATGGCGCTTCGACACTTATTGGGTGCGGCTCGAGCAGGAAGTCCATGAAGAGTTCGGCACGCAGCGCGTGATATTGGTCGCGCGCGACGAGCGCGTCGAGATCGGCGCCTTTCTCGGTCCCGACCAGAAGGCCGAGCTGGCCCAGGATCTGACCAAGGCGCTCGCCGTCGCCAAGCGCGGGCCCATTTTCGGGTGAAAAGCTCTGGCGCATTGCTTGCATTTCATCGCGCGTCATGACCAGCGCAGCGATCGAGGCCACAGAGCCGACGAGAGTCCCGGTTCCACCCGCTCTGAAGCGGTTCATCTGGGACATTCAATCCATGGTCGAGCTCGCCGACAGCGAGCGCGAAATTCTTCTCATCGGCCGCGATCTGATGACGCGGCTCGTTTCGAGCGACGACTGGCTGCCGCAGGTTTTCGCCGCCGCGCCGGCCGGGCAGGCGCGGCAATTTCAGCTCTATAGCGACGGCATGGCGCGTTTCGCCGTCGTCGCCTCGGTCCTTTCGGGCGGCGCGTTGCTCTGCGTCGAGCAGCCGGGAGTCTGGGAGATCGTCGGCGCGCTGCGCGGTAGCCTCGCGCGCGGCGTCGCGGAGGGAGCGCCGCGCGCGCTCCCGCGGGGAGCCGTCGAGGCCTGTCGCTCGGCGAGCGAAGCCGCCGTCCGCCTCGCGGATGCAGCGGCCGGCGATGTCGCGATCGCCATCCATGTCTATGGCGGAGAGATCGGCGGCCTCCTGCGCCGGCCGGTCGCGGCCGATGGAGAGGCGGGCGAGCCCATGGGCTACGCCAATGCCGAGAACGCTCCGCCCTACGACATTTTCACCATTCAGACGGAAATCCGCGATTGAGGCGGCGCCGATGAACGTTCTCGCCGTGGTTTCCGCCGCCATGATCCGGGACGGCCGCGAGACCGGCGCTCTGGCGCCCCTCGCCGGCGAGCCGCTGCTCGACCTCCTGCTGGCGCGAGTCTCGCGCGCCGACAAGCTGACCGGCATAACGGTCACGATCGGCGACGAGGGGGAGGACGAGCCGATCCGCGCCTTTTGCGCCGCGCGCGGCGTCGTCTGCGAGACGGGCGGGCGCGACGATCTCATCGGCCGCCTGCTCGCGGCCCTGCGCGCCGCCGGCGCGCAGGGCGGGGTGCTGATCGACGCGCGCAATCCCTTGATCGATCCGGCGCTGGTGAACCACGTCGCCGAGCTTCTGCAACTGACCGACGGAATGCTCGACTGGATCGGCAATACGCTCGCGCCGACCTATCCTCGCGGCATGGAGATCGACGGCTTCACTCTTGCCGCGCTCGCCGAGGCCGAGGCGCGCTGCGGCGAGCCCGAGCAGCGCCGCCGCGGGCCGGCCTTCCTGCGCGAGAACAGCCGCATCTATCGCCCGCTCAGCCTGAAGGCGCCGCCGGAGGCGGCGCGTCCAGAGGCGCGGCTCGACGTCGAGAGCCTCGACGACCTGCCGCGGATCGAGGCGATCGTCCGGCGCTTCGAAGGCCGGACGGATTTTACCCTGGCCGAGCTGCTCGCCGCGGCCGACGCCTGAGGCGCGCGGCGCTCAATCGGCCTCTTCGAGATGGGCGGTCGACTGTCCGTTGACCTGCGCGATCAGCACAGGCGAGGCCTTGAACGTCAAGACCTTGCGCGAGCAGATCGGCGCCTCGACGCCGGTCTTGGGATTGCGGCCGACGCGCTCTCGCTTGGCGCGCACGTTGAAGCTGCCGAAAGAGCGCAGCTTCACCGGCTCGCCGCGGACCAGCGCGTCGCTGATCTCCTCGAAAGTAGCGTCGAGTATCTGGCGGGCTTCGGCGCGCGACAGCGTCGGGCAACAACTGTAGACGGCCTCACGCAGGGCGGCCCGCGTCAAAGTGTGCCCTGGCTCGATTTTCTTGGTCATGCTATCGGTGCGGGCGCAAACGTGCCCGCCTCGCGGTTTTTCGGACGCGACGCCATGATTTTTGCTCCCCCCGCTGCCGGCGCACATTTTCGGCGCCCATCCTGTTTCGGATTGTAAGCAGACCAATATTTTAGCCATAATTTGCCGATGCGCGCAAGAGCGTGCGGGAATTCCGCTGGCGGCTCCGCCAGTTATGCGTCTTCGGGGGAAGGGGAGAAGGCGTCAGGCCGGCAGCGCGACCTTGTGGGTCGCCACGGGGATCATCGCTCTCACCTTGCGGATGCGCTCGGGGTCGATTCGCGTCGAGACGATGCCGACGCCGTCCGACGCGCGGGCGACGACATGGCCCCAGGGATCGGCGACGAGCGAATGGCCATAGCTGACGCGTGTCTCATGGCGGGTCTTGTGGGCGCCGGTCTGGTCGGGAGCGACGATATAGGTCTGGCTCTCGATCGCCCGGGCGCGCAGCAGCACCTCCCAATGATCCTTGCCGGTGACCATCGTGAAGGCGGAGGGAAGAGCGATGAGGTCCGCGCCTTTTTCGGCGAGTTTCTGGAACAAATAGGGGAAGCGCAGATCGTAGCAGATGGCGCAGCCGATGGTGAGCCCCTCGCAATCATAGGTGACGACGGCGTCGCCCGGCTTGAAGGCGGCGCTCTCGCGATATTGCGCGCCGTCCGGCGCGGTGATGTCGAACATATGGATCTTGCGGTAGCGGGCGACCTCCTCGCCGCGCCGGTCGAAGGCGACCGTGGTGTTGTGGAGGCGCTCCTCGCCCTCGACCTTTTCGAGAATGGAGCCGGCGTGAATGAAGACGCCGTGGCGGCGGGCGAGCTCGCTGCACAGCGAATAGGCGGGCCCACCCGGCAGCGTTTCGGCGGCGGCCGCCTTGTCGGCGCGGTTGCCGCCGATGAAGTCGAACACCTCCGGCAGGCAGATCCAGTCGGGCCGCTCCTCGCGGACGGCCTGCTCGATCAGCGCGCTCGCGGCAGTGAGATTGGCGGCCTTGTCGCTGACGGAGTTCATCTGGATCAAAGTGATTTTCATCGGCGGGCGGTCCTCGCGGGGCCGCGGGCGAGAGGCATGCGGCGCGCCCCATGTTAAGCAGAGATTCGGACATCGGCCAAGGCGAGGCGGCGCCGCCCGGATTTCGCGCGCCGTGGCGATATTCGCATTGCAAAGAAGCGGCGATGCTTCTAGTTTCCCGCCCGCTGACGGGCCGCCATAGCTCAGTTGGTTAGAGCACCAGATTGTGGATCTGGGGGTCCCCCGTTCGAGCCGGGGTGGCGGTACCATACAACTCACTGAAAAACCGAAATGTTTTGAAACCTCGGCGGGGCCGGTCATGGCCCTGAAAGGGAACAAGACATCTCAAAGTCCCGGAATGGGCGCATAGGGTCCCGGAAAATTCCCGGAACGTGTTCACATGCCGTTCCTGTGCCAGCTCGCGAACTGGATAGCGCCGCTCTATCGTTCCAGGATGGGATCATCGCCCAGGCTGGAGCCGACGCCGTCGAGCAAGGCGCGTGATCGTGCCGGGTGCTCGACAAGCGCCCACCAAATCGAAAGAATGCAATCGTCGTGGTTCTCCGGCCCATTGCGGGCCGGAGCCGAGAGGGAGTTCGGTGAGCCTCCGGGCCGATGCCGAAGCTGCCCCCGCAACTGTGAGCGGCAAGTCGATTATGCGCCACTGGAGCCACGAGGCTCCGGGAAGGCCGGACCGGGACGACGACCCGCGAGCCGGGAGACCTGCCGCGACAACATCGAAGTCCTCGGGCGGGGTGTCCCAGGGGGATCGCTTGCGGCCGCCGGGCGTTTGCGCTCCGGGGCGTCCTCGCATGCGACCGGCGCAGGGATGCGCCGATCCTGATGGGGATCGACAATGTCACCGAGCTGACGGACGCCGACACGACCGGCGTCAATGCGCTGCCGATGGGGCTCGTGTCCGAACTCCACGTCACGGCCGTTCTCGCGGTGCAGGTGAGTCCACACTGCCGGACGGCGATCCGTGAATTCGACCGGGCGCGCCGCGAATATTACGCGGCGCGCGAGGCGAAAGCGCTGCCCCAGGGCTTCGGCGGCGGACTGATGGCGCTGCGAGACCGCAAGCCTAATGCGACGACTCCAGAGGACATTGCGACACTGGCCGCGCAGGTGCGTGATCCGGACTATCGCATCGAGGTCGCCGAGGACGGCGTCCATGTCATGGAGAAGCCTGATTTCGCCATGTCTTACCGTATGAGCGACAAAAACTCACGCCAGGGGATCGCGGCGTGCTCTCCCGCCTTGTCGATCGCGGCGCGATGGAGCGACTTCAACAGCAGCTCCAGGGACGAGCGCGTCCGCGCATCGACAAATCGAAGAGCGCCGAGCTCGTCGACCGCCAGCCGCTCGTGCGCGCGCTGGATGCAGACTTCTGGCGCCGGCACCACGAAGCCACCGAGATCGCGCAGAATGCGCGCGAGCTCCGCCATGCCGCGATGACCGCCATGGCCCTGGCTCGCCACCGCGAGCGCCGAGACCTTGCCCAACAGAGCCGCCGCGCCGAGCGGACGAGAGGCCCAGTCGACGAGATTCTTCAGCACGCCCGGAACCGAATGGTTGAACTCGGGAAAGACCCAGAAGACCGCGTCCGCCTCCATGATCTCCCGGCGCAGCGAACGCACCGCCGGCGGCGGCTCGTCATGGTCCAGATCCTCATTGTAATGCGGCAGATCGGCAAGATGTTCGTAGACGGCGATCTTCATTCCGCGGGGCGCGAGCGCCTGCAGGCTTTCTGCGATCTTTCGGTTGTAGGACGCCCTTCTCAGCGAGCCCGGAATAGCGAGAACACGAATCTCCGACATGAGCGATCCCCTCACGGCCATTCTCCGTAGCGGCCGTTCCAGCCGCGCGAGAATAACGTTCCTCGCGAGGATGATCGCGAGGCCATGATGGAACGCTGCGTTCCGCAGCATGCCTCTTTCGATGCGAGCCGAACGGCGCATAATCTACTTTAACAATCGGCATTATAGATTTATATAGGAGCGCGACCATGACCGATGATGCGGCGCGGGGCGGCCGGAGCGAGGAAGCGGATGTCCTGATCGTCGGGGCCGGGCCGGTCGGATGCGCGAGCGCGCTGCAGCTCGGCCGGCTGGGCCATCGAGTCGCGCTGTTCGAGCGCCGCGACAGCCTGTCCCGGCATCCCAAAGCGGGCGGCATCCACGCCCGCACCATGGAGATTTTCCGCCGATGGGGCGTCGCCGGCCGCATACGCGAGGCGAGCCGCGGCGTGCTGCCGCCGGGCGCGCGGACATCGGGCTTCGCGTGGATGACGCGCCTCGCCGGCATCGAGCTCGGGCGGATCGACTTCGGCAGCGCCGCGGACATCGAATTGTGGAGCGCGCTGTCGCCGGAAGGCCCCTGCTTCTGCGGCCAGGACCTCTACGAGCCGATCCTGTTCTCGCAGATCGAGGCGCATCCGAATGTGCGCGCCGAATTCGGCAAGCGCGCCCAATTCCTCGCGCAGACCGACGAGAGCGTGTTCGTCGACGTGCTCGACGAGACGACCGGCCGCCGCGAGACGACCGTCCGCGCGCGCTATCTGATCGCCGCCGACGGCGTCCGCAGCCCGACGCGACTGGCGCTCGGCGTCGGCGAGAGCGGGTCGGGCGCCTTCGGCAATTCGATCAATGTGCAGTTCCGCGCCGATCTCGAAAGGCATCGCGCCGGGCGCCATTACGGCCTGTTTTGGGTCGTCAACGCCGAGACGCAGGGAGCCCTCGGCTGGCGGCGACAGACCAACCGCTGGTCCTATAATTTCGAGGCCGCGCCGGACGAGGACCCGCAGAGCTATACGCCCGAGCGGTGCCGCGACATCATCCGGCTCGCCGTCGGCGACCCGGAGGCGGAGCTCGAGATCACGAGCATCCTGCATTGGAAGCACGACCAGGCCGTCACAGACCGCTGGCGCATCGGCCGCGTGTTCTTCGTCGGCGACTCCGCCCATCGTTTTCCGCCGCACGGCGGCTTCGGCATGAACTCCGGCGTGCAGGACAGCGTCAATCTCGTCTGGAAGCTCGATCTCGCGCTGCGCGGCCGGGCCGACGACGCGTTGCTCGACACCTATGAGGCCGAGCGCAAGCCGGTCGCAGAGTTCAACGGCGCGCAATGCCTCGAGAACACACGACGGATGGAGGAGACCGGATGGCTGCTCCGCAATCCGGAGATCCTCGCCGACATCGAGAAGGACACGCCGGCAGGACGCGCGCTGCGCGCCAAGATCGCCGAGTCGATTCCGCGTCAGCGCGAACAATTCTACTCTCAGGGACAGCAATTCGGAACGATCTATCGCTCCGGCGCGGTGATCCCCGACGGCACGGAGCCCGAGCGATCGACGGTGAGCGACTATCGCGCCACCGCCCATCCGGGCGCGCGCGCGCCGCATCTGTGGCTCCGCGACTCGGAGGGGCGGGAGCTTTCCACCATCGATCTCTTCTACGACGGATTCGTTCTCGTCACGGGTCCGAAAGGAGAAGCATGGATTTCCGCGGCGCGGCGCGCTGCGGAGACGGAGAGCCTGCGGCTTCGCGCCTATCGCATCGGAGAGGGCGGCGACTTCGTCGAGCGCGCGGATCAACCGACAATGACGCAGATCTATGGGATCGACGCCGACGGCGCGGCGCTCGTGCGGCCCGACGGGCATGTCGCATTCCGCTCGCGTCGGGCGCCGGCCGATCCCGCGAACGCCCTGCTCCACGCCTTGCGCAGATTCGCGCGCGGTTCCTTTTCGATCTCCGCCGACTCGGAGCGCACGCCCTTGTCCGCCTAGCGCGCCGGCGAAAGGCGCGCCTTGATTGCGGTGAGATGTCGTGACAGCCTGTCGCGGTCGAGACGAACCGATCAGGAATCGTCGCATTGTCCGCGCTCAATCTGAGAGACATCGAGGATCTGTCCGATTTTCTGCTGTTCGCCGCGATCGTCGAGCAGGGCGGCATCGCCGGCGCCAGCCGAAGTCTCGGCATACCGAAGAGCCGGCTGAGCCGCCGGCTGGCCGATCTCGAAGACCGCTTCGCGGTGCAGCTCATCCATCGCACGTCGCGACGTTTCGTCGTGACCGAGCTCGGACAGTCGTTCTACGAACGCTGCAAGGAGACATTGGAGAGCTCGCAGGCGACACGGGCCTTCATCACACAGGCGCAGGCGCGGCCCAAAGGCCTGCTGCGCGTCGCGGCGCCCGCGCCTCTCACCAATTACTGGCTGGCGCCGCTCCTGCCGAAATTCCTCACGCGCAATCCGGAGATCGCGCTCGAGCTCGACGCGCGAAACTGGTCGATCGACATGATCGGCGACCGCATCGATCTCGCGATACGCATCCGCCCGACGCCGCTCGACGATTCCGATCTGATCATGCGGCGTCTCGGCGTCAGCCGCAATGTCCTCGTCGCGTCGCCCTCTTTCCTCGCCGCCGAGCAGCCGCGCTCGCCGGAGGACCTGCGGCGCCTTCCTCTACTCTCGGTGCCTGCGACGCAAAGGCAGTTGACTTGGCGGCTGCGGCGGCGCGACGGAGTCGTCCAGGAGCTCGCCGTGTCGCCGCGCCTCGTCACCTTCGAGCTCGCGGTGCTGCGCGCCGCCGCCGAAGCAGGAGTGGGGATCGCACTGCTTCCCGCTCATTTCTGCAAAGAGCAGATCGAGAACGGCGCGCTCGTGACGATCCTCGAGGATTGGTGCGGACCGACCAATGACATCCACGTCGCTTATCTCTCGCGCAAGGGTCTTTCCGCGAGCGCACGCGCGTTTCTCGATTTCCTCGTGGAAGAATTGCCTCGCGGCGATCAGAACTGAGCCGTCCGCGAGATTCGACGCGATACGCCGCGACGCGCGCCCCTCCTCGCGACTCGGAACGCAGCGTTCCACACGGCGCAGGTGACATCACGCTGCGTCACACATATCCTACTTAATATATCTAATTTGTAGCAGTCGGTGTTCCGATTGCGCGTCCATGCCGGGGAGTCTGGTCAATGGCGTCCAAAAGATCGCGTATGCATGCGCACGCATTGGGTGGAGGAGCCTCGTTGCTGATCATTGCGCTCGCAACGGCCGCTTTCGCGGAAGACGTCGTGCTTCCCGATGTGCAGGTCCGCGCCAAGCAGCGCACCGAGAGGCAGAAAGCGGAAGCGGAGGCCGAAAAAACACCGGGCGGCGTCAATTTCGTCACATCGGAGGAGATCGAGCGCGGCCGCGCGGGAAATCCCGCGGACATTCTCTCGCGTGAGGCCGGCGTGTTCGCGCAATCGACATCCGGCGGCGAAGCGATACGCCTTTCCATCCGTGGCTCGGGCATTCAACGCAGCCCTCTCAATTATCTCGCCGGCCTCTCCATTCTGCTCGACGGAATCCCGATCACGACGTCCACGGGCGTGCCTTGGGAGCTCGTCGAGCCGCTCGCGGCCGATCACGTCTCCATCTTCCGCGGCGCGAACGCCTTCGAGCGCGGCGCGCTGACGTTGGGCGGCGCGATCGACTACGTCTCGCACACGGGATACGACTCCAAGCCGTTTCAGGCGCGTGTCGAATCCGGCAGCTTCGGCTTTTGGCGCGGCCAGGTCAGCTCCGGACAGGTGATCGGCCCGCTCGACTATTATGTGAGCGCGACCGGATTCAAGCAGGACGGCTTTCGCGCGCAGTCGCAGGCGAGCAGCGTCCGTCTCGTCGCCAATGTCGGCTACAAGGTCACGCCGGACCTCGACACGCGCTTCTACTTCCGTTTCGCGCACGAATATTTCCAGGTCCCCAACACTCTGACATGGGCCCAGCTGCAGGCGGATCCGAGGCAGGCCGCCTTCGCCGCGCAAGCCAATCGCTGGTACAAGGTCATCCCGTCGTCGGTGTTCGTCGCGAACAAGACCAGGCTGCGCATCGACGACTCCTCCTCGGCGCAATTCGATTTCTCCTACAAGCGATTCCCTCAGAGCGGCGCCGGCGGCCCCTTCGTGCGATGGGAGGCGAGCGACATCAGCGCGTCGCTGCGATATTTCCGCGACGACGATATCGAGGGGCACAAGAGCGCGACGACTCTCGCGGCCCTGTCGTCGACGGCGCTCGATCCCAATCTGAAGCTCGAAGGCTGGACCGGCTTCTTCGTGAAGAACCAGCTCCTCAACTATGTGAACTTCTCGGGCGCGGATGTCGTGGTCTTCGGTCACAATGATTTCGAGGTGACGCCGGAGCTCTGGCTCACGACCGGATTCGCTCTCAATTACTCGCCGCGCACGAGCGAGTACATCTATCCGGTTTACGACAAGCTCACCAAAGACTATTTCAGCTACGCCCCGCGCGTCGGCGCGCGCTACTATCTCACGCCGGACGTGCAGCTGTTCGCCAATGTGAGCCGCTCGGTGGAGCCGCCGACCAACTGGTCCTTTCCGAGAATTCTGCTTCCGGCGCCGCTGCTCGGGAACCAGAACCTGGATCTGCAGACCGCATGGACGACCGAGGGCGGAGTGAAAGGCAAGTTCTCGGCGTTCAAATGGGATGTCGCCTATTATCATTCCTGGGTGAACAACGAGTTCCTCAGCGTATTGCTGCCTGGCACGGCGCTGACCACGACAACCAATGCTAGCAAGACGCGGCATCAAGGCGTCGAGCTCACTCTCGACACGCTCCTGTGGCGATCGGTCGCGCCCGGCGCGGCCGTCCAGCCGAGCGAGGCGCCCGGGACCGCTCTTCTCAATTCCACGCTCGCCGAGCCGGACCAGCAAATCTCGCTGCGCCAAGCATATACCTGGAACGATTTCCACTATGCGAACGATCCGCTCTACGGGACCAACCGCCTGCCGAGCATTCCTCTGCATTTCTACAAGGCCGAGCTCGAATATCGGCATCCGATCGGCTTCTACGCAGGCGTGAACGTCGAATCGAGCATGGTCTCTTATCCCATCGATTATGCGAACAGTTTCTATTCCCGGCCCTACGCGATCATCGGAGCAAGGATCGGCTATATTCGTCCGAAGGAAGAGGACGAAGCCTTTCAATGGGAGGCCTATCTCGAAGGCCGGAATCTCGCGAATGTGAAATATGCGGCTGTGGTCAATCCGATCTTCAACGCGAGCGGCCGCGACGCGGCGGTGTTCTACCCGGGCGACGGCGCCGCGATTTATGGAGGCGTGACCGTACGTTATTGACGCGAAACCTCGCGCCGGCCGCCCGGCGCGAGGTTTCTTTTTGCGCGGCCGTGAGAGCGGCCGACACGACGACTTACGACTTCTCTGACGTTTTTTCATGGGAGCCATCCCGATGAGCCTTTTGGAAACGACGATCGAGACCGCGCCGCTCGGGCGGCCTCCGCAAGCGCTCATGTTCGAGCTGATCATCGGCAAATGGGTGTCGCAGGCGATTTATGCCGCCGCGGAGATCGGCGTCGCCGACGCGCTCGACCTCGGCGAGCAAAGCGTCGAGGAGCTGGCGAAGGCTGTCGAGGCCGACGCCGACTCGCTCTACCGCCTGCTCCGCGGATTGAGCAGCGTCGGAATTTTCCAGGAAGACAGTGAACGGCGGTTTCGCAACACGCCGCTGAGCGAGACGCTGCGCCGCGGAAAGCCGGGTTCGATCCGCGGCTTCGCCCGGCTGATGGGCATGGAGATGGCGTGGAAGGCGTGGGGCGAACTCGTCTACAGCGTGAAGACGGGCCGTCCGGCGTTCGACCATGTCGCCGGCCGATCGGCCTTCGAGTATATAGGCGACCGTCCCGATCAGGCCGAGATCGTCAACGAAGCGATGACGAGCCTCAGCGAAATGGCGTCGCGAGCGGTCGTCGAGGCTTATGATTTTTCCGACGCCCGCGTGATCGTCGATGTCGGCGGCGGACATGGGCTGCTGCTCGCGACTATTCTGTGCGCGCACCCCCGCGCGAGAGGCGTGCTCTACGAGCTGCCGCACGCCGTGGAGGGCGCGACGCGGCTGTTCGCCGAGCGGGGCCTCGCCGATCGTGTCGATGTGATCGCGGGCGACGCGCTCGAGAGCGTTGTTCCGGGCGGCGACGTCTATCTGATGAAGCACATCCTTCACGACTGGGACGACGAGCGGTCGCTGCGCTTTCTCCGCAATTGCGCCGCCGTCCTGCCGGCCGACGGCAAGCTTCTCGTCATCGAGGCGGTTCTCACGCCGCCCGGCGCGCCGCATTTCGCCAAGCTGCTCGATCTCGAGATGCTCATCATGAGCGCCGGCGGCCGCGAGCGCACGCTCGAGGACTACCGCCGCCTCTATGCGGCCGCGGGTCTCGAGCTCACGAGCGAACATCCGACGAGCGGGCCGCACAGCGTCATAGAAGGCGTGAGGCGCTAAAGCGCCTCACTCGCGGCATTCGCACTCGGGACATTCGATTTTTCTTTCTTTCATCCAATCGTCGAGGTGATTCGATGACAGTCACTCTGCCGGTCTCGTCCGTTCCGGAGATCGAGCGGCGCCACGGGCGTCCCTCCACTCTCGCTCAGCTTCTCCTGCGCGCCGCCGAATGGCGCCCGTGCGCGGGGCTGCGCCTCCTCTCCGCCGATGTCGACGAAGAGCCGAGCGCCAAATCCTATTCGGCGCTGCTGGACGAAGCCCGGAGCATAGTCGGCGGGCTGCGTGCGCGCGGCCGCGCGCCGGGCGGAAGGATCCTTCTCGTCCTGGAGCGCGCCGAGGACTTCGTCCCGGCCTTCTGGGCGAGTGTGCTCGGCGGCTATGTCCCCTGTCCGGTGACGCCGATCAGAAACGATCCGCAGCGCTGGGCCGCCCATCTCGCTTATCTCGACGCGCTGCTCGGCCATCCCCTCGCGATCGTCGCGCGCGCAGGCGACGCCCCCGGCGTCGAATTCGTCACGCTCGACGCGCTGCGCGTGGCCGCACGCGACGACTTTACCCATCACGCCGAGCCGGAGGACGTCGCGCTGCTCGTGCCGACCTCCGGCTCGACGGGCGCCGCCAAGGCGGTCGCGCTCACTCATGGCAATCTTCTCGCCTCGCTTCCAGCGAAGGTGGAGCGCCAAGCTCTCACGGCCGCGGACGTAACATTCAATTGGATATCCTTCGATCATGTCGCCGCGCTGATCGAGACGCATCTTCTGCCGACCTATGTCGGCGCGACGCAATTCCACGTGGAGTCGGCGCCGATCATCGCCGATCCGCTCGCCTTTCTGCGGGCGATCGATCGGCGCCGCGTGACGATGACCTTCACGCCGAATTTTCTCCTGGGGCAGATCGTCGCCGGGCTCGAGACCGGGCGCGGCGCGACGCGTTTCGATCTCTCTTCGGTGAAGCGCATCATTTCCGGCGGCGAGGCGGTGGTCGTCGAGACGGGACGCAAATTCCTCTCGCTGCTCGCTCCTCACGGCCTCGCGCCGACGGCCTTGTGGCCGGCCTTCGGCATGACGGAGACGTGCGCAGGCAGCGTCTACTCGCGCGAGTTCCCCGACGCCGATCGGGGACGCGAGTTCGCTTCCCTCGGCCGGCCCGTCGACGGACTGCTGATTCGAATTGTCGACGAGCGCGAGGCGCCGCTCCTGGAGGGCGAGGCGGGAGAGTTGCAGTTGCGCGGGCCGATGGTGTTTTCCGGCTATTTCGGCAATGAGGAGGCGACGCGCGCCGCCTTCACCGCCGACGGCTGGTTGCGCACCGGCGATCTCGGACGCATGGAGGACGGCCGCCTTTCTCTCGCCGGGCGCAGCAAGGATAGCATCATCGTCAATGGCGTGAATTATTTCAGCCATGAGCTCGAGACGGTCCTCGAGCGGCTGGGCGGGGTGCGGCGCTCCTTCGTCGCCGCTTTTCCAACTCGACCGAAAGGCGCCGACACGGAGCAGCTCGTCGTCGCCTTCACGCCCTCCTTTCCGCTCGCGAACGAAGCGGAGCTGCATCGCCTGATCATCGCCATCCGCAACGAGACGATCCTCTCGTGGGGCTTCCGGCCAGCGGAGATCCTGCCCTTGCCCGAGGACGCCTTTCCCAAGACGAGCCTCGGCAAGATCCAGCGCTCGCTCCTGCGCAAGCGTCTCGAAGCCGGCGAGCTCGACGCGCATCGCGCCTATGCCGCCGGCGTCGCCGAACGGCAGCTCGGCGGCTTTTCGCCCGTGCGAGGGCCGATCGAAACGATCATCGCCGGAATCTACGCCGAGATGTTCGGCGTCGCGCCGGCGGCGATCAGCGCCACGGCGAGCTTCTTCGATCTCGGCGGCACGTCGCTCGACATTCTGAAGCTCAAGCGCAATCTCGACAAGCGTCTCGACATGGGCGAGATCGCCATCGTCACGATTCTGCAGAATCCGACCGTGCGCCTTCTCGCGGCGCGCATCGCAGCCGGCGACGGCCCGCGCGCGGCCTATGATCCGATCGTTCCGCTGCAGCTCACCGGATCGAAGACGCCGTTGTTCTGCGTGCATCCGGGCGTCGGCGAGGTGCTCGTCTTCGTCAATCTCGCGAAATATTTCGTCAACGAGCGCCCCTTCTACGCGCTTCGGGCGCGCGGCTTCGACGAAGGCGAGACCTATTTCGAAAGCTTCGAGGAGATGGTCTCCATCTATGTCGCGGCGATCCGCGAGCGGCAGCCGCACGGCCCTTACGCGGTGGCGGGCTATTCCTATGGCGCCGCGGTCGCCTTCGAGATCGCCAAGCGCCTCGAGGCGCAGGGCGAGCGCGTCGATTTCGTCGGCAGCTTCAATTTGCCGCCACATATCAAATATCGGATGGACGAGCTCGATCCGATCGAAGGCGCGGTCAATCTCGCCTTCTTCCTCTCGTTGATCGACAAGACGCAGGCCGCCGATCTGCCGGCGCAATTGCGCGAGAGCGCGCCGAACGAATTCTGCGCGCGGCTGATCGCCCTCGCGCCGCCCGAGCGATTGACGGAACTCGCTCTCGATCTCGAGAAATTCACCGCATGGGCGGGGCTCGCGCAATCGCTGATCGCGCTCGGCCGTACTTACGTTCCGTCGGGAAAGGTCGAGCGGCTGAGCGTGTTCTACGCCATTCCGCTGCGCGGAACAAAGGAGAGATGGCTGAACGAGGAGCTGCGGCGCTGGGACGATTTCGCCCGCGCCGAGAACCGTTACATCGACGTGGACGGCGAGCATTACACGCTGATGGGTCCGAAGCATGTCGGCGCCTTTCAGGCGGTCTTGCGCGCGGAGCTCGACCGCGCGCTCGGCGGAAAATGAACGCTCGCATCGAAATGAAAGGGTTCGTCATGGCCGAGGATTTCGCAGGCAAGAAGATACTCGTCACCGGAGCGACCGGACAGGTCGCGCGGCCGATCGCCGAGGCGCTCGCGGCGGACAACGAGGTCTGGGCGCTCGGACGTTTCGGCGCGCCGGGCGTCGAGGAGGCGCTGCAGGCCAAGGGACTGCGCACATGGCGCTGGAACATGGGCCGTGACGGCCTGAGCGGATTGCCCGACGACTTCACGCACGTGCTGCATTCCGCCGTGGACCGCGGCGAGGACGGCGACTTCGACCGCGCGATCGAGATCAACGCCGTCGCCGCCGGCCAGATCATGACCCATGCGCGCAACGCGGAGGCGTTCATCTATGTCTCGACCGGATCGCTCTATGCGCGCCGCACTTTGGATCATCTCTACAAGGAGACTGATCCGCTGGACGGCGTCGCGCAATGGATGCCGGCCTATCCGATCGTCAAGATCTCCTCCGAAGGCGTCGTGCGCGCCTACGCCGCGACGCTCGGCCTGCCGACGGTGATCGCGCGGCTCAATGTCGCCTATGGTCCCTATGGTCACGGCGGCGTGCCGGTGCTGCTCTATCGCCAATTGCTCGCCGGCAAGGCGATTCCGGTTCCGCGCCGCGGACAGAACTGGGCGTCGTTGATCCATACCGACGATCTCGCGCGGCAGGTCCCGCTGCTCTGGAAGGTTGCGACCTCTCCGGCGCTGATCGTCAATTGGGGCGGCGACGAGGCCGTCGGCATTTGCGACTGCCTCGAATATATCGCCGAGATCACCGGCGTCGAGGCGCGCTTCGAGCAGAGCGAGGTGACGAGAGAGACCTATGCCTTCGATAACTCCAAGAGGCGCGCGCTGATCGGCGATTGCGAGGTGCATTGGAAGGACGGCGTCCGCCGCACGATCGAAGCGCATTTCCCGGGCGCGGTGAAGATCGGCGCGCCCGCATGATTCTCCCGCTCCCGATCGAGGAGGCCGCGCATGTCCGCCGAATTGGAGAGTCTTCGAGCCATTCGTGAATCGTCGCGTCGCGACGAACGCCCGCGGCGCTACGCCTATCTCGGACCCGAAGCGACCTTCACCGAGGCGGCCTTGCGCTCCCTCCCGGAAGCGGCGGAGGCCGAGCGCATTCCCTTTCCGACTGTCGCGGCGGCGCTCGGCGCCGTTCGCGACGGCGCGGTCGAAGCGGCGATGGCGCCGCTCGAGAATTCCGTCGAAGGCCCGGTCCCCGCGACTCTGGCCGAGCTCGTCGCGAACGATCTCCATATCGTCGCGGAGACTCACGTGCGCGTCGAATTCGCGCTGGTCGCCGCGTCCGGAGCGCGTCTCGACGATGTGCGGACCGTGCTCAGCCACCCGCACGCTTTGGCGCAATGCGGCCGCTGGCTGCGCCAATGGCTGCCGAATGTGCGGCTGGAGACCGCCTCCTCCACCGCCGCCGCGGCGCGAAGCGTGGCCGAGGCGGGCGCGGGGTCCGGGCTCGCGGCGATCGCCGCGCCGCTCGCCGCCGAGCGCTACCGGCTCGAGGCGCTCGCCGTCGACATCGGCGATCGCGGCGACGCCATCACGCGCTTCGTGCTGCTGCGCCGTCCCGGTCCGCCGGCGCCGCGCTCCGGCGCCGACCGCACGTCGATCCTCGCCATGGCCGATCGGGATCATCCCGGATGGCTGCGTGACGTGCTCGATTCATTCGCGAGCCGCGGCGTTCCGGTGACGCGCATCGATCCGCGGCCGAGCGGCGGCGGCCTCGGACGCTATCACTTCCTGATCGACTGCGAGGGCCATGTGTTCGACCGCCCGGTCGAGGACGCGCTGAAGGGCGTCGAGCGGAACGGCGCCGCGGTCCGATTTCTCGGCAGCTATCCGCGCGGCGCCTGGCCGTTGCCGCGGGCCTGCGTCGATCGGCGGGCGAGACTGTCGCGCGCCGCGCCATCCGCCCGCTGAGCGGACGGCGCCTCGCCGTCGCCGGCCCTGTCGCGATGATTATCGCGAAGCTCCACGCGCACGATCGGCGAGCGCGAGCAGCGCGAGCGCCGCGACCGCCAGAAGCGTCGTTGCGGCGCCGATATAGAAGAGCTCGCCCGTCGCAAATTTGCGTTCGAGCAGCAGGCCCGTGAAGGCCGGCCCGACGATCGCGCCGATGCGTCCGGCGCCCATCGTCCAACCTATGGCCGTCGCGCGCAGCGCGCTCGGATAATAGGCGGCGACGAGAGTCGGAAAGCACATTTGCGCGCCGATGAAGAGGAAGCCGGCCGAAAAGATCGCCGCGACGACCAGGTCGCTCTGCATGGGAACGGCGCCGATCGCCGCGACCGAGAGAGACGCGGCCACAAAGGCAGGGAGAAGAATCTTGTAGACGTCGTGCGCGTCGGCGAGCGCGGCGAAGAACATCGCGCCGAGCATGCCGCCGCCGCTCAGCACGACGCCGCCGATCACCGCCATGCCGAGGGCGACGCCGGCCTGATTGAGAATAAGCGGCAGCCAATTGGTGAGCGAGATCGACACCAGCAGGCTGACGAAGCTGATGAAGGACAAAAGGAGCGTTCCATAGAGGCGCCCCTCGGCGAAGAGTTGCGCAGAGGCGGCCGCCGAAGCGGCGCCGACCGCGCCGATCGTCCGCTCGGCGGGCGCGTCGACGCCGATTCGGGTCAGTATGGCGCCGATGCGCTCGTGCGCGCCCGCCCGCGTCGCGAGGAAAGCGAGCGATTCCGGGATCAGCAGCCAAGCCGCGGCCGAGAGCGCCAAGGGCAGCGCTCCGGCGAGGTAGAAGACCGAGCGCCAGCCCCAGGCCGGCAGAATGGCCGCCGTCGCCATGCCGCCGAGCACGCCGCCGAGCGGTATGCCGCAGAACATCGCCGTGACGAAGGTGGAGCGGCGCCGCTTCGGCGTATATTCCGAGGTGAGCGCGAAGAGATTGGGCAAGGCGGCGCCGAGGCCCACACCGGCCGCAAAGCGCAGAACGACGAGCGTATCGGCGGTCGAGGCGACGACATACAGCAGAGAGGCGATGCCGACGAGGACGAACGCCGCGAGCATGACGGTCTTGCGTCCGAGCCGATCGCCGAGCGGACCCTGCGCGACGACGCCGGTCAGCGAGCCGAAGGAGCCGGCCGCGAACACGGCGCCGAGTTCCGCCGGCGGAATGCCGAATTCGTCGACGATCGCGGGAGCGGTGAAGGCGATCGCCTGATTGTCGAAACCATCGGCCATCGCCAGCAATCCACACAGTGCGACGATCACGATCTGTCGGCGGCCGATGGCGTTCTCGTCGATCAGGCTCTCTATGGAGACGACGCGATTCATGGGGTCGCTCGAATATGCCCGGCGCTGTCCGCGGGCGAAAAAGCGGACGCGCGCGCCGCCGCATCACGTCGCGGGTCCTGCGTCCAATCGGCGTCGGGCGGCGCCGCGTCGGGCGGCGACGACGGGAAATTGCGGATGTAATCGCTCCGGTATCGCTCGAACTCGGTGGAGTCGCGAAAGGCCGGAATTCGGTAGAGGTCGCGCGCATAGGCCCAGAGATCGGGAAAGTCGACCAGCCGCTTCAGATCGACGCGGAAGACCGGGTAGTAGGCCGCGTCGAAGCGCGCGAGAGTGACGAAGAGGCGAATGTCGCTCACCGTCAGCCTGTCGCCGAACAGGAAGCGGCTTTCGCGAAGACGCGCGTCGAGCGTCTCCAGAAAATCGAAGATGCGCCGCACCCGGACCGCATGCTCGCTCTCGCTCCTCGCCGAGCCGGCGAGATAGACGCCGAAATTGAGCTCGGCCTCGAGCTGCGAATCGAATGTCTCGATCTCGGCGCGCAGCGCCTCCGGACAGAGATCGAGAGGCGCGCGCGCGAAGCGTATGAATTGCGTCGCCAGATCGACGAGAATATCGCCGGAATGATTATTGACGATCCGCCGCGTCTCCCGGTCCCACAGCACGGGCGCGGAGATATGGCCGTCGAAACCAGGGTCACTCGCGCGATAGGCTTCGGCGAGGAGACGAAAGCCGTTGACCGGATCGGCGCCGCGGCGGGCGCGGAACGCCCAGCCGCGTCCGTCGCGCTCGTCGTCGACGAAGGAATAAGAGATCACGCCCTCGAGCCCGAGGAGACGCAGGGCGATCAGCACGCGATGGCAGAAGGGACAGCCCGCGGCGAGATAGAGATGGTAGAGCCCGGCCGCCGCCGCGAAGGGCGTCGCGCCGCTCGCGTCGATCCGGTCTCGAAAAGCGGAGAGCGAAAGATAGGCCGAATAGAGCGAATCGGCGCCGGCCTTCAGCGCGTCGTCCAGCTTCGTCGCGCTGACATAGCGGCCATAGGTCTCGTAATCGACGTCGCTCGCATATGCCGCGCCGGGCGCATCGGTCATGCTCGCCTCCATGAGGCCCGCGCCCTCGACAATCCTCGGAGGCGGTGTGATATCGGCAAGAAATAGATTTCGTCCGGAAACCGCGTCAATCGCAGTTTCCGCAACGCTGCGTTCCGCCGGCGCCGGCTTACGCGGCGCTGGCCGGATCGCATAGAACGGCTGCGACCGGGAGCGCCGTCATGTCTTCTCACATCGACACGATCAGAGCATCGTATGACGCGTTCCATCGCCGCGATCTCGACGGCGTGCTCGCCGCCCTTGCGCCGGACGTTTCCTGGGTGCATCCGGACGGGCTGAGCGTCATCGGTCTCGGCGGCGCAAAGAAGGGACATGCCGAGGTCGCGGCCTTCATCCGGCGCGTGCCGACCCATATTTCGCGAATGACGCTCGATCCGCGCGAATTCATCGAGTCGGGCGATCGCGTCGTGGTGTTCGGCGTGCGCGTAGTGGTCGCGGCCAATGGCCGCGAGGGGACCTTCCGCTTCGTGCACTCCTGGACCTTCCGCGACGGCAAGGCGATCGAATTCGAGGATTATTTCGATACCGCGCAATTGATCAGCCTGATTTCGGATTGAAGCGCAGCGCGCTCCCACTCCTCAACGGAATCGTAACCCGCCGCTCGCTCGGCCATTCGGCAATATTCATGCGCTTCGCCTCGCCGACGGGCTTCAGGACATGCAGGTCAAAGCGACCGAACACTCGTGAACGGAAGCCGAGAGTCGATCGCGCAGACCGGACGCGGGTCGCGAGAATGGCGCCGCCGTCGCAGGCGCCATAATCGCGCGGCGAGTCTCGGGGGGATTACGCCTTCCATCGATCGCACGAGTCGAGTGTTGCAGGTCCCGCAACCGTCGATTATTGCAATCTACCAAAACCCGCTCCCATTCAGGGCGGGGTTTTTCTTGCACGATGCAAGCGGTGGCGTCGCCGCCGGATCTCCCCGCGCCGCATGCTCCGGCCAGGCGCCGGCGTCACTCGACGAGCGCGCCGGAGACGTCCGCGGACTCGGCCTTTCTCTCACCGCTTGCGGGCGTTCGTGGAACGCACGGGAAATCTCGATTTCTTGTTGCTGCTGAGCGTCTCGAGCTGAAGATGGCCAGCATTTGTTCGAACTGCCTAATTTTCCGCCGCACCGATCAGCCAATAGCGATATATATATTAATTACATGTTAGCCTGCTCGGTGTGCGAGCGTCACGCCGAGATACCCTGTTCGATAGGATGATCTTAAAATGTGCATCCGAATCGGTAAGAGTCGCCGGGCGGACGAGAGCTTTCGCCTACTTCGAAAGATATCCCGCCGATGGTCCCGCAATTCTCTACGAAGCGGGTCATTCTCTACATTGACGGCGGTGGCCGCGCTGCTTGCCGGCGTCCGGCCGGTCGCGACCGCGCCGACGGGGGGGACGGTCGTCGAAGGCGGCGCCTCCATCTCGCAGAACGGCCCCGCCACCAACGTCGATCAGTCCACCAATCGCGCGATCATCGATTGGCTGGGCTTCTCCGTCGGCGCCGGCGAATCGGTCAACTTCTATCAGCCGACCAATCTCTCGGTGACGCTCAACCGCGTCATCGGAAACGAGACGAGCGTCATCGCCGGCGCGCTCAACGCCAACGGCCGCGTGTTCATCGTCAATTCCAACGGCGTGCTGTTCACCAGGGACGCGCAGGTCAATGTCGGCGGCCTCGTCGCCTCTACGCTCGACATCTCCAATTCCGATTTCATGGCCGGGAACTACCGCTTCTCGGGCTCCTCCACCGCCGGCGTCGTCAATCGCGGCAATATACGCGCGAGCGACGGCGGCTATGTCGCTCTGCTCGGGCGCACAGTGTCCAACGAGGGCGCGATCATCGCGACGCTGGGCTCCATCGCCCTCGCGTCCGGCGACAAGATCACGCTCAATTTCGGCGGCGACTCCCTCGTCGACGTGACGGTCGACAAGGGGACCTACAAGGCGCTCGTCCAGAACAAGGGATTGATCCAGGCGGACGGCGGCCGCGTGGTGATGACCGCGAGGGCCGCCGACGCGGTTCTGTCGGCGCAGGTCAACAACAGCGGGATCGTGCGGGCGCGCACGCTCGCCGATCTGACCGGCGGCGCGGCCTCGCAGGGAACGGTGCGGATCGGCAAGATCAAGCTCCTCGCCTCGGGCGGAACGACGAAGGTCTCGGGCAGGCTCGACGCATCGGCGCCCCATGGCGGCCGCGGCGGCGAGATCGACACGAGCGGCGACAAGGTGAAGATCGCCGACAGCGCGGTCATCACGACCAGGGCGGCGAGCGGCCGGCATGGCGACTGGATCATCGATCCGGACGGCTTCACCATTGCGGTCTCGGGCGGCGACATCACCGGCGCGGCGCTGAGCCAGCAGCTCGAATCGAACAATGTGACGATCTTTTCGACGCAAGGGAGCGGCGTCAGCGGCGATATCGACGTCAACGACGCGGTGAGCTGGGCGGCGAACACCACGCTCACCTTCAATGCGACGAAGAACATCAACATCAACGACGCGATCTATGCGAGCGGCGAGAGCGCCGGACTCGTGCTGAACTACGGCGATTTCGCCAGAACCGGGGCAGCCGCATCGAGGACCGATTATCACATCGCCAGCCTCACTACGAACGAAGACGGCTCCATATCGGCAGGTCCCGCCTCCGTGACATTGAGCGGATCGAACGCCTCCTTGACCATCAACGGCGTGTCCTACACGCTGATCCACGATATCGACGCGCTCGCGACGATCAGCGCGCCGGTCCTCGACGCAAACGGGAGCCAAGTCTACAGCGACTGGGACGGCACGCCGGTCTTCCAGGCGGCGACGGGTCATTACGCTCTGGCCGGGGATATCGACGCGTCCGGAAGAAGCTTCTCGGGCGCGGTGGTCCATATCTTGGCCGGAACCCTCGCCGGGCTCGGACACGAGATCTCGAATGTGTCGGTCGTCGACGTCGCCGGTTACGGAAACAACGGTCTGATCGGGATGCTCGGCTCGACTTCGGTCGACACGACGACCGGCGTCGTCACGGTAACCGGCGTCGGCATTGTTCGGGATTTGGGATTGGCGAACGCTTCCATCACCGATCGGGTCGACGGCAGCGCCTTCGTCGGCGGCATGGTCGGCTCGAGCTGGGACGGCAGTCGCATCGGCAACGTCTATGTGACCGCTTCGACCATCGTCGGCGTCATCAATGTCGGCGGCCTCGTCGGGGCCAATCGCGGGATTATCGGGGACGCCCATGTCGTCGCAACCGTGACCGGACGAACGAATGTCGGCGGGATCGCCGGCACGAATTTCGGCTCCATTGCCCGCTCCACCTTCAAGGGCGGCGTGATTGCCGCAGGAGTGAGGGAAGGCGACGGGTTGCTGGGCAGCGTGAATGTCGGCGGCTTCGTGGGGATCAATTTCGGCTCCATCGCCGATTCGCGGGCCAATGTGGCTTTGATGACGGAGAACAGCTCGAACGTCGGCGGACTGGTCGGGACGAATGCTTCGGGCTCCATCGTCGATTCCTCCGCCACGGGAACGTTGACGGCGACATGGGACAACGGTCAAATCAACGGCCAGAACTATGGCGGGCTGGTCGGGCAGAATTCCGATGGCTCGATCTCTGGCTCGTCGGCGTTCGTGGATGTGACCGTGAGCGCTCTGGCTGGGACCTTCGCCGATGGGTTTGGCTATGACAGTTTCGTGGAGAGTGTCGGCGGCTTGGTCGGAAGGCAGGAGGGAGGATCGATCGGCAATTCGTCCTCGTCGGGACGCGTGACGACCCATGGCCAGGCGTACGGCGTCGGCGGCTTCGCGGGCCAAGTCATCTACGGCGACATTATCGATTCCTCCGCCAGCGGACGTGTGACGGTAGAGACGGACTTCGGCAACGTCGGCGGATTTATCGGCAGCTTCTGGAATGGAGGCGGCGCGATGAGCGGCAATTCCTGGAATATCGATTCGACAGGCCAGGACAAGAGCGTGGGCGCGGGCGAGTCGGCCGGGATCACAGCGTTGCGTAATCCGACGCCTGTCGCCGAGACGGCTGCTGCACAGGCGGCCTCGCGCGCAGCGAATGTGATCATGACGGGCGGGCAAACGTCCACGATTTCCGAAAAATCTCCCGACGCGTCGGCGGCCGCCGGCAAGCGGGCTGTCGCTGCGCTGAAGAGCGCCGATCTCGAAGACCGAATCACCGTGCAGGAGCCGCCGTCGCCGCGCGCCGTCGAACGGCCTCGCTCCACCCGTCGTGTGGCTGCAGCGTCGCGACCGAACGTCAAGCGCCAAGGCGGAGGCTATGGCACGAAAATTCGCAGCATCGACGTCGATGGGCAGCGCTACGAGCCGAACAATGACGGCGCTGCTCCGAGGCGTCCTTGACGCCGCCTCGACGGAGGTCTTCCTTGTTCATTGCCATGCTCGTGCGCGTCCAATGATCGAGCTCTGCTCCAGGATCTACGGTCTCCTACTCTGGAGCGAAGTTCCGACGGCGGCGTCGCAGGACTGAAGCATGACGCTTTACGACCCGTGATCGGAGCGAGCGATCTCGGCCGCTCTAGCGTGAAGGAAGCCCTCTTCGATCGCATCTTCGGCAACTCGGGTTCGCCCGATTGCCGGAGAGGCGTCCTTGTGCGATTCGGCGGTCTCGGTCGCAGATCGGTGGGTCGCAGGACGAGTCGCCTTCACCGTATCGATGAATCGGGTCTCGCTCCGATATGGAGAGTTCTCGGCGTTCGATCGCGAGGCCTCGGATGAGCTTTTCATTCGGAAGAACGAGAGAGGATGCGAAATCGTGTTGCAGGTGAGAAAACCGAAGAACCGCAACGTCGGCGACGCGCTTTCGGTCGCTCTCTTCGTCGCGCTCGCGCTTCTCATGCTCTTTTCGCTGACATTGGGTCGTTATCCTGTCCCTCTGGCCGACGTCGCTCGCATCGTTTTCACCACTTTTCCGATCGCCGCCATCGGCGACTATGACAACGCGCCCTGGGTGGTGGTCGAGATCGTGCGTATGCCGCGCATTCTGCTCGTCACTCTCTGCGGCATGGGGCTCGCAATGGCGGGGGCCGCAATGCAAGGCGTCTTCCGAAATCCGCTCGTGGGGCCCGAGATCGCCGGCGTTTCCTCGGGCGCTTCGCTCGGCGGCGTCGCGGCAATCATGCTCTCCTGGTCTCCGCTCGCCATCGTCGGCGTCGCTTTCGGCTCCGGCCTCGGCGCGCTCGCCGCGGCCTTCGCATTGGCGCGCCTCTCGGGGCGCGCCAGCACGCTGGCGCTCGTGCTCTCGGGCGTCATCGTCGGCGGGTTCTGCGGTTCTCTCGTCGGCCTGCTGCAGACTTTGGCGGATCCGATGGTGAAACTGCCTTCCATTGTCTACTGGTTGCTCGGCAGCTTCGCCGGCGCGACCTATGAGAAAGTCGCGATCGTCGCCGGGGTCACCCTCGTCGCCGGGACGACGCTGCTCGCGTTGAGCTGGCGCATCAATCTTCTCTCGCTCGGCGAGACCGACGCCCAGGCGCTCGGCGTGAACGTCGACGCTCTGCGCTGGGGATTGATGGGGCTCGTCGCGATGATCGTCGCCGCGCAGGTCTCCGTCTCCGGCGGCGTCGGCTGGGTCGGGCTCATCGTTCCGCATCTCGCCCGCATGCTGGTCGGGCCGGAGCACAGGCGGCTGCTGCCGACGTCGGCCGTTCTGGGCGGCATCTATCTCCTCGCCATGGACGACATCGCCAGAAGCGTGACCGAGCAAGAGATTCCGATCGGCCTGCTGACCAGCGCGGTCGGCACGCCGATCTTCGCCTTTCTCTTCTGGAAGACGCAATCGAAAGGCTGGATGAGTGAGTGAGCCGGCGATCTCGCTTCGTGACCTCGGCTGTTTCTACTGGCCGAACGTCTGGATTCCCCGCCACTGCGAGGCGAAGGAATCCTTGCCCCAATGGGGGGATCGCCTTTGTTCTGCAACTCTTCGAGTGAGCTTCGACTCCGCCGCCCTCGACATGGCGTCGATGGGTCGCGCGCGAAAAATCGCTCTCTTCTCTCAGCCTTCGCGCGTCGACGAAGAGGCGGCGCTCGCCGCGCTCGATCGTTTCGGCATGGCGGAATTCCTTCGATCTGACCAGGTGCGGCGTGCAATGAACGGCAAGGTCGTCGTCTCGGGGCGCGGAGCCCCTAGCCATTGCTCGGCGACTGCGCCGCATCATGCTCAAGAAAAATGAGTAGAGCGAAGGTCGAACTCGCACTTGTTCGACATTCGATAGCGGTCGAACCACACCCTCTCCATTTGTCCGACACTGAAATAGACTTTTTCATTGCCGCTGTCCCCGGACGTTTCGCACAACTGCCTCCGCGAGGGAGCGACGCGATACGCCCGCCGCCATTTTTCGGACAGCTCGGCAACGATGTCGTCGCACGATCGCGCTTCCGCCCAGCTCAGCGTCTCGGGGTCGAGACGCAGGTCGACGGCGATCTCCTCGGGCTCCTCAGGATCGGCGAGGACATGCTCGCCCCATCGTCTTTCGCTGCGCCAATTGGCGCGATCCGCACGCAGGCTGCTCTCGATGCGCGGCGGCAGTGAATCGAGCTCGTTCTGCGTCAAGCGCTGGTCCTCCAAGCGACGGGCGATTCCCGAATAGAACAAAGGGATCGACCAGCGTTCGAAATCGGCGTCGCCGATGGCGTCGAGATCGTCGAACAATCGTTCGAGCGAGCCGAGCGAATCGCGCAGGAGAAGCACGCGTTGTTGGATACGGAAGCCCATGTCTCTCGCCAAGTGGAGAGTCTCGAGCTGAAACTGGTAATTGCCCACTTTATTGTTCCAATAATCGTGCTTTTCCCCGTGCCCGCTGAAGGTCGCAGCGACGATCTCGACGCCCAGCCCGCGGCGCATCTCCAGCCAATCCCGCATTTCGGCTCGCGATCTGTGAGCTATTCCGCCGAGCAGAGCTATGCGGAGCGGCCAGTTCTGCATCTCGTACAATCGATGAACCCCCGCTGTCGTCTCGTCGCCGTGATCGTCGCTGTTGCCGTACCAAGGCCAGATCTCGAATTCCGGACGATGCCGCATCCGCCATGTGATGAAGCGCTCCACGAGCGCGAAATAGCGTTCGAAGGACACGTCGGAGGTCTTGAACGACCTCAATTGACAGTAGCGGCAATGATGGAAGCACGGCGTTGCGTTGGCGTGGAGCGTGACGCCTGTGACGATGATCTCTCGACCCATCTCTTATCGCCTTTCTTCTCGGAAGTCCTTTGCGAACCGGCCGGCGTCGCTCGACCGCTCGTTTTCTCGCAGGGCGAGCGTTTCGTCGATGGCCGCGTCGGTCGGCGCCACATCGAACGCCTCCAGATAGGCGCGGCGGAGCATGGCGCGAAATTTCGGCGGCGTGTCCCTCGGATAGAGGATTTCGGCGAGCCATTGCAGCATCAGCGGCTCTTCGACCAGTCCTTCCATTCGGGCTCCTCCCCGCGGCTGCCGATACACGCGCTTCGCCTTGACCGCGGGGAGAGAGCGAAGCGCCGGATCGGCGAACACGGCTCCGACCGCGTCTCCATCGATGAACCCGGACAGCACGATCACATCCGGCGCGAGAGCGATGAGCTCCTCCTTCTGCGGAAAGCGGGCCGTGGTCACGACGTTTCGGGCGTGCAGCATCTCGAGCAGCCCGGTCACGCGCGTCCATGCGACGGCGAGGACGATAGGTTCGAGCTGATAGAAATAAGCGACGCGTGGGGATTCGGCCGTCTTTGGAACAGTCGCGAGTATGTCCGCGATCTCCCGGTCATAACGCTTCGACAAGGCCTCCAGGCGGTCCTGCCGCCCCGACAAGTCTGCGAGAACGCGCCACAAGCCGGTGGTGTGCTCCGTGGGCGGGAGAGCGGCGCCTATCTCCAACGGAACGAGCGGCGCGCCGAGGACCCGCAACGAGTTCGACAACCAAGACCAGGAGAGAACGGCGTCGGCGCGGAGAGCCAGTAGAGCCTCTGGATCGCCGGGGATCGCGCTCTGGCCTCTCGTCGGCGCGCGGGCTATCGCTGCGGCGTCGGGAAAGACGAAGCGCATGAGATCGCGGCCGAGCTCGTTTCCGCGCGTGTCGCCCGAGACGCCGGCAATGTGTCCGATGCCGTCGAGCGTCGCATAAATCTGAGAGACGGGCGCGTAGACGACGACGCGGCGCGCCGGCGCGTCGATCGGAATAGGCGCGCCGCTCATGCTCTGGATCGTTCCTGCGGCCGAATGCGGCGCCACGGTGGGGCCGCCGATCGACCAGGCCAAGCAGAAGAACGCCAGGGCGGCGAAGCAAACCGACGCATGGTCGCGACGGCGCGGAGCGCGTTCGCCGGTCTCGTGGCGTCCCCGTGTCCTCCACGCCCTCGACGACATGCCGGACACCCCGCTCAAAACTTCGCCGCGACGGAGAAGGCGACCGTTCTCGGCGCGCCGAGATATCCGCTGGTCAGCCAATAATGCGTATCGGCGACATTGTTGACGTTGAGGCGGAAGGTCAATGGAATCTCGGCGACGTCGGTCTGATAGCGAAGTCCGAGGTCGAATGTCGTATAGCCGGGAATCTTCAGCGTGTTGGTGGCGTCGCCGTAGAAGCTGCCGACATGATTGACGCCTCCCGTCATCGTGAGGCCGCGGAGCCAGGGCGTATCGTATTCGGCGTAGAATTTCACCATATGGTCGGCCACGTCCCACGGCCGCTTGTTCTCGAGCCGCGGAGTCGAAGCGCCGGTCACGCGCGGGTCCATGATGGTCACGCCGCCGAGGAGCGTGAGGTTCTCGAGGACCCTGCCGGAGACGCCGAGCTCGACGCCGGTATGGCGTTCGCGGCCGTCCTGAACGAAGGTGCGCGTTCCGCCGCCATTGGCGCGGAGGAAGGCGTAGGCGCGCTCCGTGTCGAAATAATTGAAGGTGAGCAGCGCGCCGCCGAACTTCGCCTTTACGCCCGCCTCATAGCTGGTCGAGCGCGTCGGCGGCATGATTTCGCCCGCGTTGGTGGCGTTGTTGGGCGCGACCTGGCCCTGATCGAGTCCTTCGAGATAGGAGAAATAGGTGGAGAGCCAGTCCATCGGCTTGACGAGGATCGACGCCGCCGGAACCCACATGCCCTTGTCGTAGGCGGCCTGTCGCGCGCCGGTCTCGGGATTGAAGGTGTCCTGCGATATCCCGGCTCTCGTCACCCCGGCCATGATGGTCACGAAACTGGCGATGTCGATCTGGTCGCCGATGAAGACATTGAGATTCTGTGTCTTCTGCCGCAGCTTCTGCGACGCGTCGAGACTGGCGAAATAGTTGGGCTTGGCCGTGTACGTCGGACCGAGCCACACATTGCCGAAGTTCGGAGAATAAGGAATTTCCTTGGTCCACCAATTGAACGGCACGGTGAAGTTCTGCGATACGCCGTTGAGGCCGAGCGTGAGCGAATGCTCGGCGCCGAACGTGTCGAATTTCAGATCGAGATATTGAAATCCCGAGGTCGTCGATCTGTGGAATCCGTCCGACGGCCACGCCGTCTGATCATAGGTTCCGTCGGCGGCGACGAAATCATTCTCCGTCCCGAGGAACGACGACCATTGATCGGCGTAGCGGAACCCCGACCGCGAGGTCAGGAAGGGCGCGACTTTGACGGTCAGCATCGTGCCGGTATGGTAGATCTGCGAATGATTGTAGCTCCATTTTTGACTCCAGTTTCTGGAAGGGTCGGGGGCCGCGGGATAGTTCGGCGTGTCGTAATAGACGCCCCATGAGGCTTCGAGGGCGCGAATGACGTTGTTGCGGAAGCCCGCCTCGACCTGCCAGAGAGCGTCGGGCCCGAGATGAATGTCGACGGCGCCGGTGGCGAGCTGGCGGCCGACCGTCTGATCGGCCATGTAGGTCGGCCCATATTGCTCGACGAGATTCAGGCGGTAGCCGATCTCCGGATGTCCCGGCACGGGGCCGCCGAAATCCCCGTGGACATAGCCGGACGCATTGTTGAACGCGCCGAGCGTCACATTGGCGAGCGGCGCCGCCGTGGGACGCTTCTGCACGTAGTTGACCATGCCGCCCGGCGAGTTCTGGCCGTTCAGGAATCCGGTGACGCCGGTCACGACCTCGACGCGCTCCTTGTCTTCGAGGTCCTGCACATGGGCGCCCAGAATCTTGAAGCCGTCCTGAGTCTGGAGCACGCCGCTGCTCGCGCCGAAGCTCGCCGTGCCGAATCCGCGGATCGTGACGCCGGCCGAGTCGGTGTAGCTCGCCGGCACATAGTTCTGGAGGAAGGGTGAGACCTTGGCGAGATCGGTGAGCGTATACACCTGGAGATTGTCGACGAGTTCGTGCGGCAGGACGCTCACATTGAGCGGCGTGTCGAGAATGCGCCTCTGGCCGAGCGGGCCGAGTCCGGACAGCAGGGAGGCCGCATAGCCATCGGCCGCCGATCCGTCGCTCTGCAACGCCTGCGAGGGCTGCAAGGCCGGAGCGCCGATGTCGATCGGCGGAAGCGGCGTTGCCTCGGCCGTTTCCGGATCTCGGTCGGATCGAGCATGAGCATCGATCGGCGCAGCGGCGCTCACGACGGCGGCCGCGAGACAAGCGAAGCCGAGCGCGCGCCGCGCCGTGGCGTCGACATCATGTGCGTTGGGGTTCCTGCTGGACATGTTCTCCACCTCTTTCGGCATTTCGTCGATTGCGTTCGAGCGAGCGCCGTCCCTCGACGCGTGGAGGAGTCCGCGTTCGCTCGAAATTCATGCTCGTGACGGCGTGTCAGTTCGGCGGCGTCACCAGGGCGGCTCGACCATGCGCCGCCAGGTCGCGTTCATCGCCTTGTCCAGCGCGGCGGCGAGGCAGGCGAAGCCGTCATATCCCCAGAAGGCGTTGCCCTTCCGATCGAAGAAGGGCGAGAAAGGCAGCGCGAGCTGTCCGCGCTTGCGCCATTCATATTCGCCGCGCGTCTCGCCATAGCCGAAGTGGAGCACGAGATCGGGCTTGGCTTCCGCCAGATAGGCGTCGACGGCGCGCTCGTCGGGGCGGGCGGCGTCGCATCTGATGCGCGGCGTGCGTTGCTTTCCGGTCTTTCCCGTCCATCCAGACGCATCGCCGATGCGCAGTCCGAGGAGACGATAAGGTTCGAGCTGCGCCTCCGTCATGGGCCGGAAATGTACGACGAGCTTGCCCTCGAGGCGCGGCCGGAAGCGCTCGATCGTTTCTTCGACCAGAGCCTCGCCTCTCGCGATCACCTGCTCCGCCCGTCTCGTCACGCGGCGATCGAAGCGCTCGGAGATTGCGCGCAGAGAGGCCGTCGTCGTGGAGGGGCTCTCGAAACAGGTCCAGATGATCGGCGTGGCGAACCATTGCCGCAGGAGATCCGCATAGCCGCCCCGCATCTCCTCGTCCGAAATGTCGACCTTGCTCGCGAAGCCGACGACGAGCGCGCATTTGTTCATGCGGGCGAGATCGGAAGTCGAGGATTGCGTCATCTCATGCACAGGATCGAGGCCCATGTCGGCGAGCAATTTGCCGACGATCCAGACGAGAGCCGTCGCCTCCCGCGAGTAGGGGAGCGCCACTCTTTTCTTGCTCCCGCGGCATCCCGGGTAGAAGAGATTCGCGGCCCGCAGCGTCGCCGCCGTCTCGATCGCCCAGGATTTATACGCCGAGAGCGGCAGGACGAGTTTTTGCATTTCCTGCGTCTTGGCTTTTGCTATTCCTTTGACGTTCGTGTCGAGCAGGGAGACGGGATCTTCGCTCGACACGGCGATTCCCCGCGCCAAGGGAAAGAGCGCGCCGATCTCGTCGATAGCGCGTTCGAGGCGGCGGTCTCCGGCGACTTCTATATCGCTCCATCCGAGGTCGGTGCAGAAATGAAGCGCGCTGAAGCTCTCGATCCCCTGGAGAAAGCCTTGCGCATGCAGCCGCATGCTTTGACCATAGGCGCCGCAGCCCACCGGGCCATGCATGAGCGCGATCATGTCGAGCGCCGAAGTCCAGCCGGCGACGGTGCGACCTTCGAGCCCCCCCGAACAGAAATCGATTTTTCCGGCGTCGGGATAGGAGGGCGGAGCCGGGAGCTCGGGCAATTCTCGCATGTCTCTGATTCGGACGACGAAAGCGTTTCCTCCCTCCATCGTCTTCGACTTCGACTTCGGCTTTCGGCCGCGCGCGTCCTTCGTGTAGATATTTTCCATCCCGGCATGGGCGGCGGTCGGCGATGGCGCCGGCGGGATCGCCAACGGAGGGATGCCGATCGTCCCTTTGACGCCTCCGACACGCCAACGGATCGGCTTCTTCGGCAAGGTCGGGAGGAAGGGGTTGTGAGGCATGGGCATGCTCGAACAACATGGGCTGTGCTATATACGACACGGAACGGCAGGAAAGGGTCAACACTTTTTTATTTGATTGAAAAGTGACATAGTTTTTGTCGGGTAGAGAACATGAGCTCTGTTCCGGAGGGCGCGGATTTTCAGGCTGGATATCCAACCGAATTTTATTTGTCCGAATGTTGACGCAACCGGACGGGCAACCGCCGGCGCCTGTTGCGGCGACAGGATGCACCCAACCGCCGACGGCGCCGGCCGCACGCGGCGGGCCGCCCGGCGTGCGGGCTTTGCCACGACGCCAGCGTTGCACGCGCCTCGATCATCGTCGGGAACACGGGCGCCGTTCTCGTCGAGACGAAGCCGAATGCGCGATGGTCTCTCGGCTTCGTGCATGACCAGTTCGCTGGCGGCCGACGGTTCGCCTTCTGAACATCGTCGACGACGTGACGCGCGAATGCCTGGCGGCGATCCCCGATACCTCGATCTCCGGCAGGCGGATGGCGCGCGATCTGTCGACGCTGATCGAAAGACGCGGCAAGTCCGGCATGATCGTTTCCGACAACGGAACGGAGTTCGCCTCGAACGAGAATAAGGTCGAATGGCATTTCATCATGCCGGGCAAGCCGATGCAGAACGGCTTCTGCGAGAGCTTCAACGGCCGTATTCTGCCCATCGATGTCTCGCCTCGGACAGGCGCAAACGACCTCGATCGGGGCCGCCTCGTAATATCGCCTACGCTGCACGACACAAAAAGGCGGCGCTATGCCTCGCGGCTCAAAACCAAAAATAACTCCGAGGATCACAATGTGGTACGCGCATTCCTTACCAGAATCTCCCAAATCTCAATGGCAATCGCTGGCCGAACATTTGACCGCTGTCGCGGAACTCTCGTCGCGTAGGGCGGAAAAATTCGGCGCTGGACAGGCCGGCGCGCTCGCCGGACTCCTTCACGATCTCGGCAAATATACTCCTGAATTTCAGGCGCGGCTGGAAGGCGGCGCATCAGTCGATCATGCGACTGCCGGCGCACGTGAAGCCATCGCGCTGGCGACAAAGGTCGATGACCGTCGCATCGCGGAGATCATTGCCTATGCCATCGCCGGACATCACGCCGGCCTGCCAGACAGCGTCGGTTCCGACGCATCGCTCGACGCGCGCATGAAGAAGCGACTCCCGGCGCTCGATCCGGCATGGCGTGACGAAATCGCGCCTGTCGGGGATCGTCTCGTGCCCTTGGAGTTTCATTGGAGCGGTCACGCGCTGGCGCGACAAATGGCTTTTTTCGGAAGAATGATCTTCTCCTGCCTCGTCGACGCGGATTTTCGCGACACGGAAGCCTTTTATGCCCGGGCAAAAGGAGAAACACCGGCGCGCGACTGGCCCGCCCTGCCGGCGATCGTCGAAAAGCTGATTGCGCGCTTCGACGATCATATGGAAGAAAAATGCGCCAGCGCGCCATCGACGTCGGTCAACGCTCTGCGCAGTGAAGTTCTTGCGCATGTGCGCGGGCGCGCGACAGCGAGGCGCGGGTTGTTCACGCTCACCGTGCCGACGGGCGGCGGCAAGACGCTCGCCTCGCTCGTCTTCGCGCTCGAGCACGCAAAGACGCATGGGCTGGAGCGCATCGTCTACGCCATACCCTTCACCTCCATCATCGACCAGACGGCGGCGATTTTCCGCAACGTGCTCGGCGACGATATCATCCTCGAGCATCACTCCTCGATCGACGAAGACAGGCTGCGCGCACGGGAGGCGGCCGACAAGCTGAAACTGGCGATGGAGGACTGGGCCGCGCCGATCATCGTGACGACCAATGTACAATTGTTCGAGAGCCTTCACTCCAATCGACCGTCGCGCTGCCGCCGCCTGCATAATCTCGTCAATTCCGTCATCATTCTCGACGAGGCGCAGACCATTCCGTTGCCCGTGCTGCTTCCCTGCCTCGCGGCGCTCGACGAGTTGGCAAGAAATTACGGCGCTTCCATCGTGTTGTGCACGGCGACACAACCGGCGGTCGCGGTTTCGGACAGCTTCAAGCAAGGTTTGCCGTTTACGCAAGACAGCGAACTCGCGCCGGATCCCATGCGGCTGCATCGGCTCTCGAAGCGCGTGCGACTGGAGTGGATCGGCGAGAAGAACGACGACGAACTGATTGTGGCGCTGCGTGAAACACGACAGGCGCTGGTGATCGTCAACAGCCGCGCCCATGCGCTCATGCTCTATCGCAAGGCGCGGGAGGCTGGCCTCGACGACGCTTTGCACCTCACCACGCGACAATACGCCGCGCATCGGCGTCGGATTCTGGAGGACGTACGCAGGAGGTTGGAGAGCGGCGCGCCATGTCGGCTCATAGCGACATCGCTGGTCGAAGCCGGAGTCGATCTCGATTTTCCGCATGTCTGGCGCGCGGAGGCCGGGCTCGATCAGATCGCGCAGGCGGCAGGCCGCTGCAATCGGGAAGGAAAAAGGTCGATCGAAGAGAGCATCGTCTTCGTGTTCCGTTCGACGGAGCATAAGCCGCCGCGGGAGATCGCGCAGCTTTCCGCCGACATGGGCCGCATGATGGGCAAGCACGCGGACCTGCTGTCGCCGGAAGCGATGCAGGATTATTTCGGCGAGGTCTATTGGCGCAAGGGGGAAGCGCTGGACAAGCACAAGGTCATGGAGGCCTGGAGGATTTCGGCCGGGAAACCGTTTTTCGACTATCGCGCCGTGGCGGAGAATTTCCGCATGATCGAAAGCGGCATGGCGCCGGTGATCGTTGCGACCGAGAAACCCGCGCAAGATGCGTTGGCGGCGCTACGCGGAGGCTTGCCGCCAGCCGCCGCCACACGGAAGCTGCAGGCTCATGTCGTGCAAGTTCCGCCGAAGGCGCGCGATCTGCTGATACGGAATGGGCATGTGCGGTTCGTGAAGGAAGAGGAGTTCGGCGATCAATTCGCAGTGCTGCAAAGTGCGAGCTTCTATCGCGAGGAAGAAGGGCTGATTTGGGAAGATGCGGACTATGTGGGGGTGGAAGGTTGGTTGGTTTGATCACCGAGATGGTTAGAGACTAAAAAATTGGGGAGCGAACCGCCATGGCCTATGGCGTCAAGGTTTTCGTTTCAGGTGAATTTGCTCTGTGGACTCGTCCGGAGATGAAGGTCGAGCGCGTCTCCTATGACGTGATGACCCCTTCGGCGGCGCGCGGGATCATCGAATCGATCCACTGGAAGCCGGCGATCCGCTGGATCGTGACCGCGATCCATGTATTGAAGCCGATTCGATTCCAATCGATCCGGCGCAACGAAGTGGGTCACAAGGCGCCGGTCGCTTCGATAAGGAAAGCGATGAAAGCGCAGGATCTGACCGATCTCGCTCTCATCGTGGAGGATGATCGCCAGCAGCGCGCCGCGACGGTGTTGCGCGATGTCGCCTATATCATCGAGGCGCGTTTCGAACTCACCGAAAAAGCCGGTCCCGACGACAACGAGGGCAAGCATCTCGACACATTCAATCGCCGGGCGCGCAAGGGGCAATGCTTTCACCAGCCCTGCCTCGGGACGCGCGAGTTTCCTGCGCATTTCTCCTTGATAGAGCCAGACGCGCCGCTGCCTGCGACGAACGGAGAGACACGCGACCTCGGCTTCATGCTCTACGACATCGACCATGCCGGCGACCGCTCCTCACTATTCTTTCGCGCAAAGCTGGAGAACGGCGTCATGCGCGTCCCGGCGCCGAACTCGCCGGAGATTCGCAGATGAGCGCGCTCGCTTCGCTGGTCCGCGCCTACGATCGAATCAAGGACGCGCCGCCCTTCGGCTACTCGTTGGAGAAGATCGGATTCCTCGTTTCCTTGAACGAGGACGGCTCGCCCGCAGGCCCGCCGATCGATCTGCGCGAAGGGGAGGGAAAGAAAAAGACTCCTCGATCGATGCCGGCGCCGCAGCCCGCCAAGCGCACATCCGGCGTCTCGCCGAACTTTCTATGGGACAAAACTTCCTACGCCCTGGGCGTCACGGCCGGAGAAGGCAAGCGGACCGCGGAAGAGCATGCGGCATTTATCGCCAAGCACGGACAGGCGCTGCAAGGCGTCGAAGACGAAGGCTTGCAGGCGTTGATGCGTTTCCTCGAAAACTGGCGTCCGGAAGACTTCGTCCGCCTCGGTTGGCCCGAGGAGATGAAAGACCAGAACATCGTCTTTGCGCTCGAGAGCGACAGGCGCGCCACTATCCGCATCCATGATCGGCCGGCGGCGCGTGCGCTCTGGGCGCGGCTCGCCGCGCAGGGCGACAAGACCGAAGCCGTCTGCCTCGTCAGCGGCGAGCGTGGCCCCATAGCCCGACTGCATCCGGCGATCAAGGGCGTCTGGGGCGCTCAATCGTCGGGCGCTTCGATCGTCTCCTTCAATCTCGACGCTTTCGCTTCTTATGGTCACGAGCAAGGCGAAAACGCCCCTGTCTCGGAGGCGGCGGCTTTTGCCTACACCACGGCGTTGAACCGTTTCCTGGAAAAAGCAAGCGGCCATCGCATCCAGATCGGCGACGCCTCCACGGTCTTCTGGGCGGACGCGTCCGAGGCCGAAGCCGGCGAAGCGGAGGGACTTTTCGCCGCCCTGCTCGGCGCGGATGGCGTCGACGAGACGGCGGAAGCAAAGAAGATCGCCGCCATTCTCGACGCGGTCCGCCAAGGCAAGCCGCTGGAAACGCTGACGCCGGATTTTCCGCATGGCGTGCGCTTCTACATTCTCGCGCTGTCGCCCAACGCCGCACGTCTCTCGGTGCGCTTCTTCGTCGAGGACGATTTCGGCGAAATCGCCGAGCGCTATCTCCAACATGTCGAGCGCATGCGCGTCGAGCCGCCGCCACGGGATCAGGCTCCTTCGATCTGGCGGCTGCTGATCGAGACCGCATCGCAGCGCAAATCCGAAAACATTCCGCCGCAGCTTGCCGGCGACTGGCTGCGCGCGATCCTCGCCGGCGCACGTTATCCGCTCACGCTATTCTCGACCGTGCTCATGCGCCTGCGCGCCGATCACGATGTGAACGCGTTGCGCGTCGCCATGCTGAAATCCGTGCTCATTCGCAATTTCGAAAAGGAGGCTCCGGTGGCGCTCGATCCCGACAACGACGACCCGGGATATCTGCTCGGTCGGCTATTTGCGACCTATGAATATGCTCAGACGCAAGCGCTCGGTGGTAATGTCAACGCGACGATCCGCGATCAATATTATGGGACTGCATCGGCGACGCCACGTTCCGTCTTCCCTCTGCTGCAGCGCAAGGCCACCCATCATCTTTCCAAGTTGCGCAAAGAAAAACCGGGTCTCGCCGTCGTTCTCGACCGCAAGATCGGCGAAATCTGCGAGCTCGCGAACGCCGATGACTTGTTTCCCTCGACGCTGAGCTCGAAGCGGCAAGCGCTTTTCGCGATCGGCTATTACCATCAACGCAATGATTTTTACCGCGTGCGTGACGACGCGACGACCTCGTCTCAGGAGAAACCTCGATGACCGCGCTTTCTCACCGCTTCGATTTCGTCTTTCTCTTCGACGTGACGAACGGCAATCCGAATGGCGATCCGGATGCGGGCAATCTGCCGCGCTTGGATCCAGAAACCAATCAGGGTCTCGTCACCGACGTGTGCCTCAAACGCAAGATCCGCAATTATGCCGAAATCGCCAAGGGCGGAGAGGCCGGCTTCGCGATCTATGTCCAAGAGGGCGCCATCCTCAACGAGAAGCACCGTGAAGCCTATAAAGCCGTCCGCCCGGACGATCCGAAAGTGACGAAGGGCGACGGCAAGCTCAGCCCTCGAGACGACGGCGAATTGAACGATCTGCGCGGTTTCATGTGCCGGAACTTCTTCGACGTGCGGACCTTCGGCGCCGTCATGAGCACCGGGATAAACTGCGGCCAAGTACGTGGTCCGACACAGCTTTCCTTCGCACGCTCCGTGGAGCCGATCCTGCCGCTCGAAATCTCGATCACCCGCATGGCCGCCACCAATGAAGCGGAGAAAAAGAAGCGCGAAGAAGGCGACGACGAAGATCAGCGCACGGAAAATCGCACCATGGGCCGCAAGCATGTCGTGCCATACGGACTCTACCGCGCTCATGGCTTCGTGTCCGCCAAGCTCGCCGAGCGCACCGGCTTCTCTGACGAAGATTTGATCTTTCTCTGGGATGCGCTGAGGAATATGTTCGAGCACGACCATTCGGCGGCGCGAGGAGAAATGGCGGCGCGCAAGCTCGTCGCCTTCGAGCATGATTGCGCACTGGGCCGGGCCCCCGCGCATGAATTGTTCGAGCGCGTGACCATCGAACGCGTTCATGACGGCGCGACCTACGCGATCGGCGACAAGCGCCTCGACAATGCGCCGCCGGCGCGGCGCTTCGCCGATTATCGCGTGTTCATAAATCGCGAGAATCCGCCGGAGGGCGTGACGATCCGAGAACTGCTCTGACGAAAGGAGCGAGGGAGATGGACGACGATGAATTCGTTGAAAATCCGATCCCTCTCTCGGCGCTTCAACATGCGGTCTACTGCTTGCGGCAGGCGGCGCTGATTCATGTCGAACGGTTGTGGGAGGAGAACCGCTTCACGGCCGAAGGACGCGTGTTGCATGCCGTCGTCGATCGACAGGGTCAGCGCTATTCGCGCGGCATTCGGCGAGTCGGCGCATTGCCGCTCGTCTGCCGCCGGCTGTCGCTCGCCGGCGTCGCCGATCTCGTCGAATTCCACAAGACGGCGGCCGGCGAGACGCCTTACCCCGTCGAATACAAACGCGGCAAGGCCAAACTCCATAGGGCGGACGAAGCGCAGCTCTGCGCTCAGGCCCTGTGCCTGGAGGAAATGACGGGAGGCGACGTGCCGGAAGGCGCGCTCTTTTATGAACAGACGCGCCGCCGCGTCGTCGTGCGATTCGACGCGGAACTGCGGGCGCTGACCGAAGAAACGGCGCGCGCGTTGCGAGATACGATAGCGAGCGGAGTCACGCCGCCTGCGCATTATGAAAAGCGCAAGTGCGACGCCTGCTCGCTGATCGAACTCTGCCGGCCGAAGATTTCGGGTCGCTCCGCCAAGGCCTGGCGCGACCGCGAGATCACGACGCTGATGAGCGACAGGGGCGGCGCATGAAAAAACTGCTCAATACGCTCTATGTGACGACCGAGGGCGCCGCCTTGCGAAAGGATGGCGAAAATCTCGTGGCGGAAATCGAAGGCGAAGAGCGCGTCCGCGTCCCTTTTCACATGATCGCTTCCGTCGTGGTTTTCGGCGCGGTCCTCTTATCACCGGCGCTCGTGCAAGCGTGCGCCGGGCGCGGAATCGTCATCGTGCTGCTCGATCGCAACGGCCGTTTCCAAGCGCGGGTCGAAGGGCCCACTACCGGCAATGTCTTGTTGCGTCGCCAGCAATATCGGGTCAGCGAGCGGCCGGGGATCATCGCCCAGAGCTTCATCTGCGGAAAAATCGCTAATCAGCGCTCGGTGCTGCAGCGCGCGTTGCGCGACTATGGCGAGGAAACGCCGGAGCCCGTCAAGTCGGGGATCGAGGCCGTCGTCGCTCGGCTCGGCGGCCTGCTCCGCGCTGCGCCGCTTTGCGACGATGTCGATACGCTGCGCGGTATGGAAGGCGAGGCGGCTCAGCTTTATTTCGGCGCGTTCGACAGCCTCGTTCGGTCTCCCGACAGCGAGATTCGCTTTCGTGGCCGCTCGCGCCGTCCTCCGCTCGATCCGGTCAATGCGCTGCTGTCTTTCCTCTACACGCTTCTCACTCACGACTGTCGCAGCGCGGCGGAGAGCGTCGGGCTCGACCCCGCCGTCGGCTTTCTGCACAGGGACCGGCCGGGCCGCCCGAGTCTCGCGCTCGACCTGATGGAGGAAATGCGGCCTGTTTTTGCCGACAGGCTCGCCTTGTCGTTGCTCAACCGCAGGCAAATTCGCATTCAAGATTTTCATGTCCATGAAAATGGCGCCGTGCTGCTGACGGACGAAGGCCGAAAGACGGTGTTGACCAGCTGGCAGGAGCGCAAGAAAGTGGAGCGCAAGCATCCGTTCTTGGATGAAACCGCGCCGCTCGGCCTCGCGCCCTTCTTGCAGGCGCAGTTGCTGGCGCGGCATCTGCGCGGCGATCTCGACGCGTATCCGCCCTGGTTTTGGAAGTGACGCATGCTGGTTCTGGTGACCTATGACGTGAGAACTTCGCAGCCGAACGGCGCAAAGCGACTGCGTCGAGTCGCGAAAGCCTGTCAGGACTTCGGTCAGCGGGTTCAATATTCGGTCTTCGAAATAGAGGTCGATCCGGCGCAATGGGCATTGCTGCGTGCTCGGCTCGAGGCGATCATCGACCAAAAGTCGGATAGTCTGCGGTACTATTTCCTGGGCGCCGACTGGCGTCGCCGCGTCGAACATGTCGGCGCTAAGCCGGCGACGGATTTCGGCGCGCCGTTGATCGTGTGAAGGCGAATGGCGGCGCTCTGCAGGCTCGGCGCGAACCTGAAGCGCGTCCAGAAGAGCCGCGAGGTTCGCGCCGCTCGTATCCCTTTGTTATCTCTGCAACACATCCGTGAGAGCCATCGGCGAGATCCGCTGCGTTGCGGCCCAAAGGATCGAGTTCGCGCAATTCATACACTTTCCGCAAGAACAATAATATTTTAGAGAAAAGCGGTCGCGCCCTTCGCGGGCGCGTGGATCGAAACAATCTCCCCGGCGCTTGCAATCGAGTCCGCGAGTGGTCGCGCCCTTCGCGGGCGCGTGGATCGAAACTCCGAACCGTCGACGTGCGACGAATAAATCATCATGTCGCGCCCTTCGCGGGCGCGTGGATCGAAACTAGATATAACGCGAAATATACATCTATTATATGAGTCGCGCCCTTCGCGGGCGCGTGGATCGAAACGACGCCTTCGTCGGCGAGTTGCGGCGGCTCGGCTGTCGCGCCCTTCGCGGGCGCGTGGATCGAAACATCCCTTCCTAGTCTCAATCGATCCTGATCTTGATGTCGCGCCCTTCGCGGGCGCGTGGATCGAAACCGCATACGTGCGGGATACGATGGCTCGCGCCTCGAGTCGCGCCCTTCGCGGGCGCGTGGATCGAAACCGCTATGTGCGCTGGGCCGAATGGCCGCGCTGGTCGTCGCGCCCTTCGCGGGCGCGTGGATCGAAACGCCTGCTCATCCCCTCGCCTCCATCGTCCGGCTCGTCGCGCCCTTCGCGGGCGCGTGGATCGAAACGATTTCGCGACGTCCTTGAGGACGGCGGCGCGGGAGTCGCGCCCTTCGCGGGCGCGTGGATCGAAACGACGATCAGCGTGAGGCGCGACGCCCAGCGCGGCGTCGCGCCCTTCGCGGGCGCGTGGATCGAAACGAGGCCGTCTTCGTCGGCGCGGATCAGCCGAATGGTCGCGCCCTTCGCGGGCGCGTGGATCGAAACAATTTCGATGTTCCGATGGCGCTCGTCGTGGTGCGTCGCGCCCTTCGCGGGCGCGTGGATCGAAACCGACGCATCGGTTCCGCGCTCACCATCCCGGCGGGTCGCGCCCTTCGCGGGCGCGTGGATCGAAACATGCCTAGGGTTTGTGAGTGCTAAGAACAATCTGGTCGCGCCCTTCGCGGGCGCGTGGATCGAAACTATTGCGAGAACTGCGGGAAGGACAATGCGGCGACGTCGCGCCCTTCGCGGGCGCGTGGATCGAAACCACGAATAATCGGCAATCAAATCCTCCGGGCAATGTCGCGCCCTTCGCGGGCGCGTGGATCGAAACCGGGCAATTGCCGAAGAGAATGGCGAGGACGCCGAGTCGCGCCCTTCGCGGGCGCGTGGATCGAAACGATTTTATATGTCGTCATAGGACAGACTCCAGGTCGCGCCCTTCGCGGGCGCGTGGATCGAAACCCAATAAGTCGGCGCGATCTCGTCCGCATAAACGGTCGCGCCCTTCGCGGGCGCGTGGATCGAAACCTACGTCGCCCCTATGGCCTATCGCCCGCGCCCTGGTCGCGCCCTTCGCGGGCGCGTGGATCGAAACGCTGTGAGGTCGTTCGCGCGCCGCTCGACAAGCGGTCGCGCCCTTCGCGGGCGCGTGGATCGAAACGTGACAAACCACCATTTCGAGTCGAGATAATCCTGTCGCGCCCTTCGCGGGCGCGTGGATCGAAACATCTTGCAGCGGACGGGGATATGTCAAAGGTCAGAGGTCGCGCCCTTCGCGGGCGCGTGGATCGAAACGGCATGGTCGCAGACGGGGCGGACGTCTACAATTGTCGCGCCCTTCGCGGGCGCGTGGATCGAAACCACCAATCCCACTGTTTGTCGCGGATCAGTTTCGAGGTCGCGCCCTTCGCGGGCGCGTGGATCGAAACCGCTCACCATGAGTACGCTGGAGATTGCTGGGCGTCGCGCCCTTCGCGGGCGCGTGGATCGAAACGCCTGCGTTGCGGCGGCGAGAGCCGAGAGGAGGCGGTCGCGCCCTTCGCGGGCGCGTGGATCGAAACGCTCGCGGAGTCGCGCGGGCGCACCCGAATCCTGGTCGCGCCCTTCGCGGGCGCGTGGATCGAAACGCGAACAGAATAGCCTATGGCATGAGCATGGGAGGTCGCGCCCTTCGCGGGCGCGTGGATCGAAACATCGTTCCGGTGACGCATGCTGGCGACGCGCGCGTGTCGCGCCCTTCGCGGGCGCGTGGATCGAAACAGTATGTGCCCTGAAAAACCGACTGTCGGTTTTCCCGGTCGCGCCCTTCGCGGGCGCGTGGATCGAAACAATTCGCGGCGGAAATCGACGCCGCGGTCCAGGGTCGCGCCCTTCGCGGGCGCGTGGATCGAAACATCGTCCTCCAATTCATCGTCCGCAGCGTCATGGGTCGCGCCCTTCGCGGGCGCGTGGATCGAAACATGGCCGAGTTCGGAAGCGAGGAATTTCGGCGCAGTCGCGCCCTTCGCGGGCGCGTGGATCGAAACGCGGTACCGAATTCGTCGCTACCGATCATCCCGAGTCGCGCCCTTCGCGGGCGCGTGGATCGAAACTATGTTGTCGGGCTCCTCGCGGCGATGGTCATGGCGTCGCGCCCTTCGCGGGCGCGTGGATCGAAACCGCTCACCATGAGCACGCTGGAGATTGCTGGGCGTCGCGCCCTTCGCGGGCGCGTGGATCGAAACAGCTCCGCTATCAGATCGACCACGGCGCCACGCTGTCGCGCCCTTCGCGGGCGCGTGGATCGAAACCATGGGCAGTCAGTCCCCAATCCCTCATCGCAAGGTCGCGCCCTTCGCGGGCGCGTGGATCGAAACATCGCCGATTCGATGATGATGAGATCGGGACGGGTCGCGCCCTTCGCGGGCGCGTGGATCGAAACAATTGCCTCGTCTACGCGATCGCCATGTCGAACAGGTCGCGCCCTTCGCGGGCGCGTGGATCGAAACGCCTCGACGACGCGCCCGTCCGCGAGCCGCCCGGTCGCGCCCTTCGCGGGCGCGTGGATCGAAACCGCGCAATCCGCATGGACGCATTCCCGTGATCGAGGAGTCGCGCCCTTCGCGGGCGCGTGGATCGAAACTGCTGCGAAAGCAAATCATTTGGAGGAATTACAATGTCGCGCCCTTCGCGGGCGCGTGGATCGAAACACGGCGTCCTGCGCCTGCCGATTCCCTTGCCCGAGTCGCGCCCTTCGCGGGCGCGTGGATCGAAACCATTGCGAGACGATCGACCATTATCGCCGCCACGGGTCGCGCCCTTCGCGGGCGCGTGGATCGAAACCACCCCGACCGCGAGCCGCCGGCGCTCGTCTCCTAGTCGCGCCCTTCGCGGGCGCGTGGATCGAAACTATTTGGCCAAAGGCTTTCGCGTCGTGGCAGTGGAAGTCGCGCCCTTCGTGGGCGCGTGGATCGAAACGTGCTCGTAATCACTGCCGCGGTCGCGCGTCTCCGGCAGTCGCGCCTTCGCGGGCGCGTGAATCAAAACCATTCTCGGCATCAGGGGCCGCGGCGATCTTCGAGAAGCCGATTTACAATTTCAACAGCTCATCCGCAATGCACGCGCCGCCGACCGAATCCTCATCACCGACCGAGCCGGCGGGCGCCGAAACGAGTGATTTGAACCTATGACGCAAGCAGCTAATTTGGCGTAAGGGAGAAATTGAAACCAACACGATGTTGGCCTCAATGTATTGATGTTACATATGATTTTGATCTAGTTGGCGATCACGGCCCGGCTCTCGGCTTCGCGCCTGTGCGCCCCCCATTTTTTCCTCGATACGGAGCGAGAATGCGGCCCATGATTGAAACGCTACCGAACTTGCCTCGCCAGCGACCAGATTTTTCAGCGCATCTCGGCGATGGCGGGCTTGGGTCGAGACCCCTCTCTATCGGGGCTCAGGGGTCGGCGTCAGGCGCCGGCGCATCGAAGCAATTCAATAGCATCGAAATGAGGCAGTAGCCGCCGATCAGGAACACGAGCTCTCCAACGCCGTCGCGTCCGAGAATGCTCACCGCCCGTCCATACGTCGAGGCAGGCAGGATGTGTCCTGTCGCCAGCGCTCGAGCCACCTCATGGGCGATTGCCTCCTCGTCGCTCAGATCGACGGGACGCCCGCCGGCTGCGAGCGTGGCGATCTGAGCATGCGCCAGACCGACGGCCGCCGCTGTAAGTTCGTGGGCATAGAGTTCGTAGCGCGCATTGAAGGTTGCGCCGACAGTCAGGATCGCAACCTCGCGCACCGTCTCGGGAAGACGAGCTTCGGAGTTCATGGCCGCAAGAAAGTTCAAGGCCGGAATGCCGAACTGGGGGAAGTGCAGCATGGGCGGAAAGGGACCGATCAGTGCGCCTTTCCCATCGAGCACGACAATTTCCGGCTGACCTCGCGCGACGAGATCGGCGATCGTGTCATGCACCTTGCGAAGCTCGGGACCGAGCGTTTCGGGCGGCAGCGGAGGCAAGCGCATGGAAAGGTCCGATCGTTCGAAGCGTCGGGGCGGCAGTTCGCCGGTCGGCCTATGCAAAAGGACGAGCAGGCTTCGACGGCGTCGGTCCTCCGACAGTTAGGAATCTTAAACATTACATGAAGAGGCCGTATTGCAGAATCTTGCTTTTGTTCATGCGAGACTGCGGCGGTATTCGCCGGGCGTCATGCCGAGGCCGCGTCGAAACGTCGTGGTCAAATGCGCTTGGCTGGAGAAGCCGCAGGCTGCGGCCACATGCTCGAGGCTGCTTCCGCCACGATCGAGCATCTCCTGCGCCCGCCGAATGCGCCGCGAAAGCACATAGGCGTGGGGGCTCATGCCGACCGTCTCCTTGAAGCGGCGGGCGAAATGATAGACGCTCATCGCCGCGACGCGGGCCAGCGACGCCAAGTCGAGATCCTGATCGATACCGGCTTCGATATAGTCGATCACATGCGCGACGCCCCGGGCGGGAATCTTTCCGAACGATGTGCGCACATGCCTTTCGGCATGGCTCGAGAAGCGCCGCACCAATATCTCCGCGAGGATCAGCGCCCAGCTGTCCAGGATGAGGTTGGTAGGCTCGATCGAAGAAAGGCCGTATCGAACCGCGCGCGCAGCTCTGCACAGCCTATCATCCCGGCTGCCCGTCGGCATCCGCAGTTCGGCGTGTGCGAGCTCCCGGTCGAAGAGGCTTTCGCAGACGGCGCCGACGAGACTGAAAGGCACATGAAAGTGGACGAAACTGACAGGATGCTCGAACCGCCAATGCGCGCCCTCGAAGGGTAGCATTGCAATGGCTCCGACCTCGGTGGGCGTCGCCTCGTTGTTGCGCCAGACGCGTCCGCCGCCCGTGTTGAGGGCGATGCTGACGAAGTCGAGGTCGCCGGTCTGTGGCGTTTCCTCGATGGTGGAATGCCAGAAGGTCGCCTTCAGCGTGGTGTTCGCGCCGAGACCGATCGTTCGGATCGGCGCGATGGTGTCGCCCTCGAGATATCTCGGCGCAGCGTCCGACGCCGCCGCGCCGCAGAAGGCGAGGCCCCGTGCGGCACATGCATCGTGCAGGCGTGGCGTGGTCTGGCCCATGCGGCGGTCTGCATTTGCTGTGCCGAAGCGCTCGAGCGCCGGCTCCGACGGCGCGCAGTAGGGCGCCCGGCGTCATGCCGAGGCTGAAGTCTAACCGCGCCCGGCAGGAAACGCCAGTCGAGAAAGCGTCCCAGTGAGCGATCTCACCCCGCGCGAGGCCTTGCCTACAGTGGCGAAAAAGCGGTCGATGGCGCCGGCCTCCTCCGGAAATCGAGCCTTCAGGCGCTCGCGAAACATGGCCTCCGATGCGGGAACGGCAAAATCGAAGCCCGGGAAATGGGGAATGTCATAGTCGGCGGGCAAGGGGTGGTATTGCGCCCGGCCATCGGCCGGATAGTTCAACACCGGGCCGGGCTCTGCGGCCAGATAATGCACGCCGGTTCCGAAATGATACCGGCCTTCTCTGGAAAATTCGTGCGTCATGCCGCCGAGCGTGTAGTATCGCTCGAGGACGAGAACGCGCTTCTCGCCGAACTCGGCGAACATGCGGGCCGCCGACAGTCCTCCAATTCCGCATCCGATCACGACGACGTCGAAATCTTCATCCGGCATCGTCGAGCGCGCTCCCGCCGATCTTCCGCTCGATGTCCTTTGCGAAGAGCGGCGTCTCTCCCTCCACATGCCGGCGCAGGAAGAGCGGCAACAGCGCCGATGTCGCTAGAAGCGTCAGCAGCATGGGCATGCGCGTCTCGACCGTGCAGCGGAACAGGGCGCTCTCGCTGTCCCTGCGCTCCACGTCGAGCGTCCAGATCACCTCGATGGCGGCGGGAACGAGGTGCATGACGTAAACGCGCGTATTCCTCGAATGCATGACGACATGGTCGGGCGCTGACTGTGTGGCGAGGTAATGGTGGACCAGCAAATGGCCGCCGACGCTTTCGACATTGACCGTCCCGAGCGTTCCGTTCTCGCGGAAGGCGCCGGCCGCGCGATGGCCGGGCGAGCACGCCTGATATTCACGGTCGGACAGGTTCGCGAGCCACGTCACGAGGTCGATGCGTTCCGCCGGGCGATCGATCGAGGTCTCGCATGAGGCCTTCATCGTCTTCACAATCCGTCCGTGAACCGGCCGTCGATCAGGATGAACGCCATACGACAGTTCCTTCCGGATCGGTTCGCCCAGGCGTGGTTCGTGCCGCGCTGGATGACGATGTCGCCGACGCGGATCGTCGTTTCGGCGAGATCCATGACCAGCGTCATCTCGCCCTCCAGCACGATTCCGTAATCGATCGTCTCGGTGCGGTGCATGAGCGGGTGCGGAGCGCCAGCTTTGGATTGCGACGCCTCTGCGCCGCCCATCTCGCCGAAGTGCGCGCGCGCCTCGGCCTCGCTCAACCGACGAATTTCGTCGCCCTCGGGCGGGAAGTCGATTACGCGAATCCGGGTGCCTCCCTTGGGAGGCGCCAGCGCCAAGCCGTTCTCGGCAGGTTCGCCGGACCGCCGGTCGATCAGGGCCGGCGTCTCGTTCGTGCTCCAGATTTCGAAGAACGTCGGGCCGCCGGGCCCGCCCACTTGCACGATGCGTGCGGGCGACGCATCGGAAATGACGACGGCGCTCCCGGTCTCATCGTGACCCGTCACGATCCGCCTGAATGGTCTTTGCATCTCGCCGTCGTCCTTTCGCAGCTTGCGCCGCACTGCGAGCATTGGCGCGCCGGTGCGTGCTCATGGGACGGCCGGCGTCGGCGGAGGGCGTCCACGCGCGAGCAGAGCCGTCCAAAAAAATCGGGCGCCCCATGTTTCAGGTGATCTCTGGCGCGTATCGACCACTAGCATTTCGTAGCGCCGGAAATCTATCCGCTCAGAAAATCCGGCAGCAAAAAAGCAAGAATTTGAAAAGCCGGCGCGCCGCGTATCCGGTCCGAGATGGGCGCGCCAATCGGAACGAAAAGGCTCCGACACATGTCGGAGCTCGAGCCGGCGACATGCTGTCTCGCGATCGGCGAATCCACATGATGGGACATGACGCTCCCTCCCGATGTCGGTTGCGGAGGACGATGGTCCACGACGCGCTCGGGCGCCTATGTCTCCAACGCCCCTTTCGCCAAATCGATGACGTCGTCGGCGCGCCCGGCCAGAATCGCCTTCGCCGAATAGAGCGCGGCGCCGAGCACTTGGCTGACTTCGATCTTCGGCGGCATGACGAGCTCATTGCGAGCGACCACCACATCCAGCAGAGCCGGGCCGGGCGCCGAGAGCCAGGCGCGGACGGCCTCGTCCACGTCGGCCGGATTCTCGACGCGGCGGCCCCATAGGCCGATCGTCTCGGCTACGCGCGAGAAATCCGGATTGCGCAGGTCGGTATAGGTGTCGAGCAGGCCTTCCACTTTCTGCTCGAGCTCGACGAAACCGAGCGCGCCATTGTCGAAGACGCAGATCTTGATCGGCAGCTTCTCCTGTATGGTCGTGAGCAGGTCGCCCATCAGCATGGCGAGGCCGCCGTCGCCGGAGAACGAGATCACCTGGCGGCCGGGATAGGCGGCTTGCGCGCCGAGCGCCTGGGGCATGGCGTTCGCCATGGTGCCGTGGCTCAGGCTCGTGATGGTGCGGTTTGCGCCCGTCGAGGGCACATGGCGCAGGCACCAGACCATCGGCGAGCCGCCATCCGCCGTGTAGACGGCGTCGGCGGCGGCATGTGTCGCGATCGTTTCCGCGAGATATTGCGGATGGATCGGACCGCCGCTCGTGGCGCGCCGTTCGAACTCGGCCTCGCCCTTCTCGGCCTCGGCCAGCAGGGCGTCCAGGAAACGGCGATCAGTCCGCGCCTTGATCTTCGGCAATAGCGCTGCGAGCGTCGGCGCTATGTCGCCGACTGCGGCAATGTCGACCGGATGGCGACGGCCGAGATGCGCGCCGTCGATGTCGATCTGGATGATGGTCGCGCGCTCGGGGTAGAATTGCCGCCAGGCGAAGTCGCAGCCGAGCAGCAGCAGCGTGTCGCATTCCGTGAGCGCGCGATAGCCGCCCTTCGTGCCGAACATGCCGGTCATGCCGACGTCATAGGGGTTGTCGTGCTCCAGGAAATCCTTGGCGCGCGAAGTGCGGGCGACCGGAGCCTGGAGCCGCTCGGCGACGGCCACGACCTCGTCGTGCGCCTGCGCGCAGCCGGAGCCTCCATAGATCGCGATGCGGTCGCCGGCGTCGAGCGCATCCGCGATGCGGTCGAGCTCCGCGTCGCTGGGGCGCACGACCGGCTTCGCATGGTGCACGGCGAAGTCCGGTTCGTCGGGGGCTGCGGCATGCGACACGTCGACCGGCACGATCAGCACGGCGACGCCCTTCCTGGATAGCGCCGCCTGCGCCGCCATCGCGGTCATCCGCCGGGCCTGGCTCGGCGTCCTGATCTCTTCGCAGAAAACCGTGCCCTTGGCGTAGACGGCCTTGAAGTCGACTTCCTGCGGAAATTCGAAGCCCAGTTCGTCGCGCGTGATCTGGCTGGCGATCAGCACCACCGGCGCCCGGTTGCGATTGCTCTCCCAGAGACCGTTGATGAAGTGCAGGCCGCCCGGGCCGCAGGAGCCGGCGCACAGCGCGAGCTCGCCCGTCAACAGCGCGTCGGCGCCGGCGGCCATGGCGCCCGCTTCCTCGTGGCGGACGTGCACAAAGCGCAGCTCGGAACGCCGCACCGCATCGGTGAAGTAATTCAGCGTATCGCCGGGGACGCCATAGCAACGCTTCGCGCCCGCTTTGGATAGCGCTTCGATCATCACGTCGGCGACTCTGCGTGTCATACGCGCCTCCTCCCGCTTCGAGAGCCGGTCTCGATGAAGCCGTAGTGCGCGAGAAGCCCGTTCGCGGCGTGCGGCGTCGCCATTGGTACGGGCCCCAGCTCGGCTTCGATCGCCGCAGCCAGCATCTCGTTCACGCTCCGACATGGCGCGCTGCGCCTTCACCGGAGGGCGGTCACGAGATGCGCCACCAAGAAACTCGTCCTCCGGATAGTCGCCCACAAGATGCGCGGCTCTCGAAATCGTCCGGCCCGACGCAGCCGGTGATCGGGCCTCGGATCGCGGTGAAGCGCGCGCGGAAATCCAGCACGCCTGCGCCCATAAAAGTCGAAGCCGACAGCCTTTCGTATCAGCTCCGGATAAACGCCAGCAGATCGGCGTTGAGCCGATCCTGATGCGTGACCGGCAGACCGTGCGGGGCTCCGGCATAGACCTCGAGCGCCGCGTTCGGCGCGATCTCGGCGGAACGACGGCTCGCCGCATCGATCGGCACGATCTGATCGTCGTCGCCCTGGATGACGAGCGTCGGCACGGTCATCTTCTCGAGGTCTCCGGTGAAGTCCACTTCGGAGAATTCGTGGACGCAGTCGTAATGGCCTTTGACGTCGCCCATCATGCCCTGCAGCCAGAAGGATTCACGAACACCCTCGGAGATCGCGGCGCCGGGGCGGTTGTAGCCGAAGAACGGCAGGGTGAGGTCCTTGTAGAACTGCGGACGATTGTCCGCGATGGCCTTGCGGATGCCGTCGAACACTTCGAGCGCGGTCCCCAGCGGATTGGCCGGCGTCTTCAGCATCAGCGGCGGAACGGAGCTGACGAGAACTGCTTTGGCGACACGTCCGACGCCATATTTGCCGATGTAACGCGCGACCTCGCCTCCGCCCGTCGAGTGGCCGACGAGCACGGCGTTCTTCAGATTCAGCTTCTCGAGCAATTCGGCAAAATCGTCGGCATATTGCTCCATGGTGTTGCCACCCCGGCTCTGCTCGGAGCGGCCGTGGCCTCGCCGGTCATGAGCGATCACTCGGAACCCCTCGGAGCCGAGGAAGAGCATCATCTTCTCCCCTATGCAGCGTCGCGTCCCCTATGTAGCGTTGTTGCGCGTGGCGTTCGGCGCCGCGCCGTCGGTCGACTGCCTGCGGGCCCGGCCGATCGGCTCTGGGATCGACGATTTCGATTGGCGGTCCGCGACGACGGGCCAGGCATTGCTCCAGCTGCGCCTGCCGGGTTTCGTCGAGGGCGGACTCTAGGCATGACAATCAAGGCGGTTCTTGCGATCGGCTCGAGGGCTCGCTCCAGGTCGTCGGCGAACGGGGCGCTGTTCGAGCACGGAGTTCGCCATACGTCGCCTTCCGCGGCATCGACTGCCGGCGTCGGCCGTTCCCGTGATGGACTGGATTGAAAGCCGTCGAGACGATTGCCGCCAACATGGACGAGGCGATTGCAGCACTCGAAGCCGAACTGCCGGCCAACTTCCCGCAAGAGCTGCATGAAGCCGTGAAAGCCGGCATTCGAGGCCGCATGCGGGTGCTCGAAGGAGGGCTCCACAATTAGCATTACAGTTGCTTTCTGAGGCGGGCCCGCCTTGCTTCGGCTTGATGCGCTCTTCGCCAAGTCGACCATGCGATGACAAACTCGGGACGAATTCGTTCTCGTGCGAGACGCGTGGCGATGCGTCGGATTTCCTGCATCGACCAGCGGATCAGAGGGTCGTCGATCGAGGCCGCGCAGCTTTTGTCGTCATTGGGCGACGCGTCTTTTTTTAGGGGCGGCGCAACAGCGACGCCGCCATACGGAGCTTGCTGCCGAGACGATCCATCATCGTTTTCAATTCGACGCGCTCGGGGTCGGCAAAAGCGCTCCCATGGCGTCGACCCGTGACGCATCCTGCTGCCGAGCGTTCCGCTATGCGATCGTATCGACCACGCCGCCATCGACTCGTAGCGCCGCGCCCGTGGTCGCCGACGCTCGAGGAGAACACACATACACGACCATATTGGCGACTTCCGTCGGCGTGGCGGGGCGCTGGATGATCGAAGAGGGCCGGTTCTGCCGCACGAACTCCACGGCCGTCTCGTCGATCGGCTTCGTTCCGTCTTTGGCCTTCAGCATAGCTTTCACCCCTTCTGTCATGGTCGGGCCGGGAAGCACCGAATTGACCGTGACCGCGCTGCCCGCCACGCGCTTGGCTAGGCCGCGCGAAATCGACAGCACCGCTGTCTTGGTGAAGCCGTAGTGAATCATGTCGGCTGGAATGTTCAGCGCCGATTCCGACGACAGGAAAACGACACGCCCCCAGTCGCGCGCCAGCATTCCTGGCAGATAGGCGCGCGACAGGCGAACGCCCGACATGACATTGATCTCGAAATAGCGAGTCCACTCGCTGTCGGGGGTGTCGAAAAAGTCGCGCGGGCCGTATATGCCGGCGTTATTGACGAGAATATCGATGTTCGGCTCGGCTTTCACCAGCAGCGCGCACTGTTCGGCGCTGCCCACATCGGCCGTGACGCCGCGGACTTCGGCGCCGGGCGCGATGCTCCGGAGTTTTTCCACCGCCTCGTCGACGGAGGATTGCGTGCGGCCGTTCAGCACGACCGCCGCGCCGCTTTCGGCGAGACCCTGCGCGATGGCGAAGCCGATCCCTGCGGTCGATCCGGTGACGAGGGCGATCTTGTTCGAAAGATCGATGTTCATGAGGGGCCTCCCGATTTCGATCTACTTAGGGTCGGTCGTCGCTCGAGGAGAGCGAACTCGACCATTCGGAAAAGCGCGCCGAGCCTTCGACTTTCAGCAGCTTCGGCCACGGGGGCAACGACCTCGGCGCCACTTTTGGGGGGCCGATGGGGACGCAGAAGCGATCAGCGACATGAACGAGAAACTTGCGTCACTGCAAAGTTCGTGTAGGTGTCGTCATCCTGATTCGGGAGTGAACCTATGGCGCTCAGCAAACGTCAAGTTAGCCAGTTACAAAAGATCGTCGAAACTGTGCAGGCGATCCTTGCGGCGGAACAGAAGCAGGGGTCCCGGCCGAGCAAGCGGAAAACGGCTTCACGCGATTCTGCCGGTAAGACGACCTCCCGACGGTCCGGAAAAGAACTCGCGGCTTTCCGCAAGGCGTTACGCGCGGAACGTAAGAGCGGCGTTCCCGTCGCCGAGATCGCCAAGCGACACAAGGTCAGCAAGTCCTATATCTATCAGCTCTAGCTGAGGATGCTCGGAGCCGGCGCGCGTCGCCCCTTGCAATCCTATGTGGAGCGCGACTGTTGTCGTATTTCGAATATCGTCCTTCTCATCGGTGCAACTCGCCCTACGTGACGCCGTGTTTCCCGTCATTTTCGTGAGAGGCCGACGTGGCGGCGTGCGACGGAAATCGAGAATGTTGGCCGGAACTCCCATACGAGCTGTGGCGAGACACCTGCTCGACGCTCCAGCTGAAATCCCAGATCATAGGCAAAATTCGACTTTCGCATACGCCATGGCTCAATCACTCCTGGCATGTGACGCTCTATGTAACGGGGCGTGGCCTGACGACGTCCCCGATTCCGCTCGGCGAGGGCGTTTTTCAAATCGACTTCGATTTCGTCGATCATCTGCTGCGTCTCGAAACCAGCGACGGACGCCGCCTCGACATTCCTCTTCGCGAGCAGTCGGTCGCCGAATTTTTCGCGACCGTCATGGCGGCGTTGACCGATCTCGGTATCGGCACGAAAATCAACGAATGGCCGAACGAGATTCCGGACCGGATTCGTTTCGGTGAGGATCGAGCGCACTCGGCCTATGATCCTGAATATGTGAACCGGTTCTGGAAGGCCCTGGTACAGATCGATCGCGTGTTCGAGTTTTTCCGCACGGGCTTTATCGGCAAGTGCAGCCCGGTTCATTTCTTCTGGGGCAGTTTCGACCTCGCAGTGACCCGATTTTCCGGCCGCCGCGCGCCCCTTCATCCGGGCGGCGTTCCAAATCTTCCGGACAAAGTCACGCGCGAAGCTTATTCCCACGAGGTGAGCAGCGCCGGCTTCTGGCCGGGCGGCGGCGGACCCGTCGAATATCCGGCGTTTTATTCTTATGCCTATCCAGAGCCTGCGGGATTCCGTGACGCCGTCGTCCGGCCGGAGGGCGCGTTCTACAGCGAGCAGCTACGAGAGTTTATTCTCCCTTACGATGTCGTGCGAACCGCCGCGTCGCCGGACAAGACGCTGCTCGAATTTCTAAGGAGCACGTATGAAGCCGCGGCCGATGCCGCGGACTGGGACCGAGCGGCGCTCGAATGCCCACTGGGTGAAGTCGGCGTTCCACGCATGGTCTCTTGAACACGAAACCAGACCAGGCAAGACGGGCGAATTCACTCCCGTCTGCGGACGAGGCGTCGCTTGCAGCGAAAGGACATTTGCAAGTGATTTCCTTTCACCGATCGACGCAACTCCTATTCGTCGCGGCGGCCCACACGATGCGATGATGAAACATCTCGTCGACGTATTTCCCTTTGCGTCGAACTTGAGCGCGCCAGGAACCGGACCCGAGCCTCGTGAAGGTCGCCATCGCGTGTGCGCTCTGTGTGCGCCGAGAAAGTCGAAAAGGAGCGAAAAGTGTCGTATCGAGGCGTGCCGGAGAGTGCGCATGAACCGACCTATGGCCTTGAGACTAAAATGAAATCGCTTATAGATCAAGATATTAGATTCGCCGTGGCGCCTATGATGGAATGGACCGACCGCCATTGTCGGTCCTTTCATCGGCTGATGTCGCGCCGCGCACGGCTCTATACGGAAATGCTCACCACCGGCGCCGTGATCTTCGGCGATCGCGAGCGGCTGCTCGGCTTCGATCCCGCCGAGAAGCCGCTCGCGCTGCAGCTCGGCGGCGCCGATCCGGCGGAGCTCGCGAAAGCCGCGCGAATCGCCGCGCCTTTCGGCTATGACGAGATCGACCTCAATGTCGGCTGTCCCTCCGACCGCGTGCAGAACGGCGCCTTCGGAGCCTGTTTGATGCTGCGTCCCGATCTCGTCGCCGGTTGCGTGAAGGCGATGAAGGACGCCATCGACCTCCCCGTCACGGTCAAGTGCCGCATCGGCGTCGACGACCAGGAGCCGCGGACGGCGCTGTTCGAACTGGCCGAGCGCGTCGTCGGCGCGGGCTGCGACGCGTTGATCGTCCATGCGCGCAAGGCCTGGCTCTCCGGCCTCTCTCCCAAGGAAAATCGTGACGTTCCGCCGCTCGACTACGCGCTCGTGCATGAGCTGAAGCGCGCCTTTTCGTCCGTTCCGATCGCCGTCAACGGCGGGCTCGAAACGATCGCTCAAATGCGCATGCAGCTCGAGCATGTCGACGGCGTGATGGTCGGCCGCGCCGCCTATCGGAACCCGGAGCTTCTGCTCGAGGTCGATCCGGCGCTGTTCGGCGAGGAGGCGCCGCTCGCGGACAGCTTCGCGGCGGTCGAAGCTTTCGTCCCTTATATCGAAGCGCAGCTGCGGCGCGGCGAGCGGCTCTCGTCGATGACGCGACATATGCTCGGTCTCTTCGCCGGCAAACCGGGAGCGCGCGCCTTTCGCCGCCGCCTCGCTTGCGAGGCCGTGCGTCCAGGCGCCGGGGTCGACGTCTTGCTGTCGGCTATGGGCGAGGTGCGCCGCGCGACCCAGCGCATGGCGGAAGCCGCGGCGATCTGATCGGTTCGAACGCCGCGTGCGGGGCTCGTCGAGAAAGCCGCCTCATTCGAAGAGCAAATCCCCGCCGCGCGCTGTGGCTTTCGCGGCCGGGAATCAGGCCCACCGCGCCGCGAAGGCGAGCAGCGCCACGATCTCCGCCGCCTGCTGCGCGGCGCCGAGCACGTCGCCGGTGAGGCCGCCGATCTGGCGCTCGGCGAGCTTCGCCGTGGCGCAGGCCGCGCCCGCCGCGCCCGCCGCCGCGAGCAGAGCGCCCCCGAGCGACGCGCCCATTGCGAGCGGCAGCAGGGCCATCGCGGCGGCGAGCAGCGCCGCCGTCCGAAGCGCCTGCTCGAACGGCCGCATGGCCGCCTTGCCGGCGCCGTCGCCGCGGGCGGGCGCCAGCATCATGATCGGCGCGAGCCCCGCCGTCCGCGACAGCGCCGCCGTGAACACGAGGACCGCCGCAGCCTGAAAGACGGAGCGTTCGGCCACGGCCGAGAGCGCGCCGACGCGCAACATCAGCGAGAGCGTCAAGGCGATCGCCCCATAGGAGCCGAGCCGGCTGTCGCGCATGATCTCGAGCTTCTCTTCGCGCGTCGCGCCGCCGCCGAACCCGTCGGCGAGATCGGCGAGCCCGTCCTCGTGCAGCGCTCCGGTGACGAGGACGAGCGCGCCGACGGCGATCGCGGCCGCGAGAAAAGGCGGCAGCCCGAGCGCGCGTGCGGCGAGCAGCGCCGCCGCCGCGCAGGCGCCGATGAGCGCGCCGGCCAGCGGCAGCGCCCGCACCGCCGTGCGGAAGTTCGGCATCTCGTGCCCCCCCGGCGCGGGCGCCGGCAGGCGGGAGTAGAAGCGAAGACAGGCGAAGAGATCGTCTCGAATCGCGCGTTCCATGACGCCCTCATGGAGCCTGATCCGCGATTTGTCGAGCGGTTCGCGGTCGCGCGTGGTAGCCTGCTGAACAAGAGCGCGGCGGCAAATGCAAAAAGCGAAAGATGTGCGCTTGCGCACATCGGGCGCCGGCGCCGGCCGCTAGGACCGAGTTCGCCTCTCGAAGTCGTCAGGGAATATCGTCATGGGCTCCTCGCTTCTCATCGTCGGCGTCGTCGCCATCGCTCTGCTGATTCTGGATCAGAGCCTCGGCCTCGGCCTGCCGCTCGGCCTCCTCCACAGTCCCGTGTTCTGGTTCGCCTATGTCGCGGCGCTCGCGCTCGCCACCATGGTGCGCTTCGTGCGCCAGCAGACAGTGCTCGTCATCGAGCGGCTCGGCCGCTACAACCGGACGCTCGGCGCCGGCGTCAATTTCGTGTGGCCGATCGTCGAGCGCGCCGCCTATACCTTCGATCTGCGCGAGCAGGTGATCGACGTCCCCGAGCAGGCCGCGATCACCAAGGACAACGCCACGGTGACGATCGACGGCGTGCTCTATTACAAGATCGTCAACGCCAAGGACGCGGCTTACGGCGCGCAGGACATCAACCGCGCCATCATCAATCTCGCCCAGACCAGCATGCGCTCGGCGATCGGCTCCATGGAGCTCGACAAGACCTTCGAGAATCGGAGCGAGATCAACGAGCGCGTCGTGCGCGCCGTCTCCGACGCCGCGCAGCTCTGGGGCGCGCATGTGACGCGCTACGAGATCAAGGACATTACGATGCCCGAGTCGCTGCGCCAGTCGATGGAGCGGCAGATGAAGGCCGAGCGCGACAAGCGCGCCGCCGTGCTCGAATCGGAGGGCGTGAAGCAATCCGAGATCAATCGCGCCGAGGGCGAGAAGCAGGCGGCGATCCTGCGCGCAGAAGGCCAGGCGCGGGCGATCGAGCTGGTGCGCCAGCAGATCAGCGAGCAAGGCGGCGACAAGGCCGTGCAGCTGGAAGTGGCGAAATTCGCCATCGAGCAATATGGCCGCCTCGCCAAGACCGGCAATTCGCTGGTGCTGATGGGGGAGGGCGCCGATCCGGCCGGCTGGGTGGCCAAGGCCATGGCCGTGCTGAAGACGGCGAGCGTTTCCGGCTCCGCGCCGCAGAGCGCTGCGCAGCCTTGGCGCAAGAGCGAGTGAGACCCCGAGAATGGAGCCGACTTTCCTCTCTGATCCCGCCAATCTCGCCCTCGTCGTGGGCCTCGCGCTGCTCGCGCTCGACATCGCCGTGATCGGCCTGTCGCCGCTGATGTTCTTCGCGATCGGCGCGCTCGCGGCCAGCGCGCTGCTCTATCTCACCGGTTTCCGGCCGTCGCTGATCGAGACGGCGGCGCTCGCCGCCGCGCTGAGCCTCGTCATCGCGCTCGTCGGCAAGAAGCCGCTGCAGCGCTTCCAGAACGCCGATGTCGAGGAGGACAGGAGCAGCGATCTCATCGGCCGCGAGCTGACGACGACTCACGAGGTGACGAAGTCGGGCGGAATCGTCCATTGGTCCGGCGTCGACTGGCGCGCGCGCCTCGCGGCGGATGCGGCGGCCGACAGTCTCGCGCCTGGCGTACGGGCGCGAGTGACGGCGATCGAGAATCTCACGCTGGTGCTGACGCCATCCTCTCCCGAGCGGGGCTGAGCATGGCCGCACGTCTTCGCGCGCTGCTGGATCCGTTCGAATTCGGAGCTTTCTGACGCCGACAACACCGGGGCCGCGACTACGTTGCGGCGCATCGCCCACGCCCGAGCGGGGGGCCCGCGCGACGCCCCCGTCAATCCAGCGTCTTGCCGCCCGCCGCCTTGCAGGCCTCCGCGGATTCGGCATACACCCAGCCCTTGCCCTTGCAGGCGTTCGCGCCCTTACAGGCGTTCTTGGGGCTGTGGCAATCGCTCTTGCCTTGGCAGGCGTTGGCGCCGAGGCATTGCACCCGGCCGGGGGTCGCCGCCTGGGCTGTTGTCGCCGCGGCGCCGGCGAGGGCGAGAGAGACGGCCGCCATGGCCAGGGCCGATCCGTTGCGAATCTTGTCGTGCATTGTTTCCTCCCGAGGCGCGCGTCGCCGGCGGCGGCGTCGGCGCGCCTATTTGACCCGCTTCATCGCGCTCGGCAAGCGCAAAGGCGCCGCGGCCGGGGCAATCGGGTGAAGGTTTCCGCGCGCTTCGAGACGGCTCCTTCGGAGCCTCCTCAGCGTGAGGGAACACTCACTCGCTCGTCCGCTGGCCGCGCTCGCATTGCCTCCCGCCTTGCGGCGCCCTAAGAGGAGCCTTCCGCCTTTTCCGCCGCCGACGCCCGCGCCGATGCGAGACGACGCCTTGCCGAAGAACGAGACCGAGACGCTGGAGGACCTGCGCGCCGAGATCGATCGGCTCGATCGCGACATGCACGAGCTCCTGATGCGGCGCGGCGAGATCATCGATCGGCTGATCGCCGTCAAGGGCCAGAGCGGCGCCTCCGCCTTCCGGCCGGACCGCGAGGCGCAGATGATGCGCGCCCTCGTGTCGCGCCATCGCGGCCTGCTGCCGGTCGACACGGTCGAGGGCGTTTGGCGCATCATCGTCTCCACCTTCACCTTCATGCAGGCCGAATACAGCGTCCACGCCGACGATTCCGGCGGCGACGCCGCCATGCGCGACAGCGCGCGCTTCCACTTCGGCTTCACCGTGCCTTATGTGACGCATCACGGCGCCGGCGCCGTCGTCGCGGCCGTGGCCGCGTCCAAGGGCGATCTCGGCATGGTGCGCTCCTCCGGCGCGCAGGACGAAGGCGCCTGGTGGACGCGGCTCGCCGGCGCGAACGCGCCCAAGATCATCGCGCGATTGCCTTTCGTCGAGCGGCCCGACCATCCGGCCGGCCTGCCGGTGCTGATCGTCGCCAAGCCGCTCGCCGAGGCGGCCTCGCAGGATATCGGCCTGCACGCCGTCTCCCTGCCGCAATGGAGCCATGCGGCGCCGGGCGCGATCGGCGCGATCGCCGGCGAGATTCTCGCCGCCGCGCCCCATGCGGGCGAATTGTCGCTGCTCGTCGCCGCGCCCGGGCGTATCACGAGCGCGCAATTCATCGAGGAATTGCAGCGCGCCGGCGTCGGCCGCGCCGCCGCGTCGCCGGTCGGCAGCCATGCGGCGCGTTTCGAGCTGGACCGGGCGCGCAGCGGCGTTTTCGCCCCGAGGAGTTGACGATGACGAGACCTGTCGTGCGGCCGAACGTGCTGGCGATCGATCCTTATGTGCCCGGCAAGAGCGCGGCGCCGGGCGCGGCGCGCGTGTTCAAGCTCTCGGCCAATGAGACGCCGCTCGGGCCCTCGCCCAGGGCGATCGAGGCGCTGCGCGCGCTCGCTCCCGAGATCGCCGCCTATCCGGATGGCGCGGCGACGCGGCTGCGGCAGGCGATCGGCAAGGCCCATGGGCTCGATCCCGAGCGCATCGTCTGCGGCGCCGGCTCGGACAATATTCTCGCTTTGCTCGCTCTGGCCTTCGTCGGCGAGGGCGACGAGGGGATCTACACCGAGCACGGCTTTCTCGAATATCGTATCGTCATTCTCGCGGCGGGCGGCGTTCCCGTCGTCGCGCCGGAAAAAGATTATCGGGCGAGCGTCGACGCCGTTCTCGACAAGGTGACGACTCGCACGAAGATCGTGTTCCTCGCCAATCCGAACAATCCGACCGGAACCTTCCTGCCCAAGGCGGAGATCGAGCGGCTCGCGAACGCGCTGCCGCCGCATGTGCTGCTCGTCATCGACGCCGCCTATGCGGAATATGTGCGGCGCGAGGATTATTCGCCGTCGCTCGAGCTCGCGACAGCGCGCGAGAATGTCGTGACGACGCGAACCTTCTCGAAGATCTACGGGCTCGCGGGCCTGCGGCTCGGTTGGGGCTACGGTCCGGCGCATGTCGTCGACGCGCTGAACCGCATTCGCGACCCGTTCAATGTGAGCAGCGCGGCGATCGCGGCGGGCATAGCGGCGGTCGAGGACGGGGCGCATCTCGCCGCGGCGGTCGCGCATAACGAGCGCTGGCTGCCGTTGATGACGCGGGAGATCGAGGCGCTCGGGCTCGAGGCGCTGCCGAGCGTCGCCAATTTCATCGCCATTCGCTTTCCCGAGGAGGCGGGCCGCACGGCGGCGGACGCCGATCGGTTCCTCACCGCGCGCGGGCTGGTGCTGCGCGCGATCGGCGCCTATGGCATGCCGCAGTTCCTGCGGCTGACGATCGGCTCGGAGGAGGCCAATCGCCTCGTCCTCGCGGCGCTCGGCGAGTTCGTCGCCTCCTGGCGCGCGACGCCGCGGGCTGCGCATGGCTGAACAGGCGGGCGCGTCGGCGCCGATCTTCGACAGCGTCGCGCTGATCGGACTGGGCCTCATCGGCTCGTCGATCGCGCGCGCCGCGCGCGCCTATGGCGCGGCGCGGCGCATCGTCGCTTTCGACGCGTCGGCCGAGGTGCGCGCGCGCGTGTGCGAGCTCGGAATAGCCGACGAAACCGTGGAGGAGATCGCCGAGGCCGCGCGCGGCGATCTCGTCGTTCTCTGCGTGCCGGTCGGCGTCTGCGGCGAGGTCGCGCTCACGCTCGCGCCGCATCTGCCGCCCGGCGCGATCCTCACCGACGTCGGCTCGGTGAAGGCGGCCGTCGTCGCCGAGGTGGCGCCCCATGTGCCGGGGGGGGTGCATTTCATTCCCGCCCATCCGATCGCCGGCACCGAATATTCCGGCCCGGACGCGGGTTTTGCGACCTTGTTCCAGAATCGCTGGTGCATTCTCACGCCGCAGCCCGAGGTCGATGCGGCGGCGGTCGAAAAGCTCGCGGCCTTCTGGACGCGGCTCGGCGCCAATGTCGAGACGATGACCGCCGCGCATCATGATCTGGTGCTGGCGGTGACGAGCCATCTGCCGCATCTCATCGCCTACAACATCGTCGGCACGGCCGCCGATCTCGAGGAGGTCACGCAGTCGGAGGTCATCAAATTCTCGGCGAGCGGCTTTCGCGATTTCACCCGCATCGCCGCCTCCGATCCGACGATGTGGCGCGACATCTTCTTGAACAACAAGGAAGCCGTGCTCGAGATGCTCGGGCGGTTCGACGAGGATTTGACCGCGCTGCGACGTATGATCCGCAGCGGCGACGGCGACGGCCTGTTCGCGCTGTTCACGCGCACGCGCGCCATCCGCCGCAGCATCGTCGCTCAAGGGCAGGACACGGCGGCGCCGGATTTCGGCCGCGCGGCGGCGAAGGCCGATCCCGCGACGCGGCGCTGACGTGGCGTCGAATTTCATCTCATACTTTTCTATAGTTTTCTCAGCGCGCGACGGCGGCATGTGGCGTATCAATGCACGTTTTCCGAGTTGCGTCGTTCTCACCCGTCCGTTTCGGCGTCGAGCCGACAGCTTTCGTCGACCGAGGCCCGCCCCTGGGCGAACTGGAGCAGGCCGAGCGCTTGCCGCGGCGAGAGGCGCCGGCAGCAGCAGAAGCAACCGGCGCTGCTCGCGCGGCAGGCATTACGCGCAAAGAAAGACCGCCAGCGGCGCGATCGCCGCGAGCAGGCTCGCGCACGTGAGGTGCGGATCGACGTTCATCGCCATCCAGGGCGTCGCGCGCCATGCGCCGAGAAGTAGGGCTGGAAGGGCGACGAGTTCGAGGACGGCGTCGACAGAAGGCCGCTGCGGGCGCCCCCGCCGAGCAGCACGCCGGCGGCGAGCGCGACGCCGGCCGCGCCGAAGAGCAAATGATCGGGCATTGGAAAAATACTTTCGTGATGGCGAACGCCGCCAGTCTACCGCTGCGCGCCGAGTGCGTAGACGAGCGGAAGCCCCCGAGGATCGTTCCAGCGAGACCCGAAACGCCGCGAAGCCGTCTCGAGAAAGCGCTTGCCGGGCGCCGAAAAATGCGTCCCATCGGCATATGAATTGCTTGCTCTGGAGGCATGACTGTGGACGCCGTGCAATCGACCAAGACCGCATTCGACATCATCGGAGGCCAGGAGGCGGTGAATCGTCTCGTCGAGACCTTCTACCGCAATATGGACGTGCTGCCGCAGGCGCGGACCATCCGCGCCATGCACGCCGAAGACCTCGGCCCGACCAAGGCGGTTCTGAAGCTCTATCTGGCCGAATGGCTGGGTGGGCCGAAGATCTATTCGGAACAGCGGGGCCATCCGCGATTGCGCATGCGTCACATGGGCTTTGCGATCGGCCCTGCCGAGCGCGACGCGTGGATGGCCTGCATGACTGGCGCGCTCGAAGAGGTGGTCGATGATGTGAGACTGCGTGACGCACTGAAGCAGAACTTCGCCAAACTGGCGGATTGGCTACGTAACGATCCGGATAATCGACATGACAAGCATCACTGAGACGGCGTTTGCGACACTCGAGCAGCAGAAGCGGCTGCTCAGCCCTGTTCACAAGGGACCGACCGACAAGGCCGGGCGCTTCGGCTTCCGCGGCATGTTCGCCCTGAAATTCGCCCAGCAGCTCGCCGACGAGGCGCGCCCGCCGGAACTCTGCGCCGATCAGGTGATCGCGGTCGCCGAGGCCGGCAAGCCCACCTTCGACTTCATCGCCTTGTGGCTCCTCTCTTTCGAGCATCTCGGCACTGTCGCCGAAGTGCTGAAGGGCCTGCTCAGCCCCACCGGCAAATATTTCGTCTTCGCCAACAATATCGACCTGCTCAGCAAATATCAGGTCGAGATCGACGGCATCAATTATTATGTGCTGCCGATCGACGAGGCGACCGTCTACAATGAGCTGCTCGAGCTGTTCTACATCGAGAAGAACGATCTCAAGAAGCTGTCGACTGCAGGCAAGATCGACGCTGTCGCCAACGCCGGCATCGCCTTCGACGGGAAGTTCGAGAAGATCACCTTCGAGAAGGGCCTCGAGGTCATGGGCCCGGTGCGCAATCGCAACGAGAACCGCCCCGTCTGACGAAATCCGTCATTGCGAGGAGCGAAGCGACGAAGCAAATCCAGGGCCGCTCCGCGACTCTGGATCTCTTCGCTCCGCTCGCGACGACGGGTCACCGGTTACGGGCGCTGCGCGATCAGACTTCGTCGTCGAGACGCGCTCGAGCGCAGGCGCGCACGAGTTCGTCCTCGTCGTCGAGCAGAGCGTTCAGCATATCTTTCGGGCAGCGCTCGGCGACTGTAAAACGGACGCGCAGATCCTCATCGCACAGCAATGCATGAAGCCGTTCGGCCGGCAGCCGTTCGGCGACGACGAGGCGAACCATCGGCTCCGGATCCTTCATGAGAAGGTGCAGGCGTTCCAGCGGCGTGCGGCGTGCGACCCAGCGGCGCACCTCCGGATCTCGTCATGCGCGGCGACGGCGAGCAGCTCCGGCTCCAGGCGCCGCACGACATGGATGCGCACCAGATAATCAGGGTCTGCATACATCGAGAGCAGAGCGGCGCCCTCGAGACGATTGGCGACCGCGATCCGCACGCGCGTTTCGGGATCTTTCGCCAGCGGCGCGACCCTGGTCGCCGGCAGCCGTGAACAGACAACGGCGCGCACCTCGGGCTCCGGATCATTCAGGAGCGGCGTCAGGCGCATCACGCTCGCGTAACGGGCCGCGCGCGCGCGCACCTCGAAATAGGCGTGGTCGAGATAGGAATCGGCGAGTTCCGGATGCGCCCGAAAGAACAGATCGACGCGCCTCGCGCGCCGGTCGCGCACGCAGGACGCGCCTTTCCGGCACAATCCCTCGCGATTGAGCGCCACATGGGAGCATTCACGGCATCGAATCGGCCGGCCGCGCCAATCCAACGGGTCGTCGTCGATTCGTTCGGGTTCTGCGGCCATCGTCGCGTCGTTTGTTGCAGTCGTCAAAATTTCTTTACCGGAATTTCGTGCTTCTGCAAGGCGTAGCCGATTTGCCGCGGCGTCAGGCCGAGCAGGCGCGCGGCTTTCGCCTTCACCCATCCCGCCTGCTCCATCGCCTCGATGAGTTTCTCGCGATCGGAGCGCTGGTCGGCCTCCACCGCGCTACAGTTCTCGGCGCCGGGGCAGGCGCCGCCAGGAGAAGCGGCGACGGCGGCCGGTGGTTCCTCCGCCGGACGAACCGGAGGACGCGCCGGAGCCGCGGGCTGGACCGGCCGCGACACGATCGGCAAAGGCGTGAAGCTCGGCGGATGCGGCCCGGCTCCGCCTCCCTCGCGAGAGCCGTTCCACAGCACGGAGGAGAGGCAGCCGTCGTTGCGGCAGGAAAAGTCGCGATCGACGATCGCCTCGCCCCGCGCCAGAGTCGCCGTGCGATAGACGCAATTCTCCAACTCGCGGATATTGCCCGGGAAGCTGCAGTCCGAGAGCACCTCCATCGCCGAGTCCGAAAGTGTCAGATGAACGTTCTGCTCGATGTTGAAGCGGCGCAGAAATTCCTTGGCGAGCGGCGCCAGATCGCCTTTGCGCTCGCGCAGCGGCGGCAGGAAGATCGGCACGACGCTGATCCGGTAATAGAGATCGGCGCGGAACTCGCCCTTCTGCACCGCCTCCTCGAGATTGCGGTTGGTGGCGCAGACGAAGCGCACGTCGACCTTCATCGTGCGGGAGCCGCCGACGCGCTCGAACTCGCCTTCCTGCAGGACGCGCAACAGCTTGGCCTGGAAGGCGGGAGTGACGTCGCCGATCTCGTCCAGGAACAGAGTGCCGCCGTCTGCGAGCTCGAAGCGCCCCTTGCGCAGGCCCGCTGCGCCGGTGAAGGCGCCCCGCTCATGGCCGAACAATTCCGATTCGAGCACGCTCTCGGGCAGAGCCGCGCAGTTCAGCTTCACGAAAGGCTTGCCGTGGCGCGGGGAGAGATTGTGAATGGCCGCCGCGAACAATTCCTTGCCGGTGCCCGATTCGCCGCGCAGCAGCACGGTCGACTTGGCCTTGGCCACGATACGGATCTTCTCGACGACGGCGCGCACCGCCGGGCTCTCGCCGACGATGCCCTTGATGTTGTCGTAACGCGCTTCGGCGTGCGTGGGCCGCTCGGCCTTCTCGAGCCGCGCCTTCTCCTGCATCAGCCGCTCGCGGTCGCGGGCGATCAGCTTGTGCAGCCGCAGCGTTTGGCCGACCATATTGGCGACCATTGTCAGGAAACGGACGTCGTGGTCGAAGCGCACGGAAGAGCGGTTGCCGTAGACGCGGTCGACGGTCAGGGTGCCGACCACCTGCTCCCCGTCCTTGATCGGCACGCCGATGAGCGAGAAGGGCTGGCCGTCGGTCGGCCCCCATTCGGAGAGGTCCGACCCCTCGAACAGGGGCGAGGCCGCGACATTCTCGACCACGAGCGGCATTTTGGTCGCGACGATCTGGCCGACCGCGCGCTCCGGGAGGTGCTCGAAGAATTTCTTCGCGTTGCCCTCGCTCCATCCGGAGCCCACGACGATCTCCGGATCGCCGTGGGAGTCGAGCAGCGCGATCAGACCGTGCCGCATGTCGAGAAAGCTCGACAGCAGCGCCAGCACCCCGGCCAGCGTTCGCTCCAGCCGGTTCGGCGACGCGAGCAGCTTCGAGATTTCGTAGATTCCGACAAGAGCCGATTCGCTCGGGTCGAACGAACGAGCCTGAGCCGTGTTCATGCTGGTCCCAGCTTCGTATCCCATCGACATGCCTCGAGACGTGCGCGGGAATCGATAAGTCAGTCTGGAAATCTTAGCAACTAATGTGCCGTCGATGTGGCGAATTCTGCAACGCGCGACGTTGCGCCGCGCCCCGCGACGCCGTCGGAATCAGGCAACGCCTTGCGCCAATTCGTAGATTACTGTCCAGCCGACCGCGCCGCGCGGATCGATGGCCTTTAGAATTGCCAAATTGTCCAACGCCTTGGCTTTGTAGCCTCGCTTGAGCTCGATGAAGCTCAGCGCCTTCAGAGTGTACAGGGCGAAGCGTTCCGCCGAGCCCGGCGCCGTTTCTTTCAGCGGCCATTCGCGTGGATCGGTCGACCAGCCCGCCTGCCGGGTCGCCTCCTCCAGGCCGAGAACGGCCATGGCGAAGGCCACTTCGAGGTTCCCCATATAAGTGTGAATTTTGTAGAGGCAATAATAGGCGGGCAGCTCGTGCGGCGACAGTTCCAGCGCCTCGCGGAACAGCTGATCGGCCCGCTCCGGATCGCGCCGATAGGCCGCGACCCCTTTCTGCAGGAGCTCGTTCACAGCCGGCGACAGCTCGCCGAAGTCGATGATGTCGGTTTCGCGCGTGAGATCGTTCATGCGCGCGGCCGCAGGCAAATGCCGCGCCAGTCGACCACTTCGTCCCGGCCCCGCCGGAGGCGGCTCCGTCATCCGCATCGGCGCGAACCGGGAGCCCGGCGCACGCGGCGAAGTGTCGCGTTGCCGACAGCCGCGACCGCTTCTTTCCGACAAGTGTCGGCATTTGGACAGCTTCCAAACATTGTAGTTTCATCTCGCAATATCAAGCAATTATCCCGCGGCGACGCCATGGCATGCTTGTTGCGAACCTGCTCGCCGGACACCGCTTCCGCGACAGCGCCGGAGCACTGGCAGACGGATATGTCGCGACTGCGTTCCGCAAGGGTTTGAAACTCTTCGACTCGTGAGGAACCGAAAAATGGAATCTCTCAACTCCGAAACAATGGACGTCGGGCAGGCCGAATCGCTCGACGCCGTGATGCAGAAAATCGCCGAGCACAAGGGCTGCGGCACTTCGGGCGGCAGCGGCAAGGCGAGCTGCGGCTCCGGCGCCGGCGAAAACGACCTGCCGCAGGAAATCTGGGACAAGGTCAAGAACCATCCTTGCTACAGCGAGGAAGCGCATCACCACTACGCGCGCATGCATGTCGCCGTCGCGCCCGCCTGCAATATTCAGTGCAACTACTGCAACCGCAAATATGATTGCGCGAACGAATCGCGCCCCGGCGTCGTCTCCGAGAAGCTGACGCCCGAGCAGGCCTCCAAGAAGGTGCTGGCGGTCGCGTCGACGATCCCGCAGATGACCGTGCTCGGCATCGCCGGCCCCGGCGACCCCCTCGCCAATCCGGAAAAGACCTTCAAGACCTTCGAGCTGATCTCTCAGACCGCTCCCGACATCAAGCTCTGCCTGTCGACGAACGGCCTCGCCCTGCCCGATCACATCGACACGATCGCCAAATACAACGTCGATCACGTGACGATCACGATCAATATGGTCGATCCGGACATCGGCGCGCAGATCTATCCCTGGATCTACTGGAACCGCAAACGCATCTTCGGGCGCGAGGCGGCCGCGATCCTGACCGAGCGGCAGCTGCGTGGCCTCGAGATGCTGACCGAGCGCGGCATTCTCTGCAAGGTCAATTCGGTGATGATCCCCGGCATCAACGACAAGCACCTCGTGGAAGTGAACAAGGCCGTCAAGTCGCGCGGCGCGTTCCTGCACAACATCATGCCGCTCATCTCCTCGCCGGAGCACGGCACCGTGTTCGGCCTCAACGGCCAGCGCGGCCCGACGGCTCAGGAGCTGAAGGCGCTGCAGGACTCCTGCGAAGGCGAGATGAACATGATGCGCCATTGCCGCCAGTGCCGCGCCGACGCGGTCGGGCTGCTCGGCGAGGATCGCAGCGCGGAGTTCACCACCGACAAGATCATGGCGATGGAAGTCACCTATGATCTCGAGTCGCGCCAAGCCTATCAGGCGCAGGTCGAGATCGAGCGCCAGAAGGTGGCCGCGGCCAAGAACGCCGAGCTCAACACGCTCGCCGGCGAAGGCAATGAGGACATCAAGATCCTGATCGCCGTCGCGACCAAGGGCTCGGGCCGCGTCAACGAGCACTTCGGCCACGCCAAGGAGTTCCAGATCTACGAGCTGAGCACCAAGGGTGCGAAGTTCATCGGCCATCGCCGCGTCGACCTCTATTGCCAGGGCGGCTACGGCGAGGAGGACAGTCTCGAGACGATCATCCGCGCGATCAATGATTGCACGGCCGTATTCGTCGCCAAGATCGGCGGCTGCCCGAAGAACGACCTGGTCAAGGCCGGCATCGATCCCGTCGACGAATTCGCCTTCGAGTTCATCGAGCAATCCGCGATCACCTACTTCAAGCGCTATCTCGACAAGGTGAACAGCGGCGCGATCGAACACAAGGAGCGCGGCGACGCGACCATCCGTCAGGGCGCCTTCATCTCGGCCTGACGCGGAACGATCGGCGTCCGCCGGCGGCGAAGCGCGCTTCGAGTCGTCGGCGGACGCACGAATATGCGACGTGTCGGGATTGTTCGAATTCCCGACGCCGATCAAAGCTCGATGGAGGAGCAGACAGATGACCTATAAGATCGTTGCTTCGCAATGCACGTCCTGTTCGGCGTGCGAAGCGGAATGCCCCAATGTGGCGATCTCCGAGAAGAACGGAACCTTCGTCATCAATCCGAAGAAGTGCACCGAGTGCATCGGTTATTTCGATGTGCCGCAATGCGTCGCGGTGTGCCCGGTCGACGACACCTGCGTCATCGACACGTCCTATCCGCGCTATCAGGCTGCCGGAGGCGCGGCATGAATATCCAATTCACTCCCGCCGCGGAAAAATTCATCCGTCGCCTCGTCATGTTCGACGGCGGTCCCGGCTATGGTCTGAGCCTGCTAGTCTCTCCGGGCGGGTGCTCGGGAATGTCGGCGGAATTCTCGGTCCAGCCGGCGCCGCGCGAAGGCGAGCAGGCGTTCGACTTCCCGAGCTTCAAGCTGTTTCTGCCGGCGCAGAGCCGCTTGCTGCTCGACGGCGTGACGATCGATTTCAAGGAGACCGCGACCTCCACCGGCTTCTCCTTCATCGATCCCAAGGCGAAGGCTTGCGGGTGCTCCTCGACGCAGACCATCGTCGAGCTTCCGGACACGACCGTGGCGTAAGTGAATAGGGACGCTTCATGTCGACCGGAGATGGCGCAGTCGGTAACGAGACATTCGACGCGGGGGCGGACGAGATCCTCTCCTCTCCCGTGTTCGGAGTCGGGCTGCCGGCGGAAGCAGAGCGCCATCTCCGGGAAGCGGCGCTCTCCTATCATCTCGGCGACGTCGCCGAGCGGCATTTGTTCGAAGCGCGGCGCATCGCGCCGACGCATGTCGCGGTGCTGATCGGCCTCTATCGATTCTATTTTTACAAGAATCGCCTGGAGAACACGCTCGAGATCGCCAAGAGCTGCCTGACGCGCGCGGCCATCGACAATTCGCTTCCGCTCGACTGGCGCGACGTGCGGCCGGGCGACGCCGATTTTGCTTCCTACGAGGCCGTGCTGCCGCGCTTCTTCATGTTCGTGTTGAAGGGTTATGCTTATCTGCAGCTGCGGCTCGGCGAATACGAGGAAGGCCGCGAGGCCGCCGGCAAGCTGCTGGAGCTCGACCCGAGCGACAAGGTCGGGGCCGGCCTTCTCATCTCCGTTCTGGACCGAATGGAGGCCGAGGATGTCGACTGACGAGATCGACGAGGCGATCGATTGGCTCGGGGAGCCGGTCGTCTGCGAGACCTGCCCGCACAAGCATTTGCTCGAGCAAGAAAAGTGCAAGCCCTTGCGCGCTTGCCTCTTCGACCGCTATGCGCGGCGCATCGATCGCTTTTTCGACTGGAATCCCGAGATCGCGCGCGACTATCTCCAGCATTCCTATTTCGAGGTGCGCGCCTGCGCGGCGAAGGTCGCCGAGATTTTCCTGTTGCCGGCAATGCTCGACGATGCGGAGGAGGCGGTGCGATGGAGCGCCGCGCGGCGCCTTCCGAACCGTTACTTGCTCAAGCTGCGCAATGATCCGCATCGCGAAGTTCGCATCCGCGTCGCGCATCGGCTCGATCCGATCGACCTGCTGCCGATGATCGAGGATCGCGATTATTATGTGCGGCAGGTGGTGGCGCGCCGCATCGCGCCCGATCTGCTCATTCTGATGATCGACGACAGCGATATCGAAGTGCGGCGCGTAGTGGCCCAGCGCATCTCGCCTCAGGCTTTGAAGCGGTTGACCGCCGATGGCGATCCCGAGGTTCGCTATGAGGCCGCGCAGAGGCTGGAGCCGGCCCGGCTCGCCGACCTCGTCGACGATCCAGACTGGCGCGTGCGCTACGAGGTCGCGCGGCGCGCAGAGCCGAAAGACATCGGCCGGCTGGTCGCCGACGAGGATCCGATCGTGCGCGAGACGGCCGAGGCGCGGATCGGCAAGACCGCGGAGGCGTCGCGCAAGTCGCAGAATTTCGACCACAATCCCACGCATATCGAGGAACGGATATGAGCAACATCAGCCGTGACAGCGAAATCGTCGAGCTCAACGATCCGCCGGCCTTCAACTACGGCGAAAAGGTGAAGTCGAAGAAAGTGGTGCGCAACGACGGCACCTTCGCGGGCAAGGACGTCGGCGAAATTCTCGTCAAAAAGGGCGAGATCGGATATGTGAGCAGCATCGGCACTTTTTTGCAGCAGTTCTACATCTACGGCGTCGAGTTCGTCGAGACCGGCTATAAGGTCGGCATGCGCAAGAAAGAGCTCGAGCCCGTCGAGGTCGTCGTGGAAGAGGCGAAGAAATGACAGGACGATACGACTGGGGCATGCGCGTGCGCGCGACCGTCGATCTGTTCAACGACGGCTCCCATCCGGGACACGAGCCGCAGGCTCTGCTCGTCAAGGCCGGCGATCCGGGCGAAATCGTCCAGATCGGCGAGCATGTCGAGACCGACACGCCGATCTATATCGTCGAATTCGCTCAAAATCTCATCGTCGGCTGCTTCGAGGAGGAGATCGAACCGGCGTGAGCCGGACGCCCCGTCGCGGCGCGCGGTATGAAGATTGCTTTCGCAAGCCTGTCAATTGAACCAGCGAGGCGCGACGTGAAAGTCATGATCCGTAGAGGCTCGGACGGGGTGCTTTCGGCCTATGTGCCGAAGAAGGATTTGGAGGAGCCGATCGTCGAACAGGAAAATCCCCAATTGTGGGGCGGCACGGTCACTCTCGCCAATGGCTGGAAGCTGCAGCTCCCCGAAATGGCCGCCGAAACATCGCTGCCGATCACAGTCGAAGCGAAGAAGCTGAGCGGAGAGTGAGCATGGGCATCGCGCCGGAGCTATTCGAAGCGATCGACGCGACGCTCGCGACCGCGGCGGCCGACCCGGCGGTCGTCGTGGCCTTGCGCAAAATTGCGCCCGGCGTCCATGCGATCCGTTGCGACAAGGCCGACATTCAGGACGAGACGCCGTTCCGCAGCTATGAGAAATGCGATCTCTTCCTCCTCGACGGCCGCGACCATTGCGTGAAGATCACCTCCGACCCGACGGTCGCGACGGGTCTGGTGGTGGCCCCGAAAAGGTGAGCGAATGCAAACGACCTTTCTGCCGATGAATGATCCTGACCTCGCCCAGAGCGATCTGGACCTGGTCGTCGAAACGCTCACCTCGCCTCGCCTCTCCGCAGGGCCCATGGCGGAGCAGTTCGAAGCGGAATTCGCCAAATATCTCGGCCGCAAACACGCGATCGCGGTGTCGAGCGGAACCATCGGGCTGCTATTGATCCTGCGCGCCTATGGAATCGGTCCCGGCGACGAGGTCGTCGCCTCGCCGCACTCCTTCCGCGAGACCGCACACGCGATCGCCCTGTCGGGCGCACGGCCGGTTTTCGCCGACATCGATTATTGGGCCGGGACGCTCGAGCCCGAAAAAGCGGAGAAGGTCGTCACGGAGCGGACGAAGGCGATCGTCGCCTGCAACACCAATGGCCATCCCGCGCCTTGGGACGCGTTCCGCCGCCTCGTGGAGACCAAGAAGCTCGCCCTGTTCGAGGACTCCACCGAGGCGATCGGCTCGATCTACAAGGGCAAGCTCGTCGGCTCCTTCGGCGATTGCGCCGTCTTCGATTTTTCGCAGCCGAGCGTGATCGCCTGCGGCGAAGGAGGCATGATCGTCACGGACGACGACGACAAGGCCTCGATCATTCGCAATCTGCGCAGCCGACGCGTGCAGGAGCGGTCGTCCGTCGTGCTCGGCGCCTATCCTCCCATGCAGGCCGCGATGAGCGACATCACTGCGGCGCTCGGCCTCGCCCAGTTCCGGCGGCTCGAGCTCCTGCTCGCGCGGCGCACGCGCGTCGAGCGCTGGTACTATCAGTACGTGAAATCCTTCGAAGGCATCAAGGATCCCTATATCGCGCCCGATGTCGAGGAGGTGCATTGGTTCCTCTATGTCGTGCATCTCGGCACACGCTTCTCGCGCTCCAGCCGCGACGCCATCGTCGAGGACCTTCATACGGAAAAGATCGACGCTGCAGCCTATTCGCATCCGCTGCACCTGCAGCGCTATTATTTCGATCTCGGCTATCGGCGCGGAAATTTTTTCGTGACCGAAAAAGTCTCCGATCGGGCCGTGGCGCTGCCGTTCCATGCGCATCTGACGGAAAACCAGATCGCCTTCATCGTCGGCACGATGAAGGATGCGTCCATCAATATCGGTGCGGGCTCGGCCATCTATCTGTGATTACCGCCGCCGGCGCGGCGATTTCAAATCATAATCATTGTCGAAAAACCGACGCGCCGCATCGAAGATTCAGGCGCGGTGGATGCGGATGCGGACAAGACCCAGAATGGACGTCGATTCAATTCATTACGTTCCTGTCCGCATGTTTGCGCGCGCCAATTTGGAGTGGTTCGAAACTTGCTCATTGCTCGATGTGAGGACCATGGCATTGGCAAGGAGGACGAGCGACATGCCGGTACTGACCATTCTGCCGTCAGGCAAAACCATCGAGGCCGAGCAGGGCAGCAGACTTCTGGACGCGATCATCGCCGCCGGAGAGGCGATTCTCAGCAAATGCGGCGGCGAGGCGAAGTGCGGCACGTGCCACGTCTTCGTCCAGGAGGGCAAGAAAACCCTGTCGAAGACGACGCGCGCCGAAAACGAGCGGCTCGATTCCATCGTCGGCGTCGGCTCCAAGTCGCGGCTGGCCTGCCAAGCCAATTTCGGGACCGAAAATGTGACGGTCGAGCTCCTGGGCTTCGACTCGGGTCGCTGACAAAGGACGGAGAAGCAAGATGAGCGAGAAATCTGTCGTGATCCATGTTCGTTTCTATCCCGACGGCGCCGTGTCGGAAATCGGCGAGCGTCCGGTCAGCCTGTCCAACCAGCAATGGTTCGACAAGCTGAGCAACGCCTACGCCATGGATTTTACGGCCCTCTCCGGCGGCCGCGGCGCGTTCAAGCTCACTCCCGAAGAGCTCGATACGGTGAAAGCCGGCGCTCTTCAATAAATGATCGACCGGGTTCGGCGAGAGGAGACTGACAAGTGCTGAGCGCAATCGAAACGGGCCTCGAGCGCGGCCGCGTGATTCCCTATCTCGGACCCGGCGTGCTGGCGCTGGCGCGCGAAGGGGCGCCCGTGCCGGCGTCCCCCGAGGAACTGGTCGGGCATTTGACCAGCATTGCCACCGTGCCGCACAAGATCCGCAATAATCTCACCGCGGCGGCGCAATATATCGAGAACTTCAAGCATCGGAAGACGGTCGTGGCGGGGATGGGCAAGGCCTACGCCCATCCGACCGAACCGAGCGCGCTGCACAAATGGCTCGCGGCGCGTCCGCAGTTGCCGTTGCTGGTTCACGCCTGGTACGACGATCTTCCACAAAAGGCGCTGGCGCAACGCGCCAATTGGGGCCAGGCGCAAGGCGTGTCGCAAGCCGAACACTTCGGCTATTGGGTCGATTACTTCCGTCCCGACGGTTCGCTCGTGCCGAAAAAGGCCTTCGTGCAGGACGGCTCCGGCGCCAAAGCCCCGGCCGAGGCGCCGCAAGAGACGCTCGGCTGGGATACGCTGCTCTATCAGCCGCTCGGCTCGGTGACGCCCGCCGCCAATTACATCATCTCCGACTCGGACTATGTCGAGGTTCTGACGGAAATCGACATTCAGACCCCGATTCCAGAGACGGTGCAGTCGCTCCGCAAAGACCGCAGCTTCCTGTTCCTCGGCTGCCGCTTCGTCACGCAGCTGGAACGCGGCTTCGCGCGCCAGATCATGAAGCGTTCGAGCGATCGCCATTGGGCGGTGATCGAGGGCGCGCTCACCAAGAACGAAGCGAAATTCCTACGTGAGCAGAATATCGAACGGATCGACGCGCCGCTGGCCGAGTTCGTCGCTCGGCTGACGGGCGGCGCCGCGAGCGTCAAGGCGGCCGAAGCGGCCGCCTGATCACGCCTCGGCAAGGGAGAACGGCGTCGACGACAAGGAGCCGAAATGCTCGAAGACCTTCCGGTAGTGTTCAAATATCACGTGTTCACCTGTTTTCAGCAGCGCCCGCCGGGACATCCGCGCGGCAGTTGCACGACCTCCGGCGCCAAGCCGCTCTGGGACCGGTTGCAGGCCCGACTCGGGACGCAGCCGCTGCCCGACGTCTCGATGACGGCGACCGGCTGCCTCGGCTTCTGCCGAGCAGGCCCGCTGATGGTCGTCTATCCGCAGGGAGTCTGGTATGCGCCGCGCTCGCCGGAGGATATCGACGAGATCGTCCAGTCGCATTTCATCGACGGCAATCCGGTGGAGCGATTGATCATCGTCCCGCAACTCTGATCCGGCCGACGAAACGAACACGCCCGCGGCTGGACCGCGGGCGTGTTCGTTTCGGCTCCCGGCTCACCGGATCGTGACTGCGGCGACCCCCCGGCCGATCATCAGCCCAGAACGTTGAGCGGAATGGAGACGCCCTGGCGGCGGCCGAGCAGCACGTCGACTTTTTGCCGCACGAACTCGACGGTGAGCGGCTTGACGAAATAGCCGTGCGCGCCGGCCGCCTGCGCTTCCTTGCCGAAGCCGTTCTGCAGGGAGTCGACCACGACCAGCGTCTTAGCGCCGGGCATGCGCTGCAGGATGTCGCCGAGGACGGACAGGCCGGCGGCGCGCACCACGCTCTCCGACAGGATCACGAGGTCGGGCTTCATCGCCTCCCCCTTTGCGAAGGCTTCGGCCAGGCTCGCGACCTCGTGAGTCTCATATTCGTCATGCAGCATGAATTGAAGGGCCGCGCGAATGATCTCGTCGTCGTCGACGACGAAGATGCGCTTGTTCTCGACCGCCCGGGACGTTTCGACGCCGATCTGCATGCCGTCTTCTCCGTGTTTCGCGTGTCGCAAACGAAGCAATCGCTATGCCGTCACGGCCCGGGCGACTGCCGCCGCGCCGGCTCTGCGGCCGAAAAAGCCGAGACGAAGACGGCCGCGGCTCTGTTCGTATGATTCCGCGCAACACTGTCGGCTTTGACACACGTTGCCCGCAAGACTGCACGAAAAGACGAAACATATATCAATTCAAACAATTAATGAATGACAAATGGCTTGGCACGACGCTTGCGACAAAGGGCCCGCAAGGCGAGTGGCTGCGGAATTGGGCGGCCCCGAACATCAAGGGGGCGATCCGCAACCGGCGCCGGGCTCGGTCGGGAAACACGACTTCGGCCTGCGCGCCGTGCGCGCCGATCGCAATGAAACGGTATCTTAAGGAGACAGAAATGTCAGAACTTCGACAGATCGCGTTCTACGGCAAGGGCGGTATCGGCAAGTCCACGACCTCCCAGAACACCCTCGGGGCTCTCGCCCAGATGGGCCATAAGATCCTCATCGTCGGCTGCGACCCCAAGGCCGATTCGACCCGCCTGATCCTCCACGCCAAGGCGCAGGACACCATTCTGTCGCTCGCGGCCGAGGCCGGTTCGGTCGAGGACCTCGAGATCGAAGACGTCATGAAGATCGGCTTCATGGACATTCGTTGCGTCGAGTCCGGCGGTCCGGAGCCGGGCGTCGGTTGCGCCGGCCGCGGCGTCATCACCTCGATCAACTTCCTCGAGGAGCAGGGCGCTTATGAAGGCGTCGACTACGTCTCCTATGACGTGCTCGGCGACGTGGTCTGCGGCGGCTTCGCCATGCCGATCCGCGAGAACAAGGCCCAGGAGATCTACATCGTCATGTCCGGCGAGATGATGGCCATGTATGCGGCCAACAACATCTCCAAGGGCATTCTGAAATACGCCAACTCCGGCGGCGTGCGCCTCGGCGGGCTCGTCTGCAACGAGCGCAAGACCGACAAGGAGTACGAGCTGGCCGAGTCGCTGGCGAAGAAGCTCGGCACCAAGCTCATCTACTTCGTGCCGCGCGACAATATCGTCCAGCACGCCGAGCTGCGCCGCATGACGGTCGTCGAATACGCGCCGGAATGCGAGCAGGCTCAGCACTACCGCAACCTGGCCGAGCGCGTTCATGCGAACAAGGGCAACGGCATCATCCCGACCCCGATCACCATGGACGAGCTCGAAGACCTCCTCATGGAGCACGGCATCATGAAGGCGGTCGACGAGTCGCAGGTCGGCAAGACCGCTGCGGATCTCGCCGCGATCGCGTAATCCGTTTGAAAGCTTACGGCCCGGCCTCGCACGGGGGCCGGGCCGATCTTTCAGACAAAGACTAATCAGAAAGGGATGGCGTCATGAGCCTCGCTCAACCCGAATCCATCGAAGACCTCAAGGCGCGCAATAAGGCGCTGATCAAAGAGGTCCTCGAAGTCTATCCTGAGAAGACCGCCAAGCGCCGCGCGAAGCACCTCGGCAATTTCGAGGACGGCAAGCCGGACTGTGGCGTGAAGTCCAACATCAAGTCGATCCCCGGCGTGATGACGATCCGTGGCTGCGCTTACGCCGGTTCGAAGGGCGTCGTGTGGGGCCCGATCAAGGACATGATCCACATCAGCCACGGCCCGGTCGGCTGCGGCCAGTATTCCTGGGCGTCGCGCCGCAACTATTACATCGGCACGACGGGCATCGACACTTTCGGCACGATGCAGTTCACCTCCGACTTCCAGGAGAAGGACATCGTGTTCGGCGGCGACAAGAAGCTCGCCAAGCTGATCGACGAGATCCAGGAGCTGTTCCCGCTGAACAAGGGCATTTCCGTCCAGTCCGAGTGCCCGATCGGCCTCATCGGCGACGACATCGAGGCGGTCTCCAAGGCGAAGACCAAAGAGTACAACGGCCACACGATCGTTCCGGTGCGCTGCGAGGGCTTCCGCGGCGTGTCGCAGTCGCTCGGCCATCATCTGGCCAATGACGCGATCCGCGACTGGGTGTTCGACAAGGCCGAGGGCAAGCCGGCTCTGTTCGAGGCGACCCCTTATGACGTCGCGATCATCGGCGACTACAACATCGGCGGCGACGCCTGGTCTTCGCGCATCCTGCTCGAGGAGATGGGCCTGCGCGTCGTGGCGCAGTGGTCGGGCGACGGCACGATCGCCGAGCTCGAAGCGACGCCCCGCGCTAAGCTCAACGTGCTGCACTGCTATCGCTCGATGAACTACATCTCCCGTCACATGGAAGAGAAGTACGGGGTTCCGTGGGTCGAGTACAACTTCTTCGGTCCGTCCAAGATCGAGGAGTCGCTGCGCAAGATCGCCAGCCACTTCGACGACAAGATCAAGGAAGGCGCCGAGCGCGTCATCGCCAAATATCGTCCGCTGATGGACGCGGTGATCGCGAAGTACCGCCCGCGCCTCGAGGGCAAGAAGGTTATGCTCTACGTCGGCGGTCTGCGTCCGCGTCACGTGATCGGAGCCTATGAGGATCTCGGAATGGAGATCGTCGGCACCGGCTACGAGTTCGCGCACAACGACGATTATCAGCGCACGACCCACTATGTGAAGGACGGCACGCTGATCTACGACGACGTGACCGGCTACGAGTTCGAGAAGTTCGTCGAGAAGATCCAGCCTGATCTGGTCGGCTCGGGCATCAAGGAGAAGTACGTCTTCCAGAAGATGGGCGTGCCCTTCCGTCAGATGCACAGCTGGGACTATTCGGGCCCGTATCACGGCTATGACGGCTTCGCGATCTTTGCTCGCGACATGGACATGGCGATCAATTCGCCGGTCTGGAAATTCGCCAAGGCGCCCTGGGCGGCTTGATCGATCGAGTAGCAGACGCTCTTTCGCGAACGGGGGCGACCCCGTTCGCGTTCGAGAGGGCCGACGTCGACGAGCCGGCCAGGTCTTGGAGAGCGGGCGCTCGCGGACAACGAGGGGAACCGACATGCCACAGAATGCAGACAACGTTCTCGATCACTTCAACCTATTCCGCCAGCCGGAATATAAGGAGATGTTCGAGAAGAAGAAAAGAGAGTTCGAGAACCACGTCCCTGACTCCGAAGTCGACCGCGTTCGCGAATGGGCCAAGACCAAGGAATATCAGGAGAAGAATTTCGCTCGCGAGGCGCTGACCGTCAATCCGGCGAAGGCCTGCCAGCCGCTCGGCGCGGTGTTCGCGTCGCTCGGCTTCGAGCAGACGATTCCCTTCGTCCACGGCTCGCAGGGCTGCGTGGCCTATTACCGCTCGCATTTCTCGCGTCACTTCAAGGAGCCGACCTCCTGCGTCTCCTCCTCGATGACCGAAGACGCCGCGGTGTTCGGCGGCCTCAACAATATGATCGACGGCCTCGCCAACACTTATAATATGTACAAGCCGAAGATGATCTCCGTCTCCACGACATGTATGGCGGAAGTCATCGGCGACGACCTCAACGCCTTCATCAAGACTTCGAAGGACAAGGGATCGGTTCCGGCGGAATTCGACGTTCCGTTCGCGCATACCCCGGCGTTCGTCGGCAGCCACGTCACCGGCTACGACAATGTCATGAAGGGCATCATCGAGCACTTCTGGGACGGCAAGGCCGGCACGGCGCCGAAGCTCGAGCGCGTTCCGAACAACAAGATCAACTTCATCGGCGGATTCGACGGCTTCGTCGTCGGCAACATGCGCGAGATCAGGCGCATCTTCAACTCGATGGGCGTCGAGTACACGATCCTGGGCGACCCGAGCGACGTGTGGGATACGCCGACAGACGGCGAGTTCCGCATGTATGACGGCGGCACCACGCTCGAAGAGGCTGCCGATGCGGTCCACGCCAAGGCGACCTTCTCCATGCAGCATTTCTCGACCGAGAAGACGCTGCCGCTGATCGAGTCGCATGGACACGAAGTCTATTCCTTCCATCATCCGATCGGCGTTCGCGCGACCGACGAATTCCTGATGAAGGTCTCGGAAGTCACCGGCAAGCCGATCTCGAAGGAGCTGACCCGCGAGCGCGGCCGCCTCGTCGACGCGATCGCCGACTCCTCGGCGCATCTGCACGGCAAGCGCTACGCGATCTACGGCGATCCGGATCTCTGTTATGGGCTCGCCGCCTTCCTCATGGAGGTGGGCGCCGAGCCGATCACCGTGCTCGCCACCAATGGCGGCAAGGCGTGGGAAGCCAAGATGAAAGAGCTGTTCGCCAGTTCGCCGTTCGGAAAGGGCTGCACAGCCTATCCGGGCAAGGACCTCTGGCATATGCGGTCGCTGCTGTTCACGGAGCCGGTCGACTTCCTGATCGGCAACACCTACGGCAAATATCTCGAGCGCGACACGGGCACGCCGCTCATCCGCATCGGCTTCCCGATCTTCGACCGCCATCACTATCACCGCTTCCCGGTGTGGGGCTATCAGGGCGGTCTCAACGTCCTCGTGTGGCTGCTCGACAAGGTGTTCGACGAGATCGACCGCAACACCAATGTCGTCGCGAAGTCGGACTACAGCTTCGACATCATTCGCTGATCGCGAAAATTTCCGCCGGGCCGGCGTTTGCATATTCGGCCCGGCGAAACAACGAGAACACGAGCCTAGTCGAGCGGGTCGATCGCCGCGCCGGCGCCATGATGCGCAAGTGTGGGAGGCGATGGCCTTCGCAGGAGGTGCGAAATGAGCTCTGTCGCCGCCAAGATTCAGGATGTCTTCAACGAGCCGGGATGCGATAAGAACAAGGGCAAATCCGAAAAGGAACGCAAGAAGGGTTGCACGAAGCAATTGGCGCCGGGCGCCGCGGCGGGCGGCTGCGCTTTCGACGGAGCCAAGATCGCTCTCCAACCCATTACCGACGTCGCGCATCTCGTTCACGGACCGATCGCCTGCGAAGGCAACTCCTGGGACAATCGCGGGGCCAAGACCTCCGGCTCGAGCCTCTATCGCACCGGCTTCACCACTGATATTTCCGAAACCGACGTGGTGTTCGGCGGCGAGAAGCGCCTCTACAAGTCGATCAAGGAAATCATCGACAAATATGATCCGCCGGCCGTGTTCGTCTACCAGACCTGCGTGCCCGCGATGATCGGCGACGACATCGACGCCGTCTGCAAGGCCGCCAGCAAGAAATTCGACAAGCCGGTCATTCCGATCAATTCGCCAGGATTCGTCGGCCCGAAAAACCTCGGCAACAAGCTCGCGGGCGAGGCGATCCTCGATCATGTGATCGGGACGCAGGAGCCGGACTATACGACGCCTTATGACATCAACATTATCGGCGAATATAATCTCGCCGGGGAACTGTGGCAGGTGAAGCCGCTGCTCGACGAGCTCGGAATTCGCATTCTCGCCTGTATTTCCGGCGACGCGAAATATAGCGAGGTGGCGTCCTCGCATCGCGCCAAGGCGGCGATGATGGTCTGCTCCAAGGCGATGATCAATGTCGCCCGCAAGATGGAGGAGCGCTACGACATTCCATTCTTCGAGGGATCCTTCTACGGCATCGGCGACATGAGCGACAGTTTGCGCGAGATCGCTCGCCTGCTCGTCGAGCGTGGCGCGCCCGTCGAGCTGAAGGATCGGACCGAGGCGGTCATCGCGCGTGAAGAGGCGCGCGCCTGGGCGCGCATCGCGCCCTACCGCGAGCGTCTTCTCGGCAAGAAGGTGTTGCTGATTACCGGCGGGGTGAAATCCTGGTCGGTGGTCGCCGCTCTGCAAGAAGCCGGCATGGAGCTCGTCGGCACCAGCGTGAAGAAGTCCACCAAGGAGGACAAGGAGCGCATCAAGGAGTTGATGGGGCAGGACGCCCACATGATCGACGATATGACGCCGCGCGAAATGTTCAAAATGCTCAGGGACGCGCAGGCGGACATCATGCTCTCGGGCGGCCGTTCTCAGTTCATCGCGCTCAAGGCGAAAATGCCATGGCTCGACATCAATCAAGAGCGCCATCACGCTTATGCCGGCTATGAGGGAATGGTCGAGCTCGTCCATGAAATAGACAAAGCGCTCCACAATCCTGTGTGGGAGCAGGTTCGTCGTCCGCCGCCATGGCAGGAGAAAAGCTGGGAGGAGCGGGCCAACGAGGCGATTGCGGCCGAAGCCGCCGCTCTCGCGGCCGATCCGGTCAAGGCCGAGGCTGTCCGTCGCGAGAAGCGCGTGTGCAAATGCCATAATGTGAATGTGGGGCAGCTCGAAGACGCGATCCGCGACGGCAAGCTCGCCAGCGTCGATACGATCGGTGAAACGACGCACGCTGGAACGGGTTGCGGCGGATGCAGAGGAACGCTCGAGACGATGCTCGAGGCGTCGAATGCGAGTGGCGCGGTTCCTGCTTCCCTCGCGGCGTGAGGCAACGCCATGGCGAAAGTCGAAATCACGAAAAAGGCGTGCGCGGTCAATCCGCTCAAGATGAGCCAGCCGATCGGCGGCGCGCTCGCCTTCATGGGCGTGCAGAGCTGCATGCCGCTGCTGCACGGATCTCAGGGCTGCACATCATTTGGGCTGGTGCTGTTCGTGCGTCACTTCAAAGAGGCCATCCCGCTGCAGACGACGGCGATGAGCGAAGTGGCGACGGTCCTCGGCGGCTTGGAGAATGTCGAAGAGGCGATCGTCAACATCGCCAAGCGCGCGAAGCCCAAAGTGATCGGCATTTGCTCGACCGGCGTCACCGAAACGAAGGGCGATGACGTCGATGGCTATATCCAGCTGATCCGGCAGCGCCATCCGGAGCTGGATCACATGGGCATCGTCTATGTGTCCACGCCCGACTTCAAGGACGCATTCCAGGACGGTTGGGAGAAGGCGGTCGCCAAGCTGATCGAAGTTTTCGTTCCTGAGAACAAGACCCCGCCGCAACGCGCGCCGCAACGGGTCAATGTTCTGCCCGGATGCCATATGACGCCCGGCGACATCGACGAGCTGCGCGACATCATCGAGAGTTTTGGGCTGGAGCCAGCGTTTCTGCCGGATCTTTCGGGCTCTCTGGACGGTCACCTGCCGGAGGATTTCACGCCGACGACGCTCGGCGGAACGTCGCGCGAGACAATGGCTGCGATGGGTTCGGCCGCCTGGACGATTGCGGTGGGCGAGCAGATGCGGCTCGCCGCGACAACTTTGGAAAAACGCGCCGGCGTGCCTTTCGTTTTGTTCGAACGTTTGACCGGGCTCGCGCCCAACGACGAGATGATGGCCTTCTTGTCGCGGATCAGCGGGCGGCCCGTGCCGCTGAAGCTGAAGCGGCAGAGAGGCCAGCTCGTCGACGCGATGCTCGATGGGCATTTCCATTTCGGCGGCAAGCACGTCGCTATCGGCGCGGAGCCGGATCTCCTCTTTGCGATCGGGTCCTGGCTGACCGAGATGGGGGCGCATCTTCAGGCGGCGGTGACCACGACGCAGTCGCCCTTGCTCGAGAGGCTGGCGATCGACGAGGTGCTGATCGGCGATCTCGAGGATTTGGAAATGCGGGCAAAGGGCGCCGATCTGCTGATGACGCATTCGCACGGCCGTCAGGCGTCGGAACGGCTCGGCGTTCCGCTGTTCCGTCTCGGCCTGCCGAATTTCGACCGACTGGGCGCCGGCCATGAGCTGACCGTCGGCTATCGCGGCACACGCAATCTGATCTTCACCGTCGGCAACATGTTCATCGCCCAGGCGCATGAACCGAACCCAGACACCTGGCGTCAGACCGACGAACACATCCATCATTTCGGCGGCGCCGCGGAGCAAGAGCTCGTGCAGCTGACGCCGATGGCCTGACCAGCGAGGAGGGCAGCATGAAAGTCGCATTCGCCACGCAGGACCTCGAACGGGTCGACGCCCATTTCGGCTGGGCCAAGAACATCGCGATCTACGATCTCACGGCCGACGGCTACTCGTTCCTTAAATCCATCCAGTTCACCGGCGATCTGCAGGAGGACGGAAACGAAGACAAGCTGCAGCCCAAGCTCGAGGCGATCAAGGATTGCGCGATCCTCTATGTCGCTGCGATCGGGGGCTCCGGCGCCGCGCGCGTCGTAGCGCAAGGCATTCATCCGATGAAAGTTCCGCAGCCCGAAAGCATCACCGATCTTTTGGAGAAGCTCAAAGTCGTGCTGCAAGGCGCGCCGCCGCCTTGGCTGCGCAAAGTGATGACGAAGGGCAAGGAGAGGTCCTTCGACTTCGAGGAAGAGGCTGCAAATGGCTGAGATCGAGACGATCACCGCGACGGACGCTGAAAACTCCGTCTTCATCAAAGAGCTCATCAAGCAGTGGCGCGCGCAGGACACGCACGGCACGTGGGACAACAAGAAGGATCTCGATCTTCTCAAGCCCTATATCGTCGACAAGGAGGCCCGCAAGCAGATCCCGATCATCGGCGATCCCGATCCGGAGACGCTCTGGCGCATCGAGCTGTTCTACAGCGCGGTCGGCCTCGCGATCGAGCGCGCCTCCGGCGTCATGGTGCAGCCGATGATGAAAATGAGCCATGAAGGATTCGGACGTCAGGTGCTCATCGCGGGACGACTGATCGTCGTCAATAAGCAATTGCGGGACGTCCATCGTTTCGGTTTCGAGACGCTGGAGAAGCTCGCCGAGGAAGGAACCAAGCTCGTCAACGCCGGGGTCGAGATGATCGAGAAATTCCCGGAAGTGGCGCGCTACTGAGACGGAAAGGGACGAAACGATGAGCTCCGTCGAAGAGCTGAAGGCCGAGATCAAGAAGCTCTCCGCCAAAGCCACGAATATGAAGATGAACCTGCACGACCTCTCCGAGGAACTGCCGGTCAATTGGACGAAAATCATGGAGATCGCGCAGGACACGCACGACGCCTATGCGGCGCTGGAGGCGGCCCGGCAGAAGCTCAAGGAATTGGAGACGGCGTGATGGGGGCTTTCAAAACGAGGGGCGGCGCCGATTGGACGCCGTCCTATCTGACGGATATCAATCCGGCCACTTGCATCGGCTGCGGGCGTTGCTTCAAAGTCTGCCCGCAGAACGTCATGGCGCTCTACGGCGTGGACGCGGAAGGGACGATCCTCGGCATCGTGACCGACGACGACGACGATGATTTCGACGGCGAGCTCAACCGCAAGATCATGAAGGTGGAGCGCGAGCAGGACTGCATCGGCTGCTCGGCGTGCGCGAAAGTCTGTCCAAAAGACTGTCAGACGCACGTTCCGGTCGATCAGCTGGTCGCCTGACGACAATGGCCTTCCTCTCCGAAGATCGGCGTTCGGAGAGCGGCGTCGCCCCACCGGCGACCGACGCAGCCGAAATTTATTCGAGGCTGCGCGCACGCCCCGGCGAAAGGGAAGCGCGCGACCCTTTCACCGGGCATGTCTTCGCTTGCGCGCTCGCGATCTGCTTGTCGGAGACTTTGGAGCAGGGCAAGGATTTGGGGCCGGCGCTCGGTTTGGGCCGGAGCGACCTGCATCGTCTCGTGCGCGCCTGGGCGCCGGAAGCGGAGCGATATATCGAGTTCGACGCCGAGCCGGAGACCGTGACGTTCGACGAGGAAGAAGATCAGATTCGCGAATTGCTCGAGCGCTATAAAGGTGATTCTTCCGATGAGACCCGCTGGATCGCCGCGATCGTCACCAAACGCGCCATGTCGCCGAGGCATTTGTGGCAGGATCTCGGGCTTTGCGCGCGCGACGAACTCGGACGGCTCATGGGTCAGCGCTTTCCGGGCTTGGCGGCGCGCAACTTCAACCACATGAAATGGAAGAAGTTTTTCTATCGGTCCTTGTGTGAGCTCGAAGGTTTCGTGCTCTGTTCCTCGCCGACCTGCCGCGAGTGCGGCGATTTCAATGATTGCTTCGGCGACGAGAGCGGCGAGAGCGCCCTCGCGCGGCTCGGCCATCCCGGCCCCCGCGATCACTGAAAGCCCAGCGATCCTCCCCCTCCGGTCCTTTCGCCGCCTGTCTCAAGATCGAATGCAGTGACCTTTTTCGCTGCTGTTGGCCAATCTTGTACGATCTCGGACAATGTGGGTTAGCGGACAGCTTCCGCGGCGTGGAATCACCTGATTCTGAAAGTCGGGCCGGCTTGGCATAGCGGTTGCTAAAACACCGAGGGACATTTCCGCAAAGGGGTTCAACAGATGATCGAGCTCACAGACAGCGCCTTGAATGCGGTGCGTTCGGCCATTGCGGGCGCCGGCCAGGAGGTCGAGGGCCTCCGCATAATGGTCGAGGCCGGGGGCTGCGCGGGGTTCAAATATATGATGGGTCTCGTCAACGAGACCAATCCGGCCGATCACGTGTTCGAGCGCGATGGCGTCAAGGTCTTCGTGGAAGAGGGCTCGCTCGCCTACCTCGACGGCACCAAGGTCGATTTCGTCAACGGCCTCGAGGGATCCGGTTTCACCTTCGATAATCCGCAGGCCAAGTCGAGCTGCTCCTGCGGCAAGTCGTTCGGCTGACGCGGTCGAGGAGGGGCGCGGCGATGTGGGGATATTCGGACAAGGTCAAGGAGCATTTCTTCAACCCGAAGAATGCGGGCGTCCTCGAAACGGCCAATGCGGTCGGCGAGGTCGGCGCGCTCGCTTGCGGCGACGCGCTGAAGCTCATGCTCCATATCGACCCGGTCACCGAGATTATTCTCGACGCGCGCTTCCAGGCCTATGGATGCGGGTCGGCCATCGCCTCCTCTTCCGCGCTGACGGAACTCGTCATCGGCAGGACCGTGCAGCAAGCCGCCGCCATCACAAATCGCGATATCGCCGAGTTTCTCGACGGCCTGCCGCCGGAGAAGATGCATTGCGCGGTGATGGGCTACGAAGCGCTGCAATCGGCGATCGCCCATTTCCGCGGCGAATCGCGGACATATGATTTCGAAGAAGGCGCGCTGGTGTGTCGCTGCCACGGCGTCGACGAAAAAACGGTCGAGAGCGCGATTCGCGCGCATCAGCTCACATCCGTCGAACAGGTGACGGCGCGCACGATGGCCGGCTCCGGCTGCACGACCTGCTACGAGCGCATCGAGGACATTCTGGTGCGCGTGACCGCCGAAGGGCTGCGCGCGAAAGAGGAGGCGCGGATCGCCGCCGAGGCCGCCGCGGCGAAATCCAAGGCGGCCGCGCCCGGGACCGTCACCCTGTTGGCGGCTCGCCCGCGTCCGAGCGCGCCGCCGCGGCCCGAGACGCCGCGTTCCGCGCTCGTCGCCGTGGAAACGTCGCCCCTGACGCCTGCGTCGCCGCTGCCGCCACCTTCGGCGGGCATGACCAATCTCAGAAAAATTCGCCTCATCGAAGAGACGATCGAGGATCTTCGCGTCTATCTGCGCAAGGATGGCGGCGACTGTGAGCTGATCGACGTCGACGGCTCCAATGTCCTCGTCAGCCTCACCGGCGCCTGCGTCGGCTGTCAGATGGCCAGCGTCACGGTTTCCGGCATTCAAGAGCGGCTCATCGCCAAGCTCGGCGTTCCCGTGCGGGTCATCCCCGTCGGGCGCAGCGGCCACGGACATTGAGGAGCGCGACATGACCGCGATCTATCTCGACAACAATGCCACGACTCGGACCGATCCGGCCGTCGTCGAAGCCATGCTGCCGTATTTTACAGAGCATTTCGGCAATGCGTCCTCGGCGCATTCCTTCGGCGCGAGCATCGGCGAGGCGGTGAAGGCCGCGCGCCAGAAGCTGCAGGCGCTGCTCGGCGCGGCGCATGACCACGAGATCATCTACACCTCGGGCGGCACGGAAAGCGACAATGCGGCGATCCTCTCCGCGCTCGAGGCGACGCCGGACCGCAATGAAATCGTCACCAGCAAGGTGGAGCATCCCGCGATCCTGTCGCTCTGCGAGCATCTCGAGAAGACCGGCCGGGCGAAAGTCCATTTCATCGGCGTCGACAGGGTGGGGCAGCTCGATATCGATGCCTATCGCGCGGCGCTTTCGGACAAAGTGGCGATCGTCTCGCTGATGTGGGCGAATAACGAGACCGGGACGATCTTTCCGATCGAAGGGCTCGCGGAGCTCGCCAAGCAGCATGGCGCCTTGTTCCACACCGACGCCGTTCAGGCGGCAGGCAAGACGCCGATCGTGCTGAAGGACAGCGTGATCGACATGCTGTCGCTCTCCGGACACAAGCTGCACGGGCCGAAAGGAATCGGCGCGCTCTATGTGCGGAAGGGCGTGCGCTTCAAGCCGCTCATCCGCGGCGGTCATCAGGAGCGGGCGCGGCGCGGCGGCACGGAGAATGTTCCGGCCATCATCGGTCTCGGCAAGGCCGCCGAGCTCGCCCTGCAGCATATGGCGGACGAGCAGGGGCGAGTGAAGGAGATGCGCGACCGTCTCGAGAAGGCGGTGCTGCAGCGGGTGCCCAATTGCATCGTCAACGGCGATCGCAACGACCGGCTGCCCAATACGCTGAACCTCGCCTTCGAATATGTGGAGAGCGAAGCGATCCTGCTGCATCTCGATCGCTCGGGAGTGGCGGCGTCTTCCGGCTCCGCCTGCACCTCGGGCTCGATGGAGCCGAGCCATGTGCTCAAAGCCATGGAGGTGCCCGAGGCTGCGCTGCATGGCGCGGTGCGCTTTTCCTTTTCGCGCGACAACGTCGCGAGCGACGTCGATCGCGTGATCGAAGCGCTGCCGCCGATCGTCGAGAAGCTGCGCGAAATGTCGCCTTTCTGGGCGGATGCCGAGAAGAAGGCGAACGACAAACCCGTATTTGCGTGACAGGCCCGAATCCCCGTGAGCGAGCAGCCCCGCATCTTCATCAATGACACGACGCTTCGCGATGGCGAGCAGGCGCCGGGCGTTGCCTTCACGGCGGCGGAGAAGCTCGCGATCGCGCGCGCGCTCGCCGATGCGGGCGTCGACGAGATCGAGGCGGGCACGCCCGTCATGGGACGCGACGAGATCGAGGCGATCGGCGCGATCGCCGCGGCGGGGTTGTCGTGCCGCGTGATGGCCTGGTGCCGGCTCGACGAACGCGATGTCGATGCGGCGCTCGCCGCCAATGTCGCGCATGTGAATATTTCTTCGCCCATGTCGCGGCTGCAGATCGGCGTGAAGCTCTCGACCGACGTCGAGGGCGCGGCGGAGCGGGTCGAACGCGTCGTGTCTTACGCTCGCGGCAAGGGATTGAGCGTCGCGCTCGGGGGCGAGGATTCCTCGCGCGCCGATCCGCGCGATATCGGCCGAATCGCATGTGCGGCGGCGAAGGCCGGCGCGACGCGTTTTCGCTACGCCGACACGCTCGGCATTCTCGATCCCTTCACGACCTATGAATCGATCAAGCGCGTGCGCGAGGAGACCGATCTGCCGATCGAGTTCCACGGCCATGACGATGTCGGCCTCGCGACGGCCAATACGCTCGCCGCGGTGCGCGGCGGCGCGACGCACGCTTCGGTCACAGTGCTCGGCCTCGGCGAGCGCGCGGGCAACGCCGCGCTCGAGGAGGTGGCTGTGGCGCTCGGCCATGTCGCGCACGGCTGTACGAGCGTCGATCTGAAGCGCCTTCAGGGCCTCGCAAAGCTCGTCGCGCACGCGGCGCGCCGCAAGATCGGGCGCAACAAGGCCATTGTCGGCACCGACATCTTCACCCACGAGTCCGGCATTCATGTCGCCGCGCTGATGAAAGACGTGCGCACCTATCAGGGGCTCGACCCGGCGCGCCTCGGCCGGCGGCATCGCATCGTCATCGCGAAACATTCCGGCATGAGCGCGATCCAGAAGAAATGCGACGAGATCGGCGTCGATCTCGATCGCGAGACCGCCGCGCGCGTGCTCGATCACGTGAAGAGCAGAGCGCTCGCCCAGAAGGGGCCGGTCAAGCGCGGCGAGTTCATTCGCCTCGTCGACCGCGCGCTGGAGGAAGTCGCGGCGCATCATGCGGCGCAGACCGCCGGGAGCCCGTCATGAGCGAGCTGTCGATCGCCGCCTCGCCTCGCCTCGCCTCGACGAAAGGGCTCATGTCGCTCATTCGGGAAGACGTCGCCTGCGTGCCCCAGCGCGATCCCGCCGCTCGCAGCACGCTCGAAGTCGTGCTGTTCTATCCCGGCGTCCATGCGCTCATCTGGCATCGCGTCGCCCATCGCCTCTGGCGCGCCGGCCGTAAATTCTCCGCGCGTGGTTTGTCCTGGTTCGCGCGTCTCGTCACCAATATCGACATTCATCCCGGCGCCACGATCGGTGAGCGTTTCTTCATCGATCACGGCGCGGGGGTGGTGATCGGCGAGACCGCCGTCATCCGCGACGATGTGACCATGTATCACGGCGTCACTCTGGGCGGCACGTCCTGGTCGCCGGGCAAGCGCCATCCGACGGTCGAGGACGGCGTGCTGATCGGCGCCGGCGCGAAAATACTCGGGCCGATCACAGTGGGCCCGCGCGCGCGGATCGGGGCCAATTCGGTGGTCATCGAGGATGTGCCGCCGGAAATGACCGTCGTCGGCATTCCCGGGCGCATCGTGCGCGAGCAGCGACGGCGCTCCGGCGTCGACGGCCGCATCGATCTCGAGCATCATCTCATTCCCGATCCGGTCGGAGACGCGATCTCGGTGCTCATCGACCGCATCGATTTTCTCGAGGCGCGGTTCGCGCATCTGCAGCAGCGTCGCAACGACGCCGTCCATCGTCCATCCGGAGACAGCACGCCATGAGCATTCTCGACGATCTGCGCAAATTGTCCTCGGCCGAGGAGTTTTTCGATACGCTCGGCGTCGAATACGACCCCGCCGTCGTGCGCTTCGCGCGGCTGCATATTCTGCGGCGCATGGGCGAATATCTGCACAAGGCCGCGCCCGAGGGCGCCGACGACGCCGAGGTGCGCGAAGCCTGTCGCGTCTTCCTCACGCAGGCCTATCAGGATTTCCTCGTTTCCACGCCGATCGAGCAGCGCCTCTTCAAGGTGCACAAGGATGCGGTGAAGCCCGTCGAGGAGCCGAAGAAGCCATTCGTCCCGCTCGGCAACCTCACGGTGTCGAACGGATGATGATTGCGAAAGCGCGTCGGGATCGCGAAAGGATCGACCCATGAAGATACTCGTCTGCATCAAGCAAGTTCCCGACAGCGCTCAGATACGCGTGCATCCCGTCACCAACACGATCATGCGGCAGGGCGTGCCGACGATCATCAATCCTTATGATCTGTTCTCGCTCGAGGAGGCGCTGAAGCTGCGCGACAAGTTCGGCGGCGAGGTCACTGTGCTGACCATGGGTCCGCCCATGGCGGAGGCGGCGCTGCGCAAGACGCTGGCGATCGGCGCCGATCGCGCGATTCTGCTCACCGACCGTTTCTTCGCCGGCGCCGACACTTTGGCGACGACCTATGCGCTCGCCCAGGCGATCAAGAAGATTCAGAAGACCTGGGGCGATCTCGATCTCGTCTTCACCGGCAAGCAGACGATCGACGGGGATACGGCGCAGGTCGGCCCGGGCGTCGCCAAGCGCCTCGATCTCTTGCAGCTCACCTATGTGTCCAAGATCGTCGACGCCGATGCGGAGAAGCGCGAGGTCGTCATCGAGCGGCGCGCCGAAGGCGGCACGCAGGTGCTGAAGACCAAAATGCCCTGTCTCATCGCCATGCTCGAGGGCACCAACGAGGTGCGGCGCGGCTCGATCTCCGATTCGTTACGCGCCGCGCGCGCTGAGATCATCACCTGGAGCGCCAAGGACGCCGAGATCGAAGACCTTTCGAAGTGCGGACTGAAGGGCTCGCCGACGATCGTCAAGAAAGTGTTCGCGCCGCAGCCGCGCACGGAGCGCGCCGCTTTCGTCGAGCCCGGCAAGACCGCCGGCGAGTCGGCGGATGCGATTCTCGAGGCGATCTTCGAGCGCCATCCGGCGCTCGAGGAAGACATGACGAAATTGGCCAGTGGGTTCTAAAGGAGAAGCGAAAATGTCCGACAAGCCCGCCCCCGCCGCGCCGCCGCCGAGCCGCGCCAGCGCGAAGAAGGAGCTCCCGGAGCATTTCCGCGGCTATAAGCATGTGTGGGTGTTCGTCGAGCTCGAGCGCGGCGTCGTTCATCCGGTCTCCTGGGAATTGCTCGGCGCCGGCCGCAAGCTCGCCGATCAGCTGAAGGTGGACCTCGCCGCCGTGGTGCTGGGCGCGCCCGGAGACGCGACGCGCAACGCCGTGAAGGAATCCTTCTACTACGGGGCCGATCTCGCTTATCTCGTCGAGGATCCGATTCTCGGCGATTATCGCAACGAGCCTTTCTCCAAAGCGGTCACGCAGATCGTCAACACGCACAAGCCGGAGATTCTGCTGCTCGGCGCGACGACGCTCGGCCGCGACCTCGCCGGCTCCGTCGCGACGACTCTGCTCACCGGCCTCACTGCGGATTGCACCGAGCTCGCGGTCGACGCCGACGGATCGCTCGCCGCGACGCGTCCGACTTTCGGCGGCTCTCTGCTCTGCACGATCTATACGCTGAACTATCGTCCGCAGATGGCGACGGTGCGTCCGCGTCAGATGCCGACGCCGCCGCGCGACGAGACGCGCACGGGCCGGGTGATCGAGTTCAAGGCCGATCTCGACGAGGACAAGATCATCACCAAGCTGCTGAAGTTCATCCCCGACCGCGAGTCCGCGAAAAGCAATCTGGCCTTCGCCGACGTCGTCGTCGCCGGCGGACTCGGCCTGCAGAGCGCGGAGAATTATCAGCTCGTGCGCAATCTCGCCTCCGTGCTCGGCGCCGAGTTCGGCGGCTCGCGTCCGCTCGTGCAGAAGGGCTGGATCACTTCCGATCGTCAGATCGGCCAGACCGGCAAGACGATCCGTCCCAAGCTCTATATCGCCGCCGGCATTTCCGGCGCGATCCAGCATCGCGTCGGAGTCGAAGGCGCCGATTGCATCGTCGCGATCAACACCGACAAGAATGCGCCGATCTTCGATTTCGCGCATATCGGCATCGTGACCGACGCCATTCGCCTGCTGCCCGCGCTGACCGAAGCCTTCCGCAAGCGGCTGTCGCCCGAGAGCGCCGACCGGCTCGCCGGTTGAACCCGAGGAGATTGACATGATCGAAGAAAAATTCGACGCGATCGTCATCGGGGCCGGCATGGCGGGAAATGCGGCGGCCTATACGATGGCGTCGCGCGGCATGAATGTGCTGCAGCTCGAGCGCGGCGAGTATCCGGGTTCGAAGAATGTGCAGGGCGGCATCCTCTATGCCGAGATGCTGGAGAAGATCATTCCGGACTTCCGCGAGGAGGCGCCGCTCGAGCGGCATCTCATCGAGCAGCGCTTCTGGATGATGACGGACCGCTCGCATACGGGCATGCATTATCGTTCGGACGATTTCAACGAGGAGCGTCCGAATCGCTACACCATCATCCGCTCGCAATTCGACCGCTGGTTCAACAAGCAGGTGCAGGCGAAGGGCGCCATCGTCATCAGCGAGACGACGGTCACCGAACTCGTCAGCGACGCCTATGGCAAGGTCATCGGCGTGCGCACCGACCGCAGCGGCGGCACGGTGTTCGCGGATGTCGTGGTTCTCGCGGAGGGCGTCAACGGCCTGCTCGGCGCGCGCGCCGGCCTGAGGCCCACTCCCAAGCCCGAGCATGTCGCGCTCGCGGTGAAGGAGATGCACTTCCTGCCGCGCGAGACGATCGAATCGCGCTTCAATCTGAATGGCGACGCAGGCGTCGTGATCGAAGCGGCCGGCACCATCTCCAAGGGGATGACCGGCATGGGTTTCGTCTACACGAACAAAGAGAGCATTTCTGTCGGTATGGGATGTCTCGTATCGGATTTCGCCGAAAACGAGGAGACGCCCTATGGCATGCTCGAGGCGTTCAAGAAGCATCCGTCGATCGCGCCTTTGATCGAAGGCTCGGAAGTGAAGGAATATGCCGCGCATCTCATTCCCGAAGGCGGCTACAAGACGATTCCGGAGCTGTTCGGCGACGGCTGGGTCGTCGTCGGCGACGCGGCGCAGCTCAATAACGCCATCCATCGGGAAGGCTCGAATCTTGCTATGACCTCCGGGCGGCTCGCCGGAGAGGCGATCTTTCAGGTGAAGTCGCGCAAGGATCCGATGACGAAGCAGAATCTGGCCCTCTACAAGAAGTTCCTCGACGACAGCTTCGTCATGAAGGATTTGAAGAAATACAAGGACATGCCGGCGCTGCTGCATACGCAGGCGCAGAACTTCTTCCTCGACTATCCGACGCTGGTGTCGAAGGCGATGGAGAATTTCCTGCGGGTCGACGGAACGCCGAAGATCGAGAAGGAAAAGGCGTCGGTCCGAGCCTTCCGCGAGAAGCGCTCGCTGACGGGATTGGTCGGAGATGCATGGCGCTTGGCCCGCGCTTGGCGCTGAGAGGAGGATTTGCGATGTCGACGCAAGTTGCGCGAGTCGAGGAGAAGCTGTTCCAGAACCGCTATCTCGTCGACCAGGGAAAGCCCCATATCGTCGTTCAACCGCACACGACGCCGTCCAAGAATCTCTTGGCGATGACCAAGATCTGTCCGGCCGGCTGCTACGAGCAGAATGCGTCCGGCCAGGTCGAGATCACGCCGGACGGATGTCTCGAATGCGGCACCTGCCGTGTTCTCTGCGAGCCGGCAGGCGATATCGTGTGGAATTATCCGCGCGGCGGCTATGGCGTGCTGTTCAAATTCGGTTGAGCGGCCCTGCTCGGAACCGTGGTGAAAACGACAGGCCGTCATTGCGAGGGGCGCAGCGGCGAAGCAATCCAGAGGGCCCAGGGCCGTTGCTGGATTGCTTCGCGTTGCTCGCAATGACGAGGGGACGGGGCGCGGCCTTCGACGCGAAGCTTGTGACAGCGTCGTAGACAAACCGACACGAATGAATCGAAACGCCCCGCTAAGGCTGCGCCATGCGGGGCGTTCGCATTTCAGGTGTGGCGCGCGCAGCCGCTCGGTCTCAGCCGAGTCGCTTCGATGCCGCCGCGAGCTTCTCGATGCGCGCGCGCAGGTCGTCCAACCGATCACGATTTTCCTCGATCACTTCCTCCGGCGCACGGGCCAGGAAGTCGGCGTTGGCGAGCTTGGCCTCGATCTTTTTCACATCGCCTTCGAGCTTGGTCGTCTCCTTGGCGAGCCGCGTTTTTTCCGCGGCGAAATCGATCATGCCCTCGAGCGGAATGGCGGAGAGGGCGCCGCGCACCAGCAGCTGAGCGCTGCTCTCGGGCGCGGAATCGGCGAAGCCGATCGAGGAGAGCCGCGCGAGCTTGCGCATCGTCTCGCCCCAGACGGCGACGCGCGCCTCGACATCCGCGCCGACCCCCAGGAGGACCAGCGGGACCTCGGCGCCCGCCGCGAGATTGAGTTCCGAGCGCACGGAGCGCACTTCGGAGACGAGATCGACCACCCAGCCGATTTCCGCCTCGGCGGCTTCGTCGCGAAGCCCCGAGAGGTCCGGCCATGCGGCGAGCGCCAGTGGCGATTCGCGCGGCGGTCCCTCGAAGCCCTTCACGCCCCATAGTTCCTCGGTGAGAAAAGGCATGAAGGGATGAAGCAGCGCATAGATCTGATCGAGCACGAAAGCCGTCGTCGCGCGCGTCTCTTGCTTGGCGGCGCCGTCCTCGCCTTGCAGCAAGGGCTTGGCGAGCTCCAGATACCAGTCGCAGAAGACATTCCAGACGAAGCGATAGGCGGCGCCCGCCGCTTCGTTGAAGCGATAGGCTTCGATCGCCGCGCCGATGTCTTCGGCCGCGCGCGCCGCTTCGCTCACGATCCAGCGATCGAGCGTGATCGCATTGGCCTTCGGATCATAGCCGGCGACGCGCGCGCAGCCGTTGATCTCGGCGAAGCGCGAGGCGTTCCACAGCTTGGTCGCGAAATTGCGGTAGCCTTCGACGCGCTGCGTCGACAGCTTTATGTCGCGTCCCTGCGCCGCCATTGCGGCGAGCGTGAAGCGCAGCGCGTCGGCGCCATAGTCGTTGATGAGATGCAGAGGGTCGATCACATTGCCCTTCGACTTCGACATCTTCGCGCCCTTCTCATCGCGGACGAGCGCATGGATATAGACGTCGCGGAAGGGAACCTCCTTCTTGAAATGAAGGCCCATCATCATCATGCGGGCGACCCAGAAGAAGATGATGTCGAAGCCGGTGACGAGCACATTGGTCGGATAGAAGCGTGCGAGCTCCTTGGTCTCGTCCGGCCAGCCGAGCGTCGAGAAAGGCCAGAGCGCCGAGGAGAACCAAGTGTCGAGCACATCCTCGTCGCGGGTCAGCGTCACATCGTCGCCGCGCTTGGCGCGGGCCGCGGCGAGCGCCGCCTCCTCGCTCTCCTCGACATAGATATTGCCGTTTTCGTCATACCACGCCGGAATGCGATGGCCCCACCACAGCTGGCGCGACACGCACCAGGGCTGGATGTTCTCCAACCAGTCGAAATAGGTCTTCTCCCAATTCTTCGGCACGAAGCTCGTGCGGCCGGAGCGCACGGCCTCCAGCGCCGGCTGCGCCAGCGTCTTCGCGTCCACATACCATTGATCGGTGAGGCGCGGCTCCAACACGGCGGCGGAGCGGTCGCCATGCGGCACCATATGCTTATGGTCCGACACTTCGGCGAGCAGTTCGCGCTCCTCCATCATGGCGACGACGCGCGCGCGCGCGGCGTTGCGGTCGAGGCCGTGGAGGGCGGCGACGGTCATGTCGAGCTCGGGTGAAGGCGCCACATGCTCGAAGAAGTCGTGATTGCCGACGAGCGTTACGCAGGCTTCGGCGTCGAGCACATTGATGAGCTTCAGTCCGTGCCGGCGGCCGACCTCGAAATCGTTGAAGTCGTGCGCCGGCGTGATCTTCACGGCGCCCGTGCCCTTCTCTGGATCGGAATACTCATCGGCGACGATCGGAATGAGGCGGCCGACCAAGGGCAGGCGCACATTGCGGCCGACGAACTTCTTGTAGCGCTCGTCCTCCGGATGCACGGCGACCGCGGCGTCGCCGAGCATGGTCTCGGGACGCGTCGTCGCGACGGTGATGAATTCGCCGGTCGGCTGGCCGTCCTGATAGACGATCGGATAGCGGAAGTGCCAGAGATGGCCCTTCACCTCGATCTGTTGCACCTCGAGGTCCGAGATGGCGGTGAGAAGCTTCGGGTCCCAATTGACGAGGCGCTTGTCCTTGTAGATCAGCCCGTCGCGATAGAGCTGCACGAAGACTTTCACGACGGCGCGCGACAGGCCCTCGTCGAGCGTGAAGCGCTCGCGCGACCAGTCGCAGGAGGCGCCGAGGCGCTTCAGCTGTTCGACGATCACACCGCCCGATTCCGCCTTCCAGGCCCAGATTTCCTCGAGGAATTTTTCGCGGCCGAGCGCGCGCCTATGCTGCTGACGCTCCATCAGCTTGCGCTCCACCACCATCTGCGTCGCTATGCCCGCATGGTCGGTGCCCGGCTGCCATAGCACGTCTTTGCCGCGCATGCGGTGATAGCGCGCAAGAATGTCTTGAAGCGTGTTGTTGAGCGCGTGGCCCATATGCAATGAGCCGGTGACATTGGGCGGCGGGATGACGATGGAAAAAGGCTCGGCGCCGGCGCGCTCGGGCCGGCCGGCGCGAAAGGCGCCGGTCGCTTCCCACAGCTCGCGCATCCGCGCTTCTATGGCGGAGGGGTCGAAGGTTTTTTCCATTGGCATGGGGATAGCCGGGATTGGGCGGTAGGCAGTCGGCAAATGGGAGAGGGCGGTCGATCGCGACTGCCGACCGCCTACGGCTCTAGACCGCCGATCAAGCGAGCCCCTTCAACGCGTTGCGGCCGGCATAGATCGCCGCCGGACCCAGTTCCTCCTCGATGCGGATGAGCTGGTTGTATTTTGCGACCCGGTCCGATCGGGCGAGCGAGCCGGTCTTGATCTGGCCGCTGTTCGTGGCGACCGAGATGTCGGCGATGGTGGCGTCCTCGGTCTCGCCGGAGCGATGCGAGATCACCGTCGTATAAGCGGCGCGATGCGCCATCTCCACGGCGGCCAGCGTCTCGGTCAGCGTGCCGATCTGATTGACCTTCACCAGCAGGGAATTCGCCACATCCTCGTCGATGCCGCGCGAGAGGCGGTCGACATTGGTGACGAAAATGTCGTCGCCGACGAGCTGGATCTTGTCGCCGAGCGTGTCGGTCAGGAGGCGCCATCCCTCCCAATCGTCCTCGGCCATGCCGTCCTCGATCGTGGCGATCGGATAGGCCTCGACGAGCTTGGCGAGATAGGCGACCTGCTCCTCGATCGAGCGCGTCGCCTTCTCGCCTTCGTAGACATATTTGCCGTCCTTGAAGAATTCGGTCGAGGCGACGTCGGCGCCGAGATAGATGTCCTCGCCGGGAATGAAGCCGGCCGCCGCGATCGCCTCGACGATGATGTCGAGCGCGGCCTCGGCTGAGGGGAGATTCGGCGCGAAGCCGCCCTCGTCGCCGACCGAAGTGGAGAGGCCCGCCTTCTTCAGCGAGGCTTTGAGCGTATGGAACACTTCCGCGCCCCAGCGGATCGCCTCGCGCACGGTCGGCGCGCCGACCGGCAGGATCATGAACTCCTGGAAGTCGATCGGATTGTCGGCGTGCACGCCGCCATTGATGATGTTCATCATCGGCACGGGCAGCACGCGCGCCTGCACGCCGCCGATATAGCGGTAGAGCGGCAGGGAGGCCGCATCGGCGGCGGCCTTGGCGACGGCGAGCGAGACGCCGAGAATGGCGTTGGCCCCGAGGCGCGACTTGTGCGGCGTGTCGTCGAGCTCTATCAGCGCCTCGTCGATCGCCGCTTGCTCCTCCGCCTCGAAGCCGACCAGCTCGCCGGCGATCTCGTCGTTGACGCTCTGCACGGCGCCGAGCACGCCCTTGCCGAGATAACGCTTCTTGTCGCCGTCCCGCTTCTCCACCGCCTCATGGGCGCCGGTCGAGGCGCCGGACGGAACGGCGGCGCGGCCGAACGAGCCGTCCTCCAGCGTGACTTCGACCTCGACCGTGGGATTGCCGCGCGAATCGAGAATTTCACGGGCGTGAATATCGATGATTTCGGTCATGCCGGGCCTCATGCGTCGTGCTGACGGAATTTCGCGCCTTGTAGACCGATCCGCGCCCAGGCGAAAGCCTCGAATGCCGTCGGCCGAGCTTTTGCGCAGGCGTCGGCGGTGCGGCTATCCGTCCGTGAGGCCTTTCAGAAAGGTCGCGAGATCGCTGGTCGAGAAATCGACATGCGGCTCGCGTCCATGGGCGATCTCCCAGGGCTCGCGGCGGTCTTCGCCGCCGGGCTCGGGCGTCACCAGAACGGTTGTCATGCCGCAGGCGTGGGGAAATGCGAGATTGCGGGCGAGGTCCTCGAACAAGGCCGCGCGCTTCGGCTCCACGGCATGTCGGCCGAAGAAGCGCCGATAGGCCTCTTCATGCGGCTTGGCGACGAAATCGGCGGCGATGATGTCGAACACATCCTCGAACACATGATCGATGGCGAGGCGCCGCGCCGTCTCCAGCGCATGGTCCCGAGAGCCATTGGTGAGGATGAGCTTGCGGCCGGGCAAAGCGCCGATGGCTCCGGCCAGCGACGGATCTGGCAGCAGACAGGAGCGGTCGACGTCGTGGACGAAGGAGAGAAACGCGTCCGCGTCGATCCCATGCTCGGTCATGAGCCCGCGCAGGGTGGTCCCGTAGCGATGGTAATAATGCTTCTGCAAGGCCCGGCAGGAGACGCCGTCGAGCCCGAACATGCGGATCATGTAGAGCGTGATCCGGTGGTCGATTTTCGGCCACAGGTCGCAGGAGGCCGGATAGAGCGTATTGTCGAGATCGAACACCCAGGTATCGACATGGGCGAATCTGTCGGCGTTCGTCATTGCGAGCGCAGCGAAGCAATCCAGAGCCGCGGCCTCGGTCTGGATTGTTTCCTCGCCCTGCTCCTCGCAACGATGGGTCAATGCCTTTTCCTCGCCATGCCGACTCACCGCGTGATCAGCGTGCCCGCGCCGTGATCGGTCAAGAGCTCGATCAGCACCGCATGGGGCAGCTTGCCGTCGAGGATCACGACGCCCTCGACGCCGCGCTCGATCGCATACATGCAGGTCTCGACCTTCGGGATCATGCCGCCGGTGATGGCGCCGTCGGCGACGAGGCCGGGAATGTCGGAAACCTTCAGCTCCTTGATGAGCTCTTTGTTCTTGTCGAGCACGCCGGGCACGTCGGTGAGGAACAGCAGGCGCTTGGCGCCGAGCGCGCCGGCGATGGCGCCGGCGAATGTGTCGGCGTTGATGTTGTAGGTCTCGCCGTCCGCGCCTTGCGCGACCGGCGCCAGCACCGGGATCAGCTCGCGGCCGAGCACCTGGTCGAGCACGGTGGTGTCGACCTTGGCCACTTCGCCGACGAAGCCGAGGTCGACCGATCGGCCGTTCTCGTGATTGGGGCGCGCGAGCTTCTCGGCGATGACCATGCGGCCGTCCTTGCCGCAGAGGCCGATGGCGCGGCCGCCTTCCGCATTGATGAAGCCGACGATCTGCTTGTTGATATAGCCGGCGAGCACCATTTCGACGATTTCCATCGTCGCCTTGTCGGTGACGCGCAGGCCGTCGGCGAATTCCGACTTGATGCCGAGCTTGCCCAGCATGGAGCCGATCTGCGGCCCGCCGCCGTGGACCACCACCGGGTTGACGCCCGATTGCTCGAGCAGGACCATATCGCGTGAGAAGTCGCGCGCGACCTTGTCGTCGCCCATGGCGTGGCCGCCATATTTCACCACCACGATCGCCTCGTCATAGCGCAGCATGTGCGGCAGCGCCTGCATCAGGATGCGGGCTTGCTGGAGCGCGCTGTCGGCCGAGTCTTCGGTCATAGGGCTGGCCTTCGGGTGAGATAAGCTCGACGCTGTTAGAAAGGACGCGCCCGCAATATTCAAGCGATTCGTTCGGCGAGCAGGCGGGCGATGCCTCCGCGCAGCTCTTCTATTCCCTCGCTCGTGCGCGAGGAGGTTGCGGCGACCTGCGGAAAGGCGGCTGGGCGTTTCGCCAGCGCCGCCTCGACCGCCGCGAGCGCGGCCGCGCGCTCGGCGAGCTTCAGCTCGTCGCGCTTCGTCAGCACGATCTGATAGGAGACGGCGGACTTGTCGAGCAGATCGAGCATGGACTCGTCGATATCCTTGATCCCGCGGCGGCTGTCGATCAGCACGAAGACACGCGCCAGCGACGCGCGCCCGCGCAGAAAATCCTCCATGAGCCGCGTCCAGCTCGCGACCTTCTCCTTGCCGACGGCGGCATAGCCATAGCCCGGCATGTCGACGAGGCGCAGAGGCTCGGCGCCCGGCGCGCCGCCGACGGCGAAGAAATTGAGCTGCTGCGTGCGTCCGGGCGTGTTGGAGACGCGCGCCAGCGCCTTGCGGCCTGCGAGCGCGTTCAGCAGGGAGGATTTGCCGACATTGGAGCGGCCCGCGAAGGCGATCTCCGGCGGGCCGATCGGCGGCAGGTCCGAGGATTTCGCGCTGGCGAAAATGAACTCGCAAGGGCCGGCGAAGAGCCGCCGGCCGCTTTCGACGAAACCCGCGTCCGCCTCGCTCACGCGGCCTTCTTGAAGGCGAAGGTCTTTTTCAGATTGTCCCACAGCTCGAACTTCACTCCGGCGCGGCGCATGATGTACCATTGCTGAGCGACCGAGAGGATATTGTTCCAGGTCCAGTAGATGACGAGGCCCGACGCGAAGCTGCCCAGCGAGAAGGTGAAGATCACCGGCATCCAGGCGAAGGCGACGCGCTGGATCTCGTCGGTCGGCTCCGGATTCATTTTCATCTGCACCCACATGGAGACGCCCATGACGATCGGCCAGACGCCGAGCCACAGGAATGGGCCGAACACCGGAATATGGGTGGGATCGAAGGGCAGGAGGCCGAACAGATTGAAGAGATTGGTCGGGTCCGGCGCCGAGAGGTCCTTGATCCAGCCGTAGAAAGGCGCGTGGCGCATCTCGATGGTGATGACGAGCACCTTGTAGAGCGAGAAGAACACCGGGATCTGCAGCAGCATCGGCAGGCAGCCGCCGGCGGGATTGATCTTCTCGCGCTTGAACAGCTCCATCTGCTCCGTGTTGAGCTTGTGCTTGTCGTCCTTGTATTTCTCCTTCAGCGCCTGAATCTTGGGCTGAACCTCCTTCATTTTGGCGACCGCCTGATAGCTCTTGTTGGCGAGCGGCAGAAAGGCGATCTTCACGAGCACGGTGACGGCCAGAATGGCGAGGCCGAAATTGCCGAGCAGATGAAAAAGCTGGTCGATGATCTTGAACATCGGCCGGGTGAGGAAGTGGAACCAGCCCCAGTCGATGAGCCGGTCGAACAGCCTGATGCCCTGCTCTTCATAGGCGTCGAGCATGTCGACGACCTTGGCTCCCGCGAAAATACGCGCCGAGACGGCTCCCGTCGCGCCCGGCTCTATCGTGACCGGAGGTTCCGTCGTGTCGGCCTGATAGGCCTTCGTCTTGGCGCCCCCGGCCGAAAAACGGGCGTTCAGCGGCTGGCTCTGATCCGCGATCAGCGCCGTCGCCCAATATTTGTCGGTGATGCCGATCCATCCGCCGGTTCCGGTCAGGGTCTTCGTTCCTTGCGGCTCCTTTTCGACCGACTCGTATTTGAACTCTTGAACGCCGCCTTCCTGGCCCACGACGCCGACGAAGCCCTCATGCAGCGCCGCGTAGCCGGCGCTCGGGGGCGTGCCGATGCGCACGACGCGCGAATAAGGGTAGAGCGTGACCGGCTTGTTGCTGCCATGGTTTTCGACGCTGTCGGCAACGGTGAACATATAACGGTCGTCGACCGAGATCTTGCGCCTGAAGGTCAAGCCCTGGCCATTGTCATAGGTCAGGGTCACGGGCTGCGCGGCCGTCAGCGCCGTCTGATCGGCGGTCCACGAGGTCTCGCCGTTCGGCAGGACGGCCGCGTCTTCGCCGCTCGCGGCGAGGAAGCCCGTCTCCGCGTAATAGGGCTCGGGCGAATGCTCCGGCGAGAGCAGGACGATGATCGGGCTCGTCGGGTCGACGGTCTCGCGATAGTTCTTCAGCGAGACGTCGTCGATGCGCCCGCCCTTCAGCGAGATCGAGCCGAGGATGGCGGGCGTGTCGATCGAAACGCGCGGGCTCTCCGCGAGCGCGGCCTCGCGCGTTTTTTGCACGGGCTTCTGCGCGACGGCCGGGCGCTGCTGGGGCTCGGCGGCGGGAGCTTGCTTCGCCTCGGGCGCCGCGGGCTGGTGCGCCGGGGCCGTCTTCTGCTGCTCGAGCTGCGCCTGCCGCTCCCGGTCGAGCTTGGGGAAAGCGTAGAAATAATCCCAGGCGCCGATGAACAGCATCGACAGGCCGGCGGCGATGATCACATTCTTGGTGTATTCGTTCATGGCGCCGGAGGCCCGTTTGCTCGAGAGTTGCGCGGATGCGGGCCGCGCGCGCGCGGCCGCAGCGTCGCCAGCGCCTCGGTCATCTGCGCGGCCAGCTCCGGGAAGGGCATGGTCAACGCTCCGGGGCGGGCGATGAAGACATAATCATAGCCGGGAAGCGCTCCCGCCGAGCCGCCGAGCCGCAACGCTTCCTTCAGACGCCGGCGGATGCGGTTGCGCCCGACGGCTCCGGCGACCTTCTTCGTCACCGTGAAGCCGAAACGGGGCGGGTCCCCGTCGCGGCCTTCGCGCGCCGCCGCCTGCAGTTTGAAGGCTCCGGCGCTGCGGTGCAGCCCGCTCTGCGCCGCGCGCAGAAACTCGCGCCGTCGCCGGAGCCGCTCCGGTTGCGCTTTCGTCGTCCCGGCGGGGGCCATGCGCGCGCCTCCGCGTGTTCCGACGACTGCGGGAGGAATCAGGCCGAGAGGCGCTTGCGTCCGCGCGCGCGGCGCGCGTTGAGGACGTTGCGGCCGCCCACCGTCGCCATGCGGGCGCGGAAGCCGTGGCGGCGCTTGCGCACGATCTTGCTGGGTTGAAAGGTTCTCTTCACCTCGAGGTCTCCGCTCGCTTCTAGGCCGCCGACGTCGTTCGTCGCCGCCGTTCCGGGCGCCGAAGGCCGAGCGCGCTTCGCTCCGCCGTGATCTTCGCTTCGGCTCCGCCGTGGTCTTCAATTGTCGTAGGACGCCGATCCGCGGCCGCGTCCTTACGTCGCGCGGGCGCAACACCCCGCGCTGGAACCGCCGCTCGACGCCGCGCGTCGCATATACGAAAAAGCCCGCGCATTAGTCAATCGTGCGGCGGCGGGCTCCGGGCTTTCCCGAGGCTGTCCTCGCCGTCCGGCTACGCTTCTAGGCGGCCGGGTCGGGAGGTATAAGAGAAAACGCCGCCCGATTCGCGACGCGTCCGACGCCCGTCGGACGGCCGCGACGCCCCGCGCCGGCGACGTCCGAACGATGGCCGGGGTCGAGATCAGGGTTTGTTAACCATTACCGCTTAGCGTTTCGAGAAAGGGACATTCGATCGAGCGGGCGCCTCGAGAAAATCGGGCTCGCCGTCGCGCGGGCGAGGCGACGCCCGTACGTGGAGCTGGGGTGGGGACCTTAAAATGCGCGTTTTACTGATCGAGGATGACAGCGCGACCGCTCAGAGCATCGAGCTCATGCTCAAGTCCGAAAACTTCAACGTCTATGCGACCGATCTCGGCGAAGAAGGGATCGATCTCGGCAAGCTCTACGACTACGACATCATCCTGCTCGATCTGAACCTTCCCGACATGTCGGGCTATGAGGTGCTGCGCACCTTGCGCGTCGCCAAGGTCAAGACGCCGATCCTCATTCTCTCCGGCCTCGCCGGCATAGAGGACAAGGTGAAGGGTCTCGGCTTCGGCGCCGACGACTATCTGACCAAGCCCTTCCACAAGGACGAGCTCGTGGCGCGCATCCACGCCATCGTCCGCCGCTCCAAGGGCCACGCCCAATCCGTCATCATCACAGGAGATCTCGTCGTCAATCTGGACCAGAAGACGGTGGAGGTCTCCGGCTCGCGCGTGCATCTGACGGGCAAGGAATATCAGATGCTCGAGCTGCTCTCGCTGCGCAAGGGCACGACGCTCACCAAGGAGATGTTCCTGAACCATCTCTATGGCGGCATGGACGAGCCGGAGCTCAAGATCATCGACGTGTTCATCTGCAAGCTGCGCAAGAAGCTCGCCAACGCCAGCGACGGCCGCAACTACATCGAGACGGTGTGGGGGCGCGGCTATGTGCTGCGCGAGCCGAGCGAGGCCGACGAGCGCATCATCGCCTGAGCGCCGTCCGTCCTAGCGCACAGGAGCCGTCGTCGCGCCGGCGCTCGTCTCGAGGAAGCGCCCGACGGCGGTCCTCACCTCGTCGATATGCGTGAATAAAATCATGTGCTCTCCGCCCTCGATCGCCAGCAGCTCGGCGTGAGGCGCGCGCGCAGCGACGGCTTCGGCCTGTTCGAACGGGACGAGCCGGTCGTCCGCGCCATGCGCCAGAAAAATCGGCGCCGATATCGTCTCGAAAGGAATGGGATCGAGGCGCGAGAAAGCCTCGATGTCGTTCGATGTGCCCGGCAGGCGCCGTCCGAGACCGTCGAAGACGTCCGCCTGAAGGGCGCGCATCGCGGGGCCCGCCGCCGGATGACGCAGGGTTCGCGCGCGCAGCGCCGCGTCGCCGATCGAGCGGCGCGCGGCCCGCTCGGGATTCGCGCGTGCAAGTCGGCTCATGACCGCGATCGCGAAAGGCGCGAGCGCGATCAGCTTCATGAGGCCGAGCCGCCAATTCAGCAGCGGGGGAACGCGCAGGCGCCCGCTGCAGGCCGAGATCAGGACGAGCGCGCGGCATCGATCCGGGCGTCGCACGGCGAATCGAAGGGCCGAGGGTCCGCCCGCCGAGACCGCGGCGATGACGGCCGTGGAAACGCCGAGCGCGTCGAGCAGCGCCGCCATGGCGTCCGCCTGCTCGTCCGGCGTGCGGCCGACCTCGAGCGGCGTCCCGAGATAGCCGGGACGCGATACGGCGATGACGCGCCAGCCGCCGGGATCGGCGAGCAGGCAGGACGCGAGCAGGAGCGACTGGTCGTATCCGCCCATGCCGCCGTGCAAGGCGACGAGGACCTTCTCGCCCTCGCCGCAGACGGCGTATTCGATGGGCCCGAGCGCCGTAGCGGCGATTTGGACAGGAATGCTTGGTTCCCGCGAAAGGAATGGGCTCAAAGGGGCCTCCCGATTTTTCCTGGGTCGGAATCCGCCCGCGAGCGTCGAGGCGCCCGATCGGCGCGGCCTCCTCGGCGAACAGGCGTCGCGCTCAGGCGCCGACGGCCCGGCCCCGTTTCGCCGCGCGCCGCCGTTGCAGGAGCCAGGAATGCGCCGTCGATGCGGGAGCGAATTGCCGGCGCGCCTCATTCGCGCCTTCGGCGGCTCCGAGGATCAGCCAGCCGTCCTCGGCCGTCGCGGCGGCGAGCCGCGCCAGCACGTCCCGCTTCACCTCCGGCGCGAAATAGATCAGCACGTTTCGGCAGAAGACGATGTCGAATTGCCCGATCTCGCGAAAGCCCGACAGAAGGTTCAGCGGCCGGAAGGCGACGCGCGCGCGCAGCCGATCATTCGCCCGCCAATTTCCCTCGTGCTGATCGAAGTGTCGCAGCAGCCGCTGCGTCGAGAGTCCGCGTTGGACCTCGAACTGGCTATAGACGCCCCGACGCGCGGTCTTCAACGCCGTCTCGGATATATCGGTCGCCAGCAGCTCTATGGTCCAATCCTGCAGCTTCGCCCCTTCCTCCTCGAGCAGCATCGCGAGCGAATAGGGCTCCTGTCCAGTCGAGCACGCAGCGCACCAGATGCGCAGGCGGCGCTTGTCCTTCCGCCGTTCCATGAGTTCGGGCAGAAGCTCGCGCTGGAATATTTCGAACGGCGCCCGATCGCGAAAGAAGAAGGTCTCGCTGGTGGTCATCGCATCGATGACCGCCTGGAGAAACTGCTCGTCGCCCGAGCGCTCGATCCGGCGCATCAGATCGGCGAGATCGATGTCGCCGTTCTCGAGCATGATCGGCGCGAGTCGGCTCTCGGCGAGATAGAGCTGGTCCGCGTCGAGCGCGATGCCGGAGACGGAGAGGAGAAGACGGCGCAGCCGCGCGAAGGCGACGGTCATCGCGTCCTCCCCGAGGCCGGTTCGCGGGCGGAGCGCCGCAAGGCGCGTCCAATGGTCGATGGCCGCATTTCACTCATACACGGAACTCGTCGAAAGGCGGAGCCGGCCCTCAGATGAAGCCGATCTCCTCGAATTTGGAGCGGACGATCTGCTGGTCGAAGGGTTTCATGATATATTCGTCGGCGCCGGCGTCGATCGCCGCGGCGATATGGCCGGCCTCGTTCTCCGTCGTGCAGAACACGACCTTGGGCTCGCGTCCGCCGGGCATGCGCCGCAGCTCGCGCAGGAATTCGAATCCGTCCATCTCCGGCATGTTCCAGTCGAGCAGGATCGCGTCCGGCATGGCGGCGGCGCAGGCGGCGAGCGCCTTGCGGCCGTCGCAGGCTTCGCTCGTGCTGAACTCCAGACCTTCGAGAATGCGTCGTGCGACCTTGCGGATCACCGCCGAGTCGTCGACCACCAAAATCTGTTTCATCTTTCTCCTCCTCCCGTGGCCTCTCTCTGCTGAGCGGCGTCGGACTGTCTGGACATGCGCTTGAGCAGAACGTCTATGTCGAGGATCGGCAAAAATCCGTCGCCGACTCGGTAGCAGGCGTTGGTCGCCTCGGCCAATTGCACGCCGGCATGCGTCGGATAGGCGATCCGGTCGCGTTCGTCGCAGGTCACGACGTCGCCGGTTTCGTCGATGAGAAGCGCATATCTCTCGCCATGCTGCTCGATTCCGACGGCGAGGGCGCCCGGCGCGCGGTCGACCTCGCCGTCGAGCTTGAGGCAGCGGTCGAGATGAAGCGCGGTCACGATGCGCCCGCGCAGATTGGCGAGGCCTGCGACCTCCCGCGGCGCGAGCGGCACCGGCGTCAGCGCGTCGATATGAAAGATCGTCTTCACGCATTCGACCGGCAGGCCGAAAGTCTGGCCGCGCACCTTGATGGTGAAGTTGCGGCTCTGCTCGGCGGCGTCGAAGGCGCGGTCGCCGCCGCGTCGACCATGAACGGGGCCCGTCATGCCGCGAGCTCCGATATGATGCGCAGCTCGATGTCGCGCGGCGCCGTTTCCGCGGCCTCCAGCAGGCGGGCGACGCTGTCGAGCAGCGCGCGCCGGTCGAACTTGCCCGCGACGGCGGCGATGCCGCACGCCTCGGCCGCCGCCAGCACGCTCGGCGTCGCCTGGGCGGCCAGCGCCACGATCGGAAGATCGGCGAGGCCGGGAAGCCGATGCAGCGCGCGGGCGAAATTATAGCCGTCCATCTCCGGCATGTCGGTGTCGGTGACCACCGCCTGCACGACGAGCCCCTTGTGCAGAAAGGACAGCGCCTCCTGCGCCGAGCCGGCGGAGGTCACGTCATAGCCGGCCGCGGCGAGTATAGGCGCCAGCATGTCGCGGAAGAACGCCTTGTCGTCGACCAGCAGGATCTTGAGCCGCTTGTTGACGCCGCGCGCGACGGCGGCGGGGCAGGCGATCCGCATGAAATGGGTCGCGTCGAGGAATTCGACGATGCGGCCGTCGAGCTGGATCGAGCCCAGCACATGCGGCGCCGCGCTCTCCCGCTGCAGATCGAGATATTCGTCGGTCACGTCGACGATTTCCTCGACCATCAGGCCCATCGACTGGCCCGCGCCCGAGATCACGAGGATCGGGTAGGATTTCCGGTCGAGCGCGACTTCCGCGGTCGCGGGCATCACCGGCAGGAGGCTGTCGCGATAGGCCATGACGAATGCGCCGTCGGTCGCCACCAGCCGTTCGCGCTCCACCTCTTCTATGCGCAGCACGAGCGACAGCGGTAGGGCCTTCAGCGAGCCGCGGCCGGCGCGCACCAATATGATGCGAGTCTTTTCCTGAGGCGGAACGAAGACCTCGAGCCCTTCCGCCGGTCTCGACAGATCTTCGGCGAGGCGCGTCAGCCCGGCTCGCTCCATCAGCGCGGAAGGGTCGAGAATGAGCACCACCGAGCCGTCGCCGAGAATGGTCTGGCCGGAGAATACGCCGAGCCGCGCCAGCGTGCTGACCAGCGGCTCGATGACGATCTCCTGGACATCGGCGATCGCCTCCACCAGCAGCCCGAACCGCGCGAGGCCGACGCGCAGCACGACGACGAAGCCTTTCTGCGGCGGCTCGCCGTTCTGGCGGCGCAGATCGAGCGTTCCGGCGAGATCGAGCAGCGGCAGCACGTCGCTGCGCAGGCGCAGAACGGCGGCGTCGTTGATGTATTGAATGGAGTGCTCGAAGCCGACGCCGACGCCGACCAGTTCGACGACGGTCATTTGCGGAATAGCGAAGCGCATGCCGCCGCACGCCAGGATCAGCGCCGGCGTGATGGCGAGCGTCAGCGGGATGCGCAGGGTGACGACGGTCCCCTTGCCGCGGCGGGAGTTGAGCGTGATCGCGCCGCCGATCGACTGGATGTTCTCGCGAACGACGTCCATGCCGACGCCGCGGCCCGAAACCTTGGTGACGCCTTCCGCCGTCGAGAAGCCGGGCGCGAAGACGAGCTGGAACAGGTCCTGGTCCGCGAGCTTGGCGATGTCCGGCTCGGCGATGAGGCCATTCGCCAGCGCCTTGGCGTGAATCCGCTCGACATCGAGCCCGCGGCCGTCGTCGGCGATGTCGATGGTGATCTGGCCGGCGTCATAGGCGGCGCGCACCGTGATGAGGCCGGCCTCGCTCTTGCCCGCGGCGACGCGTTCGGCCGGCGATTCGAGGCCGTGGTCGGCGCAGTTGCGGATGATATGGGTGAGCGGCGCGCGGATGATCTCGATCACTTGGCGGTCGAGTTCGGTGTCGGCGCCTTCCGTGTTCAGCGCGATCTTCTTGCCGAGATCATGGGCGAGATCGCGCACGAGGCGCGGCAGCGTCGCGAACAATCGGCCGACCGGCTGCATGCGCGCGCTCATCACCGCATCCTGCAGATCGCTGGTGATGCTCGACAGTGTCTGCACCGTGCTCGTCATCGCTTCGTCGCTGCGCGTTCCGGACAGTTCGAGGAGCCGGTTGCGTGTCGAGACGAGCTCGCTCACTATGCCCATCAGCCGGTCGAGCACGCTGACCGACACGCGCACGGTCTCGCCGATATGGCCGGCGCCGGCCGCGTGCGCCTCGGCGCTCGGAAGGGGAGGCTGTGACGTCGCGCTCGTCTCCGCTCGCGCTTCCGCGGTCTCGCGCGGGCGCGTCGCGTCGGTCCGCGCCGAAGTCGTCGCCTGTTCGAGCGCGGCGATCAGATCGCCGTCGTCGCCGGCGGGCTCGTCCTCGGACTGGCCCATCTCGGCGAGAATGCCTTTCAGCCGGTCGACGGAGGCGAAGACCAGGGTGATGTGGGAGGGGGCGACGGGCGCGCCGTCGCGCAAGGCGCCGATCAGCGCCTCGGTCGCATGGGTGAGGCGCCCGACGCGCGGCAGCTTCAGAAAGCCGCTCGTGCCCTTGATCGTGTGAATGTGCCGGAATAGGCTGGCGATGAGCGCCTGATCGCTCGGGTCCTTCTCGAGCTGAACGAGCTCCATCGTCGCCGCGTCGACGTGCTCGGTCGTCTCGACTAGGAAATCGCTCAGCAGTTCGTCCATGGCGTCGCCTCTGGCCGCGCTCGCGGCAGTGACGACCTACATGACGCATTCGGGTTAAGAGATTTGAAATCCGATCGTCGAGCCGAACCGCCGCCGTGCGGAGCGGTCGACGATGTTCGAGTGCGCCGTGATAGCGAGCGGAGCGAAGCGACCCAGAGCCGTGGGGCGGCCTCTGGAGCGCTTCGTCGCTGCTCCTCCGCAATGACGGCGGCGGCGAACGGACGAAAACCGTATCAGGCGTCGATCTCCGCCTGCTCCTCGGCCGAATTGCGCATGCGGGCGGCAGGCCGGGCGACGATGGTGACACGGTCGGCCTCTGCGGAAATCTCCACCGAAAGGCCGCTCGCCTCGGCGACGAGGCCGGCGTAATAGGCCTGGATGGCGCGCGCGTCGACGGCGTCGTCCTCCGGCGTTCCGGCGAGCAGGGCGGGGACCGCCGCCGCGACCCGCGCATTCGGTCCCTTGGCCTCGATAGTGAAGGAGACGTCCTCCTCCTCGCCGGACGAGGCGACGCTGATGACGCCTCCGCGCGGAATCGTGGCGTCGGCGATCAGGCACAGATTGAGCAGCAGCTTCACCTTGTTCTTCGACATCAGCACGCGCGGGACGCCCCATTCGAGCTTGGTGCGCTCGTCGGCGATGAGCTGGCGGGTCACATGCTCGGCGTCGCCGGTGTCGATGGCGGCGCCCTTGGAGCCTGCGGCGCCGAAGGCGAGGCGGCAGAACTGCAGCCGCGCGGAGGCCTCGGCGGCGCTCGATTTGATGAGGGCGAGGGCGTGGCCGCGCATCTCGGCGTCCTTCTCCTCCTCGAGCACTTCGAGCCCATTGACGATCGCCCCGACGGGAGAGATGACGTCATGGCAGACGCGCGAGGAGAGAAGAGCCGCGAGATCCATGGGGTCGAGCGCGAATTTGGTCATGAAGCGATCCAGCCTTCCGCGAGCGCGGGATGTCGGTCGATGATCCGCTTCAGGCCGGCTCCGGCGGAGCGCGGGCCGAGCGAATCGCTCGCGCGAATGGTAGCGAGGCCAGGCGGGAATGGGAAGCAGAGCGCTGGCCGGTTCGGCGGCGAAGGTCGATCGGACGCGTCTCGTTAACCACATCTCTCGACCGGGCATTAACGATCCGCCGCCATTGTCGTGGGCATGGCGCCCCGCGTTTCTCCCTATGCGCTCGTCCTGCTGACCCCGCTCGCGCTGGCGGCGCTCACGGGCTGCTCCTTTCTGGCCAAGCCGGAGAGGCCGGCTTGGCGCACCCAGGCGGAGAACGCCTGTCTCGCCGAGAAGCGCGTGCAGCCCTCCGCCTATGCGCGCATCGTCGAGGAGATCGACGGGCCCGGGATTTGCGGCCTCACCCGGCCGTTCAAGGTTACGGCGCTGCAGAACGGCGCGGTCGCGTTCAACGCCACGGCGACGCTCGATTGCTCCATGGTCGCCGAACTCGACCAATGGCTCGCCGAGATCGTGCAGCCGGCGGCGCAGGCGCGCTTCGGCCAGAACGTCGCCCAGATCAATTCCATGGGCTCTTATTCCTGCCGCGGCATGAATGGGCGGAGCGGCGCGCCTCTGTCGGAGCATTCCTTCGGCAACGCCCTCGACATCGGCGGCTTCGTGCTCGCCGACGGACGCGAGATCTCCATCGTGCGCGACTGGACGCGCGGCGACGAGCCGACGAAGGATTTTCTCGCCGAAGTGCACGGCGGCTCCTGCCGGCATTTCACCACCGTGCTGGCGCCGGGGTCCAATCCCTTCCATTACAATCACATTCATGTCGATCTCGCGATGCACGGCCGCGGCGGGACGAAGCGCATCTGCAAGCCGGCGCCGCGCGACGTCGCGCCGCCGCCCGGAGAGCCGCTGATCGCCTCCCACGGCCCGATCGACATCGACACGGATCTGCCGGGCCCGCCGCCGCGCGCCGCCTTCGACATTCAGGCCTCGCGCGGCGGCGGGGACGGCCTCGCCATAGCGGCGCCGCCACCGCCGCCGCGCCCGCCCGCGCGAGCTTTCGCTCCCGAGAGCGGTGCGAAGGATTGGGAAGTGACGTCGAGCATCCGGCCTCGGCGGTAGACGCGCGCGCCGCTCCGCGAGAGCTTTGTCCGCGCGTTCCGAGAGACGCCATATTCCGCGCATGACGGAGCAGTCCTCCGCTCACGCCAGATCGGCCATCTGCCCCCGCGCCGCGGAGCGCAACAGCCGTTTCTCCGCCTCCCATTGCATCGTCTCGTCGAGGCTGCCGAAAAATTCGATTCTGCCGCCGGCGAGGGCTGCGACTGGCAGCCCGTCGCGATAGAGCAGGCGGTTGCCGGTGAGTGCGGCGAGCTTCGCCCCCGGAGTCAGCACGCCGATGAGATTGAGCGGATCGGCCGCCGAGAGCGAAACGAATTCGCCCGAGGCGGGGCGCCGGCGAATTTCGCGCAACAGGCCCACAGCCTCGGGAAGCGCATATTGCTCGCCGGAAAAGCCGGCGACGAAGCGCCCGCCGCGAATTTCGCCGCGCGCCTCGAGCCGGCGATAGACGCGCAGGAGATCGCGCCAGGGCGGCAGGGCGCCGGCCTCGCGCGCCAGCAGGCGCCAGAACACGACGCCATAGCGGCGCAGCAGAGCGAGAGCCGCATGCTCCACGGCCGCCGCCCGCGCCTCCGATCCCGCGTCGGCGGCGGCGCGGCGGATCGGCGACCAGCGGCCGGCGCTTTCCATGCCGAAGGAGAGCACGCGGCCCTTGCGCCGCGCCGCGCCGTCGATCGGCTTGCGCTTCTCCGAAGGCACGAGCAGCGCCCGCAATCCGCCGAAACTGTCGGAGGTCACGAGACCGAGCGCGGAGAGCTCGCCGAGCGCCGTCTCCAGCTCCGTGCGCAACAAGCGCGACGCGTCGGAGAGCTCGTCGAAGAACAGCGCGCCTTGGTTTCGCAGCGCCTCGAGCGCGGCGAGCGCGCGAGCGCTCGGCTGCGGCGCTTCGGCGGGCGACGCCGCGACCGACATCCAGTCGCCGAGCCGGCGGCGCTCGACGAGCGCGATCGGCGAGCTTCGCACCGGCGTTCCGGCGCGGCCCTTGGCGGCGGGGGGAGTCAGCCGCGCCCAGGCGGTGCGCCCGGAGAGGCACAGCCGATCGAGATAGGAGGGCTCGTAATCGGAGAGCCGCGCCGGCAGGATTTCGGTCTCCCACGCGCCCGCCGGCGCCTCGAAGCCTTCGAGCCCGTCGAGCGCGACGTTCAGAGCCTCCGGCCCTTCCAGCCGCGCATCCTCGGCGACATGCTGCCAGTCGAGCAGGAAGCGCAGGAAGTCGCGCGCGGCGACCGGCTCGATCTCTGCGCGCAGGCGCTTGATCGTATAATGATGGATGCGCGCGAGCAGGCGGCGGTCGCACCATTGCGCCTCCTCGGCGCCGGGCAGGAAGCGCCCGCGCATGATCGTGCCCTCGGCCTCGAGCGCGAGCAGAGCGGTGGCGATATCCGCCGGCGCGAGGCCGAGCGCCGCGGCGAGCGAAGCCTCGGCGACGGGGCCGAGGCCCTCGAGTCGTCCGCGCAGGATTTCGATGAGCGCCTGCTCGGCCGACCAGAGTTGCGTTTCGCCTTCGGGCGGCGCGATCTTCGGCGCGAGCCGCGCCTTCGGCCAGACGGCGCGGAACTGGCTCAGCCGCTCCGCCGCGATCCACAATGTCGTTCGCGCGGTTTCGAAACGCGTCGCGCGCCTGTCGCGCGCCAGCGCCGAGAGCCAATCGGCCCATTGCGGCGCGGCGGCGGCCTCCGCCTCGGTCAGGCAGCCGATCCACAGCAGCGCGTCGTGCAGCTCCTCGGCGTCGGCCGGCTCGGGCCAGGCCTCGGATCTCACGCGGTCGATCGCTTCCCCGTCGAGGCGGCCGAGGTCGGAGGCGCTCTGCGGATCCTGCCAGCGGCGCGCCATCACCGCCTGGGCGCGGCGCTCCTCGAGCGGCGCATCGTCGAGAAAGGCGTAAGGCCGCGCCGAGAGAACTTCCAGCGCCAGCGGCGAGGGCTGCGTCAGATCGCAGGCGACGACGCGCATATCGCCCGCCTCCAGGCGGCGAAGCAGTCGTTCGAGCCCGTCGATGTCCATCGCCTCGTGCAGGCAGTCCCAGATCGTCTGATCGGTCAGCGGATGCGCGGGGATTTCGCGCTCGCCGACGATGTTTTCCGCGCAGGCGATCTGATCGGGAAACACCGCAGCGACGAGATCCTCCGCCTGCATGCGCAGAAATTGCGGCGGCGTCTTGCGGCCGCCCTGGTAGCGCGGCAGGGCGAGCGATATGCCCGCCGTCCAGCGCCAGCGCGTCATGAACATGGGCGCGGCGAGCATCGCCTGCACGAGAACGCCGCGCACGCTCGCCGAATGCAGATAGCGCGCGACCTCCGCGAGCTCGAAGCTGTGCGCCGTCGTCAGCGAGAGGAGGATATCGTCCTCGGTCGCCGCCGCCTGCAGCTCGAAATTGAACTTGCGGCAGAAGCGCTTGCGCAGAGCGAGGCCGAAGGCGCGGTTGACGCGTCCGCCGAAGGGCGAATGCACGACGAGCTGCATTCCGCCCGCTTCGTCGAAGAAGCGCTCCAGAATGAGCGCGTCCTGCGTCGGCAGCGCGCCCAGAGCGCCGAGCGCCGCGGAAAGATAGTCGACGAGCTGCTCGGCGGCGGGCGGCGAGACCCCGACCTCCTCCATCAGCCAGCGCAAAGCGGCGCCGCCGCCCGCATCCTCGCGCAGCCTGGCTTCGATCGCGGCGCGCAGGCGCGAGACGGAAAACGACAATTCATCGGTGCGCGCCGGCGCCTCGCCGAGCCAGAAGGGAATGGTCGGCGGCTGGCCCTCCGCGTCCTCGACGCGCAGCACGCCGCGCTCGACGCGTTGGATACGATAGGAGGCGTTGCCGAGCTGGAAAATATCGCCGGCCATGCTCTCGACGGCGAAATCCTCGTGCACCGTGCCGACGATGTGATTGTCGGGCTCCAGAAGCACTTGGTAATCCGCGGTCTCCGGGATCGCGCCGCCCGAGGTCAAAGCCGTCATGCGCGCGCCGCGCCGCCCGCGCAGAACATGATTGACCGCATCGTGATGGATGAGCGCGCCGCGCCGTCCGCGCCGCGTCGCGAAGCCTTCGGCGAGCATGCGCACGACCGCGTCGAAATCCTCGCGCCCGAGATCACGATAGGACCAGGCGCGGCGGAAGCGCTCGTAGAGCGCGCTCTCCGGCCAGCCCTGCGCCGCGACCTCGGCGACGATTTGCTGCGCCAGCACGTCGAGCGGATGCGGCGGAACGGAAAGGCGGTCGAGCTCGCCGCGCCGTACGCAGTCGAGCAGCGCCGCGCATTCGACGAGATCGTCGCGCGAGAGCGGAAACAGCCGTCCCTTGGGCAGGCCGCCGACGACATGGCCGGAGCGGCCCACGCGCTGCAGAAAGCTCGCGATCGAGCGCGGCGAGCCGATCTGACATACGAGCGTGACATCGCCGATGTCTATTCCGAGCTCCAGAGAAGCGGTCGCGACCAAGGCTTTCAATTCGCCACGCTTCAGGCGCTGTTCGGCGGCGAGGCGATGCTCCTTCGCCATGCTGCCGTGATGCGCCGTGACCGCGGCGTCGCCCAGCCGATCGGACAGTTCGCGCGCGATGCGCTCGGCGAGGCGCCGCGTATTGACGAAGACGAGGGTGGTGCGATGCGCTTCGATCAGCGCGGCGAGGCGGTCGTAGACCTGCGTCCAGACCTCGGCCGACATCACGGCTTCCAGCGGCGCGCCGGGAACCTCGATCGCCAGATCGCGCGAACGGTGATGGCCCGAGTCGACGATCGCCGCCTCACAGGCCGGCGCGCCGTTCGGCGCCGCGCCGACGAGGAAATGCGCGACGGTCGAGATCGGGCTTTGCGTGGCCGACAGGCCGATGCGCGACAGTTTGTCGCCGCAGAGCGCGGAGAGGCGCTCGAGCGTCAGCGCCAAATGGGCGCCGCGCTTGTTGGGCGCGACGGCGTGAATCTCGTCGACGATGACCGTGCGCGCCGTCGCCAGAGTCTTGCGGCCCGACTCCGATCCCAGGAGAACATAGAGCGATTCCGGCGTCGTCACGAGAATATGGGGCGGGCGCCGTCTCATGCGCTCGCGTTCCGAAGAGGGCGTGTCGCCGGTGCGCACGAGGGCGCGAATCTCGACGTCGGGAAAGCCTGAAAGTCTCAGCTTCTCGCGCACGCCGGCGAGCGGCGCCTCGAGGTTGCGGCTGATATCATTGGACAAAGCCTTGAGCGGCGACACATATACGACGCGCGTCTCGTCTTCGAGCCGCCCCTCGAGCCCGAGGCGGACGAGATCGTCGATCGCCGCGAGAAAGGCGGCGAGCGTCTTGCCGGAGCCCGTCGGAGCGGCGATCAGAATATTTCGTCCGGATTTGATTTCTGGCCAGGCTTCGGCTTGCGCTGGCGTCGCATTGCGGAAATGATCGGCGAACCACGCCGAAACCGCCGGATGAAAAAGGTGAGAGAGGTGCATGGCCATCAGGAGAGGAAACGCCCCCGACGCCGCGCGGACGATGCGCTCGGGCGGAAGACCAATGGCGAGATGTAATCCTCGTCACGAGACGACACAAGGCCGCGCGCGCCGTCGCCGGCGCTCGCGGTCGTGAGCCTCGTGGATCGCGCGATCTCGAAGCTTCGAGGCCGGCGCCGGCGACGAGGCGGCTGACGGAAAGCGATGCGCGGACTCGTCACCATTGCCGGGGGAGGTCAATGCGGAACAGGTTCATCGACAATTCGGCTCCGATCTACGTCGGCTTTGCGATGCTCGCGGCGTCGCTGTTCGCGGCCTTCGCTTTCGTCGGCAAGCAGTCGGCCGAATATCGAGGCGTGCGGCAGCTGATCGCCGAACGCAAGATGCAGCGCGAGCTGCTGGTCTCGCTCCACGCGGCCGAATCCGGCCAGAGAGGCTTTCTGTTGACCGGCGACCGCTCTTATCTCGAGCCTCATGAGCAAGCGCGTGCGCAGATCGACGGCGATTTCGACGCCCTGGCGAAGGCGGGCTCGGAGGACGAGCGCGACGCGATGGCGGAAATCCGCAGGCTCGCGGACGAAGAGCTGCGCGAGCTGAAGAAGAGCATCGATCTTCAGATGGAGGGTCGTCGCGACGAGGCTCTGGCGCTCGTCCGCGAAGGCCATGGCAAGGCGCTGATGGAGCGGATCCGCACGGCGCTCGACGCGATGATCGCGCGTCAGCAGAAGCTCATCGACGACCAATCGCGCGATTTCGAACGGAGCGGCGGGCTGCTGAGGTTCGGCGCGGCCGTCGCTCTGGCGATGACGATGGTGGTCGGCGCGGCCGCGATCGCGCTGCTGCGCAGCCAAGTGGAGGCGCTCGCCGCGGCGCAGTCCGATTTGCGCGCCGCCAACGAAGCCCTGTCCGCCGAGGCGGCGGAGCGCGAGACCCTCGCCGAGCAATTGCGGCAATCGCAGAAAATGGAGGCGATCGGCCAGCTCACGGGCGGACTCGCGCACGACTTCAACAATATGCTCGCCGTCGTCATCGGCAGCGTCAATCTCGCCAAGCGGCGCCTCGGCGGCGATCAGGCGGACGCCGTCCGCTATCTCGACAGCGCGCTCGAGGGCGCCGAACACGCCGCGACGCTCACGCATCGGCTGCTCGCCTTCTCCCGCCGCCAACCGCTCGCGCCCGAGCCGCTCGATCCCAACAAGATGGTGTCGGGAATGGCCGAGATGCTTCGCCGAACGCTCGGCGAACAGGTGCATCTCGAAGCCGTCTTCGCCGGCGGCCTATGGCGCGCCTTCGTAGATCCGAGCCAGCTCGAGACCACGATCCTCAATCTCGCGCTCAACGCGCGCGACGCCATGCTCGAAGGCGGCAAGCTCACCATCGAGACGAGCAACGCTTATCTGGACGAGGAATATGCCGCACGCGAGGTCGGCATTCCGCCCGGCCAATATGTGCTCGTCGCCGTCACCGACACCGGAACCGGCATGAGCCGCGAGGTGATCGAACGCGCGTTCGATCCCTTCTTCACGACCAAACCCGCCGGCCGCGGCACCGGCCTCGGACTGAGCCAAGTCTACGGCTTCGTTCGACAGTCGGGCGGCCATGTGAAGATCTATTCGGAGCCGGGCCATGGCACGACCGTAAAAATCTATCTGCCGCGCCATCACGGCGTCTCGGAGGCGTCGGATACGCCCACGCCGCATGCGCGGACGACGCCGCGCGGCGAAAAGAAGGAGACCATTCTCGTCGTCGAGGACGATGTGCGCGTCCGCTCGCTCACCACCGACACGCTGACGGAGCTCGGCTACAGCGTGCTCGAAGCAGAGAGCGCCGCAGCCGCTCTGCGCCAGCTCGAGATGAACCCGAATGTCGATCTGCTGTTCACCGATGTCGTGATGCCAGACGCGAACGGCCGCCATCTCGCCGACGAGGCGCGTCGTCGGCGACCGCAGCTGCAGATCTTGTTCACCACCGGATACACGCGCAACGCCGTCGTGCACAATGGCGTGCTCGATCCCGGCGTCGAGCTGATCGTGAAGCCCTATTCGATCGATCGGCTGGCGCGGAAGGTGCGCGAATTACTCGACCGCCGCGAGGCCGGCGCGGAGCCGCCGGGCGCCGCAGGACTGAAGATTCTCATCGTCGACGACGATAACGCCGTCGGCGAGGCCATGGCCGAGCTGCTGAGGCTCGACGGTCATGACGCACGGATCGCCACGAGCGGCGAAGAAGCCATCGCCCTGGCGCAGAGCTTTCGGCCGGAGATGGCGCTGCTCGATCTGAGCCTGCCCGGTATGGACGGCTATGAGACGGCGCGGCGAATTCGCGCTGTTCCCGAGGGGCGGGATATTCTGCTGGTCGCCTCGACCGGATCGGGCGGCGAGACCGTCCGCCTGCGCTGCGAAGCCGCCGGCTTCGACCAGCATCTCGTCAAGCCGACCGATCTCGACGCGTTGAAGAGACTTATCGACGCACGCCGTCTCCGCCCCTCGCGTTCGACGTGACACGCTCCCATATAGCCGTCACATCACGATCTGCGAAGCGACGCCTCGGTCGGGGCGCCGCCGCGGTCGCGTGACGGAAAGCGGCGATGTCGAATATGACTCCCGAGCAGCTGCGCATGGTCGTCGAGACCGCATTCGCGGCCCGCTTGCTGGTCGACGCCGACGATCGGATCGTCTACGTCAATCAGGCCGCCGAGGACATGTTCGGCTTTTCCGCCGGAGATCTCGTCGGCGGATCCGTCGATATTCTGCTGCCGCCCCGCGTGCGCTCCTTTCATCGCGACGTACGCGAAGCCTTCTATCGAAGCCCGAGCCGCATGATGATCGGCCTCGATCGCGATATCTTCGCGATCCGCAAGAATGGTTCCGAATTCCCCGTGCATGTCGGGCTCGCGCCCATCCGGGACGAGAAGGGCGATCTCTTCGTCGCGGTCACGGTCTTCGATGTTTCTCATCACAAGGAGATCGAGCGCCAGCTCGTCGAGCGCGCGCGCGAATTGGAGCTCGCCAACGAGCGTCTCGCGCGCTTTGCCTATATCGCGTCGCATGACGTGCAGGAGCCGTTGCGCAAGATCGCGGCCTTCGCCCAAATGATGGACCAGGCGCTTGCGCGCAACGATGTCGCGGAGGCCGCGCATGCGAGCCGCGTGGTGCGCAGCTCTGCGCTGCGGGCGCGCGAGCTGGTGGACGGTTTGCTCACCTACTCGAGGCAGGTGTCGACGCCGCCGCGATTGGAGGCGCTCGATCTGCGCAGCGAGATCGAAGCGGTCGCGTCGGATTTTTCCGAGCTCATTCGACAGACCGAAGCGGAGGTGACCATTGCGATTCCGTCGGGCGTGGAGGTGAGAGCGGACAAGGCGCAGTTCGAGCGCTGCCTCGCGAGCCTCTTGTCCAATGCGATCAAATATCGCAAGCCGGGCCGGCGGCCGCGCATCGCTTTTTCCGTCGCGCAGGGAGACGAACTGCGCCTCTCGGTCGTCGACGACGGCATCGGCTTCGAGCCGAAATACGCCGAGGCGATCTTCGAGCCGCTGAAGCGTCTGCACCGCTTTTCGCAATATCCCGGCGCCGGCGTCGGGCTCGCGCTGTGCAAATCCACCTGCGACCGGCACGGCTGGCGTATCGAGGCGGCTTCGCAGCTTGGCGCCGGAGCGACATTCACCTTGTCCATTCCACGCGAAGCGCCGCCCACGATGGGGCTGCATTGATCGCGAAGCGCCGCAGCCGCTCCACGAGACGTCGGTGGGCGCAAATGAGCCGCTCGGCGCGGAACCAGAAATAGTCTCGCGGGTTGTCGTGCGCGGCGAGTGTCGTCGCGACAGTCGGGAGCTCCAGGCTCCCGGGTCCGAAGAAGGGGATGGTCTCATGGGCCTGTTCACTCGCGACATCCACAATCTGGACGAGCTGTTCCTTCACCAGCTGAAGGACATGTATTATGCGGAGCATCAGATCCTGAAAGCGCTGCCGACGATGGTCGACAAAGCGACCGCTCCGCAGCTGAAAGAGGCGCTCGATACGCATCGGCGCGAGACGGAGCGTCAGGTCGAGCGTCTCGACGAGGTGTTTCGCATGGCGGCGAGCGCGCCCGAGGGCGTGAGCTGTCCGGCCATCGACGGCATCATCGCGGAAGCCGAGGATGTGAGCGGCGAAGCGGCGGATCAATCCGTGCAGGATGCTGCGATCATCGCTTCCGCTCAGGCCGTCGAGCATTACGAGATCGCTCGCTACGGAACCTTGATCGCCTGGGCCGAGCAGCTCGGCAAGGGCGACTGCGCGCGGCTGCTCGCGCAAAATCTCGAGGAGGAGAAATCGGCCGACAAGAAGCTCACGGCGCTCGCCGAGCAGCAGATCAACCGACGCGCCGCCTGACGGCGCGCGAAAGAGAGGGTCCATGTTCACGCATAACAAGAAATTGCAATATACGGTTCGCGTGTCGGAGTCCGATCCGGTGCTCGCGAGCCTCATCCTCGAGCAGTTCGGCGGACCGCAGGGCGAGCTCGCGGCGGCGATGCGCTACTTCACCCAGGCGCTCGCCGAGGAGGACGCCGGGCGCAAGGACATGCTGCTCGACATTGCGACCGAAGAGCTCTCGCATCTGGAGATCATCGGCAGCATCGTCGCCATGCTCAATCGCGGCGTCAAGGGCGAGCTGGCCGAGGCGCGCGAATCGGAGGCCGAGCTCTATCGCTCGCTCACCAAGGGCGGCGACAGCCACACCCAGGCGATACTCTACGGCGGCGGCCCGGCGTTGACCAATTCGTCGGGCGCGCCGTGGACCGCCGCTTACATCGACACGATCGGCGATCCGGCCTGCGATCTGCGCTCCAATATCGCCGCAGAGGCGCGGGCGAAGATCATCTACGAACGGCTCATCAACATCACCTCAGATCCCGGCGTCAAAGAGACGCTCGGCTTTCTGATGACGCGTGAGATCGCCCATCAGATCTCTTTCGAGAAGGCGCTCTACTCGATCGAGAAGAACTTTCCGCCCGGCAAGCTGCCCGGCATGCGCCCGTTCAGTAATCTCTATGTGAACACGTCGCAGGGCGAGGGCGACGCCGACGGGCCGTGGAACCGCGGCGCGCAATGGGAGCGGCTCGACGATGTGGTCGGCGCCATTCCGCTCGGCGGCGGCGACGGCGGGGCGAGCGTCGCGCTCGACTCGAACGAGGAGCGCGACGTGAAGACTTTCGCGGCGCGGCTCGAGTCCGATCCCGCCTCCAATCCGATGACCGGAGCGGAGCTCGGCGGCGACGGCCACAAGCGTGGCGGGGCTAAGGCTCCGCGAGCTTCAAGGTGAGGCATTTCGCAGCGCCGCCGGCCTTCATGAATTCGGACAGCGGCGTCAGCACGGGCGTGAAGCCGGCGGCGACGAGGCGCTTCTGCAGCGCCAGCGAGGCGTCGTTCACGACCACCGCGCCGTCGAGATCGACGGCGTTGCAGGAAAAGCGCATGGCGTCGTCCTCGCCGATCTCGATGCGCTTCTCGCGTGGCGTCTCCCGCTCGATCGCCGCGAGCGATTCGTGGTCGAAGGCGGGCGGATGATACATCAGAAAGCCGCCGGAGAGCGGGCAGAAACAGGTGTCGAGATGATAGAAGCGCGGATCGACGAGCCGCAGGCCGATCGTTCTGCGCTGGAACAGCTTCTCGAGCGTCTGCGGCGCTGCTGCGTCGGAGCGCATGCCATAGCCGCACCACACGAGCGGCTGCGCGCGATCGAGCAGAGCGTCGCCCGCGCCTTCGAACGCGACATCTTCCGGCCAGGGCGCGAGGCGAATGCCTCGCGCGGCGAAGAAGGCGCGAAACAAAGGCTCCTCGGCGCGCCGCTGCTCGGCGCGAAAGCGGCTGACGACCGCCGTGTCGCCGATGACGAAGCCCGCGTTGGCGGTGAACACCATGTCGGGCAGTCCCGCGGCCGGCGTGACGAGCTCGATCTCGGCGGATTGCGCCAGCGCGCGGCGCAGAGCGTTCCATTGTTCGCGCGCCAGCGAGCGCGTCGCCTTGCCGATCTGGCGCTCCATCCACGGATTGATGACGTAGCGCACGTCGAAATCGTCCGGCGCGCACATCAAGATGCGCTGCCCGGCGCGGCGCGCTTCATGAGCGCCGGCGTTCTGCGCCAAAGCGGCGAGCGGCTTGGTCATCTCTCGTTCCTCTCTCGGTCCTTGCTCGGCATATGTTTTATTCGCCGACCGTCGACGCGCGTCCCTTCTCCCACTCGTGGGAGAAGGTGGCCCTCGTCAGCGAGGGTCGGACGAGGGCGCCTGTGGTTCGACGAATTTTGCGGCGCTTCACATTGCGGGCCCTCATCCGACCCGGCTTCGCCGGGCCACCTTCTCCCGCAAGCGGGAGAAGGGAGCGCCCTTAGTTCATGCGTTCTCGCTCAGCCGACGGCGCGGCGCGGCGCGCGGCGCGCGACCATTTCGGCGAGCGTCTCCTCGAGGCGATCGAGCGCGAAGTCGAGATCCTCGCGCGCGATGACGAGCGGCGGCGATAGACGCACGACCTGCTGATGCGTCACCGTCGACAGCACGCCCTTTTCGCAGAGCCGCTCGCAGATCTCGCGGCCGGTCGCATAGAAAGGATCGATCTCGACGCCGGCCCAGAGGCCGATGCCGCGCGCCTCGCGCAGAGCCGGGCTGTCGATCGCGCGCAAACGGTTCAGCATATGCGCGCCGAGATCGCGGCTGCGCTCGACGAGCTTCTCGTCGCGCATCACATGCAGCGCCTCGAGCGCGACCGCCGCGGCGAGCGTGTTGCCGCCGAAGGTCGAGCCGTGCGAGCCGGGCGTGAACACATCCATCAGCGCGCGCGCGCCGACGAAGGCCGATACGGGCAGCACGCCGCCGCCGAGCGCTTTGCCGAGCATCACGCCGTCGGGCTTCACCTTCTCGTGCTGGAACGCGAACCAGGCGCCGGTGCGGCCGAGCCCCGCCTGCACCTCGTCGACGATGAGCAGCAGGCCGCGCTCGTCGCAGAGCTTGCGCAGGCCGGCGAGCCAGCCCTTGGGCGGCACGATCACGCCGGCCTCGCCCTGCACGGGCTCGACCATGATCGCGACCGTGTTCGGTCCGATCGCCTGTTCCGTCGCGGCGAGATCGCCGAATGGAACGGCGTGGAAGCCCGGCGCGAAGGGGCCGAAGCCGTCGCGATAAGAATCCTCCGACGAGAAGCCGATGATCGTCGTCGTGCGGCCGTGGAAATTGCCGGCGGCGACGATGAGCTCCGGCGCCGCCAGCCGTCGCACGCGATGACCGTAGCGGCGCGCCGCCTTGATCGCGGTCTCCACGGCTTCGGCGCCCGTGTTCATCGGCAGGGCGACGTCGAGCCCGGTGAGCGCGCAGAGCTCGGTGAGGAATGCGTCGAGACGATCGTCGAAATAGGCGCGCGACGGCACGGCGAGGCGCTTCGCCTGCTCGGTGAGCGCGGCGAGGATGCGCGGATGCGCATGTCCATGGCTGACGGCGGAATAGGCGCTCATCATGTCGACATAGCGCCGGCCCTCCACATCATAGAGATGCGCGCCTTCGCCGCGCGTCAGCACGACCGGCAAAGGCGCGTAGTTGCGGGCGCGGTGCGGATTGTCGCGTATGTCTTGCAGTTTCGCGTTCATGAACAAACGACCTCGCTTTCTCGAGCTTCTCGCAGCCTCCGCCTCCACGATTCTTCTGCGGGCGATCGGCGGCGGCTCCCGCCGTCGCGGCGTGCAGGAGCGATTGCATAGGGGCGGAGCGCGTCGATCGGACGCTCCGGCGATCGATTGCAAATACATCGAACGCGAGCTATTTGCGAGACAAATAATCCACTGGACGGGCTCGAAGGAAAGAACAATCATGGATAAGCCAACGAATCCCTGCGGAATCACGGCGAATGCCGTAGACATTCTCGTGAAGCTCAACGTCGAGTCTGAGCTGTTCGAGCGCGGAAAGCTACAGTCGCGTTCGTCCGTCACCGGCGAAGTCATCGCTCGTGTGAAGACGAGCGATAACTCTGCTTTGGATCTGACGATCGGCGCAGCCGAGGCCGCCTTCCGCCGCTGGCGCATGGTTCCGCCGCCGCGCCGTGGCGAACTGGTGCGGCTCCTGGGCGAAGAGCTGCGCGCCGCAAAGAACGAGCTGGCGCAACTGGTGACGATCGAGGCCGGCAAGATCGCCTCCGAGGCGCAGGGCGAAGTGCAGGAGATGATCGACATCTGCGATTATGCCGTCGGCCTCTCGCGCCAGCTCTATGGGCTGACCATCGCCACTGAGCGTCCGGGCCATCGCATGATGGAGACCTGGCATCCGCTCGGCGTCGTCGGCATCGTCACGAGCTTCAATTTTCCGGTCGCGGTCTGGGCCTGGAACGCCGCCATCGCGCTCGTCTGCGGCGACGCTCTCGTGTGGAAGCCGTCGGAGAAGACGCCGCTGACCGCGCTCGCGACCCAGGCTCTGTTCGAGCGCGCGGCGAAGCGCTTCGGCGAGGACGCGCCGAGGGGGCTTTCCGGGCTCGCCATCGGCGGACGCGAGCTCGGCGAGGCGCTCGTCGACGATCGCCGCATCCCGCTCGTGTCGGCGACGGGCTCAACCGCCATGGGCCGCGCCGTCGGTCCCCGGCTCGCGCAGCGCTTCGCGCGCTCCATTCTGGAGCTCGGCGGCAACAACGCCGCCATCGTCTGCCCCTCGGCCTCGCTCGATCTCGCCGTGCGCGCCATCGCCTTCGCGGCGATGGGCACGGCCGGCCAGCGCTGCACGACGCTGCGGCGGCTGATCGCGCACGAGTCCGTCTACGATCAATTGCTGCCGCGCCTGCACGCCGCCTATCGCACGGTGGCGGTCGGCGATCCGCGCGAGGCGAAAAATCTGGTCGGTCCGCTGATCGATGAAGACTCTTATCGCCGCATGCGCGACGCACTCGCGGAGGCGCGCGATCTCGGCGCGCGCGTCACCGGCGGTGAGCGCATCCTCTCCGATCGCTATCCGGGCGCGTTCTACGCGCGCCCTGCGCTGGTGGAGTTGCGCGAGCAGGCGGGGGTCGCGAAACGCGAGACCTTCGCGCCGATCCTCTATGCGATGCGCTATCGCGAGCTCGACGAGGCGCTTTCGATGCAGAACGAGGTCGCGCACGGCCTCGCCTCGTCGATCTTCACCAATGATCTCCGCGAGGCGGAGCGCTTCCTCTCGGCGGAAGGCTCCGATTGCGGCATCGCCAATGTGAACATCGGCCCCTCGGGCGCCGAGATCGGCGGCGCCTTCGGCGGCGAGAAGGAGACCGGCGGCGGACGCGAGGCGGGCTCCGACGCGTGGAAGGCCTATATGAGACGCGCGACCAACACGATCAATTATTCGAGCGCGCTGCCGCTCGCGCAGGGCGTGCAGTTCGATCTGTGACGCGACCGTCGCCGAATGCGCCACGCCCTCATCCTTCGAGGCTTCTCGCGGAACGCGAGAAGCCTCGAAGGATGCTCCAGAGGGCGGCCGCTTCGACCCTTCGAGACGCCCGCTGCGCGGGCTCCTCGGGGTGAGGGCGTTGGACTGCGAAGGCGTATGTCGTCGAAATGCTCTCGCTCCAAACTCCGGAGGACCGGCCATGACGCAATTGGTATCCGCCGACACGATCCGCGCGATGTTCTCTGCGGAAATGACGCAGATGTATCGCGCCGAGGTTCCGCAATATCAAAAGCTCGCCCATATCGTCGCCGAGGTCGACGGCCGGGCGCTCGCCGCGGACGAGACGCTCGAGGCGCAGCTGCGGCGCGCCGGCCGCTACGATCTCATCGGCGTCGAGCGTCACGGCGCCATCCGGGTCGGCCGGCCGGAGGAACTGTCGGGCCTCAGGCGTCTCTTCGCCGTGATGGGCATGACGCCGGTCGGTTATTACGATCTCTCGCCGGCCGGCGTGCCCGTGCATTCCACCTGTTTCCGCCCGGTGACGGAGCAGGCGACGCGCATCTGTCCTTTCCGCATCTTCACGTCTCTGCTGCGTCCCGAGCTGATCGAGGACGAGGACTTGCGCCGGGAGGCGCTCGCGATCCTGGAGCGTCGGCGCATCTTCACGCCGCGCTGCGAGCATCTGATCGAGCTCGCCGAGGCGCACGGCGGCCTGAGCGAGGCGCAGGCGATGGAGTTCGTGCATGAGGCGGTGGAGACGTTCCGCTGGCACAAGCAGGCGAAGGTCTCGTCCGACGTTTATCGCAAATTCCTCGCGGCGCATCCGCTCGTCGCCGACGTGGTGTGCTTCCATGGTCCGCACATCAATCATCTCACTCTGCCTTCGCTCGACATCGACGCCGTGCAGCAATCCATGGTCGAGCATGGGCTCGATCCGAAATCGATCGTCGAGGGTCCGCCGCGCCGGCGCGCGCCGATCCTGCTGCGGCAGACGAGCTTCAAGGCGATCGAGGAGACGGCGCGGTTCGACGGCGAGGAGGGCGCGCACAAGGCGCGCTTCGGCGAGATCGAGCAGCGCGGCGCCGCGCTGACCGCCGAGGGCCGCGCGCTCTATGACGAACTGCTGGCGCAAACGCTCGCCGCCGCGCCGCCGGACAGGACGAGCCCGGCCGACTACATGCGCGAACTGGCGCGGTGCTTCGAGAATTTCCCCGACGATGCGGAGGCGCTGCGCCGCCGCCGCCTCGCCTTTTTTCGCTACGCGCCCGCAGCGGGCGCTCGCGCCGGCTCCGGACGCGGCGACCTCGACGAGCTCATCCGCGACGGCCTCGTGCGCGCCGAGCCCATCTTCTACGAGGATTTTCTACCTGTGAGCGCGGCCGGCATCTTCCAGTCCAATCTCGGCGAGGGCGGCCGTCGCGAACTCGCCGCGAACGCCGCCCGCCCGGCCTTCGAGGAGGCGCTCGGCGCGAAGGTCGCCGACGAGCTGGCGCTCTATGCGCAATCGGAGGAGGCGTCGCTCCGCGCGACGCTCGAGGCGCTGGGAACGGCGGCGGTCTCGATGTGAGGGGCGCGGAAACGCGTCACTCCGCCGCGGACGGGAGCCGCGTCGGCGCGATCCGGCGGGAGCGGGCGAGAAAGCGGCGGCACTGCTGCTCGCAATCATAGCCGAGCAGCGTGCCGAGCATGAAGTCTTCCTCCGCCGTCAGCGTGTTGAGAGGGCGCGTCACCAGCGAGCGCGCCACGGCGACGAAGGCCGGCCGGCCGAAGAAGAGATTGGCCTTCGCCGAGCCGAGCTCCTGCACGAAGCGGTCGATGCCCTGCGTCTCCAGCCGGTCGAGCGCCACGGAGAGTTCGCGGCGGTTGATGGTCATCAGGAACAGCGCACGAACGCCGCGGCTGTATTCATAGATGTTGTGATGGAGAAGCCGCAGCACCGGCGCCGCTTCCGCGGAGCGCCGGGTGAGGGAGGGGAGCGGCTGTGCCGCTTCCCCGCTCAGAGCAGCTGGCTCAGCCATGCAGTCACTCGTTTCTCGGTCATTCCGGACTGTGTGTCGAGATCGAGGGCGAGCCCCACGAATTTGCCGTCCCGCTCGGCGGTCGAGCCGACATAATCGTAGCCCTTCGTGTCGGTGAAGCCGATCACCTGTGCGCCGAGCGCGGTCACCTCGTCATAGAGTATGCCCATGGCGTCGACGAAGGAGTTCGGATAGGTCTGCTGGTCGCCGGTGCCGAATAGAGCGACTTTCTTGCCCTTCAGATTGGCGCTGCGCAGCTTGTCGATATTGTCCTCCCAATCGGTCTGCAGGGTGCCGTCGCCATAGGTCGGCGAGCCCAGGATCAGCAGATGACAATTCTCGAAGTCGTCGGCCGTCGCATCTTTTATATCGACCGAACGCCCCTGGCATTTCTTGGAGATGCGCGACGCCACGCCCCGCGTCGCCCCACCGTCGGAACCGAAGATCACCGTTATACTCATGTCCTCACCTCGTCAGTTTGGAATTGGAACAAATGGAAATTCGTCGCTGCATCGCAAAAAATACGAAATATGATCGCGCGATCGGAGACGCGCCACGAAACGAGACGGAAGAATATTGCGCCGCAACCTGGTTGTAAATGACCGGATTTTCGAGAATTATTACAATCTACGCCGTCTATATTGTATTCGTTCCAATTGTAAAAGAAGAGCGGAGAGCATCCGGGCTCGGGACCTCCCCTCCCGGCGTTCTCGAGCGGCGAGATTCAGGCTGGCGTCGGGATCACGCACGAGCGCGATCCCGAGCGCGCGCCTGATCGAAGATGGCTCGAGCAGGTGGCGGGGACCTCGATGTGCTCGACATGGACGCCCACGTCTTCCGCCGCTGGGCATGGCCAATGCGTTGCAAGCCGGACCGGATGGTCGAAGATGCGACGATCGCCGCGACGGCGATCGTCCATGGGGTCATCGTGGTCTCGCGCAATGAGAGGGTTTCGAGGCGCTGGAAGTCGAAACGCCCGAACCCGTTCGAGCCACGAACGACCGTTTCGCAGGCGAGAGCCCTGCTCGGCATGCACGAGATTGTCGAGGAACGACTCCCCGCTATCGAGGGAAGAGCTCCACATGCGTCTCGGCGGTGCGGCCGAAATAGACTGCGCGGCGACCAGAGAACGACACCACATAGCCGGCGCAGCCGCCGGCCATGATCTTTGCGCAGAACCCCGAATAGGTGTAGCCGGGCGCGGATCGTTGCGCCTCTCTGATCGCCGCCACGAGAACGCCGACATCCAGCGCCGCGGCGATCGGCGTTCGATGGCGATGCGTGGGAAACGCGACGCTTTCGCCGTCCGGCAGGTAATAGATCGCCGTCGCGCGACGGAAGTCGATTGCATAGCTCTCGAACCCCGCCTGCATCAGCTCGCCCACGATTTCAGGAAAATTCTTGCTGTCCCTTTCGGCTGCATGCAGACAGCCTTCGGCGATTTCCGAAAGTCGGGCCTCCATCGGTCTACTCCGGTTCGAAAGCGTTCAGTCGAGCGACATTCTGGTCGGGCCGAGACGCGCGACGGTTTTCCGATGACGCCCGGGACGTTCTTCCGGCGTCTGCGACGGCCGTCAGACACGGCCTCGCGTCCCTCGGGAGGGACCAGTCACATGGCGCCGATCAACGCCAATGTTTTGTAGGTCACGACCCGAGGTTGCGCTTCGCGAGCTCTCGATTTGCCGCATCCAGTTTGTCTTCCGGCAGCGGATTGTTCAGCACCCACTTCGCGAAGCGTTGCAGGCCCTGAGCAAGATCGATCGACGGGGAAAACAGGAGCTCCTGCGCTGTGCGAGTCGTGTCCGCGCAATTGTGCCTGATGTCGCCCAGCCGGTATTGCCCCGTCACGACGAGATTTGGAGTTGCGCCGAAGGCCCGACTCAGCAAAGTCGCAATCTCGGCGATGCTCGTCCTCAGGCCGCAGCCGACATTGAACACCGTCGCGCGGGAAGGGGATTCGAGCGCAGCGACGAAAGCTCGGGCGACGTCTTCGACATGGATGAAATCGCGCGTTTCTTTTCCGTCTTCGAAGAGAGGAAGGTGAGCTCCCTTGCGGATTCGGGTGGAAAAGATCGACAAAATGCCCGTATACGGATTGTCGAGCGATTGGCCCTCGCCATAGACGTTCTGAAGACGCAATATCTTGTGGTCGATATGCAGGGCGGAGCAGCAGACCCTGACGAGGTCCTCCTGGGCATATTTGGTCGCAGCGTAAACCGAAGCCGGCGAGACTTGGTCGGTCTCGCGGGTCGGCGCCGCGGTCAGCGGCGCGTCGCAAGTCGGACAACGCGGCTCCCACCGGCCTGCGGCGAAGGCGTCTCTGTCACGAGCGGGGGGATATAGCCGGCGGGCAGGATCACACGCTTCGCAAATATAGGCTCCTTCGCCGTAGACGGCGCGGCTCGAAGCCAAGAGGAATTGCTTGATCCCGAGGCTCCTGTCGTTCGTCAACAGATCGAAGATGAGCGCGGTTCCCTGGCTGTTGACCTCGTTGTAGCGCGCAATTTCATACATCGACTGCCCTGTTCCGGTTTCAGCCGCGAGATGTACGATCGCGCCTACGCCCGACAGCGCGCGAGTCAGATCCGTCGATGACAAGACCGACCCGCGCTGGAATTCGACTCCGTCGAGGCCGAGCCAAGGAAGCGCTGCCGGAATATCGCCGTGAATCTGCCTGGACAAGTTATCGAGAACGCGGACCCGATACTGCGCCTTCACAAGTTGGGGAACGAGGTGTGATCCGATAAAACCCGCCCCGCCCGTCACGAGCACGGTTCGTATGTCCGCCATTTCAACCACCTCGACCTATGCAGCCGTTTTTTTGAGCGCCGTCTTTTCATACATGGCGCGCTCTTCGACCCACAGGTTGGCGAAGTCGACCTGTTGCCAGTTGCTGAACCAAGGCCCGCCATTGGTGTAATGGATCGCGATCGGCGTCCACTCCGGCTTCGGATATTCTCCCTCCAAAAAGTTCCAGGTCAGCGGCAGCTCGCCGATCAGGCTGTCATCAGCTATCCAATTGAAGCGATGAAGAAAAGCTGGCGTTTCGTTGTTGACGACCTCGGGGGTGAGCGCCTTGACCTCCGGAGAGGCGTTGTTGAACAACATGAAAGACGACCAGTTCTTGCGCGGATAGATCGTCTGCTCCTTGTTGTCCATCTTGATGGCGTTTGCCGGGGTGTAGTCGTGCTTTACGACGTAGAGCGCCTTTCCATCGTCTACACCGTCCAACACCTTTGTTATGTCGTCGGTGAACAGGAAGTCGCAATCCACGAATATCGTCCAGCCGTCGTGAGCCGCGAGGTGCGGAGCCAAGAAGCGCGTGAGGGAGAACTCCGTCGAGGCCTTGTCCTCCGGACGCGTATAGAGCCCCATCTCACGAAGGGCGTATTGCTTGATCGGATAAATTTCGACATCGGATCGGGTATGACGTAGAATTGAATGACGACATACCTGATAGGCAATGTCTTCTCGGCTGTCCCAGCCGATGTAGACCTTCAACTTGCTGCCCATGCTTACCCCTCTCGTTCGAGAAGCCCCCAACGCGCGTCACTCACTCTAGGCGACTCCCGCCTTGAGAAGATCGTGGATGTGAACAATGCCGATCGGCTTGGAATTCTGAACGATGAACAGCACTGTAATCCGGCGCGAGTTCATCAGTTCCAGTGCGGCGCTGGCAAGCAATTCCGGAGTCGAGACGACTGGATCGGGCGTCATAACATCCTCGACCAGCATCTGCAAGAACAGGGCGCTCATATGCCGCCGAAGGTCTCCATCCGTCACAATGCCCGTCAAGCGACCCGTTTCGTCGACGACGCCCACGCAGCCGAAACGCCGTCCCGCAATGGCCAAGAGAACATCGGACATTCTCGTCCCTTGCTGAACCAGCGGGACTTCGTCCCCTTCGTGCATGAGTTGCTTGACCGTCATCAGACGGGCGGCGAGACTTCCGCCGGGGTGGAAGATTTTGAAGCTCGACGCCGTGAATCCTCTCTGCTCGAGGACGGCGACGGCGATCGCGTCTCCCATCGCCAGCTGGATCAGAGTCGAAGAGGTCGGCGCCAGATTGAGAGGGCAGGCCTCTTTCACGGCGGGAAGAGCGATCACCGTGTCGGCGGCGCGCCCGAGAGCGCTGTCCCCCTTTCCCGTGAGCGCGATCAAAGGCACTCGAAAGCGCCTCGAATAGCGGATCAGATCGCCCAATTCGACAGTCTCGCCGGACCAGGACAGCGCGAGAATCGTGTCCTCGGGCGTGATCATCCCCAGATCGCCGTGACTGGCTTCCGTCGGATGCACGAAAAAGGACGGCGTTCCCGTCGACGCAAAGGTCGCGGCGAGCTTTCTCGCGATGTGCCCGCTCTTACCGGCCCCGGACACCACGAGACGTCCCGTCGTCGCCAGGATCGTGGCCGTCGCCTTTTCGAAGCTTTCGCTAAGACCAGGAAATGCGCTCGACAAGATTTGCATCGCCGAGACACTGGATTGCACCGCTCGCAGTCCGGCCGAGAATATACTCTCCTTGTCGACAGCCGAAGGTGATTGATGAATCACTGTGGTCTTCATAAAGGCCGCGCCTTTGCCATGGTCGGTTGCTGAGGGCGGAGTGGCCAGCCCGCAACGATTTGCCTTCAATACCCGCTGCAGCAGCGTACTTAAGTATGGAGAAATTATGACGAAAGTTCGACGGTAGTTCCCGCTGCGGCGTCAGGACGCGGCTCGCGCCGATGTCGAGGGCAGGCCGGCGGCGACAGGCGGGCTATCTCGCATGCCTGCGCGGCGAGACCGAGCGTGGAGACCCGATCGCGCGAAAACGCCGAGGTCGCTCCCAGGCGTCCATAAGTCGGGCGTTCAAATCGGGCATGATGTTCGCCGCCGAAAAGGCGTGCGCTCATTCACAACTCGAGGTCGCCTGCGCCGCCGAGTTTGACCACGACAGCGGAGCCCGCCGGCGCCTCCACAATGAACGCATCGGCGCGATTTCCGAGCTCTTCTTCGGCCGCCTTCCGCGCGCCGGGAAAAAAGACGGTCGCAAAATCATCGAGGACGAGAATCCCGCCGGGAGAAATCAACGGCCAAAAAAACCGGATCGACTCTCTCGTCGGTTCATAAAGATCGACGTCGACATGCACATAACGAAAGCGCCTTCCGGCGACCTCGCTGAAACGTGTGGGAATCCAACCCTTGTAATAGCGGATGAAATCGAAGCTTCTCAAATTCGATCGCACCTGCTCTTCGGAGCAGACAAAAAGACCTCCTGTATCGTCCTTGACCGAAGGCGCTTGGTTCGCCAGAAGAAAGTTCAAATATTGCGACTGATCGACATTCGTGGCCCGAGACAACCCCTCGAACGAATCGAAGATATGGAATTCCGGCGGATTCCCGCTCTTGGACAAGATCGAGCAAGCAATGAATGCGGAGAGGCCGCGGAAGCAGCCCACCTCGGCCGCATCTCCCTGCACATCGACGGCTCTATGAAGAGCTCGGGCCAGGAGGTAATACCGGTTTCGGCGCATGGCGCGATCCGACATCTGCGTGGCCGCCAACCCCGAATCGTAGAGCGCATGGAAGTCTGCGTCCATGTCGTAACGAACTTGGGGATTCGTGACGTTCGAATGGGGCCAAAGCTCGGATTCGCGCCATGTCTTCGATGGCATTCCCGGTTCCTCGTCATTGATTTTGTCTGGTATTGTTAGTCTGAAGCTCCATAACAGGCAATCCGGTCCACGGCGACCCATGGCGCGGCGATGAGAAAGTCCCGAGACATCGACCCGCGAAACCCGGGTTGACCGCGCGCGCCGCAAAGCGGAAAAGCTTCAGATCGAGCAAGCTCCGCTTCGCCTGTCGAGTCCGCCGCGCCGCTGGAAAACATGTCGATCGTGAACAACATAGGACGTATCGCTTCGCTGGCGGCGCTCGCCGCCGCGCTGAGCGTCGAGCCCGCTCTGATTCGGTTCGCTCCCGCGCAAGAGGCCGCGCCGGCGTCTTCGGCGTCCGCCCCGACGAGCCCTCCCGCCGTCGCGCCGCAGGCCCCTGCGCCCGCCGCGGGGCCGACGTCCGTTCCGGCCGAGCCTGCCGCCGCGCCCACGCCGCCCGCTTCGGGCGACGCGCCGGCGCCGCAGGCGCAAGTCGCGCCGAAGCCCAAGCAGAAACCTAAGCCCAAGCCCGCGCCGCCGCGCGAGACGGCGTTGTCGGACGACCCGACTCCGGCCTTGCAGCCCGAGACTTTCTTCGCCACTTCGCTCGCCTCCGAGCGCTATGCGGCGATCGCAGACGCCGGAGGCTGGCCGAAGGTCGGAACGCCGCTGAAGCCCGGCGCGAGCGGACGCGCGGTCGCGGCGTTACGCAAGCGGCTCGCCGCCGAGGGCGATCTGCCGAGCGCCGCGGCCGGCGGCGAGGCCTGGGACGCCGCGTTGACGCTGGCGGTGAAGCATTTCCAGTTCCGCATGGGGCTGAAGCAGACGGGCGCCGTCACGGGCGCCACGCTGCGCGAGCTGGATGTGCCGGCGAGCGTGCGCTTCCGTCAGCTCGCCTCCTCGGCGCAGCGGCTCGCCGGCAATGATTTCCCGTTCGGCCCGCGCTACATCGTCGTGAACATCCCTTCCGCCGCGGTCGACGCGGTCGAGAACGGTCGCGTCATGCGCCGTTATACGGCGATCGTCGGCGACGTCGACCATCCGTCGCCCGAGGTCGAGGCGAAGATCGGGGCGGTCAATCTCAACCCGACCTGGACGGTGCCGGTCTCGATCATCAAGAACGAGATCATGCCCAAGATGCAGAAGGACTCGGCCTATCTCGCAAAGCTCCGCATCCGCGTGTTCGACAACCGCGGCGGCGAGGTCGACCCCAAGTCGATCAATTGGGCGAGCGAACGGGCCGCCAACTACACGCTGCGCCAGGATTCCGGCGTGCAGAACTCGCTCGGCTCGATCCGCATCGCCATGCCCAACAAGCATGCGGTCTATATGCACGACACGCCGAGCAAGAGACTGTTCGCGAGCGACTATCGCTTCCTCTCGCACGGCTGCGTGCGCGTCGAGGGCGTCTACGACCTCGCGGCCTGGCTGCTGCAGGGCGTCGGCGGCTCGCCGACGGGGCAATGGGACAAAGCTGCGATCATGGCCAGGATCGCGAGCGGGGAGCGGCAGGACGTGGCGCTGCCCAAGCCCGTGCCGGTCGTCTGGGTCTATATGACCGGATGGGCCTCGGCCGACGGGACGGTGCATTTCCGAAACGACATTTACGGCGTCGACGCGGTCGGGGAGGCGCGCGGAGACCGCTGACGGCCGAGGCCGGGCGTCAGCCGTGGCCGGCGGCCGACGACAGGCGGCCGAGATCGATGCCGATCAGACGCAACGCGCGAGCGTATTTGGACTCGAGATCGTTGTCGAACACGATGCCGGGATCGGCGGGACAGTTCAGCCAGCCATTGTGCTGGATCTCGTTCTCGAGCTGACCCGGATCCCAGCCGGCGAAGCCGAGCGCCAGCAGGGCGCGCTGCGGCCCCTCGCCCTGGGCGATGGCGCGCAGAATGTCGATCGTCGCCGTCAGCGAGACGCACTCGTCGATCGGCATGGTCGAATTGTCGATGAAGAAATCCGCCGAATGGAGCACGAAGCCGCGGTCGGTCTGCACAGGCCCGCCCTGCAGCACTTGAATCTCCTCCGCGCCCGAGGGCAGGCTGATGCGGTCCTGCGGCCGGATGATCTGCAATTGCACCAGGAGATCGGGGAAATTGCGAACCTGCGACGGTTGGTTCACGACGAGGCCCATCGCTCCGTCTTCCGAATGGGCGCAAAGATATATGACGGAGCGGGCGAAGCGCTGATCGGTCATGCCGGGCATGGCGACGAGCAGCTGTCCGTCGAGATAGCGGCGGCCGGAGGATTTCGTCCCCGTTCCCCAGGGCTGGGCATGCTCGGACGCGCGCCGGATCGGCTCGCCGCCCTTGACGCGGGAGCCCGGCTCCTTGTGGCCTTGTTTCTTCCCGATCGGGCTCATAGGATCATACTACGCTTCGCGCAGACCCTTAACAAGCGGCGTTCGACGCACGAAAAAGCGGCGCTCGGGCGCCGTCGGGCATCATGATATGACGAGAAGACGACTCGCCCGGACGGCGGCCGGCGCGCTGCTCGCGCTGTCCGCCCTCGGCGCCGCCGGGGCGGAACCTTTCGCCTCGGCGCCCGCGCGGGCCACGCGCTCGACGGCGCGCCTCCTGGCCGACGCGGGCCCGAGCGGCGGCGTCTATCGCGCCGGCGTCGAGATCGCGCTCGATCCGAAGACGATCACTTATTGGCGCCAGCCGGGCGATTCCGGCGCGCCGCCCGTCTTCGATTTTTCCGGATCGGAGAATCTGGCCTCGGCCGAGCCTCTCTATCCCGTCCCCAAGCACCTCGACGAGGTGGGACTGCTCGTCGCGGGCTATGACGAGAGCGTCGTCTTCCCGCTGCGCGTCACGCCGAAGGACGTCCACAAGCCCGTGACGCTGAAGCTCGCGCTCGATTACGCCGCCTGCGGCGACATGTGCCTGCCTGCCAAGGCGAAGCTCTCCCTCGCCCTGCCGATGAGCGGCGCCTCGCCTTACGCCGAGCGGCTCGCCGCCGCCGAAGCGCAGGTTCCGAAGCGGCTCGGCGAGGCGGAGGCGCGCGCGCTCGTCTCCCTGACGAAGGACGCAGACGGCTGGAGGCTTCGTTATACGGGCGAGGGCAAGGCGGAGGACGTCTTCGTCGAGGCGCCCGAGCCCTACGTCATCGACGTGGCGCGCGAAGACGACGGCGGCTTCACCCTGAAGCTCGCCGCAGGCGAGCGGGGATCCGCGATCGGGGCGCATCTGACGATTCGGACGGAGAAAGGCGGCGTGGAGCTGCCGCTGCGCCTGGAATAAAACCGGAGCGGCCGCCGCAGCCGCTCCCGGAGTGGAGAAGAAGAGTGCTACTTCATCCGAAATGGGCGCCGGCTAGGCGTCGGACAAGGGGTCGTGCGCTGCGGCCGGCCGTTTTCGCTGGAACGGCGCCATGCCCTTGCGCGCAAGGGCGTCGGCGCGCTCGTTCATCTCGTCGCCGGCGTGGCCGCGGACCCAGTGCCAAGCCACGTCATGGCGCTCCTGCGCCGCGTCCAGCCGCCGCCACAGCTCTGCATTCTTGACCGGCTTGCGGTCGGCGGTCTTCCAGCCCCGCGCCTTCCAGCCATGAATCCACGAAGAGACGCCGTCGCGCACATATTGCGAGTCGGTATAGAGGTCGACCGGGCAGGGGCGGGTCAAGGCCTCGAGCGCCATGATCGCCGCGGTCAGCTCCATGCGATTATTGGTCGTCTCCGGCTCGCCGCCGCTGATTTCCTTCTCTCGGTCGCCGAAGCGCAGGATCGCACTCCAGCCGCCGGGGCCCGGATTGCCCGAGCAGGCGCCGTCTGTCCAGATCGCGACCCGGCGGCTCACGACAGGCCATAGTCGCGCACGGCGCGGATCGTGCGGTGGAAGCGCAGCCGCGCGAGATATTCGCGCGGATCCTTGGGCCGCACCAGGGCGCCCGGCGGCACGTCGAGCGAGTCGACGAAGCGCGTCAGCAGGAAGCGCATCGCCGCGCCGCGGGCGAGCAGCGGAAAGGCGTCGGTCTCCGCCCCGCTCAGCGGGCGCAGCCGCCGATAGGCGTCGAGCATGGCCGCGCCCTTGGCCGCATCGTAAGTCCCGGCCGCGTCGAAGCACCAGGCGTTGAGGCAGACGGCGAGGTCATAGGCGAGCGCGTCGGTGCAGGCGAAATAGAAGTCGATGAGGCCGGAAATCTGGTCGCCGAGGAAGAACACATTGTCGGGAAAGAGATCGGCGTGGATCACGCCCTCGGGCAGGCCGCGCGGCCAGTCGCGCTCCAGGAGGTCGAGCTCGGTCTCGACGAGCGCGCCCATGTCGGCCGCCACTTCGCCGGCGCGCGCCGCGCAGGGCGCATAGAGCGGCCGCCATCCCTCGACCGAGAGCGCATTGGCGCGGCGCATCGGGAAATCGGCGCCGGCGAGATGCAGCCGCGCCAGCGCCGCGCCGAGCCGGGCGCAATGGACGGCCTCGGGATGATGGATCGAATAGCCGTCCAGAAAAGTGACGATGACCGCCGGCCGTCCCGCGAGCCGGCCGAGCGCTTCGCCTGCGCGGTCGCGCACCGGCTGCGGACAGGTGACCCCCCGCGCCGACAGATGCTCCATCAGGCCGAGGAAGAAGGGCAGATCGGCCTCCGCCACGCGTTTTTCGTAGAGCGTGAGGATGAAGCTGCCGGCGCTGACATGGAGATAGAAGTTGGAGTTCTCGACTCCCTCGGCGATGCCCTTGCAGGAGAGCAGGGCGCCGAGGTCATAGGCGCGCAGAAAAGCGATCAGCTCCTCGTCGTCGACATCCGTATAGACGGCCATGGTGATTCCCGGGCGACGGCGGATGGATGCGGCGGCGCGCGTCAAGCGTGCGCGCGCAACTCCTTGGGCAGCGGAAAGGAGACGTCCTCGTCGGCCGCCGAGACCGTCTCGACCGAAATCTCGTAGCGCTCGGCGAAGGCGTCCATGATCTCCTCGACCAGCACTTCCGGCGCGGAAGCGCCGGCGGTGATGCCGAGCGAGCCGATGGCGCCGAACAGGTCCCAGTCGATCTCCGCGCGTCCCTGCACCAGCCTGGCCGGCGCGCCGGCGCGCTCGGCGACCTCGCGCAGACGCTGGGAATTGGAGGAGTTGGGCGAGCCGACGACGATCACGGCGTCGACCTGCGGCGCCACCTGCTTGACCGCCGCCTGGCGGTTGGTGGTGGCGTAGCATATGTCCTCCTTGTGCGGTCCGACGATCTGCGGGAAGCGCCGCGTCAGCGCCCCGACGATCTCCTGCGAATCGTCGATCGACAAGGTGGTCTGCGTGACATAGGCGAGGTTGCTCTCGTCGCCGAAGGCGAGATCCGCGATCGCGCCGACCGATTCGACCAGCACCACGGCGCCGGGCGGCAATTGCCCCATGGTGCCGACCACTTCCGGATGGCCGGCGTGGCCGACGAGGAGCACGGTGCGCCCGCGCTTCCAGTGGATTTCCGCCTCGCGATGCACTTTGGTGACGAGCGGGCAGGTGGCGTCTATGGCGAGAAGGTTGCGCTCCTCGGCCTCCGCGGAGACGGATTTGGCGACGCCATGGGCGGAGAAGATGACCGGCGCCTGCGTGTCCGGCACTTCCTCGAGCTCCTCGACGAAAATCGCGCCCTTGGCCTTCAGCGCCTCGACGACGTAGCGATTGTGCACGATCTCATGGCGGACATAGACGGGCGGGCCGAATTTGGCGAGGGCGCGCTCGACGGCGTCGATGGCGCGCACCACTCCGGCGCAGAAGCCGCGCGGCGAGCACAGCAGGATTTTCAGCGGCGGCTTCGGCGGGCGGGGCTCGAACGTCATTGCTTCACGCCTCTCCTCCAAGGGACCGCGGGACCCGGCGCCGCTACGCCGGATTCTAATGTCTCGCGCGAGGGAAGGCGTCAAGCGGCTGTGCGGGCGCGGGAGCCGTCAGACCGAGGGGCCTCTCCTCGGTCCCGGGTTCCGCGGGCAGAAACCGAAGCGGAACAACCGGGGCCATCGAGCGGGTGCGCCGGGGGAAGGAGGAGGGGGCGCTCCCGCGTAGGGGGACGCACAAGCATCACAGAGTGAATCTCAAGGTTCCTCCTATCGTTCGAGGGAAGCGGTAGAAGTTGAGGACCGCCGGCGCCGTCGCGGTGCCCGGATCGATCGCTATCGCCGCCGTGTTCATGATCGGCAGCTGATTGGTCAGGTTCTTCACCCAGACATTGAGGCTGACGCGCTCGTCGTCGGTCCTGACGCCCAATCCGAGATTGGTGATGGCGTAGGCCGGCTGCCAATAGACGAAGACCGCGTCCGGATTGGTCACCTGCGTCTTGTTCTGCCAAGACACATTCACATAGGCGAAGCCGGTCATGGGCTGGTTCCACCACTCGCCTTCGCCTTCGAAGAGGCGTCCGAGCTTCCGTTCGTAATTGGCGCCGATGTTGAATTGGAAGGTCGGCACGGCGTTGAAGCGCGTGTTGCTGCGGCTCACCTTGGCCGGCGCCGTGAGGCCCGCAAAGGGACCGGTGGTCGCGATCGTCGACCAGGTCCAGGCGGCGTCGACAGGCGCATCGTCGAAGTCGATCCAACGCGCTTCGACGACGGCGCCGGAGTAATTGAGCCAGAAGCCCTCGAAGGCGTTCCAGCGGCCGTCGAACTCGAAGCCGCGCAGGCGCACATGCGGGGCGACGCCGAGATAGGTCTGCCGGACGGGCACGCCATTGCCGTCGAGGATGGAGGCGTCGACGAAGTTCGTCTGGAAGTTGTAGATGTCGTTCCAGTAGAAATTGCCGTTGAGGACGAGCCTGCCCTCGTCCCAGACGGTCTTGAGTCCGACCTCATAGTCCCAGGAGGTCTCCGGCTTGGTGATGAGGGGCTGGAACTTTTGGAACACGCCGCCGACGAAAATCGCCTGCGCGGACGTGTTGACCGCGCCCGCCTTCTCGCCCCGGCCGACCAGGCCGTACGCCGTCACATTCTCGGTGACCTTATATTGCGGATTGAAGATGCCGGTGAGCGCGTTGAGCGTCGACTTCGTCCCGCCCGTGTCGAAGAATCGCTGCCCGCCGCCGGCGACGATGGCCGCCTGCTGCTCCTCGAGCGTGCCATTGCCGGGGAGGACGGTGAACCAGCTGAAATTGGAGCCGGACCGCACCTCCCAGCTGTCGCGCAGGCCGAGCGTCACGCTCAGCTGATCGTCGAAGTGATATGTGCCGTTGCCATAGGCCGCGACCTGCACGTCGCGCGCCTTGCCGTCGCGGTTGCTCGCCATGTCTCGCAGCAGGAAGGGCCGAGGAGTCAGAATGCCATTATTGCTGATGGTTCCGAACCAATTGGCGGCGTCGGCCCCGAAGATCGTGTTGGCGCGATTCCAGACATATTCGTAGAGGCCATAGAGCCCGACCTGCCATTCGAGCGGCTGGTCGCGCGCCGATGTCAGCCGGAACTCCTGCGAGAACTGGTCGACATAAGTGTCGGAGGCGCCCTTGCTGATCTCGGTCAGATTATTGCCGCGCTGATTGCGCGGCAGCAGCCGGAAGTTTCCAAAGGCGCTGATCGAGGTGAAGACATTCTCGCCGATATTGTAGTTCAGCTCGTTCGAGACGATGTACAGACGCTGGTCGAGCGTGCCCTGGTCGGTGTTCGAGGGCTTATAGGGGTCTGTGGTGAAGAATGGCCGGCCGAGCCGCTCGGCGAGGTTCTGCGAATAAGTGCGCCCCGGACGCGTTCCGTTCCAGAAAACCTGGAAGGTGTCGGCGTAAGGGCCGGAGGAGTTGTTGTTGTATTCGTGCGATTGGGACGTATTGAAGATGAGGCGGTCGGTGAAATCGTCTCCAACATAGAGTAGCTGCCCGCGCACGCCCCATCGATTATTGTTCAGATATGTCGCGCCCGAAACCTGATCGACCACCCATCCATCGCCGCGATCGTAATAGGCGGCGATACGGTAGGCGAGCTTGTCGTCGATGATCGGCCCGGTGGTGTTCACCTGCTGAAGCACATGGGAATAGCTGCTGAACTGGGTCTCGAAGGTCGTCTTGCGTTCGAAGGACGGCAGTTGCGTGCGGACGACGAAGCTGCCGACCGTCGTGTTCTTGCCGCCCGACGTTCCCTGCGGCCCCAGGGCGACCTCGGCGGATTCGATGTCGATGAAATTGGCCCATTGGAAGCCCACATGCTTCAGGAAGACATTGTCGACCATGAAGCCCGTGTCGAATTCCGCGCCGTCGCCGGTTCCTGCGCCGGCGCTGACGCCGCGGATGGCGGGACGAGCCGTTCTCGGATTGCCCGAGCCGGGATTGTAGTTCGGAATTTTCTGGGCGAAATCCTCGAGGCGGTACAATTGCTCGCGTTGCGCCGTCTTCGGATCGACGACGACGATGGGACGTGGGATTTTTTGGACCTGAGCCTTTCGTTTCGACAGTTCTCCCGGCTTGTCCTTATCGCTGCTCGTGACGATGACGTCCTGGACCCGAGCGTCTTGGGCGCGCGCCGCCCCGACGATCGTCACTGACGCGACCATGCTCAGGAACGTGCTGGAAAGAAACCACTTCCTCAGACGCTCGACGCCGACCACCCTCTCTTGCATTTCTCGCCCCTAATACGGTTGAAACATACTAATTAAATATGATTAAAGCCAGAGCGCAAGCGCAATTTCGATCTCGGCGCCCTGCGCGGAGGAGAGCGGCTCCGGCAATAATATTTGCTATATATATCAATAATATAAATTTATACAAAGGGCCCGACGGCATCCGCGCCGCCACCCTGGCGGGTCGCTGCCGCTCGCGGGTCGGCCTTCGTTTAATGATAGTTTTCAGACGGATTTTATCGAAGCACTTCCGGGTTTTGGCGCGGCGAGCGCGCCGCCGCTTCGCGCCTCGGGGCTTCGTAACTCGCCGACATTGGCGAAATCGGTTAAGAAAGACGGTGAACGAAACGAACGGCCGCGCCCAGGTCATGCGGCCTCATCGGGGGACGGGAGGGGCATATGTCGAACATCGACGATATTGTACGATCCGCCCAGGGCGGCCGGCTCATCGACAATCTTTCGGAACGGCTCGGCCTCGCGTCCTGGCAGACCGAGGTCGCCGTGCTGGCGTTGGCGCCGGCGCTCTCCGCCGCTCTGATCAAGGCGGCCGAGACGCCCGAGACCCTTCGTCCGGTCGTCGCCGCGATCGACGAGCCGCAGCACAGAGCCTCTTTCGAGAGCGCCGAGAGCGCGAATTCTCAGGAGAGCGTCGAGGCGGGCGACGTGATCGTCGCCCATTTGTTCGGCTCGCCGGCCGCGGCCGGCGAGGTCGCGCAATTCGCCGCGCGCGCGAGCGGACTGCGCGCCGATGTGTTGCAGCGGCTGCTGCCCGTGCTCGTCTCGATCGTCGCTGGCGGACTCTCCTCGACCTTGGCCGAGCGCGGCCTCGGCGAGGCGCTCTCGCGGGCGAGGGAGCCCGCCGTCGAGCCTGAGCAGCCTGAGCCCGTTGCCGAACCTGCCGCGGCCGGCGGTCTCGCGGGCGCGCTGGCCGGACTCTTCGCCGTTCTGTTCGGCAGGCGCGCGGCGCCGGCCCCCGCCGCCCCGCCCGTGGAGCCGGCTCCCGCGCCGGCCGGAGACGCCGACGCTCTGGAGGCGGCCCTGGCGCAAATTCGACAGATCTTCGCGACGACGAGGCCGTTCCCGGACGATCACAAGGCCGAACTCGACGAACTGCTCGGGCGGACCTTCGGCGGCTCGCGCGGCTGAGGTCCGTTCAGGTCAGATTGTTCACGACCGGCATATAATAGGCCGAGGACAATTTGGTCCCGATGAGCCTCGTCGCGGTGATGATGAGAATCGACGCGAAGACGCCGATCGCCGCATATTCCAGCGCGGTCGCTCCGTTGTCGTCGGCGAGAAATCTGCGCAGCGATCTTTGCATGCCGTGAACCTCTCGTCGCGGCCGCGGGCGCTTCCGCCCTGGACGGAAAACAAAGCCTTTCCGGATCGGGCGGGATCTTCGGAAGGCCGTCAACTCCACAATAGGCTTTCGGACTGTCGAAAGCGTTAACGCCTTCACGGAGGGGAGTTTTCCGGGCGCACTTGCGCGCGGGCGTCTTTTCCGCCAATTCACCGGCCGGAACGCAGTTTGCTTCGGCGCCGTCGCCGGAGGCGGCCTCGTTCACGCCCACCCTTCCGTCCCCGCGCGGAAGTGCGCGAGAGACAATCCCAGGACCGCGGCGCCCCGGCGTCCGATCCCGTTTCGAAAGTTGCCGATGGCTCGCGACGTTAATGATTCGACGCCGGTCACGTCGCGAGACGCGCTCGTGGAATGGCTGGAGGCCGGCATCAAGAGTCCGGACGCGCTCGCCGTCGGCACGGAGCACGAGAAGATCCCGTTCTTCGCCGGCCGGCGCGCGCCCGTCCCCTACGATCCGCCGAGCGGCGGGATCCGGGCGCTGCTCGAAGGGCTCGCCGCCGCCCTCGGCTGGGCGCCGATCATGGACCGGGACGCGCTGATCGGCCTCTATGACGAGCATGGCGGCGGCGCCGTCTCGCTGGAGCCGGGCGGTCAGTTCGAATTGTCGGGCGCGCCGCTTCCGACCGTCCATGCGACCAAGGCGGAGACCGACGCCCATTTCGCCGCGCTGGAGCCGGTGGCGCGGCGGCTCGGAATAGCCTTCCTCGATCTCGGCGCGAGCCCGAAGTGGCGGCGCGACGAGACGCCGGTCATGCCCAAGCAGCGCTATCGGATCATGGCCGCCTATATGCCGAAGGTCGGCTCGCTCGGCCTCGACATGATGTTCCGCACGGCGACGGTGCAGGTCAATCTGGATTTCGTCTCAGAGACGGACATGGTGGAGAAGCTGCGCGTGGGGCTCGCGCTGCAGCCGGTCGTCACGGCGCTGTTCGCCAATTCCCCCTTCATCGACGGGGCGCCGACGGGCCTTCTGTCGCAGCGCTCGCAGATCTGGCGCGACACCGATCCGGCGCGCACCGGCATGCTGCCCTTCGCCTTCGAGCCGGGCATGGGCTTCGAGCGCTATGTGGATTACGCGCTCGACGTGCCGCTCTATTTCGTCAAGCGCGGCGACGTCTATCATGATGTGGCCGGCCAGAGCTTCCGCGATCTGCTCGCGGGAAGGCTCGCCGCTCTGCCGGGCGAGCGCGCGACCATGGCCGACTGGGCCAATCATCTCGGCGCGATCTTCCCGGAAGTGCGTTTGAAGCGCTATCTCGAGATGCGCGGGGCGGACGCCGGGCCACGCTCCCATATCGCCGCGCTGCCGGCGCTGTTCGTCGGACTGTTCTACGATCGAACCGCGCTCGACGGCGCCCTCGAGCTGATCAAGGGCTGGAGCGCGGCGCAGCGCGATGCGCTGCGCGCCGACGTTCCGCGTCTCGCGCTCCGCGCGCGCATCGACGGCCGCGAGGCGCGCGACGTGGCGCTCGACATGCTGGCGCTCGCGCGCGGCGGACTCGCGCGGCGGGCGGCGCGCGACGCGCAGGGGCGCGACGAGACTATCCATCTCGCGCCGCTCGAGGCGATCGCCGAGACCGGCCGCACGCTGGCGGAGCAGCGTCTCGAGGCCTACCGCGGCCGCTGGCGCGGCTCGGTCGATCCGGCTTTCGAGGACTGCGTGATGTGAGCGGGGGCGGAGCCCTGGTCGCGCAGGCTCTTCTGCTCACCTGCGCTCGATGGTAGGATCGCATCATGAGCGCCGCCGCCATTCTCAAACTGCAGGCTTCGGGTTTTTCCACGGAGCAGGTCTCGGCTCTGGCCGAGCTTCTCGACACCCAGGTCGCCACCAAAGCCGATATCGAGGCCAGCGAGCACCGGCTGGAACGGAAAATAGACGGGCTCAAGTCCGACCTCGAGCTCAAGATCGGCAATCTGAAGGCCGACCTCGAAGCGACGGAGCATCGGCTCGAGCTCAAGATCGGCAGTTTGAAAACCGATCTCGAGGCGACGGAGCACCGGCTCGAGTTGAAGATCGCCGATCTCAAAGCGCAGTTTCAGGCGGATAGCGCCGAGACGAAATCCGAAATGCGCGTCATGCGATGGATGATCGGCTTCACGCTCGCCTTCCAGCTCGCGATTTTCGCGAAGCTGTTCCTCCACTGAGCTTTGTCGAGCCCTCAGCGCGGATAGAGTCCGGTCCAGCCGGACGGCGCGCGGATATAGGAATGACCGACCGGCCGCATGTCCCCGCGCGACGCCGGCGCGCCGAGCGCGCCCACGTCGACGCGGACGTGACCGCCGAGCCGCACGCAGGAGCTCGATCCGGCGACCGGCACGAAGCCGTCGCCATAGCGCGCGCAAGGGCCGGGCGGGAGAGAGCCCGTCGTCTGCGCGACGGCGCATTCTGGCGCGAGGAGCGCTACGCCGAGCCACAGCCCGGCGACGAAGCGCGGGACGTCGAGCCCGAGCGGTTCGGCGGTCGATACTCTCATGCGTCGATTAGCCTCGAAAAATGTCGCATCGCAACAGCGCGGGGGACGCAGATCGCGCGCCATGGATCGATGTTGCCGGCCGATTGTTTACCAACTCGTTACAAGCACGCTCGTGACAAGTACCCTGTGGGGCGCGGCGGTCGCGGCGGACCGACCGCTCCACTAGAGGGGAACATCGTGGCGGGATCGTGTCGTCGGCGGCCTCATCGCCAATCTCCGATCGTCGCTTGAACGATCGACAGCGCGGCGACGGCCGCCGTATCCGCGCGCAGGATGCGGGGTCCGAGCGCGAGCCGCGCGACCTTGCGCGCGGACAGGATTGCGGCGCGCTCGTCCGCGTCGAACCCGCCTTCCGGCCCGACGAGCACGGCCGCCCCTCGATGCTCCGGCGCCGCGCGCAGCGCCGCGATCGGACCGGCGATCTCGGCCGCCTCGTCGCAGAAGACGAGCAGGCGGTCTGGGGATACGCCGGCCAGGAAGACGTCGAGCGGGGATTCTTCCGCAATCTCCGGAACGGCGAGGACGCCGCATTGCTCCGCGGCTTCGATCGCATTGGCGCGCAGTCGCATCAGATTGACGCGCCGCGCCTGGGTGCGGCGGGTGATGACCGGGACGAGACGCGACGCCCCCATTTCCGTCGCTTTCTGCGCCATATAGTCGAGCCGCGCATGTTTGAGCGGCGCGAAGCAATAATGCACGTCGCACGGACTCGTCTGCTCGCGCATGCGGTTCATGGCGACGAGGTCGGCGGAGCGCCGCGACACTTTCTCGAGCCGCGCCAGCCATTCGCCGTCGCGGCCGTTGAACAGCAGAATGGTCTCGCCCTCTCGCAGGCGCAGCACATTGAGCAGATAATTGAGCCGGTCGGCGTCCGGAAAGATACGTGCGCCGGCCTCGAGCCGCTCGTCGACGAAGAGGCGTTGCGCGGCGAAATCGTAAGAAGGCACGGGTGATCCGGGGGAGGGCGGCGCGCCGCCATCAAGCCGCCGCTTTGCCGGCGACACTGCCCAAAGCTTGCAAGCGGCGCAAGTGTCTTGCTAAGACCTTGCGAAATCGAAAAAGGGGACCTCGGCCATGATCGCAGGAGGGGGATCGCGCAGACGCGTCGGCGCGCCGGTTTTGGGACTGCTCTTCGCCGTCGCGGCGGCGCAGACGGCGTTCGCCCAGTCCTGCCAGGAGGACTTCCAGAAGCTGTCCGAAAAGCGCAATGCGCAGATGATGGCGTTGAACAAGATCGGCAAGGCGGCCAAGGGCAAGATGGACCCGATCGCCGCCTGTCCCGTCGCGCGCCGCCTCGTCGCGGTCGAGACGGAGATGTTCGCCTATCTGCAGAAGAACAAGGAATGGTGCAACATCCCCGATCAGATGGTGGATAATTTCAAGCAGCAGCGCGCCAAGACGCAGGGCTTCGCATCGCAGGCCTGCTCTTTCGCCGCCAAGGCGAAGAAGATGCAGGAGGAGCAGGCCTCGGGAATGGGCCCGCAGGCGCAGAAGCTGCCGGCCGGCCCATTGTGAGCGCGGCGGAGCGCGGCGAATCCCCGACATGCGACGAGCGACTGCCGGACGCCGTCGCAGATCATTTTCTCTTGCGGCTGGCGCCGGCTCCATTGCGACCCTTCGTCCAGTTGGCGCGGCTCGACCGGCCGATCGGCTGGTGGCTGCTGCTGCTGCCCTGCTGGGAGGGAAGCGCGCTCGCCTCCGCAGCGCTCGGCCGGCCGCCCGACATTCTTCATCTCATTCTGTTCTTCATCGGCGCCGTGTCGATGCGCGGCGCCGGCTCGACCTATAACGACATCGTCGACCGCGACATCGACGCCAAGGTCGAGCGCACGCGCGGCCGCCCGCTCGCCAGCGGCCGGGCGAGCCTGCGCGCCGCGATCGTCTTCCTCGTGCTGCAATGCCTCGTCGGCCTCTGCGTGCTGTTGTCCTTCAACGGTTTCACCATCGCGCTCGGCTTCGCCTCGCCGCTGATCGTGCTGCTCTATCCTTTCGCCAAGCGCGTCACTTCCTGGCCGCAGGCGGTGCTCGGCCTCGCCTTCGCCTATGGCGCGCTGCTCGGCTGGACGGCGCAGACGGGATGGCTCGCCTGGCCGGCGATCCTCCTCTATCTCGCGGCGATCTTCTGGACGATCGGCTACGACACGATCTATGCGCTGCAGGACAAGCGCGACGACGCCATCGTCGGCGTAAGGTCGACGGCGCTGCTGTTCGGCGCGCGCGTGCGCCTCGCCGTCGGCGCGCTCTATGCGGCGTCGGTCCTCTGTGCGGAGTTCGCTGTGCTGGCGGCGCATCTCGGCGCCGCCGCGCAAATCGGCGTCCTCGCCTATGCCGCGCATCTGTGCTGGCAGGTCCGGCGCACAGGGCCGGGCGTTACGCCCGCGACGGCGCTGATGCTGTTCCGCTCCAACCGCGACGCCGGCCTGCTGCTGTTCGCGGGGCTCGCGATGGAAGCCTTTTCATCGCTGGCCCGCTCATAGATATCGTTGCGCAACCACGAGCCGAGGGCGCCTGCGCTTTCGCGACGAGGCGCGGGGAGGAAGCCGGAGGCTGAACGCGCCGGATGTTTACATACTTAGTAAGTAGGTTATATTGCGTGCGGCGCTGGGCCGGCGTCTGATTACGACGCGACGAACACGGCGGAGCCAGGCAGGAGCCGGAAGGAATTTTCCATGAAAAAAATCGGATTTATCCTGGCGGCAGCCCTGGCTGCGACATTCGCCGGCGCCGTCGCAGAACTCGGCGCGGAGCCCGACAAGTCTTTCGTCTACACGGCGCCGGAGGACGTCGCCTTCAAGAGTCCCTTCGGCGTCGGGCCGGATCAGGCGGTGTTGTACGGCGATCCGTCGAAGCCCGGAGTCTATGTCGTGCGCGTGCGCTTTCCGCCCGGCGCGCATTCCAACCCGCATTTCCACTCCAAGGATCGCCATGCGACGGTGCTCAAGGGCGTGTGGTGGAACGGCGTCGGCGAATCCCTCGATTTCAACAAGGCGAGGCCGGTGAAGGCCGGTTCCTACGTTCTGCACCCGGCCGGCGGCGTGCATTGGGACGGCGCCGGCGACGAGGAGACGATCGTGCAGATCATCGGCGAAGGGCCGGTGGAGACGACCCGGCTCGACAAGCCGGGAGCGGAAGCCGGCTATTGGCCGAAGCCGAAATGACATTAGGCGAAATGACATTGTGTCATTGGACGCGCGCCTCTTCGACCGAAGCTCGCCACGCCGTTACGACGACGTGACCGCCGTCGTCCGGCAGGGGTGAGATCGAATGCTCCGCACTCGATCGTCCGTGTCAGGGAGCGGCGGCCGTCTTCAGCTTCGACAGCGCGCGAATTTTCACGCGCACGCTGGCGGGCTTGGCCGCGGCCTTCACCATCTCGCCCGTCGCGGGATTGCGGACCAGCGTGCCGGCCTTGCGGGCCGGGACCTTGCGCAGCGAGACTTTCAGCAAGCCCGGAAGGGTGAACTCGCCGACGCCGCGCGGATGCACGGAGCCGAGGAACACCTCCTCGAGCGTGGCGTAGACCGCCGCCGCGGTCTTGCGCGGAAGGTCGTTCTGCTCGGCGATATGATTGATCAGCGCCGATTTGGTCAGGCTCTCCTTCACCGGACGAACTGCGGACGCCTCGGTTTTTCTGGTCCTCTTGGCCGCCGCCGGCTTCTCGCTCTTCGCCCTGGCCATCGCATGTCTCCCTGCTGCAACAGGCCCCGCATCGTCAAAACGGATGCGGCGCGCCGTAAACCGCTTGCTAACGTTTCGAACGCTGATTCGCAATCATCGCGTCGCGTCATGCACAAGCGGCGCCGAAGGGATTCACTCGTCGAACACGCCTTCCAGCGCATAATGGGTGACCGTCTTGCGATTGGCGATCAGCTCGTCGATGGTCGGCTCGCCCTTCAGGGCGCGGGAGATCGCGAGCTTCGTCGCCTCGTAATTGGTGCGATAGAGATCGCGCTTGTCGAGATCGGGATCGGTCGCGCAGCGCGGATCGAGCCAGACCATGATGATCATGACGAGCTCGTTCACCTGATCCTTGGGGATGATTCCCTCGGTCACGGCGTCGACGATGGCGTCGCCGGTCGCGGCCTGCACCACGCCGCCGAGCAGCTCCACATAATCATTGGAGCGCACGGTCATCTTGGTGGTCATCATGGTGGCGGGGCGCACCTGCTGATTGAGATCGCGGATGACGAACATGCGGGGATGCCCCGCGACCTGTCCGGTCATCGACGCGAAGGCCTGGCCCACCGGGCCTTTCACATGGCCGATCAGCACTTCCGGCATCGCGTCGGTATATTGTCCGTCCGCCGCCAGAACCGTCGCCTCGCCCGTCGCCAGCCAAATCTCGCTCATCTCGCGCTCCTCTTCTTTCCGGAGGCGGTCGAATAGCATCGGCGGCCCGGCGCCGGAAGAGGCTGAGGGCGATCGGGTGAAGGACGTCCTCATCCCGAGGAGCCGCCGCAGGCGGCGTCTCGAAGGACGAGACGGCCTCTTCGAATCCTCCTCAGGATGAAGGATAAGGAAAGCACTCCTTCCTCCGATAGGCCGGGTCAGCCCTCCTGCGCCCATTCCGCAGCGCGACGGCCGACGAGCGCGGCGAAGGGGATCTGCTCCCGCTCGAGCGTCGCGAGCAGGCCGCGCTTGGCGCGTCCGACGAGCCCGGGCCCCGCATAGACGAGCCCGCTGTAGAGCTGAACGAGCGTCGCGCCGGCTTCGATCTTGGACAACGCCGCCTCGGGCGAATCGATTCCGCCGGCGCCGACGAGCGGGAACTGCCCCTCGACGCGGAGAAAAGCCGAAGCGAGCAGCCGCGTCGACGATTCGAACAAGGGCGCGCCCGAGAGCCCGCCGTTCTCCCGCGCGTGCGGCGAGCGCAGCGTCGAGGGACGAGCCAGGGTCGTATTGGAGACGATCATGCCGTCGATGCGGCGGTCGCGGGCGATGCGGACGATGTCGTCGAGTTCCGCGAGCGAGAGATCGGGAGCGATCTTCAGCAGCACCGGCCGGCGCGGCCGCGACCGCTCGCGCGCCGCCAGCGCGCTGGACAAGAGCTCGTCGAGCGCGGTCTTCTCCTGCAGATCGCGCAGACCGGGCGTGTTGGGCGAAGAGACATTGACGGCGAAATAACTCGCGACGTCGGCGAAGGCCTCGACGCCCACGACATAATCGCCGACGCGATCGGCCGAATCCTTGTTCGCGCCGATGTTGACGCCGACGATTCCGCCGCGCCAGCGCCGCGCCGCGAGCCGCGCATGCGTGCGCGCGTGCCCTTCATTGTTGAAGCCGTAGCGATTGACGACGGCGCGGTCCTCGGCGAGCCGGAAGACGCGCGGGCGCGGATTGCCCGCCTGCGGCCGCGGCGTCAGCGTGCCGACCTCGACGAAGCCGAAGCCGAGGCCGAGCATGGCGTCGGGGACTTCCGCGTTCTTGTCGAAGCCGGCGGCGAGGCCGATCGGATTGGGAAAATCGAGGCCGAAGGCCGCGATGCGCAGACGCGGATCGTCGCGTGGCGGCGCGCGCGGCGGCAGGAGCTTCAACGCCGCGACGGCGAGCATATGGGCGTCCTCCGCGTCGAAGCGGCGCAGCAGAGAGGAGGCGAGGCCGCCCAAAGCGGAGATCATGCGAGCAGGCCGGAGAAATCATGAGCGCCGTCGGCGCGCAGCGGCAGCGGATCGACGCGCGCGACATGCTCGAGGGCGAGCGGCCCGTAGAGGTGCGGGAACAGGTCGCCGCCGCGCGAAGGCTCGAAGCGCAGCGCAGCGCCGAGCCGCTCGGCCTCGACGGCGACGAGCAGCAGGTCGCGCGCGCCGGCGAAATGGCGCGCCGCGGTCTCCTCGACCTGGGCGCCGGTCGAGAAATGGATGAAGCCGTCGGCGAGGTCGACGCCGGCGCCGGCGAAGACGCCCGCCGCCTGCGCCTCGCGCCAGAGGCTTTCTGGAAGAATTTTGAAGACGAGGGTCATGGGCGTTCAAATAGCAGGCCCTTCGCGCGCCGCCCAGAAGCTTCGCCGTGCAATCGCGCGAAATCACGCGGAGGACGTCTCGAATTTCGACGGGGCGATACGTATAATCATGTCAGACCTCGCGTCCTCCGACGCGCGCACATGGGTCCCGCCATGGATTTCGTCGCCGCTTTCGTCTATCTGGCCATTGTCCTCTCCGCCGCGCTCGGCGTCTATCTGAAGCGCCGACAGGCGCGGGCGGCGCTCGCAAATCGCGACGCCCCGCCCGCCGAATTCGCCGAGAGCGTGACGCTGGAGGAGCATCGCCGCGCGGCCGACTACACTTCGGCGCGCATGCGGCTCTCGGCCTATGAGACGCTGTTCGAGGCGGCGCTCGCCGTCGCCTGGCTCGCCCTCCTGCTCGGCCCTCTCCATGCGCTGCTCTCGCGCGTGTTCGCGCCGGGCCTCACGCTCAGCGTCGCGGTGGTCGTGGCGGCGGCCTTCGTCGACCATATGCTGCGACTGCCCTTCTCCATCGCCGAGACCTTCGGCCTCGAGCAGCGCTTCGGCTTCAACCGCGAGACGCCGAAGACGATGCTGCTCGACGAATTGAAGGGCGCGGCGCTCTGGCTGCTGTTTGCCGTCCCGCTGCTCTATGGGCTGTTCCTCGCCCTGCGCCTGTCGCCGGATTATTGGTGGATCATGGGCTTCGCCGGCGCGCTCGCCTTCATGCTCGCCATGATGATCGTCTATCCGAGCGTCGTCGCGCCTTTGTTCAACCGCTTCACGCCGCTCGAGGACGAGGGGCTGAAAGCGCGCATGGAGGCGCTGCTCGAGCGATGCGGCTTCGAATCCGGCGGCCTGTTCGTCATGGACGCCTCGATGCGCTCCACCCATGGAAACGCTTATTTCTCGGGCTTCGGCAAGGCCAAGCGCATCGTCTTCTTCGACACTCTCCTGCGCAAGCACACGCCGGACGAGATCGTCGCCATCCTCGCCCATGAGCTCGGTCATTTCAAATTCGGCCATGTGCGCCAGCGGCTTTTCCAGGCGGCGGTTCTGGTCTTCGTCGGCTTCCTGGCGCTGCATCTCGCCTTTACGCGCGGCTTCGCCGGGGCGTTCGGCCTGCCCGACGATCCGGGCGTCGTCCTCGTCGTGGTGATGACCGCCGGCGCGCCGATTCTCCATCTCCTGTCGCCGCTGACCAATTATCTGTCGCGCCGCGCCGAGTTCCAGGCCGATGATTTCGCGCGCAGGATCTGCGGCCGCGAGCCGATGGTGAGCGCGCTGACCAAATTGTCGCGCGACAATCTGGCGACGCTGACGCCCGACCGGCTCTATGCGCTGTTCTATTATTCCCATCCGCCGGCGCCGCTGCGCATAGCCGCGCTCGGCGGCGAGCCGCGCTGACGGGGGCCCGTCCGGTTCGGGCGCCGGGCCCCTACCCAAACGCCCCGCTGTCCAATATAGCTGCGCCGAGCGCAAGCCTCTCGAGGGGAGTCCCAATTCGCCATGGCGCACGAATCCACTCCGCATTTCCACAATCAGCCCGGCGTCGCCAAAATCCGTGTCGGCGCCAAGGAATTCATGTGCATCGGCGCGCTGCCGCCCTTCGACCATCCGCATGTGTTCATCGACATGGGCGCCGCGGACGAAGCCGTCTGCCCCTATTGCTCGACTCTCTATGTCCATGACGCGAGCCTGCACGGCGGCGCCGATCCGGCCGAATGCGTCTATCATTCCGAGACGGTCCTCGACCCCGCGGCCGCCTGACGCTTCGCCGCCATGGCGGAGCCCCCCTTCGTCGTCGTCGGCGCCGGCATCGGCGGACTCGCCGCCGCGCTCGCGCTCGTGCGCGCGGGCCGGCGCGTCCAGGTCGTCGAGCGCGCCCCGCGCATAGAGGAGGTCGGCGCCGGCCTGCAGATTTCGCCCAACGCCGGCCGCATCCTGCAGGATTTCGGCCTCGGCCCGGCGATGCGCGCAACGGCGCTCGAGCCGCAGGCGCTGCGCATCCGCCGTGCGGGCGACGGCGCCGTTCTGGCGAGCCTGCCGCTCGCCGCGGTTCGCGACCGCTGGGGCGCGCCGTTCCGCGTCTTCCATCGCGCCGACCTCCAAAAACTCCTGCTCGACGAAGCCTTGCGCTCGGGCGTCGAGGTCGCGACCGGCCTGCGCTGCGAGGGAGTCGAGCAGGACGCCGGGGGCGTGCGCCTGCGTCTCGACTCCGAGTCCGGCGGGGAGACGCGCGCGGCGGCGGCCGTGATCGGCGCCGACGGCCTGCGCTCGACGATTCGCGACGCGCTGCGGCTGCGCCCCGACGATGCGCCGATCCCCGCCGGCATGACCGCCTGGCGCGCGATCCTGCCCGCGGATCTGCTCCCCACCCCGCTGCGCGAGCGGGCGACGCAGCTCTGGCTCGGGCCGAACGCGCATGTCGTCCATTACCCGCTGCGCGACGCATCGATCGTCAGCGCCGTGGCCATCCTCGGGGATCGCGTGGACGAGGGCGCTCCGGCGGAGACGCGGACCGGCGCCGGGCTCGCCGCGGCGATCGGCTTTCCGCGCTGGAGCGCCGATCTGCGCGCGCTGATCGAGGCCGGCGCGTCCTGGCGGCGCTGGCCGCTGTTCGTGCGGCCGGCGCTCGCCCGCTGGGGCCGCGGGCGCGTCGCCCTGCTCGGCGACGCCGCGCATCCGATGACGCCGTTCCTCGCCCAGGGCGCGGCCCAGGCGATCGAGGACGCGGCTGCGCTCGGCCGCGCCCTCGCCGGCGCGGACTCGATCGAGGCGGCGCTCGGCGCCTATCAATCGGCGCGGATCACGCGGGCGACCGAGATCCAGCGCGGCTCCTGGCGGCAGGGGACCTATGTGCATCTGGGCGGCTCGGCCGCCGCCGCACGCGACCTCTCGATCCGGCTGCTCGGCGGCCGCGGCATGCTGGAGCGAAACGCGTGGCTCTATCGCTGACGCGGGCAGGGTGAAGTCTCGCGCTTTGACCGGGCGGGCGCCTATGTTACGGAGGGCGACCTCCGGCCGGCGGCGCGACCGGAGCGCCGATATAAAAAGCACAACAGGGGCGGAAGGAACTTCGACACATGAGCCAGAGGCGCTCGTCATTCGGTTATGAGGATTTGCTCGCCTGCGCGCGCGAAGAGCTGTTCGGCCCCGGAAATGCGCAGCTGCCCCTCCCGCCGATGCTGATGTTCGATCGCATCACGGAGATTTTCGAGGAGGGAGGCGAGCACGGCAAGGGCTATATGCGCGCCGAGCTCGACATTTCGCCGAGCCTATGGTTCTTCGACTGTCATTTCAAGGGCAATCCCGTGATGCCGGGCTGTCTCGGCCTCGACTCGCTGTGGCAGCTCACCGGATTCTATCTCGGCTGGCTCGATCTGCCCGGCCGCGGCATGGCGCTCGGCGTGGGCGAGGTGAAATTCAGCGGCCAGGTGCGTCCGACCAACAAGCTCGTTCGCTACGGAGTCGATTTCAAGCGCGTGTTCAAGTCCAAGCTGGTGCTCGGCGTCGCCGACGGCTGGGTCGAAGTGGACGGAACGCGCATCTACGAGGCGAAAGACCTGCGCGTCGGCCTCGCCAAGCAGGACGCGCCCGCCGCGGCGTGACCGAGCCGCAACGCCGTCGGGCGGCGCGCCGAAAGCCGGACGGGACGCAAGGGCTCGCCGGCGCAAAGGAGATTGGACACGCAAAGGGAGGTTGGACATGAGACGAGTGGTCGTGACCGGAATGGGGATCGTGTCGTCGATCGGCAATAACGCGCAGGAGGTCGTCGCCTCCCTGCGCGAGGCGCGTTCCGGCGTCGTGAAGGCCGACAGATACGCCGAGCTCGGCTTCCGCTGCCAGGTGCATGGCGCGCCGACGCTCGACCCCTCCAGCGTGGTCGACCGCCGCGCCATGCGCTTCCACGCCATGGGCACCGCCTGGAACCATGTGGCGATGGATCAGGCGATCCTCGATTCCAGCCTCGGCGAAGACGAGATCTCCCATGAGCGCACCGGCATCATCATGGGCTCGGGCGGGCCGTCGACGAAAGTGGTCGTCGAATCCGCCGACATCTGCCGCGCCAAGGGGCCGAAGCGCGTCGGCCCCTTCGCCGTGCCCAAGGCCATGTCCTCGACCGCCTCGGCGACCCTCGCCACCTGGTTCAAGATCAAGGGCGTCAATTATTCGATCTCGTCGGCCTGCGCGACGTCGAACCATTGCATCGGCAACGCCTATGAGCTGATCCAATGGGGCAAGCAGGACGTGATCTTCGCCGGCGGCTGCGAGGAGCTGGAATGGGAGCTCTCCGTCCTGTTCGACGCGATGGGCGCCATGTCCTCCTCCTTCAACGACCGGCCGGCGACCGCCTCCCGCGCCTATGACAAGAATCGCGACGGCTTCGTCATCGCCGGCGGCGCCGGCGTGCTGGTGCTCGAGGAATATGAGCGCGCCAAGGCGCGCGGCGCCAAGATCTACGCCGAGATCGCCGGCTATGGCGCGACCTCGGACGGGCATGACATGGTGCAGCCCTCCGGCGAAGGCGCCGTGCGCTGCATGCGCCAAGCGCTCGCGACGGTGAAGACGCCGATCGACTACATCAATCCGCACGCCACCTCGACGCCGGTCGGCGATCTCAAGGAGATCGAGGCCATTCGCGAGGTGTTCGGCGGCGGCGACAAGAGTCCGCCGATCTCGGCGACGAAATCCTTGACCGGCCATTCGCTCGGCGCGACCGGCGTGCAGGAGGCGATCTACTCGCTGCTCATGATGCAGAACGGCTTCATCTGCGAGAGCGCCAATATCGAGGAGCTCGATCCGGAATTTTCCGACATGCCGATCCTCCGCGAACGGCGAGACAATGTGGCGCTGCGCGCCGTCTTGTCCAACTCCTTCGGCTTCGGCGGCACCAACGCCACTCTGGCGTTCAAGCATCCGGACGCCTGACGACCACCACGGGATCATCGCAATATGACGGTTTCAACGGGCCTCATGCAGGGCAAGCGCGGCCTTGTGATGGGCGTCGCCAATGATCATTCCATCGCTTACGGCGTCGCCCGGACGCTCGCGCGCCACGGGGCGACGCTCGCCTTCACCTATCAGGGCGAGGCGCTCGGCAAGCGCGTGAGGCCGCTCGCGCAGGAGCTCGGCTCGAGCCTCGTCCTGCCTTGCGACGTGGAGGATGTCGCGACCGTCGACGAAGTGTTCTCGGCGCTGCGCAACGAATGGGGCGAGATGGATTTTCTCGTCCATTCCATCGCCTATTCCGACAAGAGCGAACTGAGGGGCCTCTACGCCGACACGAGCAGGGAGAACTTCGTCCGCACGCTGGTGATTTCCTGCTTCTCCTTCACCGAAGCGGCGCGGCGCGCCGCGGCGATGATGCGGAGCGGCGGCGCCATGCTCACCGTCTCCTTCGGCGGCGGCACCCATGTCATGCCGAACTACAATGTGATGGGCGTCGCCAAGGCGGCGCTCGATTCCTCGGTGCGCTATCTCGCCGCCGATTTCGGCGCGCGCGGCATTCGGGTCAACGCCATCTCGCCCGGCCCCGTGCGCACCATGGCCGGCGCCGGCATCACCGGCGCGCGGGCGATGGGCGCGTTCCAGAAGGCCCATGCGCCGCTGCGCCGCATGATCACGCTCGACGAGATCGGCGGCTCGGCGGTCTATCTCCTGTCGGAGCTCTCGGGCGGCGTCACCGGCGAGGTTCATCTCGTCGACGCCGGCTACAACATCATGCTGCAGCCGCGCCCCGAGGATTTGAACGGCGCCGTGACGGAGTAGCATCGGATCGCGCCGCCTCCGAGCGCGCCGCGGCCGACGTGGCGATCACCGACATTCGCACGAGTTCGACGAGCGTCGCGACATTGGCCTTGGCCATGATATTGGCGCGATGGAGCTCGACGGCGCGCAGCTCGAGGCCGAGCGTGGCTGCGATCTCGGGGCTCGGCCGGCCCTCGGCGAGGCCGGCGAGCACCTCCCGCTCCTCGTCGCCGAGCGCGGCGAAACGCGCCAGAATGGCGCGCCTTTCGGCCTCGCGCGCCTTCTCGCCGCGCGCGGCCGCGAGCGCCCGCGTAACCGAGGCGAGCAGCGCTTCGTCGTCGAAGGGCTTCTCCAGCAGATCGCTCGCCCCCGCGGCCATCGCCTCGACGGCGAGCGGCGCGCAGGCGGAGGCGGTGACGACGACGGCCGGCAGAGCAAGGCCGCGCGCGCGCAATCTCGCGAGCAGCGCGAGCCCGCTCATGTCGGGCAGGCGCAAATCGGCGACGAGGCAGCCCGTCGGCCTGCGGCCGAGCCCGTCGAGGCAAGCGGTCGCGGTAGGATAGGCGCGCACGCGAAAGCCGCGTGAGCGAAACATCACCGAGAGCGCGTCGCGCACGGCGGCGTCGTCGTCGACGAGATGAACGAGCGGCGAACAGGTCATTCCGGCCTCGCTTCCACCTTGGGCAATGTGAAGCTGAAAATCGCGCCGCCATGGGGGTTGGGCTCCGCCCATATGCGGCCGCCATGCGCCTCGACGATCGAGCGCGAGATCGAGAGGCCCAGTCCCATGCCCTTCGCCTTGGTGGTGCGAAACGGCTGAAACAGCGCGCGGCGGGTCTCCTCGTCCAGTCCCTTGCCGGTGTCGGCCACGTCGAGCCGAACGAAGCCGTCCGCGATCGACGTCGACAGCGACAATTCGCGCCGCGCCGCGCCGTCCATCGCCTCGATGGCGTTGCGCATCAGATTGACGACGACCTGTTGGATCTGCACGCGGTCGGCGAGGACGAAATCGTCCGGCTCTCCTTTCGCGACCTCGAGCCGCGTATCGATTCGCCGGCCGGCGAAGGCGAGCGCGGTCGCCTCGTCGACGAGATTGGAGAGACGCTGCACGGTCTTGACCGAATCGCCACACGTCACGAATTCGCGCAGGCGGCGGATGATCTCGCCGGCGCGGATCGCCTGCGCGCCGGCCTTGTCGAGAATATCCTCGATCTCGGGGTTGCGGCGCTTGGGCTTGCGCTGCAGCAGCCAGCGCGCGGTGCGGACATAAGTGGCGATGGCGGAGAAGGGCTGGTTGATCTCATGCGCGAGCGCCGCGGCCATTTCGCCCATTGCCGAGAGGCGGCGCGCATAGACGAGCTCCGACTGCAGTTCCCGCAGCCGCGCCTCGGCGGCGTGCGCCTCGCGCAGATCGCGGACGACGGCGACGAATTGGCGCGCGCCGCCGCCACGCGCCTCGCCGATCGTCGCTTCCGCCGGAAAGCGCGCTCCGTCCTTGCGGCGCGCCTCGGTCTGCGAAGGCGCGCGCGAGGGATCCGCCCAGCCGGGAAGAATCAGCGAAATATCGCAGCCCGAAAGCTCGACGCGGGGGAAGCCGAACAGGCGCTCCGCCGCGGCGTTCGCGGCGAGCACCGATCCGCTCTCGTCGAAGATCAGCACGCCTTCCGTGACGCCCTCCATCACCGCCGCGAGCCGCGCTTCGGCGAGACGCGTCGCCTCGTCGCTCGTCGGCGCCGGCTCCCGTCGGGGCGGCCGACGCAGCGTCGCGGGCGCCGGGCGCCGTCTCACCCGCGCATCTGTCGGCGGTTGGCCCATCGACGAGCTCCCTTCGAAAAGAATGCGCAGTCAAAAAAAAATTCCGCCTCGAGAGGCGATTCAATGAAATCGAACGAGCCCGATCACGATGCGCAACGCCGTCGTCATCGCCGCCTGGTTCGAGTATTGTCGGAAAGAAGCGGCTTTCAATCCGGTATGAGCGAACAATACACAGCAAACGGCTCGGGACCTGCTCCGCTTCGGCTCGCGGCGTTTCCTATTCGAGAGGACAGATTGGCGTCGCGCAACGTGTTTTCCATTCCGCCCGGCGCTGCTTTCCTAAGCGCCTTTACGCATGCGCTGCTGGAAGGCGAGATCGTTCCCGGCCTGACGCGCGCGAGCGGTCCTCTGTCCCTGGCTCGGACCACGATCTATGTGCCGACGCGCCGCGCGGCGCGGGCGCTCGCCGCGCAATTGGCGGCGGCGATCGAGACGCCCGCGGCCCTGCTGCCGCGCATCCTGCCGCTCGGCGATCTCGACGAGCAGGAGGCCTCGGCGCTGTTTCACACGGATGCGGACGAGATCGGCGCCGACGAGGCGCTGGCGCCGGCCGCGCCGGAGATCGACCGGCGCCTCACGCTCGCCGCGCTCGTGCTGCAATGGGCGCGAGCGCTCCGCCACGCGATCGTCTCGATCGATCCGTTCGGCCGCATCGAGCATGACCCGCGCGAGATGCTGCTCGTCGCGCCTTCGCCGGCGAGCGCCTATGCGCTCGCGGAAGAACTCGCCCGCCTCATCGACGAATTCATCATAGAGGATGTCGATCCGCGCGCTCTCGGCGCCCTCTCCGACGACGCCCACGACCGCTATTTCGCCATCACCACCCATTTCCTGCGCATCGCGCTCGAGGACTGGCCGAGGATTCTCGCCGAGCGCGGCCGCGTCGACCGCGCGACGCGGCGGAAGGCTCTGGTGGCGGCGCAGATCGACTCTCTCGTAAGCGGAGCGGCGCGCGGGCCGGTCGTCGCGCTCGGCTCCACCGGCGCCCAGCCGACGACGGCGCGGCTGCTCGCCGCCATTGCGCGCCTCGAGCAAGGCGCGGTGGTGCTGCCGGGCCTCGACATGGAGATGGATGAAGACTCTTGGCGACGCGTCGGCGAAGCGGGCGGCGAGCGCGAGGAGCCCGCCGTCACGCATCCGCAGGCGATGCTGAAGCGCCTGCTCTCGGTCATCGGCGTCCCGCGCGAGGAGGTGCGGCGGCTGGGCGAGCCGCCCGCCGAGCTCGAGGCGCGCGCGCGCCTTCTCTCCGAGGCGCTGAAGCCCGCCGATTCGACCGACCTCTGGCGCGTGTTCCGCGCGGCGCATGGCGCGTCTTTCGATGCGGCGCTCGCGGGCGTTTCCGTCATCGAGGCGGCGGACGAGCGCGAGGAGGCGCTCGCCCTCGCTTTGCGCATGCGCGAGGCGCTGGAGACGCCGGGCCGGACGGCGGCGCTGATCACGCCCGACCGCTCCATCGCGCGGCGCGTCGCGGCGGAGCTCGCGCGCTGGGACATAGAGGTCGACGATTCGGCCGGGCGCCCGCTCGCGTCGACGCCGATCGGCGCGCTGGCGCGACTCGTCGCGGCGAGCCTCGAAGACGGCGTTTCCGCCGTCGACGCGGCGGCGCTGCTCGCCCATCCGCTCGTTTCGCTCGGGCTCTCGCGCGCAAAAGTCGCGCGGCTCGCGCCGCTCGTCGAGATCGGCGTGCTGCGCAATGTGGAGCGCCGCGCCGGCCCCTTCGCGGCGATGGTCGCCCCCTCCCGCGCGCGCTCCCGCGGGCAGGACGCCCATCCGGCGCTGCGGCGCATCGGCGAGGCGGATTGGCGCGCGATCGAAGATCTGCTCGCGCGGCTCGATGCGGCGCTCGAGCCGCTCGACGCGCTGCCCGCCGAGGCGCCGCTCGCGGCGCGCGTGCGCGCCCATGCGCAGGCGCTGGAGCTGATCGTCGGCGCCGAGCCGGCGGGCGAGGGCGCCGAGCAATTGCTGGAGCTCTTCGACGCGCTCGAGACGGCGGGCGGCGCGCTCGCCTTCGACGCCGCGGGCTACGTCTCCTTCTTCGACCGGCTCGCCTTCGAGGCGGCGGCGCCCAGTCCGCGGCGCGCCCATCCGCGTCTCGAGATTCTCGGCCTGCTGGAGGCGCGCCTGCTCGGCGCCGATCTCGTCCTGCTCGCCGGTCTCGACGAGACGATCTGGCCGCCGCAGGCGGAGGCCGGCGCCTTTCTCAACCGTTCCATGCGCGCACAATTGGGCCTGTCGCCGCCGGAGCGGCGCATCGGCCAGACCGCGCATGATTTCGCCATGGCCTTTTGCGCGCGCGAGGTCGTGCTGAGCCGGGCGCGCAAGAGGGACGGCGCGCCGACCGTCGTCTCGCGCTTCGTCGCCAGGCTCGCGGCGCTCGCCGGCGACGCTTTCCTCGCCTGCAAGGCGCGTGGCGACGAAACGCGCGCTCTCGCCGCGGCGCTCGATCATCCTGCCGAAATCCGCGCCGTGTCGCGGCCCCTGCCGCGCCCGCCGGCGGAGCTGCGCCCGGCGCGGCTCAGCGTCACGCGCATCGAGAAGCTGCGGCGCGATCCTTATTCGGTCTTCGCCGAGCATATTCTGCGCCTCGCGCCGCTGCCGCCGCTCGGCGCCGAGAAAGGCGCGCGCGAGATCGGCGTCGCCGTTCACGCGGCGCTGGCGAAATTCAACGAGGCGCATCCGAAAGGTCCGCTGCCCGAGGATGCGCGCGCACGTCTCCTCGCGCTCGCGCGGAAAGAGCTCGTCGCGTTTCTCGACGATCCGTCCTTTCTCGCCTTCCAATGGCCGCGCCTCGAGGCCGGGCTCGATCATGCGCTCGCCTTCGAGCGCGAGCGGCGCGCCGAGGCCTGCGAGACCTTCATCGAGATCGGCGGCGAATGGCGCGTGCCGCTCGCGGACGGGAGCGTTTTCACGCTCTCCTGCGTCGCCGACCGCATCGAGGTCGACGCGGCGGGCGCCGCCTTCGTCTTCGACTACAAGACCGGAACGCCGCCGACCGCGAAGCAGGTCGGCGCGGGATTCTCGCCGCAATTGACGCTCGAAGCCGCGATGATCGAGGCGGGCGCCTTCGAGGCGATCGGCGCGCGCGCCGCCGCCGGCGCCGCCTATGTGCGGCTCGGCGGCAAGACCGGCGGCGAGACGAAATGGCTGGAGTTCAAGGACAGGAGCTTCGCCGACATGGTCGCCGAGCATCGCGCCAATCTCCTGGTCTTGCTGAATCAATTCCGCGACCCGGCGACCCCTTACCCTTCCCGTCCCTTCGTCGAATTCGCCGCGCGCTACGGCGACTACGACCATCTCGCTCGCGTCGCGGAATGGTCGCGCGACGGCGGCGTCGCGGGAGAGGAATGATTCCGCGCGACGCCGACATTTACACTTTGCTCACGAATCGGCGGCGAATTTCCGCCGATCCCGATTCGGACCCGGTTTGTGCGAGTCCTGTGTCGAGCCTCCCGATTCTGAACAATCCCGAGAAGCTCGATGTTCATGCTTCGGCAAGCCTTCAGGCTCGCCTGGCGATCACATGCACATATTCTTCATCCTCGTTGGTCTCCGCCGCCACGCGGGCGCCGCTCGCGCCGAAGATCACCGCGTCTTCTTCGAAACCCGCTCTCGCGACCTCGCCGGGAATGGCCCAGAGGCTGATCGCATGAACGAGAATGCCGAAGTCGTGCGCCTTGTGGAGCAGAATGGAATGGTCGACGTCGGTGGATTCGAGTCCACGACGCTCGGCGATGCGCGCCCAACCGAGCACGCCGCCGACCGCGTATTTCGCGAGGCTGTATCCCAACTGCAGCGGATTGGCGGAAGCGACGATCTTGCGATTGTTTCGGCGACCGCGGAAACCCGGGCCGTCGCGATTGAAGGTCGAGTACAGCAACAGGCCGCCCTCACGGAGAACGCGCGCGCATTCCGCGAGAACGCGCGCGCGGCCCTCGTGATCGACTGCGTCGATCCCGTTCCAGCTGAAGACGACGAGGTCGAAGGAAGCGGAGGCGAAGGCCGACAGGTCGCGAGCGTCGGCTTCGACGAAGGAGAGGCCCGGAAAGCGTTCGCCGGCGAGAGCGACCATCTCCGGCGTGTAATCGACCCCGACATAACGGCCGGCGAGCGGCGCGAGGAGAGCCGCCGTGCGGCCGCCGCCCACTCCGATATCGAGTATGCTCCCTCCGCGGATCTCCGGCTCGACCGCTTCCAGCGCCGCCTGCTCTCCCGCATCCGAATATCCGCTGCTGCGGCGATAGTGGCGGAGCGAGCTGTTGGCGCTCCAGGTTCGACGATTGATGGTTTCCATCTCATGCATGATGTGTCCTCCGTATAAGCGAGCGAAATCATCGGGCGGGCTTCTGCAAATCGCATGTCAGAAAAATTGCGCAGATTTGGCACAGCTCGGCGCCACCGCGTAAGGAAGGCGTCGGCCCGAGGCCGGCCGTCGTGAGAGAGCGCCTCGAGCGACCCTGCATTCGTGTCGTTCGGTTGCGATTATGGTAAATCCAAGATAGTTTTTCGCATCTTTTCCCGGAGGTCGGCCCCTCGCGCCGGCGAAGGTCCTCGACGCTTCGTCGTCATCGGCCGAGCGCGACGCGAGCGATGCGAACCTCCCGAAGGATGCGCCGGCGTCCGTTTCCGAGCGCTTCGCGCGAAAGCACATACTCTGACAAGGAATCGAAAATGAGTCTCGACGGAGCGGACAGGCGACACAGGAACCGCATCATCTTCGCGAGCCTCGCGGGCACGACGATCGAGTTCTTCGACTTCTACATCTATGCGACCGCCGCCGTATCGGTCTTTCCCCTGCTGTTCTTTCCGGCGGGCGAGGGAAGCGCCGCGCTGCTCGCCTCCATGGCGACCTTCGGCGTCGCCTTCATCGCCCGTCCGATCGGCTCGATCGTCTTCGGCCATTTCGGCGATCGCGTCGGGCGCAAGGCGACTTTGGTCGGCTCCCTGCTGCTGATGGGTCTCGCCACATTCGCGATCGGCCTCCTGCCCACCTATCATCGCATCGGCCTCTTCGCGCCGCTGCTGCTCACCATCTTCCGCTTCTGCCAGGGCGTCGGCCTCGGCGGCGAATGGTCGGGCGCCGCGCTGCTCGCGACCGAGACCGCCGACAAGGGCGCGCGCGCAAGAGCCGCGATGTGGCCGCAGCTCGGCGCGCCCTTCGGCTTCATTCTCGCCAACGGATTCTTCCTGGCGCTCACCATCGCCTTCGGTTTCGACTCCACAAAGGCGAAGACCGACGAGCATTTTCTCGCCTGGGGCTGGCGGCTGCCCTTTCTGCTGTCGATCCTGCTGGTGACGCTCGGCCTCTATGTCCGATTGAAGCTGCATGAGACGCCGGTGTTCGCCCGTGCGCTCGAGCGCGGCGAAAAGCTCAAATCGCCGCTCGTCCATGTGTTCCGGACCAATCTGAAGGAACTCGTGCTCGGAACCTTCATCATGGTCGCGACCTATGGGCTCTTCTATCTGATGACCACCTGGATCCTCTCCTATGGCATCGGCAAGGTCGAGCTCGGCAATCTCGGCATCGGCTATCGCGATTTCCTCGTGCTGCAGCTCGTCTCGGTTCTGTTCTTCGCCGGCTTCATTCCCGTCTCCGGCCATCTCGCCGACCGTTTCGGCCGCCGCAAGCTGCTGCTCGTCGTGACCGCGGCCATCGTTCTCTTCGGCTTCGGCTTCAAATATTTTCTCTCCAAGGAGCTCGTCGGCGCGGGCGCGACGGCGAACCGCGGCCTCATCCTCCTTTTTCTCAGCGCCGGCATGACGCTGATGGGTCTGAGCTTCGGGCCGATGTCGGCGCTGCTGCCCGAATTGTTCCCGACCAACACGCGCTACACCGGATCGGGCGTCTCCTACAATCTCGCCTCGATTCTCGGCGCGGCGCTGACGCCTTTCGTCGCGACTTGGCTCGCGCAGAATTACGGCGCCGTTTCGGTCGGCTATTATCTCGCCATGCTCGGCGCGCTCACGATCATCGCGCTGCTGCTGACCAGAGAGACGAAAGCCACCGATCTCGACAGCATGATCGACGAAGCTGTCGCCGAGCGCATCGAGCAGACGTCGCCCTGAAGCGCGCATGAGCGACCGCCGCCCCATAGCGCAGGACACGCGCGAGAAGCAGCGCATCGCGTCCGACCCCGGCCTCTCGGCCTGGGTGTCGGCGCATGCGGGCTCGGGCAAGACTCATGTGCTCTCGCAGCGCGTGGTGCGGCTGCTGCTCGCGGGCGCGCCGCCCTCGCACATCCTTTGCCTCACTTATACGAAAGCCGCCGCCGCCAATATGGCGGCCCGCATCTTCGACATTCTCGCGCGCTGGGCGCTGCTCGACGACGAGCCGCTCATGGCCGCGATCATGGCGACCGGCGCGCCGCGCCCCTCCCGCGCAGAACTCTCGCGCGCGCGAAAACTCTTCGCTCATGCGGTGGAGACGCCGGGCGGCCTGAAAATCCAGACCATACACGCCTTCTGCGAGCGGCTGCTGCATCTCTTCCCCTTCGAGGCCAATGTCGCCGCCTCCTTCCGCGTGCTCGACGATCTCGAGCGCGCCGAATTGCTGGAGCGCGCGCGCCGCAAGACGCTCGCGCGCGCGGCGCTCGACAGCGGCGAATTATGCGAGGCGCTCGCGAGTCTGTCGCGGCTCTGCTCGGGCGAGGGATTCGACGGATTGATTTCCGAATTGCTCGATCATCGCGAAACGCATCGCAATCTCTCCTCGCGCGATTACGCCGGCGCGCTGCGCCGCCATCTCGGCCTCGCCGAGGGCGAGACGCTCGCGGCGATCGAAACGGAGATCGTCGAAGGCGGACTGCCTCCCCGCGTCTGGCCGGAGCTCGCGCAGACTCTGCGCCGGGGCGGAACGAACGACGGCAAGCTCGCCGACCAGCTCGACGCCGCCGCGAAGAACCTCGACGTCGACGACTATCTGCGCGTCTTCTTCAGGAGCGACGGCGAGCCGCGCGGGCTCGGCAAGCAGAAGATCATCTCGGCCGCGCTGCAGAAGCAGCAGCCCGCTCTGCTCGCGCGGCTCGAGGCGGAGCGTGACCGCCTCGTGGCGCTCGCCGAGCGGCGCAAGGCGGCGGCGGCCTTCGACCGCTCCCTGGCGCTCGCCGTGATCGGCGACGCGATCCTTTCCGAATACGAGCGGATGAAGAGCAATCGCGGCCTGTTCGATTTCGACGATCTGATCGAGCGTGCGCGGCGTCTGCTGCTGCGCTCGAACGCCGCGTGGGTGCTCTACAAGCTCGATTCGCAGATCGATCACATTCTCGTCGATGAAGCGCAGGACACGAGCGCGGCGCAATGGGACATATTGGCGGCGCTCGCCGCGGAATTCTGCGCCGGCGAAGGCGCGCGCGGCGTGCGTCGCAGCTTCTTCGCCGTCGGCGACGAGAAGCAGTCGATCTTTTCCTTCCAGGGCGCGGCGCCGGAGAAATTCGATTCGATGCGCCGCGCCTTCGCCGGCCGCTTCCGCGATGCGAGTCTGGGCTTCGAGACGGTGAGGCTCACGCGCTCTTTCCGCTCGTCGCCCGATGTGCTCGCAGCGGTCGACGACATATTCGCGCATGAGGGCAATCGCCGCGGCCTCGGCGCCGATCCGCAGGAGCCGGCGCCGCGGCACGAAGCGTGGAAGGCCGATGTGCGAGGCCGCGTCGAGATTTGGGAGCCGGAGAGCGCCGAGAGCGCCGAGGCGCCGCCCGACTGGCGCCTGCCGCTCGATTATGTGAACGACGCGACGCCCGCCGCGCGCCTCGCGCGCAAGATCGCCCGCAAGACGAAGGCGCTGCTCGCGCCGGAGAGCGGCGAATGTGTCGAGGACAAAGGCGCGATCCGCGCCGTGCGGCCGGGCGATGTGATGATCCTCGTGCGCAAGCGCGACGCCTTCTTCGAGGCCGTCATCCGCGCTTTGAAAGCGGAGGGCGTCGCCGTCGCCGGCGCCGACCGTCTCGATCTCTCCGGTCACATAGCGGTGATGGATCTCGTCGCGCTCGGCCGCGCGGCGCTGTTGCGCGAAGACGATCTCACTCTCGCCGTCCTGCTCAAATCGCCGCTCGTCGGCCTCGACGACGACGATCTCATCGCCGTCGCGCCGCAACGCCGCGGCTCTCTCCATGATGCGCTCGCCGCTTCGCTCGTCCCGCGCCACCGCGAAGCGGCGGCTTTCGTCGAGCATTGGTCGCGTTTCGCCCGCACGCTCGCGCCTTTCGATTTCTACAGCCTCGCGCTCGGCGCGGGCGGCGGCCGCGAGCGGCTGGTCGCGCGGCTCGGCGTCGAGGCCAATGACGCGATCGACGAATTCCTGCGTCTCGCCTGCGCCTTCGAGCGCGAGCAGGCGCCGACGCTCACCGGCTTTCTGGCGAGCGTCGAAGCGCTCGACCTCTCCATCAAGCGCGACATGGAGCAGGCCGGGGACGCCGTGCGCGTGATGACCGTTCACGCCGCGAAAGGACTCGAGGCGAAGATCGTTTTTCTGCCGGATACATGCGGCGCGCCGGCCGGACATCATGATCCCGAGCTCTTCGCCCTAGGCGAGGAGGACGAGGCGGCGCTCGTGTGGTCGACGAGCAAGGACGCCGATCCGCCCGCCGTGGCGCGCGCGCGCGAAACGTTGCGCGAAGCCGCGCGCGACGAGCACCGGCGTCTGCTCTATGTCGCGCTGACGCGCGCCGAGGAGCGGCTCTATATCGCCGGCTTCCACGGGCCCAAGGGCAAGGCCGCCGATTGCTGGTACGACGCGATCCGCAATGCGTTGGAGCCGTCTTGCGCGCGCGCGCCGGACCCGTTCGACGAGACGAAGGAGATTCTCGTCCGCGGCCGCGCCATGCGCGAGCAGATCGAGGCGCCGCCTCGGCGCGACGGACGCATAAATGTTCCGGCCTATGCGCTGCGGCCGGCGCCGCGCGAGAGCGCGCCGGCGCCGCCGCTGCGTCCCGTGACCGCGCTCGCCGCGGCCGACGTGATTACGGCCGCGGACGAATCCCTGTCGACGATGCGGCGCGACGGCCAGCGCCTGCTCATCGGCCGACTCACGCACGCATTGCTGCAACGCCTGCCCGACACGCCGCTGGAACGACGCGAAGAGGCCGCGCGCCGCTTTCTCGAGCTGCGCGGCGCGACGCTGGACGCCATGCAGCGCGAGCGGCTCGCACATGCGGCGCTCGATGTGCTCGCCGATTCATCGCTCGCGTCTTTGTTCGGGCCCGGCTCGGCGCCGGAAGTGGAAATCGTCGCGAAGCTCGCGGGAGCCCGAGGCGAGATCGCCGTGACGGGGCGCATCGATCGTCTCGCCGAGACGGAGGAGGAAGCGATCGTCGCCGATTTCAAGACCGGCGCGCCGCGCGATCCACCGAGCCGGACGCAATTGCGCCAGCTCGCCGTCTATCGCGCCGCCGCGGCGCAGCTCTATCCGGGGAAAAAGATTCGCTGCGTGTTGATCTTCACGGAGACGGCGACGACCGTCGAGCCGACGCCGACCGAGCTCGACGCCGCGCTCGACGAGATTTTGACAGAAATCTGAGTCGCGCTCTCCTTCTCCCGCTCGCGGGAGAAGGAGAGCGCCCTATGTCCTCAATCGCCTCCCGTCCACTCCACCTCGGCGCCGAGCGCGCGCAGATTTTCGACGAAGCGCGGATGAGCGCGCTTGATCGGCGTCGCATTATGGATGATCGAGCGCCCTTCGATGCTCGCCGCCAGCATCAAGAGAGCGATGGCGACGCGGATGATGTAAGGGCTCTCCACCTCCGCCGGCATCAGGGGCTTGCCGCCGAAGACGACGAGCCGGTGCGGATCGGACAGAAAGACATGGGCTCCGAATTTCGAGAGCTCGCCGGTCCAGCCGAGCGCGCCGTCATAGACCTTGTTCCAGAACATCACGCTGCCCTCGGCCTTCACGCCGAGCGCGATGAAGATCGGCAGCAGATCGACCGGTAGGTAAGGCCAGGGCGCCGCCTCCACCTTCTGCAGCACATTGCGGGTGAAGGGCTCGACCACTTTCAGCGGACCATTGGCCTTGGTCTTCGACCAGCCGTCCTCGTGATGGATGGCGACGCCGAATTTGGCGAAGGTGCGGTCGATCAGCGGAAACTGATCGGGCGCCGAATTCTTCACGGCGACGCCGCCGCCGGTGATCGCGCCGAGCGCGAGGAAGGTCGCGACCTCGTGGAAATCTTCCGTGAGGCGGAACTCGCCGCCCGAAAGCTCGTCGACGCCTTCTATGGTGAGCTGCGAGGTGCCGACACCCTCGATGCGCGCGCCGAGCGAACGCATGAAATCGCAGAACTCCTGCACATGCGGTTCGGAGGCGGCGTTGGTCAGCTTCGATTCTCCGGCCGCCAGCGCCGCGCAGAGCACGAAATTCTCGGTGGTGGTGACGGAAGCATAGTCGAGCCAATGGCGCGTCGCGCGCAAGGGCCCGTCGGCGCGGATGATGAGCGAATCGCGGCTCTCCTCGATCCCCGCGCCGAAGGAGCGCAGCACCTCTATATGCGGATCGATCTCGCGCACGCCGAGCGTGCAGCCCTTCACGTCATTCTCGAGCCGCGCGACGCCGAAGCGTGCGAGCAGCGGCGGCACCAGCATGATGGAGGAGCGCATCTCCACCGGCAGGCGATGCGCGGCCGGATCGAAACGCGTATCGCGATGGCAGAGCTCCAGCAGGCCGGTCGAGAAATCCATCCGCACATCGCTGCCGAGCGTGCGGAACAGGTCGAGGATCTTCTTGACGTCGGTGATCTCGGGCACGCCATAGATGCGCAGCGGATGGCGGGTCAGCAGCGTGGCGCAGAGAATCGGGAGAACGGCGTTCTTGTTCGCGGAAGGAACGATCCGCCCCTCGAGCGGGCGTCCGCCATGAACGATGAGATGAGCCATGCCGCCTCCCGGGCGAAACTTGCGAGATCATGGGACGAGATAGGGGAGCCCGCCGTTTCGTCTCCGGCGGCTGCGGGGTTTCCGCAGCTCAGCCACCGCATAACTTAGATTCATGGCGAATGACGAGTGAAAAAGGGGCTGCGGCGCCTTTCTCACCGCGCGCGCGACCTGCTATCAGGGGCGCATGACCGACAAAAAACCGCAAAAGGCCGGCCGCCGCCCGGAGGGCGGCGAGCGTCCGCCGCGTCGCCGCGCGCCCCCGAAGAGGCCGAAAGCCGAGCCGCCGGCGCCCAAGGCCTTCGAGGGCGACCGCATCGCCAAAGTGATGGCGCGCGCCGGCGCCTGCTCGCGCCGCGACGCCGAGACCTGGATCGCCGAGGGCCGCGTCGCCGTCAACGGAACCGTGCTCGCGAGCCCCGCCTTCAATGTGCGCGAGGGCGACCGCATCGAGATCGACGGCAAGCCGCTCGCCGAACGCGAGCCGACGCGGCTGTTCTTGTTCCACAAGCCCGATGGGCTCGTCACCAGCGCCAAGGATCCGGAAGGGCGCGAGACCGTCTTCGGCTTTCTGGACGAGCGTCATCCCGAGCTGCCGCGGCTCGTCAGCGTCGGGCGGCTCGACATCAACACCGAGGGCTTGCTGCTGCTGACGAATGACGGCGGCCTCGCCCGCACGCTGGAGCTGCCGGCGACCGGCTGGACCCGCCGCTATCGCGTGCGCGCCCATGGCGAGATCGACCAGGCGCGGCTCGATGAGCTGAAGAAGGGCGTCACCGTCGACGAGATCGACTACGCCCCGATCGAGGCGAGGCTCGACCGCGTGCAGGGCGCCAATGTGTGGATCACGATGACGCTGCGCGAGGGCAAGAATCGCGAGATCAAGCGCGTGCTCGAGCATCTGGGGCTCGGGGTGAACCGGCTGATCCGCATCTCCTTCGGGCCATTCCAGCTCGGCGAGCTGGCCGAAGGCGCCGTCGAGGAGGTCAGGCTCAAGACATTGCGCGAGCAGCTCGGCAAGGGCCTCGCCGAGCTCGCCGGCGTCGATTTCTCCTCGCCGCGCCGCGAGCCGGCGGAGCCCGAGCATGTGATCGAGGAGGAGAAGCGCCAGCGGGCGAAGGCGCGGTCGCGCAAGCATGTCTCGACGCTGCGCGCCGAGCGCGAGGAGACTCGCGGCAAGGGCCCGCGCGCGCGCATCGAGCGCAGCGCCACAGCCGACCGCAAGGGCCGCGCTGTTGCGGTGGAGACGATCAAGCCGGTCCGCCGCCCCCAGGAGGAGGAGCGGCCCACGACCCGCAACGCCCGCCGTTTTCAGGCGGAGCGGGAAGAGACGACACGCGGGCGCCGCGGCGAGGGCGCCGAAGCGCGCCAGGAGCGGGCGCCGCCGCGCCGCCGCTTCGGCGAGGAGCGCGACGCGCGTCGGCCGGATGGGGAGGCGCCGCCGCGACGACGCGAGGCCGCCGCCGCACATGGCGTCGATGAGCGCCGCAGGGCGCCGCGCGCCGAAGGCCGCGCCGGCCCCCGCGACGCCGGAGCGCGGCAGGAGCTGCGTCCCCGCCGGCCGCGGCCGGAAGGCGAGGCGGCTCGCCCGCGCCGCGAACGCCCGTCCGATCCCCGTCCCGAAGGGCGCGAGAGATTCGAGCGGCGCGGCCGCGACGATGCGCGTCGCGACAGCGAGCGCCCGGAGCAGCGGCCGCGCCGCGCGCGGCCGGAGGGCGCGGCCCGCGCGCGCCCCGAGGGGCGCGGCAATTTCGAGCGGCGCGGCCGCGAGGAGTTCCGGCGCGACGGCGAGCGCGCCGAGCGTTCGCGGCGCCCGCGGCCGGAGGGCGAGGCGGCGAAGCGAGAATTCGACAAGCCGCGCCGCGAGGATCGCAAGGACGCAAGGCCGCGCTCCGGCGAGCGCGACGGTTCCGAGCGGCGCGAAAGGCGCGGCCCGCCGCGCGAGAGCGCCGAGGGGCCCCGCAAGCCGCGACCGCCGCGGGACGCGCCGCGCGGAGGGAAGCCCGGCGGCAAGCCGCGCGGGGGCAAGCCCGCGGGGGGCAAGCCGGGCGGCCCGCGCAAGCCGCGCGGACGTCCGTGAATGGCGCCGATCGCCGCGCCCCCTCCCCATTCCCCCGCCGGGCGGGAGAGCAAGCAGATTCAGCGCGTCATCGACGGCTCGCGCCGCGCCCGCCGCCTCTCCTGCGCCGCGGGCGAGGGAGGGGGCGATCGCCGCACGATTCATCGGGGCGGCTGAACGATGCGCATCGTCGCCGGCGCGCTGCGCGGCCGCGTGTTGAAGACGCCGCAGAGCCAGTCCATTCGCCCGACCTCGGACCGGCTGCGCGCATCGATCTTCGACATTCTCGCCCATGCCTATGGCGATCCGGTCCCCGGCGCGCGCGTCGTCGATCTCTTCGCCGGAACCGGCGCGCTCGGCCTCGAGGCGCTGTCGCGGGGCGCCCAAAGGGCGCTGTTCGTCGACGACGGCGCGGAGGCCCGCGCGCTTTTGCGCGCCAACATCGAAGCGCTCGGCCTCGGCGGCGTCACCCGCATCTTCCGGCGTGACGCGACCAAGCTCGGCCTCGCGCCGCCCGGGGAGCGCTTCACCCTCGCCTTTCTCGATCCGCCCTATGGCCGCGGCCTCGCCCCGCGCGCGCTGGGCGCCCTGCTCGAGGGCGCCTGGCTCGCCGAGGACGCGCTGATCGTTGTCGAGGAGGCGGCGGACGATCCTCTGGCCCTGTCCGAAGGTTTTACCGAAGCCGAACGCCGTCGCTATGGCGACACGCAGATCGTCATCGCGCGCCGCGCCTGAAACGGCGCCGCCGACGCTCATCGGCTCGGCATGTTGTTCGGCGGCTCGTCCGCGACGCAGATATAGGCGAGCCTGAGCATCTCCATCGAGTAGAAGAGCCTTTTCAGCATGGGCCCACCCGATCCCCTGGAGCCCGGGCCAGACCCTATGGGGGCGAGCGACGGCCGAGACCGGGGACGTCCGCATGGGCGTTTCACACTCCCCTTCGCTAGACTCGGCGGTTTCACTCCTCCCGAGCGCCTTCGGCGCGGTTGCTCACTCACCCGATGACCATGGGCGCGAGAGCCGCGGTCCAGAGGGCGCGCGCCGACGCCCCGCCGCCGTTTCCGGCGCGGGATATGGGAGGTCCGGAACGCCGCGGCGCCGTTTCGGCCGCGAAAAGGAAGGTTGGTCGGAGCCTCGAGCGTTCCGGACCACGGCCGCCTTTTCTGTTCGCCGCCTCCGGGGCCAGGGTTGTTTTCCCCTTTCGGGTAGTCTATCCCCGCGCCACCCTCGGATATTCGGCCCGGTCCGCGCCTCGCTTTCGCGAGGCTTCCGCACGAAGGAAGACCGGCGCCGGCGGCGTGGCGTCGCGAGGGGGCGGGAGAGGGTCGCCTCCCGTCCTCGCGAACCGTGCCCCGCCGACGCCGCCCGACCCTTCGGGCGCCGCCCCATGCGGCGGAAGCGGGAGGAATGTAGGAATAAAATCCGAAAATGTCAAGTCCGCAAATGTCGAGGGCGACGGGGACGCATCCGGGACCACATTCCTCGCCCTCATGCCGAGGAGCCTGCGAAAGCGGGCGTCTTCAAAGCACGAGAGCTAGATCCAGAGGGCGGGACGTCGAGGTTCCGCGCGTGCTTCGAGACAGCTCCTTCGAAGCCTTCTCGGCATGTGGAGCTTTCACCCGATTACCCCCTCGCCCCCGCCCTTGCCTTTTCGCCCGCTCCCGCCCATACCGCGCCGCAGCGAGCATATTCGAGGACAACGGACGCCATGGGCTTCAAATGCGGAATCGTCGGCCTGCCCAATGTCGGCAAGTCGACCCTGTTCAACGCGCTGACGCAGACCGCGGCGGCGCAGGCGGCCAATTACCCCTTCTGCACGATCGAGCCCAATGTCGGCGAGGTCGCCGTGCCCGATCCGCGCCTCGACGCGCTCGCCGAGATCGCCGGCTCCAAGCAGATCATCCCGACGCGGCTCACCTTCGTCGACATCGCAGGCCTCGTGCGCGGCGCCTCCAAGGGCGAGGGGCTCGGCAATCAGTTCCTCGCCAATATCCGCGAATGCGACGCCGTCGCCCATGTGGTCCGCTGCTTCGAGGACGGCGACGTCACCCATGTCGAGGGCGGCGTCGATCCGATCCGCGATATCGACACGATCGAGACCGAGCTGATGCTCGCCGATCTCGAGAGCCTGGAAAAGCGCGTGATCCCGCTCGAGAAGAAGGCCAAGGGCGGCGACAAGGACGCCAAGGAATTGCTCGATCTGATGCGCCGCTGCCTCGATCTCCTGCGCGAGGGCAAGCCGGCCCGCCTCGTCGAAACCAAGCCCGAGGAGCGCGGCGCGCTCGCCGGCCTCGGCCTCCTCTCCTCCAAGCCCGTCCTCTATGTCTGCAATGTCGAGGAAGGTTCGGCCGCTGCGGGCAACGCTTTCTCGGAGACGGTCGCGGCGCGGGCGCGCGAGGAGGGAGCGGCGGCGGTGGTCGTCTCGGCGAAGATCGAGAGCGAGATCGCCGTGCTGCCGGCCGAGGAGCAGAAGGATTATCTCGAAGCCGTCGGCCTTTTCGAGCCCGGGCTCAACCGGGTGATCCGCGCCGGCTACGACCTCTTGCATCTCCTCACCTATTTCACCGTGGGGCCCAAGGAGGCGCGCGCCTGGACGATCGAGGCGGGCACGCGCGCGCCGCAGGCGGCCGGCGTCATTCATACCGATTTCGAGAAGGGCTTCATCCGCGCCGAGACCATCGCCTATGCCGATTATGTCGCGCTGCGCGGCGAGGCCGGCGCGCGCGAAGCGGGCAAGCTGCGGCTCGAGGGCAAGGAGTATGTGGTCGCCGACGGCGACGTGCTGCATTTCCGCTTCAACACCTGAGGCGCTCTCTCTCGCCTCGCGAAAGCCGTCGGATCGAAACGGGCTCCGGGATTTCCCACATCAGGTGACGCACCAGTCGCGCAGCAGATTGTGATAGAGCCGCGTGAGCCGTCCCACTGCCGGATTATCGGGCGATACGGCGGCGACGATCGGTCTCGCGCACGAGACTTCGAATCCGGAAGGAAGCCGCATGACGCGCGCCCGCGTCACCGGCTCGACATGACGAATCGCGCTCGACGAATGGAGAATCATATGGCTGGCGCGCAATTTCACCCGATGCGGCGCGAACTCGCCCATGACGGTCAATTCGCCGCCGTCGTAGTCGTCGGGATCGCCGAGGAACAAAGTCGCCGACATGTCCGCGCGAATCATCAATATTTGAAGTTCAACGCCAAACGATAGGCGCGCGGCGACCCGAGAATGATCCGTTGAGCGCCGAAATTGGCGCTGACCGCATATTTCGTGTCGGCGACATTGTCGATGCCGAGGCTGAGGACGACGTCCTTGTAGAGCTCGTAGGACGACATGAGATTGACGACGAAATAGCCCGGCAGCTTGCCGAAGCGGCCGTTCGGCACGATGCGATCGCCATAGTCCTGCCGGCCGGCCCATGACCAGCTGGAATAGTTCAAGCCTCCGCCCACGGTGACGGGTGTGTCCGGGATGCGATAGGTCGTCCATAAATTGCCGGTGACATTCGGCGTGAAGGCGAGCGCGTCGCCGTTCGCGCCGCGACGATAGAAGCCGTTCGCGAATGCGGCCGGAGCGTCGACGCCCGGCGCGTATACGGGATAATCGCCGGGACTCGCGGCCATCCGGAACCAATCCAGATAGGCGGCGTGCTTCTGCTCGCTGCGCATGACGAGAAATCCGCCGTACAGCCGCCAGTTGTCGGTCACATTGCCCGAGACGCCGAATTCGACGCCTTGCGCGATCTGGTCTCCGTAGCCTTTCAGAGTGATGGGCTGGGCGGCTCCGCCGATGCAGCCCGCGTCGGGAAGGCCCGGCGGATTGCCGTAGCATCCGGTGATCGGCACGGTCTTCACCGTGTGAAAGAGAGCCAAACTCGTGGACAGGCGGCCGTCGAGCAAGTCCCATTTGCCGCCGATTTCGTAATTGACCATCCGTATCGGTCGCGATCCCGGGACGAGAACGACGAGCGCGCGATCGTCTCCGCGCGAAATATCGGCGGAGTTGAGAAAGCTCGCGCCCATCGGCTCGTTGGACCAACTCACCGACCCATAGACGCTCGCCTTCTCGATCGGCTTGTAGACGACGCCGATCTTGCCGGCGACGGTCGTCGTCGTATCCGCATAGCCGTCATACTTGCCGGTCGGCAGACCGGCCAAATCCTTCATTCCGATCGCGAGGCGAAAATGCTCGAGCCGTGCGCCGCCCGTGAGGATCCATTGCGGATGCAAGCGGATCGAGTCGTATGCGTAGCCGGCGATCGTTTCGACTTCCAATCTGTTGACGTTCAACGGGATCGCCGGAGTTTGAAAACGATCCGGATCGGGGAAGAACAGGGACGTCGAGTCTTGGGTGTCGTTGAAGCGAAGCGAGAAGGATTGCTCCAGAGAGTAATCGACGCCCGTCGACAGCTCGTGGCCGAACGGCCCCGTTTCGAATTCGGCGGAGACATTGGTCTGGTTGGTCAATGTGGTGGTGGTGCGATCGTAGGACTGGTTCTGGGTCGTGACCATGCCCGTCGTCGCCACATAAGCGGGCGGCGAACCTCCGGCCGGGGCCCCTGGCAAAGTGTAATTGGCGAAGCGATGCACTTGCGACCAGCGCGTCTGATTGCCGATGGTGACGTTCGGCAGGACGTCGTAAGCGAGACGCGCCTCGGCGGAATTGGCGTCGACATTGTCGAAGTCGCGTTTCAATCCGTAGAATGTGTCCCGCGACGCCGTCATGGCGATCGGATCCGAACGGGCCATATTCGCGAGCGAGGCCGCCGGAACGCCCCAGTCCGGAAGGTCGCGACGTTCCTGATGCTCGTAGATGAAGGCAGCGCGCATATTCGCGCCGAGGCCGAAAGCGATCGACGGCGCGACGCCCCACGGCCTGTTCAAAGCGATTTCGCGCCCCGGCGCGCCGCTGTTCTCGACCATCGCGTTCAGACGAACCGCCGTTTCCGGCGCAACGATATAGTTGGCGTCGACCGTCGCGCGCTTGCGCGACTCCGATCTGTATTGGTCCCAGCCGAACCACGCATCGCCCGAAACGAAATTCGCGAGCATGGGCGCCTTGGTGACCAGATTGACATAGCCGCCGGCGCTGCCGCGACCATTGTCGGCGGCCGCGCCCTTGAAGACCTCGACCCGCTCGGTGTTGAACATATCACGGGAATAATTGCCGTTGTCGCGCGAATTGTCGATGAAGACGTCGCTCGTGGCGTTGAAGCCGCGGAGCCTGAAATTATTGCTCGACGTGAAGCCGTTCTCGCCGGCGTCGATGGTGATGCCGGGCGTGTTGCGCAAGACGTCCGTGAGCGAGCGCGAACCCGTCTCCTGCATGATCGTTTTCGGAATTACCGCGACCGACTGCGGCGTATCCAACAGCGGCAGAGCGAATTTGAATGATTCCACATGCGAGGGCGACAATGGTGCCGCACGATCGACCGTATCCCTCGACGGAGCGCGCGGGGCGCCGACGTCGATGGTCGGCAGAGTCTCTTGCGCGGATGCGATGGAAGTCGACAGGGCGAGCGCCGCGGCGCCGGCGGGAAGTCCGTGAGCTTTGTAAGACATTGTCGAACCTTTCAGCATGAGCCGCCGTCCCCAGAAACGCGGATTGGGTCGAAGGCGCCGAGCATGGCGCTCGCCCGAGGACATCGGCGAGGCGACGACCGGATCCGTCTTCGACGCTTCGCCGATCGCATGAGCTTCAGCGCTTTCGACGAGGGCTTCGTGTGACGCATTGTCGACCGGACGCGCCCTGCGCGCAGCCGAGGCAAAACGAGGGTGGACGCAAGGATGCAGGCGCAGACATGGCGTCCCTGTCGAGATGCGTCCGCGACGCAGGAGTCGACGCAAGCGGACACAGTTATGAGGGAAACGGCTCATGCCGCTGTCGGTCGCCGCGAGGGACGACATGATGAACGGTCGGCGTCCGAGTGACGGAGCGAAGCGATCAGAGACGACAAAGCAGAAAAGGCGCCAGGGCGAAAGCCGAACATTCGCGGCGCATTTCGCGACGTCGACGGCATCGGGATGCGAGCGCTGTACAGATTTGTCGTTCTTGCGAAATCATACGTTCCGCAGCGAACGAACCTCGCGATCCTTCGCCTGCAAAAGGCGAGAATGCATTGCGATCGATGGGGCGAAAGAGTGATTCGAAGGGGGCGGACGCTGTGAGGCAATGTCTCGCGGCTCGAGCGCTCGCCAGCGTCTCGAGGACCGACGCATTGCCGATTCCGACAGGCGCTTCACAAACGCCGCACGAACTCTTTCATGTCGGCCGAGGGAAGAGGGTCCCGATGTCGCGGCGCCGGCGTCCCCAGATAAAGAAACCCGACGATCTGATCGCCCTCCGCCAAGTCGAGCGCGGCGTGCAGATTCCTGTCGAACATCGGCCAGCCAGATCGCCAAATTCCTGCATATCCCAGAGCAACCGCCGCCATCTGCATCGCCATCACCGCGCAGCCCGCCGTCAGTTGCTGCTCGAGGCGCCTGACGATGGGATGAGGACGATGGATGGCCGCGACGACCACGACCATGGGGGCCCGCTTCGGCATATGCGCGGCGCGCTCGACGACGTCTTCCGGCTGCCCGGATCGGCGCGCCGCCTGCTGCATCATCACTCCGAGACGATCGAGGCCTTCGCCGACAGCGATAAAGAATCGATACGGATGCAATCCCTGAAAATCGGGAACACGTAGCGCCGCCCGCAAAATCAGGTCGAGCGCTTCTTTGTCGGGAGCCGGCTCCGCGAGAGCGGCGCAGGAGCGCCGCTCGAGCAGCAAAGTCAAAGCGTCCATCTCATTCGTCCCCGTCGTCGCCGATTCTCTGTCCCGCTCGCAGACGCCGGCGAATATCCATGATGCGTCCGTCCAACCTCTGCAATTCCTCGAGGCAAGCGCGCTCCGCCGCGCTCGTCGCGATCACGTCGGCGACGGCGCCGTTGCGCACCACGATCCTGCGGCTTCCCATGAGCGCCAGTATGGGATCATGCGTCGATATCAGCACGATCTTCTCGCTCGCGACGAGAAGGTCCAACGCCTTGCGCCGGTCGATTCCGGCGTTCTCGATCTCGTCGATCAGAACGATGGGCGAGTCCGACAGCAAGGCGGTGTCGGCGATCATCAAGGCGCGGCTCTGTCCGCCGCTGAGCTGGGTCAAGGCCGCGCCCGGACCGAACGGTTCGCCGGCCAATTCGTTGGCGCAGGCGATGATGTCGGCGACCACGTCGTCCCGCTTCTCCGTCGAACGGCACTCGGCGTGCATCTTCAGGAATTCCGTCACGGAAAGATCCACGACGAAATTCATGTTCTGCGACAGTTGGGCGATCAGCCTGCGCTTCGAGCCGAAACGCAGAGCGGCCTCCGGCTCGGCTCCGTCGATCAGGACTCGGCGCCTGGAGGGCGTGTCTCCCTGTGCGAGACATTCTATATCGCCGAGGAGCCGGCTCTTGCCGGAGCCGGTCGAACCGACCACGCACACGATCTCTCCGACCGCGATCACGAGGTTCAAGTCCTCGCGTTTTCCGCATTTGTCGACGCCGCCGAGCAAGGTCAGCGCCGACAGCGTCCGTCGGCCTTCGACGCGCGCTGCGTCGGCTTGCCGGTCGATGTGAGAAAACAGATGGTCCTGTTCCAGGCCGATATGGCCGGCGTGGAGCGATCCGCGCGCGTCCAGCGCCTGCATGTCGTTCAACGGTCGCGCTTCGAGGTCGGCGTTCATGGCGTCGCGTCTCCGAACGTCATTTTGCGGACGTTGCCGCGTTGATGATCTCCGCCGATCAGCGTCTCGCCGATGCAATAAGGGCACACGGCGGACGGCATCGGGAATCGCAGCCGGCTTCCTTCCAAGCGCTCGACGCTCGGGGCCCGGCGGAAATGAAAGGCGAGCTCGGAAGCGCCCTGGCCCGTCATTCCGTTGAATGGGAGGATCGCGGCGCGCGGATTGGCCGCCTGCACGTTGAAGGCGAAAACCTCGCGTTCGGCCTGGCTGACGATGTCGCCCTTGGTGATCACGACGATGTCGGCGAGCTTCAGCATCGGACCGATCTTGCGCGGGGTGTGAACGCCGGAAAGCGTGTCGACGACGCATACGCCGAGGATTCCATGGATATGCGGCGAGCAGCGGTTGCACAGGCCCGCGCTCTCGGCGATCAGGAGATCGATCCCCGCCTTGCGAGCCCAGTCCAGGCAATCCTCGATGTTGCTGACGAAGAAATGATCGGGGCACAGGCTGCCCGCCAGCCCCGTCACCACAGGCAATCCGGCCTTGGCGTAGATCGCCTCGTCCGAACTCGCGAGCGAATCGAACTTGACGACGCCGATTCGGCCGGCGCCGCCGGCGAGCGTTTCGGCCGTCTTGAGGACGACCGAGGTCTTGCCGACAGAGGGCGGTCCGGCCACAACGATCAGGCGCATCTCTTCTTTCCCTCCGTGTCGAGCGTCTCGCGACTCGCGTGGAACAGCGCGGCGACGCGCTTCGCGTCGCCGGCCATGGAGCGGTGGCGAAGATAGTCCCACCCGGGGAACAGCAGTCGCGCCCCGTCCGGCAAGACCCGCGGACGGCCGGGCGCGAGCGACGGATAGAGATTGTGATCCAGCCAGCGCGCCGTCGCGGGCGCGAATAAATATTCGGCGAAAGGCGCTATTTTCTCGAGATGTGCGGCTTGGGCCGTCATCCAGAGCGGAAAGGCGAGGCCGCCCTCCCGCGGCCACACCACCTCGCTGCGATCGCGTCGCGGACAGAGGTCGGCGAGCGCCCAGGGCAGGACATAGATCGCGCCGAGCGAAGCGTCGGTCCCCGCGCAGCGTGGCATTTGCGCGGAATGCATCAGGCCGGGCGCATTGGCGAGCAGAGCGTCGAGCCCTTTTTCGCCCAATAGGCGCAGCATGGCCACCAGAAAGAAGAGGTTATAGGAGCGCCAGCGCGTTTCGCCCTCGCGTCGCCAGCCGGAGAATATCACTTCGCCGCGGTAGATCGGATCGACGAGCTCCGCCCAGCTTCGCGGCGTGGGCCTCGATCCCAGTCTCTCGCGATCGATGAGAAGAACGAAAGGCGCTATCGCATAGGCGCCGATCCAGCCGAGCGGATCGATAAGCCCCGCGTCGACGAATATTTTCTCGCTCTTTTCCGGCTGCAGCGAGGCGAAGGCGCCGCGCTCGACATGGGCCGCGTGAAAAGCGCGATTGAAGACGGCGCCATGTTCGGACGAGACCAGCAATTTCGGAAAATCATCCAATTTGCGAATGAAGCGCAGCCGCTCCATCGGAGTCCGGCCGCCTTGCCCCATCGGCACACGCCATGTCAGGCGCGCGGCGCCGGCGGCGCTATGCTCTCGCGCGATCTGCGCGATGTCGTCGCGCATTCGCGCACGCAATGGAACGGGGCAGGAACCGAGAAAATCCAATCCGTTCGGCTCGTCTCGCGCCGAGAGATCGGCGAAGACGTCGAAGGCCGCGTCGAGCGCGGGCCGGCCGGTCAGGAGACCCATTGTCGAAGCTCCGTCTCGCGCATCTGCCGGCGCAGCGAATATTCGACGACATGACCGATGACGTCCGCCTGGTTCAGCCCCCATTGCGCCGCGGCGAGGCAGATCGCGCCGCTGCGACCGATATGGCAGCAAATATTGAATTCGAGGAAGACGCGCCGGCCGGTCGCCGGATCGAAACGATAGTCGAGGCGTAAATAATCCATCGGCCCCGCGACCGCCCAGAGCGCGCGGACATCGGCGTGGAAATGCCGCGCGTGATCCGGGCTCTCGAATAACTCGTAGCCGAGAGGATCATTGCGCTTCAGGTCCTCGGTGACGATGGCGCCGAGCCGATTCGACCGGGGCCGCACCAGTCCGAGAACAATCGGCTCATCGCCGCCGAGAACGGGGACCGTCACGTCGATTCCGGGGACATATCGTTCGACGAGCACCGACATGCCGAGCGCGAACAAAGTCTCCGCGATGCGCGCGGCGCCCGTCCAATCGTCCTGTATCGATTGATCCGTGACGCCTTCGGAGGCGGCTCCGAATCGATTCTTCACAAAATAAGGCCCGCCGAACGGCGGTGGATTTTCGAGGTCTTCGCGGCGGGCGTAGACCGCGCCTTCCGCCACCGGCAGGCCGATGGAACGAGCGAGAATCTTGGTCAGCCATTTGTCCTCGGCGAGCGCGCGAATATTGGGCTTGGCGCCGACATGGGGCAGACGCAGAAATTCGCAAGTCGAGGCGACGAAGATTTCCGGATTGTCGAAAGGCGCTCTGTTGTAGAGCGAGAACACCAGATCGATCGAGGGGGCTGCTGCGTCGAGCGCGCGAAAGCGGTTGGATGTCGTCACCGTATAGCCGAAATCGCGCAACACGCTCCAGACGCGATGGTAATAGGCCGGATAGCCCCCGTCTCCGGAATAGGAGGCGGGAGCGTAATCCGGCGCCAGCGGCGCCGAGCGTGCGAGAAAGAAAATATGCGTCGCCGGCGAGGGCGGCGGCCGCAACAGCCTTCTGGCGATTCCTTGTCGCTCCATTGTCGATACTCGCTCCAGAATTTGCGGTCCGGATTATCGAGCAAACCGCGCGCCAGAAATTCTGCTCGTTTTCCGGCGCTACGCCGTCGGTGAAAGTTCGCGGTGGCGTCAACGGCTCATGAAGCCGTTCACGCCGGCTCTCCGACGAGCCGAACCGGCGCCGTCTTGTTCGACGAGCAGCTCCTGCTACGCTCCGACGCCGGGCCTCCGCGCTCCCGATCACCGGCTTCGCACGGGATAACCGAGGCGCCTCCGTCGAGCTTCACCAATCTCGGCGCGGGAGGCGCGCCCATCGCGCGCATTTCGGCCGCGCGTTCCCGCATCGCGCCCATCACGGTGGCCAAACCGGCGTCGAGAGCGGCGTTGCGAAAACCGGCCGCGATCAGCGCATCGACGGCGCACTCCGCCAGAGCGAAAGCGATGGCGTCATAGGCGTGGCCCTGATGGCGCAGCGCGCCCACATATCGATTGAGCGAGATTTCGAGATGCATGATCGATCTCCAGGGTTCGGATGCGGCTCGCGCGGGATCCGAGACGACAGGGAAACGGCTCATGCCGTGTCGGACGCTCCAGCTCGGGACCGGTCGCGTCGGGAACGAGGATCGGTTCTCGATTCAGGCTGCCGCGGCGACGTCCTCGGCGAGATGGACATAGCGGCCGAAACGGCCGAAATCTTTGGGCAGCGCTCCTGCTTCGATCGCAGTCGCGAGACCGTCGGCGTCGCGCACGATGAAGCCGCCGAGGACGGCGAGGCCATATTCGTGCAAGCGCGATGTCATGGGCGTGGAGGGACCGATCAGCGCGACGGCCTGATGGTCGACGAGGCGTAAAATGCGCAGCAGGCTCTGATTGACGAGCGCCGACGAGTTGACGATGGCGCCGCTGCAGCCCGGCAGGAGCGATTCCATGGCGGCCGTCGGATATTCGCCCGGCCGCGGCTCTTTCTCGATGATGAGGCATTCGGGGAGGATGGAGTCCACTCCCGGAAACGCGCCGACGACGACCACAGGCCCCGGAACCTTGCGGAAGCGTCGAACGCCATTGCCCTGGACGCCCTCGAGATCGAAGCGATTGTAATGGGCGTTGGTCGCCGCCACTCCGAGAGCCGCCTCGAGCGGATTCCACGAAAGGCTGAAGCGAGCGAGAGTGCGAAGGCTCTCACGTCTCAGTTTCGGCAAGGAGGGCGTCAGTTCGCGCGGATGGCGGGGAAGATAGGCGAGGCCGGCGCCGCTGCGTCCCTCCACCATAATCCAGCGCGGACCGCATGTGATCCGAACGACGTCATCCTCGGCCACGCCGAGAACCAGATCCCGATAGAGTTTGTCTTGCCCCCACCATCGCCATAATGAGCGACGGTCCGGCGCGACCATCGAGCCTTCGCGTCGCACGAAACTGTGCCAATGATGGATCGATTGGCCGGCGATGGCAGTGAGAACAGGCAGCCCTTTCGCGTGACCCGAGCCGATCGGGAGGCCGACTTCCCGCGTGGCGTCGAGGCAGGCCGGAAAGCGGCCGACGGCGAAAAGATCCGCCTCGTCCTCTATCGCCCGCTCGAGATGAGCGGCCGCGGCTCCCGGCTCTTCGACGAATGCGGCGCCGGAGGAGAGATCGATCGAAAGCGGGACATTGCCGGATGCGACTGCGCCGTGGTCGCGCGCGAAACCGCGCACGGCGAAACCGCGTTGTCGTAGTTCTGCGGCGAATTCGATCAGCAGCCCGTCGACGCTCACCGAGGGATCATGCACGATCACGCCGGGACGGAGCCAGCACGGCCGCCCCGCTTCCGATTGCGCGGGCGGCAATCGGGAACGGCCGGCGTCTCCTTCCATTGCCGGCGAGGAAGCGTAGCGAGCGCGCTGCGACATTGAGGCATCCGTCGAGTTTCCGCGAGTTCCGGAGCAAGGGTCGGGCCATCTCGGTCGATGAGGCGCGCATCGACGTTTCGCGCGCGAAACGCCACGAGTTTTCGTGCGAGCCCTTCGTAACGGCGCAGTTCGCATGACCCGCACCTTCCCGAGCGGATTTTCTCGATTCGTACATTTCCGTGCAGACGAGAGAGTGCGATTCGAAGACGGGCGCGCGAAATCGCGAGCGGAAGCGTTCGACGTCCTCGTGGCGCGAATCCTGCTCGTAGGAGATCGATGATCGGGCGCTTCTCGGACGAGAGCTCGATCATGTCGCCGCTCGCGCGGCGACCGTCCGCGGCATGAGCCGTTCTCCTCGACCAGGATCGACACAGAGCCCTGTGCGCTGAGCGCGACAGGATTCTTTCGGGAGACGCCATGTCCACGGAACGCCGTTCGACGATCTCTCCACGACGTTCGACATCGCGAGCCCGAAGCTCGAATTGCCCTGCAATGGCCGCGATCGAGGCTGCTCGGACAGACGACGATCGCGCGCACGCTCCATCGTCACTTCCGAAGGCGACGACATCGAGTTCTCCAGGCTCCGTCGAGGCGCGGCGATAATGAACATGCACGTGTCTCCAAGAACCCGATTGGCCGAAGCGGCGTTGACGATCGGCGATCTCGACGTCGAGCGCAATGGCAGGCGCATTCTCGAGCGCATCTCATTCGAAGTCGAGCGTGGTCGAGTGACGGCGATCGTCGGTCCATCGGGCGCGGGAAAGACGACGCTGATCAATGTGATCAATGGTCTGATCGCGCCGACCGGCGGCCGGATCGACGCAGCCGACATAGGCCCGTTGAACGATGCGGAGAAGTGGGCGCGAATGCGCCGACAGACCGCGACGATTTTTCAGGATCATGCGCTGATCGGGCGACTCGGAGCGCTCGATAATGTGTTGCTGGGATTGGCGGACGAACGCAATCCGTTCTCGCCCCTGCCCTGGTCCGCCAGCGCGCGCGAGCGCGCCGCGCAGGCTTTGCGGGACGTCGGCATGCTGTCCCGCGCCTTCGATCGCGTCGAGAAACTATCCGGCGGCGAGAAGCAACGTATCGGGATCGCACGCGCGCTCTCCCGTCGCCCGCGTCTCCTGCTCGCCGACGAGCCGTTTTCATCTCTCGACCCTCCACGCGCTCGTCGGATCGGCGAAGACCTGCGCGCTCTCGCCGAGCGCGACGGCGTCACGATCGTTCTCGTGCTGCACCAGATCTCGCTGGCGCGCGCATTCGCCGATCGAATCGTCGCGATCAATTCCGGCCGGATCGTCTTCGAGGGGCCGACCGCGGCCTTCGACGCGGAGACTGAGGAAAGAGCGTTCGCCGCTGTCGATACGGCGACGCAACAATGGTGAGACAGGAGTCGGCAATGATCCAGATGAAAATTTCTCGCTTCCTCGGCATGGCCGCAATAGCCATGAACGTCGCCTTGTTCAGCGCATCGGGCGCCGCGGCGCAGGAGCGGCCGAAAAAGCTTCTGATCGGCCTGTTGCCCGGAGAATCGGCGCCGACGGTGATGCGTCTGAACGAGCCCTTGCGCGCCTATCTCGAAGAAAGGCTGAAACTGCCGGTCGAGATCATCGTCGGCGCCGATTACGCCGCGACATCGGAAGCGCTTCGCTTCGGGCGTCTCGATATCGCCTATCTCGGCCCGGTGACCTATATTCTTCAATCCAAACGCTCGCCGCTCGAGCCCTTCGCGCGGCCGACCCATGCCGGCGTCGGCCCGACCTTCCAGGCGACGATCATCGTTCCGGCCGACAGCCCGGCCGAGAAGCTCGCCGATCTCGAGGGCAAGGAAATCGCTTTCGGCGATCCCGCGTCCACATCTGGGACATGGGTTCCGCGATGGCAATTGTTGAATGAAGGTCTCGTTTCCGGTCGCGACTACACTTTGCGCGTCCTCGGCGCGCATGACGCCGTGGCGCTCGCCGTCGCGAACAAGAAGGTCGCGGCCGGAGGCCTGTCGAAGCCGATCTTCGAGCGATTGTCGAAGGAGGGAAGGATACCGAGCGACAAGGTGCGCGTGCTGCAGGATTCACCGCCTATTCCCGAATATATGTGGACATTCCGCGACGGTCTCGACCCGGCGTTCGAGGAGGAGATCAGAAGAGCTTTCATCGACGTCAAGGACCCGGCCGTTCTCGGCGTGTTTCGAGCCGAGGCCTTCATCCCCGCCATCGATTCGGATGTCGACAAGGTCCGCAAATGGGTCGACGCCGTCCGAGCCGTCAGCGCGAGAACCGCTTGGACTCCGCAATGAGCGAGGTCGCCGCGGCCAATGCATTCGGCGAGCTGGCCACGCAATGGCGGCATCGTCGGCTGCGCAACTTCGGCATGTCCGCTTCGGCTATGATCGTCATCGCGAGCGCCTTCGCCTACGCCGGCGCGCTCGATCCGACGCGTTACGCCGATGCGGCGCCCACAATGCTGCGCCTCGTCGTCGATTCGGCGCCGCCCGACTTCTCGCGCTGGCGCGAATGGGGCCGGCCGCTTCTCGAAACTCTGGCCACGGGCGTGGCCGGAACGGCCTTCGGCGCGGCGCTCGCGCTCCCCCTCGCGGCATTGTCGGCGCACAATGTCGGCTCCCCTTCATGGGTGAGCCAGATCGTGCGATTGGCGCTGAACGCCGTCCGCTCGCTGCCCGGCCTGGTCTGGGCCGTGATATTCGTCGCCGCGGTCGGCTTCGGACCGCTGCCGGGCGTGCTGGCCCTCGGCGTTCATTCGAGCGGCATGCTCGGTAAGCTCTTCTTCGAAGCGATCGAGCATGTTGATCCCGGGCCCGCGGCGGCGCTGCGAGCCCATGGCGCGTCGCCGATCGGCGTCTTCCGTTTCGCGATATTGCCTCAGGCGTTGCCCCGGCTCACCGATGCGATGATCTATCGTTTCGAGCACAATCTGCGTGCGGCGACGACCCTCGGACTGGTCGGCGCCGGCGGCTTCGGCCTCGAAATCGTGACGGCCTTCCACCTGTTCGAATATCGGGAGGCGTCCGCCTTGATCATCGTGCTGTCGGGCTTGGTGACGATCGTGAATATTTTGGGCGCGGCCGTACGCCGGCGTTTCCTGAACAGCGACTGACGCGACAACCAGACGCGAGTTCGGCAGGGCGGCGTCCAGCCGAACAAGAGTTCCAAATCGCTGTCAGTAGGCGCTCTGCTCCGCCAATGGCGCGCCGCTCCGGCGACTGAGCGCGCGCCGCATCCAGAGCGGCTGCGCGCCGGACATCATCGCCTGAACCTGAGCGATGACCTCCTCGATCGGCCGGACCCTTTCGCTCTTGACCGGGAAAACCTTCAGATCATTCACGCGCACGGCGGCGAGATCGCTCAGGCCCAGCGTGAAGAGAATTCCGCAACCTTCGAGGGATTCGACGCGCTCGACCAGCGGATCGCGCCCAGAGCCGTCGTCATTCTCCATATCGTCCATGACGCAGCGGCCTCCATTATTCTCGCGACCGCCGCCCTTGGCCTTCCCTTTGCCGCCGCGCGCGAAATGCGCGACGTCGACGAATTCCGAATCTTCCGCCGAAACATCGTAGAACACGAACTGCTTGGCGGCGACGAAATTGGCGTCCAGATCGACCAGATTGTTCGTCGTGATCGCGATGCGCAAATGCGGAGCGTCCATCTATTCGACTCCTTTTGGATCTCAGGTCATCGGCTGCCCGACGATGATTTTCTCCCGCGCGAAGCGGGTGCGGAAGAAAGCGGGAAGAGAGAGGCCATCCGGCGTGCGGGCGCGCCATTTGATCAACTGGTCGCGGGCGATCGAGCCACGGTCGAGCGCCTCGACCGGAATGATGTGCAAGGCGTCGTCCAGGGCGACGAAAAAATCGATCGCATAGCGCGCCGGATCGCGAAAGCGTTCGCCGATCTCGAACATCACGCGCCCGTCCTCGAGCGTGACTTTCGGATTGTCGCAATCGAAGCGGAAATGGCGATTGAACGGAGCGCGCCGACGAAACTGGTACAGAATGCGATCCTCGTCGGAGAAGCGTTTGATCTCGGCGACGACATCGGCGAAATATTCCGCCAGCATGGCCTCCACATAGGCCTCTGGATAGAGGCTGTCTCGCGCGTGGAGCCAATAGGCGACCATCGTCTCGAGCAGGTCGAGCCCGGCGGCCGTGATCTCGAGCGATAGCGCCACCTTGTCGATCGCCCCGTTGAGACAGACGATCCCGTCGCGCAGATCCGCATGGCCGAAGGCGTTGAACGAGATCTTTCGCACGATGCGCATGATGCGATGCAGCTCGCAGAGAATTTTCTCCGTCTGGGTGCTTTTGGGAATTTCTTTGCAACGCGCCCAGGAGGTCAACGGAAGCTCGGTCGGATAGGCTTCTGCGAGCGTGGCTTCGAACAGAAGCGCTGCGCGGGCGGCGGCTGCTATGCGGTCGATCGGAACGTCGTCCGGCGCCGGCGGCTCTAGAAACTCGAGCGCCTTGCGCTTCGTGTAGAGCTCGATCTGGCGATACTCGGGCAAGCGTAGATTCTTGGACCAGCCGATAGAAGGATCGACGAGCAATTTTTGCGTGAAGCCCAAGGCAAGCGCTCCGGAATTGGATAGAGATGGGGAGCGGACATTGCCGCTCCCCGAATGCATCTCACCAGGTGTTGAGGATCCACTCGCGATCGCGTGTGTATTCCATATGCGTGAACATCGCGTTGGCGATCTGCTCCGCAACCAGCATCGCGCCCTTGTAGCCCATCGTCGGATGGCGATAGAGGCCGGCGCGGTCGAAGGTCGGGAAGCCGACGCGCGCCATCGGGATATTGGCGTCGATCGCCACGTAACGGCCCTTGGAATGGCCGAGGATCAGATCGTATTTCTTCGAGCTGTCCTTGACGCGACGCTCCAGTTCCCAGAGGTCCGCGTTGCAGACGACCTCCATGTCCCAATGCACCTTCTCCTTCATGGCGATGATGCGCGGATCCTTCTTGTAGCGGGTGTTGTCGTCGCCGAGCAGCAGAAGGGTCGGCTCGAGCTCCACCTCGGCGCAGAATTCGGCGAGGCCGATCACGAGATCCGGATGGCCGAAGATCGCCACCTTCTTATTGGCGAAGAACATGTGAGCGAGGTCCTGCAGCGCGTCGATCGCGACGCCGCGCTCATGGACGAGCGAGTCGGGGATCGGCTGGCCGGTGATCTCGCTGATTTTCTTCAGCATGGCGTCGGTGTTGGCGATGCCATAGGGCGCCGCGACCTGATAGCCGGGAACGTCGAAGCTGTTCTTGAGGAAATCCACCGTCGAGGCGGCCTCGTAGCGGGCGAGAGACAGCGAAGCCAGCGCGCCGGTCGAGGCTTTGATGTCTTCGACTGTTGTCCGGCCGTGGGTGTGGATCGTGCGGTCGGGCAGCATGGGCGAGTCGAAATCTTCCGTGTCCATGAAGATGTCGGCGTCGACGCCCATTTCCTCGGCGTAATATTTCAACAGCTGCACGTCGCCGGGATTGACCCAGCCGGGGAAGATGTTGAGCTTGCCGGTCGGGGCGGCCTTCTCGGTCGCGATCGTCTTCCAGGTGGAGAGAACGCATTCGGAATAGCCGCCGACCTGGCTCGATTTGAAGCTCGGCGTGTGGCACGGCACGACATAGACCTTACGCCCTGGAAATTCCTTGGCGATCTGATCCTGCGCATATTTGATGTTGCCCTCGATGTCGTCGCCGATGACCTCCGTCGAGCAGGTCGTGATGACCTGAATGATGCGCAGGTTGGGATAGCGGCGAACGAGCGTCAGAATGCCGTCCTGTATGCGCTGATGGCCGCCGAACACCGCCGAGTCCTCGTGCAGCGACGTCGAGGCGACGTCGAAATTCTCCTTGAAATGCTGGGCGAACAGGAGGCGCACGAACATGGTGCAGCCCTGGCCGCCGTGAACGAGCGGAATGCAGTCCTTCATGCCGATGCCGGCATATTGCGCGCCCGCGGGCTGGCAGTCGTACATCGGATTGATGACGCCGGCCCTTTCACGCGTTGTGATTTCGCAACCCATGGCGGGTTCCTTTCGTTGAGCGGCGGAGCCGCGGTGAATTCGGGGCAGAGGCCGCCGCGCGAACACAGCGGCCAAATGCTCAGTAGAGCGTGTGATTGAGCTCGTGATTGAGCGATTTCGTGATCGTGTGCTCGCGCAGCATCGCCTTCAGTCCGTCGAACAACTCGGAGATCTTCGTCGGTTCGAGCGAGTCGAGCCAGGGGAAGTTCTCCTTGAAATCCTTCACGACTTCGAGCGCGTCGGCGTAGAACAGCCGATCCATCGGCGCGTGCTTCTTGGGCTGGCGTCCATGGAACAGATCGTTTGCGGCGCCGAGGATGCCCTCGATATTCTCCTCCCGGTCCCAGGACCGGGAGAAAAATTGCCACAGATAACGAGACTGCACGTAATCGAAGAGTTGCTTGACCTGCTGCTCGCTCATTCCGCCGCCTCCGTCAGAAGGGCCGTCCGATCGCCGCGAATATCATTGGCGGCGAGCTTCAGAAGGGGATTGTGGACGGCGTTGTAGGTGTCGCGGGCGAGGTTCACGAATCCTTCGAAGCCCATATACGGACCATTGTGGTAGCCGTGGCCGTTGACATAGGGGATATGCAGCTTCTTCACGAGCTCGCCGACGCGCGGGCCGGTGAAGATGACGTCCGGCTTGACGAGGTCGATGATCTCGAAGAATTCCAGCTCGTTGCCGTCATCGATGTAATAGGTGCCGGCCTGACCGCGGGCGATCACCTTTTCGAAATCCTCCTGATGGCCGAATTTCGACGACATGGCCACGACCTGAATTCCGAGATCGTCTTCCACCGACTTGGTCCAGTGCCACAGGCGCGGACCACCGGTCCAGATCGCCATTTTCTTGCCTTGCAGCCTTTCCTTGTACCAGTCGAGCTTACCTTTCCATTTGGCGTATTCGTCAGCGATCAGGGCCTCGCCACGATCCTCGATGCCGAAAAACGCGCAAATCTTTCGGATGCCTTCAGCCATATAGCTGAAGCCCCAGCTATCTATATCGAGGCGCGGAATGCCGTATTGCTTTTTCAACTCGTTGGCGATGTAGCCCGACGAGCGCGCGCAATTGACGACGTTGAGCTGTGCGCGATGCATTCCGCGCAGCGCGTCATAGGTGCCATTGCCGGTGAAGTGAGCGATAACCTGAATGCCGAGCCGGTCCCAGTACGTCTGCAACAGCTGGGTATCGCCCTGGATGTTGAAGTCGCCGATGAAATTCATCGTGTAGTCGCTGGTGATCTCGGGCTCCAGCGTTCCGACTTTCTCGTTGATCCAGCCGATGTTGAGCACGTGATGGCCCTTCGACTGCGAGACGCCTGCGAAACCGGGGCATTCGCAGGTGAAGATGTCGACGTCGGGACGCTCCGACATGACCTTCTTGGCGACCGCCTTGATGTCGTCGCCGATCAACGCCGTGGGGCAGGTCGTGTAGACGAACATGCGCTTGATGTCGGGCATTTCGTCGAAGGCTTCGTTGATCGACTTCTCGAGGCGCTTCTCGCCGCCGAAGACGATGTGGCTCTCCTTCATGTCCGTCGACCAGACATATTTCATGTTGAAATGGCCGTTGTCGGTCGGATACCGCTTGGTGTGCCAGGTGTCATAGGCGCAGCCGATCGGCCCGTGAATCATTTGGATCGTGTCCTTGAGCACGCCGCCGATCACGAGCTTGGCGCCGCAGAAAGCGCAGCCGCGCTCGGACAAGGTGCCGGGAATGGTGGAGGCGTTGGAGACGGGAAGATAGTCGCGCTGATCCTCTCCCTCGACCTTCAGATAGATATGCTGCTGGCGTTCCGGTATCGCCTTGTCGCATTCCAATAGAACCATAGGCATGAGTCTTCCTCCTCACAAAAGCGAGCCGTGTAGAGCCGGTGCGTCAGGGTGGCGGCGATGGAAACGAGCGGTATAGGACCATTGCCGTTCGGCCCTGTTTCGCAGGAAGCGTGCCAAGCGAAAAGTTCGGCCCTTCATCGCGGCGTTCAATGGGCGCAGCGAGCGCCCGATGTCGCATTTCATAAGAGAAGACAGGCGCTGCGTCCGCGCGCGCCAGTGAATTCTGCCCGTCTGCTCTCGGCCTGCTCGAGCTTCACGTGAGCCGTGAAGACCAGATCGTAAAGGCGCTGCACCGATAGGTACGAAACTCTGCGAGTTCGTACCCGACTGCGCCGGGCTTTGCGGAAATAAGGCGGATTCGTCGGGGAGCCGCCATGGCATGTCTTATGCTGCCGTCCCTCTGCCGGAAACCATGAGGGCGACCATGCTCGATACGGTTCTTCAAGAGAAGATCGAAACTCAGGAGAAGGACGACGCTTCGTTCGTTCTGCGTGTCGCGGTGGCGACGCGAGAAGGTTTGCGCGTCGATCTGCACTTCGGTCACGCCGATGTCTTCAGCGTCTTCGATCTCGACGCCGAGGGTCCGCACCCTGTCGCTACGCGCCGGGTGGCGGAGCATGCGCTGAGCGAGGACGAAGATCCGCGCGAGACGATCTATCGCATGATCGCGGACTGCGCCGTTCTCCTCGTCGCAAAGATCGGGGCCACTCCCCAGGAGTCGCTTTCGGCGCGAGGCGTCGAAGCCACGAATATGTATGCCGGTCGGAATGTCGACGAGGCTCTGCGCGAGCTCTACGCCGCCAAGATGGAAGCCAAGCGAGGGACGCCGATCGACGCCGGCGAATTTCGTCTGCTGCATGCGATGCTCCGCGTCGCCGATCTCGACCGCTCGATCGGTTTTTATACAGAGCGTCTCGGGATGCGGGTGCTGGAGCGGCGAGAGCACAAGAAGAACATGTTCTCGCAAGCCTATCTCGGATATGGCGGCGGCTATTCCGGCATGACGATCGAGCTCGTCGCCAATTGGATGCAAGACGAGCCCTATGTCGTCGGCGACGCCTTCGGCCATATCGCGATCGGCGTCGAGAACATCACGCGCCTATGCGATCGGCTCGCCGCCGCAGGGGTGCCCATGCCGCGCCCACCGCGGGCTCAAAGACATGGCGAGAGTGTCGTCGCCTTCATCGAAGATCCCGACGGCTATCGCATCGAGCTGGTTCAAGCGCCGCAGCCTGCCGATGCATCGGCGCTCGAAGGACAGAAGTCGTAAACCTCGAACAATAGGAGCGAACATGCTGCGACAGATTGCTTTCTACGGAAAAGGCGGCATCGGAAAGTCGACCACCTCTCAAAACACGCTCGCTGCGCTCTCGGAGATGGGCCACAAAATCCTCATCGTCGGATGCGACCCCAAGGCGGATTCGACCCGTCTGATCCTCCACTCCAAGGCGCAGGACACCATCCTGTCGCTCGCCGCGGAGGCCGGCTCGGTCGAGGATCTCGAGCTCGAGGACGTGATGAAGATCGGCTTCAACGACATCAAATGCGTGGAGTCCGGCGGTCCGGAGCCCGGCGTCGGCTGCGCGGGCCGCGGCGTCATCACCTCGATCAACTTCCTCGAGGAGAATGGCGCTTATGACGATGTGGACTACGTGTCCTATGACGTGCTCGGCGACGTCGTGTGTGGCGGCTTCGCCATGCCGATCCGCGAGAACAAGGCGCAGGAGATCTATATCGTCATGTCCGGCGAGATGATGGCCATGTATGCGGCCAACAACATCTCCAAGGGCATTCTGAAATACGCCAACTCCGGCGGCGTGCGTCTCGGCGGGCTCGTCTGCAACGAGCGCAAGACCGACAAGGAGTACGAGCTCGCCGACTCGCTGGCGAAGAAGCTCGGCACCCAGCTCATCCACTTTGTGCCGCGGAACAACACCGTTCAGCACGCCGAGCTGCGCCGCATGACGGTCGTCGAATACGCCCCGGACTGCAGCCAGGCGAATGAATATCGCACACTCGCGAAAAAGGTTCATGCGAACAAGGGCAATGGCATTATCCCGAGCCCGATCACGATGGACGAACTCGAAGACCTGCTCATGGAGCATGGCATCATGCAGGCGGTGGACGAGTCGCAGGTCGGCAAGACCGCGGCCGAGCTCGCCGTCTGACGGCCATTCCGGCCCGGATCGCTCCGGGCCGGAGCTGACTTGAAAAAAGGAGCTCCCGATGTCGGTCGAATCTGCGGTCGCCTACATCCGGCGCATGCGCTCGGACGATGATTTTCGACAGAAGATGAATGAGGTTTCCGAGGACGAGGAGGCGAGTTGGGCCGAGATCCGGGCCGCCGGGTACAACTTCACTATGATCGAGTTCAAGAAGGCTCAGGACGTGATCTACGAGGAGCACGGGATCACGCCCATGTGATTTTCTATTTTTCCAAATCACCAAAAAATCGGGCTCCGCGAGGAGCCCGATTTTCTTTGTTCAGCGCCGATAGCGCAGAAGCGCTTGCCGCTTGTCGGTGAAGAATTCGACGATGCGATCCGCGAGGGCGGTGTCGATCGGAACGCCATATTTGCTCGCCGCCGCCAGCAACTGGTCGGCGTCGACGCCCTGCAGAGAGCTCAATCCCGCATTGGCCAGCGCCAGCACGCGGCGCTCGAGCACTTCGTCGGTCGCTTCGGCGAGCCAGTTATCGCGGATGGCGCCGGGAGCGTAATCGGCCGGCGGCGCGAAAGTCGACCCCGCCGTCAGAATCGCGGCGGCCATGGCGATATCCGCCAATAGCAAATTAAAAATTTGGTTTTCCGTCATCTCAGCCATTTCGTGCTCCTTGTGTGGCGGCGCGCCGATAAGTCTTATAGTTGATACCGTGCTTCTCCATGCGCAGACCGAGAATTCGTCTCGTCAGCCCGAGCTCTTTCGCGGCGTCTGTCATATTTCCATTGTGATTCTTCAGCGCCTCGACGACCATCTCATACTCGACGGCCTGAATTTTGGCTTCCAGTCCACAACCGAAGCTCGTTCCCGTCTCCGCAGAAGTCTGCAGTGAAGGCGGGAGATTGTATCCGTGGATCACTTTGTCGTCGGAGAGGATGACGGCGCGCTCGATGACATTCTCCAGCTCGCGAACATTGCCGGGCCAATGATATGCGGTGAGCATGTTGAGCGCCGGCGTCGAAATGCGTTTGATCTCCCTGCCCATTTCCCTCGAACATGTCGTGACGAAGTGATCCGCGAGAAGGATCACGTCACTTCCGCGATCTCGCAGAGGCGGGATCGTTATGGGAAAGACGTTGAGCCTGTAGAAGAGGTCTTCGCGGAACTGTCCTTTTTCGATCATCTCCGGCAGATTGCGGTTTGTCGCTGCAATGATGCGCAGGTCCACCCGAATCGGCTTCGAGCCGCCGACCCGCTCGAATGTCTTTTGTTGCAGGATCCGCAGCAGCTTCGCCTGCAGCGGCAGGCTCAATTCCCCGACTTCGTCGAGGAAGATCGTGCCTCCATCGGCGAGTTCGAACCGCCCCTTCCGCATCATCGCCGCGCCTGTGAAGGCGCCTTTCTCATGGCCGAACAATTCGCTCTCCACGATGCTTTCGGGCAAGGCCGCACAGTTGAAGACGACGAAGGGGCCGCCCGCCGCGGGGCTGCTGAAATGAATCGCGCTCGCCACCAGTTCCTTGCCGACGCCGCTTTCGCCGAGAACGAGCACGGTCGCCTTGGTCGCCGAGACTTTTTCAATGAGGCTGTAGATTTCCTGCATCGGCTTCGAATTGCCGATGATGTTGCTCGGTTTGAACTTCTGCTTCAGCGCGTTTTTGAGCCAGCGGTTCTCGTTCTCGAGACGGACCTTTTCGAAGCTTTCGAGCAGATACAGCTCGACTGCCGGAGCGATCATGGAGCCGAGCGTCGCGACGAGCTCCATATCCTGCTTCAACAGCTGGCGATTGAGATAGACGCGCTCCGCGCTGATCGCGCCGAGCACTTTTTTCGCGTGAACGATCGGCACGCAGAAGAAGGAGGCGTTTCGTCCCGCGCCGTCCTTGTGCGTCTGCGTGCGATCGAGAAAACGCGCATCGTCGCCGAGGTGGGGCACCATGATCGGCTGTCCCGATTCCACGACCTCGCCCGTGATGCCTTCGCCGGGCGCGTAAACGCCGCGAGACTGTTCCTGGTCGCTGAGGCCGAAGCTCCTGTGGATGAAGATGGTTTCCGTTCCGCGGTCATAGAGGGTCACGGCGCCGCGGAGAATCTTGAGGCGGCGCTGCATGATGCTCAGGATGATATTCAGCGAATGTTCGAGATCCTCGCTTTCGGAAATGATCTGGCTAATCTTATAGAGTATCGGAAGGACATTGATCCGGCACTCGCCGGTGAAGCAATGCGTGAAGTCTTCGAGATCGTCGTCGCCAGAGGCGATCATGGACACTCGCGGACCCATGCGATCTCCGATCCTGAATCGGGCGAGGCGAACGCGCCGAGCCCTCGCCGAGCCCAATCTCGCCGCCGGGCGCTCGTCAGAACGTGGCAATTTTCATGCCGATCGTACTATAAACATATCATATAACGATGTCACCTCAGCGGAGCAAGGGGCGCTGTGGCCGGTCCATGCCGTCACGACTGGAGCTATGATATGTAATGCAGTTACATTAATGTACGAACCGGCGGCTTCCGTCGAAGAATTGCACCTCCAAGTTCGCGCACATTTGTGAACAATCGATCGATCGTGTTTTGTTTTCAAATAGTTAAATGACCGATCCGGCGGTGGCCTCTGCTTTGCAAATTGTCGAGAGACGATTGTGGAGGCCGGCATGAAGCCCGAAGAACTCCAGGCGCTGATGAACGAAACCGCCTGCGCTCATAATAAGAAATCCAAATCCGGCTGCTCAAAGCCTGCGCCGGGCGCCACACAAGGCGGCTGCTGCTTCGACGGCGCGCGCAATGCGCTTCTTCCGGTGGCAGACGTCGCCCATATCGTCCACGGACCGATCGGCTGCGCAGGCTCGTCCTGGGACAATCGCGGCACGCGTTCATCGGGGCCGGACACCTATCGGATCGGGATGACCACCGATCTCTCCGACATGGACGTTATCATGGGGCGCGGTGAGAAACGTCTCTTCCAGTCCATTCGTCAAGCGGTCGAGACGCACAAGCCCGCGGCCGTGTTTGTCTACAACACCTGTGTGCCGGCGCTCCAAGGCGACGATATCGACGCCGTCTCGAAAGCGGCGGCTCAGCGCTTCGGCGTTCCCGTCGTTCCGGTGGACTGTGCGGGTTTCTATGGAAACAAGAACCTCGGTAATCGCGTCGCGGGCGACGCCGCTTACCGACATATCATCGGCACGCGCGAGCCGGATCCAGCGCCGCCGGAAAAAGAAATCCCGGGAATTGTTCGCCATGACGTGAATTTGATCGGCGAGTGGAACGTCGGCGGCGAGTTCTGGAATGTGTCGCCGTTCTTCGACGAGCTCGGGCTCCGCGTCTTGTGCAGCTTTTCCGGCGACAGCCGGTTCCGCGAAGTTCAGACCATGCATCGCGCGGAGGCGAGCATGGTGGTCTGTTCCAAGGCGATGCTGCATGTCGCGCGCAAGTTGGAAGAAGACTATTCGATCCCGTGGTTCGAAGGCAGCTTCTACGGCGTCAAGGACACGTCCGAAGCTTTTCGAGGCTTCGCTCGCCTTCTCGGCGATCCGGATCTCGCCGCTCGCGTCGAGGCGCTCATCGCGAGGGAGGAGGCCCGTGTCGAGGCGGCGCTCGTTCCGTTGCGCGAAAGGCTCCGCGGCAAGCGCGTGCTGATCTTCACCGGCGGGTACAAATCCTGGTCGGTCGTGTCCGCCATGCAGGACCTCGGCATGATCGTCGTGGCTACAGGCACGGAAAAATCGACCGAGGAAGACAAGGCCCGCATCCGAGACCTCATGGGCCCCGACGCGCGCATGATCTCGGACAATGACCAGACCGCGCTCATCAACGTCTACCGCGAGTGCGATGCGGACATTCTCATCGCCGGCGATCGCTACATCTACCCGACGCTGAAGTCCCGCATCCCGTTCCTCGACATCGATCATGTTCGCCGCATCGGCTACGCTGCCTATGACGGGCTGATCGAGCTCGCACGCAATCTCGATCATGCGGTTCATTCCCCTGTCTGGGCGCAGGTGCGCTCCCGTCCTGCCTGGGCGGAGCGCATTCCGGCGCGCGCCGTCGCTTGAGGGAGGCCGACATGGCCGAAATCCTCACGCCGACCAAGCCGCTCTCGGTCAATCCCTTGAAGGCGAGCCAGCCGATCGGCGCGTCGCTCGCCTTCATGGGTCTCTCCGAATGCATGCCGCTCGAACATGGCGCGCGCGGCTGCACCTCCTTCAACAAGCTTTTTTTCATGCGCCATTTCAACGAGCCCATCCCGCTGCAGACGACGGCGATGGATCAGACGACGACGGTCCTCGGCGCGGACTCCAATGTGATCGAGGCGCTGGCGACGATTTGCGCGAAGAACGCGCCGAAGGTCATCGGCATCGTGACGACGGGCCTCTCGGAAATGCAAGGCGCCGACGTGCCGCGGACGGTGCAGGAATTCCGGCGCAAACATCCGGAATTCGGCTCGGTCGCGGTCGTGCCGGTCAGCGCCAGCGACACGCTCGGCTGCCTCGAGACCGGCTTCGCCGCCTCCGTCGAGGCCATGATCCGAGCGCTCGTTCCGCGGCGTCCGATCGCGCGAAAGAAGACGCGCCAGGTCAATGTGCTCGCTTCCGCATCCTCGACGCCGGGCGATCTCGAGGAGCTGCGCGCCTGGATCGAGGCTTTCGGGCTGACGCCGATCGTTCTACCCGATATCGGATCGTCGCTCGACGGCCATTTGATCGAGGCGGGCTATTCCACGCTGACCTATGGCGGCACTGGGCGCGCCGAGATCGAATCGATGGGAGAATCGGTCGCGACCTTCGTCATCGGCCGTTCGCTCTCCCGCGCCGCCGATCTCTTGAAGGAGCAGACCAATGTTCCCGATTGGCGCTTCGACCAGCTGATCGGTCTCGCCGAATCCGACGCCTTCACGGAAGCGCTCGCGACTATCTCCGGCGCGCCGGTTCCGCCGCAGTTCGAACGCAAGCGCAACCAGCTCGCCGACGCCATGGTCGATTGCCAGTTTCAGTTCGGCGGCGCGAAGATCGGAGTCTCCGGAGACGCCGATCTCGTCGGCGCCATGACCTGCTTCTTCCACGGAATGGGCGCCGATGTCGCCGTGGCGGTCGCTTCGACCGAGGCTCCGCGTCTCGAGGATCTGCCCATCGAATCTGTCGTCATCGGCGATCTCGAGGATTTCGAGACGCTCGTGCGCGAGAATGAAATCGATCTCATCGTGGCGAATTCGCATGGAGCCGAGATCGCTCGCCGTACAGGCGCGGCTCTGCTACGCGCCGGCTTTCCCGTCTACGACGCCTATGGCGCTCACGCGGACGCGTGGATCGGCTATGGCGGCACGCGGCGGCTGGTCTTCGCCGCCGCCAATCTCCTCTCGGATCACTATCAGGAATTGCGGCCTCATGTGTCGCGCTATCGCAACGAAGCGGCGGAGTGACCCATGCTCAAGATCGCCTTCGCCTCGAGCGATCAAGAGAGAGTGGACCTGCATTTCGGCGGAGCGGAGCGGCTGGTCGTCTATGATGTGTCGCCGGGCCGCGCCGATCTCATCGGCGTTCGGCAATTCTTCAAGGCGGAGCAGGTCGGCGAAACCGGCCGTAACGGCCTCACCGGAACAGTCGAAGACAAGGTCATTCCGAAACTCGAATTCGTCGAAGGATGCGCGGCCGTTTACGCCGCCTCTATCGGCAGCAACTCGATCCGCCGGCTCATGCTGGCCGGCATTCAGCCGATCATCGTCGACGAAGGCCACGACATTCTCGACCTTTTGAACGAGGTGAGCCTCGCTCTCGTCTATGGCGGCCTGGCCTGGGTCGACAAGGCGAAGAAAAAGGCCCTCGCCGCGTCGTCTCCGATCTCGCCGCCTCCGGCCGCTCTGGAGACGACGGCGAGTCGCAAGCTCGTCTCGTCGATGGAAGAGCTGGAGTGAGGCAATCGCGGGCTCGGACCGCATTCCATAGGTGGGTTTCATGTCTTCAATCGGCGCCGGCAACGAGACTGCAATGACCGAGGATGAAAGGCTACGGATCATCGCCGAGATCATCGCAGAGGCGCGGCCCGGAATTCAGGCCGATGGCGGCGACATCGAATTCCTCGCCCTGCGCGATCGGCGCGTCGAGGTGCGCTTGACGGGAAAATGTCTCACTTGCGCGCTCGCCGGCCAGACGCTCGGCTCCATTCGACGCAGACTGCTGCAGGTTCTCGACCAGCCCGTGATGGTCGTCCCCATAATGATCTGAGAAGGCGCATCTCTTCGGCGTCTCCGAAACTCACCGTGAACAGTCACTCTCCTGCCGTTCGGCGTCAGATCCGAACGCCCGACATTCATGAGGAACAGCCGATGATAACGATCGAAGATCTGATGCGAACGGCGGACGGACGGCAGGCGACGACGGCCCCCAATTCCGGCGGCTGCGCGTCCTCCTCTTGCGGCTCCTCCGAGGGAGCGGACGAGCTCGCGCCGGAAATATGGGAAAAGGTCAAGGACCACCCGTGCTACTCCGAGGAAGCGCATCATTATTTCGCGCGCATGCATGTGGCGGTCGCGCCGGCCTGCAATATTCAGTGCAACTACTGCAATCGCAAATATGATTGCGCCAATGAGAGCCGACCGGGCGTCGTTTCCGAGCGTCTCACGCCGGAGCAGGGCGCGCGCAAGGTCCTCGCTGTCGCTCAGAGCGTGCCGCAGCTCTCCGTCCTCGGCATCGCCGGACCGGGCGACGCGCTCTATGACTGGCGCCATACGAAGCAGACGTTCGATCTGGTCGCACGGGAACTGCCCGACATCAAGCTCTGTATTTCGACCAATGGCCTCGCTCTGCCGGATCATGTCGACGAGATCGTCGACATGAACATCGACCATGTGACCATCACCATCAATATGGTCGACCCCGAGATCGGCGCGAAAATCTACCCTTGGGTTTTCTACCGGCACAAGCGTTACAAAGGCATCGAAGCCGCGCGCATTCTGCATGAACGGCAAATGCTCGGTCTCGAAATGCTCACCGCGCGCGGCGTCTTGGTGAAGGTCAATTCGGTGATGATCCCGGGGATCAACGACCAGCATCTCATCGAGGTCAATCGCGAGGTCAAGGCGCGCGGCGCATTCCTTCACAATATCATGCCGCTCATTTCCGACGCCGCGCATGGGACCTATTTCGGCCTCGCCGGTCAGCGGGGCCCGACGCCGCAGGAATTGAAGACCGTGCAGGACGCCTGCGAGGGCGGCGCGAAAATGATGCGCCATTGCCGGCAATGCCGCGCCGACGCCGTCGGCCTGCTCGGCGAGGACCGTGGCCAGGAATTCACCCTCGACAAGCTGCCGGACACGATCGAAGTCGATTTCTCCCGGCGCGAGGCCTATCGCGAGGAGATCGAGCGCAAGCGCGAGGCGCATCGCCTCGCCAAAACGGCGGCGGCCAACCTCCTCGAAGAGGCGGCGGCGCCCGACCTGCGGGCTCTGACGGTGGCCGTGGCGACCAAGGGCGACGGAATCATCAATCAGCATTTCGGCCATGCGCGGGAATTTCAGGTCTATCGCGTGGACGGCGCCAGCGTGCGCTTCCTCGGCGTGCGCAAGATCGACGATCATTACTGCCAGGGCGGCTTCGGCGAGGATTCGGCGCTCGGCGGAATCATCGAAATGCTGCGCGACGTCGATGTTCTGCTCTGCGCGAAAATCGGCGGCTGCCCGAAGGCCGAGCTGAAAGAGGCCGGCATCGAGCCGAGCGACGACTACGCCTTCGAATTCATCGAGCCTTCCATCGCGGCGCTCTATGCGAAGCATCGCGAGAACGCGCCCGCCGACGCCTGACTTCTGCAACGATAGGAAAAGACAATGGCCTACAAGATCGTCGCCTCGCAATGTTCCGCCTGCGGCGCCTGTGAGTTCGAATGTCCCAACGCCGCCATTCGCATGAAGGGCGACACTTACGTCATCGAAGCCGCCAAATGCACGGAGTGCGACGGCGATCCGCCGCGCTGCGCCGACGTCTGCCCGGTCGAAAACACCTGCGTCAAAGCCTAAAGGAGGCCAAAATGCTGATTCTGACGCGCCCCGCCGTGGCGGCGATCGAAAATTCCATGAAGGCCAACGACAAGGCGAACCATGGCGTTCGTATCATGGCCGAGGCCGGCGGGTGCTCCGGCCCGAATTACGCCATGCGCTTCGAGGCGGAGCCGAGGGAGGACGATGTCGTCATCGAAATTCGCGATGTCCGGATCTTCGTCGACGAGCCGTCGATGGACATTCTCCGTGGCGCGACGGTCGACTTTTCCGAGGACGAGGAAAATTACGGCTTCAATTTCATTCTGGCGCAGCAGGAAGTGACCTCGTCCTGCAGCGGCGGCGGCAACCGCGAACAGGGTCACTCCTGTTCGTGCAGCCGCCCGAACTGAATGTGAGCGCCGAGAGCGCCGCGTGCTCTCGGCGCGTTCGCGCGCATCGAGGTCCGTGCGCCCATAGAAAGGCGAGACGCGGGCAATAGGTCATTCGTCGATCATGCGGGCCGCAACGAGCGTCTCGTCGCTCGAGGCCGGCGGCGCGCGCAGCCGCAACTCGCCTTGAACGGGATTGATAGAGGACGGATCGAAACGGGAGATGTGAAAGCCTTTCCCATCCGAAAAGCGAAAGGCGAGCCAAGTGACGAGAGAAGCTCTATGTCGAGCGTCTCGGGCGCTTGGGCCCGGGAATGCCGGATCGAAAAGTCGAGGATTCTGACGACCGACGAGCTTCAATGAGGCCCGGGCGTTTCGGCCCGGGAATGCGGCTCTCTCGCAACTGCCTATTTTGTAGGGCGCAAAACGCCGGATTGCGAGAGGTCCTCGGCCTGCTCGCTCGGAAGACGCCGAGCAGGCCTCACGACATGTTCGCGATGACAAACAACGTCCGAAGAAACAAGCATCTTTTGTACACGCGAGCGCTCCCCGGCGTTTTTGCCGTGTCGCAGCCCTCGTCGCCCATCGGCAGTCTAAAGCCACTTCCGCCGATTTGCCACCGCCGGCGCTCGGCGATAGTCGACATTGCCGCCAGAGCCTTCCCCCGGCGCGCTCGATGCCGCCGAGGGCGAGGGCTTATGTCGTAGCATCGTATCACACTACGCAATTTTGTCGCAGAGCCGCGCACGCACACGCAATAGAAATCCTCGTAGAGCGGCCGCGCCGCCCAACGTTCGGCTTTCAGAAAGGTGACGATGAAGCGCGGATTGGTCTCGCCGCCGGCGCGACCAGGAATCTTTCGTCGTCCACGAAAAATCGCGAACAGCCGAGCGCGAGGAGCCTCCTCGTCGACAAGCTCGAAAATCAGATCGCCCATGGCCGCGCTCCCCGCCCGAATCAGTGCGACCAGGGAATCACGTCCTCGAGCGAGGCGCGACGGGTGCTTGCCGACATAGCGGAACGGAAGATCGCCGCAATCCAACTCCACCCCGAATCAGAAAGCCGAATCTACGAAAACCAAAAAGTTCAACCCACACCGCGCCATTTAGAATTGCTGAAGTAACTATACGGGGTTGAACGGACTGCATCCTCATGTGCTATGTTCGAGCGGAGGTTACAATTTTGCTTTCGCCGGATGCTGCGTGTTTTGGGGTGAACCCGCCAGCGTGCGTTCAACACCGCGAGCCCGCGCCAGAAGCAGGCGCTAGACTACATGTTGTCCGTAGCTATGTTCCCTCATCGGCGCCATTTGTGTGTGGCGCCCTTTGCCGTTGATATGAGCTTGATGGCTCGAATTTAAAAGGACGGTCATGAAAGCCACCGCTGGACCCCAGACGGCTGCAGTCGCGAATGGCGAAATTTCGGCTGAATTAGCCGGCGCGAAAGATCGGAGAGCGAGGGGCCGCTCCAAAATCCTTTTCGTCGATCCCTCCGTCGGCGCCGCGGGAGACGCTCTCTCGAGAGCTGGTCGCCACGCAACAACTCGAGGGGGCTTTTAGATGGACGGCTACTTCAACGTATCCGGAATCGATCGCAACGAGGGCGCGAGCATCGTTTTCGTAATGTGTCGCTCCGCGGCCTCGGATGGCTATGTGCAATTGGGGTCGGGCCACATCGTGGGGGCCAACGGAGCTTTCGTCCCTCCGGGCGTCCAAGCGGGGCAATATAGCGTAACGTTTCGGCTCCCCGAGGGCTGCACGCCGAGCAGCATCGGTGTAAGAGACGACAAAAATGACAAGGCCTTCCTGAAGGATTTCAAGTTAATTCGTTGCTGAAAATCTTCAGGCGCCGGCTTCTATCGGAACACAGCCGCGCAGCGTGGCAGGGTGTTTAACGTATTTCTGTTTCATGTTTTCATATCAGTCTATTAAGTTTCATATCAGTCTATTAATTTGAACATAAGGGATTGAGCTATGGATGGGGAGCTTCTCCAAATTAGCGGGTTCTCCGCCGCCCAGGGCGGGCAGGCGATTTTCTTCTACTATAACATCGGGGGCGTTTATACTCTGCTAGGCACCACGGTATCGACTTCTGCCCCTTTGGGCGGTCTCGGCGGTGTGCCTGCCGGCACATTTAACGGTTTGATTTTTCTCCCGGCCACCGCTACCGGAGGCACTATCGTCGCATATGCTGCAGACGGGACTGACGTCACGCCAAGTATAATCGCGACACCAGTGACCCCGGTTGGCGCGACGGGCGACACCGGAGCGACGGGAGCCACTGGCGCGACGGGCGACACCGGAGCGACCGGCGCGACGGGTGTGACCGGCGCCACCGGCGCGGCGGGCGACGCCGGCGCGACCGGCGCGACGGGTGTGACCGGAGCCACCGGCGCGGCGGGCGACGCCGGCGCGACCGGCGCGACGGGTGTGACCGGAGCCACCGGCGCGGCGGGCGACGCCGGCGCCACCGGCGCGACGGGTGTGACCGGAGCCACTGGCGCGGCGGGCGACGCCGGCGCGACCGGCGCGACGGGTGTGACCGGAGCCACTGGCGCGGCGGGCGACGCCGGCGCCACCGGCGCGGCGGGCGACGCCGGAGCGACCGGCGCGACGGGTGTGACCGGAGCCACCGGCGCGGCGGGCGACGCCGGCGCCACCGGTGCGGCGGGCGACGCCGGAGCGACCGGCGCGACGGGTGTGACCGGAGCCACCGGCGCGGCGGGCGACGCCGGCGCCACCGGCGCGACGGGTGTGACCGGAGCCACTGGCGCGGCGGGCGACGCCGGCGCGACCGGCGCGACGGGTGTGACCGGAGCCACCGGCGCGGCGGGCGACGCCGGCGCCACCGGCGCGGCGGGCGACGCCGGCGCGACCGGCGCGACGGGTGTGACCGGAGCCACCGGCGCGGCGGGCGACGCCGGCGCCACCGGCGCGGCGGGCGACGCCGGCGCCACCGGCGCGACGGGTGTGACCGGAGCCACTGGCGCGGCGGGCGACGCCGGCGCGACCGGCGCGACGGGTGTGACCGGAGCCACTGGCGCGGCGGGCGACGCCGGCGCCACCGGTGCGGCGGGCGACGCCGGCGCGACCGGCGCGACGGGTGTGACCGGAGCCACCGGCGCGGCGGGCGACGCCGGCGCGACCGGCGCGACGGGTGTGACCGGAGCCACCGGCGCGGCGGGCGACGCCGGAGCGACTGGCGCGACGGGTGTGACCGGAGCCACCGGCGCGGCGGGCGACGCCGGAGCGACCGGAGCCACCGGTGCGGCGGGCGACGCCGGAGCGACCGGAGCCACCGGTGCGGCGGGCGACGCCGGCGCGACCGGCGCGACGGGTGTGACCGGAGCCACTGGCGCGGCGGGCGACGCCGGCGCGACCGGCGCGACGGGTGTGACCGGAGCCACTGGCGCGGCGGGCGACGCCGGAGCGACCGGCGCGACGGGTGTGACCGGAGCCACCGGCGCGGCGGGCGACGCCGGAGCGACTGGCGCGACGGGTGTGACCGGAGCCACCGGCGCGGCGGGCGACGCCGGCGCGACGGGTGTGACTGGAGCCACTGGTGCGACGGGCGATGCCGGCGCGACGGGTTTGACCGGAGCCACTGGCGCGACGGGGGCCGCTGGCGCGACGGGTGTGACCGGCGCCACCGGTTCGACAGGTCTGACCGGCGCTGGAGCCACTGGAGCGACGGGGGCCACTGGCGCGACGGGGGCCGCTGGTGCGACGGGTAACGCCGGCGCGACCGGCACGACGGGTTTGACTGGCGCGACGGGTGTGACCGGCGCCACCGGTTCGACAGGTCTGACCGGCGCTGGAGCCACTGGAGCGACGGGGGCCACTGGCGCGACGGGGGCCGCTGGTGCGACGGGTAACGCCGGCGCGACCGGCGCGACGGGTTTGACCGGAGCCACTGGCGCGACGGGTGTGACCGGCGCCACCGGTTCGACGGGTGTGACTGGCGCGACTGGTCGAACTGGAGCCACCGGAGCGACGGGTCTGACCGGCGCGACGGGTCGAACTGGGGCGACGGGCGCGACTGGTCGAACCGGCGTCACCGGAGCGACGGGTCGAACCGGGGCGACGGGAGCAACCGGCCGCACCGGCGCGACGGGTCGAACCGGAGCCACTGGAGCGACGGGTCGAACTGGAGCCACCGGAGCGACGGGGCTGACCGGCGCGACGGGAGCAACCGGCCGCACCGGCGCGACGGGAGCAACCGGCCGCACCGGCGCGACGGGTCGAACTGGCGCGACTGGTCGAACCGGAGCCACCGGAGCGACGGGAGCAACCGGCCACACCGGAAAAACGGGCCACGCCGGACCGACGGGGCACACCGGAAAGACGGGGCACGCCGGACCGACGGGGCACACCGGAAAGACGGGGCACACCGGACCGACGGGCCACACCGGAAAAACGGGCCACACCGGACCGACGGGGCACACCGGAAAGACGGGCCACACTGGACCGACGGGGCACACTGGAGCGACGGGTCGAACTGGAGCGACGGGCGCAACCGGCCACACCGGAAAGACGGGTCACACCGGATCGACGGGGCATAGCGGAAAGACGGGCTACACAGGTCTGACTGGAGCGACGGGCGCCGCCGGGACGCACTCGCAAGGGGCGACCGGAGCGAGCGGTCCTCTGACGACGCCTTTCGGCGCCAGCGGCGGTGGGTTCAATACACTGCGGTTCCTGCATTCTCCGCAGGGCGCGACCGGCTACGGCGGGACGACGCCTGCCGGCGGCGCGGGTGGTATCGGAAACCATGGCCTTGGAGGGGTGAACTTGAATGCGGCCCTTACAACTGTCGACCCGTTGATTGGCGGGTTGAAGACCAATGGAACGGGCGGAGGGTTCGGACCTCATACGCCGAACAACTCGCTGGGCAGCGCACTTGGCAGCCTAGCAGGGAACAATAAGCCCGATCCGAGAGATCTCTTCACGGATCAAGGGAACCCGCATAAGCATTGAAACGGCGTAGCGCTGGGCGGCGGCATGGACAGCCGCCGCCCAGGCTTCACCACACGAGGCTCGGGGCCACAGCAATCGGCTGATGCCCCCGAACCTCCTTCGACAAAATATGTCGTCTAATTACTGTCGACAAATTTCACGCATAGGGACTGCTTATTTGCTGCGGCAAGCGGGCATGATTGGGCGCCATGGTCGCGGGATTGGTGACCGCCGATGAATGTTTATTATCCCTTGATCACAAGCGCTGTCGCCGCGCTCGATGAAAATACCGCGGAAGGCCGCCGAGCCATTTATGAGCGTGCGCGTATCGTTCTGAGTCGGGTCAAAGAAAGCCCTTCGATTACCGAATTGGAAATCGAGCGCGAGCGTCTCGCGCTCGAAGAGGCGATCGGTGAATGCGAGGCCGAAGCTATCCTGCGGAGCCGGGAAAGTTCGTTTTCCAACATGGCTCCTGGCGCGGACGAGCAGGAAAAATCATCCTTATCGCCCTGGCTGCTTCGGATTTTGTCGCCAGTTTGGCTCCACGCTCATCGGCTCGGTCACAGCATCGTCGGTGCTGTCGGCGATAGGCTGTCGCCAAGTGAAACCAACGCTTCTCGCGCCCCGCGCGAGAGCAGTGGAGCTGCGGTTTCACTGAAATTGATCATGCCGGATCAGGGGCGGCCGCGCAAATCTTCGGATACGGCGAAGTCGCCGGCTTCGGAGCCGGATGGAGACGAGGCCGGCGGAGAAGTCCCGGTACATCCCCGCTTGGAAGCGATGCTTCAGGCTGCCCGGTATCATGGCGTAGAGCTCGATATGACCGAAATCAGACATGCGTCCGGCGAGACAGCGCTGTCGGCGGCGGCCCTCTCGGACTGGGCCGTGAATGCCGGCGTTTGGTCACGCGCCGTCCGAATTAAATGGCGACATTTGCTTCGGATCCATGACGATGGGCCGGTCGTGTTGTTGTTCACAGACGGCAGCGCCGGTTTGGCGGTGGGCGCCGACCCGGCGCGAAAGGTTGTTTTTTTAAAGGATCCGTCCGCCCCTGCCGGAGCGGAGTCGTTTCCAGTCGACGAGCTGCGGCTTTCGGAGGTCTGGACAGGAGAGGCGGTGCTCCTGCGCAAGATACGCGGATACGGCGAGACAGATGCGCTGTTCAATTTTCGTTGGCTTATCGATCTGGTGCTGCAAGAGCGTCAATCGCTACGTGACATCGGACTCGCTTCCCTAGCCATGAGCGTTCTTTCGATCTTCCCGCCGCTCTTGGTCATGACGACGGTGAACAAGGTGCTACAGTTCCATAGCATCTCGACCTTGTCGCTGCTGTCCTGGATGATGGTGATTTGTGTCGGGTACGACACGTTCCTGGGATACGCTCGGCGGCTGATTACCTCGGTCGTTGGCGCGCGGTTGGACACCAAGCTGAACCTGCATGTTTTCAATCGCCTGCTGCGCCTGCCTCTCGATTATTTCGAGCGTCACCCGGCCGGCGAGACGATGTACAAGATCGGCCAAGTCCACAAGGTGCGGGAGTTTCTCACTGGTAAGCTTTTCGCCACTTTTCTCGATCTCGTCACTCTTTGTGTGTTGCTTCCCTTTCTTTTTTATCTGAACGCGGCCCTGACATGGATCGTCGTCGCCTGCGGCGTAGCGATCATGTCGATCATCCTGGCCTATTTGGGCCGCCTCAGGGTCCTCTTCAGTCGAGTGGCCTCCGCGGAGAGCTGGAAGGCGGCCGCGCTCGGCGAAACAATTGTTGGAATAAGGACAGTGAAAGCGTTGGCGCTGGAGCCACAGCGCAGGGCCATATGGGACGAACGAATTGCGGAGTCGGGGAAGTGGCGCCTCGCTTTTGAACAATTAGCCAACTGGCCGGCGACCTTGGTGACCCCGATCGAGCGCATGATGACGCTCGGCGTCATGGTGATCGGCGCTTACATAGCGATAAACGATCCGACCGGCTACCTGGTCGGCAGCCTATTTGCATTCATGATGCTGAGCCAGCGCATGGCGCAGCCGCTCGTGGGTCTGGCGCGGCTCGTGGAAGACTTCGAGGAAGTCAATGCCGCGATCGGGGAAGCGGCGTCGGTATTGAATCACCCGCTCGAGTCCGGTTCGGGCGCCGTCGGGTTGCGGCCGAAGTTGATTGGCGCGATCAGCTTCCAGGACGTCACGTTCACCTATGGCGGCAGCAAAGTGCCGGCGCTCGATCGGGTGAGCTTCTCCATTCCCGCCGGCGCCATGCTCGGCATCGTTGGTCGCAGCGGCTCGGGAAAGTCCACGATTACCCGTCTCTTGCAGGGGCTCAACCGCGATTACAGGGGGTTCGTGAAGCTCGACGGATCGGATTTGCGCGATATCGACCTCCGGCATCTCCGTCAGAGTTTCGGCGTGGTTCTGCAGAGCAACTTTCTGTTTCGCGGCTCGGTCAGAGACAACATCATCGCCGGACGCCCTGGACTGACGTTCGCGGACGCTGTCCGCGCGGCGCGTCTCGCGGGCGCCGAGGAATTCATCGAGCGGATGCCGAATGGTTACGAAACTTATATCGAAGAGGGTTCGCCGAACCTTTCCGGCGGACAATGCCAGCGTCTGGCGATCGCGCGCGCGCTGATCCACGATCCGCGCATCCTGATCCTCGACGAGGCCACTAGCGCGCTCGACCCGGAGAGCGAAGCGGCGGTGAACGAAAATTTGTTACGCATCGCGCACGGGCGCACCATGGTCATCGTTTCGCATCGTCTGTCATCCCTGACCAACTGCGATCAGATTCTGGTCATGGAGGAGGGCAGAGTCGATGACGTTGGTCCGCACAGCGAGCTGCTCGAGCGCTGCTCGATCTATCGTCAACTCTGGAACCAGCAGAACCGGCATATGGAGAAGAGCCAAGGGGCGCGTCATCTCGCCCTTGCGCCGAGGACGGTTCCCGGAGGTTGAACGACGACGGTGGCGTCGATGCGCGTAGCGCTGCGTCATCAGGAAGGTAATCCTGCAATGAACAAAGCTTCATTGAAACTGCAGTCCTTGATCAGGCGCCCATCTGAGCGAAACGATCCGACATTGCCGGTGATTCTCGAATTTCAATGGCCGTCGGCGGCAATCGCCAACGCAGAGGTTCCACATTCGGCGCGCAATATCGTTTGGATCATTGCAAGCATGTTGGCTGTTTCGATCGTGACAATGGGGCTTATCCCGATTGACACGGTCGTAACGGCGCGAGGTATTGTAATCTCTCAATCGTCAAATATTCTCGTGCAGCCATTGGAAACCGGAATTGTACGATCGATCGACGTGCGCGACGGGCAAGAGGTGCGAGCCGGCCAGTTGCTGGCGCGGCTCGACCCTACTTTTTCCGATGCGGATAAAGCCGCGCTCCTTGCACAAGTGTCGAGCTTCGAGGCCGAGGTCTCGCGACTCGAGGCCGAGGCCGCGGGACGGCCGTTCAGCTATTCGGGATCCGATCCACACTGGCTCATTCAAGCGGAGATCTTCAGCCATCGCAAGGCCGAGTTCGATGCGAGAGTCGACAATTACCGCAATCGGCTCGATGAGGCTGGCGCGGTGATAGCGCGCTCCGAGGCCGATGCTCTCGCCTTCCGAGAACGCCTCGAAATGGCGCAGAATGTCGAGCGGGCTCGCAAGAAGCTCGAGGCGATGAAATACGGCAGTCCGATGGAAACCTGGATGGCGACGGACAACCGCGCCGAAATGGCGCGTTCGCTGGCGAACGCGGAGCAGACCGTGCTCGGGGCCAGACGCGAGCAGGCGGCCCTTGCGGCGGAGCGTGATTCTTTCATTCGAGGATGGCGGGCCGACGTTTCTCAAAAGCTCTCCGAAGCCAGAAGCAAGGCGAGCGATGGCCGGGAGTTGCTGAACAAGGCGAAGCGGCGCAGCCAGTTGACGGAACTTCGCAGTGAGGTCGACGCCGTCGTCCAATCGGTTGAAAAAGTGTCGGTTGGCTCCGTGCTGCAATCGGGAGAGCGCTTCATCACCTTGGCGCCGCTCAACGCGCCGCTGGAGATCGAGGCCAATATTGCCGGGCGTGACAACGGACATGTGCATGTCAACGCTCCGGTCATCGTCAAATTCGATACTTTTCCCTTTTCTCAGTATGGCTTTGCCGAGGGCACCGTGCGAATCGTCAGTCCCGACAGCTTCACCGCGCAATCCGAGGCGCGCAACCCTACGAGTGACGTCCCGCCGCCTACGGCCGGAGAGCCTTTCTACCGCAGCCGCATCGCCATCGATCGAGTTGCGCTGCACGGTGTTCCGGTCGGCTTTCATGTGATCCCCGGGATGCCTGTGACCGCCGATATCAAGGTGGGCAAGCGGACTGTGCTCCAATACTTCTTCGGCATGGTTGCGCCCATCCCGCAAGAGGCGATGCGCGAACCATGACGGCGGGGCGAGGCGGCGTGACGCTCATGGCAGGAGCTCGATGAGCATGGGCGTTCTGGATAGACTCGTCGGCCTTGTTTCGCCAGCGGCGGCGCTGCGCCGGGCGATCCTGTTGAGCGAGCAAGGGAAATACGCTGAATCCTTTCCCCTGCTGTCGCTTGCGGCGAAGGCTGGCGTTTCTGATGCGGAGTATCGAGTTGCGCGAGCCTATCTCGAGGGCGCCGGCGTGCCGCCGAGCAGGGCGGAGGGCGCGCGGTGGCTGCGGCGCGCGGCGTCGCATGAGTGCGTAGAGGCGCAATCGCTACTCGCGGCTTTGTGCCTGCAAGGATTGGTGGGAGGGGCGAGCGCCGACTCTGCGGATCGCGAGCCTCGGGCGGCTCAGCTGTTGTTTGGCGGAGAGACGTCGGCCGATCCCGATTTCGACCAGGCCATGACATGGGCGCGCCGAGCGGCCCTGGCAGGCTCCGCGAAAGGTCAGGCGTTGCTGGCCTACATCCTCGTCCACGGTCCAGAATCCATGCGCGATCTGGACGACGGGGAGCGATGGTATGAACGCTCCGCGGCGGCGGGCTGCCCCGAAGGAAGCTTGGGTTATGCTCTGTCGCTGGCGCGGCATGCAGAAAACGAGGAAGGCTGGCGGCGTGTCGGAGAGCAACTGAAACGGGCCGCCGAAGCGGGATTGCCGACCGCCATTTACTTGCTGGGGACGCTTGCCGAGCAAGGGCTCGGAACGGCGCGTGATCCCGAATTCGCGGCGCGACTTTATCAAGACGCGGCCGAGAAAGGACTACGTCCCGCGCAGTCGAGATGGGGGCTCGCCCTGATGGAGGGGCGCGGCGTCGCGCGAGATTTCATTACCGGTGAAACATGGTTGCGCCGCGCGGCGTTGGCCGGCGATCCAGAAGCGGCTGTTCTCGTCGGTAATTTATGCCTCGGGAATGGTGAATTGCCGCCGAATTATCCCGAAGCGGCGAGATGGTTTCGCCGAGCGGCCGAGGCGGGAGACCGGGCCGGCGCTCGTGCATTGGGATCGCTGTATCTCGTTGGCGCCGGTGTGGCGCAAGATGATGAAGAGGCGGCCCGCTGGCTGCGCGCCTCTGCCGAGGCGGGCGATCGGGCGTCGCAGGTGGACCTGGCGAATCTCGTCTTGGACGGAGCGGGCAAGGCGGAAGATGCAGGCGTAGTCGCCGATTGGTTCCGACGAGCCGCCGGGTCCGGCGATCTCACCGCCGCCTTCAATCTCGGGGTCTGTCTGGCAAAAGGCGTAGGAGTCGAGCAAAACTACGGACACGCGGCGCTCTGGCTGCGCCGCGCCGCCGAGGGACTGCCGGAAGCCCAATATATGTATGGGCTTCTGCTTACGGAAGGGCGCGGCATGGCGAGTGACTTGACCGAGGCGCGCGCTTGGTTCGCCAAGGCGTCTGACGCCGGCATGTCGGACGCGCAGGTAGCGCTAGCGGAAATGATGGTGAATGGCCGCGGCGGCCCATCCGAAATTCCTACCGCGCTGACCCTACTCGAGAAAGCGGCTGCCAAAGGTCATAGTGGCGCCATGTTCGCACTTGGCGCTCTCCACAGCGGCGGCCATGGTCTGCCGATCGATCGGGAGACAGCTCGGCGTTGGTTCCGTGCGGCGGCGGAACTCGGACACGGCCAAGCCCAGCTGATGCTCGGGCATTATCTCGTCGAAGGTGGCGCGGGCGAACCAAACCAAGGGGAAACGCGGGAGTGGTTGGAGCGCGCGCAGTCGCTCGAGGAATTGCCGACGCGCAGAGCGACCTGACAGCGCTAGCCGATCCATCCTCACTTGCGTCGTAGGCGGGCTAGCGCGCCATCAGATTCCTGGCCAAACAGAAAAAACGTCCCGGCAGTTTCTCGACCGCGTGAATTCCTTCAGGCGGATAACAATACTCGAGAACGAATCGGCCTGAGACAGGTATCTGAATGCATTCCTCAGGCCGTCACCGAAAATCGGCGATAGCTCTCCCTCGTTTCTGAACGCAGCCATGGGCGATCAGCCCGTGGCGTCGCCAGCGCCCGCGCGATCTCGGGCCCTATCAGCGCCTGCGCCCCTGTCGCATCTTCATCCATGGTCAAATAACCATAAACCTGCCGTGTGTCCAAGTATTGCGGTATCTGCCGCCGGCGCGCACAGTCCGAAAATACCACATATTCATGCCGATGACTGTCATCGACATACGAGAGCTGAGGGATCAACTCCGCCCGCACCAAATAGGTGCAATGTACGACCGGAAGCTCGCACACAGCTTTCACCTCACGATACAACAGTGGAAAATACATCTCATGATCCACGAAGTACCCGTTCGCATCGATCGCCGCGTGATAATTCGAATATGACGAATTCGGATCGACATGCCGCAACAGCGGGGCCACGATCGGCAATCCCAAGGCGACAAGCTCTCGAAGAGTGTTGGGCCGGAGAAAATTATCCACGTCCGCGACGAAGTAGTAATCGCAGCCGAGCCGTTGCGTCGCCGCCAGGCTGACATTGCGAATATGCCCCAACACGCCGAATCTGGTCGCGTTCCATTCATGCACGCCGAATTGCTCGACCGGCGCGTCTACGTCCGACTCGTCCATCTCGACCCCGGCGTAGCCGTCACGCACGCGGCTCACCCAGTCCCGCAGGATTTCGGCCGTCCGGTCGGTGTTGTTGTTTGTTCTAATGTAGAGATGGATCGCGTCCTTGGGGTAATCCAAGGCCTCGATGCATTCGAGATAGAATGGCAGAACCGCTTCCTTTTGCTTGGCCAGGATCGCCACGAGGATCCTGGGGGGGGCGACCACAATGCTATGCAGTTCGCGGGGCTCGATCGGCGCGTGGGTGTCGGCGAGGCGTCGCGCCTGATACACGCTCGACGTCGATTTCTCACTGAGATTGGCGGCAGCGGATTTCGCATTATCGAGAAATCGTTTCCGTTGCGAATCCGGACAATTGGGATGGGACACTATGCGCAAATTGGCGTCGAGGCAGTCCTTGTAATGTCCGGACCAGTACGCATTGATTGCATACTCGTCCAACAGTCCCGTCTCATAAATCCAATTTTGGATGAACAGCCCCGTGGGCGGAGACGACTCCGTGAGCTCGAGGCCGCGTTTCGCGATCTGGTATCCTTCCTCGTTCCGCCCGTGCTGGAAAAAGTAATGGCTCGCGCCGTGAAATGCCTCGGCTCGATGCGGCGCCTTGGCGATGGCGCGCTCATAGATGGCTAGAACCTCCTCCTCCGGACGGCCGAGGTCTGCAGAGATGTGCGCCGCTTCGCAGAGCGAGACGTAAATCTCATCGTCCCAAAACCCCATCTTCTCTCTAGCCAGATATCTTTCCAGGGCCTTTTCCAGGCCGCCATGATCCCTATAGCTCTGCGCCAGATAAAAGGTGTACCGGGAAATTAGAAAGGGGTCCTGTTCCGTTGCGAGCGCTCCTTCCAGCAGAGCCGCGTCTCGCTGGAATTTTTCCTTATCTTGACTGCGGCCGCCGCCACCGACGATCGTCATATGGAACCCGGTCGGCGTGACTCGATTTAATCCCTCCTGTGGTGGTTGAAGGAACTCATGCAGCACTCCGCGATAGGTGAAATTTATACTGTTGCGATAGATTTGTGGCCGGTGATGCCGAATCGATCCGTGATGGATCTCGACATCGTAAAAATCGGCCGTCATCCCTGCCTTGAACGCCGCTATATCGAAGCCATCGTCAATATCTATCCGGTCATCGGCATCGATCATGAACGCATAGTCGATCTCCGAATGCTCACGCAATTTCGCGAGGGCGTGGGACCGGTTATACGAGAAATCACGCCACGGCTCTTCGATCACGACCCCGGGGAGCCCGACGCGATCCAGCCAGTTGCGGATGAGTTGCTGCGTCCCATCGGTGGAGCCCGTGTCCTCGATGAGCACATAGTCCAGGAACGGCCGGACGCTATCGAGGCAGCGCTGAAGCACTCGGGCTTCGTTTTTCACGATCATGCAAAGGCCGATGGTAGTCACAAATTCCTCCATCATCAAAGAGAAAGTAATCTTTATTACAACTCGAAAAATGCCGGTCAGAGTGAGCGCAGGCGGCAGTAGCCCGTGCTGCTCATCATCTATTGATCCCCGTAGCAGTCGAATAAGTCGAGATGGTCGATCATATGCTTTATGATTTCACGCTGTTGAATATGCTTTTTGACTTGTCGGTCTTCCCACCGCTAACATGATTAGCGCGCCAATGACTTTCCCTGTTCCAAACGTCCTCCCTCTGTTGGCGCCAGCCACTTCTATACCACGGATCGTCGTCCTACGGCGAGCCAGAGCGCGCCGGCGTGCCGATAAGAACTGGCCTCAATTCCCGCGCTTCTGCTGTGGGGAAGCTGCGAAATTCTCCAATTTTGCGCCTGTTTGCCGCGACGACAGCTTCTCACGCGCAAAGCGCGCATTTTGCTCGACCCGTCGGCGGGTCTCGGCTGGGATTTTCGGATTGCGGAGCAAGCGTTCACAGGCGGCGAGAGAATCGGCGTAGCGCTCGGTCCAATAGGCGTTGACGGCGTATTCGTCCAACACACCGTAATCGTACACCCAATCGTCCACGAAAAGCCCGCCCGCCGGTGGCTTGATACGCAATGCACGCTCCGCGAATTCAAATCCTTCCCGGAATCTCTCGTGTTGTCGGCAGAAGCGCGCCGCGTCGTACAGCGCCTCGGCTCGGCACGCGACAACGCGATCGGCCTGAAGATAACTCTGGATGACGTCGTCCGCATCGTAGCCGAGCTCCGCCTTTATATTCGCGGACCGGTAGAGGCTGATAAATATTTCCTGCTCCCAAAAGCCGAGTTTTGCGCGCTCCTGATAAGTCGCCAATGCTTTTTGTTTTTCGCCCGCATCGAGATAGCTTTGCGCGAGATAAAATTTGTACCGCGCCACCAAGAACGGATCGGCCTCGGTTTGCAAAGCATTTTCAATAACCAAAGCATCTCGTCGATACCGCTCCGTCGATGATGTTCGCCGTCGCGCTCCGTCCTCGGTCATGACGATTTTAACCCCGGGGAGCCTTTTCTGGCTCCGGTTTTCGGCGAAAATTCTCTCACCATTCTTATCGATGCAACTGAGGAACTCATGTAGGACGCCTTCATAGCGCCACGGCACGGTATTCCGGACGAGCTGTGGGCGCAATAAACGGCGTCCCTTATTGCGGATTTCAAGCACGATGGAGTCTTCTTTCAAAAACGGCATCCGGAAACCCGGCGGCAAAGCGAGCACGTCGTCGGCGTCGATGATCAGGCTGTAATCGCCGTGGTTTCTGGCCAGTGTGAGCGCTTCGCTCCGATTATGCGCGAAGTCGAGCCAGGGGCGCTCGTGCAACTCACCAGGAATGTCTTGCAAAGAAGTTCGTATGACATTCTGCGTGCCGTCCGTAGAACCCGTATCTACGACCACCCAATAGTCGATGAGCGGCCGAACCGACGCGAGGCAACGGGCAATCACCGACGCCTCGTCCTTGACGATCATCGAAAGGCAGATCTTCTGGGAGCGTGACTTTTTGAAATGTCTCAATCCCTATCCCCGGCAAACTCAGCCCAAATGCAATAGTCCTCGAAGACGGGCGGGCAAAGACGGGGAGGCGGACAGCTCGGCGCAACTCGTCTCCCACAAGCGAAGATAATCCTCGATCGGCACGCCACTGCGGCCGGGCCAACGGTTCAGAGCGCCCAACGCCTCGATGATGGAAGGGGCTTTCTCGTATTCGTCGAGAATGGTCAAGGATGCGACCTTGGCAAACGGGCTGAGCGCGGCGACGGATTCTATTTCGACGCGGCGATCTTCGAACCACGACCCAAAGTCGGCCGAGCCTGCTTGCTCCCGAGCGAGTACGGAGTAACCTTGGATGGTTTTCCGCCGGTAGTCGGCGATGGCTTCGCCGAATGCGCCGTCATTCGGAAACGGCGGATTGGTCTTCCAGCTCTCGGCTAGACGGCCGAGGCCGTGGATCGAAAATGCTTCCACCATAGCTTCCTCGAGCCACCCACAGGGGCTTGCCGGTTTCGCATCCGGCTCCCAGCTGTTCGCCATGACATGGCCAAGTTCGTGGCCAAATTGATAGGCCAGCCTCGACCAGTCCCGCTCGCCGATATTGACGATAATCCATGCCATGGTGCTGCCGTCGGGATGCAGCCAGATCGCCGGGTTGCCAGACGTATGCTCGTCCACCCGCAGTCTCGTCGGTTGACGGTCCGAGACCAGGCGAATGCCATCGAGGCATGAGTGCCGCATGCGCTCGACAACTCGCTCCGCGGAACCAGGGAGCATATGCCCCCAGTCCCCGGCCATCTCGATGGGCGCGGAGAGCAAGGTCACGGCGCTATTCCTGATTTGAGCAACCGGGTGGTTAGACCATAACGGCAAAGCTAGGCCGAGAGTTCCCGCTCGGAGAAGCATGGTCCGGCGAGATTGCAAGCTATTCTCCTCAGGAAAAAGAGTTCTCTAAACTGTGCAAAGCATGTCGAGAATCGAGTATAGGACGAAAGGCCGGTCGAAAGCAATGATTCCGATGTGGAGAGCGGAGGCTCTGGCGCGAGCCCCGAGTTCGAGGCATGGTCGCGGGTGAGGGAGTTTCTGCGGCGATGGGGTGACAACGGCGCTGAGTGTCGATGATCTTTTCAAAGGCCGGCATTTCGATCGGGAAGTCATTCCTCGGCGTGCGCTGGTATCTGCGTACGAGCTCGGCTAGCGAGACCTCGGAAATGATGGCCGAACGCGGCTTGTCTCTGGCTCACACGACGATTATGCGCTGGGTCCAACGCTATGTTCCGGAGACACCGGGTGAAGACGATGCGGAACATCGTAAGCGCCGTTGTCGTCCCATTGCCGCTGGAATGGAAGAATAGCTTGCAATTCGTTGCGACAAGGCATTGCAAGCCTTTGGCGCAAAGCTTTGTCAGCGATTGGTTCAGCGCAATGGTGAGCGATCAGGCGGCTGGCGTCGGCGACGAGGATTTGAAGGCCCAGGGCATCAGCTCGTCGATGCGCGACTGCGGATGGCCATCGGCGATCGCCTCGAGCGTCGCCTTCATCCAGGCATAGGGATCGACGCTGTTCAACTTGCATGTCGCAATGAGCGAAGCGAGACGTGACCAGGAACGTCCACCTTCATCGTGCCCCGCGAATAACGCATTCTTGCGCGTGAGAGTCAGCGGCCGAATCTGATTTTCGACGAGGTTGGTGTCCATCTCGACGCGTCCATCGTCGAGGAACAGGGTCAGCCCGGCCCAATGATTCAGAAGATAGGCGACCGCCTTGCCCATGTCGCTGCGGCCGGAGAGGCGAGCGGCCTGGGCGCGCAAAAACTCTTCGAGCTCGACGACAAGAGGCCGCGACCGCTCGGCGCGAACGCTCTGCCGGATCGGCGCCTCTTTGCCCCGGATGTCCGCCTCGATCGCATAGAGCGCGGCGATGCGCGCCAGGATCGCCTCGGCGATGGGCGAGCCCGCTTTCGGCGTGGCGGCGATGATCTCGCGCCTGCCATGGCTCCAACACCAGGCGAGCCGCAGTGGGGCGCCACCTTTGCGCTCGGCGCGCGCCAGACGATGATAGCCGCCATAGCCGTCGACCTGGAGAACGCCGTCGAATCCTTCGAGCATCCGCTCGGCGTGCTCGCCGCTGCGACCCGGCGCGTAATGATAGACCACGATCGGCGGATCGGCGCCGCCGTGCCCGCGGTCGTCGCGCAGAACCGCCCAGAGATAGCCAGTTTTCGTCCGGCCGCGGCCGGGATCGAGAACCGGCGCCCGAGTCTCGTCCATGAATAGACGGCCGGACAGCTTCATCAGCGCGCTCATGCGCTCGACGATCGGCGCGAGGTGGAAGGCCGTCGTTCCCATCCAATCGGCCAGAACGGCGCGGTCGAGCATGATCCTGTGGCGCGCGAAGACCTGCGATTGACGGTAGAGCGGCATGTGCTCGCTGAACTTGGCGACCGCCACTTGCGCCAGCAGCGCCTCGGTGGGAACGCCGCCCTCGATCAGATGCGCAGGAGCCGGCGCCTGGGCGACGCCCGCGCATCCTGTCGGACAGGCGTAGCGGGGCCGCACGGTCTCGATGACGCGATATTGCGCCGGCGTCACGTCGAGGCGGCTGGAGCGGTCCTCGCCGATCCGAACCATCAGGCCGCAGCCGCAGGGACAGGCGAGGCTTTCTGGCTCGATCACGCGCTCGACGCGCGGCAGATGAGCAGGAAAGGCGCGCGCGGCGCGGGCGGCGCGCTCCCTGGTCGCCGGGCGCCCCGAGCGGCGCGCGCGATCGTCTTCCCGCTCCTGGACTTCGGCAATGGCGATCTCGATATCTTCCAGAACGAGCTGTAACTGATCGGGATCGAGTTTCTCCGAACGCTTGCCGAAACGCGCGCGTTCATATTCCTTGACGAGCAATTGCAGACGTTCGACCGTCTCCTTCGACGCTGCGAGCTCGCTCTCGGTGTGAAGGCGCGCGGCGAGCTCATGATCGGCGCGGATGCGTTCGGCTTCGAGCATGGCGCGCTGAGCTTCGAACAATGCGCGTAGTTCGGCAGGCAGCTCTGCGAGTCTGGAGGGATCGAAGCTCGGCGTCACGTCGGCGAATCTATCGCAAGCGAGGCGCCGAATGAAGCCGAAGTTGCGATCAGTTCGCCGCGGTCGGCGTCGCCACGATCCGCTCGCCGACGCGCTTCCAGTTGAGCCCGTCGAATAGAGCTTCGAATTGCACCCGGCTCAATTGCAGGACGCCGTCGCTGATCTGCGGCCAAGAAAAGCGGCTATCGCCGAGACGCTTGTAGACGAGCACGAGTCCGGTTCCGTCCCACAGCAAAATCTTCAAGCGATCCATTCGCTTCGAGCGGAACACGACGATGAGCCCGGAATGCGGATCGAGTCCGAGCTTGTTTTGCACGAGAGCGGCCAGCGCGTCATGCCCGCAGCGGAAATCGACGGGACGCACGGCGAGCACGATCCGCAACCCTTGCGACGGAATGATCACGCGCCGCGCTCCAGCGCCGTCATGATCTCGGCGATGCGCGTCGACGCGGTGTCCTGATCCAGCCGTAACACGACCTTGCCGACGACGATCTCGATCTTCGCATCGCTCTCGTTACGAACGGAGGGCTGCTCGAGCTCGATCTCCACGAACTCCGCGGGACCGTCGGTCACCAGCGCGAGCCGCCCGGTGCGCGCCTGGCGGCGCCACTGCGTCAATTGCTGCGCGCATATCCGATATTTGCGGGCCACGTCGGCGACGCGCGCTCCAGGCGCGAGACTCTCTCGTACGATCCGGCCCTTCAGCTCCTTCGACCACAGCCGATTGCCCGAACGTGAACGACGAAAATCCACACGTCCGACAAATCCTGCGCCAAAAGCCGTTTCGATCGTCGCATTCTCGTTCATCTTCGGATCCTTCCAGAGACATGGCTGTCCCTCAGAAGAATCTCACATCCGAAAATCCTTCCGAACCCGAAGAATCAATGGGGTCGCAACGGCGCTTACGGAACATCTTCCGGATTTGCTGTTGCGACAGGCGGCTGGTCATGGCGGCGGGGAAGAAGCCGCGATCGGCGAGCGCGGCTATCCGGCCCGCGAGGACGCGCGCGCGGGGTTGCTGGGCCAGAATATCAGCGTCGCAGAATTTCTCGATCCCGGGCCCGCCGATGGCGTTCGCCGCCGCCAATAGCCGCCAATAATAGAACCGCGCCGCGACGCACGACATGGGGTATGGCGGGCGCGAGGTGCTCCCCTGGCGTGCCAGCCATGCGTCACACGGATGTGGAACGCGCCCCAGCTGGAGCTGTTTTCTCGCGATTCGAATGATTTGCGGAATTCTGGCTGACGACGCAGTCTCGGGCGAACCGGTCTGCGCGCAGAATTCCCTGCAATCAGAGAAAATTACAGGGAAAATCATGAAAATTAGGGCGTCGACTTGAGCGAGTTTCAGAAATATCGCGCATTTTCAATTTGTTGCGATGTAATTCGCCACGCAAAATAACAGGGAGTTAATTCACTGCAACAGGGATCTTCATCGAGTGAACAGTGACGAAAAGCGGGTGGATCTACAGCACAACGTCTGAATCCAGAAAAAATCGTGACTGTGTCAAAACCATCAGTTCACATTTCCGGCAGCACCACTGACCCATCCGCGTCTTCGACAGGTGGAGGCATGTCGTCTCGGAGGAAAAGAGCGTCGATCGCCGACCTCACGGAATCCTGCACGTCAGTCGACTTCTCTCTGCGCAACATTTCTTGTAATTCGGCGATATCCGATTCCGTGTCGCCTGCCGGCCAGAGGGCCGATTCCGCTAACTTGCGCTTTCGGTGCATTAGGCTTTGAAGGAGGCAGTCGAACGTATTCTCGCGGTAGCTGGGGTGTATTGCCATTGGCAGATGAATAGACACTGGGCGCGTCTGTCCGAGGCGATGCACACGGTCGTTACATTGCTCTTCGACCGCCGGATTCCACCATCGAGATAGATGGATCACATGCGTGGCCGCTGTGAGCGTGAGACCCACGCCGGCGGCCTTCGGGCCGAGAACGAGAATATCGAAACCCTGATCTTGCTCCAGATGCTTTTGGAAACGATTCACGATCGCCTGTCGTTGACGGATGGGCGTATCGCCATTGATGAGGTCGATCCGGTCCAGGCCGAACTTGGCGCGGGCCAGTTCGATGAACCGATATTGCATCTCACGATGTTCGATGAAGACGAGGACGCGCTCTCCTTTCCGAGCGATGGCGGCGAGGACATCGAATGTCGCGGCCAGCCGTGCGGAAGCGCCGATAAAGTCGCGGGCGGAAGCCTGCACGTGCAGGCCAGGATGCACGGACACGGCGCGAATGTGATGCAGGGCTTTCAGGGCCGCGCCCAAGCCCCCTTGAGCGAGTTTCAACCTCGCGTCGTCATAGGCGATAACTTGGTCTTCTGGCATAAGACGGGGATGGAGGCGTCGTGTCTTTTTGGGTAGATCGCTAGCGACCAAGTTTTTGATGCGACGAATGGCGAGCGCCGGATGTTCGCCTGCCGACTTGAAAACGCGCGCATGCAACTCGTTCATACTTTCGCCGTCAGGCGTTCCATAGCGACCGCGGAACTCCGCGAGAGTGCCGAGCGCTCCCGACGAGAGCTGTTCCATGACGGCCCACAGGTCGACGGCGCTATTTTCGATCGGCGTGCCCGTAAGGCCGATACGAAAGTCCGCCTTCATGAAAAGCGCCGCCTGCGCGCGAAGACTCGTCGGGTTCTTTAGCGTTTGAATCTCGTCGAAGACGAGCGCGCTGAAGCGAATACGACCCAGTGAATGCTGGTAATTGGTCAGCGTCGTATACGTCGTGAGCAACCAGAATCGGTGGGCGCGGCCTTCCTCGATTGCCTCTGTCAGGAATCCGAGATCGAGCTTCGTTTCGCCGCTGTCGATGTCGCGGCCGGCTTTTCCGGCAATTTTTCGGCTGGAGATTGCGCTTCCGTAGAGACGAATGAGATGCCCGAGACCTGGTTCCTCGACGTGACGAGCGACCTCTTGTTCCCAGTTCTCCAGCAACGACGTCGGCGCAACGATGAGCACGGGGCCGCGCTGCTCTGCGCCTTGCTGCGCCATATGCGATTTCAGCCAGACGAGAAAGGCGATTGTTTGAAGCGTCTTGCCGAGTCCCTGTTCGTCGGCGTTGAGAATGCCAGGGAGGCCCGCGCGCCACGCCTCGACTTGCCACTCGAAGCTCTCGACCTGATGCTGCTTCAGAGGCGTGCGAATGGAGGTCGGCGGGTTGGCGGGAATGAGCGCGCGTCGCGGATCCAGCTTCGAGAACCATTCGAGTTGCTCGAAGTTTCTCTTGCCGTCGAGGACATATGGCCCTTTGTCCTGGAGTGGCTTGTCGTCGCCCTGGTCTTGCGTCTGCCTTTTTCTTTCGAGATGCGCATCAATTGTCGCGAGCGTTTCCGGACGCGCCGGCAGCGGGACATCGTCGAGGAAAACGGCCTCCTGACCGCGTTCTATTGCGGCGCTGACTTCGTCGTGCAAACCCTCCAGTCCGTCCGTTGGGAGATCACCCAGCGCCTTCGCCACCCGACGCGCAAATTCCTCCGGCATCCATGTCGTTCCGCTGCTTTCGAAGCCATCGATGGCCGGCTTCTGAAACAGCGAAATTCCTGTGACTCGTTCCGAAAACTCGCGCGTCTCGACGAAGATGGGACTAGCGGCAGTTTCGATGACTTCTTCTTCCGCCTCGGGGCTCAGATTGTTGAGCTCGCCGTCGCGGCGCAGCGCCGCCTCGATGGCTTCCGTGATGCGAGGGCGCGGATTTCTGATAAACGCTTCGCGTTCGGCTTTCGGAGCGCGCTGCATTTCGGCCATCACATCGAGGGCAGGCAAAGCCGATCGGTCTATGACGAGGAAGCTGCCCTGTCCTAAACGATAGGCCGGAAGCGCGCCGCGCTCTCGAACTCGCCGTTGAAAGACGCCGAGGTCCGGTCCGACAAGCTCGCTGTCGCTCTCCGAGACGAGAGCTTCGTCCCCGACGTCGTCGAGGCGCCGGCTTGAAAAAGGCAGCACGTCGAAGTCATCGCCAACACCGTTCGAAGCTATCGAGAGACGGTCGGCCATGCGCACCTGGAGGCCGGAGAGAAAATCGGTCATTGAAATTTTGGCCGCGTGACTCGGATCTCCAACGTGCACGCCGGGATCGAGCGCTTGGCGAAATCTGGCCAAGGCGCCCCAATGATCGACATCGTCGCCGCCAGGCTGGAAGGATTCGGCGACATCGAGCGCCTCGAGAAGCCACAATGGCAAACGCCGCGGACCATCGGACGTCTCGAGGATAGAACCTGTTCGCCGGGGCGCCTGCCGCTGACCGTGCCTGAACCACTCCGCTTTGAGCCGGAAATTTGGCGTGCCGACAAGACCTTCGGCATCCGTCTTCAGGGTGAGGTCGACGATCTGCGGCAGGCCGAGGATATGCGCTGCCTCGCCGGATAGCGCCGCGGCGAGGCGGTGAGAGAGACGGATATGATCGGCGCCGATGTTCAGCTCGTCCTGAGTGTCGCCTGCGAGCGCCCTGAGGTCGGCGAGAGCAATCAGAAGCTCGCGGTCGCCCGGGGGCAGTCGTGTGAGGTCGCGCTTTTTCTCGCGCGACAATAGGCGGCTCAGCAGACCCTCGCGAGGCCGCTTCAGGGTGAGGTGAACGCCCGTCTTGTCGAATTGAAAATCGAACATGTTAACCTCTAAATTCGCTCCAGGACCCAGCCTTGCCAGTCTCCGAGGTGAGGTTTCTCCACGTTGCTTTTGTGTCGGATGAGGTCGCAATCATATTCCAATTGGTAGAGCTTCGGTGAGCCTTTGTTACTTTCGTCGAAAATATGAACTTTGTAATTATGCGAACCTTCGACGATAATCTTTTTGCCGATTTTCAAGACCAACAAAGATGTCTCCGCGCGGCTTCCGCCAGCGGTCTGCCGTCCAAAGGCCAGAGCGCCTCGGGAGCCCTTGGAGCGCAGCCATTTGGTCGCCAGTTCGACCCCGCTGCCGCTGAATGCCACCCATGCTGCATCTATCCGCTTCTGCTCGTGAAGACCGAGCCAGAATTTGCGGCGAGGCTCCCACATGTGACTTACCTCCACCGCCGAAACCACATCCAGGAAAAATCGGATGTTTTCGCCGGTGAGCCAACGCATGAGAATATCGAGGTGAGCTTTCGTTATACCCGTCCAGGCGCCGCCGCCGTCGACTCGAGGGTCGCCGTACAGACCGAGCAGGCTTTCCGTGATGAATGCGAGATCGTCCGGCGGCGGATCTTGTTTCAACCATGGCTCGATGATGACCGTGATTGCTTCTGCGGCGCCGGACATTCTCGCCTGCTGCCCGGCCGGCTTCAGCCAGGAGAACAGCCGCTCCAGTCCCGTCCTGCCTTTCAGTGCAGGCCGGATCTTATCGACAAAGGCGAGATGCGCATGGTCCATTACACCCGGCGCATGCGGGCTGCGCAGACCAATTTCTTTCAATCCGCTCCAACAATCCTCCATGCCCATCATTCTCGTGGCGACGGCCGCGGGCGCCCCTGCTGGATCGAGAATTTCGGGGATGCTTTCGACGAGTTGTCTTGCGGCGGAGCCGACGTCCGGGAGAGCGCGCGTCATCGCTTTTGCCAGGCGTTTCGTATGGTCAGCCCCTGGCTGATAGGAACCGAGATAAACGGACAACATCGAATCGAGAAATGTGCGCTTCGTCGACGCCTCGATTTCGGCGTAATAGAATTCACGAAGCCTCGACAGATCGGAGCGATTTCGTCGCTCGGGGTCGAAGAGCGCCACCGCCGCGGAGGTGACGAACGACATGGGCGTGTCACCCCATTGATCGTTGTTCCAACGACGAAACATTTCCTGAACAAGACGTTCTCGGTCTTTCTCATGCGGCGTGGCGACGACATCCGGCCAGCGGTCGAGAATGCGGCTCTTGCTGCTCGCCAGTTTTTTGAGATCAGGCAGAGCCAGAGTATTGAGATCCGGCGGCGCTGCGAATTTCATCTGGCCCCTCCCGCGGCGACGCCTTTCCGCAAATCGTCCTGCACTTTCCGAATCTCATCGATAGAGCGCGGAGAATACATGATGATGCGCAGATCGATGCGACGGTTCATGGCCTTGCCCTCCGTCGTGCGGTTGTCGGCCACAGGACGCATCTTGCCATATCCCGCGACAGAAAGGACCGGCTGCTGACGATTGTTGCGGTGCTCGACCAGGGTCGGTTCGCGTTTCAACATCGCGAAGAAGGTCTCGTTGGCGCGACTGGTGGACAGTGTGAGGTTGTTATTGTCCTGTCCATCCGAATCGGTGTGCCCCTCGATTTGGACCGCCTCGATCGCCGCGCCGGCGGCGTTACAGCCGTTGCTCCAGGAGGAGAGACGACCGAGCGTGTAACAGGGCAGCACCTCGCCGAGACGCGCGGCGATCGTTTCGACGATGCGGCGCTTGTCGGGCCGCAATTCGCTCGAGCCTGTCGGAAAGAGACCGTCACCCTTGAAACGAAGGGCGTCCATTTCTTCGCTGATCACGACTTGTAGGTCCGGAAAGTCGGTCCGAAGTTTCGATTGTAAGTCTTGCAGGATACGCCGTCGCTCCGCCGCCACCGCCCCCAGATAGGTCTCTATCGGATTGTTCTTGAGCTTTTCCACTTGCTCCTTGAGGCTTTTCACTTCGTCTCGGAGCGCGTCTCGCTCGTTGACGACGCGATCATAGTCCTTGCGCGAGACGCTATCCGGCTTGAGCTGGGATGCAAAAAATGCAAGAAGAATCATGACGATGAAAAGAAAGCTTACCGTCATGTCGGTCATGGACACGAAGGCGGATTCTTCTTCATCCTCATGCTGGCGCCGTCGAACGGCTCTCACAGCGGCCTCCTGCCGCTCTGCGGCCTGAATTGTTCCGCCTGCTCGACAATAGCCCGCAAAGTATCGAGCGCCGGGCTCAATTCATCCTGCATTTTCCGGACGTGGCCGAACAGGCTTTCGACCGCCATGGCTACCCGACTCGTATATTCCTCGAAAGCTTTGTCGAGCTTCGCGTCCATGTCGTCGAGGCGGCCTGTCTGCGCGTCGAGACGATCTCCCTGATCTTTCATGCGGTTCAGCATATCGCGCAGACCAGACAGGGCCGCTTCGATCGCTCTGGTCTCGCCCCCAAGAACCTCCTTTGCCGCGGCCAAGGTTTCAGCCGCGTGGCGGGCGGTTTCCTCGGACGAGCGGACGACTGTGCTGGCCGCGTGAGACGTGCTGTCCTGCAATTGTGCGATCGCGGTCTCGATACGTTCGTTCGCCGATCGGATCGGCGTAACGGCGGCGGTTAAATCTTGCGACGCCGTCCTGAAGCTGCCGGCGGCTTGTTCGCCCGCCTGTGCCCCGGCGCGGACGCCGTCGGAAAAGCGGCGCATTTCGGCTGCTCCTTCCGAGAGCGTGCCCACGAGCGCGCCGAGCTGCCCGGTGACCTGCTCGAGCGGGGCGAATAGTTCCTGCGCGGCTTTTTGAGCGAATCTTTCGGTCTTATCGGAAATTTCCCTCGTCGTTCGGTCGACTGCGTCGACGACTGTTTCGCCGGCGGATTTGATGGCTTTGGCAGCGGTGTCCCCCTCGACGACGATCTGCTGCTGAGCGGCTTCTCGTCCATGCGCCGCAGCGGCTTCGATTTCAGCGCGAAAGCGTTGCGCTGCCTCGCTCATGTCGGCGGCCGCCTCGCTCAGCACGCGAGATCCTTCGCCGGTGTTGTCGCGGATGCCCTCAAGCGTCCGATTCATGATCGAAAGCAATTGCTCTGCGCCCTGGGTGAAAGCGCCTGAAGTTGCCTGGGCCGTGGCGTTCATCGAAGCGCGCAGATCGTCGAGCGATTGTGTCAAGCGTTCCACGGCGGCGTCGATCTCTGTGCCGACTCGTCCCGAGCTTTGATCCATTCTGTCCGATAGAGCCGCGATCCGATCGCCGGCTATGACGAGGCTCTCGCTCGCTTTGGCCAATGCGCGCCCGACATCGTCGGAGAAGCGGGCCGATAGACCCTTCACCATCTCGTCCATGCCGTCGGCGCTCGCCTGACCCATTTGTTGCATGAGCGGCTCGATAGCCGAACCAATCGAGGCCGCGATGACCGCGGGAAGCTCCTCACGAAGCGGGCGGCCCAGTTCGGCGACCAACTCGAGGCCAATCGTCCGGAAATGATCGCGCTGTTCTCTCGTAGCGGCCAATTGCTCGACAGCGAGATCCTCGAGACTAATGAACTTCAGTCGCTCTTCGAGCGTGGCGCAAAGGTCGTGCAATGCCTGCTCGACAAGAGAAATGCCTCGCCGCAACACGATCGTGAATATGATCGAGCAGAAGAGACCGGCAAGCGACATGATAAATTTGGCGGACGCAATCGTCAAAAGCTCTTTGAGAGACTTCTGAATATTCTCGCCGCCGTTCAAATCCATAGAGCTCAGAGCCGCAATGAGGCCGAGAAAGGTCAGAAGGAGCCCTATGCTGACAAAAAGCCCAGGCGCTGTCCGCCAGCTTCCTGCCCCGAAGCGCAATTCCTCCGCATTGAAAAAGACAGACGGACGCACTGAATTTCGTAGTACATTGACTCCGTCCTCCTTGTGGACGACGAGCGTTTCCCGGTATTCGCGCCACGCGATGGCAATGTGGCGACGGGCTTCGCTTTTTGCTTCCACCTGGATTCTATGATCGATGTCGGCGATCATTCCGCCGAATGCAGCTTCATCGTTCGCTTGTTCGATGAGTCGGCTTAGCCAAATTACCGCGTTTCGACGAGCTGCCGCTATTCCGCAGTAAATAATGGTCGCGATGACCAGCCCGGCCACAAGGGACAGGGTCAATATCCCGGGCGCCGCTTCGAATTTCAGGAGGAGCGCTAAATTGAGAACAAGGTCTCGAACCGAAGTCCCCAGGTGCACCACAATACCAATCATCCCGCTCATCCATTATTGAATGCGCTGCGTTCCGCCCACGAATCCCGCGCGTTATCAACCCATACGCATATCCGGCTTTTTGAAGCAACATACGACCCGCGGCGATCGCCGATTCGGCATCGAGTGGGCGGGGCGCCAGTGGCAGACCTCCATTCGGCGATGCGCCCGGTGCCGTCGGCGAATACGAGCCCCCTCGTTATCAACGAAATTTAGGGCTATGTCGAAAGCTGGCGCGCGGCGAGCCCTGCGGAGGGGCGTGACGCCGACAGCCCAACGCCTTCTCATGCGCCGTCAACGATTTCTTTGACGCCGCGCTCTGTCATGAAATCCCGTAAGAACTCGGAGCCCGGCGCAACGCCGCTGATCAGCAGCCGGTCCCGCGCGCGTGTCGCGGCGACATAGAGCAGTTGCCGTTCGGTCTCATAAGACGTCCTCGAGCTCGACCTCGTCGGCGACCGAGTCGATGCGGGATTGCAGCGGAAGGATTTCGTCATCGCAGGCCATTACCGCCACGGCCTTGAACTCGAGACCTTTGGCGAGATGCATCACGCCGATCGAGATGCGCTCGCCCGCTTCGTCGCCGCGCTCGGACAATTCTATCGGCTCGCGACCGGCGGCGGCGACAGCGGCCCGCGCCCGCGAAAGCTCCTCGGTCCTGCGCGTGAAGACGCCGATCTCGCTCGCATCGACGCCGCTCGCGAGCGCCTCCGTCAGAAAGGCCGCGACCGCATCGATCTCTGCGGCCGCGTCCGGGGCCACGAACACGCGCGGCTCGGCGCCGTTGAAGACGGAGACCGTGCCGCCCCGCGCCTCGGCGACGCCGTCGACGTCGCGAATCTCTTTCGGCAAGAGCCGATCGGCGGCGCGGCGGATTTGATGCGAGGTGCGATAATTCACCTTCAGGCAGGACGAGCGCCCGCGAATGTCGACGCCGAGCGCGCCCCAGGAGAAGGGCTGCTGAAAGATGCGCTGGCCGAGATCGCCCGCGAGAACAGGCCGTTCTCGCCCGCGTTCGCCACGGCGGCGACGAAGCGCAGCTCGGGAACGCCGAGATCCTGCGCCTCGTCGACGACGACATGGGTGAAGGGCTTTTCCGTCCGCTCCGCATAATGCCGCGTCACCGCGGAAAACACGCCCGGCCAAGTGTGGAAGCCGCGCGTCTCGAGGCTCTCCCGCGCCGCCGCGAAGATCGGCCATAGACGCTCGCGCTGCTTGGAGCCGAGCCGGTTCTTGCGGCCGAGACGCGGAACTGCAAGATAGGCCGCGCAATCCTCGACCTGCCAGGCGTCGACGACATGCGTCCATTCCGAGCGCAGGAAATTGGCGTTCACCGCCCCCTCGGCGGCCTCGGTCGCCTTTTCGAGAGCGCGGGCGAGCCGGTCCGGCGCCGCGACATGGGGGCGATGGCCATGCGCCAGCTCGAACAGCTCGGCGGCGATGACCGGGAGCGAGGCGACCCGGATGCGCGACAGCAGCCCGGCGTCGGCGCCGGCGAGCAGCCGGACCTTGCGCTCCAGCGCCGCGGCGAGCGGATCGGAGAAAGTCGCCAGCAGCACGCGCGCATGGGGCGAGGCGCGCGCCAGCCGCACGGCGCGATGCACGGCGACGACGCTCTTGCCCGTGCCGGCCGAGCCGGCGACGCGCGCCGGGCCGGAATAATTCCGCTCGACGAGATCGCGCTGCGAAGGGTGCAGGAACACCGCCCATTTGTCCCAGGGCGCATCGAGCGCCTGCGCCAGCTCCTCGATATTCTCCACGACGCGGAACCGCCGCAGCGCGTCCGGATGGGCGTAAGGATCGGCGGGCGCTGGCGCCGGGCGCACCAGCAGGCCGGTCGTCGCATATTGCAGCAGCGCCTCGGCGGCCTCCACCGGCAGGCGCGGCGCCAGCTCGAGAAAGCCGTCCTCGCTCGCCGCGCGAATGTCGGCGAGCCAATCCGCCGGCGCGCCGATCGAGAGCAGCTCGTCGTCCGACAATTTTGCGAAGGGCGGCGCCCCGGCGCTCTCGCGCGGCGCGAAGAGCAGCATCTCCTCGACCCGCTCGCGCACCTCGACGATCTGCACGGCGCCGGTCTTGGGATGCGCCTCGATCCGCCGCCGCTCCGCCCAGGCATAGGCCCTGTCGTGATGATCGACATAAGCGAGCAGCATGCTCGCCTCGGTCTTGTGGACGATGATGCGAATGTCGCGATTGACGCGCACGGACCAGAAGTTCCGGTCCTTGGAATTTTCGATGCGATGAAGTTGCAGCCCGGGGTTTTGGGGATTGGTCTGGAGATCGAAGGCCGAGGTCTTCACGGCTTTTTGGTCCGGCGCGGGAAGCCGCGCCAGGGAGTCGGTGAAGGTGTCGGCGATGCGGAATTCCATGGACCGAATTTTTGTTAAGCGAGGAAATATCGCCCTTGCTGATCTCGCCGAATTTTACCCTGACTTGTCAATCGGCTCAATGTCGACGGAACCGAAGACAACCGGAGATTCGCGTTTCCTGAGCGATCGCTTCACGAATTTGCCCGGAACTCAATCCAGACCCGTTTTCAGAAAGCGCTTTCAAGCAGAGCTGCATGATCTGCCCATGGCCCGCCCGGCTACTTCCGTCATCAAGTCCCAGAAACGCCTCCAACTGGCTTTTACGCTCCTCAAGCGCAGCAATTTCTGAATCGATTCGATCTATTTCCGCCAACACTTCGCCGCGCACCTGCGCCTCCTCCGACGCCAGACGTTCTTTCTCGTCGAGTATCCTTTTGAGTTTTACTTCCAGAGTCATCTCGCTGCTCACACCTGTCATGATCTTGTTTGCTCTATAGAACGTCTCCACTCAGAGACAGCAGCTTCTTTCGGATAAGCTTTTCCCTTTCACGTACGAACTCTGGCAGCAGGAGCACGTCCCACAGATGTCGGTCCTGCGGAATCAGGTGACATTCGTAATACGAAGAATCCACATTCAACGCCCAGTCTGCGAATTTTTGGGCATTCTTCTTATTGTTCTCGGTAGATGAGAGAATTTGAAGATTTCCAATCTTGGCAGATGCAGCTATGATCTGCTCAATTTTGGATACCGGTAAGTTCGTGGCCATCAGTTTTGATCGTGTTGTTTCGGCTTGAGGGAAGACATGATCAATATCGTAAGGCACAGCGCCCCAGCTCTTTTCATCATAAAGCAGCGAGAGGATCAAAAAAGTTAGCTTCTGCCCATATTTATAGTCGAGCAGAGACGAAATGAGCTCTTCGGTTATATAGGTTGGGCGCTTCCGTTGCCTCGAAATTGCCTCGAACAACTCGGTCAACGGAAAGTCTTGTGATAGTTTAATGCTCGGCGCGATCACGGCTTTTGCCGTTCCAATGACGTTATCGGAGTTGCCGCCAAAAGCGCCAGTTAATAATGCGGAAATCAGCCACAGGCGAATGCGTTCCCTATTTCGCGAATTGAAGGTAGATGAACCTTCAGCAAGATCGATATCTATCTTGTGAATGTAGTATGATATAGGGAGAAGCGCATTCAAGCTTGTTAACGTCTCTCTATCTATACCAAATCGGTTTATCAGGAGAAACGTTCTTCTGAGTGTGAGCTTGATTCGCGCCCAGTTTTCTCGCATTACAGCAAGATTATGATTTGTAAAATTCGAAACTTTGTAAATATGATCAAGATCGGACAATAGCAAGCAAGCCTTCATAACGAAGTCGCTCGATACGTTATTTTTTCTATCAAGGCGCTCGTTTATCATTGAAACAAAGCTGAGTATTTCCTCTTTAGCAGGCAGATCTGTCCATTTCGATGCAATCATCGACATCATCAAATCGGATTTGTTGAGCTTTGTTCCGCCGTCATTCGCTCGAACAAATATAGAAAGAACACGATCATAGTCCTGCTCAACTTCTGTAAAAAAAGATATGATCTTATCGTTCCAGATCACATTGTGAAGCCGGTCGAGGTTTTCCTCTGCACGCGCAACATGCTCACGCGGAGCCGATCCAGGTAGCCTGTCGAATACCGACTGCTTGTAGTTCTCGAAGTCCGCTATTGTTGGATAGTTCAGAACATCGCCGACCTTGATCCAGAGCTGTCCTGCTTCGTCGCGCGGAGGTTTCTCGAATAACTGAAATCCATAAGGCTTTTCGATGTCTTCCTGATCGCCTTCATCAGCGCGCTCGATGCTCGGCTCGACGAGTAGGTCGAGATAGAGGCGCTTCCGTTGCCATGCAGAACTATCGCCCCAACGTCTATTCTTTGCTTTGATATTGAGCGTGCCACGCAGACCCAGCAGAAGCGACGTCAGTCTTTGTTGCCCGTCCAAGACGAGGGTGACCGTTCGGCCATCCGTTTCGGCGGGTTCCGTATGGACTTCGCCGAAACGAAAGTTCTCTGCAAATTTGTATATCTGCCAGTTCGGCTTGTTTTCTGGCGACACAGCCCAAAAAAGAAACGAGCTGATTGGATATCGCTTCATCAGCGAATCAAAAAGAGCGACGACCTGTTCTGGCTTCCAAACAAAGGGTCGCTGAATAGCAGGGAGAAAATACTCTCTATTGAGCTTATCGACCGTGGCGGCGACAGTCGCGGCGTCATACGGCATGTCACTCAGTTCCTCCGAATGCAGAGCGTTCCATGATGGGCGACGGCGGGCGATTCGAACCGGAGCGCAAGGCCCCGGTGGCGTCCTCGAGAGCCATCAATCGCAGTGCATTGTCCTTTGTGCTGCAATCATTTCCGCATGATTCGGCGGCGTTGCCTCACTCCTGCACCGAGGTCGTCGGTTACCGCAAGAGATATTTCGTCACTTCCTATCGCCTCACACCCTGAAAACCTTCATCACCTCATCCCCGAAGTGATTGATCACCTTCACCGCGATCTTCCCCGTCGCCGGGCGCGCGAAGGGCCGCGAGACGTCGCGATACAGCGTCTCCCAGGCCTCTTTGTCGATCTCCGCCTGCAAGGCCGTCTTCAGGCTCTTATACGGATCATTCGCGCCGAGAAAATAGGCGTGGCGGACGAAGAAGCTCTCCTCATTGTAGTTCGTGTCGACGAACCAGGCGGCGATCTTATCGGTGTCGTCGCTCCTGATCTCGCCCGTGTTGGGATCGAACACGTCGACGCCCTTCACCTTCACTTTCACCCGCCCGTCGGCCTCGTGCAATATGTCGATGTCCGGCTCGCCGAACACCACGAACAAATTCCCCTTGCCGGTGTTCTTCAGATCGCCGGCCATATGCAGATCGGGGTTCATCTTCGCTTTCAGGATCGGCAGCGGGCCGAGCTTCGTCACCTCGCTCGCATGGGCGTCGAAGGCGAAGGCGCAGGCGATCAGCGCGTCGAAGCGCGCCTCCACCGCCTCGCGCGCCGCCGCGGCGAGATCGACGCGCGAGACCGAGCCGAACTCGGGGCCGATGAAAATGGCCGCGCGTCTTTCGGTGTCGCCCTCCATGAAGCGGCCTTCCGCCGCCACATATTCGCCGGGCCAGGGGGTGAGCGCGGTGAAGCGGATCGAATCGCGCTTCTCGCTCTGATGCACGCCGGCGGTGCGCAAATGCTCGAGCGTCATTTCGGCGAAATCGGTCGGCGGCATGGCCTTGTGCAGGCGCCGCCGCGCGCCTTCGTCTGCCTCTATGAAGTCGATCAGCTCCTCCTCGTCGGCCGGCGCGACGCGATGCGGCGACAGGCTCTCCACCGTGAATGGCCCGGCGACGCGCACGCGGGATTTGTCCTCATAGGGCCGGTCATAGAGCAGCTCGACATCGGCGGCCTTGGCGATCGAGGCGTCGATCTCCTTCTGCCGTTTGACGCGCGCCTCCCACCATTTGGCGTGCGCCTCTTTGGCGGCGGTGGGCCAGCCGGCGCCGGCCTCGCGCGGGATTTCCCAGTCGCGCCATTCGGCGTCGGCGCGCGGCGCGCGGCTCGGCGAGGGAGAGGAGCCCGCCCCACGGCTCTGGATTGCTTCGCCTGCGGCTCGCAATGATGGTGTGGACGGCCCCGCCTCGAGGGCATCAGAGTGCCAAAGTGTGGCCGCCGGAGCGCCACAGAGAGGGAGGCCGTCCATGAAGGAGTTTAGCAGAATCGCCGTCGACCTTGGCAAAGGCTCATTTCAGATTCATGCGATCAAGAACGAAAGCGGAGATTGCGTATGTCGGAAACTATCTCGGTCGAAGTTCCGAGAATTCATCGCCGGCGCCAAGCCTTGTCTCGTCGCCATGGAAGCCTGCGGCTCGGCGCACTACTGGGGCCGCGAGCTCGCGGCGATGGGACATGAGGTGCGGCTGATCCCGCCGGTTTACGTCAAGCCCTATGTCAAGCGCGGCAAGAACGACGCCGCCGACGCCGCGGCCATCAGCGAGGCGGCGTCGCGCCCGGATATGCGCTTCGTTCCGGTCAAGAGCGCTCAGCAGCAGGCGACGCTCATGCTGCACGGCTCGCGCGAATTGCTGGTCAAGCAGCGCACCATGCTCGTCAATTCCTTGCGCGGCCATTTGTCGGAGTTCGGGATCGTCGCCGCCAAGGGCATAAGCCGTGTCGACGAGCTGATCGAGCGGGCGAGGCAGGACGCGACGCTTCCCGAGATCGCCAAGAGCTGCGTCGATATTTTCGCCGCGCAGATCGCCTCGCTGGACACATCGATCGAGGCGATCGAGGCAAAGATCGAGCAGGCCCTGGCCCAAGACGAAGTCGCGCGCCTGCTCGACGCGATCCCCGGCGTCGGCCCCATCATCGCCACGGCCGTCCGGTCGATCGTTCCCGATGGCCGCATCTTCGCGGCGGGACGAGACTTTTCGGCCTGGATGGGGTTGACCCCGCGGCAAAACTCCACCGGCGGCAAGGAAAAACTCGGCTCGATCACCAAGCAGGGCAACCGCTACCTGCGCAAGCTGCTCGTCGTGGGCTCGACCTCGCTGATCCGGGTCGCCGAGAAATACGAGGGCGAGCTGGCCGACTGGATCAACGCCTTGCGCGCCAGAAAGCCCGAGCGCTTCGTCTCGGTGGCGCTGGCCAACAAGCTCGGCAGGATCATCTGGGCGGTCATGACGACGGGCGAGGCCTTCCGCAAGGAGAAGTTCGCCAGGGCCCGAGCATAGCCCTCCCACCAGGGAGACGATGAAGGAGCTTCACTATTTCGAGCTTGGCGAACGCGAAAGAGACGTGATGAACGATTCGGTTGCAGCCGAAAGCCGAGGACACCCCGCCGCACGTCATGAGCGCAAAGCTCGTCGCAATGATCGGGACCATGGCGATCGGACCTCATCAGGGTCAGCGGACATTCGCTCCGCGCAAAAAGGCCGGACATATGACCGAAAGCCAGCCTCGTCGTTCAGATCAGAACTTTCCGCTTGCCATCAGGGGCCGTCCACATATGACGCGCCCCCACTCTCCACCCCATCGTCATCGCGAGCGGAGCGAAGCGATCCAGAGCCATGGGGCGGCGCCTCGACGCCTTCGCCCGCCGGCTGCGACGGCTCGCGCCCCAGCGCCGCGTTCAGCGCGGCGCGCAGCGGCTCGAGCACGGCCTGCCATTTGTCGTAGATCACATCGATCTGCTCGTTGTTGGCGATCGACTTCAAGGTCACATGCGGCGCGCGCTCATAGACGAAGCCCTGGCGCAGATCGCCCTGCGTCCGCGCCTCGGGCAAGATTTTGCCGGAGACCTCCTGCTCCTTGCGCCGGCCCTCGGGCGAGTCGGCGAGGAGATAATAGGGATAGCGCGCGCTCATCAGGCGGGTGCGGGCGAGCGCCAGAGCGACGCGGGAGGTGTCGATGGTGATCCAGCGGCGGCCCCATTGCTCGGCGACGTAGGCTGTCGTTCCCGAGCCGCAGGTGGGGTCGAGCACCAGATCGCCGGGGTCGGTGGTCATGAGAATGCAGCGTTCAATGACTTTGGGCGTCGTTTCGACGACATAGCGTTTGTCTGCGGCGAAGCCGGCAACAGTCGTGTCCGACCATAAATCGGCGATCGGAAATGCTGCGAAATCGTCAAGAAAACGAACATAACGCAGCGTGTTACCAGCTGGAATCAGTCGATCGGCTTTTGCGAGACGAGACATTCCCGCTTGATTGGTTTTCCATCGTCCCTTCTCAGAGGGCCGAAAAATTTGTCCGTCCACGGAAACGGGGAACCAGCTCGCCGCTCCTTCGCCTTTCTCTCTGCCAATGCTTTGACTCGTCAAATTGTCACGGGTCAGTATTTTTCCGTCCAATTTTTCTGGCTTGGAGCGTTCTTCTGGAAGAAGTGGTCGTCGTTCGCCAGCCGGCGTCTGAATGAAATTATACCCGCTTGCGCCCGGGCCGCCGATTTCCTTTGCCCTGTATAAGGGACGAAATTTGGTGCGTTCTCGACAGCGACCATAGGCAATAATGTAATCAAATGAACCTCCTAAAAACTCTCGCGTAGAGCCGGATGTTTTTTGAAACGCGATCAAAGCGAGGTAGTTTTCGTCCCCGAACACCTCATCCATCACCGCGCGCACGCGATGCACATTCTCGTCGCCGATCTGCACGAAGATCGAGCCGCTCTCGGCGAGCAGCTCCTTGGCGACCGTCAGCCGATCGCGCAGATAGGTGAGATAGGAGTGGATGCCCTCCTTCCATGTGTCGCGGAACGCCTTGATCTGCTCGGGCTCGCGGGAAATATCCTGTTGCTTGCCGTCCTTCACATCGCGCGAGAGCGTCGAGACCTGCCAATTGCTGTTGAATTTGATGCCATAGGGCGGATCGAAGTAAATGCACTGCACTTTTCCACGCAAGGCTTCGCGTTCCGCGAGGCTCGCCATCACCGCGAGCGAGTCGCCCAAGATGAAGCGGTTCGACCAATGCTGGTCGTGCTGATAGAAATCCGTGCGCGCTTCCGGGTCGTCGAGCCCGTTGAAATCGGCGAAGAGATCGGGCGCGTCGCTCTGCGCCTTCTGCGTCTCCTCGGCGCGGCGCTTCAGATCGTCGATGATCGCCTTGGGATGGATTTTCTCCTGAATATAGAGCGGCGGCGCAGTCACCACGAGATCGGACCAGTCCTGCCGATCCTTGCCGCGCCACACGAGCTGCGCATCGCCGATCTCGACCTCGCCCGTGTCGAGAAGCTGGCGCGCCTGCTCCTTGCTGAGGCGAATGCGCGCCCCGCGCCAGACGATCTGCGGATCGAGATCCGCGTCGCGCTCGCGCGTCTCGCCCTCGGCCAGCGGCGCCGCGCGCGGAAAATGCGCCAGCGGAAAAGGCTGGCTCTCCTCGATCCGCTCATTCAGCGACTGATATTCCGCCGTCGGAATATTTTTCCGCGCCGCCTCCGCGTGAGTGAGCGTCTCGATCTTGACGGACTTGCCGCCGGGTTTCTTGGCCATGTGTATCCTCTGGGGCCCTCATCCGACCCGGCTTCGCCGGGCCACCTTCTCCCGCCCTGCGGGAGAAGGAAGCGCCTTTCCTTTTTCATTTCCGCAATCGTCGTGTTCTCCCTTCTCCCACTCGTGGGAGAAGGTGGCCCGGCGCAGCCGGGTCGGATGAGGGCCCCGCTCCAGGAACGCGGCATCTCGGTCGACTTCGAACATGCGCATTCCTGCTAGACATCACGCGACGTGATCTGAAACCTTCCGCTCGACAAGTCGCCGAACCAGGGCGTCGAACTCGCTCTGAAACACTGCCCCATCCTGGAACTCCACGAAATCCCAGCGCCCCTGCGTCCCGAGATTATTGACGCCCGGAACCCAGAAGCGCCGCATCGTCTCCGCCTTCAACTGCGCGTCATGCCCACGATACCCCTTCGTCTCGACGACGAGATTGAGCGGCTCCTCGCCGCCATCGTCGAGCCTCACGATGAAGTCGGGCACATATTTTCGCGGAATGGCGCCGTCGCGATAGGGAACCTCGAAACCGAGCCCCTGGTTCTTCACATAGGCGATCACATGAGGATTGCGCTCGATGACGCGCGCCATCTCCGCCTCCCAATCGCTGTCGCGCACCACGGCGTCGACATGGGATTTGTCCGGCGCCGTCATATGAACGGGCTTCGACGTGGTGAAGCTGACGTGGCGGGTCGAGCCGCGCGGATTATAGGGATCGAGGATCGCCTTGATGCGCTGCGCGCCCTCGGCCGCGCGCTGGCAGGCGAGATAGATGCGCTCGGCCGCCTGATCGGCGAGCTCGAGATAGGTGACCGCGGCCACTGGCACGTCCTTGACGACGAGATAGCCCTCGTCCAGCCAGCGGCGCACGACGCGCTTGGCCTCGCCGAACAAATGGGCGGGGAAATCCTCGCCCGCGTCGCGGAAGCGCGTCTCGAGCAGCCGCTTGGCGAGATGGTAGACGATCGTGCTCGGGCGGATGTCCTCGAGCACCTTCGGCCCGATCTCGACGCTCTCGCCGACGATGCCGGACAAGAGCACCGTGCAGGGGCCGACCGTCTGAGCATCGAGCACGAGGCGCGAGTCGTTGGTGAAATGCGCCTCGAGCCTCTCCTCCGGCAGATCGACCCGATAGCCCTCGACACGCGGGAAGACGATTTCCAGCGCCGCGCGCTCCTTCAGCGCTTTGACGCGCGTGACCGGCTTGGGCGCCGCCGGAGGGGCGACGACGGGCTTGGCGGTGAAATCGAAGGGGATGCCGAGGATGTCGGCATATTCGACATTGAACAGGCCTTTGTCGTTCAGCTCATAGGACTGGCGGCGCAGCGCCCGGCCGACGACCTGCTCGCAGAGGAGCTGCGTGCCGAAGGCGCGCACGCCGAGAACATGCGTGACGGTGTTTGTGTCCCAGCCTTCCGTCAGCATGGAGACGGAGACGACGCAGCGTATGGCCTCGCCGAGCCGGCCAGGCTTGCCGACCGTGTTCATCACCTCGCGCAAGAGATCGGCGTCGCTGAGCGCCTTGCCGTCGGCGCCGTCGCGCGCGGAAATCTCGCGCTTGAACTGCTCGATCTCCGGCCCGGCCAGCTCGCGAAAGGCGGGGTCGAGCGCATCGCCGGATTCGATCTGCTCGCTGTCGATGAGCAGCGTGTTGGGCCGCGGAAAGCGCGTCCCATATTCGTCGAAATTGCGGAAGGATTCGAGATGGCCCTGATGGACCATATAGGGCTCGCCATCCTCGTTCGGGCGTTGAAAGCCCGAGATCCATTCGTAGACGAGCTTCGAGACCGCCGTATTGCTGCATACGACGATGAAGACGGGCGGGACGACAATGCCCGCGCGGCGCCATGCTTCATCGACTTGTCTGTAATGGCTGTAGAGAGAATAGAGCGCGGTCTGAATTTCTGGCGCGAGCTTCAAGGGATCGAGCTCGCCCGATTTGCTGGCCCCCTTTTTCGGCAGGCTGCGGCCGCGCTTCTTCAGCTCCTCCCAGAGATTGCGATAGAGTGGCATGTCGCCGGACGGCATGCTGTCGTCGATCGGCACGCGAGGAAGCTTCACGATGCCGCATTCGATGGCGTCCATCAGCGAGAAATCGCTGACGACCCAGGGAAAGAGCGAGCCCTCGCGATAGCCGGAGCCGCGCAGGAAAAACGGCGTGGCCGACAGGTCGAAGACCGCCTGGAGCCCGACCTTGCGCTTCAACGCTTCGACGCCGGATATCCAGAGGCGCGCGGCCTCATTGGCTTTCTTGGCCTCTTCCTTCTGGTCGGCCTCGAGCTTCTCGTCCTCGCGCGGCGGCCGCTCGCGGTAGCAATGATGGGCCTCGTCATTGATGACGACGATGTTCTTCAGCGTCATCAGCGGACCGCAGGCGCGCTCGAGCATCTGGCCTTCCGACTCGATCGTCACCACCGGCGCGCCGCGCGGCCCTTGCAAAAGCGCGCGGCCAGTCTTCGAGATGTCGGTCGTCTCGCGCCGCTGGAACGCGTGGTAATTGGTGATGACGATCTTCGCCTTGGCGATGTCGGCGACGAGATCTGAGGGGACCAACTCGCGGGTCGCGTAATAATTATCGGGGTCTTCCGGACGCAGCACCCGGAGCCGATCGCGAATGGTGACGCCGGGCGCGATGATGAGAAAACCCCGGCCGAACTTGCCGCTCCCCGGCGAGCGAATGGCGTTCGCGGTCTGCCAGGCGATCAGCATCGCCATCACCGTGGTCTTGCCGGCGCCGGTCGCCATCTTCATCGCGAGCCGATACAGCTCGGGATTGGAAGCGGCGTTGGCCGCCGCAATATTCGCGAGGATCGCTTTGCCGCGCGAGAATTTCGGCGCGACCTCGGTCAGCCAGACGATCGTCTCGACCGCCTCGATCTGACAGAAGAACGGCTTCACGCCATGGAACTCGTGCGCGCGCCAATAGGCGAGCAGGCGCGCCGTCGTCGGCGTGACGCCCCAATCGGCGGGATTGGGCAGAGCGCGCCAGCTCTCCACCAGCGAGCGAATCTCATTGATGACCGGGGTCGGATTATACTCCTGCTCCGCATCCGAGACGCCGCGCGCGTCGCGAAGCCCCATGTCGAGCTGGCGCTCGCGTCCCGGTCGATTGCGCGGCTTGGGGACGGGCGTCGTCAGCTCCGATCGCCGGCGGCCCGCCACGGGCGGGGCGTCGATCGGCTGGCCGTCTGCGTCCAACGGGTGATGGAAACGCGGCGCTTCATAAGGACTATTCAAGATCGGCTGCTCGAAAAACGAGGCGGCCATCGGTGAGCATCCTTTCAGCGATTCGGGTGGATTCGACGAAATGAAGGAGCGCACTGAATATGCGGGAAGCGCCCGTGTCAATATAATGGGACCTCGGCCTTCCTGTCGTTCGATTCGAGTATCGTGCGGCACACGGGCCGTCCGACCAGGAAGCCGGGAGGGCGGCGAGGATTCTGTCTTGTCTCTAAAACCTTCGTCTATCGATCTACTCGATCGCATTTCGTCTGGCGCGGGATGGGCTATTGATCGCTCTCGACTGAGCGATCAGGAACTCTCCGCGCTCGTAGAAATGTTCGAGCCTCCTCTGAATGCAGAGGAGCGAGAGCGCTTCGGCCTGTTCGCACAGAACATTTTTGCTCACGCCGTGGAGGGATTGCTGACGCAGCGCAACTACGACGATACGCCTGCTATCATACTTCGCGAAGAGGCGCGCCATTTTTTCGATACGATGGAAAGCGCGCAGCAGGCGATCGACGGGTTGGATCAAGGCCTGCGCCAATTGCTCGACTGCGAGCTCGCCACCATGGCGAATGCGCAGAATGCGCCCCGCATGCTACCGACGACGTCGATCGAGCTGTGGCGAAGGGCGACATCGGATCTGATCGCGGTTGTCGTCGCGGCGAGCCGCAAGTTGGCCATCGCGCCAATCAAGGGGGAGAGCCGTGCAGTCTATCGACAGATGGTTCGCGGCTTGCTCGCGCTGGTGTTCGACTTGACCGGCGAGCTACCGAAACGGAGCACGACGCGCGAGCGCGCCGGCGAAGGCTCACGAGAGGATTATTGGTTCCTGCGGCTCTCCCGAGAACTGGCGCGCCTCGTGGCGTCGCACGCAGCGGCGGCCGAGCAGAGGCGGAGCGAAGTCGAAATTCCGCCTTCGAGGACCCAGCCGACAGTGAATAGCAAGCGCGCATCACGAAGGCCGCGCAAGACCATCGGCGCGCCGCCACTGTCCTCGGTCGTGCGGGAGGAGCTGCAGGCGTTGCGCCTCGAGCTCTCAGGTAGAGCGCCCCGCCGATCTGCTGGTGAAACAAACCGGCCGGCTCGTCGCTAATTCACCAGAAGCGCGCGCTGCGCGCTTCTGGTGAAAATCGGCTCCTCGAGAATCGCCTTGCACGAATGAAGGAGCCGAACATGAACAATCTCGCCGAGACTGCCGCCGGCCCGCATCCCACTTCTTTCCGCCGGATCGAGCTGCGGCCGATCGCCTCGCTGCGGCCGTTTGCGAAGAACGCCCGCGCCCATTCGAATAAGCAGCTGAAGCTCATCGCACGCAGCATCGAGGCCTTCGGCTTCACCAATCCGGTGCTGATCGACGAAGGAGGCGTCATCCTCGCCGGCCATGGCCGGGTGGAAGCGGCGAAGACGCTGGGGCTCGCGAGCGTCCCGACCTTGGTCCTCTCCGGAATGAGCGACGCGCAGAAGCGCGCCTATGTCATCGCCGACAACCGCATCGCCGAAAAGGCCGGCTGGGATCGGGAGACCCTGGCCATAGAGCTCGGCGCGCTGGTCGATCTGCTGCCCGAGATCGATCTCGATGTCGCGATCACCGGCTTCGAGATCGGCGAGATCGACATGCTGGTCGAGGATTTCACTGCGCCGAAGCCCGACCCCGCCGACGCTCTGCCCGAGATCGATCCATGCGAGCCGCCAGCGACGCGGGCCGGGGATCTCTGGCTGCTCGGCCGCCATCGCCTGCTCTGCGACGATGCGCGCGACCAGGCGGCGGTCGCCCGGCTGATGGACGGGGCGGCGGCGGAGATGGCGTTCACCGATCCGCCCTATAATGTGAAGATCGACGGCAACGCCATGGGCCGCGGCAAGATCCGCCATCGCGAATTCGCCATGGCGAGCGGCGAGATGAGCGAGGCCGCCTTCACGGCCTTTCTGGCGAAAACGCTCGGCAATCTGGCGGCGGCCTCCAAGGATGGGGCGATCCATTTCGTGTGCATGGATTGGCGGCACATGGGCGAACTGCTCGCCGCCGGCAGAGCCATCTATTCCGAGCTGAAAAACCTCTGCGTCTGGGCCAAGACCAACGCCGGCCAAGGGAGCTTCTATCGCTCGCAACATGAGCTGGTGTTCGTGTTCAAGGCGGGTGAGGCGGCGCATGTCAACACCTTCGGCCTCGGCGCCGGATCGAACGCCGAAGCCGCCGGCGCATCTTCGCTCGGCGCGGGACGGAGCCGCTCCAACTTGTGGACCTATCCGGGGGTCAACAGTTTCGGGTCCGGGCGGCTGGAGCGGCTCGCGCTGCATCCGACCGTCAAGCCGGTCGCCATGGTCGCCGACGCGATGCGCGATTGCTCGGCGCGCAACGCCGTCGTGCTCGATGGATTTGCGGGATCGGGCACGATCTTCATCGCGGCGGAAAAAGTCGGCCGTCGCGGCTTCGGCCTGGAGATCGACCCCCTCTATGTCGATGTCGCGATCAGGCGCTGGCAGAAGATGACCGGCAAGGACGCCGTCTGCGCCGGCAGCGGCGAGACCTTCGACGAGCGCGCGGAGCGGCGCTAGGCCGACTTCATTCCAGTCGAGGCGATCGATGAGGAGCACGAATTTGAGCAAGGATGACGCGGACGACGTTACGGTTCGCCCACAGGAAAACAGCGAAGCTCAGTCCGACGCCGACACGCGCGGCGCCTTCGTCGTCGGTTATCGCCGGCCGCCGCTCCACAGCCGATTCAAGCCGGGGGTGAGCGGCAATCCGCGCGGGCGGCCAAAGGGCTCGAAGAATCTCGACACCCTCTGCCACTCGCTTCTTTCACGCAAGGTGACGATCCAGGAGGCCGGCGGGCGCCGGAAAGTCACGGCGGTCGAAGCGATCCTGCTGGCGACCATCCAACGCGCCATGCGCGGCGACAATCGCGCCGCGAAGCTGGTGCTCGATATGCAGAACCGCCTCCCCGCGGCCGAAGAGGCCGGCGCCGGCGAACATACGAACGCCGAGGACGAGGCGATCGTCGCCGATTATCTCGCGAGGCTGCAGGCGGCGCGAGAGTCGCGAGAGAAGAAGGGACTGGAGGAGTCGAGCGAGGAAGACGGGACGAAAGTTTCGAGAGAGGACGCCGGTTCCGATGGCGCGCGGTGACGCTCCGGCGAGATCGGAAATCCCGCAGGCGGTCATCGACGCCGTGCTGCGCGCGGATCTCGCATCCTTCATCCGCAGGGCGTTCGGATCCGTCGCACCCGGGACAGCCTATCACCCGAACTGGCATATAGAGGCGATCGCCTGGCGGCTGCATGAAGTGCTGGCGGGTCGCGTCATGCGGCTGATCGTTACGCTGCCGCCGCGCAGCTTGAAGTCGATCGCCGCCTCTGTCGCCTTTCCCGCCTTCGCGCTTGGTCATGATCCGTCGCGCCGGATCATCACGGCGAGCTATTCCTCTGAGCTCGCCGTCAAGCACGCCAACGACTGCCGTGCGCTGATGCGCGCCGGCTGGTATCGACGGCTGTTTCCGCGAACCATCATCGATCCGGCCAAGGACAGCGAAGGGGAGTTCGCTACGCTGAGCCGCGGTCATCGGCTGTCCACGTCGGTCGGCGGAACGCTCACCGGCCGCGGCGGCGACCTCATCGTCATCGACGATCCGCTCAAGGCTGCCGACGCTCATTCCGAGGCCAAGCGCGAGGCGGTCAACGGCTGGTTCTCGAACACGCTGCTGTCGCGCCTCGACGACAAGCGCAAAGGCGCGATCGTCATCGTGATGCAGCGCGTGCATCAGAATGATCTCGTCGGCCATCTGCTGGAACAGAGTCCTGACGATTGGACGGTTCTGTCCCTGCCGGCGATCGCCGAACAAGAGCATGTCGTTCAGATCGACGCGCATCGGCGCTTACGGCGTTCGATCGGCCATGTTCTGCATGAGGAGCGCGAGCCACTCGCGGTGCTCGACGCGTTGAAGGCGGCGCTGGGCTCGGATCTCTTCTCGGCGCAATATCAGCAGTCGCCGGTCCCGCCCGGCGGCGCGATGATCCGCCGAGCCTGGATGAGGCGTGAGCCGATCCCGTCTTCGCGCGCGGAGGGGGAGCGGCTGATCCACAGCTGGGACACCGCCACCAAGGCGGGCGAGACCAACGATTGGTCCGTCTGCACCATCTGGCGCGCCGGCGCGAATGGCTATCGCTTGATCGAGGTGGTGCGGGAGCGGCTCGAATATCAGGATCTGAAGCGCCGTGCGCGTCATCTGGCGTTGCGCGACTCTCCCGACGCGATCCTGATCGAGGACGCGGGCGTCGGACCGGCGTTGATCGCCGATCTGCGCGCCGAACGTCTCCCGGCGATCGCAATCCGCCCTGAGGCCGACAAGGTGACGCGGCTCGCGGTCAAAGCTCCGCTGTTCGAGAGCGGCCTCGTGATCTTCCCCGAGCGCGCGCCCTGGCTTCCCGATCTCGAAGCGGAATTGTTCAGCTTTCCGCAGAGTCGGCATGACGATCAGGTCGATTCGATCTCGCAGGCGCTCGCCTGGCTGTCACGCCCGCGCGCCGAGCCGCGGATCAGGAGATTGTGATGCATCCAGCCTCCCGAGCGAAGTGGAAGCGGCCGTCTCGAAGCACTGGACTTCGCTGCGAAAGGAAGCATTGCTCGGGTCCGAGAGGCGCGGCGCGCGCTTCTTCTCCCACGCCCCGCCGGCGGAACGCCGTCGCGGGGCCGCGGCGGTGACGGGACGAGCCGTCGCGACCGAAGGAGAAGACCATGACGAAGCTGACCGACGCCCAACTGATCCTGCTGACCAGAGCCGCCGCACGGGACGATGGCGCGGCGACGATCCCCGCGAAGACGAACAAGGCCGCCGCGATGAAAGTCGGCGCGAGCCTCATCAAGCGCAAGCTGATGCGAGAAGCGCGCGCCAAAGGGGCGCTCCCGATCTGGCGCGAGGACGCGAGCGGACGGGGCTACAGCCTGATCATCACCCGGGCGGGACGCGAAGCGATCGGGGTCGACGATCAGCCCAGCGTAACGCCTCGAGCGCCGGCGGCCGGACGCGATACGCAGCCGAAGAGTGACGAGAGCAACAACGAGATCGCCGCGAAGCGCCGCCGCTCGTCGGAGTCCGACGCCGACTCCGAAGGCAGTCCCGCTGCGCCCCGCGCCGGCAGCAAGCAGGCGCTCGTCATCGACATGCTGTCGAAAGAGGACGGCGTGACAATCGACCAGCTGACCGCGGCGACGGGCTGGCTGCCGCATACGACTCGTGCGGCGCTCACCGGCCTGCGCAAGCGCGGCTTCGCGATCACGCGGGCCCCGCGCGAGAGCGGAGGATCGACCTATCACATCACGTCGGCGCCGACGATGACGCAGGCGTGATCGGATGACAATGTCTTTCATTCCGCCAACTCCAATGTCTCCTGCGCCTCGTCAGGATTTGCCCAGAGGCGAGCTCGAACGCATCGCGGCCATGTCGATCGTCGACCTGCGCCATCGGTGGCGCGAGACCTTCGGAAAGCCCGCTCCCGAACCGCTGACCAAGGATCTGATGGCCCGCATCCTCACCTACCGGCTGCAAGAGGCGGCGCTCGGCGGGCTCGGCGCGCCGCTGGAAAAGCATCTCGCCGCGCTCGCGCGCGGCGGGACGATGCCGGCGCGCAGGCTCAAGACCGGCTCCGTTCTCATCCGCGAGCACGAGGGAGAGCGACACGAAGTCGTCGTCACGCCGGAAGGATATCGCTGGCGCGGCGAGGCTTTTTCGAGTCTCTCGGCCATCGCCAAGAAGATCACCGGGGTCAGCTGGAGCGGACCGCGCTTTTTCGGCGTGCGGGGTAGCGCCGATCACCACGCCGCCGGCAAGCGCGGCAAGCCGGCCGCCTCGCGGCCCGAGAGCCGGCGCGACGTTCCATCGGCCGCGTCATGAAAGCGCAAATACCCAAACCTCAGCGCTGCGCGATCTACACGCGCAAATCGACCGAGCACAATCTCGATCTCGCCTTCAACTCGCTCGACGCCCAGCGGGAGGCCTGCGAGGCCTATGTCAAGAGCCAGGCCCATGAAGGCTGGCGGCTCTCGCCGGACCGTTTCGACGACGGCGGCCTCTCCGGCGCCTCGCTGGAGCGGCCGGCGCTGCAGGCGGTGCTCGACCTCGTGCGGGCGAAGCGCATCGACGTCATCGTCGTCTACAAGGTCGACCGGCTCACGCGCTCGCTCGCCGACTTCGCCAAGCTCGTCGAGATCTTCGACGAACATTCTGTCTCCTTCGTCTCGGTGACGCAGTCCTTCAACACCACCTCGAGCATGGGGAGGCTGACGCTGAATGTGCTCCTGTCCTTTGCGCAATTCGAACGCGAGGTGATCGGCGAGCGCGTGCGGGACAAGATCGCCGCGTCCAAGCGCAAGGGGCTGTGGATGGGCGGCAATGCGCCGCTCGGCTATCGCGCCAAGGACAAGAAGATCGAGATCGTCGCGGAGGACGCCGCGCTCGTTCGAAAAATCTTTTCCGACTATTTGCGCCTCGGCTCGCTCGGCGGATTGGCGACCTCGCTCGCAAAGGAAGGGATCGGGCCGAGGCGTCGCGAGCGATCCGGCGGTGCTGTCGTCGACTCGGACCGCTTCACCGTCGGAGCGCTGGCGCATATTTTGAAGAACCGCTTCTACCTCGGCGAGATCGTCTATCGGGGCGAGACGTATAAGGCCGAGCACGAAGCGATCATCGACCGTGACCTGTTCGGCGCGGTTCAGGCGAAGCTCGCCGATGGCGCGATCGAGCGAAAGAAAACCAAAGCCGCGTCCTCGGCGATTCTGTCGGGTCTCATTTTCGACGACCGCGGCCACGCCATGAGCCCGAGTTACGCCGTCAAGAAGGCGGTGCGCTATCGCTATTACGTGTCCCAGGCGCTGCTGCAGCACGACAAGGACAACGCGGGCTCCGTCGCGCGCGTTTCCGCGCCGGAGGTCGAGGAATTGATCCGAGGCGCTCTGCGTCGCGCCCTCGGAATAGAGGATGAAGCGCTCATCATCGACAGGGCGTTCGTCGGCGCCCATGTCGCGAGGATCGTCATTTGCTCCGGCCATATCGAGGCGGAGTTCCATAGCCCGTCCGAGCGCGCTGCGGCGACGGCCGACGACGAGGACAGCAGAACCGATCCGGCGGCGATTCGATCAGGAAAGTCGGCCATGGTCAGCATCCCCTTCGTGTCGACGAAGCATCCTCGCAAAGGCGTCGTCTATTCGCCGGAGGGACAAAACAACCGGCTCGACGCAGAGGCCTCGGAGCAGCTCCTCAAATCCATCGCCCGCTCACGCAAATGGATGGACGCCATTCTCGCCGGCAAGATCGCTTCCTTCGAACACATCGCGGCCGCGGAACATCTGAACGAAGCCTATGTCCGCCGGCTGGCGACGCTCGCCTTCCTCTCGCCGAAGATCATTCGCGCCCTCATTGAAGGAAGGGCGCCTGCCGGCTGCACGGCCTCGGCGCTCACGCTCTCCCTGCCGATCGTCTGGGCCGAGCAGGAGACGAAGTTCGGGATCGCGTGACGGCTGGCGCCGCCTTTTCGCCCGAGCGCGGAATAGAAGCGGGCGGCGCACGGCCCGAACTTCGCTCTTCCATTCCCATATCGCGCCGAGACGAGACCCAGCTCCGGCGATGGATAATTCGCTACGAACCTGCCACAGTCGGGCGAGACGCCGACCCACGGGACCGGCCGGGAGAGCGAACTGGTCTGCGCCACTTGCGAACTGGTCTGCCGCCGGCTCTGCCGGACAAATCCGATAAACGCCGAAACGCTGGTAGAGACCGGCGGCCGGAGGCGCCGATAATTGGACCGTGTTTTCGAGGGTGAAAGTCTACGCCGTTGCGCCGCACCTGCAATGCCCCGGAAGCCTCGGGACTTCTCGCAGAGCATAAAGTGCTGCAATATCAATATATTACACTGGCTGGGGCGGGAGGATTCGAACCTCCGTATGGCGGAATCAAAATCCGCTGCCTTACCACTTGGCGACGCCCCAACGTCCCGCGAAACTCGTCGAAGGCGGGCGCTCTCCCATAAAGCTCCCTCGCCGCCGCCGCAACTCCCTCGCGCGTCTCACCCCCAGGCGCGCAGCGGCGTGAAACGGGCGAACTTCTTGGATTGATGGCGGTCCATCCGCGCCAGCACGTCGCGCAGGAAGGTCACCGCCTCGGCGAGATAGGGCCCCTTGTTCAGCATCACGCATTCGGCCCGCTGCGCCATTGCCGCGTCGGTCGTCTCGGCGCGGCTCGGCACGCCGTCCTTGATGATCTGGTCGAGCACCTGCGTCGCCCAGATGACCGGGACATGCGCCGCCTCGCACAGCCACAGGATCTCCTCCTGCATCTCCGATAGGCGCGCAAAGCCGAGCTCCACCGCGAGGTCGCCGCGCGCGATCATCACCGCCGTCGGATGGTGGGAGGCCGATTTCACGATCAGCCGCGGCAGATTGCGCACCGCGAGCGGCGTCTCGATCTTCAGCACCAGCGCTTGCCGCGGCCGGTCCCCGCGCCGCGCCGCGAGATGATCCTGCAGCAGCTCGATGTCCGCGGGCTCCTGCACGAAGGAGAAGCCGACGAGATCGGCCTCCTCGGCGATGAAATCGAGATCGGCGAAGTCCTTCGGCGTGAGCGGCGGCAGGCGCAGATCGGTCGTCGGAAAATTCAGCCCTTTCTCGAGCTTCAGCCGCTCGCCCTTGGCGCGCGCGCTGAACACTTCGAGCTCCACCCCGTCCGGCCTCTGGTCGACGACCCGCGCGCCGATCTTCCCGTCGTTGATCCATACTTCCGCGCCCGGCGCGAGCTGGCCGACGACTTGCGGAAAGGACGGCTGGACCGCCACGGGCCCCCGCGTCTGCGGATCGAGCGCCGTGACGAAGGCGAAGCGGTCGCCGCGGAACAGCCGCAGCTTTTCGGGCGCGCGCAATTGCTCGATCCGGCATTTGGGGCCGCCGATGTCCATCAGCACGCGGCAGGAGCGCTTCAGCTCCGCTGCGACGCCGCGGACATTGGCGATCATCCGCCGCCAGGCGTCGGCGTCGTCATGCGCGCAATTTATGCGCGCGCAGCCCATGCCCGACTCCATCAGCCGCCGTATCAGCGCCGCGTCGGCCGCCGCCTCGCTCGGCAGCGTGACCATCACCACGGCGCGGGGCGTCGCCGGAACGGCGCCGAAGATGAGGTCGCGCGCGGCGAGGATCGCCTCCTCGCCGGCGCGCATGGCCGCGGGCGCCGGATAGGGCGCGTCCGCTTCTCCGCAGAGGCGCCGCAGCGTGGCGATGATCGCGTCGAGCGCGGCGACCACCTTGGCCTCGCTGCGGCCGAGCGAGGAGAGGCCGAAGGCGGCGAGGCGCGCCTGCAGCGTGCTGAGGTCGCGCCGCCGCAGGGCGAGATAGTGGGCGAGATTTTCCGCCGCCGGCGCGAACTCGCTCGCCGCGGCCTCGGGGCCCCAGCCGCGGAGAGTCACGGCGCCGTCGGCGACGACCTCGTCGCGCAGGCGCCGCAGCGCCGTCAGCAGGTCGTCGAGGTCGCGGCGCGTCGCTTCGGCGGTGGTGGTGGCGGTCATCGTTCGGCGTCCCTGCGGCTCATGTCCAAAGCTCTCGTCCGCGATCATGACATTTCTGTCACATCGACCAGCGTCAGGACGCCGCGCCTCATGCGATCATGGCGCCGGCGGCGGCCGCCGCCTGCCGCAGGGCGGCGATGTTGCGCGCATAGGCTTCGGCGCCGCCGGCGAAGGCCGCCGAGCCGGCGACGAGCGTATCCGCGCCCGCCTCCACGATCGCCGTCGCTGTCTGCGGCGTCACGCCGCCGTCCACCTCGAGGCGGATGGGACGCCTGCCGATCATCTCGCGAATGGCGTGGATCTTGGCGAGCTGAGAGCGAATGAAGCTCTGGCCGCCGAAGCCCGGATCGACGGTCATCACCAGAATGAGATCGATGTCGTCGAGCACATGGACGAGCGCGTTCTCGTGCGTCGCCGGATTGAGCGAGACGCCCGCCTTCTTGCCGCGCGCGCGGATCGCCTGCAGCGTGCGATGCAGATGCGGCCCGCCCTCCGCGTGGGCGGTGATGACGTCGGCCCCGGCCTCGGCGAAGGCGCCGATATAGGGGTCGACCGGCGAGATCATCAGATGCGCGTCGAGCGGCAGACGCGTCATGCGCCGAATCGCCGCCACCACTGCGGGGCCGAAGGTGATGTTCGGCACGAAATGCCCGTCCATGACATCGAGATGGAGCCAGTCCGCGCCGGCGGCCTCCATCGCGCGGGCTTCATCCCCGAGCCGCGCGAAATCGGCGGAGAGAACGCTGGGGGCGACGAGAACATCGGTCATTGACGCGCGGCGCTCCGGTAGAGGAGGATCGCAGGCCGAGGAGGAGGGGCCTTCGACCGAGTGAGGGAGTCGCGCCGACCGTTCGGAAACACGAATGCGCTTCCGGCCGTCGTCGCGACGCGGCGAGCCGTCGCTCGGCCGGAGCCGGAACTTTCGATCCCGTATCCGCGGGAAACGACGCCTCGAACAAAACTTATCACATAGGCCGCGGTTCCCGCGAGGCCGATGAAAATCGGGCCGCCCGCCCCGCCGCGCGGCGTCAGAGTGACGCAAGTCGTCGCGCGCATGATCGGATGGATTTCGAGGAAATTGTTCGGCCGCAGGCCGCAAGGGGGCGAAATGAAAATATTCGGGCGATTTGTCATCGCAGCGGCGTCCGCCGCCGTCGCGGCCGTCGCATTGTCTCGCGGAGCGCTGGCGGAGAGCGCCTCGCCCTCGGTCGAGGGGCGTCTTCTCGTCCGCTGGGGCGACCCGCGGCCGGGCCATTCGGGCGGCGATCTGCGCTTTGCGCTCGCGCGGCCAGACGGTTCCGTCACGCCGCTCGCTGTGGCTCCGGCCGATCGTGCGGCGGCCGTCGGCGCCTTCGGCAAGAATGTGCGGGTGGAGACGAGCGACGCGCGGCCGGCTGTGGCCGGCGCGCCGATCTCGGCGGACAAGATCACCATCCAAGACGCCGAGAGCGAGACGCTGCAACCCGCCGCCGTCACCAAGCGCGTTCTCTTCATCCTGCTCAAATACAAGGGCGACACTCAGACGCCGCATAAGCCGGCGTTCTACGCGGCGCTCGCGAATCCGCTGACGCCCGATACGTCTTTGAAGATTCCGGCGACGATCAACGGCTTCTTCAGCGCGACGTCGTGGAAGAAGCAGCTGTGGAGTTCGGATGTCGCCGGCCTCGGCGGATTGGCGGCGACGGGCTGGCTGACGCTGCCGCGCACAAAAACCCAATATGCGAATTGCGGCTGGTCGACCGCCTGCGCCGATCTCGATCTCGTCGCCGCCGACGCGATGAAGCTCGTCAAGGCGCAGGGCGTGAACGTCGGCGTCTATTCCCAAATCAATTTCGTCCTCAACAATGATCTCGACTGCTGCGCCTGGGGCGGCGGCACGGTGTATGAAGGCAAAGTCTATGGCGCGACCTGGGAGCCGCCGTGGGGGCAGGAGGCGGCGACCTATGTCCACGAGATGGGGCACAGTCTCGGCCTGCCGCATTCCGGCTGGGTCTATTACGCCTATGACAGTCCGTGGGACGAGATGAGCTCCGGCTCGACGGCGCAGTCCCTCGCTTGCGGCTCCTACAAATCCGCCAATAGCGCGAATGCGACGCGAACGCTCTCCTGCGCGGCGCCCGGCGGCGGCTATATCGCGGCCCATAAGGACAGGCTCGGCTGGATTCCCTCCGCCAACAAGCTCGTCGTCAATAGCGTCTCGACGCGGACCGTATCGCTCGAGGCGGATGCGGCGCCCTTGGGCTCGCGACTCAAAATAATCAAGATTTGCTTCGCCAACGAGGCCTGCAGCGGTTCGGCGGCGCATTATCTGACCGTCGAGGCGCGGGTCAAGACGCACGCCTATGACAAGGGCCTGCCCGGCGAAGGCGTGATCATCCACGATTTCCGCGCGAACCGCGCGCCGAGGGGGGGCGGCAACGACTGCTTCTTCAATACGACGAGCGGCTGGGCCGTGCCGGTCGACGCGACCGTCCGCGATTATCGCGGCGAGCCCTATTGCGACGCCGGCGGACGGAGCTATCCGAATTATGCGCTGTTCAATGCGCAATATGCGGTCGGCAAATCCTATGTCTCGTCGACATACGGCATGCGGGTCGACGTGCTGAGCCGCTCGGGATCGGTCTTCACCGTGCGCGTGACGCGCTCGAAATGATGGGGCGTCTCCTTCTCCCGCTCTGCGGGAGAAGGTGTCGCGCGAATGCGCGACGGATGAGGGCCGCTGCGGTTCGCAGCATGGTCGAAGCTCGGAGATCGCCGAGGTGGATCGCTCCCTCATCCGACCCCGCTTCGCGGGGCCGCCTTCTCCCGCGAGCGGGAGAAGGCGGCCCCCATGACGAGGGATACGACGTCACTCCGCAGCCTTCTTCGTCGCGAATTGCGGATCGAGCGCGCCCGAGGCGTAGCGCTTGGCCATCTCCGACAAAGGCACGGGCTTGATCTTCGACGCCTGGCCTGCAGCGCCGAACTCCTCGTAGCGCTGCTTGCAGACCTTGCGCATCGCCTCTTGCGCCGGCTTCAGATATTTGCGCGGATCGAACTCGCCCTTGTTCTTCAAGAGCGTCGCGCGGATCGAGGCGGTGACGGCGATGCGGCAGTCGGTGTCGATGTTGATCTTGCGCACGCCATATTCGATGCCGCGCTGAATCTCGTCGACCGGCACGCCCCAGGTCTGCGGCATCTCGCCGCCCGCGGCGTTGAACGCGTCCTGCAATTCCTGCGGCACGGAAGAGGAGCCGTGCATCACGAGATGCGTGTTCGGCAGGCGGTGGTGGATCTCCTTCACGACATGCATCGCGAGAATGGCGCCGTCCGGCTTGCGCGTGAACTTATAGGCGCCGTGCGAGGTGCCCATGGCGATGGCGAGCGCATCGACCTTGGTGCGCGCGACGAAATCCACCGCCTGGGAGGGATCGGTCAGCAATTGGTCGTGGCTGAGCGTCCCTTCGGCGCCATGGCCGTCCTCCTTCTCGCCCGTGCCCGTCTCCAGCGAGCCGAGCACGCCGAGCTCGCCCTCGACCGAGGCGCCGACCCAATGGGCGAGATCGACGACGCGGCGCGTTACCGCGACATTGTAGTCGTAGCTCGCCGGCGTCTTGGCGTCGGCCTCGAGCGAGCCGTCCATCATTACCGATGTGAAGCCGTAGCGGATGGCGCTGGCGCAGGTCGCTTCGCTATTGCCGTGATCCTGATGCATCACCAGCGGAATGTCGGGATACATGATGGCGAGCGCCTCGATCATCTTCGCCAGCATCACGTCATTGGCGTAGGAGCGCGCGCCGCGGCTCGCCTGGATGATCACCGGCGCGTCGACCGAGGCGGCCGCCTCCATCACCGCGAGGCCCTGCTCCATGTTGTTGATGTTGAAGGCCGGCACGCCATAGTCGTGCTCGGCGGCGTGGTCGAGTAGCTGTCGCAATGTGATGAGGGCCATGGCCGTTCCTCCCTTCGAAACCGTCAGGCTCGCAGCAGCGCTTCGGCCGCCGCCGCCACATTCTCGGCGGTGACGCCGAAATGCCGGTAGAGCGCTCCCGCCGGCGCGCTGGCGCCGAATCCGCTCATGCCGACGAAGACGCCGCGCTCGCCGAGCCAGCGGTCCCAGCCGAAGCGCGACGCCGCCTCGACGGCGACTCGCGGCGTCGAGCCCAGCACACGGTTGCGATAGGCCGCGGGCTGCGCCTCGAACAGCTCCCAGCAGGGCATGGAGACGACAGCGGCGCGCACGCCTTTCGCCCATAATAGATCGGCGGCCGCGAGCGCGATTTCCACCTCCGATCCGGTGGCGACGAGCGTCACATGGCGGCCCCAGCTCGGCTCGCGCAGGACATAGGCGCCGCGGGCGGAGAGGTTTTCGGAGATGGGCCGCTCGAGCGTCGGCAGATTCTGCCGCGACAGGCTGAGCACCGACGGCGTCGTCCGCGTCGTCAGCGCGATCTCCCAGCACTCGGCCGTCTCGATCGCGTCCGCCGGGCGGAACACGTTGAGATTGGGCATGGCGCGAAGGCTCGCGAGATGCTCGACCGGCTGATGGGTCGGTCCGTCCTCGCCGAGGCCGATCGAATCATGGGTCAGCACATAGACGATGCGCTGGCCCATCAGCGCCGACAGACGTATGGCGCCGCGCGCATAATCGGAGAAGACGAGAAAGGTTCCGCCATAGGGGACGAAGCCGCCGTGCAGCGCGATGCCGTTCATCGCCGCGGCCATGCCGTGCTCGCGCACGCCGTAGTGAATGTAGCGGCCGGAGAAATCCTCGGCCGTGACCGAGCCGAGGCCTTTGGTGATGGTGAAATTCGAGTGCGTGAGATCGGCCGAGCCGCCGATCGTCGCGCGCGTCGCCTCATTGACGACGGCGAGAGTCGTCTCCGAGGATTTGCGCGTCGCGACCTTCGGCATTTCGGCCGCGAATTTCGCCCGCAGCGCGGCGAGCGGGCCGGTGATCTCCTGCGCGATGTCGCCCGTGAGAAATCTCTCGAATTCGGCGCGCTTCGGCGATGCGGCGAGCCGCGCCTCCCAGGCGAGCCGCGCCGCCTCGCCGCGCCGTCCGGCGGCGCGCCAGTCCGCGAGCACATCGTCCGGAACCTCGAACGGCGCATAGGGCCAGCCGAGCTCGGCGCGGGCGAGCTCGATCTCGGCGTCGCCGAGCGGCGCGCCATGCACGCTCTCCTTGCCCTGCTTGCCGGGCGACCCATAGCCGATGACGCTGCGGCAGGCGATCAGCGAAGGCCGCGCGTTCGTCTGCGCCGTCGCCAGCGCTTCGGCGATCTGCGCCGGCTCATGGCCGTCGACGCTCTGCACATGCCAGCCCGATGCGGCGAAGCGCGCGAGCTGATCGGTCGAGGTCGAGAGAGTCGTCGGCCCGTCGATCGAAATGCCGTTGTCGTCCCACAGCACGATCAGCCGGCCGAGGCGCAGATGGCCGGCGAGATCGATCGCCTCGTGGCTGAGGCCTTCCATCAGGCAGCCGTCGCCGGCGAGCACATAGGTGCGATGGTCGACGAGATCGTCGCCGAAGCGCGCCGCCTGCAGCCGCTCGGCGATGGCGAGGCCGACGGCCGTGGCGAGGCCCTGGCCGAGCGGGCCGGTCGTCGTCTCCACGCCGATCGTATGGCCGAACTCGGGATGGCCGGGCGTCTTCGAGCCGAGCTGGCGGAAGCTCTTCAGATCCTCGGCCGTGACGCCCGGATAGCCGAGCAGATAGAGCAGCGCATAGAGCAGCATCGAGCCGTGGCCGGCGGACAGGACGAAACGGTCGCGGTTCGGCCAGTCGGGCGCGCCGGCGTCGAAGGTCATGACCTCCTTGAACAGCACGGTCGCGGCGTCGGCCATGCCCATCGGCATGCCGGGATGGCCGCTCTTCGCTTTTTCCACCGCATCCATCGCGAGCGCGCGTATGGCGTTGGCGTCGCGGCGCTCCTGCCGCGCGGCGGCGATGTCGGCGATTTGCTCTAGCACATTCGACATTATCTTCTACTTCCTTAGGCCGCGCCCCGCTTGCGCTTCATCAGCTCCAGAATGCGCGGCGTGAGAATGAGCTGCATGGCGAGATCGAGCTTGTTGCCGGGAATGACGATCGAATTGGCGCGCGACATCCAGCTGCCGGCGATCATCGCGACGAGATAGGGAAAATCGACGCCGCGCGGATCGCGGAAGCGGATCACGACGATCGATTCGTCCGGGCTCGGAATGGAGCGCGCGACGAAGGGATTGGAGGTGTCGACCGTCGCCGCCCGCTGGAAATTGATGTCCGTTTCGGAGAATTGCGGACAGATGTAGTGCACATAGTCCGGCATGCGGCGCAGGATGGTCTCGGTCACCGCCTCGGTCGTGTAGCCGCGCATGTTGCGGTCGCGGTGCAGCTTCTGCGTCCATTCCAGATTGATCACCGGCACCACGCCGATCTTGAGGTCGGCGTAGCGCGCGACATTGACCTCCTCGGTCACAACGGCGCCGTGCAGGCCCTCGTAGAACAAGAGGTCGGTGTTGGCCGGCAGCTCCTGCCAGGGCGTGAAGGCGCCGGGCGGCGAGCCGAGCACGGCGGCCTCGTTCTCGTCATGCACATAATGGCGATAACGCCCCGTGCCGGTCTCGCCATATTCCTTGAACAGCGATTCGAGCTCGCCGAGCAGATTGGACGCGGGACCGAAATGGCTGAAATGCGAGTTGCCGCAGGATTGCGCCTCGGCCATCGCCACTTTCATCTCCTCGCGGTCGTAGCGGTGGAAGGAATCGCCCTCGACATAGGCGACCTCGACCTTCTCGCGACGGAAAATCTGCTCGAAGGTCTGCTTGACGGAGCTCGTGCCGGCCCCGGAGGAGCCGGTGATGGAGATGATCGGGTGCCTGATCGACATGGCGACGCTCACCGCGGGGTTCATCTGGTCCGCATCGAGCGCCGCCGCGCGCCCGCTCGGCGCGCAGCGGCGTCCTCGTCGTCCTCTCCTACAAGAAAAGGCGGGCTTTTGCTCGGTCCCGGCGAAAAAAATCTCGAGGGCGGCCGCGGAATTCCGGCGAGTGGCGGCGCAGCGAGCCTCCCTTGTTGAATTTCAACGAGTTGAGCAATCCGCGCGCGAAGGTCCGCAGGCGTCGCGCCGCTCGCCTTTTTCCAGCCGCGGACGCCGCATGCGCCGCGGGGACGATTGACGGCGCGGCGCCGCGGATGACAGAGAGGGCGCCCGCGCTCCTGTTATCGATGAGGTTGGAATCATGTCGCTCGACGTCCTCGGAATCGGCAACGCCATCGTCGACACTCTGGCGCGGGCCGAGGACGACGCCCTGGTGGCCCTGGAGCTGCACAAGGGCGCGATGCAGCTCGTCGACGAGGCGCGCGCGGCGCAGCTCTACGCCGCCATGGGGCCGACGACGGTGGTGTCCGGCGGCTCGGCCGCCAATACTCTGGTGGGAGCGGCGGGCTTCGGCCTTTCCGCCGGTTTCATCGGCAAGGTGAAGGACGACGACGCCGGGCGCGAGTTCGCCCACGACATCCGCAGCGCCGGCGTCGCCTTCTCGACGCCCTTCGCCGCCGACGGCGCGGCCACGGCCCGCTGCCTCGTTCTGGTGACGCCGGACGGCCAGCGCACCATGAGCACCTTCCTCGGCGCCTGCCAGGCGCTCGGCCCCGCCGATGTGGACGAGGAGCTCGTGCGCTCGGCCGGCATTCTCTATCTCGAGGGCTATCTGTGGGACCCGCCGGCGGCGAAGGAAGCCTTTTTGAAGGCGGCCGAGGCGAGCCGGGCCGCCGGCCGGCGCGTCGCGCTCTCGCTCTCCGACGCATTCTGCGTCGACCGCTATCGCGACGAGTTTCTGGGCCTCGTGCGCGACGGGCTCGTCGACATTCTCTTCGCCAATGAGAGCGAGCTGCACTCGCTCTATCAGACCTCCGATTTCGAGACGGCGCTGAAGGCGCTCGCCGGCGAGACCAATCTGCTCGGCGTGGTGACGCGCTCGGAGAAGGGCGTCGTCGTGATCGAGGGCGGAAGGCGGTTCGCCGTTCCCGCTTTCCCGGTCGAGGCGGTCGTCGACACGACCGGGGCGGGCGATCTCTTCGCCGCCGGCTTCCTCACCGGCCTCGCGCGCGGCCTGCCCTATGAGGGCGGAGCCTCGCTCGGCGCGCTCGCGGCGGCGGAGGTCATCTCCCATGTCGGCGCCCGCCCGCAGAAAGATCTACGCCAGCTCGCGCGCGATCACGGATTGCTGGCCTGATCATCGTCATTGCGAGGAGCGCGGCGACGACGGCAGTCCGGAGCCGCCCCACGACTCTGGATCATTTCGCTACGCTCGCGATGGCGTGCTGTTCTGTGCGCCAGCGCACAGCCGACGGTCGGTTTTTGCGCGATTGACGCTCCCAACGCCGCAGCGTCGCGGCGAGACAATCCTAGGGAGCGCCGCCCATGATCAACTCCGCCATTCTTCGCCGACTGCTGCTCGCCATCGCCCTTCTTTCCGTGACCGCCGGCGCGGCGGCGACCATGGGAGGGCCGGCCGACGCGGCCGTGTTTCCGTCGTTTCATCGCGGCGGCAAGTGAGATTTGGCGGCTGATCGCGCCGTGACGAGACGGCGCGGTCAGCGCAACAAATGCAAGGCGACCATCAGCGCCACCGCCAGCGCCAGCAGGAACCAGCGGTCCGCCGAGCGGCGCGCGCGGGCGAGGCCTTCGAGCGACTCCGCGGAGAGCCGCACGCCTTTCGAGCCCGCGATCGCCAGCGTCTCCACCGCCGCCTCGGCGTCGGCGAGGAGCTTGGGCAGGCGCGTCGCATATTTCGCCACTTCCAGCGCCGCCTTGCCCGCGTCCTCGAGCTTGGCCTGCGGACCGAGATTGTCCTCGATCCAGCCGCGCACCACGGGGTCGGACGTTTTCCAGATGTTCAGCGTCGGATCGAGCGAGCGGGCGACGCCCTCGGCCACCACCATGGTCTTCTGCAGCAGCACCAGCTCGGTGCGCGTGCGCATGTCGAACAGCGCCGTCACCTCGAACAGCAGAGTGAGCAGCCGCGCCATGGAAATATCCTGCGCGTTGATCGTGTGCAGCGGCTCGCCGATCGCGCGCAGCGCTTGTGAGAACTCCTCGACCGAATGGACGGGCGGCACATAGCCGGCCTCGAAATGCACTTCCGCCACCCGTTTGTAATCACGAGTGATGAAACCGAACAGGATTTCCGCGAGGAAGCGGCGCTCCTTGAAACCGAGTCGGCCCATGATGCCGAAATCGATGGCGACGAGCCGGCCCTTGCGGTCGACGAACAGATTGCCCTGATGCATATCGGCGTGGAAGAAGCCGTCGCGCATCGCCGTGCGCAGGAAGGACTGCAGCACCTTGCGGCCGAGGTCCTTCAGATCATGCCCCAAGCTCGCGACGCGCGCGATGTCCGACAGAGGCGCGCCCTCGATCCATTCGAGAGTCAGCACCTCGCGCGTCGTGCGGTCCCAGTCGACCGTGGGCGCGCGAATATCGGGATCGTCGGCGACATTCTCGTGGAATTCGGAGGCCGCCGCCGCCTCGAGGCGGAAATCCGTCTCGAGCTTCACCGAGCGGGCGAGCGTATCGACCACCTGGATGAGCCGCAGCCGGCGCCCTTCCGCCGAGAAGCGCTCGGCGGCGCGGGCGAGGATATACATGTCGGCGAAGTCGCGGCGGAACTGACGCTCGACGTCGGGCCGCAGCACTTTCACCGCCACCTTGCGCTCGCCGTCGGAATAGGCGACGCGGGCCTGATGCACCTGGGCGATGGAGGCGGCGGCGACCGGCTCGCCGAAAGAGACGAAAATCTCGTCGATCTTCTTGCCGAAGGCCTTTTCGATGATCTCGACCGCGGCCGCCTGGCCGAAGGGCTCCATGCGGTCCTGCAGCGCCGTCAGCGCGTCGGCGATCTCGCCGCCGACGACATCCGGCCGCGTCGCCAGGAACTGGCCGAGCTTCACATAAGAGGGGCCGATCTGGGCGAAGGCGCGCACCAGCGCCTGCGGCGCGCCGCCGCTGTCGCGCCTGGCGAGCAGATTGCCGACGCGCAGCGGAAATTGCAGCGCGACCGGCAGCAGCGCCGGATCGACGCCCTTGAATACGCCCTCGCGCGCCAGGATCAGCCCGGCGCGCGCCAGTCGGAAGAGATGCCCGAAGCCGATGAGCACGAAGAGCCGCCGTTCGTCCGGGTTGCGGGGATCAGAGCTTCCAGCCGGAATGGATGGCGACGACGCCGCCGGTCAGCCGCTCGAAGCCGGTGCGGCGGAAGCCCGCGCGGCGGATCATCCGCTCGAACTCTTCCGCACGGGGAAAGCGGCGAATCGATTCGACGAGATAGCGATAGGGCTCGGAGTCGCCGGCGACGAGCTTGCCGATCGCCGGAATGACGTTGAAGGAATAGGCCTCGTAGATCTTGTCGAGGCCGGGGATCGAGACCTGCGAGAATTCGAGGCAGAGGAAACGCCCGCCCGGCCGCAGCACGCGGAACGCCTCGGCGAGCGCGGCCTCGATGCGCGGCACGTTGCGGATGCCGAAAGCGATCGTGTAGGCGTCGAAATGCGCTTCCGGGAAGGGCAGGGACTCCGCATTGGCCTGGACGAATTCCAGTTTGTCCGAAAAGCCGCGCTCGTTCGCCCGGTCGCGGCCGACATCCAGCATGTCGCCATTGATGTCGAGCACGACGATTCTTGCGTCCGCCGGCGCCGCTCTGGCGATGCGGAAGGCGATGTCGCCCGTGCCGCCCGCGACGTCGAGATGGCGGAAGCCTTCTCGCCGGGGCCGCACCTTGGCGGCGAACTCGTCCTTCCACAGCCGGTGCAGGCCGCCCGACATGAGGTCGTTCATGATGTCGTAGCGGCGCGCCACCTTGTGGAAGACGTCGTCCACGAGGCCTTGCTTCTCGTCGAGCTCCACCTCGGAGAAGCCGAAATGGGTCGAGGTCTCATGGTCCGATGTCATGCGGAAAGTGCTCGCGTCAGAGGGCGTTCCGGGCGATATAACGCGCCTTTCCGCCTGTGGCTACGGCTGGGGCCGAAAAGCGGGGGGCGGCGCTTCCGGGCCGCCGACATCGCGAGCGAAGCGATGACGCCGGAGCGAGTGATCGGAGGGGACGCGCGAGCGGCGCGGCGAGATGAAATGACGAATCGCATCAACGTCCTGGACCACGGCTACGTCCGTCTCGTCGATCATATGGGCTCGGACCTCTCGATCGTGCGCGCCGCCCGCGTCTCCTATGACGCGGCCTGGCGGGCCGGCGAGAACGAGGGTTCGGACGCGCGCCTCATCGAATATCTCTGGAGGAACAAGCATACGACGCCCTTCGAGGCGGTCGAGCTCCAGTTCGAGGTGATGGCGCCGATCTTCGTTCTGCGCCAATGGCACCGCCATCGCACCTGGACCTATAACGAGCTCTCCGGCCGCTATCGCGAGCTGCCGGAGTTCTATTACGTTCCCGGTCCCGAGACGATCGGCGAGCAGGCGGTGGCCAATAAGCAGGGCCGTCAGCCGGGCGGCGACATCGCGGCGCGGCGCGCCGAGGCGGAAAAGCTGCGCGCGGCCTGCGAGGCGGCCTTCGCGACCTATCGCGATCTGCTGGCCGCCGGCTGGCCGCGCGAGCTCGCCCGCACGGTCCTGCCGCTCTCGACCTACAGCCACATGTTCGCCAAGACCAATCTGCTCAACCTGTTCCGCTTCCTGTCGCTGCGCGCCGACGCTCATGCGCAATACGAAATCCGCGTCTATGCGCAGGCCATGGAGACTTTGATCCAGCCGCTCGTCCCCGTCGCCCTGGCGGCGTGGAAGCGGTCCCGGACCTAGTTCTCCTGCGTCACATAATCTCAAATCCTTCAAAAACAGTGTCCTTGATGTTGAGCCCGGGGATGTGGGGCTCGTCATTGCGAGCGGAGCGAAGCAAAGTGGTTGCGGTCCAAATCGGCTGCTGATCGACAACCCGCTGGAGCCACGGCCGGCCGCAGCCATCCACTTCTGTGTAACAGCGCCAGGACACGACCTAAAATGGACGATAATCTGCCAACGGGTAATGATCTGCCAACGGGTATGGACAGCGCCCAATTCTCAACTCTTCTGAACTCATTCGATATCGACGCAAATTTCGCGGTTTTTGTGGGCGCCTCGCAGAACTTCGTATATCGCGTCAACCATCTCGGCGCCAAGCGGATTGCCAGAGTGTCCATCATGCGACATCGGACGCCCGCCGAAATTAAGGGTGAACTCGAATGGATCGAATTTTTATCTGAGAAAGGCATTCCCGTCTGCGTGCCTCGATCGTCGGCATCAGGAGCTAAATATGAAGAGATGACCATCGGCGGCAGATCCTATCTGCTGGCGGTTTTCGAAGAAGCTGCAGGGCGAAAAGCGGTGCGCGACGATCTTTCGGTCGATTTTTGTCGTCGTGTTGGCGAACTTATCGGTCAGATGCACGCTGCCGCGATCGAGGCCAACGCCACGGGATTCAAAGTCTACCGGGGCGACTGGAGTTCATCCCGACTGCTTACAAAGGATATGATCGAGACGAAAGCACCAATAGGAGACAAATTCAGGAGCAGCGTTTCGAAATTGATGCAGGAAATATCGAGAATTCCCATAACAAGCAACAATTACGGCATTCTCCATGGCGATGTAAATATGGGTAATATACATATCCAAGACGATCGAATACAGATATACGATTTTGATAATGCGGAATATGGTTACTTCCTTCAGGATCTGGCGGTGATGCTATATGACTCGATTTACAGCAAGGTAGTCACCCATGTGACGCCCGAAACCCTCCCCTCCACGATAAAGACATTCTGGGATGCCATGCTCAAAGGCTATCACAGATTCAATCCCAATTTTTCCTTTTCATCAAAAGAGCTCTCAGATTTCTTCCTGCTTCGGGAGGCTATAATCTATGTGCACTATCATCGTATAATCTCTCCTGAGCGCTGGTCTGACCCGTATCTACTTGAGATGCGCAGGCATATAGAAGAAGGAGATCATCCGCTTTGTTTCGGAAGACTAGTAGACTAGTCGCCCGATTCACTCAGTCTGCGGCTTCTCTCAATCGAGCGACAGCGGCTCGCCCTCCCGCGGCGCCGGCAGCGGCTCCAACGGCGGCTCGCCGCGCGCGCGTTGCGCGGCGCGCTCCAGCATCTGGATGAAAGCGTCGATGTCTTCCTCTCGCGTGCGGTGATTGAAGATCGCCGCGCGGATGGTCGGAACGCCGTCGAGCAGGGTGAGCGAGGGCGCCGCCTCGCCGCTCTCGTGCAGCTCCATCACGATCTCGCGATTGAGCCTGCCGCTCGGATCGTCCTTCACGCCGAAGCAGACGATATCGAGCGTCACCGGCGCGCGCATCTCGAAGGTCGGCGAGGCCTCGATCAGGTCGCGCAGCCGGCGCGCCAGCCGGCAGCTCTTCTCGATGCAGGCGGCGAGCCGCTCCGCGCCGAACACCTCGATCGTGAACCAGGTCTTCAGCGCACGAAAGCCGCGCGAGAGATCGGCGCCGAGGTCGCAGGGCCAAGTCTCTCCCGCCGCGAGCCCGCGCGGCGCGCGCGTCAGATAGGCGGCGTCGGCGGCGAAGGCGCGCCGGTGAACCTCCGGGTCGCGCGCGAGGAAGAAACCGGCGTCATAGGGAACATGCAGCCATTTGTGGAAGTCGAAGGCGACCGAATCGGCGCGCTCCAGCCCCTTCACCAGCGGGCGCAGCGCCGGCGAGAGCGCGGCCAGCGCGCCGAAGGCGCCGTCGATGTGGAACCAGAGGTCCTCCCGCTGCGCGATGTCGGCGAGCGCGTCGAGATCGTCGATCGCGCCGGTGTCGACCGAGCCCGCCGTGCCGACGATGAGGAAGGGATGCAGCCCCGCGGCGCGATCCTCCGCTATCGCCTCCGTGAGCGCGTCGAGGCGCAGCGCGCGGGCGGCGTCGGACTCGATGAGCCGCAGATGGCGCGCGCCTATGCCGGCGAGCTCCATCGCCTGCCGCACGCAATTATGCGCCTCGCGCGAGGCGTAGGCGACGAGCTGATGCTCGAGCGCCTTCAGCCCGTTCTTGCGCACATTGCGCTCGCCCAGCGCATGCTCGCGCGCGATCAGCAGCGACAGGAAATTCGCCATCGACGCGCCGGTGACGAAAACGCCGCTCGCCTCCGGAGGAAAGCCGAAGGCCTCGGCCATCCAGGCGGCGATCTGCCGCTCGACGTCGATCGCGATGTGATTGCGGCCGCCGCAATTGGAGTTGAGCCCGGCGGCGAGCATTTCCGCCACCATGCCGGCCGGCGTGCCCGCGCCCTGCGCCCAGCCCATGAACAAAGGATGAATATTGCCATTGGCGTATGGCTCGATGAAGCGCTCGAAATCCGCGAGCGCGGCGGCGAGCCCGCGTCCCTGGGCCGGCAGCGGACGGCGGAAGCGCTCGCGCGCCTCGCGCGAAGGCTCGCGCCAGACGGGCCGTTCCCGCACTGCGGCGAGAAAATCGATCATATGGTCGAGCGCGCGATGGCTCTCGGCCCGGAACCGCTCCCAATCCGGCGGATCGAGATCGCCGGCGGGCTGCGGAGCGTCGGCGGACGCCGGGGCGGCCCCGCCGGTCGCCGGCCGCCGCTGTGAATGGGTCATTCCCGGAATTCCTCGCCCGGATTTTCCCCGTCCTCGGGAGCTTCGGGGGTTTCTACGCAGGACTAAACAGGTTTCATCCCGCGAAGCAATATCGCCGCCGCCGCGCGGGAGGCCGCCTCAAAGGCGCAATGCGGCGCGGATGCGCCGCCACAGCGCGTCGAAGGGGCGGTAGACGAAGCGCAGCTCGTGCCGGCCCTCGGGCACGGCGACGGCGCGGAACATCACATTGGCGCGCAGCACCGGCGCCGGCGCGCCGTCGAGCGTCGCCGCCCAGGCGGGGTGATAGACGTCGTTCAGCACGACATGGCCGCCTCCGCGCGGCGCATCGACGTCGACGACCACCTCCGACGGCTCGTAGGAGACGAGGCGGACGCCGCCGGCGCCGGATTCGGCGCGGGTATTGTGGCAGATGGGCGATTCCTCGAGCAGGACGGTCGTCCGATAGTCGATCTCCGGCCACGCCCCGTCCTTGGCCATTCGCGCGAAATCGGCGCGGACGGCGCAGGTCGCGAGCAGCACCCGCGGCAGCGCGGCCTTGTTCTCGTAGACATAGGCGTCGGCCGTGCGCGCGACGAGGTCGAGATCGCCGGGCTTGTAGGATTTGTCGATCTCCGCGATCGGAACGCCCGTCGCGATGAAGCGCAGGCCCATCAGATCGGCCATGGTCGAGCGATAGGCGGGGAAGAGCGGCGAAAAGACGCGCTGCTCCGGCAGAGCGACATGGTCGCCGGCGCCGGTCGCCTCCTCGAAGAGGGCGAGACGGATCGGATTATAGCCGAGGTCGTGGTCGAAGCCGTGCACGAGCGAGGCGTTCGGCCAATGGAAGCCGATGGCGGCGAGCTCCACGCGGTCGCGCCGATCGGGCGCCGCCGTCGCCGCGAGTCGCTCGCGCAGCAGCGCGACGGTTTCGTTGCGCGTATCGGGACGCAGCGCGTCGAACATGCCGGGCGGCAGAGCGGTCGATTCGTTCGGCCCATTGCTCGCCGCGAGATCGAGCGTCATCGTCCCGCCGACGATGGCGAGCAGCGCGAGCGGGCGCGCCGAGAGGCGGCGAGCGAAAGCGACGACGAGAAAGGCGAGCGCCGCCAGCCCCGCGCTCCGGGCGAGCGGGAAAGCCGCGGCGGCAAGTCGATCTTTGGAGACAGCGACGAAAACCGCGAGCGCGAACAGCGCGAGGATCGCCGCGGCGAGCGCGCGCAGCGGCGGCTCGCGCTCCGCGCTCACGACGAGATGAAATCCATAGCCGGCGAGAATGGCGAGCACGGCGCAGAGCGGGAAAGTCGCGTCGGCCGGACGACGGAACAGATCGACCCCGGGGAAATGGAACATCACGGAGAAAGCGGGCGAGAAGCGCCCGATCGCATAGAGGGCGAGGACGACGGCCGCGCCGGCGAAGAAGCGTATCTCGCGATGCGGCCGCGACCGGGCGGCGATAGCGGCGAGCAGCGACATGAGCGGCAGGGCGCCCATATAGACGTCGCCCATATTGCGGGCGAGGAAGAGGTCCTTCACGCCGAAGGCGGCGGAGGGCGGGCCCCAAAAATCCTTCAGCGGACCATCGGTTCCGAACAGATTGGCGGAGACGAGGGTCAGCAGAGAAGCGGGGTGCAGCGAGCCGCGCAGAGCGCCCTCGAGATCGATGGCCGGCCGGTTGGACCCGGCGGCGAGCTCCATCGTCAGCGCCAGCGGGACGGCGATGACGGCGAGGCCGCAGGCGGCGCCCGCGACGAGCGGCGCGAGCGCGCTCGCGGAATCACGCTCGTCCGAGACGATGCGGAACAGCGCGTAGGCGGAGAGGACCAGGACCTCGAGAAACGCGACCTGGTCGCGCCCGAGCGCCAGAAAGCCCGCGACGATCCCCGCCGCCGCGCCATAGGCCGCCGAGCGGTGGTCGAGCGCGCGGGCGAGCAGCCAGAGCGTCGCCGGAAACCAGGCGAGGCTCATTACCTGCCCGGTATGCTGGATGCGCCAGGCCGCCGAGCCGCCGAAAGCGAAGGCGAAAGCCGCGACCAGCGCGCCGCTCGCGGCGAAGCCGCGGTCGCGGAAATAGGCCGTCAGCGCGAGGCCGCCCATGGCCAGCATGGCGAAAGTGATCGCATCCTCGAGGATGAAGGAGGGCTCGGGCGCGAGCGCGGCGGCGGCGAGGAAGAAGGGCGCGAAGATCAACGATTGTGGATCGGCGACCTGCGGCGAGCCGGCGAAGACATTCGGCGTCCAGAACGGCGCCTGCCCCGCGTGCAGCGCATGGGCGAGGAAGACGAATTGCGGATAGAAATGCGCCTTGGCGTCCCAGGGGATCGTTACTCGGCCGCTGAGCCAGGGAGAGACCAATGCTCCCGCCCCGGCGAGGAATGTCAGCGCCGCCGCGCCATAGCCTGATCGTCGATCGTCCACGCCGTCTCGGTCTCCGATCATCCCGGCCGCGCCGCATCGCGCAAGACTGTCGCAAAAAAGCGGCGCCGCGGCCGCGGAGCCGGCGGTCGGACGCGACGGCGGTCGAGACGAAGAGAAGCTCGCGCGGCGGTCGCGGGCCGACGCCGTTCCCTTAGCCCATGTTCGCGCATCGCGCCAGAAGCGGCCGCAGCGGGTACATGGGGCGAACAGGGAACAAATCCCATGATTGATGCGGGCGCAGGGGCATTGCAAGATCAACCCTCAAATGCTGTTGGCGCACAATGCGGCGCTCGAGCTTCTTTCGCACGTAGATCGATTCAGCTAAGAATTCAAAAAAAGGGGTATCACATGGGGTTCACGCCAAAGATCAGGATTGCCAGGAACGACCCCCACTATGTCCGTCTTGGCAGCGCTTCGCTTTTTCGTGGCGACGCCCTCAAAGCCTATGAAGAATGGCTCTCCCCTGCTGTCATTATTGCCGACGGTCCCTATGGTCTCGGCAAATTCCCAGGCGAGCCGCATTCGCCCGACGGCCTGGCGGAATGGTATACCCCTCACGCCGCCGCATGGGCCAAGCATTCCGAACCGTTCACCACTCTCTGGTTCTGGAACAGCGAAATAGGGTGGGCCAAGTCTCATTTCGCCCTCGAGCTGAATGGATGGCAGTACGAGGAAACCGTCGTCTGGGATAAAGGCATCGCCCATATCGCCGGCAATGTGAATTCCCGCACGATCCGCGGCCTTCCCGTCGTCACCGAAGTCGCTGTCCGCTACACACGCAAAGCGACCCTGCCGACGATCGACGGCGCAGAACTCACCCTCAAGGAATGGCTCCGCTCCGAATGGCAACGATCCGGCCTGCCGCTCACGCAGAGCAATGAGGCTTGCTGCGTCGCAAATGCTGCGACCCGCAAATATCTCACGCAATGCCACCTCTGGTATTTCCCGCCGGGGGAAGCCGTCGTCGCCATGGCGAAATGGTGCACGAAGCACGGCCATCCGACCGACAGGCCCTATTTCTCGCTCGACGGTGTTACGCCACCCACCGCCGCGGCCTGGGACAGGATGCGCGCGAAATGGACCCACACCCACGCGCTTACGAACGTCTGGCAAGAGCCGCCGGTTCACGGTGCGGAACGCGTGAAGGCGCTGAACGGAACCGGTTACCTTCATGCCAACCAAAAACCAATCTCGCTCATGGAACGTCAGATCGTCGCTTCCAGCGATGTCAGCGATGTCGTCTGGGAACCCTTCGGCGGCCTCATGTCTGCAACCGTCGCTGCGATACGCACCGGACGCCGCGCACATGCCGCCGAGATAAATCCTGAATTCTTTACGGCTGCCGCCGCGCGCGTTCAACGCGAGCTCACGAGTGAGCAGGAGAGGGCGGTATCGTGAAAGCGACGGAACCCGCGAGGTCTGGCGGCCCGCCAAAAACCTGGGCGCATCGAGACCTGTACGACCGCGTCGTTGACGCGCTGCATGCCTTGCCGGCCAGATTCCGAACGTCGCTTCGCGTCGCCGGCATCAGCGCCACCGATCTATTCACCCTCAACACGGCTCTTGGCGCTGCGATCGAGGCATCCGTTGTCGATAACCTCAATCAGCTTCGTGAGCTATGGGACCCGGTCGGCAAATACGAAGTCTATTCGTTCGTCCGCCAGGCACAGGTTTTCCCGGACGTGCGCCTGCAGACGACTGCGCCAGGCGTCGCCGAAGCCGACCGCATTTTAATGGGAATCGAGCTGAAGGGATGGTTTTTGCTCGCCAAGGAAGGCGAACCTTCGTTCCGATACAAGGCCTCGCCGCATGCCTGCGCACCGCAAGATTTGCTTGTCGTGTTTCCCTGGGGCCTCGACGAGGTCGTGTCAGGCGGCCCGCGCCTCTACCGCCCCTTCGTCGAAGAAGCGCGCTACACCGCCGAGTGGCGCAATTATTATTGGGAGCACTTGCGCGGCCAGACAGGACCGACGGCCGCCATCAAGCCCGCCACGCACACAACGCCCTACCCATCGAAGGGACAAAAGTTCAACGACGAGGCCGTTAGCGATTCCGGCAAGAATTACGGTCGCGTTGCCCGAGGCGGCATGATGTTGAAATTCATCGACCTGCTTATGCAGGAGATCATTTCCGGCATACCGGCGAAGCATTGGCAGGAGTTCCTTCGGATATTCGCAGAGGGCGTCACAGAGAAGCAGGTTCAATCCAAACTGGAGACCATGCGTAAAGCCGCGACGGACGCCGGTCTCACAAGTGACGGTCTGGCAGCACTCGACCTTGTCCAGCAGGGTTTGCTCGAACTCTTGCTGCGCTCCAAATAGCGCAAACACTGCCGAAATGCGCCGCTGGCGCGGCCCCGCATTGTCGGTCACCCTGCCCTTGAGCCATGCCGGCCCCACCAAATGCGTTGTCGTGTACCGCGCATCGTCGGTCCTTGCCGCGCATTGCCAAACACCCAAGCTTTGAGCGCATCTTTACCCGGTCCGCGCGCCTTGTCGCCCAACCAGGGTCGGCCACAATTGCATAATTGGCACCACCATCTCATCGGCCACAAAAAACGGCGGCTCCGCACCGAGACGGAGCCGCCGAAGCGGGAAGAAAGAGGACACGTAGAAGAAAGAGGACACGTAGAAGAGAGACACGTAGAAGAAAGAGACACGTACTGGAAATTCACGCTGGCCGCCGCGACGGCGCGTCGCGTTCGACTCAACCGCGGTCGAAGACGGAGCCGAGCGCCGCTCCGATCAGCCCGAAGACGACGGCGCCGGCGATGACGGCCGGGCCGCCCACCAGCCCGTAGCCCACGACGCCGCCGATCACCGCCGCAATGCCGCCGGCGATGAACTTTCCATTGTTGTTTTCGGCCTTCTTGTCGGCCGCATTGGTGTTTTCGGTGATATTCTCGGCCATTTGCGCTTTCTCCTCGAGAGAAGCTGCCTCATGCACGCCGCACCACGCCGTCTCCATTAGCGAATGGATGTGAGGCTATCGTGTGAGTCTCTTGACGGGCGGATGACGGGCCGCGCGCAGCGAGATCGCCCGGACGGATATGGCGATCGAAGGCGGAGGCGGGCGAGGATCGCGAGGCTCGCAGCCTCCCGGCGGCGTCAGCGCGCCGAGACTTTCGCCTTGGCCGGCTTGGCGTCGGGCTTGGCCGGCGGCTTGACGTTGTCCCAGCCTCCCGGCGGCGGCGTCACGTCATTGGCGGCCTTGTCCGGCTGCTTGGGCGCAAAGCTCTCCGCCTTCGCCTTGGCGGCGGCGAGGCTCTTGGCGTCGAGCCGGGCCTTCACCTCGTCGCGCTTCTTGCCGGCGTCGTCGTCGCCTTGCGCGGCGGCGGCCGAGAACCAGACATAGGACTGCTCGAGGCTCTGCGGCACGCCGAGCCCGCGGGCGTAGAGGATCGCCAGATTGAACTGGCTGTCGCGCACGCCATATTCGGCGGCCTTCTGGAACCATTCGGCCGCCTGGGCGTAATCGGGCTTGCCGTCGCCGCCCTCGGCGTAGAGCACGGCGAGATTGTGCATCGCCCGGGCGTTGCCGGCCTGCGCCGCCCGCTGATACCAGCCGCGCGCCTGCAGATAGTCGCGCTCGACGCCCAGGCCCTTCTCGTAGAAGGAGCCGAGCCGATATTGCGCCGGCGCCAGCCCCTGCTCGGCCGCCTTCTGGATCCATTGGAACGCGGATTTCGCGTCGCGGCCGACGCCGCGGCCGTCCGCATAGCGCGACCCGAGCTCGAACTGCGCCGCGGCGCCGCCCGCCGAGGCGAGCTCGCGGATCGCCGCCACCGCGTCGCGCATGGGGAGCGCGCCGGCGCCGGCCGAGGCCGGGCCGATCGTGCCGGTCGGCGTCGCATCGACATTGGCGGCGCCGAGCCTGCCGGGCGGCGCGACGAACACGCCCGCGGCCGGCGTATTGGGGGTCAAGGGAAATTTGGCGGCGGACGGCGGCGAGAGCGATGGAGGCGGAGCCGTCGGAGCCTCTGCTTCGGCAGGCGCCGGAGCCGCAGAGGCGGCGGCGTCCCGCGGCGCCTCCGCCGGCGCGCCGGCGACGCCCGACGCTTTCGCCGCCGGCTCGCCGGTCCCGGCGGCGTTCGGCTCCATATGGACCGCGGAAGCCTGCCGGGGGGGCGGCGCGTCGAGGCTGACGCGGGCGATCTGATAGGCTCCGTAGAGCAGCACCAGCGCGCCGAGCCCGAGCAGGATCGGCCGCCGGCGCGATTGCAGAGCTGCGCCGACGGAGCCCATGACGCCGGAGGCCGTGGCGGCGACGCGCGCGGATTCCCGCTCCGCCGTCGGCGCGGGGAACTTCCTGCCCGCGCGCTCCTTGGCGGCGGCGGTCTCGGCGTCGGCGGCGGCCAGCTGGGCGGCGCGCCGCGCGGCGGCGATGAAGTCGGCCTGCACCGAGCCCGCCGGCTCGCCGTCGCGCCGCGCCGCGCGACGTGGGCGGCGATCGCCCGGCTCGAGCAGAATGTCCTCGACATCCGCCGGTTCGCGCCGGCGCTTCGGCTCCGCGCGCGGCGCCGGAGCGGCCTGCGGCGCGACGCGCCCCTTGCGCATGTCGGACAATTCGTCCTCGAACACCGCCAGCCGGTCGACGACGCGCTGCAGCGTCTCATGGACGGCGGAGAGCGTCTCATTCGTGCGATTGCCGGTCTCGTCCTGGATCTGGCGCAGATCCGCGAGCTCTTTCTCCAGGGCCTTCTGCAGGGCGTTGGGTGCGTTCGCCGCCGCGCGCGCCGCCTCCTGCGCCGCCTCGCGCGCGGCGGTCTCGGCCACGCGCGCGGTCGAGCCGCGCGTCTCCTCGACGCGGGTCATCAGCTGGCCGATCGCCGTCTCCAGCGTCGCGAAGGAGGCGATGGTCTGATCGGTACGGTCGATGCGCTCGGCGAGCCGGCCGATCTGCTGCTCCAGCGCGGAGAAGGCGACGCGGCCGGCGCGCGGATCGAGCGCGGCGTCCATCTTCTCGGCGAGCTGCGCGACGAGATCGGTCATCTGCGCCGTCGCGCCGTCGACGCGGCGACGCGCCTCCTGCTCGACCCGGGCGGAAAACTCCTCGTGGAGCCGGTCCATGCGCTGCGTCAGCTCGCGGAACTGCTCCATCCCCGCCGATTTGTCGGCGGCGGCCTTGCGTTCCAGCGCCGCGTCCATCTTCTTGGCGAGCTGGCCGACGAGATCGGTCAGCTGCGCATCGGCGCCGTCGGCGCGGCGCCGCGAATCGTCGTCGCGCCGTGCGGCGAGGTGCTCGTGGATCAGGTCGATGCGCCGGGCCAGCTCGCGGAACTGCTTGTCCTCCGCGGCCCTCTCCGCCTTGGGCTGGAGCCTCTCCTCGAGCCGCTCGATCTTGCGGCCGAGCTCGTCGAAGGCGGGCTGCGCCGACTTGGCGTCGATCGCCGCGTCGATCTTCTTGGCGAGCTCGGTGACGAGTCCCTCGAGCTGGCCGACGCCTCCGCCGCCGCTGCGGTCGATGCGCGCGGCGAGCGATTTATGCACGCGCTCGATGCGCTCGTTGATCTCGTCGAAGCGCTTGCCGCCGCCCGATTTCACCGAGACGGCGTCGATCTTGGCCGCGACTTCCTCGAGCTTGCGCTCGAAGGCCTGGAAATAGCCGTAGGTTTCCGTGGCGACGGTCGAGCGGATCGCCGAGACGAGGTCGCCGAGATCGCGCGCGCCGGCCGCGTCGCCGCTGGAAAAGCTCAATTCGTCGACGCGCGTGGTCAGAGCGGCGAGGCCGGCCTCGAGCCGGTCGAAGGGCAGGGGCCGCAGCGCCACCGCCTTCAGCAGATCGCGGATCTCGCGCGTCTCGGAGGCGATCTCCTCCAGCGTCTCGCGATCCGTCCCGCCGTCGGAGCGGCGCGCGGCGAGACGCTCGCCGAGCGTCTTCACCTCGTCATAGAGGCTGCGGACCATGCGGCTCGGGTCGAGGTCGCGGATCATCGCATGCAGATCGGCGGTCAGCCTCTCCACGGGCGCCAGCACATTGTCCTCGACGCCGTAATGGCGCTGGGCCTCGACTCGCTCGGAGAGATCGCGCAGCGCCGCCTCGATCGCGGTGACCGAGGCGCGGGGCGCGAGGTCGACGAGCGCGTGCGAGACGCCGTCGAGCTCGCGGCGCAGCATATCGATCTGCGCGGCGACGGCGGCCTGGCGGCGTTCGTCCTGCGCGTCATGCTCGAAACGGGTGGACGCGATCTGCTGCGACAGCGCGTCGATGGCGCCGGCGAGATCGGCGAAGCGCGCGGCCGTGTCGGCGAGGGGCTGCGGCTCCCCGCGCGCCGGAGAATCGGCGCGCGCGTCGAGGATGCGCTGGCGCTCGGCGATCTCCGCGACGGCGTCGGCGAGCGGGCGCCGCGCGGGAGCGGCGGCCGGCGACGCCCGCCGCAGGCGCTCGCGCGCCGCCTCCCGGCGCGCCGCCTCGGCGGCGTCCCGCCGGGCGGCCTCGGCGGCCTGAGCGCGGGCTTCGGCCTCGGCGTCGAGCCGGGCGGAAATATCGGCGAGGCGGCGGTCGAAGGCTTCGACCGCCGCTTCGATCTCGACGGAGCGCTCCTGCTCCGCCAGCTCGTCGATGCGCGTCTCGAGCCGAGAGAGGGCGTCGCGAATCGGACGGGCGCCGTCCTCCTCGACCTCGACGCGGTGCGCGATCTTGTGCTCGATGCGGCCGAGCCGGTCGATCACCGCGCCGAGATCGTCGCCGAGCCGGGCGCGGGTCTTGTGATTGGTCTCGATGAGATCGGCGAGGTTTTCGAGCGCCTTGGCGGTCTTGCGCTCGCTCTCGGCGGCGCGCCGCTCGAAGAGGGCGACGGCGTCGTCGACGATCGCTTTCGCCTCGCGCCGCCCGTCGTCGCGGCGCAGTTCCGTGGCGTTCCTCTCGATCTGCCGCATGCGCTCCGGCGCCCGCGAATGCGGCGCCTCGGCATCTTCGCCGCGCTGGGGCTGGTCGCCCCGCCATCGGCTGCGCTCGTGCTCCCGCTCCGCGCGGCCGATTGCACGCGACGAGGAGCGCAGCGGCCTTCTGCGCGCGGACGGCTCGGCGCGGTCGTCGTCTCCGCCGCTGCGAAGAGGGGGGCGCAGCTCCGAGCCGGCCTTTTCGTGGATCACATCGTCGAGCCAGTCGGTGAGGCTTTTCCCCGAACGGCGGGCCGCGGCGCGGGCGACATCCCGCGTCTCATGATCCAATCCCTTGAAGCTCCATGCATATGCTTCGGTCATGGCGGTTCCGGCGGGCGCGACCCGTGCAAGGGGGAGAGGACTGAACGAGAGACACGCGGTGCGCGAATCGCGCCGGAACGCGCGGCGCTGCGGCGCCGCCTCGGGGACTTTCCTTCGGACGCGGTAAATAAGAGGTTAATCCTTGCGCGGAGCCGTCTTCGCCGGGCCGGCGCCTATTGCGCCGGCGAGCGCCGCTCTCTACCTATTGCTGCGCAGCCGGCCCGCTCGCGGTCGCGATTTGGCGAGAGGCGCAGAGGCTTGCGCGACGCGCGCGGGCTGCGGCGCGCCGCGCATATGCGTGTCCAGCCTTCGCCTCCGAAACCGTCCGGAGGCCGCCGCCGCCATGGAGGCCGTTCATGCCGCTCTACAAAGCTCCGGTGGACGACACGCTGTTCCTGCTGACCGACGTTCTCCACATCGAGCGCTTCGGCAATCTGCCCGGCTTCGCCGACGCCACGCCGGACCTCCTGGCCCAGATCCTCGCCGAGGGAGCGAAGATCTGCGAGGAGACTCTGCAGCCGCTCAACCGCAAGGGCGACGAGGAGGGCTGCCGGCGCGACGGCGAAGGCAATGTCGCCACGCCCGCGGGATTCGAGGAGGCCTTCGACGCCTATGTCGCCGGCGGCTGGGTCGGTCTCTCCGTTCCGCCCGAATATGAGGGCCAGGGACTGCCCTATCTGCTCGCCTTGGCGATGAGCGAATACGGCTCCTCGGCCAATATGGCGCTCGCAATGTATATGGGCCTCACGCAAGGGGCGCTCGCCGCGCTGCTGCGCCACGGCAGCGAGGAGCAGAAGCGCATCTATGTTCCGCCCATGGCGGCCGGCCGCTGGACCGGCACAATGAATCTGACCGAGCCGCAATGCGGCACCGACCTCGGCCTGCTGACGACAAAGGCGACGCCGCGGGGCGACGGCTCCTATTCGATCACCGGACAGAAGATTTTCATCTCCGCCGGAGAGCACGACCTCGCCGAGAACATCATTCACATGGTGCTCGCGCGCATCGAGGGCGCGCCGGCCGGCGTGAAGGGCATTTCCCTGTTCATCGTGCCGAAATTCGACGTCGCGGCGGACGGCTCGCTCGGCGGCCGCAACAAAGTGGCCTGCGGCGCGATCGAACATAAGATGGGCATTCACGGCAACGCCACTTGCGTGATGAATTACGACGGCGCGCGCGGCTATCTGGTCGGCGAACCCAATCGCGGGCTCGCCGCCATGTTCGTGATGATGAACGAGGCGCGGCTCGGCGTCGCGGTGCAGGGCTTGGCGCTCTCCGAGGTCGCCTATCAGAACGCGCTCGCCTACGCCAAGGAGCGGCTGCAGGGGCGCGCGCTCTCCGGCGCGACGAATCCGGGCGCCGCCGCCGATCCGATCATCGTTCATCCCGACGTGCGGCGCAATCTGCTCGAGATCCGCGCCTTCAACGAGGCGGCGCGCGGCCTCGCCCTGTCGGCGGCGCTCGACAGCGACGTCGCCCATCGCTCGGAGGACGCGAAGGCGCGGCAGGCGGCGGAGGACCGTCTCGGCCTGCTGACTCCGGTGCTGAAGGGCGTCTTCACCGACATGGGCTTCGAGAATGCGGTGAAGGCGCAGCAGATATGGGGCGGCCACGGCTATATCAGCGAGAACGGCATGGAGCAGTTCGTGCGCGACGCGCGCATCGCCATGATCTACGAAGGCGCGAACGGCATTCAGGCGCTCGATCTCGTCGGCCGCAAGCTGCCCAGGGACAATGGCCGCGCCGTGACGGCCTTCTTCGCCGAGGCGGGCGAATTTTCCGCACGCGAGAGCGCGGACGACCGGATGAAGCCCTATGTCGAGCCGTTGAAGGCGGCGCTCGGCGATCTGCAGATGGCGACGGCATGGCTGGTGCAGAACGCGCTGGCGAAGCCGGACAATGGCGCCGGCGTCTCCTATGATTATATGCACCTCTTCGGCCGCGTGGCGCTCGGCTACATGTGGGCGCGCATCGCCCGCGCCGCGCTGGACCGCAAGGCGACGGCCGATGGCGAGGCCGCCCGGCTCGACGCCAAGCTGACGATCGGAAAATTTTTCATGGAGAAGATGCTGCCGGAGACGAGCTATCGTCTGGCGCGCATCACGGCGGGCGCGCAGACGATGATGAGCCTGCCGGCGGAGATGTTTTAGAAGTGCGTAGGGAGTGGTGAGTAGGAGCAGGGTCGCTCGCACTTCTATTCCCTACTCCCTCATCACGAAGCGGAGCCGCTCATGCCCGAAGCCTATATCTACGACGCCGTGCGCACGCCGCGCGGGCGCGGCAAGCCGAACGGCTCGCTGCACGAGGTGTCGAGCCTCGGCCTCGCCGTCGCGGCGCTCTCCGCGCTGAAGCAGCGCAATGGATTGGATGGCGCGCCGGTCGATGACGTGATCCTCGGCTGCGTCGATCCGGTGGGCGAAGCCGGCGGCGACATCGCGCGCGCCGCCGCGATCGCGTCCGGTTACGGCTATGAAGTGCCGGGCGTGCAGATCAACCGTTTCTGCGCCTCCGGTCTCGACGCGGTGAATTTCGCCGCGGCGCAGATCATGTCCGGCCAGCACGAGCTCGCCATCGGCGGCGGCGTCGAGAGCATGAGCCGAGTCGGCATCGGCGCCTCGGGCGGCGCCTGGCCGGTCGATCCGGCCATCGCCATTCCCTCCTATTTCATGCCGCAGGGCGTCTCGGCGGATCTCATCGCGACCAAATACGGCTTCTCGCGAACCGATGTCGACGCCTATGCGATGCAGTCGCAGCAGCGCGCCGCGCGCGCCTGGGAGGAGAAGCGGTTCGAGAAATCGATCGCGCCGGTGAAGGACGTCAACGGCCTCACCATTCTCGATCACGACGAGCATATGCGGCCCGGAACCGACATGCAGTCGCTCGCCGCGCTGAAGCCTTCCTTCGCCTTTCTCGCCGAGCAGGCGGGGTTCGACGCGGTCGCGATCCAGGCGCATCCCGATGTGGAGAAGATCGATTACGTCCACCATGCCGGCAATTCGTCGGGCATCGTCGACGGCGCCGCGGCCGTGCTGCTCGGTTCGAAAGAAGCAGGCGAGAAGGCCGGATTGAAGCCGCGCGCAAAAATTCGCGCTTTCGCCAATATCGGCTCGGAGCCCGCGCTGATGCTGACCGGCCCGATCGACGTGACGAAGAAGCTGCTCGCCAAGGCCGGCATGAGCTTTTCCGACATCGATCTCGTCGAGGTGAACGAAGCCTTCGCGGCGGTGGTGCTGCGCTTCCTGCAGGCCTTCGAGCTCGACGATTCCAAGGTCAATGTGAATGGCGGCGCCATCGCGCTCGGCCATCCGCTGGGCGCGACCGGCGCCATGCTGGTCGGCACGGCGCTCGACGAATTGGAGCGCAGCGGCAAGGGCGCGGCGCTGGTGACATTGTGCATCGGCGCCGGGATGGGAACTGCGACGATCATCGAGCGGGTGTGAGCGCCGGAACGCCCTTCGAGACGCGCCCTGCGGGCGCTCCTCAGGGCGAGGGGAATGGTGAGTGTTCGAGCTCATTTCCCGAATCCTCATCCTGAGGAGCGCCCGCAGGGCGCGTCTCGAAGGATGGGCCAAGGGCGCAATGCGGGAGAGTCGCGTGCCGGGAGCGAGCGTCTACATCCTGCTCTGCCGGGACGGATCCTACTACACCGGAATCACGCGACGCGACGTGGAGGAGCGGGTGAGCGAGCACGATCAAGGAATCGACCCGGATTGCTATACGTTTCTGCGCCGGCTGGTTCGGCTCGTCTACAGCGAGCATTTCGAGCGCGTCGACGAAGCGATTGCGACCGAACGTCGCATCAAGGGCTGGTCGCGCGCGAAAAAGGAAGCGCTCATCCGTCGTGACTATGATGCGCTTCCTGGCCTCGCGGCCCGAAGGAACGTTTCCGGACGTGCGGGCTCGGCGTCCTTCGAGACGCGCCCTGCGGGCGCTCCTCTGGACGAGGGACGGCACATCGGCGACGTCCGCCAATTCGGTGGTTCGACAAGATCCAACGGGAGCGACTCATGAACCTTCATAACTTCCGTTTCGAGACCGGCGCCGACGGCGTCGCCCTGCTCACTTGGGACATGCCCGGCCGCTCGATGAACGTCATCACCTATGAAGTGATGGACGAGCTGGAAAAAATCGTCGACGCGGTCGCGAGCGATTCCGAAATCAAAGGCTGCGTCATCACATCGGGCAAGGCCGCCTTCTCCGGCGGCGCCGATCTCTCGATGCTGCAAAAGAGCGCGGCGGACTACGCGACGGCCGTGCGCGAGCGCGGCGAAGACGCGGCGATGAAAGAGTTCTTCGAGGGCGCGCGGCGCCTCTCGCTCCTTTATCGCAAGCTCGAGACTTGCGGAAAGCCCTTCGCTATCGCCATCGCCGGAACCTGCCTCGGCGGCGCTTTCGAGCTCGCGCTCGCTTGCCATTATCGCGTGCTCGCCGACAGTGACAAGACGCGCGTCGGCCTGCCGGAGATCAAAGTGGGACTCTTCCCCGGCGCCGGCGGCACGCAGCGCGTCGCGCGGCTGATGCAGACGGGCGACGCTCTGCAAATGCTGTTCAAGGGCGAGCAGCTGAAGCCGGCCAAAGCCAAGGCCGCCGGTCTCGTCCACGAGCTCGCGCCCGAGGGCGAGATCGTCGCGCGCGCAAAATCCTGGATCGTGAATGGCGGGAAGGGGCGGGCGCCTTGGGATGTCGAAGGCTTCAAGCCGCCGTCGGGCCGCGTCTATTCGCCGGGCGGCATGATGGTGTGGCCGGCGGCCAACGCGATCTATCGCCGCGAGACCTTCGACAATTATCCGGCGGCCAAGGCGATTCTGCACAGCGTGTTCGAAGGGCTGCAACTGCCCTTCGACCTCGGCCTGCGCGTCGAGGCGCGCTGGTTCGCGCATATTCTGCGCTCGCGCCAGGCGGCGGCGATGATTCGCTCGCTGTTCCTCTCGAAAGGCGAATTGGAGAAGGGCGCGCATCGGCCGAAAGAAATTCCTCAGGCGAAATTCGCCAGGATCGGCGTGCTCGGCGCGGGCTTCATGGGCGCGGGCGTCGCTTATGTGAGCGCGCTCGCCGGGCTCGAGGTGGTGCTGATCGATCGCGACCAGGAGAGCGCCGACAAGGGCAAGGGCGTCATCGACAAGCTCATATCGGGCCAAGTGTCGCGCGGCCGCGCGAGCGCGGTCGACAAGGATGCGCTGCTTTCGCGCGTTACGGCCACGGCCGATTACGAGAGGCTGAAGGGCGTCGATCTCGTCGTCGAAGCGGTGTTCGAGGAGCGCGGCGTGAAGGCCGAGGCGACGAAGAAGGCGCAAGCGGTCGTCGGCGCCGATGTGATCTTCGCTTCGAACACATCGACCTTGCCGATCACTTCGCTCGCGGAGACGTCTTTGAAGCCGGAAAATTTCGTCGGCATCCACTTCTTCTCGCCGGTCGAGAAGATGCTGCTCGTCGAGGTGATCCGCGGCGAGAAGACCAGCGACCGCGCCGTGGCGACGGCGCTCGACTTCGTGCGCATTCTCAAGAAGACGCCGATCGTCGTCAATGATTCACGCGGCTTCTACGCCAATCGCTGCGTGCTGAATTTCGTGCGCGAAGGCCATATCATGCTGACCGAGGGCGTGCCGCCGGCGATGATCGAGACGGCCGCGCGCATGGCCGGAATGCCGGTCGGCCCGCTCTCGCTCAATGACGAGATCGCGCTCGATCTCGCCTGGAAGATTCATCTCGCGACCAAGAAGGATCTGGGCGAGGCGGCCGTCGATCCGACGCAGGAGCGCGTGCTGCGTTTCATGGTGGAGCAGGAGGGCCGCCTCGGCCGCAAGAACGGCAAGGGTTTCTACGACTATCCCGCAGTGGGCAAGAAGAGCCTGTGGCCGGGCCTCTCGGCGCTCGCCGATACGAAGCTCGATCCCGACGAAATCGACGTCGAGGAGTTGAAGCAGCGCTTCCTCGTCGTGCAGGCGGTGGAAGCGGCGCGCACATTATTCGAGGGCGTGGTCACCGATCCGCGCGAGGCGGATGTCGGCTCGATCCTCGGCTTCGGCTTCGCGCCCTTCGCCGGCGGCACGCTTTCTTACATCGATGGTCTCGGTGCGGCGGCTTTCGTCGCGATCTGCGACGCGTTCACGGCGAAATTCGGCGCGCGCTTCGCGCCGCCGCGCGAATTGCGCGAGATGGCGGAAAAGGGCGAGAGCTTCTACGGGCGATTCGCCGCGCAGGCGAAGGCGGCGTGAGACGACGCGCCCGGTCTTCGTCCATTGCCCGGTCTGCTTCGCGGTGGATGGTCGAATCGGGCTTCGGCGCGGTCAGTGGCCGGGGGGAAGATATCGGATGGCGGCGAGGATCACGCCGGTCGCCATCACGATCGAGCCGCCGAGCTTTATCGTCATGCGCAGATCGAGCTCGCGGATTTCCGAACGGATATCGACGATTTTCGCCTCAAGGCGCGTCTCGACCTCGCGCAGATCGCTTTTCGTGGCGAGTTCCTGGCCAGTGGCCTCCGCGACGGCTCCGGCGGCGGTCGCCTGTGAGGGCGTGAAGCCGCCGGCCTCGAGCTTTCGGACGAATTTCAGAGTATCGAAGGCGACGGCGGTCACGGCTTTTCTCGCTGCGCGACTCCGCAATATGGCGTGGCTGCGCTCTCGCGTCCAGCGCGGGGCGCAGCCGCGCAGCTGACGTCACTTCACGAACTTGAACGCAGCAAGGATCACGCCGCCGAGCGCGATCTGCGTCACAACGAGCCAGCGAAGAATATCGACCTTGAGATTGGCCATTTCCGTGCGAAGCTCGCCCGCTACTTCTTTGAGGTCCGCCTTGGTGGCGACCGAATCTCGCAGCGCGGCGTCCAGCGCGTCCGCTTGAGCGAGCGCCTGCTTATCATCGAAGCCGGCCTCTTTCAGCCGACGATCGAAGGTGATGACGGGCGTTGTCATGCTCATAGAATAGGCGCAGGCATTTGGTCACACCTTTCTGGAATTGCGCGCATGCGCGCGAAGCGCCGCCGGGAGGCGAACGCGAAGAGGCGGTGAGGATCGCGGGAATTGTTCAGAGCGCTCTGAACATATTGTATGCACAATCTGCTTGACGGATCGCGTAGCAAATCGTATATACAGTTATGCCGATCGAGTTCGACCCCGCCAAGGACGCCGCCAATATCGAGAAGCATGGAGTGTCTTTGTCTCGGGCGGCCGATCTCGAAATCCTCGCGTTCGTCGAGGATGACCGGAGCGATTACGGCGAGACCCGCTACCGCGCCTGGGGCCTGATCGACGGCAGGGCCTACTGCCTCGCCTTCCCCCACCGCGGCGGTCAGGTCCGGGCGATCAGCCTGCGCCGCGCCCACAAGAAGGAGATGGACCGCTATGCCCAGAAAGCCCCCGATCGATAGCGAGAATCCGGAATGGACCTCGAAAGACTTCGAGCGGGCGCGCCCGCCGAGCGATCTGCCTCCGGAAGTCCTCGCGGCGTTCCCGCGCACACGCGGGCCTCAGAAGGCGCCGAAGAAGATCGCCGTCTCGATCCGGCTGAGCGCGGATGTGCTCGAGCGGTACAAGGCCGCCGGGCCCGGATGGCAGGGGCGCATCGACGACGCGCTCCGAAAGGCCGCCGGGCTGTGATCGTTGGCGACGGGACCGCCGATAAAGCGCCCGCCGAAGGGCGGGCGCGAAACCTCGTTCTCGAATGCGAATGTGGACGAGACGCTCCAGATGTCGATCGCGACGCTACGTTCCTCGATCGAATGGGGTGACCGCCGCCTGCTTGTTCGCCCAGGCGTCGAGCGCCGCCTGCGTCTTCGGTCCCGCGAAGATCAGAACCAGCGACCAATTGCACGCACCATGAGGCACGCCTGCCGCAGTCGCCGCCGCGAGGGCGTTCGTTATCGCCGTCGTGTCGTCGGTCATGCCGTCGCCGACAGCCGAAAACGGCCACTGCCGGGGATCGAGTTTCGTAATCATCTTCTGGTCTCTCGTTCGCTGCACAGCTCGAGCATAACGCATCTCCGCTTGCCTCGGGATATCCAACGATCGCTCACGCGGCCTTCGGATCTTCGTCCTTCTTGATGGCCGTATAGAAGAAGTCGCCCTGTTGCGGCTCGGCGAGCATGCTCGGGACGATTGGCAAACCGAGGCGGAACCACAGCTCGCGCGCGGACTGGACGCCGAACGTGTGGCGGGCCTCGGTGACGAGGCCGCGCCGGGTCACCAGCGGCTCCTTCTCGTCCGGTTCGCCTTCCCTTCAGGGCCCTCGGCGCTCGGACGGGGCCCGATCGACCGGCCGTAGAAGTGGCTGAACAGGACCGCGTAGCACTCGCGCTTGTAGGCGAGGACCTCCTCCGTCACCCATTTCTCGAAGCGCTCGGCGGCCGGAAGTTTGGACCGAATGATCAGCCGATACATGTCCCCTTCCGGGATGACGATCGTCTGCGGGTCCAAACCAGAGGGGGAGGGCGATTCACCTTTCCCTACCGGAAGCCCGTGTTTACAGTGGGTTTTCACCGCACAGACCGTATCTTTGTATCCGAGGGCGGCGGCGACGTCCTTGGCGATGAACCAAAGCTCCCCATTCCGGTCGACCATTCGGATGACGGTCTCGCATTCGAAGAGGAAAGACGTTACATGCCCACTATTCATCTTCAGCGGTCCTTTCGCTGTTGGTGAGTGAGGTCGCCGCTCGGCAAAGCGGCGGTTTCGGCAGATGACGGCGGAGCTGCGCTCTGGAAAGTTCGCTCCGCCGTCACCCGTTTGCGGCGCTCGACAAGCGCCCGAACAATTTCGCTGTTCTGAGAGGCTCCATTGCGTTCGGCCTCAGACTCGATCCAATCCTTTATGACCGGCGGCACACGAATCCTCATGTGCGGCCACGTCCTTTGGTTTGCCAGCCTCCTCGTGTGTCATGCGTGCGGCATTAACACACCGTGTGGCATTTCTGTCAAGGCCAAAGTGTGCCATTGGTGTGGCATGGCACGCGAAGACCCACATTTCCGCCTGCGCATCCCGGCCGATCTGCGTGATCGCATTGCCGAACTTGCCGCGCATAACCATCGGAGCATGACTGCGGAGATTGTGGCGCGCCTGCAGGACTCGATCGACGAGGAAGAGCGGGCCGAGCGCTTGGAGGATTTCATCCGCCACGGTCGCGCGCCAGACGAGGCTCCCGGCGATGCGCTCAAAGACCAGATAAGCGCCATCCTCCAAAGGATGCGGGAGGACGCTGAAAAAGCCGCTCTCCTCTCAGAGCTGTTGCGCAGGAGCAAGGATTGACGTGTTATTGACTTTGTCAGCCTGCGGCATCGGGAACTCCGATGTTATAGACTTCGGACGAGCAAGAGGAGCAAGGGCCTCTTGCGGCCAGATGCGATCCGCCTCGCCCTGAAGGACTGGCTGATCGGCCTGCGGCTCCTACCTTTCGATACGAAGGACCCGACATGAGCGTCGCTTTTGACACCCTGAAGTTCGTCGAGAAGCTCGAGTCGGGCGGGTTCACGCACGCTCAGGCCAAGGCAGCGGCGGAGGCGTTCGCCGAAGCGACGAGTCAGGAACTCGTCACCAAGAGCGATCTCAAAGAAGCGATCGCCGACCTCAAGGTCGACATGGTTCGCTGGCTCGTCGTGACCCAAATCGCGCTCGCCGGCATTATTCTCGCCGCATTCAAGTTCGTCCGATGACGCCGTTCGCCACCAAGACCGACATCGAGCTGCTGAAGCACGAGCTCACAATTCGTGTCGGAAGCATGATCGTCGCCCTCGGTGGCGCGCTCATCGCCGTGAAGTTCTTTGGGCATTCCCCATGACCGACACCCGGCTTTCGATTCTGTCGTGCTTCCCGTCGTCCTCATCTTCGGCGGGGCCTTTATCGTGGCGTCTGCCTCGGCTTGGCGACCCCAGACCCCGCCAGCGCTCGCAATCGAAGGTCTTCGGGCTTTCGAAGCTGCCGGATCGTAGTGGCGGCCTTTCCGGGGTATAAGCCCCGGCCCCATTGAAGCATTGAAGCGGATCCGGTCAATGGTTGGTTGAGAAGTGTGCGACTCCGCATTCCCGGGCCGAAACGTCGTCGAGCGCTCCCGGATATGCACGCAGCTGGCAATCACTTCCGCGCGCTCGACATGCGCCGACACCGAAGGCGGATCGGCGAACGCCGCTGGAAATGTCCATGTATAATGTAATGTCCATGTATAATGTGTGGAAGGCGTGTAGAGCGCGCCGGAAGCTGTGGTCCACGCGACGCCGTCCTGGCCCTCCTCGTGCCAGCAAATCATCGTCCCGTCGGCGTATTTTGTGAATCTACCGTTTGCGTTCGACCCACTCTGTATAATCGCGCCTGTCGGGTATCCACCATTTTGCGCGACCGTCCCGACGACGCCAGGAGCACGCAAAAACAGACCGTTAACAGCTTCGATAGTGTGACCAATACTTTCGCAATCCTCCATCGTCGGGGCATAGGCGGGGTCTGTGATCTCGCTCCGAAACCCGCGAGACATTGTGGGCGTCGCCTGCCGATCGATCGCGCGGCAACGTCTGAACACCGTTCCGCGCGCCTGACCCGGCCTCTGTGCCGGCAGACAAGACCTGGAATCCGGCTTTCGTGACTACGGTTTGGCCTGATGCTCCGGTATTAAGTGCCCAACAGTCGACGAATAGATTGCGGTCGGTCGAGTATGGTAAGTTCGAATTGCCAGAAGCCACGTAGCTGGAGCTGCATCTGATCGCTATGCACTGTGATACTATGCATTCCTGCGCTGAATTCGCGAGTTTATATCCCCATGTGTAGGCATAATACACTACTCAATCAAAGATAATTATGCCACGATTCGACGTAGTATTTATTACAGCCAGTGATTTATATGCCATGATCGCAGAAATTTACATATGGTGACAACAATATAACTGATGTATTTCGTCAGAATGCTATGCCACGAGTAAACAAACGCGTCGGCGTGCCATTGATGATTCCGGTAGGTCCTGTTACCCTTGGCTCCAACACACTCAGTCCATTGGATGTCTCGATAACGAGGCCTTGCAGCTGGTCGTCTGTCGCCGTTGTTCTTGAATAATACATATCATGAACATATGAGCGACGAATTGTAGACGTATAGTCCAGGGACAGGAGGTATATTCCAGTACCAGAGGCATTGCCCCAGACCTCAATTTCCTCCAGCCAGTGACGCGTGCCGCCAGAGATGAATATTCCTGCAGCCGTTGAGAGCGCGCCATTCGTTGCCGACCCACTGAGTAGCCCGCCATTTGTGCCGTCTCCATTTCGATCAATCTTGACTCTGATCAGCTCGAGATTGTTGACGTTTTGGGCAAACAGCGTCTTTATTGTCAGGCTACCCGGCGCGAGCTGGTTGATCGTGATGTCGCGCATCCGCGTATTTCCGTGACGGCTGCGGAGCCGACGCCTCGATAGACGGTCGCATCGGCGAGAAGATTCGATTTTTTTCAAAGCGGCATCGATCAATTCGATTTGGCGTTTGGTCTCGGCGTCAATCGGATCGACACCGTACAGTCCGCGATTGATCTTCAAAAATCCGCCGCCAGCATATTGGACGAGCGAGTGGCGTTCTGAATCGGCGAGAGTGACAGAGGGGCCGGATGTCCAGCGACCGCCGGTCGGAGTTCCGGCCGCGTCGCGCGGCTGGTTGCGGTTGAAGGACTTTTCGCCAGCGGCCGCGTTGTCTCCCTCATCGCCCTCCTCAATGTCGCTCTCATCTTCATCGTCTGCCGGCGCCGAACCGCCCTGCGGCATCTCGCCGGCCGCCTCGAGCGGGATCGTCGATTGCGTGAGTCGCTCCGACTCGTCTTGGTTCTTCGGCGCCTGTGGCTTCGTGCTGCGAGACGCCCGCCCGCTTCCATTCATGCCCTGCAAGGGACGGCTCGGTTTCTTCGAACCGAAGTTCGAGGTCGCAGTATGACAATCCGCCCGGTCCGCCTCCAGCTCTCGCGCCGCAGGGGCTTCGATTTGCAGGTGCTCTCGCGCGCGACCAACGGCCTGCAGGCGGTGAACTGCGCGCGCCGGGGAAGCGGGGGAACCCATTTGTGGTCGCGGCGCTTACCGTCGCTCGCGGTGAGCATGAGGTGGCCTCATGACCTCCGCCCGTATCTCCTGCTGTGTGCCGTTCTGCCGGCGCACAATCGGCACCGAGAAGGGATTCCGGGAATGGATTTGCCAGAAGCACCGGCGGCTCGTCTCGCGCGAGGCCCGCGCCGCCTACGCGCTCGCCCGGCGCCGGGCTCGGCGCATCGTCGCCAGGAAGCTGATCTACTGCGAATATTGGAGGCTGAAAGGAGGCTCGGCGGCAAGACCGATGGTCGCATGACGAGGTGCGCAAGCTGGTGAAGGGCGCCTGGCGAGCCGGCTACATGGCCTCGCCGCCGTCATGGCCGTCGCCTGGGATTCGCTTCTCTCACCGGTCGATGCGCGCAGTTTGCGACCGCAAGATCGGCTCAGGGATGCGACCGGGGAATATTTCGCGCTGGCGCGGGCGAAGACGGGCTGGGCAGCCGCGGCACGCTCTCCCGGCCGGCCAGGGGGGCGTGCTGGGCGCTTATTTGGCCTCTCTCGGTGGCGGAGATCGCGCCCGCGGCGCCCATGTTCCGCAATCGCTCCGGGCGCGCCTATAGTAAAGACACACTCGGTGACGATTTCCGCGCGGTCAGGGCGCTCGTGTTCGGAAAAGAAGAGGCGAGGACCCTCGCCGATTTTCGACGTTCCGGAGCCGTCGAGGCGCTCAGGGGCGGAGCGAGCGCCGAAGGCGTCGGCACCAAGCTCGCAAACGACTTTGCTTCGTCGGCGCACCTGCAGAAGACCTATGCTCCGGTCGATCTCGAGACGGTGCGGAAGGTGGACCAGGCGCGGCGCCGCGGTCGGAACAAAGCCGGGTGAAAATTCGGAATGGCGTTCCGAAAACGCCGGAGCGGCATTTCGGAACCGTTTCGCAAGATGTTGATTCAATGGCGAGAGAGACGGGGCTCGAACCCGCGACCTCCGGCGTGACAGGCCGGCGCTCTAACCAACTGAGCTACTCCCCCGCGGCGCGACGCTTCCCGTAACGTCGGCGAGAGGCGCCGAATAGGGCAGCCGACGCTCGAAGTCAAGAAAAGATGCGCGGCGGAGCAGGGGGCGCCCACAGGCTCCGGCCGGCCGAGCCCGAGCCAGCGACAAAGCGGCGCAGGGCGCGACCTCGGCTTTCCTTCGCCGCCGCGCTATGTTCCGAATCATCGGATTCGAGCGTCGCCCCAGGCGCGCTCAGGAATTTTTCGGTCATGATGGCGAAGCGATTCGCAAATAGGATCGCCTCGCCGCGAAAGGCGTTGGGCGCCGCGCGCGCCCGCGAGGAGGCAGAGTGACCACCGATCCACCTTGGCGCGAGATCTCGCTCGCGCTCGTCGCCAAAGTCGTCGCGCTCGCCCTGCTCTATTTCGCCTTCTTCGATTCCTCCCACCGGCCGCATCTTTCGCCCGCCGCCATGGCGCAGAAACTCGTCGGCGACGGCGCGCCGCCGCGCTGATTCGTTCCGAGGCATTCCGATCCGAGGTTGTTCTCGAGGAGCCCCCATGATGTTCGATCTCGACGTGGTGACCCTGTCCAGGCTCCAATTCGCGCTCACGGCGCTCTACCACTTCCTGTTCGTGCCGCTGACGCTCGGCCTCTCGCTGATCCTCGCCATCATGGAGAGCGTCTATGTGATGACCGGCCGAACGGCTTGGCGCGACGCGGTGAAATTCTGGGGCGTGCTGTTCGGCATCAATTTCGCGATGGGCGTCGCCACCGGCGTCACCATGGAGTTCCAGTTCGGAACCAATTGGGCCTATTATTCGCATTATGTCGGCGACATCTTCGGCGCGCCGCTCGCCATCGAAGGGCTGATGGCCTTCTTCCTCGAGGCGTCCTTCGTCGGCCTGTTCTTCTTCGGCTGGAATCTCTTGAGCAGAGTCGGCCATCTCGTCGTCACCTGGCTGGTCGCGCTCGGCGCCAATTTCTCTGCGCTGTGGATTTTGATCGCCAATTCCTGGATGCAATATCCGGTCGGCGCCGCCTTCAATCCGCAGACGATGCGCATGGAGCTCACCTCCTTCTCGGAGGTCTTCTTCAATCCCGTGGCGCAATCCAAATTCGTCCACACGGTCAGCGCGGGCTATGTGACCGGCGCGATGTTCGTCCTGTCGATCTCGGCCTATTATCTGCTCCATCAGCGCCAGCACCGCGATCTCGCGCGGCGTTCCGCCAATGTGGCGGCGAGCTTCGGATTGGCCTCGGCGCTGTCGGTGGTCGTGCTCGGCGACGAGAGCGGCTATACGGCGAGCTTCAGCCAGAAGATGAAGATCGCCGCGATCGAGGCCATGTGGGAGACCGAGCCGCCGCCGGCCTCCTTCACCCTGGTCGGCCTTCCCGACCTCGAGACGCAGACGACGCGCTTCAAGGTCGAGATTCCCTATGTGCTCGGCCTCATCGCGACGCGCTCGCTCGATACGCCCGTCGAGGGCATCAAGGATCTCGTCGCGCGATCCGAGACGAAAATTCGCGACGGACTCCCGGCATATGAATGGCTCGTGGCGCAGCCGGACGGGGCGGGCGCGCCGATTCCGCCGGCGCTCGAGGGTTCGTTCGGGGCGCTCGGCCATTCGCTGCTGCTGAAGCAGTTCCGGCCCGACATAGAGAATGCGACCGACGAGCAGATTCGCCGGGCGGCGCTCTCGACCATCCCCGATGTGCCGGTGCTGTTCTGGACCTTCCGCATCATGGTGGCGCTGGGGTTCTATTTCATCTTCCTGTTCGGCGCGGCCTTCTTCGTCGCGAGCCGGCGGCGGCTGCGGCAAAATCCCTGGCTGCTGAGGCTCGCGCTCTACAGCCTGCCGCTTCCCTGGATCGCCGCCGAGCTCGGCTGGATCGTCGCCGAGTATGGCCGTCAGCCTTGGATCATCGACAGCGTGCTGCCGACGTTCCTCGGCGTCTCCAACGTGCCGGCGCATAATGTGCTGGCGAGCCTTCTGGGCTTCGTTTTGTTCTATAGCGCGCTCGCCGTCGTCGATGTGGCGCTGATCCTCAAATATGTGCGGCTCGGCCCGCCGGTCGAGCCGCGCACGCCGGCGCCCGAGTCGATCCTGATCGCGTGAGCGCGTCACACGGAGACATCGACATGCCGATCGACTACGAAATTCTGCGGCTCGTCTGGTGGGCCCTGCTCGGAACTCTGCTCGCCGGCTTCGCCATCTTCGACGGCTTCGACCTCGGCGTCGCCATCCTCCATCCCTTCGTCGCGCGCGCCGACGCGCAGCGGCGGGTGATGCTCAATGCGATCGGCCCCGTATGGGAGGGCAACCAAGTCTGGCTGATCCTCGGCGGCGGCGCAATCTTCGCGGCCTTTCCCCAGCTCTACGCCGTCTCCTTCTCGGGCTTTTATCTCGCGATGTTCCTGGTGCTGCTCGGCCTCGTGCTGCGGCCCGCGGCCATCGTCTATCGCAGCAAGCTCGATTCGCTCGGCTGGCGGCGCGCCTGGGACTGGATCTTCTTCGTCTCGGGCCTCGTTCCGGCGCTGCTGTTCGGCGTCGCCTTCGGCAATGTGCTGCTCGGCGCGCCCTTCCGCTTCGACGACCGGATGAATATCGCCTACGAGGGCGATCTCCTCGGCCTGCTCAGCCCCTTCGCGCTGCTCTGCGGCCTCGTCTCCCTCGCGATGATCACGCTGCAGGGCGCGACTTGGCTCGTTCTGAAGACCGACGGCGCCGTCGCGTCTCGCGCCAGGATCGCCGGCGCCGTCGCGGGGCTCGTCCTGCTCGCGGCCTTCACTTACGCAGGCTATTGGGGGCTGCAGAATATCGACGGCTATGTGGTGACGAGCGCCATCGATCCGAACGGCCCCTCCAATCCGCTCGCCAAGACCGTCGCGCGGGAGGCGGGCGCTTGGCGGGCGGCCTATGAGGCGCGGCCCTGGACGATGGCGGCGCCGGCCGCGGGCCTCTTCGGCGCGGCGGTCGCGCTGGTGACGATCTTCTTCGCCCCGCTCGTCGCCTTCGTCGGCTCGAGTCTCGCCGCGGCGGGCGTCGTCGCGACGGCCGGCTTCACGCTCTTTCCCTTCCTGCTGCCCTCGTCGATCGAGCCCAGCCACGGGCTGACCCTCTGGGACGCGTCCTCGAGCCAGCGCACGCTCGGCCTGATGCTCGGCGCCGTGATCGTCTTCCTGCCGATCGTGCTCGCCTATACGGCCTGGATCTATCGCGTGCTGCGGGGCGCCGTCACAGAAGCTGCGGTGAGCGCCGACGAGGACGATTTTCCGTACTGAGCCGAAAGGAGCCGGCCATGTGGTATTTCTCTTGGGTTCTCGGCCTCGGCCTCGCCTGCGCCTTCGGCGTCATCAACGCCATGTGGCTCGAGCTCGAGGATTATAGCGACGAGAAGTAGGCCGCGGAAAAGGCGGCGGGTTAACCCGGCCTTTACCGCGAAAAGCGTAAGTTGCCTCTCGCGCGGCGAGGCGAATGAGCGCCCGCGCGAGAGGCCTCTGGTCATGCTTCCGCTGGAATTTCCTCGCTTCATTCTGCCGCGCATCGCCGCGCCGCTGCTCGCCGGCCTGCTGCTCGCGGCCTCGCACGGCGCCTCGCGCGCGGAGGACGCGCGCAGCGTCTATCTCCTGCCCGGCCGCGACGGCTATGCGCTGGTCGAATGCCTCACCCAGAAGAAGGGCTGCGGCAAGGCCGTGGCCGATTCCTGGTGCGAGGCGCACGGCCACGGGCCGGCGCAGGCCTATGGCCGCGCCGACGATATCACCGGCTCGGTCGGCGCCGCCTCGGCGACGCTCGACGCCGACGCCGCCATCGTCACCTGCGGGGAGTGAGCGGGCCGGGCGCGCGGACTCATTTGAGGAAGTCGCCGCAGTGGACCGTTTCCGCCGCGGCGCCGTTCCAAGGCTGGATCGGCACGCTGGAGGTCGAATTCTCCGGCGAGCCTTCGATCAGCCGGTCGGAATAGGCCATATAGACGAGCGCATTGCGCTTGGCGTCGCAGCCGCGCACGATATGCAGGCGCTTCCACAGCGCCGAGCGGCGCTCGCTGAACACCTCTTCGCCCTGGCCGAATTTGCCCTTGATTTTCACCGGCCCATATTGCCGGCAGGCGAGCGACACGTCGGAAGTCTGCTCGGCCACGCCGAACATTCCGGCGACGCCGCCCTTTTCATGGATCGTGTAGTAGCAGGCGACGCCGTCTACCTCCGGATCGTCCAGCACATAGGTCGCGAGCTTGTCGTTGGGGGTCAGCAGCTTGAAATCCGTCGATTTGCGAAAGATGAGATCGGGCCCGTCGGCGAGGGCGGGCGCCGAGGCGCCGGCGCAAAGGCCGATGGCGACGACGGCGGACGACAGGAATTTGAACGGCTTCATTATGCGCGCTCCTTCGGGACGCTCGGGATCTTCCCCTCGCCAATGTCGTGACGCGCCTTGTTCGCGACAAGAAGCGCGCGTCAATTCCTCGTGGATTGATCGGTCGGACGATATGTTCGATATAGTCGCGCTCGCGACGCCTTCGGCTTCGCCCGGCTCTCCTTCGTCTCCGTCCGAAAGCGCGAAATAGACCCGATGGCGCGGAAATTCACCACCGCCTCTGCGTCCGCCGCGACGAGAGCCGCCGGCGCTCTGGCGCTGGCCGTCGCGCTCGCCGGTCCGGTTCGTGCGCAAAACGCCTATTGCGACAATCTTCGCGCGCAGATCGCCGGCGCCGGCGCGGGGCCGGCGGCTGCGCGCTATCGCGCCGCCGCCGCCAAGCAGCAGCAGGAGATCGACCGCACTCTCGCCTACAGCCGCTCGATCGGCTGCGATCGCCAGCAGTTCCTGTTCTTCGGCGAGCCGCCGCCGCCCCAATGCAGCGCGATCCAGCGGCGCATCGCGCAGATGCAGGCCAATCTCGGCCAGCTGATGCGCGCCGGAGGCGACGGCCAGCGGCAGGCGCTGATGGCGCGCTACGACCAGCAGTGCCGGCAGCGCGTCGCCGCGCGTCCGCGCACCTTCCTCGACGATCTGTTCGGCGGCGCGCAGGAGGAGGAGCCGCAGCCGCGGGACTATCCGACCGAACGTGAGGAGGAGGCGCCGCCGCACGGCCTCGGCGGCTCCATGGCGATTTGCGTGCGCGCCTGCGACGGCGGCTTCTTCCCGATCAGCTATTCGGCCCGCCGCGCCAATCTCGAGCAGCTCGCGGAGTTGTGCAAGGCGCAATGCCCCAATGCCGAGGTCGAGCTCTATACGCGCTCGCCCCGGCGCGATTTGGAGACGGCGCTCTCCATCGATGGCAAGCCCTATGGCGAGCACCCGAACGCGCTGAAATTCGCCAAGAGCTACGATCCGGCCTGCGGCTGCAAGGCGCCGGGCCGCAACTGGGCGGAGACGCTCGAAGAGGCCGAGCGCATTCTGGCCGAGAAGCACAAGGACGAGGTGGTCACCGAGGAGCGCGCCGAGCAGCTGTCGCGCCCGGTCGCCGCGCAGGCGAAGCGCCCGGCGCCGCCGCCCGCCGCTCAGGCGAGCGAGCCCGCGCCGCCGGATCCGACCCCGGGCCGCGCCCGCGACACCTATCGCGAGGTGGTCGGCGCCGACGGCGTGAAGCGGCGCGTGCGCGTCGTCGCGCCGATGCTGTAACACCCGAGCAGAGCGTCCGAAGCCGACGGATTCGACCCCGGTCGTCGGCGGATCAGAAGTCCACGGTGGCCGACAATCTGACGGTGCGCGGCGCGCCCATCGTCACCCAGCCGCCATCGACGCCGGCCCAATAGTTCTTGTCGAAAGCATTCTCGACACGGGCGCGCAGGACGACGGGGTAGTCGAACGCCCGAGTTCGATATTGCGCGCCGAAATCGAATCGCGTCCAGCCGGATATTTTCTGGGTGTTGCCCTGATCGATATATTGCGAGCCGGTCGAGATCATCCGGCCCGAGAGGGTCGCGCCCTCGACGAAGCCTGGATCCCATTCGATCCCGAAATTGCTCTGCCACTTGGGGACGCCGATCGCATTCTTCCCATCGAATTCGCCATTGGCCGTCTTGATGAGCGTGCCTTGCGTGTAGGCCAAGCCGCCGAGCAGTCGAATGCCCGGAACCACCTCTCCGAACAGATTGAACTCGACGCCGCGATTTTGCTGCCTTCCGTTGAGGCCGAACGTCGAAACCCCGTCCACTGTCGTGATGACGGCGTTGGGCTGAGTGATCTCGAAAAAACTGATCGTGGCGGCAACAGCGCCGAAGTCGTATTTGGCTCCCGTCTCGATCTGCTCGGTGCGCACAGGCGGAAAGAGCTGCCCGCGGTTCTCGCCGCCGTAGGCCATCGGTCCTTGCTCCAAGCCCTCGATATAGTTGGCGTAGAGGGAAAGCCCGTCGAGCGGCTTCACCACCAGACCGAAAGCGGGCGTGAACGCGAGGTTGTCATATTGCGGCGGCAAAAGGGTCCCGTCCGGATTGAAAATGTTCTGTAAGATCTGCTGGTAACGAATGCCGGCGGTCAACAGGACGCGATCTTCGAAGAAGGAGAGCGTATCGGCGAGCGTGACGGTCGGGAATTTTTGATCCCAGTATTTTGGCGGATTGGCGCTGAGCCCGGCGGTCGATGGACGCGGAACCCGCGGCGCGTTGTAGATATTCGTATCGAACATAAGGAATCCGTAATATTGCCCGGTATATTGCATCGTTTGAAACATGCTCGACGCGGTCAGTCTCAATTTATGATTGACCGGACCCGTCGAAAATTCGCCGCGGGTCCCGACTTGCGCCGATACGGCGTCGCTATCGAACGGAGTAAAATATGCCCACACCGAAGCGTTGCCGAGCTTATCTGTAACGTATATGTCGGACGATAGATATTTTTCATCGGAGTGACGATAGCCGGCGGCGCCGAATATCGTCCAGGACGGGCTCAGGTCATATTCGAACTTGCCGATCACATAGGTGCTTCTCGACTTTGCATATTCCCAATCCTGATAAATCTGCTTCCTGAGATTTGGCGGGGCAAGGGTCAAAACATCGGGGGAGACGCCGAAGCCGGCGGCGCCGGTGGGACTGTCGACCACCGAATTCACATGGCCGACGTCGATGCTCGCTCGAAAGTCGCCGCCGCGGTAGTCGAGCGCGAGGGCGCCGACGCCGAGTTGGGAATATTGGTTGTCGAGCGCGGTGTTTCCACCGCGAAATATGCCGTTGACGCGAACGCCCCATTCCTTGTCGCCGCCGAAGCGGTGGCCGACATCGATATGGGTTCCGAAGAGGCTATTGGAAAAATAGCTGGCCGTCACGCTGGCGATCGGCGCGTCGGTCGCCCGCTTCGGAACGACATTCACCATTCCTCCCAGCGCGGTGTAGCCGCTGTAGCCGTTCAGCAGCGCGTTCGGGCCCTTCAGTATCTCCACCCGTTCCATCGTCTCGACCGGGATGAGGCGCAATGGCGCGACGCCTCCCAATCCATCGAAGAAAACACTCGAGGCGCCGACGGAGAAACCTCGGATCCGGAGGCTGTCCCCCTGGCCGGCGGACGAGCCGAGCCCGGAGGTGTAGACGCGAACCGAAGGGTCGTTCGCGACGACATCGGCGACGGTGACGGCCTGCTGGTCCTGGATCGTCTTCAACGTGTAGCTGCTGACGTTGAACGGAGCGTTCATGATGCTCGTGTTGCCGAGCGCGCCGAGCGTGGCGCCGGTCGCGACCTGACCGCCCGAATAGCTGGGCGGCGCATCCCAATTGTCGACGTGTCGTCGTCGTTCCGCGCCGATATCGATCGTGTCGAGCACGGTCGCGCCGTCGGCGGCCGCCTCCGGCGCGGCTTGCTGGGCGCGAGCGGACTGCCCGACGCCGCCGAGCATCGTCGTCGCCAGCAGTATCGATGCAAGCCGCTGGTTCGATGCCTTCCGCCGACCGACAGCCAGCGCCGAACGCGCCACACCGACTCCACTGTCCATGCTCCCGCCCCCTTCTCGATCCGAGGCGCCAACGCAAAGTTGCCGCTATCCCTCGAACAGAGGACGTTTCGAAAGCTCAGAGTCGGAAAAAAAAGCGCAGGCGTCAGCGAAGGATGATGATTCCGCCCGGCAGGCGGTCCACCGTCACGCCGGCGGCGTCGGCGAGCGTGCGAATGGCGCCCTCGACATCGTCGAGCCGGTAATTGCCGGTGACGACGAACCGGTCGACCCTCGCGTCGGCGACGAAGACCGGGCTCTTGTAGTAGCGGCGCAGCTCCGCGAGCACCCGCGAAAACGGCTGATCCTCGAAGATGATGCGTCCGTCGCGCCAGGCGAGCCGGCTGCGCGGGTCGACCGGCGTCACGCCCGACAGCGCGTCCTTCTTCGCGACGACCATCTGACCCGGCGAGAGATCGACCCGGCCGGCGCGATCGGCGAGCAGGCCGACGCTGACGAGGCCGCGCTCGAGGATGACGCGATCCTCCTCCAGGTCCGTTCGCACCGAGAAGGCGGTGCCTCGAACCTCCGTCTCGCCGAAACGTCCCGTCACGAGGAAGGGATGCGCGGAATCGCGCTTCACGTCGAAGAACGCCTCGCCCTGCAGGAGCGTCACCCGGCGGCGTCCGCCCTGAAAATCGACGGCGACGGCGGAGGCGGTGTCGAGGATCATCGTGGAGCCGTCGGGAAGCTCGACCATGCGTCGGTCGCCTGTTTCCGTCAGATAATCGGCCTGCCACCGCAGTATGAGCGCGGGAAGCCGCCATGCGCCGACGGCGATGAGCACGACCGCCACAGACGCGGCGACCAGCGTCGTCCGTGGCGAGGAGAAACCCGCACCCGGGCGGCGCGTTTTGTCGAAGGCGGACCGAAACGGATCCGGACGCAGGGTCTCGGTCGCCCGCCGGAACGAGGCCGACGCCCAGATCGCTTCGAGCTTGCCATATTCCTCGGCGTGGCGGGGGGTCTGCGCGCGCCAGCGAGCGAACGCGGCTCGCATCGCCGCGTCATCGGACGAGCCGTTGCGCAGGCGGACGAACCATTCGAGCGCTTCGTCGACGATCGAGTCGTCGTGCGCCGATGCGCCCATGGGCGCGGTCTCGTCGTCCTTCTCTCGTCCCACTCGGCGCATCCGATCTCGTTCTCTTGCAGCTCCTTATAACCGAGACGCACGACGCTCTGGAATCCGGCAAATCGAGACCGAGCGAGCGGCGACGGCGGACTTTCGTCCATCGTCCGATGCGGCGGCCAGAATGATCGGACCGCGTCCGTTTCAGCGTGAATCGAGTCCGGCGAGGCTGTCCCGGCAGTGGGCCATCGCCATCTTGAGGTCGTTGAAGACCGTCCTTTCGGAAATCCCGAGATGTTCGGCGATCCGGCGGTTCGACCATTCCTCGATCCGGCTCAGGACGACGACCTGCTGGGCGCGGGGCGGGAGCTTTCGCAACGCCTGTCGGAGAATCCGGAACTTCTCCCGCTCGATGAACGCGGCCTCCTGCGAGGGAGAGGCGTCCGCGACGTTCTGGAGCGCATCCTCGTCGCCTGCGTCGACCTCGACGACGCCTCTCACGCGCCGCTGCCGCCGGTGATCGAGAGCGAGGTTGCGCGCGGTTTGATGCAGGAAGGCTTCGAGGTGCTCGATCGCGCCGGCCTCTGCGGCGCGGCGAACCCGGATGTAGGTCTCCTGCGTGAGGTCTTCCGCGATCTGCGTGTCGCCGACGATGCGCCGCACGCTCCACATCAAAGAGCGACGATGAGTTTGAAAAACCCGGTTCAGCGTCGCGAGCATCGGGCCGCGCCCCTTGCGCAACAGGCGAGAGCAGGAAACGGAGGATGACGGAGCGGCGATCTTCTAGCCAATGCGCTCCATCCGATCTCGCCATCGCCTTGCCCGTGAAACCCCCGGCCCGCCGATGACGGGCGCCGCCGAGGAGCGTCATCGAAGCATTAGCGAATACTAATTTTTCCGGCAACGAGGCCGGGCCCGAGCTTAGAACGAATACAAACTAATTGCGTTGCGTATAAAGTCGTCGGGCAATAACAATTGCGGAAGGACGATCTGCCTCTCCGCCCGTTCTTGTTCACGCGCATGAATCGGAACGAGCGATCGGACTTCACACCGCCGCGCCATAGAGGTCATAGGCGTCGGCGCGCTCGATCCTCACCGTGACCAACTCGCCCGCCCGCAGCGGGCGGCGAGACGCGACATGGACCGTTCCGTCGATCTGCGGCGCATCCGCCTTGCTGCGGCCCTTCGCCGGAGCCGCGCCGCCGCCCGGCTCGTCGATCAGCACCGGCAGCCGCTTGCCGATCTTCCTCTTCAGCAGCCGCGCGCTCACTTTCTGCTGGCGCTCCATGAAGCGCTTCCAGCGCGCGTCCTTCACGTCCGGCGCGACCGGCTCCAGCGGCAGATCATTGGCCGGCGCGCCGGCGACCGGCTCGTAGCGGAAGGCGCCGGCGCGGTCGATCTCCGCCTCCTCGAGCCAATCGAGCAAATAGGAAAAATCCGCCTCGGTCTCGCCCGGAAAGCCGACGATGAAGGTCGAGCGCAATGCGAGATCGGGGCAGGCGCGCCGCCACGCCTCGATGCGTTCCAGCGTCCTCTCCTCATTGGCGGGGCGCTTCATCGCCTTCAATACGGAGGGCGCGGCATGTTGGAATGGGATATCGAGATAGGGAAGCACCTTTCCCTCCGCCATCAGCTCGATCGCCTCGTCGACATGCGGATAGGGGTAGACGTAATGCAGCCGGACCCATACGCCGAGCGAGCCGAGCTCGCGGGCGAGATCGACGAAGCGCGCGCGCACGGCCCTGTCGCCGAAGACGCTCTCGGCGTAGCGCAGATCGCGGCCATAGGCGCTCGTGTCCTGCGAGATGACCAAGAGCTCCTTCACCCCCGCCTTCGCCAGCCGCTCGGCCTCGCGCAGCACCTCCGCCGCCGGCCGCGAGGCGAGCGATCCGCGCAGATGCGGAATGATGCAGAAGGAGCAGGAATTGTCGCAGCCTTCCGAAATCTTCAGATAGGCGTAATGGCGCGGCGTGAGCTTGACGCCCTGCTCGGGAACGAGGTCGACGAAGGGGTCGTGGCGGGGCGCTGCGGCTGCATGCACCGCCTCGACGACGCTCTCATAGGCCTGCGGCCCGGTGATGGCCAGCACGTCGGGAAAGCGCTCCGCGATCGTCTGCGGCTCCGCGCCCATGCAGCCGGTGACGACGACCTTGCCGTTCTCCTTCAGCGCGGCGCCGATCGCCGCGAGCGACTCCGCCTTGGCGCTGTCCAGAAAGCCGCAGGTGTTGACGACGACGACATCGGCGCCGGCGTGCGTGCGGGAGAGCTCGTAACCCTCGGCGCGCAGCCGCGTGAGAATGCGCTCGCTGTCGACCAGCGCCTTGGGACAGCCGAGCGAGACGAAGGAGACGCGCGGGGAGTCCGCGGACGCCGCCGGGCGGGAGGGGTTCTGCATGGAAAGACGCTTGCCATGGCGCGAGCGCCGTGGCAATCGCCCTGGGATGGACAATGCCGAAGCCGTGGCTTGCGGCTCGCATCATAGGATCGGCGAGCTTTCCGGCTCGCTCTACTGTCGAAGAAAGGGCGAAACGCCTTTGCTCAGAACCATCATCCTGGGAACGGGGTCCTATTCTCCTTCGCGGGTGCTGACCAATTCCGACCTCGAGAAAATGGTCGCGACCTCGGGTCCCTGGATCGTCAGCCGCACCGGCATCGAAGAGCGGCGTATCGCCGCGCCGCAGGAGTCGACCTCGACCATGGCGGCGGCGGCCGCGCGCAACGCCCTCGCCGCGGCCGGCGTCGATCCGCTGGAAATCGACACGATCATCCTCGGCACGGTCACCGGCGACGCCATGACGCCCGCGACCGCCGCTTATGTGCAGGCGGCGGTCGGCGCCGACAACGCCTTCGCCTTCGACGTCTCGGCGGCCTGCGCCGGCTCGCTCTATGCGCTGTCGATCGCCGACCAGTTCCTGAAGAGCGGCAAGGTCCGGCGTGCGCTGGTGATCGGCGCGGAGACGCTGAGCCGCGTCGTCGACTGGAGCAATCGCGAGACCTGCGTCCTGTTCGGCGACGGCGCCGGGGCCATGGTGCTCGGCCGCGGCGAGGAGGAAGGGCGCGGCCTGCTCTCGACCAGCCTGCGCACCGACGGCTCCCTCACGGGAATCCTCGGCATCTCTCGCGCCGCGCCGGACGCCGACGGGACGTTCGAAGGCGGCAAGATCAAGATGCGTGGCCGCGATGTCTACAAGGTCGCGACGCGCCTCTTGCCGGAGATCGTCGCCGAGGCTCTGGCGCAGGCCGGCGTGACGGCGGCCGAGGTCGATCACGTGATCGCGCATCAGGCGAACGCCCGCATCATCGAATCGGTGCTGGCCAGTCTCGGCGTGCCGCTCGAGAAATGCTGGATGAATATCTCCCGCTTCGGCAACACCTCGAGCGCGTCTCTGCCGATCACGCTGGACGAAGCCAATCGCGCCGGGCGGCTGAAGAAGGGCGATGTGATCGCAATGATGGCGATCGGCGCCGGCATGACCTGGGGCGGCGCCGTGTTGCGGTGGTGAGGGGCGCAGCCCGGCGGGGCCGCCGGCTTCAATAGAGACCGGGGATCAGTCGCGCCGTGCGGGCGCAATATGCCTCGTACCGCGCGCCGAAATGGTCGCGCAACAGCGCCTCCTCCGCCTCGATGCGCGCGACGAGCGGCGGGAGAGCGAGCGCCGCGAGCGCGAGTCCGACGGCCGAGCGGAAGACGAGCGCCCAGCCGACGAGCATGACGATCGCGCCGAGATAGCTCGGATGGCGGATCCGCGAATAGACGCCGGCAGTGACGAGCTCGTGTCCCGGCTGAATGGCGACGAGGCCGCTGAAGCGGCGCCCGAGCGCGAATACGGGCCACAGGCGCAGCGCTCCGCCGATCGCATAGAGCAGCACGCCCGCCCAGCGCAGCGTCTCGCCGTCGAGCGTGAGAATATCCAGCCGATCCGTGTAGGCGGGCACAAAGGCGTCGAGCAGGGCCAGCGCGCCGAGCGCGGGAATCACCCAGCGATTGCCGCGATCCTCGCGCTCTCCGGCGCCGAGATGACCTTCGGTGAACAGCGAGGCGACGGCGAGCACGAGCGTGATCGCCGCCGCTGCGACGAGGGGCGGATGCGCGAGGAAGGCGGCGATTCCGCCGGCGCCGAGCGCGGCGAGGCCGAGGTAGCCGAGAGTCGAGACGAGAACGACGACGAGCAGCGTGAGCCGGGTGGTCATGGCGAGCCCTCCAGCGCCTGCAGCGCCGCGCGGCGGCCGGACGCCAGCGCGCTCTCGACCGAGGGCGCGCCCTGCGCGTGCTGGCCGGCGAACAGGATCGGCCCGAGCGGCGCGCAGGCGATGCGCCGCGGCGCGGCGGAGCGGTTCAGCGCGCCGCCCGGCTTCTGCGCCGTCCCGAACAGCCAGTTCGGCGGCGGCCGCAGCATGCTGTGGCCCCAGCGATAGAGGAACAAGGCCGTGACGTCGCGGTCGAAATCGAAATCGGCGCCGCGCATCAGCCGCGCGAGATCGCTGCGCAGCGAGTCCTCGTAATCGGAGAAGGGCGTGCGCAGCAGCGCCATGCGCGCGTCGGCGAGCGCGTCGAGCTCGGCGGAGCAGCCGCCGTAGAAGGTGAGGGTCGTCGCGCGTTCGGCGTCGAAGCGCCGCGCGCCGGCCCAGTCGGCGACCGTGAAATTGACGAAATGGCGCCCGCCGAACCAGCTCTGGGCGTAGCCCAGTCCGAGCTGCAGCAGCGGCGCCGCCCGGCGCAGCGCGACATTGGCGACGACGATCGGCGCCGCGTGAATCTGGCCGAAGGCGTCCCGCCGAGCAGGATCGGCGAGATGCTCGACGAGGCGGCGGGCGCTCTGCGCCGGCGCGGCGACGATGATCCGCCGCGCCCCGACGCGGCGGAACAGACGATCCTGAAAATAGACGACGCTCGCGCCGCCGCGTTCCGAGCGCGGATCGATCCGCACGGCCGTCGCATTCAATTCGATTCGCGGCGCCGCATTGGTCTCGGCGCCCAGCCGGCGCTGAAAGCGACGCGCCAGTTCCGAGGTTCCGCCGGGAAAGGTGAAGATCGCGCGGCGCTGGAACTCGCTCGCGAGAAAACCGATCGCGCTATGCGCGTTCACTTGGCCCGAGGTCCCGCCGAAGGCGGTGAGCGTGTAGACGGTGAAGAAGTCGGCAACGGCGGGATCGCAGCGGAGCGTGGTCCGAAGATAATGCTCGAGGCTGACGGTGGAGAGCGCGTCATGCTCCGCCTCGCTCTCGTCGGCCGGATCGGTGACGCCGGCGTCCCCCAGCAGGAGGATCGCTTTGCGCGCGCGCGAGAGATCGGCGACGATTTTCGGCGGGTAGGGGAGACGCGAGAGGCCCCGTTCGAAGGTGTCGATATTCCAGCCGCGATGGCCCGGCGTCGCGCCCGGCGCATTCTCGTCGAAATAAAAGCTGTCGACCGGATCCTCGACGGCATGCGCGTTCCAGTCGACGCCGAGCGCGCGATAGACGGCCCGCAGCCAGTCGGAGCCGGGCGTCGCGCAATAGGCGCCGGCGGTCGACGCCGGCCCCGGCAAAGGCGCTGCTTCGTCGCGGCCGGCGTTGCCGCCGAGGACCGGCCCCGCCTCGAGGATCAGCAAGCGTGCGGCAGGGCGCTCGCGCAGCAGATGAAAGGCCGCGGAGAGGCCGGCGAGGCCGCCGCCGACGATGATGGCGTCGAAGCTCTCGCCGCCGTCCGCGATCGGAAAGGCGCCGACGACATCGTCGCAGCCCGGCGCGATCGTCACCGCGTTCTTTTGAACCTCGATCCGCCGGTCGCGCAGCCAATGCGAGACGAGGAAGGTCGACGGAAGATTGCCGCCGCGCAGAACGCGCGGATCGAGGCCGATGGGTCCGTCGCAGGCTTCGCCGTCCCGCGCCGAGGCGTCGAGCGAGCACAGTGGAGACGCGCCGGCGACGAGCAGGCCATTGACGAAATCGCGACGGGAGATCCCGCCCGTTGGCCGCTCGGGTCGCGCAGGCGTTCGCATCATCGGCGTTTCCCCCGTCGCGGCGCTCGAATCAGTCGACCGCGCTCCGTCCGGGCGTGAGCACGATGCGCGCGCGTCCGCGCCGGCTCTTGGCGACGGTGACGCGCGCAGCGGGGTCGCTGGCGCGCAGCTCGCCGGTTTCGGCGTAGGGGAGCGCCTTGTGGCCGGCCGCGACGGGACCGAAGGAGGCGAGACAATGATTATAGGCGTCCGCCGCCTGAATCGTTTCGCAATCGGCGATCGAACGGGGGCCGGCGGCGGCCGAAGAGGCCGCGAGCGTCGTCGCCGCGGCGACTCGAATCATGCGCAGCATCGTCATCCTCTCAATCGCGCTCCCGCTTTTTTGCCCGCCTCTGTGACGATTTTGTGGGCGAGCGCCTCGATCTCGCCGTCCGTCAACGTCTTGTCGCGTGGCTGCAACGTCACCGCGACGCCGACCGATTTCTGGCCTTCCGGCACGCCCGGCCCTTCGTAGACGTCGAACACCGTCACATCGGCGATGAGCGCGCGATCCGCGTTCCGCACCGCCTTGACCAGCTCGCCCGCCGGCGCGGCGCGATCCATGAGAAAGGCGAAATCGCGCGAGAGGGGCTGGAGATCGGAGAGCTCGAGCTTCGGCTTCGCTCTCGTCGGCTTCGCCTTCGGCGCCGGCAGCGCGTCGAGAATGATCTCGAAGGCGGCGACCGGTCCTTCGACGTCGAGTCGCTGCAGCAGGCGCGGATGCAATTCGCCGAAATGGCCGATGATCGCCTTGGGGCCGAATTGCAGCGTTCCCGAGCGGCCCGGATGATACCAGGAGGGCGCGCCGGCGACGATCTGCAGGCCGCCGGTCGCGACGCCGAGCGATCGCAGCAGGGCGAGCGCGTCGGCCTCGACGTCGAAGACGCCCGCCGCGCGCTCCTTCGCCGCCCAATGGCGCCCCGAGCCCGTCGGCAGGGCGAGACCGCGGCGCAGGCCCGCCGCGGCGATCTTCTGCCCCGTCTCGTCCTCGCTCGCAAAGATTTGACCGACCTCGAACAGCGCCACATCCGCGAAGCCGCGCGCAAGATTGCGGCCGGCGGCGGTCGCGAGGCCGGGAAGCAGGCTCGGCCGCATGTCGGAGAGCTCGGCGGCGATCGGATTGGCGAGGGCGAGCGCCGCGCCGCCGCCGCCGAAGGCCAGCGCCTGGTCCTTCGGCACGAAGGACCAGGTGACGGCCTCGACGAGGCCGCGCGCCGCGAGCGCGCGCCGCGCGAAGCGCGTTCGCTTCTGCAGCAGGGTGAGCACGGGCTCGGTCACGCCCGCGCCGCGCGACAGAGGCGCTGCGGCGATCGTGTCGAAGCCGGCGATGCGGGCGATCTCCTCGACGAGATCGGCCTTGCCTTCGACATCCGGGCGCCAGCTCGGAACGGTGACGAGCGCTTCGTCCTGCGCCGCTTCGACCGCGAATCCGAGGCTCGTCAGGATCGCGGCCGAGTCCTCGCGCGAAACGTCGAGCCCGGTGAGGCGCTTCGTCTCGCTCCAGGGAAAACGCAGCTTGCGCGCCGGCGTCTCCGCCGCGCCGGCGACGACGATGTCGGATGCTTCGCCGCCGCAGAACTCCAGCACGAGCTTCGTCGCCAGCTCGAGGCCCGGCAGGGCGAAAGCCGGATCGACGCCGCGCTCGAAACGATAGCGCGCGTCGGTCGAGATGCCGAGCTTGCGGCCGGTGTGCGCAATGTTGGTCGGGTCCCACAGAGCGGTCTCGATGAGAACGTCGGTCGTCTCTTCCGAGCAGCCCGAATGCTCGCCGCCCATGACGCCTGCGAGCGATTCGGGACCATTGCCGTCGGCGATGACGACCATGTCGGCGTCGAGCTCATAGGTCCTGCCGTCGAGCGCGAGCAGTTCTTCGCCCGCGCGCGCGCGGCGCACGACGAGATCGCCCGTGACCTTCTTCGCGTCGAACACATGTAGCGGACGGGCGCGGTCGAAAGTCAGATAATTGGTGACATCGACGAGCGCATTGATGGGACGAAGGCCGATGGCGCGCAGACGATCCTGCAGCCAAGCGGGGCTCGGTCCGTTCTTCACGCCGCGCACGAGACGCAGAGCGAACAGCGGCGCGAGATGCGCATCCGCCTTTGCGAAGTCGAGCGTCACGCGCTGCGGATTGGCGAAGCGCCCTTCGATCTTCTCGATCGGCGACGCTTTCAGCGTTCCGAGGCCGGCGGCGGCGAGATCGCGGGCGATGCCGAAGACGCCGGCGGCGTCGGGCCGGTTCGGCGTCAGATTGATCTCGATCACGGGATCGTCGAGCCCGGCCCAATTCGCATAGGCCGCGCCGATCGGCGCATCCTCCGGCAGCTCGATGATTCCGTCGTGATCGTTCGACAATTCGAGCTCGGCGGCCGAGCACAGCATGCCGAGCGATTCGACGCCGCGGATGACGCCCTTGCCGAGCGTGATCTTCTTGCCGGGAATATAAGTCCCGGGCGCGGAGAAGACGCTCTTCAATCCCGTGCGGGCGTTGGGCGCGCCGCAGACGACCTGCGCCGGCGCGCCGGCCCCCGTATCGACCATGCAGACGCGCAGCCGATCGGCGTTGGGATGCGGCTTCGCCTCGATCACATGCGCGATGACGAAATCCTTCAGCTGCGCGGCGGGATCATGCACATGCTCGACCTCGAGGCCGATGCGGGTCAGGGCTTCGACCGCTTCGTCGAGCGAGGCGTTCGTCTCGAGATGGTCTTTCAGCCAGGAGAGGGTGAGTTTCATATGTGGTCAATTCCTGCCGGCGTCGGAGATAGCGCTGCGACGCCGTTTCGTCACGAGATGGGCGGCGAGCAATAGCCTCGTTTCCGCCTCGAGAGATCTTGTTGCGGCGACGGTCTCCCGCACCTCCTCGACCAACTTGCGCGTGTCGTCCCGTCCGTGACGGAATGGTTCGGAATCATAATCCGCCTCTTCGCGCGCCTGCTGGAGGCGCAGAAACGACGAGCCGATTTTTTCGACCTCCGCGCCATGGGACTTCGAGGTCCCCGCCCTTTCGAACAAGCGGCGAGCTTCGTTGTGATCGAGGGACCGATAGACCGGACTGAAAATATTCCACGGCTTTTTCCATCCTACGAGCTCGTCGGCGCACAGGTCGGCCAGCGCATGACAAATGTAGCGCCGAGGGCTTCGCATCAGGCGCGCGAACATTGTCGACCGCATATTCGTCGCCGGGGAATTTGAAGCTGATATAGGGGAAGCGTGTGTCACCCAGCGCCAACAGCGCGTCGCTGACCGCCATTTGCGTCTCGATCGACTCCCGGGCGCTCAAGTCGTCGGCTCCCGTCTTCGTCACGATATCGAGAAACAGAGCCGGCTCGTCCGCATGGTTGTAATCTTCCCGGACGTCGACGCGGTCGAAACGCGAAGAACCCAAAGCACGGCGTAGCGCATCGTCGATCGCATGTCGCACGGCGTCGGTCATCATCCTCGTCTCTCCATGCCTCTCTCGCTTCGAGAGCCTCACCCGCTCAATCCCCCCGCCAGCGTCGGGAAGTCCAGCGGCCTGAATCCGTAATGCGTCAGCCAGCGTACATCCGCTTCGAAGAAAGCGCGCAGATCCGACATGCCGTATTTCAGCATCGCGAGCCGGTCGATGCCGACGCCGAAAGCGAAGCCTTGATATCTGTCCGGATCGAGCCCGCAATTGCGCAGCACGTTTGCGTGCACCATGCCGCAGCCCAGGATCTCCATCCAGTCCTCGCCTTCGCCGAAGCGGATGTCGCCGCCCTGGCGCCGGCACTGCACGTCCACCTCGGCCGAAGGCTCGGTGAAGGGGAAGAAGGACGGGCGAAAGCGCATCTTCACCGACTTCACCTCGAAGAAGGCCTTCAGAAACTCCTCCAGCACCCATTTCAGATGGCCCATATGGGTCGTCTCGTCGATGACGAGCCCCTCGACCTGATGGAACATCGGCGTATGCGTCTGGTCGCTGTCGCAGCGGTAGGTGCGGCCGGGGCAAATGATGCGGATCGGCGGCGCCTTGCTCAGCATGGTGCGCACCTGCACCGGGCTCGTATGCGTGCGCAAGAGCTTGCGCTTGCCGTCGGCGCCCGGCGCGAAGAAGAAGGTGTCGTGCATCTCCCGCGCCGGATGGCCTTCCGGAAAATTCAGCTTGGTGAAATTATAGTCGTCGCTCTCTATGTCCGGCCCCTCGGCGACGGAGAAGCCCATGTCGGCGAAGATCGCCGTCAGCTCGTCCGTCACCTGCGAGATCGGATGAATGCGGCCGAGCTCCTGGCCGCTCTCCTGCACGGGCAGCGTCACGTCGAGCGCCTCGGCGGAAAGGCGCTTCTCCAGCGCCTCGGCCTGCAACACGCCGCGACGATCGGCGATCGCCTGCGTCGCTCTGTCCTTCAGCGCATTGATCTTCGCGCCCTCGGTCTTGCGCTCGTCGGGCGACATTTTGCCGAGAGTGGACAGCAGAGCCGAGATGCTGCCTTTCTTGCCCAGCGCGCCGACGCGCACGGCCTCCAGCGCCGCCTCGTCCGCCGCCGCCGCGATCGCCGCCAATGTCTCGGTCTCTAGTCGAGAGATATCCGTCATCGTCCCGCCACGCATGAAATTTCTGTGGCGGGTTCTGCCATGCTCGGGCAAAGATGTCGAGAACGCGGGCGTCAGCCCCCCGCCGCGCCCTCGAGCCAGAGCCCGCGGGCGGCTTCGGCGATCACCGCCTCCTCATTGGTCGGAACGACGAGGACTTCGGTCGCGGCCCCGGCCGCGGTTATGGAGAGATCGCCGCGCGCATTGGCGTCGGCGTCGAGTCCGACGCCGAGATGGCCGAGATAGGCGCAGATGCGCGCGCGCATCGAAGGCGAATTCTCGCCGATGCCGGCTGTGAAGACCAGAATGTCGAGCCCGCCGGCGGCGCTCGCCAGCGAGCCGATTTCGCGGGCGGCGCGATAGGCGAACAGCGCCATCGCCTCCTCTGCGGCGGGCGAGCCGTCCGCCTCGAGCGCGCGCAGATCGTCGCTGATCCCGGAGACGCCGAGCAGGCCGGAGTCGGCATAGAGCAGCTCGTGCACGGCCTTCGCCGACATGTCCTCCTGCAGAATGAGATGCAGCAGCAGGCCCGGATCGATCGCGCCGCTGCGCGAGCCCATCATCAGCCCGTCGAGCGCGGTGAAACCCATCGTCGTGGCGACGCTCTCGAGCCCGCGCATGGCGCAGAGGCTCGCGCCATGGCCGAGATGGGCGACGATCACGCGGCCGTCCGCGCGCTCGCCGCGCAGCCGCCGCAGCTCCTCGGCGATGAATTGATACGAAAGTCCGTGGAAGCCGTAGCGCAGCACGCCGCGCTCGGCGAAGGCGCGCGGCAGCGGAAACAGCTGGGCGAGGCGCGGCTGCGTGCGGTGGAAAGCCGTGTCGAAACAGGCGATCTGCGGCAGGTCGGGCCGGCTCGCGAGCAGGCTGCGGATCGGCGCGAGATTATGCGGCTGGTGGCTCGGCGCGAGCGGAATATAGGCGGAAAGACGCTCCAATATTTCCGGCGTCACCCGCACGGGCCGGTCGAACTTCGAGCCGCCATGCACGACCCTATGGCCGACGACGGCGAGCGCGAACTCCGGCGTCCGCGTGGCGATCGCCTCGATCAGCCAGCGCGCCGCGCCTTCGTGATCGATGTTCGGCGCGGGCGTGGGCCCCGCCGCGAGCGCCGCCGCCGCGGAGCCCCGCGCGGAGAAATGCGCGGCCTGCCCTTTGGCGCCGAGAGCCGAGATCGCGCCACGGCACAGAGGCGAAAGCGCCGCCGCGTCATAGAGCGCGAATTTGAGGCTGGACGAGCCTGCATTCAGCGCGAGCAGGACGCCGCTCACACGGCCTCCGTCGTCCGATGGGCGAAGAGCTGTGCGAGCGCGCAGGAGACGACGCGCGCCCTCACGCCGTCGGCGCGGCTCGTCAGCACGATCGGCGCGCGTGCGCCGAGGACGAGGCCGGCGTCCTCGGCGCCGGCGAGATAGACGAGCTGCTTGGCGAGTATGTTCCCCGCCTCGAGATCCGGGGCGAGCAGAATATCGGCGTCGCCGGCGACGCTCGATTTGATCCCCTTGGCCTTCGCCGCCTCGAGCGAAATGGCGTTGTCGAAAGCGAGCGGCCCGTCCACCTCCGCTCCGGTGATCTGGCCGCGGTCGGCCATTTTGCAGAGCGCGGCTGCGTCGATGGTCGAAGGGATTTTCGCGTCGACGGTCTCGACGGCCGAGAGCACGGCGAGCTTCGGACGCGCAATGCCGAGCGCATGGGCGAGCTCGATGGCGTTCTGGGCGATGTCGCGCTTGTCCGCCAGCGACGGCGCGATGTTGATGGCCGCGTCGGTGACGAGCAGCGGCTTGCAGTAGCTCGGCACGTCGAGCACGAAGACATGGCTGATGCGCCGCTCCGTGCGCAGTCCCGAGCCCTCGCGCACCACGGCGCTCATCAATTCGTCCGTGTGGAGCGAGCCCTTCATCAAGGCTTCGACTTCGCCCTCGCGCACGAGCGCCACCGCCCGATCGGCGGCGGCGTGGCTGTGCGGCGCGTCGACGACCTCGACTCCGGCGAGCGAGACTCCGGCCGCCTCTGCGACCGCGGCGATTTTTGCGCGCGGCGCGACGAGCACGGGGGTCGCCAGTCCGGCGTCGCGCGCCGCCAGCGCGCCCTGCAGCGCCACGGCGTCGCAGGGATGCACGACGCCGAGCCGGATCGGCGGCAGCACGCGGCAGCGCTCGAGCAGCTCATCGAAAAAAGGGCGGCAGGCGCGCGCGTCGGCGGCGTTTCGGTCGAACAACATACCGTCTCTCTCCGCGACGCCGCTCGTCAGTCGCTGGGGAAGGAAGCGACTTCGGTTCCGCCGTCGGATCTCCGCGCTGGCGTTTCGGGCCGCGAGCAGCGGTCGTCGACGCGTTTTTCGCTCGACTTCAGGCCGATCCAGGCGCCGATGCGCTCGGGATCGAACCCTGCCTCACAGCGGCCGCCGACCTTGATCAACGGCCTGCGGATCAATATCGGGTCGACGATCATCATGACCAGCGCCGCCTGGGGCGTGATCTTGTCGATGTCGATCTCGCCCGATTTCACGCGCGGCGCCGCGGGATTGAACCAGTCCCGGACCGGCGTCTCGCCGAAGAAGGGCCGCAGGCTCGAGACGCTCCACGGCTCGGAGAGAAGATCGCGCACCTCGAGCGAATGGCCCGAAGCGACGAGAAGGGATTTCTGCCGCGCATTGCTCGCGCAGCCGGGCTTCTCGTAGAAAATTACGTCGGCCATGCGTCACCTCGAAAAAGTACCGGTCCCGACGAAGGATTGGGCCGGAGCATAGCGCAGTTTTGTGCGACGCGGAACGGCCGATTCATTCTTGCGGCAAATTTTGGATCGGCCCCGTGCGCAGGCGTTCACGATTTCGGCGTGCGACGGCGCGGCGCATATCATCGAGCGGGCGGTCCCTTTCGGACGCGGCGCCACGCGTTTTATTCGGCGGCGCCGTATTTGTGCAGATGCGCCCCATGGGCCGAGAGCCAGGCTTCGGCGTGGTCGGTCTCCGCGCAGAGGCGCCGGGCGAGCGCCCAGAAGCGCGCGGAGTGATCGAGATGCTGGAGATGCGCCACCTCATGCGCGGCGAGATAGTCGAGCACGAAGGGCGGCGCCATCACGAGACGCCAGGAGAAATTCAGGGAGCCGGAGGCCGAGCAGGAGCCCCAGCGGCTCACCGTGTCGCGCAGGCCGACGCCGCGCGGCGGGAGCCCGAGCGCGCGCGTGTGGCGCGAGACCGCCTCTTCGAGATCGCGCCGCGCCTCGCGCCTCAGATAATCGACGACGCGGCGGTGCATATGCTCCGCCGCGCCGGCGACGCAGAGCTGCAATTCGGCATCGTCTCCCTCGCGCGTTTCGATCCAGACCGTGCCGCGCGCGCCGGGGCGATGCGCGAGCAGATGATCGACGCCGCGCATCGGCACGATCGCGCCGTGCTCGAAAGGAATGATGTCGGGCAGGCGGCGCAGACGCGCGGCGATCCAGGCGGCGTGGCGCTCGGTGAATTCGCGCGCCTCGCGCAGGGACGAGCGCGACGGCATGGTGAGAACGGCGTCGCGCGCCGCGAAGCGCACGCGCAGAGTGAAACGCCGCGCGGCGGCCGAGCGCCGCAGCGACACCGCGATCGTCTCGCCGGCGTGCGAGACGGTGATGACCGAAGAGCCGGCGGCCTTGGCGAGGCCATCGCGTCTGATTCGAAGCATGACGCGATGCTAACGCAAAGCGCCCGCTCGTCGCGAGAGCGAAGTGCGGACCTCGGGAAAAAAACTCGAGGCGTTGCTTTTTCGCCGCTCTCTCGCGCTCACAGATAGCGCTGCAGATCGCGAGCGGCGTCGGCCGGCTTGCGGGAGAGATTGAAGGAGCCGACGAAGCGGCCGTTCTTATCCATCAGATAGACGGCCGTCGTGTGATCGACCGCATAATCGCCGTCGCCGTCCGAGGCCTTCTTGGAGTAGATGCGATATTCGCGCAGCACCGGATCGATCGCCGTGCGGTCGCCGGAGACGCCGACGATGCGCGGATCGAAATTGGACAGATAGTCTTTCATCACTTCCGGCGTGTCGCGCTCCGGATCGACGGTGACGAACAGCGCGCCGGCGTTGGCGTCGGGACCGAGCGCGCGGAGAACCTCCGAGATCTCGAACAGAGTAGCGTGGCAGATGTCGGGGCAATGGGTGTAGCCGAAGAACACCAGGAACGGACGGCCGAGGAAATCTTTCTCGGTCACCTCCTGGCCGTTCTGCGCCACGAGCCGGAACGGTCCGCCGATGGCGGAGGCCGGCGGGGGCGGCGGCTTCAGACTGGTGACGACGACGAGCGCAGCGAAAGCCAGCAGGCACGCGCCGCCGATCGCGAGGAGCGGCAGCTTCGGAAGATTGCCGCTCTTGGCGCGGCTCTTTTGCGAACCCTTGGCGAAACTCTTGGACATCGGCGTTCTTCCCGTAGATTTTTGGTTCGTGTCTCGCGTGTCGCGCGGCGAGGACGACAGGGACGAGGTTCGACGCAGACCACGCCGTTCGCGTCCCGGGCTTCGGCGACGGGCGGTTCCGCCCGCCGACCTTGCGCGGCCCCGGCTCCGCACCTTTGCGTTTCGCGTCGAGAAACGGCGCCCCTCGCGTGGCGCGTGGTTCATGCGATCGCAGCGGCGCGGCCAGACCGGCGATCATCGTCGAGGCTCCCTTCCGCCGCGGAACTTAGCCTGCGGAGCAGCGTTCGCCAAGCGTCGCCGCTTCGCTGGTCGCCGCTCTCGGGGCGGAGCCCGGCGCCGCGTCGCAGCGAAACGACGCCGGCGAGGCTGCGCCGAAAACGCCGACCGCGCCGACGGCGCTCGAGATATATATGAACGTCGGCCGATTCCCGGCCGGCGGCCCGGACGAGAGGCGCAAAGACATGTGCGAAGATGCGAACGCCGTTCCCGGCAAGATCCTGGTCGGAGCCAATACCGATGGCGTCTATTATTATCTGACGCTCGCGCTCGCCAATCGTCACGGGCTCGTCGCCGGCGCGACCGGCGGCGGTAAGACGGTGACGCTGCAGCGCCTCGCGGAAGGATTCTCCAATGCGGGAACCGCCGTGTTCCTGGCCGATGTGAAGGGCGATCTCGCCGGCCTCTCGCAGCCGGGCGAGCCGCGCCGGGCCTTCGTCGACCGCTGCCTCGAGATCGGCCTCGCCTATGCGCCGGATCGCTTCCCCGTCGTGTTCTGGGACATCTTCGGCGAGCAGGGGCATCCGGTGCGCGCCACCATCGCCGAGATGGGGCCGCTGCTGCTCGCGCGTCTGCTCGAGCTCAACGAGATTCAAGAGGGCGTGCTCAATGTGGTGTTTCGCGTCGCCGACGAGCAGGGCCTGCTGCTGCTCGACCTCAAGGATCTGCGTGCGGCGCTCGCCTTCGTCGCCGACCATGCGAGCGAATTGCAGACCAAATATGGCAATGTCGCGCCGGCCTCGATCGGCGCGATCCAGCGTCAACTGCTGACGCTCGAGGCGCAAGGCGGCGAGAGGCTCTTCGGCGAGCCGGCGCTCGACATCGCCGATTTCCTGCGCGTCGACCGCGACGGGCGCGGCGTGATCAATATTCTCGCCGCCGACCGGCTGATGCGCTCCCCGCGCCTCTATGCGACTTTCCTCTTGTGGCTGCTCTCCGAGCTGTTCGAGCATCTGCCGGAGGTCGGCGATCTCGAAAAGCCCAAGCTCGTCTTCTTCTTCGACGAGGCGCATCTTCTGTTCGACGACGCGCCGAAGTCGTTGCTCACGGCCATAGAGCAGGTGGTGCGGCTCGTCCGCTCCAAGGGCGTCGGCGTGTATTTCGTCACGCAGAACCCGCTCGACGTGCCGGACAGCGTGCTCGGCCAGCTCGGCAATCGCGTGCAGCATGCGTTGCGCGCCTTCACGCCGCGCGACCAGAAGGCGGTGCGCGCGGCGGCCGAGACGTTCCGCCGGAATCCCGCCTTCGACACGGCCGAGGCGATCATGCAGCTCGGCGTCGGCGAAGGGCTCGTCTCCATGCTCGACGCCAAGGGCAAGCCCGAGGTGGTCGACCGCGTGCTGATCGCTCCGCCCGCCGCGCGGGTCGGGCCGATCACCCCGCAGGAGCGGGCGCAGACTCTGGCGGAAAGTCCCTTGCGCGGCAAATATGATGCGGCCGTCGATCGCGAATCCGCTTTCGAGGTGCTGCAAAAGCGCGCCGAGAACCATTTGCGCTCGGCGGGCGCAGGGCCTGCGGGCGGCGCGCCGGTCGAGGCCGGCGCCTCCGGCGGCGGCGGGCTGACGGGCATGCTCGGCGGCATCGTCGGCGGACTGTTCAGGCGCGAGAACCCCAAGCGCCTCTCGACAGGAGAGATCGCTGTGCGCTCGGCCGTGCAGTCGGCGGCGCGCTCGATCGGCACGCAAGTGGCGAAGGAAGTGCTGCGCGGCGTGCTCGGCGGCATTTCACGCTGAAGGTGCGTCAGTTCGACGCCTCGGGAGCGCCGCGTCCGGCGATCAGCCAATAGATCGTTCCCGTCAGCGCTCCGGTGAGGAAGAACAGAAGCGCGAAACGGGCTTCGGCGGCGTTCATCTCGGCCGCGCGCGCCGAACCGCGCGCGGCGCGCAAAATCCAGGGAGATGCGGCCGCGAGGACGGCGGCCCCTCCCGCATACCAGGCATAGGCGCGCGCGCCGGCGGCCTCCCCGATCAGCGCGACGATGGCGAGCGGCGCCGCGCAGACGCCGATGCCGGCGGCCCAGAGGACGAAGCCGAGCGCCGCCGCCGCCTCGTCCGGATCATAGGCGTCGTCGAACAGCGCCCCCATCGCCAAGGCGACGCCGGCGTCGCGCGTCGTCGCGTCGAAGAGCGCGGCGATGGGCAGAAAGATCATCCCCGCTCCGGCCGCGACGACGAAGGCGAACGGGATCAGGACGAGACGGCGCAGCATCGAGAGCGTGGGGCTTCAGGGCTCGAGGACCGAGTCCCAATAGAGATAGTCGAGCCAGCTGTCGTGCAGATAATTGGGCGGGAACAGCCGGCCGTTGCGGTGCAGATCGGCGACGCTCGGCTGGAACGGCGCCTGAGCCGGAGTCATATGCGCCTCGTGCGGCAGCCGGTCGCCCTTGCGCAGATTGCAGGCCGAGCAGGCCGCGACGACATTCTCCCATGTGGTCGCCCCGCCCTTGGAGCGCGGGATCACATGGTCGAAGGTCAGATCGTCCTGCTCGCCGCAATATTGGCAGGTGAAGCGGTCGCGCAGGAACACGTTGAACCGCGTGAAGGCGGGATGGCGGGACGGCCGCACATAGGACTTGAGCGAGACCACGGAAGGTAGGCGCATCTCGAAAGTGGGGCTTTTGACCGTCTTGTCATATTCCGAGACGATATTGACCCGGTCGAGGAACACAGCCTTGATGGCGTCCTGCCAGCCCCAGAGAGACAGAGGATAGTAGCTCAGCGGCCGGTAATCGGCGTTGAGGACCAGCGCAGGACAGGCCTGCGGAGAGACAATGGACTGGCGAAAGTGAACGCTCACCTCAGCCCTCTCGGATGATCGGCCGGACCGCCCCTCCAGCTCCCGACGCCTCCCATAGTCTACAGGCAGGATGACGCCATTGTGAAGGCTCGTCGCGCCGCGCCCGAGGAAATCCTGGCGCGCGGACGCCAGACAACGGAGTATTGCGTCGAATAGCAATGAGTTATGCCGCCGAGCGGCCGGGCCCCGCGGGCGCCGGGCGCGTGCTTCGGCCGGCGCTGGGCGCGCCGCTTGCTGTCTTTCAGACGAACGCCGGCCGATTGCGGCAATTTGCTTCAAATCGGCACGGCGCCGAAATCATCGGGCTGGAGGCAGGCCGTGTCGCGTTTCGCCGATCTTTCCATTCCGTCCTCGCCGCGGGGCGCGGCGCATGTGCGCGGCGAGCAGAGCGCCGCCGCGCGGCGGCGCGGCTGGGCGCAGTCCATGCCGGGGCAGAACACCGCGCTGGTGCGGGCGTCGTTCTCCGTCATGGCGGCGCTGCTCGATTTCGCCATCGTGCTGTGGAGCGCGATCGGCTGCGAGTCGCTGTATTATTCCCTCGCCTACAACGCGAACGGGCTCACGCTGCCGAATCTGCGTCTCTGCCTGTTCGCGGCGATCCTGTTCGTGCTGTCCAATGTGATGCGGCACGAATATTCGATCAGGAATTATCTCGACTTCGCCGGACACGGCTGGCGTTGCTTCATGCTGTGGAGCGTCGCCGTGCTGTGCACGCTGGCCTTCGGCTTCCTCGCCAAGGCGACGGAGGAATCCTCGCGCGCCGCCTTCGTGCTGTTCTACGCCGTCGGCATGCTCGCCATCTATGCGGAGCGCGCGAGCCTCGTGCTGCTCGTCAAGCGCAGCGCCGAGCGCGGCGGCGTATCGGCGCGGCGCGTCTTTCTCGTCGGCTTCGAGCGCGAGATCGAGGCGTTCACGCAGCGCTATCATCCGTGGAAGAGCGGCATGAACATCGTCGCCGCCGTGGCCCTGCGCGAGGATCCCGAGGCGCTCGGCGACGATCTGGCGCTCGCCCAGGCCTCCGCGCGCATGCTGCGGCCGGACGACGTGTTCATCCTGGCCCCCTGGTCGCGCACCGACGTCATCGACGATTGCGTCACCGCCTTTCTGCGCGTGCCCGCCTCCATCCATCTCGGGCCGGAGCGCGTGCTCGACCGTTTCGTCGACGCGCGCGTCAACAAGATCGGCGCGATCGCCAGCCTCAACCTCAACGGCCGGCCGCACGACGCGCTGGAGGTCATCGGGAAGCGCGTCATGGACGTCGTTCTCGCCACGCTCGGCCTCCTCGTCCTGTCGCCGCTGCTGCTGCTCGTCGCCGTGGCGATCAAGCTGGACAGCGAAGGTCCCGTCTTGTTCTTCCAGCGCCGCTACGGCTTCAATCGCGAGCCCTTCCGAATCGCCAAATTCCGCTCCATGACGACGATGGAGGACGGCCGCAACGTCACCCAGGCGACCGCCGGCGACGCCCGCGTCACGCGCGTCGGCCGTTTCATCCGCCGCTACAACATCGACGAACTGCCGCAGCTCATCAATGTGCTGCGCGGAGACATGTCGCTCGTCGGCCCGCGCCCGCATGCGCTCGTCCACGATCAGCTCTACGAGAGCGAGATCGCGCTCTACGCGCGCCGCCACAATGTGAAGCCCGGCATCACCGGCTGGGCGCAGGTCAACGGATTGCGCGGCGAGATCGACTCGCCGCAGAAGATCCGCCAGCGCGTCGAGCACGACCTCTATTACATCGATCACTGGTCGCTGCCGCTCGATCTGTGGATCGTCTTCATGACCGTCTTCTCGAAGAAGGCCTATCGCAACGCGCTGTGAGCGCGAAGGCCCGTCATGCGAGGAGCGAAGCGAAGCAATCCGTCAGTCGCCGTGCGGGTCCTGGATTGCTTCGTCGCTTCGCTCTTCGCAATGACGGCTCAAACGAGCAGCGCCGAGCGCGCGTCGATGCGCACCGCGCTGCGGCCGCCGCCGCGCATCTCCACCCTGATCTGCACGGCGATGCGCTGACGCAGCGACTCCACATGGCTGATGACGCCGACCTTGCGTCCCTGGCCCTGCAGGCGCTCCAGCGCGTCGACCGCGACGTCGAGCGTCGCCTGATCCAGCGTGCCGAAGCCTTCGTCGATGAACAGAGTGTCGACGAAGGAGTCGCGTCCCTCGAGGCTGCAGAGGCCGAGCGCCAGAGAGAGTGAAGCGAGGAACCGTTCGCCCCCCGAGAGCGAGCGCGTCGAGCGTCGCTCGTCGCAGAGGTCGCGGTCGACGATCTGGAGGCCGAGATCGGCGATCTCACTCGCCGAGCGCTCCAGCCGGTAGCGCGGCGTCAAGGCCTCGAGATGGCGATTGGCGAGCGCGACGAGACGCTCGAGCGTCACGCTCTGCGCGAAGCGGCGGAATTTGTCGCCGGTCGCCGAGCCGATGGCGGCGTCGACCTCCACCCAGCTCTTCTGCGCCGCCTCGGCCGCGGCGATCTCGAGACGGAGCGTCTCCGCCTTTTCGCGCGCGAGGTCGTCGGCGGCGAGCGTCGCGCCGATCTCGCCGAGCCTTCGCGCCAGCGCCTGCTGCTCGGCTTCGGCGTACGCGCGCCGCTCTTTCAGCAGTTCCACGCTGTCCTCGGGGCGGCCGGCGGCGAGCGCCTCCGCGAGATCGCGGGCGCGCGCGTCCGCCTCGGTCGCGGCGGCGGCGGCGGCGGTCCGCGCGGCCTCGAGCCGCGCGCGCATCTCGGCGCGCTCCTGCGCGGGGACGTTCAGAAGCGCCTGCGCCCGGTCTTCGTCGATCGCCGCCGCCGCCAACGCTTCGGCGCAGGCCTTCGCGGCGTCCTCGGCTCGAGCGAGAGTCCTGGCGAGCGCTTCCGCGGCGTGGACGAGATCGCGATCGGCGCCGACCTTGGCCGCATCCATCTCCGCGCGTTTGCGCGCTGCGGCGTCACGCGCCTGCTGCGTGGCCGCGCGCCGCTCCTCGCGGCGCGCGCGATGGCTCGCCGTGGGCTCGCCGCCGAGGAGGCTGGAGCGAAGCATGCGCAGCTCCGCGAGCGCGCGGTCGCGCTTCTCCCGATCGGCGCGGGCGCCCTCGGCGGCGCCGGCGCAAGCTCGGGCTTCGACGCTCAGGCCGGCGAACCGCTGCGACAGCTCCGCGAGCGCGCGCTCCGCCTGGGCGACGCGCTCGCGCGCGCGGTGAAAGGCGTCGCCGGTCTTTTGGAGACGGCGCGTCGCGCCGGCGAGATCGCGGTCGAGATCGGCGGTCGTCAGCTCGCAGAGAGGCAGGAAAGGCGCGAGAGCGCGGTCGACGGCGCGCAGCCCGTCCGTCGCGGCGTCTCGCGTGGCCGAGAGCCGCGCCGTCTCCTCGCGCGCCTCGGCGAGCCGCGTCCGCGCCGCGTCGCGCAGCCGGCGCCGATCGCCGAGCGCGGCGAGCAGCCGATCATTCTTCTGCCGCAGTGTGTCGATGTCGACGCGCAGCCGGCGCGCGCGCTCGAGCGTCTCGTCGAGCGACGCGCCTTCGCGCTCGATCGCCTCGGCGAGGGCGGCGAGCGCCGGCGCGTCGTCGATCGCAGGCGCCTGCGCCGCGGCGACGCCCTCCGACCATTGCGCGCGCAGCTGGTCGAAGCGCGCGCGCGCGTCCTCGCGCTCGGCGCGCGCCTCGTCGCTTCGCCGTCTCGCGTCGAGGCCGCGCTCATGGGCGGCCTCGAGCCGCCCGCTCGACGCCGCAATCATCGTCTCGATCTCGCCGATCTCTCGCCGCAGCGTGTCGCGCCTTTCGCGCAGGCCGACGATGACGGCGTCGGCGGCTTCGCGCGCATCCGCATGCGGATGCGCGCGCGCGCCGCAGACGGGGCAGGGCGCGCCCGGAACGAGGCTGGCGCGCAGGGCCAGCGCCGCCTTGGAGACAGCCGCATCGGCGATCTCGCCGAGCCGCTCCACTTCTGCTCGCCGCGCTTCGGCGATGGCGCGGGCGGCGCTCGCCGCGTCGAGCGCGCGCCGCTCGCGCTCCTGCGCGGCGTCCTGGTCCTCGAGGTCGCGCGCCGCCCGCGCGAGCGCGTCCTGCGCCCGCGCGCAGCGCTGCGCCTCCGCGCCGAGGCGCGACGCCAGCCGTCCCGCCTCGTCGAGCGCGCGCCGGCGGCGCCCGATCTCCTCCTCCTTCATTGCCGCCAGCGCGCTCCGGCGTTCTTCGATCTGCCGGGCGAGCGTCGCGCATTGTGCGTCATCCGTACGATCGGCCTCGTCGAGCGCTTCGATCTCGCGGCCGGCGGCCGCAGCCGCGCCGTCCAGCGCCGCGAGGCGCGCGGCGCCGTCCGCGAGCGACGTCGCAGCATCGCGACGATCGGCGAGGGCGCGCTCGATCTCGCTCCAGCGCGTATGCAGCGGCTCGGCCTCGCGCAGGCGCTCCAGCGCTTCGCTCGCCGCCTCGCTCTCCGCCTTCGCCGCTCGCGTCTCGGCGGCGAGGCGCGCCTCGTGCGCCGCTTTCTCGCGCGCGGCCGATTCCGCCGCGCGTGCGGCCCGATCGGACTCTTCCGCCTCCCGTGCGGCGGTCGCGATCTGCGCGTCCAGCCGTTCCGCCTCGGACCATTGCGGGCCGAAGGCGTCGGTCTCTGCGACGACCGTCTCGAGGGCCCGGCTCGCGGCCGCCTCGGCGAGAATCGCCTGCTCCAGCGCCGCCGCAGCGGCGAGGCTGGCGGCGCGCGCTTCTTCGTCCGTCTCCTTCGCCCCTCGAAGCGCCACAGCCGTGTCGGCGCGCCGCGCGAGCGGCGCCCGCAGCGGCTCCGCGCGCTCCATCGCGCGCAGACGCTCGCGCGTCTCTTCCAGCGTTTCCAGCGCGGCCGTCGCGCGGTCGCGGCGCGCGACGGCCTCTTCCAGACGCATTTCCGCCTGCGCGATGGCTTCGTGCCGGCGCAGCAGAGCGAGAGCGCTCTCGCGCTCGCCGGCGAGCGCGATGCGCTCGCCCTCCGCTTCGCCGCGCTCCGTCTCCAGCGCGGCGCGCGCCTCCTCGCCGAGGAGGCCGACCTCCTCGCGCCGGCGGCGCAAGTGCTGCAGCTCGTCCAGCGCCGCCTTCGCGCGCGCATGCACGCGCCGCGAAATCTCGCCGTAGATCGAGGCGCCGGTGATCTTCTCGAGCAGATCGGCGCGCTCCTTCGAATCCGAGCGCAGGAACGCGTCGAAATCGCCCTGGGCCAGCAGCGCCGTGCGGCGGAACTGCTCGAAAGTGAGATCGGTCAACTCGACGATCTTCGCCTTCACCGGCTCGACGCCGGAGGCGACCGCCGCGATCACGGCGCCCGTGGAATCGAGACGATGCAGCGATCGGATGCGCTGCTGCAGATTGCCCGTCGCCCGCCCCCTCGCGCGCGCGAGCTCGCAGCGGGCGCGGTAGCGCTCGCCGTCGCGGCCGATGAAATCCGCCTCGGCGAAGCCGCGCCCGGCGCCGCGCCGCAGAATGGAGCGCGGATCGGCGGCGCTCATGATCTGGCCGCTCGGATCGGGAACGCCCTCGTTCACTCCTTGCGCCGTCACACGCGGAAAAGCGTCGTAGAGCGCGAGGCAGAGGGCGTCGAGAATGGTCGACTTGCCCGCGCCCGTCTCGCCGGTGATGGCGAAGAGCCCGGCGCCGCGCAGCGGCTCCGCCTCGAAATCGATCTCGAAGCGCTCGGCGAGGCTCGCGAGATTTTCGCCGCGGATCGTCAGGATGCGCATCTATTCTTCCGCCGCGGCGGCGTGGAACAGCGCGAGATGCTCCGGCGTCGGCTCGGCTCTGTGGGCGATGGCGAAGGCCTCGCGGAACAGATCGACCGGCCGGCGCTCCGAGAGGCGCAGCGCCGCGGGCCCCGGCGCGGCCGGAGCGCGCTGCGGCCGCTCGATCGCGAGAGAGGCGAGGCGGATCGGGTATTTTTCGGCGAGCGCGCCGATCTCCGCGTCGAGGCCGACGATCGGGCCCTCGGCCGCGACGGTCAGATGCACGAAGGGCCGCTCGTCGAGCGCAAGCGCGGGGTCGAGGCGGAGCGCGGCGAAAGCCGCCTCGACCTCCTTCGCCGCGAGGGCGCCGCGTACGGGCAGGCGCAGGCAGGGCGTCGGCCGCTCCAGGGGAACATGCTCGATCCGCGTGCGTCCGCCGTCGATCGTCACGATCGTCACGCCGTGATCATAATCGATCTCGGCCTTCGACATGGGGAAGAGCGAGCCGGAATAGCGCACGCTCTCACGCCCGACCCACTGGTGGCGATGCAGATGGCCGAGCGCGACATAAGCGACGTCCGGGGGAAACAGGTCCGGCGGCGCGGCGTGCTCGCCGCCGACCAGAATGCGGCGCTCGGCGCCCTCGGATTCGAGTCCGCCTGCGACATGCAGATGGCCGGTGACGACGAGCGGCGCCTCGCTGATCTTTTCCCGCGCGGCGCCGATGAGCTCGCCATAGAGCGCCCGCACGGCGTGGACGATCGCCGAGCCTTCGACCTCGCGCTCGACGACCGGCAGATCGGCGGCGCGCGGATAGGGGACGGCGAGGAGATGCGCCTCGATCGCGCCGCCGGCGCTCCGCAGCGGAACGAGGTGGATGTCGGCGTCGATCGGGCCATCACGCCGGGCGATGGCGCCGACGCCGACGACGCCGACGAGATCGAACAGCGCGCGCGGCGCCTCTATGCGCCCTCCCGGATCATGATTGCCGGCGAGCAGGACGATGGTCGCGGCGGGCCGTGCAGCGCGCAGCGCCTTCAGCGAGTCATAGAGGAGCTTTTGCGCCTCGGCCGGCGGGTTGAGGCTGTCGAAAATATCGCCGGCGACGACGACCGCATCGACCTCGCGCTCGGCGGCGACGGCGACGAGCCGGGCCAGCGCCTTGCGATGCTCGGCCTCGCGCGGCCAGCCCTGCAATTGCGCGCCGAGATGCCAGTCGGCTGTATGAAGGAGAGTGATCGCCAAATCGATTCGCTGCACAGGGTGGTCGTAACTTCTACCACGAAGCTCACGCCGACGGCAGGCGGGCGTGAGGAAAGGGTTTGAGCTTCTCCTTTGCGCCATAGAACTAAACCGCTCTCGCGGTAGTTTGCGGCCGGCGTTTCGGGCGGGCTGCGGGTAACGGGTGGTCGGCGAACTGTCTGAAGTTCACGGGGTTAGCAACCTTGCTTCAGACAGGAGCAACGCATGACGAAGGAGTGCGTCACCTTCAAATACAAGGATTACCGCGCCGAGGGCCGCGCTCGGCAAAAGGTTATGCGGCTCTCGAACGGCGAGTTCATCCGCCGCTTCCTCATCCATGTCCTGCCGACGGGCTTTCATCGCATTCGCCATTACGGCCTGTTCGCCAGCGGCGTTCGCGCCCAAAACATCGCCCGCGCGCGCGAGCTGCTCGACGCCGCGGCGCCGCGTGAGCGTGACAACGAGCGCTGCGAGGCCGCCGCCCGGCCCGAGCCGAGAATCCTCGCACATCCATGTCCATGCTGCGGCGGCCGCATGATCGTCGTCGAGACGTTCGAAGGCGGACGCGCTTCGCGCGGTTTTTCGTTCTCGAAGATCAGGATCGACAGCTCATGATCTCGATCACGTCATTCCCGGCCTCGCATCCGCGCCCTTTGTCGCCGCAGATCGCTCTACGGCTGCGACGCCGCTCGCACAAATCTGCTCTGGGCGTCGTCCATCACCGTCCCCGCCGCGAAAACTCCGATGCCATCGCCGACGAAGACAGCCCCTTCGCGCTGCTCCGTCGCTCGAAATCGACCGTGACAGTGGTGACGGTCATTCCGACGCCTCGTCGAGGTTCCCCGCCGACGCATAAATCCCCATAGCTCGCAACGGCGACGGCGCCCTTCCGACTCGCGGTTTCCTTCCTTGGAGGTTTTCGGATGCCGGCCCCACGGCTGCGCAACGGCGCGTGCTCGCAAAGGGCCGGCATCCGAAAACCTTTACAATTGCGGACATTGAGTTCGGCATCAGACCGACACATGCAGTGCGTCGACGACCCTAGAGCTTTGCGCCCAGAACGACATATTATCGTTATCGGTCGGAGAAGCAGTAGCCGGTCGCGATGGTCATTTGAGTCGAGATGTGCTTCACTCTCGGCGCTGAGAGCATGGGCATTTCGATTTTCTACTGGAGATACGTGGATGGCAGTGAGGGTATTTCAAGACGATTTGCATGAGGAATTTGGTACCTGACCGCTCGGTTACATCCCCTATGGTGGCGCGGATTTCGGAGAGGTCCGCGCCATTGCCGAAACCGTGGCCGGCGGCGATGACAGCGCTTACTTTATCGCCTGGAATCTGGAATGAAGCCGCCGATCGCATGAAAGCCGAAGCTGACACGATGCTGGCGAAAGGCAACCGTGCCGGCGCTCGCGAACTCTATCTTCGGGCAAGCGCCTTCTACGGCGCATCCTATCATCCGCTCTATGGCGCTCCTGTCGATCCGCGTCTCCTCGCGGCAGGTTGCGGCTCTCGACCGCGGCCTTTGTCTCAACGACCGACCCTTGATCCGATCAGCATTCCCTTCGGCGAAACGCCGCTGCCAGCTTATCTCCTACCGGCGCAGGGCTTCGAGGAGGACGTGCGACCGCTCGTCATTTTCAACAACGGTTATGATGGGACAATGACGGATATGTATTTCGGATCGGCGGTGGCCGCGACAAGGCGCGGCTATCACGCCCTTCTGTTTGACGGGCCAGGCCAAGGAGCAATGCTTTACCAACACGGCGTTCCGCTGCGGCATGACTGGGAAGTGGTAATTAAGGCGGTGGTCGATTTCGCGACGACTTTGCCACTGGTCGATCGGGCGCGTATCGCGCTCACCGGCTGGAGCCTTGGCGGGCATCTGGCGCCACGTGGAGCGTCTGGCGAACCCCGGATTGCGGCTCTTATAGCCGATCCGGGCACTTGGAACATCGCCAACGGCTTTCGCAGTGTGTTCGCCCGGATCTTTGGCCTTCCTCCGGAAGCCGCGAAGGATCTCGGCGTACTCGATCAGGCGGTGATCGACCGAGCGGATGCGTTCATCCGTGGTAATCGCCAGATGTATTGGAAGGTCGTTCAGCGCGGCTTCTGGACACACGGGGTCGCCGATCTGCGCGCCTACCTCGCCTCGGTCGAGTTGTTCACCATGGAAGGTCGTGCCGAACTCATTCGGTGTCCGACGCTGATAACACAGGCCGAGAACGATACGCTCGCCAGGGATGCGGGCATGTTTTTCAACTCGTTACGCTGCCCGAAGACCCTCCTGCGTTTCACCGCGGCGGAAGGCGCGGGAAATCATTGCGAAATGCAGAACCGCTCGCTTCTCAATCGAAGAGCGCTGGATTGGCTCGACGAACAGATGCGTTGAGTGCGCTGGCGCTTCCCAGATCATTGCGACAACAGGTCGTCCGCGACGACTTGCAGCGTCTGCTTTGCGTCATGAGCGGACTTTTCCAACCGCCGAAAGCTCGGGCTCGCTCTATCGCCCGCGAAACCGCGGCTCGCGCTTCTCGAGAAAGGCGGTGCGGCCTTCTACGTAATCCGCGCTGTCGAAGCAGGCGGCGGCGAGCTGTTCGCACGCCTCGGCGGAGAGCGCGTGCGGCAGGGCGGCGGCGCGGCGGATCGCCGCCTTGGCGGCGCGCAGGGTCAGCGGCGCATTGGCGGCGATTCCGGCGGCGATCGTGTCGATCGCGGCGTCGAAGCCCTCCTTCGGCGACACGCGCGAGACGAAGCCGGCGGCGCGCGCCTCCTCGGCGTCGATGCGCTGGGCGGTGAAGAACAGATCCATGGCGGTCTGCGCGCCGACCGCCGCCACTACATAGCGCATGGCTTCGGGCGGATAGCCGACGCCGAGCCGGCCGGCGGGAATGCCGAACACCGCGCCCTCGGCGGCGATGCGCAGGTCGCAGGCGGCCGCGAGCCCCATGCCGCCGCCCATGCAGAAGCCGGAAATGGCGGCGACGACCGGCTTGCCCAGTTGCGACAGCGCGTCGAAGGCCTCGACATTGGCCGCTTCATAGGCGCGTCCGCCTTCGGCGGTGGCGCGAACGGTCGAAAATTCGGAAATATCGGCGCCCGAGCAGAAGGGGAGGGACGGCGCGCCGGAGAGCACGACGACGCGCGCCGATTCGTCGGCGTCGAGCGCAGCGAGAATGTCGGGCAGCGCCCGCCACATCGAAAAATCGAAAGCGTTGCGCCGCTCGGCGTTGTCGATGAGGATGCGCGCGACGCCGCCCGCATGGGCGACGCGCAATTTCGAGCAAGCCTGCGTCATCTGCGGCTCGGGCCTCCTGCGGCGGCGGGCTCGGCGGCCCGCCGCTCCGGCGAGACGTCAGGCGCGCCCGACGCTCACATAAGTGAGGCCGTGCTTGCGCACCTCGTCGACGCCATAGATGTTGCGCAGATCGACGATGATCGGCGTCTTGAGCAGGCTCTTCACCTTCTCGAGATCGAGCGCGCGGAACGCGTCCCATTCGGTGACGATCACCAGCGCGTCGGCGCCTTCGATCGGCGCATAGGCGTCCTCGTGAAAGACGACCTCGGGCATCAGCGGGCGCGCCTGGCTCGTCGCCTCGGGATCATAGGCGTGCACCTTGGCCCCGTCGCCGACGAGCGAGGCGACGATGGCGAGCGAGGGCGCGTCGCGCATGTCGTCGGTGTTGGGCTTGAAGGCGAGGCCGAGCAGCGCGATCTTCTTGCCGCGCACCGAGCCGTCGAGCGCGGCGATCACCTTGCGCGCCATGGCGCGCTTGCGCGCGTCATTGACCGCGACCACCGTCTCGACGATGCGCAGCGGCGCGCTGTAGTCCTGGCCGGTCTTCAGCAGGGCGAGCGTGTCCTTCGGGAAGCAGGAGCCGCCATAGCCCGGCCCCGCATGCAGGAACTTGGCTCCGATGCGGCCGTCGAGGCCGATGCCGCGGGCGACGTCCTGCACATTCGCGCCGACTTTCTCGCAGAGGTCGGCGACCTCGTTGATGAAGGTGATCTTCGTCGCGAGGAAGGCGTTGGCCGCATATTTGATGAGCTCGGAGGTGCGTCGGCTCACGAAGACGAGCGGCGGCGCGTTGAGGCTCAGCGGGCGATAGATCTCCGCCATCACCGCCTTGGCGCGCTCGTCCTCGACGCCGAGGACGACGCGGTCGGGGCGCTTGAAGTCCTCGATCGCCGCGCCCTCGCGCAGGAACTCCGGATTGGAGACGACGGAGAAATCCGCCTTCGGATTGACCTCGCGGATGATGCGCTCGACCTCGTCGCCCGTGCCGACCGGCACGGTGGACTTGTCGACGATGACGGTGAAGCCGTCGAGCGCCTTGCCGATCGTCTCGGCCGCCGCATAGACATAGGAGAGGTCCGCATGGCCGTCGCCGCGCCGCGACGGCGTGCCGACCGCGATGAACACGGCGTCCGCGCTCTTGACGGCCGGCGCGAGATCCGTTGTGAAGAACAGCCGCTTCTGGCGAACATTGGAGGCGACGAGGTCGTCGAGGCCCGGCTCGTAGATCGGAATCTCGCCGCGCAGCAGGCGCTCGATCTTCGACGCGTCGCTGTCTACGCAGGTCACGACATGACCGAAATCGGCGAAACAGGCTCCCGACACCAAGCCGACATAGCCCGAGCCGATCATCGTGATGTTCATCGCAGCGCGCTCCTCCTCCGAGCTTCAAGAAATGCCGGGGCGTCGATCCACGAGCATCGACCTATTTTTCCGAGACGTCGCTCTCGAATTTCCGCCACGCGGCGCACCAATAAATATGAATCGCGGCCTTGGCAAGCTCTGGTCCGAACCGGGAACAGGCGCGTCGCCGCCCGGTCTCCATGGCTTCGGATCGCGGGCTATTCTATGACATTTCGATGTTCGACGGTCCCCCTTCACGCTGGCGACGACGAATTCATGTTTTTCCACTATCGCGCCGCGCGCCGATCGCATTTCCACTGCAGAGCGTCGGTCTCGCATCGGGATCGGCTGGGCGCGCGCCGCTGGACCGCGAACCCTCGGGCTCGCTCGTCACATTCGCGCGGCGAGCGCCGCGGCGCGGTCGCCGGAGCGGATCGCGCCTTCGATCGTCGCCGGAAGGCCGGTCGCCGTCCAGTCGCCGGCGAGAAACAGGTTGCGCCAGCGCGTCACGGAATCTGGACGGCGCCGCTGCTGCGCCGGCGTCGCGGCGAAGGTCGCGCGCTTCTCCTTCACGATCTGCCAGGGCGGAAGCTCGCCCGGCAGCCCTGTCGCGGCGGCGACCTCGGCCCAGATGCGCTCCGCGAGGCGCTCGCGCGGCTCGTCCATCAGCCGGTCGGCGCCGCTGATCGTCACCGACAGTCGATCCTCGAAGGCGAACAGCCATTCGGTCAGGGAGCCGATCATGCCGAGGAGCGGCGGTCGGCTTTTCGGCGGCGCGATCTTGAAATGCGCGTTGACGATGCCGCGGAACTCGTCCGGCGCGACGAGATCGGGAATGAGCTCCTGCGCCGTCCAGGGGGGGACGGCGAGCGCGACGGCGTCCTCGTCCCCGAGCGCGACGCGCTCTTCGCCGAAATCGAGCGCGACGGCGCGGCTGTCGGAGAATTCGATCGCGCGCAGCCGCGCGCCATAGCGCGGCGTCACGCCGGCCGCCGCGAGAACCGCCAGCGCCGGATCGATGAAGGCCGCGCCGAGTCCGTGACGGGCGATCAGCGGACGGCAGGCGGCGCCGCCGGCGCCGAGCGTCTCGCGCAGCACGGCGCCGGCGAGCTCGGCGGAGGCTTCGCGCGGCTCCGTGTTGAGCGCCGACAGCAGAACGGGTCCCCACAGCCGCTCATAGAGCGCGCCGGAGCAATCCATCGTCTCGCCGATCGTCGCGCCGCTCTTTGCGCGCAGCAGAGCGAGCGCGTCGAGATAATCGCCCGGCGAAGAGCCGGGGACGCGGCGGCTCGCGACGAATATCCACCAGGGCAGGCGCGAGGCGTTGGGCCTGAGGCGCCAGCGCTCGCCGCTGCGCGTATCGAGAAAATCGAAGACGCACTCCTTCGGGCCGACGAGCTCGCCCGCGGCGCCGATGCGCCGCGCGTAATCGAGCGCCGCGCCATTGCCCGACAGCAGCAGATGATTGCCATTGTCGATGACGATATCGAGGCTCGGATCGTGATAGGAGCGGCAGCGCCCGCCTGCGATTCGCGCGGCCTCGTAGAGCGCGACGCGTCGCCCCTCGCCGGAAAGGCGCAGGGCGCAGGCGAGCCCGGCGAGGCCCGCGCCGACGATATGAACGGCGCCCGTCACGTCAGCGCATGTTTGATGAGCGCCAGCAGCACCTTGGCGCGCGAGGCGGAGACCGGCGCGCGAGGCGGCGCGAAACCGCGCGCGACGAGACGGTCCAGAATGGAGCGATAGGCGGTCGCCATCAGATAGGGCGCCTTCACCGCGCGCGGCGGCGAGACGCGCATGATGAGCTCGGATTCCGCATAATGTTTTCGCGCGCGCTCGGCCACCGCGGCGCAGGCCTCGGGAAGGCCGGGATGGGCGAGCGCGGCGCCGGGCGAGAAATCCGTGACGCCCGCCGCCTCCAGCGCCTCGCGCGGCAGATAGAGCCGGCCTCTCGACTCGTCCTCGTCGAGATCGCGCAGGATGTTGGTGAGCTGCAGCGCGCGGCCCATGTGAAAAGCGAGCAGCCGCGCCTTGGTCGGCAGCCCGCCGGCCGCTCCGCATTCGGCCTCTTCGGCGAGGCCGAAGACGCGCACCGAGAGCCGCCCCACGGCGCTGGCGACGCGGTCGCAATAGAGGTCGAGCCGTTCCCATTCCGGCGCGCGGATGTCCTCGACGACGTCCATCGCCATGCCGTCGATCACCGCCTCGAAATCGGCGCGGTCGAGCGCAAAGCGCCGCACCGGCGCGGCGAGATCGGCGCAACGCTTGTGCGTGCGGCCGGCGTAGAGCTCGTCGAGATCGCGGCGCCAATCGTCGAGCGCAGCGAGGCGAGTCTCGCGGTCGCCCTCCTCGTCGGCGATATCGTCCACGGCGCGGCAGAAGCCGTAGATCGCATACATCGCGTCGCGCCGCTCGGGCTCGAGCACGCGCATGGCGAGATAGAAGGAGCTCTTGGCGGCGACGGGCTTCGCCGCGCCGTCGGCGAGCAGGCTCAGGCTGTCGACGCTCATGCGGATTCGCCCGCCAGCGCGCGGGAACGCGGCCGCGTCAGCCGCCGCAGCAGAACCGCGCCCGCGCCCGCGAGCGCCGTGGCGATGAATCGGCTCTTGCCGGCGTGGACTTTTTCGCTCAGCGGATCGGCGATCAGCAGGCGCCGCGTCAGCGTTTCGGCCAGGCGCTGGATCGCGCCCACCTCCATGGCGAGGCGAATGTCGGCGATGCGCTCGGCGAAGGGCGCGCTTTGCTCGAGCAGCTCGCCGGTGCGCCGCGCGAGCGCGCGCAGCGCGGCGGCGAGCTGCGGCGGCGCGGCTGTCTCGGCGAGCATCTCGACGCGCGCGCCATGAGCGGCGAGCGCGTCCTGCGGCAGATAGACACGGTCCAGCGATCGAAAATCCTTCGCGCAGTCCTGCAGATGATTGATGATCTGCAGCGCCGCGCAGAGCGCGTCATTGGCGGCCCAGGTCGCGGCGCGGTCCTCGCCGTGAACGTCGAGCACGAAGCGGCCGACCGGCATGGCCGAATAGCGGCAGTAGTCGATCAGATCGTCGAAATCGCGATAGCGCGTCTGCGTGACGTCGCGGCGGAAGGCCGTGAGGAGATCCTGCGCATGGCGCGGCTCCAGGCCGCGCTCGGCGAGCGCCGCGCGCAGCCGCCCGGCGACGGCGATCGACTCGCCGCCCGAAAGGAGCGCCGCCTCCATCCGGTCGAGCATGGCGAGCTTCTCCGCGGCGGAGAGCGTCGCGTGGTCGGCGATGTCGTCCGCCGCGCGCACGAAATCATAAAAGGCGAGGATCGGCGCGCGATGGCGCGGGGCGATGAATGTCGAGGCGACGGGAAAATTCTCGTCCTTGTGGCCCTTGCCCGATCCGGCGGCGGCGATGTCGCTCATCTAAAGCTCGTCCTCGCTCGTCACGGCGCCTGATAGCGCCCTTTCCAGGCGCCGCCCCGTCCGCGGCCGTGTCGCCAAGCCGACAGCAATGTGAACCACGTATAGCAGGCGGCGACCAGGGGCAAGGCGAAGGCGCCGATCCGGCTGAGGCCATAGAAGCGCAGGGTCGGCATATAGGCCTGGGCCATCAGCAGATAAGCGACGAGGGCCGGAAAGGCGGAGGCTTCGGCGCCGGAAAAGGCGATGACGGGCGGGGCGAGATAGACGAGTCCCATGCCGGCGACCGCGAGCGCGAGGCGCCAGGGCGAATAGCGCAGCTGCGCATAGGCCGAGCGCGTCACCATCCGCTCGATGTCGAGGTAATTGGCGTAGGGGCGCAGGCTCCAGGCGTCGTCGGTGAGGCCGAGCCAGATCGGCCCTTCCCTCTTCAGCAGCTCGCCGAGCGCGCAATCATCGATCAGCGCGCCGCGGATCTGGGCGAGGCCGCCGGCCCGCTCCAGCGCGTCCGGCCGCACCAGCATCACGCCGCCGGCCGCCGCGGCGACGCGGCTCTCCGGGTCGTTGACGCGGGAGAAGGGGTAGAGCTTCTGGAAAAAGAAGATGAAGGCAGGGACGAACCAGCGCTCGGCGAGGCTTTCGCAGCGCAGCTTGACCATGAGCGAGGCGAGCACGGTCCCGCGCGCTTCGGCCCCCGCGACGAGCCGCTCGAGCAGGTTCGGCCCGAAGCCGATGTCGGCGTCACAGAAGAGCACATAGTCCGGCCGCTGCGGCAGCGACATGACATGGCGGAAGCCCCGGTTCATCGCCGCGAGCTTGCCGGTCCAGCCCCGCTCGGTCCGGCCCTGCAGGACGGTGAGACGGTCCGGTGCGCCCTCCCGCTCCGACGTCGCGCGCGCGACGTCGGCGGTGCCGTCCGAACTCTCGTCGTCGACCAGAACCACGTGGAGCCGGCCGCTGAAGTGCTGGCCCAGCAGCGACCTCAGCGAGGCGGCGATCACCTCGGCCTCGTCGCGCGCCGGGACGACGGCGACGACGCGGGTCCTCGCCGGCGCGCGGGCGCCGGGCGGGGCGAAGCGCCTGTCGTGCTCGGCGAGTCTCCAGAAGGAGCCGTGACCGACGAGGAGATAGAGCCAGATAAAGAGGCCAGCGCCGGCGAGGAGTGTGACGATCATCTCTCGAGAGCGTTCGAGTCCCGGCCATCGCCTGCCGCGGCGAGGCCGAACACCAAGGCCACGCCTTAGCATCGGACGGCCGCGCTGGCCAGAGGGCGCGCGCGACCGCCACAAAATCGAATTTGGCCAGAAACTTCCGACGGCCGCTTCTCATCGCGTCGCGGCTGGCGTATATCGCCGCGCCGGATCGTCGTGGGCGGAGCCGGGATCGCCGGCCGTCCAGAGGAGCGGCGATCGCGCCGGGCGTCCCCAATTCTCAGGGCCTTCTTCATGGATCCCAAGACTGCGCAGGACCCGGCGAGCCCCTCGCCGCGACGCGACGGCGCCGGCGCGGCGCCCACGGGCGGCGAGGCCGCGCCGGCGGAGCCCCGCCGTTCCGGCCTGTTGTCGCTCGTCATCGGCTCGATCGGCGTCGTCTATGGCGACATCGGCACGAGCCCGCTCTACGCGCTGCGCGAGTCGCTCGCGCACGCCGAGGCGGCCGGCCTCGGCGAGGAGGCGATCATCGGCGCGATCTCTCTGTTGATCTTCGCGCTGCTGTTCACCGTCACGCTGAAATATGTGTTCTTCCTGCTGCATGCGGACAACCGCGGCGAGGGCGGCATCCTGTCGCTGATGGCGCTCGCGCAGAACGCGCTCGGCCGGCGCGCCCGGTCCGTCTTTCTGATCGGCATCGCCGGCGCCGCTCTGTTCTCGGGCGAAGCGATCATCACGCCGGCGATCTCCGTGCTGTCGGCGGTCGAGGGCCTTTCGATCGTCGATCCGAAATTCGGCGAATTCGTCTTCCCCATCTCGATCGCCATTCTCGTGACCCTGTTCTGGGTGCAGAGCCACGGCACGGCGCGCGTCGCCGCCCTGTTCGGGCCGATCATGGCGATCTTCTTCGTCACCATGGCCGTGCTCGGCGCGACGCATATCGCCGACGCGCCGCATGTGCTGCGCGCCTTCGACCCGCGCCGCGGCATCTCCTTCCTGCTCGGCCACGGCTGGGTCGGCTTCTCGGTGCTCGGCTCGATCTTCCTCGTCGTCACCGGCGTCGAGGCGCTCTACGCCGACATGGGCCATTTCGGCCGGCGGCCGATCCAGATCGCGTGGGTCGTCTTCGTGCTGCCGTCGCTGCTGCTCAACTATCTCGGCCAGGGGGCGCTGGTTCTGAACACCCGCGGAGCGGTCGAAAATCCCTTCTTCCTGATGGCGCCCGAATGGGCGACGCTGCCGCTCGTCCTTCTCTCGACCATGGCGACGGTGATCGCGAGCCAGGCGGTCATCACCGGCGCCTTCTCTCTGGTGCGTCAGGGCATTCAGCTCGGGCTTCTGCCGCGTCTCGACATCCGCCACACCTCCGAGACGCAGGAGGGCCAGATCTACATCGGCCGCGTCAACGGGCTGCTGCTCGTCGGCGTTCTGATCCTCGTCATGGCCTTCCGCTCCTCGAGCGCGCTCGCCTCCGCCTATGGCATAGCGGTCACCTGCACCATGGTGGCGACCGCGTCACTGGCCTTCGTCGTCGTCTGGCGCAAATGGCGGTGGCCTTTGTGGGCCGCGGCCCTCGTCATCGGCGCTTTTCTCACCGTCGATTTGACCTTCCTCGCCGCCAATCTGATGAAGGTCGTCGACGGCGGCTGGGTTCCTCTGACGCTCGGCGGCTGCGTCATGATCGTGATGTGGACCTGGGTGCGCGGCACGGCCCTCCTCTCGGAGAAGACCCATCGCGACTCCATCCCGATTCTCGAGCTCATCGCCATGCTGGACAAGTCGAAGCCGACGCGCGTGCCCGGCACGGCGATCTTCCTGACCAGCGACCCGGAGGTCGCGCCCACCGCGCTGATGCATAATCTCAAGCACAACAAGGTGCTGCATGAGCGCGTGCTGGTCATCTGCGTCATCACCGAGGACACGCCGCGCGTCGCCGCGGAGAAGCGCTTCGAGATCGAGAGGCTCTCGCACGACTTCACCCGCGCGACGCTGCATTACGGCTATATGGAGAGCCCGCGCGTGCCGGCGGCGCTCGCCGCCATGCGCAAGGCGGGCGTCAAATACGACATCATGACGACCTCTTTCTTCCTCGGCCGGCGCTCGATCAAGGAGAGCCCCAGTTCGGAGATGCCGCCTTGGCAGGACAAGCTCTATGTGGCGTTGACGCGGCAGTCGGCCAACGCCACCGACTTCTTCTCCATTCCGACCGACCGTGTCGTCGAGCTCGGCGCTCAGGTCACGATCTGAACGAGGCCGCGGCGACGTCCGCGTCTACGTGGTTTCCCCGATTTGCCATCATCGGGATCCTTCCCGAAAATCGCCGGGCGGGGAAAGTCGCGCGCGCGACGTCGGCCGCGCCGCCGACGGGGAGGATGTCCAATGGCCAATCTGAACTTCGACGATTTTCGCGAGCTCGGAAAATTTCAGCTCGACGCCTTCAATTCGGCGACGAGCACGACGACCAGGGGACTGAAGGCGATCGCCGCCGAGGCGACCGACTATTCCAAGCAGTCGCTCGACAATAGCCGCGCCTATTTCGAGAAGCTGCTGCGCGTGCAGAAGATCGACGACGTCATTCAGCTGCAGTCCGAATTCTGCCGCGCGGCCTATGGCGACTTCTTCGCGCGCGCATCGCGGGTCGGGGAGCTCTGCTCCAATCTCGCCAAGGAGGCCTTCGTCTCTGCGCAGACGACGAGCGAGAACGCCACCAAGGCGGCGACCGAGGCGACGGGCAAGGCGCTCTCGGGGATTTCGGAGCAGACCGAGCAATATGTGTCCAAGGCGCAGCAAGCGGCCAATCAGCGCTGAGCGCGCGCGAGGCCATGCTGGGAGGTTCCGTGGCGCGGCGCTGCCGCACGAGGGGAGATCCTACTTCGCCAGCACGGTCGCGATGCGGGTGCGGATCTGATCCGCGATCACTTTCGCGTCTCTGATTTCACTGTCGCGCGCGGCGCGGACATTGGCGAGACGATTGCTGAAGCGGTCGTAGCTCGCGACGCCGAAGGCCACGCCCTCGGTGATCGTCGTCTCGTCGGCGATCGAGATCAATTTATAGGCGGCGTCGACGATGACGGACGCCGAAGTGGCGCGGCCGGTGACGGTGTCGAGGATCGGCGTCTGCACGCGCTCTTTCAGCTCGACGAGCAGCCGATAGCGCGGCGGAACCTGCGAGCCCGTGCCGTTGAAGGCGAAGATGAGCTCGTTGCGCACATAATGGCCGGCGCGCTCCGGAATGGGCGCGACCTCGACCGCCTGCAGCTCCGCCGCGAGCGGCGCGCCCGAGCCGATCGGACCATAGAGCGGCCGCACGCCGTTGCAGGCGGAAAGGGAGAGCGCCGCGACGAGGACGACGCAGCGGCAGAAGGCGGCCGCGTTTCGCTCGACCGACCGCCGACCGCGGACCGCCGATCCATCATACGACCACATTGACGATCCTCTTGGGCACGAGGATGAATTTCTTGAGCGCCTTGCCGTCCATGGCGCGCTGGACTCCCTCCTGTTTCAGCGCCTCCTCGCGGATGACCGCCTCGGCGGCGTCATGGGCGACGGTGATCTCCGCGCGCTTCTTGCCGTTGACCTGCACCGGCAGCACGATCGTCTCCTGCGCGACGAGCGCCGCGTCCGCGGTCGGCCAGGGCGTCTCGACGATCGGCTCGGTATGGCCGAGATCGCGCCAGCATTCCTCCGCCACATGCGGCGTCATCGGCGCGATGAGCAGAACGAGCGTCTGCGCCGCTTCGCGGAATGCGAAAGCGAGATCGGCGTCGACCGGCGTCGCCTCGATCTTATCGAGCGCGGATGTCAGCTCATTGGCGAATTCGCGGATGCGTGCGATCGCCGTGTTGAAGCGCAGGCGCTCGATATTGTCGCCGACCGCGGCGATGGCGCGATGCGTCGCCTTGCGAACGTCCAGCGCCGCCGCGCCGAATTCCGCCGGCGCCGCCGCGTCGAGAGGCGCCGCCACATTGGCGAGCTCGCCCGTGAGGCGCCAGACGCGCTGCACGAAGCGAAAGGCGCCCTGGACGCCCTCCTCGGTCCACACGACGTCGCGATCGGGCGGCGAATCGGAGAGCACGAAGAGGCGCGCCGTATCTGCGCCATAGCTCGCGATGATGTCGTCCGGGTCGACCGTATTGCGCTTCGACTTCGACATCTTTTCGATCGGGCCGATCTCGACCTCTTCGCCGGTTTCGACGAGAAAGGCGCGCCGTCCCTTCTCGCTCGCCTCGAAGCGCAGCTCGCCGGGCGCGATCCATTTGCCCGAGGCGGCGCGATAGGTCTCATGCACGACCATGCCCTGAGTGAAGAGTCCGGCGAAAGGCTCGGCCACGCCGCCATGTCCGGAGTCGCGCATAGCGCGCGAGAAGAAGCGCGAATAGAGCAGGTGCAGAATGGCGTGCTCGATGCCGCCGATATATTGATCGACCGGCAGCCAGCGCGCGAGCTGTTCGGGATCGGCGGGCGCCGACTCGTTGTGCGGATCGGTGAAGCGCGCGTAATACCAGGACGAATCGACGAAGGTGTCCATCGTGTCGGTCTCGCGCCGCGCCGCCGCGCCGCACTTCGGACAGGCGACATGTTTCCATGTCGGATGATGGTCGAGCGGATTGCCGGGCTTGTCGAAGCTCACATCCTCCGGCAGCTTCACGGGGAGGTCCGCCTCGGGCACGGGCACGACGCCGCAATCGGGGCAATGGACGATCGGTATCGGACAGCCCCAATAGCGCTGCCGCGAAACGCCCCAGTCGCGCAGCTTGTAATTGATCTTGCGCTCGCCCTGCGGACGGTCGTGCAGCTGCGCCGCCTCGAGCCGCTTCGCCGCTTCTTCTTTCGCTTCCGCGACGGTCAGCCCATCCAGGAAGCTGGAGTTGACGAGCCGCCCCTCGCCGTCGAAGGCCGTCTCGCCGATGACGAGGCTCGCAGGATCGACGCCCTCGGGGCAGACGACCGGCGTCGCGCCGAGGCCATAGCGTAGCGCGAAGTCCAGATCGCGCTGGTCGTGCGCCGGGCAGCCGAAGATCGCGCCCGTGCCGTAGTCCATCAGGATGAAGTTCGCGACATAGACCGGCAGCGTCCATTGCGGATCGAAGGGATGCACGACGCGCAGCCTCGTGTCGTAACCTTTCTTGTCGGCGGTCTCGATCGCCGCGACGGACGTGCCGATGTGGCGGCACTCTTCGGCGAAGGCGGCGAGCGCCGGATCGCTCTCCGCCGCCTTGCGGGCGAGCGGATGGTCGGGCGCGAGCGCCACGAATTTCGCGCCGAACAGAGTGTCCGGCCGCGTGGTGAACACCTCGACCTCGCCCTGCGGATCGCCGGCGAGGGCGAAGCGGACCAGCAGGCCCTCGGAGCGGCCGATCCAATTGCGCTGCATCAGCCGCACCTTGTCCGGCCAGCGGTCGAGCGTGTCGAGCGAGGCGAGCAGATCGTCGGCATATGCGCCGATGCGCAGGAACCATTGAGTCAGCTCGCGCTGCTCCACGAGCGCGCCCGAGCGCCAGCCGCGCCCGTCGACCACCTGCTCATTGGCGAGCACGGTGTGGTCCACCGGGTCCCAATTCACTTTGGACTGCTTGCGGTCGACGAGCCCATTCGCGAGGAAATCGAGGAACAGCTTCTGCTGATGCCTGTAATAGGCCGGATCGCAAGTGGCGATCTCGCGCGACCAATCGAGCGAGAGGCCCATGGATTTCAATTGCGCCCGCATGGTCGCGATATTGGCGTAGGTCCAGGCGGCGGGATGCGAGCCGCTCTGCTGGGCGGCGTTCTCGGCGGGCAGGCCGAAAGCGTCCCAGCCCATCGGATGCAGAACGTCGAAGCCCTTGGCGCGCTTGTAGCGGGCGATCACGTCGCCCATCGAATAATTGCGCACATGGCCGACATGGATGCGCCCGGACGGATAGGGGAACATCTCGAGCACGTAATATTTGGGCTTTTGCGGATCGCCGCAGGCGAAGGCCCGACGCTCCTCCCAAATCTCGCGCCATTTGGGCTCGGCCGCGGCGAAATCGTAGCGTTCAGGTCTCATGGGCGGAAGGCGGGTCCTGCTCGAAAATCGGAGTTTCGCCTGTAATGCAGGGCGTCGCCCCGCTTGTCAAAGCGAGACCGCGTCGGCGGCCGGGCGGATGCGGCGCTCGGACCCCGGCCGAATCGCCGCTATGCTGACGGGCGCGCCGGCGGGGAGGCCGGCGCAGGAGCGCCGCCATGATTTACGATCTTCTCATCGTCGGGGGCGGCGTCAACGGCTGCGCGATCGCGCGCGACGCCGCCGGGCGCGGCCTGCGCGTGCTTCTCGTCGAGCAGAAGGACCTCGCCGCGGCGACTTCCTCGGCGTCGACCAAGCTGATTCATGGCGGGCTGCGCTATCTCGAGCAATATGAGTTCCGTCTCGTCCACGAGGCGCTGGCCGAGCGCGAGCTGCTGCTCGCCGCCGCGCCGCATATCATCCGCCCGCTGCAGTTCATCCTGCCGCACGAGCGCTCGGTGCGCCCGGCCTGGCTCGTCAGGCTCGGCCTCTTTCTCTACGACCATCTCGCGCGGCGAAAGCACATTCCCGGCTCGCGCACGGTCGCGCTCTCGGCCTCCGGCTTTGGCGCGCCGCTCGAGGGCGCCTATCGCCTGGGCTTCTCCTATTACGACTGCTTTGTCGATGATTCGCGCCTCGTCGCGCTCGAGGCGATCGATGCGCGGGAGCGCGGCGCGACGCTGCGCATCGGGACGAAGCTCGTCGGCGCGCGCCGCGACGGCGATGGCTGGCTCGCCTCCATCGTCGGCGCCGACGGCCGCATCGACAGCGTGCGCGCCCGCGCTTTCGTCAACGCATCGGGACCCTGGGTGTCGCAGACGCTGACGCAGCGCCTCGACCTGCGCTCGTCCAAGCATGTGCGGCTGGTCAAAGGCTCGCATATCGTGACGCGCCGGCTCTATGGCGGCGAGCACGCCTATATTCTGCAGCGCCCGGACAAGCGGATCGTCTTCGCCATTCCCTTCGAGGAGGATTTCACGCTGATCGGCACGACCGACGTCCCCTTCTCGGGCGAGCCGGGGCCGGTCGCGATCGACGCGGAAGAGACCGACTATCTGCTGGCCAGCGTCGATCATTTCTTCCGCGAGAAGATCGGGCCGGACGACATCGTCTGGAGCTATTCGGGCCTGCGGCCGCTCTATGACGACGGCGCGCTCGAAGCCTCCGTCGTCACGCGCGACTACGCCTTAGACCTCGCGCGAGAAGACGGCGCTCCGGCTCTGTCGGTGTTCGGCGGCAAGATCACCACGGCGCGCCGGCTCGCGGAACATGCGGTGGCGACGCTCGCGCCCTTTTTCCCGCGGCTCGGTCCCGCCTGGACGGAGCGTGCGACTCTGCCGGGCGGCGACATCGGGCCCGGCGGTTTCGGCGCCTTTCTCGCCGAAGTGACGCGCGCCAAGCCATTTCTGCCGCCGCGCCTCGCGCGCCGGCTCGCCCACGCCTATGGGACGCGGCTCTGGCGTTTCCTCGAGACGGCGCGATCGATGGAGGACCTCGGCGCCGATTACGGCGGTGGATTGACCGCGGCGGAGCTCGCCTATCTGCGCGAGGAGGAATGGGCGCGTTCGGCCGAGGACGTGCTGTGGCGGCGATCCAAGCTGGGCCTGCGCTTGGACCCCGCGCAGCAGGAGCGGCTGGCGCGCGATCTCACGCAGCGCGCGGGGTGAAATGCGCCACCTTGTGCCAGGTGAAGGCGGCGACCGGCTCGGCCGAGAGGCCCGCCGCCTCGGCCAGAGCCGCGAGCGTCGAAAATGTCTCGGGCAGATCATTGGCGGTCAGATGCGCGCAGGTCGCCTCGCGTTCCTCCACGGTGAGCAGACCCCAGTCGTTCCGCAACCATGAGGTGTAGCGATCGAAATAGACGGAGAGCGACTCGTCCTCCTCGCGCATCACATCCGTCAGCAGCAGCATGCCCCCTTCAGCGAGCCGGGCCGCGGCGCGGCGGAAGAACTCGCCCTTGCGCTCGGTCGGAAGGTGGTGCAGCGCAAAGCTCGTGTGGATCACGTCGAAGCGCTCGTCGCCCTCCACGACCGCCGTCAGAAGATCTTCGCGCCGCAATTCGACGGGACAGGCGAGCGCCTTCAGATTTTCCGCCGCGAGGCTCAGCGCCGTCTCCGACAGGTCGACACCGACATAGCGCGCGGGCGAAAGGCGCGCGAGCCGAGGCGCGAAGGTCGAGGCGTCGCCGCAGCCGAGATCGAGCACGGAAAATCCGCCGCCGCCGAAGGCGGCGCGCAGGCTCGCCTCGACGCGCTCGCCGATCTCGCGGTGATACATGTAGTTGGTGTCCACGATCTTGCGGTAGGTGCGCCAGGCGGCGAAGAATGCGTCTGCGGCGGAATCGGGCATGGTCTTCTCTCGTGGCGTTCGGCGCGACGGCGGCCCTCATAGCATGATTTGCCGGCGCGTCATGCCGCGGCGCCGGAAGCTTCGGCATATTGTCGTCGCAAAGCTGTGGCCGAGTGCGGCCTCTCGATGATGCGGGAAAGGGGAGAGAATGGCGGAGAAGCCGCGCATGGACCGTCCGGCGTTCACTGACAAGGAGGCGCTGCTCTATCACTCGCGCGGCCGGCCCGGAAAGATCGCCGTCGTCCCGACGAAGCCCATGTCGACGCAGCGCGATCTCTCGCTCGCCTATTCCCCGGGCGTCGCCGCGCCGGTGCTGGCGATCGCCGAGAACGCCACGCTCGCCTACGACTACACCGCCAAGGGCAATCTCGTCGCCGTCGTCACCAATGGCACGGCGATCCTCGGCCTCGGCAATCTCGGCGCGCTCGCCGCCAAGCCCGTGATGGAGGGCAAGGCGACCTTGTTCAAGCGCTTCGCCGACATCGATTCGATCGATCTCGAGATCGACGCTCAGGACGTCGAGCAGTTCATCGCCGCCGTGCGCTATCTCGGTCCTTCTTTCGGGGGCATAAATCTCGAGGACATCAAGGCGCCGGAATGCTTCATCATCGAGGAGCGCCTGCGCGAATTGATGGATATTCCGGTCTTCCACGACGATCAGCACGGCACCGCCATCATCTCCACCGCCGGCCTGCTCAATGCGCTGCATCTCACCGGCCGCGACATCGCCGATACGAAGCTCGTCTGCAACGGCGCCGGCGCCGCGGGAATCGCCTGCCTCGATCTCGCCAAGGCGGTGGGCTTCGCGCCGCAGAACGTCGTTCTCTGCGACACCAAGGGCGTCGTCTATCGCGGCCGCGTCGAAGGCATGAATCAATGGAAGAGCGCGCATGCGGTCGAGACCGGCGCGCGCACGCTGGCGGAGGCGCTGGAGGGCGCCGATATTTTCTTCGGCCTCTCGGTGAAGGGCGCGCTGACGCCGCAGATGCTGAAGGGCATGGCGCAGAATCCGATCGTCTTCGCCATGGCCAATCCCGATCCCGAGATCACGCCGGAGGAGGCGCTCGCCGCGCGCCCCGACGCCATCGTCGCGACGGGACGCTCCGACTATCCGAACCAGATCAACAATGTGCTCGGCTTTCCCTATATTTTTCGCGGCGCGCTCGACGTGCGCGCCAAGACGATCAACATGGAGATGAAAATCGCGGCGGTCCATGCGCTCGCCGAGCTCGCGCGCGAGGACGTGCCGGACGAGGTGGCCAACGCCTATCAGGGCGCGCGGCCGCGTTTCGGGCGCGATTATCTCATCCCCGCGCCTTTCGATCCGCGGCTCGTCTCCGTCGTGCCGCCGGCGGTCGCGCGCGCGGCGATGGACTCGGGCGTGGCGCGCCGGCCGATCGTCGATATGAGCGCCTATCGCGCCGAGCTCTCCGCGCGTCGCGATCCGGTCGCCGCGCTGATGCACACGATCTATGAGCGCGTGCGGCGCGACCCGAAGCGCGTCGTCTTCGCCGAGGGCGAGGAAGAGCAGGTCATTCGCGCCGCGCTGTCATTCGTCACACAGGGGCTCGGACGCGCCATTCTGGTCGGCCGCGAGGATCGCGTGGCGCAGACGGCGAAGAACGCCGGACTCGAGCTCGGCGAGTTCATCGAGGTGCACAACGCCCGCCTCTCCTCGCGCAACGCCGTCTATGCGCAGTTCCTGTTCGAGCGCCTGCAGCGCAAAGGCTTCCTGTTCCGTGACTGCCAGCGGCTCATCAACAACGACCGCAATCATTTCGCCGCCGCCATGGTGGCGCAGGGCGACGCCGACGCGATGGTGACGGGCGTCACGCGCAATTTCTCCACCGCGCTCGAGGATGTGCGCCGCGTCGTCGATCAGAAGCCCGGGCACCGGCTGATCGGCGCGTCGCTGGTGCTGGCGCGCGGACGCATCGTCGTCGTCGCCGACACGGCGATCACCGAAATGCCGGAGGCGGGCGAACTCGCCGACGTTGCGATCGAGGCTGCCGGACTGGCGCGCCGCATCGGCCTCGAGCCGCGCGTCGCCATGCTCGCCTTCTCGACCTTCGGCTATCCGCCGGGCGAGCGCACGGCGCGCGTGCACGAAGCGGTGCGCGTGCTCGACTCGCGGCGCGTCGATTTCGAATATGAGGGCGAGATGGGCGCGGACATCGCGCTCAACAAGCAGGCGATGGCCGCCTATCCCTTCTCGCGCCTCAGCGACACTGCGAATGTGCTGGTGATGCCGGCATTCCATTCGGCGGCGATCTCGACGAAGATGGTGCAGGAATTGGGCGGCGCCACCGTGCTCGGACCGCTCGTCGTCGGGCTCGACAAGCCGATCCAGATCGTTCAGCTCGGCGCGACCGACGCCGACATCGTGAACATGGCGGCGCTCGCCGCCTTCGGCGTCGGCGGTTGAGCCGCGCTCGAAGGCCCTTGCTCCCACACGACGCGCATCCGGCGCGCCGATCCAGCCTCTCGGCCCCACGCTCGATGGACCGCAATACGATCTCGTCTCTCTGCCGGGGTCCCGAGAATCGACCCTCCGAGGGGCTCGTCGCGAATTCTCGAGGCGGCGGACCCTTCGATGCGGCTCAATAGCCGAACGGATAGATCATCGGCGCGCTCTGCCAGCTCTTCACGCTGGTCACGCCGCGATAACGGCCGTCCGGTCCATAGGCCATCGCGCGAGAGCGGTGACCGGGCGCATAGGCCAGCGCCGGAGCGGCGCGATGCGGACGACGAAGGCCCGCGACATGCCGCTTCTGCCCGCCCTGCGCGGCATAGCGATGGGAGCTCGGCGAGGAGCCGGTGATCGAGATCTGCGCGCCCTCCTCCTGCACCATTTTATAGAGCGCCGCGGCGTTGCCGGGCGAGAGTCGCACGCAGCCGTGCGACGCCGGGCGGCCGAGCGCGCCGGTCGCATAAGTGCCGTGGATCGCATAGCCGCCGTTGAAGAAGATCGAATGCGGCATGGGCGACATGTGATATTTGCGCGAATAATGCATTTTCTGCAGGCCGGTCGGCGCGAAAGCGCCGCGCGGCGTCACATAGCCGGAGCGCGCCGTGGAGACGGGCCAGTTGTAGGAGCCCTTGGCGGACTCGACGTGCATCCGCTGGGTCGAGAGATCGATGTGAATCTGGACGGTGGCCCATGCCGCGCCGACCGACGCGAACAACGCGGACCCGACGAGCGCGAGAACTTTCGAGAAACGCATGACTATACTCCCACGAACTCGAGACACATGCCGCACAGCTAGCGCGGCATAGAACCGTGGCCTCTACGTAAGGGCAATCTATATCCGACGGTAAGGTTGACGCCAAAGCCGAAATTTTCATCGCCGACGGTCCGCGAAGACGAAACGAGTCGTCTCTCTCCTGTCCGATGACCGAAAGCGGCCGAAATTTCGCCGAATTGGGGCGTTTGATGCGGATCGGCCGCCGCATGGCCGCCACGAGTCGCCACCCTTCGGCCGAACCACGAAAGCCCCGCCATGGTTTATCTGCGACCGGCAATTTTGATCGTTCTGTTCCTCGTTTGCAGCGCCGCGCGCGCTCAGGACAGGGGCGCGCTCGATCCCCGGCCCCTGCCGCCGCTCGCCCATCCGTCGGATCCGAAAACGCCGGCCAAGGAACTGTTCGGCCGGGCCACAAGTCCGGCCCCGCTCGATCCGGAGCCGATCGGCTTCTATTCCCATGGCTGCCTCGCGGGCGCCGAGGCGCTGCCCGCCAGCGGACCCGGCTGGCAGGTCATGCGCCTCTCGCGCGGCCGCTTTTGGGGCCATCCGGATCTGATCGCCTTTCTCCGGCGGCTGGCGCCCGCGGCCGCGCAGGCCGCAGGCTGGCCGGGCCTGCTCGTCGGCGACATTTCCCAGCCGCGCGGCGGCCCCATGCTCACCGGCCACGCCTCCCACCAGATCGGCCTCGACGCCGACATCTGGCTCACCCCCATGCCGCGGCGCGAGCTCTCCCGCGCCGAGCGGGAGGAGATGTCGGCGACCAATGTCGTTCGGGAGGACCGGCTCGACGTCGACCCAGAGGTCTGGACCGAAGGGCACTTGGCCGTTCTGAAGACCGCCGCGCAATCGCCGCAGGTGCAGCGCATCTTCGTCAACGCCGCGATCAAGCGCGCGCTGTGCCGCTCGGCGACTGGCGATCGGCGCTGGCTCGCCAAGATTCGCCCGATGTTCGGGCACGACTATCATTTCCATGTCCGGCTGTTCTGCCCGCGCGGCGCGGAGAGCTGCAAGGATCAGGACGATGTGCCGCCGGGCGACGGCTGCGACGCCTCGCTCGCCTGGTGGTTCACCGAAGAGGCGCTGCATCCCAAGAAATCGACCAAGACCTGGCCGCCGATGACCATGGCCGGCCTGCCGGCCGAATGCCGGCAGGTGCTGAAGGCGGAGTAGTGTCAGGCCGGCTCCGCGCCGATCCCCGTCGGGCAGGCGACGCCCGTGCCGCCGAGCCCGCAATAGCCGTCGGGATTCTTGGCGAGATATTGCTGGTGATAGGCCTCGGCGTAATAAAAGGGCGGGGCCGGCGCGATCTGCGTGGTGATCGGGCCGTAGCCCTTCACGCCGAGCGCCGCTCCATAGGCGCGGCGCGAGGCCTCGGCGAGGCGCAGCTGCTGTTCCGAAAAGCAGAAGATCGCCGAGCGATATTGCGTGCCGACGTCATTGCCCTGCCGGTCGCCCTGGGTCGGGTCGTGGCTCTCCCAGAAGGTCTTCAGCAGGGTCTCATAGGAGATGCGCGCCGGATCGAAGGCGACGAGCACGACTTCGGCATGGCCCGTGCGGCCCGTGCAGACCTGCTCATAGTTCGGGTTCTCGGTCGTCCCGCCCGCATAGCCGACGGCGGTGACGAAAACACCCTCGCCGAGCCGCCAGAAGCGCCGCTCCGCGCCCCAGAAGCAGCCCATGCCGAACACCGCCGTCTCGAAGCCCTGTGGGAAGGGGCCCTGCAGGGGATGACGATTGACGAAATGCTCCATATCGGTCGCCGCCTTTCCGGCCTGCCGCAGCGTTTGCGCCGATATGGGGGCGGCCGGCCGCCGGCGGAAGAGCCGCGCGGCGTCACCGGGCCGGAAAATCGATCGGCCGGCGCCGTTTGCGGCTCGCGGCGATGAGAAGGGCGCCGAGGCCGGTGAGCGTGAGGCTCAACGGGGCGCGCAACAGCAGGCCGGCGACCGGGCCCCAGAGCTGGCGCTCGGCGGCGGCCTGCCAAGCTTTCATCTGCAACGGATAGAGATCGGCGAGGGCGACGCCGAGCGGAATGACGCGCAGGTTGCCGCCGGCGAGCGAGCGCGTGCCGTCGACGATGAGCGCCGCAAAACCGCCGGCGAGCAGGAGAAGGCCGGCGAAACGGATGAGCAATCTGAGCATGGGGTCGTCTCGACGCGCCACTGCGAGGCCGAATGAATAGATCGCGCACAGCCGCCTGTCCACGCCGGGGCCGCCGCAGACCGAGAAACGCGGAAAAAGCGCCTTTCGATGCGCAGATAGGAATTGCGCTCGGCCCACGCCCGAATATAGTGCGCCGCCATCGCGCCGGCGATTTGACGGGCGGGATCGCGGAGGGGTGGCCGAGTGGTTGAAGGCGCACGCCTGGAAAGTGTGTATACGGGAAACCGTATCGCGGGTTCGAATCCCGCCCCCTCCGCCACTTTGGAACCCCTCTGGGCACGCCAATCGCCGCCGATTGCCGCACTTGGCCCGCAATAAGCGTCCTTAGCAGTTCCGTCTTCGATCCCATGATGCGGATTGCGTCGTCGGCGACCTCGACGCGTTGCGCCAGGGCGCGCAGATGATCCCGCCGATAGCCGCCCTCCGTGCCCCGGATGCGCTCGCGTGCGCGCCGCGCAAAACCCCGGATCATGGCTGGAGTGATGGCGCTGTGGCCGGGGCTGTCGAGCAACGCTTGCGCCCGGTCGGCGTCGGCCCTGGCCTGATCGCGGATGACCTTGAGGCCGGCGATGCGCTCCTTGAGCGCCGGGTCGTCCAGGTCGGCGATGCCCGCCTCGATGGCGTCGTAAAGGCGCTTGAGGCGCAATGCCGATTCGGTCGCGCGCCGCTCCAGTTCGGCGATGTGCTGCCGGCGACGCTCGGCCTGATCGTCGCGGCGGCCGAGAACGGTGCCAAGCAATTCCTCCAGCCGGTCGGGATCGAGCAAGCGTTCCTCGATATGGCGTAAGCGCCGTTGCGACCCCATTGATTCTTCGGGTTCGGAAGGATTTTCGGATGTGAGATTCTTCTGAGGGACAGCCATGTCTCTGGAAGGATCCGAAGATGAACGAGAATGCGACGATCGAAACGGCTTTTGGCGCAGGATTTGTCGGACGTGTGGATTTTCGTCGTTCACGTTCGGGCAATCGGCTGTGGTCGAAGGAGCTGAAGGGCCGGATCGTACGAGAGAGTCTCGCGCCTGGAGCGCGCGTCGCCGACGTGGCCCGCAAATATCGGATATGCGCGCAGCAATTGACGCAGTGGCGCCGCCAGGCGCGCACCGGGCGGCTCGCGCTGGTGACCGACGGTCCCGCGGAGTTCGTGGAGATCGAGCTCGAGCAGCCCTCCGTTCGTAACGAGAGCGATGCGAAGATCGAGATCGTCGTCGGCAAGGTCGTGTTACGGCTGGATCAGGACACCGCGTCGACGCGCATCGCCGAGATCATGACGGCGCTGGAGCGCGGCGCGTGATCATTCCGTCGCAAGGGTTGCGGATCGTGCTCGCCGTGCGTCCCGTCGATTTCCGCTGCGGGCATGACGCGCTGGCCGCTCTCGTGCAAAACAAGCTCGGACTCGATCCGCATTCCGGGCTCATCGTCGTGTTCCGCTCGAAGCGAATGGATCGCTTGAAGATTTTGCTGTGGGACGGAACCGGACTCGTGCTCGTCTACAAGCGTCTCGGCGATAGCCGCTTTTCTTGGCCGCAGATCAGCGACGGCGTCCTGCAATTGAGCCGGGTGCAATTCGAAGCTCTATTCGACGGGCTCAACTGGAAGCGCGTCGGCGAGCGGATCGTGGCGACGCCGACCGCGGCGAACTGATCGCAACTTCGGCTTCATTCGGCGCCTCGCTTGCGATAGATTCGCCGACGTGACGCCGAGCTTCGATCCCTCCAGACTCGCAGAGCTGCCTGCCGAACTACGCGCATTGTTCGAAGCTCAGCGCGCCATGCTCGAAGCCGAACGCATCCGCGCCGATCATGAGCTCGCCGCGCGCCTTCACACCGAGAGCGAGCTCGCAGCGTCGAAGGAGACGGTCGAACGTCTGCAATTGCTCGTCAAGGAATATGAACGCGCGCGTTTCGGCAAGCGTTCGGAGAAACTCGATCCCGATCAGTTACAGCTCGTTCTGGAAGATATCGAGATCGCCATTGCCGAAGTCCAGGAGCGGGAAGACGATCGCGCGCGCCGCTCGGGGCGCCCGGCGACCAGGGAGCGCGCCGCCCGCGCCGCGCGCGCCTTTCCTGCTCATCTGCCGCGCGTCGAGCGCGTGATCGAGCCAGAAAGCCTCGCCTGTCCCTGCGGCTGCGGCCTGATGGTTCGGATCGGCGAGGACCGCTCCAGCCGCCTCGACGTGACGCCGGCGCAATATCGCGTCATCGAGACCGTGCGGCCCCGCTACGCCTGTCCGACAGGATGCGCGGGCGTCGCCCAGGCGCCGGCTCCTGCGCATCTGATCGAGGGCGGCGTTCCCACCGAGGCGCTGCTGGCGCAAGTGGCGGTCGCCAAGTTCAGCGAGCACATGCCGCTCTACCGTCAATCGCAGGTCTTCGCGCGCCACAGGATCATGCTCGACCGCGCCGTTCTGGCCGATTGGATGGGAACGACGGCCTTCCACCTCGCGCCGATCGTCGAGCGCATGAGCGCGCTGATGAAGCTGTCCGGCCGTCTATTCATGGACGAGACTCGGGCGCCGGTTCTCGATCCCGGCCGCGGCCGGACGAAAACTGGCTATCTCTGGGCGGTTCTGCGCGACGACCGCGGGCACGGCGGCGCCGATCCGCCGATCGTGGTCTATCATTACGCGCCGGGTCGCAGCGGCGAGCACGCCGAGCGGATGCTCGAAGGATTCGACGGCGTTCTCCAGGTCGACGGCTATGGCGGCTATCATCGTCTGGCGCGCGCCGAGCGCAAAGGTGGCGCCCCACTGCGGCTCGCCTGGTGTTGGAGCCATGGCAGGCGCGAGATCATCGCCGCCACGCCGAAAGCGGGCTCGCCCATCGCCGAGGCGATCCTGGCGCGCATCGCCGCGCTCTATGCGATCGAGGCGGACATCCGGGGCAAAGAGGCGCCGATCCGGCAGAGCGTTCGCGCCGAGCGGTCGCGGCCTCTTGTCGTCGAGCTCGAAGAGTTTTTGCGCGCCCAGGCCGCTCGCCTCTCCGGCCGCAGCGACATGGGCAAGGCGGTCGCCTATCTTCTGAATCATTGGGCCGGGCTGACCCTGTTCCTCGACGATGGACGCGTCGAGATGGACACCAACCTCGTCGAAAATCAGATTCGGCCGCTGACTCTCACGCGCAAGAATGCGTTATTCGCGGGGCACGATGAAGGTGGACGTTCCTGGTCACGTCTCGCTTCGCTCATTGCGACATGCAAGTTGAACAGCGTCGATCCCTATGCCTGGATGAAGGCGACGCTCGAGGCGATCGCCGATGGCCATCCGCAGTCGCGCATCGACGAGCTGATGCCCTGGGCCTTCAAATCCTCGTCGCCGACGCCAGCCGCCTGATCGCTCACCATTGCGCTGAACCAATCGCTGACAAAGCTTTGCGCCAAAGGCTTGCAATGCCTTGTCGCAACGAATTGCAAGCTATTCTTCCATTCCAGCGGCAATGGGACGACAACGGCGCTTACATATGGCCGACCACCATGCGGTCGAGCTTGTCCATGGGGATCGCACGGCCCTTGCAGCCAGTCTCGCCCTGCCGCGCCTTGATCGAGCAGGCATAGTAGCGATAGCGGCCGCCCTTGCCGGTGCGGATGGTCATCGCGCCCCCGCAATTGCCGCAATAGCAGATGCCCGTTAGCAGCGTCGGCCCGATCACGACGCGCGCTGGCAGCTCGGTCTTGGGGTTGCGGGCCTGCAAGAGCGTCTGCACCGCGTCGAAGGTTTCCCGCTCGACAAGCAAGCGCCGGCACCTGAACGGTGATAACCTCGTCTTCGGGCTTCACCTCGCCCTTATTGGAGCGGCGATTGAACCGATGCTCGCCGATATAGGTCTGCCGGGTCAGGACGCGGTGAACCTGACCGATGCCCCACCGCCCGCCGTCGCGGGTGAAGATGCCCTTGCCATTGAGATACTTGACGATGGCCTTGACGCCCATCTGGCCGGACGAGCCTTCGCCTTCCAGCGCGAGGCGGTAGATGAGCCGGATCGTGTCGGCGTGCAGCGGGTCGATTTCGAGCTTCTTCTTGACCTTCGCGCCGCGCTGCTCGGCAGCGACCACGCGGTAGCCGATGGGCGGTAGGGAGCCGTTCCAGAAGCCTTGCCGCGCATTCTCCTTCAATGCACGCAAGACGTGCTTGGCGTTCTCCTTGGACTGGTATTCGTCGAACAGCGACATGATCCGCCGCATCATGTCGTGGATCGGTTCGCCGCCAAGCTCCTGGGTAATCGAGACGAGCTTGACGCCATTCTTAGCCAGCTTGCGGTAATAGAACTCCATCTCGAACTCGTCGCGGAAGAAGCGCGAGAAGCTGTGAACCACGACGACATCGAACGATGCCGGTTTGGCGGTTGCAGCTTCTATCATCCGCTGGAACTCCGGGCGGCGGTCGTTCGTGGCGCTGTTACCCGGCTCCACGAATGTTTCAACAAGCTGGTAGCCACGCGCCTCGCAATAGGCTTCACCCTGGCGCTTCTGGTCGGGGATCGACACGTCATGTTCGGCTTGCCGGTTGCCGGTCGAGTAGAGTTCTTCGCCCCCCGTGCCGCCATCGCGGGTTTGAAGCGCATAGATCAGCGCGCCGCCGACCCCGACGAGCGCGATGGCGGCCGCGCTGGCGAGCACTTTGCGAGACAGACGGGTGACGCGCGGCGGCTCTGCGCGAAGCCGCATCGGCGCGGCGGTGTTGGTGTCATTCTCACTCATGACGATGGCCTCCCGTCCGTGCGGACAATCCTGACAGTCTGCTGGCGGTCGCCGCTGCCAAGGCGCAGCTCGGCCGCGCCGAACAGGCGATCCACGATCAGGATGTGTTGATGGATGCGGCTGTTGACGATCTGCGCCTCGCCATCCGCGCCAAGCACAAAGATCGGCGGCATCTCGCCCTGCACGATGCCGCGCGGAAATCCTGCGACTTCCTCGCGGCGATCGTCACGCATCTGTTGCAGGCGAAGGCGCTGTGCCCACAGTGGCGGGGCCGCAGCATTCGCATCGCCGATGGAAGCTGCGTCAGCAAGCCCGGTAGTCGCGGCGCGGATTGGCGCGTGCATGGCGTTTTCGACCTGGGCGGCGGCTTCAGCCATCTGGAGCTGACCGACAAGCACGGCGGCGAAGCGCTCGACCGCGGCGTCGGGATCGAAGGCGAGATCCGCATCGCCGACCGCGGCTATTCGGCGGCGAAGGCGTTGCGCCGCTTCATGGCGAGCGCGCCGGCGGAAGCCGCCGACTATCTCGTCCGGCTGCGCTGGAGCTCCTTGCGCTTGCGCAAGCCCGGCGGCGACAAGCTCGACCTCGTCGCGCATCTACAAAAGTATGCCGAGCGATCGATTGATCGACGAGATCGACGCCCTCGTCGAAGGCGCCGGGGAGTCGATGCGAACGCGCGCGACAAAGGCACTCATCGCTTTCCGCCGGCAATCTGCGCGCGACGCTCATCGATCATCGGGGGATCGCTATCCGGACCTTTTCGGACGAGCTTTGGACTGAGATCGCGCTTTGGAAAAGCCGCGGTCGGTCGCGATAAAGCGTTGGAGCATCGGAACGATCAGCTCGACCGGATCGGCGATGGTCTGCCCATTCGCAAAATGTGGATCGGTTAAGAGCGCCGTTGCCGAACACCGTCTATGCGTCGCAGAGATCGAACACCACAAGCGCCATCCTGCAATCCGCGCTGCTTTATCGAAAAGTCATGGTTGCGGGCATAGTGCTCGAGTTTTTCTGCAGCGAAGGGACAAGTTGTCTACGGGATCGTCGAAATGCATAGCATCGTTGCAAGAGCTCGGTTAATTGCTGGGCAAAAATATTGTCTGGAACACGCCACCTTTTTGTATGAAGTAATATAAAAAGGTGTCTTGAGTACGACAAATAAAAATACCTTGACGTATGCAGACAGCGATGCGGTTATATAACCAACCTACATGTCGTCAGAGCTCTCACAGATGGCGCGCAACCCATTGCTTCCGAAGCGTCGAATCCGCTGGCAGGGCGGATCCCTGAAAGGCCTGGTCGGCGTTCCGTCTTTGTCTCGTGACGTTCCCGTGTCCGCCCGTGAGAATGACGAAAGCAGCCAAATCTACCGAAAGGACAGGCGCGGCCGTAAGCCAAAGAGCCCAGATCTCTCGATTCCGGCGAGCGGAGCCCCTCACCGAGAACAGGACGCGCCGCATCCTCGAGCGCATCCTGATGCCGGACGTTTGAGACATCGCACCGGCTCTTTCCAGCTCGAGAGCAACGCCATCTGGGGCGCTAATCTGGATATGATCGCAATCGCCCATGGCCCTGTCGGCTGCGGCGTATTCACCCAAGCGTCACGTTTGATCCTGCCGGGGTTCACTCAGGGCGTCGACTCCTTCACCGCTCTCCACGCGTCCACGAATCTCGTCGAAGACGATCTAGAGGATGGCGGGGACACGAAACTTTCGCTCGCCCTCGAGGAACTCGACACGCTGTTCCCCCTCGCGCGTGGCGTTACGATCTTGAGCGAAGATCCTCTCGCGCTCGTCGACCAGAATATCAAAGGTATCGCCAAGAGCCGCGCCAAAGTGTCCGGCAAGCTCGTCATTCCACGCTTTTGTGAATATGTTCGCAGCTCACGACAATGGGTCACCGAGACTGCCGCCGCCCTCAAATCCGCCGCCTGTCGATCGAGGCCGCCGCGTTCTACGCGTTACGACGTCGCCTTGGCGTTTTGCAGAGAGGCGGCGGGGCTCGTTTGGATTGTCGACAAGCTCTTGCGAGATATTGGACTCGATCCCGTCCATAAACTGACGGGATCCTCGTCGAGCGATATGGCGCGCATCGGCGGATGCAAGCTCGCCATCGGCTTCGCGCAGACGCTCGATGTGCCGGCAGATCACCTTCCGGGAGGCGATGCGCAGCTTCTGAAATCGTGGTTCGATATGCCCCTCGTATGGACATGCTTTTGGGGACCCTCGGCGACCGACGCCTCACTGCGCGCGATAGCGCGCCGGTTCGATCCGAAGATTCAAGACCGTGCTGAGCGAACGATCGCCGCCAATAGAAAGAGCGTCGAAGCGATCGTCTCGCGCTACCGGCCCCGGCTGGAAGGCAAGCTCGTCGTCCACTTCCTTCCGATGACGGAGGAGCAACTCGAGCCGTATCGCCTCCTGGGCTTCAGGATCGGCAACGCCGGCGGATGGCCGGGGAAGACCGGTGTATGGCGCACTCCGCGTCTCGTCTGCCAAAGCGAAAAACCGAGCGACAAGTCGGTCGACTCCTATCTCGTCGTCGCCAGGCCTGATCTCGTCCTGGGGCTCGATCGCGACGAACACGACTGGCGAAAGCGCGGATTGCCCGCATTGTCCTTCTCTTCTCTCTTCGATCAAAAAGGCAATGCGTTCTGGGGCTACGACGGCTTCGCATGTCTCGCCGCCGAGCTCGACCGTTGTCTCAATGCGCCTTGGCGTGGGCTCATTCCGGCGCCCTGGCGAAAGAAGCAAACATTGAAACATCGAAACTCGGCCTCGGACAGGTCGAGCCCCGACGACGAAGGCGTTTCGACCGGTCCCTGAGTAACCGGCGCCTTCGCATTTTTTCTGGAGATGCGCGCATTTCGGCGCGCGAACAGTCGAACAGGCCGCGGCTTCGATCCGAAGCCCGCGAAGAAGAACCTGCGTCCAAACGACAGGATGAAAGGAGTGGGCCATGAATTACTGCAGCATTCCACAACCATCGACTCTGACATGGTCGCGTGGGGCGCTTCTCGCCTCCGTGTCCTTCGTCGCGGCGCTCTCGCGCATGGATCACGTGCATGCCCGAGATGCGACGCCAGTCCCCGATATTTCCGTCACGGCTCCGAGCCAGAGCCGTTCGCGCGCCGCGCCGAAGAGCCAACCGGCGGAAGGAAGCGAAGCCGCCGGATACAAGCCCGAGACGGTGACGAACGTCGGCCCCTTCGGAAAGAAGCCGATCCTCGACGTGCCTTACTCGGTCAACGTCGTTCCAACCGCGTTGATGGAGAACCGCCTGGCGTGGTCGACCGACGATCTCTACAAGATCAGCCCTGTCGTTCAGATACGTACGACCTATACGCGGGGCGCGAATTCGAATTTCAAAATACGCGGGTTCACATTCAACAATGCGAATGGCAGAGCCGAGGATGGAATGCGATTCCAAAATCAGGCTCTGGTTCCTCTGGAGGACAAGGAGCGCGTCGAAATCTATACCGGCCTCACCAGTTTTCTTTATGGACCGAACAATGTCGGAGGTCTCATCAACTTCGTCTACAAGCGACCGACGGAGGCGCCTCTCGCCAATGTCACAGTCGGCAATTACGGTGGGCTGTCGCCTTTCGTGCATGGCGATTTCGGTGGTCCGATCGACAAAGATGGTCAGTTCTCGTACCGACTGAATCTGGTCGGTCAGACCGGCGACACTGTGGTGAACAATCAGAGCATCAAACGAGACGTGCTCACGGCGGCGGTCACTTGGCGACCGACGCAAGACATGTCGCTCACGGCAATAGCCTCACACGCCGATCAGAATCTACGCGGCATCGAAGCCGGTTGGATCTTGGCGCAGAACGGCGACGGCTCAAGCAGGATTCGTCATCCGAACGCGCCGGATCCAAGCAAATTATACGCTCAGCCTTGGACGACCTACACGGTGCAAAGAGACAGAATTAGCCTCGACTACAACTGGCGAATCAATGACATTTTCACAGCGAGAACATCGTACATATATGTGCAGAACATCAGACGTGACAACGTCTTCAGTAACAATAATGTCGCCAATGCCGACTTGACATATAGCCAGACATCCACTCACTTCAGCAACGATCATGAGTTCGGCCATTCGGGCTTCGCATTTGTCGACGCCATTTTTGAAACGGGTTTTGTCCGCCATAAGCTCACAACTGGTTTCTACGGCAATGATTATCGCGCAACGAGCAGTCCGGAATTCTTCCGAAATTTGGTTCTGGGTGGCCTGAATTTCGCTACACCTGTCTACTATGCCCAGCCAGGATGGATTCAGACCGACTTCGGCTCGGTGAGAACCAGTAACTACAACAACAACAAGAATGTAATTCTCGGCGACGACATCAAGTTCGACGAGCAATGGTCTCTGCTGATCGGGGGAAATTACACATGGCTGCACGGAAGCAATTTCGATAATTCGACGGGCGAGGTTACGTCCTCCTACGATCAGGGCCGCCTTTCGCCCACTGCTTCCTTGATCTTCAAGCCGGTAGATTGGATTTCGACCTACGGAACCTATAGCGAGTCGCTGCAAAGTGGAGCGGTTGTTCCTACAGGCGGCACGCCAATTTACACCAATGGTGGTCAAACGCTGCCGCCCTACGTTGGGCGTCAATACGAAATCGGCGCGAAAGCCAATGTGGGTGGGATGTTTCTCACAGCCGCCTTCTTCCAGATCGAGCAGGCGCTACAATATGCGCGATACAATAATGACGGAGCCTTCACTTATGTGCAGGATGGTCGTCAACGCAATCGTGGAATAGAGCTGACATTCGCCGGCAACCTCTACGAAGGTTTGCGGATCTTCGGAGGCTTGACCCTACTCGACCCTCGAGTGACCCAGAGCAAGATATCTGTGGCGGCGCAATCGCTCAACGGCAAAGCGCCCCCCGAAATTTCTCGCGCGGTTGCAAAGGTTAGTTTGGAATATGATCTGCCCTTTATCCAAGGCTTGACTCTCACTGGCGGTTATTATTTCACAGGACAACAGGTGGTCGACAGGCTCAACACAGAATATTTGCCGTCGTTCGCCACAGAGGATCTCGGGTTCCGGTATCGGACGTCCGATGTCCTGGGGAGGAGGCTTCCGTTGGGCGAGGAATTCATCCTGCGCTTCAACGTAACGAACATCACCAACAAGGCCTATTGGCTGACGACGACCAATTATGTGGGACCACCCCGAACTTTCGCGGTTTCGGCTCAATTGAAATTCTGATGAGCGTCGGAGAACGTCATGTCGATCGTACGGCCCGAGAGCTTGCTCATTCATGCGAAACTATTTGCCTGCGCCCATAGTTGCAGATATTGCCTGATGGGCGACAAAAGGCTTGCGCGGATGACCTCGGTCCGTTTTCTCCGCCTCGTCGAGCGCTTTTTGGAATGGGAAGAGGTGACAGGCAAAACAATTCCTGTCGCCTATGTGCTGAATTATACGTCGGACTACGACCGCACGACGCTCGAACTCATCAGCGAGCTGGATCGAAAGTTTCCGAGGGACCGCCATCCGCTTTCTGCAATTACGTTGGGAGGGTTGCCACAGCGGACGAAGGACGAGCTGCGCGAATGGCTTTCGGAACGGCGGGCGTTCGGCTGCCGGACCGCCCATGCCTCACTCGCCGGCGCCGGCGCGGTCCATGACCGTTGGAACGGCCGCGCCGGCAATTTCGATCTCATCATGTCCACTCTGCAAGTTGCCGGCGAGCTCGGCATGGCTTTGGGGGCGCGTCTCTTCGTGGCGAAAAGCACGCTTCCTCACCTGCGAGAGCTCAACGAATTGCTGGACCGATTGCCCAGGAACGAAGGTGAGTGGCGGTACATGCTGCCATTTTTCTACTTTGGATGGGGTGTCCGGCACGAGGAGGAGCGCATCGACGAGGCAATACGTGACCGCCTCCCGCAATGGTGCGATCCATTGATACGATATTCGACGGAGGACGGCTCGTGGCGTTCGGAACGTGAGTGGATCGAAGTCGTGCGCACGGGGCGTGCAGAGTCCCGTGCTCTGCGCCTCGTCCTGAATGTCGATGATGACAATATCGAACGGTTGGAGAGCATGAGATGCGATGAGGTCGTCGCCGACTACGAAACACGCACGCGGGCGGCTTATGCGGCGATCCCGTCACTTTCCGAACTATGTGATCGTTACGGCGATCGCAACGGAACGAAAATCTATCCGCAGCAACGCTGCATCGAAGGGAAATGGCTCGATCGGCATCTTCAAGAGCATCCGACCGAGTTCGAGCGTCGGCTGACGCATCTCCAAATGGGCAATTGAGTGACACACCGCTCGAACGCTGTGCGAACGCATGCCGTCGTCATGGGTTTCCTGCTGTGCTGCGGGCTGATCCTGGCGCTTGCGCTTTGTCGACCTGAAACGAAGCGAAGAAACCCATCACCGGCTCCTTTTCGTGTAATCGACATGCTCGGACGGCCGCATGGTTTCGCGCAGGCGCCGCTGCGCATCGTCTTTTCTGCGCAGATCATGCCGTCATTCGTGACACTCACGCAAGACCTCCATGCTGTCATCGGCGCGAGCGAAGTCGCTCAAAGGGGAATGACCACGGCGTATCTCGATCGTATTTTCCCCGACTACAAGAAGCTTGCATCGATCGGCGGCAATTCCCTTCCCAATTTTGAGGAAATCCTGCGCCTTTCCCCGGATGCCGTCTTCGGGTGGTCGGCACATCGTGAGCTCCTCGAAAAAGGAGCGTCGTTCGAATTCGTTGCATTCGAGACCTCCTATCCCTTGACGGTGAGCCATCTCGCACTCTGGCGTAAATTGGCGGAACTCTGCGAATGTTCAGCGAGAGCGGAAGCCCTTATAGGGCGTTATCGTCAGGGAACGGTTTCGATCGACGCCAATATTCATACTGCTCGTGAGCGCGTAAGGGTGATGATTGTGATGTCCGACATGAACAGCATCTGGATAGGCGGCCCGAAGCATTATCTCAATGAACGGCTGGAGCGCGTCGGCGCGACGAATGTCGCCCGCCAAGGCGCCCTTGCGGCGCCTCTGTCGTTGGAGCAAGCCGCGCTCTTCGATCCTGATGTGATTCTCCTCCTGGGCTCCACCGGGTCACTTGCTCCCAGTGACTATCTAATGTCGCCTCAGTGGAGGTTGCTGCGCGCCGTTCGATCCAGGAAAATCTATCGCGTTCCCGATTTTCCGCTTTATGTCGTTCCGGTCTTCGACAATTTGCTCGATCAGTGGTTCGCGGAGGTCTTCCATCCGGATATCGGAAACCGTATGCGCACTGACGTACGTCAAACCTATGAAGAGGTCTACCAATACATTCTCGATGATGACGACATCGACACGCTGCTTGCTTTGTCTGCTAATCGCGGCTCTTGGGGCTACCATCGGTTCGAGTCCGGCTTCGCTGATCGATCTCGGTAGAACACCATTGTCGCTCTTACGTAACAGCATTCATTGAGCGCGCATCCGGTGCTTCGCTGGCCGTAGCTGTCGGACGAACGCATACGGCGTCGATCCGGAGCTCGAACAGCTTCTGAGAGCGAGAATCCCGAGCGCCGGTCCACGAGTCTCCTATCAGGATGCCGGCTTCGATCGGTTGTTGAGCCTCGTCGGCGCAGGCTATGGCGTATCGCCCGTGCTCGAAGGCGCGACGGGGGCTTCTTATGCGGGAGTCGTCTATCGTGAGCTGCATGACGGCAGTGGGCCGACCCGGCTGCATTTCACGGCCTATTGGCGGGATGGAAACAGCAATCCGACCTCGGCGCCCTTTCTCGATCTGCTCCGGGATCGCTATCAGGATCTCTCCGTTTCCGCTGCGCCGGGACGAGCTTTTTGGACTGAGATCGCGTTTTGGAAAAGCCGCGGTCGGTCGCTATGACGCGTTGGAGCATCGGAACGATCAGCTTGAGCGGATCGGCGATCGTCTGCCCATTGGCTCGGCCGAGCGTCTCCGCATAGGCGACGAGCACAGAGGCGGCCTTGCCGAACGGCCCGGGACGAAAGGCCATTACGCCGACATTGGTCTCCATGCAGGGCTGATTTGCCTCAATGGTCCACGACATTCGTATCGATTCGCACGAGCAGGAGATAATCAGTCGCTGGAGTTCTTTGGTCTTCAGACGAAGCGCGCCTCGATCGCATGGAAAGCTCGAAGCCGGTCCTCTCCCAATCCGCCGCGCCGGACCGCGGGAAGCACGACCGTCGTGGCCATCGAGACGCCGCCGATCCAGATCACGACGGCGAGGATGTGCAGAGCGCGAGCGATGACGACGTCGTCCATCGGACTATATCGCTCCGTGAGCCGCAGGTGAGAACCGCTCGCTGAAAATGCGGTCGCGAGGAACACCGGCGCGCAGACCGACGGCCTCCGTCGCGTCGATCAGCGCCGGCGGCCCGCAGACATAAATATCAGGGCGCGCAGAGCCGTCCGCGAGCGCCGCGGCGAGAGCTTCGGCCGGCGTTCCGGCAAAATCGGTCCATCCCGGATGCGCCTTCCAGACGCAAATCGTCGCATCGAGGCGCGGAAGAGTCTTCTTCAATTCTTCGATCGAGGCGATCGCGAACAGCTCCTCCTGCCTGTTGACGCCGAAGAACAGGCGGGCCTCGCGGGCGTCGCCGAACTCCGCCATTTGCCGCAACATCGACAATATGGGCGCGACGCCCGTGCCGCCGGCGACGAACCAGCGCGGCGCCTGGCTCGCCTCGTCCGCGGCGAAGCTGCCCTGCGGCCCTTTGACGAGCAGGAGATCGCCGGCTTTCGCCCGATCCTCGAGATAAGCGGAAAAAGCCCCTTGCGGATGCAGACGGATCAGGAATTCCAGCATTCCGTCCCAATTGGGCGTGTTGGCGAGCGAATAGGCGCGCGTGATCGGCGTTCCGGGAAGCGTGAGCTCCATGAACTGCCCCGGCGTGAACTCTGCCGCGCGCCCATGCGCGGGATCGTCTTCATATCGCAGAACGAGCCGCACGGCCCCGGCGCCGGCCGGCGAGATTTCCGCAATGCGCGCCTTGCGCTTCGGAATCGCCAAAAAGCCGATGGCGCTCTTGTCGAAAGGCGCGGACAGTTCGAGATCGCTGTAGGCTTTGGCGCGGCAGAGAAGAATGTCTCCGGCGGCGCGGTCGGCGTCGGTGAGGGCCGATTGGCTGTAGGGCTCGAGCGTCACGATCCCCGTCTTGCGCGTCACCCGGCACGTTCCGCAGCCTCCTTCGCGGCAGGCCGCGGGCAGGAAGATATTCGATTTTGCCGCCGCATCGAGAAGCGTGTCGGAAGAGTCGGCGTCGAAGGCGATCGACGCGCCGTCGCGCGTGACGAGATTGATCTTGAACATGAGCGGATTCCATTTCGGCGCGGCGTCGCCCGGGCGCAAAAGGGCGTCCGGGCGGCTTGCGTTCTATGATGTCAGGCGGCGCGGGCGAGCGAAGCTTCGATGTCGGCCTCGGCGTCGCCGATCGGCAGGACGCCGAATTTCTCGACGAGCACATCGACGAGCGCCGGCGTCAGAAAGGCCGGCAATGTCGGGCCGAGACGCACATTGCGCACGCCGAGCGCGAGCAGGGTCAGCAGCACGGCGGCGGCCTTCTGCTCGAACCAGGAGACGATCAGCGACAGCGGAAGCTCATTGACGCCGACGCCGAAGGCCTCCGCGAGTTTTGTCGCGACGACGAGCGCCGAATAGGCGTCGTTGCACTGGCCCATGTCGAGAAGACGGGGCAGGCCGCCGATCGTCCCGAAGTCATGCTTGTTGAAACGATACTTGCCGCATCCGAGCGTCAGCAGCACCGTGTCCTTCGGCGCATGTTCGGCGAAGTCGGCGTAATAATTGCGGCCCGGCGCCGCTCCATCGCAGCCGCCGATCAGGAAGAAGTGCCGGATGGCGCCGGCCTTCACCGCCTCGATGATCTTGTCCGCGGCGCCGAGCACCGCGTCGCGGCCGAAGCCGACGGTGATCGTCTGTTCCGCCGCATCTTCCGCGAAGCCCGGCAAGGCCAGCGCCGCCTGCGCGACGATCGAGAAATCGCCGTCGGCGATGTGGCGAACGCCCGGCCAGCCCACGGGGCCGCTGGTGAAGATGCGGCCGCGGTAGCGCGGCTGCGGCTCGATCAGACAGTTGGAGGTCATGACGATCGGGCCGGGGAACTCGGCGAATTCCTTCTGCTGATCCTGCCAGGCGCCGCCGTAATTGCCGGCGAGATGCGGATAGGCCTTGAGCCTGGGATAGGAATGCGCCGGCAGCAGCTCGCCGTGGGTGTAGACGTCGATCCCCTTGTCCTTGGTCGCCTCCAGGATCGCGGCGAGATCCTTCAAATCGTGGCCCGACACGAGTATCGCCTTGCCTCTCCTCGGCGTTGTCCGCACCTGCGTCGGCTCGGGCGTTCCGAAATTGCCGGTGTTGGCGGCGTCGAGCGCCTCCATGGCCGTGAAATTGGCGCGGCCGAGCGCCAGCGCCTCATCGAGTAGTAGGCCGATGTCTTCGGGTTCGCCGGCGAGAAGATCGAGCGCGCGTTCGACGGCCTCGTAGACGGCGTCGCGCTCCTCTCCGAGCACTTCCGCGTGATGCGCATAGGCGCAGGCGCCCTTGAGCCCGTAGAGAACGAGCGAGCGCACCCCCACGACGTCCTCGCCGAGAGCGGCGGCGTCTTTTCTGATCGCGGCCTCCCCGGCCTGGGCGAGCAGGCCGTTCAGGTCCTCGGCGGGAACGAAAGTCGCAGGTCCTGTCAAAGTCTCGGGACACTTCGCCGCCGCCAGCGCGGCTTCTTCATAGAGCGTCCTCGCGCGGTCGCGGAGTCTCGCGGCCTGCCGGATGAGTTCGACGAACTTGCCGGCGTTGAAGTTGACATTGGTCAGCGTGGTGAAGAAGGCGTAGAGAATGAAGCGGTTCGCTTCGACATCCGTCGCGCCGAGAGCGCGCGCGCGATGCAGATATTGGCCGATCCCCTCGCATATGTGCAGCAGGATGTCCTGCAGATCGGAGGTCGTGGCGTCCTTGCCGCACATGCCCTTCGGACCGGCGCAGCCCGCGCCTTCATCCGAACGATAGGTCTGCTCGCATTGATAACAGAACATCTGCGCGTCCCCTCTTCGTTGCAATGATCTGCGGCGCAGCTGGTGCGCCGCGCTAAATTAGGTATCAGAAATACTGATTATGCGCAAAAAAAATGGAGAGGGCCGGGCCTTTCGAAAAAGCGCGCGCGGCGGCGCTCAGTCGACCGCCTCCGAAGCGGGCAGAGGGCTTTTCGTTTCAAGACAATCGCTGATCGTGAAGCGATCGAGCTCGCGCAGGAATCCCTGCTTTGCGCCGGCCAACATGCCCTTCAGGCGGCAGCGCGGCAAAAGAGCGCAGTCGTTCCATCCCTCTTTAAAGCAATCGACGAGCGCCTCGTCCCGGTCGAGGCAGCGCACGACGTCGCCGATGCGGATCTCGCGGGGATCTCGCGTCAGCCGCACGCCGCCCTGGGCGCCGCGGATTCCCTCGACATAGCCGCCGGCGGCCAGCTCCTGCAGCACCTTGGCCATATGGTGACGGGAGACATGGAAATGATCGGCGATCGCAGCGGCGCTCAAGATCTCCCCTTTCCGATCCGCCAGGAGGATCAGCGCGCGCAGCCCGAAATCGGTGAAGCTGGTCAGTTTCATGGAACCACGCTATCACGGTATCAAAAACTCTGAAATAGACATGCCGCAGGCTCGAACATTGCCGCGCCCGGCGCACACATCATCGAAATCTGCTCGGCCGATCACGGAGCCGTCGCCTCGAACCAGCGCCCGCAGATCGCCGAGATCAGCGCGAGTATGAAATCGGCGTGCGCGTCGGCGCCGCCCATCTTCGCCGGGCCGACGTTGCCGGTGTTTCCACGCGTTTCGCCCGGCTACGACAGCCGCCGGACCGATATCGAGCCACGTCGCACGCGACGAGGATAATGTGATTTTCTGCCGCGCGGGCGTATCCCGGGCGACCGCACGCCTGCCGAACTTCGAGCATCTCTCGGCCCGTCATGTCATCCGAATTTTCGGCGCGGAGCGCGATAGCCGGCCCGGCGGCTGCTCGACAAGGCGCTCGGAAGGGGGCGGACGGCGGACGTGGGTGCAGGAAAACCGCCGCCGCCGTTTTCACGAAGGCGGAGGGAGTCGAAAAAACTCGCTTCTGGGAAAGATGCGGAGGAAGGGGGCCAGCCGAAAATAGGGCCTACGAAATCCGATCCTCGGTGCGAACCGGAAATCGACCATCGCACAAGTCGCGCTCGCGAGCCCGTTGACCGCATTGTCATTTCAATTATAATGGAAATATGGAAAAGAACGGAGCCATCGCGGCGCTCACCGCCCTCGCGCATGAAACCCGCCTCGATATCTTCCGTCTGCTCATGCAGGCGGGGCCGAGCGGCTTGCCTGCGGGACAAATCGGCGAGCGGCTTTCGCTCCCGCCCGCTACTCTGTCTTTCCATCTGAGCCAATTGAAGCACGCCGGTCTCGTGACCTTCCGGCGCGAGGGCCGCTCGCTGATCTATTCGGCCGCCTATCCGGTCATGAACGCTCTGCTCGCCTATCTGACCGAGAATTGCTGCCGCGGCGACGCCGCCGCCTGCGGCTCTTCGCCTTCGACCTGTCAGCCAGAGGAACGCAATGAAACGCCTGCGCGCGCACCTGTCCGTTGAAGACCCCGATCGATCCGCACGCTTCTACAGCGCGCTGTTCGGGATGACGCCGAGCGTCTCCAAGGCCGACTATGCGAAACGGCTCGACGATCCGCGCGTGAGTTTCGCGATCTCGGCGCGGGGCCGCTGTCCGTCGAAACCTTCGCTGACGAAAACGCATCCCGCTGCGGATCGTGAGGAGCCTTTCCGATGAACGAGCGCGTCTATAATGTGCTGTTTCTCTGCACCGGAAACACCGCCCGCTCCATCCTCGCCGAAAGCATATTGCGCAAGGAAGACCGGGGGCGTTTTGTCGCCTTCTCCGCCGGGAGTCGCCCCAAGGGCGTCGTCGATCCCTTCGCGATCAGAACGCTCGAAGCCTTCGGCTATCCGACCGACGGCCTGCGGTCGAAGAGCTGGGACGAATTCGTCGGCGCGGAGGCGCCGAAAATGGATTTCGTCTTCACCGTCTGCGACAATGCGGCGGGCGAGGCCTGCCCTTATTGGCCGGGGCAGCCGACGACTGCGAATTGGGGCATCGAGGATCCCGCAGCCGTCGAAGGAAGCGACATCGAAAAGGAGCGCGCCTTCAATCTCGCCTTCCGCTATCTGCGCAATCGCATCATCCAATTCACCGCGCTGCCGATCGGGAGCCTCGACCGGCTCACTTTGACAAATCGCCTGCGCGAAATCGGCGAGGGCGAAGGCGCGACCATGCAAAAGGCGGATTAGCGATGAGTGAAGCGACGACTTCCGAAACACTCGCGCCGCCCGCCCCGGCGATGGGGCTGTTCGAGCGCTGGCTCACTCTGTGGGTCGCGCTCTGCATCGTGGCGGGCGTCATGCTCGGCCAGCTCATGCCCGGCGCCTTCCATCTCATCGGCGCGACGACGGTCGCGCAGGTCAATCTGCCGGTCGCCGCGCTGGTCTGGCTGATGATCGTGCCCATGCTGCTGAAGATCGATCCGGCGGCGCTCGGCCGAGTGAAGGAACATTGGCGCGGGATCGCAGTGACCGTCGGGATCAACTGGCTGGTGAAACCCTTCTCCATGGCCCTGCTCGGCTGGCTGTTCATCGCGCATCTGTTCAGGCCCTTTCTGCCTGCCGATCAGATCGACGCCTATATCGCCGGACTGATCCTGCTGGCGGCGGCGCCTTGCACGGCGATGGTGTTCGTCTGGTCGAATCTCGTCGAGGGCGAGCCACATTTCACTCTGTCGCAAGTCGCGCTCAATGACACGATCATGCTCGTCGCCTTTGCGCCCATCGTCGCGCTTCTGCTCGGCCTCTCCTCCATCACGGCGCCCTGGAGCACGTTGACATTGTCGGTCGTCCTCTACATCGCCGCGCCGGCGACCGCCGCGCAATTATGGCGGCGGGCTCTGCTCGCGCGCGGCGGCGCGCCCGCGCTGCAAGAAGCGCTTCGAAAGCTCGGGCCGCTGTCGCTCGCCGCATTGCTGCTGACGCTCGTCATTCTGTTCGGCTTGCAAGGAGAAGAGATCGTCGCCCAGCCGCTCGTCATCGCTCTGCTCGCCGCTCCGATCCTGGTTCAGGTCTATTTCAACGCCGGCTTCGCCTATCTGCTGAACCGGGCGCTCGGCGTCGAATGGTGTGTCGCCGGGCCTTCGGCGCTGATCGGCGCGAGCAATTTTTTCGAGCTCGCGGTCGCGACGGCGATAGCCCTGTTCGGCTTCGGGTCCGGCGCGGCGCTGGCGACGGTCGTCGGCGTGCTCGTCGAGGTTCCTGTCATGCTCTCTGTCGTCCATATCGTGCGCCGCTCGCGCGGATGGTATGAAGGAGGCGATTCCGCCATGCGCGCCTAGGGCTTCCGCGTCCTTCGGCCAGAGCGCGGCGTCGGTCTGGCGCGCAGGAAATGCGCGAAAGATGCGAAGCCTTTCGCCTCGGGGCCATGGCCGCTGCGTGCAGCTGTCCGTCGGGCAAGCGCTCACCCGCTGTCGGCGCTGTCAGCGCCGAAGGGATGCGACAGAAATGGCCGCGAGATGTGGGCAACCGGTCAGCGCCATCGTCATTTCGAGCTCGGCGCGCAGAATATGCAGGACATGCGAGACGCCGATCGCTCCGGCCGCCGCGAGCCCATAAACATAAGGGCGCCCGATCAGCACCGCGTCGGCGCCGAGCGCCAGCGCCTTGAACGCGTCGGATCCGCGGCGTATGCCGCCGTCGAGCAGCAGGATCACGCGCCGGCCGACCGCCCCGGCGATCTCGGGCAGGACCTCGATGGTGGCCGGCTGTGCGTCGAGCGTGCGGCCGCCATGGTTGGAGACGATGACGCCATCCATGCCGACCTCCACGGCGCGGTGCGCGTCCTCCGCCGTCATGACGCCCTTCAAGAGCATCGGCAACGTCGTCGCCGCGCGGAGCCGCTCGATGTCCCGCCACGTGGGCGCCGCGGCGAGCAAGGGCCCGCCGAACAGAACCGGCTGGCCTGGCGCGCCCGCCTGCGCCGGCGCCGGCTTCATGCCCCGCAGATTGACGGCCTCGACGCCCGAAGGCAGCGAGAAGCCCGCGCGCTGTTCGCGGTTGCGCAGCCCGCTGACCGGCGCGTCCGCCGTCACGACCAACGCCTTGTATCCCGCCGCTTCCGCGCGCCGCGCCAGCGCATGGGTGAAATCTCTGTCGGGCTGGATGTAGAGCTGAAACCATAAAGGCGCGGCGGCGCCGCGCGCGATGTCTTCGAGCGGCGTTCCCGCTTGGGCGCTCACCACCATTCCCGTCCCCATCGCCGAGGCGGCGAGCGCGGCCGCTCGTTCGCCTTCGGGATGGACCATCGTCTGATAGGCGACGGGCGCGAGAAGGATCGGAAAGGCGAAAGTCGCACCGAACATCTCGAGCCGCGTGTCGCCGCCGCTCAGATCCTGCAGGATTCGCGTGCGCAGCGACAGGCGTCGGAAGGCCGCGCAATTCTCCTGCAGCGTCGTTTCATCCGCCGCGCCGCCGGCGATATAGGCCCAGACCGGCTCGGTCACTCTCTCGCGCGCGAGCGGCTCGTAATCCGCGACGCTGGCGACGGTCGGCGGAATCTGATCCAGCTTGGCGAGAGGGGCCTTCATGATCAAGTGTCCGCCCACTCGCGCAGCAGATTGTGATAGAGCGCCGTGAGGCGGGTCGCCGCAGGATGATCCGGATCTCGACCCGCCAGCGACTGGATCGTGTCATCGAGCTCGAGCAGCATCACGCGGCGTCGGTCCTCGCGCACGAGGCTCTGAATCCAGAAGAAGGCTGCGAAACGCACGCCGCGAGTGACCGGCGCGACATGATGGACGGCGCCGGAGGAGTAGAGGATCATATGGCCGGCCGGCAGCTTGACGCGATGCGGCGCGAACTCGCCCTGCACCGTCAGTTCCCCTCCGTCATAGTCCTCGGGATCGCTGAGAAACAACGTGGCCGACAGATCGCCGCGAATGCGGATGGGCGTGTCGGGCACGCCGAACACGGCGCTGTCGACATGATCGCCGTAAAAGCCCTCGTCGGCGTAGCGGTTGAAGCGCGGCGGCACGAGCTTCGCCGGAAGCGCGGCGGCGACGAAGCGGCTCGCGGCGGCGAGACGCTCGAGCAGAAGCGAGCCGAGCTCTGCGGCGAGCGGATCGTCGTCGGCGAGCTGTTCGTTGCGCTTGACGCGCGAGGCGAGCGCGCCGGCGGTGCGGCGTCCCTCGGCCCAACGCGCCTGCTCCAGCTTTCGCCGGCAGCGGCGCGCTTCGGCCGCCGAGAGCACGTCGGGAATCGCCACCATCATCGCCGCCTGTCTCCGATCGGCCCTCGTTCCGCCTCGACGAGATAGTTCTACGACAGAATGCGGGTCGCGCAAACGGCGCGGCGGCGGGACAGGTCGCCCGCCGCCGATCGGCTCAAAAGCGGAAGTTCATGCTCAGGCGGAAAGCGCGCGACGTGCCGAGAATGGCGCGTTGCGCGGCCCAGTTCGTCGCGATGACGTGCTTCCTGTCGCCGACATTGTCGACATTGAGGTTGAGATAGACGTCCTTATAGACCTCGGCGGAGGTCATCAGATTGAAGACGACGTAATCGGGCAGCTTGCCGAACACGCCGTTTGGAATGATGCGGATGGCCTCGTCCGGCCGACCCGCCCAGGAAGAACCGACATATTGAACGCCGCCGCCGACTGTGAAGATCGTATCGGGGATGTGATAGGTCGTCCAAAGGTTGCCGGAGACGTTGGGCGTGAACGCGAGCTGATTGCCGTTCGTTCCGTTACGGAAGCCGACCGGATAGTCGCCCGGCTGCGCCGCCATGCGCGCGAGATCGAGGAAGAGGCTGTGGGACCGCTCGGTCTCCATCAGCAGGAAGCCGCCGAAAACCTTCCAGTCGTCGGTCACATTGCCGGCGAGTCCGAGCTCGAGGCCGCGCGCGATCTGCTCCCCATATCCTTTGAGATCGATCGACTGCCCCGCGAGACAGCCGGCCGGCGGCGGACCGCCGAAACATCCCGTGATCGGGACGCGCTGCGTCGTGTAGAACAGAGCCGCCGTCGCCGACAGGCGCTTGTCGAACAAATCCCATTTTGCGCCGAGCTCGTAGTTCGCGATGCGAACCGGATCGGCGCCGGCCACGAGGCCGGGCAGCGCGTCGTCGCCGTCGCGCGATATGTCCGGATTGGAGAGCAGCGTCGCGCCCGGCGGACGATTCGAGAAGCTGACCGCAGCGTAGAGGCTCGCCTCCTCGACGGGCTTGAAGACGACGCCGACCTTGCCGCCGACGGTCGTCGCCGACGATCGGAAATTGTCGAGACTGCCGATGGGCGCGCCGTTCAGCCCCTTGCTCTCGACTCGGAAGCGATAATCTTCGACGCGAATTCCGCCGACGATCATCCACTGCGGGTCGAGACGGATCGAATCATAGGCGTAGCCTGCGATCGTCTCGATCTCGATGCCGTTGCTGCTGGTCGCGGTCGGAAGGTCTTGCAGGCGGTGCGGATCGGGGTGGAACACGCTGGTGAACGCGCTCGTTGTCGTGAAACGATCGGCGCCGGAGTGCTCGTAAGTGTATTCGACGCCGGCCGAGACCTTGTGCTCGATATCGCCGGTGTGAAACTCGGCGCGCAGATTTGTGAGATTGGTCAGCGTCGTGTTGGTGCGGTCATAGGCTTGGTTCTGCGTCGTCACCAGGCCCGTGGCGGCCGTATAGGCCGTCGGCACGGTGTAGCTCGCGAAACGATGGACCTGCGCCCAACGGGTCTGGTTGCCGACCGTGATATGCGGCGCAATGTCATATTCGATGCGCGCCACGGCGGAGTTGGCGTCGACATTGTCGTAGTCCCGCGCGAGGCCGTAGAATTTGTCGCGCGGCGCGCCGAGGGCGACCGGGTCCGTGCGGAACATTCGGGACGCGGAGGCCGCCGGAATGCCCCAGTCGGGCAGATCGCGCCTCTCCTGGTGCTCATAGCCGAATGTGATCCTGAAATCCGTTCCGAGACCATAGGTGATCGAGGGCGCTATGCCCCAGGGCCGCGCCAGCGCGACCTCGCGACCCGGCACGCCGCTGTTCTCCACCATGGCGTTGAGGCGGATGGCGGCGCCGGGCGCCACTACATAATTGGCGTCCACCGAGCCGCGCCTGCGCGATTCGGAATTATATTCATCGAAACCGAACCAGGCCTCGCCCGAGACGAAGTTCGCCAGTATCGGCGTCTTCGTCACGAGATTGACGTAGCCGCCGGCGCTGCCGCGGCCGTTGTCGGCCGCCGGTCCCTTGAAGACCTCGACGCGCTCCAGATTGAACACGTCGCGCGAGTAATTGCCGTTGTCGCGCGAATTGTCGATGAACACGTCGCTAGTGGTGCTGAAGCCGCGCAGCTTGAAGGCGTTCGTCGTGGTGGAGAAGCCGTTCTCGCCGGAATCGAAGGTGATGCCCGGCGTGTTGCGCAGCACGTCGGTGAGCGTGCGCGCCCCCGTCTCGCGCATGATCGCCTGCGGGACGACGGTGACGGACTGCGGCGTGTCAAGCAAGGGCTCGACGAATTTGGGCGACTCGACCCGCTTCGCCGTATAGGGCGCGGCGGCGCCGAAGGCCGGCGGCGCATCGGAGGATTCGCCCTCCGCGCCCACGGAGATGGCGGGGGTGGGCGCCGCGACCGGCGCGGCGGCGCGTCGACGCGCGGAAGGAGCCCGGCGGACGACACGCGGCGTCGCGACGGCGACCGGGCGCGTCGCGTGTCTGGCCGAACGCTTCTTCTCGTCCGGCGCGTCGACCCTCACGGCCGGCAAGGGCTCGGTTTCGGACTGCGCCCATGCCGTCTCCACTTCGCAGGATGCGAGAGCGGCGGCAAGCGTCATGACCGTGGCCGAGGCGCCACCGCCGACCGTCATTCCGACGTGAGGAGTGCGTGTCTCCTCGAAAGACGATCGCCTTTTCATATTCATAGCGCAGACCCCCGGCTATGTTGGAAACATTCCAGACATATGCTGGAAACACTTAGTTAATCCTCTTAGGGGTGCGCGCGTGTCAACGTTTCGAGCGTCACATCGGAATTGTTACAAAAAGAAACGAGGCCAGCTGTATAGTTCCGGAGTGAGCTGGGTCGGATCATTTTTGAAGCGATCGGGCTCGGTTTTCCAGATTTTGCAGGCGTATTCGTCGCAGATCGCAAGAACATACTCATCGTGGGCGGCATCGACCGGCAAGACGACGCTCGCCAAGGCGCTGCTCGCCGAGATCGCACATACGTCCGATCGTATGGTGCTGATCGAGGATACGCGCGAGCTGCAAAGCGTGATCGCGGCGCAGGGGCATAAGGCTGCGCGGGAATTAGCCAAACGGATCGAAGTCTGCGATGAGTCGATCCCACGGAGCATCTGCGAGGCGTTGGCCCCGCGGGCTCTATCAATTGCGCAAGCTCGACGAAGCCGTCGATAAAATCGACCGATCCTTGATGAGACAAGTCAAAGGACCGCGCTCGCGAACCATAGCAATGCTTTCGCCGTGCCAAATTAACAGACGCGCTGGATCGCCAATTTGCGCCCAATCATTAAAATGACAAAGTCCATCGATTTGCTATTAAAATCCTGATGCGCCGTATCGAGAGCGGCGCGCTCCAGGAGCAGGCTGACAGCGCCGCGCGAGCAATCCGGGAAGCAGGCTTTCTGCAAAACCTCACCACTGGCTCATCGCTACAGCGAAATGGCCTGCGGGTCACATCGCCATGACAGGGGAGACATGTGCTTGACAGATTCGCACTTCATTCCAGGCCATGAAGGCGAAATTGGCGCTGACAAATCCGGAGTCGGCTCGGTGGGAGCGGCGCAAGGCCTGATGCTCGCCATTGCCGGAGATACGGCTTCCAACTCGTGGTTCGAGCGGCATGAAGGGCCGACGCTCCTGGTTGCGGCGGCGATTTATGCCGGCTGGCTATTGCTGCTCGCTTCTCATGATTACGTTCCTTGGTGGATCACGGCTCCGCTGGCGGGCTACGTCGTGCAATGGCATTCCTCTTTGCAGCACGAGGCGATTCACGGCATGCGGGGAATACCGAAGTGGCTGCGTCGCGCGCTCGTCTGGGCGCCGATCGGGGTGTGGTATCCTTTCGAACTCTATCGGAGGTCGCATTCGCAGCACCACCGCAACCGCCATATCACCTATCCAGGGGAGGATCCAGAATCTTTCTATAACAAGGAAGAGGACTGGAAAGAGCATGGCGATCTGTGGAGGTGGCTTCTCACAGTCAACCAGACATTCTCGGGAAGGCTGTTTATCGGTCCTTTCCTGCAAATGCCGCGCCTTTTCATTGCGGAAGTCGGCAAAATAATCGCCGGCGACACTGCAAATGCCGGCATATGGTTTCGCCACTGCATCGGCTTAGCCTTGATGCTGCTGCTCGTGACGCGAGTATTCGAGATGTCCGTTTTGTCGTACCTCGTAGAATTCATCTATAGTGGTTTTGTTTTCGGCATGATGCGCAGCTTCACCGAGCACCGCTGGGGCGAGCGGCCGAGCGAACGGACTGCAGTGGTCGAATCGAACTGGGTGTTCGGTCTTCTGTTTCTATGGAACAACCTCCACGCCGTTCACCATCTGTTTCCGACGTTATCATGGTGGAAATTACCTCGTGTCTGGCGCCGGCATCGTGAGCGCATTCAGGCGCACAACGGCGGCTTTGTGTTTCGAGGTTATGGTGAGATCGCACGGCGATGGCTCACCACGCCGAATTTCATCCCGATTCATCCGCCCGGCCTCGCCAGCAAGAATTCGTTGTCTGATGCGGCTGTGCTCGAACCCGGTTTTGCAAAGCAACCGCGCATCACGTTGGGTACGCATGCGACGTGATGCAGCAGGTTCGTTGCGGCGGACAGCCAGCCTGCCGATGTACTGTCTTCCCGAGATGGCCGCCGCTAATGCCGCCCTCTGGACGGCCCTGCAGCTCGGCCTTTGCGCCAAGGGCGTCGAAACCGCCGACATCGAGTTGTATAGCGGATGTGCAGCTCCGGAGGGCATCGGGCCGGGGGTATTCTTTACCCAGATGTGCGGCTATCCGCTGTTCAAGCATTACCGCGACAAAGGACGCGTTCTCGGAACGCCGCATTATTCGACCCCTGGATGCGTGGGATCCACTCATCGCGCCTTCTTCATGGTCAGAAGCGATGATCCCGCCGAATGCCTGGAAGATATGCGCGGGCGGATATTCGGGTGCAACAGCTCAATGTCGAACTCCGGAATGAACTTGCCGCGACTGTCGCTCGCGCGGATTGCTGGCGGAAAACCCTTCTTTTCCTCCGTGTTCATGACCGGTGGACATGTCGCGAGTCTCGAACGCCTCGACGAGAGCAGCATCGACATCTGCTCGATCGACAGTGTGACCTGGGGATTTTTCAAGAAGTTCCGCCCCGTCGACTCCGAACGATACCGGATTCTCGACGAGACCGTATCCAGCCCGTCATTACCATATGTGACTGCGGTGAACACGAGCGAATCCGATGCGGCAGCTATTGCCGAGACATTGCATGAGATTATGGACGATCCACAGACAGCCGACATACGCGCAGCATTGGAGCTCGCTGGCCTTTCCACGCCCGATGTCGACGCCTACGAACGTCTGACGGAATTCGAGCGCGAAGCCGCCGATCTCGGCTTTCCCGAAATAAAATAAGCAAAAGTAGCCGAATTTTGAGCAAATATCTTGCGCGCTTGAACTAGCATTACAGTTGCTTTTTGAGATGAGCACGCCTTGCTTCGGCTTGATGTGCTCGTCGCCATAACGACCATGCTATGACGAACTCGGGACGAATTCGTTTTCGTGCGAGGCGCGTGGCGATGCGTCGGATTTCCTGCATCGACCAACGGATCAGTTCGCCGTCGATCGAGGCCGCGCGGTTTTTGTCGTCACTGCGCGCCGGATCTTTTTTGGGGGCGACGCAGCCGATGCATTGGCGTGAACGCGGATCGTCGCCATCATGGCGAAGGCCAGCATGACGAGCGAGACATGACGTCGCCATCCGTGCCATGAACGCGTTTCGTTGTGATCGAGGCCCAGCTCGTTTTTGGCGGTTTCGAAACTGTCCTCGATCGCCCAACGATGGCCTTCGATTTTCGCCAGCGCTTCGATCGTCGTTCCACTCGGAGCCCATGTCGTGAAGAAGGCGAGATCGCCGTCGACGATCTTGCGACGGATCAGCAGTCCGCGCGTCCAGACCTGGCCGTCGAGCGCCTCGTCGTATTCGCCGCCGGCGAGATCGGCAAGCTCGAGATAGGCCCAATCATGCAGCCGCTCGCCTTTCGTTCCAGCGCCGGCCGAAAGACGCTTCCAAGCGGACAGCGGCAAGCGGTCGGCGATTTCTTTCGCCGTGCCCGCGACGGCGTTCGGCTTGCCCCAGGAGTAGAACGTGTCGTTGGACTTCACACAGCACATAGCCTTTGCCAGCTCGCCGCAGCGCCATCTCTATGTCGACGACGCCATAGACCGTGTCGGCGGTGACGAAGGAGAACGGAACATTCGCCGCGATCGCGCGCTCGATCATGGCGAGCGCCAACGCCGGCTTGGTCGCGAAGCCGCCATTGGCGCGATTGATCAATTCCTGCGGAACATGCGCTTTCGCCATGCGCGTTTTGTCGTCCGTCCAGCTCTTCGGCAGATAGAGCTCGCGGTCGATGAAGGCATGGCCGCGACCCGAAACATAGCAAGTGAACACGCCGATCTGGCAGTTCGTGACCTTTCCTGCCGAGCCCGTGTATTGCCGCGAGACGCCGCAGGACGCTTTGCCTTGTTTCAGAAAGCCGGTCTCGTCGATGACGAGAACCGCATCGTCGTCGGCCAACGTCTCCAGCGCATAGTCGCGCACGATGTCGCGCAACGCATCCGCATCCCAACGTCCGCGGCCCAGAATGGCCTGTTGACGCCATGGCCCCGGATCGCCGGCTGCTTCCGCCCGCATCCAACCTGTCTTGCGCCGCTCTTCGCCGAGCAGACCGTCGAGGAAATCCTCCGCCGATCGCGCCACGCGGTCTTGCGTGAACAACGGACGCATCCAACGTTTCACGTCACGCAGCGACGACGCCCACAACTCAAGGGTCGTCTCGATCGAAGCTCCCGACATCCCATGATCCCCGAACCGAATCATGGCGACCCAGTGAGTCAGAAATCGTCGAAATACACAACTGTAATGGTAGGGTCCGGACTCATAACCCGCCATTGGGATTGCGGCGCAGCGTCTCCTGAGCGATCAGCGCCAGGCTCGCATAGCCCTTGCGCATGTCGGTATGGCCAGTGACGAGCCAGACCCGCGCGTCCACGGAGACCGGGATCATCGCCGCAACGCCTTGATCATGCGCGCCAAGGCCGACGTATCGACGTCGGCGCTGACCACGATTCTCTTGCCCATGGAAAGCGTGATCTCTATTCGACCGTAGTCTCGGACGCCGACGAGAGCGCCATGGCGGGCGGCGCCGCGATCGTCACCGGCAAAATGGCACGAGGCTCGCTCGGCTCGCCGGCGGCGAACCGCCGCCAAGGAGCGCAAATTCAATCGTCGCTTCGCGCAAATGTGCAGCCACCATCTCGTCGAGCCGGTCGCCTGCACGCCGGCGTCCGGCTGGGAGAAAGGCCAGGTCGAAAATCAGGTCGGCCTGGCGCGGGAACGGTTCTTCACGCCGCGCCTGCGGTTCAAGACCTATGACGATATGAACGCATGGCTTCTCGATAAATGCGTCGCCTACGCCAAGGCGCATCCGCATCCGGAGATCGCGGACAAGACAATCTGGGAGGCATTCGAGGAAGAGCGCCCGAAGCTCGTCCCGCCGCGCGGGCGGTTCGACGGATTCCACGAGTTGACGGCGTCGGTGTCGAAGATCTGTCTCGTGCGCTTCGACAACAATAAATACTCGGTCAATGCGAGCGCCGTCGGCGCCCCGGTCGAGATCCACGCCTACGCCGACCGCATCGTCTTCCGCCAAAAAGGGCGGGTGGTCGCCGAACATGCTCGGGCTTTTGGGCGCGGCGCGACGATATTCGATCCCTGGCATTATGTGCCGGTTCTCGCGCGCAAGCCCGGCGCGCTGCGGAACGGCGCGCCGTTCAAGGATTGGGTGTTGCCGGGAGCGATCGAGCGCGTGCGGCGCAAGCTCGCCGGCAGCGACGATGGCGATCGCCAGATGGTCGAGATTCTGGCCGCCGTCGTCGACGACGGATTGACCGCCGTGGAGGCCGCCTGCGCCGAGGCGATGAGCCAAGGCGTTCATTCCGCCGACGTCATTCTCGACATTCTCGCCCGCCGGCGCGAGCCGCCGCCTCCGCCGACGATCCCGACGCCCGAGTCGTTGACGCTGCTGCACATGCCGCTCGCCGACTGCGCCCGCTATGATCAATTGAGGAGAACAGCCTGATGGAACGCGCCAAGCTCTTCGATCTCATGGGAGAGCTCGAGCTCTTCGGAATGAGGAACGCCTATGACGAAGTGATGTCGAGCGGCATAAAGAGGCAGCATGAGCCGCCGCGCATCGTCGGCGATCTTCTCGAGGCGGAAATCGACGAAAAGCATGCGCGCTCCATCAAATATCAGATGACGATCAAATATCAGATGACGATCGCCAAGCTGCCGCTGGCGAAGGACATCGCCGACTTCCGGTTCGACGGGACGCCGATCAATGAAGCGCTGGTGCGCGATCTCTCGAACGGCGGCTTTCTCGACCAACAACGTAATTGCGTTCTCGTCGGCGGAACCGGCACGGGGAAGACTCATCTTTCGATAGCGATCGCCAGAAATTGCATCCGTGCTGGAAAACGCGGCCGATTCTTCAACACCGTCGAGCTCGTCACCAGGCTCGAGACCGAAGCGCGAGGAGGCCGTCAGGGACGCTTTGCGGAATATCTCACCAAAATGGACTTCATCATTCTCGACGAGCTCGGCTATCTGCCCTTCGCGCAATCGGGCGGACAATTGCTCTTCCATCTGATCAGCCGGCTCTACGAACGAACCTCGATCATCGTCACCACCAATCTCGCCTTTGGCGAATGGCCGAGCGTGTTCGGCGACGCGAAAATGACCAGCGCGCTGCTCGATCCCCTCACTCACCATTGCGACATCGCCGAAACCGGCAATGAAAGCTGGCGCTTCAAGAACCGCGCCTGACGCTCCCGATCATATCGCCACCTGGAACGCACTCGCCCCGGCTGCGTTATCCCGCCAGCTCCGCCGGGGCGAGCGCTCGCGTTCCGCCCTACGAAAATGGGGGTCAATTTTGAACGCCGATCGGGGGTCAATTTTGGATGCCGATCGACACTCGATATCGCTCGCCAAGCGCATTTGGCTCTAAGGTCTGTAGACATTCGAGTAGGAAGGGGATTCCCGCAAGGCTGAAATTTTGATTCAAGGCTGAAAAATGGAGGTTAGCCTTGATTCGCTTGGCATTGAAGGATGAGCAATGGGAAACGATAGCGCCGCTGCTTCCTGGCAAGGCAGGCGATCCGGGCCGTAGCGGCGAAGACAATCGTCTGTTCTTGGAGGGGGTGTTGTGGATCGCCCGTACCGGTTCACCCTGGCGTGATTTGCCCGATTGTTTCGGCAAGTGGTCCTCGGTGTGGAAACGCTTCCGCCGCTGGGCGTTGAAGGATGTCTTCGATCAGATTTTTATGGCGCTCTCGGGCGATCCTGATTTTGAATATGCGATGATCGACGGCACAATCATCAAAGTTCACCGGCACGGAACCGGCGCAAAAGGGGGACTCAAAGTCAGGCCATCGGCCGCTCGCGCGGCGGGCTGACGACGAAAATCGTCCTTTTGGTCGATGCTTTGGGCTATCTGGCGCGCTTCATCCTGTTACCGGGGCAGCGCCATGACAGCGTCGGCGTTGCGCCCTTGATCGAGGATGTCGACGTTGCCGCGCTCATTGCCGACAAAGCCTTCGATAACAACGCCCTGCGTCTGCGATTGAAGCAGCAAGGCGCTCTCGCCGTCATCCCTTCCAAAGCTGATCGCAAACAGCTTATCCCGCATGACGCCGAAATGTACAAATGGCGCCATCTGGTCGAGAACTGCATCCAACGCCTGAAGGAGTGGCGGCGCATCGCAACCCGCTACGATAAAACCGACGCCAGCTTTGCTGCTTTTGTCCAACTCTCCGCCGCATTGCACGCAATCGCCTAAATGTCTACAGACCCTAGAGCAATGGGAGTCCGCGCTCGAATATATCGAAGCGAGTCTTGTCGCAAACGATCAGCAGGACGGACGCCTCGGGACATCGCCGTCGATCGGCAGAATCGCGCCAATGTGCTTTCGAAGCTGAAACGCTATGACGAGGCGAAAGCCGAGCTCGAAACATGCCTTGATATTTTTGCGGACGATCCTGGCCGACGGGCTACGGTCCTGGGCTCGCTCGCGAACCTTTACGGCGGCATCGACGACATCGGACAGGCCATCGCGCAGCAACGTCGCGCCTCGGCTTTGCGCGACATTTTGCCCGATCCGAGCGAGCGCGCCCAATCACACGATAATCTGAGCGTCTACCTGATCTCGGCGAGCCTTTGCGCCTGCTCCTGCCTGTTGTCGCAATGGCGGGCGAGCCAGACTCTCGTATCGAACAGCCGGTCGAGATGGAAGCGAAGAGGCTCGCGATCGAAGTCGATCCTGCGATGGCCGATCTGCCGGCCGAACCGGTCTTTCAATGTGAGATCGGCGGTCGAACGCCCGGCCGGAACGACAGTGAGCTGAAAATCGACATCCATGATGTGGCTCGGACACAATGGCGCCGAAGCCCCATCGGCGGACAAGGGCTCCGATGCTGGAAGACTCGCCTCGTTCACAAAGATACGAGGTTTTTGAATGTGAGCAGCCGAGTCATATGCGTCAAGACGATGGCGGTAAAATCACAGGGCGATCGGGTGAAGAAGTAGGTGACAGATCGCTTTCGTGCTGAATCAGTCGACCTCCTGTGGTTCGGGCAGGAGGTCAGGTCGATGGACGAGAGCGGGTCGGATTGCGCGGCTTTGGCCGAGACGACGGTGCTCCTGCACTATTTCAACGACATGCCGGACGAACGGCAGCCCGGCAAGGTGATGTATCCGCTCGACGAGATCTTGCTCTTGTGCCTGCTCGCCGTGCTGGCCGGGGCGGAGGCCTTCACCGACATCGCGCGGTTCGGCGAGAAGAAGCTCGATCTTTTGCGTCGCTTCCGGCCTTTCAAAAACGGCGCGCCGGCGCATGATCACCTCGGCGACATCTTCGCCACGCTCGACGCCGAGGCGTTCCAGCGCTGCTTTGTCGCCTGGACCGCCGCGCTGACCAAGGCGCCCGCCGATGTCATCGCCATCGACGGCAAGACCTCGCGCCGGTCCGGGGCGAAGAAGAGCTCCAAGCAGCCGATCCACATGGTCTCCGCTTTCGCCGCCAGCCAGCGTCTGGTCCTGGGGCAGGTCGCCGTGGCGGAAAAATCCAACGAGATCGTCGCCATTCCCGCGCTCTTGGACATGATGGCGATCGAAGGCGCCGTCGTGACCATCGACGCGATGGGCTGCCAGCACGCCATCGCCAAGAAGATCAAGGACAAGAAGGCCGATTACATCATTGCGCTCAAAGGCAATCAGGGAACGCTCCATGAAGACGTAAAGCTGTTCGCCGCCGAGCAGAAAGCCAATGGATTCGGGGACGCCACGGTCAGCCGCCACGAGACGCTCGACGGCGAGCATGGCCGCATCGAGACGCGTCGCTATACGGCGTTCCACGACATCGGTTGGCTGAAAGAGAGACACGATTGGCCGAGGCTCGAAGGCGTGGTCCTCGAAGGCGTGGTCATGGTCGAGAGCCGGCGTGAGATCGACGGCGAGAGCACGCAGGAAACGAGGTTCTACATTACCTCGTCGACGCTCGCCGCCGCTCTGGCCGGCCCGATGATCCGCGATCACTGGGCGATCGAGAACAGCCTGCGCTGGGTCCTGGACATGGTCTTCCGCGACGACGAATGCCGCGTGCGAACCGAAAACGCCCCGGCAAATTTCACCACGCTCGAGCACATGGCCAATAATCTGATCCGCAAAGCGCCCGGAAAAGACTCCCAGCGCCTCGAGCGAATGACCGCCGCCTGGGACGACGAATTCCTCGCAAGCCTCGTCGCAGCCTGAAAATCCTTCACCCGATTCCCCTGGGTAAAATCACGCCTTCGCTGATACAGAGAGTCTCAGAGCGGGGACTTCACGTAACACAGCTCTGCGTCGATGCCGGTGGCGTCGAGATACAGAGAGTCTCAGAGCGGGGACTTCACGTAACGCGCTGCTGGCCCGAAAGGCCAGAAGCGCGCCCGAGACGCACATCAATTCGGACTCGGGCGCCGGGCCCGCTCTGCCGGACGTCATGATGGCTGCGTCATGTGCCGGAAAATCGGAGCATCCTGGCGCGGATTCGCGGATCGATTTCAGCCGAGCGAGGGCATCGCCGTTCTGAGCGCTGCGTCTCGTGGATCGAACGGTAAGGACGCGCCCATGCGATTGGTGACATAGGCGTATCCGATCCCGGCTCGCGGATCGGCGAAACCAAAGGAGCCGCCCGCTCCGGGATGTCCGAAGGAGCCCGGATGGCCGAACGGCGCGGTCGGGCCGGGCTTGGCGAAGCCGAGCGAGAAATAAATCTCACCCCCGAGGCACTCGTCGAAAAAGCCGTGCTCGGGCGCGATCGGCGGCGCCATCAGCAGTCGTAGGGTCTCGGGGCGCAGCTGCAATTCTCTCCCTCCGGTCGCGAAAGCTCCATAGGCGCGCGCGATTGCCCGCGCCGTCCCGACGCCTCCGCCCGAAGGAACTTCGAGGTCGCGCGCATAGATGCGCTCCTCGTCCAGGCAGATCGTTGCTCCCGGGTTGGTGACGAGCGCCCGGTAGATGTTCGAGCGAGGGTAGAGCGTCGCCAAGCTCAACCGGATCGGAAAACCGCGGAGCCGCTCGAGAACGCTCGGGCTTTCCAGGATGGCGAGCCGAGAATTGGGAATCGCCTCGGGCAAACGAATATACAGTTCGAGCCCGAGCGGCGCGGCGATCTCGTCCTGGAAGAATTGCCCGAGGCTGCGGTGGAGCGGATCGATCCGGCGCAACAATTCGCCTTCATAGAAGCCGAGACTGATGGCGTGATAGGCCTGCCGTTCTCCTGGCTTCCAGGCTGGCGTCTGGCGGGCGAGAACGAGCGCCAATCGATCGAGATCGGCGACAATCTGCCGATCGACCGGCTCGTCGAACGCGAACAGACCGGCTTGATGCGCCAGGAGGTGCCGGACAGTGATCTTCTCCTTGCCGTGCTGGGCGAACTCCGGCCAGTAGGCGCACACACGCTCTTCGTAATCGAGCCAACCTCGGGAATGCGCGAGCGCGAGCGTCATCGTGGCGAGGCCCTTGGTCGCGGAGTGCACGATCACCATCGTGTCCTCCTCCCAGGGTTCGCCGGTCGCCTTGTCGCGAATCCCGCCCCAGAGGTCGACCACCTTTTCTCCCTGGCGGTAAATGCAGCAGGCTGCGCCGAGCTCTCGCCTGCGGGAGAAATTCTCGAGAAACGCGTCGCGGACAGGCTCGAAGCCCTCCGCGACATGGCCGTGAATTTCGGCTCTGGAAACGGCTGTCATGGCGCGCCTTCCGATCGACGGGGAGCCGCCGCCGCGGACGTGGCCGGATCAGCCTTCCGCAGAAAAGCGTCGATGCGGGCGAACAAATCGTCATTTCGGCCGACCCAGACATGCCCGCCCGCGGAATAGATGACGAGTTCGGCGCCCGAGACGCTGCTCGCTATGTGCCGCGCCGCGGGGGCCGTTTCGAAGCGGTCGTCCTCCAGCGAGGCGACGAAGGTCGGCGCGACGATCCGCCTGAGCTCCATCGGCGTCGGATCGCCCGCGAGGATTCCGTCGTTCAGCAGGCCTTTCACCCTCGAGCCGATCGGCTGAATATCCCGAAGGATGGACCGGACGCGCGCCTGCTCCTCGGGTGTGATGGAATGCACGAGGACCGGATCGGTCGCGAGAAGCGCGCCGATCATTGCGTCCTCGGCTACTACCTGCCCGAGCCAGAAGAGGAATTCGGACCTGAGGCCATGCTCGATGATCGCCCGGGCGAGCGCATTGGGGGGCCGCGCCGGAGGATGGTCCGGCGCATAGGCCGCGGGAACGATCGCCGCGAGGGCGCTGCAACGATCCGGATGCCGGATGGCGAACTGCAAGGCTGACAATGCTCCGGCCGACCCTCCGATCACGGGACAACGGGCGACGCCGAGTTCGTCCAGGAGATCGACGAAGGCGTCCGCCTGATTCTCCGACGACGGCGTTTCCGGAAAAGCCGAGCGTAGATATCCGAAACGCGACGGCGCGATGACCGTCCATCCGGCGCTCGCCAAGGGCGCGGCGAATGCGAGCCCCTGGCCGAATCCCCCGCCCGTTCCATGAATCACGAGGCAAGGCGGCCCAAAGCCCGCGGTCGCATATTCCATTGCGCCGAAACGGCCTTCGAAGACAGCGCTGCCCGTGCTGACGCGCGAGCGCGCTCGCGCGATTTCCGTGGAGAACAGGCGCCACGCGTGGCCGCCGATCGCTGCGCGGGCGGCGGCCAATCCGAATGACAAGACGCCGCGCCGTTGAATCTGCATCGACCGTGACCCACGCGTTCAAATTCTATTTCGATTCGCGGCTCGTGTTCCCTTGCGGACCGCTTCGGTCCGCCGCCCGGCCGCAGGCCGATCAGTGTCGCCGGCGGGAGCCGGCTCGAATCCGAACACGCTCCGGCCGGCGTATTCATGCGAGCGCCGCATCTCCTGCGCGACGAATTCCGGCAGCGACGGACCCGTGACGCTCGGTTCGATGCGCCTCGCCTGCTCGTCGAGCCGTCGAAGCGCCTCAAGCCTGTCCTCGTTTCCGAGCTTGGCCCTTGCGACCGCGCTCTTCAGGACGTCGATCGTCTTGTCGTATACATCGAGCGGAACCGGAAAGGGATGCCGGTCCTTGCCGCCGTGAGCGAGCGAGAAGCGCGCCGGATCGGCGAAGCGGCAAGGGGCGCCATGCACAACCTCCGCCACCATGGCGAGCGACCGAACCGTGCGGGCGCCGACGCCCGGCGCGAGCAGCAGATCAGCGAAGTCTTTCGGTCCGCGATCCGCCGCGGCCGCGAGCGCGCCATGCAGCCGGCGCAGCATCACATCCTTCGGGCGCACGTCGTGATGGGCGGGCATGACGAGATGCGGAAGCAAGGGCTGCGCGGACGGAGCGTCGGTTTTCCCCTCGATCGCGGCCGTCTCGCGAACGATCCCGTCCGGCCCGAGATCGCGCAGAAGATCGAGTTGACGCAGACGCGACGTCTGCGCCCTGCGGTCGGTCAGATTGACGATCTCGCCCTGGTTTTCGCCGTCGATCGCCGTGTGCGGCGCCTCGACGAAGTCCTTCAGCCCTTCCGAGAGCCAATGATAGCGGCGGGCGAATCGCGTCTCGCCGTTCATGCCCTGCTGAACGACGACCCATTTGCCGTCGTCCGTCACGATGAAGCCATGCAGATAGAGATCGAAACCGTCCTGCACGGCGGCGCTGTCGATTTTGGCGACCAGCCGGCTGGCCTGCGCGAGTGCGTCTCCATCGAAGCCGACGCGCTCGCCGATGGCCGTCAATTCCACCGGCGTCTGGAGGGAATGCCGGCCGCGGCCGCCGCAGACATGGACGCCGAGTTCGCCCGAGAGCGGCGCGAGACCACGTTTGAGCGCGCCGATCACGCTGGTGGTGACGCCCGAGGAATGCCAGTCCATTCCCATGACGGCGCCGAAGGACTGGAACCAGAAAGGATGGGCGAGACGACGCAGCAATTCGTCGCGGCCGTAATGATGTGCGATCGCTTCGGCGATCACCGCGCCGAGGCTCGCCATGCGCCGGCCGAGCCATGCGGGAACCCGGCCGTTGTGAAGAGGCAGATCGGCGCTGCCCGCTCGTCGAGCCATGAAGCCTCCAGAAGCGGATCGACGATCAAAATGCGCCGGCGCCGGCCGGCATGCAACCGTCGTGAGGACGAGGTTCGTACCCATCCGTCGAGCGAATTGGACGATCGGTTCAGCCCGCCGAGCTGACGTTCTCGAGAAATCTCACCCAGGCGTCCGGCAAACCGCGAGCCCGCGCTCCTTCCCGAAGCAGGGACAAATAGCGCGACGAGGGCCGGCCATCCTCGGCATTGCCTCGGGCGACATAGGTCATCGCCGTCACCGCGCCGCCGTCGCCGATTTCCACGGACAGCCAGCTCGGGCGGTATCTTCCGCCCGGCGTCCCTTCGCTCGCGTCCAGGCGAAGCATGTCTTTCCTGGTGATCTTGTAGAGGACGCCCCACACCTCGGAATTCTCGTCGCGTGAAATATTCGCCGGCGCTGCTTTTCCCTTCGGTCTCCCGTCGAGATTGAATCGCAGCCGATAGCCGGCGAGGCGCCCGGCGCGCCATTCCAACGGCCGCATCCCACGACGGACGAGAAAGACATCCGCGTGCATGTTCGAGCCGTAAGCGAAATACCAGACCTCGTCGGACGGATCGCCCGAAAGCTCCAGCTCATGGAGTCGGTAGACCCATTTTGAGATCAACCACGACTTCGACGTCCATCTCCGCCACTGCATTCGCATCATGACTGCTCGAAGTTCGGCAAGATTTCGCGACAAACGGGCGCTCGGCGCGACATCGTCATGCGAGAGCCGTTGCGATGCGTTCGGCCGTGTCGCTGCGATACGGAACATTCTCGCATAATCAGGCGCTTCTTCAAGTTAGTAGCGCGGAACCGAGCTCCATGTGTGTTCTTTGACGATACGGCGGGATGCGGGTCCGTTCGCCGGCAGTGAGCCGGGGACGATGACAATTGCCACGATCCAATAGCTAGAGCGCTTTCCGCTCCGATCGGATCGGAAACCGCTCTAGCGGGCCGAATTGTCTGAAAGATAACAAATTATGTACCTTTACATACAAATGAATTGTCGCTTGACTAAGCCTTTCTCATGTATACCGTTATGTAGCTCTGATAAATGTCGAGGGGCGTATGGCCGATCGCAAGAACAATCCCTTTCTGCAGGCGGACAAGATCCATTGGCGCTCGGGGCGCGCTAAAGGCACGGTCGGGGTGCCTGCGGTTCCAGAAGCTGTCCCACAGCCCATGCCGGCTCCCGATTCGACAACGCCTTACAAGAAGGGCCCGACCGGCCGTAAACCGAAAGACCGCACCCCGCGCCCGAAGCCTTTGAAGCCGATCAGGGCGGATGCCGCCGAGCAGCAGATCGAGCGGCGGTTTCCATCCGCTGGCAAGCTCGTGCGCTTCGACGGGCTGTTCGAATATGTCAGCAATTCTGGTTGGGGGACGAATGCCGATACGGCATCCATCGCGCACGGCCCGGTCGGCTGCGGAGTCTTCACTCAGAGCACGCGAGAAATTCTGCCTGACCGCATCCAGGGAATCGAAAGCTTCTCACAGCTTCATTTCTCGACCGACGTCGACCGCGACGAACTTATGGCCGATGGCGGCGGCGCGAAGCTGGGGCGAGCGCTCGACGAGCTGGCGGAACTCTTTCCCCTCGCGCGCGGCGCCGTCGTCTTGAACGAGGAACCCATCGGACTGGTCGAACACAGCATACAGGCGGTGACACAGGCGAAACGCGACGAGACAGGACAGTTCATTTTTGCTTTGTCCTGCGAAAGCCATCATTCGACGAATCTGGCGCTCGACCTCCAGGAGAAGACCGCCAACAGGCTCGCGGCCGAGCACGTCGGCGCCCTCGGCTCGACGGCCTATGACGTGGCGCTGACCTATATGCGTCCGGTCAACGGGCTCGCCTGGATCGTCAGAAAGCTGCTCTCCGACATCGGCCTCAATGTCGTTCATCAGCTCCTCGAATCGTCGATCTCGGAAATGGCCCTCGTCCAGCGGTGCAAATTGTCGATCGGCTTCGCGTCGGTCCTCGACGTGCCGCTGCGTCACCTCGCGACCGGAGCGGCCCGAAAGCTCGAGAGCTGGTATGGCGTGCCGGTCCAATGGACTTGCTTCGCCGGCCCCTCTTCGACGGAGGCGTCGTTGCGCGCGGTTGCGACGCATTTCGACGACAGCGTGAAGGCGCGAGCCGAGGCCGTCATCGCGCGCGGTCGCGCGCAGACAGAATCCGTCATCGCGAAATACCGGCCACGGCTCGAGGGCAGGCTCGTCATCCATTTTCACGAAATGTCGGACGAGCAGCTCGAGCCCTATCGGCTGCTGGGCCTGCGCATCGGCAATGCCGACGGATGGCCCGGTCCTCTCGGCCGCTGGAGGACGCCACGCCGAATTTGCGATCGCGACCACCCCTCCGAACAGGCGATCGATGCGCTCGTCGCCGAAGCGAAACCCGATCTCGTCCTGCATCGAGAGCGTGACGAATGGGAATGGCTGAAGCGCGGCCAGCAGGTGTTTCGGCGATCGCTCCTCTGCGATCGTGGCCCCCCCAATCATTATTGGGGCTATGACGGCTTTGCGCTGTTCGCGGCGGAGCTCGATCGTCTCGTCAATGCGCCCTGGTGCAGAGTCGTCGAAGCGCCCTGGCGCGAGGGCGGCGGATGAACATCGCCGTCTGACCTTTTCATTGTCGACCGCCGATTTTGTCACGCGTCGCGGCTCGTCCGCGCGCCGAGGGCGCTTTTGCGCGCCGAAAACGACAAGGATCGCCTCGATTTTCGATGGGCGCTTCCGCATGTGATGAAGGACCTGAGACAAATGACCGATCGTTCCGATATCTGGAAAAAGCCGCTCGGCCTGATCGCTCTCCTCGCCGGCGCATCGACTCTCACGCTCGTCGCCTCCTATTCGGTGGCGCGCGCGCAGCAGGCGCGACGCGCTCAGGATGTGACGCCGGTGCCGGACATCAGCGTGACCGACAGTCGCGAACGAGCTTCCAGGGACAAGGCGAAAGCGAAGGAAGGCAGCGAGGCGGCGGGCTACAAGCCCGAAACGGCGACCAATTTCGGGCCGTTCGGGAAAAAGCCGCTTCTCGACGTGCCTTATTCTGTCAACGTCGTGTCATCGCCACTCATGGAAAACATCTTGGCGTCGAGACAAGAAGATGTGTTCAAGATCAGCCCCGTCGTCCAACTTTCTACGCCTGCCGGTATCAACCGGTCAGGAAGCCCGGCAATCATACTACGGGGATTCGGGCCAGCTTATAACGCAGAGGATGGGACGCGTTCTTATGCCAATTATCCGGTCACTCTCCAAGATAAAGAGAGAGTCGAAATATTCACCGGATTGACAGGTTTTCTCTTTGGGCCGACGCAAGTCGGCGGGATTGTCAACTATGTGTACAAGCGGCCCACTCCGACGCCGTTGGCGAGTATCTCGATCGGCGACTATGGTCATCTACAAGGGTTCGTCCACGGAGATTTCGGAGGACCAATCGACAAGGAGGGGCGCTTCGGCTACCGACTGAATGTGGTGGCGCAACATGGCGACACTCCGCTCAAAGATCAGAGCCTAGACAAGCAGCTGGTCACCCTCGCATTGGATTGGCATATTACGCCTGACACGACACTCGGCGTGATTGGAAGCCATCAATATTGGGACCTTCATTCTCTCAATGGTCTATGGCAACAAAATACTGATTCTCGTGGAGCGAGTCAGTTTCATTTTAACTGGGTGCCTAATCCCTCCTCCCTTTATTCACAACCTTATACCTCAATGCCTTATGAGGTGCATAGGATCGGGGCCAGCCTTGATTCGAAGTTAAACGACGTATTATCAGCTCGATTTGCCTACTATTTCACAGACGTTTATCGACCAAGCTACGTAAATTCTTTTAATACGCTGGGAGCAGGAAGTGATGCGGGATTCTATAACCAGGGCGTATTTAGAAATGGCGCGCAGCGTTACCAGACTTCTACGGGTTACGCGTTCCTGGATGCGCATTTCCATACTTGGCTTTTTGACCACAAATTAACAGCCGGCTATTACGGAAGCAGCATCCAGTCATACTCGCAAGCCTACTCAAGTCAGAGATACACCGTAAATAATCTTAATTATCTTACAGGTCCGATATATAGCCAGCAACCAAATCTGCAAAGTAGCTTAAGCTATACGGGATCTTGGTATACATCAAATATAGCTGGTCAAAATAATTTTGTTATAGGAGATGATATACGTATTAACGAACATATTTCAGCATTGGTTGGGGTAAACTATGCGCAGATTATCCAAAAGAACTACAACGCGACGCCGCCTTTCATCCTGAGCGGGGCTTATGATAAAGGAAAGTTCACGCCTAGTCTGTCACTCATTTTCAAGCCGGTTCCATGGCTTTCAACCTACCTCACCCGCAGCGAGTCCCTCGAGCAAGGCCAAATTATACCCTCAACAGGAGCGATCACATATACAAACGGCGGGGAAATTCTTCCTCCTTTTGTGAGCAGAGAATATGAGCTCGGTGCGAAGGCCGATATTGGCGGTATGCTGCTGACGGCAGCGCTGTTTCAAATCGACAAAGCGCTGCAGTACGCAGTCAACAATAACAATGGCACATCGACCTACGTCCAGGACGGCCGTCAAGTTCATAAGGGCGTCGAACTGACGGCTGTGGGCAATATCCGGGAAGGGCTTAGGATTTTTGGAGGCGTGACTCTGATTGATCCAAAAGTGAAGAGCCAGCAGGCAAATCCAGCATTGATTGGTAAAATGCCTTTGTATGTTTCGAGCCGAATGGCGAAGCTCACTGCCGAATATGACCTTCCCTTCGCGCCTGGGCTCACGCTTACCGGCGGTGTCTATTACGTCGGTAAGCAGCCCGGGGATGCCATAAACTCGGTCTTTATTCCCGGCTATGTGACAGAGGACATCGGCCTCCGCTACACGAGCATCCTTCCCTGGACCCAGGAAGCGGTGTTCAGGCTCAACGTCACGAACCTCGCCAACAACGCCTATTGGATCAATCCACTCGGCGTGGGAGCGCCGCGCACAGTCGCGTTCTCGGCGCAGATCAAGTTCTGACGGGATGAGGCGATACATGAGCAAGTGATTCCATTTTCGGCCGGTCGATTTGAATAAGGCCCATGGCGCGCCCCACTCCCCAAGGGAGAAGGGGTGGCCGGCGCCGCGAGAACGATGGGCCGGAATCCGTATCAAACGGAAATCGTATGATGCGCCCATTCAACGCATACCCGTTCATCGCGTTCAGCCTGTTCGTCATGAGCACAGGTTTGTTACCGCCGCGGGTGAAGATCGCAGCGCCGATCCCAGCCTCGATCTTTGACATGAACGGACACGCTGTGGCAGTGCGAGCTCGGCCAAACAACGTCGCCGTTCTCGCGCCGGTGTTGACGCTCTATACTATGGCCGCCGGCGGCGCGCAGACAGTGAGCGCAGTTTCGAAATTCGTTCAGGCGACCGAGACGCGAACGCTTCTCGGGACCATCTTTCCCCGGCTCCAGACCTTGCCGCTTCTCGGCTCGAGTGGCGCGATACCCGACCCCGAGCTCGTGATGCTCTTCGAGCCGGATGTGCTTTTCGCGTGGCGAGGCCAGTCCGAAGCTTTACGCCAAGTCGGATATCCAGGATTGATCGAGCTCGAAGGAGGAGACACGAAACGGCTCTGGGACTTGATCGGCCGGTTCCTTGCTCGCGAGGCTCGGACGACCGCCCTATGGCGGCAGGCAGAGGAACAACAGGAGACGCTGCAGGCGAAGCTGCCCTCCGGCAGGCCGCAGACCGCGCTACCCATGAGTCCGCGCGACGGCGTTACGTCATGGATGGCCCGGCGCGGCTATCCCGTCAACGCTCTGCTCGAAAAGCTCGGCGCCGCCAATCCGGCGCGCGATTTGCTCTTCAACGGACTCGTCGGCCCCGAGCAAATCCTGATCTACGACCCCGATATCATCCTGGTCCCGGGACGCGCTGACACTGACGATCTCGCTTCCATCTATCAGAGCTCGACATGGCGGGCGCTCCGCGCGGTCCGTGAAAAACGCGTTTATTTCATGCCCCGCATCGCGCCGATCAACGTGCCCGTCGAGCATACGCTCCTTCTCACTTGGCTCGCCGAGATATTGTACCCCGAGCTGCCGAACATGACCCGCCAAGCCTATCGAGCGGCCTACAGAGAAGCGTACGACCACAGTCTCAGCGATGCGGAGATCGACGCCGCACTCTACGTCGAAGCCAACGCCGACTCGCTCGGATATGCGCGATTTCACGTAAGCCCCTGACGCCGAGGAGATGAGAGATGAGCCGTTTCGTCGGACCTGTCAGGTCGTTATCTATCGAGGCCAATGCCTTGCCTTGCGCGCACATCTGCCGCTATTGCTCGATCGGCGACCGCGGGGCGTACCTCGATGTTCGTCGCTACCTTGCTTTTACGGAACGGTTCCGGGACTGGGCCAAGGCGGAACGGTCGGACATTCATGTGCAGGGCGGCTTCTGGCCATCCTATAATTTCGACGTCGACACGTTCGAGACGATCCAGCGATGGACTCGGCGTATCCATGACGCCGAATTCAACTGGATATCCCTCGGCGGATTGAAAATGCGCGGCGACGACGAAATGCGCCGTTGGCTGTCGGAGCTTCAGGAGGCTGGACTGATCGGAATCAGCGGCACATTCGTCGGCCACGGCGCCGTGCACGATCGCTGGAACGGGCGACGCGGCGACTTCGATTTCATGATGCGGACGATGCGCACAGGCGTCGGGCTGGGCTTGAAACATACGAATCAGCACATCGTGATAAAGGATAGCCTGCCGCTGCTCGGCGAAGCATTCGACATGTTCGACGCCCTGCCGACGCCGCATTCCGGGCGCTCGACGCGCATTCCCTATCATATCGGCCACAACGTCCACCATGAAGATCAGCGTATCGACGAGAACGATCGCGCGACCCTGCCGGAAACCGTGACGGACCATTTCCCGAAAGGAATGACATTGCGTTCGGAGCGCGAATGGATCGCGGCCATCGGCAATGAACAAGAAGCGTTCAACGGTATTTCTCTTCGTCTCGAACTGGATGCGACAAACATCGATAGGCTCGAAACGACGCCTTTCGCCGAGATCTTCGACGATCTCGAGACATCGGCGCGCGCCATGTTATCCAGAATCCCGAGCGTTCAGGAGTTGGCCGCAACATACGGGGATCCCGAGGGCATGAAGATTTATACGTTTCTGACAGATGTCGATCGTCTCTGGATTCGCCGTTTTCTCAGAGACCACCCAATGAACGTGCCGTGGAAGACATTGCACTATCATCTCGGCGAGTCCTTCAAGCCGCCGAAGCTGTGGGGTCTGGAAGAGGCGGCCGCATGAACGAAAGCCGGAGGGCCCTTTCTTCTGACTGGCGTCTGCAACACTTCGGCGCAGCGGCTGGCCGTGGCTGCGTTGGAGCTAGCTTGCCTTTCATACTATTCACTGTGCTCGTATTGCTGATGTTGTTTTCTCTGACGCTCGGCCGCTACCCCGTTCCGTTCACGGACGTATCAGCCGCTCCACCGTGCAGCGCGCGACATCCTCGCCCTCGCGCCGCAATTGCCGCCACACCTTTCGGGCGCCGTAGACCGAAAAATTCTCCGCGAAAACGCGGCGGATCTTCTCGGTGAGCCCGGCGTCGCGCCGCGCCCGCACTGAGCGCTTCGAGGGATCACGCCGCTGCGCCGCATGCGTCCGATAGCTGGACGGGGCGATCGGCAAGACCTCGCAGATCGGCTCGACCCCGTAGCTGTCGCGGTTCTCGTCGATGAAGGCGATCATGGCTTCGACCGGCGGTCGAGCTCCGCCTGGGCAAAATAGGCCGACGCCTTGCGCAAAATCTCGTTGGCCTGCCGGAGTTCGCGGTTCTCCCGCTCCAGCGCCTTTAAGCGCGCCCCTTCGTCGGTCGTCAGACCGGCGCGCGATCCGGCGTCGCGCTCCCCTTGCCGGACCCACTGCGCAGCGTCTCCCCGGTGCAGCCGAACTTCGAGGCGATCGAGTTCAGCGCCGCCCATTCCGACGGATATTCGCCGCGATGCTCCTGAACCATCCGCACCGCCCGTTCGCGGACCTCAGATGAAAATTTGTTCGTCGTCTTCTTTGCTTCCATGACCCCAGTCTCTCAAGAGTTGGGGCCTCCGGCAAACCCGGGGCGGTTCAGAGAAAAGCGATGCGAGCGATTGTGATGCTCGTCCAAATCCGTCGCATGTCTGCCTTGTCCATCGCCTTATCCTTTAATCTCATGCCATCGTGCGGTGGAGCAACGCAGTCCGGGCGGCCATTTTTGCCGCGAGGGCGTTCACGATCAGCCCGGTGTCTCGGCTTGTGCCGCCGTCTGGCGGCGCTCGGCGGACTTCCTGGGCTTCGGAGCCGCTGCGACCTTCGGCGCTGAGGTCAGGATACGTATATATTCGAATGATATAGATGCCTATTTCAAAAAAAATGCACGAAGCCCACGACTTGGACGCGGGCCGATGCCTCGATCTCCTTTCATGAGACCGCGTTTTGCGGCTCGCTGCGGAAATCTCGCGTTTTCACCTTGATTTCTTTGATGCGCCCGTAGGCACCGTCGACGAGATTGCGCACCTGGAACATTCTCGGCGGCAAGTCGCGCGGGTCAGGATCGGAGCCGCCGTCGTGGACTTGGTCGCCGCGCCCGTGCGGGACTGGGACATTCACGTCGCGGCTGCCGACGCTGGCGAGGTCGGCGGATAGATCCGTCACCTGCCGGGCGACAAGATGGACGACATCGCCCTCGCGCTGAATGCGGCCGTGCGCGGCATCGGCAACACCCAGGCGCGATCGTTGTTAAAGCCCGGCAGGTCGTTGCCGAGGCTTTTGTAGAGCGCGATCAACTCGTCGCTCAGCGCGAATTTGACATCGAGAAGCGCGGCGCGCCCAAGCGCGCCGCTGATCTGGCCGAACACGACGCCATCCTCGGTCCCGGCGGATTTGGCCGAGACGCCTGGATGTTCACGAAGAACACGGCTGTGACGTCCGTCGAAGTGCGTGGGCGCGTGCAAACGCTTTCGGGGCCGGGCGTGATCGCGTCGGCGATCGCAGGACTCGGCGTCGCGCTCAGTTCTGACGTCGCCGCCGAGGCGGCGTTGAAGAGCGGCGCGCTCGTCCGCTTATTGCCCGATCATGCTCTGGCGTCGGTCGACGTACACGCCGTGTTTCCGCAGGGGCCTCGACCATCGGCAAAGGTGAAGGCGGTGGCGGAGTTTTTGGCCACGAGTATCGCTGCGCTCAGGAAGTGAAACGCCTCTTTGCCTTCTCGCTCTACATGGCTGCCACCGAGGAGACAAAGAAGCGTTTCGGCGGTGGTGAGCCAAGAACACAGATTGGCCGGACCTTGCGATTCACGGTCTATCCGACCAATCGCCATATCTCGCTGAAGGTTCGAAGCTTCGCCGACCATCTGGCCGCGAGCGTGGTCTCGCCGAACCCGTGATCGCCTTTGCGGCGCCGGGGCTTTTTTTCTTGCACTCAGCACGATCGATTGAGGATTGTGATGCTCGCCGCGACTGATTGCATGGCAATCAAGGTTCTCTATTTTCTACCTTTCCCGACGGTCCTTTTAGCCTCGACAGCAAGCGGAACGAAGCAAAAGCTTCGCCCACCCAATGATCCTTTATAGGGAACTCCGCGGCTATGGCGGAATAATTGAAATTGCACGGAGGTGTTCGGCACGGCCAGCGTCAGTGACGTTTCGTCGGCCGCGATGATATCGACTTCGAGCGCCTCTCCGGGGCGGTCTATATCAGTAAGAGTTATTCGCCTTTCCACAACAATTGCTCCCAAACAAAATTCTTTGAAATTTGATCGACGCCAACCGTGCTGCCGGCCGGGAAACTTCAGTTCCTATACGCCGGGGACGTCACAATGAGGCGCCGGAGATAGCGAAGTCGGTTAGCTCGCAGCGGGAACGCGAATGCGATCGTTCATCGTGAGGCCTCTCGGTTCGACGGGCAGCGTCTGGCGCGGCCGCAGACTAATTGTCCGCTCGGCGCGTTCCGATGTTCGCCAACGCCTCTCGTATCATTTCGTCGACCGCATATCGGACGGTGCTCTCGAGCGCGTCGAGCCCATCTCTGCCGATCAGATAAAGCGCGTTGTCGACATGCGACTCGAGGATACAGCGGGAAATGACCGGCTGGTCGACGCCTGCGTTTTTCGATCTTTCTCCGATGCTCGCCATCGCGGCGTCACGTAGCGCGCGCCCGAACTGCTCGCGTGTGCTCAACAGAATCGTCGCCAATGAAACCGCGTCACCCAGGTGCTTCTCACGCATGTTCGCGTTTCCGGTCGGTTTGCGATGATGCTCGAACAGCTCTAGCTTTCTGCCGCGCTGTCGCTTCCTTTCCTCGGGCGGGAAGCTGGAATTTGACGAGTATACTCCGTAGATAAATACTCTTCAAGCTGGCTGGCTCTCGTCATGGAAATGCGAGAGACGCTGGCGCGCAACCTGAGGAAATATCGGCTGGCGCAGGGCCTGTCGCAGGAGGAGCTCGGACATCGGGCGGAGCTGGACCGCACCTATATCAGCTCGCTCGAACGCTGCGTTTATGCGGCGACGGTCGACGCCGTCGAGAGTCTCGCCGCCGCTCTCGGCATCCCGGCGCTCGAACTCCTGACGCCTTCGAGCGAAAATGGGGACGCGACCTCGTCATCTTCGGCATCGGCTGAAGGCGCCGGCGCAAAACCGCCGGCCCGGACCGATTCGAAGTCGCCTCGAAAAGGCCGGAGGCCGGCGCAAAGGCGCGCAGCCGTTCGAAAGAAGCCGGGTCCGTAGTCGAGCGACCACGGACCCGAGCGCGAGCGTCACAACGGCGAGATCGCCGCTTCCGCCGACGCCAGCCGGGCGAGGTCCGCCAGGGCCGAGCGCAGTTCGGGCCAAGGAAATTCCGCGTCCTTCGGGCTCGGCTCGCCGAGCTGAATGACGATGGAGAGCTTGGCCGCGACGCCCGGCAGGCTGGCGGCTTTCGTCGTCGGGACCGAAGCCGTGAAACCGCGCTCCTTATCGAGAGCGGCTTCGAGTTCCGCGTCGACGGCGTCGAAGCCGAGCGCCGCCGCCGCGTCATCCCATCGTTTTTGATGTTCCTCGAATGCCGCGATCAGCGTTTCTTTCCGGATTTCCGGCTCGTCCGCCAGCAACTCCTCGATCTCGTCGACAGAATGAGCGATTTTCGGCTCCTCCTCGCCGGAACGCCAGATCGCGACCTCCGGGAAGCCGACCGAATGAACGAGATGCGTCTCGATGCGCTGCCATCGGCGCGTCAGCGCGACGACCTGCATACGATTGGCCTGCCAGCTTCGCCAGAGTTGCAAGGCGGGGTCGGACGAAGCGCTTCCCGTCTTCTTGCGGGACGGCAGGGCGCTCTTCAAAATGGCGCGCCAGCTAACGGCAGGCGGAGTCGTGCTATCTTCAGAATCAGCCATGATCCAGGCTCCACTTCAGCTTGGGTTGTGGTCAGGCCGGGCGGGATGCTCCAACATCCCGTTCGGCCGCTGCTCGTTTCAATTGCAGCAGGAGAAGGATAAGCGGAACAGAACGTTTTGGCAACGCTGTCCGCGAGTCTCGAAGAGACGCCATCGGATCAATTTGGCGAGCGCATCCGTTCCGACCAAAATCCGGACGTTTTCCAAAGTAGCCGACTCGATGGAAAAACAAATAATACGGTTTCCGGCCGATCGCTTCGGGCCGGCAATCCAATCCCTTCGTCCTGAGGCGCTTTTTGCGGAACGCAAAAAGCCTCGAAGGGCGATCCAGCGCGCGGCTTCGACCCTTCGAGACGCCCGCTCCGCGGGCTCCTCAGGGTGAGGGCTGTTGCTTCATCCCGCACTGATCAACCCGAAACCGTATAATTTCAAAGCATCGATCCGGCGTAGGACCATGCCGTTGACGTTTGCTCATCATCGTAATTAAGTGTCGACCATGGTCGAATTCGAGATGCGACGATTGCCTTTCAAGCGCACGATCGCTGCGATCGTCGTCTCATGCGTAATCGCCCTGCAAGGTCTGACCTATGCCGTCTCGCAGTTCGGGACGGACTTTGGTTTTGCGATGCAAACCCACGCTTCGCAATGCTCCGCCGCCGACGGTGGGACCGCCCCTGGCCCATCCGACCACCGTGAATGTCCGCTACCCTGTTGTCACGGCAGCGGGCGCGAAAGCGCTGGAGCATTCTTCGTCGTTTGGCTTGCTGCTTTCTATCTCATCGATCCATCTGCGAACGGCTCGGCGAGTTGTCGTACTGCCCTTTTTGAGAACCAGCAATTACCTGTTGCGAGCGGATGGGAGACGTCATGGTCGTCCCGAGCGCCGCCCGGATTTCGAGCGTTATCGGTCTAACGTTCGCAGCGTTTGGAGTCTTCAGCTCTGAGCCGCGCGAATTTCCGAGCCACTCTCGACATTCCGCGTCCCCGGCTTCTCTCTGTTTCCTGAAAATCGGAGGAGAGCGGATCGATCGAAATCCCCCATGGACTTCGGCTATGTCCGTCCAAGCATCAGATTTGTTGCGTGAATTGATCGTACGTTACGCGCGCGAAACTCTGCGTTTTCTGACGCGGAAGGTGGGCGCGGACGACGCTTCCGATTTGGCCCAGGAGGCGATTTTGCGCGTCCTGCGTCACGCCGAACGTGAAACAGTCGCGGAGCCGCTGGCTCTCCTCCGCACCACGGCTGTCAATCTCGCCCGAGACCACGTGCGCCGGAAACGAACGGAACGCAAATTCGTCGTCGACGACGACGATGCGGTCGGGGAGATCCACGATCCTACTCCATCTCCAGGCGCGAGAATTGAAGCGGAGCAGACAGCGGCTCGCTTCTTCGAAGCGCTCGACGCATTGCCGCCGCGTTGTCGCGAGGTTTTCATGATGCGGCGCTTCGACGATCTGCATCAGGAAGAGATCGCCCGACGACTCGGCATCTCACGAAATATGGTCGAGAAACACCTGCGGACCGCCGTCGCGAAGCTCAAGGAGGCGCTTCGATAGGTCATGCGACCCAGGAGCCGACTCCTGTTTTCGGGCCGTTCCACGTCTTATAATATAGCCGAGGGAGCGGCCCGACCGACCTGAGACCGGATTTTCTGCCTCCGGAATGTGAAACAGGAGAATTATGCCCGAGGACACCGCGCCAGACGATAGAGAGCGGGCGGATCGGATCGCTGCCGCTATTCGTTGGTGGGTTCGGCTCGACGCGGGCGGTTTGTCTCCATCCGAGCTGGCGGCGTTTCGAGCATGGCTCGCGCGCGACCCCGGGAACGAGGCGGCCTGGGAGGAGACGTGTGATTTTTGGGGCGCATGGCAGGCGTTGCCGAAATCTTCGGTGCGCGCTTATGTCGCCTCGAAACGCCGGCCGATGCGGCGCCGTCGTTTGTATTCGGCGGCGATTATCGGAGCCATGACCGCGGCGACCGTGGCCATCTTTGCCGGAGACCTGTGGATTTGGTGGAGCGCAAATGTCCGGACGTGGACAGGCGAGCTCAGAACCGTCGTCCTGCCAGATGGTTCGCGCGCCCATTTGAACGCCGATTCCGCTTTGAAATTCGATTACTCGGGTGACAAGCGGCGACTCGTATTGCTTGCAGGCGAAGCCTGGTTCGAAGCCGAGAAAGACGCGAGCCGACCGTTCGTCGTCGAAGCCGCCGGAGGCGAGATCAAGGCGCTCGGAACGGCGTTCGACGTTTCGATCAACAAAGAGCGCACGGAAGTGACGGTTACGGAGAGCCGTGTGGAGGTGACGGGCGAAGGCGGCAAGGTGGTCGTCGAAGCCGGCCGCCAAACGGCCTATGCGCCCGGATTTCCGGCCTTCGATTCTTACGAAGTGGATGTCGAACGCGTCACATCGTGGCGTCGCGGCAAGCTTATTTTCAAGGACAAGCCTCTCGGAGATGTGCTCGCGACGCTGGGCCGCTTTCATCGCGGCGTGGTGCTCATGGCGAGTCCCGCGATACGCGACCTGCGGGTGACGGGAGTCTTTCGGACCGACCAACCAATGGAAGCGCTTCGCGCCATCGAAGCCCATCTCGGCCTGAGAGCCCTGCATCTGTCGGACTATCTGATCGTGCTGCTGTGATATAATTGCCACAGCAAAATATATTTGCGCTTCCCGACTCCTGTTTTTCGATCCTCCGCGTCTTTCAAGACAGGGCCTCGCGCTCGAGGAGAATGCGGAATGTCGAAAACAGGGAAAGTCGCACTCATAGGAGTCAATCCGGCAAGTGTGACTGCCGTCGGTCTGTTCCTGACGGGCGCTTCCGCGCTAGCAATCGACGTCTCTCCTGCTCGAGCGAACATAGCCCCGCAGGTCTATCAGATACCGGCCGGTTCGGTCGCCGATGCGCTCAATATGCTCGCGGATGAGAGCGGCGCTCAGCTCATCTATCGTGCAGGCGCCACTCGAAATTTGAGAACTCGCGGCGTCGTCGGCAAGCGAACGCTCGACGAGGCGTTGAGGGAGCTCTTGGAAGGCACGGGCCTCACCTACAAAGTCGAACCGAACAGCAATATCGTCTCGATCGTTCTGGCGCAGTCGCGTGACGTATTGAACGACGCCTCTCCTTCTGGAGCGACGCAGCTGCCCGAGATCGAAATCGGCGCCGTTACGCCAAATGACTCTTCGAGAAGGCGGGCCGCGGGGCCGTCACCTTCTGGGGGACAGTCTCGCAGCGACTACCGAGCGCCAGATGATGTCACCGTTTCGAAGTCGGCCTTGCCGCTCTTGGAGACGCCTGCCTCGGCGCAAGTGATCCCATCTGCAATGATCAAGGACACACAAGCGGAGAGCCTTGGCGACATTCTCCGCAATGTCAGCGGCATTCAGAGCGTCTACACCTTGGGTGGGGCATACGAACATTTCGTCGTTCGCGGCTTCGAGCAGAGCTTCACGACCTATCGCAACGGCGTGCAGGTTCCCTTCTTGCGATTTCAGACCGCCAATGTCGATCGCGTCGAAATCCTGAAAGGCCCGTCGGCGGCGGAATATGGGATGTCGGATCCTGGCGGCGTCATCAATATTGTCACCAAAGAGCCATCCGTGACTCGATCCCATTACATCGAACAGCGCATCGGTTCGTATCGTCATTATCGAACAGAGGCCGGAACGACAGGCGCGATCGACGCCGACGGCGCGCTCACCTATCGCATCGACGGCTCTTATCTGACGAGCGGCGGTTTTCGCGAGCTCGCCGATATCAAAAGATATTTCATTGCGCCGGCGTTGCGATGGCAAGCGTCGCCGTCGACGCGGATCAATTTCAATGCCGAAATCGACAATGGCCGCTTGAATTACGATCAGGGCCTGCCGGCTGTGGGCAAGACTCTCGCGGACTTGCCGATCGAGAGGAATCTCAGCCAGGGAGGGCTATATGACTCCCATCGCAATACATTGTTCGACATCAATGTCGAGCATCGTTTCGACGAGCGCTGGAAGGCGGCGGCCGGATTTCTCTGGTTCAGCAACCGAAAAGACTATCATCAGTTCTATACCTTCGCGAACGCGCTGCAGCCCGGAGACGTCTACGCCGATCGGCTGACTTGGTTCGGGCCGGAGCGCTATGACACCAAGACCATCTGGGCCGATGTGGCCGGAGAATTCGATAGCGGCCCGTTGAAACACCATATCCGGGTCGGCGGAGAATATTCGAAGATGAGAGGCCAAGCGGCCGCAACAGAAGAATATATCGACACGATCGACATTTACAATTATCGCCCGTGGCTGTCGTTCGTCGACGCCTCCGGATACAAATTCATTCCGCCCGCTTTCGTCGTACGCCAGAATGATCAATCGCATGGCGCTTTCATTCAAGATCAGGTGACGGTCACCGACAGCCTCAATCTCCTGCTCGCAGTGCGTTATCAGCTCGTGGAGCGCCAGCTGCTCTATTCCTATTGGTCGCCGTTCACTTTCGAGCGGCGCGAGGACAGCAAGTGGAGTCCCCGCTTCGGCGTCTCTTACAAGCTGACGCCTTCGGTCGCCGCTTTCGCGAGTTACTCGGAGTCCTTCGGGCCCGCATTTCTCTACGAGCCGAGCGCTCTCTACAGGCCACAAGAATCACGACAATATGAGATCGGATTAAAAGCGGACCTGTTCGACGGATTGCAAGCCTCGGTAGCTTTGTTCGACCTTGCCAAGCGCAATATTCCGACGCCATCGCCGGACAATCCAGCGGTCGACATCGCCATCGGCGAAGCGAAGAGTCACGGCCTGGAGGTCGACCTGCAGGGACGAATCGTGCAAGGCGTCGACGTCATCGCGAGCTACGCGCTCACCGGCACGAGAATCACGGTCGACAACAATGGTTATGTCGGTAATCAGTTGCCCAATGCGCCACGCCATCAAGGCAGCGTGTGGCTGAAATATTCATTCGACAGCGAAGCGCTGCGAGGCCTCAGCGTCTCCGGTGGCGTTTATGCGGCGAGTCGTCGATATGGCGACGCGGCGAACAGCTTTTCCGATGAGGGCTACGCCAGGGTCGACCTCGCCGCGGCCTATAAGTTCGACATCGCCGGCATGACGACGACCGCGCGCTTGAACATCGAGAATATCACTGACGAAAAATACTACATAATGCGTAATCGCTGGTCGAATATGCCTGCGGCGCCGCGTTCCGTCATGGGATCGCTTCGCATCGAATTCTGATTTCCAGCGTACGGCAACGCGTCGAATTTGAAGCAAGGAGCGGACCGATGCGGCTTCGCAGCGCAATCGCGCTCGTCCACCGCTGGGCGGGTTTGGCCATGACGGCCTTTCTGATCATAGTGGGCCTGACCGGAAGCCTGCTCGCCTTTTACTCTGAGCTCGATCGATTTCTCAATCCGAGTCTCTACCCCGCGCCTCGTCCCGGCGTTGCTCGTCTCCAAATGGCGGAACTTATCGGTCGGGCCGAGGCGATCGCGCCAGACATGGAAGCGACTTCGGTCTATCTACGCGAGCCGGAGCGCGCCGAAATTCGTATGCGGCCGCGAGCCCTCACCACCGCCGAATCTCCGCAAGAGCGCGATTTCGACACGCTGCTGCTCGATCCCTACACCGGCTCCGAGCTCGCCCGCTACGAATGGGGAAACATCAGACAAGGGCGCGTCAATCTGATGCCCTTCATCTACCGGCTTCACTACGAACTCGCGCTCGGCCGTCTTGGAGGTTGGGCGCTCGGCCTGGTGGCTCTGGGATGGACATTGGATTGTTTCATCGGCCTCTATCTGACGTTTCCGGCCTCCATGTGGGGAGGCGGCGTTCGCCGCGCGCTCTCGGCTATACGCGATTGGTCACAGTCCTGGCGCGTCAAATGGCGCGGCGGCGCCTATCGCATAACATTCGACATTCACCGAGCCGGAGGATTGTGGCTCTGGAGTGTTCTGCTGATCTTCGCATGGTCGGGCGTCTATATGAATTTCGGAGACACCGTATACTTCCAGGCGACATGTCGTCTGTTCGATTATCATCCTGCATGGGAGGCTCTCCAAAACAGAGCTTCTTCGGATGGACGTCTATCATGGAGCGGGGCGGAGGCAGTGCTGCGCCGCCTTGCTGCCGAGCAGTCGCGTAGCTTCGACGCCAAGGCGTTCGAGCCGACGTCGATGCGCTATTCGAGCGACCGCAACGTCTATAGCCTCGAGTTTCGCTCGTCTCGTGACATCCAGGATCGGCGCGGCGTGACCGAAGTGATTGCCGATGGCGCGACAGGAGAACTGGTCGCTTTCTCTCTCCCGACCGGTCTGTATGCAGGAAACACGATCACGAGCTGGCTCTATGCGCTGCACATGGCCAATGTGTTCGGGCTGCCGTACCGGCTCTTTGTCTGCGCGCTGGGAATCGCGGTGACTGCTCTCACACTGTCGGGTCTGGTCATCTGGCTCAGAAAACGACGCGCTCGACTCGAGCGTCGATTGCGAGAGACGATTTCCTTCGCCGTCGAAAAACAAACGCATGCCTGAGTTTCGCGACGGAAGTCTTGCTGTTCTGAGCGCCGGTTTGACGCGGAAGGAGCTAGGACGATGAACATTTCTGTTCTCGACGATGTTTCGGCCGAGGAATGTCGTTTCCATCCTCGACTGCCGGCCATCACCCATAGATTTGCACGCTCGCTCCTGGATCATCACACGACGCTCATGAAAGAGCTCGTCGATGGCCTCGGTTCGCCGCTGCACTTCGTATTCCCGCAGATCTTCGCAGAAAACATATCCGAGCTCAAAGGCGTGGCGACCCAATTTGGAGTAGATACGACGATCCTCTTCGCCAAGAAAGCAAATAAAGCCGCCTGCTTCGCGGAACAATGCATGGACGCTGGAATCGGGATCGATGTCGCAAGCCTCGGCGAGCTCGAAAAAGCTCTTGCAGCCGGAATTCCAGGACATCTGATCGGTGTGTCTGGCCCAGCCAAAACGCGCAAGCTTCTCTATGTCGCATCATGCCACGGATGCACGATCGCGATCGACAGTCTCGGAGAACTCGACCATGCGGTCGCGGTAGCGCGCGAATGCGGCCGGCAAATTCATATCGTTCTGAGATGCCAGACCGACAATCAGCGCGAAAGCCGTTTTGGCCTTTCCATCCCCGAAATCGACGTCGCGTTCACCACCTGCTCGAGCGAAACGGACCACGTGCGTCTGTTGGGGCTGTCCTTTCATCTCTCGGGCTATTGCATCGACGCGCGAGCCAGAACGGCGGGCGCACTGATCGATCTATGCGATCGGGCGAGGGCCATGGGACTGAGGGAATGTCGTAGCGTCGACATCGGTGGAGGGCTCCCAGTCCGCTATATCGAACCCGAAGTCTGGGACGCATTCCAGTATCTCGACTCACCACGAAACTATCATGCGTCGAAAACCTTCGGTGAATTTTACCCCTATGGCGGCGCCAGGGCTAAAGCCCAGGCGTTCGCCGATATCCTCGGATTTTGCCTCGATGGCGCGATCGCTCTGGGAGAAAAATTCAGACGACGTGAGATGAAGCTCGTGGTCGAGCCCGGGAGAGCCCTGCTCGATCAAGCCGGAATGACGGCCTTCCGCGTGCAAGGCGTGAAGGACAGGACTGAAACCAGTGGGTATGCGGTCGTCACTGTCGAGGGCTCCAGCTTCAATTTGTCGGAGCAATGGTTCAACAGCGAATATCTGCCCGACCCCATATTGATCTCCTCACATCCGCGGCCGCGGAGAGAATTTGCGGCCTGCATCGGCGGCGCGACTTGTCTCGAGTCCGATATGCTGGCGTGGCGAAAGATCAGGTTCGATCGAGAGATCGGCGTCGGCGACCTCATCGTTTATCTCAATACGGCGGGATATCAGATGGACTCCAACGAATCGCCTTTTCACGAAGCAAAACTGCCTCACAAGGTCGCGCTCGAATTCGAGCATGAGCGCATTCGATGGCGGCTAGACGGTATCGCTTGAACGATGATTGGAGCGCGAAAATGAGCGACGGCATTCGACAAATCACAGACGGGGCCTTGCCGATTCTCTCTCGAGCGACGCTTGGGCGACTGGAAATCGACTATTGCGAGGTGATCCGGGTCGTCGAGAACGCCTTCATCGCATTGCGAACCGGCGACTCGGAAAATCCATTGAAGACGATCGTGCAGCCACGGGACAAGCGGTCGCTCGGATATTCGATGGTCGGCTGCGACGGCGCGAGCAAGACGATCGGCTTCAAAGTCGTATACGAATTCGATCCTGAGCGGACCAAAAACGCCTATCGCTTCCATTCTTTCATTTTCTTGTGTGACGATCTGACCGGCATGCCTATCGCGATGCTGGACGTGGTCGAGCTCGGTCCACTCAGAACTTCGGCGACATCGGCTCTCATGGCAAGAGCGGCGCAGCCAAGCGCGGCGAACGCACTCGTCGTCGGCTCCGGCGTTCAGGGGCAAATCGCCTTGCCGATGCTTGTCGCGGCGATCCCGGGGCTGAACCGGCTGCAGATCTTCGGAACCCATCAAGCCGGCCTGCATGCCGCGCGCGAAAGCGTCGAGAAACACTATCCTGGGCGAACGGTCGAATTCGTCTCCGATTTGAAGGAAGCGGCCAGGGATGCGGACATCGTCATCGGCGCCGCTGGACTTTCATCGAAGCAATTTGTTCGGCTCGAATGGATGAAGCCCGGCGCGGTCGCAGTCCTGCTCGGATATGGAGTCCATGCAGACGTATTCCATGGTGCCGACTTTCGCATCGTGACCGACACATCGCAGATGCTCGTGACCTGTAACGACCTCGCCGGTCCGAATGGCGAGATCCCGACCGTCGATGCCGAACTGCCGGACATTCTGCTCGGAGAGGCGAAGGCGCGGCGCTCCGATCGGGATGTCGTTTTTGCCTACAACAGCGGGATGGTGGTCACAGATGTGGCGCTGGGGCGGTATCTCGCTGACCGCGCGCTTGCGCAAAATCTCGGAGAGCGGGTGAAGCTATGGTGATATCAGGCACGGGCGCTTCGTCGTCGTGGAAGAACGAGGCTGTGCAGATCATTCTGCTGTCCTGGCCGTTGATCCTCACGAACTTCGCATATGTCGCGCTGACGACGATCGATATCGTCGTGCTCGGAACGCTCGGAGCGAAGGATGTTGCCGCGGGAGGCCTCGCGATCGCTCTGTTCAATCAGTTCCGAACGACTGGGACTGGCCTCATCACCGGCGTGAGCAATCTGGTCGCGGAAGCGAACTCCCGCGGAGACGAAGAAGCGGTCCGTGATTTGTTCAGGGCCGGCCTGTTCTGGGCGACCGCGGCCGGGCTCGCGTTCGCTCTCGTTTTTCTTCTGCTCGATTGGCCGCTCACATGGCTCGGTCAGGACCCCGTCGTCGTGGCGCAAGCTATGGACTATCTGCGCATAGGGGCTCTGGGGTTGCTTCCGTGTCTGTGGTTTCAGACCCTGAGGCACTTCACGGTCGGCCTAAAGCGGCCAGGGCCTCTTCTCATGATCACGATCGCTTCGATCGGTCTCACACTGGGGCTCAACTACGGTTTCGTCTATGGGCGTTTCGGCTTCCCCGCGCTCGGGTTTGTCGGCGTCGCGGTGACGACGACGATCGTGTTCTATCTGTCGCTTCTGATGTTCGTGGGCGTTATCGGCGCGGATCAAAAATTATCGACCTATATGAGGATGAGATGGTCGTTGCCGAGCGCCGGGGCGATTGCTTCCGTTTGGCGGATGGGATTGCCGATCGCGGGAACATACGCTTCGGAAGCCGGCTTTTTCAGCGTGGTGACATTGCTGATCGGTTCAATGGGCGTGCAGGCGCTCGCTGCTCAAACGGTCATCAACCAGATCGTCTACATCGTCTTCATGATTTCCGCCGGAATATCGCATTCGGCGTCGGTTCACATAAGCGAGGCATGCGGCGTCACGGAGTTCTCCCGAGCGAGACGACTCGGCTACCTCGGTCTGGGCATCGGAGGGCTGGCGATGTGTCTCATCGGCCTGGTCTTTATGATGGTCCCGGAACGCATCGCCTCGATCTTCATTTCCGCGGATCTGGCGCAGGACGGAAACACTGTGGCGCTGATCATAGCGGGGCTCACCATAGCCGCGGTGCTGCAGATTTTCGATGCGGGCCAGAATATCGGCGGCGGCATATTGCGCGGAGCGGGAGATACTGCCGGCCCCTTTCAAATTTCGCTGATCGGCTATTGGCTCGTAGGCCTGCCCAGCGCCTATGCGCTCGGCGTGTCGGCCGGCTACGGAATTTACGGCGTGTGGATTGGTCTGACCATTGGACTTGCCGCCACAACGTTGCTCCTGGTGATCTTGTTCGAAAAGCGCGTCGCCGAGTTGACGAATCGGACCTGTTGTAACGCGAATATTCAAGCGTCGTGAACGAGAGGAAATCCGTGATGCGGTATACCCTTGTTTCTGAATTGTGCAAATCTCTCGTGCGCCCCGAGGTCACGGCGCTCCCCCCTTACGATCCGGGCGCCGATCCGACAGTGGTGAAGGCCGAGTCCGGAGTATCGAAAGTCACGAAACTATCGAACAACGAGAATCCTTTGGGAATCTCCCCGCTAGCGATGGCTGCGCTCGCCCAGGAGATTTTCGATTGCGGAAAATATCCGGACCCGGCGGCGAATTCTCTGCGGAAGGCTTTGGCCGCTCGCCTCGATGTCCCCAAGGATCGCATCATCATCGGAAATGGTTCCGAAAATATCTTGGAGTTGCTCTGCCAGGCCTTTCTCAGCCCCGGCGATCGCGTCGTCACGCAGCCGCCCTGTTTCGGCTTGCATGAAATTTTTCCGATGATGATGGGCGCGTATGTCGACAAAGTTCGGCCTAGGCACGACTTTTCGTTCGACGCGTCAGCGTGGGAACGCGCGCTCTCGTCGCCGACGAAGATGATCATGCTCTGTAATCCGTCGAACCCGCTCGGTGTTGCGCTCACGAAGGACGAGTTCCGTTTCGTCATAAACTCCGCCTCGAGAGACGTCGTTTTGGTGATCGACGAAGCCTATTTCGAATTCGCCAAAGGCTCTCTTTCTTTTCCCGATTCTCTGGAAGAGCTGCGAGCACAATCGAGAGTTTGGATCGTTCTCAGGACCTTCTCGAAGGCATATGGACTGGCGGGGTTGCGCGTCGGCTATGGAGCCGCCTCTCATTCGAGCGTCGTCGATGCGCTCGACCGCGTGCGCACGCCGTACAACGTCAATCATCTCGCGCAACGGGCGGCGATCGCAGCGCTCGAAGATGAGCAACATTTACGGCAGACCATCGATCTCATCGACGTGGAGCGACGCTATCTGACCTGTCGTCTACGGGAGGAAGAGTTCGTCGTGGCGCCATCGCTCGCGAATTTTTTGTTCGTCGACACCGGGCGACCGTCTGACCTCGTCACGAAAGAGCTCCAGAAAGACGGTGTCATTGTGAAGGGTTGGAAGGAAGCCGGCTTCGAGTCTTTTGTGCGTGTCACGATCGGCGAACGTGGAGACAATGACACATTCGTGGACGCGCTCGCTAGAGCTACGGCGCGTATCCCGCCGCTTTCGCGGGACCATGACAGAACCGTGGCCGCAGGATTCGTCGAGGAAAAGATTTGATCAATTCGATATGAACCGAGATGTCGTCATGTTGTCGTACCATCACGATGGACTTATAAAGTCATCCATATCTGAACTCGTCGGAAGATCACCGCTCTTCGAAATGCCGTTGAAGGGTTCGGGAGCGCGTCTCCTGCTGAAGCTCGAACAGTTCAATCCGACGGGTTCGGCGAAGATCCGCATGGCGCGTCGAATGATCGACGAAGCGGAAGCGTCAGGAAAGCTTCGCCCCGGCGGTCGGATCGTAGAGTCGACGTCCGGGAACACTGGGATGGGATTGGCGCTCATCGCCGCGGAGCGCGGCTACCAGTTCACGGCGGTCGTGGATCGTCACGCGAGCGTCGACAAATTGCGCGCGATGCAAGCATTCGGCGCGGAGCTCGTTTATGTGGGTGACGACACCGGTGGACTGGCGACTGCGGATCGCGATGCGATGGCGGAGCGGATCTCGATCGAGACCGGCGCCTATTGGACGCAGCAACATAATAATCCGGCCAACGCCAACGGCTATCGGGAGCTCGCCGACGAACTCTTTGCGAATTTGGGGCCCAATCTTACACACCTTTTCGGAGCTGTGGGAACGGGGGGCTCTCTGTGCGGAACGGCCCGTGCGCTGAAGACGCGGATTCCAGAACTCGTGGTCGTCGGCGTGGAGCCCGAGGGATCCGTCATTTTCGGCGGCGTCGGAGCGCCGTACCACCAATCGGGCACCGGGACACCGGCAGGAGCAGAAATCGGCGCGGTCATCGACTACAGCGTGATCGACGAAGGAGAAAAAGTCTCCGACGCGCAAGCCTTCGGAACGGCGCGATATCTTGCTCGCCATCATGCGGTTCTCGTGGGGGGATCGGCAGGTGGCGTGATCTATCGCGCCTTGCGACGGGCGAGGGAGCTTCTCGAGGGTAAGCTGATCGTCGCGATAGTGTGCGACGGCGGAGAGAAGTATTTGAATACGGTGTTCGACGACAGTTGGATTCGATCCCACGCGCTGGATGAGCCGAGGGTCTGCGAGGAGCTGACGGACATGCTGCTGCCTCCGCGAACGCGACGAACGCACGTCTTCCAATTCGATAGCGCGAGCGACGGACATCATTCGCTCGAGACAGCTGTGCTTGGATTGGGCGAATTGGATCCGTAGGCGCCGCGTTATCGCGCAGATCTTCAACGTCGAGGTCGAAGGGCATCGTCGATTTTCTTGGCTTCTGCAGGACGCGCGAGATGAATGAGTTCATGCCTGTTTTCATAAATCCAGCGCGGCTTCTTCCGCACGAGGAGACCGTCGACGACAATGTCGTCGAGCTCGGGAAGTCGATCGCGCAGGAAGGCGTTTGGACGACGCTCTTGTACGTCGATCGAGACAGCCTAGTGGTGATGGATGGGCATCATCGGCGAGCCGTCGCATTGACGATGGCTCTGACGGTCGTGCCGTGCCTCATGCTGTCTTATGACATGGTTTCTGTCATCAGCATGAGAGAGGGTCATAGCGCCGTTCCAGAAGATATCATCGCGCGGGCTCGCCAGGGACGGCTATTTCCTCCCAAGACGACGAAACACCGCTTATTCCGTCCGGCGCCGGCCGTCTCATTGCCGTTGTCGTCGTTGAGGTCACGGGATCTCGCGTTTCTGGGAGCTTTGCCGATGCTCGCGCGGATCTGACCCCAATCGGCTATCGACGTCGCGCATTCGATGAGCAGGGCGAGTATCTTACATGAGTTCCGACGAGCTGCGATCTCGGGTCATCCGCAAAATAGCGATCATAATCACACAAACGATGATCGTCGGAAACGCGATGGCGGAGCAGGATTCTGGCGATCGCGGGACGGCAGATCGGAGGGAGCAGCTGCGCGATTCGCCTGGAAACGATAAATCTGTCAAAGCGCGAGATCTCGGCAAGGACACGGTGGGAGTGTTTATCAACGGGCCGTCATCGGACTCCGGTTACTCCCCAAATTTCGTCATGAGAGGCTTTCCGAACGGACTGGCGTTGTTCGACGGCGTGGCGCATGGGTTCACCTCTCAGGAGGTGGATCTTTCGACGGTTGACCATGTGGAGTTCTACAAAGGACCGAGCTCGATGTTGTATGGAAAGGCCGTCGGCGGGTATGGAGGTACGGCCAATTATATCATCAAGGCTCCCGCGGAAGAGGACTTCACGGCGGCAAATATATCGGTCGGATCATTTGGGCTGCGGCGTCTGACCTTGGACAGCAATACGCCGCTCGACAATGAGAAAAAGCTGTTGCTTCGGGTGACAGGCTCGATGCAGTCGACGGATAGTTTCGTTGATTTCGTTCGGTCGCGCGGATTCGACATTGCGCCGAAGTTGGCGTTTACCGATGAGAGGGGCGATCGATGGAGCTTGCGTGCAGAGCACAACGCTTCGAGGCTCGTCTATCGTGACGGCGTCCCCGCGGATCCGCTTTTTTTCCACGTTCCGCGCGAGTTTTATGGCGGCGTGCCGGCCAATGAAAATGAGACTCCATTCTACGATGATATTGCAGCGTCTTTCGAACACTCGTTCAACGAACATTGGCGCGGTCGTATGAATTTAGACTACTATCTTCGATCGACGCGCTACGGTTGGTTCCTCGGGTGGGGCTATGATGGCTCGCGGTCCCTCACGTTGGGACAACCGGCGCGGACTCATTATTCCATACGTAGCTTCGCCGCGCAGGTTGGCCTGGATGGCGACTTTTGGACAGGCTCCTGGCGACATTCAGTGTTTGTCGGCGCAGAGCACTGGGACTATTTTTATGCCTACGATCACAAGATCGGCCGGGAGGCGCTAGCTGCGATCGATATTTTTCGCCCGATCTATCCTGTCGCCGTGAACTATGACGGAGCGTACTGGGCCAATGGCGTCGCGCGTGCGTGGAGTCAATCTGTGTTCGGGCAGGACATGATCGATTTCGATGATCATTGGCGATTGATGGTCGGCGGCCGTTATGATCTTCTGAGCCAGCGAGAACGAATGTTCGATCCTTTCGGCGTTCTGGCGGGCGAGCCGGCGATTGGATTGAGCAAGGGAAGAAAAGGGTATTTTTCGCCCAGAGGCGGGATTCTCTATCGTCCCTGGAACAGCACGCATTTATTCGCTGCGTTCGGACAGTCTCTCATTCCGAATACGGGCGTTCGCCTGCGGGGGGTGACGCGCCCGCTCCGCAACGAGATACACAATACGAGTTCGGACTGAAACAGGAGTTTCCAGATCATAAGCTCATATTCGGAATTGGCCTATTCGATGTCACCCGCGACCATGTCGCGATCGTCGATCCGTCTAACCCGTCGGGATTTTACTCGATCGTCACGGGGCAGCAGCACAGTCACGGGGTGGAATTGAATGCCAGCGCCGAATTGATTCCGAATTTACGCATCGAAGGGGTGGCGACCTTCGTCCACGCGATGGTATCGAAGGACTCGAATTCGCGGTCCCAGCTGGGGAGTGATCTTTTGGGCGCGCCGCGACGCGTGTATAGCGTTTCTGCGAACTACGACTTCGATTTTGGTCCGTTTGCCGGCCTCGCGATCGGAGCCAGCTATTATTACGCAAGCCGTGCTCAGGCGACTCTTCCGAACACATATGGATTTACCGTGGCGTCGCAGCAGATGCTCGGAGTGTCGCTGAGCTATCGCGTCAATGATAAGATGAAGCTCGAAGTCAATGCGTCCAATCTGACGGATCGGGCGAACTTTACGTCGAATGGCGCGCTGTTCAGGGGCGAGCCGCGATCGATCTCATTGGGTCTACAATTTAGGTACTGAAGGTTTCCAGATTCGAGGTTCGGCTTCGCTTCTCGAGGGGCGCCCCGATCGGATTGATCGCGTGTGGTGCATTACTTAGGAAGGAGAATGAGTTGGATCTCAGCGTTGTTGATATCTCGATCGAGGGAGCCGTCCGTGAACAAGATTCGCATCGGCATGGATACGTCGAAACATTTCTTTCATCTGCACGGCGTCGACGCCGCCGAGGGGTGGTTCTGCGCAAGAAGCTGGGGCGCAAGCAGATGCCGGCCGCGGCGCTGCGCGCCTTGACCGACCCAGCTCTTGACGCCGGAATGAGCCGTGAGTAAAGTGTTATGTTATAACATATCACTGTGTAGGCCGCCATGATCAAACGAGAACGCTCCGACCGCCGCCTTCCCGTTACCGTCCTGTCGGGCTTCCTCGGCGCCGGCAAGACGACGCTCCTGAACCACGTCCTCAACAACCGCGAGGGATGGCGGGTGGCGGTCATCGTCAATGATATGAGCGAGGTCAATATCGACGCAGACCTCGTGCGCGATGGCGGCGCCGGCCTCTCGCGGACGGACGAGAAGCTCGTCGAAATGACCAATGGCTGCATCTGCTGCACCCTGCGCGACGACTTGCTCGAAGAGGTCCGGCGCCTCTGCGAGGAAAATCGGTTCGACTATCTGCTGATCGAGAGCACCGGGATCGCCGAACCGCTTCCGGTGGCGAGCACCTTCTCCTTTCGCGATGAAAATGGCGCGAGCCTCTCCGATGTCGCCCGGCTCGACACGATGGTCACCGTCGTCGACGCCATCAGTCTTCTCAAAGACTATGGGTCCAACGATTTCCTGCGCGACCGTGGGGAGACGGCCGGAGAAGGAGACGAACGCACGCTCGTCGATCTATTGGTGGAGCAGATCGAGTTCGCCGATGTCGTCGTCGTCAACAAGGCCTCGGAGGTTTCGCCCGACCATCTCGCGCTCGTGCGCAAAGTCGTGAAATCGCTCAACGCCGACGCGCGCATCGTCCAGGCGGATTTCGGACAAGCCCCGCTCGACGCCATTCTCGACACGCGTCTATTCGACGAGGAGAAGGCGCAATGCCATCCTCTCTGGCACAAGGAACTATACAGTTCCGACGAGCATGTTCCAGAAACGGAGGAATACGGCATCCAGAGCTTCGTCTACCGCGCGCGGCGACCGTTCCACCCGGACAAATTCAACGCATTCGTCAATGAGACATGGCCGGGTCTCATCCGAGCGAAAGGACACTTCTGGCTCGCCACACGGCCCAATTGGGTCGGCGAGTTTTCGCTCGCCGGCGCGATCGCGCGCGTCACGGCGATGGGCTATTGGTGGGCCGCCGTCCCTAAGAAGCATTGGCCAGACCATCCGGAATGGAAGAGGCTCTTCGATCGTAATTGGCACAAGATCTGGGGAGATCGGCGGCAGGAGCTCGTCTTTATCGGCGTCGGCATGAACGAGGCCGCGATACGGGCGGCGCTCGACGCCTGCCTCGTCGGATCGGACAGAATGAAGCGCTTCGATCCCGACGATTATCGCTCGCTTCGTGATCCCTTCCCGGTCTGGGAGCGAGCAGATGCGGCCTGACCGACAAATCGTGTACCTTTCGCTCGGGGGGCGTTCCGCATGCCCGACGGCGCTCCGCCTGTCGCGCAGCCGACGCCGCTTGTGGTCGATCAGCCTCATTCCACGAACATTGGAGCCGCTCGTCGCGACTGCTCTCGATGCGGCCCCGATCGCAAGCTTGCCGAACCTGCGCGTCACGAGCGACGCCGAAACATTGGAGCACGCTGTCTGGCAAGGATTGGCGAACGCCGATTTCGAGAAATGGCTCGCCGATTGGCTCGTGAAGGACATCCTCTATCTGGCCCGAATGTTTCGAGAGCTGGCGCGGGCGCAACGGCTTCTCGTGAGACTCGAAACGATCACCGACGACGCTTGTCGCAAATTCCACGTCGATAATGTCCGCTTTCGGCTTGTTACCACTTATCGCGGACCGGGGACGCAATGGATAGAGCCTTCCGCTCTCGCGACTCCGCCGATGTGCGAAGCGCCTCCTTCGGACGCTATCCGGCAGCTCGAGCGAGGTTGGATCGCCGTCCTGCGCGGCGGCAAGACCGCCACGCTCGAATGTCCCGGATTGCCGCATCGGTCGCCACCGATCGCCGGAACGGGAATTGGCCGTCTGCTCCTCGCGATCGACGACACGACCGATCACACTGATCCGCGAATGTCGTCAGAATTTCGTGACGGATTGGAACCGGAAAGTCCGATCCGCCACATCCTTGTGAGGTAGAACTGATATGCGCACTTATTCCTCGCGCCTTCGACGTAGGATCATCGCGAAACGAATTTGTACCGCAGACGAACCATGCCGCGGCTTGCCTTTCGCTCGCCGCCCTCTCGTCGCTCGGCGCTTTCGCGCAGGAATCGCTGCCTGAAATCGAAATAGCCGCCGAAGGAGGATGAAGCTCGAGGTCAATGCCTCCAATCTGATGGATCGGGCGAACTTTACGTCGAATGGAGCGCTGTTCCGGGGCGAGCCGCGATCGGTCTCATTGGGTCTGCAATTCAGGTACTGAAGATCGACACTCCGAATTCGACGCAGCCGTCGAGGGCGTCATGGGGGCCGGAGAGCGCCCCTGGCACCTATCACATATCGAAGGGAAGCAGCGATGGCGAAGAAGGGTCTGCGTCACGAGGGTGCGGAGATGAGTTCGACAGTTGCGGCGATGGCGATCGGCGCCTTTGCGTTTGGAGTGGCGCCGGCGCAGGCGTCGCTCTCGCCGCAAGAGCACAGCGGCGCCGCGATGGTCCACGACAGTCCGGCCGGGCCTGTGGCGCCCGCGCTCAACGCCTTCGCGGTGAGGAACGAGCTGCATCTGTCCTTTGACGCGCGGGTGACGCGCGCGCTGCGCAGGTCGGGGCTGGTCAGGGCCTTCTCGATCCGCGAGGGGCTCGATCATCTGCTCGAGGGCACGGCACTCACCTATCGCTTCGGCGGCCCGGACGAGAAAGCGGTGTCGATCATTCTCGCGCAGAACGACGGCGTGCGCAGCGACGCCGGGCCAGAGGCGCTGCCGACGATCGAGATCGGAGCGCAGGAGGGAGAAAGCGGTCGCGCTTCGGCCGGTCACGGCCGCGGCGATCGCAACGACCCCTCGGCGCGGACGACGCTGAACACGCCTGCGCCGACGGCGAGCCGACTCGGGCTGACGCAGCGTCAGACGCCCGCGACAGTCTATTCGATGAACCAGAACGAGATGCGGGAGCGCGGCCTGCAGCAGGTGCACGAGGTCATCAGGACCTTCCCGGGCGTGACCTTCGGCAGCAATCCGGGTACGCCGATGTCGTATTCCATCAGAGGCTTCACCGACTCGCAAATCACCGTGCTGCGCAACGGCCTCTATCTCGGCCCGTCGGATTTCACCGATCGTCTATACAACACCTTCAACCTTGAAAGCGTCGAGGTGCTCAAGGGCCCTGCATCGGTTCTTTATGGTCAAGGCGCGATCGGCGGCGTCGTCGATGTTCGCACGAAAGAGCCCGAGTTCGGTCCGACCCGAGGAGAAGCCTTCATCGGCTCGTCCCACTCCTTCCTCGACGTCGGCCGGTTCAATACGGTCAATCTCGGAGTCGGCGCGACGACGCAGATCAATGATCAGCTCGCGGCGCGCCTCGACCTCAGCCGCAATTTCGCGCAGGGTTTCGTAGAGAACTCGACGCCGAGCTCGTTCAATGTGACCGCCAGCCTGCTCTGGAAGCCACAGGAGGATTTCGACGTCAAGCTCGGCATCGACTATATGCAGGACGAATTGAGCCGCTACTATGGAACGCCGCTCATTCCCGCGGCCTATGCTCGCTCCCCGATGTCGGGGTTGATCACGTCCCGGGAAGGCCTCGTGATCGATCGGACGATGCGCTACAAGAATTACAACGCCGCCGACGCCCTCGAAAAATCGAGCCAGTTCATGCCGACGATCGTCACGACCTGGCGCCCGACGAGCAATCTCACGATCAAGGATACGGCCTATTATTTCTTCGCGGATCGCGACTGGCTCGACGTGTATTCATCCACCTTTATAGGCCTCGACAATGGCGCGACCGACGCGTTCGGGAATCCGATTCCCGCCGGGTCGATCGCGCGGGACCGGTTTCATGTTTTTCATTATCAGCACAATTACGGCAATGTTCTCACCGCGACCCTCGATCACGATCTCTTCGGCCTGCCCAACCGCGCATTGGTCGGCACCGAAGTCAGCTCGATTCACTTCGCTCGCGACGCCGCATATCCCGACGCCTACTACGCCGATTATGTGGACGCCTGGAATCCCAATGTCGGAACGCTGGGGAATTTTCCGGGCCTGTGGCCGGCTCGGCGAACCTATGCGAGACTGGATCGCTATGCCGGACTCTTCGAGGACAGCCTCCAGCTTCTTCCGAATTTGCGATTGGTCACGGGCGCGCGCTATGAGTTCGAGCGCCTCGACCGGCCGAACTACAATCAGGACGGGACATTCAACGCCGCGACGAGCTTTCGCCGAAACTATCACCCGTTCAACTTGCGAGCCGGCGCCATATACGACCTGACCAAGGAGTTCGGCTTGTTCGGTCAATTTACGACCGCGCAGGATCCGGTCGGATCGGCCTATTTCTACGCCAACGCCAATGAGAATTTCAATCTCAGCAGCTCGCGGCAAGGCGAGGTCGGCGCCAAGGCGTCGCTCGACGACGGACAGATCGAGGCGACCCTGGCGCTCTATGACATCCGTCGGTCGAATATTCTCAGCCAGACGTCCCAAAACAGCGTTTCGAACATCGGCAGTCAAATGTCGCGCGGCGTCGAATTCGCGACGAATTTCTTTTTGATGCCGCAATGGCGGGTGAACCTCAATGCCGCATATACGTTTGCACGCTACGGTTCATTCATCGACCAGTGGACGGGCGTCGACGCCTCCGGGAACAGGCCGCTGAATATTCCGACATGGACCGCGAATTTGTGGACCCTCTATTCGGGCGTGGCGGATTTGCCGCTCGATCTCGGGCTCAATCTCCACTATGTCGGCGAGCGCGCGGGCAACTACGGCAACACACTGTTTCTCAATGGATATGTTCTGACGGATGTCAGCGCGATCTACCACATCGACAGCAATCTCGACGCCGCCTTCCGCATCAACAACCTGTTCGACACGGAGTATGTGCAGAGCATTTCCACTTTGAAGCAGCCGCTTCTGGGCGCGCCGAGGACTTTTGCATTCTCCGTATCGGCGCGGTTCTGAAGAGTCCGGTCGAACGGCCGATGCTCGCGAATGGCGTCGAGAATTTGTCGCGCGCCCGCAGAAGTCGGAGTGTCCGCCGTCGTCGGATCGATGATGAGCCGCCGCCCGTCCGCACCCACGGCGATTGTGACGCTCGCGTCGCCGCGGGTTCGGCCGCCGGGGTTTTGACCCGATCCGTTGCCTGAGCAGGATTTCGGAAAAATGGATGCCGGTCTTCCGATTAAATGCCTGCGGAAACAACGAATTCTAAACAGAGATGCGTTGGCCCTCCAACGAGCCCACGAAAGGATCGAGACCCCATGCTGCAAACCGCTGAGCTGTACGTCACATACGGCGATACTGTTGCCCTTCTATCTTTGACGCTCAATGTCCGCCCCGGGGATATCTATTGCCTGCTGGGGGCGAATGGCGCTGGCAAGACCACGTTGATCAATGCGTTTCTGGGATTTATCACGCCTGCTGGCGGCAGCGTTCTGGTAAATGGGCTGAGAGTTGATCAGCACCCTTTGAAGAGCAAGAAAGACATTGCCTACATTCCCGAGCAGGTGATGCTCTACGGGGTTCTCACCGGGATCGAAAACCTCGAATATTTCGCCGCCTTGGCCACAGGACGCCGCCTTCCCTGCGAACTGTTGCTCTCGCTGCTAGTGCAGGCCGGCCTGGATCCCTCGGCGGCAACGCGACGCGTATCCAGCTATTCGAAAGGAATGCGCCAGAAGGTGGGCATTGCCATTGCCTTGGCCAAGGGCGCCAAAGCACTGCTGCTGGACGAGCCGACCTCCGGGCTCGATCCCAGCGCCGCCAACGAATTTTCCCTCCTGCTTCGCAAGGCGGCCGACCAAGGCGTCGCCGTGTTGACCACCACCCATGATCTCTTTCATGCCAAGCAGACAGCTACCCGTATCGGCATCATGCGGCAAGGACAGCTGCTTGCCGAGTTTGAGAGCCAATCGGTCAGCCACGATCAACTGGAGGCCACCTATCTTGAACATATGAGGACGGTGCAATGATCGGGCTTATCGCTGGGCGTGAACTCAAGGAGTATCTACGCGATCGGCGTCTGCTTTGGGCTGGCGGAATCGTCCTGATCCTTTTGCTGACGGCGCTGCTTGTCGGTGGGCAGCAGCAGCGCACAGCCAATGCGGAGCGTGCAGCCGCACAACAACTGGATTACGACGACTGGATCGGTCAGAAGGAGCGGCACCCGCACGATGCCGCTCACCAAGGGATGCACGTTTTCAAGCCGGAGGCCCCCCTCACGGTCGTCGATACCGGGATAACGCCGTACGTCGGATCAACACAGTGGCTGCAGGCACATCGCCAGAGCGATGTGAAGTTCGTGCCCGCCCAGGATGCGACTGGTTTGCAGCGTTTCGGCAATCTCACGGTCGCTTGGGTTCTGCAGGTGCTGGGCCCCTTGCTGGTCATCGTGCTGGGCTTCAATGCCTTTGCCGGCGAGCGCGAGCAAGGGACGCTGCGCCAGTTGATGAGTCTTGGCGTCTCGCCACATCGACTGCTCTTCGGCAAGGCGCTGGCTTTGTCGTCCGCACTGGCGCTGCTGCTTGTGCCGACGGGCCTCTTCACAGCGGTCATTGCGATTGTCGGTCTCGATCCTGCGTTGCAGGGAGACACCTTGTTGCGGCTAGCGATCTTGTTCTTCGGCTACGCGATATATCTTGGCATCTTCGTCTTCGCCACCCTCGCCGTGTCCGGGCGGGCGCCGACATCGCGCATTGCGCTGATGATGCTTCTCGCGTTCTGGATCGCGGGAATCGTCCTGGCGCCCCGGGCGGTCTCGGATCTGGCGGATCGCTGGTATCCGACGCCCAGTCGGGTGGAATTCAATAATAGCCTCGACGCTGATCTGAGCCAGGGATATGCCGTCGCTTGGCAGGCTGCTTTCGGCGTCAAGAAGCGCTGGGGCGCCGAGTTGCCCCTCAACCGCTGGGGCGAAGCGCTGCAGGTCGACGACCATGCCGGCTACGGCGTTTTCGAGCGGCATTTCAGCGAATTATGGGGCAGTTTTGACGATCAGCGGCGATTGCAGGAGTGGAGTGGCCTGGTTTTTCCGGTTCTGGCGCTGCGTTCGTTCTCGATGGGTATCGCCGGCGCCGATTTTTCCGCGCATCGTGAATTCTCGATCGCGGCGGAGCGGCAGCGTCGCATCATGCAGGACCTGATCAGCGATGATCTCGTGCATCACGCCGATCCGCTGGGCAACCAGCATTTTGCTTACAAGTCCGAAACCAGCCTGTGGGCAAAGGTTCCGCCGTTCAATTACCGCATGCCGACATTGGAAGTGGTGCTGCCGGCCAATATCCGGAGCCTGGTCATCCTGTGCGCGGGATTGCTGATATCTGCGGCGCTGGCCTGGCTCTCCGTGCCGCGTCGGGTTTGAGGGGGATTGCCATGAAATCGAACTACCAGCTTTTTGCCCTCGTGTTTCGCCATGAATGGCGTCTCCTGCTTGCCGACCGAAGTCTCTGGCTGACGTTGGGCATTCTCTTCGCCGTGCTCGGCTACGGACTCTACAACGGGATTGCAGCAACGAATGACCGAATGCATACCCACGCCACGCTGCAGATCCAGGAGAAACGCGTGGAGACGGACAACATTTCCTTGTTGCGCCGGATTCTGGCCGGCGAGGAAACGCCTGATCCTTTTTCCAATCCGGCCGATCCGGCCAGTGTCGGCTATGGCTTGGCCGCCCGCTATGCAATCATGCCGGCCCTTCCGCTGGCGCCGCTTGCGCTGGGGCAATCGGACATGCTTCCAGATCATTACAAGATCAGCTACGACAACAAGGCCACCTTCATGTACGACGGGGAAATCGAGAATCCCTGGAACCTGTTGAGTGGCCGGTTGGATGCCGTATTCGTCATTATCTATCTGCTGCCGCTGCTCGTTATCGCCCTCAGTTACAACTTGCTGTCCGCTGAACGAGAGCAGGGAACGTTGAAACTGGTGCTGTCCAATCCGCTCTCCCCGGCCTCGCTGCTGGCCGGGAAGCTGTTGGCGAGAGCCTTGCCGCTTCTCGCTGGTGCCTCCCTGATCCCGCTCTTTGCGCTCCTGGTGTTCTTTCCACCTGCCAGGCAACTGGATTCGCTTCCCCTATTGGCGGGATGGGTCCTGATTGTGATTGCCTATGGCATGTTCTGGTTTGCCTTGGCCGCCCTGGTCAATGGCCTGGGCTCTTCGTCCGCCAACAATGCCTTGTTGCTGGTGGTATCCTGGGTTGTCTTGACCTTGATTGTTCCTGTTGTCGTCAATCTTCTCGTCGCAATTGCGAGTCCTGCTCCGTCAAGGGTCGAGCTGGCCACGCGTACTCGTTTGGTCACCATCGCAGGAATGAACCGCTACAACGATCTGCTGGTTACGGACTACCGCTATACCACGGAACCTGAGTTGCTTGTCCCCAAGGATGGCAAGCTGGCCGTGCCGGAACGACTGCGTGCCTTCTATCTGATGAGCAAAGATGTGGATACCAAGATCAAGGATCTGCTCGATCGCTTTGAAAGCCAGGTTGCCGGGCAACAGAAACTGGTCAACCGCTGGGGTTTCCTCTCGCCGGCTATCGTGGCCTATGAAGGGATCACCGGACTCAGCGGTACCGGCTCGCGGCGGCATCTCCATTTCAAGACGCAGATCGATACCTTCCATGAGGCTTGGCGGGCGTATTTTGAGCCACGGGTGCTATCCGGGCTGGCCGTTACCGAAACCGATTTCGCTGAAATGCCGCATTTTGCTTGGCAGGAGGAGGCATCAGGGCAAATTCTGTCAGACATGTTGATGCGTCTCCTGCAGCTGCTCCTGCCAGCCATGCTCATTGCTTGGGGGACTGTCCGTTTGTTGCGCCGCTATCGGCTTGTGTAGCGTCCGCTCATTACTAGAGCGTCGTCCGAGCATGGCGATTCGATAAAGCGTGGCGGATTCCCATATCTGAAGCAGAGCGCTGACCGGCATCGAGCGGGCGGCTACGAGGGGAGAGCCGGCCCCGGAAATTCGGACAGTAGCTTGAGTGGATTTTCTGCATGACAGCGGCGATGATTCTCGTTGCGAATCAGTAACATTCGATGATCAAGCGGACACGCAGGACGCATTCTTCGGCGTTCAAGGCGAAGGTGCCTCTGGCCGCCGTAAAGGGGGAGAAAACGCTCGCCGAATTGGCGCAGCAGTTCGACGTCCATCCCAACCAGATTGCGCCGTCGCGGAGCCAGCTGCTCGAAGGAGCCGCGGGAGTGTTCGGCCAGGAGAAGGGCGAGGCGAAGGAGGTCGCCGTCGATTTGAAGGCGCTGCACGCTAAGATCGGCGAGCTGACTTTGGAGAACGATTTTTTAGAGGGCGCGCTCAGCAAGGCCGGGCTGCTGAGCGCAAAGCGATGATCGACCGCGCCCACGATCTTTCGGTCGTCCGACAGGCGAAGGCGTTGGGGCTCGCCCGCAGCACGGTCTACTACGAGCCCCGACCGGTCTCGGCCGAGGACTTGGCGCCCATGCGCATGATCGTCGGGCCGTTCGGAACGGCGCATCGATTGCGGAGGAATCGGGTCCGTTCGCCGAAAAACCCATAGCTTGCAAAGCGATAGCCGCCTGATCGGCGGCCTTGAAAAGGCCATTTATTTTCAATGAAGTAGGAAGCATTAGAACGGTCGATGGCCTCCTGTCGTCGGCATATCCGATTCTGGAAATCAGCTTGTGAAACCGGGCTTTTCAGGTGAATTCGGAGCTTCGCGATCTGAAATGGGCCATTGTCGCCTCCCGGCATCGAAGCCTCCGGCAAGCGGCGGAGACGCTGAGCACTCGTCAATCCACCCTCAGCCGGCGATTGCGCGATCTCGAATGTGAGCTCGGCCTGGACTTGTTCGAGCGCACCACCGGCGGAACGAAGCCGACGCCGGTCGGCCGCGAATTTCTGGAAGCGGCGCAGCGCATCGTCGACGAAGCGGACCGCCTCTTCCTCCGATTCAAAACGCGACGCGACGTCGGGAACAGGCCACTGCGAATAGGGATTTGCTCGTCACTCTCGGCTGGCAATCTGCGGGGGACCCTCGCGAACTTCCGGCGCCAGATCGAGGATACGGACATTCTTTTGGTTGATGGCGCCAAGGAGCGATTGCTCGACGAGCTCGTCGCCAGCGCGATCGACGTCGCCATCCTGACGGCCGGCGGCGGGAGGTGGAATGATCGCATTCTGCCGCTCTGGAGCGAAAGGGTGATCGTCGCTCTTCCGGAGCAGCACACTCTGATCGATCGGCAAGCCGTTAAATGGCAGGAGCTTTGCGACGATCGGATATTGCTGACGCAGCGCGGCGTCGATTCCGAGCTCGAGCAGTTGCTGAGCGTGAAGACCGGCGGCTCGGGTTCTCTGCGTATCAGCTACCAGGACGTCAGCCTCGACAGACTGCTGAGCCTCGTCGGCGCCGGCTATGGCGTCTCGCCACTGCTCGAAGGCGCCGCCGGATTTGGCTGCCCCGGAGTGACCCATCGCGAGCTGCATGACGACTGTGGTCAGATGCGGCTTCAGTTCGCGGCCTATTGGAAAGAGACGAACAGCAGTCCGATGCTCCGAACATTTCTCGATCTGCTGCGCGCTCGCTATCCCGACCTTTCGGTTTCCGCGACATCGGGTTGAGGCTTCGGCCCTGCCCGAGTCTTCGCGAAGGCTCTGTCGGTCGCTATGAAGCGCTGGAGCATCGGAACGATCAGCTTCGCCGGATCGCCGATCTTTTGCCCATTGGCTCTGCCGAGTGCGTCCGCATAGGCGACGAGATCGCGATGCAGAGAGGCGGGAATCTCGACGGTGATTTTGACGGGCTTGTCGTCGGCGAGCGGACCGAGCTTCAGTTTCGTCACGGCGCCATTCCTTCCTTGTATGGAGCCAATAGGAGATCCCGCGTTACGAGCACGCGAACAGGAAAGCCCGGGCGAATGGTGAGAGTGGGCTGGACATTGAGCTGGCGTTGAACGAGCAATTGCCCGGTCTGGCTCGCGCTGTTGGATCCGCCGCGACGGATCGCTTGGATGAGGCTATTCTCGCTGCCCGTCGTTCCCGCTTCGGAGCCGACGCTGAGGAGCGTCGAGGGCGCCGCGCCTTTGATCAGCATGTCCCAATGATTGTCGACCTCGTCCTCGAGACCGGCATAGCCGGCGGCGTCGGCGCCGGGCTGCCGTTCCAGCACGATCGAGGCTCCATTGGGCATGATGAGCCGGGTCCAGGCGAGGAGCACGCGCTTTTGCCCATAGGCGACGGAGCTGTCGTATTGGCCGATCAGCTTCGCGCCCTGAGGAATGAGCAGAAATTTCCCCGTGGGACTGTCGTAGACCGCTTCGGTCACCTGGGCCGTGATCTGTCCCGGCAGATCGGAGCGGAGGCCGGTGATGAGTGCGGCTGGGATGACCGTTCCGGCCTGAACGATGTACGGCGATGCAGGCTTGACGAGCCGATCGGGACTGACGGTTCGCCGATCGGTGGAAGCCGTCAGAAAAGCCGTCTTGCGATCCTGCATGTTCTGAGCGGAGCCGGCGTCGACAGATGGCGTCGCTACGGCGCCTGCGTCGGCCGCGAAGATCGCGGTCGGAGAGATCGGCGTGATCGGCCTCTCGCGCTCATTCGTCTGAGCAAAGAGCCGGCTCACGCGCGCGGCCTCGCCTTCCTGCGCACGGCGCTGCGCCTCGGGATCGGAGGCCGATGCGCCGACAATCGTCGTATTGCTGGCCGCGCCAGCATTCAGAATGGGTCGCCCGAGATCACCCGGGAGAGGCGGCCCGAGCGGCGGCGCCGGACGCGGTATTCCGGTATAGTCCTTGGGCAGGTTCGCGAGGCCGTCGGCGGCAGGACGGTTCTGCGTGTTGTAGAGTTCCTGGGCCGCGCCGCTTCTGTCGCGCGGCTGCAGCGCGTAGCCGAGCGCGCCGGCGATCGCGAGGGCCGCGACGCTCGCCATGCCGATCAGCACCTTGCGCGACAGCCGCGTCACGCGCGGGCGTTCGCCTCGGAGCCGAAGGTCCGGCGTGATCGGCGGCGGCGAGCCGAATTTCTCATCATTCGCGTCCGGCGTCATGACCGCGGCCTTCCGTCGGTGCGGACGATGCGCACGCGCCGCTCGCTGTCCGCGTCACCGAGACGGAGCTCTGCGGCGGCGAAGAGGCGATCGACGATGTAATAGTTACGACTGACGCGATAATTGACGAGCTCCGAGCCGCCGGCCGGACCGATGACGAAGAGCGGCGGCGTCTCGCCTTGCCGAATGCCGCTCGGGAATTCGATATAGACCTTCGACCCATCGTCGAAGGCGCGCAGCGGCCGCCAGGCGGGACTGTCGCCCTGGATCGCGTAGCGAAAATTCAGCGATGAGATATCGACGCCGGCAGCGATCGGCGCAGCGGATTCGGCGGTGGCGTTCTGACGACGCAAGGCGATGAGCTGGTCCTCGGGATATTGCCAGGAGACCGAGGCCATATAGGTCTTGTCGGTCGATCGCAGCTCGAGCAGATAGGTGCGCCGATCGGTGTTGACGACGAGATTGGTGACGAGGTCGGGCCGCGTCGGCTTGACGAGGATGTGGATCTTCTTGGTCGCGCCGGCGCCGCTCTCCGTGTCGCCGATGATCCAGCGCACGGTGTCGCCGGCCGCAACCGGCCCCGAGCCGACGAGCTGCTCGCCCTCCTGCAGGGCGACATCGGTGATCTGTCCGGGCGCGGCATAGACCTGATAGAGCGCCCCACCCGAGAAGGGATAGACTTGCACGGCGTTGATGAAGCCGTCGCGGACCGGCTGCACGCGGGCGGCGGCGTTGGCCTGATTGACGCGCACGGCCGGATCGGCGGGCTCGGGCGGCGCCTTGCCCGCGTGCAGCGGCTTCAATTGGCCGGGTAAAGGAAGCGGCTTGGCGAGCGTGACGATTTTCACCGGCGCCGGCGGATCGGCGGAGAGCCGCGCCGGCGCGGCGTCGTCATAATCGATGTCCGGCGGAATGAATTTCGCGCATCCAGCGAGCGACGGCATGGAGATGAGCAGAATCGCAAAGCCGGCTCTACGGAAAGACACGTTTCCATCTTTCCGGAACCGCATGTTCACGGCAATGTGCGAAGCCGGATCGCCGGCATTCAAGAAATTCGGCCGGGTCATTGTCCGAGCTCCTTGGACCAGTTGATGGCGTTGACGTAGACGCCGAGCGGATTCTTGCGGAGACGATCGGCGTCGGTCGGCGGCTGGATGACGATGGTGAGGATCGCTGTCCATCGCGTGGTGTCGGCGAGCGCGCCTTCCTGATAGCGGCGCTCGATCCAGGCGACGCGGAACGAGTCGGTCGAGGCGCGGATGACGCTGGAGACGTCGACGGCGATCTGCTGCTTGCCGAGCCTGGCGAAGGGATCGTTGGCGCGGGCGTAATCGTTGAGCGCCGCGGCGCCCGCCGTCGTCGTGAAGTCGTAGGCCTGCAGCCAGTTCTGCCGGACGACGACAGGGTCGGCCGGAGCGGCGCGCACATCGTTGATGAAGCGGGCGAGATACCAGGCGATCTGCGGATCGGACGGCGTGTAATCCGCCGTCGCCGGAGCGACGGCGCGCGCCTCGCCGAACTTGTCGACTTCCACGACCCAGGGGACGACGGTTCCATGCGTCGACTGCCAGACGAGACCGGCCGCGAGCCCGCAGGACAAGAGCAGAGAGCCGAAAGCCATCAGGCGCCAGTTCTTCGCCTGGACGCGCGCAGAGCCGATGCGCTCGTCCCAGACCTGCGCGGCTCTCTGATAGGGCGTCTCCGGTTCGGGAGTGCGCCCATAGCGCACCGACACGCGTCGGAACATGGTCTATTCCTCTTGTGAGAGATCGACGGAATGGCCGCCGCCGTGGCTGTCGCCGGACTGGATGACATGCGCGGCGGTCGTCGCGCCGTGGCTCGCGAGCTGATTGCGCTTCATGCGCCGCGCCCAGGCGGGCGGCGCATTCCCTGGTGGATCGCCGGTTGCGCCGTCGCCGACTGCGCCTGTGGTCGACGAGCCGCCCGTTGCCGCGAAGGCGGCGCGAGCGCCGGCGGAATAGTTCTCGGCCAGGGAACTCGTCGCCCGGGCGGCCGCGCGGCGGAAGGGAGCCGCTGCGACGGCCCCCGCGGCACGGCTGACGCCGGCGAGTCCGGCGGCGACAGCCGAAGGCCCAGCCTCGCCGGCCGAGCCGAGCGCATAGGCCGACGCCGCTCCGCCGGCGAGCCTCGCGCCGCCACGCGCGGTGGCGGCGGCTCCCGAGGCGGCGGCCGTCGCTCCCCTTCCGGCGAGGCCGAGCGCCGCGCCTCCGACCATTCCGGCGCCCGCGACGGCGACGCCGGTTCCGACCGCCGCGCCGGCGCCGAGCTGCGGAGCGCCGGAGACGAGACCGGTCGCGATGCCGGGACCGAATATGCCGAGTCCGAGCATGGCGAGCGCGGCGAGCACGACGGAGAGCGTCTGCTCGATCGTCGGCTGCTCGCCGCCGTAGCTCGTCGTGAATTGCGAGAAGAGTCCCGAGCCGATTCCGACAATGACGGCGAGCGTCATCACCTTCACTCCCGACGCGACGATGTTGCCGAGCACCTTCTCGGCGAGAAAGGCGGTCTTGTTGAAGAGCGCGAAAGGAATGAGCACGAAGCCGGCGAGCGTCGTCAGCTTGAACTCGATCAGTGTCACGAAAAGCTGCACGGAGAGAATGAAGAAGGCGATGACGATCAGCAGCCAGGAGATCATCAGCACAGCGATCTGAATGAAATTGGCGAAGAAGGACGCAAAGCCCATCATCTGGCTCGCCGCGTCGAGCAGCGGCTGACCGGCGTCGAGACCGACCTGGGCGAGACGGCCGGGCCTCAGGAATTCGGCGGTCGACACCGAAGAGCCGCCGGCCTCGAGGCCAACGGCGGCGAAGCTATTGAAGATTACGCCCGAGAGCCTGTTGAAATTGGTGATGAGGAAGGCGAAGAAGCCGATGTAGAGCGTCTTCCTGACGAGCCTCTGGACCACGTTCTCGTCGGCGCCCCAGGCCCAGAACAGGCCGGCGAGCGTGATGTCGATCGCGATCAGCGTGGAGGAGAGATAGGCGACGTCGCCCTTCAGCAGGCCGAAGCCGGAATCGATATAGGTCGTGAAAGTGTTCAGGAAGGAATCGATGACGCCGACATTGTTCATGGCGCGACGCCTTTCGATATAGCTGCGGCCGGCGCGGCCGTGGGAGGCGTCGGCCGCGCCGGCCTGCCGAAGAAGCGGCGGCGGTTCTCCGTCCAGACCGCCTCGCAGCGCTGGTCTTCGGCATCCTGGAGTTCGAGCGCGCCGCAGCGGCGCAACTCGGCGGAAAGATCGTCTGGTTCATTGGCAAAGGCGACGCCGGTGTCAGGGACGACTGGCGCAGGCGCATCGAGGTCGATTGCCGAGAGCGTCGCGACCAATGTGGCGATCAGAATGAGGATCGCGCCGGCGCGCCATATGTCCCATCGTCCCATCGGCGCGCCTCAATTGCCGTGGAACATGGTGACATTGCCCGGCTCATAGCCGGAATGCGTCGAAAAGCGGCGATATTGCTCCTGTCCCTGCGACTCGGTCGCCGTGATGCGCGATTGTTCGAGCGCATCGGCGCGGCTCTTCGCCGCGACCACGGCGACGAGATCGGAGAGCTGCTGCGATTGCAGCGCGAGCAGCTGATTGCCGGCCTGCGCCGCCTGCAGCACGCCCGTCGCCGTCTGGCTGGCGGAGGTCAGCGAAGACATGGCGGAGCCGTTGCTCGAGATGTTGCCGACGACGCCGGCCTGGACCTTCAAGGAATCCTCGAAGGCCGCGACCGAATTGCGCCAACGCGTCTGCGCGGTGCCGATCAGGCCCGAGCTGGAGGCGCTGGTCGACGCCGAACCATAGGTCGTCGCGAAGACGGATTCGATCTGCTGGACATCGAAGGCGATGTGCTGCGCCTGGGACAGCAGCGATTGCGTCTTCTGAATCGTCGTCTGGAGCTGGCTCAGCGTCGAGAGCGGCAGGCTCGCGAGATTGCGCGCCTGATTGGTCAGCATCTGCGCCTCATTGGCGAGGCTCTGGATCTGATTGTTGATCTGCTGCAGCTCGCGCGCGGCGGTGAGCACATTCTGCGAGAAATTGCTCGGATCGTAGACGACGATCTGCGCGGGCGTCGGATCGGCGACGAGCGAGAGGGATAGAGCCGCGGCGCAAAACAGGGCAGCGTGGCGAAGAGACCGAGCGGCCATCAGGAGAACTCCAGATTGGTGAGGTCGGGGATGAGATCGGCGGCCCATTCGAGGCCGCGCTCGATCAGCCAGGCACGCAGAAATCCATCCGGCCCATGCTCGGCGAGAATGCGCTCGATCGCGGCGTGATCGGCTTTGGAGGAAGCGGCGCAAAAGGCGAGGCCGATCGGTCCGAGCCCCAAGTCGAACAGGCGATTGCCTTGTCGCGATTGGCAATAATAGTCGCGCTTGGGCGTCGCGCGGGCGATGATCTCGATCTGGCGATTGTTGAGGCTGAAGCGGCGATAGATCGCGGTGATCTGCGGCTCGATCGCCCGTTCGTTCGGGAGGAGGATGCGGGTCGGACAGCTCTCGATGATCGCCGGCGCGATCGGGCTATTGTCGATGTCGGAGAGCGACTGCGTGGCGAAGACGACGGAAGCGTTCTTCTTCCGCAAGGTCTTCAGCCATTCGCGCAGCTGACGCGCGAAAGCGGGATCGTCGAGCACGAGCCAACCCTCGTCGATGACGAGCAAGGTCGGCCTTCCGTCGAGGCGCTGCTCGAGGCGGTGGAAGAGATAGGTGAGGACGGCCGCGGCGGCGCCCGCGCCGATGAGTCCTTCCGTTTCGAAGGCCTGGAAGTTGGAATAGCCGAGGCGCTCCTCTTCGGCGTCGAGCAGCCGCCCGAACGGACCGCCGACGCAATAGGGCTGAAGCGCCTGCTTCAGGGCCGTCGATTGGAGCAGGACGGCGAGGCCAGTGAGCGTGCGTTCACCGGGCGGCGACGAGGCGAGCGAGGTAAGCGCTGACCAGATATGCTCTTTGGCTGTCGGGTCGATGGCGGCGCCTTCCTTGGCGAGGATCGCGGCTGCCCATTCCGCCGCCCAGGCGCGCTCGGCCGCGTCGTTGACGCGGGCGAGCGGCTGCAGCGACACGCTGTCCTCGGAGCCGGCCGACAGGCCGCCGCCGAGATCGTGCCAATCGCCGCCGCAGGCGAGCGCCGCCGCGCGGATCGAGCCGCCGAAATCGAAGGCGAAGATTTGCGCGCGCGCATAGCGACGAAACTGCATCGCCATCAGCGACAGCAGCACCGATTTTCCGGCGCCGGTCGGACCGACGATCAGCGTATGGCCGACGTCGCCGACATGGAGCGAGAAACGGAACGGCGTCGAGCCCTCGGTCTTGCCGAAGAGCAAGGGAGAGCCACGAAGATGCTCGTCTCTGTCAGCTCCCGCCCAGACGGCGGAGAGCGGAATCATATGGGCGAGATTGAGCGTCGAGATCGGCGGCTGGCGGACATTGGCGTAGGCGTGACCGGGAAGAGAGCCGAGCCAGGCTTCGACCGCATTCACGCCTTCCGCTATGCAGGTGAAATCGCGGCCCTGGATCGCCTTCTCGACGAGACGCAGCCTTTCGGTTGCGATCGCCGGGTCGTCGTCCCAGACGGCGACGGTGGCGGTCACATAGGCTTCGCCGACATCATCGGCGCCGAGCTCTTGCAGCGCGACATCGGCGTCGGCGGCCTTGTTCGCCGCATCGGAATCGACGAGGGTCGATGCCTCGTTGGTCATCACCTCCTTGATGATCGTGGCGACAGATTTGCGCTTGGCGAACCACTGCCGCCGGATCTTGGTCAGCAGCCGAACGGCTTCCGTCTTGTCGAGCAAGATGGCGCGCGTCGACCAGCGATAAGGAAAGGCGAGACGATTGAGCTCATCCAGAATGCCGGGGTGGGTCACGCTCGGAAAGCCGACGATGGTCAGAATGCGCAGATGCGCGTTTCCGAGCCGTGGCTCCAGGCCGCCTGTGAGCGGCTCGTCGGCGAGCAGAGCGTCGAGATGCATCGGCGTTTCCGGGACACGGACGCGCTGCCGGCGCGTCGAGATCGTCGAATGCAGAAAGGTCAGCGTCTCGCCGTCGTCGAGCCATTCGGCCTCGGGCATGAAGCTCTCGACCAATTGCAGCACGCGGTTCGTGCGATCGATGAAGCCGCGCAGCAGCTCCCACGGATCGACGCCGTCCTGGGCGCGGCCTTCGTAGAGCCAGCTCTCGGCGCGCGACGCATCTTCCTCCGGCGGCAGCCAGAGGAGCGTCAGGAAATAGCTGCTCTCGAAATGCGCGCCAGCCTCCTCGAAGGCGTTCTGCCGCTCGAGGTCGACGAGCGCCGAGGCCGCATCGGGAAAGCGGTCATGCGGATAATGCTGCGCCGGCGCCCGATCGGCTTCGACGAAGATCGTCCAGCCGGAGCCGAGTCGGCGCAGCGTATTATTGAGGCGCGCGGTCACGCCGACAAGCTCGGCCGGCGTCGCGCTGTCGAGGTCCGGCCCGCGGAAGCGTGCGGTGCGCTGGAAGGAGCCGTCCTTGTTGAGGACGACGCCTTCGGCGACGAGAGCTGCCCAGGGCAGGAAATCGGCGAGACTCGTCGGGCGGCCGCGATATTCCGCGAGATTGAGCATGAGACCCTCACACGCCGAAATAAGCGGGATAGCGCAGATGGCGGCGCACGACCTCGACGAATTGCGGATCGCGCTTCGCCGCCCAGACCGCGGCGCTGTGGCTGATCGCCCAGAACAGAGCGCCGGGAAGCCAGAGGCGGAGTCCGAGCGCGATCGCCGCGGCGAGCGTGCCATTGGCGATAGCGACCGCGCGCGGCGCGCCGCCGAGCAGGATCGGATCGGTCAGCGCCCGATGGACGGGGACGAAGAAGCCGGGAACGTCCTCGGCGCTGTTGAAGCCGCTCATCAGATCAGCGCTCCGCCGGAGAAGGAGAAGAAGGAGAGGAAGAAGGAGCTGGCGGCGAAAGCGATCGACAGGCCGAAGACGATCTGGATCAGACGGCGGAAACCGCCCGACGTGTCGCCGAAGGCGAGCGTGAGGCCGGTCACCGTGATGATGATGACCGAGATGATCTTGGCGACCGGGCCCTGGATGGACTCCAAAATCTGATTGAGCGGCGTCTCCCAAGGCATCGAGGAGCCAGAGGCGTGGGCCTCGGAAGCGGACATTGCCGTGAAGGCTACAACGACAGCAAGCTCGGCGACGCGTCGGCAAAATTGCTTGTTCTGAACAATGGGCGTCATGATTGGTCTCCTGTGACGTAGGGCACGTCTCGCGCTTCGATTGGCAGAACGCGGTAGTCGCTGGTCGACGGATCGAGGCCGACGACAGTCGCGAGCTCGGCGAGACGTCGTTCGCAGCCGCGGCCCCTCAGGACCGCGATGAGATCGATCGTTTCGGCGATCAGCGCCCGCGGCACGGTGATCACGGCTTCCTGAATGAGCTGCTCGAGACGGCGCAGAGCCCCGAGCGCCGTGCCGGCGTGAATGGTGGCGATGCCGCCCGGATGTCCGGTGCCCCAGGCCTTCAACAGGTCGAGGGCTTCGGCGCCGCGCACCTCGCCGATCGGAATACGGTCGGGTCGCAGTCGAAGCGACGAGCGCACGAGATCGGAGAGCGAGACGACGCCATCCTTGGTGCGCAGAGCGACGAGGTTCGGCGCGCGGCACTGCAGCTCGCGCGTATCTTCGATCAGCACGACGCGGTCGGACGTGTGCGCGATCTCGGCGAGCAGCGCATTGGCGAGCGTCGTCTTGCCGGTCGACGTTCCGCCGACGACGAGTATGTTCTTGCGATCTGTGACGGCCTTTCGCAGAATGTCGGCCTGACCTGACGTCATGACGCAGGCGCGGACATAGTCGTCGAGCGTGAACACCGCGACGGCAGGCTTTCGGATTGCGAAGGCGGGCGCCGTCACGACGGGAGGGAGAAGTCCTTCGAATCTTTCGCCCGTCTCAGGTAGTTCCGCCGAGACCCGTGGTGAACCTGGATGCACCTCGGCGCCGACATGATGCGCGACGAGCCGCACGATGCGCTCGCCATCGGCCGCCGACATTTTGCAACCGCTATCCTCGAGGCCGCTCGACAATCTGTCGATCCAGAGCCGACCATCCGGATTGAGCATGACCTCGACGACAGACGGGTCTTCGAGAAAGCTCGCGACGGCCGGTCCGAGCGCAGTGCGCAGCATGCGTGCGCCGCGTGCATGAGCCTGCGAATGGAAAAGAGAAGCCGTCAAACCCGCCCCCGCTTCGGTCGATCGCGCGAGGGCGATTGGCCGCGGGGATGATTAGAAAAGGCAAGGAACGGGCGTGATCAACAAGGTTCCGGTCTGCGTAGCAGCCCGTCGTAGCCCAGCGAAAAAATACTTGCTTCCTATTCGCGCGAGTCGCTCGCGCTCTCGTCGGCTCGCTCTCCCCGAAGCATGTCTCTCGGAATCTCGTCGAGCAGCGTCCGTCCCTGATTGAGTCGTCGCCCCAGCGCCTCGATGAAGCCCTCGTAGCGTTCGCGTCCTTTCACCTGGGCGGCCGCTTGCGCCTCCGGCGGCAAGGGAGGCGTTACGGTCAGCCAGAAGCGAACGAACAGCGCAAGCGCTTCGGTCGTGAGCCCGCTGTTGCGTTCGAGGCGTTGAACCTGATGTGTCAGCCGGTCCAGCCGCCGGGTGAAGGCGGCCTCCATCCGATCCGCGCCGTCGGGCGACAGGAAGGACGCGACCGCGGCCTCTACAATAGCAGAGCGCGTCAGACGTTTCTGCGCAACGAGCTCGTTGATCCTCGCGATCATCTCCACGGGAAGCGAGACATTGAGGCGGTCGCGCATCATCGCTCCTACAGATCGAGGCCGTCGCCCGGGTCCATGGCGCCCTGGCGGGCGAGCCCGCTCATGCGTTGCCGGATGATCTCTTGCTGCCGTGCGGCCTGCTCGGGCGTATCGTCGACGATGGCGAACTCATTCGCATCCCGACGCGATGGCGTTGTCTCCTTCACGATCGCGACATGATCGGGCAGCTCCGGCTCGCGTCGCAACCCGCCATTGGCCTCGTCCTCGGCGGTCGATCGCATGACCAGGTCTGCGGACGGCGTCCGAATCGGCAGAGCCGACCAGTCGTCCGGTCGAGGCGCTTGGGGCAATTCTTTTGGCGGCGGCAGAATCCGCTCGGCGAAGCGGCGATCCTCATAATAGCGAGCCTTCTTCGCGCGGATCGGATGCAGGCCCGACATCATGACGATCTCGTCGGAAGGCGGAAGCTGCATGATCTCGCCGGGGGTGAGCAGTGGACGCGCCGTCTCGGAGCGCGACACCATCAGGTGGCCGAGCCACGGCGAAAGCCGATGCCCGGCGTAGTTCTTCATCGCCTTCATCTCGGTCGCGGCGCCGAGCGCGTCGCTCACACGCTTCGCTGTGCGCTCGTCATTGGTCGCGAAGGACACGCGCACATGGCAATTGTCGAGGATGGAGTTGTTCGCCCCATAGGCCTTCTCGATCTGGTTCAGCGATTGCGCGATCAGGAAGCTCTTCAAGCCATAGCCCGCCATGAAGGCCAAGGCGCTCTCGAAGAAATCGAGCCGTCCGAGCGCCGGGAATTCGTCGAGCATCAGAAGCATGCGGTGGCGGTGGCCGGTCGGGCGCAATTCCTCGGTGAGCCGTCGACCGATCTGATTGAGCACGAGTCGGATGAGCGGCTTGGTGCGGCTGATGTCGGAGGGCGGCACCACGAGGTAGAGCGTGGCCGGACGCGCGTCGGTCACGAGATCGGCGATCCGCCAGTCGCATTGGCGGGTCACTCTCGCCACGACCGGATCGCGATAGAGTCCCAGGAACGACATGGCCGTGCTGAGAACGCCCGAACGCTCATTGTCGGATTTGTTGAGCAGCTCGCGCGCCGCCGAGGCGACGACGGGATGCGGACCGGCGTCGCCGAGATGGCGGGTCGTCATCATCGCTCGCAGGATCGTCTCGATCGGCCGGTTCGGATCGGACAGGAAGGCGGCGACGCCGGCGAGCGTCTTGTCGGCTTCGGCGTAGAGGACATGGAGGATGGCGCCGACCAGCAGGGAGTGGCTGGTCTTCTCCCAATGGTTCCGGCGCTCGAGCGATCCTTCCGGGTCGACCAGAACGTCGGCGACATTCTGCACGTCGCGAACTTCCCTCTCGCCCCTGCGCACTTCGAGCAGCGGATTATAGGCGGCCGAGTCGCCGTCGGTCGGATCGAACAGCAGGGCGCGGCCATGCCGCGCGCGAAAGCCGGCGGTGAGCTGCCAGTTCTCGCCCTTGATGTCGTGGACGATGGCGGAACCTGGCCAAGTGAGCAGCGTCGGCACGACCAGCCCCACGCCTTTGCCGGATCGCGTCGGGGCGAAGCAGAGAACATGCTCCGGTCCGTCGTGCCGCAGATAGGCGCTTTCGTGCCGTCCGAGCACGACGCCGTCGGGGTCGAGCAGGCCGGCGGCCTTCATCTCGTCGGGCCGCGCCCAGCGGGCGGACCCATAGGTCTCGGCGTCGTCGGCCTCGCGGGCGCGCCAGATCGACATGGCGATCGCCGCCGCGATGGACAGTGGTCCAGCCGAGGCTGCGATATAGCCGCCTTCCACGAATATCGACGGCGCATAGGCGTCGAAGGCGTACCACCACCACCACCAGAAGAAGGCGGGCGGCGGATAGAAGGGAAAGTGGGCGAGCTCGAACCATGGATGTCCGAGCTGCGGCTGGAAGCCGAGACGCCAGGCGGTCCATTCGGTCGCCGCCCATATCGTCGTCAGCACGATGAGCGATATGACGAGGATCTGGCCCCAGAGAATCCTGGTAGCGGACAAGGACGCCTCCATTCGAATAGAGCGAGACGTCGAGACAAAGACGCGGTCCGAGCGCATTCAAGGGTGTTCGCGCTGAGATCGTAGCGTGGCGAACAGAAACGAAAAAATAATGGCGTAGCGGATCGGCGATCGACGTGCGTTCACATCGCCAGTCCGGTGTTTCGGCTGTTGAGAAACGCGTCAGCGATTGCTATACAGCGTGAGATCTGAGTTCCCTTGTGGGGCAAGCTATCATGTAGCTCTTGCAAGTATTCCAACACGTTTGTGTTTCTGAGGAGAGAATCATGCGCATGTTCTCCAGTGCTGTCGCTACGGTAGGCTTTTGGTTAGGATGTATTGTGTGCTCAACTGCTGTCCATGCGCAGTGCGTTTTACCGTATCAGATTGCGAATGGCCAAGTGGCTGACGCCACTCAAGTGATGGCGAACTACAATGCTCTTGTTGCATGCGCGAGTCCGGCCGGATCAGCTTACGCTCTCCAATATAATAGCGGTAACGGAAATTTCAGCGGCGTTGGCCCATTAGGCGATGGACAATTGGTAATCGGCTCTTCCGGCACCGCACCGCAGGCGTCAACACTGACAGCTGGGCCCGGGATTGCAATTACCAACGGTCAAGGCAGTGTTACTATTACTGCTACTGGCGGAGGGGCAGCGACTTGGACCGTGGTGACGTCCAATACGACAGCGGTTTCAGGCGGCATGTATTTAGCTGATACGTCCGGTGGGTCATTCACTATAACCTTGCCGAATTCAGGGGTGGTTCAGATCGCCGACGCCAAGGGCACTTTCGGAGCAAACAACTTATTAGTCACCGCCGCTAGCGGACAGACTTTGCGTGGAATAACCTATGCCAGCGCTTCAACAATTTCCCTCAACGCTCCGGGTAATAATGCAACTATTTTATGTGAAAGTAGCGAAGCTTATGTTCAACAGGTAACTAGTGGGATCTGGGGTAAGTTCGCCGCGGTCAACGCCGCATCTCTTGAGTTCAATAATATTCCGCCGAGTATGGACTTTGATTTTACTTTAAGTCAATTTAATTCCAGCACCAACGCCACGGCGCGAATGCAAATCGGAACCGGCACGCCGACAACATGGATCACGTCCGGATACGGATGGAACCAGTGGGGCACCACCGGCCAGAATGTCTCTGCGATAAATCTGGAAGTTGCTCCCGCTCAGTATTCAGGATCGTTCAGAGATTTTGTGTTTATGTTTCGTAGCAATGATGGGCTGTCGACAATCAATACTATGAGTGTCGGGACGTTTGGGTGGGGAAATTGGACTATCGGCAATTATCAGAGCGCCGGAACGTTGGCGACTGGAATAAAATTCTTTATGTCGAGTGGAACATTTAGTTCAATAGTTACTGCGTCATGGAGAAAGCTGAACGTGTAAGCATCCCTTGGGCCACTTGATCTGGATCTGGGTCTGGAGAAACAAGAGTAAGTATCACCCGGAAAACCCGGGGGCATCGAGGCGTGAGACGGTTAAAGCTGCTGCGAGGCCGCTGACGCGGCCTCGACTGCTTTTGATTCCCCCATAGGCACCGTCAATTCCGCGCATTTCAGCTATAGTTGCCCTGCCTCTTTCGACTGGCTCGTCGCAGAGCCGCTCGGCTTGCGGCCCGCCGCGCCGAGTTCGAGCAGGCGACGCAGGCCCGGCTGATTGTCCTTCACCTGCGTCAGCAAATGATTGCCGGACGCGATCACGCGTTCGAACAGTTTTTTTGACAATGCTCGGCGTCGAGCGTGAACAGGCAGTTCTTCAATCCCAGCGCTTCGATCAGCTCCGGCGCGGTGGGAAGCCGGTTCTCCGCATCCCAGCTATAGTCGCGCTGCCCGTCCGAGAGCAGATTGCCGTTCGCGTCGTAGCTCAACGACTGCCCGGACAGATTCGTCAGCTGGTTGAGATTGTTGTAGCTCGCCGTCTGGCTCATCACGGAAGGATAGACAGGCGCAGCGTCGCTCGTCTCCGTGATCGAGGAAATGAAATTCTCCGGCGTCGTCGTGAGCCGAAAGTTCGAGAATTGGCTCGCCGACAGCCCGACATTGCTGATGCTCACGAGACGCCGGTCTCCGGAATTGGGGAGATAACTCCAGCTCGTCGAGAGCGTCGAGTTGAGCAGCAGGCGCTGCGTGATCTGGCCGGTCTGGCCGAGATAGCTCAGCGAGAACGAGCCGAGATCGCTCGCATGGCGGGTCAGCCGCCCGATGGCGTCATACTGAAACGTCTCGGCTCCGGAGCCGGTCCGCGAGCTCCGCCGCCCGAGCGCGTCATAGGCGTAGTCGATCTGATAGGCGCAGGTCGATGCGCCGGTCCTTCATCGGAATACCTCCGTGGGCGAATTGCTCGCATCCCGAGCATGACTATGGCGCGGCAATCTGGATGAGAAGAGCGCGACAATCTGGATGAGGTTTTTCGGTCGCGGTGGCGAGATGATTGTCGCGGAGCGACGATAAGGCAAGCGGATTTTTGGTGACGTTCGTCTTGATTGACGCGGAGCGACAATCAGGATGATGTTTTGATTGTCGCGCGCGCCGAGGGCCGGCCTGGACCAGCGGCTTTTTTGAGCGCGGCTTTACGTCGATAGCTGTCGACGTTCATCTCGAAGATCGTCGCATGATGGACGAGCCTATCGACGGCGGCGAGCGTCATGGCTTGGTCTGGGAAGATTTTCCCCATTCGCCGAAGGGCTGATTTGCGGTGATGAGCAGCGAGCGTCGCTCGTATCGGGCGCTGATCAGCTCGAAGAGGACGCTCGCTTCGGCCTGATCCTTGGCGACGTAGGCGAGATCGTCGAGGACCAGCAAATGATATTTGTCGAGCTTGTCGATCGCGGCTTCGAGAGTGAGGTCGCGTCGCGCGACTTGCAGTCGCTGGACGAGATCCGTCGTTCTCGCGAAGAGAACGCGCCAGCCGTTTTCGATGAGCGCCAGGCCGAGCGCCGCCGCCAAGTGTGACTTTCCGACCCCAGGTGGACCAAAAACCAGCAAATTGGCTCCTTTTTCGAGCCAGGCGTCGCCGGCCGCGAGCGCTTGGACTTGCGCTTTCGAGATCATCGGCACGGCGTCGAAGTCGAAAGCGGCGAGCGTTTTTCCGGGCGGCAGACGCGCCTCGGCGAGATGACGGGCGAAGCGGCGCTGACCTCTGTCGGCGAGTTCTTGCTCGGCGAGCGCCGCAAGAAAGCGTGCGGCTGGCCAGCCTTCCTTGTCGGCGGTGGCGGCGAGCGCGCTCCAGACGAGCTTGATGCCGGAAAGGCGCAGCTCGGAGAGAAGAAGATCGACGCGAGCGGCGTCGACTTTGTCGTTCGCCTTCATGCCGCGGCTCCTTCGAAAGAAGCGAGCGCGTCATAGACGGCCAGCTCGGGGAGCGCGACAATCACATTGGGCGCCGCGGCGATCTTCGGCGCGAAGCGTTCGATCAGCGTGGAAAGGTTTGGCAGACGACCGGCGTCGAGTTCCTCCTCGATCGCGACGGCGAGCTCGGCCTCGCAGGCGCGCTCATGCGCCAGGGCGAGCAGGCCGACCATGGTTTTGCAGGCTGCTTTCTCTCCGGTCTCGGCGAGCAGCGCATCGAAAGCGCGCGCATAGGCGCGACGAGGAAAGAGCTGCTCGCGATAGACGAGATTGAGCAGCGCCATGGGCTTTCGGCGCAGAGAGTGAATGACGTGCCGATAATCGACGACATGCCCATGCTTGCCGCCTGGCCCGGGCCTGCCGCGCGGCAGATCGAACAGATGCGTCGACCCCTGAAAAACTTCGAGCCGATCGTCATAGAGGCGCACGAGAAGCTTATGGCCGATCAGCCGAGACGGCACGGTGTAGAAGACTTTGCGCAAAGTGAAGGCGCTGGACGAGGTGACCGAGACCCGCTCCTCCTCGAAGTCCGACGTCTTGCGCGGCGGCAGATCTTTCAGTTCCGCGCGTTCGAAATCGACGCGCGCGGCGTTGCGGGCGTTGCGCCGACCGACGAGCTCGTCGACGAACTTTCGCCAGGCGCCGAGATCGTCGAAGTCGCGCGAGCCGCGCAGCAGCAGTTCGTCCTCGAGCGCGGCTTTGATATGGCCGTGGGCGCTTTCGATCGAGCCGTTCTCATGGGAGACACCTTTGTTGTTGCGGGTTGGCGTCATGCCGTAATGGGCGCAGAGCGCTTCATAGCGGCGCGTCATATCCTCCTTGGCGTCGGCGTCGAGATTGCGGAAGGCGGCGGAGAGACTGTCGCTGCGATGCTGCTGCGGCGCGCCGCCGAGCGTCCACAGGGCGTTCTGCAAGCCTTCGGCGAGGGCGACGAAGCTCTCGCCGCCGAGCACGACATGGGCGGATTCGAAGCCCGAGAATGGCAAGCGGAAGTGATAGATCCGGTGCTCGAGCGGAACGCCGCCGATGGAGACCTCGAGATCGCGCATGTCGTAAAAATCCGAGAGGCCCATGCGGCCCGGAGGATGCTCTTGCCGGAAAATCACCTCCTGCTCGGGACCATGGATAGCGCGCCAGTTCCGAATGCGCCGCTCCAGCGTGCGGCGCACGCCAGCGCCGAGTCCCGGATGCCGGCGGCGCAACTCCTCGAACACGCCGATCGGGCGCAGGCCGGGCGCCGCTTTCAGCCATGGGAATGACCTCGCTGTCCCAAACGCTCTCCAGCGGATCTGGCCGCCGGCGGGCGCGTGGCGCCTTCTTTTGCGAGGGAAGCCGGGGATCATGTTCCAGCCGATAAGCGGTAGCCGGGCTGAAACCGGCTTTTGCCGCGGCGACGGCGGCACGGTCGGTTTTTCGAAATTGCATGAAAAGCCTCATCTGGCGGTCGGTGACATGGCGGCCGGGCAACGAATCGGTCCTCCCGAGGGGAAAACCGACCCTTCACCCAGCCCCGCGACCGGCAGACAGGCCGTTTTTTTCGGCGCGCGCGGGGGTGTCGGCGTGACGAAGCTCGGGCTCCGCCCTCCCTTCGTCACGCCGACACCCCCGCGATTCTCATCCTGATTGACGCTGGACTCTCACCTTGTTTGGCGCGCGGCACATGACAGATTTGCGAGCCGCACCAGACGTAGCCGGTCGTGACAGCGCTCCCTCCGCCGGAGGGCGTAATCACGATCGCCGTCCGTCTCCCATGCCCGTCATTGGCGAACGCTGTGGCCTTCTCAGGCTGCCCCGGAGGCGATGCCGACGAGCCCGTTCTCCGTGTCGCAGCTATAGTTGCGTTGTACCGTTCGCGTCGTAGCTCAATGACCTACTCAGAAATTGGCCTATGAATAAATGAACCATTCTGAATTAAAGATGTATACGAGCCCAGAATACCGCTCATCAACCCAAGCGTATGGTCGATAGATACTTGCTTTCCTGCTGCACAGCACCTCAACCAACCAACCATTCTCACTTAGCAACCCCATACGCGGGTCGACAGCGTCGGACCTAGAAAATATCTTACCGATGCTGTCAATTTCATTAGAATCACAGAACATCAGGAAAAAGTTGTTATGATCCAACAGTAAATGAGTAATTACAGTATAATCTAGATAGTTGACTTCAATAAAGCCACTGAATAGTATTCCGTGCGGTCGGCTGCGCATAACCTCTTTAGAACGTGCGCCATCTGGCAGAATAATGCCCTTGTCTGACATCCGGCTCCATAGTTTCTTGTATCTAGAAACCCTGCTGTCTTCCAACCATCCACTATGCGCAAAAAGCACGTGGCGCCCGTTTGGATAAGTCGTCGCCACTCGCTGCGCTATAACGCTAAGCGCCTCCTCGACGACAGTTGCTTTGTCTGACCAGTTGTTATCAATATATCCAACCGCACTCAAACAGCAAGGAAGGTTGTCAGCTGTAAAGAAGTCGTTATCTTTCCGAATGTCGCAGACGCTTACAAATCGCTTAGTAGCCATAGTGACCACCTTGTCCGCGTATGTTGAAGTGGGGGCCCCGGTTCTGTGTCGGATTGTCCGGGTAATTGTGTCCTGCTGCATCGTTAGCGATTGTCGTCTTTCCGAATTGATACTGCCGCCCAGGTTGCGGATTTCCATTTCGATCTCTATTTGGGCCCTGGTTGTCAGGTTGCTGACACATCGGGATGCCGGCGTCTCTTTTTGCCCCACGGAAAGCAGCATTCGCACTCGGGTAGTCTCTGTCTGGCCCAGACAACCAATCGCCAATGACTGCACCGGTCGTTGCGCCCAGCCAGTACCCGGGGACACCTCCCCCGGCGGGGTCGATGAGTTCGCCGATGGCCGCTCCGATGTACCCACCCCAGCTCATCCCGCGAAGGGCTCCAGCCACGGTCAGGCCAAACGGATCGAAGTATCCAGTCGGGTTTCCTTCGACATACGCATAGAGGCTCAAACCTCCTGCCTCCCCGATCGGATCGCGGCTGAGCCAACGCCCGGCCACGGGATCATATGCGCGAAAGGCGGCGAAATAGAGCCCACTCGCGGGGTGGTTTTGCAGCCCGGCATAGGCAAAGTCCGTGACCGGCGTCGTGCTCTGCAGGGCGTTACCATATGGGTCGTAGCTAAACGCGGGCGCGTTCGTGACCGAGGCGAAGCCCCGCCGCACCGAGCCGATTTGATCCAAACCGTAATAGTACATCAAGACAGGCGATCCGGGAACGAATTCGCCCTCCGCGTAATACCCTCGTGTCGGCGAGTTGCTCGCATCCCGGGCCTGACAGATTTGCGAGCCGCACCAGACATAGCCGGTCGTCACTGCACTCCCGCCGCCCGCCGGCGTGTTGGCGATCGTCGTCCGTCTCCCGAGCCCGTCATAGGCAAAGGCAGTGGCCTTTCCCGGCTGCCCCGGATAGGCGATGGCGACGAGCCGGTTCTCCGCATCCCAGCTGTAGGTGCGCTGCCCGTCCGAGAGCAGATTGCCGTTCGCGTCGTAGCTCAACGACTGCCCGGACAGATTCGTCAGCTGGTTGAGATTGTTGTAGCTCGCCGTCTGGCTCATCACGGAAGGATAGACAGGCGCCACGTCGCTCGTCTCGGTGATCGAGGAAATGAAATTCTCCGGCGTCGTCGTAAACTGAAAGTTCGAGAATTGGCTCCCCGATAGCCCGACATTGCCGATGCTCGCAAGACGCCGGTCTCCAGAGTTGGGGAGGTAGCTCCAGTTCGTGGAGAGCGTCGAATTGAGGAGCAGGCGCTGAGTGATCTGGCCGGTCTGGCCGAGATAGCTCAGCGCAAAGGAGCCGAGATCGCTCGCATGGCCGGTCAGCCGCCCGATGGCGTCATAATGAAACGTCTCGGCTCCGGAGCCGGAGACGGTTCGCGAGCTCCGCCGTCCAAGCGCGTCATAGGCGTAGTCGATCTGATAGGCGCAGGTCGATGCGCCGGTCGGAACGACGCATTCCTGCTGCAGCCGCAAGGCGCCGAAGGAAAAGCCGCCGACGTAGCTATATTGCGTCGCGCCATTGCCGTCCGTCATGGATGCGATCCGCGGAAAATAGGCGTCATAGGCGAAGGCGACGTTCGGCGTCGGGTTCGCGGCGTTGGAATAGGAGACGCCCGTGAGGCGATCGTCCTTCGCATAGGCATATTGCTTGATCTGCCCGAGCGCGTCGGTCACCGATTTGAGCCGGCTGGTCGTCGTCTCATAGCCATAGGAAACCGTGCTGCTGTCGGCATATTGCTTGGTCGCGAGCCGACCGCGAACATCATAGGTCCAGCTCGTGACATTGCCTTTGGGGTCGGTCAAGCTGGTCAGCGCGTTGACGCCATTATAACCGAGCTGTGTCTCATTTCCGAGCGGATCGACGATTTTCGTGAGCCGTCGATTGGCGTCATGCGTGTAGGTCCATAGCCGGCCTTCGCGATCCTGGAAGGTGGCGAGATCGAGCTTGTCATAGACGTAGATATCCGTCGTGCCGTCCGGATAGGTGATCTTCGTCACGCGATCGGCCGCATCATAATCGTAGGTCGCGATCCATCCTTCCGAATCGGTGTAGGTCCTCACCCTCGCATAGGTGTCGTAGGTGAAGCTCGCCGCAGTGGCGCCATTGGCGTTGGTGATCGTCGTCAGATTGCCGACGGAATCATATTGGTAGCTCGTCGTTTCCTTCAGCGGATCGGTGACCGAAGCCAATTGTCCGGCGGCGGTGTAGGCGTAGACGGTCGTCTGACCGGCGGCGTCCGTGTAGGCGAGAGGCCGATGCTTGTCGTTGTAGGTAAACTGCGCGATCGGCGTCAGGCCGCCATTCACCGTCATCTGAGTGACGGCGAGAAGATCGATCTGATTGAGGGCATATGAAAATCGCGTCGCGCGCCCGACAGGGTCGATCGTTTGCGTGAGATTGAAGAAGGCCGACGTGTCGTAAGCGTTTTGGGTGAGCTGCGTCGAGCCGTCGTCGAGAACGCGGCCGATCGCGATCGGCTTGTTGAAGGACCCGGCAAAATTGCCGCTCGATTGCCCTGGATAGGAGAACCACACTCGATTTTCGAGCGGCTCCTTGACGCTTTCGATGCTGGTCGATTTCAGGCTCGAATTCGGAACATGGGCGAAATGACGGACTCGGGCTTTCGTGTAGTCGCATCCGCCGGTCGGCGTGCAGCCGGCCGAGATGTAAGCGTTCTTGTCCCAATGAAAGCTGTTCCGATATTCGAGATATTGGTTGACCGGCGCGACCGGCATCCCTTGTGGAACTGCTGAGGCAGGTTCGCTGCCAGGAATCGGCGCCGGCTCGAGCCATTCTTCTCGTTCATTATAGCCGAGCGGATCCGTCACTTGCAGGAAGCGCGGTGGGCCGCTCGTGCCCGGAGCGGTGTAGGAAAAATTCGTAACTCCGTACGGCGTCGTCATCGAATTGACGAGCGAATTGGAATCATAGGTGAAACTCGATGTGAGCCCGATGGTGTCGGTTATCGAGACGAGGCGTCCTGCAGAGTCGTAATTCAGCTTGGCGCTGCGACCGAACGGGTCGGTAATTCGCGTGAGGAGCAGAGGCCAGGAGAATAGTTCGTAACTGAAATTCGTTTGACGTCCTGTCGTATCCGTCAGCGAGACGAGCCGGCGCTGATTATCGTATCCGAGCGCCAGGACATTTCCTTGTGGGTCGATCAATTGGCTCAAGAATATCCGGCGCGGGTAGCCGGCGGCGCCATCGGACTGCGCATAAATTTCAGAGCTGCCATCCGCGAGCATCCTCCTATATTGAATAGGGCTCTGCGACACCAACGTAAGTATGGAGCCGTCGACATATTGCGCCGTAAACTGGCCGGTGCCGCTATTGTAACCTGTATAGTAAAATGCGCCGCCGCCTGTGAGATAGCGAGAGACGTTCGCGCCCGGGTTTGTCGGGTCGTCGGTCACATAGCTGAGCCAATTCAGCGTCCATTTTGGACCAATATTGTAGAAGTTGAAGGCTTGAGGCTGGCTATCTTCCCGTTGATTGTAGGAAAGAGACGTCGTCGCCGACGGACCTATAGAAGGAGAATAGCCGACCGGAGTGTCCGAAAGCGTCAGGCCGACAGCCGATTCCTTGATATTGTAGCGGCACATGCCTCTTGAGCAGCCACCATCGTCAGCAGTTGGATCGCCCGCATCTCCCGGGCTGTTGCCGTCTGACGGGCCTTTGCCCCAGATGTAGCTCGCCTCGCGATTGTCTACCGAACGCCAGCCATCTCCGATTGTCGTGTCCGCTGGCACGAGATAATAGCCGCTCGCTTCCGAGTCGAGCGCCGTTTGCGTTACCCAGATCGCACGGCCGGGAAATATCGGATCGACGACATGAAAACGACCCGCATTTTCGCCGATTATCGCAGCGAAATGTCCGACCTTCCAATGCACGATCGCTGACTTCGGCGTCTGTTGACCAGGCTTGCGAAAGACCAGCTTGAAGGGGAAATCGGCCTTGCCCGCCAACTGGCCGATTTCTTCCAGGCTGGTCCCTCCAGGTCGAGCATGGTGCCATTGAAGGAAGTTCACCTGTTCGGCCGTGGCGCCCAAAGAGGTCATAAGCGCTTTGAGCGCCATCGGACCGCAGCTGAAAAGGTGTCGCGGATCCTTTTCGGATAGAACTAACAAATCGCGTGCGGTCTGCAAAGACTCTGTCGCCGAGCCTGTGATGGGACGTCCGTCGATGTCTTTGAACAGCGCAGCCACATTCTCCATTTTGCCGAGTGATGCATAAAGATGGCTGAGTTCACCAACAGCTCCGTCGATCAGAGCCCTGGCGCGTGGATCGCTTGCATTTTTACCGAGGCTCCACGCTTGCTTCCACGCGTCGATCGCCCGGGAATAGTATCCAAAATGGAGATACAAATATCCCAGGTTGGTGAGTATCGCAGGCGCCCACCCAGATCTTGGGTATGCTTCCAAAAACCCGGTCAGCTTTCCAACATCGTCGGGTTTGTCACGGTTTTCATAAGCGAGGATCGCCTCGGAAAGCACGCCGTCCTCGACCGAAGACGTCTGTGTCGTAGCAACCAACGCTTCGGGCAAATGCGCGGAACCTATAACGCTTCGCGCGGCGTCTCGATCTGAGACGGTTGCTGCTAACGTAGCTCCGGTCGAAAAGAGGGCCGGCAGCACAGCGGCTATGATGATGCTCATTATTGTAGCAAGCGTGCCACGCCCGTCCTGCGCCTTCATCTACGCCTCCGTGAAAGCTTGGTTCGACCTTGCGTCGACAATCTGTGAGTCAATTAGGATATGCGTATATTCGGCAAACTCACCGACGAGCCTCCCGAAGCCGCATCTCGCGCGTTTTTCATTGAGGCGCCCAATCGAAACACCCCCAACTTCCTGTGCCCCAAGCAGGCGTTTGAGGCGCGCCAGAAGGGATATTGGATTGCGCCGAACGATTTCCATTTTGGTCATAGGCGTAGACAATGCAAAGGCCATTGTCGTACAGAGCCGTTGTGAGGCGACCGGCTCTATCATAAGTATACGACGCGGACGCCGCAGCTTCATTTGCTAATGTTACAGTTAGAAGCAAAAAAACTACTGTAAAATGAATCCGCCGATCGATGGGTATTCGCTTTAAGCACATGGCGCTTTCCTCAATATACACAACGCTGTGTAGCGCGCGCTTCACACTGTTGCCAACGTGACGAGATTGCTGGCCAGCGTGAAGGTTCTCAGTTTGGCTATTCGCGCTTTGGCATAGCGCCGTGCTGCGGGCCTTTGCTGAGTTCGCACGAACGATAGGAGATGACCAACTGAAGCAGCGAAAATCCGGTGGTCAAATTGCATGCCTCAATCTCCGACGAAAAGGCTCGCGTACGTATACGACGTTAGGGATATTACTGTGACGAGGGTCGAACGTCTACTGGACGCGGCCGCTTTTTAGATCTCCGCGAAATTTGGTCGGCGGCTTGGGTTTCGAATCGCAAACAAATCATTCGGGAGAGCCGCTGGGATGTCCGAGATGCGGCTGGAAGCCGAGGCGCCAGGCCCGTCCATTCGGTCGTCGCTCATATCGTCGTCAGTACGATAAGCGATACGATGAGAATCTGGCCCCGGAGAACCCTTGCGGCGGACATGGCGCCGCCGTTCAAATCGAGCGAGGCGTCGAGACGAAGACGTGGTCCAGGCGCATTCAAGCGTGTTCGCGCTGCGCAAAATAATGGCGTCGTGAACCGGCGACGAGGCTCGCCGATCATCATAAGCCCAATCCTCGTTTCCGGCCGATGCTCCAATCGATGCCGCCGTCGTCTCGTGCCATCCCCGAGACGAACTGGCCGAGCTTTTTCTCTAGCGTGGGCGACCAGGGCACAAGCTGGAAGCCGAAACCATCGTCGATCATGGCGAAGCGCCCGGAGGCGAGCGCGAGGCGCTGACGATAGACACCAGAGACCCGATCGCCAGCTGCGGCCGGCGTGCGCGGTAGGCTGGTCTCGGCCGAGAGCTTCGCGGCGGCGTCGTTCAGCTCGCGGCCGCGCAGCGTCACGAGTAGGTCGCGCTGGAAAATGATCTGCCCGCCTCGGCGCTGCGCCAGTCCTTCGGCAATGAGATGCACGGCGCGCGCCTTCATGGCCTCGCGGACCTCGCTGCCGAATCCGCCCATCGCCAACGGCGTCGGCGTGCGCTCGACGAGGCGGTGATCGAGCCAGGTGGCGCCCGAAGCGCCGATCTGGCGGTCCAGATCGAAATCCGAGCGCGTCGCCAGGACGAGCGTCGGCTGCGGATCGTCGGCGCCGCCGAAGCTGCGCACCTCGACGCCGCCGCCGATCGGCGGGGCATATTCGAACGCCTCGACGCCGCGGAAGCGGACATGATGGGCGCGGCCGTCGGTCCCGTCGATCACGGCATAGGCTTCTCTGCTCAGCTCGTCGTGCAGGCCCTTGTCGACGAGCCGCCCGATTATCGCCGTTTCTGAAGGCACCGCGTCGATGGCGTAGTCGCCGACGCCGCGGTCCTGGCCGCGCTCGGTGAAGGCGCGGTGCATAGTCTTGATGATGTCGCCGCGCATTCCGAGATCGCGCAGCGTGCGTTCCGCCTCCAGGCCGATCATCCATCGGCCGGGACCGGCGGAGGCGGCGAGCCCCATTCGTTCGAGCTTCTGGATGCGGCCGACCATCAGGCGGCGCAGTTCGGGGTCGTCGAGACCAGGACTCGCCGGGCGCAGGTCGACCAGACCCGCCTCGTCGGCGGCGAAACGGATGGCGGCGTCGAGCCGTGTCCAGCGATCGGCGTCGACCTCGCGCTCGAGCGCCGAGCGGATCGCATGTTCGGGGCGCGGGCCGAGCTCGATGGCGACGAGATCTTCCGCGCGCGAGCGCAGGCCGCGGCTGATATAATCGCGGGCAATGACGAGATCGCCGCCGGTCTCCTCCACGCCGCGCACCAGCAGATGGACGTGCGGATTGTCGGTGTTCCAATGACCGACAGCGATCCAATCGAGCTTCGTTCCGAGATCGGCCTCCATCCGCCCGGCGAGGTCGCGGGTGAAGGCTTTGAGATCGGTCATCTCGGCGGCGTCCTCGGGCGAGACGATGAACCGGAAATGATGTCGGTCTCCGTCGCATCGCTCGGCGAAGGCGCGATCGTCGGCGCGGTCGTTCGTTCCGTCGAACATCACGCCCTTTTCGCCATCCCGGCTGACGCCCTCGCGCTTCAAATAGGAAAAATGCGCGGACAGCGGCGCCGATCGAAAGCTGCGCCCCGTGTGGCGGACGACGCGCGCCTTGACGACGACTCGGCGGCCAGGATCGAAGAGGCGGGCGCGGCCGAAGGCGGCGCGCCCACGCCCGAAGCAGGAGCAGCGAGCGGCAGCGGATCGCGTGCCGCTATGCGGCGTCGCAGGGCCGGCCTTGCGCGCGGCTTTCAGCACCTCAGCCACGAAGCTCTTCGGTTTCGCCCCCCGGGTCGCGCGGACGCGGCCCGGCCGGACGCGGAAGTCATTCTCCTCCCGGCTCATCGGAGCGCCTCACTGAGGCGAACGGCGGCTGCGAGAACGTAGTGTGCAAGCTGAGACCTTGTAACTCCGCGAGGATGTGCCGAAACCTGCCAACGACCGACCGGCCTGCCAGACGAAAGACGAGTCGCGACAGCGACTTGTCTGCCGGCGTGGCAGGCGCTTTTATCTCGCCGTAGTCCGGTCGTGATCTGCACTGAATTGCCTTCCACCGTTCTCTCTTTGCGACATTGCGCTCTGAAACGCTGGAATGCGAAGTGGTCACAAACCGCGCTCGCAATGCGTCTGCGCGCTTTCAACGCCGGGCGAAAGATGGCGATGAGACCCGTCGATGCACGAAGGTCGGCAGTCCGACTGCAACAGCGGTGCTGGCTCATTGCACATGCTCCGTCGACGAGAGCGCGACGAACAGGCCGTCGGAGCGAGGCGCGATGGCGGACATATCGCGCGTGACGGCGACAGCTGTCGTGTCGGTTGCGGTCCGACTTGGCGCCGGATGAATGGCGGCGCGTCTGCTGTCGTCCCGTCCGACGAACAGCGGCGCCTTTATCCACAGCGACAGACCAGAGACGGAGCGAATGGCGGGTCGAGCACTATCATTTCCCTCGATGAGAGGGGCGAGCGCCGCGACATAGGCGACGGTCTCAGATGGCAATGACCGGTGCCCGTCGCGATAATCCTCGTAGCGGCGCGGTCCCGCATTATAGGCCGCGAGGAAGCCCGGCGAGCCGTAGCGCTCGTGCAATTCGCGAAGATAGGCCGCGGCGGCGAAGATGTTGTCGCGCGGGTTGAAAGGGTCGCCGGCAAGAGCGTAACGGGCGCGCAGCTCCGTCCAGGTGTCGGGCATGATCTGCATGAGTCCCACCGCACCCTTGGGCGAGACGGCATCTCGCTCGCCGTGGCTTTCGAACTTCATGACGGCCCGGATCCATGCCGCGGGAATGCCGAAGCGCCGCGCCGCCTCTGCGACATGGAGCGCATAGGGCTCGCCACCCGTCGGGCGCTCGATCGGCGCTGCCTCTGCAGGCAGCACTCCGCCCAGTGTGCAGGTCGGGGCGAGGCCGATAAGAAGGACGAGCGTGAATCGCGCGCGCGTGCAGGCACGGTTTGGGCGGTCCGATTTGCGCATGAGCGGGAGTGCGGGACGCATGTTGTCAGTCCCGCTCGTTGCGCTGTTGAAATCGGGTCCAGTGCAGAATCCAGCTCGACTTGTCTTCGTTCGACTGGAACAGATCGGCTGCGCCAGGGCAGGATCGTCGAGGAGCAGCGAGACGTAGTCGCCGGCCTTCTCGCCGATGAGCTTCCATGCCGCTCCGATCTCTGGTCCTTCGTCGTTGCCGAGCAGGATGCGGTAGTCCGGCGCGTTCTCCGCGCCGCCATGGTCGGAGGGAACGAGAACGATCTGGGCGCCGAGCGACAGCGTGTGGATGGAGCCAAAATAGCCTGACTTGGTGCGGGTGAATCGACCGATCTGCGTCATCGGAACTCTCCATGATTGGTAAAGTCCTGTGGGTGTCAGTCGACCGCGGCGCGCCAGATGAAGCGCCCGTCGCCTTCTTCGTCGGTCCAGATCGGAACCGCGCGAGCGACGATCGACGTGACGGGGAATGGACCGAAGTAACGGCCGTCGAGGCTGTCCTGGACGGTCGGATTCATGAGAAAGACCTCGTCGGGCCGAAGCGTCCGGCAGCCGCTCCAACTCGGCAGCGGACGGCCGAGACGATCACGATCTCGCGCTGCGCCAACGTCAACGCCATCGACAGTGACGACGGGGCCGGCGCGGCATATGGTCTGTCCCGGGAGCGCCAAGACATGCTTCAAGAGCAGCGCGCCCTTCGGCAGGAATCCGCCGTCGGCGAGGAAGCGTGCGATGGGTTCCGGTGGTCGGACCGCGACCAGTTCCAGGACACGGAGGTGACCGGCGGGTTGAAGCGCATAGAGTCCCGTCGGCGTGCTCGCCGTTGCGTTCCAGACAAGCCGTGGCGTGACGGGAACGAGGGTCTGACCGCCGATCAGCAGCACAGAGGAGAGCGTCGCCGTGACATAGCCGAGGCGGATCATGGCGCGGTGGTCCGACGCTTCAACCAAGCGTCATGCTGCTCGCGCGTGTAGGCGCGCGGCTCGTCGCCGACGGCGAGACGGCTGTGAAGATGTCGCCAATAGTCGGGCGACGCGTCGGCCGGATCGACGCCGATCGCCTCTATGGCGTCGATCGCCTGAAGCGCTCGTTCGACCCTCGGCCAGGCGTCGACGCGGAGCAGGATCTCGCCACCGGGCCGCACGAAAGGAAGCGTCTGATAGCGCTCTCCGGCTCCGACGGCGCGCACGACGTCGATCCGCGAAATCACCGTGCCGTAGTCATTTGACGCCCATCGGACGAAGCAGAAGATGCTGCCCGGCGCAAAGCTGGCGATGCGGCGGCGGCGATCGAGAATCTTGTCTGCGGCGCGATGGCCGAAGCGAATCCGGAACTCGACCTTCTTCTCGATCCACGTCAGCTCGACATGGGTGAGAGGCGCGGCGTCGCGAAGCGACGGCGCTTCGACGCGAGCGGATTGTGGCTCGTTGTCGTTCATGATGTCTCTCCGGGATCGTCGGGGAATTCGCGCGCGAGCAGGTCTCGCAGCATGTCGGCGACGGTGACGCCGCGCCGAAAAGCGGCGACCTTGATGCGGCCGCGGAGCGCCGGCGTGATGTCGATCGTCAGGCGCGCGGTGAATTTGCCGGCGTCGTTCGCGCGCCGGGCGGGAGCGTCGGCCGATTTGATCCAGCTCTCGGCGTCGCCGGGACGCGCAGCGAACCGCGCTTCGGAGTGCGCTCATTCATGCGGCGCCTCCGTCGGCGAACGACGAGCGATCGCCCTCCACATCGGCGAAGATCGTCATGGCGCGATCCTCCCGATCTCGGCAGCGAGCGCGACGATCTCGCGCGCGGCCGGCGTGTCGTCGGCGAGCTCGCAGACGAGCCGCCCGGTCTGCGCGGCGTCGGCGAAGGCAATGCGCTGACCGATGGTGGCGGAAAGCGCCGGCGGATCGTGATCGGCGAGCGTCTCGACCGTCTCGCGCGCGATGACGGTGCGCGCGGCGCAGCGATTCAGAACGAAACGGGCGGCGAGTTGCGGACGATAGATGCGCGCCTCGCCGAGCAACGCCAGCATCTCGGCGGACGCCCAGCCGTCGAAGGGCGACGGTTGCACCGGGATCAGCGCCAGATCGGCGGCGAGCAGCGCCGAGCGCATCAATCCGGCGACGCGCGGTGGACCGTCGATGACGAGGTGGTCGACGTCGCGCGCCAGCTCGGGCGCCTCACGGTGGAGCGTGTCGCGCGGCAGGCCGACGACAGTGAACAGCCGCGCGAGGTTCTCACGCGCCCTCTGCTGCGACCAGTCCAATGCCGAGCCCTGAGGATCGGCGTCGATCAGCGTGACGCGCTTTCCCTGCCGAGCCCATTCGCCGGCGAGATGTAGGGCGAGCGTCGTTTTGCCGACGCCGCCTTTTTGGTTCAGCAGCGCGACGATCATGACGCGCCTCCTTCCCTCTCGCCGAAGGGAGCAGGCGCTTGGAAAGTCGCATCGTCCGTAAAGCCGGATTTACGGAAAGTCGTATCAGGCGTATTCTTCTCAGAAGGGCGATTCGGTTTGCGCGAACGCTCGGACGTGCTGTCGGTGTTCGAGGTTTCGTGAATTCGCTGCCGTCCGGATTCGCGTCTTTCCAACGAGTTGTCGGAAACCGCTTGGTCCCTGGTTTGTGAACTCGCTTTGGAATGGTCCGGGTTTGTGGACTGAGCGGCGTCACAAATCGCAAGAGGTGGAGCGAGAGGCGATCGACGTGAAAGCCCGGATGTCGAAGGCTTTTGCAGAAGCTTCGGGTCGAGGTTCGTGGGCTCGGTACAGGAATTGGGCCTTTGGTTCGCGAAAACAGGCCCCGGTTCACGAAACCTCGCGCTCCGACATGTGTTTTCCACACCGGCCGGCCGCCAAGAAAAGTTAGAGTCTATGTTAGACTCTAAGTTAAGAGCCGGGATTTTTTCTTCGGGCCAGAGGGTTAGCTGCCCTCCGCGCGCCCGAAGTCCCGATAGGGCTGCGCCCGAAATCCCGATACCTTGCGCGCCCGAAATCCCGAGCGTTTCCACAGCTTTATCCACAGGGGCTATGGATAAGTTAGCGGGCAGGATGCGGAGCAGCTCGCGCCGGCCTTCGCGCTCGATCCGCAGGTGATAACCGGGCAGCGATTGCCGGCACACGATGAGCCGGATGTCGATCGCGAAATCCCTGAGCCTGGCGAGGCTGCCGGATTTCTGATGCAAATGCGGGATGTCGAAGGCCCAGCCCTGCTTTTGCTGACCGGCGTGCTTGCGGGCGACGCGATAGAGCCAGCGTTCGACGCCGCCCGTCAGCCGGAAATAGGCAGGATCGATGGCGAGCACGAGCGAGCGGTCGACGACGCCGCGGTAGAACCATTCCGGGAGAACGAATTCCATGCCTTCGACGCGGCCGTCGCGCGTCACGCATTCCTCCCATTCGTTGATCCAGGAGAACTGACTGCGGCGCCAATGCTCACCGTTGCGAATGGTGGTGCAGATGGCGGTCGACTGCAGGCGGGCGAGCGCGCCCTTCAAGAGCTTGTAGTCGCGCGCGCCGGTAGCCCGTCCGATCGCCTTGAGGAGCTGATAGGGCGTGAAGCGGAGGAAGCGGGAAGTCGTGAGACCCTGGTTCTCGGCCTCGACGATCTGGCTCGCCGCCCAGATCAGCACGTCGGCGTCCCATATGGTCGCCATGCCGTGCTCGGGCATGGCGAGGACTTCCACGCGCGCGCCGGCCGCTTCGTAGAGGATCGGCGTCGTGCGCTTCGCCTTGGCGAGCGAGAAGAAGGGCCGCTCCATGAGATCGCGCTGCCGGGGAAGCACTTCAGCATTGTATCGGTGGTGTTCCTCGAACGGTAGAGTCATATTCACCACCGCGTGGGCGTGGAATGCCTCGGGAGGGACGGAGCCCGTTTGGAAGCGGCCCGACGGCTGGTTCTTGGTCCTTGCGGGGTGCTGGGGCCCGAACAGGCCCGGGCCCAGGCGCGCCAGAAGCTGGCGGCCGTCACCGAGGTGGCCGACTCGGATCGTCACGCCGTCCGCGACGGCGCAATCGTTGTGGATGTGTGCGATTGGTATCTGAGGCACGCCGGTGAGCCCGACAGCGGTCGCCGATTTCGTTCCGCTGGGCGCCGGAATCGGAGTTGGAGCAAGGTCGCGGGGTCGTGCCATGCACGGGCTGAGGTGGAACGCGACGACCTCCTCGGACATAGGACTGTCGACGATGAAGGATCGCCAGAGGGAGTCAGTGGCGCTGACGGCCCGTTCCAAGGTGGTGGACACCATGTGGACACCACTTTGGAAAAGCGAAAGGCCGCCTTGCGGCGGCCTTTTCATAACGCTCTGGAATATATTGTCTATTTTGGAGCGGGCGAAGGGATTCGAACCCTCGACCCCAACCTTGGCAAGGTGCCCCAGAGCCTTCGCTGCGCAGCGACGCGCTTCGCCCGTCTACGAAATATGACTATAAAACAATATATTATATGAACGCTAGGCCGCTGTGTTTACGCCCGAGTGGCCTCCGACTTGCTCCGAACTGCTTGGAATCAGCTCCGATCAGGGGTATAATCTGGTCATTCTAAGCAGATTTGCAGCAGGTGATTGATATGGCTTCCGAAAAGCTCACAAAACGGATCGTCGACGCCCTCAAGGCTCCCAAACCTTCGAAGGTTGGGGTCAAGGTTCGAGAGCATTTCGTGTGGGATCGGGAGCTGCGCGGCTTCGGCGTCCAGGTCATGCCGTCGGGCCTCAAGAGCTTCGTCATCCATTACCGCACGCCCGACGGCAGGCCGCGCCGCGCGGTCATCGGCCGGTTCGGTTTGATGACCGTCGAGGAAGCCCGCGATCTCGCGCACGAGAAATTGGTCGCGGTGTCCAAAGGACTTGACCCTTTTGCCGCAGAAGCGGAGGCCGAAGGACGCGTCACTGTCGCAGAGGTCTGTGACTGGTATCTCGCCGAGGCCGAAGCCGGCCGCATCCTCGGCCGGCGCCGGCGGCCGATCAAAGCTTCCACCTTGGCGATGGACCGCAGCCGGATCGACTCCCACATCAAGCCCTTGCTCGGACGGCGGCAGGTCGGCTCCCTGAAACTCGGAGATATCGAAGCCGCCCAGGCCGATATCGCCGCCGGGAAGACCGCGAAGGCGCGCAAGGGCAGCCGCGGCGGCGCGACCACCGGGGGCGAAGGGGTCGCCGCCCGAACGCTGTCGACGCTGCACGCGATCTTCGAACATGCGGTGCGCGTCGGCAAAATCCCGAGCAACCCCGCCAAGGGCGTTCGCCGGCTCGCCAGCGCGCCCCGTGAACGGCGGCTCAGCCGCGTCGAGATCGAGCGTCTCGGACAGACGCTGCGCGCCGCCGCCGAGGACGGCGAGCATCCGACCGCACTGGCCGCCATCCGCTTCCTTCTGATGACAGGCTTCCGCCGCATGGAAGGACTCGGAGTCGAACGCGGCTGGCTCGACGAGGAAGAGGGCGCGATCCGATTTCCGGACACGAAGAGCGGCGCGCAGACCCGTGTGATCGGACAGGCCGCCATCGACCTGCTCCTCGCTCGGCCCGAAGCAAAGTCGCCGTTCTTCTTTCCCGCCGACTGGGGCGAGGGGCATTTCATCGGGGTCGTCCGGGTGCTCGACCGCATCTGCGAGCGCGCTCGCCTCGTCGACGTCACGCCGCACACGCTGCGCCATACATTCGCGAGTCTCGCCGGCGATCTCGGCTTTTCCGAATTGACTATAGCCGCGCTGTTGGGACATGCCTCGCGGGGCGTGACCCAGCGCTATATCCATATCGACGAAGCCCTGCGGATGGCGGCGGATCGCGTCGCCGACGAGATGGCCGACATCCTCGATGGCCGGGCGACGATCGCGCGCTCGCGTCGACGCGGGGCGCGCCAATCGCAGGAATCCCCGGAAGCCGTCGACACGCCGTCGCAGGCGGCGCCTTAATTGCACCGTCGGCGTGCGGCCTCGAACGGCCGATCGACTTCATGCGACGACCGCTGAATCTGCAGTGTTGTACTTGATGACGGCAAGGCTTGTCGGCTCGAGCACATAACGCTGACTGGCGAGAGTCTCGCGCCTCGATGCGCTTCGTCATGTCGAGCCAGATTGGCGTTGCTGCGCGTAGAACAGCACCCGGCCTACCGGAAGAATTTGGTCAAAACAGTCGAAATCCCGGACATTGCGCGTCAGAACCGTCCATCCGCGTTCGAGCGCCTGGAGATAGAGGCTCGCGTCGTTCAACAATAGCGTCCGTTCGCTTCGCTCGAAACGCAGGAGACGCGCGACCAGACCCGCCAGCATCCCTGCTTCTCCCATCGCGGTCTCCGACGGCGATGAGATGCGATGGCCGGGAATATCCTCGATCGTCCGTCGGATCTCGCGCAGCACATCTTTCGTGCCGAGATGAGCGGGATCCAGACGGCCGAACAGGTGCGTCATCTCTGCCAAGCAAACCGTGGAGTGGTTGATGATACGCGTCTCGAGCAGCTCATCGACGCTCGCCGGCGTGCGCCCTTGCAGCACGTCGATGTAGACGCAGGTATCGAGCAGCAGCTCGGAGCCCGCGGAAACCGGCGCTTCGACAACCGGCAGGGCCTCGAGCGGGCGCAACGGGATCGCGCCCGCCTTGCGCTGCGGCTTGACCCGCCGAAGCGCACGCGCGAGATCAAAGCTCAAGGTCGATATCTCGGGCAATCCGGCCCTTACGACGGACGAGCTTTGTGCCGAAGTCGTCCTCGAGCGCCACTTTCGCCAGCGCGTATTCGAGCAGTTCGGTATCGGAGGCTATACCGGACTTCTCCTTCGCGGCCGCCACGAGGTCGCGACGAACCCGCCCGCCGATCCGGCCATTCTCGCCGCCCAGTAGGCCGAGCTCTCGCGCCGTATCCATGACCGCGCGTCGCCTGATGCTCGGCTGAACCGGGATATCGGAAGTTTCATGGATCGGCTTCGGCATTGCGACTCTCCTCGTTAGACGAAATAGAGATTTTGGCCAACAGTTGCAACATCCATGAACATCGAGCAATTCTGAAACGACGTCTGCCCCTTCACCGGCTATCGATTGGACGCGCCCCGTATCCTGCGCGATCCGGCAACCTCACGCGCCGGCGCGACCTGGGTCGTCGCGACCAATTTCGAAGGTTTCACTCACGCCGACGGCTTCGGCGGTTAGGGCGCTCGGTGGCGGCGTTGTCCTCACGATAATGTCCCGCCGCACTGATCGAATGGCTTGGCTGCACCTGCGGGCGCTTGCTGATCGGTGTGCTGGCGGCGGAGCAGGTCAGGCTCTCGCTGGCCGAACGCGAAAAACGACCCCTTCTGCTCCCTTTTCGATCTCGTCAAGCACGTCGACTCTGGTCCGGAAGAACCCAGGTCGAACTAAGTAGGGCAACCATTTTCCGGGAGCGACGACGATGAAGACCATTGGGGTATTCTGCCGCCGGGCCAGCTTTCGCCAGCTCGCCGTGTCGATGCTCGATGGTGTCGGCTCCCCCGACGGATGGGTGTGCCATTCCCCCAGAAAGGTTTTCCGTTCGTCTGACTCTCTCCAAGCCCTTGTCGCGGCCCTTTGATGCTTTGGGTCCTGTCGGATGAATCGGAAGGGCTGCGATGAATCGTTTGGCCCAGCTTCGGTGAAATCCAATATTTCGATGTGGGGACCACGCAAAGACCCAATCAGGATTCCTCCCCTTTCGTTTCTTCCCGCGCATTCGGAAGCTTGCGCCTCGCATAAGGCGACGATGGCGTAATGAATTAGAACGAGGGTTTCGCTCAATTCACGCCGCCACAAACTTGGCAGCCCGGCCGTCTCGTCGGGTTCTGATCCTTCACGGCTATCGTCGCCTCTTGCACGATGCGGATGGTGCGCAAACGCGGTGAGGGCCTGCCTGCCGCCCAATCCAAAGCCATCTGGACGCCGAGCCCGGCCCCGATGGTAGGCGCGCTGACTCCGTAGGCAAAATATGAGCCTTCATTGCAGTTGGCGGGGGTGACGATCGCGGGATGATCCGGGTGCAGGACCTTGTAACGATGGGCGCCGTCTTGAAGTTTCTGGCACTGATAGCAGGCATATTCTGGTGAATCCACGAGGAGGCCTTGAGCAGCGACGCCGTTGCCTACAAGGCAAAGATGCAACCAAACGGGACAACCCTTTTCCGGTCCGCCCGCCTCAAAAAGATGGCGGTTGAGATTCGCGGCAACCGCTTCGTCGCCCGTCGCGTCGATCACCAGCTCGAACCTCTTCAACGCGTCCAACTGCGCAAGCACGTCCGCGCTCACCGCACCAATGTCATTGTCCGGGTAAAGCGAACGGATGAAGTCTCTGCAAGCCTCGGCCTTCGGAAGGCCGACATAGCTCATGGGAAGCAAGTGCCGTCCGATGTTTCCGGGGGACAACACGTCCGGATCGAAGAGGACAAGGCGTCCACCGTTCAGGCCAGCGCCAGATTGAGCGATTCCCTTTGCAAGGGCTCCGCCAAGTGTGCCCATGCCGACGATGGCGATCCGCTTTCCCGCCAATTTTGGCGGGTCCCCGAGGTTCCGTGAGAACAGGAATTCGTTGTCGGCGCGAACGCCCGAGAGACGCTGAATCTCGATTTCTGCCCCCCTCTTCCTGAGCAATGAATTCAGAAAGCTCGGCCGCTGGATTGCTTTCTTGAGCAACGGCGGCAAGGTCACGATTGCGCCAACCGTTCCGTTCGGACCGGCGATGAAAACGGAAAGCCGATCTTTGTCCTGGGCGGACAGAGCGTCGATAATCTCGCATTCCAGAGCTGGGTCGATCGATTTCGCCCATGCGCACAGTTCGGCGAGATTATTGGGTTGGCGGTGCGGATGATGAAAGGTGAGCGAAGCGGCGGTTTTCAACACCTGGGTCGGCAAGGCTTCCCGCTTCGCCTTTTCTAAATCAGCGCCCCGCAGGCCAAAAGAGCGGAGATCGCCTGCGTCCGGCGCGAGCACCAGAATCGTGATATCGCGGCCACGGGGGACTTTAAAGACGAAGGCTCGGTCTGACCGCTTCCACACCGCCGTCGTGTAGATGCAGCTTTTGCCGAGCCAATGTTGCGGGAATTCCTGAGCGATTTCCTCGGTCAAATCGAGGCGGGCGAGTCGATCGAGGCTCCTGCGCATGGCGGCAAGGCAGTTGGCAACAGACTGCCGAGGGTCAAACGGATCGAGAAGCAGATCGGTTTCACGGGCGTAACAAACCCTATCTCCCTCTTCGATGTGAGCGATCGCGTGAGGCAGGTCTTGCGTCCGGTTGGTGAGCCATAAACGAGGGAGGGTCGTCAGACTCTCCCCCTGAAAAACGACCGCAACGGAAATCGCTTTCCCGGCCACGACTATCGAGCCCGCGAACCGTAGCCCGGTCGTATGAGAGCGGTCTCGGTCAAATCCTGCGGCGATCATCGCCACATGGATGAGCCTGGAAGCTTCTTCCATTTAGCCGGACGTGGTCCTTGAAACGCTCGGCGCAGGAACCTTTGCAGCGGGGTATTGCTTCACGGCGAGCTCGGCGCTGGCTTCAGCGACAACAAGGTCCACGTCATCCGGAATTCTGGAACCCAGCACGCTGGCAAGCTGATCGAGCGTGTCTGCGCAGCTTTCGGCGTTCTCGATCGCGGCGGACACTCGCTTGATGAGGTTATTCGCCGCGGCGATGTAGGCGTCACGGCAGTCCTGGTCCCAGTTATCGTTCAAGACAAGTTCCGGAAGAACCGGATTCTTGATGCCTTCCGGTCGGCCAAAAAGCTCTGGCAGCTTCCGGGCGACAATCAGCAAGGCGGTGTCGTCGCGCTTGTCGCTGATCGTGCCGTTTACGGCGTCGAACGCCTCTACGGCGCATGCCATGAGCGTTATGGATGAGAGCTTACAGCCCTTGATCCAGGTGAAATCCCGCCACGCCTTCAGATAGCGACAGACCCGCCGGAGCTGCTCACCGTGCGTTCCGACAGCGTCCTGGAACCATTTTTCCAGTTCGCGCGGGTCAGAAGGCTTCCAGCCCTCTGTGCGGTGGGCGAGCATGATCTGTGCCGGGTCCAAGTCACGATAGACTTGTTCATTGATGCGCAACTGTGCCTCTTGGCTCTTCGCGAGCGCGGAATCCATCGCCGCCGCTGCCTGAGCAGACATATGCGCAAACTGCTCATCTGGCACGGCATACAAGGCAAAATCGAGATGATTTGAATCGTCGATGACGATCCGCACACAAGACGGTTTGGAGGTGTCCAACTCCCATCCATTGTCCGCGCACAAGGGCATAAGAATCGCCTCGACGAGCTTGAAATAGCCGTCGCTGGTCACGACTGGGCTGGCCGGTCTCGTCATGCCTTGGAGCCGGATGTACGACGTGGGGAGGAACACGCCGTCGTCGAAGTCAACCTGCTGCGGAGGCTGATGGGCCGGCTCGTTCATGGTGCCGTACTTATAGCTGCCTTGCCCCCTGAATTTTGGCTTCAGGGCGGGGAGCTGTCCGGAGCGCCGAACGAATGACATATCGAAAACGACGCTCGCCTTGACGAAGTCGCCCCACTCGCCAAATCCCTCAGCGATAGCGGTACGCGCCAAGTCTCGTGTTTCTCGAAGGGTCTCGATGCGCTTGTCGTCGATACGGGAAGCGGTGCCGAAATCAGGGGCGTCGGGAGCCCCACAGAAGACCTTATGCGCGTTGTGCTTTGCGCCCATGGAAAATTCTCTCGTTTTGCCGAAGCCAAACCAGATGTGGTAGCCTTAACCACGATATACAATAGAAAGGCCCGCGAAAGATGTATCAGGCCCTCGAATTGCGCAAAATCCTACCAATTTTCTTGTTCATATCTGCAATGGCCGGCATCGCCATAGAACATGTGCTTCACGCCGACGGCCCCCTCGGGATGGCGAAAGCCGCGAACCAATCCGCGACGCTGTCCGCGCTCATCATCGTTATGATGGGACAAAGCCCTGCTTTCAAATGGATTTGGAAATTTAAATTCGTTCAAAAGCACTTTTTCCCCTACATCCACGGTAAGTGGACCGGAACCATATCTTCAAACTGGGGAGTGTTGGCGAAACTCAGAGAAGCGGCCTCCGACAAGGGGATATCATTTAATATTAACGATTTGAATTACCAATCGGTTGGGGGCTTCGTGAAGGATGTCGATGTCGAAATCAACGCGACACTGCTGCATGTATCCATGAAGCTGATACCACGCGATGTGTACTCCGATTCTTTCACTGTTACTTTCAAGCCAGTTAAAGACGGCGAAAACGGATATCCAAGGCTATACTATATGTACCGTTCCGTCGTTCGAGTCCCGCATTCTACCGATGCAAGCGTTCATTTTGGTGCTGCCTGGATGGATGTCATCAGCGACGACGACGGCCTTTCTATAAAAGGCGTGTACTGGACGGACAGGGAATGGACGAAGGGAATCAACACGGCTGGCGAGCTTTACATTAGGAAGGTCTCCTAAATCTCTCAGCTGACGACGACGGCGGCGATTTTCGGCGCGAGAAAAGGGCGGGTTCTCTCATCTTCGTTACGCCGCCACCGGCTTGAAAGTGATGTGCCCGCGCCCGCCGTCCTTGGCCTTCCTCGTCCGAGGGCGGGAGACGATCTCCACGTCCCGGTCGAAAGCGGTCAGGAACGCCATCAGGCGGTCAACCGAATATTCCCGAAAATTGCCCTTGAACAGGCGGGAAACCTCCGGCTGGCTGATCCCCATGAGCGTGCCGGCCTTGGCCTGCGTGAGCTTCCGTTCGGTGGTGAGACGGTAGAGTTCGGCGACGATTTGCGCTTTCAGGAAATGGGCCTCGGCGTCAGGTAAGCCGAGGTCGGCAAACACATTGCCGGCGCTTTCGTAAACCTCGACGTGTTCCTCGCTCATGACTTTTTCTCCTGTTTCAATCGTGCTGCGTGATCCGCCTCCGCGTCCTTGAGACGCCGCTTGATCAGTTCGATGTCGCTTTGCGGGGTCTTGATGCCCTGCTTCGACTTCTTCTTGAAGGAGTGCAGGACCGTAGACGGCCGACGCGAAACGCACCGTGTAAACGGCCCGGTAGGCGTCTCCGTCGAAGTCATCGACCAGTTCGACCGTGCCACTTCCCAAGCCCTTTAGCAGCTTCGCTGATGGTGGGTGCTGCCCCGTCTGCGCCAAGAACAATTCGAATCCGAAATTGTCCTGCACTCTCGGCGGGAACTCCATGTAGTCCTTGCGGCTGGAGCCAATCCAACGCAGGGGCCGGGCAGGGCGTGGCAGTTTTTCCATCCGCCGGTAATCATGAGTACTAACTCATAACCCGTCAAGACGTTTCCTGAAATGGGGCAGTGCCGACCTGTGGGCATTGCCTATGGGGGATAGCCCAGCTGCCGACGACTCGCCGGGTCAAGGTCGCGCGCAGCGCGCCTCGACCGGGCCTGCGTTCGCCTTTGTCAATCATACGAAGGACGGCACTGGGCGTTCGACGCGTTCATGCTCGGCAATGCGACGGCATGGCTGCTCGTCCGCAGATGGGCGAGACTGACGGCATGGTGGCTGGACGCGTTGGCGATCGATGTCGCCGCCTACAATTTCATAGCGTCTAAGCCGGGATACCACGGTGACGCCCCGCCTATCGCGATCCAGGCAGGAATGGCGATCCTCGCCGGCGGCTGGGTCGCGGTCCGGAAACTATGGCTATTTCGGAAACGACGCCCTCGGGAGATTGAGGGAGATCGCCCGCCCGCCTCTACCTCCCTCCTCGCCGAATAGCACGCTCGTCGACATCCCCGATTTCACCCGACCCGTCCGCAGTATCCACCAGAGAAATACTGCTGCCGCGTCACGTCCAACTCCATGGGCGACAACGAAAAATTCGCGTATAACTGCCAAGCTATAGTTTACACTAAGTATCCGCCGCTTGAAATTCGTTCTGGAATCGGGTCCGCTACCTAATGTCGGAGCGCCACGATTCCTCCCGACGCGCCGACATCCTGCTCCTCGATGCCCAAGGACGACAGATGAAGGTCATTCTCATGTCGGAAGAATCCGAAGAGATCCTGAAGCAGCCCCCCGAGACCGCCAAGGACGGCGGCTTCCAGGGCCTCCTCGTCAAGTTGCAGCGCCAATTGAATCGCCTCACCGGCGAGCTGGAACTGACGCCCGACGACCTGCGGCGCATTCCGAAATACGCCTTCGACTACCGCAACGGCGGCTGGGAAACCCGGCTGCGCCGTGCCTTCGGCAGGGTCCTCGGGCCGAAGCTAGGACGCGCGTAGGCGCTCCATGGCCGTGCCGGCGTATTGGGGATCAATCTCAATCCCGACGCCGGCGCAGCCGAGACGCCGAGCCGCGACTAACGTCGACCCCGCGCCCAGGAAGGGATCGAGGACCGTCGCCACCGCCTTCCCATGCAGGCGGATGCACCGCTCGGGAAGCTCGACGGGGAACCCGGCCGGATGGTCGAATTTCTGCGCCTTCGAGCGCACCGTCCTGTAGGGGATGAACCAGACGTTGCCGGCGCAGCGTCTGTCGCGATCGTGTCCCCACCGCGCGATGTTGCTCTTGTCCTTGAAGGGGACGCCGATCGCGAGGCGGTCGAGCCTCACGCTCCCGGTCTTCGTGAAATGGAAGATCGACTCGTGGTTGTTGTTGAGGAAGCGCTGGCCGGCGATCGGCTTGAAGTGGCCGACGGAATCGGCGCCGATACTGATCGACTTCACCCAGGTGAAATTGTTCTGGAGCGTGAGCGTTTCACGGAAGACGTTCGCGACGTCCATCGCCAGCCACGGGTCGGCGTTCGTGCTCCCGACGTTGAGGAAGAGGGATCCGTCCTCCCGCATCACGCGCCCGATAGCGCTCGCGATCCGTCGGAGCCACTCCAGGTATTCCTCGCGCGGCCTCCTGTCGTCGTAGGAGCGATAGGCGACACCTATGTTGTAGGGAGGCGACGTGACGACGACGTCGACGCTTCCGGCCTCCATCCTGGCCAATTCGTCCTCGCAGTCGCCCAGCACGATCTCCTGGCCGCCGATCTTCCATGACTGCGATCGGGCCTCCACTTGGCGAATCGCGCGATTGCTATCGAGAAACCGCAACATCGACATCCAGCCGTTCAATTCGGAGTCAAGCATTTTACCGAATTCGCGGCAGGGTACAAGCCTTATGGTTAATCAATTATTTACGCCGGCTCCGTGAAATTCGTCGCTCGCGTCGTCCTAGCCGTCGAACCACGACTCCCAAAGCGTCGTCCCGTAGTCTGCGCCGTCGAATGGGTTCTCGTGTCGCGGCACGCCGCGCGCGAAATCCTCGATTCCGCGCAGGTAGGGATCGGGATCGTTGTCGTTGGCGGGGATGTCCACTGATCGCGCCATGCGCCCCTACGTAGCACGACGGCGCTTCGCGAAAAATGCTCGACGATAGGCCAAGGGATCGTCCGGTCCTCGACATCCTCGTGGACCCGGTCGGTGCCGCTTCCAAACACGGCATCTCATCCCGGCGTCGCGATTCCCATCGTCGCTATTCAGTCCGGGGAGGGCGAGCATCCCCGGCGGGGTGCCGGTGATCTAACGAAGCGTTCCGCTGCTGGAAAGGTGTGGCGACCGAGCCCTCCACGGACCGCTGATGGGCGGCCGAAGCCGAGAGGCGTGGGGACGCGGCCCAGAGCCCCTGCGACATTCACCGTCGTGCGATGGGCTGACGACGGCACAGCTTATTCAACCATTCGTCCCATCCGGCTGATCGGGAGTCACCGGCCGGACGATTGGAACCTACCGGAAGCTTTGGGCCGACGGGCCGACCAAGCCATCGAGGGGAACGCCTTCCCCTACGGCCGAGTCTATCGTCTCGGCCGACCCCTTCTGCGGGGCCTGCCGCCCCGCAACGCCCCGCCGAGAGTGAAAGTGCAGGCCGCTTCGCCGTGACGTTGAGGGCTGGGAGAGAGGCTCCCGGCGCCCGTCGCGGAGACCTGCCATGCCCAAGCACCGCCACGAGGACGGCGCCGGCCGCGCCAACCTATACGACGAGATCACCGCCAAGATCATCAGCGAGCTGGAGGCCGGGCGGCTGCCCTGGGTCCAGCCCTGGGGAACGGCGAAAGCCAGAGCGCCACTCGCGCTGCCGAGAAACGCCGCCACCGGACGCGTCTATTCCGGGATCAACATCCTCATTCTCTGGGGCGCCGTTGTCCAGCACGGCTTCCCCGGCCAGACCTGGCTCACTTTCCGGCAGGCCCGTGCGCTCGGCGGCAATGTCCGCCGCGGCGAGCGCGGCGTCACCGTCGTCTATGCGGATCGCTTCGTCCCCGATGATGAGAAGCGCCGCGCCCGCGAGACCGGCGAGGACGCCCAGGCGATCCCGTTCCTGAAACGCTTCACGGTGTTCAATGCCGCGCAGTGCGAAGCGCTGCCCGCAAGCCTCGCCGTCGAGGTTCCGGCGCCCGAGCCCGGACTGATCGAGCCGCGCGTCGAGGCGCTGATCCAGGCCACCGGCGTCGAGTTTCGCATCGGCGGGGACCGCGCTTTCTACGACCCGGCCGAAGACTATGTCCGCGTTCCGCCGCCTCAGGCCTATTACGAACCAATCGACTGGCATCGAACGGCGCTGCACGAGATCGGGCACGCCAGCGGCCACCCCAGCCGGTTGAACCGCGACCTGACCGGCTCCTTCGGCTCGAAGAAATACGCCTTCGAGGAGCTGGTCGCCGAGATCAACGCGGCGTTCTGCTGCGCTGCGCTCGGCGTCGTGCCGACCGTGCGCCACGCGGATTACATCGGCTCCTGGCTGAATGTCCTGCGCGAAGACAATCGCGCCATCGTCCGCGCCGCGTCGCTGGCCAGCAAGGCGGCCGACTACATCCTCGGCTTCCTCCCTCACGCCGACAGCAGCGCCGGCTCCGACATTGCCGACGCGGCAAAGGAGTTGGCGTGATGACGCACCTCCTCCCGACCCTCGTCGCCAGGAGCGCGCCCGAGCCGGACACGATCCGGCTTCGCGTGCTGAGCCTCGGCGCCGGCGTGCAGTCGACGACGCTCGCGCTCATGGCCGCGCATGGCGAGATCGGCCCGATGCCCGACTGCGCCATCTTCGCCGACACGGGATGGGAGCCGAAGGCTGTCTATCGACACCTCGCCTGGCTCCGCTCGCCGAACGTCCTGCCGTTTCCTGTCCATATCGTCTCCGCCGGCAATATCCGCGACAATCTGATCGCCGGCGCGCACGGCGCGCGCTGGGCCTCCATCCCGGCCTTCACGCGCAATGTCACGCCGGCCGGCGCGGCCATGCCGGTGTTCGACGAGGACGCAGATGGCCGATTGGTCGTTGTCGGCGAACGCATCGCGCTGGCATCCGCGGTGAGGTCCTCCTGCATCGCTCGGCCGTGCCGCTCGACGAGGCCGATCTCTCCACGGCCAGCTCGATCTCTGGCCGAATGAGTGTGAGGGGACGTGCGGCGTGTAAATGCCCTGAGACCCGGAAACGTGGGAAAGCGGGTCTCCGGCTTTGCGGCTTTCCGGATTGGTTTCGCGGCGCCGTCCTCAAAGTCAGAGGGCGGCGCCGATTTTCGTGACGGGTCAAGGGCCGGAAAGAGGTTTTTCGGCCGCCCGTCACGGAGTTTATCCAAATGGCTACGGCTGCTCAGAAGATCACATTGTCGTCCTCGCGCGACATCCCTTTCAACAAGCTCGTCCTCTCCCAGGCGAATGTTCGTCGAGTAAAGGCGGGCATCTCGATCGAGGAGCTCGCCGAGGACATCGCTCGGCGCACACTGCTCCAGGGCCTGAGCGTCCGGCCCGTGCTCGACGCCGACGGCGCCGAGACCGGCATGTTCGAAATTCCCGCGGGCGGCCGCCGCTATCGGGCGCTCGAGCTTCTGGTCAAGCAGAAGCGGCTCGCCAAGACGGCGCCGATCCCCTGCATCGTCCGCGACCCTGCGAGCGACATCCTCGCGGAAGACGACTCGCTCGCCGAAAACGTCCAGCGCGCGCCGTTGCACCCGCTCGATCAGTTCCGGGCCTTTCACGCGATGCGGGCCAAGGGCAAGTCCGAGGAGGACATCGCCGCGGCCTTCTTCATCGGCGTCAATGTCGTGAAGCAGCGCCTGCGGCTGATCACCGTCTCGGAGAAGCTCCTCGACATCTATGCCGAAGACGGAATGTCGCTGGAGCAGTTGATGGCCTTCACCGTCTCGTCGGACCATGCTCGGCAGGAGCAGGTCTGGGCGGCGTTGGAAAAGTCGTGGTCGAAAGAACCTTATCAGATCCGGCGCATGCTGACGGAAAAGGCGGTGCGAGCTGCCGATCGCCGAGCCGTCTTCGTCGGCCTCGACGCCTATGAAGCGGCGGGCGGAATCGTCATGCGCGACCTGTTCCAGCACGACGACGGCGGTTGGCTGGAAAATGTCGCAATGCTCGACAGCCTCGTCATCGAGAAGTTGAAGGCGGCGGCCGAATCCGTCGCCGCGGAAGGCTGGAAATGGGTCGAGGTCGCGGTCGATTTTCCGTTCGGCCATACGAATGGGCTGAGAGAACTCGCCGGCGCGCCCACCGAGCTGACCGACGAGGAACAGGCGACGATCGATTCGCTCGAGGACGAACATGAGAGCCTGGAAACCGAATATGAAAAAGTCGACGAGTTGCCGGAGGACGTAGACCAGCGCCTCGGAGAGATCGAAACAGCGCTCGCCGAACTGCAAAATCGTCCGCGGAGATTCGACCCGGCCGACATCGCGCGCGGCGGAGCATTCGTCGGCATCGACGCCGAAGGCTTTCTATCTATCGATCGCGGCTATGTTCGGCCCGAGGACGAACCGCCCGCGCATGACGAGAGCAAAGAGGAGGCGACGAACGCTGGCGCCGGCTCACCGGCGATTGCGCCCTCCGCACATCACACCGTCATCACCGTCGGAGGTCGCGCCGTCGAATCGGAAGACGACGAAAACGATGCGCCAGGATCGCTGCCCGAGCGGCTGACGATCGAGCTGACGGCGCACAGGACATTGGCGCTGCAGGACCGTATCGCCAACAATCCGCATGTCGCCATGACGGCTTTGCTGCACAAGTTCGTCACCGACACGTTCCACTTCGGCTCGACCTCGGGTGGATGCCTGGAGGTCTCGCTCCGACAGGTCTCCTTTCCCGTCCAGGCCGCGGATCTGAAGAACAGCTCCTGTTCGCGAGCGATCGCCGAACGGCATGAGGCGTGGAAGGCGGATATTCCGAGGGGCGATCAAGCGCTCTGGGACTGGCTCGGCGGCCTCGACGACACGCATCGCCTCGCGCTACTCGCGCATTGTGTCGCCCACGGGGTCAACGCCCTCCACGAAAAAGCTGACCGCTATGCCGGCGGCGCGGTTACGGCGCATTCGGTGCAGCAGCGCCTGAAGAATGCCGACCGGCTCGCTCGAGCGGTCGGCTTGAACATGGTCGACGCTGGTTGGAAGCCGACCGTCGACAATTATCTCGGTCGCGTGCCGAAGCGACGCATTCTCGAGGCTGTCCGTGAGGCAAAAGGCGAGCAGGCCGTCCAGCTCATCGACCATTTGAAAAAGGGTGAAATGTCGGTCGAAGCCGAACGCCTGCTCGCTGGCGCCGGCTGGCTGCCGGAGCCTTTGCGGCTCGACGACATAGAGCAGGCCGATGTTGCAGCAGGCGAAGCAGCCGACGAATCCGAGGAGCTGCCGGAATTCCTCTCGGACGACGACGCGAACGAGAGCGTCGATTCCGATTGTGGCTGAATGATCTCTCGGCGGAGCGACGGCAAGCGCTCCGCCATTTTTCATGCCGGCGGTCGAGAGCTCCACAATGGCGCTCTCGCGGCAAGCCGTCGGGATCATTTGGTCCGGCGTGACGGCGACGGCCCATGCGCGATCATCCCGGAACGCGGTGAGAGGAAGAGTTCGGCCGGGAGGAGCGAGCCCGGCCGGTTCGAGAGAGAGCGCCAGCCGGCTCGTCCGCTCCCGCTCTCCCGAGACCTCTTCCATGTCCAAAATGTCTCCTCCAGCGCCCGTCGAGGCGTCCACGACTCTCATCCGCCACGTCGCGACAGGCGCCGCGATCGCCGATGCGGCTCGCCGCCTGCTCCCCCATCTCGAACTGGGCCGACGCGTCGACGCGGCCATTCTTCGCTCGGCGATGGAATCCGCCTTCGGCGCATCGGATGCCTCCGGCGCCTGGGACTGGAAAATGGGCTATGACGCCTGCGAGGCAGCGACCGTAATTTTCCTGCGCAAATACGGAAAGGCGCTTTTCCGCAGAGCCGGTTCTCCGGCCGCCGCCCTTCCGATGCTGTCGAAGATCGCAGGCCTCTTGCCGACGCATACGCGCCGCTCGGAGGACAGCGAGTCCTTCCAACAATTCTCGACGCCGATTCCGCTGGGCCTCGCGGTTCTCACCGCGGCGGCGATTTCGCCCGCCGACCACGTCCTCGAACCTTCGGCCGGCACGGGACTGCTCGCCGTTCTCGCCGAGACGGTCGGTGCATCGGTCATTCTCAACGAGCTCGCCGAAACCCGTGCGGAGCTTCTCTCTCTTCTTTTTCCCTTCGCTCCGGTCACTCGCTTCGATGCGGCGCAGATCGACGATCATCTCGATCCGGCGATCGTTCCGTCCGTCGTGCTGATGAACCCGCCGTTTTCGGCGATGGCGAATGTGTCCGGCCGCGTGGCGGACGCCGCCTATCGTCACATCGCCTCCGCCCTGGCGCGGCTCGCCGACGGCGGTCGCCTCGTCACGATCACGGGCGCGAACTTCACGGCCGACGCGCCTGCTTGGCGAGACGCCTTCGTTCGCCTTCAGCAACATGGTCGCGTCGTCTTTTCCGCTGCGATCGACGGCGCCGTCTACGCCAAGCACGGCACGACGGTCGAAACACGGCTCACGATCATCGACAAACTGCCAGCGGACGATCCGACAGGCTTTCCGGCGTCGCCCGGCACGGCGCCCAATGTCGCGACGCTCCTCGCCTGGATCGGCGAGCTGGCGCCGCCGCGCCTGTCGGTCGCCTTGCCGGCGCCAGCCAGAGATCCGCGGCCGCGCACGTCGCCGACCGCTTCCGTTCGAAACGCGCCGACTCGTCGAGCCACGTTTTTCAGCGGCCCAGATGGCGTCGAGCTCGCCTATGAGACCGTCGACTGGGCGCCGTCGGAAGGCGCTCGCCTGACAGATGCGATCTATGAAGAATACGGATTGCAGTCGATCCGTATTCCCGGCTCTCAGGCGCATCCCACCAAGCTGGTGCAATCCGCCGCCATGGCCTCGGTCGCGCCGCCGAAGCCGAGCTATCGGCTGCGGCTGCCGGCGAACATCGTCTCGGACGGACTTTTGTCCGACGCCCAGCTCGAAACAGTGATCTACGCCGGCGAAGCCCATTCCGCGTTTCTCGCCGGCTCGTGGATGGTAGACGAGACCTTCGACGTCGTCGCAGCCGCGCGAGACGATGCCGAGAACGCCTTTCGCTTCCGCCGCGGCTTCATGCTCGGCGATGGGACCGGCGCCGGCAAAGGCCGTCAGTCGGCCGGGATCATCCTCGATAATTGGATGCAGGGCCGCCGCAGGGCGCTGTGGATTTCCAAATCCGACAAGCTGCTCGAGGACGCGCAGCGCGACTGGTCGGCGCTCGGCATGGAGCGCCTGCTCGTCACGCCGCTCTCGCGCTTCCCCCAGGGCAAGCCGATCTCGCTGCAGGAAGGCATCCTATTTTTGACCTACGCTACGCTGCGCTCCGACGAGCGCGGCGAGAAGCTTTCCCGCGTCCGGCAGATCGTCGAATGGTTGGGCTCCGACTTCGACGGAGCGATCATTTTCGACGAGAGCCACGCCATGCAGAACGCCGGCGGCGGCAAGGGCGAACGCGGCGACCAGGTCGCCTCGCAGCAGGGCCGCGCAGGACTTCGTCTCCAGCACGCTTTGGCGAACGCCCGCATCATCTATGTTTCGGCGACCGGCGCCACCACGGTCCATAATCTCGCCTATGCCCAGCGCCTCGGCCTCTGGGGCGGCGAGGATTTTCCCTTCGCGACGCGCGCCGAATTCGTGGAGGCGATCGAAGCCGGCGGCGTCGCGGCGATGGAGGTGCTCGCCCGCGATCTTCGCGCGCTCGGCCTATATACGGCGCGCTCGCTCAGCTATGAGGGCGTCGAATATGAGCTGGTCGAGCATCGGCTGACGCCGGAGCAGACCCGCATCTACGATTCCTACGCCGAAGCCTTCGCCGTCATTCACAATAATCTCGACGCCGCCATGCAGGCGGCGAACATTACCGGTGCGACCGGCACGCTCAACCGGCAGGCCAAAGCCGCCGCACGATCGGCGTTCGAATCCGCCAAGCAGCGCTTCTTCGGCCATCTGCTGACGAGCATGAAGACGCCGACGCTGATCCGCTCGATCGAGCGCGATCTGGCGGAAGGTCACGCCGCCGTCGTCCAGATCGTCTCGACCGGCGAAGCGTTGATGGAGCGCCGCCTCTCGGAAATTCCGACCGAGGAATGGAACGACGTCCAGGTCGACATCACGCCGCGAGAATATGTGCTGGACTATCTCGCTCATTCCTTCCCGGTGCAGCTCTACGAACCCTTTACTGACAGCGAGGGCAATCTGTCGTCGCGACCTGTCTTTCGCGACGGCCAGCCGGTCGAGAGCCGCGAGGCGGTCGCCCGTCGCACTGCGCTCATCGAAAAGCTCGCCTCCCTCGCTCCGGTCCCCGGCGCGCTCGATCAGATCGTCCAGCGCTTCGGGACCGACATGGTCGCCGAGGTGACCGGGCGCTCACGGCGCATTGTGCGCAAGGGCGAGCGCCTCGCCGTCGAAAGCCGCGCCGGCTCGGCCAATCTCGCCGAGACCGCCGCCTTCATGGAGGATCTGAAGCGCATCCTCGTCTTTTCCGACGCCGGCGGCACCGGGCGCAGCTACCATGCCGAGCTCTCCGCCCGGAACCAGCGGCTCCGCGTCCATTATCTGCTCGAGCCGGGATGGAAGGCCGACACGGCCATCCAGGGCCTCGGTCGTACCAACCGCACCAATCAGGCGCAGCCGCCGCTGTTTCGGCCGATCGCGACCGATGTCAAGGCGGAGAAGCGCTTTCTCTCGACCATCGCGCGCCGGCTCGACACGCTCGGAGCGATCACGCGCGGCCAGCGTCAGACGGGCGGCCAGGGCCTGTTCCGTCCCGAGGACAATCTCGAAAGCCATTATGCGCGTGACGCGCTGCGCCAGCTCTATCTGCTGCTCGTCCGCGGAAAGGTCGAGGGCTGCTCCTTGCAGACCTTCGAAGAAGCGAGCGGATTGTCGCTGACGGATTCGAACGGCATCAAGGACGACCTGCCGCCGATCACCACCTTCCTCAATCGATTGTTGGCGCTGACCATCGAGCTCCAGGGCGTCCTCTTCACGGCCTTTGAGCAATTGCTGAACGCCAAGGTCGAAGGCGCCATCGCCGCCGGCGTCTATGACGTCGGACTCGAAACGCTGCGCGCCGAGAGTTTCCTCGTTACCGATCGCCGGACCATTTACGTCCATCCCGGCACAGGCGCGGAGACGCGCCTGCTGACGATCACGCAGCGCGAGCGCAATCACCCCCTGACGCTTGATCGGGCGTTCGATCTTCTCGCAGATCGGCGCACTGTAGCGCTCGTCAATGAGCGCTCGGGGCGAGCTGCGGTTCAACTGCCTGCGCCGTCGCTGATGCTCGACGATGGCGAGATCGAGCGGCGCGTGCGCCTCGTCCGGCCGATGGAGCAGCATTATGCGTCGCTGAAGATGATGGAGGAAAGCCATTGGACCGAGGCCGACGGGCGCGCTTTCGCCGCCGCGTGGAGCGCCGAGGTCGCCGCCGTGCCGGAATTCTCCGACAGCACTATCCATATCGTCGCGGGCCTGCTGCTGCCGATCTGGAAGCGATTGCCTAAGGATTCGACGCGGGTCTATCGCCTTCAGACCGATGACGGCGAGCGCATCATCGGCCGCCGCGTCACGCCTGCCTGGGTCGCGGGAGCGCTCATAGCTGGCGCCGCCGATCTCTCCACGGAGGACGCATTCGCTGCCCTGATGGATGGCCGCACCGTTCTCCACCTCGCCGAGGACCTCCAGCTTCGCCGTGTCCGCGTCATGGGCGCGCACCGCATCGAGCTGTCGGGATTCACCGACGCGATGCGCGAACGTCTCTCCGCCTATGGGTTGTTCCACGAGATCATCTCCTGGAAGCTGCGCATGTTCGTGCCCGTCGACGCGAGCGGCCCGGCCGTGCTGGCGAAACTGATGGAGCGCTATCCGCTCCAGCGCGTCAGCGACAAGGAGGCGTGACATGGCTTGTCATGACGCTTCCGATCTCGCACAGCGTCTCGGCCGTCAGGCCGAGGCGGTTTGCCGTCATTACCTTTCCAACGGACACCGCGAAGGCCGATATTGGCTGGTGGGCGATGTCCGCAACACGCCCGGCCGCTCCATGTTCGTCCGCTTGACCGGGCCCACAGAAGGAAAGGGCGCCGCCGGGCGTTGGCTGGACGCCGCGACGGCCGAATACGGCGATCTGCTCGACGTGATCCGCGAGAGTTGCGGCTTCGCCGATTTCAAAGACACTGTTGATGAGGCGCGCTCGTTCCTGAGACTGCCGCGTCAGGAGCCCGCGTTGATGAAGAACAGGACGAGATCACTTTCGAAACCTGTCGACTCGCGGGAGTCGGCAAGACGGCTTTTCGCTATGTCGCAGCCGATTTCCGGGACTCTCGCAGAAGCGTATCTGCGCAATCGCGGCATTACGGTTTTGCACGAAACCGCATCGCTCCGCTTTCATCCACAATGCTATCACCGGCCGGACGAGCATTCCCCGACCGAAATCTGGCCGGCGATGATCGCCTCCGTGACCGACCTCGACGGGCGCCTGACCGGCGTGCATCGCACATGGCTCGATCCTCGCGGCTTTTCGGAGACGACGCTCGGAAAGGCGCCGATCGAAACGCCGAGACGGGCGATGGGCGATCTCAACGGCCATGCAGTCCGTTTCGGTGTGGCAGGCGAGGTCATGGCGGCGGGCGAAGGCGTCGAAACTGTTCTGTCGCTGCGATCGGCGCTTCCGACAATGCCGATGGCGGCGGCGCTCTCGGCGGCGCATCTCTCCGCCATCCTCCTCTCCGACACGTTGCGCCGACTCTACATCGCGCGCGACGACGATCCAGCCGGCGACGGCGCGGTGACGACGTTGATCGACCGGGCGCAGCAGCTGGGGATCGAGGCGATCGTGCTGTCTCCGGCGTTCGGCGACTTCAATGAAGATCTGCGGCTGCTCGGACTCGATGCGTTTCGAGCCGCCGTACGTGTGCAGATCGCCCCGCAGGACGTCGCGCGCTTCATGGAGCTGACGGCATAGGCTCGGGCTGAAGGTCTGACGCTCGCTGCCGGCGGATTTACGTCACGTTGATGATGACGTTTCTGAATTGTCGGAGAGGTCCGCCCCCACGGCCTTCTTCAGAGGGCGATCGATCGGCAGGCGGCTCGGATCGGCAACGGCTGCGGCCGGCTATTTTCCGGCGCGGCCTGCGGCCGCTTTCCAGCGCGAGACAAAATAGCCGTCCTCCGCCGTCCTCCGCTGCGCTCCGGCCCTTCGCTTCGCTGCGGGTGCAGGTCCGCTCCGCCTGCCGCTTTCGTCGCCATGAAGGCCGCGATGGGCGCGGCCGATCCGACGAAAGGAAGCGCCATGATCACCGATCGCGACGATGACCGCCTCGAGCCGCCGCACGCGACATCCCCGACCGACCATATCCTCCAGGAATTGCAGCTCTACGGCTATCGCCCCTTTCAGGACGAACCCGATCCGAGGCCATTGCCGGAAGGACGCATCGTTTCGGGCGCCGTCGCCGACATCTTCGACGCGCTGATCGCGGCGCTGCAGGACACCCGCCTCGAGCCGGATCTCGGCGATTTGCTCTGGTCGACCGTCAATCTCTTTCACCGCGCCGTGGAGCGGATCGAGCGCGAGCTCGACGATAATGAGCAGGCGCAACGCCGCTCGCAGCGCGAGCAGGATGGCGGCGAGGTGAAATCCGTCGAGCTGGAGCGTCTCACCGCGGAAGGGCAAACTCTCCTCGAGCGCCGGGACGCTTTCGAGCTGATGCGCGATCAGGCCGCCGAGCATTACGAGCGCCACACCGGATCGTCCTGGCGACCGCGCAGCGGATCGATGGTCAATCACCGCCATCTCACCTCGGCGATGATCGACAGCCGGGACTTCCTCGCAGCGAAGAAGCGCTCCGAAAACGAGGTGCTGCTGCCCCCCGGTCCGAAGATCGCCGTCACCGGAGGCCTCGACTTCAACGACCATCGCCTGATCTGGTCGAAGCTCGACCAGGTCCGCGCCAAACATCCGGACATGGTGCTGCTGCACGGCGGCAGTCCGAAAGGCGCCGAACGGATCGCCGCCCGCTGGGCCGATCACCGCAAGGTTCCGCAGATCGCCTTCAAGCCCGACTGGGCCAAGCACGCGAAGGCCGCGCCCTTCAAGCGCAACGATGCGATGCTGGAAATCCTGCCGATCGGCGTCATCGTCTTTCCGGGAACCGGCATCCAGGAGAACCTCGCCGACAAGGCGCGCAAGCTCGGCATTCCGGTTTGGCGCTTCGGCGCAGGCGGCGCGTGAGCGCCGCCGACCATCAGAGCCGGAAAGACGGCGAAACGCAAAGGCGTGTCTCCGCCTTTCCGTAAAGCCTTGTTTCAGTCGGGCGCGCCGAGCACGGCGATCCTCGCCGCGCGCGCGTAATACGCCAATTCTGTATCGTTCTCGATGATCTCATCGAGCAACGCCTTCATGTCTCTCAGATCGGAGCCGGACTGAAACGGTCCCGGCTGTTCCTCGATCGCCAGCGCCGCGATGGCGAGCGCCTTTTTCACAAGATGGAGATCTCGTCCCGTGAACTCCGCCATGCTGGCCTCCCGCGCAGTCTCGCTTCTCCAAATACGTTATGGTCGGCCAACTATAAACGAGGTTCGAGCTGTCCGCGACCGGACTTCATCGGCTTCGGAGCCGCCGGCTCCTGTCGGCCCGCCGTCGACCGAAGATGGCGGCGATCCTGCCGCTGCCGTTCATATGTTCGATCCCTTCCAGCCGCGACTGGGCGTGATCTTCTCCATGAACGAGTGAAAGTCCGATCGGATTTCCACTCGCCTCGATTCTCGTTTCCGCTTAGACTCGACACCGCGCCGTGGCGGTGGTGGGAGGCGCGCTTTCATCGAACTCGTCCCTTGGAGACCACCGCCATGATCGTCTTCGGCCCTCTGCTCGTCATCGCCGGCATCGGCTTCTTCTGCTGGCTGTTGTTCACGCTCGCCGTCTTCGCGCTGCCTTTCTACGCCGGCTTCATTGTCGCCGGCTGGGCTTTTCATACCGGCGCCGGCGTGCTCGGCGGCGCGATCATCGGCGTCGTGACTGCCGGCGCGACATTCGGCGTCGGCCAATTGGCGCTCGCTTTCGCTCCGTGGACGTGGCTCAGGTTCGCGATCGTGCTCCTCTACACGACGCCGGCGGCGATCGCCGGCTATTACGCCACGCAGGGAATCGCGCAACTGGCGATGCCGTCCCCGACATGGCAGACGATCTTCTCGATCGTCGGCTGCATTGCTGTCGGCTCGACCGCTTGCATTCGAATCTTCGGCGCCAACGCGCCCGCGCTCGGCGCGAAGAGCATTGCACGGGCCTGAAGCCATCGCCGCCGCTTCGGTCGAGAGAAGCGGATCGGCTTCTCTCGACCGAACTTGCCACTCAGTATTGGCAAAATCTACGTCGGCGCGCGCTTTTCCAATTGGCGGGTTGAAGCCGTCGTCCCGCGGAGCTACGTCGCGGTCCGCTCGAGGCGCCGGATGCATTGATCGCGTCACTGCTCGTCGAAGCCGCCTCGAGTCGATGAGCAGCCGCTTTGCCCGCCATGCAATTGGATCGGTGGGCACGGTACCGTGCCGAAGGAGCAGAACACACAACAATGACCCGCGGTCGGCCGCAGAAGAGCACTGCAACCCTTGCACTCATAGAAATGCTGGCACGCATCTGTCGGCATGGTCTCGGTCGCCTCGAACCCGCAGTTCGGGCAGGTGATCGTCGACACGAGGATCACAGATGTCTCACGCATAGAGGTAGCCGATCGTCAGTAGGGCGAGGCCCGTAACAAGACCGATCAGCGTCATGCCGCGGACCGCCGGCTTGGAGCACACCGCGCCGGTTGCGCAGGCGATCGCCGGCTGGCGTCGCCATAGCAGCACTGCTCCAGCCACGAGGCAGGCGGCGGCTACGGCGAGCAGCAATGGCCTATGCGGCGCGACAAGCGTCGCGATGCCGACCAGCCAAACAGAGCTGACGCCGATCGTTGCGAACAAGAACGGAAGGCCGCAGCAGGAGGCCGCGCCGAACGCCGCCGCCAAGCCGCTCAGGGTCAGCAAAGTCGCGCCGGTATCGCGAACCGCACAAGCGGTCGGGCTCGGCTTCGTCGGGCTTATCTGCACGCGGTGATCTCCTTGTCGGGGTCTCTCTCGTCCTCTAACGTCTGTAGTAACTACAGACTCAAGCCTTGATTGGAGGTCCCCCCATGGTTCGAGACGACATGACGATCGGAGAGTTCTCACGGCGCACGGGCTGCGCGATCGAGACGATCCGCTTCTACGAGAAGATCGCCATCTTGCCGAAGCCTCACCGCCGGGGCCGCTATCGCCTCTACGAGGCCGCCGACGTTGCGCGTCTCGTGTTCGTGCGTCGTGCGCGCGAGCTCGGGTTCACGCTCGATGAGCTGCGCGTGCTGCTGCGCTCGGCAAACTTCGGAGCGGACGCTTGTGGTGAGGTTCGCGAGCTCGCCGCATCTCGCCTGAAGGACGTGCGCGCGCGTATCGTTGATCTGCGTGCGATGGAGCGAGTGTTGGCCGACGCTGTTCGGCGCTGCGATGTCGGAGCCGAAGTTGTCTGCCCGCTGATCGAGACACTCTCGGCGGCTTGACCGCTGGCCCCGCTCGTAGTGCTCATGCCCGCCCGCCTTAAACGTTGGAGGCGACGGATCTTTCGAACCTGTGCCTGCCGCGAGCGCGGCCGATCCGCGTCGTTCTCTCCGGACGACTGCGCCGAGCCGCCCAAACGGCCTCTCTGCATGGCTGGTCTGGCGCCGGGCCGGACCTTAGGCCCGCAACGGCTTCGCCGACCTTCTTCCCCTGCGGCTGCGCCGCATTCCTCGCGAGCCAAGAAGCTCGGCTGCCGCCGTCCTCCGCTGACGCTTCGGCCCGTACGGGTGCAGGCCGGCCGGCCCGTCGCCTGAAGACCGCCATCGAGACCGCATCGGGCGGCTCGAACAACAGTCGGGAGATACGACAATGGCTCAGATCGGCAGCTTCACCCGCGGCGACGACGGCGTCTTCACCGGCGTGATCCGCACCCTCAACATCAACGTCAAGGCGAGCATCAGGCCCGTCGCCAAGGACAACGAGCGAGCGCCCGACTATCGAGTGACCGCCGCCAACGGCGTCGATTATGCGTAGCGCGCGATTATGCGGAGTCTGGCGCCGGGAGTGGCGGCTTTCCGGGGCTTTGGCGGCGATGTCGCTCCGCATAATAACGGGGCGAAGTCCGCGACGCCCTGCAGTGTGGCAGGGCGTCGCGGGCGCCGATCAGCGCGACCAGATCAGCGCGTATTCGCCGTTCTCGCCCTCGAACAGGTTGGCGTAGATGGGGGCGGTGAACGACGGATCGTCGAGCTTGACCGAGTGATAGGTGCGGCCCTCCTTCGAGGTCCGGCGCCATGCGGCGCCGATCTCGACTCCTGAGACGACCACCCGGAGGTCGGGGGCCTTGTCGCTGGTGGAGGCGGGATCGCTGGGGACGAGGCGCGCCTTGGCGTCGATGGCGAGGGTCTTGATCGCGCCGGTGTAGACGCCATCGTTGCTGCGGGTGAACGAGCCGATCTGGGACATGATGTAGCTCCTCTTGCTGTGTTCCAAGCCCGCGACCATCGCGGCCTTGTGGCGATCAGGAGCCCCGGGACGGCCGCCCCGCACCTGCAAGGCCGCAGCGCCAGCGGAGGACGGCGGGAGCCGAGCTTGTTGTCCCGCGAGGAGCCTCCCGCAGGGAGGCGGGGAAGAAGGTCGTCGACGCTGTTGCGGGGACGAGGCCGGGTCGAAGACCGCATCCTGGGGCCGATCCGCCCACACAAAGGCCCGTTGGTCGCGGCGGCGACACCGCGCCCGAGGAGAACGCCCCCAGCATCGATCAGGCACCGCGCTCGATGGCGATCACCGATCAGCGCGATCGCCGCTTTGGACGTGGAAGCCCACGCTCCAAAGTCCGCCTCCAACCAACGAGGAGGCAAACCGTGCCAACAGGTGTCTATGTAAGGAAGAATGACGTCAAAGACCGATTGCGGGCGGGACTTGCCGCCGATCACGCCGACGATTTTACCGCGTGGCTACGACAACGACGTTATACCGACAAGACGATCGTCGAGCGGATCAGGCTGCTCGCCTGTTGGACACATTGGGCGCGCGAGAAGGGCTATGCGTTCGACACGGTCCGCGCCGCGCACGCCGCATCGTTCGCGCTGATCAATGCGGGATATCGCCCGCGCTTCCGAGGCGACGTCAACAGAGACGCCGTCGAGACGGGCAAGCTGTTCATCGCCTATCTCGAAGATCGCGGCGCCCTGCCGCCGATGCCAGCGCTCTCGAGGCCGCCAATCGTCGACGAGTATATGACATGGGCGCGTGAACAGCAGGGGCTGGCCGAAACGACACTCGCCACATACGCCGGCGCGATCATCCCGTTCGTCGCCGCGCTCGGCGACAACCCGTCCGCCTATGACGCCGCGGCGATCCGGGGCTACATGTTGGGCCGCGCCGGCTCCGTTTCGGTCTCACGCCTCAATTGTATTGGTGGTTCGATCCGCGCATTCGTGCGCTTCCTGATCGCGACCGGTCGCTGTCCGCTGGGGCTCGACCACGCCATGCCACCCGCGGCGGAGTGGCGGCTCGCTTCGATCCCGCGCTTTCTTCCCGAGGATGACATCGCGCGCGTTATCGCCGCGTGCGACGGGGAGCGGCGACTGCGCGACCGCACGATCATCCTGCTGCTCGTGCGGCTTGGGATGCGCGCCAGCGAGGTCGCGCGTCTCTGCTTCGACGATATCGACTGGCGACAGGGCAATATCAGAGTGCATGGCAAGGGGCGTCGCGAAGAGCTGCTACCGCTTAGTCAGGAGGTCGGCGATGCGCTGATCGCCTATCTCAAACGCGCGCGTCCCGCGTTCCCAGGCTCACGTGCGCTGTTCCTAACCGACTATGCGCCGCTCAGGCCCATCGACCGCGGCACGATCAAATGCGTTGTGCGGCGCGCACTCGGACGCGCGGGAGTCGAGAGCCGACACAAAGGCGCGCATGTGCTGCGACACTCGGCGGCGACATCGATGCTGCGGCACGGTGTTAGCCTTGCTGGCGTGGGTGCGGTGCTACGCCACCGCTCACCCGCGATGACCGCGCACTACGCCAAGGTCGACATGACGCTGTTGGCGACGATCACACAGCCCTGGCCGGGAGACGCGTCATGCTGATCGACGATGCTCTCCGCTATGTCGCGCTGCGCCGGTCGCTCGGCTTCAAACTCGAAAAGACCGCACGGCATCTCGACGCGTTCACCCGCCATGCCGTGGCCAATGGCGACAGCCATATCCGCACCGCGACAGCGCTCGCTTGGACGGCGACGGTCTCTTCAACGCCGGACATGCGCTATCGCCGGCTTCAGGAAATAGCCGACTTCGCGCGGTTCCTGCACGCCGAGGACTCGAGGCACGAGATACCACGGCATCGTCCGTATTATCGTCCGCGCTCGCGACCCGCGCCGTATATCTACACGCCTGACGAACTGGCGCGGATGCTCGACGCCGCCGCAAATCTGCGGCGTCAAAAGCCCAGCCCTCTCAGGCGACACGTCCACGCGACGCTGATCGGCCTGCTCGCCGCGACCGGGCTGCGCGTCTCGGAAGCCCTGAATTTGCGACTCGGCGATCTGCTGCCGGACGGCGTGCTGCACATCCGCCAGACGAAGTTCAACAAAAGCAGGCTTGTGCCGATGCACGCAAGCGTTGTTGCAGCGCTCGACGCCTATCTGCGCATCCGGGCGACAGTCGCGAGTGTGGATGATCATGTGTTCCTGACGGTCGGCGGCAAACCGATGGGGCTCGGAGCGGTACATGCAGCCTTCCATGTGATCCTGGACAAGGCCGGGATCGCGCCGGATCGACCACGTCGCCCGCGTATCCATGACTTGCGCCACACCTTTGCGACGCGCGCGTTGGCGCGATGCGCCATGCGCCGCGAGGATGTCGCCCGCGACTTTGTGGCGCTCTCGACCTATCTCGGGCACGGCCATATCCGACACACCTACTGGTATCTGGAGGCGACGCCCGACTTGATGGGCGACATCGCCGCGGCCGCCGAAATGCTGGCTGCGGAGGTGATCGTATGACGCCGATCGCACCGCTCATCACCGTGTTCCTCCGCGAGCACATGCCTCGGCAACGCGGGTACAGCGCGCACAGCTGCGAGGCCTATGCGACTTGCTTCCGACTCTTGCTGACCTTCGCCGCCGATCGCCTGAAGACGCGGCCATCGCGGCTTACGCTGGAAGCGATCGACGCCGCGATGGTGCTCGCGTTCCTCGCTCATATCGAGCAAGATCGCGGCAACAGCGCGGCGACGCGCAACCTGCGGCTCGCCGCGATCAAGGCGTTCATGCGCTACGTCGAACTTCAGCGCCCGAGCGCGTTGGCGCAGGTCGCGCAGATCGATGCGATCCCGGGCAAGCGCCATGATCACAAGCTCATCCGGCATCTGACGATGCAGGAGGTGCGCGCCATCCTCGATGCGCCGGACACTTCGACCCGGTCGGGGATCCGCGACCGGGCGATGCTGCACCTGTGCTTCGCCGGCGGCCTGCGTGTCTCCGAACTGGTCGGGATGACGATGAGTCGCATCATTCTGCAACCCAGCCCCAGCATCCTCGTGTTCGGCAAGGGGCGCCGCGAGCGCAGCCTGCCGCTCTGGAAGGACGCCGCGCGTGACGTTCGCGCCTGGCTCGCAGTGCGTGGGAAGCCGCAAGCGCCCGAGCTGTTCGTCAACGCGCAAGGCATGGCGATGACGCGGGCCGGGTTCGAATATATCCTCGAAAAACATGGTCGGGCCGCTGCACGACAATGCCCCACGCTGGTTGATCGCGCGCTGTCGCCACACCTGTTGCGGCATAGTTGCGCGGTGCTGATGCTCCAGGCCACGCGTGATATCCGCAAGGTCGCACTGTGGCTCGGTCATGCCGATATCCGAACCACTGAGATCTACCTCGGGATGGATCCCTCCGAAAAGCTCGAGGCCGTCGAAGCGGTGCTCCCGCCCGCGTTGCGACGTGGTCGGTTCAAAGCGCCTGACGCGTTGATCGCATCGCTGATGGCCGATGCGCACACGGCGCCGACATGAGTGCGGACGGCGGGCGTCCGCGATTGTTGCGGCGACGGCATGATCGGGGATGTCTCCTCGGGCGCGGTGTCGCCGCCGCGACCAACGGGCCTTTGTGTGGGCGGATCGGCCCCAGGATGCGGTCTTCGACCCGGCCTCGTCCCCGCAACAGCGTCGCCAACCTTCTTCCCCGCCTCCCTGCGGGAGGCTCCTCGCGGGACAACAAGCTCGGCTCCCGCCGTCCTCCGCTGGCGCTGCGGCCTTGCAGGTGCGGGGCGGCCGTCCCGGGGCTCCTGATCGCCACAAGGCCGCGATGGTCGCGGGCTTGGAACACAGCAAGAGGAGCTACATCATGTCCCAGATCGGCTCGTTCACCCGCAGCAACGATGGCGTCTACACCGGCGCGATCAAGACCCTCGCCATCGACGCCAAGGCGCGCCTCGTCCCCAGCGATCCCGCCTCCACCAGCGACAAGGCCCCCGACCTCCGGGTGGTCGTCTCAGGAGTCGAGATCGGCGCCGCATGGCGCCGGACCTCGAAGGAGGGCCGCACCTATCACTCGGTCAAGCTCGACGATCCGTCGTTCACCGCCCCCATCTACGCCAACCTGTTCGAGGGCGAGAACGGCGAATACGCGCTGATCTGGTCGCGCTGATCGGCGCCCGCGACGCCCTGCCACACTGCAGGGCGTCGCGGACTTCGCCCCGTTATTATGCGGAGCGACATCGCCGCCAAAGCCCCGGAAAGCCGCCACTCCCGGCGCCAGACTCCACATAATCGCGCGCTACGCATAATCTACTTTATGCGGTGCACCGCATAAAATCGAGTTCGGCGCGGGCTGGAGCAAGGCGGCCAAGGACACCGGCGCCGAATATCTCTCGCTCAAACTCGACGACCCTTCCTTCACCGGCCCGGTCTACGCGACCCTGGTCCAGGGCGACAAGGGCGAGCACAAGCTCATCTGGTCGCGCTGATCGACCCGCGGCGCCTCGCAATGCGCGAAGCGCCGCGGCCTTTCACCCTTCGGGATTATGCGGAGCGCGACATCGGAGAATCAAGAGCAGGCCTCGGAAATTGGGACAGTAGCTTAGGTGGCTTTTCTGCCTGACAGCGGCGAGGATTCTCGCTCGAATCAGGAGCATTCGATGACGAAGAAGAGCCGCCGGACGCATTCTCCGGCCTTCGAGGCGAAAGTGGCGTTGGCCGCGATCAAGGGCGAGAAGACGCTGGGGGAGTTGGCGCAGCAGTTCGACGTCCATCCGAACCAGATCACGACATGGAAGGGCCTGCTTCTCGAAGGCGCGGCCGGCGTTTTCGGTCAGGAAAAAACCGGAAGGGAAGGAGGCGGCCGTCGATTTGAAGGCGCTGCACGCCAAGATCGGCGAGCTCTCCTGACCAACGATTTTTTGTCCGGCGCGCTCGGCAAGGCCGGCCTGCCGAGCGCAAAGCGATGATCGATGGCAATCACGAGCTTCCGATCGCCCGCCAAGCGAAAGCGCTCGGGATCGCCCGAAGCTCGGTCTACTACGAGCGGCGACCGGTTTCCGGCGAGGATTTGAAGCTGATGCGGCGCATGGACGAGCTGCATCTCGAATATCCTTTCGCCGGAGCCCGGATGCTGCGCGACTTGCTGAGGCTGGAGGGCGTCGTCGTGGGCCGTCGGCATGTGGCGACGCTGATGAAGCGCATGAGAATCGAGGCGATTTATCGACGGCCGAACACGAGCAAGCCGGCGCCGGGGCACGAGATTTATCCATACCTCCTGCGCGGCGTGAAGATCGAGCGACCCAATCAGGTCCGGGCGACGGACATAAGCTACATTCCGATGCGGCGCGGCTTCGTCTATCTGGCGGCGGTCGTCGATGTGTTCAGCCGGCGCGTGCTGGCGCATCGGGGGTCGATCAGCATGGAAGCCGATTTTTGCGTCGAGGCGCTCGAGGAGGCGCTGGTCAAACATGGCAAGCCCGAGATTTTCAACACGGATCAGGGCAGCCAGTTCACCAGCATCGACTTCACGAGCGTGCTGCTCGACGCGAAAATCGCCATCGGCATGGACGGCAAGGGCGCGTGGCGCGACAATGTGTTTGTCGAGCGGCTGTGGCGCAGCGTCAAATATGAGGAGGTCTATCTGAAAGGCTACGACAGCGTGTCCGAGGCGCGTGCTTCGATCGGCCGATATCTGGCCTTCTACAACGAGGGACGCCCACATTCGAGCCTCGACGCGCGCACGCCTGACGAGGCCGACTTCGGCAAACAGGAAACGGCGAAGGCCGCATGACCGTCGCCTTCGATTTTGTCGCAGCTCTGGTCGGGCTAAAGCCCTCCCGCCGCTGCGACAAAATCGAAATGCCCCGCGTCCAGCAAACCCCGGCAGAAATCCACCTTATTTTCGCGGGGCGCTGTCCAAATAAGCGAGGCCAGCTCTGTTGGCGCAGGGCGCAATTTCTACACGACTGATTGGCTCGAGTAGTTTCCGTGTCTGGCGCCCCCTCCAGCGATATCTAGGGTCGGTCACGCATCAACGGATGTGATGAACTCTCCACCGCGACAGCCCAGGCCGGAGAGCGCCATATCGCCTCTTTCTATGCGATGCCGGCCGCGTCGGACGACTTTATCCAGACCATCGTCAAAAGAAGGACTCCGCCATGACGTCCGAGCAAATTACCCCCGCGCAATGCGCTGCTTTGTCCGGCCTCCACTCCAACGAAATGTTGTTGGGCGTGAGCCCCACCGCCATGCATGACTCCCTTCATGCCAGCTATCGCCTTCATGACAAGAGAGGCTGGCAGGCCGTGCGCGATATGATCGTCGCCGATATTCGCGCTTCACTCGACCTGGGAGCCTCGAAGCAAGCGGCCGATTTGCTGATCGTGTTGCGACGGTTTCTCTCTGAGCGTGTCGCTGTCGTAGTCGTTCGAAATTTGCGCGGGCCGTCGCAAGTCGTTTCCTTTCCGTCCTCCGCCGGGCTCCTCCGCGCCAGCCAGAGAGGAGTTCGATCCGAAGCTGGCGGCGCCGCGCGGGCGTCGAGGCCGAGCCACCGCTGAAGATATTCGCGTCGGCTTTCCCGATCGTGTCGCCGGGCCGCTTTCAGGCCGCCGCGACCGCCAAGCGTATCAGCGCGGGAATAGAACGTGATCCGGTCTTGCGCATGATCGCCGCCCGGTGGTTCTCCACCGTGCGCTGGCTGATGCCGAGATCCGCGGCGATGTTCTTGCTGGGATGCCCGGCGAGCACGAGAGCGAGAATTTGCCGTTGACGCGCGGTCAGGCCGGTGAGTCGCGCAGCGGCCGCGCGCCGCTCGGATGATGGCCCGGACTCGCGGCTTTGCGCCAGCGCATGTGTGATGCTGGCGATGAGTTCCTCGTGGCCGAATGGCTTCTCGAGAAAGTCCGAGGCGCCGGCCTGCATGGCTCTCACGGCCATCGATATGTCGCCATGTCCCGTGATCATGATCGACGGCAGCGTGATCTTGTCGGCCTCGAGCCGGGAAAGAAGCTCGAACCCATCCATTTCCGGCAGAAACGCGTCGATCACCAAGCATCCCCTGCGCCCGGGCCGCAAGGCGTGGAGAAATGCGTCGCAACTCGCGAAGGTCTCGACCGACCAGCCATGCGCCTCGAGCATGTCACGGATGGTGTCGCGCACGCCTGCGTCGTCGTCGACCACGAAGACGTCGATGAGCGGCAGGCTGCCGGACGCTTCCGTCGCCCCGTCAGGGGTCGCCATTTGCGTCGGCTCGCCGAGGAGATGCGCAATAACGCACAACAACTTCGTCGCCTCGACCGGCTTGTCGAGATGCGTGCAGGCTCGGCTGGCGATGGCGTGCAGAGTTTCGGTTGAAATATCGCCGGTCAAGACAATGGCGGGAATCTGCCGTTCGAATCTCTGTCTCAGCTCGGCGATGACCTCGACGCCGTTCGGTCCGTTCGGAAGATTGAAGTCGGCGACGACGATGTCGGGACACTCGGCGGGCGCGAGCGCTGCGACGCCGTCGACGACGCTTATTGGGCGATAGCCGGCGTCGTGCAACAGCAACTCGAGAAGTTCGCGAATGGTCGGATCATCCTCGATGATGAGAATAGTGACGCTGGTCTCGGCGCGTTCGAGGCTGGGCTTTTGCCCTGAAGGCTCGGCGGCCGCTGGCGCCCCCGATGCGAGCGGCACGGCGATGCTGAACATCGAACCGCGCCCCGGACGCGATCGCAGATCGATGGGATGGCCGAGAAGACTGGACAATCGCTGCACGATGGCGAGTCCGAGGCCCAGCCCCTTGCTGCGCTCGCGTGCCGGGTTGTCGATCTGACGAAATTCATCGAAGATCGCCAGGCGATGCTCCGGTGAAATTCCCGGGCCCGTGTCCCAGACCTCGATATTCGTCGTCGCGCCATGACGACGGCATCCCAGCAGCACCTTGCCGCTCGTGGTGAATTTCACGGCGTTCGACAGCAGGTTGCGAAGAATTTGCTCGAGCAGCCTCGGATCGCTGCGCACAATGCATTTGCTCGGCACGACGCGCCAATCGAGGCCCTGCGCCCGCATGTGATAACCGAAGTCCGAGTCCAGATGCTCGAACAGCTCATCCAGCGGAAAGCTCTCGATCTCTGCGTGGATGACGCCCGCCTCGAGCTGATTGATGTCGAGCAGAGTGTTCAGCATTCCCGACATGGCGCCGACCGCGGCGTCGAGACGTTTCAGGAGTGTCTGCTCGTTGGTCCCGTGTGATTTCGTGGCCAGCAATCCTTGCAGCAGGCGGATGGTTTGCAACGGTTGCCGCAAATCATGGCTCGCGGCCGCCAGGAAGCGCGACTTGGCGGCATTGGCGTGGTCGGCGGCCTGCTTGGCGGCGGCGAGAGCTTCCGCGGCGCGCTTGCTGTCGGTGATGTCCGTGAAAGTGATCACGACGCCTTCGACCGAGCCGTCATGGGTGCGATACGGAAGTATGAGCCGATTGTACCAAGTGGCGCTCAGGGTCGAGACTTCTCTTTCGATGGGCGCCAAAGTCGTGAGGACCTTCGAGGCGTCGGGGATCAGATCGCTGTCGGCGGTGCGCGACGTGAAATCGGCCAGAGGGCGACCGATATCCGTGGCGATCACCCGGAACAGCGACTTCGCGGCAGGCGTGAAGAACCGGATTCTGAGATCCGTATCCAGGAAGATCGTCGCGATTCCCGAGCTTTCCAAAATATTCTGGAGATCGTTGGAGGTGTTACGCTGGCGCTCCAATGTCTCGTGGAGCTGGCTGTTCAAAGCCGTCAGCTCTTCGTTCAGCGATTGCAGCTCCTCCTTGGATGTCACCAGCTCTTCGTTAGTCGATTGCGCTTCCTCGTTCAGGGACATCGCCTGCTCGTTGATGCGCTTTTGTTCTTCCTTCGCGCTGTCGAGGTCCTGGAGCGCGGCTTCGAGCTCTCTGCCGACATCATCGAGCTCGCGCTCCAGCTCGGTCACGCGCGACTGATCCGCAGCCCCGGCCGGCGATCGATCTGCTTTCGGGCCCGACAAGGAGTCGTCGAGAAAACTGACGAGAAGCAGCTTCTCGTCGTTCGACGTGACCGGTTGAACCACGATGCAGACTGCTGTCCCGTCACCATCCTTTTCAAGATGAGCGCCCCTGACGGCAGTCCGCGCATGGTCACGCCGGGCTCGCTCAATCGCCGCCCGCAGCTTGGGACGTAGACCTTCACGGGCCATCGCCATCAGATCATTGCTGGTGGCGCCGGAGGCGATCTTCAGATATTTGTCGGCCGATCCCGAAAAATGCAAGCATTCGTTGCGAGCGTCGATCATCACAGTGGCGAGAGCGAAGGCCTCGAAAAGAGCGCGTCGTAACAGATCGTCGAAATCCGACGCTTGTCTGAAGGGGAGCTTTGCCGACGCCGCCGGCAAGGCGCGGCCTCCTGCTGCGGCGCCGGCCGGAAAAGCGATTTCGCCTGGCCGGCTGCGGCCGATATGGCGGTAGACGCGATGCTTCTCAGAGACGGCTTTGAATCGCCCTGCCGAGCCGACCGCTTCGGACTCTCCGAGAAGCAGCACGCCGCCGTCACGCAAGGCGAAATGGAAGAACGACAGAACCTTGTGCTGCGCCTCCGGCTGCAAATAGATGAGAAGGTTGCGACAGCAGACGAGATCCATGCAGGAGAACGGGGCGTCCGTCAGTATGTCGTGGATCGTGAACACCACGGTGTCGCGCAATTCACGAACAACTCGAAAATGGCCGTCTTCCTTTGTGAAGAATCGGGCCAGCCGACCGGGCTCCACATCCGCCTCGATCGTATCCGGATAGAGGCCGTCGCGCGCGAACGCAACCGCGTCCGCATTGGTGTCGGATGCGAAGACCTGAAGCGCCTCCGACCGCTTCGCCGCGGCGAACGCCTCCAAGAACAGCATGGCGACGGAATAAGGCTCTTCACCAGTGCTGCAGCCTGGACACCAGACACGAATCGGTCGCGCATCCGAATGCCGCTTGACGAGATCGGGAATGATGTCTTCGGACAAGAAATCGAAGGTCATCCTGTCGCGGAAGAATTGCGTGACGCCGATCAGCAGTTCCTGGCGAAGCAGCTCGGCTTCGTCAGGATCTGCGCGCAGGAGCTTCAAATACGATGATTGATCGTCGACATGCGCCGCGCCCATGCGATGGGCGAGACGCCGCTCCAGCGTGCCCCGCTTGTAGACGCTGAAATCGTGAGAGGTCCGCTCTCTCAGAAGCTCGATGATTTTCGAGAATGCATCAGAGGCCGGCTCGTCGACCGACTTTGCCGGTGGGGCGGCTTCGGGATGCGCGGGATGAAAATGTCTGAAGACGGCGTGCGGAATGTCGGCGACCGGCGCGATGAGATCGACCGCGCCGGTCGCGATCGCGCTGCGGGGCATTCCGTCGAAGTCGGCTTCCTGCGGGTCCTGAGCGATCACCAGACCGCCCATTTGCTTGATCGCGAGAAGCCCTCTAACGCCATCGGAGCCGGTCCCCGACAAGACGACGCAGACTGCGCGCCGGCCGCAGGCTTCGGCGAGCGAGCTGAGGAAGAAGTCGAAAGGGAGACGAGCGCCGTGTGGTTCCTTCGGCTTCGAAATCCGGAGCAGCCCCTCACTCATTGCGAGAGAAGTTCCCGGTGGGATGAGGTACACATGGTCTGGCCGAGGCGGCATGCCATCCGATGCTTGCGCGACGGTCATGCTCGTATGGTTCGAGAGCAGGTCCGCCATCAGACTGGGATGCGTCGGATCCAAATGCTGGATCATCACGAAAGCCATTCCGCTGGTCGGCGTCTGGGCGTCGAGGAAACGCCGAAACGCTTCCAGCCCGCCCGCCGAAGCGCCGACCCCGACGATCGGGAAGGTGATTTTCGTCGTCGATTTGCGTCCTTTGCGTGGACTCGTGATCTTCGCTTTCGTTCGATTGAACAAAGGGACGGTGGAACTCGTCATGATATCACCTGACCTTCTTCACCCTGTTGCTCGGGCAAGTGTCGTCAGGGGCGCGACCATTCATATTAGCACATCGGACGCCTGCTCGGATTCCCTAATGCGGCAAGGCGAGCTTGGTCGAGGCATCTCGGTCGGAGGTCGGAATAGCTCGCCGTCTGCCGCCTCGAGTAGTTTCCGAAGCTGCCTGCGCCTTGGCATAGGGATCATAGTCCGATGATCGGATTCGACGTGAGGCGTGTGCGGAAGGGGTCTCGATGCTTTGCCGATGCTTTTAGACGAGAGCCGAGAACGCCTATTATGAACGCCCATTTTGCGATCGTTTGGATCGACCGCCAGGAAGCGAAAATCTTCCATCTTAATGCAACCGAGATCGATCGGCTGGTCATCCGTCCGCATGATCCGGCCCGTCGTATCCGTCACGAGGCGAGCTCGTTCGACGGCGATAGGCCCGAGGATCAGGACTTCTTCGAACGGATCGCCGGGGCGATCAAAGATGCGAGGGCGATTTTGATCACAGGTCCGGAAAGCGCCAAATCGGAGCTGGCCGTCCATGTCATGCATCGCCATCTCGACCTTGCGCGGCGCATCGCCGGCGTCGAGACGGTCGATCACCCCGGCAGCGGCGCCTTGGTCGCCCTCGCTCGATACTATTTCGGCGCTGGTGATCGGCGGGGCCATCGGACTTGAATGCGCAACTTCGTGACATGTTCGTAAGAAAGGAAATCTCGTGTCTCTCGGAACCATCCTCCTCATCGTTCTCATCCTGCTGCTCGTCGGCGCCTTCCCGAATTGGCAGCACAGCGCCGCCTGGGGCTATGGTCCGTCCGGCGCCTTGGGAACGATCCTCGTCATCGTGCTCATTCTCGTTCTACTCGGCCGGCTCTAGATCGACTGCGGGACGAAGCCGGTTCGACGACGAGGAAGAGCTCACTTGTCCATACGGAATGACGCTCGCATCGCTTGAGCCTCACGTTGCCTGGGCAAGCAGGCCGAGCCGGCGCGAAGGCAACGCGAGCACAATCGATCTTGGCGGGCTTGAAGCCGCCACGTTTGGAAGTTCCAGAAGGCGTGGTCGCGCCGGTGGAGAGACCGGCTGTCGTTCACATTGCCGCGTGGAGGCTTCGTCAGCTCATTTTGCCATTCACATCAGGAGACACGACCATGCAGTAGACACATAATACGTTGTCCGAGACATTCGCGTTCAGTCGGTCGAGCTCTTGAACAAGCATCTTGCGGCGCGATCGATTTGCACGCCCAATTGAAACAAGCGCATTGGAATGTTCGCGGGCCGAGCTTCATCGCGATTCACGAACTCTTCGGCCGAGTCGCGGGCGCACATGTTTCGAATTCGACGTAAGCGCGTCACGTCGAGCGTGGCCGCGATTGCGCGTCAGCCCGCTCGTCTCTTTCGTCGCCGCTCTTCCTTTGCTCGGCCTCGTCCTTTCGGTCGCTTTGTCGCTCGACCTCGACGTTCAGCCGCTGGTAGAGGCCAAGTCCGAGCACGATGAGAACGGCGGTCACGAGCAGAGCGATTGGATAGAGCATTTGCGCTACATCCTGCTTGCTCACCTGAAATACGATGACCAGACCTTCGATGAACACGGCGATGACGATCGTCGAGATGAACTTTGCGAGGCTGCGACGCGCCTCGGACGTGGTGAGCGTCCCAGGGCGACGTATGACTTCTTCTTCCACGAAATATTTGGCGACGTCGAAGACCGCTATCGCGATGACGACATAGCCGATCGCAGTAAGAAGCGCATTGCCGCCCTCATGCCAGGACTTCTTCAGCTCGGCGATCAGCTCGAGCGCGCCAAATACGACGAGCGCCAGCGCCAGCAGCATCAACATTCCGCTCACGATCCCGAATGTCACCCGTGACAGGAGCGCCATCACTCGGCCGGTCCTCCTTGCGTTTTCACCTCGAGGCGGCGTCACTCGTCTGGAAAAGGCGCGCCGCGGAAAGCGTGTCCAACTGACCACCAGACACTCGTTTCGCGGCGGCCCGTTGCGGTCTCGATGCGAGACCGCGAAATTATTGGATGACCGATCCATATGCCCGACCACCCGGCACTCGGCATGAGCAGTTCACCCCGGTTGCTGCCGGTCCATAGAGCAGGCAGGTCTTGACGTCGGTCGCACAGTAGTTCCCATAGGCATATTCGGCGGCGGCAGGAACGAGCGTGTAACCGCCTGTCTGGTTGTAACCGGGATTTTGAGCAGCGCCGTACCCATCACTGCTATAATATGGATAGCTGAGCCCTGCGGCGATGGCGGCCAGCGGAAAAAAGATGCCGCCGGGCCAGGACCCGTGATCGTAGCCGGCGCGATTCGAGTGGTCCGAATAGCCCGGGAAGAGACCGCCGCGCGGCACGGAAACCGAACGCCCCACGAACGTGCGACCCGACCCAAATTGTCCGTGTCGAGCCGCATAGGCGCTTCGCGATCCGCTGAAGTTTCCCCGCATGCCGGTTTGGCCCGCGCCTATGCCGTGGCCGCCGCGGCCGTCTCGCTCACCGGCGTCGGCCGGCAGCGTCAACGAAAGCGCCACGCCAAACGCCGCCGCAGCGCTCGTGATTGCATGATATTTCATGATTGCTTTCCTTTTTATTCCAAAGAGAGAGGGCGCTGTCACCCTCGTGGAAGCCCGGCGGCCGCGCGAGCCTCGGAATCTACCCAAATACTGGGCATCGTCGTTACAATTCTGGTTGTCTCTCGAATTCATCATACGTGACCTAGCATTACAGTTGCGTATTTCGATGGTTTCGGACTCACTGGGCCACCATGATTCGGCTCGGGATCATGAAATGGCGGGAGCTTCGATCGAGACGACGCTGGAGTTGTGGGCGTTGTCGCTGCGTGACGTGAAACGTCGGATGCATCCGCTGTTCACGCAAGAGCGCGTGGCGCGATCGGCGGAGGATTTCCTCGGTGGCCTGCTCGGCGAAGAGCGGCGCAAGACCGGCTGGATGCGGGCGGAAGCGCCGGCGATCCGGGGCCCTGGCGTCAACAGGCTATTCTTGGTCGCGGACGCTGGGAGGCGTCCTGCGGCGTCGCGCGGCAATACACGGGCTCGGCGGGAAAGATCACGAACTGCCGGATCGGCGTCTTCGCTTGCTATGTGTCGCATCGCGGCCATGCCTTTCATCGACCGCGAGCTCTATCTGCCGAAGAGCTGGACAGACGACAAAGAACGCATGGCGAAAGCGTATGTCCCGCAGGAGTCGATCGATTGCGCCGATGGCGGCTTTGCCGCCAAGCCGGCGTTGGCGCTCGCCATGATCGCGCGCGCGATCGCCGCGAATGTTCCCTTCTCCTTCGTCGCCGCCGACACGGTCTACGGCGTCGGCGCCATAGAGATGGCGCTGCGGCGCGCCGGCAAAGGCTATGTGCCGGGCGTGAAGTCCAACGACACATCTCACAATAGTCATTTTCCCGAGGGCTTTCCCGTTCGACATAGGCGGTCCTGGCGCCGACGGCTGTGATCCAATCCCGCGCGGCCTTGGCGATGAACTCCGGGCCATTGTCGGACGGGGAACGCCACGCAGGATAGCGTTCGAAGCGCTTGACGTTCGCTACCCAGGATCACGCGAAATGCCTGTGGCTGTGTCGCAAAGGCCGTTCCGTGAAAGCGACCGACTCTCATGAGGCGCTCAGCCCGATGCCGACGCCGAGCGCGATGATCGCCCTGCCCCCTTCAGGAACAGATTGATCGCGACAAAGAGGCATCCGACGCCCGCCATTTTGAAACGTTGCTCGACATCGGCCCCGACATAAAACCGCACTCCGTCGTTTGCGACAAAGGCTACGCCAGCAAGGCGCACTGCGACGCGGCGCGCGGCGGCGCGCCAGTGATCGCACACAAGGCTATTGAGAAGAGCAAGCGCGTCTTCTTCGCCAAGCCTGTCTGCAAAAGCAGATCACGCATCGAGCAGGGCTTCGGTCGCCCCAAACGCTTCAAAAAAGTCGCGCTTCGCTGCGAAAAGACAGAGCGAAACTTTCGATCTATCGTCAGTTTTCGAATTCGAATCGGCTTCTGCTTGATCGAATTCGTCCACACGGATTGGCAGAGCGTCGCCTCGAATGAGTAGTTTCCGATCCTGCCGAACGATGCAGAATACATCTATTTATTTTAGACAATATCAAGAATGGATTGGATCGTGGACAAAAAAAACATCAAAGGCGCCGCGCAAAAGATCAAGGGCGGGATCGAAGAAGACGCCGGCGAGGTCCTCATCAACAAAGAACTCGCGTCAACTTGGCCGAGTGGTCCGCCCTTCAAAGGGCGCTTCATTAATGGAGAAAACAACAATGAAATCCGTTCCATTTTTTTGCGGCCCTTTTCATGGGGAATTCTGCGCAACTCGCATTTGCAGAGTAGCCTGTTCCCACCCGACAATGGCTCGACAACGGCCGTCGCCGCGCCGGTGAAGCCATCGATGTTGGCGCGGGTCCAAACCTGGACAAAAGACCAATGGACCGTCGCAGAGAAAAAATGGGGCAAGGACAAGTCGAAATGGACGGGTTGTCGCAAGTAACCTGAGATCAACAAGCTCTCGGGCCGCGACAGCTGGCCGTTCTGTACGACTGCATGAAGAGCTGAAGCGCTCCGATGACGCTCGCCGAGATCCTATCTCGCCTACACCCAATGGAGGTTGAAATGTCGAATTTGAAGTCGGGCGGCGCCCGCACCCTCACTGCGACCGTTGTCGCAGTCTTTCTCGCAATCGCTCCCTCGCAAGTCCAAGCCGAGCCGACCGAACCGAAACATACTATGACGTCGCGCGAGCTGCGCGCGGCGGAGCGTCGCGAGTCGCGCCTCGAGCGAATGCACGACAGGCTTGGGATTACGTCGACGCAGGAAGCTCTGTGGAGCAAGGTCGCGGACACGATGCGCGGCAATGCGGCGAAATTTCGGGCCAGCATGCCCGATCATGGGCAGGAGCGTGAAACGACGACCGCGATCGACGATCTCAAATCGTTCCTGATCATTTCCGACGAACACTCGAATGGATTGAAAAGGCTGATCCCCGCCTTTTCCGCTCTTTACGACAGCCTGACGCCGGAGCAAAAGACGCGCGCCGATCGCATCTTCGAAAGAGCAGACGGCCGCAATCACATGTGAGGCCGTCCGCTACGCTTTTCCGACAATTCCTGTGACACATCCATTCTTCCGCCGTGGCGGACAAAGCAGAAAGATCAACTCATGACATATTTTCAAGCGGGCCTTGCGGGAGCACTCGCGAGCCTTCTACTCGCAATCGCGCCGTCGTATGCCGCGCCGGTAAACCTCGTGGGGCAGGCAGTCCTTGCGCCGCTCGCCCCCGTCATCGAAGCCCGCGCCCGGGTGCGTCGACATGTTCAGCGGCAGAACGGCCCCGCCCCTGCGGCCATCCTCGGCCTATTCGGCGCCGTCGTCGGCGCGGCGGTCGCCAACAACCGCTATGAAAACTACTCATATCAATCCTACGGCTATGCGAATGACTACTACGCGCCCGGGTACGGCTACGGATACGCGCCACATTACCGCGGCGGTTGGCGTCACTGAGCCGAGTTCTCGGTTATTCGATCGGTTCATCGAAGCTCCTGATTGGGCGGTTGCGTCGGGAGAGCACGCAAGGCTCGCCTTCCCGAAGAAGCGATCTCGACCCTCTGAAATTTTCAGCTGGCTGTCATGACCTCCTCGGTGATCACCTTGAAGCTCGCGAGCGTGCAGGGACCGAACGAGGTCACGATCGCGACGTCGGTGGCGTCGCGCCCACGCGCCATCAGGATGCGACCGATGCGCGGCTCGTTGTGCCGGGCGTCGAACGTGTACCAGCGCCCGCCGAGATAGACTTCGAACCAGCCGCTGAAATCCATCGGCGTGACGTCGGGTGGCACGCCGATATCGCCGAGATAGCCCGTGCAATAGCGCGCGGGAATGTTCATGCAGCGGCACAGCGTGATGGCGAGGTGAGCAAAATCGCGGCATACGCCACGGCGCTCGACATGGACCTCCCACGCTGTCTTGGTCGGACTCGCATACTTATAACCGAATGTGATGCGATCGTGGACGTAGTCGCAGATCGCCGTCACCAGCGGCCAGCCCTTTGCAACCTGCGAGAAAAGGGACCACGCCGTATTCGAAAGACGATCGGTCTCGCAGTAGCGGCTGCCGAGCAGATAGATCAGCGCCTCCACCGGCAGCTCTTCCAACGGATGCTGCTCCGCCTCAGGCGCGACTGCGTCTGGCTCGCCGTCGTCCTGCGCCAGGAAGTCCGCGGACATGGTCAACCGGCCCGCTGGGGCGCGGATCACATGACAGAAATTCCCAAAACTATCGTGATAAGTATTGACCGGGATGGGCGGGTCGAGCCGCATGCGATCCGGCGTCAGCAGATCGGCGAAGCGCGACGGATGGACGCTCAGCGTCAAGATCATGGGCGTCGGCTGCGGGCAGTCATAGGAGATTTCGTAGCCAGCGCGAATCTTCATCGGCGACCTCACTTGCCTGCACAAGTCCTATATTGGCCGGTAGGCTTCGAGCGCAAGAAGACCAAATTGCTCGGCCGCCGCCGATATGGCGCTGCCGTAATCGTCGCGGACCGGGGCGTCATCGCCCCACGCCGGAGCGGGCGATATGCCGGGCACCGGCGTCCGCGGCCGCGCTGACCTTGACTGCGACCTTCATGGCGAGATGGTCCGAGGCGGTCCCGATCCACGTGCCTTGCAGCGGGATCGCTTCGCGCGGGTCGTGCACGACCGCGACGCGCACCAGGTTCTGATTCCCGACCCCGCCGCTCGACGGATCGAGGTCGACCCAGCCCGGACCGGCGACATAGACCTGGACCCAGGCATGGGTGTTGCCGCCGGCGACACAATCGTCGTCATCGTCGCCGAGATGCAGATATCCGGACACGAACCGCGCGGCGAATCCGAGCGATCGCAGCGCTGAGATCATGAGCACGGCAAGGTCGCGACAGCTCCCGCTGGCGAGTTCCAGGGTCCGCGCCGGATCCTGAACGCCATTCTCATGCCGCGCAACGTGCCTGAAGGTCTTCTCCATGGTCTGCGTCATGTCGACGAGAAGCTGGTGAGTGTCGGCCGAGCCGTCCTGCCGGAGAAACCCGGCTGCCCAATGATCGACCTCGAGGCGCCGGAACAGCGGGGCCAGGAAACACGCGAGATCGGCCCGTTCTTCCTCGGCGTAGACGAACGGATGGGTCCGGGCGTAGCTCTCGATATCGACTGCATGGAAGCCGACCGGCGCATAGTCAAGACGAATGGCGCTTTTGAACCGAAGCTCCGAAGCCCGCTCCGTGAAACGGGCGGTCGCGACATGATTGCCAAAAATATCCCGCGTCCAGGAGATTTGGCTCGGCGCGGGCGTGATTTCGAGCTCGGACTCGATTACTTTCTGATCGTCGTCGTCGCGGGGACGCAGCATCATCCGGTGCTCGCCGAAGGCGACCGGTTGCCTGTAGAGGTATGACGTGACGTGTCTGACGGTGAGAATCGGCATTGCGGTCCCACGATGACGATGGCCTCCGAGCAATTTCCGTACCGTCAACGGCGAGCTGACGCTCGAGGTCGTCGCCGTCTACAAGCATATGAGCGCCAATGAATGAGGCCCAGCATAGCTCGTTGGCGGCCGATGAACCAGCGGCGGTCACTGTGCGCAATGAAGACGGGTCGTCGCCGTTCCTGATCGTCGTCGATCACGCGGGCAATCTGACGCCGCGCGCGCTCGACGGGCTCGGCGTTCCGGAGGCCGAGCGCCAGCGCCACATCGCCTGGGATATCGGGATCGCCGGGGTTTCTCGCGTCTTGGCGGACGCGCTCGACGCCACGCTCATACAGCAAAACTATTCGCGGCTGGTCATCGACTGCAACCGCGCCCCGGGTTCGGAGACCGCGATCCCCGAAATCAGCGAACTGACCCCGATACCAGGAAACATCGGCCTGAGCGAAGGCCGGAAGGCCGCGCGCGTGCGCCAGATTTTCCAGCCCTACCATGATCGGATCAAAGCCGAACTCGACCGCAGGCGACAACTGGGCCGGCCGGCCGCGCTGATAGCAATGCACAGCTTCACGCCGGTTTTCATGGGCGTGGCGCGGCCCTGGCGCGTCGGCGTCCTCTACAATCGCGATCCGCGTTTCGCCCATATCCTCCTGGCGCTGCTGAGGCGGCGGGAAGAGCTCGTCGTCGGCGACAATAAGCCCTACAGCGTGAGCGATGCATCGGATTACACGATCCCTGTGCATGGCGAGCGCCGTGGCCTGCCTCATGTCGAGCTGGAAATCCGCCAGGACCTGATCACGGACGGTGCCGGTCAGCGAGCGTGGGGAGAACTACTCGCGCGCCTTCTGCCGCAGGCGTATCGAGCGCTGGAGGCAGCCGAGCCGCTCGGGCCGACGTGACGCAAACATGGGCGTCGCATCACGACATCGTCAATTCGCCATCGTGTTCCATCTCGACAGAGATATGGCGCTCGGAACGCGACAGCATTCGAGAGTGTAAGAGCCCGACCGGAAATTGGTTGATCGGCCTCGCGGCCTTTGATTCCTTGGGTTTGCAACAACTCCGAGGGATTCGCGATGCCATGGAACGAGGCCGATCGAGTGAAGTACGAAGTGATCCGGGAGCGTTATTCAAGCGATATGTCGGACGCGGAGTTCGCATTGATCCGCCTGCTGCCGCTGTCGCCCAAACGGCGCAGGCGCAAGCCCACCGATCCCCGTGATATATTGAACGCCTTGTTCTACTTGATCCGCTCCGGTTGTCCTGGGCGGCTCCTGCCCAAGGAGTTTCCGCCCTTCACCACGGTCCAGAACAGCTTCTATGCTTGGCGCGACAGCGGCCTATGGGCCCAGATCGTCTGCCTTCTGGTCATGGAGGCGCGCGAAGCCGAGGGTCGCGAGGCGGCGCCGACGGCGGTCGTGGTGGACAGTCCGTCGGTCGAGACCACGGCGGCCGGCAGCCCGCGCGGCTTCGACGCCGCCAAGAAAATCAAAGGCCGCAAGCGCCAGATCGCCGTCGACACGCTCGGCCCTGCCGACGTTCAAGACCGCGACGCCCTCGCCCCTTTGCGGCGCGATGTGCGGCGCAAGAGCCCGTTCGTGACGATGTGCTTCGCCGATAGCGGCTACAATGGCGACGAAGCGCGGAGGGCCGCCTTCGAGGCGAGCCGGATCGCCGTCACCGTCGTCAAGAGAACAGACAAGGAGGTCAAAGGCTTCGTCGTGCTTCCCAAGCGATGGGTCGTCGAGAGGACGTTCGGTTGGATCAATCGCGCCCGCCGCCTCGCCAAGGACTTCGAGGCGACCAGTCTTCGCTGGCGTGGCTGCTCGTCGCCCTCGCTTTCCTGCTCATGCGCAGACTGGCGAGGCCCCCTCATCAGATCGCTTGAATTTCGAGTCGGGCTCTAAGGGTAGGGTAGTTTCCGAAGCTACTTTCCAAGATTGCCGCGCGGTATCGTCACCCTTAGTGGGAAATGCCCTCCGGTGTTTCCCGTGCCGCGCTTGGCGATTTGCCAGCGATTCGAAGGAAACGACCAAATGAAAAACAATCTCATCACAGCTGCTGCTCTCGGGTTGCTGATCACGACGGGCGCGGCGACGGCGCAGCAGCTTCCCGCCGCTCAGCCGCATGCGGCGTCGACCCCCGCACTTCCGGCCGAATTCCTGGCGATCGCCCCGGCGGGCAGTCTGTCCATCACCAATTGGTACAAGCAGAGCGTCTATGACACGACGAACACCAAGATCGGCGATATCGCCGATGTGCTGGTGTCGCCGACCGACGGGAAAATCACCGCCTTGATCATCGGAGTCGGCGGCTTCCTCGGCATCGGGGAAAAGGACGTCGCTATCGCGTTCAATGAAGTCAGTTGGACTGCGAGAGACAATAAGAACTATCCGACAATTTACACGACGAAGGAAGCGCTGCGTGTCGCGCGAGGCCTCAAATACGATTCGAAGACGTCGACTTGGATACTGGGCGCCGTCTCGATCAAGTGACGCGCGGATCGGACTCGATTGCGACATGGAATTCCCGACCGAGGAGATTTCCGATGAACTGAGATCAGATTCGGGGAAATTGGAAGCAGCTTGAGGACAAAGCCGTCTGAACTTTATCGCCCAATAGGTTCCGGCGAGCTCGGGAGAGAGGCCATGGTCGACATGTCGAGTACCGAACTTCATTCCGGAACCGAAGACACACGAGTCTCTCCCGTTTCATGGGCTGCGATCGTGGCGGGCGGTGTTGCTTCCGCAGCCTTGACGCTGTTGCTGCTGGCGTTCGGCGCTGGTATCGGTTTGTCGGCCGTCTCGACCTGGTCGAATTCAGGGATGTTCTCCACGACATTCGATATCGGCGCCGGCGTATACCTTGTCATCGTCTCGGTGATGGCTTCCAGCATCGGCGGCTATCTCGCGGGGCGCTTGCGCACCAGATGAGTCGGCGTTCACACTCATGAAGTCTATTTTCGTGACACGGCGCACGGCTTTCTCGCCTGGGCGTTCGCCGCGGTCCTCGGCGCGGCGGTTCTCGCTTCCGCAGCAACGAGCATCGTCGGCGGCGTGGCGGCCGGCTTCACCCGAGCGAACGGATCCATGGCAGGCCAATCGGCTGGGCCCACGGCCGGTTTTGTGGACTTGCTGTTGCGCGCAAGTCCCGCTGCGACGCGGAAGCGACGCGGGTGACATTGCCGCCGTGCGTGGCGAACTCGATCGCCTCTTCACTTCCCATCTCGGCTCCGATGACGATTTTTCCCCGGCAGACCGAAGTTACTTGGAGCAGGTCGTCGAGGCGAGCACGGAATTGAACAAGACGGACGCCGAACAGCGTGTGTCCGAGGTGATCGTGCAAGCCAAGAGCGCCGTCGACAGAGCGCACAAGACCGGCGCGAGATTTGCCCTCTGGTTGACCGCATCCCTGTTGTTCGGCTCTCCGCGAGTCTCGCAGCGACAGAGGGAGGAGGTCTCCGCGACGGAACCTGGAAATACCAAAAAGTCATGCATAGTCTATCGTCACGCTGATATGAAAGGAAGCGTCATGGGCCGTTCGATTCTTCTCTGGTTGCTGGGCGTGCCAATCCCGATCATTATCCTGCTCGCTCTCTTGCAACACCGTTAGAGGATGCTGGGTTTTACGGAAGACGCGGCGTGAAAGTCGTGAGCAGCGACGTCCTCCTGTCCCTGAGGGCGCCGCGACACGGCGACAAATCATTGATCCAATCCTCGAGCGCGCGGCTGAACTCCGCGACAACGCCCATCTTCATCAGCGCTTCGCGTGTCGGCGGTCACCGAAGGCTAGGGCGCGTCGCCGCTGCCGGTGCGACGAAGAGAGAATGCGCAGGATCGAATTGGAGACGAAAATCCCTCGTGCCCAACGGGCAGTGAACGCCTCGACAGGCCGGTCCGAGCTTGTTGGCCATCCCAACTCAAGCTTTAATATCCAATATCTTTGAAGTCTTTATCCCAATGGAGGTCGATCCGCTGCTCCTGCGCCACTTCGCAAATCTCTCCTTCGGCTTCTGGACCGGCCCGACGCGTCGCAAGGCGACCTTGTTCGCGCTGGGGCTCTTCGGCTGCCTGCTCCTGAACCTCGCCCCCGCCATCGCGGTGAACCGATGGAACAAGTATTTCTTCGACGCGCTGCAGAACAAGGACCAGCGCCTGATCCTTTTCAGCATCGGCTTCATGCTGGCGCTGGCTTTCGTCTCTGCGTTGTCGAGCGTCGCCCTGCTGCAGGCGCGCATGCGCTTCCAGTTGCGCTGGCGCGAATGGCTGACGCAGACGCTCGTGCGGCGCTGGATGGAGCGCCGCCGCTTTTATCAGCTCAGCGTCCTTCGGCTCGTCGATAATCCCGAAGCGCGCATCGCCGAGGACGGCCGGATCGCCATCGAGCTCTTCGTCGACTTTGCGACGGGCGTCACGAACGCTCTGCTCACAGCGGTCTCCTTCGTCGGCGTATTGTGGTTCATCGGCGGCTCGCTGAGCTTCGGTGGCGTGACGATCCCAGGCTATCTCGTGATCGCAGTCGTGATCTATTCCGCCTCCACATCCTTCGGCATGCTGCTTTTGGGCCGTCCGCTCATAGCGCGCGTCGAGGCGAAGTCTGTCGCGGAGGCGGACTTTCGCTTCGAACTCTCGCACACACGCGAGAACGCCGAAACGATCGCGCTCATCGGCGGGGACGACGACGAGCGGGAGAGGCACTATGCGAGATTTGATCAGGTCGCGATGCGCTGGGTCGCGGTGATCGGACGGCAGGCGCGCATGCTCTTCCTTTCGAGCGGCAACAATGTGCTCGCGCCAGTCATCCCGCTCATGCTCGGCGCGCCGAAATATCTCGCCGGCGAAATGTCGCTCGGCGATCTCATGCAGGCGGCGGCGGCCTTCATACAGGTGCAATTGGCGCTCAACTGGCTCGCCGACAATTCGCTGCGCCTCGCGGACTGGTTTGCCTCGGCCCGGCGCGTCGCCGCCCTCGACATCGTCTTCGACAGCCTCGACGAGCTCGCGGTCGGAGCCGAGGACAAGATGATCGATCTCGCCTTCAGCGACGATGGCGCATTGCATCTTTGCGGGCTCTCGATCGCCCAGCATGACGGCACGCTGATGCTCGCGGACACCGATGCGGTGATCGGACGCGGTGAGAAGGTTCTCCTGAAGGGAGATTCCGGCGCCGGCAAGAGCACGCTGATCCGCGCCATGGCCGGTTTGTGGCCTTGGGGCAGCGGCCGCATTCTGCGTCCGAGGGATGCGCGCATCGCTTTCATGCCACAGCAGCCATACATGCCGCGGGGCACGCTGCATGATGCTCTCGACTATCCCCACGACGGCGCGCCGCCCGACCCCGCGCATACACGGAAAATCCTCACCGCCTGCGGCCTGACTCATCTGATACCGCGCCTGGACGAGGAGCAGAACTGGTCCGACGTGCTATCCGGCGGAGAACAGCAACAGCTCGGCTTCGCGCGCGTGCTGCTGAAGCGGCCCGACATCATCATCATGGACGAGCCCACCTCGGCCCTCGACGACCTCAGCCAGACGCGGATGATGGAACTTCTCCGCGAAGAAGCGCCGGGTTCGACAATCATCCATGCGGCGCGCCGCAACATGGACGAGGGCTTCTACGACCGAGAGATACAGCTCGAGACGAAAGCCGCATCGCGAGCCCGACGAGCAGTCGATGTTCGACCGGCGTCGTTATCCGACTCGCTGCCGAACTCACGCGAGACGCTGAGCCGCCTGGACCCTTTGATTGCCGGGTCCTGAGAGTGGCCCGTCATCCCGATATACAACGGTGCGATCGGGTGAAGACCAATCGTCGCGACTCCGCTGTGCGCGCCTGTCGTCATCGAGCCCGAGAGTTGACGCCCGTCTGGGTTCTCGATCGGCGCTCACGCAGCGATACGCGCCTTGATCGGGTTGCCCGGCGTCGACTCGGGAAGCTCAGTTCGAATGAGTTCAATGGCGGCCTGGTTTCGATGCGCGCTCGGCGCCGCTCGCTTCTGATCGAACTCGTATCTGCCTCGTCCGCAAGAGTCGGGCGGAGGACGCGAAGGAGTCGACATGCGATGGCCCATGCAGGTGTCGAACGACGGCGATCGCGAAACGCTCCGAAAGAAACCGCCGTAACACGATCAGTAAGTCCGCCGCTTGCTTTGATGCTCCCAGATCGATTGAAGCGCGGATGTCGGCGACGATCATGTCGCGCACGGCCTGCGACCGATAAATTAACTGGGTTGCGACGCTCTAACGATTTCCGATGCAGGAAATGCCGACTCCAAGGAGGGCGGCGATGCGTTGGAAGATCACGATTGAAGGCATGGATGAATTTGCCGATCGCGAAACCGCTGAGATGGTGGTCGAAAAGGAATTCAACCGACTGTCGAAGGGGAAGATTGGCCTCTCGATCTCGGATGGCAAGGCGGTCATGGCGCGCCTATAGCAGTTTGTGGTCAAACAGCAATGTGAGGCCTATGTCCTGACGAGCCGGTATTGCACCGATTGTCAGACGTTCCGGCGGATAAAGGACTACGACAAGCGCAAGATCCGAACGGTCTATGGACGCGTCGAAGTCAGCAATCCACGCATTATGAACTGTCGGCGCTGCGTTCCTTATTTTTGCGACGCCTCGGCCGTTCTGCGCGACATCTGCCCTGACCAAGCGACGCCGGAGCTGATGGAATTGTCGGCTCGGATGGGCAGCCTCATGCCCTATCGAAAGGCGGCGGATGTCTTGGCGGAATTCCTCCCGATCCCGTCAACGGAATCATTCATGACGCTGCGTAACCGCACGATGAAACGTAAGCGCCGTTGTTGGCCATTGATTTTTTGGGTTCGGGCGGATTTTCGGATGTGAGATTCTTCTGAGGGACAGCCGTGTCTCTGGAAGGATCCGAAGATGAACGAGAATGCGAAGGTCGACGAAACGGTTTTGGGCGCAGGATTTGTCGGACGTGTGGATTTTCGTCGTTCACGTTCGGGCAATCGGCTGTGGTCGAAGGAGCTGAAGGGTCGGATCGTGCGAGAGAGTCTCGCGCCTGGAGCGCGCGTCGCCGACGTTGCCCGCAAATATCGGATATGCGCGCAGCAACTGACGCAGTGGCGCCGCCAGGCGCGCACCGGGCGGCTCGCGCTCGTGACCGACGGTCCCACCGAGTTCGTGGAGATCGAGCTCGAGCAACCCGCCGCTCGCAACGAAGGCGATACGAAGATCGAGATCGTCGTCGGCAAGGCCGTGTTACGGTTGGAACAGGACACCGCGTCGACGCGCATCGCCGAGATCATGACGGCGCTGGAGCGCGGCGCGTGATCATTCCGTCGCAAGGGTTGCGGATCGTGCTCGCCGTTCGTCCTGTCGATTTCCGCTGCGGGCATGACGCGCTGGCTGCTCTCGTGCAGAATAAGCTCGGGCTCGATCCGCATTCCGGGCTCATCGTCGTGTTCCGCTCGAAGCGAATGGATCGCTTGAAGATCTTGCTGTGGGACGGAACCGGACTCGTGCTGATCTACAAACGCCTCGGCGAAGGCGGTTTTTCTTGGCCTCAGATCAGCGACGGCGTCCTGCAATTGAAGCCGGGTGCAGTTCGAAACTCTATTCGACGGGCTAAACTGGAAGCGCGTCAGCGAGCGAACCGTGGCGACGCCGACCGCGGCGAGCTGATCGCAACTTCGGCTTCATTCGACGCCTCGCTTGCGATAGATTCGCCGACATGACGCCGAGCTTCGATCCCGCCAGACTCGCAGAGCTGCCTGCTGATCTGCGCGCCGAGCTACGCGTATTGTTCGACGCTCAGCGCGCCATGCTCGAGGCTGAACGCATCCGCGCCGATCATGAGCTCGCCGCGCGCCTTCGCATCGAGAGCGAGCTCGCAGCGTCGAAGGAGACGGTCGAACGTCTGCAATTGCTCATCAAGGAATATGAACGCGCGCGCTTCGGCAAGCGTTCGGAGAAGCTCGATCCCGATCAGTTGCAGCTCATTCTGGAAGATATCGAGATCGCGATCGCCGAGGTCCAGGAGCGGGAGGACGATCGCGCGCGCCGCTCGGGGCGCCCGGCGGCCAAGGAGCGCGCCGGCCGCGCCGCGCGCGCCTTTCCTGCTCATCTGCCGCGCGTCGAGCGCGTGATCGAGCCAGAGAGCCTCGCCTGTCCCTGCGGCTGCGGCCTGATGGTTCGGATCGGCGAGGACCGCTCCGGCCGCCTCGACGTGACGCCGGCGCAATATCGCGTCATCGAGACCGTGCGGCCCCGCTACGCCTGTCCGAAAGGATGCGCGGGCGTCGCCCAGGCGCCGGCTCCCACGCATCTGATCGAGGGCGGCGTCCCCACCGAGGCGCTGCCGGCGCAAGTGGCGGTCGCCAAGTTCAGCGAGCACATGCCGCTCTACCGCCAATCGCAGGTCTTCGCGCGCCATGGGATTATGCTCGACCGCGCCGTCCTGGCCGATTGGATGGGAACGACGGCCTTCCATCTCGCGCCGATCGTCGAGCGCATGAGCGCTCTGATGAAGCTGTCCGGCCGCCTGTTCATGGACGAGACGCGGGCGCCGGTTCTCGATCCCGGCCACGGCCGGACGAAAACGGGCTATCTCTGGGCCGTTCTGCGCGACGACCGCGGGCACGGCGGCGCCGATCCGCCGATCGTGGTCTATCATTACGCGCCGGGTCGCAGCGGCGAGCACGCCGAGCGGATGCTCGAAGGATTCGACGGCGTCCTCCAGGTCGACGGCTATGGCGGCTATCGTCGTCTGGCTCGCCCCGAACGCAAAGGCGGCGCGCCGTTGCGGCTCGCCTGGTGCTGGAGCCATGGCAGGCGCGAGATCATCGCCGCCACGCCGAAGGCGGGCTCGCCCATCGCCGAAGCGATCCTGGCGCGCATCGCCGCGCTCTATGCGATCGAAGCGGACATCCGGGGCCGGCCGATGCACGCTTCCGTTCGCGACAAGACGCCGTCCAATTGCGAGCTCGCCGATCAGGCCGCATCGCGCAGACGCCTGATGAGATCGTGATTTTCTTTGACGCCCGTATATTGACATTGGATGGTGGATTTGAGGTTCATCGGAAGGTCTGATTGCAGCGCCTCTTCATACGCCGCCTCGGCGACGTCCTCGCCGCGCTCGCACTCGTTCAAAATCGCCTTGTCGTCCCCGCCGGTGACGGCGGTCGTCAGATTGGTCCATGCGCGGTGCATTGCGCCGCCGACCGTTCCGGTGGAGCTGGGATCACCGCCGAGCTTCGAAATTTCGGCGTCCAGCTCGCGCGCGCCTTTTTCACAACGTTGAGACGCGCTCTGAAGAGTGGTCTTGAGATTGGCGCTTTTCACAGCATCGGCCGCATCGGAAAAACCTTTGGCGCCATCGCGGCTGATCTCCGCGAGATGGGTGAGAATGGAGATGACATTTGTCATTGCTGAGCCTCCAGCTTGCTGGACAACGCCGTCGACCGGGATCGTAAGATCGGCATAGCGACGTCGATGACCGATAACGATTTGAACGACGCCTTGTTCCAGCCACCTCGAGAGCGCCAACGCTCAAATGCGTTGCGAGAGCGCGATATCGTCAAAGGCGGCCGGGCCACCAGACATCTCTTACGAGACGCCAAGTCATTGACCGTCCTGAATTACTATGAGGGGCGTCGGGGCGTGCGCTCAAAAAAAGAGAAGCTGACGCTCGCGGACCCCTGTTTTTCTCGGCCACCATCCCATCCTGAGCCACCATTGCCACCCAGCTCTTGTTACCGGCTTCCACAGCCATAATGAGAGTGGCGTCATAGTCCACGTGACCGTCGGCGATGACGATGAAATTGTCTTCCCCATGAGATGGCATTTCCTGATGCTGTTGTGACTATCAGGATACCCTCCCGGTAGCCGCTACGCCCCCATGGGATCTGGCGAAGCCCTGCGATAAAGACGCGGCTCGCATCGACGTATTCGGCGATGACGCTGCGCGTAACGCCGGCGAAATGCTGGGCTCGCCCGTGTCGCGAATTTGATTTCCCCGATTGAACCAATTTCAGCACCCGGCATTGTTCGCGCTGACGGTCTTCGCGTGCAAACGGAACCTGCTTGGAACTGGGGCATTAACCCAAGCCGTGACGCGTCTACTCGCGGTCTGCAGGGCGAAAGGATAACGAAATGGCTAGAGCTGAACCAGAAATCGATGCAGTCGCTTTGCTCAAGGCGGACCACCGCCAAGTCGAAGAACTGTTCGAGACCTTCGAAAGAACAAAAGGCAACGCCGCAAAACAGAAGATTGCAAAACAGATCTGTTTCGATCTTGTTCTCCATGAGACGATCGAGGAGGAGCTCTTTTATCCAGAGGTGACGGGTAAAATTGAAGAAAATATCGTGCAAGAGGCATATGTCGAACACGACGGCGCGAAGATGCTGATCGCAGAAATTCTTTCTGGAACCCCAGACGATGAGTTCTACGACGCCAAGGTTAAAGTTCTCGCGGAAGATATTAAGCATCATGTGAAGGAGGAGGAGAAGAACGATGGTATGTTCGCGCAGGCCAAACGATCCGGCGTGGATCTGCACCAGCTCGGGAAAATTCTTGCTCAGCGGAAAGCGGAACTTACCAAGCGCTTCAAGGAAAAGGGCCTCCCCATGCCAGAGACGCGCGCTATGAAAGGCGTCAGCCTGAGAGCCGGTCATCCCGTCCACGCGATCAGCCCTCGATAACCCCAACTTCCGGCTCGACGTGCGATGATAGACAACCGGGGCCGGACAAGCGCCTTCCCCTGCGCCTAGCTCGCCCGGTGCTATGGATTGCAATGATCCCGTGCGTCCGTCAGCCAGCGCACTGACGCCGCGCGTCACCGCGCGTTCCGACAAAACGCGCCGACGAGAAACGCGGAGCGCAGGATAAGGCGAACCTGATCGGCGAGCGCCCAATGGATTTGGGCCGTAGATCTTTTCGCATCGATTTTCTATGGCGCTCTGCAGCGGCTTCGACGCGCTCGGCTCCAAAGGGCCGGCCGGCCGGACACGTCGAGGCAGGCGATTGCTCGGCGCCACCTCACCTCAAGAATCTGCTCGCAGAGCGCCACGGTCGCCGACCGATCTTGCGGGCGTCCTCGCAGATGCGCTCGATCGTCAGCCGGCATAGAGTTTTCAGATGGCCGAGATCGTCGCTGATCGATAACGGTCGTAATCTTTGCCGACGGCCCCTTCCAGACCACGCCATTCTCTTCAACCGATCAGGGAATTGTTCCGGTCCCGAGCCTGACGCCGACGAGCGAGCAGCCATCTGCTGCTCCAGCACGGATGGCTGCTTTATTTTACAGGGGACCGTTCCCCGGTCCTCGACCTTCCTCTACTAGGCTGCGCCTTCACCCCGGCATCAGGAATGAGGTTGAGGCGCGGGGGAAAGGCCGGATCTCGGAAGCTTCCCGGCGACCATTCCAGAACGTCCTCCGACCCAGGCCGCGACGGCGCCGAGGACGAGGGCAAAAAATCCGAAGAGCGCGCCGCGCGACACGACTTTTGCTGTCGTCTGAGCTGCTTGGACGGCCTGTTGCTTGGCTGCATCGACCGTCTGCCGATATTGCAGCTCGTACTGCGCGACCTTTTTTTGCGCTTCCGCCGGGGAGATGTTCTGCGCGCGCGCCAGGGCCTGGGTAGCTCGTTCGCGCGCCTCCTGCGCTTGAGCCTCACCCCCCGTCAGCGCCGCCCGAACGGCTGCGACCGTCGCGTCACGCAGCGCCGCGGAATCGCTTCCACCGGAGGCTTCCCGCAATTGCCGCTCGATCGCCCCGAAAGGATCCGTCGCGTTTGCGAGGCCAGGCGCCGCGATCTGCGCTGCGGATGCCGCCGTGCGGCCCACTCCGCCGACTGCGCCGCTGACGCCACTCAACACGCCCCCGATGATGCCGCCGACCGCCGTCGTCAATAGGAAGAACACGACAAGCGTCGTGACGGCCCAACTGGTAAGTCCATGGAGAGCCGAATTCGACCCGACGGGACCGCCGGAGAGCCGGCCGGCAATGGAACCGCCCACATAGGCGGCAATGATTCCCGCCACGAGATACCAGATGCCGGCGGCAACCGAGAAGGCGCCGGCCGAAGGATTGTCGGCGGTTCCGGGATCGAGCGTGGAAACGCCGATGCCGAGGCCGAGCAAATTGAGCAGAAGCTGAACGACGAGCGCCATGACGGCGCCGGCTAGCACCGCACCCCACGAGATGCGATTGAGCTCGATGGAGCGCGTCTCTCTGCCAGAGGTCGGCACCGCCTGCGCCGTTTGCCGATCAGGGCGTCTCGGATAATCAGTCATGGCACTTCCCTCACGCGCTGTTACGAGTTTGGCCGGAGCCGAGAGGGCAACATTTCTCGAACCGAAAGGTTCATTCTAATCACGCCCGCAAGGATGTGCATTAGGGCCTGTTGGGATTCAGGATTCCCATTTTCAGCTTGGCGTGATTCAAGCTCTGGATGGATCGATTCGTATTGACGGACGCCCAATGGGCGAAGATGGAGCCGCTTTGCCTCGGCAAGGCCAGTGATCCCGGCCGCAGCGGCAGGGACAACCGACTTTTCGTGGAGGCGGTGTTGTGGATCGCGCGCACAGGAAGCCCCTGGCGCGATCTGCCAGAGCTTTTCGGCAACTGGAGCGCCGCCTACACGCGTTTTCGCGACTGGGTGAAGGCTGATGTCTGGCGGCGAATGTTCGACGCTGTTTCTGATGAGCCCGACATGGAATATGTGATGGTCGATGCGACGATCGTGAAGGTTCATCGCCACGGTCAGGGCGCAAAAGGGGGACTTCGAGCCAAGCCATAGGTAAATCCAGAGGCGGCATGACCACGAAAATTCTGGCGCTCACCGATGCGCTCGGCAATCTCATGCGCTTTCGTCTGATGCCGGGGCAGCGTTTCGACGCCGTCGATGTGCCGCCGTTGATCGAAGGATTGTCTTTCGCGGCGCTGATCGCCGACAAGGCCTTCGACAGCAACGCCATCATCGCCGACCTCGACGAGCGCGGCGCCAAGGTCGTGATTTCACAACACCCGCGCCGCAGTCAGCCGCGCAAAATCGATCTGGAAATGTATAAATGGCGGCATCTGATCGAAAATTTCTTCGGCAAGCTCAAAGAGTTCAAACGCATCGCGATGCGAGCCGACAAGACAGATCAGAGCTTCTCCGCCATGATCCATCTCGCCGCCGCCGTGATAAGCTCACGGTGAATCCCAACAGGCCCTAGAGCATCGTCCGAGCATGGCGATTCAATAAAGCGTGGCGGATTCCCATATCTGAAGCGGAGCGCTGATCGACATTGAGCAGCGCGATCGGCTGGGAGGGGATCATGGCGCTGTCGATGGATCTTCGCGAGAAGGTGATGAAGGCGATCCGCGGCGGGATGTCGCGCCGACAGGCGGCCGCACGGTTCGCTATCGGCCCGGCGACCGCCGTGCGCTGGGCCAAGCGCGTCGAGATCACCGGCGAGGTCGCGCCGGGCAAGATGGGCGGCGACCGCCGCTCGCAGCGCATCGAGGCGCACGCCGATTTCATCGTCGCGCAGATAAAGGACAAGCCCGACATGACGATCATGGAGCTGCGCGACAAGATCAGGGAGCGCCATGGGCTCGCCGTCGGCTATGGGACAGTGTGGCGGTTCCTCGCGCGCCATGGGGTCACGCGCAAGAAGAAGACCAGCCATGCCGCGGAGCAGGACAGGGAAGACGTCGCCGAGGCCCGAGAGGAATGGTTCGAGGGCGAACTCGATCTCGACCCGGAAAAGCTCGTTTTCATCGACGAGACGAGCGTCTCGACGAACATGGCGCGGCGCTTCGGCCGCGCGCCGCGCGGGGAGCGTTGCCGGGCTTCGGTTCCGTTCGGGCATTGGAAGACCACGACGCTGATCGCGGCGCTGCACGTCGATCGCATCGACGCGCCGATGATGATCGACGGCGCGCTCGATGGCCGCTCGTTCCTGGCCTATGTCGAGCAGGTTCTGGCGCCGACGCTCTGCGCAGGAGAGATCGTGGTGTTGGACAATGTGAGCAGCCGGACTTCGATCCGATCGAGAAATCCTTCTCGAAGATCAAGTCGGTTCTCCAGCGCATCGCGGCGCGCACTGTCGATGCGCTCGACGCCGCGGTCGCCCAGGCCCTGCGAAGCGTCACGCCGAGCGAATGCTCGAATTACTTCGCGGCATCCGGCTATGAGGCAGCTTGATCGGATTCCGCTCTAGCCGTCCCAACCAACTGAATCCCTGATGTCCATTTTCCACGAGGATGGCTATCGCGACGACTGCCCAAGCCCCGTCGGAATGTCTCTTTTCTGGATCAACGCCAGAGTCTGCTCTTGGCGCAATCGAACCTTAGCGCCGGTTCCGCCCAGCCTTGGGTGGCCTGCCGAGCTCAACCACGAGTTTTCGACCTGCTGCGCTTGAAAAGATCACCGGGCTCGACGCCGAATGCGTCAGCGATCCGACCTATAATACCCACCCTCGCCGAGACACTGGCGCGCTCGATCGCACCGACATAGCGAGAGCTCAGCTGCGCCTTCTCGGCAAGCGCTTCCTGCGTCCACTTCCTGGCGTGACGCAGGCGACGGACATTCGTCGCTATGACCTCCTCGATCTCCATGCTGGCATGGAAGCCGAGTCAAGAACATTCATTCCAGGAACGAACATTCCTATTCGTTGGCGACCATGCTACGCTCGGCCTTTGCCGAACCTACGAGTCTGCACTCCCAGCGAACAACGCGATGCGCCGATTGCATCACCGTCGGAATAGAACGCCAACCAATCCTGGGATATAATCCTGCCATCTCGCCATGAATTCGCCGGCATAGAGCGACAGGCAGGTCCGCAATGAGCACGCCAGCCTTCGAAGATCGTCCGCCCCTCACCGAGCACGTGAACGCCTACGACGAGCGCCACCTCACGACCTACCTGCGACTGCTGGACGCCGCCGAGGAAGGCGCCGACTGGCGCGAGGTCGTCGCGGTGATATTCGGGATCGATTCGGAGCGCGAGCCGGAACGGGCGAAGGTCATCCATGAGAGCCATTTGGCCAGGGCGAGATGGATGTGCGCAGCCGGCTACCGGCAGCTTTTGGGCACGCGCCCGCAATAGGCTCTCTTCTCGCCTGCCATAAAAAGGTCATGGGCGCTCGCGGCACGCGATGCAACCCTTTGGGCTAGTTTTGGTTCTGCCATTCCGGGATCGTCGAAGTCGCCGCTCGAGCTACGAGGCCAAGCCGAGGAGCGCTTCATGCCGACGAATTTTTGGAAATCTCCCGATTCCGTCAAGCAATTGAACGAGCTCACCCCTTCCGGATTCGCGCTCGAATTCCTGCGCCGGAATCCGGAATATCGCCGGGATCATCGCGAGACGCTGAGGCGAATCGAACGCGGCGCCGTCGACAAAGCGACGGCCCTTTCGAGCCTCGCGCGTCGCTGGGGGCTGCAGTTTCGCTCATGATCCAGAAACTCCCGCAGGAAGGGAGCCCGCGCTCTGGCTCCCTGAGATCGACCCCGGCACGCTGATCATCGCTTCGGCGCCGCCCCGCTTCGCGGCAGATGCGACCTTCGCTCCGACCGCCTTTGGCAACGTCGTCGCCGACAGGTCCGACGACGGCGACAGGCGAGTCGTGATTCACAACGCCCGAGGCGAGATTCATCTTTGGATGAATGACGGCGCGCCGAGCCGTCCAGCGATCATCCTACCGCTCGACGCATCACTCGAAATCCGGCTCGAAGTCGCGTCGCGATTCGTTCGCCTCCTTCAAGGTGGCGCCGCGGGGCCGCTTCCTCGCACGCTGCAATTGACCGCGCAGCGACGCGCGCGTCTCATCCTGTTGCTGCACGCGCTGGATTTTCGGCTCTTGGGCGCAGGCCCGCGCGACATCGCTGCGTCCCTGATCGACGCCGAGGATGCCGCTCTTCCCGCCATCGAGTGGAAGAACTCGCCGACGCGCCGCAAGGCGAACCGTCTCATCCACGATTCCGTGGCGCTGATGACCGGCGGCTACAAGCGGCTGCTGCGCGGCGGCTGACCTCGCCCCGCCATTCTCCACCTCGCTGATGTTCGGGCACAAGGACGCGCCGCGCCAAAAGGGGGGACACGGACCGGCCTCAAAACTTCGTCCTCCCCCTGCACTTCTCTTCTCCACCACGGTGATCTCGAAGCGCCGCGACCTCCCTGCGGCGCACCTCACCGCTACGGAGGCGTCTCTTGCGCGACAAATCACACGAGGGCGCCGCGCGCTTCATCCGGACGCATGAAGCCGCACGAATGCTCAGCCTCTCCGCGCGCACGCTCGAAAAATACCGATGCCACGGCGCCGGCCCGACGTTCCGCAAGCTCGGCGGCCGCGTCGTCTATGCGATCGAGGATCTGCAGGCCTGGGCCGACGGGGCCGCCTGCCGCTCCACGTCCGATCCCCAATATGTCGAAGCGCGCGATGCCGTCCGCGTCGACACCGGCGCGCGCATCGCCCGCCCGCACTTTCACCGCTGAGGCGACGCCGCCATGTCGCGCCGCCTCCCCGTCACCTCGAGCGAGCGAAGCCGGCTCCACCCCTTCGTCATCGCGACGGGGGACGCATCCCCTCGCGATCAGCGCGATCTCATGGAGCGGCCCTTCTTCTCGCTCGCCAAGGCGAAGCGCACGGCCCCGATTCTTTACGAGGCGGCCGGCGCGCGCGTGGAAGTCTTCGCCATGCCCGAGCACGGCATGGCGACAATATGGGACGCCGACGTGCTGATCTGGGCAGCGAGCCAGATTGTGGAGGCCGAGAACCAGGGTCTCACGATTTCCCGCTTCCTGCGCTTCACGCCCTATCAGCTCCTCAAGGCGGTCGGACGCGCGACCGGCGCCCGCGACTACAAACTGCTGAAGGGCGCGCTTATCCGCCTGCAATCGACGGCCATCTGCACCACCATTCGCAACGGTGAGCATTGGCGCCGCAGCCAGTTCTCCTGGATCAACGAATGGGAGGAATGCGTGACACGCGACGGCCGTGTCGAAGGCATGGAGTTCGTCCTCCCGGAATGGTTTTACCGCGGCGTCGTCGATCGCTCGCTCGTGCTCGCCATCGACCCTGCCTATTTCCGGCTGACGGGCGGCGTCGAGCGCTGGCTCTATCGCGTCGCCCGCAAGCACGCCGGTCGGCAAAAGCAGGGCTGGATTTTCGATATCCCGCATCTGCATCAAAAGTCCGGCAGCCTCGCGAGGCTCAGGGATTTCGCGATCGACATCCGACTCATCGTCCATCGGCAACCGCTCCCCGGTTATCGCCTGCGGATCGAGCACGAGGGTCGGCGCGAGCTGCTGCACATCCTGCCGATCAACTTATCCACAGGCCCTGTGGATAAACCTGTGGAAACACTCAGGACTTCGGGCGCGCATGGTATCGGGACTTCGGGCGCGGCCCTATCGGGACTTCGGGCGCGCGAAGGGCAGCTAACCCTCTGGCCCGAAGACAAAATCCCGGCTCTTAACTTAGAGTCTAACATAGACTCTAACTTTTCTTGGCGGCCAGCCGGTGTGGAAAACACATGTCGGAGCGCGAGGTTTCGTGAACCGGGGCCTGTTTTCGCGAACCAAGGGCCCAATTCCTGTACCGAGCCCACGAACCTCGACCCGAAGCTTCTGCAAAAGCCTTCGACATCCGGGCTTTCACGTCGATCGCCTCTCGCTCCACCTCTTGCGATTTGTGACGCCGCTCAGTCCACAAACCCGGACCATTCCAAAGCGAGTTCACAAACCAGGAACCAAGTGGTTTCCGACAACTCGTTGAAAAGACGCGAATCCGGACGGCAGCGAATTCACGAAACCTCGAACACCGACAGCACGTCCGAGCGTTCGCGCAAACCGAAGCGCCCTTCTGAGAGGAATACGCCTGATACGACTTTCCGTAAATCCGGCTTTACGGACGATGCGACTTTCCAAGCGCCTGTTCCCTTCGGCGAGAGGGAAGGAGGCGCGTCATGATCGTCGCGCTGCTGAACCAAAAAGGCGGCGTCGGCAAAACGACACTCGCCATACATCTCGCCGGCGAATGGGCTCGGCAGGGAAAGCGCGTCACGCTGATCGACGCCGATCCTCAGGGCTCGGCATTGGACTGGTCGCAGCAGAGGGCGCGTGAGAACCTCGCGCGGCTGTTCACTGTCGTCGGCCTGCCGCGCGACACGCTCCACCGTGAGGCGCCCGACCTGGCGCGCGACGTCGACCATCTCGTCATCGACGGTCCACCGCGCGTCGCCGGATTGATGCGCTCGGCGCTGCTCGCCGCCGATCTGGCGTTGATCCCGGTGCAACCGTCGCCCTTCGACGGCTGGGCGTCCGCCGAGATGCTGGCGTTGCTCGGCGAGGCGCGCATCTATCGCCCGCAACTCGCCGCCCGTTTCGTCCTGAACCGCTGCGCCGCGCGCACCGTCATCGCGCGCGAGACGGTCGAGACGCTCGCCGATCACGATCCGCCGGCGCTTTCCGCCACCATCGGTCAGCGCATTGCCTTCGCCGACGCCGCGCAGACCGGGCGGCTCGTCTGCGAGCTCGCCGACGACACGCCGGCCGCGCGCGAGATCGTCGCGCTCGCCGCCGAGATCGTGAGGATCGCGCCATGACGATCTTCGCCGATGTGGAGGGCGATCGCTCGTCGTTCGCCGACGGAGGCGCCGCATGAATGAGCGCACTCCGAAGCGCGGTTTCGCTGCGCGTCCCGGCGACGCCGAGAGCTGGATCAAATCGGCCGACGCTCCCGCCCGGCGCGCGAACGACGCCGGCGGATTCACCGCGCGCCTGACGATCGACATCCCGCCGGCGCTCCGCGGCCGCATCAAGGTCGCCGCTTTTCGGCGCGGCGTCACCGTCGCCGACATGCTGCGAGACCTGCTCGCGCGCGAATTCCCCGACGATCCTGGAGAGACATCATGAACGACAACGAGCCGCAATCCGCTCGCGTCGAAGCGCCGCCGCATCGCGGCGCCGCACCTCTCACCCATGTCGAGCTGACCTGGATCGAGAAGAAGATCGAGTTCCGGATTCGCTTCGGCCATCGCGCGGCGGACAGGATTCTCGATCGCCGCCGCCGTGTGGTCAGCTTTGCGCCGGACAGCATCTTCTGCTTCGTCCGATGGGCGTCGAACGACTACGGTACGGTGATCTCGCGGATGGATATCGTGCGCGCGGTCGGAGCCGGCGAGCGCTATCAGACGCTCCCCTTCGTGCGGCCCGGCGGCGAGATTCTGCTTCGCGTCGACGCGTGGCCGAGGGTCGAGCGAGCGCTCCAGGCGATCGACGCCATAGAGGCGATCGGCGTCGCTCCCGCCGACGCGTCGCCGGACTATTGGCGGCATTTGCACAACCGTCTGGCCGTCGGCGACGAGCCGCGTGCCTATACGCGCGAGCAGCATGACGCCTGGCTGAAGCGCCGGAGCGTCGCGCCATGATCCGCCTCGGCTATGTCACGGCGACGCTCTCATCCGTGCTGCTGATCGGCGGCCACTACTTCGTTCCCGTCACCCCACGGCTCGTCTGGAACGCCACGGCGAGCACGCCGACCGGGCTCTATGAGCTTCGACCGGCCGATCGTCTTCACGCCCTGCAACTGGTCGCCGCCCAGCCACCGGAACCTATCGCGCGCTTTCTAGCCGATGGAGGCTTCCTGCCAAACGGCGTGCTGCTTCTGAAGCATGTCTTGGCGCTCCCCGAACAGACCGTGTGCCGCGCCGGCGCCGTCGTCTCGATCGATGGCATCGACGTCGGCGAAGCGAAAGATCGCGATCGCCTCGGTCGTCCGCTGCCGAGCTGGACTGGCTGCCGGACGCTTCGGCCCGACGAGGTTTTCCTCATGAATCCGACCGTCCAGGACAGCCTCGACGGCCGCTACTTCGGTCCATTCCCCGTCACCTCGATCGTCGCTCGCGCAGTTCCGATCTGGACCGACGAAGATGGCGACGGCCGTTTCGTCTGGCGCGCCGCCGTCGACTGACGACCGCGCGACTCTTCCAATCAAGGAGAATTCCGATGACGCAGATCGGTCGATTCACGCGCACCAAGTCCGGCTATTCGGGCACCATCCGCACGCTGTCGCTCGACGCCCAGATCATTCTCGTTCCCTCCGACCACGGCGGCGCGGAGAACGCACCGGATTATCGCATCCTGCTCGGCGATGACGAGGGACTAGAGATCGGGGCGACATGGAAACGCGTCGGCGAAAAGGCCGGCGACTATGTCTCGCTGCTCCTCGACGATCCAGCCCTGACGCAGCCCATCCGCGCCAATCTGTTCCAGTCGAGCGAAGACAAGTCCAGCTGGGTTCTGCACTGGACCCGACTCCAGAAGCGCAACGAGCGGGACTGACAACATGCGCTCCGCACTCCCGCTCACGAGCAAATCGACCGCCCAAACCGTGCCTACATGCGCGCGCGATTCACGCTCCTTCTTATTATCGGCCTCGCCCACGCCTGCACGCTGCGCGGAGTCCTGCCCGCAAAGGCAGCGCCGATCGAGCGCCTGACGGATGGCGACACCTATGCCGTCCATATCGCGGAAGCGGCGCGGCGCTTCGGCATTCCCACAGCATGGATCCGGGCCGTCATGCAGGTCGAAAGCCGCGCCCAGCGGGACGCGGTCTCGCCCAAAGGCGCCATAGGGCTCATGCAGATCATGCCCGACACCTGGACGGAGCTGCGCACTCGTTACACTCTTGCCGGCGATCCTTTCGACCCGCACGACAACATCATCGCCGGCGCGGCTTATCTCCGCGAGCTGCACGATCGCTGCGGCTCCCCCGGTTTCCTCCCCGCCTATAATGCGGGGCCTCGCCGCTACGAGAATTATCGCGACGGGTGCCATTCGTTGCCGCCCGAGACGGTCGCCTATGTCACGACGCTCCTCCCTTTTATCGAAGGAAGCAACAGCGCTCGATCCGCCAGTCACCCGATCTTCGGTCTTTCTCCGTGGACAAAGGCGCCGCTGTTCGTCGGACGGACCGACAGCACACGCACCGCCAATCCTCCAGCGCCAGCCCTGACAGCAACCGACACGGAGGCTATCGCTTCCACGCGCGATCTGTCCGCCATCGCGCCTCGCTCCGACGGTCTGTTCGTCGCGCTCTCGTCGACGGAGCACGCGCAATGAACCTGCATCGCTGTTGCAGTCGGACTGCCGACATTTGCGCACTGAGGGACCTCTGCGCCGCCATTTGCGCAACGCGGAACGCGTTTGGAAGCATTGTGAGCCTCGTTGGCGACCACTTCGCATTCCAGCGTTTCCGAGCGCAATATGGCGAAGCGAGAATGGCAGAACGCAATTCAGCGCAGAACACGACCGGACTACGGCGAGATAAAAGCGCCTGCCACGCCGGCAGACAAGTCGCTGTCGCGACTCGTCTTTCGTCTGGCAGGCCGGTCGGTCGTTGGCAGGTTTCGGCAAATGTACGTGGAGTTACAAGGCGTCGACCTGCACACTACGTTCTCGGGGCCGCCGTCCGGCCCGGTGGGGCGAGCCGATGAGCCGGGAGGAGAACGACTTCCGCATCAGGCCGGGCCGCGTCCGCTCGACGCGCGCGCCGAAGCCCAAGAGCTTCGTCGCTGAGGTTCTGAAAGCCGCGCGCAAGGCCGGCCCTGCGACGCCGCAAAGCGGCGCGCGATCTGCCTCGCCCGGCGGCTCCGGCTCCGGCTTCGGGCGCGGGCGCGCCGCCTTCGGCCGCGCCCGCCTCTTCGATCCCGGCCGCCGCGTCGTCGTCAAGGCGCGCGTCGTTCGCCACAAGGGCCGCAGCTTTCGATCGGCGCCGCTGTCCGCGCATCTTTCCTATCTGAAGCGCGAGGGCGTCAGCCGCGACGGAGAGAACGGCGTCATGTTCGACGCCGCGAACGATCGCGCCGACGATCGGGCCTTCGCCCAGCGATGCGAAGACGATCGGCATCATTTCCGCTTCATCGTCTCGCCCGAGGACGCCGCCGAGATGACCGATCTCAAAGCCTTCACCCGCGATCTCGCCGCGCGGATGGAGGGCGATCTCGGAACGAAGCTCGACTGGGTCGCGGTCGACCATTGGAACACCGACAACCCGCACGTCCATCTGCTGGTGCGCGGAGTGGACGAGACCGGCGGCGATCTGGTCATTGCCCGCGATTACATCAGCCGCGGCCTGCGCTCGCGCGCGGAAGACCTCGTCGCCGTCGAACTCGGCCCGCGTCCCGAACATGCGATCCGCTCGGCGCTCGAGCGCGAGGTCGACGCCGATCGCTGGACGCGGCTCGACGCCTCTATCCGCTTCGCCGCCGACGAGACGGGTGTGGTCGACCTGCGCCCGGCGAGTCCTGGTCCCGACGATCCCGAATTGCGCCGCCTGATGGTCGGCCGCGTCCAGAAGCTCGAGCGAATGGGGCTCGCCGCCTCCGCCGGTCCCGGTCAGTGGATGATCGGACTGGAAGCGGAACGAACCTTGCGCGATCTCGGAATGCGCGGCGACATCATCAAGACGCTGCACCGCGCCTTCGTCGAGCGCGGCCAGGACCGCGGCGTCGGCGACTATGCCATCGATACGGCGCCTCCAGAGTCGCCGATCCTCGGGCGGCTCGTCGACAAGGGACTGCACGACGAGCTGAGCGGAGAAGCCTATGCCGTGATCGACGGGACCGACGGCCGCGCCCATCATGTCCGCTTGCACGGCGTCGAGGCGTTCGACCATGCCCCGTCGATTGGGGGCGTCGTCGAGGTGCTGAGTTTCGGCGGCGCCGATGATCCGAGGCCGACGCTCGTGCTGGCGACACGCTCGGACTTCGATCTGGACCGGCAGATCCGCGCGTCGGGGGCGACTTGGCTCGATCACCGCCTCGTGGAGCGCACGCAGACGCCGCTGGCGATGGGTGGATTCGGCGGCGAGGTCCGCGAGGCCTTGAAGGCGCGCGCCGAGCATCTCATCGCAGAAGGGCTGGCTCAACGCCGAGGCGGGCAGGTCATTTTCCAGCGCGACCTGCTCGCGACGCTGCGCGGCCGCGAGCTGAATGACGCCGCCGCGCAGCTCTCGGTCGAGACCGGCCTTCCACGCGCCCAGGCCGCGGCCGGCAATCAGGTCTCCGGCGTCTATCGTCAGCGCCTCGTGCTCGCTTCTGGGCGCTTCGCCATGATCGACGACGGTCTCGGCTTCCAGCTCGTGCCCTGGTCGCCCACGCTCGAGAAAAAGCTCGGCCAGTATGTCTCCGGGACGGCGCGAGACGACGGCGGCATCGAATGGAGCATCGGTCGAAAGCGCGGATTGGGCCTATGACGATCGGTGAGCCTCGATCGCCGGTTCACGACGCCATTATTTTTTCGTCTCGGTTCGCCACGTTACGATCGCGACGCGAACACGCTTGAATGCGGTCGGACTGCGTATTTTGTCTCGACGCCTCGCTCAATTCGAATGGAGGCGTCCATGTTCGCGACCCGGATTCTCTGGGGCCAGATCCTCGTCGTATCGCTCATCGTGCTGACGACGATATGGGCGGCGACCGAATGGACGGCCTGGCGCCTCGGCTTCCAGCCGCAGCTCGGACATCCCTGGTTCGAGTTCGCCCATTTCCCCTTCTATCCGCCGCCCGCCTTCTTCTGGTGGTGGTATGCCTTCGACGCCTATGCGCCAGCGATCTTCGTCGAAGGCGGCTATATCGCAGCCTCGGCCGGGCCACTCTCGATCGCGGCGGCGATCGCCATGTCGATTTGGCGCGCGCGCGAGGCCGACGATGCCGAGACCTACGGCTCCGCCCGCTGGGCGCGACCCGACGAGATGAAGACCGCCGGCCTGCTCGGCCCCGACGGAGTCGTGCTCGGCCGGCATGAGTCCTCATATCTGCGGCACGACGGACCAGAGCATGTCCTCTGCTTCGCCCCGACGCGATCCGGCAAAGGCGTTGGCCTCGTCGTGCCGACCCTGCTCACCTGGCCGGGCTCCGCCATCGTCCACGACATCAAGGGCGAGAACTGGCAGCTCACCGCCGGAATTCGCGCCCGCCATGGTCGTGCCCTGCTGTTCGATCCGACCAATGGCGCCTCGGCCGCCTACAATCCGCTGCTCGAAGTGCGCAAGGGCGAGTGGGAGGTCCGCGACGTGCAGAATGTCGCCGACGTTCTGGTCGACCCGGAAGGATCGCTCGAGCGCCGGAACCATTGGGAGAAGACCAGCCACTCCCTGCTGGTCGGCGCCATCCTCCACGTCCTCTACGCCGAAGCGGACAAGACGCTCGCCGGCGTCGCCGCTTTCCTCTCCGATCCGAACCGGCCGATCGAGACGACGCTGCGGGCGATGATGACCACCCGCCATCTCGGCGAGGCCGGCCCGCATCCCGTCGTCGCCTCGGCGGGGCGGGAGCTGCTCAATAAATCCGACAATGAGCGTTCGGGCGTCCTCAGCACCGCCATGTCGTTCCTGGGATTGTATCGCGATCCCGTCGTGGCGAGAGTGACCCGCCAATGCGACTGGCGGATCGCCGATCTCGTGTCCGATCCGCGTCCGGCCACGCTCTACCTCGTGGTGCCGCCCTCCGACATCAGCCGCACCAAGCCGCTGATCCGACTCGTGCTCAATCAGATCGGACGACGCCTGACCGAGGAATTGCGCCCGACGAGCCGCCGTCACCGCATGCTGCTGATGCTCGACGAATTCCCGGCGCTGGGACGACTCGATTTCTTCGAGAGCGCCCTGGCCTTCATGGCGGGCTATGGCATCAAGAGCTTCCTGATCTCGCAATCGCTGAACCAGATCGAGAAGGCCTATGGGGCGAACAACTCGATTCTCGACAATTGCCATGTGCGTGTGTCCTTCGCGACCAATGACGAGCGCACCGCGAAGCGGGTGAGCGACGCGCTCGGCGCCGCGACCGAGATGAAGGCGATGAAGAACTATGCCGGCCATCGGCTTTCGCCCTGGCTCGGTCATTTGATGGTGTCGCGCTCCGAAACGGCGCGCCCGCTGCTCACCCCCGGCGAGATCATGCAGCTCCCGCCATCCGACGAGATCGTCATGATGTCGGGCCTGCATCCAATCCGCGCGAAGAAGGCGCGCTATTACGAGGACCGCCGTTTCGCCGAGCGAATCCTGCCGCCACCGAAAGACGCGCCTCGCGCGCCGCGACCGGATGACTGGTCGGCCCTCCCAATCCAACGCCCGGCGGCCCATCTTCTCGCGATCTCGACAGCCGAGGACGAGGCCAATGGCGGGTTGCGACGCGAGCCGGAGCTGCCCGATCATGTCGCGATCGTGAAGGAGACGACGCCATCGCGGCGGGATGCGAATGAGTTCACCTTCATCGATGATACGCCCGAGCAGGCTGCGCGCCAGCAGGAAATCATCCGGCAGCGCATGGGTGGCCTCGCCCGCCAGGGCGCAATGGACCCGGCCGACGGTCTCGATCTGTAGGAGGTCATGATGCGCGACCGCCTCAATGTTTCGCTTCCGGTGGAGATGATTGCGAGAATCAACGAGCTCGCGGCTCAAAAGCGCCTGACGCGCTCCGCCATTGTAGAGGCTGCGGTCGCATCGTTTCTGTCGCCGGACGGCGCAGATCGCATGGAGGCCGCTTTCACGCGCCGCCTCGACCACCTGACTCGTCAGGTTCAACGCCTCGAACGCAACAGCGGTCTCACGACCGAAGCGCTCGCACTGTTCGTTCGCTTCTGGCTGACCGTCACGCCGCCCTTGCCGCCGGAGGCGCAAGCGGCCGCCCAGATCAAAGGACGAGAACGCTACGAGGGATTCATCGAGGCGCTCGGACGACGACTCAATCAGGGGCGGACGCTGCTCGACGAGATTCCGAGAGACATGCTCCGCACCGAACGAGCCGACGGGAGCACCACCGACCCGCGTGAATAGAAAGCAAGTATTTTTTCGCTGCGCTACGACGCATTGCTACGATGACCAAACCCTTGTTGATCCGCCCCGTTCCTTGCCTTTTCTAATCATCCCCGCGGCCAATCGCCCTCGCGCGATCGGCTGAAGCGGGGGCGGGTTTGACGGCATCTCTTCTCCATTCACAGGCTCACGCACGCGGCGCACGCATGCTGCGCACCGCGCTCGGACCAGCCGTCGCGAGTTTCCTCGAAGATCCGTCCGTCATCGAGGTGATGCTCAATCCCGACGGAAGGCTCTGGATCGACCGACTCTCGGGCGGTCTGGAGGACAGCGGCTGCAGAATGTCCGCGGCCGACGGCGAGCGCATCGTGCGCCTTGTCGCCCATCATGTCGGCGCGGAGGTCCATCCGGGATCGCCGCGGGTCTCGGCGGAACTGCCCGAGACGGGGGAGAGGTTCGAAGGCCTTCTTCCTCCCGTCGTCGCAGCGCCTGCCTTCGCGATCCGCAAGCCGGCCGTCGCCGTGTTCACGCTCGACGACTATTCCATCGCTGGCGTCATGACGTTCCGACAGGCCGACATTCTGCGAAAGGCCGTCGCGGACCGCAAGAACATACTGGTCGCCGGCGGCACGTCCACCGGCAAGACCACGCTCGCCAATGCGCTGCTCGCCGAGATCGCGCATACATCCGATCGTGTCGTGCTGATCGAGGATACGCGCGAGCTGCAGTGCCGCGCGCCCAACCTCGTCGCTCTGCGCACCAAGGATGGCGTCGTCTCCCTTTCCGATCTCGTGCGCTCGTCGCTTCGACTGCGGCCCGACCGCATTCCGATCGGCGAAGTGCGTGGCGCGGAAGCCCTCGACCTTCTGAAGGCCTGGGGCACCGGACATCCCGGCGGCATCGCCACCATTCACGCCGGCACGGCGCTCGGTGCGCTGCGCCGTCTCGAGCAGCTCATTCAGGAAGCCGTGATCACCGTGCCGCGCGCGCTGATCGCCGAGACCATCGATGTCATCGCCGTTCTGCAGGGCCGCGGCGGCGAGCGGCGCCTCGCCGAGCTCGCGACCGTCGACGGACTCGATCCATCCACCGGCGATTACCGAGTCCTTTCGATCGCTGCACATGTCGCAGGAGACCAATCATGACGCCCATTGCACCAAATAGCCGATTTGGCCGACGCATCGTCACTCTTACCGCCATCGTCGCCTGCGCAGTGATCTTCTCATCGTCGGCCCGAGCCTCGGGCTCTTCGATGCCCTGGGAGACGCCACTCAATCAGATTCTGGAATCGATTCAGGGGCCGGTCGCCAAGATCATCTCGGTCATCATCATTACGGTGACCGGCCTCACGCTCGCCTTCGGCGACACATCGGGCGGCTTCCGCCGCCTGATCCAGATCGTCTTCGGACTGTCGATCGCTTTCGCGGCCAGCTCCTTCTTCCTCTCCTTCTTCTCCTTTTCCGGCGGAGCGCTGATCTGATGAGCGGATTCAACAGCGCCGAGGACGTCCCCGGCTTCTTCGTCCCCGTGCATCGGGCGCTGACCGATCCGATCCTGCTCGGCGGAGCGCCGCGGGCGGTCGCGATCGCCAATGGCACGCTCGCCGCGGCGATCGCGCTCGGACTCCGGCTCTGGCTTCCCGGCGCTCTCTTCTGGGCCGTCAGCCACAGCGCCGCGGTCTGGGCGGCGAAGCGCGATCCGCTATTCGTCGAGGTCGTGCGCCGCCACCTGCGCTATCCCGCCTATTTCGGCGTGTGAGGCCGCCATGCTGAACCTCGCCGAATATCGCGGCCGCCCGACGAGCCTCGCCGATTTCCTGCCCTGGGCCGCCCTCGTCGCCGAAGGCGTCGTCCTCAACAAGGACGGCTCGTTTCAGCGCTCGGCGCGCTTCCGCGGCCCCGATCTCGACAGCGCGACGCCGGCCGAGCTCGTCGGCGTGACCGCCCGCCTCAACAATGCGCTGCGCCGCCTCGGCTCCGGCTGGACGATCTTCGTCGAAGCCGATCGGGCGCCGGCGCAGCATTATCCGCACGACCGCTTTCCCGACGCGGCCTCGGCGCTCGTCGACCTCGAACGACAGAACGCGTTCGAGGAGGCGGGCGCGCATTTCGAGAGCCGGTATTTCCTGACGCTCCTCTGGCTACCGCCGGAGGAGGACGCGTCTCGCGCCGAGAGTTGGCTCTATGAAGGCCGCGCGCAGGACGGTGTCGATCCATGGGAGCTGCTGCGCGGCTTCATCGATCGCACCAATCGCGTGCTGCAATTGGTCGGGAGCTTTATGCCGGAGGCGGAATGGCTCGACGACGGTGAGACGCTGACCTTTCTGCATTCGACGATCTCGACACGCCGGCAGCGTGTCCGTGTTCCCGAAACGCCGATGCATCTCGACGCGCTGCTCGCCGACGAGCCGCTCACCGGCGGGCTGGAGCCGCGGCTCGGAAACGCACATCTGCGCATTCTGACCATCGTCGGCTTTCCGAGCGTGACCCATCCCGGCATACTCGACGAGCTCAATCGTCTCGCCTTCCCCTATCGCTGGTCGACGCGCGCCATACTGCTCGACAAGACGGAAGCCGTTCGGCTGCTGACGAAGATCAGGCGGCAGTGGTTCGCCAAGCGCAAATCCGTCGCCGCCATCATCAAGGAGGTGATGACCAACGAAGCCTCGACCCTCGTCGACTCCGATGCGGCGAACAAGGCCGCCGACGCCGATGTCGCGCTGCAGGAGCTCGGCGCCGACGATGTCGGCGAAGCCTATGTCACCGCCACCGTCGCCGTCTGGGACGAAGACCCGGCGATTGCGACCGAAAGGCTGCGTCTCGTCGAGAAGACGATCCAGGGCCGCGACTTCACCTGCATAGCCGAAGGCGTGAATGCGGTCGAAGCCTGGCTCGGCTCACTTCCCGGTCACGCCTACGCCAATGTCCGCCAGCCGCCGATCTCGACGCTCAATCTCGCCCATATCATTCCACTCTCCGCCATCTGGGCGGGAGCAGACGGAGACGAGCATCTTCGTGGCTCTCCCTTGCTCTTCGGCAAGACCGAGGGATCGACGCCCTTCCGCTTCTCGATGCACGTCGGCGACGTCGGCCATACGCTGATCGTCGGTCCGACCGGCGCCGGCAAATCCGTGCTGCTGTCGCTGATGGCGATGCAGTTTCGTCGCTATGCGCGCGCGCAAATCTTTGCCTTCGATTTCGGCGGCTCGATCCGCGCGGCGGCGCTCGCCTGCGGCGGCGATTGGCACGATCTCGGCGGCGGCCTGTCGGCCGGCTCCGAGGACAGCGTGTCGCTGCAGCCGCTCGCCCGCATCGATGACGCGGCCGAGCGCGCCTGGGCGGCGGAATGGGCAGCCGCGATCCTCGCCAAGGAAGGCGCCGCCATCGACCCGAAGGCGAAAGAGCATATCTGGTCGGCGCTCACGTCACTCGCCTCGTCACCGCCCGGTGAACGCACGCTCACCGGTCTCGCCGTCCTGCTCCAATCGACCGCCCTGAAGCAGGCGCTTCAGCCCTATTGCGTCGGCGGTCCGTTCGGGCGGCTGCTCGACGCCGAAGAAGAGCGCCTCGGCTATTCCAATTTCCAGGTCTTCGAGACGGAAGGCCTCATCGGCGCGGGCGCTGCCGCAGCCGTCCTCACCTATCTCTTTCATCGCCTCGAACAGCGCCTCGACGGAAGGCCGACCTTGCTCATCATCGACGAGGGCTGGCTCGTCCTCGACGATCCCGCCTTCGCGCGCCAGCTGCGGGAATGGCTGAAGACCTTGCGGAAGAAGAACGCCTCCGTCGTCTTCGCCACGCAGTCGCTCTCCGACATCGACAACAGCCCGATCGCGCCGGCGATCGTCGAGAGCTGTCCGACCCGCATCTTCCTCCCGAATGAGCGGGCGATCGAGCCGCAGATCACCGCGATCTATCGCCGCTTCGGCCTCAACGATCGCCAGATCGAGATCATCGCTCGCGCGACGCCCAAGCGCGACTATTACTGCCAATCGCGACGCGGCAATCGCCTCTTCGAATTGGGACTGGGGCCGATCGGCCTCGCCTTCTGCGCCGCGTCCTCCAAGGCCGATCACGCCGCGATCGAGCGCATTCGCGCCGAGCACGGGCCGGACGGCTTTCTCCACACGTGGCTGATCGAGCGCGGCCTCGAATGGGCCGCCGATCTCATCCCCGACCTCACCAATCTGGAGTTCTCCTGATGGCTGCTCGCTCTTTTCGCCGCGCGGGCCTGTTCTCCGCCGTGGCTTTCTCGCTCTCTCTTGTCGCGAGCCCAGCGCCCGCACAGCTCGTCGTATACGATCCGAGTAATTTCTCGCAGAACGTGCTCACCGCCGCGCGCGAGCTGCAGCAGGTCAATAATCAGATTCAGAGCCTCGCCAATGAGGCGCAGATGCTGACCAATCAGGCGCGCAATCTCGCGAGCCTGCCGCTCTCGACGCTGAGCCAGCTCCAGACGTCGATCCAGAAGACGCAATCGCTGCTCGCCCAGGCGCAGCGCATCGCCTTCGACGTTCAGCAGATCGAATCCGCCTTTGCGACGACCTATGGTTCGGCGTCGACCAGCGCCTCCAGCTCGGGACTGATCGCCACGGCGCAGACGCGCTGGCGGAACTCCGTCGCCGCCTTCGAGGATTCCTTGAAGGTGCAGGCCGGCGTCGTCGGCAACATCTCGAGCAACGGCTCCGCCATGTCGTCGCTGACCTCCGCCAGCCAGACGGCGACGGGCGCGCTGCAGGCGGCGCAGGCCGGGAATCAGCTGCTCGCGCTGCAATCGCAGCAGCTCTCCGACCTCGTCGCCGTCGTCACGGCGAAGAGTCGCGCCGATGCGCTCGAGCAATCGCGCGTCACGGCGACGGAATCTCAAGGGCAGGAGCAATATCGGCGCTTTTCGACCCGCTCTGGCTATCAGCCAGGCAATGTCACCATGTTCCACGGCAATTGAGGCGCGGCCATGGAACGATGGGACATATGGCGCGCCGGCGCGATCCTCGTTCTGATCGCCACATTGATCGCGACGCTCTCGGCGATCGATCTCGACGCCCCTGCGCCGATGATCCATGACGCCGGCCGCGCCTTCGCCATCGCTCCCGACGATCTTTCCGCCGAGCTGCGCCGCTGCGGCGCGCTCGGTCTCCAGGATGCCGAAGACCAGCGCTGCGAGGCGGTCTGGACGGAGAACCGCCGCCGCTTCTTCGGCAGGCCGGCGCGGCCGACGCCTCCCACGGCCGCGCCGGCCGCAGCTAAATCGAAAGGCGCCGCGCCATGAACAATGTCGGCGTCATCGACACATTACTCAACACTTTCACGACCTATATCGATTCCGGTTTCGGCCTGCTGAAGGGCGATGTCGCCTATCTCTCCTCCACGCTGATCGCGATCGACATCACGCTCGCCGGCCTGTTCTGGGCCTGGGGCGCCGACGAGGACGTGATCCAGAGGCTCGTCAGGAAGACGCTCTATATCGGCTTCTTCGCTTTCCTCATCACCAATTTCAACAAGCTCTCGGGAGTGGTCTTCAACAGCTTCGCCGGCGTCGGCCTGAAGGCCGGCGGCTCTTCGGTGTCGACCGCCGATTTCCTGCGGCCCGGCCGTCTCGCCCAGGTCGGCCTCGACGCCGGCCAGCCGCTGCTCGACGCCGCGAGCCAGATGATGGGCTTTGCGTCCTTCTTCGCCAATTTCGTTCAGATCGCCGTGCTGATGATCTCCTGGCTGCTGATCATCATCGCCTTCTTCATTCTCTCCGTGCAGCTCTTCGTCACGCTCATCGAGTTCAAGCTGACGACGCTCGCCGGCTTCGTGCTCATTCCCTTCGCGCTCTTCAACAAGACCGCTTTTCTCGCCGAGAAAGTGCTCGGCAATATCGTCGCCTCGGGCGTGAAGGTAATGACGCTCGCCGTCATCGTCGGCGTCGGCTCGGGACTCTTCTCGCAATTCACGACGAGCTATGGCGGCGAGCAGCCGACGATCGAGCAGACGCTCTCCGTCGTGCTCGCCGCGCTCGCCATGCTCGGCCTCGGCATATTCGGTCCCGGCATCGCGACCGGCCTCGTCTCCGGCGCGCCGCAGCTCGGCGCGGGCGCCGCAGTCGGAACCGGCGTCGCCGTCGCGGGCGCCGGAATGGTCGGAGGCGCCGCGCTCGGCCTCGCCGGAAGGGGAGCGACGGCCGCCGCCTCGGGAGCCGCCGCCACCGCACGCGGCGGCGCGAGGCTCGCCGGCGGAGCGACGTCGGCCTATGCGCTCGGCTCGGCCGGCGAGTCCGGGCCGTCGGCTGTCGCCGCCGGACTCGCCGGCGTCGGCCGAGCGGCGGGCGCCGGCGTGGCGGCTCCGTTCCGGCGCGCGGCCGCACGCGCGACGAGTTCCTTGGCCGAGAACTATTCCGCCGGCGCGCGCGCCGCCTTCGCGGCGACGGGCGGCTCGTCGACCACAGGCGCGGCCAGCGACGGCGCAACCAGCGCTTCGCCAGGGAATGCGCCGCCCGCCTGGGCGCGGCGCATGAAGCGCAATCAACTCGCGAGCCACGGCGCGGCGACCGCCGCGCATGTCATTCAGTCCGGCGACAGCCACGGCGGCGGCCATTCCGTCGATCTCTCACAGGAGGAATAGACCATGTTCCGACGCGCCTCGGTGCGCTATGGCCGCACGCCCGAACCGGAGACACCCTATCAGCGAGCCGCCCAGGCCTGGGACGAGCGCATCGGCTCCGCGCGCGTCCAGGCGAAGAATTGGCGCCTGATGGCTTTCGGCTCGCTGCTCTTATCCTGCGGCCTCGCGGCAGGTCTCGTTTGGCAGTCGACGCATGGGATCGTCGTCCCCTGGGTCGTGGAAATCGACCGGCTCGGCGAGGCGCGCGCCATCGCGCCGGCGACCGCCGATTACGCGCCATCCGACCCGCAAATCGCCTGGTATCTCGCTCGCTTCATCAAGGATGTGCGCGCCGCTCCGGCCGATCCGGTCGTGGTCCGGCAGAGTTGGTTGCAGGCCTACGACTTCACGACGACGGCGGGCGCCGCGGCGCTCAACGACTACGCGCGCGCCAACGATCCCTTTACCAAGCTCGGCAAACAGCAGATCGCTGTCGACGTCTCCAGCGTCATCCGCGCCTCGGCCGACTCGTTCCGCGTCGCCTGGATCGAGCGCCGCTATCAGGACGGCGCGCTCGCCGACACGACGCGATGGACGGCGATTCTCACCATCGTCATCCAGCCGCCGACCGACGCCGACCGCCTCCGCAAGAATCCTCTCGGCGTCTACGTCAACGCCATCAACTGGTCCAAGGAGCTCGGACAGTGACCCGGCCGAATTTCCTGAAAGCCGGCGATCCGGCTTCGCACATTGCCGTGAACATGCAGTTCCGGAAAGACGGAAGAGCGTCTTTCCGTAAAGCCGGCTTTGCTGCTCTGCTTTTCTCCGCCGCGTCGCTCGCGGGATGCACGAAATTCATTCCGCCCGACATCGATTACGACGACGCCGCGCCGGCGCGACTCTCCGCCGATCCGCCGGCGCCGGTGAAAATCGTCACCCTCGCCAAGCCGCTTCCCTTGCCTGGGCAATTGAAACCGCTGCACGCCGGCAAGGCGCCGCCCGAACCCGCCGATCCCGCCCTGCGCGTCAATCAGGCCAACGCCGCCGCCCGCGTGCAGCCGGTGCGCGATGGATTCATCAATGCCGTGCAGGTCTATCCTTTCTCGGGCGGCGCGCTCTATCAGGTCTATGCCGCGCCGGGACAGATCACGGACGTCGCACTGCAGGAGGGCGAGCAGCTCGTCGGCTCCGGACCGGTCGCGGCCGGCGACACCGTGCGCTGGATCATCGGCGATACGGAGAGCGGCGCCGGCGCGACGAAAAAGATTCACATCCTCGTCAAGCCGACGCGGCCCGACCTCGTCACCAATCTCGTCGTCAACACCGATCGGCGCACCTATCTGCTCGAGCTGCGATCGACCGAGAAGACCTATATGGCCTCTGTCTCCTGGCAATATCCCGAGGACCAGCTCATCGCCTTGCGCCGTCAGAACGCGGTCGCGGAATCCGCCGCGCCGATCGCGACGGGCGTGGACGTCTCCGCGCTGAATTTCCGCTACGCGATCCAGGGCGACAGTCCGGCCTGGCGGCCGCTGCGCGCCTTCGACGACGGATCGAAGGTCTATATCGAATTCCCGACCGGCATTCGCCAGGGCGAGACGCCGCCGCTCTTCGTCATCGGCCCGGCCGGCGGCTCGGAGCTCGTCAATTATCGCGTCAGCCGCAATTACTACATCGTCGATCGCCTCTTCGCCGCCGCCGAGCTCCGCCTCGGCGACGCGGATAGCGAGCGGCGTGTGCGCATCGTCCGCACTGACGGAAGGCCGCGGTCATGACGCCGGACGCGAATGACGAGCGGTTCGTCGCATCGTCGCCGATCACGCCGGACCTTCGGCTCCGAGGCGAACGCCCGCGCGTGACGCGGCTGTCGCGCAAGGTGCTGATCGGCATGGCGAGCGTCGCCGCCCTCGCGATCGCCGCCGCGCTCGGCTACGCCCTGCAGCCCCGCGACAGGACCGGCGCGGCGCAGGAACTCTACAACACGCAAAACCGTCCTGCCGCCGACGGCCTCGCGAGCCTCCCGAAGGACTATACCGGAATGCCGCGCCCGGCGCCGCCGCTCGGGCCGCCGCTCCCGGGCGATCTCGGGCGGCCGATTTTGAATGCTGGCGCGGCTGGCAACACGACGATCGTCGGCGCGTCGGCGTCCGATCCCGAGGCGCAGCGTCGCGCGCAGGAAATCGAGGCCGCGCGCGTGAGCCGGCTCTTCGCTCAGACGACCGAGCGCGAGAGGCCGATCACGCCGATCGCTCCGACCGCGATTTCCGCGGCCGACGCTGGCGCCGCCGCTCCGCCCTCCGTAGACGCCGGCTCTGCTCAGAACATGCAGGATCGCAAGACAGCTTTTCTGACCGCTGCGACCGATCGGCGCACTGTTAGTTCCGATCGGCTCGCCAAGCCTGCGTCGCCTTACGTCGTTCAGGCGGGAACGGTCATCCCGGCGGCGCTCATCACCGGCCTCCGCTCCGATCTGCCGGGACAGATCACCGCCCAGGTGATCGAGGCGGTCTACGACAGCCCCACGGGGAAATTTCTGCTCATCCCGCAGGGCGCGAAGCTCATCGGCCAATACGAAAGCTCCGTCGCCTATGGGCAAAAGCGCGTGCTCCTCGCCTGGACCCGGCTCATCATGCCTAATGGCGCCTCGATCGTGCTGGAGCGGCAACCCGGCGCCGACGCGGCCGGCTATGCCGGCCTCGAGGACGAGGTCGACAATCATTGGGACATGCTGCTCGAGGGAGCCGCGCTCTCGACGCTTCTCAGCATCGGCGCCGAAGCGGGAACGACGGGCAGCGAGAACAGCCTCATCCAGGCGATCCGCCGCGGCGGCTCCAACAGCGCAAGTCAGACCGGGCAGCTGCTCGTTCAGCGCCAGCTCAATGTCCAGCCCACTCTCACCATCCGGCCGGGCTTCCCCGTCCGTGTGCTCGTGATACGAGATCTCATGATGGCTCCTTACAAAGAAGGGACGGCGCCGTGACGAAACTGAAGCTCGGTCCGCTCGCCGACGACAAGCCAGTCAAGATCACTGTCGAGCTTCCCGCCTCTCTGCATCGCGATCTCGTCGCCTATGCGGAGGCGCTCGGCCGAGCCAATGGACAGACCATCGCGGAGCCGGGCAAGCTCATCGTTCCGATGCTTCAACGCTTCATCGCGACCGACCGCGGCTTTTCCAAAGCGCGATCCAAGCCGAAAGCTCAACCCGGGGCCGCGGAAACGGAGAGGTCAGGATAGCGATCACGGAGCAGATCGAGGAACGGCGCCAGGGTCGGGTTGCTGTTCCCGTCCCGCCAATAGGCCGCGAAGTGAAGCCGGGTCGGCCCACCGTCGTCATGCAGCTCACGATAGACGACTCCCGCATAAGAAGCCCCCGTCGCGCCTTCGAGCACGGGCGATACGCCGTAGCCCGCGCCGACCAGGCTCAACAATCGATCGAAGCCGGCATCCTGATAGGAGACTCGTGGACCGGCGCTCAGGATTTTCGCTCTCAGAAGCTGTTCGAGTTCCGGATCAACGCCGCGTTGTGTCAGCAATATGCGTTCGTTCGACAGCTGCGGCCAGCGGAGCACCGGATGCGCGCTCAACGGATGTTGCTCCGGCAAGGCGACGATCACCCTTTCGCTCCATAGCGGAAGCACGCGGTCGGGCCATTCGATAGGGTGGGCGGCCGTCATGATTGCGACATCCAGCGCGTCGGCGATCAATTCTCCGAGAAGACTATCGCTCGCGCCGTCGACGATACGGAGCTCGACTCCTTGGAAGCGTTGTCGGTGGTCGATGAGCGTCGCGCGCAGATTGCCTGCGGAAAGCGATGCGTGGACGCCTATTCTCAATTCCCCATTCTCACCGCGCCCCCGTGTTCGCAACCGGCCGAAGGCGCGATCGGCTTCTTCGAGAAGGCGTTGCGCCGCTCCGATAAACTCTCGACCGATCGGAGTCGGTTGCGTGCCGCCATTGGTGCGGTCGAACAACGCAGCTCCGACGTGGTATTCGAGATCGCGAAGACAGCGGCTCAATGACGATTGACGGATGTTCAACGTTTCCGCTGCCCTGCGGAGGCTACGATGTCGAGAAGCTGTTATCGCCCATTTCAAATGCCGAAGCTCGATGTTCATCGTGTCGCTCGCAATCTCGCATAGCGTTTCGAATGCGACGCTGCCTACGTGGGAGCGGCGTCATGAAAGCAGCCCGGAGCGGAGCCAAGAGGTTCGTCAGCAGACAACAAACATTCGAATAGGTTTGAATATCACTCGTTTCGACGAACCTCTTTCCGCTCCTCACTCCGACTCAAATCGCACAGTTCTGTTCCGCCAGGGCCTCCAGCCGCCAGGGAAACCGAACAGGCTACACTTCGCGCTCTTCATCTCCTGAGATCGAAAGAGATGATGACGCTGTCGCAGAAATGTCCGCATCGAACGCGTAGAGCCGCCTTCTTCATCGCGGCCGGCGCCCGGCGGGCGCTCGGATCTCTCCCGCGTCCTCGACCGTAGGCGGCGCGACGTCGGGCAAGGCCGCGCTTTCTCGAGATCATTCATCACGCCCTCCCTGCTTCGCTCTGGCTTCGACCGCGAAGGGCGTGCCGCGTGGCGCCAGCACCGGCGCCACAGTCTCGAACCTCCCGCCCTGATGATCGAAGGCGATGCGTTTCAGCGGTACGCTATAGAGCTGCGTCAGATTTTCTTCAGTCAGCATCTCCGCCGCCGGTCCCCTGAGATAGTCGTTCGCGCCGCACATCAGCAGGACGTCGTCGACGACGGCGAGCGCATGATGGGGATGATGCGTTGTCATGACGACCGTCAGGCCGTCGTCGCGCGACAGCGACGCAATGCGCTCGAGCACGATAGCCTGGTTCTCGAGGTCGAGCGCCGACGTCGGCTCGTCGAGGATCAGAATCTCTGCTTCCGCCGCGAGCGCCCGCGCAAAGATGACGAGCTGCCGCTGACCGCCCGACATCGTGTGGAACGGCCGCCCGGCGAAATCCGCCATGCCGAAGCGATCCAGAGCGGCGAGCGCCGCCTTCTCGTCCTCGCGCGAGGGTTGCGAGAACAGGCCGATCCGCCGCGCGCGGCCCATCAGCACCATGTCGAGCGCGGAATAGTCGAAGCTCACCTGGAAGAGCTGCGGCACAAAGGCCGTTCGCCCGTTCACCCTCACCTTGCCCTCGCGCGGCTTCAGCGTGCCGATGAGCAGATGCAGCAGCGTCGTCTTGCCGCGGCCGTTGGGCCCGAGCAGGGCGAACACGTGTCCCCGCGAAATGGACGCTTCGAACCCGCGCAGCACCCATGCGTCCGGCTGGTAGAAATAGCCGAGGTCGGAGAAGGAGATCGCCGGCTCACTCACGCGCCCAGCCTTTCGATTGTGTTTTCCAGAACAGGAGGGCGAAGATCGGCGTGCCGACGGCGCTGGTCAAAAGGCCGATGGGGATTTCCTGCTCGGTGAGGCTGCGGGCGATGTCGTCCATGGCGAGGAGATAAATCCCGCCGAGGAAGGCCGCCGTCGGCAAGAGCCGCGTGTGTTCCGGGCCGACCATCATGCGGGCGAGATGCGGCACGATGAGGCCGACCCAGCCGACGCCGCCGCTGACCGACACCTGCGCGGCGACGAGGACGGCGACCAGACCCATCAGGACCCAGCGTAACAGCTCAACGTTGACACCAAGAGCCTTGGCGTCGGTCTCACCGAGCGAAAGGAGATTGATGCGCCAGCGCAGGGCGAGCAACAGCGTGCCCGCGACGAGCGTCACGCCAGCGACGATCGCGACTTTTTCATAGGTTGCGCCGGCGAAGCTGCCGAGTAGCCAATAGACGATGGAGGGCAGTTTCACCGTCGGATCGGCTAGTATCTGCAAGAGGCCGACGAGCGCGCCGCAGAAGCCGCCGATGATGACGCCCGAGAGCACGAGGGCGAGTGTGCTGCCGTGCCCGGAGATCCGCGCCAGCGCGAACGTGGCTGCGAGCGCGAACAATCCCGAGCCGAAGGCGAGGCTGACGATGGCGAGCGGCGGCCAGGAGAGCATGATGGCGGCGACGCCGCCGAGGGATGCCCCGGAGGAGACGCCGGCGATCTCCGGCCCGACGAGCGGATTGCGAAACACGCCTTGCATGGCGGCACCCGATATCGCCAGCCCCATGCCACACAAGGTCACGAGCAGAATGCGCGGCATGCGCACGATCTCGACGACGACCCAGGACGCGTTCTCGTAGTCGCCGACCGCATTGACAGGGAAGGTCGTGAGGACGATGCGTGCGACATCCACCAAGGGTACTGGATAGCGCCCCAGCGTCAGCGAAAACAGCATAAGAAGAATAAGGACGGCGAAGAGAAGAACGGATAGGATGTCGGCAATGCTGCGACGAGCTGTGCCCATGCTATCGAGAGAGATCGTAGGCAAAATTCTCAATCCCTGCTCATCATCGAGTAGGCATCTGGACGCTCTGAATCTCTGCTTGAAAAGCGTGCATATCCCGACGAATTTCGGTTTTCGACGACGAATAGAATCTTATCGATTTCTTGTTCCGTCATATCGTAGTGGTACGCTTTCTTATAGAGGTCTTGATAGGCGGCTCGCGTCGTCCACGGCATCGCGGCGGGATGGAGAACTTCCGATAGCCACGTCGCGAGCAGCGGCTCGTCGACAGCCGGATTGTTGATGAAATACCTGGGTACGGTGTACACACGGTGATCGCGAACGGCGCGCAGCGATCGCCAGGCCGGTGAGTCGTAAAGGGTCTGCGGCACGGGGCTGCGAGTGTCCGTTGGAGGATCTAACAGAATGACCTCCGGATCATAGCGAATGATCTGCTCTATGCCGGCGTTCAGATCGAAAGCCGCGCTGCCGGCGAGATTGACGCCGCCCGCCGATCTAATGAGATCGTTCAGATTATTTCTGGCCGACACGAAGGCCCAGCGGTTGTCGCCGTAGCTCCATGCCCAGAGGACACTCGTCGGTCTCTCGTCGATCTTCAAAGGATTTTCCGGCGTTCCCAACGCAACCGACCGAAGCGAGAGTAGTTCTTCGGCTCGTTCGCTCTTGCCGACGACGGTTCCGAGGAGACGCCACATTCGCAGCTGCGCGATTTTATAATCTTTATCCGAGTAGTCGATCTCGACGACGCCTTGAACGCCGATTTTCTTGAGAGCACTGCCGGTCGACTTCCATAGGATGGTTGCCTCCGAATGCAAGAGCAAGGATTGTTCAGGCTCTGGGAAAACGAAGCGCCCGCTAGAGGGCAAGCTCTCCAATTGAGGAAAAATCCGCGCCATCGCAGACTTCCGTATCTCCGAACGAATATAGTCGGGTATGGATGCGAGCCGATCCACCGTTCCGTCGATCGCAGCGAAAGCGATTTGAAAGGGTGGGTAGATTGTCACGCTCTCGGGACGGCGTGCGAAGCCCACTTTGCGACCACTCATGTCTTCGATGACCAGCGCGTTCGGCGTCGGCGTAATCCTTTCGGCGACCCTGGCAGGATATAGGCCTAAAGCGAGCGCGGCGAATGCGAAGCCGCCACACAGCCAGATCGGCAGACACCTCATTCGTGGGCTCCCAAGTGTATGCCAGAGAATCCTTCCTGGCGCGCCTGCTTTTCCCGGCCCCACGTTCTCTGCTGGAGACGACCTTATCGTCTGACGCCACGGTTGACGATGGCGTAGAGCTGCGCCAACGGCGTCGGCTCGTCGAGGACGACCTGCGAGCCGTGATCACGCAACCAACGATTCGCCGTATTTGTCGAGAGCGCGCCGAACTCCATTTCGGACAGGCAGCGGCCCGGACGAATAACCGCGGGATGCATAGCGCTGAGCGGCTCGTTGGTCGTGATTAGCACCATGACCCTCAGACCCTGACCCATCAACCCGTCGGTCAAATTCAGCAGTCGGGACAGACCTTGGCCTGACGTCGCACGTGCTTCCGTCGTCATCAGCTCACCGGCGTCCTCGAGGATGATAAGTTTGCTGCGCTTGTTTGCCTCGCTCGCTGTTCGGCCGCTTCTGAAATTTGCAACCTCGAAGAGATACCGCGGCGAGCCTCCAATGAATCGCTCCGCATCTGTGATAAACCCTGCGTCGCACCAGCTCTGCCATTCACGCAGGAGTGCGCGTAGCGCATGCGTCTTTCCGGTCCCTGCTGGCCCGTGCCAGAGGATCAGACGTTCTTTCGGACATTTGTCGAGCGTAAAGAGCCGTTCCATCCCTTCCACGACAGACGTGTCATAATTTCCCGACAATTCAGCCCATCGCGGCGCTTCGAGCTTACGCACCATCGGCACCGGGATTTTCTCAGGATCGGTCGCCCAGAATGTGATCGGCACGACGTCCGTGTTGTCTGTGGCGACCTGCTTGGCGATCGCAAAACAGGTCTCCTCCACGGCTGCATAATCTCTTCCGGCCGTAACGACCTCCACCAGGCCGTCCACCAGCTCGACCAGAGAGATAAGGTATTCGTCGTGTCGCAACAGCCACGACTTGCGGTATCCTTCTTGACTTTCGCTGGCCTCAAGCTGCCGGCCGAAATGGCCGAGGAGATCGAGCGACCAACCGCTGGCCGTCACCTTCTCACGAATGATATGTCGGAGCAGCTTTCCTTGCACTTCACGAAAAAAGAATGCAACCGGACTATCGTGAAGCCAAGGCAAGTTGCGTACGTAGACACCAGCTCCAGCCATTTGATTGTGGCCGCCGATGCCTTGTTCTGTCTGTTGCATAGTTTTCCTTTCCTGTTCGGGGGTTTTTGTGCTTAGAACTTGATCGTCGCGGAGAAGCTGACTGCTCTCGGTAGGCCCATCGTCACGTTCGTGTTTTGGCCGATCCAATAATGCTCGTCGGAGACGTTCGACACGTTCAGACGAGCAATGAAGTTCTTGTCGTAGACCTTGGTCTCGTATCGTAATCCGATATCTCCGATGAGGAACGCCGGCGCGATATGCTCGTTGGTCGTATCAAGAAAGACGCTCCCGGTGTAGCTTGCTCCGCCGGTCAGATAGAGGCCGTCCAAAAACGGCAGACGATATTCCGCATAGATCGACGCCTTATTTCTCGCTACTGCAGTCGGGGTTTTTCCTTCTGCTGCAGAAGTATTGCTCTTCTTGATTTGTGCATTGAGGAAAGTGGCACCACCGACGACTGTCACATCGTCGGTGATCTTACCAGTGGCGGTCAACTCGATCCCTTTGTGGACCTGCCGTCCGTCCTGCGTCATCGTGCGCGTGCCGTCTGCATTATATTTGTCGTAGTTGTTCGCCTTATCGATTTGAAATATCGCTGCGGTGAGAAGGGTGCCGCCGATCTCCCCTTTCGCTCCGAACTCGATCTGCTTACTGATCGTCGGCGACAATATCTGGCCGCCATTCGTATAGGCAGGGGTCACGCTGTCCGACACGATCGGCCCTTGCTCCATGGATTCCATATAGGTGCCATAGGTCGAAATATTGCTCCAAGGCTTGTAGATGAGCGAAAACGACGGAGTGAACGCCGATTTGTCATATTTGCTCGTCAGGTCACCGGTCGCCGTGTACGATTTCGCGCTCATATTCGAATAGTTCACACCGACAAGAGCGGACAGCTGGTCGTTGATTCTGATATCGTCTCCAATGACGACGTTCGTGTTATCGAACTTGCTTTGCAGGTAGCGAGGTTTGACGCCGACGGTCGGCCAAGCGTACTCGGGAGCGTTCATGGCCGCCTGAATGCTCGGATAAAAATCTTCAAAATAGACGCTGTTGTCCTTGTGGGGCCAGAGTTCATAGCCACCAAAATTCGTTCCCACTGTAAGTTTATGGTTGATAGAAAACGTCTCGAATGTCCTATCTAGATAAACGTATCCTCCTGTGGTGTGGCTCAACGCATCGACTATTTTTTGATTTCCGAGCCACACCGTTCCGTCTGCCTGAAGCCATAGCGCAGTTGGAATCGCTGTGCTCCTTCTCTCTTCGAGATAGAGAAAGCCGCCGCGCAGGGCTGTCGAATGATCGATATCCCATCGAGCGGTGGCGCCTGCACGGTTGGCATCGATCGACTGATGCCCCCAGCTTGGAGTCAACGACCTCTTGTTATCGAAGTCGGATGCAGATGGATACTGTTGTATGCCCCACAACGCGAATGAGCCCGACGATCCAAACAGCTTATACTCGCTATGTGCCGCATTGACCTGGAAAAGGAGATTTTCTGTTACGTGCCAATCAAATGCGCCGCTCGCAAGCTTTCTGTTAAGCGACTGATTGACCACAGCCAAGCTTCCATCAGTATTCAGAAAATTCAATCTGTAAGCAAACTTTCCTTCCTTATCTATAGGTCCGCCCAGATCGGCATGCACGAAATACTGGCTACCGCCGTAGTTTCCTCCGGTCAAATTGGCCAACGGCTCCTTCGTCGGACGTTTGCTGACTTGATTGATCAATCCGCCGACATTGCCGGACCCGTACAAGAAGCCCGAAAGCCCGGTCAGGACTTCGATACGCTCAAGGTCCTCAACATCCGTGCTGATCCAGGAGTAACGGACCGGAATGCCGTCGCGCGTCACGTCTGTGGCAACAAATCCCCTCAATGAGGTCGACAGATAACCCCCTACGGTGGACGGCAATCCCGCCTTGATGAGCGGGTTGAATTTGAGGAACTGATCCGTCGAGCCGGATATCATATTCTCTAGCAATTCCGACGATGTGGAATGGACTGAATAGGGAGTATCAAGAATCGACTTGTCACCCCAGAGACCCGTCGTCTTTGCAGTCTCGGGCTTGTAGCCTGCTTCGGCGCTTCCTTCCTTCGGATTTGCGTTCTTGTCGGATGCCGGCTCACGACCGGCGGCTACGTCGATCGGCGGCAGCGGCGTCGGATCTTCCGCGCGAGCCGTTTCGGAGATCGCGAGCAGCGCGATCGACCCGCATCCCATGCGAAGGAGAATAGAGATCGCACTCGTGTTCAGGAGTAGATGTTTCATCGTCACGTTCCGTCTGTCTTATTACTGTAGAGTACGAGAACCGCATCGCAGCGGCCTTGGAAGCGCACGCAACCCATCGCTCTCGCCGACTCGTGTCGACGGCGCGCAATTCTGGGCAATGTCTGAAAATTGGTGGACGCGTCAGATGTTCATCATCCGCCTCCGGTCGCCCAGGGCGGCTTGACGAGCTTCGACCATGGCGCGTTGATCGTTCGATCGAGCATCGCGGCCAAACAGGCAAAGCCGTCATATGTCCAAAAGGCGTTACCCCATCGATCAGAGAGAGGCGTCAGGGCTGGAGTTCTCTGTCCGCGCTTGCGCCAATCGAATTCGTCCCTGCCACTGCCGAGGACGAGATCCGGCCGGGCTTCGGCGACGTATGAGTCCAAGGCTTTGTCGCTCGGAGAGCTAGAATCGCAGACGAGGCGCGGCTTGCGCCAAATACCGGATTTGCTCGGCCATCCGCTGACATTGCCGATCCTGAAGCCTAGCAGACGATAAGGCTCAAGCTCCTCCTCTGTCATATAATAGAAGTGAACGACAAGCTTGCCTTGCAGGAGAGGTCGATAGCGCTCGATGACTTCCGCGATCCGTTGACGATTGGTTGCAATCGTCCGTTCGGCGCGAATTCTTATTGTGGGGTCGAAATGAGCGGCGATAGCTCGTAGAGAAGCGTCGGTCGACGAAGGCCCAACGAAGCAGGCCCATTCGAGCGGGATATCGAACCACGCCTTCAGGAGACGCGCGTGTCCGCCTCGAAGAAAATCAGCGGGTACATCGAGCACGCTGGCGAAGCCCACGACGATCTTACATCCACGGATGCGCGCCATGTCGTTCGTAGAAGAGCCGGTCAACTCATGAATCGGATTGAGCCCAATGTCGCGCAAGAGCTTGTCGATGAGCCAGACTAGACCGGTAGCTTCTCGACAATAGGGCAAAGCGACATCGTAGCGCGTTGCGTTTGTCGGCTTCTCGGTCTGCCATGCAGTCTTCAGCGCGCCAGCGACACCGACGGCGGTCCACGATACTCGTATCGATTCGCATGAGCAGGAAACAATCAGTTGCTGGAGTTCTTTGGTCTTCATCTTCGCGAAACCATTCACGTTCGCATCGATGATCGCGATCGGGTCCTCGCTCAGAATTGTGACGCCACGCGCGAGCGGGAAGAGTTCCAGACATTCTTCGAACGCGCGTGCGAGCCTCGCGTCCCCGCCGTCCTCGAGATCGTCTTCCGTTAAATTCGTGCATGCGTGAAGTGCGGTAAAGATCTCGACGCCCTGCGCGAATCCGGGCGCGTTCCAACGCGACGCCTGCGTGAACACGCCGCAACCGACGGGACCATGTGCGAGAGCCAACATATCGAGATTGCTGCCCCACCCTGAATTGGACTCCATGAAGAACGAGCCGATTTCATGGCTCAAGATTCCCGCATTCGCACACTCTCGCGGAGGCCGCATTCGACGTGATCCCGAGGGGTAACGCTCGCTTCGCGCAGCTTGAGGATTTTGGCTTTTGGGCTTCCGTCCACGCGGATCCTTCGTATAGCCGGATTGTCCGCTCTGAGAGATTGCGCTCGAAGCGTTCAAGTCTTCGGCGACCTTGACTTCGGGCACGCCGACAGTGCCGGCTGCGGAGCCCACTCGCCAACGGATCGACGAGGTCTTCGGCAGGAAGGGATTGACCGCGGGCTTACGCAAAGCAGAGACCCCATCATCATGTAGGTATCGTATATAACGATATCTAAGCACCTGAATGTCAATGATTTTTTATTTGTCCGTTTCTATACAAATTATTGTTATTATAACGACGTCGTTTTGAGCATTTCGTCCAGTCCCTTGCGTCCAATCGTTGGGCGCAGATGCAATCCGGAGTGTGCAGAGAGCGCCTTCGAACGTCCGACATTGCATATCGAGCTGGCATATTTTGGCATCGGTGCCCGATCGAACGGCAATCCCGCATGTGATGCCTCTGGGACGTAGCGTCGCGAAAAACGCGGGGGCCCAGCGCGAACGCCCGTTTAGCGTCGATAATCGAAAAGGCTTCGGCGGTCATCGATCTTGCACAGAAGCAAACGGGCCTTCACAAGAGCGACCTTCCGTCGCGCTGATCTACGCGCACTGTAGGTTTGCTACATGGCGTTGGCTTCTCCTCGCTCTACCGAGCCGGTGTCGCCGACGCCGCTTCGGATGTTCGCTTCGTGAGCGATATCGCCGCTCTCCGGCGCCCGAAATTTTCGAAGGCATGGTCACATGATGTGTTCAAATATCAGAAGGTCGCTCGTCATCACAGCGATGGTGGCGACCGTCGCGCAGTCCCTGGCCGCGGCGGACAACGACGAAGAAAGAATCCGCGTCTTCGAAACCTCGCTGCGCCCGGCGGTGAGCGTAGAAGGGAGGCCAGAAGATCGCTGGACACTGCAAGAGCGAATGGCGCACTGGAAAGTGCCCGGCCTCAGCATCGCGGTGATCCGCAATGGCGCGCTGGCCTGGGCGCGCGGCTATGGCGTGCTGCAGGCCGGCCGCGAGGAGAAAGTCGACACGCAGACCGTCTTTTCCGTCGGCTCGGTGAGCAAGGTTGGAGCCGCCGCAGTGACATTGCGCTTGATCGACGCCGGGCGATTCGACCTCGATCGGGACGTGAATCGCTATCTACAGGGATGGAAGATTCCCGATAATCCCTACACAGCCGCCAGTCCTGTAACATTGCGCGAAATATTGTCTCATACGGCCGGCCTTTCCGTGCATGGATTCGCGGATTTTCAGCCGGACGAGGCGCTGCCCACCACCAAGGAGGTGCTGCAGGGCCGTCCGCCGGCGAAGAACGAGCCGATCCGCGTGATCTATACGCCGGGCGCGCGCGTTCAGTATTCGGGCGGAGGTACGATGGTCGAGCAGTTGATCGTCGAGGAAGCGACGGGCCTCGATTTTCCAACCGCCGCGCAGCATTATCTCTTCGAGCCGCTCGGCATGACGCGCAGCACCTATCGCAATCCTCTCCCGCGCTCTCACGGCAATATCGCAAAGGCGCATGGGCCGGACGGACGGCCCCGCGCCCTCCCGCGCGGCTATGAGAGCATGCCTGAAACGGCTCCCTCCGGGCTTTGGACCACGCCGTCGGATTACGCACGGCTGGTGATCGCGCTCATTCGATCCTATCGCGGCGAACAGGGCGCCTTCCTCAGCGGTCCGCTCGCGCGGCAGATGATGAGCGAAGTCGATCCCGGCGACTTCGGACTGGGCCCGATGCTGAGCGGCCAAGGTCGGGCGCGCCGCTTTTCGCATGACGGCGCGAATGATTCCTATATGGCCTTGATGGAAGGCCATCTCGCCACGGGCGATGGCGTGGTCATTTTCTCAAATGGCAGCAATGGCTCGGCGCTCAACGCCGAAGCTCGCCGTGCAGTGGCGTTGGCCGAGGGATGGAGCGACGGCTTCGCCGATCACGTCAGCGTTCCGGCGATAGAGCTGACAACCGCTGAACTGGACGAACGCGCCGGCGTCTATGTCGTGCAGGATTCTTTCACGGTGTCGGGCGCCCGATACGGCAGCGACGAAGAGCCTCCGTTTCGGATCGTGCGGCGAGACAATGGCCTGTACCGGCTCCGGCGGCGCGGCGACGGCGACCCTGTTCCTCTGATGCCGATGGATACGATGCACTTCATCGACGACTCCGGCAATGTCATCGAGTTCATTCGCGACCATACGGGCGTCATACAGAGTTTGCTCATCGAGGGGCTCCGAGGCAAGAAGAGCATCCTGCGGGCGCGGAAAATCATGAGCGGCTAGAGCCCTCCATATCCGTTGGTCTGAAGGACGCCATGAATCCTTCGAGAATCCGCTCGGCTGCGCCTCGTTGCTGCGGCGATGATAGATCACGATGTATGTACAGGGCTCAGCGGTAATCCGCGTCCCTCCGCGACCGCGACAAACGCCGCCTCGCGTCGGCGTCCGAATCTGCTCGAAATAAGCCAGGAACGAGCGCTCGTCGAGCGCGTCATCGATAGTCATCTGCGCGTCGATCCGGTCGACGCGCAGAGCGTCGGCCTCGACTGATCGGCGGACCTTGCGCCATTGCGTCTTGGCGGCGTCTTCGTCGTCCTGCACGAAGGCTGTGGCGGTCGGCGCTGAAACGACGCGCCTGCCGCTTTTGCTAGCTTGGGCAAGCGCGCCGCGCATGAAATGCACGCGGCGGCGCTTCATCACCTTGGCGATAGCGGCCTTCAACCCCCACGTGGGCGTCGGAAAGAGATATTCGCTGATCTACCTCGAAGCGCTTCCTCGGCCGCTCCGCCCAGTCAGCCTGAAGCACGCGAATGGAATTCACTCGATCAACGATGTTGCCAAAATGTTCTTGCAAGAGTACGCTCCTAACGCTGCAATTTGATGAGCAGCGGCCGAACGAGATGCTGAGAACATCCCGCCCGGCCTGACCACAACCCAAGCTTACAGGAGCCTGGATCATGGCTGATTCTAAAGATAGCACGACTCCGCCTGCCGTTAGCTGGCGCGCAATCTTGCGAGGAACCGGCGCCTTGCCGTCCGGGAAGAAGACGGGAGGGGCACCGTCCGACCCTGCGCTGCAACTCTGGCGGAGCTGGCAAGCCAATCACGCGCAGGTCGTCGCGCTGACGCGCCAGTGGCAGAGCATCGAGACACAACTCGTTCATTCGGTCGGCTTCCCCGAGGTCACGATCCGCCTTTCCGGCGAGGAGGAGCCGAAAGTCGCTCATTCGGTCGACGAGATCGAGGATCTGCTCGCAGACGAGCCAGAAACCGAGAGAGAAACGCTGATCGCGGCATTCGACGAGCAGCAAAAGCGATGGGACGAGGCGGCGGCAGCGCTCGGCTTCGACGCCGTCGACGCGGAACTCGAATCCGCTCTCGATAAGGAGCGCGATTTCACGGCTTCAGTCCCGATGACGAAAGCCGCCAGCCTGCCGGGCGTTGCGGCCAAGCTCTCCATCGTCATTCAGCTCGGCGAGCCGAGCCCGAAAGACACGGAATTTCCTTGGCCGGAACTGCGTTCGGCCCTGGCGGATATCGTCCGGCTGGCGTCGCCAGAAGCGGCGGTCTCGCCGATGTGACGCTCGTGCTCGGGTCCATGGTCGCTCGGCTATGGACCCGGCTTCTTTCGAGCAGCCCGCCTTTGCGCAGGCCGCTGGCCTTTTCGAGCTGGCTTTACGTCGTTTCGGGCCGGCGACATCGCGCTGGCGCCTTTCCCGGACGCGGAAGACGACGACTTCGCCTCCGCACTATCGTTCGAAGGCGTCAGAAGCTCGAGCGCCGGGATGCCGAGAGCAGCCGCGAGACGCTCGACGGCATCGACCGTCGCCGAATAAACGCAGCGTTCGAGCGAACTGATGTAGGTGCGATCCAGCTCCGCCCGATGTCCGAGCTCCTCCTGCGACAGGCCCTGAGCCCGCCGATATTTCCTCAGATTGCGCGCCAGCGTCTCTCGCATTTCCATGACGAGAGCCAGCCAGCTTGAAGAGTATATATCTACGGAGTATACTCTACAGATTGTTGCCTCTGGCCCGAGGATAGGGAAGCGGCAGCGCGGCAGAAGGGCCGAAGTTGTTCGACGGACGTCGAGCATCGACGCAAACCGACCGAAAGCGCGAACATGCGTGAGAAGCACCTGGGCGACGCGGTTTCATTGGCGAGGATACTGTTGAGCACACGCGAGCAGTTCGCTCGCGCGCTACGTGACGCTGCGATGGCGAGCATCAGAGCGAGATCGAAAGGCGCTCGTTCCGACCAGCCTGTCATTTCCCATAATTTCCTGGAGTCGCACATCGACGACGCTCTTTACCTGATCGGAAGAGACGGGCCCGACTCGCTCGAAAGCACAGTCCGATTTGCGGTCGACGAAATGATACGAGAGGTTTTGGAAAACGTCAGAATGCCCCGAGCGGACAATTAGTCGGCGGCCCCGCGAAACTCTGCCCGTCCAGCCGAGGGGCATCACGAAATGATCGCATTCGCGTTCCCGCTTCGTCGGTTGCGGCGTGCGGACGTGCGACCGCGCCGTAGCTGGGCCGACTACGCCATCGCCGTCGCCTCCGTACAGGAGCTGAAATTCCCGTCCGGCAGCACGATTGGCATCGGTCACATTTCAACGAATTTTGTTTTGGGAGCGATTGTCGTGGAAAGACGAATAACTCTTACTGATGTAGACCACCCTGGAGAGGCGCTCGAAGTCGCCATCATCGCCGCCGACGAGACGTCACTGACGCTGGCGGTGCCGAACACGTACGTGCAATTTCAATTATTCCGCCGTAGCCGCGGAGCTCCCTATAAAGGATCATTGGGTGGGCGAAGCTTTTGCTTCGTTCCGCTTGCTGTCGAGGCTAAAAGGACCGTCGGGAAAAGTAGAAAATAGAGAACCTTGATTGCCGTGCAATCAGTCGCGGCGGGCATCACAATCCTCAATCGATCGTGCTGATTGCAAGAAAAAAGGCCTCGGCGCCGCAAAGGCGATCAAGGGTTCGGCGAGACCACGCTCGCAGCCCGATGGTCGGCGAAGCTTCGAACCCTCAGCGAGATATGGCGATTGGTCGGATAGACCGTGAATCGCAAGATCCGGCCAATCTGTGTTCTTGGCTCACTGCCGCCGAAACGCTTCTTTGCCTCCTCGGTGGCGGGCGTGTAGAGCGAGAAGGCAAAGAGGCGTTTCACTTCCTGAGCGCAGCGATACTCGTGGCCAAAAACTCCGCCACCGCCTTCACCTTTGCCGATGGTTGAGGCCCCTGCGGAAACACGGCGTGCACGTCGACCGACGCCAGAGCATGATCGGGCAATAAGCGGACGAGCGCGCCGCTCTTCAACGCCGCCTCGGCGGCGACGTCAGAACTGAGCGCGACGCCGAGCCCTGCGATCGCCGACGCGATCACGCCCGGCCCCGAAAGCGTTTGCATGCGCCCACGCACCTCGACCGATGTCACAGCCGTGTTCCTCGTGAACACCCAGGCGTCTCGGCCAAATCCACCGGGACCGAGGATGGCGTCGTGTTCGGCCAGATCAGCGGCGCGCTTGGGCGCGCCACGCTTCTCGATGTAGCTCGGCGCAGCCACCACGTAACGCTGCATGACTTCGAGCTTCCGCGCGCCCATAGCGGAATCCGCGAGTTTGCCCGTGCGCACGGCGATGTCGACGCCGTCGGCGACGAGATCCTGGAAATGATCCGCGATGATGAGGTCGATGCGGAGATCGGGGTGCCTGTCCATCAGCGCGGGGAGCACCGGAATGATGCGCACCGTGCTGTAAAGCGTCGGCGCCGCGATCCGCACCGAGCCCTGCAGCGAGTCCACGCCGCGCGCGGCGTGCTCGGCTTCATCGAGATCGGCCAGAATGCGCCGTGCGCGTTCGAGGAAAATGCCGCCGGCGTCCGTGAGCATGACCTGCCGCGTCGTGCGCAACAGCAGCTTTACGCCGAGCCGATCCTCCAATTCGCTCACGATGCGCGAAACAGAGGGTTGAGACAGCGAAAGCTCCCGACCAGCGCGCGAGAAGCTGCCGCTCTCTGCCGCGCGCACGAAAACCTGAAGCTCCTGGACCCGGTCACTCATTTGCTATTCAAATAAGTCTTCTTCGACTTTGCTGTCTACTGCTCAAGCAGCGAATAGACAAATCTCCGGGCGTGACCAGCCGCTGGAGACGCCCATGGCCCTGCAAGACCGCCTCGACGCCCTGAAAGCCGACTTTGAAGCCGGCCGCTTTCCGCTCGTGCCTACCCCCGAACAACTCGCCGTCATGGCCCGTAGCAGCCAAGCCCTGATCGATGGCGGCCAGGCCCAACGCGCGCTCGAGGCCGGCGACCGCGCCCCCGACTTCACGCTGCATGATGGCGATGACCGCCGCGTCAGCTCCCGCGACCTGCTTGCGCGCGGCCCGCTCGTCGTCTCGTTCTATCGCGGCGTCTGGTGTCCCTACTGCAATCTCGAACTGCAGGCCCTGCAAGAGGCGCTGCCCGAGATCAGAGCGCGCGGCGCGGACCTCGTCGCCGTCTCCCCACAAATGCCGGCCAACAGCCGCAAGTCCCAGCGCGACAATAAGCTGGCCTTCCCGATCCTGAGCGACATCGGCAGCCAAGTCGCTGACACGTTCGGCGTCAAATTCGCGCTGAGCGACGAGTTGATCGCGCTCTACAAAAGCCTCGGCAACGACCTGCAGGGCTTCAACAACGATCGCGCCTGGGTGTTGCCGATGCCGGCGCGCTACGTGATCGGCCGCGATGGCGTGATCGCCTACGCCGAAATCAATCCCGACTACACGCGCCGTCCCGATCCCACCGAGCTCCTGCCGGTGCTCGACCGGCTGAACGCCCGCACGGCGGCGTAACGCCCGCACGTCTCGCCTTCCTCAACCCCTTCAAACCAAGGAGAAAGATCATGTCCCGTAAACTCGAAAACAAGATCGCCGTCGTGTTGGGCGGCAGCGCCGGCATCGGCTTCGCCGCCGCCAGGCAGTTCGTCGACGAAGGCGCTCATGTCTTCATCGTCGGCCGCCGCCAGGCGGAACTGGAGAAGGCCAAGGCCGAACTCGGACCGAACGCAACCGCCTTGCAGGCGGATGTCTCCAATCTCGCCGACATCGACCGTCTCTATACGCAGGTCGAAGCCCAGAAGGGGCGGATCGACGCGCTGGTGCTGAATGCCGGCTTCGTCGAAATCGTCACGCTGGCGGACGCCACGCCCGAGCATTTCGACAAGACCTTCGGGCTCAATGCGCGCGGCGTCTTCTTCAGCATGCAGCGCGCGCTGCCGCTGCTCGCCGATGGCGCCTCCGTCGTGATCATATCGTCGGGCGCGCATCTGAAGGGCATTCCCTTCTACACGACGTATTCGGCGACCAAAGCAGCACAGCGCTCGTTCGCGCGATCCTGGGCCGCCGAACTCGCGCCGCGCGGCATCCGCGTCAACACCCTGTCGCCGGGAGCGACCGACACCACGATCATCGACGGGCAGGTCGGCTTCGACAAGGAGAAGGCGGACTCTCTCCGGGCGAGTTTCGCCTCCGGCACGCCGCTCCAGCGCATCGGCCGGCCGGAAGAGATCGCCAAGGCCATTCTGTTCCTGGCCTCGAGCGACGCGAGCTACGTCACCGGCGCCGATCTCGTCGTCGACGGCGGCCTCACTCAGATTTGAAACCCCAGCGCCGCGTCGCCGCTCAGGCGGCGCGGCCTCCCCAGCCAGGCGGCGACTTCGACGGCCCGCGCGAGCCCGGGCGTGTCGCGCATCCGCTTCGCGGATCGGCGATCATGCTCAGCATGCGAATATAGGCCGCCCGCGCCACATGGACGAAGCCAGTGGCGTCATGCACAGGACGTTTTATGGCTTGGACAGAATTTACTCGTGAGGGGGCGAGCGCTGCATTGGCTACAGCTGCCGATCTGCCTGCCTGGGAACCCGCACTTGGCGACTTTCGTCCGAGCGCATAGATTTTGCTTGGAGTGGTGAGCGGTCCCGTGCTCTAAGCAGAAACGGCTCCCGAAGAGCCGTTTCTATCTACCTGAATTTACCTGAGATTTTTTGGAGCGGGCGAAGGGATTCGAACCCTCGACCCCAACCTTGGCAAGGTCAAGATGAAACTTCTCCAGGGTATCCGGCAGCGCGCATGAGTGCGATATCTATATGAAATAATGTCAATAATCTAGGCGTTTCGTTCTCCATCCTATCCGGCCATGCGCCAATTTGCCATTTCGCGTGCTTACAAGCTGCTTACAATTCGTCGTTGGCGTGCTAGTGTAAGCATGTCTCCAATTGACGATGAGCTGGCCGTGAGCAAATTGACGAAACGGGCGGTCGACGGCCTCATTCCGCCGCCAAAGGGGCAGGCGTTTCTATGGGATGGGGAGCTCCGCGGCTTTGGCGTGCGTGTGATCCCCTCCGGACTGAGAACTTTCATTCTTCAGTATCGAAACGGCGAAGGACGCAGCCGACGCATCGTCATAGGCCGCTACGGCGTGCTGACGGTCGAAAACGCTCGGGAGCAGGCGCGCATCAGATTGGGCCAAGTGGCCGCGGGCGCCGATCCGGCAGAGGAAAGCTCTGCCTCTCGCGGATCCATGACCGTCGACGAAGTCTGCGATTGGTATCTGCGTGAAGCGGAAGCCGGCCGTATACTGGGTAGGCGTCATCGGCCGATCAAGAAGTCGACGCTCGAAATGGACCGGAGCCGGATCGAGACGCATATCAAGCCGTTGATCGGCCGCCGGCAGATTCGTGCGCTCAAGCTCGCCGACGTTGAAGCCATGCAATCGGATATCGCCGCAGGCAAGACAGCCAAGGTGAGACGCGCCGGCCGTGGCGGAGCGACCACTGGGGGCCGTGGCGTCGCTGCACGGACAATCTCCACCCTACGAAGTCTATTGGCGCATGCGGCGCGGCTCGAAATAATCGCTCACAATCCGGCCGAGGGTGTTCGAAAGCTCGCCGGAAAGAAGAAAGAACGCAGGCTGAGTGTCGCTGAGATCAAGAAACTCGGCATGGCGATGCGATCGGCAGAGCAGAGCGGAGAGAATCCGGTCGGGCTTGCTGTCGTGCGTTTCCTGCTCCTGACGGGGTTTCGGATTTCGGAGGGGCAAGGCCTGATGAAAAGCTGGCTTCACGCTGATCTCGGCTACGTCCATTTTCCGGATACCAAGAGCGACGATCAAGTGCGGGCGATCGGACCCTCCGCAGCCAAGCTCGCAGCCGGCCAAAAAGGGAGCAGGGCTTCACCTTATGTTTTCCCGGCCGATGTCGGCGCCGGCCATTTCACGGCCGCGAAGGGGTGTCTGACCCGCCTATGCGCCTCGGCAAACATCGAAGGCGTCACGCCCCATACGCTGCGGCACACTTTCGGCAGCGTCGCAGGCGACCTCGGCTTTTCCGAACTGACGATCGCCGCGTTGCTCGGCCATGCAGCCAGAAGCGTTACTCAGGGTTACGTTCACATCGACGAGGCGCTCAAACTTGCCGCGACGCGGACCTGCGAAGAGATCGTCTCTTTGCTGAACGCTGGCTTGGAAGATACGACAAGCCAGAAGGATGCTGCATGACTCATGCTGCACCATAGACGCTTTGCTCCGATAGACCTCGGCCTGCGGGGGCGTGAACTTTCGTTCGCGCCTCGACTTCGAGGTGCGAACTTGAATATTTGCGGCCCAGACTCTGAAGACATCAATACCAGACCAATTGCCTTGATCTGTCAGCGGTCCTGCCCGACAACGATGTACTTCGGCGATGCACCATAGCGTATGTGAAATAGCCATTTGGGTAGGTCTTTCAGGCTCATGAATAGCTCAACATTTGGCTCGCTCATGCGTTGTTTTAACTTCGAGGGCCAGTACCAAGTCATGCAGACGGTCCACTGCGGCCTTCCAGTTCACGAACGTCGGATAGGAATTGATAAACCACGAGAGAGTGCCTTCGACTGCGACAAATGTCGCAGAGATTTGCATAACAGCACCTAGAGTAATAGAGTTCGAGAAGTATTGTGGAGCGGTCAGGATATACGCCACAATCGCTCCAAACTGGCCGTATGTGCTCGTGAATGAACCAAGTAAAGCTTGTCGAAGAATGAGCTGTTTCCAGTTGCTTGTGATAAGCATAAATTTACGATCGAGGAGTAGTAAGTTATGTTGTTCGTCATTGGTGTTCTCATTTACAAGAGCACCGTCGTAAACTCGCATCAACACCGATCGGAAATCCGCTTCACGCCCCTGCCTTGTTACGTTCAAAGAAATAAGCGTCCGCCCTATCAAGTGCGTTGAGAATGAGCCGACGACAGCGTATAAGACGGCAGCAAAAGCCATAAACGCAGGAATCGTAACAGATCCAATTGTTACGGAGGTCGACAGAGACAAGAGTAGGGAGCCGAATGTCAGTAATGTGAGTGTTGCATTGAACAAGCTGACCGCCAATTCTAATGTCAGCCCCGTTGCGCTATCAACGTCCTCGGACAGGCGCTGATCGGGGTTGTCGAGTTGACGAGAAATAGCGCGCAAGGCTTTGGTCTTGCCGTCGGAGACCCACTCTCGGTAGAGTTTTGCACTGAGCCAAGCGCGCCATTTGATATGAAGCAACCGGCGGAAGTAGGTGGAGATCGATGAAGAAAGACACCAAAATATAACTAGCAAGGAAAAGCGCGCCAGCTGTTCGGTGAATGCCACGATATTCCGATCCTGAAATGCGTTGAAGAATTTTTCTCTCCAGTCATTCAGCTGAAAATTCAAATAAAGCGTTGCGAAGGATAATACTCCTATGGAGAGCACGAGAACCCAGGCGTTTCGGCTTTCGTAGGACTGCCAGAATTGCGACAGCACGAAGGTTGGATTAGGGATTGCTCGAAACTTGGGGTGCGCCATCACCTCAGATTCCTTCTGCGCCGCCGCGGAACGATACTTGTTCAACGGCGGCGAGTTCTTCAACAGTCAGGCGACTTGGCGGAGCAACCCAGTGAGTCGCGAGGTCACGAAGGACCTACGAGTTTCCAGGTTGCGCGTCAGACGGTCGAGATTGGGAAACCGGCTCCGCCACGTGGAATCCGCTGATCGAAGTTCGAACCATGACAAGACGCACACGATCGCTATGTCTGCGAGCGAGAATTCGTTATTCACGAGATACTGGTTGTCGCCGAGATTTGCGGACATCCAATCGATGGAATCAACCGTGCGTTTTTTGAGGGTTTTTGCGTGCGATTCATCGAAGCTCGCGGAAATTTGAATATCCGCGAAACCGTCGGCGAGCGCTTCCCACGTGCGGATGGCGGCCCGTTCCTCGACACCGCGGCCGAGCAGCCGTGGAGTCGGATATTTCGCTTCGAGGTATTCGACGATCACATTGGAATCGAATAGCGAACGCGAATTCTCGAGAACCAGCACAGGCGTTTTGCCCAATGGCGTTGCAGCTTCCGGCGCAGCCAAAGCACGCCCGTCCTCGGCCAGGACTTGCTCGCAGGCGACGCCCTTTTCGACCATCGCAATCTTGACCTTTCGCGTCCACGGGGAACCGAGCGAGCCATAAAGCGTAAGCGTCATCTGTTGTCTCCTCTTTGAGTGTCAAAACTTTCGAAGACATAAGAGAGGCTATTCAAGATCGACTTGGAGAGATGCTTTGACCGTCAAAGGATCTCCGAGCTGATACATGTAAGCCCAGTATTTCCGGTCGAAGGCGTTTGAAATATTGATGCGACCGACAGCTCGTCGATCGAACAGCTTCGACTCGTATTTCACTCCCAGATCGACGGTCGCGTAGGGCTTGATCACCGAGACAGGGTCTATTGTATATTTTGCCGGGGTGACCACGATGTCTCCTGTGTAATAAATTCCTCCATTCAAGGTTAGTCCAGGAATCTGTGGCACGTCATATTCAACGAAAAGTCTTGCAGTTCTGTCGGGTATCCCTTGCGCTCTGCTGCCATCGTAAGAGGATCCTTTGTATACAGCTGAGTGTAGGAACATAAAGCCACCGAATATTTTCAGGTTGTCCGTGATCTTTCCGGCGACAGTCACCTCAAGCCCCTCGTTCTTTTGCTGCCCATCTTCTGTGGCGGTATATGTGAGCCCAGCGGGCTTCTTGTAAAAATTTGGCTGTCTCATTTGGAAGACTGCCGCTGTTGCTTCCAGGCTGGACCCGATTTCAGCTTTTACACCGACTTCGTATTGCGTGCTCACATAGGGAGATAGAAACTGGCCATAATTGGTGGCAGCTGGGTCGTTGATAAACGGGCCTGCCTGATAGGATTGGACATAGCTCGCATAAAGCATGAGGGGTTTTATCGGACGAACGTAAACGCCGACCTGCGGTGCCCATTTCTTGCCGCCGGCGAAACTGCCCGGGTTGGTCGGGCTCACCGTTTGATAGGAGTGTTGGTATACGGTCGGGCGAGCGATACCTGCCACAACTCCGACGGTGTCATCGAAGAGCTTGATGAAGTCACTAAAGAGTGTATTTGTAATGTAATAATGCGTAACGTTGAGGCCGGTCTGCCAATTTCGTGCAAAATAGGGTTCTGCACTGTAGAGCGGCGCATACAGCGAGGAAAAACGCGCGGGCACGCTGGAGAAGAAGTTGTTCGCCGGATCGTAAATGAAGTCTGAAAAGCTTTCGCCGACGCTCAAGCGATGTTCGCTGGGGCCGATTTGAAATTTTCGTGTCAACATCGAATCGACGCTGCCTATATTGTACGGTTGAGGCAGAGAAGATATCGGTGTATACTTTAGGCTTCCGTCCAAGCTGAGCGCAGAGCCTCCAGTGATCTCGTAGCTGTATGTCGTCTTGCTCGTTGCGCCGGTCGCGCGAAACTCCCAGTCCTTGTCTTTATATTCGACGCCGAGTTTTCCTATGAGATTTTCGCTCGTATAGTAGAACCAGGGCTGTCCGTAGTTTCTCGTCAGGCTAGGCGGCGAAGGTATCGTTCCCTGCAATGCGCTGAGGGTGATAATGGACTGAGGTCCGTCCAGCCGGCGATAGGCATGCGAGAAATCTCCCCAAAATTTGAGTTCGTTTATGGGCCTCCACTCGATCGACAAGCCCTCTACATTACGAGTAATTTTTTGATTTTCGATCGGAAAATTGCCATTCTCCGCTCCAATGTTAATCCGGACGCCAATCCGATCTTCCGGACCGAACCGCCGATTGAAGTCGATCGCCTGTCCGAATGCGGATTTGCTCGTGTAGCCCAGAGTCAGCCGGGTGAAGGGGCTGTCCAGTGGCTTTTTCGTTACAAAATTAACGACGCCGCCAGGACTTACGAATCCGTAGAGGAAGCCGTCGAGACCTTTATAGAGGTCTACCCGTTCCAGCAGCTCCGGAGGGGTCGGCCCATTGTAGCGAAACACGGCGCCATCCTGCCGATATCCCCAGTTGAAATCGACCGGCCATCCACGAATATATATGGCGTCTGTCTGCGAGTTGTTTGTCGTATAGGCGCTGATAGCGGCGTCATTGCGCGTGATCTCGTACAGGCCTTTGGCCTGTTGATCCTGGATGATCGTTTGAGAGATCGAATTTAGCGAGAACGGAATATCTTTGGCAGGAAGGGCCCCAAGCGGTCCAAAGCTCTGATTGGGAACATACATCCCGCCGCTGGCCTGAGAAGCGGTTCCGAGGTCCGCGGAGCCGGCTCGCGCCGGCCCGTCGGCATCCGACGCAGTCTCCTCTTTCAGCCGGTCTGCTTCGACTTGAACGTCTGGAACGGGAGTGGCCGATCCGGATTGCGCTCGAGCGACGTTCCCATCGATCGCAACCATGAAAACGAGCCCGCTCAATAGCGCTGTTCCGTATGAGACATCGCGTCCAGTCATTGGGTTTCCCTCTTTGGTTCCTATCTGATCTCAGGATGCAGGAGCTCCACTCGTACGCCAGCCGGGATCTGTGGCGCGGAAGGAAGCCCGTTCGGAAAGGTGTTTCGTGAACCGATCCAGATTCGGATACCATTTCCGCCATTTATATTCTGGATTTCGAGCCTCTATCCAAAGAAGAACGCAGCATACAGCTACATCTGCCAATGAGAAGACATTGCCATATATATATGTTTTGCCATTCAAACCTGATGAAATCGAGAGGAGAGTATTGGATGCGAGGCTATGAAAGCGGGAGGCGATCTTAACGTTTGTTCTCGGCGCCACAATGATGTCCGCCAAGCCATCGGCAAGGGCCTCCCAGCGGCGCACGACTGCGCGCGCTAACGGTGTTCGAGGAACCATTTCAGGCTCCGGCCACACATTTTCTATGTAATCCGTTATGACAGACGAGTCATAAAGAGGCTCTCCGCAGTCTGTCACAAGCACCGGCGTCTTAGAGAGCGGGTTTACTTCCTTTGGCAAAGGACGCCCCGCTTGACCCTCGCTATCATACTGGGATTCGATAGTTTCGAAGTGAATACATTTTTCTAATAGGACGATAGTTACTTTTCTCGTCCAAGGCGAGTGGTTTAACCCATATAGAGTCATGGATACAGCCTCTTAACCCAACAGTCAAAACCGTTAGGTGTCTGCTACACAGTACGTAATGACTTTATGGACGCTATCTAGAGAGTCAAGGGACAAAATGAACAAAATGTTATGTAATATAATATACAAAAATGTTATCTAACAAACAAAAGCTTTTATTTTAAGCAGATATATGTGAATTCAGCCTACTAACAAGGCATTTGTGAAAGGCTATGTGATACGATCTGAACAAATTGTTTATCGTCAGTCCGCGCAATCTCAAGGCTCTTGGGACATCGAGCGCGAGGTCGGGCATATCTCGAGGAGAGATCTCTCGATCGTCAGCTAGACAATATGCCGATTTGTTGGGCACATACGAAAAAGTACTTGGACATGTAAGTGACTTATATGGAAACGATGGAAAGTTTTCGTGGGGCCGATGTGCGCCTGCCCCGACGAGATTTTCGCGCTTGCGTGTCCGGCCCAATCGCGCCAGCAGCGAAGGCGTCACCGCGAACGGTAACGCTCACGACTCGCAGGTCTGAGGTGAGACGACCCGCCCTCCTGGCTCTTTTATTATTATTGCGCCTTCGCACGGCAGCGGCCTTTATGTGTCATTTCCAATAATTACTGATTATTAGAATTGGCGCATATGAGAGAGTTATGTGTCACTTCCAATATTGACGAATTATCGGGACTGACGCATGGTCCGGCCAGGAAACAAGATGTCCGACCTTGCCCGCACCCCGAACCAGCTCGGCGCCATTATCCGTCGCAACCGCAAGCGGCTCGGCCTGAGCCAGAGCGAGCTGGGCGATCGGGCGGGCCTGCGACAGGAGACGATCTCGCTGATCGAAACCGGCAATCCGGCAACCCGATTGGACACCATGCTGGCCGTGCTGGCCGCGCTCGATCTGGAGTTTCAGATCGCGGCGCGCAGTCGCAAGCGCGATATCGAGGGCCTGATCGGATATGGCCAGAACCCGCCGACACCCGCCCCTGCGGGTCTATCAGAACAACCGGTTGGTCGGACATCTGCTCAAGGAGCCGAGCGGCGCTATCGAGTTCCGCTATGACGAGGATTGGCTGAGCCGAGAAACGGCCTTCCCCGTTTCGCTCTCGTTGCCGTTGCGCGAAGACGCGTGGCGCGGTGAGCGGGTCATAGCCGTGTTCGAGAACCTATTGCCCGACACAGACGCCCTACGAAAGCGCGTGGCCGACAGGGTGGGCGCCGCAGGGTACGACGCCTATAGCCTGCTGGCGGCAATCGGCAGAGATTGCATCGGCGCATTGCAGTTCATCGCCGGTGACGCCGAGGCGCCGGACGACAGCACAGCGATTTTGGGGGAGCCGGTCGACGAGGCGGCCATCGAAAAACTGCTCGAGAACTTGGCCCAAGCCCCGCTCGGACTTTCCCGTGACGACGATTTCAGAATCTCCGTGGCCGGCGCTCAGGAAAAAACCGCCTTGCTTCAGGTCGACGGCCAATGGTTCAAGCCGCACGGCGCGACACCGACCACCCATATTTTCAAGACGCAAATCGGAGAGCTGCCCAACGGCATCGACCTCTCGAACAGCGTCGAGAACGAGTTTTATTGCCTGCGGCTGCTCGAGCTTCTCGGCCTGCCGGTCAATCATGCGCAGATCATGACGTTTGGTCGGATCAAGGCGCTGGTCGTGGAACGGTTCGACAGGGCGTGGAGCAATGGCCGCTTGATCCGCCTTCCCCAAGAAGACTGCTGCCAAGCGCTGTCGGTCCCGCCCGCTCGCAAATATCAGAGCGACGGCGGCCCCGGCATGCTGGATAGCAGACCTGCTCAAGGGCAGCGACACGCCAGCGGACGACCACAGCACACTGTTCCAGGCGCAGCTGCTCTTCTGGCTGATCGGAGCAACAGACGGGCACGCTAAGAATTTCAGCATATTCCTGCATCCAGGTGGCGGCTATGCCCTCACACCGCTGTATGACGTGATGACCGCCCAGCCGAGTCTCGAAGCGCGCCAAATCGAACGTAAGCAGATGAAGCTCGCCATGTCGGTCGGGGATAACAGGCACTACCGCATCGATGAAATCACGCCACGGCACTTTTTCCAGACGGGCGAAAAGGCGGGCCTGTCAAAATCTCTGTAAGCGCCGTTGCGACCCCATTGATTCTTCGGGTTCGGAAGGATTTTCGGATGTGAGATTCTTCTGAGGGACAGCCATGTCTCTGGAAGGATCCGAAGATGAACGAGAATGCGACGATCGAAACGGCTTTTGGCGCAGGATTTGTCGGACGTGTGGATTTTCGTCGTTCACGTTCGGGCAATCGGCTGTGGTCGAAGGAGCTGAAGGGCCGGATCGTACGAGAGAGTCTCGCGCCTGGAGCGCGCGTCGCCGACGTGGCCCGCAAATATCGGATATGCGCGCAGCAATTGACGCAGTGGCGCCGCCAGGCGCGCACCGGGCGGCTCGCGCTGGTGACCGACGGTCCCGCGGAGTTCGTGGAGATCGAGCTCGAGCAGCCCTCCGTTCGTAACGAGAGCGATGCGAAGATCGAGATCGTCGTCGGCAAGGTCGTGTTACGGCTGGATCAGGACACCGCGTCGACGCGCATCGCCGAGATCATGACGGCGCTGGAGCGCGGCGCGTGATCATTCCGTCGCAAGGGTTGCGGATCGTGCTCGCCGTGCGTCCCGTCGATTTCCGCTGCGGGCATGACGCGCTGGCCGCTCTCGTGCAAAACAAGCTCGGACTCGATCCGCATTCCGGGCTCATCGTCGTGTTCCGCTCGAAGCGAATGGATCGCTTGAAGATTTTGCTGTGGGACGGAACCGGACTCGTGCTCGTCTACAAGCGTCTCGGCGATAGCCGCTTTTCTTGGCCGCAGATCAGCGACGGCGTCCTGCAATTGAGCCGGGTGCAATTCGAAGCTCTATTCGACGGGCTCAACTGGAAGCGCGTCGGCGAGCGGATCGTGGCGACGCCGACCGCGGCGAACTGATCGCAACTTCGGCTTCATTCGGCGCCTCGCTTGCGATAGATTCGCCGACGTGACGCCGAGCTTCGATCCCTCCAGACTCGCAGAGCTGCCTGCCGAACTACGCGCATTGTTCGAAGCTCAGCGCGCCATGCTCGAAGCCGAACGCATCCGCGCCGATCATGAGCTCGCCGCGCGCCTTCACACCGAGAGCGAGCTCGCAGCGTCGAAGGAGACGGTCGAACGTCTGCAATTGCTCGTCAAGGAATATGAACGCGCGCGTTTCGGCAAGCGTTCGGAGAAACTCGATCCCGATCAGTTACAGCTCGTTCTGGAAGATATCGAGATCGCCATTGCCGAAGTCCAGGAGCGGGAAGACGATCGCGCGCGCCGCTCGGGGCGCCCGGCGACCAGGGAGCGCGCCGCCCGCGCCGCGCGCGCCTTTCCTGCTCATCTGCCGCGCGTCGAGCGCGTGATCGAGCCAGAAAGCCTCGCCTGTCCCTGCGGCTGCGGCCTGATGGTTCGGATCGGCGAGGACCGCTCCAGCCGCCTCGACGTGACGCCGGCGCAATATCGCGTCATCGAGACCGTGCGGCCCCGCTACGCCTGTCCGACAGGATGCGCGGGCGTCGCCCAGGCGCCGGCTCCTGCGCATCTGATCGAGGGCGGCGTTCCCACCGAGGCGCTGCTGGCGCAAGTGGCGGTCGCCAAGTTCAGCGAGCACATGCCGCTCTACCGTCAATCGCAGGTCTTCGCGCGCCACAGGATCATGCTCGACCGCGCCGTTCTGGCCGATTGGATGGGAACGACGGCCTTCCACCTCGCGCCGATCGTCGAGCGCATGAGCGCGCTGATGAAGCTGTCCGGCCGTCTATTCATGGACGAGACTCGGGCGCCGGTTCTCGATCCCGGCCGCGGCCGGACGAAAACTGGCTATCTCTGGGCGGTTCTGCGCGACGACCGCGGGCACGGCGGCGCCGATCCGCCGATCGTGGTCTATCATTACGCGCCGGGTCGCAGCGGCGAGCACGCCGAGCGGATGCTCGAAGGATTCGACGGCGTTCTCCAGGTCGACGGCTATGGCGGCTATCATCGTCTGGCGCGCGCCGAGCGCAAAGGTGGCGCCCCACTGCGGCTCGCCTGGTGTTGGAGCCATGGCAGGCGCGAGATCATCGCCGCCACGCCGAAAGCGGGCTCGCCCATCGCCGAGGCGATCCTGGCGCGCATCGCCGCGCTCTATGCGATCGAGGCGGACATCCGGGGCAAAGAGGCGCCGATCCGGCAGAGCGTTCGCGCCGAGCGGTCGCGGCCTCTTGTCGTCGAGCTCGAAGAGTTTTTGCGCGCCCAGGCCGCTCGCCTCTCCGGCCGCAGCGACATGGGCAAGGCGGTCGCCTATCTTCTGAATCATTGGGCCGGGCTGACCCTGTTCCTCGACGATGGACGCGTCGAGATGGACACCAACCTCGTCGAAAATCAGATTCGGCCGCTGACTCTCACGCGCAAGAATGCGTTATTCGCGGGGCACGATGAAGGTGGACGTTCCTGGTCACGTCTCGCTTCGCTCATTGCGACATGCAAGTTGAACAGCGTCGATCCCTATGCCTGGATGAAGGCGACGCTCGAGGCGATCGCCGATGGCCATCCGCAGTCGCGCATCGACGAGCTGATGCCCTGGGCCTTCAAATCCTCGTCGCCGACGCCAGCCGCCTGATCGCTCACCATTGCGCTGAACCAATCGCTGACAAAGCTTTGCGCCAAAGGCTTGCAATGCCTTGTCGCAACGAATTGCAAGCTATTCTTCCATTCCAGCGGCAATGGGACGACAACGGCGCTTACAAATCTCTCATCGGCAAAGCCGTCGAGACGATTGCCGCCAACATGGACGAGGCGATTGCCGCACTCGAAACCGAATTGCCCGCCAACTTCCCGCAAGAGCTGCATGAGGCCGTGAAAGCCGGCATTCGAGGCCGCATGCGGGCGCTCGAAGGAGGGCTTCACAAATAGCACTTCGAGCGCCTCAGATTTCTGATTTCTGCTACACGGCAGCCGCCGTTGGTCTAGCATGTGAATAGGCTCGACGAGGTGACCCAATCTGCTTCGACTTCATCAACAAGATGGCACGCATATCGGCGTCGGCACCCCACGCCGATTTTCACTCGGTCATTGCCGGAATTCGATTTTGAGGCTTGGATCGGTTTCGAATTCTTCGACAATCTCGTTGTATCGGTTGACGATCGCCGCAACTGCGATGCGCCGCCCGTCGGCAGCGAATTTGCCGAGTTCGTAGAGGTTGAGCGCCACAAACTGTTCGATCTCGAAAACGTCGATACGGTCACCGATTCCTGCGTTTTCGGCCAGCGCTTCCGCGACCGTGAGTCCGCGTTGCATCGTGACCAGCATCGGCCGAAAGCCGTCATTCAAATTTTCCCGACACCGTTCGATCACGGCTTCGCCGGGCGAGGTCGTCACATGGATGGCCACGTCGCCGATAAAGAAATCCCCGGCGCGGCCCGTCTGGGCGTCGGAGGTCGAAAAGCTGTTGTGCTCCACCGATCCGGCCCCGAGGGCACATTCCAGCTTGGCCCCGACCAGATGCTGAAGAACGCCGCCGACGTAATTCATGCCCGGCGTGTTTTTCTGCCGTTCCTCGGCTTGTTCGAGCACGTCGCGCACCACGGTGCGCAGGCTGCGCGACGCATCAAGTTTGATCTTGAAAGGCTTTGCTGCGAAAAACGCGTGCACCCGCTCGATCCAATAGTTCTCGACCGCTTCGAGATCGACAGTCCCCGATCCCGCGAGCGCATTCAGGAAGCTCACATATTCGCGCATGTTGCCGATGCTGCCGCGGCTTGTCCTTCCACCTTCCGACGCGAGAACGCGGGTAATGCCATGCTTGCTGAGGATGGTTTGGACGGCGCTTTTTCCCAGACCCAGAACCTGCCCGCCGCCCTCGGTCAGGAGACCGCCGGAATCGAGCGGCAGGCCGGAGTCACGCGCCGTCCGCGTGATTACCAGGGCAACGCAGAGCGGCCCCTTTCCGATAAATTTTTTCTCTTTGGTGAAAGCGTCGAGCCGGTCGCGCAGGCTGTGGTTCATTTACGCCGCCGTCTTCTCCGCTGCGAATATCGGCGCAAGGATCGGCTCAAAAATATTCTCGGCCAGGAAGCGAACCACGGGGACCGCGACGCCGTCGCCAGTCAAGTGATACGCTTCATTGTAGTTCTCGGGCAAAATGTAATCGTCCGCCAACCCCATCACGCGCGCCGTCTCGCGGCTGGAAATCAACCGGCTACGCACCTTGTTCCCCTCGACAACGATAATCAGTTGACGACTTGACCCTCCTGCAGGCGTCCGCAGGCAACCGGCGACCTCGTCGAAGCGCACTTCCGCGCGCTGCGCCTTGCAGCCATGCTCGTCGACGCGCGTGCGCCTGTAGACCGTTCCGACCATCCGCCGCCCGGCTTTTTTCGCCGTATCGACCTTTGCGAGATTAACCGGGCTCATCATGCCGAGCAGTTCACGAGTCTTGGACGGCGCATGCCAAGCCACATCCGCCGGATCATCTTCCAGGACATCCGCGAAAGTCGAATTCCGCAGCGGGGTCGAAGGAAGACGCCACCATATCCAGTTCTCCTGGCATTTGTGCGAAAGCCCTTTCTGCGCCTGCACCAATGCCGTGGTATGCCAGTCCGCAACAGGCCCGGCGACGCGCATCGCCTGCGGAATCGGAACATCTTCCCGGATGCCGACGATGAAGAGCCTCGGTCTCGACTGTGGCAGGAAGCGCGCCGCGTCGATCACCACCGCGCCGAAGCGATAGCCTTCGCCCGAAAGCGCCGCCGCGATAGCCGCAAAATCCTTTCCACCATGGGAGGTCAACGCGCCGCAAACATTTTCCAGCGCCACGATCTTCGGCGCCCGGCGTTCGGCGGCGAGGCTCTTTACGAGATTCCAGAACGGCCAGAACGTCCCCGAGCGTTTCCCCTCGAGTCCAGCGCCCGCTCCTGCGAGCGACAAATCCTGGCAGGGAAACGAAGCCCACGCCAAGTCGGCGTGATCCGACAACTCGGCGGTGGTCACATCGGCGACATCGCCAATCTTGAGGCGCTGGCTTCCCCAGTTCGCGGCATAGGTCGCGGCCTTTTTCGGATCAAAGTCGTTTGCAAACAAGCACGACCACGTGGGGCCTAGTCCTGCCCGGACCATGCCGCCACCTGCGAAAAATTCGTAATATCCGCCTGAACTCATCACCGTCCTCTCGCCGCCATTGTCGTGGAACAGCGGCCAAATGCAGACCCCGAACTTTCAAGCTTGCGTGGTTATCCACGCCTTAGAGCGTCGGCCACAACCTTCCCATGCGAATCGGGAAAGCGAAGCATGCCCCGCGAACCGTTTTACAAAGCTTGCCACAGCCCAAGAATGTTCTCAATATGTTCCTACGCGAGCTTGTCGCGCCCAAATCTGGTCCGGCAAGATTGCATCGATTGGCGTTCCCTGCGAAAAGCGCCCAGAAACTCGTAGAGTGTACGGGCCTATTTCGGCAACGCCCGCCACGCCTCTGGCTGCAGTTGAAGCGCGTCCTCCAGTGGCGGCCTTATTGTGAAGATTCGTGGCGTCTGCAAAAACAGGTGTACTCGATATATCCGCCAATCTGAGGCGCGCGCTTTGGCCGTTTCGTATTCGTTGCGGGTGAGGAAAAAAGGGGTTCGCGCAGCTCCGTTCGTGGTCTTAACTTCGATAAGCCGTTCCCGTCCGCTCGATTCGAACGACAGGACATCGTAGCCTGCACCGTCGCCATCCTCCATCGCGACCCAGCGAACTTTCCTCGCAAGATCGGGGCGTTCGGCTTTCGTGAGCTTCCACCGCTCAACATCGAGGACAAATTTCTCTCCGGCCTTGCCGAGTTCCCGATTGCGAAAGTCCCTCTCCACGGGATCGAACTTGCGCGCGAGTCGCTCAAGCTGCCAAGGTCTCTCCGGCGCAGGCGATAAATTCGGCGGGTCGGTGAAAACTGCTCCATCGTCGGCCACATGAAGGACAGGGCTCGGAGCTTGCTGGTAGGCAGTATCTCCGTGTGCTGAGAGATAGCGATCGATCGCGCCGAAGATCGCGGCCTGATAGTTGCGTTTGGGCTTGTAGCCCGGAATCCAAGGCAAGCCTAATTCCTCAAGCACAGCGGATATGTTCTGGTGCTTGAATTCGACGGAGAGATGGGTCCGCCCGATTTGCTCCATGAGCGCGGCGCTGTGGTGCGATTTCACATAAGGTCGACGCGCCAGCTCGTCAGCGAGCATCGCGAAGTAGTCCGCCACGATGGCGTCGAGCTCATCGTCGTTCCAAGGCGTGCCTATCTTTGCTTCGTCCGCCAATGCTCCCTCCATTTACAATTCTCGGGGAATTGTCCGGACTTGTCAGCGAAATTCCGCTTGGCGGAGACTTGCCTTTCAATGCCTCGAGCGCGTCGGCCCGGCGGGCCGGCCAGGTCCTTATGAGCCATCGGCATCGAATGATGTGCCGGAGCCGTTCGGGCTGATCGAGGTGATAGAGCGCGAACAACGAGAATCCGCGCTGCTCATTCCGCATCGGCTTGTGACCCCGCGCATTCGGCTTAAATGAAGATGCGTGACGGCACAAACGTGCCTCGGCGCCGATGTCAGATCACATCGGCTGCTGGCCATCCGAGCCGGCGTCGACTGAGCCAACCTTGATCGCCGCAGTCATCCACGCAGGTGACAGTCGATCCTCGCCGGCGTCGCCGACTTTGGCTGCGTGTTCGCGGCGGGATTTGCATTCGGCATGGAAGGACCGGCAATTCTTCTCGGCGAGACCGTCGCCGAGGCGATAGCGTTTCTTGTCGCAAAACTACGAAAAACAAATTCAATTTCGATTTATGGCTCGCGCTCGATTGCGAGCCGCTTCGTTCCGCCGCCCGGCCGCCGGCCGATCCGTGTCGTCGGCGGGAGCCGGCTCGAATCCGAACACGCTCCGGCCGGCGTATTCATGCGAGCGCCGCATCTCCTCGGCCACGAATTCCGGCAGTGACGGACCCGTGACGCTCCGCTCGACGCGCCTCGCTTGCTCGTCGAGCCGACGGAGCGCCTCGAGCCTGTCCTCGTTTCCGAGCTTGGCCCTCGCGACCGCGCTCTTCAGAACGTCGATCGTCTTGTCGTACACATCGAGAGGAACCGGGTAGGGATGCCGGTCCTTGCCGCCGTGAGCGAGCGAGAAGCGCGCCGGATCAGCGAAGCGGCAAGGGGCGCCATGCACGACCTCCGCCACCATGGCGAGCGACCGAACCGTGCGGGCGCCGACGCCCGGCGCGAGCAGCAGATCGGAGAAGTCTTTCGGACCACGGTCCGCCGCGGCCGCGAGCGCGCCATGCAGCCGGCGCAGCATCACATCCTTCGGGCGCACGTCGTGATGGGCGGGCATGACGAGATGCGGGAGCAAGGGCTGCGCGGACGGAGCGTCGGTCTTCCCCTTGATCGCGGCCGTCTCGCGAACGATCCCGTCCGGCCCGACATCGCGCAGAAGATCGAGCTGACGCAGACGCGACGTTCGCGCCCGGCGGTTGGTCAGATTGACGATCTCGCCCTGGTTTTCGCCGTCGATCGCCGTGTGCGGCGCTTCGACGAAGTCCTTCAGTCCTTCCGAGAGCCAATGATAGCGGCGGGCGAATCGCGTCTCGCCGTTCATGCCCTGCTGAACGACGACCCATTTGCCGTCGTCCGTCACGATGAAGCCATGCAGATAGAGATCGAAGCCGTCCTGCACGGCGGCGCTGTCGACTTTGGCGACCAGCCGGCTCGCTTGCGCGAGCGCGTCTCCATCGAAGCCGACGCGCTCGCCGATGGCCGTCAACTCCTGCGGCGTTCGGAGGGAATGCCGGCCGCGGCCGCCGCAGACATGGACGCCGAGTTCGCCCGAGAGCGGCTCGAGGCCACGTTTGAGCGCGCCGATCACGCTCGTGGTGACGCCCGAGGAATGCCAGTCCATCCCCATGACGGCGCCGAAGGACTGGAACCAGAAAGGATGGGCGAGACGGCGGAGGAGCTCGTCGCGGCCGTAATGATGTGCGATCGCTTCGGCGATCACCGCGCCGAGCGTCGCCATGCGCCGGCCGAGCCATGCGGGAACCCGGCCGTTGTGAAGGGGCAGATCGGCGCTGCCTGACCGTCGAGCCACGAAGCCTCTCCAAAAGCGGATCGCCAACCAAAATGCGCCCGCGCTGGCGGGCATGCAACTATTGTGGGGATTCGCCCCTTCATCGCGCCGTCTTGACTCTGGTTTTTCCGAGCTTCTTCTGCGGAGAATTCGCGCGCCTCGCCGTGCTCAGCACGCCATAGCCCGTCTTCTCCGTCTTCACTTCGGATTTCAGTTTTTGTTGCTGCTTCCAACTTTCCGGGTCCTCCAGCCGCGTCCAGCGGTCGATGGGTGGCGGAGAAGCCGGATCGTCGCCGGCGAGTTCTTCGAGCCTCGCGAGCTCCTTGGCGCAGACGCGATAAAGCTCGCTCTCGATCTTGCGATAGAGCCGCAACACCTCTTCCCCTCTCGGCGTGAGCTGCGAGCCGCCAGAGTGCCGCCCGCGCTTCGTCGTGTAGAGTTCGCCGAATTGCTCATTCATGGCCTGCGCCGCCGACCAGACCTGCTGAAACGACAAGCCCATCGCTTCCGCTGTCGTCGTGATCGATCGGTATCTGGCAATGCCTTCCAGAAAGGTCGCACGAGAATTGCCTATATTGGCCCCGTTGGCGGCGGTAAGATTGATAAAGGCCCATATGGCCATGTCGCCTCCCCCTTCGAAACAGTGACATATCGGCAGGCCGATGAAATCCTGTTCGGCCCGTTGGCCGACATCATCGCTCTTGTGGTGATGGAACTCGGTCGATGAAGCCGACGCAGCTCAGAAGCAAGTGAGATCGGCCACTGTGGATCGCCAAGAAGCATGATGCGTGTTCAGCTCTTCATGCAACGTCGCCTTCATTGGGCCATTTGATGACCGTGAGATGGGACTCGGCAATCCGTGTTTCGACGCGAGATCCCAGGAGATCGATCTTCGCGCTCATGGCGTCGATCTTGGCGCTCAACTCGGCATGGACGGCGTCGATCTTCGCGTCGAGCTTCCCTTCCACGGCTTCGATCTTCGCGTCGAGCCGTCCTTCGATGGCGGCCAAGGCCGGACGGCGGCAAGATCGGATGACGTCGCCACGGATTACGTGAGCGCCGCGCCGAGGGCTTCGGCGGAAGCGCGCGCTTGCTCATCCGTGAAGCCGCCCGCCTTGAGCCGATCCGAATAAGCGAACTGATTGAAGAGAATCTGCGTGGTCATAAGATGAAAATATCACAAAGCCGTCCCCGCTGCGTGAGCCCTTATTGGAGGGGAAGGATGAGCGCGCCAGCCCTTTCTCTCGCGTGCGGGAAAAACATGGCTTGGCTCGCGCCTTTTGCCTTTCTCGGCTTGGCGGCGATCGCACTCTTACGATCAGGGCCACAATTTCCACCGCCGGCGGATAGCCGCATCGTGCGTGACGCAAGTGCCAAAGAGGTCGCGATTCCAATTCCGCTGCCCGGGGTGATTGGCTGGCCGACAAGCTTTCTGCCGATGACTCATACACCTGAAACGCTGACTCGGATTGTCGACATAGACCGAGAGAGCTTTGGCCATTCGACACTCGGCAGGATTTATCCTCAGCTGAAAAGCAAGAACAGCCTTTGGAATATGCCATCCAATCCCGAGGCTCTCCTGGCGGAAGATGTCAGAGGCGTCTATTTCCACCGTGGCGAGGGCGACAGCCGATTTGGAATGATGGTCCTCGTGATGTCGTGGGCGCCGGGTCGATCGCAAGACCAGATGGTCGAAACGATGGCGCATGTGATGACCGATGTCATCGGCCGGCAAGACAGAGGCGAGACGTTTCTTGCCAACTATCGTCGAGCCTGGACAGACCTCGAGCAGGCGCTTCGATCCAAGAATTCGGGTTCACGACCGCGTGGCATATTTCTCGTGTGTGACAACGAGAATTGGTCTCGGCTTTCCGCTCAAAGCCCCGATAGACTCGTAGATGTCAATAGAATTGGCGTATCGGACGGCACGGACGGCTTCATGGCGATGGGTCGCGAAGGCGATTCTGAGCGCCTCCTGGCGATGAATCCAGACTTCATCCTTCTTGTGGGGAGCGTCAAAGGCTTTTTCAGCGACCCGCGTTTTGGAGCATTGAAAGCTGTCCAGACGAGGCAAGTGTATGGCGTCCTCGATCGTTCGATGACTTGGCCATGGGACATCGACAATGTGCCTCTGGTGGCGCGATGGGTGGCCGAGATCGCACACCCGGAACGCCTGCAGCCGAAGCTGCGCGAGCTGATGCGCGATCATTATCTGGAGGCCTATGGCTATCGCCTGAGCGACGACGAGATCGACGATCTGCTGAGCGTCGCCAGCAATTCAGATTCGGCAGGCTACGAACGATTCACACGCGAGGCGATCACAAAAGACGCGCCCCTTCTCCCGCTTGCGGGAGAAGGTGGCCCGGCGGAGCCGGGTCGGATGAGGGATCGCTGATGCTGCAACAGTCCCTCGCCAGTCGCACCCTCACCCGTCTCGCTTCGCGATCCACCCTCTCCCGCGAGCGGGAGAGGGGGAGCGCCACCAGCTCGCCGGCTCTGCTTCTTCTGGTGCTGGCCTTCATTGCGGCCATCATCGGCTCGCTCTGCATCGGCGCCTTTCCAATGTCCTTCTTTCAGGCGGGACGGATCGTGCTGCATCTCGGCGCGCCGTTTCCCTTGCCCGACGATCCGCCCTGGACCTTGAAGGAGCAGGCGGTCGTCGAGATCATCCGCCTGCCGCGCGTTTTGCTCGCAAGTTTCGCAGGACTGGCGCTCGGCATGTCCGGCGCGGCGCTGCAAGGGATGATGCGCAATCCGCTCGTCGGCCCTGATCTCGTCGGCGTGTCATCGGGCGCGGCCGGCGGCTGCATGCCGGCGATTCTGTTCAATCTGTCGCCTGCCGGCGTCATCGCCGTCGCCTTCTGCGGCGGCCTGCTTGCTATGATCTGCACTTTTGGACTGACCAGGGCCGCCGGAGGCCGCACGGACGGAATCGCGCTCATCATGGCGGGCATATTCGTCGGCACCTTCTTCATGGCCTGCGTGAGCCTCGCGCTCTTCCTCGCGAACGACGACCAGCTCGGAAACATGATGTTCTGGCTCTACGGCAATTTCGCCCGCGCCGAGCCGAAGACTGTGTGGATGATCGCGATCCCGACGCTCGTCGGCGGCTCCGTGCTGATGCTGCTGCGATGGCGGATCAATCTTCTCTCGCTCGGCGAGCTCGACGCGACATCGCTCGGCGTCAATGCCCATGCGCTGCGCTGGTTCCTCATCGCCATCGTCTCGCTGATCGTCGCGTCGCAGGTCGCGGTCTCCGGCATGATCGGCTGGATCGGCCTCGTCATCCCGCATTGCGCCCGCATGCTCGTCGGGCCGGATCACCGCAAGCTGCTGCCGGCTTCGGCGCTGCTCGGCGCGCTGTTCACGCTCGGCATCGACGATTTCACGCGGGTCGTTATCCGGTCCGATGTCCCGATCGGCGTCATGACAGCGCTCATCGGCACGCCGATCATGTGCTTCCTGTTCTGGAAGACGCAGACGAAAGGCTGGAGCGATGACTGACTCCGTCATCCACGCCGCGCCGGAGGCGCCCGGATCGCAGCCGAATGGAAAGCGGCTTCGAGAGGCGGCTCCTTTCGTGCTGGTGGTCGTCCTCTGCGTGGCCGTGGTCGCCTCGCTGCTGATCGGCGCCTATCCCATGTCGATCGGCCGCGCCGCCGATATTCTGTTTCACCTCGTCTGGCCCTTCTCCTGGCCGTCGCATCCGGAGTGGGACCTTCGCGAGGTGACGGTCATGGCGATCATCCGGCCGCCGCGCGTGCTGGTCGCGACATTCGCCGGCGTCGCGCTCGGCATGTCGGGCGCGGCGCTGCAGGGCATGATGCGCAATCCGCTCGTCGGCCCCGATCTCGTCGGCGTGTCGTCCGGCGCGGCGTTCGGCGCCGTGCTGGCGATGGTCCTGGGTTGGCCATCGGTCGGGACGATCGGGCTCGCGTTCGGCTTCGGGCTCATCGCCGCGGTCTGCGCCTTCACGCTCGCTCGGGCGGTTCAGGTTCGAACGGACGGGATCGCTGTGATCCTCGCCGGCTTCTTCGTCGGGTCCTTCTTCCTGGCCGGGATCGGGTTGCTCGAATATGGCGACAAAGGCCGCGCGCCCGGCATCACCTACTGGGTCCTCGGCGTGTTTCGCGGCGCCGATCCCGCCAAGGCCTCGATCATCGCCGTCTCGACGCTCGCCGGCGGCGTGGTTCTCATGGGCCTGCGCTGGCGGCTCAATCTGCTGTCGCTCGGCGATCTCGACGCGGCCTCGCTCGGCGTCGACGTCCGCTTCCTGCGCTGGGCGATCATCGCGACCGTGTCGCTGATGGTCGCGTCGCAAGTCGCGGTCTCGGGAATCGTCGGCTGGGTGGGGCTCATCGTCCCGCATTGCGCGCGCATGCTCGTCGGGCCGGATCATCGCCACCTGCTGCCGGCCTCCGCGCTGCTCGGCGGGCTCTTCACGCTCGGCCTCGACGATCTCACCCGCACGGTGGTCTGGGCCGAATTCCCGGTCGGCGTGCTGACCGCCCTCGTCGGCACGCCGCTTCTCTGCTTCCTGTTCTGGAAGACGCAATCGAGGGGGTGGACCGATCGCTGAAGACGACATGGAAGCGGACCTCGCTCGCGGTCCTTTCGGAAGAGACGAAACTCACAGTTCAGTCAGTCACGGAGACATGATGATGAAGAAGACGCTGCTCTCGACAATGGCGATCCTGCCCCTGGCCACCTGCGCATGGGCCGCCGATCTGCCGCCCAAGCTCGCTCCGGTCGTTCCCCCGCCGCCGCCCTTCACCTGGAGCGGGCTCTATGTCGGTGGCCAGGTCGGCTATCAGTGGACGACCGATTCCTCCGGCTCGGTCTATGTGCTCGCGCCCGGCGCCGTCGTGGGCGCGCAGCCGAATTTCAACCAGGCGGGCGTGCTGGGTGGCGGCCATCTCGGCTATAATTATCAGCTCGGCTCGGTGGTGCTGGGTCTCGAGGGCGATATCGAAGGCTCGACCTTCACGGGCCAGGGTCCCTATGCCGGCGGCGCCTTCCCGGTTCAAGACCGAGAGCAACATCCAGGAGTCGATCAGGGCGCGTCTGGGCTTCGCCTGGGATCGGCTGCTGTTTTACGGCACCGGCGGCGTCGCCTTCGCGTCGATCGACAATTCCTATACGGCCTATCCCGGAGGCACTGCGGCGGGCTACGACAAGCTGTCGTCGGACCGCACGGGCTGGACGGCCGGCGGCGGGTTCGAATATGCGTTCCGGCCCGACTGGTCCGTCCGGCTGGAGTATCGCTACAGCGATCTCGGCACGAAGGACGAGATTCTCGTCGCCTCCTCGTCCGGGAGGCTCGGCGCGCACCGGCCTGCGACATGGAGCGCGGTGCGGGCCGGGGTGAGCTATCACATCAACCTGTTCGCGCCGGGACCATTCCTCGCGAAATATTGAGTGAGGGACGAAGCGCCGGGGCCGGCCGCCGTCGCGGCCGGCGCGCCGGGCTCTTTCGCGGATGAGCAGGCTCGGACGATCACGCCACGACAGGACGTCCTCGCCGGGACTGCGGGAGCGCCTCGGCGCATTGCGCTATCTGCTCCGGCTCTTTCGCGAGGTCTGGACGACGAGTCCCGCGCTCGTGTCGGCGGCGTTGGGGCTGCGGCTGGTCTCGGCGTTTCAGGCGGTCGTGACCTTCTATGTGGGAAAGCTGATCGTCGATGAGATCGTGTCTCTCACCCAAGCGCCGGGCGCCGGTCAGGACTTCGCCGAATGGCTGCCGTCCGGACGGCTGGACCGGCTCTTGCTCTATGTCGGATCGGAGCTCGCCCTCACGCTCTGCTTCGACGCCATCGGCCGCGTCGTGGCCGTCGCCGACGGGCTGCTGTCCCAGAAACATGCCAATCGAATGAGCGTCGCGCTGATGGTTCACGCTTCGAGCCTCGATCTGCGGCATCTCGAAAGCAGCGATCACCAGGATCGGCTGGAAAGGGCGCGTGGCCAAGCCGGCTGGAGCAGCAATCTGCTGTCGAATGTCTTCGGGCAGTTCCAGAACCTCGCGACGCTCGTGACCTTGGTCGCCGGATTGGTCGCCTATGCGCCGATCCTGATGCTGCTCCTCCTCGTCGCCTTGCTGCCTGTCCTGTGGATCGAAGCGCGCTTCAACGCGATCTCCTACAGAATCGAGTTCGATCGCGTCGAGGACCGCCGCCAGCTCGACTATCTCCGCCATATCGGCATCAATGCGGAGACGGCGAAGGAGATCAAGCTGTTCGGGCTCGCCGATTTCCTGATCGACCGTTTCGCGAGACTTTCCGGCGCATTCTACGCCGTCGATCAGAGGCTCGCGGTCGAGCGCAGCCTCTGGACCGCGCTCTTCTTCGCCGTGAGCACGATCGCCTATTACGTCGCCTACGCCATCATCACCTGGCGAACGGTGTCGGGCGCCTTGTCGCTCGGCGACCTGACCTTCCTCACGGGATCGTTCATGCGGCTGCGCCAGCTCGTCCAGACCGTGCTGGTCAGCGCCGCGTGGATATCGGCGCGCGCCATCGAGCTCAAAGACCTGTTCGGATTCTTCGATGTCGAGCCGAGCATCACATCGCCGGAACATCCCATCCCCTTCCCGAAGATCGAACGGCTGGGCATCGAATTTCGAAATGTCGGATTCCGCTACCCAGGGTCCGATCGTTGGGCCGTCCGCAATCTGAGCTTCACATTGCGCCCTTCCGAGGCGATCGCGCTCGTCGGCGAGAACGGAGCGGGCAAGACGACGATCGTCAAATTGCTGACCCGGCTCTACGACCCCGACGAGGGCTGCATCCTGGTCGAAGGCGTCGACCTGAAGTGCTTCGATCTCGCGGAGCTTCACCGGCACATCGGCGTCATCTTCCAGGATTTCATCCGCTACGAAATGACGGCGCACGAGAACATCGCGGTGGGGCGGATCGATCTCGCCGGCGACATATCGAAGGTCGCGGCCGCTGCGAGCCGCAGCCTGGCCTCTGAAGTCATCGAGACGCTGCCCTTGGGCTATGAGCAGCCGCTCGGCAAGAGGTTCAGCCATGGGCGCGATCTGTCGGGCGGCGAGTGGCAGAAGATCGCGCTCGCCCGCGCCTATATGCGCGACGCAGACTGCCTGATCCTCGATGAGCCGACCGCGGCGATCGATGCGCGGGCGGAGGCCCAGGTTTTCGAGCGGTTCAGGCAGATCTGCGAGGGCCGCTCCGCGCTCCTGATCTCGCATCGCTTTTCGACGGTCCGCATGGCCGACCGCATCCTCGTCCTCGAGCATGGACGCGTCATCGAGCAGGGTCGCCATGGCGAGTTGCTCCGACAACGGGGACGCTATGCCGAGCTCTTCGAGATGCAGGCGAGAGCCTACAGATAGGCGACGCCGAAAGGGAAAGGCCATGAGACCATTCGCCACGATATCGATCGTGATCCTCGCGGTCCTGGCGCCGACAGGAGCCTTTGCCGATGTGACCGTTCGCTTCATCCATCCCGAAACCTACAGGGACTTCCGATCCGAACCTGTCTTACAGCGCGACGAGATGTTGGGCGAGCTCCGGAAGACGCTCGAGACAGTCGGCGCTCGATATCTCGAGCCCGGGCAGAGCTTGAGCATAGACGTGCTCGACGTGCAGCGCGCAGGGATTTTCAGGGACGCCACGCCTTCGCACACAGCAATCCTGACGCCGAACACGCCGCCACGATTCGAGGTTCGCTACGCGCTGCGTGAAAAAGGCAAGATCCTTTCGCAGGCTCGCGAGACAGTGACGGATATCGATTATTTCATCGATCCGACCTCGCATCTCTCGAGCGATCGCCTCGTCTATGAGAAGCAGGTCCTGACGGATTGGCTCCGGAAACGTTTTCACGACAAGGCGCCGTCGCCCGATCAATGATCCGGCGGACGCCAAGGCATCACCTCCCGCTGCTGGATTCGAGCGCCCTCGAGACAGCCACACAGACTCGAGAGAAAAGGCAATGCTCGATCAACCAATGAACGGAACCGTCATCTCCCTTTCGGGAGTCGGCCATGCCTACCGGCCGGGCGTCTGGGTCTTCCGCGACTATTCCGCTTCCATCAAAAAGGGCCGGGTCTTTGCGCTCCTCGGACCGAACGGACGGGGAAAGACCACGCTGCTCAAGATTCTGCTCGGCGCGTTGAAGCCGACGGAAGGAGGACTTTCCGTCGAGGGACAGACCTCCTTCGTGCCGCAGCTCTTTCAGGTGAGCTTCGACTATTCGGCGCTCGACATGGTGCTGATGGGCAGAGCCAAGAAGGTCGGGCTCTTCTCACAGCCTTCGCTCCAGGACGAGGAGGTGGCGCTCGCCGCGCTCGATCGATTCGGCATGGCCGATATGGCGCATCGGCCCTTTCACGAGATGTCCGGCGGACAGCGCCAGCTCGTGATCTTCGCCCGCGCGCTCGTGGCCGAGGCGGACATTCTCATCCTCGACGAGCCGACCTCCGCGCTCGACCTGAAAAACCAGGCGCAGGTGCTCGGCTGGATCGAAGCGCTCTCGCGCAAGGACGGGCTCACGGTGATCTTGACCACACACCATCCGCATCATGCGCTGGCGGTCGCCGACGACGCGCTCTTGATGCTGGGCGAGCGCGACTACGTCGCCGGACGGGCCGAAGACGTGCTGACGGAAGAGAATCTCTCCTTGCTCTATGGCGTGCCGTTGAAGCGCATCGCCTATGAGCATGACGGCTCGCAACACGAGACGATTGCGCCCGTGATGATCGCGCGAGGGCCGCGTGATGCCTCCCACGACCTCGGGACAAAAATCAGCGGAGCCGGCTGATGGATGCAGCCGCGACGAAGGAGGCGGAGCTCGATCCTCTGTCCGGTTCGGCGGAACTCCCGGCGCTCGATGTCTCGGAGCCGCCAGGAGAACTTCGAGGCGTGCGCGCCGAGCGTTGCGGCGAGGCGCGGCCTCCGTGGCTGCGGCCGGCGGCGACGATTCTCGCGACCGGCGCGCATGTGGCGGCGATCGCCGCATTCCTGATCACCGCTCAGGCGGTGACGCCGCTCGACGAGATACGTGTCGAGATCATTCCGCAAGGCGAAACGGTGACGGAGACCAGCGTCACGCCGACGCCGGAAGCGGCCCCGACCGTCAGCGACGATCCGGCGCTCGCCGCGTCGCCCGACCCGACAGTCCGCGAAGACCCCGATGTGTCCAAGCCGATGGAGCAAGTGGCGCGAGCCGCGACGGCGAGCGAGCTCGCGGCGCCGCTGCCCAAAATGCAGTCGCCCGACGCCCCGCCGCTCGCGGTGGAGCGTCCAGCGCGGGAGACATTGGAAAAGAGCCTACGCCAGGAAGAGGAGCGCAAGAAAAAGAAGCGTCAGCTCCAAGAGGCGCGGCGCATGGCGGCGCAGCGTGTGGCGGAGAAATGGGAGAAGGCGCGGGCGCGCCAGCAGGCGGCGTATAGCCAGATGGGCGCCGCCGCGGTTCGAGCGGGCGTGCGGGAAGGCGCCGGAGACGCGCCGCGCATGTCCAACGCCGCCTATGCGGCGCTGGTCTCGGCGGAAATTCACCGCCACAAGCATTATCCGACGAGCGCTCAGCAGTCGGGGACGACTGGCTCGGTCAGCGTCTTTTTTTCGGTCGGCCCGTCGGGGGCGATCGTCAGCCATTCCATTACGCGCTCGTCCGGCAACAGCGCGATCGACGCCATCGTGCATCAAATGCTCGCCGCTTCGCATGCGCCGCCGCCGCCGGGCGGATATTTCCAGGGGAGCATCGTCATTTCGTTCGATCTGACGAGGTGATGCTCGATGCGCCATTTGTCCTGGCTTTTTCGAGAAGCGCTCGAAATTCGGCCAGGACTGAGACAATTGACGAGATGTGGATATGCGCGTTGCGTTTCATAGCGTTTGGCGAAGAGGCCGCCGGAATTCGTCGTCGGGAATGGACCCGCTCGACAGCTTCATCTCGGTGTCCCAGGCGCTCGTCGTCGCCGATCATGGAAGCATCAGTCACGCAGCCCGGCTTCTCGGCGTCCGCCAGTCCGCGGTCAGTCGACGCATTCAGACGCTGGAGAACGAGATCGGCGTCTCGCTGTTCGAGCGTCACTCGAACGGCGTTCGGCCGACGAACGCCGGCAGGCGCTTTTTCGAGCTCATCCGCGCCGCATTCGCGGACATGGATTACGCGTTCGCGAATGCGGCGGCCGCGGGACGCGGCGTCGACGGCCTGATCTGTGTCGGCGTTCTTCCGTCGGTGTTTCCAGGCTTTCTGTGTCGTCTCGTCGGCGCATTCCACGAGGCGCATCCGGGCATCGTGTTCGAATGCTTCGAGAACGATCCGCAAAGGCTGATTTCCTGTATCATGGACCGTCGCCTCGATGTCGCCTTCATCGTCGCCGGAACACCGGCGAAAGGCTGCGATTCCGAAATCCTCTGGAGTTCCGACGTGTGCGTCGCCCTATCCGCCGGCCATCCACTTTCGGGCTGTGAAGCGATCGACTGGGAGTTGCTGAAAGACACACATTTCATTTTCGGCCGGGAAGCGACGGCGGCGGGATACGACCGGCATGCGAGCGAGAGATTGTCGATGATCGGCGCGCGTCTGTCGTCGGCGAGATATGATCTTTCGCAGGAGTCGGTCATGCAATTCGTCGCGCTCGACTTCGGCTTCAGCCTGTTGAACGGCTCGTCGACCGGAATTTCCTATCCGGGCGTGGTGTTCAGGCCGCTCGCGGGAGACAATCGATTGTCGTATAGCGCGGTCTGGCTTCCCGGCAACGACAATCCGGCTTTGCGGCGCTTCCTCAGTCTGGCGCGCTCGATGTCGGCAGAGAAGCCGGCGCCGAAGCCGTAGCCTTCCTGCAGGAGCCTCGCGCTTTCGCAAAGCCGCGGTCGCCGGCGATGAATTTTTCCAGCATCGGCGCGATCAGCTTCGTGGGCTCGATCTTCTGTGCGCTTTCGCGCTCGAGAATTTCCGCATTATTCGGACTCTTTGTCCGTGTCTCATCTCCGGCAGCCCACGTCGAACTATTTGGCGGCGTCCCAGTTTTCCATTCTCAGCGGTTCGGGAACACGAGAGAACGCCTTGTCCTTCGTAACCAGTACGGCGCTCGCGGCGACGGCATGGCCGGCGATCATCATGTCGAGCGGCGCGAGCGACACGCCCTTCGCTTCGCACGACGCTCGAAGATCGGCGTAGGCCCGCGTGACATCGCTATCCCAGGCCAACACATCGACCCGCAACAGAAACTGCCTGACGCGCTCGGTCAGGACAGCAGGGTAGTTTCGCCTGGCGAGGCCATAGAACAGTTCGCCTTGCGTCACGGCGGATATGGCGATCTCCTCCATCGGGAGCGAAGCCAGCCGAAGGCTTATTTCCAGCCGGTCTCCCTTGATGACATGGCTCGCGATATTGGTGTCGAGCAGATATAAGCTCATTCCTTCCAGCCCTCGAAGGGATCGCGGACGGAATCACGATCCTGGCGCGGCTGGTCGCGGTCGGCCGGTCCCATGAAGTCGCCGGGCACGTCGCCTTTGCCGTAGAGCTCGAACAGGCCGTCCCATGAATCCGGCTTGCTGGAGAGGATCACGTCGCCCGTCTTCGGATCACGGCGCACGAAGACCTCGCTCCCCTCGAAACGGAATTCCATTGGAAGCCGCACGGCTTGGCTGCGTCCTGTCATGAAGAGTTTGGCGGTTTTCGTTCCCATCGTCGCCTCTCACATATCTGATAGCTACCATGATATATGGCAATAGGCGGTAGACATCAAGATAGGCGCCGATCGGCCGCCGCCCATTCTGGCGGAACAATGAACTCGACGACACAGCCCCGAGCAATGCGTCCCAAGTGATGTTCGACCGCCGTTTTCAGGCCGGCTTGTCGGGGTCCGGACGTCCTGCGCCGCTCGTCGGGCGGGCTGGTTCGACGGCGCCTTGCCGACGGGGTTTTCCACGCTCGGATTGTGCGCGCCGGCTGCGGTAGCCGCGGTCCGAGCGGATGAAGGATTCGAGCATATGAGGGATCAACGTCGCTGCGTCGACCGGCCCATAGAGCCGGCTGTGCTCGGCCGCATAGTGCTCGAGCTCTTCCTTCAGAGGCTCCGAGATGCTGATCGTCATGCGGACGAGACCAACTTTCGGCAAGCGGCCGAGTTTCAGGCCGGCCATGCGCTGCCTCCCTCGGCAAATGCGACAGAGACATGTCGACTGTTCAGATAATTGGCTAGGCGACCAGATCGCCGTGGAGCGCCGCCGGCAGGGCGACAGTGAGTCTCACGGGTTCGTCGTCGGGGGACGGAGGCAAGTTTCAGCTTGGTCATTGGTCGAGCTCGCTCGTTTTGATTGCAGCGGGCGACGGATAGGTCGAGAGAACCAAGTCGAGGGTAATGATGACTCGCACCGGAAAGCCGGGACGGATGGTGAGCGTCGGCTGGATGTTGAGATTGCGGCCGACGATTTGCTGGCCTGTCTGGTTGAAGCTCTGGGTGCCGCCGCGGCGCAGCGCCTGCATGAGCGCGCTCTCGTCGCCGGTCGTCCCGAGCTGTGTTCCGACGCCGAGAATGGTCGAGAGCGCGGCGGCTCCGGCCAGTCTCAACCAATGATGGTCGACCTCGTCCTCGAGGCCCGAGAAGCCGGCGGAGTCGGCGCCGGGCTGGCGTTCGAGCACGATGGAGCGGCCGTCGGGCAGGATGAGGCGATTCCAGACCAGCAGCACGCGTGACTGGCCGAAAGCAATCTGCGAATCATAGACGCCGATGAGTTTCGATCCCTGCGGGACGAGCAGAAAGCGGCCGGTCGGGCTGTCGTAGACATTCTCTGTCACCTGCGCGGTGATCTGGCCGGGAAGATCGGAACGAATGCCGGTGACGAGCGCCGCGGAAATGACGGCCCCGGCCTGTAGGACATAGCGCGACGCCGGAGGCGCGAGACGATCAGAGCTCACCGTGCGGCGATCGATCGGCGCGTTGACGAAGGCGAGCTTGCGGTCCTGCATGTTCTGGATGGCGTTCGGGTCGATCGGCGGCGCTTCTCCCGCTGGCGGCACGATGGACGGAGAAGTGGATAGCGAAGCACCTTCGCTCGGCGCCGGCCGTTCGCGCGCATTCGTCATCGCGAAGAGCTTCGCCGTGCGCGCGGCCTCGCGCTCCTGGCCGATGCGCTGTTCCTCCGGATCGACGGGCGCGGGCGCCGGAAATTGCCCTTGCGCGGCGAGGATCGGCCGTCCGAGATCGCCGGGTAGCGGCGGCCCGAGCTTCGGGACGTTTTTGGGCAGAGCCGTGTAGTCGCGCGGCAGCGACGCGAGCCCGTCGGCGGTGGTTTTGGCCTCCGTACTATAGAGTTCCGACGGAGGCGAGGCGCGCCCTCTCGATTGGAGGGCGTAGACGGTGAGGCCAAGAATAGTGGCGGCGGACGCGACGGAAAGTGCGATCAGCGCGCGGCGCGAGAGGCGCGTCACCGGCGTGCGCTCGGGATGGAGCCGCAGTTGCTCGGCGAGCTTCTTCTCGTGCTCCGGCGGGCTCATATCGACGGTCTCCCGTCGCTGCGCACGATCCGCACGACCTTTTGCGGATCGGCGCCGAAGCGCAGCTCCGCAGCGGCGAACAGCCGATCGACGATCATGTGATGGCCGCGCACGCGGTAGTTGACAAGCTGGCTGTCTCCGGCGGTGCCGGTGACGAACAGCGGCGGCATTTCTCCTTGCGAGATTCCGCGCGGAAATTCGATATAGACCTTGCGGCCGTCGTCGAAGGCGCGCAGTGGTCGCCACGGCGCGGCGTCGCCCTCGACCGTGTAGCGGAAGTTCAGACGGGAGATGTCGAGACCCGTGTCGACCGGGGCGACCGCCTCGGCGACGACATTCTGCCGACGCAGCGCGATGAGCGTGTCCTGCGGATATTGCCAGGACACCGAGGCCATATAGGTCTTCTCGGTCGAACGCAGCTCGAGATGATAGGTGCGTCGGTCGGTGTTGATGACGAGATTGGTCATCAGATCGGCGCGCGTCGGCTTGACCATGATGTGGGTTTTCTTCGTCACGCCGGAGCCGCTCTCCGTATCGCCGATGACCCAGCGCACCGTGTCGCCGGCGGCGACCGGGCCGGAGCCGACGAGCTGTTCGCCCTCCTGCAAGGCGATGTCGGTGATCTCGCCCGGCGCGGCGTAGAGCTGATAGAGCGCGCCTTCCGTGAAGGGATAGATCTGGACCGCGTTGATGTAGCCGGCGCGCCGTGGCTCCATGCGCGCCGCGGCGTTGGCCTGCTCGATGCGCGCCTTCGGGTCACTCGGCTCCGGCGGCTCTCCTTTGCCGCGCGCCAAGGGCTTGAGCTGGCCGGGAAGCGGCAGGACCTTGGGAACCTCGACGATCCTGACGGGCGCCGGCGGCTCGCTCTGCAGCGCGGCCGGCGCGGGGAAATCGTCATAGTCGATGTCCGGCGGCTTGAAGCTCGAGCAGGCGCAGAGGTTCGACGAGCCGAGAATAGTGAACGCGAGCGCGTGAATGGAATGAGGTCTCATTGTCCGAGCTCCTTCGACCAGTTGACGGCATGGATGAACAGGCCGAGCGGGTTTTTGCGCAGGCGCTCGGGATCGCGCGGCGGCTGCACGACGATCGAGAAGATCGCGGTCCAGCGCTCGGTCGCGGCGAGACTGGCGTTCTCGTAGCGGCGTTCGGTCCAGGCGATGCGGAAGGAATCGTCGGAGGCGCGGATGACGCTCGATACTTCGACCGCGACCTGAACCAGGCCGATCTTGGCGAAGGGATCGTCGGCGCGGGCGTAATCGTTCAGCGCCAGCGCGCCCTTGTCGGTCACGAAATCATAGGCCTTCAGCCAGTTCTGGCGGACGATGATCGGATCGGCGGGGATGGAGCGCACATATTCGATGAAGCGCGCGAGGTGCCAGGCGATCTGCGGATCAGTCGGCTTGTAGTCGGCGACGGCCGGCGCGATCGCCTGGGCTTCGCCGAGCTTGTCGATCTCGACCACAAAGGGGACGATCGAGCCGCGGGCGCTCTGCCAGACGAGCGCGGCGGCGAAACCGCCGGCGAGAAGCAGATTACCGAAGGCGATCAGCCGCCAATTATAGGCCTGCACGCGAGCCGAGCCGATGCGCTCGTCCCAGACCTGCGCGGCTTTCTGATAGGGCGTTTCGGGCTCGGGCGTGCGCCCGTAACGGATGGAAGAGCGTTTGAACATCAGCGCGCCTCGGAAAGGTTGATGGAAGCTCCGCCGCCATGCGAGTCGCCAGAGCGGAGCGCATGGGCGGCGAGCGACAGGCCGTGCGCGACGCCTTGACGGTTTTTCAGGCGTCGCGCCCATGCGGGCGCCTCGGACGAGGAGGAGACGGGACGCGCGGCAGCGGCGGCGGAGACGCTTGACGCGGCGGCGCCCGTTCCGGGGCCGATCGGCGCGCTCGCTCCGCCTCCCGGCCCTCCGTTACCTCCGGACGACGGCGATCCGACCGCTGACGGGTCGGGAGATCCGGGACCCGGCCCCGGCGGGATCGTCGTGGCGGCGACAGTGTCGCGGCGGACGGCGAGGCTCGAGATCGCTCCGCCGGCGAGGCGCGCGGCGCCGAGGCCGACGGCGCCCGCGCCGGCCACCACGAGGCCGGTTCCGACTACGGCTCCGGCGCCGAGCTGCGGGCCGCCGGAGATAATGCCGTTGGCGATGCCCGGGCCGAATATGCCGAGTCCGAGCAGGGAAAGAGCCGCGAGGGCGAGCGACATCGCGTCTTCGATCATCGGCTGCGCGCCGCCGGCGCCCTGCGTGAACTGACTGAACAGCGTCGAGCCGATGCCGACGATGACGGCGAGCACCAGCACCTTCACGCCCGACGAGACGACATTGCCGAGCACGCGCTCGGCGAGGAAGGCGGTCTTGCCGAGAAGGCCGAAGGGAATGAGCACGAAGCCCGCAAGCGTCGTCAGCTTGAATTCGATCAGCGTGATGAAGAGCTGGATCGCGAGGACGAAGAAGCTCAGGACAACGACGAGCCAGGCGAAGGACAGCACCGCGATCTGCACGAAGTTCACGACGACGGACACATATCCCATCAACCCGGAAATGGCGTCGAGCAGCGGACGGCCGGCGTCGAAGCCGACCTGCGCGACGCGACCGGGCCGCAGAAAGTCGGCGGTCGACAGGCTGCTGCCGGCGGCTTTCAGGCCGAGGCCGGAAAAGCTCTGAAAGACGATGCGGGCGAGCGAGTTCCAATTGCCGATGAGCCAGGCGAAGACGCCGACGAACATCGTCTTCTTCACGAGCCGGGCGATGATGTCCTCGTCGGGCCCCATGCTCCAGAAGAGCGCGGCGAGCGTGACGTCGATGACGACGAGGGTGGAAGCGAGGAAGCTCACCTCGCCGCCGAGCAGGCCGAAGCCCGAATCGATATAGGAGGTGAAGGTCTCCAGGAATCGATCGATGACGCCGGTTCCGCCCATGGCTCATTCGTCCTTCGGAATTTGCGCGCCCGGCGGCGTGATCATTTCCGGCGCCTCGCGACGCAGCGAGAATGCGTCGAGCGGCGAGTTCGCGTGTTCGACCAGATTTCCCGGTGCCGCAGCCCTGCGACATTCCGGCGCCGACAAGTCCCGGCAGCTGTCGGCGCGCGCTCTTTCGACGATCACGGCTCCGCGTCGCGACAGCGCTTCGTCGTTCGGCGCGAACGGAAACGACATGGATGCGGGCGTCGCGACAGTCGTTCGCGCGCGGGCTTCCAGCTCGCAAGAGCTCGACGCCTGAAACGCGAGAATGGCGACGGCCCCGATCGCGACGCCGAGCGCCACGAAGGCCAGATCTTCGGAGTCGACCCAGCGCTCGATCTTCATGGCGGCCCCCCTCAATTGTGAAACATGGAGACATTGCCGGGCTGATAGCCCTGTCCCGGCGCAATGAAGCGGCGCAGCTGCTCGCGCGCCTGCTCTTGGGCTGCAGCGTTTCGCGCTGTTTCGAGGGACTGCGCGCGGCCCTGGGAAGCGAGCAGCGCCGCCACATCGGCGAGCTGCTTGCTTTGCAGGGCGAGAAGCTGATTTCCGGCCTGGGAGGCCTGCAAGGCGCCGACGGCGGACTGGCTCGAGGAAACGAGCGCGCCGGCCTCCGAGCGCGTCGTGTCGATCGCCTGCACGATTCCGGCCTGCACACGAAGCGCGTCCTGCAGCGCCGCGACGGAATTCTGCCAGCGCTGCTGCGCGCCGGCGATCAGATCCGCGGAACTGGCTGAAGGGCTCGCCGCGCCATAGTGCGTGGCGAAGGCGCGATCGATCTGCTGGACGTCATAGGCGATGCGCTGCGCCTGTTGCAAAAGCTGCTGGGTCTGCGCGATCGACTGCTGGATCGTCTGCAAAGAGGAATAAGGAAGATTGGCGAGGTTCTTCGCCTGATTGAGCAGCGAACGCGCTTGGTTCTGCAGGCCGGTGATCTGATTGTTGATCTGCTGCAGCGTGTTCGCCGCCGTCATGACGTTCTGGGCGTAATTCGTCGGATCGAACACGACGAATTGCGCACGCGCCGACGGCGACGACAGGGAGACCGGAGACGAGAACGATTTCGTCCGTGGTGGGGAGCTGCATGATTTCGCCGGGCGTCAACAGCGGCCGTGCGGTTTCCTGGCGCGACACCATCAAATGACCAAGCCAAGGGCTGAGCCTATGACCGGCGTAGTTCTGCATCGCGCGCAGCTCGGTCGCCGTGCCGAGCGCATCGGAGACGCGCTTCGCCGTGCGCTCGTCATTGCTCGCGAAGGATACGCGCACATGGCAATTGTCGAGAATGGCGTTGTTCGGCCCATAGGCCTTCTCGATCTGATTGAGCGATTGGGCGATGAGGAAGCTTTTGATCCCATAGCCCGCCATGAAGGCGAGCGCGGACTCGAAAAAATCTAGCCGGCCGAGGGCTGGAAATTCATCGAGCATCAGCAATAGGCGATGGTGGCGATTCGTGGAGTCGAGCTCCTCGGTCATCGCGAACAGTCGGCGTGCGGATTCGGGTGAGCCTCTCGACGCAGGCGACAGTCGGAGCTGGCGAGATTCGGGAGCCGGTTCGAAACGCGGCAGGGCGAGGAAGCGTCGCGCCTCGTCGGCGACATCGCGGAAATTGGAGAGGCGACAGCTCGCGCGGATAATGTCGAGCAGATCGCCATGTTCTGCCGATTCCGCGTCGACCCATTTCCCTGCTGCGCCTTTGCCGCTTTCGGTTCCGGTCAGCCGTACGAAGAGGCTGCGTCCCGGCATGTTCCGGACGTCGCCGACCAGCCAATAGCGGCCTTCGCGCCGTCCATTGGAGAGATAATGGCGACACACTGCCTCGGCGTCACACGCGAGACGCCGCGCCAGCTCGGCCGGTGAATCGAACATCGGCGTTCTCCGAAAGAAAAGGGACCCGCCATTTCTGGCGAGTCCCTCGGTCGGCCCTTGGGAGGTCTATTCGGCGGAGGTCTCTGGATCGTCCGTCGACGCGCCCTCAGCGTCGCTCTGCACCGTGTCTTCGTCGATAGCCGTTTCGCTTTCGATCGCCGCCATTTCTTCGATCGGCGCTTCGTCTTGGGGAACCGCGTCCACCATGTCAGACTGCTGGAACATTCGGCCGGGCGTGCGCAAGGGCTCGGGAAGCCAGCCCGTTCCGACGAGAAGCTGCTCGGCCTGCATCGCCAAGTCGCCTTTCTTCAGATGCTCGATCTGTCGCGCCGAGGCCTCGCCCTTCGCCTCGCGAACGGCGCCCAGGATGCGAGCCTTGGTCACGCGGCCGAGAAAATTATCGACGGTCGGCGTCCAGCCCGTCGCGGCGATGTCGAGCGACAAGGCCTGCGCGAGACGATCGGCGTGGGCGACGGCTCTGGGCCGCCGGTTCCAGGCCTCGTGAACAGCGTTGACGGTGAGCGAGACGCAATGAGCGAAAAGAGCCTGCCGCGCCTCGACATCGAACGTCGTCAGCGTGTCCCACAGATCTCCGGGTTCCGCGGGCAGTTGCGAAGACCAAACGCGATGCCGGGCGTCGACGGCGGCAGCGAGCGATGTGTCGCCGAGGCCCGGCGCCAGGCTGCCGAAGGCGACGTTCTTCGGCTCGATCTCCAGGCAGGAGTCCGAGCCGTAGCGGTAGAACAGCTTAAGGCAGAGAACATGCAGCGCGGCGAGAAAGGCGATGCCGGGATCGTCGCCGATGGCCCGGCGCAGCGCGAGCGTACGATGGGCGGTGAGCTCGGTCAAAAGCTTGTCGGGAAGAGGCCGAAGTCTTTCGTCCTCTTCCTCCGCCGGCTCCGATCGAACCATATTGCCGCCGTCGGACTCGGTCGCCCTGGATGCGGCCGACGTTACTACCGCAGAAGCGTCGGCGTCGGTCTCGTCGTCCGAATCGCCGACGGTCGGCTCGGCCAACTGTACGTCGTCTTCGGGACGAACATAACCTCGCTCGACGCGCAGCCGGCCGGAGCCGTCGATGCTGACGAAGGCGCCCGCTCGGGAGACATCGTCAGGATCATAAGCCGCCGGACGGCCTTCGATCTCCGCGATGGCGGTTTCGATCTCGCCGAGACGACGATCCGCATCCTCGGGAATCTGATCCTCGTCCGCGAAAGCGGCTTCGATTTGCTCGGCTTCGGTCCGCAGGGATTCGAGCGCGGCTTCTCCCTCCGGCGTCAGCGGCGGACGTTCGCCTTGGATGCAACGCAGCCCGTAGGTGTGGCCGTAAGGAAAATCGGTTGCGACCTCCACCCACTTCCAACCCTCGGCGCGGACGGTCTCCGCCTCGCGCTCGAGCTTCTCGGCGACGAGACGATCAAGAAGGCCGACATCTTGCAGCCAGCCGCCATCGTCGCTCTGGAACAAGTCGCGCATGACGGCGCCGCCGGCCGCGGCATAATCGTCGCCAGCAAATTGCGCGCGCTTGTCCGAAGCGCGGACAGCGCCTTCGGTCAGCAATCGGCGAATCTGGTACGCCTCTTTATTGTAGGAACGCTGAATGGCGTCCCAGACCTGCTCCTGCCGCTCGTGATCGGGGCTCACGGTGAAACCCATGAGCTGATCGAGCGTTATGCCGTCTTCGGCATAGACATCGAGCAGCTTCGGCGACACGGAAGCGAGCCGCAGGCGCTGCTTGACGATGGGAACGCCGACGAAGAAGGCGGCGGCGATCTCCTCCTCGCTCTGGCCTTTCTCGCGCAGGCTGAGGAAGGCGCGGAACTGGTCGAGGGGATGCAGCGGCGCGCGCTGGACATTCTCGGCGAGACTGTCCTCCACGGCCGTCCCATCGGTGCGCACGACGCAGGGGATCGGAGCGGTGCGCGCGAGGCGCTTCTGCTTCACCAGCAGCTCAAGCGCTCGATAGCGTCGGCCGCCGGCCGGAATCTCGAACATGCCGGTCTCCGAGCCGTTATCATCGAGCACCGGCCGGACGGTGATGCTCTGCAGCAGCGTGCGGCGTGCGATGTCCTCGGCGAGCTCTTCGATGGAGACGCCGGCCTTGATCCGGCGGACATTCGATTGAGAGAGGACGAGCTTGTTGAAGGGAATATCGCGCGAGGCGCTCAGACGGATTTTCTGAACCGCGGTTGCCATGGGAGTGAACTCCGCGACGAGCGGCCGAGAGCCTTTTTCTCGATCCTACGACTCGTCACGAAGAGCGGCGCAGCCCTCTACCTCTCGGATTCGGGCCGCGCCAGCAATGTCGTCGAGGCGCTGCGCCGAAAACGTCCGGCGCAGCGATATCGGCTCGTTAGGCGGCGCGCGCCAGAAGCGCCTTAGCCCGGCCTTCGAGCTCGAGGCGCGCGTCCTGATGCGGCTTGGCGCGGGCGACAGCCGTGATCCCCTGCACAAAATCGAAAATGCTCTCCGGAGGCCGCCCTTCCTCCTCGAGAACCGTCGCGATCACTTTCGCCGTTTCCGTCTTGCTGAATCCGCGCTTGCGCAGGAATGTCTCCCGTTCCTCGTCGCTGCGGGCGACGATGCGTTCGCGCGCCGCCTTCACGCCTGCAATGAAAGGAGCGGGCGACGAGCGCGCGAAATTCTCGAGCGCCGGCGCCGCCTCATGGGCGAAGCGCTGCGCCGCGAATTTGCTGTGCCGGATGCTGATCTCCTCGAAGTCTTCGACGCCAAAAATGTTGCGATTCATGCAAACCGCCCGAAGATAGAAGGAGGCGATGCCGAGCGTCTTCGATCCGACTTCGCTGTTCCAGCAGAAAAAGCCGCGGAAAAATAAATCCGGGTCGCCGTTCGCCAAACGGCCGGCCTCGATCGGATGAGTGTCGTCCACGAGGAAGAGAAAAACGTCACGGTCGCTGGCGTAGAGCGTCGTCGTCTCCTTGGCGACGTCCACGAATGGATTATAGGTCATGGTCGTCCAGTCGAGAACGCCGGGAACTTTCCAACGTGTGTCGCCCGTGCCGTTTCCGGCGATTTTCATCACGGCGGCGACAAGTTCGTGGTCCCATATCCGGCCATAGTCCGGGCCGGTGACCGCGCGAAGCTCGATCCGGCCGTCATCGGCTTCGAGCGTCTTGACCAGCTCGGCGCGATGCGACAACAGGCCGTGCTGGAGATTGACGCCGGCAAGCGGCGGCGGCAGCTCGCGCAGATAGCCCGCTGGCGCGCCGACCAATGAGCAGAGCTGACCGAAACTCCAATGCGTCGGCGCCACCGGCGCAGTCGCGCCGGGCAGCACGAGCGTCAGGCGCTCGGCGTCGGCGCGGCGCGCTTCCACTCGGATCGCTGCGCTCTCCGCCGTGCGGGTCCGGCTGCGCTCGGCGCGACCGCGAACGGCGGCGAGAAGATCGGACAGCGACAGGAAGCGCTCGTCATCCGGCCGGGAGAACCATTCGGATGAGACGCGGCCGACACGAGCGCCGCGAGACAGGTCGACCTTGAAACCCGAGGAGACGCCAAACTCGGAAGCGCCGCCCACATCGGCCGTAGCCTTCGAAACTTCGGTGTTCATGATCCAGGACTCCGCGACGGGTGCCGCGAGACTCTCTCTCGGCCATCGACCCGTCGACGCGCCAAGGCCGATCTCTACCTCTTCGAACAGCATGGGGATCGCGAGCGGGCCCGCTGAAATTGCGACCGCGCCTTATCCTATCGCCTTCTCGCCCGCGAAAGGCGGCTCGCTCCACGATCGCGGATAACAAAGGAGCATTGCCTGCTTGGATTCTTCAAACCGGCGCTGTCGCGCCTCAATGGCGCGGCCTGCGGAATTGGGACCGCGGCCGCGCGACGCCTCGCCGAGCAGGGCGCGACATCGGTCTTGTCAGATGGATATGGCCAATGCGTCAGCAGGTGACTGTCACATCCATGCCCGGGCAAGCGGCTGGATCGCCACGTGACGCTCCCGCCTTCGCGAGCCGCAGCTCACACGGCGATGGTCCAGGGGTCGATCACAGCGAGGCCGGCAGCCGTGAACGCGCTGGTGTCGCGAGATGCGATCATGAAGTCGTGCGAGGCGGCGATCGCGGCGATATAGCCGTCGGGCGTGGGAAAGCCCTTTCCCGCGGCGCGCGCCTTTACGGCCAGATCGGCATAGCGGCGCGCCGCGCTGGTGTCGAACGGCAGGATTCGTTCCACGAACAGCCCCAGCGCGCCATCGAGCGCGGCGCTCAGCTTGTCCTTGCGCTTGCCGTCGGGAAGCGCGCCGATGCCGAACAACAGCTCGGCGACGGTGACGCTGGAGAGGTAGAGCGTCTCCGCCACCTGTTCATCGAGCCATTTGCGGACTGCCGGATGCGGCTCGGGCTTCATCGCCTCGGAGACGACATTGGTGTCGAGCAGGATCATTCGAAACGCAGCGGCTCGGCGGGCTTGTTGCTGCGCGCCTGTTCGAGGGCCTCGACATCGGCGTTGGTGAGCCCGATCTTCCGGCTCATGTCCGCCAGCGCGCTACCGAGGCGGAGACGATCGGCTGGGCGCACAGCGGCTTCCAGAATGTCACGCATTTCCGCTTCTGTGCTGCGGCCGTGCTGCGCCGCTCGGACCTTCAGGGCGCGATGCGTCTCTTCGGAGAGGTTGCGGATGGTGACGGCGGGCATGATGGCGATCCCCTGCTGGATGATAGCATTGCCATCAATATAGCGCGCGTGATAGCCATAAACAAGGATGGTGGCGCTTACACGCCGCCGCAGCTCTTTGCCTCCGAGAAAATCACCATGCGCCACCTCGGCGGTTCCGAGCCGCCCATTGCCGAGCCGCTGACTTGCGGGGATACTCGGGCGCTGTGACGGTCGGCTACGTGTCGTAACTGGGGCCCAGGGCCAAACGCCCCGCGGGCGAGGCATCGCTCAGCCGCGATCCGCTCCGCGAAAACAGACCGGCCGCGATCAAGAGGAGCGCCAGTCCTTCCAGGAGCTTCTCCGAAATCTCGGAAAGATCAAAGACGGTTTCTTTTGAATGTTCCTCGTCATCGGGGAGTGCGATCAAAGCCTGCGAAGGGCAATCGAATCGCCCGAGATCGAGTGTGTGACCGCCGATTTGGTCGAACACCAGATACGGTTCCTGCTTTTTTCCGTCGTGCCGTGCAAAAAAGGCTCTGCGTCCATCCAATTCGTTCCGTCCACCGACAGCAACGAAAATATTGTCACAAAGTCCGGCCCAAGACTGGAACGGGATACCGACCTCCGCAATGAACGCCTCGAGCGCTGTAGGAGTCGACAACGCGCTCTTGAGCGTCTCCCAATCGGCGAGTCGGGCGCGGGCTCCGTATTCGGCCGCGATCTTCTCCTGCACATCGGGCGTGGGTTCATAGGGCTTGGGCGTCAAGACGTATTTCATTCCACCATAGTGAAAACCGGGACCGGGCGGGATGAGCGCGCATTGCGACGAAGCGGGAAGGCTCGATCCGAGAAGGATGAGAAAAGCGATGCGAGCGATTGTGATGCTCGTCCAAATCCGTCGCACGCCTGCTTTGTCCATCGCCTCATCCTTCAATCTCGCGCTCTCGCGCGGTAACGTAGTCCGGGCGGCATCTCGGCGGCCATCTTTGCCGCGAGGGCCTTCACGATCTGCCCGGCGCCTGGCTCGCGCCGCCGGCTTGCGGCGCTCGACGCGCGTCCCGGGCTTCGGAGCCGCTGCGACCTTCTGCGCCGAGGGCGACGGGCAGAAGACCGAGAGGAAGCTGCAGAACAAGGTCGGCGAATGGCTTCATTCTTCCCGCATGCACCCGGCCGCCAGAAGAGGTGGACGTCGAAGCAGTTGGAAATCCACGAGTTATCCTCCACCGAGGCCTCGAAATATATTCGAATGATATAATCTTGCCTATTTCAAAAACGCAAGAAGCCTGCCTGGGACGCTGGCCGGTTCCGCGATCTCCCTCCGCAATCGCGGGCCGCGTTTTTTGCGGCTCGCTGTCCGTTCACGCGGGAACGTGGCGCAGGTGCGCTCGGCAGGGTCGACGATTGGCGCGGGGTCGAGGCGATCAATTCCCTGAGCTGCGAAATAGGACTCGGCTCTCAGCGGAAATCTCGCGTTTTCACCTTGATTTCTTTGATGCGCCCGTCGGCGCCGACGAGATTGCCCGCCTGGAACGTCCTCGGCGGCAGATCGCGCGGGTCAGGATCGGAGCCGCCGTTGCGGACCTGATCGCCGCGCCCGTGCGGGGCCGAAAAATTTGCGTCGCGGCCGCCGACGCTGGCGAGATCGGCGGACAGACCCGTCACCCGCCGGGCGACAAGATGAACAACGTCGCCCTCGCGCTGAATGCGGCCGTGTGCGGACATCATGCTGGCCGACAGGATGGTCCGTCGGTTCTGCTCGAACACTCGGGGCCAGACGACGAGGTTGGCGATGCCGGTCTCGTCCTCGAGCGTGATGAACATGACGCCCTTGGCCGAACCGGGCCGTTGTCGGACGAGGACGATGCCGGCGACTTCCAGCCAGCGGCCGTCGCGGGCGTCGATCGCTTCGGCGCATGAGGCGATCCGCCGACGCTGGAGATCCTGACGCAGGAAGGACGGATCAATGGACAAGCCTCGGAGGCGAGCGATGCGAAATTTGGTTTTAGCTTTGGGATCGGTTCTCATGGCGGCAGCGCCCGCATTGGCGGATCGGCCATTGACGGAAGAGGAGAAGGTCAAACTTCAGTCCGCGGTCTCGGCTCAGGGATGCTCGGGCGGCAAGCTGGAATTCGACGATGGCCATTATGAGGTGGACGACGCCAAATGCGATGATGGAAAAACATATGATTTGAAGTTCGACGCAGAATTCTCACTGATCAGGAAGAAGCTGGAACGCTTAGGGGAAAGCGCGTCAACCTTGCCACTCTAGCTCGACTATTCCCTGCAGATGGGCGAGTTCTCGGAGCGCCTGAGGCATGGGATCTTCCGCCGCGAGGGGACGGTGGGTGACAGAGCAGCGGAGTTCCTGGGTTTGCTCAACATTGTCGTATTTGACGGCTATCTTCGATGCTTTCAGACGCGACGCCGAAATCGCGGCCAAAATCTTGTCTTCGCTCGTCGTGTCGCCTTTCCATTTGACGTATAGATTGAAAACGCGCTCCTGCCTCATGCGCGCCTCGAGCCGTCTCAGCCCCGGCAGAACGACAACGCCCAAAATACTGCCGACGACTCCCAATTCGATCTGGCCGCCGCCAAAGCAGAGGCCGATCACGGTCACATACCAGAGCGTCGCGGCCGTCGTGACGCCGACGATGAGATCGTCTTTTCTCAAAATGGCGCCCGCGCCGATGAAGCCGACCCCCGACAAAATACCCAACGGCAGTCGCATGAGGTCGATGACGACAAAGGAATCGGAGGCTTTGCCGCCTGTATTCATCAGCCAGTTCGCCTGGAGCATGGCGAGGCAGGCGGCGAGCGCGACCAGCAGCGTCGTTCTCAAGCCGGCGGCGTGTCCGGTCTCGCCCCGTTCGAATCCGATCACCGCTCCGGCAATTATCGTCAGAGCGAGACGCAACGCGACATCCGACCATGTCAAGGTGATCGTCATTTCTTACCCTCGATTTCGTATTTGACGCGAACTCATGAAGGCTGGATTTTCGCGAGAAGCAGTGGAACTCGTTCGCCGGCTAGCCGGGGGGCAGCCGATCCGGATATATGGATCGCACGGTCGCGGCCTTCGCGACGCTCCGGTTCGAAAAAAGGGAACTCACCGGTCGATGAAGTCTCGATTTTGTCTCAAAAGTGGAAGCTATCGCATATATGGAGCGGCGTGGATAATTGCTCTTTCGATGCTTGCGCCCTCGCTGGTTCCGCGATCGTTCGCTGATGATGCGAGAACCCGAGCGAGCTTGCAGCGTCTCGATCTGCAGATGCGCCTGGAGCAGGTCTGCGATCTCGAAGCGATGGAGAGGATTGGTCACGAAACGAGCCTGTATCGGCCCGATCGCGCCAAGAGCGACGTGATTTCTCATCCGAAGCATCTCGGGGATATTCTCAGCGCTTCCGGAGCGGCCTTTTGCAGCGGAGGACGCTGGTATGCTCTTTCGTTCATCTGCAAGGCGTCCGCCGACCATTTGAAAGTGCTGACGTTCGATTACAGAATTGGCGATGTGATCCCGGAAGCCAAGTGGACAGACTACGGGCTTTGGCGATGACTTCAACGATCGACACGCGCCAGCGGCTAGTTCTGTTCGCAATACCTGCTGGCGGCCCGTGGACCGCATCACTCTCCCGACTTTTCGGGCGACTCGGACGCTGTGTGCGAACTGCCGAAAGGCTGGCGTGACGGCGCGACTTTTTGCTTCGTCGGACTGTGCAGCGCCGAACGATACGAAGTTCGGTCGAAGGAAAGCCGCGTGTTATGCAACTTGATGACGTTCTTGCACGCGCGCAATGGAGGCTGTCATAGAGCCACTCCGCCGCGCCGTGCGGGAATTGGTGACGACGACGCGGATGTCGAGGCCGAGCTGCGTCGCCTCGATGCCTGCGATCGACCTCAGCGCCACTTTTTTGCAAGCCGATGGGGACACAGAAACGATGTGCGACATGCACGAGAAGCTTGCGTCACAGCAAAGTTCATGTAGGTGTCGTCATCCTGATTCGGGAGTGAACCGATGGCGCTCAGCAAACGTCAAGTTAGCCAGCTGCAAAAGATAGTCGAAACCGTGCAGTCGATCCTCGCCACGGAAGAGAAGCAGAGTTCCCAGCCGAGCAAGAGCAAAGCGGCATCACGCGGCGTTGCCGGTACGACGAGTTCCCGACGATCCGGAAAAGAACTCGCGGCTTTCCGCAAGGCGCTACGCGCGGAACGCAAGAGCGGCGTTCCTGTCGCCGAAATCGCCAAGCGACACAAGGTCAGCAAGTCCTATATCTATCAGCTATAACTGGGATCAGGCGCGCCTCGACGGACCACGATTCTGAGTGGAGCGCGACTGTTCTCGTATTTCGAACGCCACCCTTCTCGTCGGTGTAATTCGCCCTATGTGACGTCCCGCTTCCCGTCATCTTCGTGAGAGGCCGACGTGACGTCGTGCGACGGAAATCGAGAATGTTGGCCGGAACTCCCATACGAGCTGTGGCGAGACACCTGCTCGACTCTCCAGCTGAAATCCCAGATCATAGGCAAAATTCGACTTTCGAATACGCCATGGCTCAATCACTCCTGGCATGTGACGCTCTATGTAACGGGGCGCGGCCTGACGACATCTCCGATTCCGCTTCGCGAGGGCGTATTTCAAATCGACTTCGATTTCGTCGATCATCTGCTGCGTCTCGAAACCAGTGACGCGCGCCGTCTCGACATTCCTCTTCGGGAGCAGTCGGTCGCCGAATTTTTCGCAACCGTGATGGCGGCGTTGGCCGATCTCGGCATCGGCACGAAAATCAACGAATGGCCGAACGAGATTCCGGACCGGATTCGTTTCAGTGAGGATCGAATGCATTCGGCCTGGATCAGGACACCGCGTCGACGCGCATCGCCGAGATCATGACGGCGCTGGAGCGCGGCGCGTGATCATTCCGTCGCAAGGGTTGCGGATCGTGCTCGCCGTGCGTCCCGTCGATTTCCGCTGCGGGCATGACGCGCTGGCCGCTCTCGTGCAAAACAAGCTCGGACTCGATCCGCATTCCGGGCTCATCGTCGTGTTCCGCTCGAAGCGAATGGATCGCTTGAAGATTTTGCTGTGGGACGGAACCGGACTCGTGCTCGTCTACAAGCGTCTCGGCGATAGCCGCTTTTCTTGGCCGCAGATCAGCGACGGCGTCCTGCAATTGAGCCGGGTGCAATTCGAAGCTCTATTCGACGGGCTCAACTGGAAGCGCGTCGGCGAGCGGATCGTGGCGACGCCGACCGCGGCGAACTGATCGCAACTTCGGCTTCATTCGGCGCCTCGCTTGCGATAGATTCGCCGACGTGACGCCGAGCTTCGATCCCTCCAGACTCGCAGAGCTGCCTGCCGAACTACGCGCATTGTTCGAAGCTCAGCGCGCCATGCTCGAAGCCGAACGCATCCGCGCCGATCATGAGCTCGCCGCGCGCCTTCACACCGAGAGCGAGCTCGCAGCGTCGAAGGAGACGGTCGAACGTCTGCAATTGCTCGTCAAGGAATATGAACGCGCGCGTTTCGGCAAGCGTTCGGAGAAACTCGATCCCGATCAGTTACAGCTCGTTCTGGAAGATATCGAGATCGCCATTGCCGAAGTCCAGGAGCGGGAAGACGATCGCGCGCGCCGCTCGGGGCGCCCGGCGACCAGGGAGCGCGCCGCCCGCGCCGCGCGCGCCTTTCCTGCTCATCTGCCGCGCGTCGAGCGCGTGATCGAGCCAGAAAGCCTCGCCTGTCCCTGCGGCTGCGGCCTGATGGTTCGGATCGGCGAGGACCGCTCCAGCCGCCTCGACGTGACGCCGGCGCAATATCGCGTCATCGAGACCGTGCGGCCCCGCTACGCCTGTCCGACAGGATGCGCGGGCGTCGCCCAGGCGCCGGCTCCTGCGCATCTGATCGAGGGCGGCGTTCCCACCGAGGCGCTGCTGGCGCAAGTGGCGGTCGCCAAGTTCAGCGAGCACATGCCGCTCTACCGTCAATCGCAGGTCTTCGCGCGCCACAGGATCATGCTCGACCGCGCCGTTCTGGCCGATTGGATGGGAACGACGGCCTTCCACCTCGCGCCGATCGTCGAGCGCATGAGCGCGCTGATGAAGCTGTCCGGCCGTCTATTCATGGACGAGACTCGGGCGCCGGTTCTCGATCCCGGCCGCGGCCGGACGAAAACTGGCTATCTCTGGGCGGTTCTGCGCGACGACCGCGGGCACGGCGGCGCCGATCCGCCGATCGTGGTCTATCATTACGCGCCGGGTCGCAGCGGCGAGCACGCCGAGCGGATGCTCGAAGGATTCGACGGCGTTCTCCAGGTCGACGGCTATGGCGGCTATCATCGTCTGGCGCGCGCCGAGCGCAAAGGTGGCGCCCCACTGCGGCTCGCCTGGTGTTGGAGCCATGGCAGGCGCGAGATCATCGCCGCCACGCCGAAAGCGGGCTCGCCCATCGCCGAGGCGATCCTGGCGCGCATCGCCGCGCTCTATGCGATCGAGGCGGACATCCGGGGCAAAGAGGCGCCGATCCGGCAGAGCGTTCGCGCCGAGCGGTCGCGGCCTCTTGTCGTCGAGCTCGAAGAGTTTTTGCGCGCCCAGGCCGCTCGCCTCTCCGGCCGCAGCGACATGGGCAAGGCGGTCGCCTATCTTCTGAATCATTGGGCCGGGCTGACCCTGTTCCTCGACGATGGACGCGTCGAGATGGACACCAACCTCGTCGAAAATCAGATTCGGCCGCTGACTCTCACGCGCAAGAATGCGTTATTCGCGGGGCACGATGAAGGTGGACGTTCCTGGTCACGTCTCGCTTCGCTCATTGCGACATGCAAGTTGAACAGCGTCGATCCCTATGCCTGGATGAAGGCGACGCTCGAGGCGATCGCCGATGGCCATCCGCAGTCGCGCATCGACGAGCTGATGCCCTGGGCCTTCAAATCCTCGTCGCCGACGCCAGCCGCCTGATCGCTCACCATTGCGCTGAACCAATCGCTGACAAAGCTTTGCGCCAAAGGCTTGCAATGCCTTGTCGCAACGAATTGCAAGCTATTCTTCCATTCCAGCGGCAATGGGACGACAACGGCGCTTACGGTTCATTTCTTCTGGGGCAGCTTCGACCTCGCAGTGACCCGATTTTCCGGCCGCCGTGCGCCCCTTCATCCGGGCGGCGTTCCAAATCTTCCGGACAAAGTCACGCGCGAAGCTTATTCCCACGAGGTGAGCAGCGCCGGCTTTTGGCCGGGCGGCGGCGGACCCGTCGAATATCCGGCGTTTTATTCTTACGCCTATCCAGAGCCAGAGAGATTTCGTGACGCCGTCGTCCGGCCGGAGGGCGCATTCTACAGCGAACAGCTACGAGAGTTCATCCTGCCCTATGAGGTCGTGCGAACCTCCGAATCGGTCGGAGGTCTATGAATCACGCCAGATTCAGGCTGGGAATCTTGAAAGTGCGCCTGCTTTCAATTCGTCCACACGTCCTAGTATGGACAATCTATTCCCGGTCGGAGAACGCCTTCGGCTGTGACGCGACCGTTGGCGACCTCTTCGCCCTTGGGGAGAAGACTGACAACAACAAGTTCTTCGGTCTTCGAAGTTCGGACCAATCCGAGCTTCTCAATCCGTTCGAGATCGTTGCGTACCTGTTGACGAGAGCAGGCGAGACCGATTTTCTCGAAAAGCAAATTGATAATGCACTCATTTGATACATTTGCGGGTTGCCGATCGAGAAAACGTAGCAATGCTAAGGCGCGATGTTCAGACTTGTGGTGCTCAAGCGTGTCAACTTGATTTGGTCGGTAATCGCCCATTTATCTTACTTCCCAGAAGAATCCATCGCATGGTGGAACGAAGATAGGCCATTAGCTTGAGCTTTTCGGATTCTTAAGTTCGCGCAGCTCTGGAAGGATTGCCTCAAGATGGGCTATCACTTCGTCGGCAATGCCTGGAGAGTTTATATGGACGCCGATATCACCCCATGGGAAATCAGGGTTGGTGGTTGCCGAAGCCCAGTTAAGGCTGGTAACGACAATGTCGTCACTGTCCCAGGTCGCGAATTTGCCATGGAGCGGAGGCTTGTTAGTTCTACGCAGGACCAAACCATTTTCATCGGCTTCCTCTTCAAGTGCTCGAGTATGGCGATTTTTCAAAGGCCCACTTGGCTGAGTATAAAGGACCACTGCCTTAACGCCCTTCCGGCCGGCAGCTGCTTCACCTTGCATGATCGCGCCAGGACGCGCGGTCGAACCGAGGCGATGACTTCCCACCAAAAATCGATGAGATGCTCCGCTCGCGGTTCTGATCAGTTGATCGTGAGCCTCACCAATAACGATTGAAACCTTGGCTTGGCCCTGCGAACTCGCGTGCTTTCGGAGATCGCGGGTGAGGTCGCCCGCGTTCGACGCCGGAGCCATGACTGGTCGAACTGACATGCGGAAAGTCAACAACAACGACCGGCGATTGCGGCAATGAGTCAAGCTGGATGAGGAGTGATTCTTCTGTCTCGGCAGAAAGTTTGCGTCCAGCTTCAGTTTCCAGCCGACCGCCGTAAAAAGCCTTGGAAACGATTTCGGCAATGGCCGGATCCATGCGGCGTTGCTCCGTCAAGGTGGCAGCCAGCGAGCGATGATAGGGATTTGACGCAGACCGTCGTTCATCTTCCTGGACGACCGTTTGGAACGGCTCAAGCAAACGCAACGCCGTTCCGGCTATCTCGCGCAGTGCGGCCGGATCGGCCTTCAAGGGCTCGAGCTCATCGAGTTCTCCGTCCCGCATAAGAGGTCCCACAAGCTGCTCAGCAAGCCCGAGCGCCTCGACCACAAGGCTGTGGTCGCTAAGAATCTTTATAAGGCGATTTGCGTCGAATGGCGGAAGTTGGTAATGATCGCCAATCAAAAGTCGGTGCCCGGAAAGCATCAGCGGCCCAATCAGTTCCGGGCCAATTGCCTTAGCGGCCTCTTCGACGATCACCCAATCAAACTGTTCGTGCGCCTCCACGAGACGCTCGATATCTGGTGAGTTCGCAGTTGAAATCACGACATTTGCTGCGTCGAGCACGAGATGCGAGATCGCGCCTAGGCCGGAGCGCTCTTGACGGTCGACGGTGTCTTTTGCTTGTTCAAGACGGCCTGCCGCTTGCTTTAGAGCGACAACGCGACTTCGGATCGACAATGGGAGATCGCCCATGATCCGACTGTCTGCGAGACGTTCGAGATATTCCAGTCCTGCCCGGTGAACTTCCTCGTCAGTGGTCGTACGTTTCTCTGGAGTCGTCGAACGAATAACGAGCACGTCGCCAAGCCGGGCCTTGGCGAAAGTCTCTTTGACCTTATCCTGCAGATTGTCGAGCGCGTCGTGACCTTGTGCACTGATCAGCATACGCGTCGCGCCATCAGCTGCAAACCTACGCCGAACAATTTCGGTCGCGAGTTTGGTCTTGCCTACGCCAGGCGGTCCAACGACGAAAAATGACGGCAAGGTGGACCATGAGCCGATAAGCGCCTCTCGCTTTGGCTTGTCCAGATCAAGGAAATGTTCGTCTTTCTGCTCGGCCTCTGTCAGCGCCTCGCGGCTGGCACGTCTGACACGCCAGGGGTCCGCCAGCATCTCGGTAAGATCGACGCGCGTGTCCAGTGCTTTAATGTTTCGCAATCGGCGGCCGATCACTTGTTCGGTGCCGGTGTCGCGCTCTGTTCGAAGGAAAAGGCGCTCATCACTCTGTAATTCTTCATCTATTTCAAATCGATATCCGCGTCGCCCGCGATGATCTACAGGCTCGACGAAGCTTGCCGTGACATCGTTACTTCTCGATGCACCCAAGCTTGCTGCCTGACTCAAACGCCATTTTGCTTCGGCATCGCGATGGTCGTCTTCAAATAGCCTCTTCAGTGCAGCGGTACTTTCCAATAGGCCGATCAACTTTGCGATCCTGTCGCGATCGTTATCTGGTTCAGCGCGAACGATCACAAATCTGCGACCCTCGCGGCGTCCGGTCTCCAATACCTCGACAGGATAGACATCCAGCGCCTTGGTAACCGCTTCAATAATTTGGGCCAGAAGTAGCGCTCGTCTGATTGCGACGTTTTCATTGTTTGGTCCAGCATCACGAATAGGTGTCGAGTATGAGCTCCAATCCAGAATGTCGGGTCCGAGCCGTCCGCGGAATTCCTGCGCTGTTCGCGATGACGTGGCGACGGTAATCGGCTGAATGATGGCGTGTTCGTCATGATCTCCAAGGTTGAACACGTTATCTCGAACATCGACGCCCTGACACACTGCTATGTCCCAGACAGGTGTCCCTTCGTTACGAAACGCGCGTAGTCGATAGATCATCGTATCTGTAACGAGCCGCAACCAACTGGTTGCCGGATCGAATTCGCGGGGAATGAGGAGGGTCGCGCCTTGATCGAAGTCGCCTCGAACCCAATCAAGCTGCCGACGATATTCGTCAACGGGAATCGCACCAGAGGTAGCGACATAAACCGCCTCGCCTAGCTTCGACTGAGTGTCGAAAAACAAAATAAATGTGCCAGCTCGCGCAGATGATGCCCGCGATATGCTTGCAACCAGATCGCTGATCGAACGGCCGATTGAATCCGCGTCGAGATGGTCCATTCGGGCCGGTGCAATAAAGCGGCGTAGCAGTACTCGCTCCGGAACATCCAACGCAATCAGCGACCCCGCTTTTGGATATACCACGCCGGTCTTTTCAATGGTTGTCTCAAGGCAGTCAGCGATCATCAGTCCAAGCGCGCGCCAGTCGTCGGCGAAGGAATAGCTCTCGGCCCTTTTGACCGCCGCAGTGGGTCCGAGCTTCGCTTGTGATTTTTCAACCAGATCGGAAGTTAGCCAAAGACTCCACTCGAATCCACCGAGCTGGAAATCCGGCTCGTCCGAGCCTTCTGTCATAACGACATCCGCATTAATGCGCCCGTGAACTAGGCTTTGCTTATGGATAATGCCAAGTGCAGTGACAAGGTGCGCAATATTACGCCAAAACAAAATTCGGAAGCGGGGAGCATTGAGATTTCTTAACCAATGCTGACGAGCGACTCGTTTTCGCTTCTCGCTGAGTGGCTGGCCTACGCGCTCCAAAACGACGCCAAAATTCTCGTCATCCTCAACGAATTCTAGGACGTCGACGATGACATTACGGGCTCCTGAATAGGACATGACGCGCTGCACCTGTCGCATCTCGTGCAGCCAAAGCTGTCGAAGATCTTCGTCGACCGGAGTTCCGGTCTTGCGCCACAGCTTTAGACAGCGTTCGGCGCCGGAGAGTCGATCCTCTACCTCGAATATCGCCGATCGGAGCGCTTCACGATCACTAGGCGCGACAGCGTCGCCGACAAAGCTGAAGCGTGTCTCCAGCGTCGGTTTCGCAATCTTGGGGTTCCTCCCGGTTACCATGTGGGGCGATGTCCGAATCGAAAATTAAACATCACGGCTAAAGCTTCCATATTCCAGTTTCGTTCGCAATCAAACCAGGACCTCAACGTTGCCGAGGTTGTGTGCTTTCGTTTACTGCATGGGCCGACGCCGCTTGTGGGCCAGATTTTACGCGCGGCCGGACTCCGACCTATTAGCCTTGATATGGCCGGGCATTGGCCGTACATTATAGGGTAGGGAGAAAGTGCCATGACCGATGCAGCGCCCAAATCTCACGCGAGCCGTACCCGAGCGGAGCGGTTGGAGGCCCGTGTCACGGCCGAGCAAAAGAGCCTGATCGAGCGGGCGGCCGCCCTGCAAGGGCGCAGTGTGACCGATTTCGTGCTGACCAGCGTGCAGGACGCGGCCCGGCGCGCCATTGAGGAACACAATCGGCTCTCGCTCTCGGTTCGCGATAGCGAAGCATTCGTTGATGCGCTGCTCAACCCGAAGCCAGTCAATGACCGCCTTCGCGACACGGTGCGCCGCTATCGCGAGCGAACCGGCGTTTGACGCGTGCTTGCCGGAAGAGACGAGAAGCTTTGCGTCGAGCCGCTGGCGTCAGGCCATGATCGATCGAAATTCGAGTGCGGCGTAGAGCCGCTCGACCGATATTTTCGGACGCAGGCCGGTCAGGACGCTCGAAAGAACATGGCCGCGCCCTTCGTTCTGGTGCTGCCCGACGGGGCGATCGCGGGCTACTACACGCTCTCGGCGGCCTCCGTGCAACTCGCCGAACTGCCGGAACCGACCCTGCGAAAGCTGCCGAAATATCCGCGCGTGCCGGCTACGCTCCTGGGCCGGCTCGCAGTCGATCGGCGGCTACAAGGGAAGGGATACGGCCGGTTTCTGCTCGCCGACGCTCTCTACCGATCCGCCCGGAGCGAGATCGCCTCGTTCGCGCTGATCGTGGATGCGAAGGACGACAGCGGCCGCCGCTTCTACGAGCGAGAGAGTTTTCTGCCGTTCCCCGAACAGCCCATGAAGCTGTTTCGGACGATGGCGGACATAAAGCAGCTCTTCAAGTGACGGGCGCAGGGGAGGGGTCGTCGACGGGGGCGCAATCACCTGCTGATGGGCGCCTGGAAGTTCGCAGTACCCAGGTGCCCCTTGAGAGCGGCCGAGGGTTCTGACGCGAGGCAATGCAGTGACTTGGATGGGAGATGGGGATTGACGTCGTGGACACCATGTGGACACCAAGCCAAATAAGCGAAGGGCCGCCCTTCGGCGGCCCGTTCATAACGCTCTAATTTTCTTGAGTGATTTTGGAGCGGGCGAAGGGATTCGAACCCTCGACCCCAACCTTGGCAAGGTGCCCCAGAGCCTTCGCTCCTCCGCGATCCGCTTCGCCGGTCTACGAAATATGACTATAAAACAATCTATTGTATGAACGCTAGGCCGCCGTGTTTACGCCCGAGTGGCCTCCGACTTGCTCCGAACTGCTTGGAATCGGCTCCGATCAGGGGTATGATCCGATCATTCTAAGCAGATTTGCAGCAGGCGATTGATATGGCTTCTGAAAAGCTCACAAAACGGATTATCGACGCCCTCAAAGCTCCCAAACCTTCGAAGGTTGGGGTCAAGGTTCGGGAGCATTTCGTCTGGGATCGGGAGCTGCGCGGCTTCGGCGTTCAGGTCATGCCGTCCGGTCTCAAGAGCTTCGTCATCCATTACCGCACACCCCACGGCAGGCCGCGCCGCGCGGTCATCGGCCGGTTCGGTTTGATGACAGTCGAGGAAGCCCGCGATCTCGCGCACGAAAAACTGGTCGCGGTGTCCAAGGGACTCGACCCTTTTGCCGCAGAAGCGGAGGCCGAAGGACGCGTCACCGTCGCAGAGGTCTGTGACTGGTATCTCGCCGAGGCCGAAGCCGGCCGCATCCTCGGCCGGCGCCGGCGGCCGATCAAAGCTTCCACCTTGGCGATGGACCGCAGCCGGATCGACTCCCACATCAAGCCATTGCTAGGCCGGCGGCAGGTCGGCTCCCTGAAGCTCGGCGATATCGAAGCCGCCCAGGCCGATATCGCCGCCGGGAAGACCGCGAAGGCGCGCAAGGGCAGCCGCGGCGGCGCGACCACCGGGGGCGAAGGGGTGGCTGCCCGAACGCTATCGACGCTGCACGCGATATTCGAACATGCGGTGCGCGTCGGCAAAATCCCGAGCAACCCAGCCAAGGGCGTTCGCCGGCTCGCCAGCGCGCCCCGTGAACGGCGGCTCAGCCGCGCCGAGATCGAGCGTCTCGGCAAGACGCTGCGCGCCGCCGCCGAGGACGGCGAACATCCGACCGCACTGGCCGCCATCCGCTTCCTTCTGATGACCGGCTTCCGCCGCATGGAAGGACTCGGAGTCGAGCGCGGCTGGCTCGACGAGGAAGAGGGCGCGATCCGATTCCCAGACACGAAGAGCGGCGCGCAGACCCGCGTGATCGGACAGGCCGCAATCGACCTGCTCCTCGCTCGGCCCGAAGCAAAGTCGCCATTCTTCTTTCCGGCCGACTGGGGGGAGGGGCATTTCATCGGGGTCGTCCGAGTGCTCGACCGCGTCTGCGAGCGTGCTCGCCTCGCCGACATCACGCCGCACACGCTGCGCCACACATTCGCCAGTCTCGCCGGCGACCTCGGCTTCTCTGAGCTGACCATCGCCGCGCTCCTGGGGCACGCCTCGCGCGGCGTCACCCAGCGCTATGTCCATATCGACGAGGCCGTCCGGCTGGCTGCGGATAACGTCGCGGAGGAGATGGCCGACATCCTCGACGGCAAGGCGGCGATCGTGCGCCCGCAAGGCCGTCGGGAACGCGTGCCGCAGGAATCCTGGGAAGGTCCCGACGACGTCTCGGCGTGACCGAAGCCAAGCAAATCTAGCTGAACGGGCAACTGCGCCGACACGCGAACAATTTTGCGCCTGATGCTCAACCTTGCGCCTATCCTTGATTTTTGCGCATAGTCGCCCCATTCCTGCGCATAGCGCTATGCGCAGGAATGGCAGCCCCTCCGTGCCAATGATGTTGAGACAAACACCCACCGGGAGTTTACCCTTGAGGGCCAAGGTCGAAACATCCCATGGTTATGCGCCCTATCACTGAAGGAAAGACTCTTGCGGCGTCTGGCGCCGAAACTGAGGAAGGCGGGAGGCCGACGATCGTTTCGGCACCAGACGCCGCGCGTCGCCAGAACTCGTCCTTCGCCCACGTCGCCGCACGTTTACGGCCAAAGACAAATTGCGCATCCTCGATGAAGCGGATCGCGCGGTTGGCGTTCCTGGAGGCATCGGGGCGATCTTACGCCGCGAGGGGCTCTATTCGTCGGCCCTGCGGACTGGCGTCGCCAACGCGCCGCAGGCTCCTCGCCGACCCGACTGCTCCGGGCAGGCTGCGCTACATCCCCGTCGGCATCGAGCGTTCCGCTTTCCATCCACTCGAGGCGCCTCAGCTCATCGAAGAAAGCTTCAACCAGATCCTGGCGACAGCAGCAGCGATCAGCGATCCCTTCGAGCAGGCGTTCTTCGTCACGGTGCAGCTTCCTATCTGCAACCCTTCGACGATGTGAATAAGCCCGTATCGCGACTTGCCGCCAACATCCCTCTCATCAAAGGCAATCTGTCGCCGCTGTCGTTCACCGACCTGCCCGGGCAGGCCTACACGGAAGCCATCCTCGGCTGGTATGAGCTGAACAAAGTCGACCTCCACAAAGACGTTTTCATCTGGGCCTACGAGCGATCAGCAGCGCGCTACTTCGCCGTTCGTCAGTCCCTCGGGGAGCCAGATCCCTTTCGGCTTCGCTACCGCGATCAGCTGCGGGAGTTGATCGCCGAGCTCAGGAACATCCCTCCTGCTCTGCAGGCCATGATGGAGCAGTGATTTTTACCATCTTGTCTTCAACAAAGGCAATCTGGGCGACGTGACAAATTTCACGATGCAGCTCAAGCAAGCGAAGCAAAGGTATGAACTCTGGAAGGTAATGCTCCATCATCTCCATGGTCTGCCTGACGTCAACTGTGACGCCAAGTTTGAAGTGACTCGCAACCTCGTTCGGTTCGGGAATGATCCCCTCCCCGCTCATCCTTAAGGATAACCATCCGCGCTTCGGAACGGAAAAGCGATAAATAAGACAACGGTTGCGCCGTCCTCCGCTTTGCTTCGCCCGTCGGGTGATGGTAAACGATCTGCTGGGAAGGTGCAGCCGATCGAGCGGCAACACCACAAAGACCGAGGCGACCGGCGACGAGATCGGCGAAGGAAAAATCCGAGCGTGACCGGGCAGGCGATTCCCACCAAACGTACGCGTCGTTTTGATCCCACATCTGGAGCCGCCACGCTATGATCGATAGAGGAGTTATCGTAATGACGCCTCAAGATGTGCCTTCCGCTCCTCCCAATCCGGCATAACGCTGTCGAGCAAGGCATGCCAACCTTCTCCATGATCGGGGTAAAAGGCGTGCGCCAGTTCGTGCGAGATCACATAGTCAATCAATTGTGGACTAGCCCGCACCAAGTCCACATTAAGCACCAGTCGCCCGCCAGGGGTGAAGCTTCCCCATCGTTTCGACATCGACCGGATCACGAGGGACGGCCGCCTCAGACCTCTGCGAACAAACGGCTCCGCAACGATCTCAAATCGTTGCCGAAACACCTCTCGGGCCGTGAGTGAATAGAATGCCTGAAGGAGACGCCTGCAATGGGGCTGGTCGTCGGCTGTTCGCGCGCTGACCACTAGGCGTCCGCCGTCGAGTCGGACGTGCGGATCATCGGACTGCTCAATCGACAGACGATATTGTCGTCCGAGCAGAAGATGGCTCTCGCCGGAAATGAACCTACGCGTTGGGGTAACGTTCGGCCTTCTGGCAATCGTGTCGATCTGCGCGAATATCCAGGCACCCTTCCGCCGCGCTCTGCCCTGAATTTCGTCGATGTCCTCACCGGCCGGAGCAAAAACGGCGACTTCGCCTGTTGGTCGAACGTCGACCCGGAGAACGCGCCTATTCGTGCGAACGAGTTCAGCGATGACCCGACGCTCCCCCCAGCATATTTCAATCTGCTCAATCGTCGGACGACTGGCCATGATTATCCTCATTGCGCCAACCGCACGCGAGCTGATGCGAGCACATCATCGACGATGCCATCAAGGATAGCAGGATCGACCAAGATGTTTCGCCGGCCACGCAGCTCCTCAAAGAAGAAATCATCGATGTCATTCCGAATAGTGTTCTCGACGTCACGATCATATTGCCAGCCGACCTTGCGGCGCTTCTGCACGATCCGACTGATCTCCATCGCGATGTCGGCGGCCAATTCGGCATCACCAACACCGGCTTTGTCCAGATTACGCTTCGCGACCCCCCAGAAAGCCTGGGCGTGACCATCGTCACGAAGACGCGCTGGGGTCGGATCGGTTTCATCCTGCCGAGTTTGAACCTTGTCGCGCAGCTCCTTGACCTTTGTAAGGTAGGTCAGGTCACTGATGCGCCCTTTGTGGAAATCAGCGATCGTATCGCGAACGAGCTTCGAGAATTTTTCGAAGAAAATTGGGTCTTCGTCCCATTTCTCCTCGATCGAACGGGTCAATTGATGCGCGATCGTGTCGGCAACCGACGCATCGCTTTCCGTCTTTTCCTGCCGGCGCCCCTCAATCGCGATATCGTCGAAGATATTCAGCGGCTCGACCAACGTGACGACGTCGCGCGCGATGACATGCCGGTCCAGCAACTGGCGGATACGTTTCTCATAGTCTCGCCAGTCCACGCGCTCTGCGTAGCGAAGGCTGACTGCTGCGCGCAAGGAAACAAACCGGCCGAGATCCGCCTTCCACCGCTTGAGCAGCTCCGGCTTCGTCGCCTCGACAAAAGCCGGTGAGGCAAGTGCGACGGAGAAGGCACGGGAAAACATGGACAGGCGGGCGTAAAACTCGGCCCTAATCTCCTCGTCGGCCAATAAGCGAGCGTAGGCCTCGGCGTCGAAGCTGTTGGAAACGGATTTGAATACGTCTAGCAAGGCCGCATGGGCGCCTGGCACCTTGTTCGCCTCGTCCCGAATAGCCGTCACGCTACTGGCAATGTCCTCCGGGCTGAACCCCTGGAGCGCATCGTAGCTGGCGAGCGCGTCACCGAGGTCCTTGAGGACACCTGTATAGTCGACGATGAAACCGAAGGGCTTATCCGGCGCACCATCTTCGTCGAAGACGCGGTTGACCCGAGCGATGGCCTGCAGCAGACCATGCTCCCTCAGGCGGCGAGCGACATAGAGCACGGTGTTGCGTGGTGCATCAAAACCGGTGAGCAATTTGTCGACGACGATGATGATGTCCGGATCGGCCGGGCCCGTGAACTGCTCGATGATGGTACGGTTGTAGGCATCCTCGCCACTGTATCGCTCCATCATCTTGCGCCAGAACGTGCGGACGAGATCGTCGTCGGCCTCATCGACCTCATCTTCGCTTTCGCGCATTTCCGGAGCGGAGATTATGACCTCGGTGGTGACGATACCAAATGCGTCGAAGAGCTTCTTGAGTAGGATTGCCGCCCTCTTCGACGAGGCCGCAAGTTGCCCCTTCAGCCCCGTTCCCTTGAAATTTGTCGAGAAATGCTGGCTTACATCGAAGGCGATCGACTGAAGCCTGGAATCGACACCTTCGATTTCACGCGCCCGGCTCATCTTTCGCTTCAGGTCCGAGCGCTGGTCGTCGGAGAGACCGCGCGTGTGGACCTCGAACCAGCGGTCGATTTGTGCATCATCGACGTCGGTGACGACTTCCCTTCCCTCGTAAAGTAGCGGCACGACAGCCTTGTCGGCGACGGCGTCTCGCATGGAGTAAGAGGGCTGAACAAGTTCGCCGAACTTGGCAAAGGTGCTCTTCTCCTTTTTGGCGATCGGCGTGCCGGTAAAGGCAATGAAGCAGGCGTTGGGCAGCACCTCGCGCATGCGGGCGTGCAAGCTGGCGAGGTTGCCGTACTGGCTGCGATGGCTCTCGTCCACCAGGACAAAGATGTCGGACGAAGTGTCGACGACGCGCCGTTTGTTCAGACCCGCCCGAAACTTGTGGATGAGGGTGGTAATGACCGGCGTCATGTCCTCTATCAAGGACAGCAAGTTCTCACCTGTCGCCGCCCGCTTCGGTTCCTGGCCGGTGGCGCGGAAGGTCCTGGTGATCTGATCATCGAGATCGGTCCGATCCGTTACGATGACGATGCGCGCCTGCGGGTGGGACATTATGATGGACTTGGCCAGCATGACCATGGTCAGGCTCTTGCCCGAGCCCTGAGTATGCCAGACGATGCCCCCCTTGCGCCGCCCCGCGGCATCGCGTTCCTCCGTCCGCTTCAGCAGGGTCTCGACCGTTGCCACTTGCTGATAGCGCGCGACCTTCTTGTGCGGCCCGTCGAAGAGCATGTAGCGGCGGACGAGCCGCATGAACCGTTCCGGGCGGCAAAGCCCGACGATCGTTTCATCCAGTCGCGTAGCGAACCGGTGCTCTTCCATCAACCGATCGTGCCGCTTCATGTGTGGCGCAAAATCGAGCCCCACGCGCTTGCCCTCGACGGCATCGAGCGGACGATTGACCACCTCTTCGGCAAAGCCCCGCGGGTCTTCGAGGTCCTTCCACACACTCCAGAGCTTGCGCGGCGTGCCCACCGTGCCATAGCGCGGGTCATTGCTGTTGGCCGACAACAAGAGCTGGGCGGAATAGAATAGCGCCGGAACGCCTTCCCCAATCTTCTGATTGCGGATCTGCTGGCTGATGCCTTGATCGGCCGCGACGTGTGAGGCTTTGACCTCGATGACCGCCAGCGGAATGCCATTGACGAAAAGAACGAGATCGACCCGGATCGTCGGGCCGCCCGGCTCGCTCATAGTCCATTCGCTGGTCACCTGAAAGGTGTTGGCGCGCCAGTCGCTCCAATCGATGAATTTAAACGGCCACTCTCGCGACGTGGTTCCGACGGTTTGCGGCAAGGCGATGCCGAGCATCAGGTCGTCGGTCATCCGTTCGTTGGCGCGCATCACGCCCTCGGGGATACGATCAGCGAGCCGCTGAACCGCAGCGTCGATGTTCGCTTCGGAGAAAGAATGCGTACGCCCATCGACTTGAATGCGGTTGATGCGCGCCAAGTCCGCCCGGAGTTGGGTTTCCAGGAATGGCAGCGTTCGCCGTCCGTCGCGCCACTGATCGGCCTCCGCCCGCGTGACGTAGCGCCAGCCGCAGTTGATCAGCGTATGCACCGCTTGGAGCTGGGCGCTTCCGGCTTCCGAGACGGTGAATTCGGGGGAATGGGTCAATGTACCCCCTTCACAAGGCGAGGAGGATTGATAGTTTCCACAATATTATCAGTGTATTGCTCGTTGTTCAGCGCTTCGCATGATGCGCAGCGCGACCTCAGCCGATCAACAAAATATTGACTTTTGGCGAGTAAGAGACATATGAACGTCCCGAGTTCACTGCCTAGCGGCTTTGAACCTATCGAGGCTTCGGACGCTGAGCCAGCGTAGCAAATCAGCGTCCGCTTCTCCTTCTCAGAGCGCATTGAGGCAATCCTCCTTGTTCCACAGGGGGGATCTGCGGATTTTCCCAATGCTGTTGTTTGCTTCATAGCACGTCACGAAACTCGCCTTCAGTGTGTCGTCGGTCTTCTTGCCGAGACGGATCACCACGACGAAATTGCCGAAGACGACGCTGACGCAGCGTGTCGGGCTATAACGGCCGTTCTTACTGTCCCAGCCTTGAAACCGGTCCGCCGTCGGATCGGCGAGCGTCGCCGCGATCCAGTCCATCCTCTCCGCGCGGACCTGGGACAGTGTCGCGTCCTTTACGCCGTTGCGAAGCGTGCTTTCGAAGAAGGCGTGATCGAAGTCGTCCTTCTTGAAGTAGACGCGAATGCCGTCATGGGTGGTGATCACGCCACGGCAATAATACGCTTCGAAGTGCCGACGATAATCGGCCTCGGTCTCCAAAATCAGAAGCGGGGGCATCACCATCCCCCTTCCAGACGTATCTTAAAGATATTGAACTTCTTTTCCGCAGCTCCGGTGGCTGCGAGCGGTCCGCGCAGATCGAGACGTGCTTCAAGGAGCTTGACGAGGCTCTCTTTTGTCGAGCCAGGCTTCAACGTGTCGTTCAGGCGGCTACTGGCAGCGCCGAGTAGAACGTCGCAGAGCTGCAAGAGCGCGACTTCGGGTGACGGAAGCGACTGCACGTCGGCGATGGTCGCGGATTTGTTGGCGTAGCCGAGGCAGCGCTTCAGCACCAGGAGCCGAGTGCGATCACGATTGGTCTTCAGGTCGCAGAATATGCGGTAATCGTTGAAGTCCAGAATCCAGTGATGCAAGAGTTGATAGTAGAACTTATAGAAGCCGAGCTCCCCGTCGCCGTTGTGCAACGCCAAGTCGACCTGGGTGCGATCCACCGCGATGCAGCGGAAACGCATGTCCATACCATAGCTCATGAACAGATCGGCGAGCTCAAGATAGAAGTCCGCCTTGGCGGGCGAGATCTTGGTCCATTTCGCCTCGCCCCACACGCCATGGCGCTTGCGCAGACGCCCGATCTTTTCCTTGGCGTCCTCACGCAAGTGCGCGGGCAGCCAGAGGCTACCGATCATCAGATAGCGGGCGCGGGGCTTGGCCGACGTAAACAGGTCCGGCAGGGCTTCGTCGCAATAGACCTCGAATTTCATGACCGCCCTCCGGCCTTCAATGCGGGGGGCGTCAACGCTTCCGGATCGAAGCGCTCGTCGAGCCGCCACTCGCCCGTCAGCAGCTTTTGCATCAGGCCGCGCTTTTGGGTGCGGAGGGCGTTGAAATACCTAAGGTACAGAGACTGCTGTTTCTCGCGGGCATCCAACGTAGCGCAAATGGCGATCTGCCTATCCCTATCTGGCAACGGGATTCTGACCTCGGCGAGATCATTCTCATTGATTGCCGGGTAACCGGACCCAGTCAGACGGGCATACACCTGCCGTTCAACTCGATCGGATACGAGAATATGCTTCAGATAGCCAACTAAACAACGATCTAGCGGCTCCAAAATGGAATACCCTGTCGAGTAGACGACATTCGGTCGGCCTTTCGTTGTAAATAGACGCCTTAACAACGGTCGCACAGTCGAATAGACAACCGATTCGTCAGCGACTAGGCGCCGGGCCCGCGACGGCGCATTTTTAAACGAGAGGCGGCCAGAAAGCTCTCTCTCAGACCCGTCTTCTGCGGCAGCGATGTCAAAATAGTCAAATTCAAAGTCAGGGTCGGTGCTGGCCGTAAGGCTGCGAATGTTAATCTGAGCTATTTCGTCCAGGCGAGGAGCATGCACGCGCTCTGATTCTGCAAACGCGTTCAATTCACTGCGGTAGGCAAATCTGTTGCCGGCAATCAAGCGTTCGGCCTGGTCGATGGCCTGATCCCACGCATCGAGCACGTCCACGATGCGGCGTTGTTCGGCGAGCGGAGGGATATCGAACTGCCATTCTAACCAGTTCTCAAGCCGGAACACCAATTTTTCGACATGTACGCCGATGCTCGAATGAAAGCAGGTTTGTTGGAAATAAACCGAGTGAGAGAGGGCATTCAAGAATGCCGGATCGAGAGAGTCCGTCGTGTGGAACGCCGTGTACTCGTTTGAAACGACCGCTCGATTAAGGCTTGCCGGTACAACGCCGCAGGCGCCATGCGAGACTTGCCGGTTGGAAATCAGGAAGTCGCCGGTCTCAACGTAGAACTGGGTCTTCGTTCTGATTTGATCGCCGCGCAGGACTTCGCGCGCGACGATTCCGCCCCGGTTCCGTTTGGCCGTCACGAGTTGATAGGATTCGGAGTCGATCAGCTTCGCGGGCCGGTCAACTTTATATAGCAAATCGTCAAGCTTAAAACGCGTCCAACCCTTCGGCGCTTTTCCGAGCTTCGGAATGCCCGCCTGGATGCTCGGCGGGTAGGCGCTCGGATTTTCTCCCTCAATATCCTCGACGACTTCGCTCATACCCCGCCCCCGTCGCCAATTCGCCGCTTCCGCCACTCGCCATAGGTCTGGCCCGTGGCGGCGTGTTTCCAATAACGATTGCCGCTGACATTGCCGCCATAGACGACGCCCGCCGCGCCGGAGGGTGAGTCGAAGGCAGTATCGGCAGCAAAGCGCAAAAACTTCGCGTCTTCCGCAGGCTGCAAAACGCCATCGGCGATGAGCTGCGCGCGGCGGCGCTTCAGCCCTTCGCCGCAACTGTCCACTTCCTGCCGCTTGGCGAGCGATCCGGCCAGCACCACAAATTCGTCGCTCGCCTCTCGCGCTTTCGCATCTGCGCCGGATTGGGTGAAGGTGAAGAGCGCGTCGGGATCGTCTTTCGCCGGCGCGACGATGCTCTCGCTCGCGTCAGCGCGGGTTGGCGCGCCCGCCTCCTGTCCTGCAGGCCGCAGCACATCGAAGCCCAGCACCGGAAGCAGGATTTCGATTTCGTCCAGCACGCGCTCCATGTCGGCGATTTCCGGCTCGGGCAGGCCACGAAACGGCGGCTCCGTGCCGTTGACCAGCTTCGCCCGCCCCGCCTTGCGGATGGCTGCAATGATGCGGCCTTCGAGATAGCGCCCATGCGCCTTGGTCAGGTTCTCATCCTTGGAGACGACCAGCACCGCACGGGTGAAAAACTCCTTCGCCTCGTCGGCATCATGCGCCGCCAGCCGCGACTTCACATGGTCGCCTTCGCCGACATAGACGAGCTGCCGTCCCGGCAAATCGGGGTCCGGTCCGACCAGAAGGTAGATGCCCGTGCGGCTCGCCTCTTCCCGCCGGATCAAATCGGGCAAGGCGGTGCGCGAAGCGACGGCAGCGCGAACCGAGGAAATGCCGAGTTCGGCCGTGATGACGCCGGACGGCGAGCCATCGACCAGATAGAGCTTCAAGGTGCGTCCTCGCCGGGACGCCGCGCGTGAGGGAGCGTCAGACATCGATGCCGAGCTCCTTCAGATAGAAGTTCATCTTCTTCCGCGTCTCGGCGAGCTGGGCTTCGAGTTCGCGGATTTCGTTCTGCACGGCCTGAAGATCGACCTCGGGCTCGGGCTCGAACGTATCGACGTAGCGCGGGATGTTGAGATTGAAGCCGTTGGCCTCGATCTCCTCGAAGGTCGCCTCATGGGAATAGCGCTCGATCACCGCCCGGCGGCGATAGGTGTCGACGATCTTGTCGACGTTCTCGTCAGTTAGCCGGTTCTGCTTCTTGCCCGGTTCGAAATCACGGCTGGCATCGATGAACAGAATGTTTTGCTCGTGCGACCTGAGGCCGCCGGCTTCGCGCGCCTTATCGAACACCATGATGCAGACCGGGATGCCGGTGGTCGGGAAGAGCTGCGCCGGCAGGCCGATGACGGCATCGAGCAGATTGTCGCGGATCAGCTTCTCGCGGATCTTACCCTCGGCGCCGGAGCGGAACAGGACACCGTGCGGCGCGACGACCGCCATGCGTCCGACCGTCGGCCGAGTGATCGCCAGCATGTGCAGAATGAAGGCATAATCGCCGCGGCTTTTGGGCGGCATATGGGGGGTGAAGCGCTTGTACGGGTCGGGGAGGGCATTGCCCTCCGAGTCCGTATTGCCCCACCACTTGTCCAAGCTGAATGGCGGATTGGCGACCACCACGTCGAAGCGCATCAGATGGTCGCTTTCGATGAGCGTCGGCGAGTTCAGCGTATCGCACCATTCTATGCGTGCGTTGTCCTGTGCGTGCAGCAGCATGTTGAGCCGTGCCAGCGAACGCGTGCTGCCGTTCGACTCTTGGCCAAAGAGTTGGAAGTTGCGGTCAGGTACCTCCTCGCCGGCGCGCAGAAGCAGGGACGCTGACCCGCAGGCAGGATCGCAAATCCGCTCCCCGGACTTCGGATGCGCTAACTTGGCGACGACCTCTGACACTTTTCGCGGCGTGAAGAATTCCCCGGCCTTCTTGCCGGCATCCGATGCGAAACGCTCGATCAGGAAAATATACGCATCGCCCAGGATATCTTCGGAGGTCTCGGACAGGTCGAGGCCCGGCTTGGCAAAATCCTCTAACAGCGTCTTCAGTCGGCGATTGCGATCCTTCGTCTGACCGAGGTTGGTTTCGGAGTTGAAGTCGATTGCACGAAAAAGGCCTCCGAGCTTGCCTTCATTCGCCTTTTCAATCGCATCCAAGACGATGTTGATTAGCTCACCGATATTGTCGCGTCCTCGACGTTCGTGAAGGCTGTAAAAATCGCCGAGAAAGCTCTCCTCAACTTTATTTGTCTTGCTGTTTTTCAGCTCCACCATTGGCAACTTGAAACGTTCGCGATCGAGCCGCCGCTGGATACGAAGCTCGTCGCAACCGTAATCGCGTCGAAACTCTTCAACATGCTTACGACGCACGTCGCTGATATATTTTAGGAACAGCGCGGTCAGGACATAATCCTTGTACTGCGTGGCATCGACGGCCCCGCGAAACGTGTCACAGGCGCGCCAAACCGCAGAGAGAATGTCGTCTCGCTGGAGGGTGGTCACTGAAATCTCCTATGAATTCGTGCTTTTTGCTGCGGCGCGGATAGCACGCGAGAGGGCCTCGCGGCCCAGGGTGGAATTGAGATCGGAAAGCCGCCTCAGCAGGTCGGCTTCATCTCGAAAGCAACAAGCCAACTCGGCAATGACCCGTTGCTGCGACAACTGGGGAAGTGGAATGCACACCGCCTCAAGCGCGTCCTTAGGAAGGCGGGCGAGACCGCTTCCCTGCCTGCTGCCGCCGAAAACCGCCTGCGTGGCAGGCAAATTGAGAAAAGCCGCCAAATATTCAGGATCGACCTTCGTAAGATCAGGCCTCACTAAGTATAGATCTAACGATATATAGGCCCCAACCACAGAACCGCTTGCAAGGCACACATCGGTCGTAGCGCCGCGGGCACCAACTAGCAGATCTCCCTCCTCGATCGCTTGGGCTCTCGCCACGGCGGGCGCCTCACCCGAGATCAACGCTGGCGTGCGTCCGGCCCTCACCTCCGAAAGATCGGCGAGGCGAACGAACCGCGCAGGGCCGCCCTCGGCCTCTTGGACCGCCACCCCTGAGAGCACTCCGGCAATTTCTCTGAGTTCGAGCATGTCTCAGATTGCAAAACTGAGCGCTTCGGTCAACTCAAATTTGAGGGGTGCTCCAATTTTATTTTCGCCACATAGCTTCGACGGAGCGGGCGCGCGGCGCGATGAGGTCAAAAACCCTCCGCAGAGAGTGAGAGTGCTGACGGCCTTCGCCGTGACGGGTTGAAGACGGAGGAGAGACCTCCGGTCCCTGTCCTGGAGATGACTCATGACCCAAGTCGAAATTCTTAACACCGTTCGGGACCCCGCCGGTGGCTACAAAGTGGATGTATCCCGCGGCGAACGAATCGGCCGCGTGTCCTCAGAGTGGTTCTCGCGGCCGCCTGACGAGCGCTTCCTGTCCCTGTCGGACCTCTACGCGGCCGTGCGCGGACGGACCGAGCGCAGCCGGACCCGAACCGTGGAGAGCGCGGCAATCCGGGTGGATGCCAGCCGTGAGGACGCTGAACGCCTGACGCTGGTGCTGCCCGGCGCGGACACGCCGATCGCGCCGACCCATTGGAGTTTCGGTCAGCTCGCGAGCTTGGTCGGCGCGCCGGCGGCCTATCTCCGCCAACTCCCGGCGCCGCTCGCCGGCATTAATCTCCAATACGGCTTGACGTCGAATCGCGCCGAGCAGGTCAAGACGCTGGAGATCGAAGATGGCCGTATCGAGCTCCGCGCCGTCACCGGCCCGGATTATGGCCGCATCTACGACCATGAACTCGTCGAGGCGGTGCAGCGCATCGCCGGCAACGGCACAGGCGATACGCGCTGGAAGGTGCCGGGCGTGCTCGACTGGTCGACCGGCGTCTATCATCCGCGTGTCGATATCACGCAAGACACCACGACCCTCTACGCCTCGGACCGCGACGTTTTTCTCTTCCTTGTTGACGATCTGAATCCGATCGAAGCCGGTCGGCTGCCGGACGGCTCGCCCGATCTTTATTTCCGCGGTTTCTACTGCTGGAATTCTGAAGTCGGCGCGAAGACGCTCGGCATGGCGAGCTTCTATCTCCGCGCGGTCTGTCAAAACAGGAATCTGTGGGGCGTCGAAGATTTCGAGGAAATCACCATCCGCCACTCGAAATACGCCGCCTCCCGCTTCGCACATGAGGCAGCGCCGGCGCTGACGCACTTCGCCGATTCTTCGCCCATGCCATTCGTGAACGGCATCAAGGCCGCGCGGGAGAAGATCGTCGCCCGCACTGATGAGGACCGAGACGACTTCCTGCGACGGCGCGGTTTTTCCAAGAGGGAGACGGCGAAGATCATCGAGACCGTGTTGACCGAGGAAGGCCGCAAGCCCGAGAGCATCTTCGATTTCGTGCAGGGTATTACCGCCGTCGCGCGGAACAAGACCCATCAGGACGCCCGTCTCGATCTGGAGGCGCGCGCCAAGAAGCTCCTCGATCGCGCAGCCTGAATTCCAGAAATCCGGAGACGCGGAAATCCGTGTCTTCGGTTCCGTGCCTTTCCGCATCTGCTGATCCTCTTTCCCGCGGCGCCGTCCTCAGAGTCAGAGGGCGGCGCCGCGCTTCGTGACGGGCTGCGAGCCGAGAGAGAGGCTTTCGGCGGGCTCGTCACGGAGTTCATCCCCATGGCTACTGCCGTTCAGAAGATCACACTGTCGTCCTCGCGCGACATCCCATTCAACAAGCTCGTCCTCTCCCAGGCGAATGTCCGGCGGGTGAAGGCCGGCGTCTCGATCGAGGAGCTCGCCGAGGACATCGCGCGCCGCACGCTACTCCAGAGCCTGAACGTCCGGCCGGTGCTCGACGCAGACGGCGCCGAGACCGGCATGTTCGAAATTCCCGCGGGCGGTCGCCGCTATCGGGCGCTCGAGCTTCTGATCAAACAGAAGCGGCTCGCCAAAACGGCGCCCGTCCCCTGCGTCGTCCGGAATCCCGCGAGCGACATCCTCGCGGAAGACGACTCGCTCGCCGAGAATGTCCAGCGCGCGCCGCTGCACCCGCTCGATCAGTTCCGCGCCTTCCAGGCGATGCGCGCCAGGGGAAAGTCGGAGGAGGACATCGCCGCGGCCTTTTTCATCGGCGTCAATGTCGTGAAGCAGCGCCTGCGGCTGACCACCGTGTCGGAGAAGCTCCTCGACATCTATGCCGAGGACGGAATGTCGCTGGAGCAGTTGATGGCCTTCGCCGTTTCGTCGGACCACGCTCGGCAGGAGCAGGTCTGGACAGCGCTGGAAAAGTCCTGGTCGAAGGAACCTTACCAGATCCGTCGCATGCTGACGGAAAAAGCGGTGCGCGCCGCTGATCGGCGAGCCGTCTTCGTCAGTCTCGACGCCTATGAAGCGGCTGGGGGAATCGTCATGCGCGACTTGTTCCAGCACGATGACGGCGGCTGGCTGGAAAATGTCGCGTTGCTCGACAGCCTCGTCATCGAAAAGTTGAAGGTGGCGGCCGAAACAGTCGCCGCCGAAGGCTGGAAATGGGTCGAGGTCGCGGTCTCGTTCCCGTTCGGACATACGAATGGGCTGAGAGAACTCGTCGGCGCGTCCACCGAGTTGACCGACGACGAACAGGCGACGATCGATTCGCTCGAGGCCGAACATGAGAGCCTGGAGACCGAATATGAGAAAGTCGACGAACTGCCGGAGGATATCGACAGGCGCCTGGGCGAGATCGAGACTGCGCTCGCCGAGCTGCAAAATCGACCGCGGAGCTTCGACCCGTCCGATGTCGCTCGCGCCGGAGCATTCGTCAGCATCGACGCCGAAGGCCTTCTATCTATTGATCGCGGCCATGTGCGGCACGAGGACGAGGCGCCCGCTCATGAGGAGAACACGAACGAGGATGCGGGCACAGTCGAATCGTCACCAGCCATTGCTCCCGCCGTGCAGCAGACCGTCATCACCATCGAAGGCCACCCGGTCGACTCGGAGGAAGATGAAACCGACACGCTCGCGCCATTGCCCGAGCGGCTGATGATCGAGCTAACGGCGTACAGAACATTGGCGCTACAGAACGCGGTCGCGAATAGTCCGCGTGTCGCCATTACGGCCCTGCTGCATAAGCTCGTCGCCGACACCTTCCATTACGCGGCGACTTCGGCCGCCGGCTTGGAAATCTCCTTGCGGCAGATATCCTTTCCGATCCAGCCCACGGATTTGAAGAATAGCGCCAGCTCGCATGCGATCGCAGAGCGGCAGGACGCATGGAAATCGAGCATTCCCGGAGACGACCAGGAGCTCTGGGATTGGCTTGTCGGCCTCGACGACACGCATCGCCTCGCGCTGCTTGCGCATTGCGTCAGCCATGGCGTCAACGCCCTCCATGAGAAGACGGACCGCTATGGCGGCGGCGCGGTCACGGCGCATTCAGTGCAGCAGCGCCTGAAGAATGCCGATCGGCTCGCTCGCGCGGTCGGCTTGAACATGGTCGACGCCGGTTGGAAACCGACCGTCGACAATTATCTCGGTCGCGTGCCGAAGCGACGAATTCTCGATGCCGTCCGCGAAGCCAAGGGCGAACGGGCGGTTCAGCTCATCGAACATTTGAAAAAGGGCGAGATGGCGGTCGAAGCCGAACGCCTGCTCGCCGGCTCCGGCTGGCTGCCTGAGCCTTTGAGGCTCGACGATTTCGAACAGGCTGATCTCGAAGTGGGCGAAACAGCCGGCGAATCCGGAGAGCTGCCTGAGTTTCTCTCGGACGATGAAGCGAATGAGAGCGCCAATTCCGATTGCGGCTGAATGATCTATCGGCGGAGCGCTGCAAAGCACTCCGCCATTTTTCATGCCGGCGATCGAGAGCTCCATAATCAAGCGCATGTGACCCCGCCATCATGCGATCCCGATGACACCGCTCGTACGCGGCCCGTTGGAGACGCCGTGAGAGGAAGAGTTTGGCCGGGAGGAGCGAGCCCGGCTGGTTCGAGAGAGAGCGCCCGCCGGCTCGTCCGCTCCCGCTCTCCCGAGACCTCTTCCATGTCCAAGATGTCTGCACCCGCAGCCGCCGATGCGGCTGCGTCGACTCTGGCCCGCCGCTCTTCTACCGGCTCCGCGATCGCCGACGCGGCTCGCCGTCTTCTTCCCCATCTCGAACATGGCCGACGCCTCGACGCCGCCATTCTTCGCGCGGCGATGGAGTCCGCCTTCGGCGCGTCGGACGCCTCCGGCTCCTGGGACTGGAAGATGGGCTATGACTCCTGCGAGGCGGCGACGGCTCTGTTCCTGCGCAAATACGGAAAGGCGATTTTCCGCAAAACCGGCTCTCCGGCCGCCGCACTTCCGATGCTGTCGAAGATCGCAGACCTCTCGCCGACGCATACGCGCCGATCGGAGGAGAGCGAGACGTTCCAGCAATTCTCGACGCCGATCCCGCTCGGCCTCGCGGTTCTCGTCGCAGCCGCGATTTCGCCCGCCGACCGCATTCTCGAACCCTCGGCCGGCACCGGACTGCTCGCCATTCTCGCCGAGATGGCCGGCGCATCCCTCGTTCTCAACGAGCTCGCCGAAACCCGCGCAGAGCTTCTCTCTCTTCTTTTTCCCTCCGTTCCGGTCACCCGCTTCGATGCGGCGCAGATCGACGATCATCTCGATCCGGCGATCACTCCTTCCGTCGTGCTGATGAACCCACCGTTTTCGGCGATGGCGAATGTCTCTGGTCGAATGGCGGACGCCGCCTATCGTCACATCGCCTCCGCCCTGGCGCGGCTGGCCGATGGCGGCCGACTCGTCGCGATCACGGGCGCGAACGTCGCGCCCGACACGCCAGCTTGGCGAGACGCCTTTATCCACCTTCAGCAGCGTGGCCGCGTCGTCTTTTCCGCCGCGATCGATGGCGCTGTCTACGCGAAGCACGGCACGACCATCGAGACGCGGCTTACGATCATCGACAAACTGCCAGCGGACGATCCTAGAGTCTTTCCGGCGTCGCACGGCACAGCGCCCGATGTCGCGACGCTCCTCGCCTGGATCGGCGAGCTGGCGCCGCCGCGCCTGCCGATCGCCTTGCCGGCGCCGGCCAGCGGTCCGCGGCCGCGCACGGAGCCGGCCATTTCCGTTCGAAACGCTCCGGTTCGTCGAGCGACGCTCCCCGGCGCGCCCGAGGGCGTGGGGCTCACCTATGAGACCATCGACTGGGCGCCGCTGGAAGGCGCTCGCCTGACAGATGCGATCTATGAAGAATACGGATTGCAGTCGATCCGTATTCCCGGCTCTCAGGCGCACCCCACTAAGCTGGTGCAATCCGCCGCCATGGCCTCGGTCGCGCCGCCGAAGCCGAGCTATCGGCCGCGGCTGCCGGCGAACATCCTCTCCGACGGACTTTTGTCCGACGCCCAGCTCGAAACGGTGATCTACGCCGGCGACGCCCATTCGGCGTTTCTCGCGGGATCATGGACGGTCGACGAGACCTTCGACGTCACCGCCGCGGCGCGTGACGACGCCGACAGCGCTATTCGCTTCCGGCGCGGCTTCATGCTGGGCGATGGGACCGGCGCCGGCAAGGGCCGCCAGTCGGCCGGGATCATCGTCGACAATTGGATGCATGGCCGCCGCAGGGCGCTGTGGATATCCAAATCCGACAAGCTGCTCGAGGATGCGCAACGCGACTGGTCGGCGCTCGGCATGGAGCGCCTGCTCGTCACACCACTCTCGCGCTTCCCGCAGGGCAAGCCGATCTCGCTGCAGGAAGGCATCCTATTTTTAACCTACGCTACGCTGCGGTCCGATGAACGCGGCGAGAAGGCTTCCCGCGTGCGGCAGATCGTCGAATGGTTGGGCTCCGATTTCGACGGGGTGATCATCTTCGACGAAAGCCACGCCATGCAGAACGCCGCCGGCGGCAAGAGCGAACGCGGCGACCAGGCCGCCTCGCAGCAGGGCCGCGCAGGACTTCGTCTCCAGCACGCTTTGCCGAATGCCCGCATCGTCTATGTTTCGGCGACCGGCGCCACCACGGTCCATAATCTCGCCTACGCCCAGCGCCTCGGCCTCTGGGGCGGCGAGGATTTTCCCTTCGCGACGCGCACCGAATTCGTGGAGGCGATCGAAGCCGGCGGCGTCGCGGCGATGGAGGTGCTCGCCCGCGATCTTCGCGCCCTCGGCCTCTATACGGCGCGCTCGCTCAGCTATGAGGGTGTCGAATATGAGCTGGTCGAGCATCGACTCACGCCGGAGCAAACCCGCATCTACGATTCCTACGCCGAAGCCTTCGCCGTCATCCACAATAATCTCGACGCCGCCATGCAGGCGGCCAACATCACCGGCGCGACCGGCACGCTCAACCGGCAGGCCAAAGCCGCCGCGCGATCCGCGTTCGAATCCGCCAAGCAGCGCTTCTTCGGCCATCTGCTGACGAGCATGAAGACGCCGACGCTGATCCGCTCGATCGAGCACGATCTGAAGGAAGGTCACGCCGCCGTCGTCCAGATCGTCTCGACCGGCGAAGCTTTGATGGAGCGCCGCCTCGCGGAAATTCCGACCGAGGAATGGAACGACATCCAGGTCGACATGACGCCGCGCGAATATGTGCTCGACTATCTCGCTCATTCCTTCCCGGTGCAGCTCTACGAACCCTTTACTGACAGTGAAGGCAATCTGTCGTCGCGACCTGTCTTTCGCGACGGCCAGCCGGTCGAGAGCCGCGAGGCGGTCGCCCGCCGCACTGCGTTGATCGAAAAGCTCTCCTCCTTGCCGCCGGTGCCCGGGGCGCTCGACCAGATCGTCCAGCGTTTCGGGACCGATGTGGTCGCCGAGGTGACGGGGCGCTCGCGGCGCATTGTCCGCAAGGGCGAGCGCCTCGCCGTCGAAAGCCGCGCCGGCTCGGCCAATCTCGCCGAGACCGCCGCCTTCATGGACGATCTTAAACGCATCCTCGTCTTTTCCGACGCCGGCGGCACCGGGCGCAGCTATCATGCCGAGCTCTCCGCCCGGAATCGTCGGCTCCGCGTCCACTACCTGCTCGAGCCGGGGTGGAAGGCCGATACCGCCATCCAGGGCCTCGGGCGCACCAATCGTACCAATCAGGCGCAGCCGCCGCTCTTTCGTCCGATCGCGACCGATGTGAAGGCAGAAAAGCGCTTTCTATCGACCATCGCGCGCCGGCTCGACACGCTCGGCGCGATCACGCGCGGCCAGCGTCAGACGGGCGGCCAGGGCCTGTTTCGTCCCGAGGACAATCTGGAGAGTCATTACGCGCGCGACGCGTTGCGACAGCTCTATCTGCTGCTCGTCCGCGGCAAGATCGAAGGCTGTTCCTTGCAGACCTTCGAAGATGCGACGGGATTGTCGCTGACGGATTCCAATGGGATCAAGGACGAACTGCCGCCGATAACCACCTTCCTCAATCGACTGCTGGCGCTGACCATCGAGCTCCAGGGCGTTCTGTTTACCGCATTCGAGCAATTGCTGAACGCGAAGGTCGAAGGAGCCATCGCCGCTGGCGTCTATGACGTCGGGCTCGAGACGCTGCGGGCCGAGAGTTTCCTCGTCACCAATCGCCGAACCATTTACACCCATCCCGGCACAGGCGCGGAGACGCGCCTGCTGACGATCACACAGCGCGAGCGCAATCTTCCCCTGACGCTCGACCGGACGTTCGATCTTCTCGCCGATCGGCGCGCCGTGCCGCTCGTCAACGAGCGCTCGGGCCGAGCGGCGATCCAACTGCCTGCGCCGTCGCTGATGCTCGACGATGGCGAGATCGAGCAGCGCGTGCGCCTCATCCGGCCGATGGAGCAGCATTATGCGTCTTTGAAGATGATGGAGGAAAGTCACTGGACCGAGGTCGACGGACACGCTTTCGCCGCCGCGTGGGGCGTCGAGGTCGCCGCCGTGCCGGAATTCTCCGACAGCACGATCCATATCGTCGCTGGCCTGCTGCTGCCGATCTGGAAACGCCTGCCGAAGGACTCGACGCGAGTCTATCGCCTTCAAACCGATGACGGCGAGCGCATCATCGGCCGCCGGGTCACGGCCGCCTGGGTCGCGGCAGCGCTCGCAGCTGGCGCCACCGATCTCTCCGCAGAGGATGCGTTCGCTGCCCTGACGGATGGCCGCGCCGTTCTCCACCTCGCCGAGGATCTCCAACTTCGCCGCGTTCGCGTTATGGGCGCGCACCGCATCGAGCTGTCGGGATTCACCGACGCCATGCGTGAAAGACTCTCCGCCTATGGGCTGTTCCACGAAATCATCTCCTGGAAGCTGCGCATGTTCGTGCCCGTCGACGCGAGCGGCCCGGCGGTGCTGGCGAAACTGATGGAGCGCTATCCGCTCCAGCGCGTCAGCGAAAAGGAGGCAGCGTGACATGACTCGTCCCGACGCCTCTGATCTCGCGCGGTGTCTCGGCCGTCAGGCCGAGGCGGTGTGCCATCATTATCTCCACAATGGATATCGCGAAGGCCGATATTGGCTGGTGGGCGATGTTCGGAACACGCCGGGTCGCTCCATGTTCGTCCGGCTGATCGGGACTAAGAGCGGCAAGGGCGCCGCCGGCAAATGGACCGACGCCGCGACCGGCGAGCACGGCGATCTGCTCGATGTCATCCAGGAGAGTTGCGGCTTCACCGATTTCAAGGACACTGTCGATGAGGCGCGCTTGTTCCTGAGACTGCCGCGTCGGGAGTCGCCGCCGATGACGAAGAGGACGAGATCACGTTCGGTGCCTGTCGACTCGCGGGAGTCGGCGAGGCGGCTCTTCGCTATGTCGCAGCCGATTTCCGGGACTCTCGCAGAAGCGTATCTGCGCAATCGCGGCATTACGGCTTTGCACGAAACCGCATCGCTCCGCTTTCATCCACAATGCTATCACCGGCCGGACGAGCATTCCCCGACCGAAATCTGGCCGGCGATGATCGCCTCCGTGACCGACCTCGACGGGCGCCTGACAGGCGTGCATCGCACCTGGCTCGATCCTCGCGGCTTTTCGGAGACGACGCTCGGAAAGGCGCCGATCGAAACGCCGAGGCGGGCGATGGGCGATCTCAATGGCCATGCGGTCCGTTTTGGCGTGGCGGGTGAGGTGATGGCGGCGGGCGAAGGCGTCGAAACCGTTCTGTCGCTGCGATCGGCGCTTCCGACCATGCCGATGGCCGCGGCTCTCTCGGCGGCGCATCTCTCCGCCATCCTCTTCTCCGACACATTGCGCCGGCTCTATATCGCGCGCGACGATGATCCGGCCGGCGACGGCGCGGTGACGGCGCTGATCGACCGGGCGCAGCAGATCGGGATCGAGACGATCGTGCTGTCTCCGGCGCTGGGCGACTTCAACGAAGATCTGCGGTTGCTCGGACTCGATGCGCTCCGGGCGGCCGTACGTGTGCAGATCGCCCCGCAAGACGTCGCGCGCTTCATGGAGCTGACGACATAGGCGCGGGCTGAAGGGATGACGCTCGCTGCCGGCGGATTCACGTCTCGAAGAATGATGACGCTTCCTGAATTATCGGAGAGGTCCGCCCCCACGTCCTTCTTCAGAGGGCGATCGATCGGCAGGCGGCTCGGATCGGCAACGGCTGCTGCCGGCTATTTTCCGGCGCGGCCTGCGGCCGCTTTCCATCGCGAGACAAAATAGCCGGCCTCCGCCGTCCTCCGCTGCGCTCCGGCCCTTCGCTTCGCTGCGGGTGCAGGTCCGCTCCGCCCGCCGCTTTCGTCGCCATGAAGGCCGCGATGGGCGCGGTCGATCCGACGAAAGGAAGCGCCATGATCACCGATCGCGACGACGACCGCAACGAGCCGCACGCGTCATCCCCGACCGACCATATCCTCCAGGAACTCCAGCTCTACGGCTATCGCCCCTTTCAGGACGAACCTGATCCGAGGCCATTGCCAGAAGGGCGCATCGTCTCGGGCGCCGTCGCCGACATCTTCGACGCGCTGATCGCGGCATTGCAGGACACCCGCCTCGAGCCGGATCTCGGCGACTTGCTCTGGTCGACCGTCAATGTCTTTCACCGCGCCGTGGAGCGGATCGAGCGCGAGCTCGACGACAATGAACAGGCGCAACGCCGCTCGCAGCGCAAGCAGGATGGCGGCGAGGTGAAATCCGTCGAGCTGGAGCGACTCACAGCAGAAGGGCAGACTCACCTCGAGCGCCGGGACGCATTCGAGCTGATGCGCGATCACGCCGCCGAGCATTATGAGCGCCACACCGGATCGTCCTGGCGACCGCGCGGCGGATCAATGGTCAATCACCGCAATCTCACTTCGGCGATGATCGACAGCCGAGACTTTCTCGCGGCGAAGAAGCGCTCCGAAAACGAGGTGCTGCTGCCCCCCGGTCCGAAGATCGCCATCACCGGCGGGCTCGACTTCAACGACCATCGCCTGATCTGGGCAAAGCTCGACCAGGTCCACGCCAAGCATCCCGACATGGTGCTGCTGCATGGCGGCAGTCCGAAAGGCGCCGAACGGATCGCCGCCCGCTGGGCCGATCACCGCAAGGTTCCGCAGATCGCCTTCAAGCCCGACTGGGCCAAGCACGCGAAGGCGGCGCCCTTCAAGCGCAACGACGCAATGCTGGAGGTCTTGCCGATCGGCGTCATCGTCTTTCCGGGAACCGGCATCCAGGAAAACCTCGCCGACAAGGCGCGCAAGCTCGGTATTCCGGTTTGGCGCTTCGGCGCAGGCGGCGCGTGAGCGCCGCCGACCATCAGAGCCGGAAATGCGCCGAAACGCAAAAGCGTGTCGCCGCCTTTGCGTAAAGCCTTGTTTCAGTCGGGCGCGCCGAGCACGGCGATCCTCGCCGCGCGCGCGTAATACGCCAATTCCGTATCGTTCTCGATGATCTCATCGAGCAATGCCTTCATGTCGCTCAAATCCGAGCCGGACTGAAACGGCCCCGGCTGCCGCTCGATCGCCAGCGCCGCGATGGCGAGCGCCTTCTTCACGAGATGGAGATCTCGTCCAGTGAACTCCGCCATGCCGACCTCCCGAGCCGTTCGCTCTGCAGATGCACTGTGGTCGGCCGACAATAGACGAGGTTCGCGCGATCCGCGACCGGGCTTCATGATTTCGAAGCAATCGACTCCTGTCGGCGAGCGCCACCCCGCTCTGATCGGCGCTGATCCTCTATCCGCCCGACGGCCTAACGCCATCAACCCACGAGGGGTCGGCTACGCGAGCGTGCCGCCGCTTCGGCTTCACCTGCGCGGTGATCGCGGCCATCGGCCGGACACATCGGGCGCCTGTCGCGCGGGGATGGCCCCCGCCACAGCACAGGAGCCGATCGATGTCTCGAAACCTCACCTTCGCCCACGCTCGCGGTTGGGACCTCGCGAACACCCTCATGATCTGCGTCGTCGTCTTCCATGACGGCGCGGGAGACTACGGCGTCATGCCGTCGACCGAATACGACGGCGATCCCGCCGCAATTGTTTACGAGTTCGATCCCTTCCAATCATGAAGGAATCTGCCACCACGAGCGACGAAAATCCCGCAGGGATTTTCGCTCGCCCTGTCTCATCTTTCCGGCTAGGCTCGCCGCTGCGCTGCGGCGGTGGTGGAAGGCGCGCTCGTCAGACCTTTGTCTCACGGAGACCACCGCTATGATCATCTTCGGACCTCTGCTCGTCATCGCCGGCATCGGCTTCTTCTGCTGGCTGCTGTTCACGCTCGCCGTCTTCGCGCTCCCCTTCTATGCCGGCCTGACGATCGGCGCCTGGGCTTTTCATACTGGCGCCGGCTGGCTCGGCGGCGCCGTCGTTGGCGTCATCACCGCAGGCGTGACATTCGGCGTCGGGCAATTGGCGCTCGCTTTCGTTCCCTGGACCTGGCTCCGACTCGCCGTCGTGCTCGTCTACGCTGCGCCGGCGACGGTCGCCGGCTATTACGCCACGCACGGAATTGCCCAGATGGCTATGCCCTCCACGACATGGCAGATGATTTTTTCGCTCGTCGGCGCGGTCGCGGTCGGCATCAGCGCTTTGATCCGCATCACCGGAACCGCCCCGCCGGGACGGGAAGAAACGCGTCTCGCGCGGGCCTGACGCCGTTGCAGCTGCTCCCATGGGCGCATGTCGATCTGCATATCTCCGAGTTCATCGTCGTGACACGGCGGCTATGATGGCGGCGAATTCGAATTGTCGTGGCGAGCCGGTCGAATTGTGATGCTCATCGGAGCAATCCATTGGCGAGAGCGATCTCATTGTCGTCCGACAATCAGCGGGGCGGGAGGCATTTCGATATGCGCTCGGAAGCGACGACGACGAAATTTTGAAGCCGGACAGAGGATCATCATCATCGTCGGCACTCGTCGCCGAATCTTTGCGGTCGCATGCGGTCGCCGAATTCTCCCCGATGCTCGTCAGGCCGAGCGCTCCATAATGGCCTCTTTGATGGGCGGATCTGGCCGAAGGCCGGCTGCGCCTCGATCGCCTATGCGGCAATGGCGCCGATCGACTTTCTTCCCCTGCCGGCTGCGCCGTCATTCCTCGCGAAACAACAAAGTCGCTCTTGCGCCATCCTCCGCTGACGCTGCGGTCGCAAGCGATGCCGCGTCGATCGCCTCCGGCCCTTCGATCGCCATCGAGGCCGCAATGGCGCGGGCTCGGAACTTCAGATCGAGGAGAATTCCAATGGCGACCATCGGCACCTTCAAGAAGACCGGCAACAACGAGTTCACCGGCGAAATCGTCACCCTTTCCGTCCAGGCCAAGAATGTTCGCATCGTCCCCGAAACTACCCGCTCCGGCGAGAATGCGCCCAGCCACCGCGTCTACGTGGGCCGAGTAGATTATGCGTAGCGCGCGATTATGTGGAGTCTGGCGCCGGGAGTGGCGGCTTTCCGGGGCTTTGGCGGCGATGTCGCTCCGCATAATAACGGGGCGAAGTCCGCGACGCCCTGCAGTGTGGCAGGGCGTCGCGGGCGCCGATCAGCGCGACCAGATCAGCGCGTATTCGCCGTTCTCGCCCTCGAACAGGTTGGCGTAGATGGGGGCGGTGAACGACGGATCGTCGAGCTTGACCGAGTGATAGGTGCGGCCCTCCTTCGAGGTCCGGCGCCATGCGGCGCCGATCTCGACTCCTGAGACGACCACCCGGAGGTCGGGGGCCTTGTCGCTGGTGGAGGCGGGATCGCTGGGGACGAGGCGCGCCTTGGCGTCGATGGCGAGGGTCTTGATCGCGCCGGTGTAGACGCCATCGTTGCTGCGGGTGAACGAGCCGATCTGGGACATGATGTAGCTCCTCTTGCTGTGTTCCAAGCCCGCGACCATCGCGGCCTTGTGGCGATCAGGAGCCCCGGGACGGCCGCCCCGCACCTGCAAGGCCGCAGCGCCAGCGGAGGACGGCGGGAGCCGAGCTTGTTGTCCCGCGAGGAGCCTCCCGCAGGGAGGCGGGGAAGAAGGTTGGCGACGCTGTTGCGGGGACGAGGCCGGGTCGAAGACCGCATCCTGGGGCCGATCCGCCCACACAAAGGCCCGTTGGTCGCGGCGGCGACACCGCGCCCGAGGAGACATCCCCGATCATGCCGTCGCCGCAACAATCGCGGACGCCCGCCGTCCGCACTCATGTCGGCGCCGTGTGCGCATCGGCCATCAGCGATGCGATCAACGCGTCAGGCGCTTTGAACCGACCACGTCGCAACGCGGGCGGGAGCACCGCTTCGACGGCCTCGAGCTTTTCGGAGGGATCCATCCCGAGGTAGATCTCAGTGGTTCGGATATCGGCATGACCGAGCCACAGTGCGACCTTGCGGATATCACGCGTGGCCTGGAGCATCAGCACCGCGCAACTATGCCGCAACAGGTGTGGCGACAGCGCGCGATCAACCAGCGTGGGGCATTGTCGTGCAGCGGCCCGACCATGTTTTTCGAGGATATATTCGAACCCGGCCCGCGTCATCGCCATGCCTTGCGCGTTGACGAACAGCTCGGGCGCTTGCGGCTTCCCACGCACTGCGAGCCAGGCGCGAACGTCACGCGCGGCGTCCTTCCAGAGCGGCAGGCTGCGCTCGCGGCGCCCCTTGCCGAACACGAGGATGCTGGGGCTGGGTTGCAGAATGATGCGACTCATCGTCATCCCGACCAGTTCGGAGACACGCAGGCCGCCGGCGAAGCACAGGTGCAGCATCGCCCGGTCGCGGATCCCCGACCGGGTCGAAGTGTCCGGCGCATCGAGGATGGCGCGCACCTCCTGCATCGTCAGATGCCGGATGAGCTTGTGATCATGGCGCTTGCCCGGGATCGCATCGATCTGCGCGACCTGCGCCAACGCGCTCGGGCGCTGAAGTTCGACGTAGCGCATGAACGCCTTGATCGCGGCGAGCCGCAGGTTGCGCGTCGCCGCGCTGTTGCCGCGATCTTGCTCGATATGAGCGAGGAACGCGAGCACCATCGCGGCGTCGATCGCTTCCAGCGTAAGCCGCGATGGCCGCGTCTTCAGGCGATCGGCGGCGAAGGTCAGCAAGAGTCGGAAGCAAGTCGCATAGGCCTCGCAGCTGTGCGCGCTGTACCCGCGTTGCCGAGGCATGTGCTCGCGGAGGAACACGGTGATGAGCGGTGCGATCGGCGTCATACGATCACCTCCGCAGCCAGCATTTCGGCGGCCGCGGCGATGTCGCCCATCAAGTCGGGCGTCGCCTCCAGATACCAGTAGGTGTGTCGGATATGGCCGTGCCCGAGATAGGTCGAGAGCGCCACAAAGTCGCGGGCGACATCCTCGCGGCGCATGGCGCATCGCGCCAACGCGCGCGTCGCAAAGGTGTGGCGCAAGTCATGGATACGCGGGCGACGTGGTCGATCCGGCGCGATCCCGGCCTTGTCCAGGATCACATGGAAGGCTGCATGTACCGCTCCGAGCCCCATCGGTTTGCCGCCGACCGTCAGGAACACATGATCATCCACACTCGCGACTGTCGCCCGGATGCGCAGATAGGCGTCGAGCGCTGCAACAACGCTTGCGTGCATCGGCACAAGCCTGCTTTTGTTGAACTTCGTCTGGCGGATGTGCAGCACGCCGTCCGGCAGCAGATCGCCGAGTCGCAAATTCAGGGCTTCCGAGACGCGCAGCCCGGTCGCGGCGAGCAGGCCGATCAGCGTCGCGTGGACGTGTCGCCTGAGAGGGCTGGGCTTTTGACGCCGCAGATTTGCGGCGGCGTCGAGCATCCGCGCCAGTTCGTCAGGCGTGTAGATATACGGCGCGGGTCGCGAGCGCGGACGATAATACGGACGATGCCGTGGTATCTCGTGCCTCGAGTCCTCGGCGTGCAGGAACCGCGCGAAGTCGGCTATTTCCTGAAGCCGGCGATAGCGCATGTCCGGCGTTGAAGAGACCGTCGCCGTCCAAGCGAGCGCTGTCGCGGTGCGGATATGGCTGTCGCCATTGGCCACGGCATGGCGGGTGAACGCGTCGAGATGCCGTGCGGTCTTTTCGAGTTTGAAGCCGAGCGACCGGCGCAGCGCGACATAGCGGAGAGCATCGTCGATCAGCATGACGCGTCTCCCGGCCAGGGCTGTGTGATCGTCGCCAACAGCGTCATGTCGACCTTGGCGTAGTGCGCGGTCATCGCGGGTGAGCGGTGGCGTAGCACCGCACCCACGCCAGCAAGGCTAACACCGTGCCGCAGCATCGATGTCGCCGCCGAGTGTCGCAGCACATGCGCGCCTTTGTGTCGGCTCTCGACTCCCGCGCGTCCGAGTGCGCGCCGCACAACGCATTTGATCGTGCCGCGGTCGATGGGCCTGAGCGGCGCATAGTCGGTTAGGAACAGCGCACGTGAGCCTGGGAACGCGGGACGCGCGCGTTTGAGATAGGCGATCAGCGCATCGCCGACCTCCTGACTAAGCGGTAGCAGCTCTTCGCGACGCCCCTTGCCATGCACTCTGATATTGCCCTGTCGCCAGTCGATATCGTCGAAGCAGAGACGCGCGACCTCGCTGGCGCGCATCCCAAGCCGCACGAGCAGCAGGATGATCGTGCGGTCGCGCAGTCGCCGCTCCCCGTCGCACGCGGCGATAACGCGCGCGATGTCATCCTCGGGAAGAAAGCGCGGGATCGAAGCGAGCCGCCACTCCGCCGCGGGTGGCATGGCGTGGTCGAGCCCCAGCGGACAGCGACCGGTCGCGATCAGGAAGCGCACGAATGCGCGGATCGAACCACCAATACAATTGAGGCGTGAGACCGAAACGGAGCCGGCGCGGCCCAACATGTAGCCCCGGATCGCCGCGGCGTCATAGGCGGACGGGTTGTCGCCGAGCGCGGCGACGAACGGGATGATCGCGCCGGCGTATGTGGCGAGTGTCGTTTCGGCCAGCCCCTGCTGTTCACGCGCCCATGTCATATACTCGTCGACGATTGGCGGCCTCGAGAGCGCTGGCATCGGCGGCAGGGCGCCGCGATCTTCGAGATAGGCGATGAACAGCTTGCCCGTCTCGACGGCGTCTCTGTTGACGTCGCCTCGGAAGCGCGGGCGATATCCCGCATTGATCAGCGCGAACGATGCGGCGTGCGCGGCGCGGACCGTGTCGAACGCATAGCCCTTCTCGCGCGCCCAATGTGTCCAACAGGCGAGCAGCCTGATCCGCTCGACGATCGTCTTGTCGGTATAACGTCGTTGTCGTAGCCACGCGGTAAAATCGTCGGCGTGATCGGCGGCAAGTCCCGCCCGCAATCGGTCTTTGACGTCATTCTTCCTTACATAGACACCTGTTGGCACGGTTTGCCTCCTCGTTGGTTGGAGGCGGACTTTGGAGCGTGGGCTTCCACGTCCAAAGCGGCGATCGCGCTGATCGGTGATCGCCATCGAGCGCGGTGCCTGATCGATGCTGGGGGCGTTCTCCTCGGGCGCGGTGTCGCCGCCGCGACCAACGGGCCTTTGTGTGGGCGGATCGGCCCCAGGATGCGGTCTTCGACCCGGCCTCGTCCCCGCAACAGCGTCGACGACCTTCTTCCCCGCCTCCCTGCGGGAGGCTCCTCGCGGGACAACAAGCTCGGCTCCCGCCGTCCTCCGCTGGCGCTGCGGCCTTGCAGGTGCGGGGCGGCCGTCCCGGGGCTCCTGATCGCCACAAGGCCGCGATGGTCGCGGGCTTGGAACACAGCAAGAGGAGCTACATCATGTCCCAGATCGGCTCGTTCACCCGCAGCAACGATGGCGTCTACACCGGCGCGATCAAGACCCTCGCCATCGACGCCAAGGCGCGCCTCGTCCCCAGCGATCCCGCCTCCACCAGCGACAAGGCCCCCGACCTCCGGGTGGTCGTCTCAGGAGTCGAGATCGGCGCCGCATGGCGCCGGACCTCGAAGGAGGGCCGCACCTATCACTCGGTCAAGCTCGACGATCCGTCGTTCACCGCCCCCATCTACGCCAACCTGTTCGAGGGCGAGAACGGCGAATACGCGCTGATCTGGTCGCGCTGATCGGCGCCCGCGACGCCCTGCCACACTGCAGGGCGTCGCGGACTTCGCCCCGTTATTATGCGGAGCGACATCGCCGCCAAAGCCCCGGAAAGCCGCCACTCCCGGCGCCAGACTCCGCATAATCGCGCGCTACGCATAATCGATTTTATGCGGTGCACCGCATAAAATCGAGATCGGCGCCGCCTGGTCCAAGCGCTCCAACGAGGGCCGCGATTATCTCGGCCTCAAGCTGGACGATCCCAGCTTCACCGCTCCGATCTTCGCCAATCTGTTCGACGACGAGAGCGGCGAAGGCTACAGCCTCATCTGGTCCCGCCCGAGCCGCCGCAACGGCGACTGACCAGCACCGCCGCGCCCCGCCCAACCCAGGTGGGGCGCTCACCTTGCAAATTCCCAATATTGCTCATCGAGCACGGCCACGATCCACGAACACGGAAAATGACTCGAAGCACCGTTCGAAGACCCGCTCACGCGAGGGCGCGCTAGCCACTTTCGATAAGTTCTACCTATGGTCGAGGCTGGATCACCCGCTGATTGGAGCAGATCACGAGACGCTTCGAGCCGCGTGTTATCGCAACGTAGAGGTGCCTTGAATCCATCAGTTCCGGGTTCAGCACCACACAGATTTCAGCTTCCAGCCCCTTGAGCAACAAGGTGCTCCCAACCGTGCGCTTCGCCAGAGGTCGGCCGATAAGACGCGATTGCTCGCGCACCATAGTTGCGGCATCCGAGGGAGACATCTCTGGGGAAGCACCGCATGTTTTGAGCATGCTGTGAGCGGCTCTCAGGATCGCCGGTCGGTGCGCTCGCACACCTCCCTGCTCGGAAATCGCGCCCAGCAATGCGGCTGCGCCACGATAACATGGCGCTTCCGCAAATTGGATCGCGACTTGTTCGGCATTTGAAGCTTCACGCCGTGCACGACCGCTTCGGAGGGATTCGACACGGGTGAGCAGGTCTGCCGCGCCGACATTTGTCATCACCGAACCGGCGAATTCAACAAGCTGGCGCAGTGAATTGGGAGAACCGAGATCGAACCCGTCGGCGAAGGCGATAAGATCTGTAAGGTCGACGTTTTCGACGGTCACCGCGCCGGGGATGTGCTTCGCAAAATCTCTCTGGGCTGCCGGCCGCGTGTCGGCGATGAGAATGACCTTCTCATCAGCTCGCGCCGCGATGCGACCCGCGCCAAGCCGTAATTCGTGGTCGCGGTCGTCGCCGTGGAGTTGGACCCATGTCACGTTTCGAGGCAGCGCGCCCAGATCGAGCGCGCCACCAACCGCTAGGTGCTGGCGCATATGAAGCAACCAGACGCCAAAGGCGTCTTCACCGACGCGAACCCATCGCTGGGGAATTTGAAGCTGCCCTGCTAGCGGAAAATGCTGCAGGACATGGTCGGTCCAACTCGCCAACGGATCTCCGAACCCAAAGATCGCTTGCATGGGATCACCTAGCACGCAGGTGCGTAGGGCACTGGCGGCGTAATAAACGATTGCGTGCTGCCGAAGAGAGCAGTCTTGGTATTCGTCAACGAACAGCCGATCATAGGTCGCGGTTAATATGTCGTTGACGTGACCCGCCTTGAGCAGGCGTCCGGCAGCGTTCCGGATTTCCCGGTAGTCACGGCCTCTGTCTCGAAGCTCCAGATTTATCGGGTTGATGCCCGATCGCGTCGGAAATGCGTTGACGAGCCGGATGGCCCATCCGTCGATCGTCGCCAGGCGGTAACGCGAGACAGGCACCCGTTCGCGCTCGAGCTTCGCGCGGAGCGATGCCACGCCCGCGTTGGTATGCGTCAAAACCAGCACCGGCTTGGAGCCGGTATGCCGGGACAAAGCATGGGCGATGAGGTGCGTCTTGCCGCACCCTGCCGGCGCGGTGATCGTGCCCCGATCGATTGTGAGAAGTTCGATCTCAACCGACAACGGTCATCCAATTCCAAAGCCCGTCGATCACGGCGCGGAACGCGGGATCGGCCAAATGAAGGTTTGGCCCGACGATGTCGCGACCGATTTCCTCATATCTGCTGACCGACTTGAACCAGTCGTTCTGTTTGCTCTTCGATGCGACTGTCATGGCAACACGGCTCTGAGGCGAGACCACTGCCTGACAGTGGGCAAGTCCTAACAAATTGCTAGAGGCATTGCGGAGCTGCGCGTCGACGATGTCGGGTCCGAGCCATTCAACGGCTTTGCTCAAGAGTGCCAGAACAGCCGCATCGTTCATGCTGGCGAACAACTCGTCCTCCAGCGCCCGGCTTGGCCGCCAACAGAAGACCGAACCGCCGGCGACTCTAAACGCTGCTTCGTCGGCGGCACCAGGCTGGACATCGTCATCGCGCAGGGAGGCTACTCGATAGGCAAGCGATATGAAGGGGCGCGCTCTGCCGTAAATTTTGGAGACGCCCTTTGCGTCGACTAGGCTGACGCCGAAGGCATGAATCGAAAGATGCCCATTGGTCTCGCAATATAGGTCGAGCCCGCGGATCAGCCCGACCTCACTCGCGCCTTCGCAGACCAGCACCTTTGGTGCCAGGAACGCTTCTGGATGGGTCCGAATGGTCCCCTGCACCTCGTCGGCCAATCCGACACGGTTGGCTTGATGCACGCCGTCTCGCTTTCGTAGAATGATGAGTTGGTCCCCGGTCAGTTCTCTCAGAGCGATGGGAGAATGGGTGGTCAGGAATGCTTGAAGTGGGGGCGGCATTTCCTTGGCTCCGATCGACCCGAGCAGCCGCACGATGCGATGCGGTTCCAGCCCGAATTCCAGTTCGTCGATCAGAATGACAGTGGCTTCAGCAGCTGCCTTCCGCTGCAAACCAGCCAACAGGAGACGAGTCGAGCCGATACCAAGAGCGCGGAGGGGAACCCCGTCCGGGCCATGCAAGGCGATAGTCCCGCCGCTGAACGATACCGAGTGAGCGTCGAGCATGGCTTTGAGCTTGCCGCCCGTGGCAATACCAAGCTCATTGGCCGTATCAGTGACGATCTGAAGGGTCTCGCCGAGCTTCTCTTCCGCCGCATCACCAAACGCCGCTCGCGCATCACGGGCAGCCTTCGCAAGCGCGGCGGAGTTATCGGCGCGTTCATCTGAGAGTCGGTTGAGCACCGACCCCCGACGCCAAGCCAGATTATAGTCGGCCAGCGCTCCGATGCGGTTGGGGGCCAAGCGGATGCGATCTGCCCACGTTAAAAATCGGCTCTGACCTTGAGCTTGAGCACGGTCTGACACGAGCGTCCAGATGGGTTCCAGATCGCTTCCAATCGCCATGTTGACCGTGAGAACCGTCTCACTAGCCACTTCGGGCTCATCTTCGATTGTACCGGTCTGGGCGTCGAAGCTACGCAAATAGAGGCCGTAAGCCTCCATACTCTTCAATGCATCATCCAACTCGCCAATGGTAATCGAGATCGAGATGGGCTGTTCGACATCTAGCCGGTAAAAATCGGCATCCGTAATCGTGATGCTGCGTCGTGCGCCGAGACAGTAATCTATGGCATCTAGCACGGAAGACTTACCGGAATCCCCCGGGCCAATTAGGCAGTTGACACCAGGCGACGGCATCCAATCCAGCGACTGGATGCACCGAAAATTCCTGATCGCTATGTGACGTATGCGGGCCACCCATGCCCTCCTGTGAAAATTAGAGCATAGTTATCGCTGTTTTCATCTGGGCACTACTGAAAGTTGGTCGCCATCCACAACGAACCGTTGAGAAAGTGGCGCACTCGAACTTGGGTTTGCTCAGGGTGTCGACGGCAGCTAATCCGTCACTTCTGATTCAGACACGGTTTGTCCTCGTCCCGACACGGGACGCGCCGATGCGGCCCCGGACGTCCTTCAGCTCCACTTAGATAACGCCGAGGTCGGAGCCGTTCGACGGCGGCGCTTCGATGATCACCGGCGAAAATCCGCTGGCGCCCACGTTCGGTGTCCGCCGCGTCTCTCGGCGCCATTTATACACGAGGCCCGTGCAGATATCCTCGTGACGCGCCGCCTCCGCGACTACCGCGCCGGGCTCCGCGAACGCCGCCAGAATCCGAACCCGGTCTTCTTCGCTCCATCGACGACGCCGCTCGTCACCCTTGCTCAATGTCGTCCGACTCATGCTGTGCAGCTAGCCTCGCTCATAAAGCCTACTTAGCTGCGCAGCATCACACTTCCCCCGATTTGAAAACGCGGCCCACGGCGGAGGGATACACGTCAGTCGTCCTCTGAGTTAGTCATCCGTTCGGCTCGTAGGGCTTCTTCAAGCCGGCTCCGCAAATCACCATCACTGACGAAATCCCTTAGGCGATCGGACACGAACGCCTGTGTGCGCGTGACGATCGCGCTGTCGAACGATGCCCATCCCAACGGGACAGCGTACCCGAACGAAGCGCCGATTGGCGCATGGACCAGAGCCGCGGCCGCGACGTTTGGGATGACAAGAAGCTCCAGCGCCGCGGGTATATCGCTGGTGTCGGCAAGTTGAACCGCGTCGAAAGTCTTTTCGATGTACCATCCGACTTTGCCGGTAAATAGGCACACCGTCGCAATCTCGACCGCGCTCGAGGGAGCTGCTGCCGCGATCCTTTGGCGTAGATAGGAAAGCGTGTCCCGCTGTTGCGTGGTCGCTCCCCAAAGCCCGGTCTGCGGAGCAACGGATAGGACGAACTCCGGCGGCTTAGCGCTGCTCCGCAATCCGTAGTCCACGACATCGATCAGCCGTTTGGCGTTGCTTTCGCTGTAGAGCGGGCCAACGACGGGGACTGTCTTACGGTCTGCGCGCGGCTCACCGGCCCGGCCCACCGCCTCTCGCCAGTAGCGGTTCACATTTAGGCCACTGCGTATGACAAACTCCTTTAGAAAATCGGGTGCCAACTCGGTAAGAAGGTCGTAGGCGAGTGGTGCATTAACCTGACTGGCATTGATCCTGAGGTCATCGACCATTTTTGCCGCCGCACTCTCGATATGCGGGCGGTCGGCCATCTCATGCTCGTCGCGCCACGAATTCAGGTCGACTTCGGGAAGGCTCGGGGCGGATGCCTGCGCAAAGGTTCGTATGCGCATCGGTACCTGGAAACGGTCCTTGGGGATTACGCGGTCTACCGAATACAGGTCTCGCTGCTGGGTTTGCTCTTTGTCGCGGCGTTCGGACAACTCGTGGAAAAATCGGCCAAAGCGCTCGAACACGCGGTCCGCCACTTTTGCGGTTGCTGCCGCGTCCATGATGGGAATTTCGGGAAGAGCTTGCTCCACAGTATCGAGAGAGCGAGGTGACTGCGGCGCAATAGCAAGCAGGTCAAATCCAAAATCGCGAAGGCGCGCCTCGACGCTGAAAATGGCCGGATCGTCAGCGCCGTCATGGAAAAGCGCTTCGCCCGCTGAGGTAAGGTAAAGGCGGCTGTCCCGGCGCTCCACGAAGCCTGGGCCTGTCGCCTCGTTAAGGACATAGCCGATCTCTGTTTGCGCGTAACCGAAGAACGCCGCAGCGGACTCTTCCGCGATCCCCGGCACGGCCTTCACGAGCCGCAGGAGGAACTCGAGGCTCTGGCTGACTTTGCCGAGAATTGCGACCTTGTAAGCCACCTCGTATCTTCGGCACGGCAGGAGCACGTCAAATACGCCGATTTCAACCTTGCGGTCTTCGTCGGCTGAGACAAGTTCATGTCCCTTCAGGCGTAATATCGGCCGCGCTTGATTAGCCATGCGAATCTCCGTCGGCGCGCGTTTTCCGCTTACGGCTGCCGGCTTCGTCGGTTTTGGGCGCCACTGTGCGTCCGATGATTTCCTGGGCGTCGAGCACGCGCGCTGTACCCTTCGCAACTTGGCTTTCAAACGCCTTGGTCATCCGTCCCATCGGCCCATGCGGCGACCAGCGCCCACGCAGGCCCACGACCACCAAGCGGTCCATCGCGCGACTGGCCGCTACGTTGATCCGGTTTGGTATGTTTAGGAATCCTTCGCGCACGCGTTGCACACCGTCCTCCATCGGCCCTTCTTCGTTGTTCCTCACCAGAGACAGAAGGATGATCGGGTTCTCCTTGCCCTGATAGCTATCCACCGTTCCCACCTTAAGATGGCGATCGAGAAGGTAAGCGAGCGCAGATTGGAGGATTTTCCTGCGGATCAGGTCGCGCTGAGCCGCATACATGCAAATCACGCCAATACCTGCGGGATGTTTCTGCTGTGTAGTGAGCCAGTTTCGGAACGGGTCGTGTCCGTGCCAATCCTCCAGCATCGCGACGATTGCGTCAGCTTCGGCGCGATTGATGCGACTGTTGCCGTTATCTTCCGGGCGCTCCGCTGCAGCCTCGCCCATGCCGTCGGTCTCGACCCATAACAAGGGAATATCGAGGCCTGGAGGAAGCAAAGCGGGCTCGATTTCCGGGGCTTCGCGTCCGGGTTCTAAGCGCAGATCGCGATAAAACGCCTCGGAGACGACCTGCCCAATTGGGGCAAGCATCCGGTACTGTGTTTTGAGCCGCGCACCCGCGGCTCGACCATAAGGCGTGGTGAACACCCGTTCGAAATCGCTGCGCTTGATTTCGCGTTTCGAGATACCGGTACGCTTGGCGACCTCTTTTACAACTTCGGCCTTATGTTGAGGCTCTAGCTGGGCGTGATCGCCGACGAGCACCGCCCACCGCGCCGCCTGTAAGGGCACCAGCAGTTCGCTTGCAGTACAGCGCGCGGCCTCGTCGATGATCACGAGATCAAAGGCGGTGGTTGTGATGCCAAGCGACGTGCGGCCGAGGCCGACGCATGTGCCGGCGACGATCTGTCGCGTGCCGGCAAGGAAGCTTTCAAAGCTGCGTTGTGTCCGCGAAACGCTGCCGACAAAATCGCGGCCTATGTTTGCGGCGCGATAGAGTCGGCTGATGCGGTCGGCGCCGGCGCCGGCCGCGTTTGCATGGCGGCGCATGATCGCTTGGGCGACGTCATCAGGAAAAGAGAGCCATTCTCGTTCGGCGTCTTCCTCAAGCAGGTCCGCGATCTCAAGTATTTCCAGATGCTGCCGCAATGTATCGAGGAGGCTATGCAGGCGTTGCTGGTCGTTGTCCGCCTGCTGAACCAGTTCAGCGATCTTTTCCGTCAGCGGCCGGACGGTTGTTTCGATTGCGGTAATCTCGTCCGCCGCAGTCTCTGGGAGTCCAAGGGCGCGCGCAATCTCCGCCAGTCTGTCGCGGAAGGAAGCGCGGAATCGATCTTTGAACGCCTGTTCGACCTTGGGCGTGTGATATGCGCGCAGCGGTAGGGAAACTTGGTTTTCATCCCTGCCGATACGCAGCAGACTTGGCTGCGTTCCGCCGTTGCGAAACAGGGTAAGCACTGCTTCTGCCGCCGTGTTTACAGCCTCGTGAGACTGGCTCGCCAGCAATACGTTGCGCGCGAGCCCTTCTGTAAGAGCGTAGTGGGCAAGCGCCGCGATGAAGCGTGTCTTGCCAGTCCCGGGCGGACCCTGCAACATGCCGACCGGTCTGTTTGAAACGATGCGGCGGAAGGCGGCCTTTTGATCGTCATTTAGTTCATACTTGTCCAAAGTGTCGGGGCCAGGTTGATGGGCGACAGTATGTGGTACCATTTGAGTGCGGGGGTCGAATACGCCGAGAAGATCGCGTGATCGTCCGTTGCCCGCCAAAATCCGATCCACTGCGTCGGTTCTGCGCTTCAGGCTTTGTTTTTCCAGATGGCTCCAGAAACGCAGGCGTTGACCAGCATCGATAAGCCGCGACTGGCGGCCGGCGTTGGTATCGCTGGCGTCTATGACGACGATGTCAGAGCGCGAAGCCTGGAGATCTAGCTGCCCGATTCGCCGCCATCTTCCCTTTCTGTCCTGTCGTTCAACGCCGACCGTATCATGACGCGCGAACTCGAAAGCGCCGCTTTCCAGTTCGATGGGCACTTTTTGACGATTGGACGCGCGATCGAATACACTGTCGAGCTGCGCGATACCTTCGATCGTAAGTTCGTTTTCAACATCGACCAGCGCGCGCCATAGGGTCGGGACGTCGATGGACGCTGGTGCAACGACCGGGCTCGCGGCGATCTCTTCTGCGAGCTTGTCCTCGGCGATCTCTTCAGCGACCCTGATGTCGGACTGATCCTCTGGATCAGATGTCGCAGGAAGTGCGCCGGCGCGTTCGGAATCGATTCGCGCCTTAACTTCGGGCAGCGCGAGTAGCGGTGCCAGGTTGGACAGGTCCGTTACGACGCTGCTGGCCACCGTTAGGCTGGCCTTGATCATGTGGAATTCATGGGCGGAGTTGCGTTTGATTTGACGCTGCTCCAGTTTCCGCCGCCAGGCGGAAATCATCTGTCCGCGATTGTCCAGCCGCACCTCGAGTTCCTCGAAGGCGCCCCGGAGAATCAGCGAGAGCGTGCCGCGCGCAGTATCGTTGCGAACGCGCAGGAAGATGTAGCCTTCATCAGGGTCGATCGGACCAATGGTCACCCCGACAACACTGACCGTAAATGCGATTAGCGCATCGGCCTCTAGAGTTGCTTCCGAGGTTAGGGTCTTGGCCAGAGCAGCCTCGATCGCGTCCAGAAGCGGTAGCAACGTAGAGAGACATGGCTCCTTTTCACGACAGGTAACTACAGCCTTGGCGATAGCAAGGCTATCCTGTTCACTGAGCTCCGCGTGAGCCACCACTTCTTCCGCAATCTTTGTAACGGCAAAGCGATCGCGTTCAAAAAGGCCTCCGGACGGCGGAGCGTAAGCCGATGAGAGGCGCTCACCATCGGAGTGCGGCGAAAAATCAATCGCGTCGATGAGGACGGGAATGGAATTTGCCGTTATTACGATGTTGTCCGGCTTGATATCGCCGTGTCCCTGGCCGGACGCGTGAAGCGCCTCCACGGTAAGGATCAGGCTCTCAGCGAACGTCAGGGCGTCCGTGGGCAAACGGAAGGTGTCTGGTGTATTGGTGAGGACCTCGGTCAAGGTCGGACCGGCGATCCAGTCTTGGACGAGGGCGATTGCATCGCCCAGCCATAATATTTCCCGCACGGTTGGCAGGCCTGCTGGGCGATCGGCTTTGGCGGCGGCCGCTTTTTCCAGGAAGGCCAGGATAGCCGCACCTTCGCGCGCTGTATCGCCCCATGAGGCTTGTTTCCATAGCTTGACGACCACCGGTTCATCACCGCTCTGGCTTTGCCAGATCTCGACTTGGTCGTTCTCGACAATGAGATTCCCTTTCTCGGGATAGGCCGACATTAGTTGTCGAATCGACTTGGTCGAGCTGCGATGACGTTCAAGTCCGGTGATGACTTCCTGCGGTGTTGGGCGCTGGGCTGTGGCTTGGTTGAAGGCGCGCAGAGCTGTGATGGCGTCGGGAAACCGACGCGCGCCGTCAATCTCCAGCGCTTCGGAGAACCAGTCATGCAGCAGCTGGAAGACGCCTTTGACGTCAACGTTCGAGTTCCATTCCGGAGGGCTGTCGTCGGGTATTTTCCCAAACAACAGCTGATGAATAGCGACTGCAATGAGAAACACGTCGCGGCATTTTGGGCCGTGATCGACGTTCAGATGGTCCTCGGGTACGTCGACGCTCGCGAGAAATTGGTAGCGCGATTCTCCCAGCGATTTCATCTCTGGGAAACGAGCAGCCATAAGATGCGAGAACTTGGCGGTCGTCGGCGTCTCCAGCCAGATACTGTGACTGCCGAGGTCGAGATGGGCTACACCCTGAGTATGGAGGCTCGCCGCAGAAGCCAGGATTTGACGCGCAAGCTCAATCTTTTCGCTTGGCGCAAGACGCTTTGCTTCTGTCGTGGCGAATACAGCTAGCCGCTGTAATCGACGTCGGCGGTCATAGACCTCCCAGTAATAAACTCCCTTTTCAGGGTCGTCTACCTTGGGCGGCAGAAGTATTTGTTCTGTTTCGCTGCTGCGATCTTTCAGCCAGTGGTAGATAAGGTGTTCGCGCCCTGCGATTTCGAGCCGTCCTTCTTCATTTTGGAACCGGGTATCCTGGCATTTTGTAAAATCCCATAGGCGTAAGGTGCCAAGATTGTTTTTATTGCCTTCTTCCTCTGCATCGTATTCGCAGTAAATGTTCTTTGGGTGCGTGAAGGTCGGTGCATCGTCCGCAGTAAAACGTTCGAATCGCCGGCGCCCCGGCTTAAACGGCGAGGCAGGACCTGCGTTGAAAAAACTAAATAAGTATTGCCTCCAAAATGGGTCGGTGAGAGGCCGGGACAGAAATTCAGTAGGGACGTTTCCGAAAGCTTCTCTCTCGCTGCGATCGTCTTTCAAGAAGCTTAGGAACTCGGTCGTGGTAATGACCTTCGCTCTCTCGGTTTCGGCTATGTCACGACGATCCGCCTGACCCGTTAGGACCACCAAACCTACTAACCACGGGACAGGAAGCCCCTTTGTCTCTGGCTGACGACGCAGCGCTTGCTTCAGCAGCGGATGTAGGTCGTGCACAATCCCGTTGATCTTTGCGACGGGCGAAAGATCTTTATCGACGCCGTTGAGGTGCCATCGACCGTCCACACTCGCGATTTTTCCGTGCCAATCTTTTAGATCGATTAGGAAAATGCGGCGGTTCGAGACAATGACGAGGTCGACCTCGCGAGCTTTTCCGACCCCAAGTACCAAGTCCAAATTCGTGAATGCATACCAGTCGTCTGGCAGTTTCCGTAATTGGTCGATGCCCTTGATCTCTCGTTTGTGAACGCCACGACCGGCATTGGTGATCTTCATAAGCCCGGCCCATAAGCTCTACTAACAATCATGAACATCCTACTCTCGGTTCGATGGACACCACGTCAAACTAACGAACTCAAGTAAACACGCCCTTAGCCGACATTCGCCGGATGAACTACGATTTTGAGCCTATCCTGACCCGACTGATGGGTTTCGGCAAGCCCATAGCGCCGGCAAGCCGCGTGAACGGGGCTGCGGCTCGGCGAATGCCACGCCGAGCGGCGGAAATTGTCGAGTTTCCGTTCATCGGGACGCATCTTTCCGGTCGTTTTCAATCAGACACGCGAACACGCTACGCCGTTGAATGCGATCGGCGGCGGCCGAAGTTCGGCGATCATTTGAAGAATCTCCGCGAGCAGGGTTTTCGGAACCGCGGCCTCCGCGATTTGAACGGCGACGTGGCGGGCGTGGCTCACTACCTTCGCGCCGATTTTTATCAGCTTTTCCTTGATCGTCGTCAGCGACCATTCCTTGATCGGCTCCGGCGTCGCCAGCGTGCGCAGGAAATTGCCGAGATTGTAGGCGAGCGCATGAAGCTAAAGGCGCGCGGCGTTGGCGGCGAAAGACCGGCATGACAGCCGTGTCCATTTGATCGCGCCCTTGCCTTCCTTGATGTATTGCTCGCACGTCCCGCGCTTGTTGTAGAAACCGACGACGCGCTCGGCGCGGCGCACCATGTTGGTGACGATGAAGCCGACGCGCGGACAAAGTTCGCCCGGATGCCAGACGAGATCAACCGCGAGCTTTCGGCTTGCTTCGCTTGAGAAGATCGGCGGGCTCGACGCCGAATGCGTCAGCGATCCGACCTATAATACTCACCCTAGCCGACACATTGGCGCGCTCGATCGCACCGACATAGCGAGAACTCAGCTGCGCCTTCTCGGCGAGCGCTTCCTGCGTCCATTTCCTGGCGTTACGCAGGCGACGCACATTCGTCGCTATGACCTCCTCGATTTCCATCGTGGCATGGAAGCCGAGTCAAGAACGTTCATTCCAGGAACGAACATTCCGATTCGTCGGCAACCATGCTACGTTTGGCCTCCGCCGATCCGGTGGGTCTTCCACCCCAGCGAACAACGCGATGCGCCGATTGCATCACTGTCGGAATAGAACCCCAACCAATCCTGGGATATAATCCCGCTGTCTCGCCATGAATTCGCCGGCATAGAGCGACAGGCAGTTCCGCAATGAGCGCGCCAGCCTTCGAAGATCGTCCGCCGCTCACCGAGCATGTGAACGCCTACGACCAGCGCCACCTCGCGACCTACCTGCGACTGCTGGACGCCGACGAAGAACGCGCCGATTGGCGCGAGGTCGTCGCGGTGATTTTCGGGATCGATTCGGAGCGCGAGCCGGGACGGGCGAAGATCATCCATGAAAGCCATTTGGCCAGAACGAGATGGATGTCCGCAGCCGGCTATCGGCAGCTTTTGGGCACGCGCGCGCAATAGTCTCTCTTCCCGCCTGCCATAAAAAGGTCACGGGCGCTCGCGGCACGCGATGCAACCCTTTGGGCTAGTTTTGGTTCTGCCATTCCGGAATCGTCGAAGTCGCCGCTCGAGCTACGAGGCCAAGCCGAGGAGCGCTTCATGCCAACGAATTTTTGGAAATCTCCTGATTCCGTCAAGCAATTGAACGACCTGGACCCTTCCGGTTTCGCGCTCGAATTCCTGCGCCGGAATCCGGAATATCGCCAGGATTATCGTGAGACGCTGAGACGGATCGAACGCGGCGCCGTCGACGAAGCGACCGCCCTTTCGACCCTCGCGCGTCGCTGGGGGTTGCAGTTTCGCCCACGACCCGGAATCGCCGGCAGGAAGGGAGCCAGCGCTCTGGCTCCCTGAGGTCGACCCCGCTACGCTGATCATCGCTTCGGCGCCGCCCCGCTTCACGGCGGATGGGACCTTCGATCCGACCGCCTTCGGCAAGGTCGTCGCCGACAGGTCCGATGAGGGGGACAGGCGAGTCGTAATCAGCGACGCCCGAGGCGAGTTTCATGTCTGGATGAACGAAGGCGCGCCGCGCCGTCCCGCGATCATCTTGCCGCTCGACGCGTCGCTCGAAATCCGGCTCGAAGTCGCGTCGCGATTCGTCCGCCGCCTTCAGGGTGGCGCCGCAGGGCCGCTTCCTCGCGCGCTGCAATTGACCGCGCAGCGACGCGCGCGTCTCATCCTGTTGCTGCACGCGCTGGATTTCCGACTCGGCGGCGCGGGGCCACGCGACATCGCCGCGGCCCTGATCGACGCCGAGGACGCTACGCTTCCCGCGCTCGAGTGGAAGAGTTCGGCGACGCGCCGCAAGGCGAACCGTCTCATCCATGATTCCATGGCACTGATGAACGGCGGCTACAAGCGGCTGCTGCGCGGCGGCTGATGAACCTTCCGCATTCTCCGTTTCCTAGGACATCCCAGCGTGCGCCTCGCGGAAGGGGGGACACGGACCGGCCTCAAAACTTCGTCCTCCCCCTGCGCTTCTCTTCTCCGCCACGGTGATCTCGAAGCGTCGCGACCTCCCTGCGGCGCACCTCACCGCTACGGAGGCGTCTCTTGCGCGACAAATCACCCGAGGGCGCCACGCGCTTCGTCCGGACGCATGAAGCCGCGCGAATGCTCAGCCTCTCCGCGCGCACGCTCGAAAAATACCGATGTCACGGCGCCGGCCCGACGTTCCGCAAGCTCGGCGGGCGCGTCGTCTATGCGATCGAGGATCTGCAGGCCTGGGCCGATGGGGCCGCCTGCCGCTCCACGTCCGATCCGCAATATGTCGAAGCGCGCGACGCCGTCCGCGTCGATGCCGGCGTGCGCATCGCCCGCCTGAACTCCCACCGCTGAGGCGACGCCGCCATGTCGCGCCGCCTCCCCGTCATCTCGAGCGAGCGAAGCCGGCTCCACCCCTTCGTCATCGCGACGGGGGACGCATCACCCCGCGATCAGCGCGATCTCATGGAGCGGCCGTTCTTCTCGCTCGCCAAGGCGAAGCGCACGACGCCGATCCTCTACGAGGCGGCCGGCGCGCGCGTGGAAGTCTTCGCCATGCCCGAGCATGGCATGGCGACCATATGGGACGCCGACGTGCTCATCTGGGCGGCGAGCCAGATCGTCGAGGCCGAGAACCAGGGCCTCACGACCTCCCGCTTCCTGCGCTTCACGCCCTATCAGCTCCTCAAGGCCGTCGGACGGGCGACCGGCGCTCGTGACTACAAGCTGCTGAAAGGCGCGCTCACCCGCCTGCAATCGACGGCCGTCTGCACCACCATTCGCAACGGCGAGCATTGGCGTCGAAGCCAGTTCTCCTGGATCAACGAATGGGAGGAGTGCGTGACGCGCGACGGCCGCGTCGAAGGCATGGAATTCGTTCTCCCGGAATGGTTCTACCGCGGCGTCGTCGACCGCTCGCTCGTGCTCGCCATCGACCCAGCTTATTTCCGGCTGACGGGCGGCGTCGAGCGCTGGCTCTATCGCGTCGCCCGCAAGCACGCCGGTCGGCAGAGGTTGGGCTGGACCTTCGACATCCCGCATCTGCATCAAAAATCCGGCAGCCTCGCGACGCTCAGAAGTTTCGCCTTCGACATCCGACTCATCGTCCACCGGCAACCGCTCCCCGGTTATCGCCTACGGATCGAGCGCGAAGGTCGGCGCGAGCTGCTTCGCATCCTGCCGATCGACTTATCCACAGCCCCTGTGGATAAGCCTGTGGAAACGCTCGGGACTTCGGGAACACATGGTATCGGGATTTCGGGAGCAGCCCTATCGGGACTTCGGGAACGCGAAGGCCAGCTAACCCTATGGCCTGAAGGAAAAATCCGCGCTGCTAACTTGGAATCTAACATAGACTCTAACTTTTGTTTGCGCCCGGCGAATGTGGAAAACTCATCGGAGCATTCCCGCACACCGAAACTTCCGTCTGAAAAGACTACACCTGATACGACTTTCCGTAAATCCGGCTTTACGGACGATGCGACTTTCGAAGCGCCTGTTCCCTTCGGCGAAAGGGAAGGAGGCGCGTCATGATCGTCGCGCTACTCAACCAAAAGGGCGGCGTCGGCAAGACGACGCTCGCTTTGCATCTCGCCGGCGAATGGGCTCGGCAGGGAAAGCGCGTCACGCTGATCGACGCCGATCCTCAGGGCTCGGCGCTGGACTGGTCACAGCAGAGGGCGCGTGAGAACCTCGCGCGGCTGTTCACCGTCGTCGGCCTGCCGCGCGACACGCTCCACCGTGAGGCGCCCGAGCTGGCGCGCGGCGTCGACCATCTCGTCATCGATGGTCCGCCGCGCGTCGCCGGATTGATGCGCTCGGCGCTGCTCGCCGCCGATCTAGCGCTGATCCCGGTGCAGCCGTCGCCCTTCGACGGCTGGGCGTCTGCCGAGATGCTGGCTCTGCTCGGCGAGGCGCGCATCTATCGCCCGCAGCTCGCCGCCCGCTTCGTCCTGAATCGCTACGCCGCGCGCACCGTCATCGCGCGCGAAACGGTCGAAACGCTCGCCGATCATGATCCGCCGGCGCTCTCCGCCACCATCGGTCAGCGCATCGCCTTCGCCGACGCGGCGCAGACCGGCCGTCTCGTCTCAGAGCTCGCCGACGACACGCCCGCCGCGCGTGAGATCGTCGCGCTCGTCGCAGAGGTCGGGAGGATCGCGCCATGACGATCTTCGCGAACGTGGTGCACGATCCCTCGTCAGTTGTTGACGGACGCGCCGCATGAGCGAGCGCCCTGCAAAGCGCGGATTCGCGGCGCGTCCCGGCGACGCCGAGGGCTGGATCAGATCGGCCGACGCTCCCGCCCGACGCGCGAATGACTCCAGCGCTTTCAGCGCACGCCTGACGATCGACATCACGTCAGCGCTCCGCGGCCGCATCAAGATTGCCGCCTTTCGGCGCGGCGTCACCGTCGCCGACATGCTGCGCGACCTGCTCGCGCGCGAATTCCCCGACGATCCTGGAGAGACATCATGAACGACAACGAGCCACAATCCGCTCGCGTCGAAATGCCACGGCATCCCAGCGCTGCGCCTCTCACCCATGTCGAGCTGACCTGGATCGAGAAGAAGATCGAGTTCCGGATTCGCTTCGGCCATCGCGCCGCCGACAAGATTATCGATCGCCGACGCCGCATCGCCAGCTTTGCCCCCGGCAGCATCTTCTGCTTCGTCCGATGGGCGTCAAATGACTACGGCACGGTGATTTCGCGGATCGACGTCGTGCGCGCCGTCGGAGCCGGAGAGCGCTATCAGACGCTTCCTTTCGTGCGGCTCGGCGGCGAGATACTGCTACGCGTCGACGCCTGGCCGAGGGTCGAACGAGCGCTCCAGGCGATCGACGCCATAGAGGCGATCGACGTCGATCCGGCCGACGCGTCGCCGGACTATTGGCGGCATTTGCACAACCGTCTGGCCGTCGGCGACGAGCCGCGCGCCTACACGCGCGCGCAGCATGACGCGTGGCTGAAGCGCCGGAGCGTCGCGCCATGATCCGCCTCGGCTATGTCACGGCGACGCTCTCCTCTGTGCTGCTGATCGGAGGCCAGTCCTTCGTTCCTGTCACCCCATGGCTCATCTGGAACGCCACCGCGAGCACGCCGACGGGACTCTATGAGCTGCGACCTGCTCGCCTCCGCACCTTGGAACTGGTCGCGGTCCGGCCACCGGAGCCCATCGCGAGCTTCCTCGCCGACGGCGGCTTCCTGCCGAAGGGCGCGCTGCTCTTGAAGCATGTCTTGGCGCTCCCGGGACAGACCATATGCCGCGCCGGCCCCGTCGTCACTGTCGATGGCGTCGACGTTGGCGCAGCGCGAGATCGTGATCGTCTCGGCCGTCCGCTGCCGAGTTGGAGCGGCTGCCGGACGCTTCGGCCCGACGAGGTCTTTCTCATGAATCCGACCGTCCAGGACAGCCTCGACGGCCGTTACTTCGGTCCATTCCCCGTCACGTCGATCGTCGCTCGCGCGGTTCCGATCTGGACCGACGAAGAAGGCGACGGGCGCTTCATCTGGCGCGCCGCGGTCGACTGACACCCACAGGACTTTACCAATCATGGAGAGTTCCGATGACGCAGATCGGTCGATTCACCCGCACCAAGTTAGGCTATTCTGGCTCCATCCACACGCTGTGGCTCGGCGCCCAGATCGTTCTCGTTCCCTCCGACCATGGCGGCGCGGAGAACGCGCCGGACTACCGCATCCTGCTCGGCAACGACGAAGGACCAGAGATCGGAGCGGCATGGAAACGCGTCGGCGAGAAGGCCGGCGACTACGTCTCGCTGCTCCTCGACGATCCTGCCCTGGCGCAGCCGATCCGCGCCAATCTGTTCCAGTCGAACGAAGACAAGTCGAGCTGGATTCTGCACTGGACCCGATTTCAACAGCGCAACGAGCGGGACTGACAACATGCGTCCCGCACTCCCGCTCATGCGCAAATCGGACCGCCCAAACCGTGCCTGCACGCGCGCGCGATTCACGCTCGTCCTTCTTATCGGCCTCGCCCCGACCTGCACACTGGGCGGAGTGCTGCCTGCAGAGGCAGCGCCGATCGAGCGCCCGACGGATGGCGATACCTATGCCATCCATGTCGCAGAGGCGGCGCGTCGCTTCGGCATTCCCGCGGCATGGATCCGGGCCGTCATGAAGTTCGAAAGCCACGGCGAGCGAGATGCCGTCTCGCCCAAGGGTGCGGTGGGACTCATGCAGATCATGCCCGACACCTGGACGGAGCTGCGCGCCCGTTACGCTCTTGCCGGCGATCCGTTCGACCCGCACGACAACATTCTCGCCGGCACGGCCTATCTCCGCGAGCTGTATGAGCGCTACGGCTCGCCGGGCTTTCTCGCGGCCTATAATGCGGGACCGCGCCGCTACGAGGATTATCGCGACGGGCGCCGTTCATTGCCATCCGAGACCGTCGCCTATGTCACGTCGCTCCTCCCTTTTATCGAAGGAAACGACAGCGCTCGATCCACCATTCGCGAGGTATCCGGTCCGTCGCGCTGGACGAAGGCGCCGCTGTTCGTCGAGCAGAACGACAGCACACACACCGCCAATCGTCCCTCGGCAGACACGGACGTTATCGCTTCCACGCGCGATCTGTCCGCCATCGCGCCTCGCTCCGACGGCCTGTTCGTCGCGCTCTCGTCGACGGAGCACGCGCAATGAACCAACATCGCGGTTGCGGTCGGACTGCCGACATTCGCGCACTGAGGGCCCTCCGCGCCGCCATTTCCTCGGCGCAGAACGCGTGCAGACCCATTGCGAGCGCGGTTTGTCACCACTTCGCACTCCAACGTTTCCGAGTGCAATATGGCGAAGCGAGAACCGCGGAAAGCAAATCAGCGCAGAACACGACCGGGCTAAGGCGAGATAAAAGCGCCTGCCACGCCGGCAGACAAGTCGCTATCGCGACTCGCCTTTCGTCGGGCAGGCCGGTCGGTCGTTGGCAGGTTTCGGCAAATCCTCGTGGAGTTACAAGGCTTCGGCTTGCACACTGCGTTCTGGCGTCTGCCGTTCGCCTCGGCGAGGCGCTCCGATGAGCCGGGAGGAGAACGATTTCCGCATCCGGCCGGGCCACGTCCGCTCGACCCGGGGGCCGAAGCCGAAGAGCTTCGTCGCTCAGGTTCTGAAAGCCGCGCGCAAGGCCGGCCCTGCGATGCCGCAGAACGGCGCGCGATCCTCTGCCGCCGGCTCGGGCTTCGGGCGCGGGCGCGCCGCCTTCGGCCGCGCCCGCCTCTTCGATCCTGGCCGCCGCGTCGTCGTCAAGGCGCGCGTCGTTCGCCACAAGGGCCGCAGCTTTCGATCGGTGCCGCTGTCCGCACATTTTTCCTATCTGAACCGCGAGGGCGTCAGCCGCGACGCAGAGAAAGGCGTGATGTTCGACGCGGCCAGCGACCGCGCCGACGATCGCGCCTTTGCCGAGCGATGCGAAGAAGACCGACATCATTTCCGCTTCATCGTCTCGCCCGAGGACGCCGGCGAGATGACCGACCTCAAAGCGTTCACTCGCGATCTCGCCGGCCGGATGGAGGCCGACCTCGGAACGAAGCTCGACTGGGTCGCCGTCGATCACTGGAACACCGACAATCCGCATGTCCATCTGCTGGTGCGCGGCGTCGACGAGGTAGGCGGCGATCTCGTCATCGCCCGCGACTATATCAGCCGTGGCCTGCGATCGCGCGCGGAAGACCTCGTCGCCGTTGAACTCGGCCCACGCCCCGAACATGCGATCCGCTCGGCGCTCGTGCGCGAGGTCGACGCCGATCGCTGGACGCGGCTTGACGCCGCCATCCGCTTCGCCGCCGACGAAACGGGTCTGGTCGATCTGCGCCCAGCGAATCCTGGTCCAGACGATCCTGAATTGCGCCGCCTGATGGTCGGCCGCGCGCAGAAGCTCGAACGAATGGGTCTCGCCGCCTCCGTCGGTCCCGGCCGATGGATGATCGGACTGGAAGCCGAAGGAACGCTGCGCGACCTCGGAATTCGCGGCGACATCATCAAGACCATGCACCGCGCCTTCACCGAGCGCGGCCAGGACCGCGGCGTCGGTGATTATGCCATCGATGCTGCGCCTTGGGAGTCGCCGATCGTCGGGCGGCTGGTCGACAAGGGACTGCACGACGAGCTGAGCGGAGAAGTCTATGCCGTGATCGACGGGACCGACGGCCGCGCCCATCACGTCCGCTTCCGCGGCGTCGAGGCGTTCGATCATGCTCCGCCGATCGGCGGCGTCGTCGAGGTGCGGCGCTTCGGCGGCGCCGACGATCCGAAGCCGACGCTCGTCCTGGCGACGCGCTCGGACTTCGATCTCGATCGCCAGATCGGCGCGTCGGGGGCGACCTGGCTCGATCACCGCCTCATCGAGCGCACGCCGACGCCATTGGCGATGGGCGGATTCGGCGGCGAGGTCCGCGATGCCATGAAGGCGCGCGCCGAGCATCTCATCGCCGATGGACTGGCTCAGCGCCGAGGGGGCCAAGTCATTTTCCAGCGCGACCTGCTCGCGACGCTGCGCGGCCGCGAGCTGAATGACGCCGCCACGAAGCTCTCGGCCGAGACTGGCCTTCCGCGCACACAGGCCGCGGCCGGCAATCAGATCTCCGGCGTTTATCGCCAGCGCCTCATGCTCGCCTCCGGGCGCTTCGCCATGATCGACGACGGTCTCGGCTTTCAGCTCGTGCCCTGGTCGCCGACGCTCGAGAAAAAGCTCGGCCAGCATGTCGCCGGGACAGCGCGAGACGATGGCGGCATCGAATGGAGCATCGGTCGAAAGCGTGGATTGGGCTTATGACGATCGACCAGCGTCGATCGCCGGTTCACGCGCCAGTATTTTTTCGTCTCGGTTCGCCACGCTGCGATCGCGACGCGAACACGCTTGAACCCGCTCGAACCGCGTATTTTGTCTCGACGCCTCGCTCTATTCGAATGGAGGCGTCCATGTCCGCGACCAGGATTCTCTGGGGCCAGATCCTCGTCGTATCGCTCATCGTGCTGACGACGATATGGGCGGCGACTGAATGGACCGCCTGGCGCCTCGGCTTCCAGCCGCAGCTCGGACATCCCTGGTTCGAGCTCGCCCATTTCCCCTTCTATCCGCCGCCCGCCTTCTTCTGGTGGTGGTGGTGGTACGCCTTCGACGCCTATGCGCCCGCGATCTTCGTCGAAGGCGGCTATATCGCAGCCTCGGCCGGGCCACTCTCGATCGCGGCGGCGATCGCCATGTCGATTTGGCGCGCCCGCGAGGCCGACGACGCCGAGACCTATGGCTCCGCCCGCTGGGCGCGGCCCGGCGAAATGAAGGCCGCCGGCCTGCTCGATCCCGACGGCGTCGTGCTCGGTCAGCATGAGGGCTCATATCTGCGGCACGACGGACCGGAGCATGTCCTCTGCTTCGCCCCGACGCGCTCCGGAAAAGGCGTAGGGCTGGTGGTGCCGACGCTGCTCACCTGGCCGGGTTCCGCCATCGTCCACGACATCAAGGGCGAGAACTGGCAGCTCACCGCTGGCTTTCGCGCGCGGCATGGCCGCGCCATGCTGTTCGATCCGACCAACGGCGCCTCTGCCGCCTACAATCCCCTGCTCGAAGTGCGCAAGGGCGAGTGGGAAGTCCGCGACGTGCAGAACGTTGCCGACGTTCTCGTCGACCCGGAAGGATCGCTCGAGCGCCGGAACCATTGGGAGAAGACCAGCCATTCCCTGCTGGTCGGCGCCATCCTCCACGTCCTCTACGCCGAAGCCGACAAGACGCTCGCCGGCGTCGCCGCCTTCCTCTCCGATCCGAACCGGCCAATCGAGACGACCTTGCTAGCGATGATGACCACGCGCCATCTCGGCGAGGCCGGCCCACATCCCGTCGTCGCATCGGCCGCGCGCGAGCTTCTCAACAAATCCGACAATGAGCGTTCGGGCGTCCTCAGCACCGCCATGTCGTTCCTCGGATTGTATCGCGATCCGGTCGTGGCGAGAGTGACCCGCCAATGCGACTGGCGGATCGCCGATCTCGTCTCCGAGCCACGTCCGGCCACGCTCTACCTCGTGGTGCCGCCCTCCGACATCAGCCGCACCAAGCCGCTGATCCGACTCGTGCTCAATCAGATCGGACGACGCCTGACCGAGGAATTGCGCCCGACGGGCCGCCGCCATCGAATGCTGCTCATGCTCGACGAATTCCCGGCGCTCGGACGGCTCGACTTCTTCGAAAGCGCCCTGGCGTTCATGGCGGGCTACGGGCTGAAGAGTTTCCTGATCGCGCAATCGCTGAACCAGATCGAGAAGGCCTATGGGGCGAATAATTCCGTCCTCGATAATTGCCATGTGCGCGTGTCCTTCGCGACCAATGACGAGCGCACGGCGAAGCGGGTGAGCGACGCGCTCGGCGCCGCGACCGAGATGAAGGCGATGAAGAACTATGCCGGGCATCGACTTTCGCCCTGGCTCGGTCATTTGATGGTGTCGCGCTCCGAGACGGCGCGCCCGCTGCTCACCCCCGGCGAGATCATGCAGCTTCCGCCTTCCGACGAGATCGTCATGATGTCGGGCCTGCATCCGATCCGGGCGAAGAAGGCGCGCTATTATGAGGATAGCCGCTTCGTCGAGCGGATTTTGCCGCCGCCGAAAGACACGCCTCACGCGCCCCGACCAGACGACTGGTCGGCTCTCCCGGTCCAACGCCCGGCAACCGATCTCCTCGCGCGGTCGACAGCAGAGGACGAGGCCAATGGCGGGTTGAGGCGCGAGCCGGAGCTCCCCGATCATGTGGCGATCGTGAAGGAGACGACGCCATCGCGTCGGGACAGAAACGAATTCGCCATCATCGACGATACGCCCGAGCAGGCCGCGCGCCGGCAAGAGATTGTCCGCCAGCGCATAGGCGGCCTCGCGTGCCAAGGCGCGATGGACCCGGCCGACGGCCTCGATCTGTAGGAAATTATGATGCGCGACCGCCTCAATGTCTCGCTTCCCGTCGAGATGATCGCGAGGATCAACGAGCTCGCCGCGCAAAAGCGTCTGACGCGCTCCGCCATCGTCGAGGCCGCCGTCGCGTCATTCCTTTCGCCGGACGGCGCGGATCGGATGGAGGCCGCTTTCACACGCCGGCTCGACAGACTGACCCGTCAAGTTCAACGCCTCGAACGCAACAGTGGCCTCACGACCGAAGCGCTCGCACTGTTCGTTCGGTTCTGGCTGACCGTCACGCCTCCCTTGCCGCCAGAGGCGCAAGCGGCCGCCCAGGTGAAAGGGCGCGAGCGCTACGAGGGCTTCATCGAGGCGCTGGGGCGGCGACTTAATCAGGGGCGGACGCTGCTCGACGAGATTCCGAAAGACATGCTCCGCACCGAACGAGCCGACGAGACCGCCAACTCGCGCGAATAGGAAGCAAGTATTTTTTCGCTGGCCTACGATGGGCTGCTACGACGACCAGACCCTTGTTGATTACTCCGGTTCCTTGCCTTTTCTAATCATCCCCGCAGCCGTTCGCCCTACCGCGATCGACTGAAGCGGGGGCGGATTTGGCGGCTTCTCTTCTCCATTCGCAGGCTCATGCGCGCGGCGCGCGTATGCTGCGCACCGCGCTCGGACCAGCGGTCGCGAGCTTTCTCGAAGATCCGTCCGTCGTCGAAGTGATGCTCAATCCCGACGGCCGGCTCTGGATCGACAGATTGTCGACCGGTCTGGAGGACAGCGGCAGCAAGATGTCAGCGGCCGACGGCGAGCGCATCGTGCGCCTCGTCGCCCATCATGTCGGCGCCGAGGTTCATCCAGGCTCGCCGCGAGTGTCGGCAGAACTGCCCGAGACGGGGGAGAGGTTCGAAGGCCTTCTTCCTCCCGTCGTGGCAGCGCCTGCCTTTGCGATCCGCAAACCGGCCGTCGCTGTCTTCACGCTCGACGACTATTCCATCGCCGGCGTCATGACGTTCGGTCAGGCCGACATTCTGCGAAAGGCCGTCGCGGACCGCAAGAACATACTGGTCGCCGGCGGCACGTCGACCGGCAAGACGACGCTCGCCAACGCGCTGCTCGCCGAGATCGCGCACACATCCGACCGTGTCGTGCTGATCGAGGATACGCGCGAGCTGCAATGCCGAGCGCCGAACCTCGTCGCCTTGCGCACCAAGGACGGCGTTGCTTCGCTCGCCGATCTCGTGCGCTCGTCGCTTCGGCTACGCCCAGACCGAATCCCGATCGGCGAGGTCCGCGGCGCGGAAGCCCTCGACCTGCTGAAGGCCTGGGGCACCGGACATCCCGGCGGCATTGGCACCATTCACGCCGGCACGGCGCTCGGGGCGCTGCGGCGTCTCGAACAGCTCGTCCAGGAAGCCGTGATCACCGTGCCGCGGGCGCTGATCGCCGAAACGATCGATCTCATCGCGGTCCTGTGGGGCCGCGGGAATGAGCGGCGCCTCGCCGAGCTCACGACCGTCGCCGGCCTCGATCCCTCCACCGGCGACTACCGTCTGGGCGCCGTCACGACGCTTGGCGAATCCTATTTCGCAGGAGACCAATCATGATCCGCCGTCATCATCCCGTTCGCCGACGTGTCGCTCGCCTTGTCACAGTCGGCGTCTTCTCTCTGTTCTCGGCTACGACGGCCCTAGCCTCGGGCTCGTCGATGCCCTGGGAGACGCCGCTCAATCAGATTTTGGAGTCCATCCAGGGCCCGGTCGCCAAGATCATCTCGGTCATCATCATCACGGTGACCGGCCTCACGCTCGCCTTCGGCGACACCTCGGGCGGCTTCCGCCGTCTGATCCAGATCGTCTTCGGCCTCTCGATCGCTTTCGCCGCCAGCTCCTTCTTCCTCTCCTTCTTCTCCTTCTCCGGCGGAGCGCTGATCTGATGAGCGGGTTCAACAGCGCCGAGGACGTCCCCAGCTTTTTCGTTCCCGTGCATCGGGCGCTGACCGATCCGATCCTGCTCGGCGGCGCGCCGCGGGCGGTCGCCATCGCCAATGGCACGCTCGCCGCGGCCATCGCGCTCGGACTCCGCCTCTGGCTTCCCGGCGCGCTGTTCTGGGCTGTCAGCCACAGCGCCGCGGTCTGGGCGGCGAAACGCGATCCGCAATTCGTCGAGGTCGTGCGCCGACACCTGCACTATCCCGCTTATCTCGGTGTGTGAGGCCGCCATGCTGAACCTCGCCGAATATCGTAGCCGCCCGACGAGCCTCGCGGACTTCCTGCCCTGGGCCGCCCTCGTCGCCGCGGGCGTGGTCCTGAACAAGGACGGCTCGTTTCAGCGCACCGCGCGCTTCCGAGGACCCGATCTCGACAGCGCGACGCCGGCCGAGCTCGTCGGCGTGACCGCACGCCTCAACAATGCGCTGCGACGTCTCGGCTCCGGCTGGGCCATTTTCGTCGAAGCCGATCGGGCGCCGGCGCAGCATTATCCGCACGACCGCTTTCCCGACGCGGCTTCCGCGCTCGTCGATCTCGAGCGACAGAACGCCTTCGAGGAGGCGGGCGCGCATTTCGAGAGCCGATACTTTTTCACGCTCCTCTGGCTGCCGCCGGAGGAAGATGCGTCGCGCGCCGAGAGCTGGCTCTACGAAGGCCGCGCCCAGGACGGCGTCGATCCGTGGGAGCTGCTGCGCGGCTTCATCGATCGCACGAACCGCGTGCTGCAATTGGTCGAGAGCTTCATGCCCGAGGCCGAATGGCTCGACGACGGCGAGACGCTGACCTTTCTGCATTCGACGATCTCGACGCGCCGGCAGCGCGTCCGTGTCCCGGAAACGCCGATGCATCTCGACGCTCTGCTCGCCGACGAGCCGCTCACAGGCGGCCTGGAGCCACGGCTCGGAAACGCGCATCTGCGCATTCTGACCATCGTCGGCTTTCCGAGCGTGACCCACCCCGGCATTCTGGATGAGCTCAATCGTCTCGCCTTTCCTTATCGCTGGTCGACGCGCGCCATCTTGCTCGACAAGACGGAAGCCGTTCGGCTGCTGACCAAGATCCGGCGGCAGTGGTTCGCCAAGCGCAAATCTGTCGCCACGATCATCAAGGAGGTGATGACCAACGAGGCATCGACCCTCGTCGATTCCGATGCGGCGAACAAGGCCGCCGACGCCGATGTCGCGCTGCAAGAGCTCGGCGCCGATGATGTCGGCGAAGCCTATGTGACCGCCACCGTCGCCGTCTGGGACGACGACCCGGCGATCGCAACCGAAAGGCTGCGTCTCGTCGAGAAGGCGATCCAGGGCCGCGATTTCACCTGCATAGCGGAAGGCGTGAATGCGGTCGAAGCCTGGCTCGGCTCTCTTCCCGGTCACGCCTACGCCAATGTCCGCCAGCCGCCGATCTCGACGCTCAATCTCGCCCATATGATTCCGCTCTCCGCCGTCTGGGCGGGAGCTGACAGAGACGAGCATCTTCGTGGCTCTCCCTTGCTCTTCGGCAAGACCGAGGGCTCGACGCCGTTCCGTTTCTCGCTCCATGTCGGCGACGTCGGCCATACGCTGATCGTCGGTCCGACCGGCGCCGGAAAATCGGTGCTGCTGTCGCTGATGGCGATGCAGTTTCGTCGCTATGCGCGCGCGCAAATCTTCGCCTTCGATTTCGGCGGCTCGATCCGCGCGGCGGCGCTCGCCTGCGGCGGCGATTGGCACGATCTCGGCGGCGGCCTGTCGGCCGGCTCCGAGGACAGCGTGTCGCTGCAGCCGCTCGCCCGCGTCAACGACGCGGCCGAGCGCGCCTGGGCGGCGGAATGGGCAGCCGCGATCCTCGCCAAGGAAGGCGCCGCCATCGACCCGACAGCCAAAGAGCATATCTGGTCAGCGCTTACCTCGCTCGCCTCGTCGCCGCCCGGTGAACGCACGCTCACTGGCCTCGCCGTCCTGCTCCAATCGACGGCCCTGAAGCAGGCGCTTCAGCCCTATTGCGTCGGCGGTCCGTTCGGGCGGCTGCTCGACGCCGAAGAGGAGCGCCTCGGCTATTCCAACTTCCAGGCCTTCGAAACGGAAGGACTCATCGGCGCGGGCGCCGCCGCGGCCGTCCTCACCTATCTCTTCCACCGCCTCGAGCAGCGCCTCGACGGAAGGCCGACCTTGCTCGTCATCGACGAGGGTTGGCTCGTGCTCGACGATCCCGCTTTCGCGCGTCAGCTGCGCGAATGGCTGAAGACCTTGCGGAAGAAGAACGCTTCCGTCGTCTTCGCCACGCAGTCGCTCTCCGACATCGACAATAGCCCGATCGCGCCGGCGATCATCGAGAGCTGTCCGACCCGCATCCTCCTCCCGAACGAACGGGCGATCGAGCCGCAGATCACCGCGATCTATCGCCGCTTCAGCCTCAACAATCGCCAGATCGAGATCATCGCCCGCGCGACGCCCAAGCGCGACTATTATTGCCAATCGCGACAAGGCAATCGCCTGTTCGACTTGGGGCTCGGACCGATCGGCCTCGCCTTTTGCGCCGCTTCCTCCAAAGCCGATCACGCCGCGATCGAGCGCATTCTCGCCGAGCATGGGCCGGATGGATTTCTGCGTGCCTGGCTGATCGAGCGCGGCCTCGAATGGGCCGCCGATCTCATCCCCGACCTCACCAATCTGGAGTTCTCCTGATGGCCGCTCGGTCTCTTCGCCACGCTGCCCTGTTTTGCGCCGCGGCTCTATCCCTCTCGCTCGTCGCCGATCCGACGCCCGCGCAGATCGTCGTCTACGATCCGAGCAATTTCTCGCAGAATGTGCTCACCGCCGCGCGCGAGCTGCAGCAGATCAACAATCAGATCCAGAGCCTCGCCAATGAGGCGCAGATGCTGACCAATCAGGCGCGCAATCTCGCGAGCCTGCCGCTCTCGACGCTGAGCCAGCTCCAGACGACGATTCAGAAGACGCAATCGCTGCTGTCCCAGGCGCAGCACATCGCCTTCGATGTCCAGCAGATCGAATCCGTCTTCGCGACGACCTATGGTTCGGCGTCGACCAGCGCCTCCAGCTCGGGCCTGATCGGCACCGCGCAGACGCGTTGGCGCAATTCGGTCGCGGCCTTCGAGGATTCCTTGAAGGTCCAGGCCGGCGTCGTCGGCAACATCTCGAGCAACGGCTCCGCCATGTCTTCGCTGACCTCCGCCAGCCAGACGGCGACGGGCGTGCTGCAGGCGGCGCAGGCCGGCAATCAGCTGCTCGCGCTGCAATCGCAGCAGCTCTCCGATCTCGTCGCCGTGGTCGCGGCGAAGAGCCGCGCCGATGCGCTCGAACAATCGCGCATCACGGCGACCGAGTCGCAGGGACAGGAGCAATATCGCCGCTTTTCGACGCATTCCGGCTATGAGCCGGGCAATGTCACCATGTTCCACGGCAATTGAGGCGCGCCGATGGGACGATGGGACATATGGCGCGCCGGCGCGATCCTCATTCTGATCGCCACATTGGTCGCGACGCTCTCGGCAATCGACCTCGATGCGCCTGCGCCAGTCGTCCCTGACACCGGCGTCGCCTTTGCCAATGAACCAGACGATCTTTCCGCCGAGTTGCGCCGCTGCGGCGCGCTCGAACTCCAGGATGCCGAAGACCAGCGCTGCGAGGCGGTCTGGACGGAGAACCGCCGCCGCTTCTTCGGCAGGCCGGCGCGGCCGACGCCTCCCACGGCCGCGCCGGCCGCAGCTATATCGAAAGGCGTCGCGCCATGAACAATGTCGGCGTCATCGATTCCTTCCTGAACACTTTCACGACCTATATCGATTCCGGCTTCGGCCTGCTGAAGGGCGACGTCGCCTATCTCTCCTCCACGCTGATCGCGATCGACATCACGCTCGCCGGCCTGTTCTGGGCCTGGGGCGCCGACGAGAACGTGGTCCAGAGGCTCGTCAGGAAGACGCTCTACATCGGCTTCTTCGCCTTCCTCATCACCAATTTCAACAGGCTCTCGGGCGTAATCTTCAATAGCTTCGCCGCCGTTGGCCTCGAGGCCGGCGGCTCTTCGGTGTCGACCGCCGAATTCCTGAGGCCCGGCCGTCTCGCCCAGGTCGGTCTCGACGCCGGTCAGCCGCTGCTCGACGCGGCGAGCCAGATGATGGGCTTTGCGTCCTTCTTCGCCAATTTCATTCAGATCGCTGTGCTGATGATCTCCTGGCTGCTGATCGTCATCGCCTTCTTCATTCTCTCCGTGCAGCTTTTCGTGACACTGATCGAGTTCAAGCTGACGACGCTCGCCGGCTTCGTGCTCATTCCTTTCGCGCTCTTCAACAAGACCGCCTTTCTCGCCGAGAAGGTGCTCGGCAACATCGTCGCGTCGGGAGTGAAGGTGATGACGCTCGCCGTCATTGTCGGAATCGGCTCGGGACTCTTCTCGCAATTCACGACGAGCTACGGCGGCGAGCAGCCGACGATCGAGCAGACGCTCTCCGTCGTGCTCGCCGCGCTCGCCATGCTCGGACTCGGCATATTCGGTCCCGGCATCGCGACCGGTCTCGTCTCCGGCGCTCCGCAGCTCGGCGCCGGCGCGGCGGTCGGAACCGGCGTCGCCGTCGCGGGCGCCGGAATGGTCGGAGGCGCGGCGCTCGGCCTCGCCGGAAGGGGAGCGACGGCCGCCGCCTCGGGAGCCGCCGCCACCGCGCGTGGCGGCGCGAGGCTCGCCGGCGGAGCGGCGTCGGCCTATGCGCTCGGCTCGGCCGGCGAGGCTGGGCCTTCGGCTGTCGCCGCCGGACTCGCCGGCGTCAGCCGTGCCGCGGGGGCCGTCGCAGCGGCTCCCTTCCGCCGCGCGGCCGCCCGGGCGACGAGTTCCCTGGCCGAGAACTATTCCGCCGGCGCTCGCGCCGCCTTCGCGGCAACGGGCGGCTCGTCGACCACAGGCGCAGTCGGCGACGGCGCAACCGGCGATCCACCAGGGAATGCGCCGCCCGCCTGGGCGCGGCGCATGAAGCGCAATCAGCTCGCGAGCCACGGCGCGACGACCGCCGCGCATGTCATCCAGTCCGGCGACAGCCACGGCGGCGGCCATTCCGTCGATCTCTCACAAGAGGAATAGACCATGTTCCGACGCGTGTCGGTGCGCTATGGGCGCACTCCCGAACCGGAGACGCCCTATCAGAGAGCCGCGCAGGTCTGGGACGAGCGCATCGGCTCTGCGCGCGTCCAGGCGAAGAACTGGCGCCTGATGGCTTTCGGCTCTCTGCTCTTGTCCTGCGGGCTCGCGGCCGGTCTCGTCTGGCAGTCGACGCATGGAACCGTCGTCCCCTGGGTCGTGGAAGTCGACAAGTTCGGCGAGGCGCGCGCCGTCGCTCCGGCGACGGCGGATTACACGCCGTCCGATCCGCAGATCGCCTGGTATCTCGCCCGCTTCATCAACGATGTGCGCGCCGCTCCGGCCGACCCTGTCGTCGTCCGGCAGAACTGGCTGCAGGCCTACGACTTCACGACGACGGCGGGCGCCGCGGCGCTCAACGATTACGCCCGCGCCAACGATCCCTTCGCCAGGCTCGGCAAGCAGCAGATCGCCGTCGACGTCTCCAGCGTCATCCGCGCCTCGACCGACTCGTTCCGCGTCGCCTGGATCGAGCGCCGCTATCAGGAAGGCGCGCTCGCCGACACCACGCGATGGACAGCGATCCTCACCATCGTCATCCAGCCGCCGACCGACGCCGATCGTCTCCGCAAGAATCCGCTCGGCGTCTACGTCAACGCCATCAACTGGTCCAAGGAGCTCGGACAATGACCCGGCCGAATTTCTTGAATGCCGGCGATCCGGCTTCGCACATTGCCGTGAACATGCGGTTCCGGAAAGATGGAAACGTGTCTTTCCGTAGAGCCGGCTTTGCGATTCTGCTCATCTCCATGCCGTCGCTCGCTGGATGCGCGAAATTCATTCCGCCGGACATCGATTATGACGACGCCGCGCCGGCGCGGCTCTCCGCCGATCCGCCGGCGCCGGTGAAAATCGTCACGCTCGCCAAGCCGCTTCCTTTACCCGGCCAATTGAAGCCGCTGCACGCGGGCAAGGCGCCGCCCGAGCCCGCCGATCCGGCCGTGCGCGTCAATCAGGCCAACGCCGCCGCCCGCGTGCAGCCGGTCCGCGACGGCTTCATCAACGCCGTGCAAGTCTATCCCTTCTCGGGTGGGGCGCTCTATCAGGTCTATGCCGCGCCCGGACAGATCACCGATGTCGCCCTGCAGGAGGGCGAGCAGCTCGTCGGCTCGGGGCCGGTTGCGGCCGGCGACACCGTGCGCTGGATCATCGGCGACACGGAGAGCGGCGCCGGCGCGACCAAGAAGATCCACATCCTCGTCAAGCCGACGCGGCCCGACCTCGTCACCAATCTCGTCGTCAACACCGATCGGCGCACCTATCTGCTCGAGCTGCGATCGACCGACAAGACCTATATGGCCTCGGTCTCCTGGCAATATCCCGAGGACCAGCTCATCGCCTTGCGTCGTCAGAACGCCACCGCCGAATCCGCTGCGCCGATCGCTGCCGGCGTCGATATCTCATCGCTGAATTTTCGCTACGCGATCCAGGGCGACAGTCCCGCCTGGCGGCCGCTGCGCGCCTTCGACGATGGGTCGAAGGTCTATATCGAATTCCCGAGCGGCATTCGGCAAGGCGAGACGCCGCCGCTCTTCGTCATCGGTCCGGCCGGCGGCTCGGAGCTCGTCAATTATCGCGTCAGTCGTAACTATTACATCGTCGATCGCCTCTTCGCCGCCGCAGAGCTCCGTCTCGGTGACGCGGACAGCGAGCGGCGCGTGCGCATCGTCCGCACCGACGGAAGGCCGCGGTCATGACGCCGGACGCGAATGATGAGAAATTCGGCTCGCCGCCGCCGATCACGCCGGACCTTCGGCTCCGAGGCGAACGCCCGCGCGTGACGCGGCTGTCGCGCAAGGTGCTGATCGGCATGGCGAGCGTCGCGGCCCTCGCGATCGCCGGCGCGCTCGGCTACGCGCTGCAGCCGCGCGACAGAAGCGGCGCGGCCCAGGAACTCTACAACACGCAGAACCGTCCTGCCGCCGACGGCCTCGCGAACCTGCCCAAGGACTATACCGGAATACCGCGTCCGGCGCCGCCGCTCGGGCCGCCTCTCCCGGGTGATCTCGGGCGACCCATTCTGAATGCTGGCGCGGCCAGCAATACGACGATTGTCGGCGCATCGGCCTCCGATCCCGAGGCGCAGCGCCGTGCGCAGGAAGGCGAGGCCGCGCGCGTGAGCCGGCTCTTTGCTCAGACGAATGAGCGCGAGAGGCCGATCACGCCGATCTCTCCGACCGCGATCTTCGCGGCCGACGCAGGCGCCGTAGCGACGCCATCTGTCGACGCCGGCTCCGCTCAGAACATGCAGGATCGCAAGACGGCTTTTCTGACGGCTTCCACCGATCGGCGAACCGTCAGTCCCGATCGGCTCGTCAAGCCTGCATCGCCGTACATCGTTCAGGCCGGAACGGTCATCCCAGCCGCACTCATCACCGGCCTCCGCTCCGATCTGCCGGGACAGATCACGGCCCAGGTGACCGAAGCGGTCTACGACAGTCCCACGGGGAAATTTCTGCTCATTCCTCAGGGCGCGAAGCTGATCGGCCAATACGACAGCTCCGTCGCCTATGGGCAAAAGCGCGTGCTCCTCGCCTGGACCCGGCTCATCATGCCCAATGGAGCCTCGATCGTGCTGGAACGGCAGCCCGGCGCCGACGCCGCCGGCTATGCCGGTCTCGAGGACGAGGTCGACAATCATTGGGACATGCTGATCAAAGGCGCGGCGCCCTCGACGCTCCTCAGCGTCGGCTCCGAAGCGGGAACGACGGGCAGCGAGAATAGCCTCATCCAAGCGATCCGTCGCGGCGGATCCAACAGCGCGAGCCAGACCGGGCAATTGCTCGTTCAACGCCAGCTCAATGTCCAGCCCACTCTCACCATTCGCCCGGGCTTTCCTGTTCGCGTGCTCGTAACGCGGGATCTCCTATTGGCTCCATACAAGGAAGGAATGGCGCCGTGACGAAACTGAAGCTCGGTCCGCTCGCCGACGACAAGCCCGTCAAAATCACCGTCGAGATTCCCGCCTCTCTGCATCGCGATCTCGTCGCCTATGCGGACGCACTCGGCAGAGCCAATGGGCAAAAGATCGGCGATCCGGCGAAGCTGATCGTTCCGATGCTCCAGCGCTTCATAGCGACCGACAGAGCCTTCGCGAAGACTCGGGCAGGGCCGAAGCCTCAACCCGATGTCGCGGAAACCGAAAGGTCGGGATAGCGAGCGCGCAGCAGATCGAGAAATGGCTGCAGCATCGGACTGCTGTTTGTCCCTTTCCAATAGGCCGCGAACTGAAGCCGCATTTGCCCACAGTCGTCATGCAGCTCGCGATGGGTCACTCCGGGGCAGCCAAATCCGGCGGCGCCTTCGAGCAGTGGCGAGACGCCATAGCCGGCGCCGACGAGGCTCAGCAGCCTGTCGAGGCTAACGTCCTGATAGCTGACACGCAAAGAACCCGAGCCGCCGGCCTTCACGCTCAGCAATTGCTCGAGCTCGGAATCGACGCCGCGCTGCGTCAGCAATATCCGATCGTCGCAAAGCTCCCGCCATTTGATCGCTTGCCGATCATAGAGCGGGTGATGTTCCGGAAGGGCCACGACCACCCTTTCATTCCAGAGCGGCAAAACGCGATCATTCCACCTCCCGCCGCCGGAAGTCAGTATGGCGACGTCGATCGCGCTGGCGACGAGCTCGCCGAGCAATCCCTCCTTGGCGCCATCGACCAAGAGAATATCCGCATCCGCGATCTGTCGACGGAACTCCGCAAGCGTCTCCCGCAGATTGCCGGCCGAGAGGGACGAGCAAATCCCTATTCGCAATGGCCTGTTTCCGCCATCGCGTCGCGTTTTGAATCGGAGGAACACGCGATCCGCTTCGTCGACGATGCGCTGCGCCGCTTCCAGAAATTCGCGGCCGACCGGCGTCGGCTTCGTTCCGCCGGTGGTGCGCTCGAACAAGTCCAGGCCGAGCTCACATTCGAGATCGCGCAATCGCCGGCTGAGGGTGGATTGACGGGTGTTCAACGTCTCCGCCGCTTGCCGGAGGCTTCGATGCCGCGAGGCGACAATGGCCCATCTCAGATCTCGAAGCTCCGGACTCACCTGAAATACCCGGTTTCACAAACTGATTTCCAGAATCGGATATGCCGACGACAGGGCTGCCATCGACCGCGCTAACGCTCTCTATTTCATTGAAAATAAATGGCCTTTTCAAGACCATCGAATGAACGGCTATCGCTTTGCAAGCTATGGTTTTTGGCGAAGGGACCCGATTCCTCCGCAATCGATGCGCCGTCCCGAGCAACCCGACGCTCTGCGGCGCAACGCTATGGACTCCTGCGTTTCCAATATGCGTTGCTAAAACGTTCTATGCGGCTTACCTTCTCTCGGCTGCAATTTGGCGAGCAGCGGCCGAACGAGATGCTGCGAACATCCCGCCCGGCCTGACCACAACCCACGCTTCGAAGGAGCATGGATCATGGCTGATTCTGAAGATAGCACGACTCCGCCTGCCGTTAGCTGGCGCGCCATTCTGCGAGGAACCGGCGCCTTGCCGTCCGGGAAGAGGACAGGAGGGGAGCCGTCCGACCCTGCGCTGCAACTCTGGCAAAGCTGGCAAGCCAATCACGCGCGGGTCGTCACGCTGACGCGCCAGTGGCAGCGCATCGAGACGCAGCTCATTCACTCGATCGGCTTCCCCGAGGTCACGATCTGTCTTTCTGGCGAGAAGGAGCCGAAAATCGCTCATTCTGTTGACGAGATCGAAGAGCTGCTCGCAGACGAGCCGGAGATCGAGAGAGAAACGCTGATCGCGGCGTTCGACGCGCAGCAAAAGCGATGGGACGAGGCGGCGGCGACGCTCGGCTTCGACACCGTCGACGCGGAACTCGAATCCGCTCTCGATAAGGAGCGCGATTTCACGGCTTCGGTCCCGGTGACGAAAGCCGCCAGCCTGCCGGGCATTGCGGCCAAGCTCTCCATCGTCATTCAGCTCGGCGAGCCGAGCCCGAAAGACACGGAATTTCCTTGGCCGGAACTGCGCTCGGCCCTGGCGGATATCGCCCGGCTGGCGTCGCCGGAAGCGGCGATCTCGCCGTTGTGATGCTCGCGCTCGGGTCCGTGGTCGCTCGACTACGGACCCGGCTTCTTTCCAACGGCTGCGCGCCTTTGCGCTGGACGATGGTCGAGTCGATCATGACATATTCGAAGTCGGAGTCGTCGGCCAGCGCCGTGAACAGCCGATCCCAGACGTCCTTCGACCATCGTGAGAAGCGTACAAACACACTGTTCCAGTTGCCGAACACTTTCGGCAGATCGCGCCATGGCGAACCGGTCCGCGCAAGCCAGAGGACCGCCTCGACGAAAAGGCGATTGTCGACCGCGCTCCGGCCCGGATCGCCGATCTTGCCGGGCAGATGCGGCGCCATCCGCGCCCATTGATCCGGACTTCCGACATGCTCGGCTCCCGAGCGAAAGGAGCTTGAATCAGATTTGCCGGTCTCCGGGAATCCTGAATGTCAACGCGCTCTAAACGACGATAAGACTTAGATAGTCGTATAAATTCGTCGATGGTGGACAAGCCGCTCAAGCGTGATCGCGACCAGTTGGCGCGGCTTTTTCGACTCGTACAGCAGCGCCTGCATCGAACAACAAACGATAAGTAATCAATGGACTGGACTATCGTCGACTGCGCCGCAAGAGCTCATCCCAACGCCGTCGTTGCCGCCCGAACCGCCACACGCCCAGCGGCTCGAGAAGATGGGCGTCAATATCTGAACGACAATGTTGCGGAGATGGAGCGAGGTTCGCCGCGATAGAGCGCGCCGCTCGAGGTGAAATTCGGCCGGTCGGTGAGATTGCTCGCGCTCACATCGAGCTTCCAATGCTCGTCGAAACGATAGCCGAGCGAGGCGCCGAGCATCTGCTGCGGCGCGAGGGTGAATCCATAGGCGTTGGGCAGGGTCGCCTCCGCGGCGCTCGCGTAATAATAGCTCGCGCCGAGCTCCAATCCGCGCAGGACCTCCCACTCCGGCTTGTAGTCGAGGCTGACGCTGAACACGCGGCGCGGCGCGCCGAGGAGATCGCTGCCCGCCTGCGAAGGGACATTGGAGTCCTTGGCGACGACGGCGTGCAGAAAGGTGGCCGCGCCGCTCGCATTCAGCCCGGGAAGAATTTCGCCGGAGAGGTTGAGCTCGACGCCATGGCTGTGTTGGCGGCCGGTGACGAGGGCGAAAAATCCGCCCGGATTCGCGGGATCGGTGATGGCGACATGGTCGCGTGTCACATCGAACAGGCCGATCTCGAAGCGCGCATTATATTCCGAAAAGCGCCGTTCGAAGCCGATCTCATATTGCGTGTCCTGCTGCGGCGGCGGCGCGTCGCCGCCTCTCACTCGCACGGAAATATTGGGGATGAGCGAGCGCCCGAAGGCCGCGAAGAGATGTGTCTGCTCGTCAGGATGGAACAATATGCCGGCGCGCGGGCTGAAATAGCCCCTGGTTCCTTTGCCGACCGTGGAGGAGGATGCCCCGGAGAGCGCGCCGAAAGGATCGAAGGTGGTTTCACGCTGCGCCAAGAGATCATAGCGGCCGCCGAAGAGAATGCGCCATTGCGGCGAAAGGTCGACGAGATCCTGCGTGTAGACGGAACGGCTCCAGGCGCGCGCCGCGCCATTGGCCCACTGCGCGCCAGAATAATCGACTCCGAGCGGATAGAGCGGCGCGCCTACGTCGATGTTCGGCAGCGCGTCGCGCGCGAATAATTCGTCATGGCCGTAGAAGTAATCCCAATGCTCGAGGCCGAGAACGACGCTGTGCCCGATGTCGCCCGTCGTGAAGCGTCCGCTCAGCCGCAACTGCGCGTCGAAATTTCGGGACGCCTGATGCGTCTGCGCCGGGCGGCCGAGCGTCAGCGAATGGACGCCGTCATAGCCCCAGTTCAGGAACCAGCCGTATTTGTTGCCGGTCAGCGAATAATCGACGACTGACGTCAACGACCAGTCGGCGTCGAAGGCGTGCTCATAGGTGAAGGTGAAATCAGCCGAATTCGGCTTTTCGTGCTCATTGACCGGCGCGCCCGCGTAGAAGGGGCGCGGCACGTGCAGAAAGAGCGGCGACGCCGGGGCGCCGTCGCGATAGACCAAGCGCGCCGCTTGATATTCGGTGCGCAGCGTCGCCTTGTCGCCATTGTCGAAGACGAGAGTCGCCGCCGGAGCGACGAGAAAGCCACGAGAGCGCACATAGTCCACGAAGCTGCCGACGCTCTGCGCGAAGCCTGTCATGCGGAACAGCAGCGTCTGCGTATCGTTCAGCGGCGTACCGACGTCGAAGGTCGTGCGATAGACGTCAAAGGAGCCGATCGTCGTCGTTCCGCGCGCGAAGCGCTCGGCGACCGGTGCCTTGCGGATGTAGTTTGCCGAGCCGCCATAGCCGCCGAGCGCCTTGCCGAACAACATGGCGCTCGGGCCCTTGTAGAATTCGACGTGATCAATCGTCGAGAGATTGACGTCCTGCGCGGTGAAGCCATGCGCGGCGCCGTCGAAGAGCGTGAGGCCGCCGGGAAAGCCGCGCATCACGAAGCTCGGCGAATAGCCGGAGTCGCCGATCGAAGCATTGACGAAGACGCCCGCGACATCCTTGCCGAGACCCTTCGCCTTCGGGGCCTCGTCCTTCTTTTCCTCCTCCATTGCTCGGGGTTGCGGGATATTTGACCTCCCATCGACGGTCGTTTCGACGCAAAGAGCGGGTGCGGGCAGGGCGAAAATCGACATCATCGCTATGTCGCGTAGGTTTCGACGATAGGGAGTAAGTGCGCTCGATAGCCTCGCGAGTCGCTCGCGTGGACATAAGAAAAATGAGGAGACTGCGAGAGGCGGGCGACGCTCGGCGCGCCACGCCCGAGAATATGCGTCGGGACAAAACATCACATGACTCTCACAGCGAAACTCGCCCCCAAACGGAGCCGAGGCCGTCAGGTGCAACACGCCATTCTTTTATATTGCTCTCCATTGGAGCTGCAATCGAGCAATTAAAACGTCGACGAATATTTTTCGATCTCGCAAACGTTTCGTGAGATTCTCGAAGGCCGCATCGTCGAACGCGACTTGCGCGCCGCGCCTTCTTCCACCAAACGTAGACGCCGGTGACCGACAGCATGGCGGTGACAAGGCCGAACGCATTCGCCATATGTAGAGCGACAAGCAGGGCGGCGAAGTAGTTTGCGCATTGAGCGGGCTCGAAGATGTCGGCGCAGGCTTCGAGGGTGCGCATCAGAGCGCCGGTGTGCGCTCGGCGATTTTGCTCAGATGCCTTTCAGCTTGGAAAACGCCTTCTCGATCGGGTTCATGTTGGGGCTATAGGGCGGGAGATTGTGCAGCTTTGCGCCCGCGGCCTCGATCATCTCCTCGACGCGCGGGCCCTTGTCGTCGCACACCTTTGTTCCGCCATCGTGCGGAGGCAATGCAGGTGAATGGCGATGGCCGAGCGGTGGAAAAATAGGGATGGGACGGGATTGCGGACTGCGGAGAGGGAAATACAGCCAGACGGCGTGGGCGATGATCTGTGGTAGGAAGCGATGGCGCCTGTCGCTCGGAGTCGGTCGGTTCATGATGCCAAAGTGACTCACCGCAACCTACTTGTCGGTTAACGTGATATCAACCCGGCAGGTGTGAGCAAGTCCCCTAGGAGCCGTTTTGCTTCACGTAAATTGAAGCATTTGGTCAGCTATCGTGCCGGCTTCAAGAGCATCGTGTTGCGTGTGTCAGATATGCGGAACGGCCGCGAACGCCCGGCAACCCAATCCGCTTCCTGATCCGCGTAATGGGGGGAACCGAGTTGCCCAGATTGACCGGCCGCCATCTGCATTAACCCCTCCGTCTCATGCCCTGGCGCTACGACCATCCGCGCGTTGGCTCCGGAGCTCTTGCCTTCTTCTGAAAAATAAAATCTGACACATTGCGCGCATCCAGAAACGGGTGCGCGCGGCATGTTCAGGAAAGGGGCAAGCACGGGCGCGGCGACCGCGAGCGGGTGACGAATCTCGACCCGATTTGTTTCTCCCCAGCTGAGTTCGCTTGCGGCGCGCCCTCCATTGAACTGTGCCACGCGCCGCGCGCTTTCCACCAGCATGGCGCGCAGAAAATGCATCCAATCACGATGCTTGCTGCGGTCCGGAAGCAATTCGGGAAGCTTGGTGTCGACGATGCGCTGGAGCGGGACATCGACATTGGCCCAGTCATAGGCGAAGCCCGGGTCGAGCGCGCGGCATCTCGCCAGCAAGGGTGACAGAACGGCATCGATCAGCGACTTGCGGAACTCGATAAGCAACGGGAGCCCGAGGCTCGCGCTTTCCGCGCGCCCGTCCCAGGCTTCGAGCGCGCGGATCGAGTTAGCGGAGTCTTTGTCGCTCTCGCTGTCGGCGCCCTCCAAGGCTCGCAACGCGACGATCTGATAATATCGGTAGAACTCGGTCGAGGCGTCTAGCTGAAGTGCTGCCATATCGTTCTCGTTGACGTGCGACAGCTCGCTCAGGCGCCGGCTGATCCGCCAGGCGCGAAACCCTCCAGAATAGTCATGGCCGATCTTTGGCGCGAGCTCGGAAGCGCCGAGCATGCGCTGATTGGCGTTGACGATATAGCCCGATGCGGGATTCTCGATGCTGGGAAGTTCATCCTTCGAATAGTAACCGTCCCATCCGACACTGCCATCGTCCCAAAATTCGGCGAAAAGGCCGGTGAAACCGCGTCGTTTCGGAATACGCCCCATCAAGGTCCAGGCGATCGCACCGGAGCTGTCCGCAAGGAGAGCATTGAGCGGAGGAACGCCCGTATCGCGCAAGAGCGGCATCGCGTCCGCGACGGTCGCGACTCCGTCCATTTCCATCAGATCGAGATTTGTCGCCGCGGGATCGAGCATCGTCCAGCGGATGGCGATCTCATCGCCGAGCAGCGGCTCGGGCAGAATCGGGCCCCAGATCGTATCTTTGACTCGCAGCTCGACCGAAGCCCCGCCCCGCACGTCTATGCGCTCCTCACGGACCGAAAAGTGTCGTGCGCCCTCGGGCGTGCGATATTTCTCAGGCTCGCCCGAGTCCCTATGCAGTCGAACCAGATCGACGAAGTCGCCCTCGACGCTCGTGAGCCCCCAGGCGACGCGCCCGTTCGACCCCGCGATGACCAGCGGCAGTCCCGGCAGCGTCAAGCCTTCGATCCGAGACGCGCCGTAGGCGAGGTCGGCCTGATACCAGATGTTCGGGGTTTCGAGCCGCAGATGCATGTCATTGGCGAGAAGCGCACGGCCATCTCGGGTCCTGCCGGGCGAAACGATCCACCCGTTGGAGCCGCGCGGCGTCCGTTCGCTCTGGACGAGGCCCGCGCTGCGCGGACGCTCTCCCGCTTCCCGCATGAGCTGCGCGAGTTCCAGAACCGGAAGTGCGCCCGGCGCGCAGCGCTCGGGCGCTCGCGGCGCGAGCTCTTCGTTGTAGCAGTCGCCGTCCGGCGTCAGGAATTCGACGACCGGCGCCGGAAGAGCCGCGCGCATGACGCTGGCCGTGCGTTCTTGATCCGCCGAAAAGGACAGATTCGCCAGATTGAAGGCGACCAGGATGCTGTCGCGCGGACGCCATGGCTCCGGCGCATAGGCCAGCACGGTGAATTCCCACGGCCATATGGGGGCGTCCCGCATCGCTTGATTGACGCCTGCCGCATATGCGTCCAGCGCCGCTCGCTGCGCGGCCGGAAGCTGTCGCAGGACCGCGTCGGCGAGGCGTTCGAAGCCCATTGTGCGGCTCCAGGCGTCCTCCTTGACCAATGCTGAGCCGAAGAGCTCCGCCAATCTTCCGCCTGTCTTGCGGCGGAGCATGTCCAGCTGGAACAGCCGGTCCCGCGCCGTCGCATAGCCCAGAGCGGCATAGGCGTCCGTTCGGCTTTGAGCGCGGATATGCGGCACGCCGATCGCATCGAACTCCACCACGACCGATTGTTCGAGACCGGACACGACATGGGAGCCGTGCTCCTCTGAAACCGGCAGGCGCACGATCGCATATAGCGCCGCCGCCACCGTCAGGAGAGCGCCGCCGGCGAAGCGGCCGAGGCAAAGCATCATCTTACGCATGTTCGATCTGTCCGGCGGTCATTTGCAGGACGTAATCGGCCAAATGAAAATAGCGGTCGTCGTGCGTGATCACTATGACCGTCTTTCCTCGTGCTTTCAGGTCCGGCAGAAGCTTACGGTAGAAGATCTCGCGGTACTGCGGATCCTGCTCGGCGGCCCATTCGTCGAAGAGATAGAACGGCCGATCCTCCACATAGGCGGTGAGCAGCGCCAGCCTCTTGCGCTGCCCGCGCGATAGGTCGACCGTCGAGAAGCGGCCGTCTTCGATGCGAAGCTTCTTGTCGAGTTTGAGAAGCGCGAGCAGCTCTTCGGCGCGCGCTTGCGCTTCGGCGCCTGCGTAACCGAGAAGGGAGTCGAAGATGAACGCGTCGGCGAAGACGGCGGAAAAATTCTGTCGATAGGCTTCCCGATTCTCATCGACGACGCATTCGCCGCCGAGCCGGATATCACCGCCGCCCGGGGGAAACAAGCCCAGGATGAGCATGGCCAAGGTCGTCTTGCCGCTGCCGTTGCCCCCCGTCACGAACACCAGCTCCCCGGGCTCGATACGAAGATCAATCGGCCCCAATCGATAGCCGACCTCGTCATTGTCCCCTTGATATTGATGCGTTACGCCAACGAGCTCCAACTGGCTCGGTCGTGACCGGCAGAAGGCCGGCGGCGCCTCGGCGGCGGCATCGGCCTCCACCGCCAGCTTCAGTCCCATCGCTTCGATATTGCGAAGCGCCACGACGCCTTTGCTGATATTCGGAAGCCAGCTTCCCACCATCGACAGCGGCCCTCCGAGGAACAGAACGGCGAGCGCGAAGCCGATCGACGTCTCCGAGGAAATCGTCAGAAAATTCGGGACAACAAACAAAATCAAGCCGATTAACAAGTAGAACAGCGCATCCACCCAGCGATCGACCAGAATCAGGATCGCCAGCGCCTTGATTTTTTGGCTCTTGAGAGTGCGCGCTGTACCGCGCAGTTCGTCGTCCAGAAAGGCCTGCCGACGTCGCGCGTCGATCTTCAGCTCCTTGCCGCCTTCGGTCGCGGCACGGAAATGTCCAAACATCGAGTTCTCCGTTCGCCGGGCCTGCTCGAACCACCGCAGAGCCCATTTCTGCGGGACTTGCAGCCCGACGAAACACAGGGTCACATAGATCGCCGAAGCGAGACAGAGAGACGGGGACAGCAGGCAGAGATAGACGAACACGGCGATGACCTTCGAGCCTTCGATGAAAAACGAAGGCAAGGATTCCTGAGCAACTACGACGCTCTCGACATCGCTGGTGAGGGCGGCCATGAGCCGATGCGCCCCCAACGCCTGCACCTGCCGCATCGGGGCCGCGAGAATGCACCGGCTGAGCCAGAGGCGAAGGCTGTAGAGATTTTCTTGGGCGATCCTAGATAACAGGATCTGCGACACGGCGCTCGTTGCGACCGCAATCGCGCAGAGGACGAAAAAGCCGATGGCGGCCTCCGCTGTTCTCTGCCCTCCGCTCTCGAGCGCGCGCGCGATGAAGGTGAGAAGGCAGGCGCTGCTTGCACCGGCGATCACGCCTGTGGCGACCGAGAACGCCACGGTGGTTTTCGACGCAGCGAAAACGCGCCACAAACGCCAAGCCGTGACACGCGGTCCATTCATATCCGTGCTCGCGTCGCTCATGGTCAGCTCCGAAATCTTTCGCTCTTCCTCAGCGACGGCGCCCGGGGCGCCGGCGCTTTCCGACGCGGCATGCGAATCCTTCGGCGCACGCCACGGCGCAGCCTCGTTTCCTTCCGTGTCATTCGGGCGCCCACAGCGCATCGACGATTTCCTGGTGCACGCGTTCGTCGACCACGATTTCCTCGTGCGTCGCATCAACCCATCGCGTCTCGACGGCGCCTCGTGCAAAGCGCGTCAAGGCCACGGGGCCGGCGTTCGACGCCCCGCGCGCCTTGGAAGCTCGCCAGACGCTCAGATTTGCGAGCACTGAATCGAATTGCAGGCGGTCGAGCATGTCTTCGAACGCCATGCTGTCGTCGAAGAGCATGTCCAGGACCTCGGTCGACACATCCGTCCAGAGGCCGCGCTCCTGTCCCCAGATGCCTGCATATACGAAGCGTTCGCGATCGCTGTCTCCCGGCCGATTTCCGAGAAGATGACGCCGATCTTCCTCCGTCAGCGCCGTCTCTATATCCACGTCCTGAAAGTCGGCGAACTGCTCGACATAGTCCAAGGCGGTCGAACGTTCTCGGGACGAGCTCGCAGAGAGGCTTGGATCGAGCAAGCCGAGGAAGGCGACGCGTTCTCCCTCGGCTTCGAGCAGCGAAGCCATATTGAGAGCGATCGCTCCGCCTGCGCTCCAGCCGAGCAGAAGATAGGGGCCGTGCGGCTGATTGTTCCTTATCAAGCGGACATAGTCGGCGGCCATCTCCGCGATCGACAAGGCTCGGTACCCGGGCTCAAGCAGATGTCGCGATTGAATGCCGTGAACAGGCCGTACGGCTCCGACTCTTCTGGCGAGATCCTGATAGCGAATGACCGATCCGCCCGCCGGATGAATGCAATAGAGCGGGGTTCGGGCCGGGCCGGCGCTGAGCCGGACCAGCGGCGTCTGCATTTTCTCGTCGTCGGAAGAGATCAGCCGCGCGAGCTGCGAGACGGTCGGCGCGCGAAAAATCGCGGCCACGAACAATGTGCTGCAGACCGATCGGCGAATCCTCTCCACGAGCTTCAGGCCGAGAATCGAATTTCCGCCGAGGTCGAAGAAATTGTCGTCGACGCCGATACGTTCGAGGCCGAGAACCTCCTTGAACTCGCGAAGGAGAAGCCATTCCGTCACGCTCTTCGGCGGGGCATGGGCGTCTTGCGCATATTCGTCGAGGTCGCGGTCCGGCAACGCCTTGCGGTCGAGCTTGCCATTGGATGTGAGCGGCAGCGCCGCGAGTCGCACGAACAGCTGCGGGACCATGTAGTCCGGCAATTCGCGTCGCAGCGCCGCCTTCAGCAAAGCGAAATCCATTTCCCCTTCGCCCGTCACATATGCGACGAGCCGTTTGTCGCCGAAAATGTCCGGACGCGCCGCCACTAGCGTCTCGCGCACCTCGGGCAGGCGCCGCAGCGCCGTCTCGATCTCGCCGAGCTCGATGCGGAAGCCCCGGATCTTCACCTGATGATCGAGCCGTCCGAGGAACTCGATGTTCCCGTCTACCCGGAAGCGCGCCATATCCCCGGTGCGATACATTCGATCGCCGGACGCGTCGAACGGGTTGGGAACGAAGCGCTCCGCGGTCAGATCGGCGCGGCAGAGATAGCCGCGCGCGAGGCCGACGCCGCCGATATGGAGCTCGCCCGCGACGCCGATCGGAACAGGCTCCGCATTCGCGTCGAGAATGTAGGCTCGGGCATTGCTCACCGGGCGGCCGATCGGAATGTCGCACAACAAATCGGCGTCCCTGTTCGAACGGAAATAGGTTGCATTGACCGTGGCCTCGGTCGGCCCGTAGGTGTTTGTCCAGCCGATCTCGGCGCCGGACAGCGCACGCCACTGGCGCAGCGTCTCGACGTCTGCTTTCTCCCCACCCACCGAGATCGCGCGCAGGCTTCCCGGAAGCGTCGCATTCGCTTCGGCCAGCCATTGCGTCAAATGACGCCAGACCGCTGTGGAGGCGTTCAGGAATGTCACATGCGCCTTCTCCAGCATGGCGACGAAGCTCGACCAGGACTCTCCCAGCCGCGCCGGCGCCAGGACGAGCCTGGCTCCGCTCGATAGAGCCGGAAAGATTTCTTCCACGGCCATATCGAAGCCGAGCGAGGCGAGTTGGAGAACGCGGTCGTCCGATCCGAGACTGAAAAGATCGATTTGGCCGAGTGTCAGATTGACCACGCCGCGGTGGGGCACGGCGACGCCTTTGGGCTTTCCGGTGGAGCCGGAGGTGTAGATGACATAGGCGAGGTTCTGCGGCGCGGCGCGCCTGCCGAGCGGCTCGGCGCTCTCGCGGGCGAGCGCCTCGCGCTCCGCGTCGAGAAGCAGCACGGGCGTTCCAGAGGGGAGCCGCTCCGCGAAACGCTCCTGCGCCAGCACGAGCCGCGGCGACGCGTCGGCGATCATATAGGCGAGGCGCTCATCCGGATAATCGGGGTCGAGCGGAAGATAGGCTCCGCCGGCCTTCAGCACGCCGAGCAGACCCACCACCATGTCGAGCGAGCGCTCGACGCACAGGGCGACGATCGTCTCCGGCCCGACGCCGAGCCGGACGAGGCGCCGCGCCAGCCGATTGGCGCGCGCCTCCAGCTCGCCATAGGACAATTCCTCCGCCCCGAACACTGCCGCCGTCGCCTCCGGCCGCCGCCGGGCCTGCGCCTCGAACAGCTCGTGGATGCAAGCCTCGCGCGGAAAATCCGACGCCGTGTCGTTCCACTCCACCACCAGCCGATGACGCTCCGCGGCGGTCGTCATCGGAAGCGCGTCGGCGCGCCGCATCGGATCGGCCGCGATCCCCTCCAGCAGCGTGAGGTAATGCGACGCCATCCGCTCGATCGTCGCAGGCTCGAACAGCGCCGTCGCATATTCGAGCGACGCGATCATGCCTTTCCCCGCATCGCCCCCCTCCGCCTCGGCGAGTTCCAGCGTCAGATCGAACTTCGAGGTTCCGCTGTCCGTCTCCAGCGCCTCGATCCGCAGCCCCGGAAGGGCAAACGCCCGCTCCGGCGCGTTCTGATAAGCGAACATCGCCTGGAACAGCGAGCTGCGACTCATGTCCCGCGCGGGCTGCAGTTCCTCCACCAGCCGCTCGAACGGCAGGTCCTGATGCTCTTGCGCGCCGAGCGCCGCCTCGCGAACCCGTTCCAGAAGCTCGACGAAGCTCGGCTCCCCCGAAAGGTCCGCCCGCAGGGCCAGCGTGTTGACGAAAAACCCGATCAGCCCTTCGAGTTCGACCCGCCGCCGGTTCGCCACCGGCGCGCCGACGCAGAAGTCCTTCTGTCCGCTGTAGCGCGACAGCAGTAGTTGAAACGTCGCCAGGAACGCCATGAACGGCGTCGCGCCCCGCTCGCGCGCCAGCTCCTTCACCCGCGCCGCCAGCCGCGCCGGAATCTCGAAACGATGCACGGCTCCCGCATGATCCTGCACGGGCGGGCGCGCATGGTCTGTCGGAAGCTCGAGAACGAAGGATGCTCCGCTCAGAGCCTGCCGCCAATAAGAAAGCTGCCGCTCCAGGACTTCCCCCTGCAGCCATTCCCGCTGCCACGCCGCGTAATCGGCGTATTGAATCGCGAGCGGCGCGAGCGGCGACGCCAGCCCCTGAATCCGAGCCTCGTAGAGCGCCGCGAACTCGCGCATCAGCACATCCGTCGACCAGCCGTCGGAGACGATGTGATGCAGAGTGAAGGCGACGACATGCTCGCGGGCTTTGGTCTCTTCGCCGATTCCGAGATCGACCACGAGCACGCGCAAGAGCGGGCCGCGGGCCAGATCGAAGGGTCGTCGCGCCTCCGCCTCGACGAGGCGCCGCGCCTCCCTCTCCCGCTCGTCGCGCGGCAGCTCGCTCAGATCGACGACGGGACAGGCGATCACGAGCGACGGCGCCACGATCTGCGTCGCCTCTCCATCCGACCCTCCGAAGCTCGTCCGCAATGCCTCGTGGCGAGCCACGATCTCGTTCACGCTCCAGCAAACTACCGAAATATCCAGCGCGCCCACGATCCTCAGCGCCGTGGGAATGACATAGGACGCCTCGCCCGGACGAAGCTGCTCCAGAAACCACAGGCGCTGCTGCGCGAACGACAGCGGCATGGGCGCGCCGCGCAACACGCGAGCGATGGGCGAAGCGGCGTCCGATTCCGCATATGCGTCGAATTCGAGCGCCGCCGCATATTTCGCGACAGTCGAACGCTCGAACAACATTCGCAGCGACACCGGCCACTGCGTTTCGCTTTTGATTCGCGCCGTCGCTTTGACAGCCTTCAGGGAATGTCCGCCGAGCGCAAAAAAATCGTCATCGACCCCGATGCGTTCGAGGCCGAGCACTTCGGCGAATATTCGGCACAGTGTCTCTTCCATCGGCGTCTGTGGGGCGACGAAGTCGCCGCGCGTCGCCTCCGAGAAACCGGGCTCGGGTAACGCCTTGCGGTCGAGCTTGCCGCTCGACGTGAGCGGCATCGCCTCGAGCCGCACGAACAGCGGCGGGATCATGTAGTCCGGCAATTCGCGTCGCAGCGCCGCCTTCAGCAAAGCGAAATCCATTTCCCCTTCGCCCGTCACATATGCGACGAGCCGTTTGTCGCCGAAAACGTCCGGACGCGCCGCCACTAGCGTCTCGCGCACCTCGGGCAGGCGCCGCAGCGCCGTCTCGATCTCGCCGAGCTCGATGCGGAAGCCCCGGATCTTCACCTGATGATCGAGCCGTCCGAGGAACTCGATGTTCCCGTCTACCCGGAAGCGCGCCATATCCCCGGTGCGATACATTCGATCGCCGGACGCGTCGAACGGGTTGGGAACGAAGCGCTCCGCGGTCAGATCGGCGCGGCAGAGATAGCCGCGCGCGAGGCCGACGCCGCCGATATGGAGCTCGCCCGCGACGCCGATCGGAACAGGCTCCGCATTCGCGTCGAGAACATAGAGCTGGATATTCGCGATCGGACGGCCGATCGGCACGCTCTGCGAGCCGTCGTCGCGTAGGCATTCATATGCGCTGACGTCGATCGACGCCTCGGTCGGGCCATAGAAATTATGAAGCTCCGCCCGCGACGAGGCGTGAAAATTGCGCACTGCCGTCACCGGTAGGTCCTCGCCGCCGCAGAACGTCCGCCGCAGCGACGGCAGCGCCGAGAGATTCACAACGCTCATGAACGCCTGCAGCATCGACGGCACGAAATGCAGCGTGGTGACGCGGCGCCGCTCGATCAGCTCGGCGAGCCGCGCCGGCTCGCGATGGTCGTTCGGCGCCGCGAACACGAGCCGGGCTCCCGCCTGCAGCGGCCAGAAGAACTCCCACACCGAGACGTCGAAGCCGAATGGGGTCTTTTGCAAGAGCGTGTCGTCGGCCTCGAGCCCGTAGCGCTTCTGCATGCAGTCGATGCGGTTGACCACGCCGCGGTGGGGCACGGCGACGCCTTTGGGCTTTCCGGTGGAGCCGGAGGTGTAGATGACATAGGCGAGGTTCTGCGGCGCGGCGCGCCTGCCGAGCGGCTCGGCGCTCTCGCGGGCGAGCGCCTCGCGCTCCGCGTCGAGAAGCAGCACGGGCGTTCCAGAGGGGAGCCGCTCCGCGAAACGCTCCTGCGCCAGCACGAGCCGCGGCGACGCGTCGGCGATCATATAGGCGAGGCGCTCATCCGGATAATCGGGGTCGAGCGGAAGATAGGCTCCGCCGGCCTTCAGCACGCCGAGCAGACCCACCACCATGTCGAGCGAGCGCTCGACGCACAGGGCGACGATCGTCTCCGGCCCGACGCCGAGCCGGACGAGGCGCCGCGCCAGCCGATTGGCGCGCGCCTCCAGCTCGCCATAGGACAATTCCTCCGCCCCGAACACTGCCGCCGTCGCCTCCGGCCGCCGCCGGGCCTGCGCCTCGAACAGCTCGTGGATGCAAGCCTCGCGCGGAAAATCCGACGCCGTGTCGTTCCACTCCACCACCAGCCGATGACGCTCCGCGGCGGTCGTCATCGGAAGCGCGTCGGCGCGCCGCATCGGATCGGCCGCGATCCCCTCCAGCAGCGTGAGGTAATGCGACGCCATCCGCTCGATCGTCGCAGGCTCGAACAGCGCCGTCGCATATTCGAGCGACGCGATCATGCCTTTCCCCGCATCGCCCCCCTCCGCCTCGGCGAGTTCCAGCGTCAGATCGAACTTCGAGGTTCCGCTGTCCGTCTCCAGCGCCTCGATCCGCAGCCCCGGAAGGGCAAACGCCCGCTCCGGCGCGTTCTGATAAGCGAACATCGCCTGGAACAGCGAGCTGCGACTCATGTCCCGCGCGGGCTGCAGTTCCTCCACCAGCCGCTCGAACGGCAGGTCCTGATGCTCTTGCGCGCCGAGCGCCGCCTCGCGAACCCGTTCCAGAAGCTCGACGAAGCTCGGCTCCCCCGAAAGGTCCGCCCGCAGGGCCAGCGTGTTGACGAAAAACCCGATCAGCCCTTCGAGTTCGACCCGCCGCCGGTTCGCCACCGGCGCGCCGACGCAGAAGTCCTTCTGTCCGCTGTAGCGCGACAGCAGTAGTTGAAACGTCGCCAGGAACGCCATGAACGGCGTCGCGCCCCGCTCGCGCGCCAGCTCCTTCACCCGCGCCGCCAGCCGCGCCGGAATCTCGAAACGATGCACGGCTCCCGCATGATCCTGCACGGGCGGGCGCGCATGGTCTGTCGGAAGCTCGAGAACGAAGGATGCTCCGCTCAGAGCCTGCCGCCAATAAGAAAGCTGCCGCTCCAGGACTTCCCCCTGCAGCCATTCCCGCTGCCACGCCGCATAATCGGCGTATTGAATCGCGAGCGGCGCGAGCGGCGACGCCAGCCCCTGAATCCGAGCCTCGTAGAGCGCCGCGAACTCGCGCATCAGCACATCCGTCGACCAGCCGTCGGAGACGATGTGATGCAGAGTGAAGGCGACGACATGCTCGCGGGCTTTGGTCTCTTCGCCGATTCCGAGATCGACCACGAGCACGCGCAAGAGCGGGCCGCGGGCCAGATCGAAGGGTCGTCGCGCCTCCGCCTCGACGAGGCGCCGCGCCTCTCTCTCCCGCTCGTCGCGCGGCAGCTCGCTCAGATCGACGACGGGACAGGCGATCACGAGCGACGGCGCCACGATCTGCGTCGCCTCTCCATCCGACCCTCCGAAGCTCGTCCGCAATGCCTCGTGGCGAGCCACGATCTCGTTCACGCTCCAGCAAACTACCGAAATATCCAGCGCGCCCACGATCCTCAGCGCCGCGGGAATGACATAGGACGCTTCGCCCGGACGAAGCTGCTCCAGAAAAAGCAGGCGCTGCTGCGCGAATGACAGTGGCATAGGCGTGGCGCGCGACACGCGAGTGATCGATCCGATCGAATATCCGCTCTCCGGTCGCGACAGAGCAGCCACCAGGCTAACTTTGTGCTTCGTCAGAGCTCGTTTGATCTCATCCGTCAACGCGCCCATCGGCGCTTTGAGCTGCAGGCGGCCTTCATCGAGAGAGACGCTTATTCGACGAGAACGGATCTCGTTCATGAGTTCGATTGCGTTCATATCGCAAAATCCTCGAAAACGGCGTCTGCGGGCTGAAGCTCGTCCTGTCTCAGGGATTCGAGTGCCTTTCTCATGTCCAGCGCGTCCGCCAAGTCCGAAACTTTGTCGAACTGATAGAGCTGAGAGAGCGGCAGATCGACTCCGAGCACGTTCGATACGCGTGCGGCGAGCTGCATCGCCTTCAGCGAATGCCCGCCGAGCTCGAAGAAGCTGTCGTGGACGCCGACGCGCTCGAGGCCGAGCACTTCGGCGAATATCTCGCAGAGCGTCGCCTCCGTCGACGTGCGGGGCGCGACATAGACGCTGTGCGCGAGCGCCGTGGAATCCGGTTCGGGCAACGCCTTGCGGTCGAGCTTGCCATTGGATGTAAGCGGCAGAGCCTCGAGCCGCACGAACAGCGGCGGGACCATATAGTCCGGCAATTCCCGCCCCAGCGCGGCCTTCAGGGCGCTGAAATCCATTTCCCCTTCGCCCGCGACATAAGCGACGAGCCGCTTGTCGCCGAACGTGTCCGCCCGCGCCGCCACTGCGGCCTCGCGCACCTCGGGCAGGCGCCGCAGCGCCGCCTCGATCTCGCCGAGCTCGATGCGGAAGCCCCGGATCTTCACCTGATGATCGAGCCGCCCGAGGAACTCGATGTTCCCGTCCGCCCGGAAGCGCGCCAGATCCCCGGTGCGATACATTCGATCGCCGAATGCGTCGAACGGGTTCGGAACGAAGCGCTCCGCGGTCAGATCGGCCCGGCCGAGATAGCCGCGCGCCACTCCTGCCCCGCCGATATAAAGCTCTCCGGCTACTCCGACCGGAACAGGCTCCAGCCCGTCGCCCAGAAGATAAATCTGCGTGTTCGCGATCGGACGGCCGATCGGCGGATTTCGCCAGTCACGCTCGCTCAGCCGGATGAAGCTCGAATAGGTCGTGCATTCCGAAGGCCCGTAGAGATTGAACACGCTCCCGACCCCTTCGCGTCGCCCCAGCGCCTCGGCCAGGGTCGGCGGAAACGGCTCTCCCGCGAGGTTCACGATCCGAACGCAGGAGGGAAGCGCGTCGAGCCGCAGGAGATTCGCCATGGCCGAGGGCACGGTGTTGACGACATGCGGCGGATGGCGCCCGTCCAGCCCGGCGAGGTCGAACGCATTCTCGACGACGATGACGCTGCCGCCGAAGCAGAGCGGCAGGAACAGCTCGAACACTGCCAGATCGAAGCACAAGGACGTGGACGCCAGCGTCGTCGACACGTCGGATCGAAGGAAGATGTCCTTCGCCCAGTGCAGCATCGCCACCGTGTTGACATGCGCGATGGCGACGCCTTTGGGCTTTCCGGTGGAGCCGGAGGTGTAGATGACATAGGCGAGGTTCTGCGGCGCGGCGCGCCTGCCGAGCGGCTCGGCGCTCTCGCGGGCGAGCGCCTCGCGCTCCGCGTCGAGAAGCAGCACGGGCGTTCCAGAGGGGAGCCGCTCCGCGAAACGCTCCTGCGCCAGCACGAGCCGCGGCGACGCGTCGGCGATCATATAGGCGAGGCGCTCATCCGGATAATCGGGGTCGAGCGGAAGATAGGCTCCGCCGGCCTTCAGCACGCCGAGCAGACCCACCACCATGTCGAGCGAGCGCTCGACGCACAGGGCGACGATCGTCTCCGGCCCGACGCCGAGCCGGACGAGGCGCCGCGCCAGCCGATTGGCGCGCGCCTCCAGCTCGCCATAGGACAATTCCTCCGCCCCGAACACTGCCGCCGTCGCCTCCGGCCGCCGCCGGGCCTGCGCCTCGAACAGCTCGTGGATGCAAGCCTCGCGCGGAAAATCCGACGCCGTGTCGTTCCACTCCACCACCAGCCGATGACGCTCCGCGGCGGAAAGAATGTCGAGAGCTCTGACCGCCGTCTCGGGCGCCTTCTCCAAAGCGCTCACGAGACCATGCAGAGTGGATCGCATGTAGTCGCATATGCAGGCTGGATCGATCGGCCGCCGTGTCTGCGCGGTCACCAGAAAGCCATTTCCGAAATCATCGATCGAGAGCGTCAGAGGATAGTTGGTCCGTTCTTCCGCGAACAGCAGCTCGACCCCGTCCATCGGCGTCACAACGGACTCCGCTCGATCCGAATCGTCTGCGCTGTGACGATAGTTCAGCAATGCGGAGAATAGCGGCACCGGCGCGGCGACCTTGCTGCACCGTTGTGCCAATGAGAGCGATGCGTGTTCATGCGCGAGCAGATCGGAGAGCGCCTCGTGCGTGCTTCGCACGCCGACGACGCTCGAGCAGTTCAGGCGAATTCGAATCGGCAGGGTGTTGATGAAGACGCCGAGCGCCCGCGCAACGTCGGCCCCGCCGCTCAGGCGGCCGAGCAACACCGTGCCGAATACAACGTCCTGTCGCCCCGACAGCTCGCCGATCACCCGTGCGAAGGCCAAATGAAACAGGCACGCGGCGCCGACGCCGTATCGTTTTGCGCACTCCCTCAGCCGAATTGCGAGGCGCGCGTCCAGAGGGAGCCTCGCCTCCTCGATGGAAGAGGCGTCGCCGAGGATGTCCAAGACCCCGTAAGGCGCTGTCGGCTCGCTGACATCTCCGAGCATTGCGGTGAAGAATGCTTCATGCTCCCTGCGGCTCACGCCGAAACGCGATTGCGCCACGAAATTCCGGAAGGGCGTCGTCTCGTGCAGCGACGACATCGCTTCGCCAGCGAGTCGGGCTCTCGCTTCTTCGACGACGAGTTCGAGCGTCGTGTGGTCCAGAGCCAAATGATGCGCCAAAATAAGAAGGAGCCAGCGGCGTTTTGCGGCGTCATGCGCGACGAACGCGCGCATCAGCGGCGCGTTGCGAATATCCAGGCGAATTCGCCGCGGATTGAAGCGCTCGAGCATCTCTTCGGCAGATTCGACAGTCGCATTTTCGACGCACAAGGGAGCATTGCGCAGAACCACTTGCATCGGCTCCGGCAGCCCCTCCCACGCGATAGCGGTGCGCAGCACATCGTTTCGCTCGATGATTCCTCGGAGCGCTGCGACGAAGCTCTCCAACATCTCCCGTGAGGCGAATGCAAGCTGTATCGGCAGGAGATAGGAATCGCCGTCGACGCTTGCCAAGTGATGATACAGAATCCCTTCTTGCAGCGGCGCCAATGGATAGATGTCTTGAATGTTGGCGGCGCCGCCGGGCACGGATCGAGCGATGCGATCGATGTCCGCCTGAGAGAGTTTTACGAGCGTCAGCATTTCCGGCATAATGCAGAATTCGTCGGCGGGGATGAGATTGGGCGGGACTACCACCTCACGCCGCCTCGCCAAAGCGCCTGCCAGAGTCGCCGGTGTCGGCGCAACGAAGATCGTCCGAGCGTCTGCAGGCACGCCGCGCCGCTGCAGCAGGTCAATCGCCCTGATCGCCTTCAGCGAATGCCCGCCGAGCTCGAAGAAGCTGTCGTGGACGCCGACGCGCTCGAGGCCGAGCACTTCGGCGAATATCTCGCAGAGCGTCGCCTCCGTCGACGTGCGGGGCGCGACATAGACGCTGTGCGCGAGCGCCGTGGAATCCGGTTCGGGCAACGCCTTGCGGTCGAGCTTGCCATTGGATGTAAGCGGCAGAGCCTCGAGCCGCACGAACAGCGGCGGGACCATATAGTCCGGCAATTCCCGCCCCAGCGCGGCCTTCAGGGCGCTGAAATCCATTTCCCCTTCGCCCGCGACATAAGCGACGAGCCGCTTGTCGCCGAACGTGTCCGCCCGCGCCGCCACTGCGGCCTCGCGCACCTCGGGCAGGCGCCGCAGCGCCGCCTCGATCTCGCCGAGCTCGATGCGGAAGCCCCGGATCTTCACCTGATGATCGAGCCGCCCGAGGAACTCGATGTTCCCGTCCGCCCGGAAGCGCGCCAGATCCCCGGTGCGATACATTCGATCGCCGAATGCGTCGAACGGGTTCGGAACGAAGCGCTCCGCGGTCAGATCGGCCCGGCCGAGATAGCCGCGCGCCACTCCTGCCCCGCCGATATAAAGCTCTCCGGCTACTCCGACCGGAACAGGCTCCAGCCCGTCGCCCAGAAGATAAATCTGCGTGTTCGCGATCGGACGGCCGATCGGCGGATTTCGCCAGTCACGCTCGCTCAGCCGGATGAAGCTCGAATAGGTCGTGCATTCCGAAGGCCCGTAGAGATTGAACACGCTCCCGACCCCTTCGCGTCGCCCCAGCGCCTCGGCCAGGGTCGGCGGAAACGGCTCTCCCGCGAGGTTCACGATCCGAACGCAGGAGGGAAGCGCGTCGAGCCGCAGGAGATTCGCCATGGCCGAGGGCACGGTGTTGACGACATGCGGCGGATGGCGCCCGTCCAGCCCGGCGAGGTCGAACGCATTCTCGACGACGATGACGCTGCCGCCGAAGCAGAGCGGCAGGAACAGCTCGAACACTGCCAGATCGAAGCACAAGGACGTGGACGCCAGCGTCGTCGACACGTCGGATCGAAGGAAGATGTCCTTCGCCCAGTGCAGCATCGCCACCGTGTTGACATGCGCGATGGCGACGCCTTTGGGCTTTCCGGTGGAGCCGGAGGTGTAGATGACATAGGCGAGGTTCTGCGGCGCGGCGCGCCTGCCGAGCGGCTCGGCGCTCTCGCGGGCGAGCGCCTCGCGCTCCGCGTCGAGAAGCAGCACGGGCGTTCCAGAGGGGAGCCGCTCCGCGAAACGCTCCTGCGCCAGCACGAGCCGCGGCGACGCGTCGGCGATCATATAGGCGAGGCGCTCATCCGGATAATCGGGGTCGAGCGGAAGATAGGCTCCGCCGGCCTTCAGCACGCCGAGCAGACCCACCACCATGTCGAGCGAGCGCTCGACGCACAGGGCGACGATCGTCTCCGGCCCGACGCCGAGCCGGACGAGGCGCCGCGCCAGCCGATTGGCGCGCGCCTCCAGCTCGCCATAGGACAATTCCTCCGCCCCGAACACTGCCGCCGTCGCCTCCGGCCGCCGCCGGGCCTGCGCCTCGAACAGCTCGTGGATGCAAGCCTCGCGCGGAAAATCCGACGCCGTGTCGTTCCACTCCACCACCAGCCGATGACGCTCCGCGGCGGTCGTCATCGGAAGCGCGTCGGCGCGCCGCATCGGATCGGCCGCGATCCCCTCCAGCAGCGTGAGGTAATGCGACGCCATCCGCTCGATCGTCGCAGGCTCGAACAGCGCCGTCGCATATTCGAGCGACGCGATCATGCCTTTCCCCGCATCGCCCCCCTCCGCCTCGGCGAGTTCCAGCGTCAGATCGAACTTCGAGGTTCCGCTGTCCGTCTCCAGCGCCTCGATCCGCAGCCCCGGAAGGGCAAACGCCCGCTCCGGCGCGTTCTGATAAGCGAACATCGCCTGGAACAGCGAGCTGCGACTCATGTCCCGCGCGGGCTGCAGTTCCTCCACCAGCCGCTCGAACGGCAGGTCCTGATGCTCTTGCGCGCCGAGCGCCGCCTCGCGAACCCGTTCCAGAAGCTCGACGAAGCTCGGCTCCCCCGAAAGGTCCGCCCGCAGGGCCAGCGTGTTGACGAAAAACCCGATCAGCCCTTCGAGTTCGACCCGCCGCCGGTTCGCCACCGGCGCGCCGACGCAGAAGTCCTTCTGTCCGCTGTAGCGCGACAGCAGTAGTTGAAACGTCGCCAGGAACGCCATGAACGGCGTCGCGCCCCGCTCGCGCGCCAGCTCCTTCACCCGCGCCGCCAGCCGCGCCGGAATCTCGAAACGATGCACGGCTCCCGCATGATCCTGCACGGGCGGGCGCGCATGGTCTGTCGGAAGCTCGAGAACGAAGGATGCTCCGCTCAGAGCCTGCCGCCAATAAGAAAGCTGCCGCTCCAGGACTTCCCCCTGCAGCCATTCCCGCTGCCACGCCGCGTAATCGGCGTATTGAATCGCGAGCGGCGCGAGCGGCGACGCCAGCCCCTGAATCCGAGCCTCGTAGAGCGCCGCGAACTCGCGCATCAGCACATCCGTCGACCAGCCGTCGGAGACGATGTGATGCAGAGTGAAGGCGACGACATGCTCGCGGGCTTTGGTCTCTTCGCCGATTCCGAGATCGACCACGAGCACGCGCAAGAGCGGGCCGCGGGCCAGATCGAAGGGTCGTCGCGCCTCCGCCTCGACGAGGCGCCGCGCCTCCCTCTCCCGCTCGTCGCGCGGCAGCTCGCTCAGATCGACGACGGGACAGGCGATCACGAGCGACGGCGCCACGATCTGCGTCGCCTCTCCATCCGACCCTCCGAAGCTCGTCCGCAATGCCTCGTGGCGAGCCACGATCTCGTTCACGCTCCAGCAAACTACCGAAATATCCAGCGCGCCCATAAAGCGGAAAGCGCCGGCATTGTTGTAGATGGCGCGCTCGCGCTCGATGAGGTCGAGCAGCCACAGGCGTTGTTGTCCGAAAGAAAGCAATTTTCTCGCGCCGCTCGAGGGCTCGAGCGGACTCTCCGGAACCGCCCGCGTCTCGAGCCGCGTACGCAGCGTCGTCAATTTTTCGGGAGAGAGACGCGACAGACGCTCGACTAGATTAGCCATAATCGTCCTTCCTGGCTCTTGGATTCCTGTCGGTCAGATCATGATCTCTGCTCTGCCGAAGAGAAGTTGCGCGGAGACGCCGAGTTCGTCGCGGAGCGATCGGATGAATTTCGAGATCTCCGCCATGTACACATCGTCCTCGGCCGGAGTCAGCGCGAGCAGATAGCGAACCCAGGGCTCGCGCCCGACCGCATAGACGAACGCCTGCCGGCAGCGAACGGCGCGAGCCAGCTCCTTCGCGGCATCTGCGTTGCATCCGTTCGAGCGCCGCCCCTGGCTATGCCGGTTGTCGGGCTTGTTGGGCAGGATCGGCCCATAGACCCACGTCAGGGGCGCGCCGACGCACTCCATCCCGACGAAGAGCGCGTCGATGGCGCCCGTCTCGCGCGTAAGATGCGTATAGATGCCGGGATCGAGACAGTTCGAGTCCGCTGCGAAGAGGACGCTGCGCGTCCCCGCACAGATGAGGTAGGCGGCCTTCGCGCTGGGGAGATCATTGTGTTCGCCGAGAAATGGAACCGCGATGATCCGGCCGCCGGGAATCGCGATCTCATCCATCACGTCGACCTCCCGCACGTCCTCGAAGCCGAGCCGGCGTGCGAGCAACATCAGCGACGGATCCGCATAGAAGGCGCCGGAATTCTTCGGGATGACGATCGCGCCGATCTTGTGCCTCAATCGAAGCAGCGTTTCGATCACGAAATGGTCGTGATGCCCGTGTGTGATGAGCACATAGTCTATTCGTTCGGGCAGATCGCCGAAGCTGAAGCGCTCGACGTCATGCTGCTCGGGCCGAGCGGCGATCAGCGGATCGACGAGGATCGAGACGCCTGCGCCCTCGACGAGCGCGCAAGCATGGCCGAAATAGCGAATGCGAATTCCTTCGCCGCTCCACGGCGCCCGGATCGCGCCTTCGGCCTCACGCAGCAGCGCTCGTAGCCGCGCAGCCCGCGACTCTGGAACGTCCAGCATGAATCTGATTTCGTCGAACGGCTTCGGCTCCCGATCCAGCCGGAACAGCTCGTCGATCTTCGGATCGTCGAAGGCCACGTCCCAATCCACCGACTCCTCGCTCGAAAGCCTCGGCGTGCTCATGTAATAGGGACGTTCGAGATCGGCGTCGAGGCGGAACAATCGCAGCGATTGCGCCTCCTTCTTATACGATCCGCTCTTGTAGAGAAGCCCCTCGAGTGGCCGAACGATCGGCCGGTCATAGTAGTCATAGAGGAGCTCGACATAGCCCCGCAGCGGCGGCGGAAGACGCTGATAGTACGCTTCCAGGCTTTCGCCCTTCGCTTCGGATACGAGCTGGTTATGAAAGGCGATCAGCGCACGCGCGAATGCGAGGCTGTCCGCGAAGACAGTCTCGGTCTGCTGCGCAAACGCTTGCACCTCCGGCAGCCGAGTCGCCGGCACGTCGACGAAGGCGCCGCCCAGAAGCTTGGGATTACGGCACGACGCTTCGTGAATAGCGGGGGCGCCGAGATATGAATGCAGCGTTTTCAGCTGATAGTTCAAGAGATGCATGCCGTGAGTCACGGGAGCCATCACATGCGGCCACGCCACCCAACGTCCGATCAGCGGTTCCACACATGTGCTCTCTGCGAGAGCGTAACGCGCCTCAACCGACATGCCGCCGTCCCCCGTCGTCAGCAAACAGCCTCGCCGTCGCGTCTGCATCGGACATCGGCTCGATCTCCTCAAGAAGCGCTTTCAGCTTCTCGTCGATGACATCCGCGCCCACCGCCCGCTCGATCTGTGCGGCGAACTCTGCGAGAGTGCCGCCTTCGAACAACGTCGTGATTGGGATATCCTTGCCGAACAGCTGCTGCACGCGTGCGACCACTTGAATGCCCGACAATGAGTTGCCGCCCCGATCGAAGAAATTGTCGTTTCGATCGATTTCCTCTGTCGAGAGAACTGTGCGCCAGATATCGGCGAGGAGAAATTCGATCGCGTTCGCGCAACCTTCGCTTTCGGCAATCGGGCGCGATATCGCGGACTCCGGCTCGACCAGCGCCGAGCGATCGACCTTTCCGTTCGGAAGCTGCGGCAGAGCAGTGAGCGCGACGATGGCGTCGGGCGTCATGAACGCGGGCAGATTTTGCGCGATATGCTGCCGAACCGCGTCTTCGGTCGCGCGAAGGTCGCCTTCGGCGGCGACGTAGGCGATCAGCCTTGCGTCGTCTCCTCCACGCGTGCGCACTACGACGACCGCATCCGACACCGACGGATGCGCGACGAGAACGTCCTCGATTTCCCCAGGATCGACGCGGTAGCCGCGAAGCTTGATCTGTTCGTCGAAACGTCCGAGAAATTCGAGCCGGCCGTCTCGCAGGCGCTTCACGCGATCGCCTGTCCGATAGAGGCGCTCGCCTGGCTCGCCGAAAGGGTCGGGCACGAATTTCTCCGCCGTCAGATCGGGACGGCCGCGATAGCCTCGCGTCACGCCTGAGCCGCCGATGTAGAGTTCGCCGACGACGCCGATGGGCGCGAGATCCCCGTCCAGCCCGACAACGAAGGCTCTCGCGCCCGGAATCGCGCGCCCGATGCTCACTGGCCTCATTTTGTCATCGCTTCTCTCGATCTCGTGAATCGTGCTCCAAACCGTGCACTCCGTCGGACCGTATTCATTGAACAGGGCGGTGTCCGGCAGCACCGTAAAATGGGCCTCCGCGATTTCACGCTTGCAGGCCTCGCCCGCGACGATGCAGCATCGAAGCGATGCGCCGCCTTTGGGGTTCGTCACCTTCAGCAGCGCGGAATAGAGCGAAGGGAGACAGAGGAGATGAGAGATGGACTCGTCTTCGATCAGACGCACGAGCGCGCCGGGATCACGCCGCGTCGCCTCCGAGGGGATTCGCAGACGCCCGCACTGGAACAAGGTCCAGAAAAGGCCGGCCAACGAGCTGTCGAATGAAGTCGACGACAACAGCAGGAAGCTTTCCACGGGGGCGGCATAGCGCCGAATGCGCGCTCTCGTGGATGCGACGGCGTTGCGATGGGTCGCCATCACGCCTTTCGCGCGTCCCGTGGAGCCCGACGTATATATGATGTAGGCGATATTGTCCGGCCTGACGCGCGAGACGACGGGAGTGGCCGGCATAGCGTCGAGAACCTCCGCCTCGAGCAGCACGATGGGCGTGGTCGCTGTCATGTCGCCGAGGTTCGCAGCGAGCTCTCTCGTTGTGATCACCGCGACGGCGTTCGCATCCGACAGAATGTAATCGATCCGGCCGGATGGATAGGCCGGATCGATTGGAAGAAAGGCCCCTCCTGCCCCGAGAACGCCGACGATCGCCGCCACCAGATCGACCGACGGCTCCAGAAGCACGGCCACCGGCGCATCCGGGCCGACTCCGAGGCGTTGGAGCCAATGCGCGATCTGATAGGCGCGGCGAGACAGTTCGTCGAAGGACAGTGAGGCGTCGTCCGCCGATACGGCCACTTCGTCGCCACGAGCGTTTTTGCCGATCCAATGATGGAGCAGCTCGGATTCCGCCTGCTCGAGCGGATCGCCTTCCGAAAGAGCGGAGATTCGCGACCTCTCGACAGAATCGAACAGTCGCAGCGCGCCGATGCGTCGCGCGGGCGCCGCCAATATGTCTCGAACGAGGAGGGTAAAATGCTCCGCCATACTTTCGATGCTCGCTTCATCGAAGAGATCCGCGTTGTATTCGAATCGCAGCCGCAGACCCGGCGCCTCGTTGAACACATGCAGCACGAGATCGAACGCCGCCGAATCCGTGCTCATCTCGTCGACTTCGATCGTGAGATCTGCAAGCGACAGTCGTTCAATCGGAATATTGTGGTGAACGAAAGCCACCTGGAACAGCGGATTGTGGCTCAAGCCTCGCTTGTTCGCGAGTCTCTCGACGAGCGCCTCGAACGGCGCATCCTGATTCGCTTGAGCGCCGACCGCGGCTACATGCACGCGCTGGAGCAAGTCCTCGAATGTCGGATCATCGTCGACGGTTGTGCGCAGCACCAGAGCATTTGCAAAAAAACCGACCAGCCGCTCCAACTCGGGATGCGTGCGATATGCGATAGTGGTTCCGACGGCGAGGTCGGTTTGGCCGCTGTAATGATAGAGCAGGGTTTTGAACGCGGAGAGCAAAACGACGAATAGCGTCGTGTTCGCCCTTCGAGCGAGCTCCGTCAAGCCGGCGAGCGCGTCTCGCGAAAGCATCCATGAATGCCGTGCGCCGCGATTGGCTTGCTTTGCGGCGCGGGGCCGGTCAGTCGGCAGAGCGAGCAAATCCGGCAGGCCGGCAAGCCTCTTCGTCCAATAGTCCAACTGCTTCGCGCCGACTTCGCTCGTCATCAGCCGGCGATGCCAATACGCGAAGTCGCCATATTGCGCGGACAATGGCGTGAGCGGACGAGATATGTCGGTGGTCGCCGTTTCGTAGAGCTGCGCAATTTCCTTTACGAGAAGCCCGCTCGACCATCCGTCCCAGATGATGTGATGAATGGTCAGAAGAAGGACGTGGCGATCGGGAGCCAAGAGCAGCAGCGTCGCTCGCATCAGAGGTGGCGCATCGAGATCGAAAGGCTTGCGCGCTTCGATGTAGGAGAGCTCGTGAGATCTCGCCTGTTGCTCCGCTTCGTCGAGATGTCGCAGGTCGATCCGGTCTATGGGGAAATCGACAGCCGTCGAATAGAACAGCCGAGGAACGCCGCCGTCATTCGCAAAGCCCGAGCGCAGCACCTCGTGGCGACGAAGGATCTCGCTCAGGCTTCTCGACAGGGCTGCGTGGTCCAGATAGCCGCCGATGCGCGCCATCAATGCGATGTTGAACAATGCCGGATTGGGCGACACCTGGCACTGAAACCAGATCCGCTCCTGCCCATAGGACAGCGGATTCTCCCCCTCCGGGCGGGGTCCGATCTCTGCGCCGGAAAGCTGTGGCGCCGAGCGTCCACGCAAGCGGAGCTCGAGCAGACGCCGCTTCTCCGGCGAGAGGTCCGCCTTCTTGTCCTGTCGTTCTCGGCTGGTCTCGATAATGTCCATCGGCGGTCACTCTCCTTTCGAGAACGGTCTCGGCGTCAGGCGCGGGCCGGCGCCAGTTCTTCCGCTCGGAAGGACGCCTCCGTGTCGCTCAACGCTTCGATGTCTGCGAGGACCATATCCTCCACGCGTTCCGCGAGCGCGGCGATGGTCGCTGCGTCGAATAGGACGGGCAGCGGCATCTCGATCGCGAAGGCGCCGCGAATGCGAGATCGCAATTGGATCGCGAGAAGCGAATGTCCTCCGAGCTCGAAGAAATTGTCTTCGACGCCGACCTGCGCCACGCCGAGAACATCCGACCAGATCGCGACGAGAGTGTTCTCGGTCGCGGTGCGCGGCGCCACATAGGCGCGCGACAGATGCGCTGAGGCGTCGACGTCGGGAAGTCGCTTGCGGTCGACCTTGCCGTTGGAAGTGAGCGGAAGCTTCTCCATGAAGACAAATGCGCTCGGGACCATGAACTCCGGCAGTGTCTGCAGCAGATGCGCGCGAAGCTCGTCTGTTTCGAGCCGCGGCGTGACCAAATAGGCCGCCAGGCCGAACACGTTCTTCGAGACCTCCCGAGCGATCACGCAGGCCTCCTCCACGAGCGGGTGGGCGACCAGGCAAGCTTCTATTTCGCCCGGCTCAATTCGATGGCCGCGAATCTTGACCTGATGGTCGACACGCCCGAGGAACTCGATGACACCGTCGGAGCGGCGACGACCGAGGTCGCCCGTGCGGTAGAGAACCGACCCTGGGGGACCGAAGGGATCGGGAACGAAGGATTGCGCGGTCAGCTCCGGGCGATTGATATACCCCCGGCCGACCTGGATTCCGGCGACGCAGATTTCGCCTGCTACGCCGACAGGCGTCAGCTCGAGCTGCCGATCCACGACATAGAGCCGCGTGTTGTCGACGGGACGCCCGATCGGAACACTCAGGTCGTCGCCTTCCGGCGGCTTCTCGATGGGATAGTAGGAGACGTCGTCCGAGCATTCCGCCGGTCCATATGCGTTCAGCAGGCGGACGCTCGGGAAACGCGCCATGAAGCGCCGACATAGTTCCGGCGTGAAGGCCTCGCCGCAAGGCAGCAGCCATCGAAGCCCGGTCAATCGTTCATCGTCTTCCGCCGCATCGAGCAGCGCCTTGATCATCGACGGCACCGCCTCGAGAATCGTTACCTGTCGCCGGTCGATCTCCTCGAGCATCCGCTGCGGATCGCGAGAAATGTCGTCTGGAAAGACTTCGACCCTCGCGCCGATGGCGATCGCCGTGAGAAATTGCCAAACGGAAATGTCGAAGCATTGCGACGCGGTCTGCGCAATGACGTCGTCGGCCGTCAAATCGAGCACGCGTTTCTTGGTGATGAGATTGTTGAACATGCCTCGATGCTCGACCATCACGCCTTTCGGCTTACCGGTGGAGCCGGATGTAAAGATGACAAAAGCCAGGTTGCGTGGTCTGTGTCGCGGCGATGGATTGCTCGCTGCGTCGTCGCCGTCGCTTCGCGCGTCTGGTTCGATCAGGCGCGGACGCGCGCCTTCATCCAACGCGGCGCAGAGAGCGGCTGCGCGGGAGCGTTGATCCGCTCCGGCGACGAGCCATGCCACTTCGGCCTCCTCGAGCACCTGAAGTATGCGCCTGTCGGGATAGGTAGGATCAATGGGCAGATAGCCAGCGCCCGCTTTGAACACGCCGAGGATCATCGCGAGAAAGTCGAGCCCTCGCGCGTCCCACAATGCGACGAGATCGTCCTGCGCGACGCCTGCTTCGATCAACGCGCGCGCGATGCGGTTCGCGCGTTCGTCGAGCGTGCGATAGGTGATGGTTTCACCCTTGCAGGCGGCCGCGACGGATTCGGGACGCGCTTCGGCCTGTGCTTCGAACCGTTGCACGAGATCGAGCGGACCGTCGTAATCGTAATCCGTCTCGTTCCATTCCACTGCGATGCGACGTCGCTCGTCTTTGGTCAGGAGCTGCACGTCTGCGACGAGACGATCGCTCTTTGCGATCAGCTCTTCGAGCGCATGCTTGAAGTGCGCAGCCATGCGCTCGATCGTCGCGCTGTCAAACCGCTCTCGATCATAGGTCAGGCGGAGCGTGAGCGTTTCGCTCGGAATGGCGACGAACGTCAGCGGATAATTCGTATGGACGCGCAGCTGCAGCAGATCGATGTCGAGAATGCTCTTGTCGCCCCGCAAGCTGGGGTCGATAGGCGCATTCTCGAAAGTGAGGAGGTGCTGGAAGAGGAGCGCGTTTGCGCGTGGAATAGCGCTCCAGCTCTGAATCATCGATTGCGATACGAATTCATGTTGACGCATTTCCAGATTGTCGGACATCACGTCGCGCAGCCAGTCGACGACGGGCTGATCGGGTCTGATGCGCACACGCAGCGGCAACCCATTGATGAACAGGCCCAACGCCGATTCCGCGCCGGGAAGGTCGGTCGGACGGCCCGCGACCGTGACGCCGAAAACGACCTCGTCGATGCCGGCGTATCGGCCGAGCAGCAGCGCGAGCGCGCCCTGCACATAAGTGTTGACGGTCAGGCGATGCCGGCGAGCGAGCGCCTCGAGCTTTCGCCAATCATCCGTCGACAAGGTCAAGATCACGTCGTCGACATCAACAGCGGCGTCGGCGGAATTGTCCGCGATCTCGGCGCCCACGAGCGGGGTCGGCTCCGAGAAGCCGTCGAGGTAGCGCCGCCAAAAGCTCTCGGCGGCCGTCATGTCCTTGGTGCGCAGCCACGCGATATAGTCCCTGAATTGCCCAGCCGGCTCGAATTCGACGGATTCTTCCGCCAATCCGGCAGCGTAATGCTTGCGAACGTCGAGCAATAGCGGGGAGGTGCACCAGTCGTCCATGATGATGTGGTGAAAGCTCCGCACGCAGATGTGGCGATCGTCGGCGACTCGAACGAGTCGAATGCGCATCAATGGCGCTCGAGAGAGATCGAACCCTCGCTCGCGCTCTGCGTCAAGGAGAGCGTCGATGTGCGTCGACTGCTCGATAGACGACAAATGTCGCAGGTCGAGCAGATCGATAGGCAATGAAGCGCGACGATGAACCACTTGATGAGCGCGGCCCTGCACGTCCCACTCGAAGGATGTGCGCAAGTTGGCGTGACGACCGACGACGTCGCGCCATGCGGACGAAAAGGCGGCGACGTCGAGCGGTCCCTTGATTTCGTAACGCTCCTGCATGTGGTAAAGGCCGGATCCCGTCTGGGACAGGGCATGAAACAGCATGCCTTCCTGCATCGGCGTGAGCGGATAGACGTCCTCGACGTCGGCATGCCGACGCAAGACGCGTTCGAGATCCTCGGCGTCCAGTTGCGCTAGAGCGAAGGGCGCCGCGAATTCCGCGACAGCGCGCGCGACGTCCGATAGCGACGACACGTCCTCGGGCGCCGTCAATGCCGGCGCCAGCCGCCCCACGGTCGGATGCTGGAACAATTGGCGCGGCGTCAGTTCATGACCGGCTTGCCGGAGCCGGCTCGTGACCTGTATCGCGCGAATCGAGTCGCCGCCGAGTGCGAAAAAATCATCGTCGACTCCGACGCGCTCGAGGCCGAGCACCTCGGCGAAAATGTTGCATAGTGTCGCTTCCGTCGGCGTGCGGGGCGCGACATAGACGCCGCGCGCGATCGTCGCAAGGTCGGGCTCGGGCAACGCCTTGCGGTCGAGCTTGCCGCTCGACGTGAGCGGCAGAGCCTCGAGCCGCACGAACAGTGGCGGGATCATGTAGTCCGGCAATTCCCGCCCCAGCGCCGCCTTCAGGGCGGAGAAATCCATTTGCTCTTCGCCTATCACATAAGCGACGAGCCGCTTGTCGCCGAACGTGTCCGGACGCGCCGCCACTGCGGCCTCGCGCACCTCGGGCAGGCGCCGCAGCGCCGCCTCGATCTCGCCGAGCTCGATGCGGAAGCCTCGGATCTTCACCTGATGATCGAGCCGTCCGAGGAACTCGATGTTCCCGTCCGCCCGGAAGCGCGCCAGATCCCCGGTGCGATACATTCGCTCGCCGAATGCGTCGAACGGGTTCGGAACGAAACGCTCCGCGGTCAGATCGGCCCGGCCGAGATAGCCGCGCGCGAGGCCGACGCCGGCGACGCAGAGTTCCCCGGCGACGCCGACCGGAACAGGCTCCGCATTCGCGTCGAGAATATAGAGCTGGATATTCGCGATCGGACGGCCGATCGGCACGCTCTGCGAGCCGTCGTCGCGTAGGCATTCATATGCGCTGACATCGATCGACGCCTCGGTCGGACCATAGAGATTGTGAAGCTCCGCCCGCGACGCGGCATGAAAGCGCCGGGCGGCGGCCGCGTGCAACTCCTCGCCGCTGCAGATCGTCCGCCGCAGCGACGGCAGCGCCGAGAGATTCACGACGCTCATGAACGCCTGCAGCATCGACGGCACGAAATGCAGCGTGGTGACGCGGCGCCGCTCGATCAGCTCGGCGAGCCGCGCCGGCTCGCGATGGTCGTTCGGCGCCGCGAACACGAGCCGGGCTCCCGCCTGCAGCGGCCAGAAGAACTCCCACACCGAGACGTCGAAGCCGAATGGGGTCTTTTGCAAGAGCGTGTCGTCGGCCTCGAGCCCATAGCGCTTCTGCATCCAGTCGATGCGGTTGACCACGCCGCAGTGGGGCACGGCGACGCCTTTGGGCTTTCCGGTTGAGCCTGAGGTGTAGATGACATAGGCGAGGTTCTGCGGCGCGGCGCGGCGGCCGAGCGGCGCGGCGCTCTCGCGAGCGAGCGCCTCGCGCTCCGCGTCGAGAAGCAGCACGGGCGTTCCAGAGGGGAGCCGGTCCGCGAAACGCTCCTGCGCCAGCACGAGCCGCGGCGACGCGTCGGCGATCATATAGGCGAGGCGCTCATCCGGATAATCGGGGTCGAGCGGAAGATAGGCTCCGCCGGCCTTCAGCACGCCGAGCAGACCCACCACCATGTCGAGCGAGCGCTCGACGCACAGGGCGACGATCGTCTCCGGCCCGACGCCGAGCCGGACGAGGCGCCGCGCCAGCCGATTGGCGCGCGCCTCCAGCTCGCCATAGGACAATTCCTCCGCCCCGAACACTGTCGCCGTCGCCTCCGGCCGCCGCCGGGCCTGCGCCTCGAACAGCTCGTGGATGCAAGCCTCGCGCGGAAAATCCGACGCCGTATCGTTCCACTCCGCCACCAGCCGATGACGCTCGGCGGCTTCCAAGAAAGGGAGGTGGCCGACACGCGTCCGCGGATTTTCGAGAACTCCCTCGAGAAGCAGGCGATAGCGCCGCGCCAAGCCTTCGACGCTGGCTGCGGCGAACAGCTGCGTCTTGTACTGGAATGAGAGGACCAATTCTTCGCCGACCTCGGCCGCCATCACTTTGAGGTCGAACATCTCGACGCGCTCGACGAGGCTCGAGGATCTCGCCGATCGGCCGCAGAACGAGAATGGCGCGCCGTCCTCGCCGAGCGCGAGCGCGGCGTAATCCGCCGGCGCGCTCGATTGCGCCTGCTGCAGCACGAACCATGTCTGGTAGATTGGCCACTCGTCTTCACGACGCTCGGGGCGCAATCGCTCGACGATGAGCGGAAACGGGAATCTCTGATGTTCGAGCGCGCCCTTGACCTTCGCCTGTGTCCGGCGCAGCAGATCGTCGAAATTGTTCTCGATTCGAGCATGCACCCGCAAGGCGACCGGATTGACGCAGTTTGCGACGAGGTCGACGGTCTCCACCGCCATTCGCCCGCTCGTCGGCGCGCCGACGACGAGATCGGATTGTCCAGTCACGCGATGAAGAAGGGCGAAATAGGCGGCGAGCAGAAGCGAAAAGAGACTGACGCCTTCGCTCTCGGCCAGGCCTTTCAGCCGGCGTGTCGTCTCGGCGTCGAGCCGCAGAGGCGCCGATCTTCCTCTATAGTCGGGAACGGAAGGCCTAGGAAAATCGGTAGGCAATTCGAGCGCCGGCGTTTCGGCTCCAAGCTCTTCGCTCCAATAAGTCCAATCCCGCTCCGCGACGGGGGAGGCGAGATAATCGATCTCGCGGCGAATGAAATCGCCATGGTCGCCGCTCGCAGGCGGCGTGACACCGCTGCGCGCCTCGGGCGAGAGATAGTCGGCGTCGAGCTGGGAGATGAGAAGCAGCAGCGACCAAAGATCGACTGCGATGTGGTGCGCGACGAAAAGAAGGATTGGACCGCGCTCGCTTCTACTATAGACAGCGACGCGAAACGGAGCCTGCATTTCGAGATCAAACGGGCGCCGCGCGTCCCGAGACAGCGCGTCGTTCAACTGCGCCGCTGTCCAGCTCGTCGCGTCCACCTCACAAAACCATCTGTCCAATGCGTCTGCCGGAAGCGTTTCCTGCCCGACGCCGTCGGGGCCGGAGCGATAGCGAGTCCGAAGCAAAGCGTGTCGCTCGATCAGTTGCGCCAGCGCGCGCCGAAAGCGTTCGGTGTCGAGGTTTTCGTCTAAATCGAGGGCGAGATGCAAATTATAGGCGCTGCTCGACGTGTCGAGCTGATGCACCGTCCACATTGCCCTCTGGCTATGCGACAAAGCATGCGGATCCAGGGCGCCTCGAGCCTCGCGCACGGACGAAGCCTCATCGGACGTGGCCCGAGCGATGGCGACGGCGGCCTCCGCAAAGCTCATCTCCGACAGAAGAACGCTGATCGGCGTTTCCGCTCCGAGCACGGAATCTAGCGCGTGCTTCACCTCGATAGCGCGCAAGGAGGAGAGCCCGCTGCGAGAGAGCGGCGTCGCGGGGCTGAAATCACTTTCCGGCGCCTTCAACGCGCGCGCGACGGCGGAGATCAGAAAACGGGTGAGAAGAGCCGTCTTTTGTGAGAGATCGAGATAGGAGAGCGCCTCACGCAACAAGGGATCGAACTGCTTAGGAACGGGCCGCGACGATGCATCCGAGGTAGAGCGTTCAACGGCAGACGCGCACACGAGCGTCCGCAGCGCTCCCGAAGCATAGTTTCTCCGGCACTCCATCCGCCGAAGCTTTCCACTCGACGTTTTCGGGATGGAGCCCGGCTCCACAAGCACGATCTCCCACGGCTCGACATCCGCCTCATTGGCGACGCAAGCGCGAATTTTGTGAATCAACGCTTGGCCGTCGCCCTTTTCCAATGCCACGAGGAGAGAGCGATCCGGCTCCGTGACGATGACGAGATCCTCTCGATCCTCGACGGTCACTGAAAAGGCGGCGGTGCAACCACGCCGCAAACCGGGGATCTGCTCCTCGATCGCACTCTCGATGTCCTGCGGATAGACGTTTCGGCCGGCGATGATGATCAGATCCTTGAGTCGGCCGGTGACGAACGCCTCGCTATTCTGGATGAACCCGAGGTCGCCGGTGCGCAGATAGGCGCGGCCGTCCTCGTCTCCTGCGATCGTCGCCTGAAAGACGCGCGCGCTTTCCTCCGGCCTGTTCCAATAGCCGCGCGCGACACCAGGCCCGGCAACCCAGATCTCGCCGATTTCATTGGGAGCGCATGGCATCCTGGACGAAGGGTCGATGATGCGCACGTCATATCCGGGCCATGCATGCCCGCAACCGACAATGCTCGCAGACTTCTTACCCTGCGGCAACGCGACACGTCCCGCCTCCAGCGCCTGCCGATCGACATCCTTCACCGAAAACGGTCGACCTCGCGTCGGCGCGGTCGCCACCAATGTGGCTTCCGCCAGGCCGTAGCAAGGCAGGTAGCTGTCTCGCCGAAAGCCGCAGTCCGCGAATGCTCGGGCGAAACGATCCAGAGTAGATGCGCGCACCGGCTCCGCGCCGCTGAAGGCGATGCGCCAGCTACTCAAATCGAGATGACGCTTGTCCTCGTCCTTGATCTTCCGCACGCAGAGATCGAAGCCGAAGTTCGGCCCGCCGCTGGTATGCGCCCGATAGGTCGAGATTGCGTTAAGCCAACGCAGCGGCCTTTCCAAGAAGGCCATCGGCGACATCAGATACGCGGTCGCGCCGACATAGAGTGGTTGAAGCACGTTCCCGATCAGTCCCATGTCGTGATACAGGGGAAGCCATCCGACGAGATCGGAATTCTCGTCATGCATAAAGCTTTCACGGATGAGCGCCTGATTGCTGAGCAGATTGGCGTGAGTGACCATGACGCCGCGAGGATCGCCGGTCGATCCAGATGTATATTGTAGAAACGCGATCTGATCCGGCTCGGGCGCGTAGGCATGCCAGGAGTCGGCATCCTCCGACGCGATCTGGTCCGTCGCGACCCATCGACAGGGAATACGCAGCAATTCGTTGCTTGCCTCTCTTTCGAAGCGCTCACGCAAGGAATGCGTCGTCATGACCACGGCGGGCGATGCATCTCCGAATATCGATTGTAGCCTCTGTACATGGCGGCCGGACGGGGGATAGGCCGGCACGGCGATGACGCCGGCATAGAGGCAACCGAAGAAAGCCGCGATGTAATCGAGCCCGGGCGGATAGAGCAGCAGCGCGCGCTCACCGCTCAGTCCGAGCGTGCTCAAATGCGCCGCGATCGCCCGCGCTCTGCGATCGAGATCCGCATAGCTGAGACGCGCTCCTTCCCTCTCGCCGTGGTCGAGAAAAACATAAGCCGGCTTCGTGGCCTGCGCGGCCGCGCGCATGCGCAGAAGATCGACGAGATTCGGAGCGGAAAAGGGAAAGTCCGTCCGCTGGACGCCGGCGAGAGCGAGTGACATTATGCGTCGTTCCTTTTGTGTTTTTGTCCGATCATGCGCGCGGTGCGATCGGTCAGGACACATAGTTGAGATAGGATTTGTAGTAGGGCATGATTCGTTTCGACGGGACGCCGGTCCATATCGCGAAGGCAATTAGCGCATTGTAGTAAGCGGTCTTGAGCGGCATGCCGCGTGCGACCGCCAGTACCCCATTCACGGAGCTGCCCTTCGTGTGCCAATCGACATTGAAGGACAGCGCACAATCGAGGCTTCTGACATGATGCAGCGTCCCGGGCGGCATGTAGAGAAGGTCGCCAGGACCGACGATGACTTCGACTTTTCGCGCCTCGCGGTAGAGCGGAAAACGCTCGTAGTCTGGCGCTTCGACGTCGACCTTGCACCAGCGCCAATTATAGGGATAGCACCGCCAAAGCTCCTCTTGCGGCAAAAGCGTGAAGCGCTTTCTTCCCGAAATTTGAAAAAACAGATTGTGCGTCAGCAGGCAGTCGAAATGGAGCGGTGTGAAGCTGTTCGACGGGCCGAGAAACATCTGGGCGAATTTCGGCCAGTCGGCGCCGTACCATGATGGAAAGAAGTCTCGCGGAAAAGTCTCGAGCTCGGTGTCGGCGTAGCGAAATAGGCTGGTCAGTGGAATGTCGTGCAGGTAGGCGGGCTGTTCCATGTCGTCCCGTCCTCCTTCTCGATTCTTTTCATAAAGCTCGAGACTTTCCAGATACTCCGTCAAAGGCTGGTGGAACACATGAATTCCCAGGTCCGTCCACTTCTTGAGCGGAACATTCGAACAGCCGGCAAGGTTGCGCAGATAATTGAATGTCCAACCCGAGTAGGCCGCGCATTCCTTCAAAGCGCCCCTCACGATGACTGGCCTTGCGCGGCGCACGTAGGACTCGGCGAAATCGTGCGCCGCCAGACGGTCCAGCTCGTCGACACTGTATACTTTCGACATTCGAGCCTCGAACTCTCGATCCGCCCCGCACAGAGATTCGCGTGCCGCACGAAAACATATCGTCCCGACCTGGATCACTGCGAGCGATCGATCCGTCGCCACTCGCCCGAAAACTGGCGTTGACAAGCCGAGATTTCGATGCGGCGGGCAGCTTCCGCCGTTCGCATCCGAACATCGTTTGCAACATCGCGTGGAGCCGACGTCTGGTATGTTCTTTCCGGAAAGGCCATGCCGGCTTCTAGGCCTCAAGAAGCGGCCGACTCTTCCTCCGCGACCTGTCGGCGCAGACTCAATGGGCGCATGTCCGTCCAGACTTCTTTGATATGAGCGAGGCACTCGGCCTTCGTCCCGGTCTTTCCGACGGCTCGCCAGCCCCCAGGAATATCCTTGTATTCGGGCCAAATCGAGTATTGCTCTTCATGATTGACGACCACTCTGTAGATCGTTTGATCTTCGTCGGTCCAAGCCATGGTTGTCCCTCAACTGTGTTTGGGTTTTTCGAATTCCGCTTCCGCCAGACAGAGCGCTAGTCGCATGCGAACATGGCTGGTGCGCGCTCCGCGGCTTTCACCGCTGCGTGAAGCCTGTCGAGAATGGTGTCGATCACGCCGGCGCTCACGATGAGCGGCGGGAGGAGTCGCACGACGCAGCCGAATCGTCCGCCCAACTCCAGGATCAAGCCTCGGCGCAAACACTCATGCTGGATGCGTCGCGCCAAGTTGGAAGCGGAAGCCAGCGAATATCCGCCGGGCTCGTCTCTGTCGACGATTTCGACGCCAGCCATGAGCCCGCGCCCACGCACATGGCCGATGCAACGCACGTCCACGGCAATTGCCTCGAGCCCTTTGCGCAAGCGTTGGCCCATCTCCGCCGCATGGGCGTCGAGCCTCTCGCTCACGACATGGCGGATAGTCGCCGCGCCGGCAGCAAAGGCCAGCTGATTGCCGCGAAATGTGCCTGCGTGCGCGCCGGGTTCCCACCTGTCCAGATCGCGTCGATAAATGACTACTGACAGCGGAAGCCCGCCGCCGATCGCCTTCGACAGGACGAGCACGTCGGGCGTCACACCAGAATGCTCGAAGGCATAGAGCTGCCCGGTGCGCCCGAGCCCGGTCTGCACCTCGTCGATAATGAGAGGAACATTGCGCCGTTTGGTGATGTCGCGAATACGCCGCAGCCAATCATCCGGGGCGGGATTGACGCCACCTTCACCTTGAACGACCTCCAGGATCATGCCCGCGGGAAGGAGAACCCCGCTGTTGGGATCCTCGAGCAATGTTTCGATGTATCGCGCTCCCATAGCAGCGCCCGCTTCGCCGCCGAGGCCGAAAGGGCACCGATAATCGGAAGGAAAGGGCAGAAATTGAACCTCGCCTCCCAGCCCTCCGATGGCTTGTCGGGGAGTCGGCTCGCCGGTCACGCCGAGCGTCGCGTGCGTCATGCCGTGATAGGCGCCGTGAAACGAGACAATCCCTCGACGTCCTGTCGCTGTCTTGACCAGTTTCAGAGCGGCCTCGATCGCATCCGCCCCGGACGGCCCGCAAAACTGGATCTTGAAATCTCGCGAAAACTCGGCGGGAAGGCTGTCGAACAATTCGCGAGTGAAGCGATCTTTCAGAGGCGTTGGCAAATCTAGCGTCTGGAAAGGCACCTCTTCGCCGAGCGCAGAACGAATGGCTTCGACGACCACCGGATGGCTATGACCCAGCGCCAACGAGCCCGCGCCTGCGAGGCAATCGATATACTCGCGGCCTTCTGTATCCTGCACGATGACGCCACGGCCAAACCGCAAGGCCACGGGCAAGTGCCGCGGGTAGGTCCTCGCATTCGATTCGATGTTCTCTTGCCGCATCAGATATGGATTGCCGAAAGGCCCGTAGAGAGGATGAGGCGCGCGCTGATCGGCGATCACCTCCTCATCATGCAGGATAGGTTCGATCGGGCTCACAGCGGCGAGCGCTACGACCAAACCGGCTTCCGTATCGGACTGCGCGACGTACGAGACGCCGATGCCGCTCGAATTTGATCGCGTCGCCTCTGATGACATCTTGCGTGCTCCCCTGTCACGATTCGCGCGATAGCGGCGACCGGTTCGGTCTTCGCTGAGTAATACGAATGAGGCCGTCGAAAGATGCCAATATTTTTTTGCTAACGTTTTCGTCTGCCGCGAACGTTGTGCTTCTGATCGGCTCGTCGAGCACGGAAGGTGCGGTCGGCTCCGAAACCGATAGGCGGGCGACGCATGTCGTTGTCCGCCCGCTTCGTGCAGGTCGACGCGCAGCAGCTCGATGCGCGCTCCTTCCTGCGCGCCAAGTCGTGGACGAGCTGGTTCCGCGGCGGTTCGCGCTTCTTTCTTTTGTCCGGGATGCGCTTGCTCGCTCGAATAAACATTCGGCCGCGCTTCTGCGCAGCGTTCTCCTCGATCTGTCGACGATGTGCGTTCGACATGGACGCAGGTCTCGTTTCGCCAGCGTCCATGTCGAGTCGGAACAGGCCAAGTTCGAGAATGTTCGAAAATTCAATCAGAGCGCGGCGTGAAGACGCTCGACGGCCCTCGCCATGTTGCGATTGACCGTCCGCAGCGATATGCCTAGACGCTCCGCGATTTCGGGATAGGTCATTCCATAGATTCGGCTGAGCAGAAACGTCTCGCGGCAGCAACGAGGGAGTCGTGCGAGACAGAGCTGCAAGGCGTATATCGTGGCGACATTCCCGGGAGCGGTGGCATGTGCGCCTTCCTCGGAGCCGACACCGTCGAATTTGATATTGTCGACGAAATAGGCGAAACGGGTTTTCCGCTTCCGCATGCAGTCGATCGATACGCTCGAAGCGAGGCGAAAGAGGTAGGCCCGCGCTTGTGCCGGCTCAACATCGTTTTCGAGCTGGAGCAGCCGGAGATATGCGTCCTGGACGACATCTTCCGCGTCTTCCCGTCCGACCCGGCGACGCGCGAAGCTGTTGATCGAACGGTTGCAGGTTCGAAATAGGTCCTCGATCGTTTTTTCTGAGATGGACATTAGTGGCTCCCAAGACTGATTGGACGTTCTTCGCTCGTTCGGGAGGGCCCGCCAGCTGACGCTGGCCTAGATCCGATGCTCGACGGATTGCGCCCGAAGTCGCCGGAAATTTGCGAGAGGCCAACAGCTGGAAATGCGAAGGCAGTTGGATTGTCGAAAGTGATTTCTCTGGGATCGTGAGGCACATCTCTCTCCCGTCGCCGCGCAAGCGGGCATGAAATTGACAACAATGCTGAGCGCCTCCGCCCGTCGAGGCGGAAGAGAAATAATCAGCAGCGAATATTCAAAATTAAGACCGCTCAGACTGGGGGAGCGCGCGTACGATAAGCGCAGCAGCGCGTAGTGCTATGGGAGTTGATCCAATCTCGTTCGAGCCGCGTCGATACAGAAAGCTCGAATTTAGAAGCGTGAAAGGCGACGACGACAAACCAAAACCCATCGCATCCGAAATCGCAGGTAAAGCAATATTCGCACAGCGGGCACGGGATCTCGGGCGCGTGATGATTTGCGGGCAGGCCGTCGCGGATGCAGATTTGGGTGGACGAGCCATGATTGAACGGCGCGCCAAAAGCGTCCATATGTCCGCTCGAGGGCGCGAGCAGTGGAAGAAAAGCGGCGAGGATGACGAGTAGACGACAAAGCACGCTGAAACGAGTCCTGTCTTGCCGACTGTCTATCTATTTCGGAACATGGTCGCGGAGGAAGACCTACGAGCTGGAACGGTGAGGCGTGCTCGAAACCGGCGGGCGCTTCGCTTCTTCCACCAGATATAGACGCCTGTCGCCGACAGCATGACGAGCGCGAGGCCGAGCGCGCAGACGAATAATCGATAGGGTGTCCCGAAGACGCGCGCCATGTGGAGCGCGTAGAGCCAGCTCTCGATCGTATTGCCCACATGCTCTCCGGTCGGCTGCGACAGGGCAATGAGCCTGCCATCGTCACCGTCGAAGATCACCGAGGTGCCGCCGCCTTTAGGCGAGCGCTCGAAGAGGTCGTGGCTGCCGCGCACCTCGTACATGTAGGCATTGGCGTCCTGCATATAGGAAAGCGCCAACGCTCGGTCGAAGGTGAATCCGAGCTGTGCCGACTGCTCCGCCAGGATTCGCTCGCCGGTGGCCTGCGCTGCGCGCCAGTCGAGCTTGGGGATCCGATAATCGGCGTGTTTCGGCAGGCCGTCGTAGAATTCGGCCACGGAGCGAAAATCGAACAGCGCCTTCATGATCGGTTCATATACATAGGGACGCAAATTCATCATCACGCTCGACCAGGCGAAGACGAAGAGTGCCACCCATAGCCAGAGTCCGCCTGCACGATGGAGGTCGAAATTGAGGCGATAAGAGCCGGCGCGGAGCTTGACGAGCCAAGCGGGCTTCCAGCGCCTGAGAAAGGAATTCGTCGTCGGCGGAAACGTCAGGTAGAAAGCGATGAGACAATCGATCGTCCAGATCGTCGCGACAATGCCCAGAATCGATTGGCCGAGGCCGCCGAGCGCGAGCCGCCAATGGAGCTCATAGAGAAAAGGCATGAGATTCACGAGGCCTTCGGAGAGGTCAGCGCGACGGCGCCGCCCGAGCTCCGCGCCGATCCAGGGGTCGACGAAGAACTCGGTGAAGCCGAGCTCGAATGCCTCGTTCGTCTGCGGATCGTGCCGCGGCGCGAAGGTGACTGCGACTTGATCCGGCTCCGCATAGGTCACTGAGAGGACTCGGCCCCGCGGAACGAGCGCCTCGGCTCGAACGGCGAGCGTTGCCAGATCGAGCGGGGCTCCGGCTCGCGGCGTCGCGAAGAGCTGCGGCGCACAGAGGCGCTCCAGCTCCTTGTTGAAGGCGAGCAGGCTGCCAGTAAGGCCGACGCTGACAAGGAACGCCGCCATTGCGAGCCCCGCCCAGCGATGCAGAAACACGAAGACGCCGCGCAAATTTCCCCTCCTCTCGCCGGAAGGCCGCGGCGGCCGGCGTTTTCGAGCCGACCGCCTTTGCTTTGTCGGGCGCCTTCAGAACTCCACGCGAATGGATGCGAGGAACGTTCGCGGCGCGCCGGGCGCTATGCTGAGACGATTGTAGGAATGGAGATAATAGGTCGTGTCGAGGAGATTCTTCACGTTGAGCTGGAGAGACGCTTTGTTTGCGAAGGGCGTCAGATACGATGGAATCTGATAGAGAATCATCGTATCGACTCGCGCGTAGGCCGGCAGCTGGAAATCATTTTGATTGTCGCCCTGTCTCTCGCCGACCGCGAAGACGCCGGCGCCGAGGCTGAGGCCGGCGAAGTCCCCGACGGCGTCATATTTGAGCCAGAGGCTGCCGGCGTGTTTCGGCACATTCTGAAGACGGTTGCCGAGCTGGCCGCCCGTGCGTGGCGATCCATTGGCGTCGGCGATGATTCGTGCGTCGTCATAAGTATAATTGCCGATCACGCTCCAATTTTCGTCGATGCGGCCTGACACGTCGAGCTCGATGCCGCTGCTTTCAACGAGGCCGACGGGCCGCGAAAACTGGGTGCCTGGGATCGATTGGACGACGCCGGATTTGGTGATGTCGTAATAAGCGAGCGTCGCGACGAGGCGATTGTCGAAGAGTTCCGCCTTGACGCCCCCTTCCCATTGCAGGCCGCGCTCCGACGGGAAGGGAGGATTGCCGGGGACGGGGATGCCGTTGCTCGCGCCGAGGGAGCGTGTGTAATTGGCATAGAAGGACAACCAGGGCTCCGGCTGGAGCACGAGGCCGACACGCGGGCTCCAGGCGTGATCTATAGCGTTCTGGAAACCGGCGCCAGTGTCGGGGTCATAGGGCCCGCGCGCCTCTGGGTACGAATTGGAACTGTATCCATAGCCATAAGACGCCCAGTCGTGACGCCCGCCGAGCAGAAGATGCACACGATCGTCCAAGAAGGAGATCATGTCCTGGCCGTAAATGCCCTTCCAGGACTGGCGGAGATCCCAGTAGAAATTGTTCGACGGCTTGGTGTAGCCCGTCGTCGCATAGGCCGGTAGATAGGCGTTGAGCGCAGGCAGAAACGAGCCGTCGCAGCAATAGCCGAAGTCGTGATTTGCGTCGTAGCGATAGTCGCTGCCGAGCAGGATTTGATGGTGGAACGGCCCCGTCTCGAATCGGCCTTTCAAATCGAGATTGGTGTTGAGCAGGTTGCGATGAGCGTTGACGTCCCAGAGGGACATTTGAACGTCGCCTGTCGAAGGCTCGAAAGACGACGTGTCGGTGATCCGCTGCGCCCATTGCAGATCGGAATACATGAAGCGGTTGGTGAGGCTCCAGTCCTGGTCGAAGTCGAAGGTCCAGTCATACGCGACGAGGCCTCGTTCCATGCGGCTCGGATTGGCGCTGGTGACGGCAGGATTCTGCAGATAGCGGCTGACGGGGAGCCGCGCGGGCCGGGAGCCGATCGCCGGCAACGCGGTGTCGGCGTCGGCGACGAAGATCGTGTTCTGATATTCGATGTCGAGATTGAATCGCAATTGCTCGGTCGGGCGCCAGCTCAGGGTGGGTGCGACGAATGCGTCCTGGTTGGTCACGAAATTTCGAAACGAGTCGCTGCGGTTGAACGAAAGGTTCACCCTGTAGAGCCAAGTCTTGTCGTCGGTCAGCGGGCCGGTCGCGTCGACGCTCGTACGCGTGAGGCCCCAGGAGCCGGCCTGCTGCTCCAAGGAGAAGTAGCGATAGTCGAGCGGGCGCTTGACGATCAGATTGACGGCGCCGCCCGGCTCGAGACGGCCGTAGAGCATGGCGGCCGGCCCTTTCAGCACTTCGATCGCCTGCAGATTCGATGTCTGCAAATGGGTGATGTTGGGGGTCGCGAGATTATTGCGGAAGATGCTCGAGCTGTCGAACCCGCGAATGGTGAAGCCGTCATACCAGGTATTGCCGGCCGGCTGCACGCCCGAGACGTTGCCTACGATGGAGTCCTGGACTGAGATGGCCTGCTGATCATCCAGCACTTGGCGCGGAACGACCTGCACCGAGATCGGGTTCCGCATGATCGCGATGCCGTCCTTGGTCGAGCTCGCCGGCCGATCCGCCCCGGAGGCGTAGCCTGTGAAGCGGTCGCCCGGCCCTTCGTCGCGCCGCGCCGGACCACGCTGTCTGGACGCGTCGGCCGCGATGTCGATCGTCGGGAGAGCCTCCTGCGCGAGGGCGGCGAAGCCGGAAAGGGTGACGGCAATAGCGGCGGGAACGCCCCGCAAAAGGGTCGTGTTTATCATATGCGGATTCTCCTGGCGCGACGCAGGTGGCCGCGCGAAAGCCATGGAAAGAGTGACGCGGCGCAGCGACCGCTCGGGGCTTCAGGAGAAAAAGGGCGGTGCGCGCGGCGACCAGGAGCTCTTCCAGCCGATCGGACGGTCGCCACGCTTGCCAGCGGCGGCTTCCAGACATTGGCCCGTCGGGTAAAATTCCGGCCATTCGGCGAGGGACGCGACGATTAGCCCGAACCCTGCCTGGGCCGCGTGGCAATTGCAGGCGCCGAAGAACAGACAGCAAGACTCTCCCTCGTCGTGGTCGGGGACCGACGAACGATGGCCTGTTCTCTGCTCGGCGCAGGAGAGGAATGACGACGGCGCGTCGATCACGGTCGACGCCGAGTGTTTGGACGCCACGCCGAACGCGACGAGGCTCTGAAGAATGAAGGACAACGCCGCTACGCTGATGAGGAGCGGTCGGAGCCACCGTGTTCTATGCCTGTGCTGCCCCCAGGACGCCGCCACCGCCCGTCACTCCCACATCGTTCGTCGCCCTGGCCGAGTCACCGTTCGGATAATTTAAGCAGAATGCGCGCAGATGCTCCCCTTAGTCTCACGTCCGGACGTATGGGCCCCAAAATCGTATCACTGTAGCTTCCGAGCAACAGGTGCAGGTTCAAGTCTGAGATCATCGACGATTTATCGACCTGTCGGCATCGGTGACACGCGGTCGGTTCACGTGAGGAAGGTGCGACAGTTTCCATGGACGCCCGGGGGCGCAGACGGCCATAGGAACGCGCATCATCGAGGAGGACGCCCGATCATGTGCTTTCGCCGAAAAGCCGATCAGGCGAGCCCGCACGACGCGCCCGGCTGCTATTCGCGGATACCGCCGCCGCCTGTCGGCCCTCTATTGGGCGAGGGATGGGGGCGCTATTTGCGCGTCTTATTGATCTCTCGTAGAGTTTTCGCTCGCGCGCGAGAGCGGCGCGTTTCGTCTTTGGACAACCGCCGATTGAGGCAGCTTTCTTTTACGCGGAGTATGTCGCGCCATGCGTATTCTCCTGGTCGAGGACGAGTTGGACATGGGACAACTCGTCGCCTCGCTCGTCGCGGGGGCCGGCTTCGTCGTCGATCGCAGCAGCTTGCTCGAGGAGACGATCGAAGCCGCCACTCTGGTCGATTACGATCTGATCCTTCTCGATCGTCGCCTGCCCGACGGCGATGGTCTTTCTATCATTGCCGATCTCCGCAGGCTCCGGCCCGGCGTACGAATCATGATGTTGACGGCGCTGGATTCGTTGGATGATACGGTCTCCGGACTCGAGGGCGGAGCCGACGACTATCTCGCCAAGCCGTTCCGAGGCCCGGAGCTGATCGCTCGGATCAGGGCCTGCCTGAGGCGTCCGGGACCCGAGCCGCAGCCAGCGCTCGCTGTCGCCGATCTCGCCATGGACCTCGTCAGACGCGAGGTGACGATCAGCGGACGGCCCGTGTCCTTGCATCGGCGCGAACTCGCGCTACTCGAAGCGCTGATGCGGCGCGCCAATCGCGTCGTCGCGCGCGAAGCGTTGCTGGAGGAGGTTTATGGCTCCCAGGTCGAAATCTCGCCTCATACGCTCGACACTCTCGTCTGGCGGTTGCGCAAGCGGCTCGAATCCTTCGACGCCTGCGTGACGATTCACCTCGCGCGCGGCATCGGCTACATGCTGAGGGAAAGCGCGCAGTGAGCCGAGATCGTTCGCTGGCGTTTCGGGTCGCGCTCTATCTCCTGGTCGCACAGTTCGTCGCGATCGCCGCCGGATGGGGTTGCGCGCTCGTTCTCGGCCTGCTCAAATTCGAAGGGTTCGCGACCTCCCTGGATGAAGTCGCGCTTCCTCGCACGCGCGCGCTGATCATCGCGGCTGTCACGCGCGGCGCGGACGGGGTGTTGCGCGTCGAGCCCACGCAAGCGCTGCGCGACGAATTGACGCATAATTCCAGGTTGAAATATGCGGTGTTCGAGCCCGCGGAGATGCGGCCCTTGCCGGGCTCCTCCCCCGAGCTCGTGACGGCTTTGGCGGGCGCCCGCGCCATTCATCCGAGCTGGATTGCATTCTCTCTCGAGCGGGAGCCACAGGACCGACCGACTGGCATTCTTCAATTGCGCGAGACGCCCTATGGCCTCCTGTCGATCGGCGTCCACGGCTTTGCTTTTCATTGGCAGGACATATTTCTCTCCCTCTTCGACGATGCGAAATGGATGAGCGCCTACTTCGGTCCGGCCGTTCTGATTTCGATCTGCACGAGCTGGTTCGCGGTGCGCCGCGGGCTCGCCCCCCTGCGGGACGTCGTCGACAAGGCCGCGCGGATCGACGTAGACTCACTCGAACAGCGTCTTCCCGCCGCCGAGGCGCCCTCTGAGGTCCGGCCGCTGGTCGTCAGTTTCAATCAAGTGCTGGCGCGCCTCGACGCAGGGGCCGCACAGCTGCGCCGATTTACCGCCAACGCCGCACATGAGTTACGCACTCCTGTCGCCATTTTGACGGCGCGCCTCGACGCGCCCAAGCAACCGAACTTCTTGATCGATCTACAAAGCGACGCTCAACGTATTCGCAATATCGTCGAGCAATTGCTCGCCACGACCCGCCTTTCGGAACGCCCCGCGGACGCCGTCGATGAGGTCGATCTCGTGGCGTCGAGCCGGCGCGTCGCGGCCGATGCGCTGCTGCTTGCCCTTCAGAAGGGGCGTCAGATCGAATTCGAGGCTCCCGAGTCCGCAGTCTATGTCCACGGAAACCATTCGGCCATCGAATCCGTGGTCTCCAATCTCCTCGACAATGCGCTTCGCGCCGAACCCGACGGTGGAACAGTGATCGTCCGTGTCGGCGTCGACGCGACGGTCGAAGTGATCGACCACGGCGAAGGGATCGCCGAGGCGGATCGCGACCTCATTTTCGAGCCTTTCTGGCGCAAGAACGGATCGACGCCGGGCGCCGGACTGGGCTTGCCGATCGCGAGAGAGTTGATGACGCGTCTCGGCGGCCGAGTCGGCGTCGGCGACACCAGAGGCGGGGGCGCGACTTTCAAGCTTGTCTTTTCGGCAGCCGTGCCAAAAGGGAGTGAGGCAGAACCGGCGAAACGCCTATGAATTCGATGCGAGCGACGTGGCGTGGCTGCGGTTGGGGCGGGGCGCGCTGAGGACGAGCCAGGCGCAGCACCGAAGAGCCTCTCGGTTTTCAAGCCCCCGATCGATGAGCGCAAGGCCGACGCTGGCCGCGTGCGGATTCCGACGAAGGCACCCGTCTGTAACGGGATAATGCCGCCCGGAGTGGCTTGCTACGATTTTTTCTACTTCTAATAAATATTTGTTTTCACACTATAAAATAGATCTGTAATTCGCGACTGAAACCGCGGTTTTCGGCTAATCGGTCATTCCTCGAATCTCAAATCGACAACGTTCTTTGTCTGATCAGCAGAGACAGGCTCGACGCGCTCGAAAGCAATGTCCGATTTTGTGGTCGATGAGACGATACGATACGAGACATGTTGGAAACGGGGGACGTCGCCGAGCGGACGGCTGATGGTCGGCGGCTCCTGATGGCGCTGACCAACTAAATCGCCGCCACCATCGGCGGCGTGGAGCTGGGGCTTCCTGCACGCGGCCCAATGCGCGAACCGCCGACATTACTCGTGGTTTCCGAGGCGATGTGGCCAAAACCCGCGCCCGGCGGTTTTGATCCGAGTGCATAGATGCCGTTTGGAGCAACCGAGAGTTCAAACATTCTAAGCAGAAATGGCCCCGAAGGGCTGTTATCAACTATTTGATTTACATTGTTATTTTCTGGAGCGGGCGAAGGGATTCGAACCCTCGACCCCAACCTTGGCAAGGTCAAGATGAAACTTCTCCAGGGTATCCGGCAGCGCGCATGAGTGCGATATCTATATGAAATAATGTCAATAATCTAGGCGTTTCGTTCTCCATCCTATCCGGCCATGCGCCAATTTGCCATTTCGCGTGCTTACAAGCTGCTTACAATTCGTCGTTGGCGTGCTAGTGTAAGCATGTCTCCAATTGACGATGAGCTGGCCGTGAGCAAATTGACGAAACGGGCGGTCGACGGCCTCATTCCGCCGCCAAAGGGGCAGGCGTTTCTATGGGATGGGGAGCTCCGCGGCTTTGGCGTGCGTGTGATCCCCTCCGGACTGAGAACTTTCATTCTTCAGTATCGAAACGGCGAAGGACGCAGCCGACGCATCGTCATAGGCCGCTACGGCGTGCTGACGGTCGAAAACGCTCGGGAGCAGGCGCGCATCAGATTGGGCCAAGTGGCCGCGGGCGCCGATCCGGCAGAGGAAAGCTCTGCCTCTCGCGGATCCATGACCGTCGACGAAGTCTGCGATTGGTATCTGCGTGAAGCGGAAGCCGGCCGTATACTGGGTAGGCGTCATCGGCCGATCAAGAAGTCGACGCTCGAAATGGACCGGAGCCGGATCGAGACGCATATCAAGCCGTTGATCGGCCGCCGGCAGATTCGTGCGCTCAAGCTCGCCGACGTTGAAGCCATGCAATCGGATATCGCCGCAGGCAAGACAGCCAAGGTGAGACGCGCCGGCCGTGGCGGAGCGACCACTGGGGGCCGTGGCGTCGCTGCACGGACAATCTCCACCCTACGAAGTCTATTGGCGCATGCGGCGCGGCTCGAAATAATCGCTCACAATCCGGCCGAGGGTGTTCGAAAGCTCGCCGGAAAGAAGAAAGAACGCAGGCTGAGTGTCGCTGAGATCAAGAAACTCGGCATGGCGATGCGATCGGCAGAGCAGAGCGGAGAGAATCCGGTCGGGCTTGCTGTCGTGCGTTTCCTGCTCCTGACGGGGTTTCGGATTTCGGAGGGGCAAGGCCTGATGAAAAGCTGGCTTCACGCTGATCTCGGCTACGTCCATTTTCCGGATACCAAGAGCGACGATCAAGTGCGGGCGATCGGACCCTCCGCAGCCAAGCTCGCAGCCGGCCAAAAAGGGAGCAGGGCTTCACCTTATGTTTTCCCGGCCGATGTCGGCGCCGGCCATTTCACGGCCGCGAAGGGGTGCCTGACCCGGCTATGCGCCTCGGCAAACATCGAAGGCGTCACGCCCCATACGCTGCGGCACACTTTCGGCAGCGTCGCAGGCGACCTCGGCTTTTCCGAACTGACGATCGCCGCGCTGCTCGGCCATGCAGCCAGAAGCGTCACTCAGGGTTACGTTCACATCGACGAGGCGCTCAAACTTGCCGCGACGCGGACCTGCGAAGAGATCGCCTCTTTGCTGAACGCCGGCTTGGAGGATGCGACAAGCCGGAAGGATGCTGCGTGACTCATGTTGCGCTCGTAAACGCTTCAATGGCCTTTATGTGTCATTTTCTATAATTACTGATTATGCAACCCAATAGGCTTGGCCGAGCGCGGCCTTGGTGGCGCGGGGGACGGATTGCTCGGCGGCGTGGAGGCAGCAGGCCGCCATGTAAACCTCTACTTCGACAGGATTGATATAGCGCCGCCACCGGAAGCGATCTCAGTCGTCGAGCTGACCGCGTGAGGACTCTCCCCGGTGAGGTCGTCAAAAAAGCTGCTTAGCGCCTGACACCGCCTTGGCAGCGACACGCTCAGTTCGTCCGTGTTGAGGGAACGCTTCTGCAAGAGGAAGCTCCCCGTCTTTTCGCCTATCTCGAAGAACCGGATGGGCCGGTCCCGCATTTCCAGCGCTTTGACGACGGCGTACTTCACTGAGACCGCGCATCGCATTCCGAACACGACTTCCTCTAATTCTAACGGAGAATCCTGTTCGCCGCGTGGCCCGAGGAGCCGCCATTCGCATTCGTAGTTCCAAGGTGTTGCTTTCCTGAGTAGGACCGCTTCATCCACACGGCGCCGCGCAGCATCATCACCGTCGAGCATTGCGGAAACGGCGCTCGCTTCGATCAGTCGGCTGCCGCCATATCGGATTTTCTGCACGGTATCGGCGGCGGCGTCTGGGATCGAGTAACCGAGGCAGAGCCCGCGATGCTGGTCTCCATAGTGGCTCCACATCAACGGGCAGTTTGCATGCTCTGCCAGAGAGAACACCCCTTTGTCGTACCGTCGGAGGAGTTCTTCCTGCACATATTGACGGAGCAGGAACTGTGCGGGATCGGGAACTTTATACTCCGGGTTCGTGGCGTGATAGCGAATGTCGGCCAGCAGGAAATCGGCCGCCTTCCGGCTCTGTCGCGCAATGTGATCGATTGTCTTCGGCCCGAGGTATTTGATCGTTTTCGCCGCAGCGGACATCTCCGCGCTCGTGCGAAGCTCGATAAGACGAGACAGAATGCTCTCAAGCGCGTCGCTGTCGAGATCGATGTCGAGAGTCGGCTTGGTGTCCAGCGGATCATTGAAGGTGGTCGGGTCGGCGAAATACACGACATCCTCGACCAGCATCGTGAGGGTGCGGTTGCTGAAACCACGATATTTATACAGCCGGCTCGGCGGGTCGATTTTGCTCATCAGCTTCGCTCCAGGCTCTTCAACCACGGTGTCGGTGGAACTTCTGCGTGCGCATCAATGTCCCCGTAGCCCGAATTCAGCGATGATCGCCGGGCGCGCAGCCAGCAGCCGCTCTAGGTGGCTTTCTGGCCACATTTCTATACGCGGTGACGCCCCAGATCCATTGTGCTGTTCGATCCATGTTACCGCGTCCGCCGTGAACCGACCGCTGGTGGCGATGATCAGAACGTCGACCCGCGGGTTCGTCCAGAGCGCCATTTGCTCCTTCGTGGAGGAGGCCTCCGGTAGGTTCACGCTCCGGCCGGTCCAGTGCTTGCACTGGATAACCACCCGGAGGCGTAGCGTGCCTGACAACTGATCCTGAATGACGCGTGTTACCGAGAGATCGCGACCTCTATCGGGCGCACGCGTCTGCATGAGCCACTCCGGATTTTCATAGCCCGTCGTGGCGCTAATGAGCGTGAAAATTAGACGCTCGAACGCTTCGTCATTGATGCTCGACCATGCCAGCGCGGTCGTGATCGGCCCCGCTGGTCGCGCGGCAACCAAGGTCGACAAATCCACGACCTGCACCGGGACGGCCTCGTTCACGCCATAGAGGCCCTTCCGAAGAGTGCCCTTTACGTCCGGCCAATCCATGGTTTCGATGTCATGGAGATCACCGACGTAACCAAAGCGCATATGCCTTATCATGTCAGACCAGCGCGCGGGCTTCGTGACGCTCGATCCCAGCAGGACCTCGATCTGCTTCATGTGCTCGCGCATATCGCTCCACACTTCCGTGTCGAGTTGCAGCCTCGGTTCCGGGTCCTCGCCAACCGTTGCCCGTACCGCGCGAATGTCGGCGTCGATCTGGTCGATCAGGCCGACAAGGGCATCACGGATGAGCGCCTTCCGCGCATTGTTGAAGCGAAAGCGATACTCCCGAAGTTCTCGTCCAGGCTCCTCAATCCAGCGCTCCACGGAGACGTGCGCGCTTGGTTCGTCGATTTCCATCGCGTCTAATCTGCTCTGTGCCACACCATCGAGATCCGGCGCGGTCGCCGATGGCTTCCAGCCATCGATCTTCGGAAGGCTCGCGAGAAGCAGGTCAAACGACCGCGACCGATCCTCGTATTCGACGTTCTCGCCGAATGCGATTCCAGATGGGATCATCGCGGCAAGCTCGTCCCAGAGCCTTTCGAGCTTGACCAAATTCGCTTCCGCGGCCTCGAACTGCTCCAAGGCCGCCATAATTGCACTGCTCGACGTGTTAGGAGCCGCCATGATTCCCCCTCACCCAGGGAGATACTACATGATCGAAGTCTAAGTGACCCACACCAAAGTTATCGTTGGTCGCAATAGGGATACCGGTCCTTGCCGCCGTGAGCGAGCGAGAGGCGTGCCGGATCTACGAAACGGCAAGGGGAACCATATGCACGACGACCTCCGCGACCATAGCAAGGGAGTGAACCGTGCTGACGCCGGCGGCCGGCGCCAGCAGAAGATCGGCGAAGTCTTTCGGTCTGCGATTCGCCGCTGCCGCGAGCGCGTCATGCAGCCGGCGCAGCATCACATCCTTAGGGTCGCCTATCTGGCCGGTCAGATGCTCGCGCGACGACTGCGTGTCGAAGCGGCGAGCAACGGGGTCGTATATCCTTCGGTGAGGCGCGCCGGTGGCACATGCCTCGCCGCCTTCCGGCCCGATCTCGTGCAGAACCTGCGGCAAGGCGGGATTTGGCGACTGGAGTGGCAAGGTGCGCCGACGCCGTCGATGACGCGCGTCGCCGAGTGATGTCCGTAGGACACGAGCCATCGTTTCCGATCGAAGCTCGACTGTGGCGCCGATCGCGGTGAGCTATAGGCCGATCCCTCTTTTCCGGCCGAAGCTCCATTCCACGCCGTCGCCGGGTGACATTACGCCTGAGACATGCCTCCCGAGCTCGCGTTCGAGCGAGGGCGTCCAGGGAACGAGGCTGAACCCATGAGCTGGTCTAGCGTCATGCCGTCCTCGGCATAGACATCGAGCAGCTTTGGCGACACGGAAGCGAGACGCAGGCGCTGCTTGACGATAGGGACGCCGACGAAGAAGGCCGCGGCGATCTCCTCCTCGCTCTGACCTTTCTCGCGCAGCGTGAGAAAAGCTCGGAACTGATCGAGCGGATGCAGCGGCGCGCGCTGGACATTCTCGGCGAGACTGTCCTCCTCGGCCGTTCCGTCGGTGCGCACGACGCAGGGGATCGGAGCGGTGCGCGCCAAGCGCCTCTGCTTCACCAGCAGCTCGAGCGCCCGATAGCGCCGGCCGCCGGCCGGGATCTCGAACATGCCGGTCTCCGAGCCGTCGGCGTCGAGCACCGGACGGACGGTGATGCTCTGCAACAGCGTGCGGCGGGCGATGTCCTCGGCGAGCTCCTCGATCGAGACGCCGGCCTTGATCCGCCGGACGTTCGACTGGGAGAGGACGAGCTTGTTGAAAGGAATGTCGCGCGAGGCGCTGAGGTGGATTTTCTGAACCGCGGTTGCCATGGGGATGAACTCCGTGACGAGCGGCCAAGAGATTTTCTCTCGATCCTACGACTCGTCACGAAAATCGGCGCAGCCCTCGATCCTTTCGCCGCAGAAGCGGAGGTCGAAGGACGCGTCACCGTCGCAGAGGTCTGTGACTGGTATCTCGCGGAGGCCGAAGCCGGTCGCATCCTCGGCCGGCGCCGGCGGCCGATCAAAGCCTCCACCTTGGCGATGGACCGCAGCCGGATCGACTCCCACATCAAGCCCTTGCTCGGACGGCGGCAGGTCGGCGCCCTGAAGCTCGGAGATATCGAAGCCGCCCAGGCCGACATCGCCGCCGGGAAGACGGCGAAGGCGCGCAAGGGCAGCCGCGGCGGCGCAACCACCGGCGGCGAAGGGGTCGCCGCTCGAACGCTGTCGACGCTGCACGCGATCTTCGAACATGCGGTACGCGTCGGCAAAATCCCGAGCAACCCGGCCAAAGGCGTTCGCCGGCTCGCCAGCGCGCCTCGCGAACGGCGGCTCAGCCGCGCCGAGATCGAGCGTCTCGGCAAGACGCTGCGCACCGCCGCCGAGGACGGCGAGCATCCGACCGCACTGGCAGCCATCCGGTTCCTTCTGCTGACCGGCTTCCGCCGCATGGAAGGCCTCGGAGTCGAGCGCGGCTGGCTCGACGAAGAAGAGGGGGCGATCCGATTCCCGGACACGAAGAGCGGCGCGCAGACCCGCGTGATCGGACAGGCCGCCATCGACCTGCTCCTCGCTCGGCCCGAAGCAAAGTCGCCGTTCTTCTTTCCGGCAGACTGGGGGGAGGGGCATTTCATCGGCGTCGTCCGGGTGCTCGACCGCATCTGCGAGCGCGCTCGCCTCGCCGACATCACGCCGCACACGCTGCGCCACACATTCGCCAGTCTCGCCGGCGATCTCGGCTTCTCTGAGCTGACCATCGCCGCGCTGTTGGGACATGCCTCGCGAGGCGTGACCCAGCGCTATATCCATATCGACGAAGCCCTGCGGATGGCGGCGGATAAGGTCGCTGACGAGATGGTCGACATCCTCGATGTGCTTTCCTTCTCGGATAGGGAGGTTGATCCAAATGCAAAGAGATCTTGGCCCAGGATCAAAGGCAGTCCGGCTAACTTGCCGCAGGCGTGTGACGGCGGCGACGCGAATTCTGGTTCGATCCGGTTAGTCCGCCGCCTTCAGGGAGATTTCCCCTTTTCGTTCTTCCACATTGACGTCGTCTGCCTTGCAACTTGCACCACGAGCTACCGAGAAGATCATGACAAATGTCCCGGATTATGAGTTTTCTTTCGGAAAGGACCGGCACCTGAAGGGGTGGGGATGGCGTGGCCTGCTGGCGCTTGCATTCCTTCTGACAGCAACAGTTTCGGTATTTTGCGTGGGAGGCCCTGCAATCTGGTGTATAATTACGCTGCTGATAAGCAAAGCAGGGCAACGGATGTTACCCTGATTTGTGGGGTCAGGGTCAGGAGATCCCAACATCTCTCAGAGCTTCTTTTAACCGCCTGAAATGCATTGGAGATGGACGCTGGTATGAATTGTCTTTCAAAGCCGCTACGGTCCGACCACATCATGTTGAACTGGGATGGCTTCGCTGCGCGTAGAACAGCACTCGGCCTGCCGGAAGAATTTGGTCGAAACAGTCGAAGTCCCGGACATTTCGCGTCAGAACCGTCCATCCGCGTTCGAGCGCCTGGAGATAGAGGCTCGCGTCGTTCAACAAGAGCATCCGTTCGCTTCGCTCGAAACGCAGGAGACGCGCGACTAGACCCGCCAGCATCCCCGCTTCTCCCATCGCGGTCTCTGACGGCGATGAGATGCGATGGGTGGGAATATCCTCGATCGTCCGTCGGATCTCGCGCAGCACATCTTTCGTGCCGACATGAGCGGGATCCAGACGGCCGAACAGGTGCGTCATCTCCGCCAAGCAAACGGTGGAGTGGTTGATGATACGCGCCTCGAGCAACTCGTCGACGCTCGCCGGCGTGCGTCCTTGCAGCACGTCGATGTAGACACAGGTATCGAGCAGCAGCTCAGAGCCCGCGGAAACCGGCGTTTCAACAACCGGCAAAGCCTCGAACGGGCGCAACGGGAGCGCGTCCGCCTTGCGCTGCGGCTTGACCCGCCGAAGCGCGCGAGAGAGATCAAAGCTCAAGATCGATATCTTGAGCAATCCGGCCCTTACGACGGACGAGCTTCGTGCCGAAGTCGTCCTCGAGCGCCACTTTCGCCAGCGCGTATTCGAGCAGTTCGGTGTCGGAGTCTATGCCGGACTTCTTTTTCGCGGCCGCCACCAGCTCGCGACGAATCCGCCCGCCGATCCGGCCGTTCTCGCCGCCCAGCAGGCCGAGTTCTCGCGCAGTATCCATGACTGCGCGTCGCCTGACGCTCGACTGAGCCGGGAAATCGGAAGCTTCGTGGATCGGCTTCGGCATGGCGAGTCACCTCGTTAAACAAAATAGAGATTCTGGCCAACAGTTGCAACATCCATGAAGGGCGACGTGATTTTCTTCTGCGGCGCGGGTGTGTCCCAGGCGAATGCACGCCTGCCGAACTTCGAGCGCCTCGGCCGGCATGTCATCCGAATTCTCGGCGCCGCGCTCGACAGCCCGGCCCGGCGGCTGCTCGACAAGGCGCTCGACATAGGGCGGATGGCAGGCGTGGGCGGGCTTCTCGCCACCGATCGGGTGTTCGGCTTGCTCGAACGCGAGTTCGACGTGCGTGACGTTCGCCAAGCCGTTGCCGAAGCGATCCGCCCTCCGGACGGCTATGGATTGGACGCGCACCGTATCCTGCTCGATCTGGCGACCACGCGTGCCGGCGTGACCCGGCTGGTCACGACCAATTTCGATCTCTTGTTCGAAGAGTGCCTGCCGGACCTGCCTCGCTGGGGACCGCCCCGGCTGCCCGATCCTTGCAACGCCCGAGAGTTTCACGGCATCGTCCACCTCCATGGCCGAGTCGACAAGGACTATGTCGGGCCGTTCGACGATGAGTTCGTAGTATCGAGCGCCGATTTCGGGCGCGCCTACCTGTCGTATGGCTGGGCGACGCGCTTCATCCAGTCGCTGCTCAGTCGGTACCAGATCGTGTTCGTCGGCTACTCCGCCGACGATCCGCCGATGCAGTATCTGCTCGAGGCGCTCAACTTGCATTCCGGGACATCGGCGCGCCTCTTCGCCTTCCAGGAGGGAGATGCAGGCGAGGCCGCCGCGCTGTGGGAACATCGCGGCGTGCGGGCCATAGCGTTCGACAACAGCAGCGGCTACGGTCCGCTCTGGGATACACTGGCCACATGGGCTGCACGCGCCCGCGATGTGGACGGCTGGTATAACGAGCTGATCGAGCGCGCCGCCGCCGGACCCGCGGCAACCGACCCGCATTTCCGCGGGGTCATCGCGAAGATGCTGGCGACCCCTGAAGGCGCACGCCGTATAGCCACTGCGGCGGAAACGCTCGACGGTCGCTGGCTGCTGGCGCTCGATCCTGCGCAGCGCTACGCGCCGTCGGGCCGGGTCGAGCCCTATGACGACACGACGGAGATGTTCTTTCCCTTCGACGCTCTCGGCTTGGATTGCGACACGCCGTCGGAACCGTTGAATCCGGATGATCCGTTTCACCGCCGCCCACTCCCGGAAGGCATGTTCGATCCTTTTGCAAGAAACTTCCTCGACGACGAGGATGGCGGACAGGTGGGAGCCGGCGTGCTGCGTGGCCCGAACGTGTCCGCGCTGGCGCCGATGCCCTCGAGGCTCTCCAGTCTCGGCGTCTGGATCCAGCGTGTCGCGCACGAGCCGGTAGCGCTCTGGTGGGCCGCCCATCAGCAAGGACTGCACCCGCATATCCAGCAGCATATCCAGTCCGCTTTGCGCGATTTTCCCGACCGCTTTCCCGAGGCGGTCCGAAAGGGTTGGCAGCGGCTGTTTTCCGCCTGGTCCGACCGCCGCGACGATCCAGACATGATTCGTTACGATCTGGAAGCGCGCGGCCGGCGCGATGGCTGGTCGGCGTCGCTCGTTCGCGACGTAGCGACGATGTACAAGCCGCAGCTGAAGGTGGAGCGCGTGTTGGGCGTTCGCCATCCTTTCCATTGGCAAGCGCCGATCCCCGACGACATGATCCGCGTGCATGTCGACTATCCTCGCCCCCATGTGGCCGTGACGATCCCCGACGCTTTTGTGCCCTATGCCGTCAGCCAGTTCCGCGGAAATCTCGAGCTGGCGATCGCGCTCGAGCATGAGATCACCGGCGACAATGATCTCTACCTGCAGACAACCCGAGCCAATGATGACGGTCCGGAACTGGACGAGGACAGCTACGGGCTGACCGGCCCGATGATCGTCTTCCAGAAGCTGATGGCGCGTTTCGCCGAGTTCGACCGAGATGGCGCGCGCGCAGAGGTCTCCCGCTGGCCTGTCGCCGATGAGCATGTCTTCGCGCGCCTCCGAATCTGGGCCGCCGGTCGGCGCGATCTGCTCGACGGCCCCGAGGCCGCATCGGTCTTCCTCGGCTTGCCGGAGCAAGTTTTCTGGGGATCGCAGCACGAGCGCGATGTGCTGTATGCGCTGCGCGACCGCTGGCCTGATTTTTCGGCCACGGAGAGTGAACGTCTCGAGGCGCGCTTGCGCGAGAGCTCGTTTCCTTGGTCCGACGATGTTCGCGGCGGTCCCACCCGCGCCGCGGCATTCGAACGTCTCAACCGAATCTTCTGGTTGTCGGGGCAGGGAGTTGCGTTCGGGTTCGATCTGGACGCCGAGATGACTGCGCTGCGTAAGCTCGCGCCTGAATGGACGCCCGCCGCCGGCGCCGAGGCTGCAGCGTCGAACGCTCCCGAAGTGTCTAGCATCGACACCGACGATACGCCCGACTCGCTCATGGATGTGCCGATCGCGGAGATCCTTCCCAGCGCGCGCGAGGCCGGCCGGATGGATATCCGCGACCGCGTCCAACGCGCGCCGTTTTCGGGTCTGGTCAAGCGCCGCCCCGTCCGCGCCCTCATGGCGCTCGCCCATGCGGCCCGATGTGGAGAGGCGCCTGGTCATCCATGGGCCGACTTTCTTCGCCTGGAAGAGCGCGACGCCAATCGTCCACGGATGATCCGCGCGATCGCGGCGAGGCTGTGCCGTCTACCGATCGATCAGTTTCGTGAAATCGCCTATCCGGTCGCCGATTGGATGGAGCGCAATGCCGCGTGGCTCTTCGAGGACGCCGCCTATGCACTGACCCCGCTGTGGAAACGAATGATCGAGGCGCTGACGATGGGATCGACCAATCCGCCCCATCGACCAGGTCGCAGCTGGGCCGACGACGCGTTGAATGCGCCGGTCGGCAAGCTGGTCAGTTTGCTGATGAAGGATCCGGCGAAAAACGGCCTCGAAATCGGCGTCGGCTTCCCTCCTGTGTGGAGCGGCCGTATCGACGAGTTGCTCGGCTTGCCGGGCGACCTGCGACGACAGGCGCTGGTGCTGATCGCGTTCCAGGTCACGTGGCTGTATACTATCGATCCGAGATGGACCGAAAAGGCGCTGCTTCCTGCCGTTGAGGACGACGGCGAGGATGGCGATGCCTTCTGGGGCGGGTTCCTCTGGGCGGCGCGCATCCCTAGCCGGGAACTCTTTGTTCGGCTGAAGCCTTGTCTGATGGCAAGGGCGTTGCGGTCCCCCGTCCGCGAAGCCCATGACAGCACCCTTGCGGCGATATTGCTCGCCCGCTGGGGCGACGACGCTGACGCCGACGAGCCCGAGCGGTTGATCAGCGATATCGAGCTTCGGGAGGTGCTGATCCATTCTGACAATCAGCTGCGGCGCCAGATGCTCAGAACTCTCGAGCGCTGGTCGAGCGGCAACCAGGGCCGTTGGCGAGAGCGCGTCATTCCATTCATTTCAGAAGTGTGGCCAAAACAGCGCGCGCTGAAAATCCCCGAAATTTCTGGGCGGCTAGCGGAGTTCGCGATGGCGAGCGGCGACCTGATGCCCGAGGTGGTGGCGCTCATCCTGCCGCGTCTTGTACCTGTGCGCGATGGCAGCTTCTTCACCATGGCGCTCAACAGCGACGATCCGAACTTTTCGGCGCGCCGGCATCCGCGTGCGATGCTCGATTTGCTCCAGGCGGTTCTGCCCGAGGATCCGCGAGGATGGCCCTACAAGTTCGAGAAGGTGCTGGAGATTCTCGAGCAGTCGCCCGAGAGCAGCGCCGACCCCCGCCTCGCCGATTTGCGGCGGCGGCGGGAACGGTAGGTTTCAACCGGAATTCCGGCGGGCGAGGACAGCGCCATCGTCTATCTCGATCGAACGCATGGATCGCGCTCATCGACAGATTCTCATGCGCGCGCCGTCGGGCCGCGCGGACACCGGCGGACGCATCGCCAGCCCGAATTCTCATCGCTGAGGCGACGCTCCGATGTCGCGCCGCTTTCCCGTCACCTGGAGCAAGCGAAGCCGGATCATGTTCCGCCAGGGCCTCTGGCGGACAGGGAAAAAGAAGAGAGAGAAGCTCCGCACGGGTTTCGGCGAGCTCGTTGAGAATGACCGATGCACCGACCGTCTCGGCGAGAACGGCGAGCAGTCCCGTGCCGGCCGAAGGTTCGAGGACGTGGTCGGCGGGCGAAATCGCCGCCGCGGTGAGAACCGCGAGGCCGAGCGGAATCGGCGTCGAGAATTGCTGGAAGGTCTCGCTTTCCTCGGACCGGCGCGTATGCGTCGGCAAGAGGTCCGCGATCTTCGACAGCATCGAAAGTGCGGCGGCCGGAGAGCCGGCTCTGCGGAAAAGCGGCTTTCCGTATTTGCGCAGGAACAGAACCGTCGCCGCCTCGCAGGCGTCATAGCCCATCTTCCAGTCCCAGGCACCGGAGGCGTCCGATGCGCCGAAGGCGGATTCCATCGCCGAGCGAAGAATGGCGGTGTCGATGCGTCGGCCATGTTCGAGATGGGGAAGCAGGCGGCGAGACGCATCGGCGATCGCGGCGCTCGACGCCTATCTGCGCATCCGGGCGACAGTCGCGAGTGTGGATGATCATGTGTTCCTGACCGTCGGCGGCAAACCGATGGGGCTCGGAGCGGTACATGCAGCCTTCCATGTGATCCTGGACAAGGCCGGGATCGCGCCGGATCGACCACGTCGCCCGCGTATCCATGACTTGCGCCACACCTTTGCGACGCGCGCGTTGGCGCGATGCGCCATGCGCCGCGAGGATGTCGCCCGCGACTTCGTGGCGCTCTCGACCTATCTCGGGCACGGCCATATCCGACACACCTACTGGTATCTGGAGGCGACGCCCGACTTGATGGGCGACATCGCCGCGGCCGCCGGAATGCTGGCTGCGGAGGTGATCGTATGACGCCGATCGCACCGCTCATCACCGTGTTCCTGTGCGAGCACATGCCTCGGCAGCGCGGGTATAGCGCACATAGCTGCGAGGCCTATGCGACCTGCTTCCGCCTCTTGCTGACCTTCGCCGCCGATCGCCTGAAGACGCGGCCATCGCGGCTTACGCTGGAAGCGATCGACGCCGCGATGGTGCTCGCGTTCCTCGCTCATATCGAGCAAGACCGCGGCAACAGCGCGGCGACGCGCAACTTGCGGCTCGCCGCGATCAAGGCGTTCATGCGCTATGTCGAACTTCAGCGCCCGAGCGCGTTGGCGCAGGTCGCGCAGATCGATGCGATCCCCGGCAAGCGCCACGACCACAAGCTCATCCGGCATCTGACGATGCAGGAGGTCCGCGCCATCCTCGATGCGCCGGACACTTCGACCAGGTGGGGAATCCGCGACCGAGCGATGCTGCACCTGTGCTTCGCTGGTGGCCTGCGTGTCTCCGAGCTTGTGGGAATGACGATGAGCCGCATCACTCTGCAACCCAGCCCCAGCATTCTCGTGTTCGGCAAGGGTCGCCGCGAGCGCAGCCTGCCGCTCTGGAAGGATGCCGCGCGCGACGTTCGCGCCTGGCTCGCAGTGCGTGGGAAGCCGCAAGCGCCCGAACTGTTCGTCAACGCGCAAGGCATGGCGATGACGCGGGCCGGGTTCGAATATATCCTCGAAAAGCACGGTCGGGCCGCCGCGCGACAATGCCCGACGCTGGTTGACCGCACGCTGTCGCCGCACCTGTTGCGGCATAGTTGCGCGGTGCTGATGCTCCAGGCCACGCGTGATATCCGCAAGGTCGCACTCTGGCTCGGTCATGCGGATATCCGGACCACCGAGATCTACCTCGGGATGGATCCCTCCGAAAAGCTCGAGGCCGTCGAAGCGGTGCTCCCGCCCGCGCTGCGACGTGGTCGGTTCAAAGCGCCTGACGCGTTGATCGCATCGCTGATGGCCGATGCGCACACGGCGCCGACGTGAGTGGCGGGCGCCGGACGTCCGCGATCGTTGCGGGGATGGCTCGATCCGGGTGCGGATGTTCTCCTCGGGCGCGGTGTCGCCGCCGCGACCAACGGGCCTTTGTGTGGGCGGATCGGCCCCAGGATGCGGTCTTCGACCCGGCCTCGTCCCCGCAACAGCGTCGCCGACCTTCTTCCCCGCCTCCCTGCGGGAGGCTCCTCGCGGGACAACAAGCTCGGCTCCCGCCGTCCTCCGCTGGCGCTGCGGCCTTGCAGGTGCGGGGCGGCCGTCCCGGGGCTCCTGATCGCCACAAGGCCGCGATGGTCGCGGGCTTGGAACACAGCAAGAGGAGCTACATCATGTCCCAGATCGGCTCGTTCACCCGCAGCAACGATGGCGTCTACACCGGCGCGATCAAGACCCTCGCCATCGACGCCAAGGCGCGCCTCGTCCCCAGCGATCCCGCCTCCACCAGCGACAAGGCCTCCGACCTCCGGGTGGTCGTCTCAGGAGTCGAGATCGGCGCCGCATGGCGCCGGACCTCGAAGGAGGGCCGCACCTATCACTCGGTCAAGCTCGACGATCCGTCGTTCACCGCCCCCATCTACACCAACCTGTTCGAGGGCGAGAACGGCGAATACGCGCTGATCTGGTCGCGCTGATCGGCGCCCGCGACGCCCTGCCACACTGCAGGGCGTCGCGGACTTCGCCCCGTTATTATGCGGAGCGACATCGCCGCCAAAGTCCCGGAAAACCGCCACTCCCCGCGCCAGACTCCGCATAATCGCGCGCTACGCATAATCGACTTTATGCGGTGCACCGCATAAAATCGACATAGGCGCCGCCTGGTCCAAGCGCTCCAACGAGGGTCGCGATTATCTCGGCCTCAAGCTCGACGATCCGAGCTTCAACGCCCCGATTTTCGCCAACCTGTTCGACGACGATAGCGGCGAGGGCTACAGCCTGATCTGGTCCCGCCCGAGCCGCCGCAACGGCGACTGACTGACCGATTTCGCGCCCCGCCAACCGGCGGGGCGCGTCCCGTGCAATCGAGCATGCTTTGCGCTCCACGAAAGCGAAAAATGACCCCAAACGGACATTGACCTTTAATGTCGTGAAGGTCCGGAAGGAAAACGCCGCTGAGCCAAGGCGCCTGAATTCCAAGGCTGCTAAAGTGAATCGTCCATATCGATTTCGTCTTGATTGCGAGGCGCATTCTCGTCGATCGAAAGACCGAACTTCGAGAGAAATTGTTGCTCAGCCTCAAGAATCGCTGTTTCTCTAAATGAGATAAACTGTTCAAATTCATCGTTGATAAGCGCCTTTAAGGCTTCGGCCGAAACATAGTGCGACGAAAGCCTTGCGGCCCCGTCAATGGCTTCAGCTGCCGCGATAAAGGTTGACCGTGCGTTTCGCGGATAACCTTCCGGCAATATGACTCGGTTTGCCGGATTAGAAACGATTGGACGTCGGTGGTTCGGAAAGAAGTAAGGAATGTCTCTCGCCGCGACGTCGGCAAAAATAGCAAAGCCGTCTAGCGACGTGCCATCACGCGGGTCCCGAGGCTGTCCCGACAATATCTGCACGAGCAGAGAAGCCCGCACGCGCGCCGATCGTCGATCGTAAGACCGCGGGAACGGCCGTATCGGACGGTTGAAAAAGACTTTAGAAAATGTTTCGACTGCCCCTGGAGTTTCTTTCGCGAGAGCCCTCATGACATCGCCAGCCTGCCGAATGTCAGTGGTGTTGGCACCAGCAAACCAGCCGTTAAACGATGTCGCCCAAAACCACTTTTGGAGCAGTGCCTCCCGATCGACTGGCATGGGACGGGACGTATCACTGGCCTGCTCGCCGAAATAGATCGAAAGCATCACAATAATGTTGGCATAGGGCAATAGACGACTGGACTTTAATCCGATTTTGTCCCGCAAGAACTTGACGCCGAGAATCACCGCTGCGCTGGCGCGCTCGACCGCCGGCCGTAGTTTTTCGTGAGATGTACGATTGACGATTCGCTCATACGAAGGACGTGTGAAATCTAGACCTGCGAGAGCTAAAATAATCTGTAGTACAATCTGCCTCTGGAGGTCGCCAAAGCTGACCTCTCTTAGGTTACCCAAGATGCTATCGATCGAACTTGCGAGATCAAAAGCGCCTTCGCTAACGTCACGGAAAGTGAGCGCTGAGACCATCTGGTCAGGCGTCATCTCGCGGCCGCGCTGGTTCACCCGTGCAAAAATTGTCACAGCGTCATCTAGCGAACCAGATCGTATTACTGTCATAGGAATACGATATTCGCGAATGGCGCGTTGAACAGCGTCGGCGCGATCGAGAAGCTGTATGCTTTCCCCTTCCGTAAAGAGGGACGAGCTAACGATTTCCCGCGTGCGGCGGGCAAAATCGGCAGTGCGAAGGACACTTCGAAGCGGCAGCTGGTAGAGCGGGATTTCGGATGGATCCTTCTTGTGCTCGAACTGCTCAGAGCGGAGGTCATAAACGATCCACCACCGCCAATCGTCGACGCGCTCGCGCGGATAGTTCTCGGGCAGGCGAAGAACGCCAAGTAGCGTTGCTAGTCGCTGATGGCCATCAACCACGTAGGACCGCATTGCGGGCCCTTCTGAGGGAAGCAGTATCGGGCCAATTGCTTCAAGGCTCGAAATATCAGTCCGATCCGTCTGCCAGATGAGGAGAGATCCGATCGGATAGCCCTTGAGCACGCTGTCGAAAAGCTGGATCATGTCATCGGGCGCCCAAATATAAGGGCGCTGGAACCGCGGTACGCGAACCTCGCCGGATACGACATTCTCAAGAAGGTCGCTCACGGGCACGATTGCTGGGCTTGCGCTTGTTGCAGGTAAGCTCGCCACGGCTATATCCTCATATAGATTGCTTCGAGAATACCTAGTATCTCGGCTTTGTCTTTTTTGCTGGTCAGCATTTTATCGTTCCAGTTGGGTCGATGCCGTGTTTCCACATAGGCATCTGCGAGCCTTCGTCCAAAGCCACCGCGAAGCTGAATCCAGTCATTGTCATCGACGCTTTGAAAAAGGCTCTTCTCACCATTCGAAATGTCGTTGCTTGCAAGATATTCCCCTTTTTCAGGCGATAGGTTTCCGCCGAACCTGAATCCTCTCTTCATATGATAGTGTGCCCGTTGGTCCTCCGTTAATCGGAAAAGCGCGCCAATGCGCAGATGGAATTCGGTCGAGGAATCGACATTGCGCATCGCAGCTTCAGGAAGATAACTCTCTATAGACCTGCGGCGAAGTTGCCTGACGAAAGCGACGTGCGGCTCAGCCTCCGCACGAATGGAAGCGTTGGGATCATCGCCTGGAAATCGGGCGTCGTTGTCCATCACGATACAGGCCCAGAGCCGTCGCGCATAGGTATGAGCACCGTCGTCCCTAGGCCACACGCCCTGCGAGATAATCTTGGCCGATCGCACCAGGGAGTCTTTGCCGCCCGCGTGCCGGAATTGTAAGCGGCGCTCTCGGTGTGCCGCGAGGAATCGGTTGAAACCGAGCGCCTTCGCCATCCAAAGGAGAAAACTACCATCATACCATTCATTCTCGACGATCACGCTGAATGGAAGCGACAGGAACATGATCGCATCGAGCGGATGAAGACAGGTATCTGCCTTTGCGACGTCGACTCTGCCGCCCCTCGAACAACTCGCGTCAATCGTGACCGAGTTCTTGTCTGCGAGCGAATCCTTCGACTGGCGAACGGTGTCGTGTCTAACCAAGTCTCGGTCGGCTCTTGCGCGCCCGCGCAGCCAGTCGCTTGCCAAAAGATCGGGAATGCCCTCGGGGGCGATTGCGTGACGCTTGTCCTCAACGAAGAGAAGCAGCACGTCGAAGATTGGGTACCATTTAGGATCTCCGAGTGTCTTTGTTTCTATGATGATCCTCATAGGCCCCGCGCTCGGCTCGCTCTCCGCATTTCGGTAAGATCGTTTAGTGCTTCCTCGAATACGCCAATCGGCCATGCGTCGGGGTTGCCGGCGCGATCAAAATTAATCACGCGCAGCGGCTCTGGTTCCTGCTCTTGCGTTTCGCGGTGATTGAGCGACCATAAGGTCACCTTATTGTGGTCTAGGCCTTCCGCAATTCGGCGACGAATCCGCATGATAAACTGTTCGGAATGCGTCTCGGCGATGCAGGTTAACTGCTCGTGCTGTGCATCCGGATTCGTAGTATCAATTAATAGGTCGGCGAGTTCGCCATGCGCGGCTGGATGTAGGTGAAGCTCCGGCTGTTCGACGATGAGAATCGAGGAGTGAAGACGTCCAATCCGGTGTGCAAAATGCTGCACGACGACCGGAAGCGCTTGGGAAAAGCCAGCACCCGTATCCGCGAAGCTGACTTCAAGGTCTGAGATTATGTCCTTGACGAATATCTTGGATTGGTCACTTGAAACATCGACCGCGATTCTCTGCCCCATCGCCTTGGCAAACCAGGCGCTAACTTCGTTGGTCAATTGTCCGGCGTGACGGAGGCGATCGTCGGCGAGCAGTTCGAGCGCCCGCTCCCCGCGTGGGCCGAGTGCACGGATGCTCTGGCTTGGAAGACGCGAGAACCGCATTGGCTCGGCCCGGAATGGCCCCAGATAAGATGGCATGGGTAAGGCAGACTGGAAGACGCCTTGAATGGTCGCGATGCGCTCTCCCAATTCTCCCCCAGCCGCCGAGGGAAATAGGCCTGCAAATCTCAAGGCGCGGGAAATAGGGGCAAGCTCGTGTCCGGTAAGGCTGTAAACTGGATCGGTCGCGGTAAATTGCTCCTCGTTTGCGATCTCAGCGACGATCATTTCTGTCCCGTCTTGAATGATTACGAAACGCTCTATCACGAGCGAGCGCGTCTCTGCGACGTGTCGCAGAGTAGCCTCGAAACCGAAAGTTTCGTCGTTGTCCCTGACCTCCAAGCCGACGGAAAAGGGTAGTGCGCCTCTCATATTCACAAGGTCCTGGAACGAGGAGGCGTGATCGACCCCGCCGGCGGTCAAGTCAAGCGGCCCGTTTGGATCCTTTGATATGGCGCTCGCGAGGAGGAGCGGCAGACGGGAAATGATGCTCTTGCCACTGCCATTACGACCGATAATGATCGTTATCGGCGCAAGCTCGACGCGCTGCCGTTCCTTGAAGGCTCGATACCGGCTCCATGTCAGCGCACTTACTCGAAACATCTTTTTGTGACCTCTCAATTGCAACGGCGTCACACGCGCTCGGCACAACGACATCTTGGCCTGTGCGTCACCCGAGCATTAGCCAAGATATAGTTCAACGCCGGGACTTTGGCTTCACCGTAGTCGTCCAACCAGCTCGAACATCTTTTTGGCATGGATGTCTGGACGGCCGACGCGGCGATGATCCAGAATGGATCTACGTCACTGTCAAAGGCAGCTTCGTTTCAGTGAGGACCCTAGAAGCAGCTACCATGAATGACTACTAGGGTCGACTTCGGTCATCGGGCGGGCAAGATCGCTGGGACCGCTCTTGGCGCCTCATGGACATTTTCGGCAAACCCGCTATCGCTCAAGTCGTGTCGTGAGCCTTTTGCAGCTCAAGCGTCTCTCCGCTTGGCCTCTCGCCTTTCCTCCGCGCGAGGCTGCTCGGGGGTCCAGCCAAGCGACGCGAGGAAGGCTGACCTCTGCCCCCCTGATCGTGTTCCTCACAATGTCTACGACACGACCCTCGCGCTTGGAGGGCAGACAAGTGGCGGCGGCGCGGCGCCATCCTTCCGTTCGAAACGAGTGTCGATTTGGTCATCAAACATCCTTTCGGCGATCGCGTCGGCGCTCACCATAGCCGCAGAATGATGGGCGACGCCAGTGCGTCGGCCCTGCGTCGCGCGCTACCCCGCCCTTGTCGACGAACTGCGCGGGCGCGGGCAAACGCCGCCGAAGCAGAACCGACCATGCGCAATTCCAGAAAATTTCGGCCGCCTGAAACGGGAGAAGCCCCCGCCATTCCGCAGCGTCTCATCGCCGACGTGGCCATGCGCACCGGCGTCATGGCGAAGCGGAGGTTTTTGGCGGAAGTTGCGCCGGTTCCGACCGGTCTCGAGTCGTCCGCCGACCTCAACCGCGAGCTTTCGGCCTGTTCCGCTTGAAAAGATCGGCGGGCTCGACGCCGAATGCGTCAGCGATTCGACCTATAATAGCCACCCTCGCTGACACATTGGCGCGCTCGATCGCACCGACATAGCGAGAACTCAGTTGCGCCTTCTCGGCAAGCGCTTCCTGCGTCCATTTCCTTGCGTGACGCAGGCGACGCACATTCGCCGCTATGACCTCCTCGATCTCCATCGTCGCATGGAAGCCGAGTCGAGAACGTTCATTCCAGGAACGAACGTTCCTATTCGTCCGCGACCATGCTACGTTGGGCTTCCGCCGATCCGGTGGGTCCTGCATCCCAGCGCGTAACGCGATGCGCCGATTGCATCACCGTCGGAATAGAACCGCAATCAATCTCGAGATATAATCCTGCCTACTCGCCATGAATTCGCCGGCATAGAGCGACAGGCAAGTCCGCAATGAGCACGCCAGCCTTCGAAGATCGTCCGCCCCTCACCGATCACGTGAACGCCTACGACGAACGTCACCTCACGACCTACCTGCGACTGCTGGACGCCGCCGAAGAAGGCGCCGACTGGCGCGAGGTCGTCGCGGTGATATTCGGGATCGATCCGGAGCGCGAGCCGGAACGGGCGAAGGTCATCCATAAGAGCCATTTGGCCAGGGCGAGATGGATGTCCGCAGCCGGCTACCGGCAGCTCTTGGGCACGCGCCCGCAATAGTCTCTCTTCTCGCCTGCCATAAAAAGGTCATGGGCGCTCGCGGCACGCGATGCAACCCTTTGGGCTAGTTTTGGTTCTGCCATTCCGGGATCGTCGAAGTCGCCGCTCGAGCTACGAGGCCAAGCCGAGGAGCGCTTCATGCCGACGAATTTTTGGAAATCTCCTGACTCTATCAAGCAATTGAACGAGCTCGCCCCTTCCGGATTCGCCCTCGAATTCCTGCGCCGGAATCCGGAATATCGCCAGGATCATCGCGAGACGCTGAGGCGGATCGAACACGGCGCCGTCGACGAAGCGACCGCCCTTTCGAGCCTCGCGCGTCGCTGGGGGTTGCAGTTTCGCTCATGACCCGGAAACTCCCGCAGGAAGGGAGCCAGCGCTCTGGCTCCCTGAGATCGACCCCGGCACGCTGATCATCGCTTCGGCGCCGCCCCGCTTCGCGGCGGATGCGACCTTCGCTCCGACCGCCTTTGGCAACGTCGTCGCCGACAGGTCCGACGACGGCGACAGGCGAGTCGTGATTCACAACGCCCGAGGCGAGATTCATCTTTGGATGAATGACGGCGCGCCGAGCCGTCCAGCGATCATCCTACCGCTCGACGCGTCGCTCGAAATCCGGCTCGAAAGCGCGTCGCGGTTCGCACGCCTCCTTCAAGGTGGCGCCGCGGGGCCCCTTCCTCGCGCTCTGCAATTGACCGCGCAACGACGCGCGCGTCTCATCCTGTTGCTGCATGTGCTCGACTTTCGGCTCGGCGGCGCGGGGCCACGCGATATCGCCGCGTCCCTGATCGACGCCGAGGATGCCACACTTCCCGCCATCGAGTGGAAGAACTCGCCGACGCGCCGCAAGGCGAACCGTCTCATCCACGATTCCATCGCGCTGATGAACGGCGGCTACAAGCGGCTGCTCCGTGGGGGCTAACCGCACCACGCCATTCTCCCCACGTCGCTGACGTTCGAGCACGAGGAAACTCCGCGTCGAAGGGGGACACGGACCGGCCTCAAAACTTCGTCCTCCCCCTGCGCTTCTCTTCTCCGCCACGGTGATCTCGAAACGCCGCGGCGTCCCTGCGGCGCACCTCACCGCTACGGAGGCGTCTCTTGCGCGACAAATCACCCGAAGGCGCCACGCGCTTCGTCCGGACGCATGAAGCCGCGCGAATGCTCAGCCTCCCTGCGAGCAGTTTTCGATCGCCGTCCTGCTTGACGATGAACTCGGGCATTAGCGGCAGGGCCACGTTGTGGCGGGGCAAGACGATCGTCGCCGCCAGCATGGAGTGATAGAAATTGGTCTTGCCGTTAGAGCGCTTGCGCGTCTGGCGGTGCAGAAAGCCGAGCTTCTGCGAGCAGAAAGATTCGGTTCGGTCGAGCTCGATGAGGGCGCTGTCGTCGAGGCGCTCGAACGCCTTCATGCCGGCGGTCTCGCGCAGGACCGGGGTGCCTGATCGAACGAGGATTGTAGGCAGTAGGGCGGTACGGGATCGAGCATCGAGCGGAGGTGATTGTCGGTCGGAATCTTCGTCATGCCGAAGCGTCTGGCAATTGCAGACTTGCGTCCCTCCTTGAGCGAGCGCTGATAGGCGAGGAACGACTCCGATTTGCCTGAAGAACAAGGAAAAGGCCGACAGGCCGATATCGGCCATCGAATAGTCTCCTGCGCCCTTCCGCTTGTCGGGAAAGGCGGCGCAGGCGTCAGGCAGCCCGGCGGGGAGGCGGTCGAGAATCCGCACCCCACCTTGATCAGAAAGCCAAGCCTACGAAAACCGAAAAAGCGCAACCCGGCCAGGGCAATTTAGAATTGCTGGTTTTCGATGTGCCAGCTTGCCCGCTGAGCGGTCTTCTCTCACACGGCCGCACCTCTCCTATTATTGGGATTCGGAGGTGCCGCGCCGGACGACGGACCAGCGCGCTTTACGTCACGGCGGCAGGCCACGGGTCGTGGCGCATTTCCGCTATGCCGTACACCAGGGAAGGGTGCTGATTGGGAGCTTTTCCCTACGCTGCGCCATAGGTCCGACGATGTAGGGAGAGACATCCCACCCCTAAACGGCTGTCGCATTTTCCGTGCTTACAATACGCTTACAGCAGCCGATAAGAACCGGAATGTAAGCAAGAGCGTCGTGAATAGAGACTACTCTTGTCATTGATACAACACGTAAATTTTGGAGCGGGCGAAGGGATTCGAACCCTCGACCCCAACCTTGGCAAGGTTGTGCTCTACCCCTGAGCTACACCCGCATCCTTGATCGCGCCGTAGCGCGACCGTGCGCCCTTATGCCGTAAACGAAATGTCATTGCAACAGTCTTCCTTCGATAGCCCAGATTCCATGGGGACGAGCGACGGCCGAGACGGGGTAGGGTTCGGTTTGTCGTTCGAACCGAAAGGAATCCCGAAGATGCGCCCGATTGTGGATCGAGCGCTTGCGGCCGCCGCTCTGGATTATGATAGCACGCTGATCGGAGCATTGGAGCCGAGCTCGAAGAAATGGGTTGTCGCGGTCCAAGTCCCTGGCTCGCGCAAGCACACGAAATATGTCGTCGAGCCGAACGGGCCGGCTCTGGCGACACTGCTCGAGACGTTGAAGACGTGCAGCGCCGCGGCCGGCAAGCCGATCGCGCGGGTGGTCGTGACGCACGAGGCGGGTCGGGACGGCTTCTGGCTGGCGCGCTTCCTGATGCGGCGCGGGGCCGAGGTCCATGTGATGCAGGCGTCGAGCCTGCCGGTGGATCGGCGGGCGCGGCGGGCGCATCGGGAGCGGGAGGATCTGATCGGCGAGCGCCGGTCGATCCTGAACGAGATCGACGGCATTCTGGCAACCGTGGGGATTTGCGGCTTCAAGGGGCTGCGGCGCGACCGGCGCAAGCAGCTGGCCGAGCTTCGGCAGCCGGACGGGGCGGCGCTTCCAGAGGCGGCGCTGTCGCGGATCGAGCGGCTGCTCGATCGGCTGGAATTGGTCGTGATGCAGATCAAGACGATAGAGACGGCGTGCGACGCGGTGGTGAAGAAGGATGAGCCGGCGTATGCGAGCGAGCGGATGATCCGCGACTTGTGCGGCCTGCGCGGGATCGGCGTCGAGAGCGCGACGCTGCTGGTTCGCGAGGCGTTCTCTCGAAGCTTTTCCAATCGGCGCGCGCTCGGCTCCTATGCCGGTCTGACGGGGACGCCTTTTGCGAGTGGCGGCATGGCGCGCGAGCAGGGCATCAGCAAGGACGGCAACCGGCGGCTGCGGGCGTGCCTGGTGGAGCTCGCCTGGTTCTGGCTGCGCTTCCAGCCGGAGAGCGTTCTGGCGCGGTGGTTTCATGGGCGGGTGAACGGCGCGAAAGATCGCTTTTCATGTTGAACCAGTCGACATCTTCTGATTCGGGCGGGAGAGTGGAGCGATCGAGAGCAGATTGCGCGGCCTCGGCGATATCTTCGCCATGCTCGACGCCGAGGCGTTCCAGCGCTGCTTCGTCGCCTGGAACGCCGCGCCGACCAAGGCGCTCCGCCGAGGTCATCGCTATCGACGCAAGTCCACGCCCTCGTCGAACGACATTTGCCATAGTCCGGGCCGTTTTGCTCCCACGGCCATCTTCTAAATGCGCCGAAGCCGCCCGAGATCCGTCGCGCTATCGGTCTCCGCCAAGTCCACGTTGGACGGACGGCGCCGAAACGACGGCTCGACCGCCGAGCCGATCGGCGCCGGGCAAGCGTAAGCCTTTGACGAGCGCATAGATCGCGGGAATGACGACGAGCGTCAGCGCCGTCGAGGACGCCATGCCGCCGATCATCGGCGCGGCGATCCGCTGCATGACCTCCGAGCCCGCGCCGACGCTCCAGAGGATCGGCAGCAGGCCGGCGATGATGGCCGTGACCGTCATCATCTTCGGCCGCACGCGCTCGACGGCGCCGAGCATGATCGCCTCGTGCAGATCGGCGCGCGTGAAGGCGCGCCCTTGCGCGGCGCGCTCGGCGGCGATCTCCCTCATCGCCTGATCGAGATAGATCAGCATGACGACGCCGGTCTCGGCCGCGACGCCGGCCAGCGCGATGAAGCCGACCGACGCCGCCACGGAGACGTCGAAGCCTACGAGCCACATCGCCCATACGCCGCCGACGAGCGCGAAAGGCAAGGACGCCATCACGATCAGCGTTTCCGTCAAGCGGCGGAAATTGAGATAGAGCAGCAGGAAGATGATCGCGAGCGTCAGAGGAACGACGATCTTCAGTCGCGCCTCGGCGCGCCGCATATACTCGAATTGCCCGCTCCAGGTCACATAGGAGCCGGCGGGAAGAGCGATCGATTGCGCGACGGCCTTCTGCGCCTCCGCGACATAGGAGCCGAGATCGCGGTCGCGGACGTCGACGAAGACATAGACCGCGAGCTGGCCGTTCTCCGTGCGGATCGACGTCGGCCCGCGCATGAGATCGATCGTCGCGACTTCGCCCAGCGGCACGGCGCCGCCGCGCGGCAGCGGAACGAGCACCTCCCTCGCGATCGTCTGCGGGTCGGAGCGGAACTCGCGCGGATAGCGGATGTTGACGCCATAGCGCTCGCGCCCTTCGACCGTCGTCGTGATCGTCTCGCCGCCGAGCGCGGTCGCGATCACCTCCTGCACGTCGCCGATCATCAGATTATAGCGCGCGAGCGCCGGATGGTCGGGAACGATATCCAGAAAATAGCCGCCGTTGACGCGCTCGGCATAGGCGCTCGCCGTGCCGGGAACGCGCTTCAGCACGGCCTCGACCTGCCGCGCGAGACCTTCCATCTGCACGAGATCGCGGCCGAATATCTTCACGCCGATCGGCGTGCGAATGCCCGTCGCGAGCATGTCGACGCGCGCCTTGATCGGCATCGTCCAAGCGTTGGAGACGCCGGGAAATTGCAGGGCGGCGTCGAGCTCGGCGATGAGCTTGCCCGTCGTCATTCCCGCTCGCCATTGGTCCTTCGGCTTCAGATTGACGATCGTCTCGAACATTTCGAGCGGCGCCGGGTCGGTCGCCGTCGCGGCGCGGCCCGCCTTGCCGTAGACGGACGCGACCTCGGGGAAAGATTTGATGATGCGGTCCTGCGTCTGCAACAACTCGGCGGCCTTGGTGACGGAGAGGCCGGGCAGCGTCGTCGGCATATAGAGCAGAGCGCCCTCGTTCAGCGTCGGCATGAACTCGCCGCCGAGCTCGCGCGCCGGGACGATCGTCGCGACGACCGCGACTATGGCGAGGAGGATCGTCGCGCTCTTCGCCTTCAGCACACGGGCGATGATCGGGCGATAGAGAAAAATCAGCACGCGATTGATCGGATTTTTCGCCTCCGGCGCGATGTTTCCGCGCACGAAGACCACCATCAGGGCGGGAACGAGCGTCACCGAGAGCAGAGCCGCCGCCGCCATGGCGAAGGTCTTCGTGAAGGCCAGCGGTGCGAACAGCTTTCCCTCCTGCGCCTCGAGCGTGAAGATCGGCAGGAAGGACACGGTGATGACGAGCAGGCTGAAGAACAAAGCCGGCCCGACCTCGCTCGCGGCCTCGATCAATATGTCGGCGCGGGGCTTTTCGGGCGGCGCGCGCTCCAGATGCTTGTGGGCGTTCTCGATCATCACGATCGCCGCATCGACCATCGCGCCGATGGCGATGGCGACGCCGCCTAGGCTCATGATGTTCGAGCCGACGCCGATCGCCCTCATCGCCGCGAAAGCGATGAGCACGCCGATGGGCAGCATGACGACCGCGACGAGCGCGCTGCGCAGATGCAGCAGGAACGCTGCGCAGACGAAAGCGACGATGACGCTCTCCTCGACGAGCGTTCCGCGCAATGTCTCGATCGCCGCGTGAATGAGCTCGGAGCGATCATAGACGGTCGCGATCTCCACGCCCTTCGGCAGGGCGGGCGCGAGCCGGGCGAGCGCGGCTTTCACATTGTCGATCACGCTCAGCGCATTGACGCCGTAGCGCTGCAAGGCGATTCCGCTCGCCACCTCGCCCTCGCCGTCGAGCTCGGCGACGCCGCGCCGCTCGTCCGGCCCGAGCTCCACGCGCGCGACATCGCGCAGCAGCAGCGGCGTGCCGTTATCGGCTCGCAGGCCGATATGCTCTATGTCCGCGGCGCTCTTCAAATAGCCGCGGCCGCGCACGATGAACTCGAATTCCGAGAGCTCCACCGTGCGGCCGCCGACATCCGTATTGCTGGCGCGGATCGCCTCGCGGAGCTGCTTCAGCGAGACGCCGAGCGCGCGCAGGCGGTTCGGATCGACGACGACATTATATTGCTTGACGAAGCCGCCGACGCTCGCGACTTCCGCCACGCCTTCGGCCTTGGAGAGACCGTAGCGCAGCGTCCAATCCTGGAGCGAGCGCAGCTCGGCGAGCGTCATCTCCTCGGCGATGAGCGCATATTGATAGACCCAGCCGACGCCCGTGGCGTCCGGTCCGAGGGCGGGCGTCACGCCCTGCGGCAGCTTCTTCGCCGCGGCGCTCAAATATTCGAGCACGCGCGAGCGCGCCCAATAGAGATCGACGCCGTCCTCGAAGATCACATAGACGAAAGAGACGCCGAAGAAGGAGAAGCCGCGCACCACCTTGGAGCGCGGCACGGTCAGCATCGCGCTCGTCAGCGGATAGGTGACCTGATCCTCCACCACCTGCGGCGCCTGGCCGGGATATTCCGTGTAGACGATCGCCTGCACGTCGGAGAGATCGGGCAGCGCGTCGAGCGGCAGCGTGCGCAATGCGTAAGCTCCCGCCCCGACAGCGAATGCGGCGCCGAGGAAGACGAGGACGAGATTGCGCGCCGACCAGGCGATCAGGCGGGAGATCATCGCGCCGGCTCCGCTCCCGCGAGCGTCTGCAGCGCCGCCCGCAGATTGCTCTCCGAGTCGATGAGAAAATTGGCCGCCGTCACCACGCGGTCCGTCTCGTCGAGACCGCTCCGCACCTCGACGAATCCCTCGCCGCGCCGGCCGAGCGTCACCTCGCGCGGCTCGAAGCGGCCGTCGCCCTTGTCGAGGAGGACGAGCGAGCGCTTGCCGGTCTCGATCACTGCGCTCTCGGGCGCGGTCACGACCGCCTCCGGTTCGCCGGCCAGAATCTCCGCCTCGACATACATGTCCGGCCGCAAGGTGAGATCGGCGTTGGGCAGCTCGATGCGCACGCGCGCCGTGCGCGTCTCGCGATTGATCTGCGGATAGACCACCGTCACTCGGCCCGCGAAGACGCGATCGGGGAGGCCGCGCGCTCTGATCTCGACAGACTGGCCGACGCGCAGCCGCGCATAATCCTGCTCGGCGACATCCACGAGCGCCCACACGACCGAGAGATCGGCGATGCGGAACAGCACTTGGCCGGCCTCGGCCTTCATTCCGTCGACGGCGGCGCGTTCGAGAATGACGCCGTCGCGCGGCGCGGGCCAGGAAACGCTCGCCGGCACGCGCCGGCTGCGCGAAATTTCCGTGATGAATTCCGGCGGAGCGCTCAGCGTCTCGAGCTTGCGGCGCAAACCGTCGAGCAGGGCCGCGTCGCCGCCGTTCCGACCGTTCGTGAAAGCGAGATAATCTGCCGCCGCCGCGGCGATGGCGGGCGAATAGAGGCGCGCGAGCGGCTGGCCTTTCGAGACGCGCGCGCCGGTCGTGATGTCGGCGACCTTCTCGACGAAGGCCTCGGAACGCGTGGCGACCACGGCGACGCGCCGTTCGTCGACCTGCACTGCGCCAGGGACTCGAATCTTGGCGACGAGCGGCCGACGCCGGACGAGCTCCGAGCGCACGCCCGTGCGCTGGATCTTTCCGGGCGCGATGCGCACAGCGCCATCGGCCTCGACGTCCTCGCCCTCATAGACGGGCGTATAATCCATGCCCATCGGATCCTTCTTCGGAGCCGGCGATACGTCCGGCAGGCCCATCGGATTGCGGTAGTAGAGGATTCGTTTCGCGCGCGGCTTCGCGGAGAGCCCGGAGAGGATCGCGCGCAGATCGGCCGGCCGGACCGGCAGATAGTCCATCCCCATGCCGTCCTTTCGCGGGCCTGCGGAAATATCGTCGCCGCCCATCGGATCGCGATAGAAGAGCGGCTCGTCGCGCGATGCTGCGGGCGGATCGGGAAGCTTTGCGAGCAGCGGCGCGATCTGCGATCGGCGCACCGGCAGAAAATCCATTCCCATCCCGTCCTTGCGCGGGTGCCGCGAGACCTCGGCGCCGCCCATCGGATCTCGATAGAAGAGAATGGGATCGTCGAGCGCGGCGGCCGTCATCGGATGGTCCGACCGGACCGCGTCGGAACGGGAAGCGTGAAGCATGGACGCGGTCACGCTCGCGGCGAGCGCGAGCGCGCCGAACAGAGGCGCGTAAGGAGGCATGATCTCGATCTCCGGCCGCAGCGACGGCGGATTGCATTGAAGCTCATGAAGCCGTTCCGCCGCATCGGCGGCGGAGCCGGCGAACGCGGCTTCAGGCGATCGGAGGTCGAAGGTCGGGAGGACCGATGAGGGAGGCGGGATCGGCGTCGCTCGTGGCGACGATCGCCGCCGCCACGGGGACGACGGGCAGGCGGAAGAATTCATCGATCGGGCCGGCGATGGCGGAGACCTGGGCGCAAGACACTGCCGCGCAATCGTCGGCGACGTGGGAACCGTGATCTCCGACGGCCTTGTAGCAGTCGTCCATGGCCATGGCGCTCATGCCGTCGCATCCGTGACCGGCGCGCGGAGCCGGCCCGCCGCCGACCAGCAGGGAGGCCAGCGCGAGCATGGGAAAAATCGCCTGGAGCAGACGAAACATGATGCTTTCTATCACGGCCGAACGAAAGCGTAAACCTGACGCCTTCCACGGTAGTGTCTCAGTTTCATTTTCAGCGAATCAAACCGCGATTCGCTGAACGCCGTCCGCATAGTCAAGAAATTTATTTGCATCTAGCAGTGGTGGAGGCCACAGACACGCCTCTTGCGCGATGCGCCCCGTCTTGTCAGATTCAGCCCGTCCGATGCTTTCGGCGTCGGAACGAAAAGGGCGAGCGGAGCACCACCTCCAACTCGCCCGGATCGTAGGTCAACCAAACCAGCCAGTTCCGCCGACCTCGATGGCTTCGAACACTGCGGGTATTCTCAGACATGAGAAAAGTACCATGCTCGGACTCACTGAGCAAGCGGAACTGCCTGGGATTGTACGGACGATTCCAGCATGGCAGAAAACAATATCGTCACATTCCCAAAGCGCCCTCGTTCCAAGAGAGTCGCGCCGCCGCTAACAGTAGAACTGGCGTCGAAGATTAAGACGCTTGTTCTTGTCTGCGGCTTCGCTCCACAGGTCGCTGCCGCGAAGCTCGGGCTGAATCAGGGCAGGGCAAGCGAAGTCTTGAACGGGCATAGATTCCCGGATGCGCCGTTCGCGCCGATTGGCGACGTGATCAATCTTTAAACAAATCCCCGGCCTATCGGCCGGAGATACAATTTTCAACGGAGTCAGCGATGGTTAAAATTGACTACGCGCGCCACGCCTACTTCCCCGCACTGCGTTCAGACTTTTCTGAGCATCTTGGCTATCGACAATTGGACGACGTAGATAAGTATGCGTTCATGCCAATTTTTGAACTTGGCCAATGGAAAGACTCCGGCTCTATTGAGTTATCCTGCAACGAAACGGAGATTTCTGTAGGATCGCGCAGCTTCATTTTGGATATTAGCAAAGAGCCGGCCCCGCCGCCATATATTCCTAAAGAACAAAACAAGGATGATCTTGAGCGGATTAGGAAGGAGGCTGAAATTCAATATAAATACAACGACGCTCTAGAGCGTATATTTTCACCAAATGACGGATTTTGTTATTGGAGAGAAATAGTAGGACGATTCCCAAACGCGACTCCCGTCATACAATTCAGCGATCCTGCGAAAGAGGCCCGACACATTCTTCGGCAAGCGTCACTGCTCTCGAAGCATAGAGAGTCAATAGCTATTCGCATATCAGAAGGGGTCGACGAATGTATTTACGGAATCATATCTCAAATAATATCGATTTTAGACTCTCCAGATAGCCTTCTTATAATATTTGATTGTGGCCAGTCCCGACAGCACATCAACAGAAGGTCCGGGTGGGTATCAAGTAGTATTTACAAAATACTACAAGAGCTAGAAATATCTGAACGTGCGGCCGTAAGAGCTGTTTGTATGAGCAATTCATTTACTCAGCCGCAACATGATGGACTGAAGGACTATGAAAATCTGGATTGGAGGTTATGGAGTCAGGCGCGCGAAACATTTCCGTTCCTATTCGGAGACTATGCTGGTGTCTATAGGATCAAGCGCCAGAGCACTTTTATTCCGCCCGACTGGCGCGCTAGCGTCGTATACTCTCTAGATGACAAATGGCTCGTCTATAGGCACCCACACAGCAGAGATGACCGTGGATGGGTTGAGGGGTCTAAGAATATAATTTCACAAATAGGGATAGAAACAATGCCAGACATTTATGGAGCTAATATAATGAGAAGAGCCGCGCACGGTGATTTGCGAGACGCTAATTCATCTCGATTTTGGCATGCTGCTAAAGTTAACGTCCATCTATTTAATCAGTCGAATAGAGCTCCAGGCGCTGTAGCGCTTCTTGAAGATGATGAATAACGATACGCCCGCGCCTTTAATAGGCGACGAACACCCGCCCTAAGCGCATCTTCTTGGATTTCCTTAATGGCAATCTCAACAACAAGGTTACGGCACGTTGACCGCCGCAACTTGTATCCATGCTCACGCAAGAGTTCGTCTATTTCACGGACTGTAAGAATACTGACGATGGCATGAAGTTCAGACGATGGATTTAGCATCGCCTCTCTGTTCTTATTAAGCATGCCATGCTCATCTACTAGCAACACGCCCCACCATTGAGGAATTAATTGTACGGCAATGTCTATGTGTCTGATAGTTGTTACAACTGATACGCGATCAAACACGTTTGTAAATGCGATTTGCTGGCGCTTCAGTCGATATAACGTGTCGACATCGCTTTTAATTTCGAAGCCGCATATTTCGCCGTTTATAACGGCGATATCGATGCGCGCAGACTGACGAGGAATCTTCAGCTCGTGAATTATAGCGGTATCTTGGCAATGGCAATGCGCTTCGCGCAGCCACTTGTGTAGTGGGCTCCGAATGTCACCATCTCGCAGTTTGGCGTTCCCCGGCTCTTGCAAGAACTCGCTCCCTTAAAATCGATATATAAATATGTCTTTATGTCAGGTAAAGCCCGCAAAGTGGGCTCATTCTGACTTGCGCTTGAGCGTGCGCCGGCTCGCGTCGACCTCATCGATAATTGCGATGATATCTTCCCACGACCATACGCGATCGGTGATCCCGGCCGCCATAGCTGGCGTCACGCGCAGGGTCTTGTGAATGCGCATGAAGTTGTAGTGAACGAAATAGAGCGCCAGCGCATGGCAGTGGTTCTCTAGCTTCTTCGAAAAGCCATTCGTCAGGCGCGTAAATCGACGCATCGACATGCGCATCGCTAGGTTCTGGCGCTCGACGTAGCTCGTTGAAATGTGTTTCGGGTCCGGCTTGCCTTCGATCGCGATTTTCTTAATCCCCGTACATTCGGCGGGGCTGTAGCGGCCTTTCGCGCTCTCGGTCGTCGCACCATAGAGCTTCACAAGCTGCGCAAAATCCACGTCACAGCCGAATGCGCCTTCGACCGCTTCCAGATACGACTTCAAGCCGTCCGTCGTCATCTGAACGCGGGTCGCGAGGCGCGACGCCAGATCGTTCATGAACGCCTGCGCATAATCTGCGTCACGATCGCCGACGAGCCATGAAACGATCAGCTTCGAGTCCGCGTCGATACCCGTCCAAGTCCAAGTGTCGCCGGCGCCCTCTGGCGCAGCCTTCGCAGATGCGACGTTCTTCTGCTTGGCGTAAGTGAATGACCAAATCTCATCGCATTGCACGCGCTTTGCGCGAACGCCGCGGACCTTCTCGTCGTGGAAGGCGTCGCAGACATGGCCTGCGTCCACCATGAGCTTCGTCACGGTGTTAATCGAAACATCCGCCACGCGGGAGATAGACCGCAGGGACGATCCCTCAACCAGCATGTTGAGGATTTGAATGCGCTTGGCGAGAGGGAGCTTGTTCATAAAACTGAACATAGTCCTTGCTACTCGCAATAGCAAGCATATTATTCACTATGAAGCCGAGAACGGCAAGCCAATTTGTGTGGGGGCGGGACGATGCTCAATTACTTTCAACACTGTATGCTCTGTTTTAAGGCCGTCTCGTGATTGTGACTGAACAGTTCTAACCTCACACAAAAGAATATCCCCCTTTGCGAAGCGCACAAGATTTGAATCCACGCGGTCAATAAATTCGCGATCCTCAATTGAGGCCGTTATCGTATTTTGCCCATCGAACAGCCTCCACTTATTCCCCTCTTGAAATGCTAAACTCCGTATTGATAGCGCGACCCGCCGCGTGTCGTCGGTCACAACCGACGGCGGCGGCTCTTCAATCAAAAAATTAGGCCTGTCGCTTCGGTCTAGCGTCAGCGTCTTCGCTTCCTTTGGCGCGCCATCTGGCCTAAATTCAATCTTGTTAATATTATCGCTATCGACGGCTGACAGAAGCTCATTGAACGCCTTATTTACAGCTACATCTTGATATAGACGCATGACTTCCAACGGAACGTGTAAAACCCTTCCATCAACCTCTAACCGAAAAATATTACCTTCGGCCCTCGCGACGCGCGCCGGGCGCTTGCCCTTAAGAAAACGGCATACTCCAACAAGACCGGCCGTTGCCGGGGTGCCGATAATACCAATCCATTCTAAGATCAATTTTGCGTGCTGGGCATCAGCCCCATCCAAAAACGAAGTAAACACGTTCCAATTTGTGATTACAGCATCGATTGATACCTCGAACGACCCTATTGAAACTGCTTTAGCCTCAACTCTTATTTGCGACTTTTCTCCATAAATCGCCAAATTTGCCGCATCGATGACCTTCCCAAGCGACAATAGAGCCGGGGCCAATTCCCTTACATCAATGCGCCCCTCTTCAACTCCAGGGCCATCAAAAGAGACTATGAATCCAGCGCGATGCGCCATCATCCCCAACGGCGCGCCGCCGCCTTTTTGGCGATGGCCGACCGTTCCTCCTGTGAGAGTTTCGCCGCACGCGCCTCGGCACCAGCCTTCCCCGAGCGGACCTTGCCGGACGGCTGCTTCAATTCCTCGGTCATCTCGCCCGTGGCGATCTTAGCGACCATGACGGCGCAGCCGATCGCATCGGCCGGACGTTTCTGTCCCTGCGGACCCTTCGGCATAATCCCCTCCTTTGGAGCATATAAAGAAATCTTTATATACCGACTCGTATGCTACCACGCACACCGCCTTTTGGCGACATCCTCCTGACATAGGAATCGGCAGCGCGGTTTTGAGGGGAGGCGCTCATGCCGAAAATCGAAACTGAGACACTACCCCTTCCACATGCCGCAAGAGGCGGTGGAGCGATGTGGGCGGCATGGTGGAGGGGCTCGTCGACGATCTGCGCCTGGCGCGCGACCACACGGACCGCCTGACCCATCGAGACGCCGGCGGAACTCGGGCCGGACCGCGACGCCGAAGCGCGAGAGGCTTGCGGCGCGCGAGTTGGGCGACAAGGAACCTTTGGACCGCCGAGGGGTTACGTTCGGTCGGGTCCCTCGCGAATTCTACTCGGCGGTCCGAAGTGCAACGCTCTGGAGCGACGCGAGATGCCGGAATACCCCAATCCGCCCTTTCCGAAGCAGCGACAGGACATGCCGGGCCTCACCCGAAAGATGACGCCGCGGCCCGATCATGGCGAAGCGACATATGAGGGGGCGGGGCGCCTCGCGGGGAAAACCGCCGTCATCACCGGGGGAGACAGCGGCATCGGCAGAGCCGTCGCGCTCGCCTTCGCCCGCGAGGGCGCAGATATCCTGATCTCCTATCTGAACGAGGACGAAGACGCCGAAGAGACGAAGCGTCTGGTGCAATCGGAAGGCCGCCGAGCGATTCTATTCCCCGGCGATATTCAAGGCTCCGCCCATTGTCGAGAGCTGGTGAGCGAGGTCGTTCGGGAGTTCGGCCGCATCGATATTCTCGTCAACAATGCGGCCCATCAAGCCGCCTTCGACGATATCGCGGATATTTCCGATGAAGAATGGGAGTTGACCTTTCGGGTGAATCTGCATGCGATGTTCTATCTGACGAAAGCCGCGGTTCCGCACATGAAGCCCGGAAGCTCGATCATCAACACGGCCTCGATCAATTCCGACGCGCCCAATCCCATGCTGCTCGCCTATGCGACGTCGAAGGGCGCCATCCAGAACTTCACCGCAGGGCTGGCGCAGATGCTCGCCAGTCGAGACATTCGCGTGAACGCGGTGGCTCCCGGTCCCGTCTGGACTCCGCTCATTCCCTCCACGCTGCCCGAGGAGTCCGTCGAAAGCTTCGGCAGCGGGACGCCGATGAAACGACCCGGGCAGCCGGCGGAGCTCGCGACCGCCTATGTGATGCTGGCGGATCCTCTCTCGAGCTATGTCTCCGGCGCGACCATCGCAGTGACGGGCGGCCGCCCATTCTTGTGACGGGACCGAATCGATTTTCGCCCTCTTCGGTTTCGCCTTCATGCGGAGGGACATCGACCATGTCCGACAAGTCGACCATCGAGAAGGCCCGAAGGGCCGAGCGCGAGGGAAAGGCTCCGACCACGCAAGCCGGGGCGTTCGTGCACGAAGAGATCGAGAAGGTCCGCCGCGGCGAACACGGAGCCCGTTCGCCGCGACAAGCGATCGCTATCGGGCTTTCCAAGGCGAGGCGGGCGGGCGTCGACCTGCCCCCGCCCGAGAAGGGCGAGGCCGAGGAGAGCACGCGGAAGAGCGCCGAATATGCGTATGAGGTCGGCCGGGGCGAACGCAAAACGAAGCGCCGCCCGCGGGTCTCGCGCGCCGTTTCGGACGCCCTCGACCGCGAACCGAAGAACACGGCGTCGCACGAGGCGCTCTCGCGACAGGCCAAACGCGCCGCCGCACGCCGGTCCAGCGAGGACCGCGCCGCCGCCTCCGAGAAAGCCGCCGAGACGAAAGGCCCCGCCGGCCGTTCCGCCGCCGCGCGGAAGGCGGCGCAGACCAAGGGCGCGCGCGGGAGAAAGAAGGCCGCGCAAAAGGCGGCGAGAACGCGCGCACGAAGCACTGCACACGCCCGCTCGTCGTGACTTGGACGACTATTCGGCTCGCTGCCCGTTCGTTTTCGCTGTCGCCATCCAATCGCGAACTCCTCCGGATTTGAGAGACGACGGAGCGTCGCCATGAGCGTCGGGAGCCCGCCGAGCGAGATACGGCAGCCTGGTTCGTCCTCCGACGACGAAACGTCGATGAAAAGGATGCAACTCGCCCTCGAGGAAGCGCGGGTGGTCACCCCCGGGCTGCAAGCGCTTTTCGGCTTTCAAATGATAGCCGTGTTCAATCAGCGTTTCGATCGGCTGTCCGACTTCGGCCAGCTCTTGCATTTGTCTGCTGTTCTCCTGACCACGCTGTCGATCGCGCTCATCATGGCCCCGGCGGTCTACCATCGCATTGTCGAGCCGGAAGCGGGGTCGCAATTCTTCATCCGCTTCACCTCGAAAATGATTGCCGGCGCAATGGCTCCGCTATCGGTCTCGTTGACGTTCGACGTGTATATCGTGGCCAGCGTCATTCTTGCCGACACGGTTGCGAGCGCCTCGATTGCAGCTGTGCTATTCCTCGTTCTCGCCGGTCTGTGGTTCGCCTATCCGCTCGTAAAGCGGAGACGAACATCGGGATGAGCCGATTGCTAGCGTCGCTTCGCTCCCGGCAATGACCCCGGGAGATCAGCGCTCGCCGGCGACCCAGGTCGCGATGACCTCGACAGTCTCCGGGACGAAAGCGACGATATCCGCACGATAGCCCGGCGCGAGACGGCCGAGCCGATCGCCGAGCCCCAGGAACTGCGCCGGCTCGCGTGCGGCGAAAGCGAGCGCGCGTGCGAGCGGCTGGCCGAGCAGCGCGACGCAATTGCGCACGGCGCTCGCCATGTCGAGCGCGGCGCCGGCCAAAACCCCTTCCTCCGTCACGCAGCGTCCCCCGCGCGCAAGAATGCGGCGACCTTGAAGGGCGAACTCGCCCATGCTTCCGCCGACTGGCGGCATGGCGTCGGTGACGAGCATCGGATGGCCGGCGCCGGCGCGTAGCGCGAGCCGCAGCACGGCGGGATGCACATGCTCGCCGTCGACGATCAAGCCGTAATGGGCGCCCGGGGATTCCAGCGCCGCGGCGATCGGGCCGCCCTCGCGGCTCGCGAGCGGGCGCATGGCGTTGAACAAGTGAGTGAAGCCCGAAAGCCCTTCCCGCATCGCCGCGCGTGTTTGCTCATAAGTCGCCATGGAATGGCCGAGCGCGACCTTGCAGCCGGCGTGAACGAGCGACCCGATGAACCCTTCCGGGGTCTCCTCGGGAGCGAGCGTCACCAGCGAGACGCCGCCCGGCGGCGGCGCCAGCAGGGCGAGATGATGCGGCTCCGGGCGCCGAACGAGATCGCCGCGATGCACGCCGAGCCGCTGCGGCGAGAGGAACGGTCCTTCGAAATGCACGCCGAGCACGCCCGGCTCGCGCGCGATGCTCGCCGCGACGGCGCGCGCTGCGGCGCGCATCTTCTCGTCCGTGTCGGTGATGAGCGTCGGCAGCAGCGACGTCGTGCCGAATTTGCGATGCGCGTGCAGAATAGCCGAAATCGCCTCGGGCGTCGGCTCGTCGTTGAAGAGAATGTCGCCGCCGCCATTGACCTGAATGTCGATGAAGCCCGGCGCGAGCCAGGCGCCCGCGGGCAGCGCGACGACCTCCGCTCGCGTGGCGGCGCGGCGCGGCGCCAGCGCGGCGATCGCTCCATCTTCGATCAGAACGGCGGCGTCGCGACGGATGCGGTCGCCGTCGAAGACGACATCCGCGGCGATCGCAAATCGATCGTTCATCGCGTGCGCGTGACCTTCTGCAAATGGCGCGGACGGTCGACGTCGGCGCCGCGCGCGGCCGCGAGGCGGGCGACGACGCCGTAGAAGCTCTGGATCAGGCAGATGGCGTCGAGCTCGCTGTGATCGGGCGCGAGAGTCGGCAGATGCGCCGTGGCTTCGCTTTCACGATCGGCCGCAAACAGCGCGGCGCCCTTGTGGCGAAGATCGGCGGCGAGCGCGCGCATGCCGGGCGCGGCCTCGTCCTGCGGCGTGAGCAACAGCACCGGATAAAGCGGCGACACCAGCGACACCGGCCCGTGCAGAAACTCCGCCGAGCTGAAGGCCTCGGCGTGGAGGTTGGAGGTTTCCTTGAGCTTCAACGCCGCTTCGCGCGCAATGGCGAGCGTCGGCCCGCGGCCGATCGTCACGAGGCTGTCGGCGCGAGTGAAAACGTCGACGAGCGCGCTCCAGTCGAGCTCAGCCGCCGCCGCGAGCCGGTCCGGCAGACGCGCCAGCGCCGCCGTCGAGGCCTCGTCCTCGGACCAGAGCGCGACGAGCCGGGCGAGCGCGGCGAGCGAAGCGATGAAGGTCTTCGTCGCCGGCACGGCGATCTCTGGTCCGGCGTCCATCGGCAGCACGAATTCGCATTGCGCGGCGAGTTCGCTGCGCGTCTCGTTGACGAGGCAGGCCGTCACCGCGCCCGCGCCGCGCGCCGCCGACGCGAGCGCGATGAGATCATTGCTGCCGCCCGACTGCGAGATCGCCAGGAACAGCTGGCCTTTCAGGCGAAGGCTTCGGTGATAGACGCTGGCGATGCTCGGCGCCGCCGCCGCCACGGGCAAGCCGATATGGCGCTCGATCATATGCTTGCCGAAGGTCGCGGCATGGGCGGAGCTGCCGCGCGCGCAGGTGACGGCGACGTGCGGCGGCCGTTCGCGGAGCCGCGCGACGAGACGCGCGAGCGGTTCGGCGAGCAGGCGTTCCTGTCGCGCCACCGCTCGAGGCGCTTCGCGCGCTTCTGCAGCCATCTGATTGTCTGGCGTCGTCATCGGCGGCTCTGCTCGTGCGCGCCCCCCGGCGGCGCCCTTATCTCACAATGGCGCGGAGGGCGCGAGAAGCAAATCACGAAACGCTTCCGCTCGCGCTTGTGATTCGCCCGTGCGGACCAAAACTCTGTCGCCAGGAGAAGCAAACATGGAAACCGAACGTCCGAGCCCACGCTATTCGCGCATCGACGCATGGGAGCCGGGAGAAATCCTCGATGCGATGATCGAAGGGCAGCTCGCGGCCGTCGCCGCCGTGCGTGCGGCGCGGGAGTCGCTGGAAAGCGCGGCGCTCGCGATCGAGCGGCGGCTCGGCGAAGGCGGGCGGCTCGTCTATGTCGGCGCCGGAACCTCGGGGCGACTCGCGGTGCAGGACGGCGCCGAGCTCACGCCGACCTTCGGCTGGCCGCAGGAAAGACTGCTCTTGCTCATCGCCGGCGGCGAGGATGCTCTGCTGAAGGCGGTGGAAGGCGCCGAGGACGAGAGCGCGCGCGCCGTCGAGCTCATGCGGCGGCACGGAGTGCGCGGTCCCGATGTGCTCATCGCACTCGCCGCGAGCGGCACGACGCCCTTCACTCTCGCATGCTTGCGGGAGGCCAAGCGCGCCGGCGCCCTCGCGATCGGCATCGCCAATAATCGCGATGCGCCGCTGCTCGCCGAAGCCGATCATGCGATTTTTCTCGATACGGGGCCGGAAGCGATCGCCGGCTCGACGCGCATGAAGGCGGGCACCGCGCAGCGCATCGCGCTGCTGCTGCTGTCGTCCCTCGTGATGATCCTGCTCGGCCGCGTCTATGAGGGGCTGATGGTGGATGTGCAGGCGTCGAACACGAAGCTCGTTCGCCGCAGCGAGAAAATCCTCGCGCGGCTGACCGGCCGCGGAGCCGAAGAGATCGACGAGGCGTTGCGTCGCGCCGGCGGCAGCGTGAAGCTCGCCTTGCTCCTACTGCATGGGGTTGGCCGCGCCGAGGCGGAGGCTGCGCTCGGCGCGGCCCATGGGCATCTGCGCCGCGCCTTCGAGATGCTGGACTCGATTCGTGACGCGCCCGCGGCTCGAACGCCCCGCCGGTCGACGGCCTCGACGAAGCCGACGCCGGGTGGTTGAATGAGCGCGCCGCCGACGATATCGGGCTCGCGAATGTGCGGTCGACCACCGTCCGCGGCGTCGCATCGTAGGCGCGGCGACGGTCATGCTCGAGCGCCTTTCCCCGCGTGGCGGGCCGAGAGCTCGGCGGGGGATGCGACGCTTCGCTTCCTCGCCGAGACAAATCTCGCGAGAAACTCCTTGGCAAAGGCCGTAAGGATCGTTAAATAGGCCGTTCCGGGGTCGGTCAGCGTTCGCGACCCCGCTTTCAAACAGAGCTTCCGTCGGACCAATCTCCTATCGAGGAGAGAGGCGAGGCGGTGGATAGGCCGGCGGACCCGGGGAAGTTTCCTCGCGTCCCGTCCGGCCATGTCCTGTCCGAGACTGCCGGCGCTCCTCTTCGGGTCTCGTCCCGAGGAGGAGCTCAATCGGCTCGGGCGACAGACGGAGCCATCCGTCTTTCGCGCGGGCGGCCTGCATAGACGGGGAAGACCGGAATTGTAGGGCCGGCGGGTCGCTTTGCAAAGCGGCCGGCGCGCGGTCTTTCGAATTTGGTTGGCGCCCCTCTGATCCGAAGCGCGGCCCGCCCGGGCCGCCGCCGAGGGGACAGGATCTACGGGGCCGTTCCTCCGCCGCGCCCGCGGGGGAGGGCGGTTTTTCGCAGCCGGCGGGGCCTCGCGCCCCGCTCGAGGAGAGAGCAACCGTGGACAGAGCGGAGAAGAAGCAAGCCGTCGCGGCGCTGAACGAGGTCTTTTCGAAGACCCCGGTCGTCGTCGTGGCGCATTACTCCGGCCTGACCGTCGCCCAGATGCAGAAGCTGCGCAGGCAAGCGCGCGAAGCCGGGGCCGGCGTTCAGGTCGCCAAGAACCGCCTCGCCAAAATCGCTCTCGACGGCACGAGCGTCGCCTCCATCGGCTCCCTTCTGAAGGGACCGACCCTGATCGCCTATTCGGACGATCCGGTGGCGGCGCCCAAGGTCGCCGCGGCCTTCGCCAAGGATCACGACAAATTCGTCATCCTCGGCGGCGCGCTCGGCGCCACCGCGCTCGACGTGGACGGTGTGAAGTCGCTCGCGACTCTTCCGTCGCTCGACGAGCTGCGCGGCAAGCTCGTGGGCCTCATCCAGGCGCCCGCGACGAAGCTCGCCCAGCTCACGACGGCTCCGGCCGGAAAGCTCGCGCGCGTGGTCCAGGCCTATGCCGACAGAGACGCGAATGCGGCCTGACAGGCGGACCGCATCAACCATCCAACCAAATTCGAAGGACTGAACGCCAATGGCCAATCTGGAAAAGATCGTCGAGGAGCTGTCGGCTCTGACCGTGCTCGAGGCCGCCGAGCTCGCGAAGCTGCTCGAGGAGAAGTGGGGCGTCTCCGCCGCTGCGGCGGTCGCCGTCGCCGCGGCTCCGGGCGCGGGAGCCGCGGCCGCGGCTCCCGTCGAGGAGAAGACCGAGTTCAATGTCATCCTCGCCGCCGCCGGCGACAAGAAGATCGAGGTCATCAAGGAGGTCCGCGCGATCACCGGCCTCGGCCTCAAGGAGGCCAAGGACTTGGTCGAGGGCGCGCCCAAGCCGGTCAAGGAAGGCGTCTCCAAGGAGGAGGCCGAGAAGATCAAGGCCACCCTCGAGAAGGTCGGCGCCAAGGTCGAGCTCAAGTAAGACGAGACGCGCCCTCTTCCGCATGCCGCGGGAGAGGGCTTTCGAGACGGTTGATCAGGAGCGGAGGGCGAATGGCGAATAGCGAATAGGAGAGTCCCTCTATTCGCTATTCGCAACTCGCTGTTCGCTTTCACCAGAGAGGATCGAGAGGCGACATGGCTCAGACGTCGGCGCACATATTCTCCGGTCGCAAGCGTGTCCGCAAATTCTTCGGGCACATCCGCGAAGCCGCGGAGATGCCCAATCTGATCGAAGTTCAAAAAGCCTCCTATGACCAGTTCCTCCTCGTCGACGAGCCGCCGGGCGGGCGCCCGGACGAGGGGCTGCAGTCGGTGTTCAAATCCGTCTTCCCGATCTCCGACTTCTCGCAAGTGTCGCTGCTCGAATTCGTGCGCTACGAATTCGAGCCGCCGAAATACGACGTCGACGAATGCCGCCAGCGCGGCATGACCTTCGCCGCGCCGCTGAAGGTGACGCTGCGCCTCATCGTGTTCGACGTCGACCCCGACACGCAGGCGAAGTCGGTCAAGGACATCAAGGAGCAGGACGTTTATATGGGCGACATGCCCTTCATGACGGCGAACGGCACCTTCATCGTCAACGGCACCGAGCGCGTCATCGTCTCGCAGATGCACCGCTCGCCGGGCGTGTTCTTCGACCACGACAAGGGCAAGAGCCATTCCTCCGGCAAGCTCCTGTTCGCGGCGCGCATCATTCCCTATCGCGGCTCCTGGCTCGACATCGAGTTCGACGCCAAGGACATCGTCTATGCGCGCATCGACCGCCGCCGCAAGATTCCGGTGACGTCGCTGCTCTTCGCGCTCGGCATGGACGGCGAGGAGATTCTGTCGACCTTCTACAAGACCGTCGCCTACAAGGCCGCGGGCGACAGCTGGCGCCAGCCCTTCGATCCGGAGCGCCTGAAGGGCGTGAAGGCGGTCAACGACATCGTCGACGCCGATACGGGCGAAGTGCTGGTCGAGGCCGGCAAGAAGCTCACCGTGCGCGCCGCGCGCCAGCTCGCCGAGAAGGGCGTGAAGGCGATCAAGGTCCAGTCCGAGGATCTCTACGGCCAATATCTGGCCCAGGATCTCTATGATCCGTCGACGGGCGAGATCTTCGCCGAGGCCGGCGACGAGATCACGGTGAAGACGCTGCCCATGCTGATCGAGAAGGGCTTCGACGAGTTGCCCGTGCTCGATATCGACCACATCAACATCGGCCCCTATATCCGCAACACGCTGGCGATCGACAAGAACTCGTCGCGCGAGGACGCGCTCTTCGACATCTACCGCGTGATGCGTCCGGGCGAGCCGCCGACCATGGATACGGCGGAGGCGATGTTCTTTTCGCTGTTCTTCGACGCCGAACGCTATGATCTCTCGGCGGTCGGCCGCGTGAAGATGAACATGCGCCTCGATCTCGACGCGCCCGACACGATGCGCGTGCTGCGCAAGGACGATATCGTCGCAGTGGTGCGCGCGCTCGTCGATCTGCGCGACGGCCGCGGCGAGATCGACGACATCGATCATCTCGGCAACCGCCGCGTGCGCAGCGTCGGCGAGCTGATGGAGAATCAGTATCGTCTCGGCCTGCTGCGCATGGAGCGCGCGATCAAGGAGCGCATGTCCTCGGTCGATATCGACACGGTGATGCCGCAGGATTTGATCAACGCCAAGCCGGCGGCGGCGGCGGTGCGCGAGTTCTTCGGCTCGTCGCAGCTGTCGCAGTTCATGGACCAGACCAATCCGCTGTCGGAGATCACCCACAAGCGCCGTCTCTCGGCGCTGGGGCCGGGCGGCCTGACGCGCGAGCGCGCGGGCTTCGAGGTGCGCGACGTGCATCCGACGCATTACGGCCGCATCTGCCCGATCGAGACGCCGGAAGGTCCGAACATCGGCCTCATCAACTCGCTCGCGACTTTTGCGCGCGTGAACAAATATGGCTTCATCGAGGGGCCCTATCGCCGCGTGCGCGACGGCAAGGTGACCGACGAGGTCGCTTATCTCTCGGCGATGGAAGAGCAGAAATACCACGTCGCGCAGGCCAATGCGCCGATCGACGCGGAAGGCAATCTCACCGAAGATCTGGTGCTCTGCCGTCACGCCGGCGATGTCGTGCTCGTTCCGCGCGAGCGCGTCGATGCGATGGACGTGTCGCCCAAGCAGCTCGTCTCGGTCGCCGCGGCGCTCATTCCGTTTCTCGAGAACGACGACGCCAACCGCGCGCTGATGGGCTCCAACATGCAGCGTCAGGCCGTGCCGCTGGTGAAGGCCGACGCGCCTTTCGTCGGCACCGGCATGGAGCCGATCGTCGCCGCCGACTCGGGCGCGGCCATAGCGGCGCGCCGCACCGGAATCGTCGATCAGATCGACGCGACCCGTATCGTCATCCGGGCGACCGAGGAGCAAGACCCGGCGAAGCCCGGCGTCGACATCTACCGGCTGATGAAGTTCCAGCGGTCGAACCAGTCGACGTGCATCAATCAGAAGCCGCTGGTGAAGGTCGGAGATCATGTGAGGAAGGGCGACATCATCGCCGACGGTCCGTCGACCGATATGGGCGATCTCGCGCTCGGCCGCAATGTGCTCGTCGCCTTCATGCCCTGGAACGGCTACAACTTCGAGGATTCGATCCTCTTGAACGAGCGCATCGTGAAGGAGGACGTGTTCACCTCCATTCACATCGACGAATTCGAGGTGATGGCGCGCGACACCAAGCTCGGCCCGGAAGAGATCACCCGCGATATTCCGAATGTCTCGGAAGAAACGCTGAAGAACCTCGACGAGGCGGGCATCGTCTACATCGGCGCGGAAGTGCAGGCGGGCGATATTCTCGTCGGCAAGATCACGCCCAAGGGCGAGAGCCCGATGACGCCGGAGGAGAAGCTCCTGCGCGCCATCTTCGGCGAGAAGGCGTCCGACGTGCGCGACACCTCGCTGCGCGTGCCGCCGGGCGTGCAGGGCACCATCGTCGAGGTGCGCGTGTTCAACCGCCACGGCGTCGAGAAGGACGAGCGCGCCCAGGCGATCGAGCGCGAGGAGATCGAGCGTCTCGCCAAGGACCGCGACGACGAGCTCGCCATTCTCGACCGCAACGTCTACGCTCGTCTTCAGGAGATGCTGTTCGGCAAGGTCGCAATCGCCGGGCCGAAGAGCTTCAAGAAGGGCGAGACGCTGACGCAGTCGATCCTCGACGAATATCCGCGCTCGCAATGGTGGACCTTCGTCGTCGAGGACGACAATCTGATGGCCGGCATCGAGGCCGTGCGCAAGCAATACGACGAGTCGAAGAAGGGTCTCGAGAATCGCTTCCTCGACAAGGTCGAGAAGCTGCAGCGCGGCGACGAGCTGCCGCCCGGCGTGATGAAGATGGTCAAGGTCTTCGTCGCGGTGAAGCGCAAGATCCAGCCCGGCGACAAAATGGCCGGCCGCCACGGCAACAAGGGCGTGGTCTCGCGCATCGTGCCGCAGGAGGACATGCCCTTCCTCGAGGACGGAACGCCGGTCGACATCGTGCTGAACCCGCTCGGCGTGCCGAGCCGCATGAATGTCGGCCAGATTCTCGAGACGCATCTCGGCTGGGCCTGCGCCGGCCTCGGCAAGCAGGTCAGCGCCGCGGTCGACGCCTATCTACGCAGCAGGAATCCGGCGCCGCTGAAGGAAAAGCTCGTCGAGATCTATGGCCCGAACGAGTCGCTCGAACGGCTCGACGAGCCGACGCTGCTCGAAGTCGGCAAGAATCTGCGCCGCGGCGTGCCGATCGCGACGCCTGTCTTCGACGGCGCGCGAGAGAAGGACATTTGCGACATGCTCACGCGGGCGGGACTCTCGCCCACGGGACAAGTGACGCTCTATGACGGACGCACGGGCGAGCCCTTCGACCGCAAGGTCACGGTCGGCTACATCTATATGCTGAAGCTGCATCATCTCGTCGACGACAAGATCCACGCCCGCTCGATCGGCCCCTATTCGCTGGTCACGCAGCAGCCGCTCGGCGGCAAGGCGCAGTTCGGCGGGCAGCGTTTCGGCGAGATGGAAGTGTGGGCGCTCGAGGCCTATGGCGCGGCGTACACGCTGCAGGAGATGTTGACCGTGAAGTCGGACGACGTCGCCGGCCGCACCAAGGTCTATGAATCGATCGTGCGCGGCGACGACACGTTCGAGTCGGGCATTCCGGAAAGCTTCAACGTGCTCATCAAGGAGATGCGTTCGCTCGCGCTCAATGTCGAGCTCACCACGGCCGTCGAGGGCGGCGAGGAGCAGCCGCCGACGACCGAGACGGCCGAAGCGGCGGAATAATTCCACGGCTCTCCCTTTTCCCGCTTTGCGGGAGAAGGCGGCCCTCGCATGGTGAGGGTCAAATGAGGGCCGGCGCCGCGCATGAGCCCGAGGGGCCCTCACCCGGCCCGGCTTCGCCGGGCCACTCTCTCCCGCAAGCGGGAGAGGGGACGCGCACCGAGAATCCAGACGCGACGGAAAGGCGAGCTCCGTCCTGCGTCTCCAGGAGAAGACCATGAATCAGCAAGAGGTCATGAATCTCTTCAATCCGGTCGTCCAGCCGCAGGCGTTCGATCAGATTCAGATTTCGATCGCGAGCCCCGAAAAGATCCTTTCCTGGTCGTTCGGCGAGATCAAGAAGCCGGAGACGATCAACTACCGCACCTTCAAGCCGGAACGCGACGGCCTGTTCTGCGCGCGCATCTTCGGGCCCATCAAGGATTACGAGTGCTTGTGCGGCAAGTACAAGCGCATGAAATACAAGGGCGTCATCTGCGAGAAATGCGGCGTCGAGGTCACGCTCGCGCGCGTGCGCCGCGACCGCATGGGCCATATCTCGCTCGCCGCGCCCGTCGCGCATATCTGGTTCCTGAAGTCGCTGCCCTCGCGCATCGGCCTTCTGCTCGACATGACGCTGAAGGACTTGGAGCGCATCCTCTATTTCGAGTCCTATATCGTCATCGATCCGGGCCTCACGCCTCTGAAGGAGCGCCAGCTCCTCACCGAGGACGAATATCTGCGCGCCCAGGACGAATATGGGCAAGACAATTTCACCGCCATGATCGGCGCGGAAGCGATCCGCAAGCTGCTCGAATCGATGGATCTCGAAGGGATCGCCGCGCGTCTGCGCCAGGAGATCGCCGAGGCGACGACCGAGCTGAAGCCGAAGAAACTCGCCAAGCGCCTCAAGATCATCGAGGCCTTCATCCAGTCGGGCAATCGTCCGGAATGGATGATCCTGAAGGAAATCCCGGTCATTCCGCCGGATCTGCGTCCGCTGGTGCCGCTCGACGGCGGCCGCTTCGCGACCTCGGATCTGAACGACCTCTACCGCCGCGTCATCAACCGCAACAATCGTCTGAAGCGGCTGATCGAGCTGCGCGCGCCGGACATCATCATCCGCAACGAGAAGCGCATGCTGCAGGAGGCCGTCGACGCTCTGTTCGACAACGGCCGCCGCGGCCGCGTCATCACCGGCGCCAACAAGCGGCCGTTGAAATCCCTCGCCGACATGCTGAAGGGCAAGCAGGGCCGCTTCCGCCAGAACCTGCTCGGCAAGCGCGTCGATTATTCCGGCCGCTCGGTCATCGTCGTCGGCCCGGAGCTCAAGCTCCATCAATGCGGCCTGCCAAAGAAGATGGCGCTCGAGCTGTTCAAGCCCTTCATCTATTCGCGCCTCGACGCGAAGGGCCATTCGGCGACGGTGAAGCAGGCCAAGAAGCTGGTCGAGAAGGAGAAGCCGGAGGTCTGGGACATCCTCGACGAGGTGATCCGCGAGCATCCGGTTCTCCTGAACCGCGCGCCGACGCTTCACCGACTAGGCATTCAGGCCTTCGAGCCGGTGCTGATCGAGGGCAAGGCGATTCAGCTGCATCCGCTCGTCTGCGCGGCCTTCAACGCCGATTTCGACGGCGACCAGATGGCCGTGCACGTGCCCTTGTCGCTCGAGGCGCAGCTCGAGGCGCGCGTCTTGATGATGTCCACGAACAACATCCTGCATCCGGCCAATGGCCAGCCGATCATCGTGCCGTCGCAGGATATCGTTCTCGGTCTCTATTACCTCACGCTGGAGCGCGACGGCGAGCCGGGCCAGGGCATGGCCTTCGCCGATCATGGCGAGATCGAGCATGCGCTCGCCGCCAAGGCGATCACGCTGCATACGAAGATCAAGGGCCGGGCCTGGACCTATGACGAGAACGGCAGGCGCGTGTCGAAGATCTTCGACACGACGCCGGGGCGTCTCATGCTCGGCCAGCTCCTGCCGAAGAACCGCAAGATCCCCTTCGACGCGGCCAACAAGCTGATGACGAAGAAAGAGATCTCCAACATGATCGACACCGTCTACCGCAACTGCGGTCAGAAGGAGACGGTGATCTTCTGCGACCGCATCATGTCGCTCGGCTTCCGCGAGGCGTTCAAGGCGGGGATCTCCTTCGGCAAGGACGATATGGTCGTGCCGGAGACGAAGGAGCGCATCGTCGCCGAGACGCGCGCCGCGACCAAGGAATACGAGCAGCAATACAACGACGGCCTGATCACCCAGGGCGAGAAATACAACAAGGTCGTCGACGCCTGGGCGAAATGCACGGACAAGCTCGCCGAGGAGATGATGCAGCGCATCTCCGCGGTGCGTAAGGACGAGCACGGCCGCGACATGCCGATCAATTCGATCTACATGATGTCGCATTCGGGCGCGCGCGGCTCGCCGGCGCAGATGAAGCAGCTCGCGGCGATGCGCGGACTGATGGCGAAGCCCTCGGGCGAGATCATCGAGAGCCCGATCATCTCGAACTTCAAAGAGGGCCTCACCGTTCTCGAATATTTCAACTCGACGCACGGCTCCCGCAAGGGCCTGTCGGACACCGCGTTGAAGACCGCGAACTCGGGCTATCTGACGCGCCGTCTCGTCGACGTCGCGCAGGATTCGATCATCACCACGACCGACTGCGGCACCGACAAGGGCATCCGCATGCGGGCGATCATCGACGCCGGCCAGGTCGTCGCGACGCTCGCTTCGCGCATTCTCGGCCGCACCACGGCGGAAGAGCTGCGCGACCAGGACGGCAATGTGATCGTGCCGATCGGCGAGATGATCCAGGAGTGGCACATCGAGCGCATCAACGCCGCCGGCATTCAGGAGGTGAAGATCCGTTCGGTGCTGACCTGCGAGGCCAAGAACGGCGTCTGCGCCAAATGCTACGGACGCGATCTCGCGCGCGGCACGCCGGTCAATATGGGGGAGGCGGTCGGCGTCATCGCGGCGCAGTCGATCGGCGAGCCGGGCACGCAGCTCACCATGCGCACCTTCCATATCGGCGGCGCGGCGACGATCGCGGACCAGTCCTTCATGGAGTCGAACTTCGAGGGCACGGTCCATATCCGCAACCGCCATGTGGCGCGCAACTCGGACGGCGATCTGATCGTCATGGCGCGCAACGTCGCAGTGGTGATCATCGGTCCGGACGGGGTCGAGCGCGCGGTGAACCGTATTCAGTACGGCGCGCGGCTCAAGGTGGACGAAGGCGACAAGATCAAGCGCGGCCAGCGCATCGCGGAGTGGGACCCCTATACGCGTCCCATCGTCAGCGAGGTCGACGGCGCGATCGGCTTCGAGGATCTCGTCGAGGGCCAGTCGGTGTCGGAGACGGCCGACGAGTCGACGGGCATCACCAAGCGCGTCGTGATGGACTGGCGTCTCAACGCCCGCTCGGCGAGCCTCAAGCCCGCGATCGTCATCAAGACGGCCGACGGCAAGATCACCAAGCTGCAGCGCGGCGGCGACGCCCGCTATACTCTACCGGTCGACTCGATCATCGCGGTCGAGCCGGGCTCGCAGATCAAGGCGGGCGACATTGTGGCGCGTATCTCGGTCGAGAGCGCCAAGACGCGCGACATCACCGGCGGTCTGCCGCGCGTCGCCGAGCTGTTCGAGGCGCGCCGTCCGAAGGATCATGCGATCATCGCCGAGATCTCGGGAACGGTGCAATTCGGCCGCGACTACAAGAACAAGCAGCGCGTCAGCATCGTCCCGCACGAGGAGGGCGCGGAGCCGGTCGAATATCTGATCCCGAAGGGCAAGCACGTCCATCTGCAGGACGGCGACATCGTCGAGAAGGGCGACTACATCGTCGACGGCAATCCGGCGCCGCACGACATTCTGGCCATCAAGGGCGTCGAGGAGCTCGCTGCTTATCTCGTCAACGAGATCCAGGAGGTCTACCGGCTCCAGGGCGTCAACATCAACGACAAGCACATCGAAGTGATCGTGCGCCAGATGCTGCAGAAGGTCGATATCGTCGATGCGGGCGACACCGGCTTCCTCGACGGCGAGCAGGTGGACCACGCCGAGCTCGAGGAGGCGAACGCCAGGGCGCTGGAGGAAGGCAAGAAGCCCGCGACCGGCACGCCGGTGCTGCTCGGCATCACCAAGGCCTCGCTGCAGACGCGCTCCTTCTTCTCGGCGGCGTCCTTCCAGGAGACGACGCGCGTGCTGACCGAGGCCGCGGTCAACGGCAAGGTCGATCCGCTGGTCGGCCTGAAGGAGAATGTGATCGTCGGCCGGCTGATCCCGGCCGGGACGGGCGCGGCGATGGCGAAGTTCCGCTCCATCGCCTCGGGCCGCGACGATCTCATCATCACCCAGCGCCAGGCGGAAGCCGAAGCGCGCCCGACGCCGCAGCTGCCGCCCGCCGCGGCGGAGTGAGGCCGGAAATAGGTCGACTCTCGACGTGCGCTTCCCTTCTCCCGCAAGCGAGAGAAGGGCCGCGAGCCGTCCGAGAGTCGGGGGAGCCTCGATGGCCACTCTCGCCCGCGCCCTCATCCTCCTCTATCGCCTGACCCTTTCGGCCTTCATCGGCCGCGAGTGCCGCTACCTGCCGACATGCTCCGAATATGCGGACGAGGCGATCCGCCGGCATGGCCTCTGGGCGGGCGGGTGGATGGGGCTCGCGCGCGTCTGCCGTTGCCGGCCCGGCGGCGGCGACGGCTATGATCCCGTTCCCGAGACGGCGCCCGCCGACGCGTCGCCGCTCGCGCCCTGGCGCTATGGGGCTCGGCGGCGTCCCGCCGTCTGCGAGGCGGTCGAAAATCAGGACCGCGCCATCAGCTCCACCGCGAGTCCCCAGATGCGCAGCCGGATCGGCTCGGGCAGGCCGCGCAGCGCCTCGAGATAGGTCTGGCCCATCGCGCAGGTCCTGTCGTCGTCGAAGGGAGGATCTGGGGTCTTGCCGTCGAGCAGCGAATCGATCTCCGCCTTGCCGAGCCCACGCTCCACTAGAGCCTTTTCCAGCGCGCGAAAATCCTCGTCGCTCGGCGCCGCGCGCGCCTCGTTGCGTGTGCGGCCGCTGGCTATGGCCTCGAGGCCGACCGCCGCCATCTCGCCCACCAGGGCGCGCCGCCGCGCGGCGAAATTATGAAAGTCCTGATCGACTCCGCCATAGAGGAAGGCGGCGCAGAGCTTCTTGTCTTCACCGGCGAGGGCGCGCAGCACGGCGAGATTGAGGTCGAACACGCGCGCGAGCACGGTGGGCTCGGCGCGCGCCGCGAGAACGCCGCGCGCCTGCCGCAGCCGGCGGACCGCCTCGGCGAGGTAGAAATCGATGGCGCCGGCGCCGGCGCCGCCGGCCGCGAAGGCGTCGAGCGTCGCATCGTAATCCGCCGGGAAGGTCTGGCGCAGCCGATCGAAGAATTTGCGATACTCCGGCGCTTCGGCGATCGAAAGTTCGATCCGCGCGCGCGCCGCCGCGCGGTCGGCGGCGGGCGCGACGGCCGTCGAGAGCGCGCGCGGCTCGACGGCGTCCTTTCGGCCCGGGCCGAGCGCCATCATCACGAGGCCGACGCCGAGGCAGATCGCGACGACCGCGCCGGTCGCGAGAGCGAGCAATCTTTCGATCAACATCATCGGTCTTCGATACGCCCTCGCGATGAACGAAAGGGATCAGACGGCGCGTCTTTGCGGTCCGCCGCTATGTAGACCATTCCCGCGGCGTCACAAAGAGCGGCGCGCTACGCGCTCGGCCGGCGCGCGCGGCGCGCGATGCGTTTCGCGCGCGCCTGCTCGGCGCGATAGGCGACGACGAGACCGATATGACGGTCGAGATCATAGGTCCAATGTCCGGCGCGGGCGCGCTCGCCGCGCAGCGCCCGCTCGATCTCGCGCAACACGGCGCGAGACGCCTCTGGCGTCTCGGCAGCGATGGTTTCCCCGGACAAGCGATAGAAAGATCGAAGAAAATCGCTGCGGCGATAGGCGGCGACGGCCGCGTCGAGCGTCGACCCGAGCGCGGCGCGCGCGCACTCGTGCAGGCGACGGTCGGTCGAGGGATGGGACGAAAACGGGTTGGGCGAATGCGGCATGGGGCGGGTCTCCGGATGCGTCAGCATCGCCGAGGCGGAGCGCCCGGGGATAAGTTTTTTTTCTCTTGAATAGGATTATAATCTGAAATATCGTCGACGTCCTTCGGCCGAGCGCCCTTTTCGTCGATGATCCGCATGTATGACGACACGATATCTCGACGCGATGGCTCCACACTGTGTGTCGCCGCCTCGGCGGCCGCCCGCGGCGTCGACCCCGCCGCGATCACATCCCCCAGACGCGGGAGGGCGTCCGTCGCCGAGGCGCGGCAGCTCGCCCTCTATCTGCATCATGTCGTCTATGGCGCGAGCCTTTCGGCCTGCGCACGCGCGTTTCATCGCGATCGCGCCAGCGTGCGTCACGCCTGCGCCGCGATCGAGGACCGGCGCGACGATCCGTCTTTCGACCGCGCCGTCGCCGCCCTCGAGGCCGGCCTCGCCGCACAGCGCTCGCTACTCTCGCTCTTTCACGCTTCCCCGGCCATTCCAGCGATCGGAGACGATTCATGACCAAGCGACAGCGCTCTGCTTCCGAAGCCCTCGACCGCGCGGCTCGCCGCCTGCTCGAAGCGCTGGACGAGCCCGGCGCGCGCGCCCTGCGCGGCCAGATCGACGAGAGCGCCATCGTCGTCGTCGCGCCGCGCAATGGCGTGACCGTCGTGCGCGCCAGCCTGCCGATGGGCGCCGCCGAACTCGCGATAGCGCAGGGGCTCGCGCGATGGGAGGGGGAGGGACAGGCGCGCCGCCTCCTGCCGACGCAGGAGGGACGCGCCGCTCTGCGCCGCAGCGCCTCGCCGGCAACGGCCGATCCCTTCCGCGCCCAGCATTCGCCGCTCGCGCGGATGCGCGTCGAGGAGGGCGCGGCGCCGGCGCTGGTCAATGAGGGCGAAAGCCCGCTCGCCTGGCTCGCGCGGCGCAAGGATCGCGACGGCCGGCCCTTTCTGGCGCCGCAGCAGGTGGAGGCGGGCGAGCGCTTCCGCCGCGATGTGACGCAGGCGCAGCTTCTCCAGCGCGTGACCGCGGACTGGGAGGCGCCCGCGGGTCGGACGGGCGGCGTGGGCGGCGCGCCGGCAGCGGAGGTCGCCATCGACGCGCGCCGCCGCCTCGCGCGCGCCTTCGACGCGGTCGGGCCCGATCTCGCGGGCCTGCTCACCGATGTCTGCGGCTATCTCAAAGGTCTCGAACTCGTCGAGAGCGAGCGCGGCTGGCCGCATCGCTCGGCCAAAGTGGTCCTCGGAATTGCGCTCGAGCGGCTGGCGCTGCACTATGGCCTCTCGGGCGAGGCGCGCGGCCCGCAGCAGGCGCGGCGCCTGCTGCATTGGGGCGCGGAGGATTATCGTCCGGAGATTTGATCCGCGGCGGTGGCGCCCGGCCGCATATCACGGGGACGCCGAGCAATTCGTCCCCGTGGTCATGTAATATTGTATGTGGTTGGGGCTATATGTGTTGCGCACGGGCGAATAGCTCGTGCGCGCCATGGTGATCGTGGCCGGCAGCCAGTCGAAGCGCGAGAAGCCGCGCCCCGGCGCATAGGGATAGACTACATCGGCGACGATGATCGAGCCGATGGTGGGCGCGACCGACACATTGGTCGTCGAGCCGTTGGAGTTGGTCAGCGTGACCGTCTTGGCGGCGGTGTAGCTCGTCGGCATGGAGTTGGGGTCGACCGGCCGCGTGTCGGCGGCGTTGAGCTTGGCGACGCCGCCGATCTTGCACGGGCGAAGCGCGCCGGAGTTCTTCGTGATGCTCCAGTTCACGCTCGCCTTGTAGCCGCTCGCCTGCGACGAATCCGCGGTGATGGTCACCTCGGAAATCGTCATCCTCAGGCCGGTCGCGGAATAGGGCGCAATCAGCGTCGTCGCCGCCGAAAAGATGCCTTGGATCGTCGTCTCGTTCATTCCGGCTTGGCCGGTCGCCGAACCGCCGGTCAATTGCTGCGCCGTCAGATCCGACAAAGAATGTGCGACGAGGTCGAGCTTCTGCGACGCGCGCTGTCCGAGCGCCAACTGGACGAGCCCGAGATAGAGCAGCAACGCGATCGGCAGGATGAGAGCGAATTCGACCGCCGATATCGCGGCCTCGTCGGCGAGAAAGGGCGCGCGAGCCGTTCCACGTCGGTTCATGACTACGGCTCCACGCGGAAGGATGCGACGCCGAGCAGCATATGGCACCAGACGCCATTGTAGGAAGTGAGCCAGCCATTCGCCGTCTTTCCATTGCCGAGCGTCATGCCTTTCAGAATTCCACCCGTCAGTATCGCAGTCACCATCGGCATCGGATAGACGATGCGCACGATGGCGATGCTGCCCGCGGCCGGCATGGCGATCGTCGCGCCGAGCGCATTGGGCGTCGTATAGAAGCGGTTGGACGTGTCGGCGCTGGACCAGTTCGATGGGCTGCTCACATCGACGAGGAGGCGCGAGCAGTCGAACGACCTGTCCAGAGTGCCCGGCGCGACGGTTCCAGCGCTCTGCCACGTGCAGACGTAATTATTGATGAAGTTCTGATAGGTCATATTGCCGACGCTATGCGTGAGCACGGCGCGACTGGCGTTCTGCGTGGCGTTCTGGAGCTGCTCGCTCTTCAGGAAGACGAGGCCGACCTCGAAGATCGCGCCGATGAGTCCGAGCAGCGGCACGGAGACCATGGCGAATTCGACGGACATGGTCGCCCGGCGATCCGCGCGGAAGCGCCGCGCTACGCGTCGGCCGCCGGGCGAGAGAGTGAAGCTCGGAGTCTTCATCGTCCCTCTCGCTCAGCGCTTGCCGGGCGCCGCGGAGCTCTCGTGCAGCTTGATCGCATCGACGACCTGCGACGTATAGTCCTTGTCGTCCGCGAGATCGACCGCCGGGGCGCAATCGGGCGAGCAGGCGTAGGATTCGCGCCGCATTCCGCGCAGGACCACCAGCTTGTCGGCCGGCGGCGTGACGGTGATCGTCTGCTCGACGACTTCCCCGCCGGTCTCGTCGAGCAGGATGAGATTGGTGGTTCCGAAGCTCTTTCCCGTCACGACCAGCAGCCGGTTGGCTTTGAGCATGGTCACGTCGGCGACGAGCGGATTGCCGATGATGATCGTCTGCGCTCCGTCCGGCATGCGCACGACGCGCGCGCGGTCCACATCGACATAGAGCGTGCGCGATTCCGCAAGGCTCCGCGACGTTGCGCCTGCGGCGGCGACGACGGCAATAGGAAACAAGAGTCGAAAGACCCGCCGCCAGCTCATCACTCACCTCATTACCGCAGGAAACACGTTTTGCGCATCGTCGTCGATTCGCGCGAGCCATCGCACCACGCAATCATGAATCCTTGCTGAAGAAGACCGCATACAGGCGATGATTCGGTTCACAACCCGATTAACGTGATTGCAAGAAGTTCTACCTAGTGTCTTCCCCGATCCGGCGAGCGGGGCTCGACAAGCGGATCACGTATTGTGGTGTCAGGAGCAACTGCCATGAAATCCATGATCGCCCGCTTCGTCGGGAACGAGTCCGGCGCGACGGCCATCGAATATGGCCTGATCGGCGCGCTGATCTCGGTCGTCATCATCGTCGCCGTGAAGTTGGTCGGAACGAATCTGTCCAACACCTTCGACAAGATCGCCCAGAACCTCACCTGAGCGCGGCGGCGCCATCGAGCGCCGGCTTCGCTCGGATCGCGACGCCATAGAGACCACCCGGCCGCGGTCGAAAATCCGTGGGTCGGCCATTGCGGGGCGGCGGATCGATTTCTCGTTCCGCACCTTTTTCGCCACAGGAGAAAAGCACGCCATGAAGAATATCCTCGCTTCCTTCATCAAGAACGAGTCCGGCGCGACGGCCATCGAGTATGGCCTGATCGGAGCGCTGATCTCGGTCGTCATCATCGTCGCCGTGAAGCTGGTCGGAACGAATCTGTCCAACACCTTCGACAAGATCGCTCAGAACCTGACCTGATCGCCGGTCGCAGGCGTCGTGTTCGGCCATCGAAGGAGCGGCTCTCGGGTCGCTCCTTTCGCTTGGCCAAACGCGAACGCGGCGTTAACGCTCCGTAAACCTTCATGCTCGAGTTTCAGTCCCACCATCCGGCGCGCCGTTCCGGCGGAGGAAGGCGCAGCGAGCAGGAACGACACTCATGATCGAAACCGTCGCGCTCGTCCTGTTTCCGACTCTCATGGTGTTCGCCGCTTTCACCGATCTGCTCACCATGACGATTCCCAATCGCGTGTCGGTCGCGCTCGTCGTCGCTTTCGCCGCGCTCGCCGCCTATACGCATATGCCGGTCGCGAGCGCGCTCTCGCATGTCACATGCGGGCTCACCATGCTCGTCGCCACTTTCGCGATGTTTCACCTGGGCTGGATCGGCGGCGGCGACGCCAAGCTCGCCTCGGCCACTGCCTTGTGGCTCGGCTGGGATCTTCTTCTCGATTACGGATTGACGGCCTCGCTCGTCGGCGGCGCGCTGACCCTCGCCATTCTCGAGCTGCGTCGGCGCGAGCCGCGCGCCGTGGCGAGCTCCCCGCGCTTTGCGCATCTTTGCGACAAGATGGCCGGTGTTCCCTATGGCATTGCGCTCGCCATCGGCGGGTTGCTGGTCTATCCGCAGTCCCCGGTCTGGACTCTGCTCGTCGGCGCGTGAGCAAATCCTTGCTCGCGCCGGCGCAATCATCGTTCCCGAGCGCTGCCGCGGCGCGATTTCCCTGGCGCGCGCCGGCTGCCTTCGCTGCGCTCGTCGCCTGCGTCGTTGCGCTGCGGCCATACACCGGAATCGTCGGCGATTCGGTGCTCTACATGGGCGGAGCGCTGGCCGCTCTCGATCCGCAGGGGATCGGACAGGATCCCATGTGGCGGCTCGACGGCCAGATGCGGTTCAGCCTGTTCCCGGCGCTGCTGCGCCCGCTGGTCGGTCTGCTCGGCGCCGAGCGCGCCGCGTTCGCCGTCGCCGTGTCTGGAATCCTTCTCTGGTCCGCCGCGCTCGTCACGCTGGCGCGCGCGCTCACGGGGCGGGAGAAGGCCGTCGCCGTCGTGCTCGCCTGCGCGAGCTTCTCGGCGGCCTATAATTCGCACGCCACCGTTTATTTCGGCGAGCCTGTCGCGACGCCGCGCGTCTTCGCCGAGGCCGCCGTGCTCGCCGCATTCGCCGCGACGCTCTCGGGCCGCGCCGCGCTCGCCGCGGCGTTCGCGGTCCTTGCCGCACTGCTGCATCCGGTGATGGCGCTCGCCGGCGTCGGAACGCTGTTCGTCTTCCACGGCGCCGCCGACCGGCGCTGGCTGTTCGCCGGCCTCGCGGGCGCCGTCCTCTGCATCGGCGCGGCCCTGCTCGGCGCGCCTGTCCTCGAGCGGCTGACGACGCCGATCGATCCGCAATGGCTCGCCATGCTGCGCGGGCCCGACGATTATCTGTTCCCGACCACCTGGCCGGACCGAGTCTGGTGGCTGATGGCGCAGCGCGGCGCGACGGTCGCTCTCGCCGCCGCCGTCACGCGAGGGACGATACGGCGCCTGTTCGTTTCGATTCTCGTCGTCACCGTGGCGTCGATGGCGCTCACTCTCGTCTTCGGCGATCTCTATCCGCTGCTGCTCGTCGTGCAGGCGCAGCCCTGGCGGGCGGGATGGCTGCTGGCGCTCGCGGCCGCCGCCGGATTTGCGCTCTGCGGCCTTGCGCTGTGGCGCGAAGGGCCGGGCTCGCGAATCGTTCTCGCGCTGCTCGCTCTTTCCTGGCTCATCGATTCGAGCGCCGTGGGCGCGCTCGTCGCGGCTCTCGCTCTCGCGCTGCGCTGCTCGCGCGTCGATCTCTCCCGTTTCGCCGACGGAGCGGCCGGCCGCTGGCTGTGGATCGGCGTCGGCCTGCTCTCCCTCTTCGAGATCGTGGTGAATTATCGACTCGCCGCGGCTTTCACCGCCGCGGCGCCGGCGGGCGCGCGGCCGCCGCCCTATTGGCTGATGCTCGACGGACATGTGTTCGCCGTGCCGATCGCATTGTTCGGCGTCTATCTCGCCTCGCGTCCGCCGTTGCGCGTCGCTCCGCGCCTTCTCGCTGCGGCGAGCGCGGCCTTCTGCCTCGTCGTCGCGGCGAACTGGCGGCAGGAATGGGACAGCTTTCGCAGGTCGCTGGTTCGCTCCGGCCGTCAGAACGACCTCGTCGAGATTCTGTCCGCGCGGCCCGGGCCGATCCTGTGGCTCGGAGGCAATCAGGAGGCCTGGTATTGGGCGGGTCGGCCGAATTGGGCGGCGGGCGTGCAGGGTATGGCCATCATCTTCTCGCGCGAGCTGACGCTCGCCTGGTTCGAGCGCATGCGCGCGCTGATCGATCAGGGCTGGATCGCCGACGGCGGCACGATCTCGCGCAGGCTCTCCAAGCCCGATCCCGTCTATCCCGACGTCTCTCCGGAAAAGCGCGCGCGATTTTGCGCGCGGGCCGACGCGCCGGCCTGGATCATCGCGCCCATCGCGTCCGAAAACGCGGCGGCCGGCGTGACGGTGTGGCGGGCGCCGGGACGGCGCTTCGCCTTCGATCCGAACGAGAGGCCGATGATCGGCGTCGAGCTCTTCGCCGTCCATCCCTGCGCGGACGTAACGCGGGATTAACCATAATTTGACGTTTGTCCGCTTCAATCTCCATCGCTCCGTTCTAGCCGGAGCGATGGGAACTCGCGCAGATGAACAAAGCCCAGATCGCTGTCCTCGGCGTCGCCATTCTCGCGGGCGGAGGCGCTTTCGTCATGCTGAACACCGAATCGGCGCCGCAGCAGCCGATGCAACTGGTCGCGCCGGCGCCGCCGCGCACCGACCAGGTGCTCGTCGCCGCCCGCGATCTTCCCTATGGCGCGGCGCTGGCCGAGGCGGATACGAATTGGATCGAATGGCCGATCAACGCCGTTCCTCAAGGCGTGTTGCGCAAGAGCGAAGCGCCGGAGATCAAGAAAGATATCCAGGGCGCCTTCGTGCGCAGCCCGATCGCCAATGGCGAGCCGATTCGCCGCGAGCGCTTGGTCAAGGGTCAGACGCCCGGGCTCATGTCGACCATGCTCTCCGCGGGCCGACGCGCCGTCGCGATCGACGTCTCGCCCAATACGACGGCGGGCGGATTCATTCTACCCAATGATCATGTCGACGTGGTTCGCCTGTTTCGCGATCCAGAGCAGGGCGGACAGATCGGCTCCGACATGAACTCCGAAGTGATCTTGAGGAACGTTCGCGTCCTCGCAATGGGTCCGGTGTTCGAGACCAAGAACGGCGAAGCCGTCGTCACCGGCGCGACCGCCACTCTCGACCTCGAGCCGCATCAGGCGGAGCACGTCATTCTCGCGCAGCGCTCGGGGCAGCTCGCTCTGATGCTGCGGCCGATCGCCGATGCGCTCGCGGACGAGAAGCCGCAGATGGCGCCGGCCGGCGAGGACCCGCTGACGATCGTGCGCTTCGGCGTGCCGACCACAATGCGCGCGCGGTGACGCGCGCCGCACCGAAGAAAGAGACGATGCAATGGACATTCGGCGAGGAACGGCGCGCATGACCTGCTCGAGACGTCACTTGGTTCCTGTCCTCGCCGCCGCGGCTCTGGCCCTCGTCGGCGCGGGGCGGCTTCCCGCTCGCGCGGCCCCGCAGAACTGGGGCATCGAATCGGACGCCGACGCAATCATGTCGCGGCGCGTCGCAATGGGCGTCGGCAAGTCGATCATCGTCGACCTGCCGGCCGACGCGGCGGAGATCGTCGTCGGCAATCCCAAGGTCGCCAACGCCGTCGTGCGCTCGACCCGCAAGCTCTACATCATGGGCGTCGAGACCGGCCAGACGACGATCTTCGCGCTCGACCGCAACGGCCGTCAGATCGCCAATCTCGAGATCAGCATCGGCCGCGACGTCGGCGAGCTCGGCCCGCTGCTGCACGCCGCTCTGCCCAATTCGAACATCTCCGCCCGCACCGTCAATGACGCGATCATTCTGACGGGCACGGTCGACTCCGCTTCGGAGGCGCAGCGCGCCGTCGACATCGCCAAGGGATTCGCCGCGCGCTCGGCCTCGGTGCAGGGCTCCGGCGCCTCCGGCGACGGCCTCGTCGTCAATGCGCTGGTCATCCGCACGCAGGATCAGGTGATGCTGAAGGTCACCGTGGCCGAAGTGGAGCGGCGCGTATTGAAGCAGCTCGGCGTTTCCGCGCAGACCGGCGGCGAGACGATGCTGAAAGGCGGCTGGGGTCAGCTCGTTCAGCAAAATCCCTTCGCCATCAACTCGCCGCTGACCGCGAGCGCCCTGACCATCAACGGCAACAACAACACCACGACGACGCTGAAGGCCTATGAGCGCTACGGCGTGTCGCGCGTGCTGGCGGAGCCGACGGTCACCGCCATCTCGGGCGAGTCCGCGAAATTCACCGTCGGCGGCGAGGTCGCGGTTCCCGGCAACACGAGCTGCATCGCCGGCGTGTCCTATTGCGCGCCGAGCATCGTGTTCAAATCCTATGGCGTGTCGCTCAACTTCACGCCGGTGGTGCTCGCGCAGGGGCGCATTCTGCTGCATCTCGCGACCGAGGTGACGGAGCTCGACTATCAGTCCGCGCAGAGCTATGGCGGCATCACCGTGCCGGGCTTCAAGACGAGAAAGAACGAGACCAGCGTGGAGCTGCCGTCCGGCGGCTCGATCGCGACGGCCGGCCTTCTGACGCAGAAGTCGGATCAGGCGATCAACGGCCTGCCGGGCCTCATCAATCTCCCCATTCTCGGCGCGCTGTTCCGCTCGCGCGATTATCAGCGCAACGAGACGGAGCTGCTCATCGTCGTCACGCCCTATATCGCCCGCGCGCTGGCCGCGCGCGACGTCACGCGGCCCGACGACGGCTTCGCCGACGCGAGCGATCCGCAGGCGTGGCTGCTCGGACGCGTCAATCGGCTCTACGCCAATCCCCAACATCCGCAGGCGGCTCCTCAGCTCAAGGGTCGCATCGGCTTCATTCAGGACTGAGCGCGAAGCGAGGAGCGGCTCCCATGTCTATGCGATCCACGAGAGCGACGATCGCGGCGCGTTTGGCCGCGCTCGGCGCGCGCGCGGGCTGCGCCGCGGCGCTGGCGGCGCCGCTCGCCGGCTGCGGCGTCAACAAGGTGCTGCCGCCGCCTTCCGTCGTTCACGATTATCGCGATCGCCATCCGGTCGTTCTCGCCGACGCGACCACCGCCATCGACATCTTTCCGGCGCAGCGGCTCGATCAAGCGACGGTCGACCGGATCCAGTCCTTCGTGCACCGTTATCGGCGAATTGGCCATGGACAGATCACGCTGCTCGCGCCGACCGGCGCGCGCGATCCGGCGGCCGCGCGGGCGGGCGTCGACGCCGTGCGGCGGCAGCTCGCCGACAATGGCGTCGCCGAAGCGGTGTATGTCGGCTCTTATCCGGTGAGCGATTCCGACCTCGCCGCGCCCGTGCGGCTGTCGTTTCAGGGGATCAAGGCCAAGGTCGCGGATCGTTGCGGCGAATGGCCCGAAGATCTCGCCTCGGCGAGCTCGCTCAAGGGCTGGAACAACGACACGCACTGGAATTTCGGCTGCGCCAGTCAGGCGACGTTCGCCGCTCAGGTCGACGATCCGCGCGATCTCGCCGCGCCGCGCGGCGAGACGCCGGCCGACATCGAATCGCGCATGCGCGCGCTGAACAAGGTGCGCACGGGCGTCGATCCGTCGACGAAGTGGACCGTCAAGGGCACGAATATCAGCTCGGTGGGAGGTGATTGATGAAAAGCGACGCCGGCGCGGCGAGCGGCGGAACGGCGCCGCAGATCGCCCCATTGCCGCGTATTTCCGTGCAGGCCTTCTGCGAGACGCAGGATTTCGTGGCGGTTGTGAATGCGGCGGCCCTCGACCGCCGCATGGACAAGACCCATGTGAAGGTTCATATGGGCGGCGTCGCCGCGGCCATCGAGGCGTTTCGCGGCGCGCCGACGCCCAATCTGATCATTCTGGAGACGCTCGGCGACCGGCGTCAGCTGATCGCCCAGCTCGATACGCTCGCCGAGTCCTGCGATCCGGGGACCAAGGTCGTCGTGGTCGGGCACGAGAACGACATTGCGCTCTATCGCGATCTGATTTCTCGCGGCGTCAGCGATTATATCGTCGCTCCGCTCGACACTCTGGGCTTCATCGCGCGGCTCTCCGAGCTCTATACGGTCGCGGCGGAATCCCTCGGCCGGATCATTGCGATCGTCGGCGCCAAGGGCGGCGTCGGCGCGTCCTGCATCGCCCATAACCTCGCCTGGTCGATCGCGCGCGGCCTGCAGATGCAGACGGTGATCGCCGATCTCGATCTTCCCTTCGGCACCGCGGGCCTCGACTTCAACCAGGACCCGCCGCAAGGCGTCGCGGAGGCGGTGTTCGCGCCCGATCGCGTCGACTCCAATCTCGTCGACCGCCTGCTGTCGAAATGCAGCGATCAGCTCAGCCTTCTCGCCGCGCCGGCGACGATCGATCGGCTCTACGATCTGCCGGAGTCGGCCTTCGACGCGATCATCGATGTGCTGCGCTCCACTTCCCCCTGCACGGTGCTCGACGTTCCCCATCAATGGTCCGCCTGGACGAAGCGCGTGCTGATCGGAGCCGATCAGGTGGCGATCGTCGCGGCTCCGGATCTCGCGAGCCTGCGCAATACGAAGACTCTTCTCGACGCCTTGCGCCAGGCGCGGCGCAATGACGCGGCGCCGAAAGTCGTTCTCAACACGGTCGGCGTTCAGCGCCGGCCGGAGATCGCGCCGGCCGACTTCGCCAAGGCCATAGAGATCGAGCTCGCGGCGGTGATTCCGTTCGAGCCGAAGCTGTTCGGCTCCGCGGCCAATAACGGGCAAATGATCGCCGAGGTCGAACCGGGCTCGAAGATCGTCGAATCCTTCGACGCGCTCGGCCGCGATTTGATGGGCCGTACGGGACTGCGAAAGGCGAAAGCCGGTCTGCTCGCGCCGCTCTTCGAGCGGCTTGCGCGCAAGCGCGCCGGCTGACGCGCGGCGACAGGAGAGCGGGGAATGTTCGGAAAGCGTACCAATGTCGGCGCGGAGCAGCCGCGCGCACGGGCTCCCGAGCCGGCCGCCCCTGCGCCGAAGCCCGCGGCCGCCGCGCCCGCGCCCGCGCCGCCGCCCCCGGTCGAGCAGCGCAAGTCCGATCAATATTACGCGACCAAGAGCATGATCTTCGCGGCGCTGATCGAGGCGATCGATCTCGCTCAGCTCTCCAAGCTCGAGCCCGACAACGCCCGCGAGGAAATCCGCGACATCGTCCATGAGATCGTCGCCATCAAGAGTGTGGTGATGTCGATCTCCGAGCAGGAGGATCTGCTCGAGGACATCTGCAACGACGTGCTCGGCTACGGCCCGCTGGAGCCGCTCCTGATGCGCGACGACATCGCCGACATCATGGTCAATGGCTCGTCCAGGACCTATATCGAAGTCGGCGGAAAGATTCAGCTGACCGGCATAAGGTTCCGCGACAATGCGCAATTGATGAACATTTGCCAGCGCATCGTCAGCCAGGTCGGCCGCCGTGTCGACGAATCCTCGCCGATCTGCGACGCGCGCCTCCTGGACGGCTCGCGCGTCAACGTCATCGGCCCGCCGCTCGCCATCGACGGGCCCGCGCTGACGATCCGCAAGTTCCGCAAGGACAAGCTCACTCTCGATCAGCTGATCCGCTACGCCAGCATTTCGCCCGAAGGCGGAGAGGTGCTGAAGATCATCGGCCGTGTGCGCTGCAATGTGCTGATTTCCGGCGGCACGGGCTCGGGCAAGACCACTCTGCTCAACTGCCTCACCAATTACATCGACGCGGACGAGCGCGTGATCACCTGCGAGGACGCGGCCGAGCTGCAATTGCAGCAGCCGCATGTCGTGCGTCTGGAGACGCGCCCGCCCAATCTCGAAGGGCAGGGCGCCGTGACGATGCGCGATCTCGTCAAGAACTGTCTGCGTATGCGTCCCGAGCGCATCATCGTCGGCGAGGTGCGCGGACCCGAGGCGTTCGATCTGCTGCAGGCGATGAACACCGGCCACGACGGCTCGATGGGCACGCTGCACGCCAACTCCCCGCGCGAGGCGCTGGCGCGTCTCGAATCGATGATCACCATGGGCGGGTTCTCGCTTCCGGCCAAGACCATCCGCGACATGATCGTCTCGTCGATCGACATCATCGTGCAGGCGGCGCGTCTGCGCGACGGTTCGCGCCGCATCACCCATATCACCGAGGTGCTGGGGCAGGAGGGCGACGTGGTCACGTTGCAGGATCTGTTCATCTACGAGATTCTCGGCGAGGATTCGAACGGCCGCATCATCGGGCGTCACCGCTCGACCGGCATCGGGCGCCCGCGCTTCTGGGAGCGCGCCCGCTATTACGGCGAAGAGAATCGTCTCGCGGCGGCGCTCGACGCGGCGTCGGTCGACGAAGCGGCCGATTAGGGAAAGGGCATCGCGTGGATCGGCAATCTCTCATCGGCGCTGCGCTCGTCACGCTCGCGGTCGGCGGCGTCATGTATGCGGTCGTCTACCCTTATCTCTCGGGCGACATCAAGGCGCAGAAGCGCACGGCGGCGCTGATGGCGACCGGCGAGCGGCGCCGCGAGGGCCGCAGCGCGGATCCGGCCAAGCGCCGCAAATTGATTCAGGACAGCCTCAAGGACATAGAGACCAAGGCCGCCAAGAAGCTCACGCTGGAGCAGCGCATCGCGCAGGCGGGCCTCGGCGTGTCCCGTATGATCTTCATTGTCGCCGCCGGCCTCGTCGGCTTCGTCGCGGCATTCCTCTCCTTCGTCACGAATCACGATCTCCTGCTCGCGCTCGGCGTCGGGGTCGTCGTCGGCGTCGGCTTTCCGCATTGGATGCTGGGCTTTCTGGCGAGGCGGCGCGTCGCGAAATTCATCGAGGCGTTTCCCGGCGCCGTGGACATCATCATTCGCGGCATCAAGGCGGGCCTTCCGGTCGGCGACTGTTTCCGCATGATCGCCGCCGAGGCCGAGGAGCCGGTACGAAGCGAATTTCGCCAGATCATCGAATCGCAGACGATCGGCCTCTCGATCGGCGAGGCGACAGAGCGCTTCGCCGAGCGCATGCCCGTCGCCGAAGCCTCCTTCTTCTCGATCGTCATCAGCCTGCAGGAAAAGTCCGGCGGCAATCTGTCCGAGGCGCTGAGCAATCTCGCCGGCGTGCTGCGCGAGCGCAAGAAGATGAAGGCGAAAGTCAGAGCCATGTCGGCGGAGGCCAAGGCCTCGGCCGGCATCATCGGCAGCCTCCCCTTCCTCGTCGGACTCGCGGTCTGGTTCACCAACAAGCCCTATATGGCGGTGCTGTTCAACACGACCGTCGGCAATGTGATCATCGCCGGAAGCCTGCTGTGGATGGCCGTCGGCGTCTTCATCATGAAGAACATGATCGATTTCGAGATCTGAAGCGAAGAGCGCCGCAGCGTGGCAGGGCGAAGACATGTTCGACACATTCGTCAAATATGCGTTCAACGGGCGGTTGATGTTCAGCCTGATGGTCGCCATGGCCATCATCGCCACGGTAGTCTCCATCGGCCTCACCTTCTCGGGCGGCGACCGGCTGGCGAAGCGTATGAAGAGCGTCGCCAGCGAACGCGAGCGCATCAGAGCGCGCGAGCGCGCCGCCGCCCACGCCAAGGCCGAGAGCAATGGCGCGAAGGGACTGCGTCAGCAGCCCAAGGTCTATATGAAGCAGGTCGTCGACCGCTTCTCCTTGTCGACGTGGCTCGCCACAGAGGACGCCAAGATGCGGCTCGCCTCGGCCGGCTATCGCGGGCCGCAGGCCGAGGTCGCCTTCCTGTTCTTTCGTCTCGTCGCGCCGATCGCCTTCGTGCTGTTCGCGATCTTCTATCTCACCGTGCTCGACGACTCGGACTGGTCCTTCCTCGTCAAGACGGGCATCGTGATCTTCGTGGCCTATCTCGGCGTCAAGACGCCGGAGCTCTTTCTCTCCAATGCGATCGCCAAGCGCCAGCAGAGCATGCGCATCGCCTTTCCCGACGCGCTCGACCTGATGCTGATCTGCGTCGAATCGGGCATGTCGATCGAGCACGCCTTCCGCAAGGTGGGCAAGGAGATCGGCGTGCGCTCGATGCCGCTCGCGGAAGAGTTCGCGCTGGCGACGGCCGAGCTCGCCTATCTGCCCGACCGGCGGCAGGCCTTTCACAATCTCGCGACGCGCACGGGCCTCGATTGCGTCAAGCAGATCTGCACGGTTCTCATTCAGGCGGAGAAATACGGCACGCCGCTCGGTCGCGCGCTGCGCGTGACGGCGCAGGAGAGCCGCGACATGCGCATGGCCGAGGCGGAGCGCAAGGCGGCGGCGCTGCCTCCCAAGCTCACCGTGCCGATGATCGTGTTCTTCCTGCCGGTGCTGATGGTGGTGGTGATGGCGCCGGCCATCATCCAGGTGATGTCTCAGAGCTGGTGAGGCGGCGCGCCCGGCGCGGGCGTCTTGCCGGCGCGCGCGCCGTAATTCTGAATTTCGCGCCAGCTGTTCGACTGCGCGATCATCTGGCGGATCGACGCCACATTGGCGGCCGCGTCGATCGGCGAGAGATCGTGACGCGACCAGCGCTCGGCCTCGTCGAACTTGCCTTGCAGAGCGAGCACAAGCGCGAGATTCTGGCGCACGCGCATATCGGCCGCAGGCTGCGCGGCGGCGGTCAGCAATGTCTCTTCCGCCACCGGAAGCTGCTTCGACAGGGCGTAGGAGAGGCCGAGGTTGGACAGCACGTTCGGCTCGTCGGGCCTGATCTTCAGCGCGGCCTGATAATAATCGCGCGCCTCCTCGTGATGGCCGAGCTGATCGGCGATCGAGCCTTGCGCGGACAGCACCGACCAATCGGGACGTTCGGGCGTATGAGCGCGGCCCAGCACTTCGGCGGCCTCTTGCAGACGTCCGGCGTCGGCCAGCGCTTTGCCATAGGCGGAGAGCACGTCCATCGAGTCGGGATAGCCGATGGCGAGACCCTGCAGCACGGCGACGGCCTGCGCATGGCGGTCGAGCTTCGTCAGCGCGCGCGCGTATGTGAGGGCGACCGCCTTGTTCTTCGGGGCCGCGTCATAGCGGCGCCCCCACTCTTCGGCGAACCGCCTCAGCTCGCCTTCGTCGCGCGGAAGCTCGGCGCGCCGCTGCGGGCCGATCGAGCCGGTGACGTCCGCGATCTTGCCGCAGCCGCCGAGCGCGAGGAGGGCGCAGACGGCGAGCGCCTTCGCCGCCGGCCGCGCGGCGTCGAGTTTCGAAAGGGACATGGGGTCCGTGCTCCTCTTGGCGCGAAAACCGTCGAGGTCCAGCAATAATTCGTTAACCCTAACGCTTTCTTAACGCGCGCCATCGGCGATGCGGCGGATGAGCTCGGCGAAATCCTCGCGCCATTGTTCGAAGGCAAAGCCGAGCGCGAATATATGCTCCATCTCCTCGACCGAGAAGCTGCGTAGACGGCCCGCGGCGCGAAGCGACGCAATCTCCCGCGCATAGCCGTCGAAAGCGGCGTCGAGTTCGACGTTCGCCTGCGGCGCGCGGGTGTCGCGCAGCGCGCCTGCGCAGTCGCGCGCCTGCGCTCCGGCGCGCGTCGAGATCTGATCGAGCGCGGGCGCGAGCCGTGCAGCGAGGTCGGGCGGCAGCGGCGTGAGCGCGGCGCGCCCGATCATCACGAGATCATGGCGCATGCGCAGCAGCGCCTGCAGCAGCGGCGCGAGGTCGGGCTCGGCGCCGGGCGCCGCGATGCGTTCGTGCCGCGCCTCCTGCTCTATCCGGTCGAGCCGCGCGAAGGCGGCGCCGACGCCGCGCTGCAGAGCGTGGATGGTCTCGGGGTCTTGTCCCTCGGCGAAGCCGGCGAACAGCGGCGGCAGCGCCTCGGCGATCGTCTCGAGCATTTCGGCGGCGGCCTGACGCGCCAGCACGCGCGCCCGCGCCGGAAAAACGACATGCGAGACGACGAGCGCGACGGCGCCGCCGAGCGCGACTTCGAGCACGCGGTCATAGGCCGAGTGAAACGGCGTCGCATGGGTGAGCGTCGGGGCCAGCACGACGATGACGCCGGTCGAGGGCGCGACCGAGAAGCGCGGAGTGAAGGCGGCGAGCGTCGCCAGCGGCGCGATGGCCAGCGCGAGCGAGCCGACGAGCGCCGCTTCGCCGGCAGGGGGGAGCAGAGCGGAGACGAGGCCCGCATAGATCGCGCCGCCGACCGTGCCGAGCGCATAATCGATCGTCGCCTTGACGGAGCGGCCGACGCTCATCTGCGTCAGAATGACCGCGGTGAGCACCGCCCACAGCACCATCGGCGTGCCGATGAGATGCCCGACGACCAGCGTCGAGACCGCGGCGACGGTGATGCGCGAGCCGAGCGCCCATTGCATGCGGCGGCGGCCCGAGGCGGCGCGGCGCCAGATGCGGCGCAGGATGGCGAGGGCGCCCATGAATCATCCTCGATTTCTGGTCGAAGCGTCGAGAGTGAAGCGACGCGGCGACCCGTCCATATCTACATTCCCCACCTGTGCACGAACCAGCTCTTGGCGAGATGGGCGAGCAGGGCGTAGCCGAAGAGGAAAGCCGCGATCGCCGGCCAATAGAGAAGCGGCAGCGGCGTGAAGCCGAATACTCCGGCGAACGGCGAAAAGGGAAGCGCCGCGCCGACGAGGCAGACGACGAGGCTCGTCAGCAGCAGCGCATTGCTCGCCCGGCTCTGCACGAAGGGAATGCGCGAGGTGCGGATGATGTGGATGACGAGGGTCTGCGTGAGCAGGGATTCGACGAACCATCCTGTCTGAAACAGCGGTGGATTCGTCCAGGCGTCGAAGGTGAAGATCATCAGCGCATAGGTTGCATAGTCGAAGATCGAGCTGATCGGCCCGACGAAGAGCACGAATTTGGCGATATTGTCGATGTCCCAGCGGCGCGGGGTCGCGAGATATTCCTCGTCGACATTGTCCGTCGGGATCGCCGTCTGCGAAAAGTCGTAGAGCAGACTATTGGTGAGAACCTGGATCGGCGTCATCGGCAGGAAAGGCAGGAATGCGCTCGCGCCGAGCACGCTGAACATGTTGCCGAAATTGGAGCTCGCGCCCATCTTGATATATTTGACGATGTTGGCGAAGACTTTGCGGCCCTCGAGCACGCTGTCGCCGAGCACGGCGAGACTTTTTTCGAGCAGGATGATGTCGGCCGATTCCTTGGCGATGTCGACCGCCGTGTCGACGGAAATGCCGACATCGGAGGCCTTCAGCGCCGGCCCGTCATTGATGCCGTCGCCGAGATAGCCGACGACATGGCCGCTCCGATGCAGCGCGTCGATCACGCGCGCCTTCTGCGGCGGCGACAGCTTGGCGAACACGACCGTCTTCGCGGCGAGCGCGGCGAGTTCGGCGTCGCTCGCCTCGTCGATCTCGGCGCCGAGCGCGACGCGGTCGACGGCGAGGCCCACGTCCTTGCAGACCTTGCGCGTGACGATGTCGTTGTCCCCGGTCAGGATCTTCACGGCGACTCCGGCTTTCGCCAGAGCGGCGATGGCGCCGGCGGCGCTGTCCTTGGGCGGATCGAGAAAGGCGATATAGCCGACGAGGATCAGATCGCGCTCGTCCGCGGTGGAGAAGGTCGCCTGTTCCTGCGGCAGCTCCTTATAGGCGACGGCGACGACGCGGAATCCGTCGCCGTTCAGCTCCTCGGTCTCGCGCCGCGCGGCGTCGAGATGCGCCGGATCGAGCGGTCCGCATCCGTCCGCCGCCTCATAGCGGTTCGAGACGGCGAACAGCTCCTCGACGGCGCCCTTGCAGATGAGGAGATGCGGCCCGTCGTCGCGCCGCACCACGACGGAGAGCCGGCGACGCTCGAAATCGAAGGGGATCTCGTCGATTTTTTCGAATTCGTGGTCGGGCCGCAGCGCGTGAACGAGCTCGTGATGCTCGAGCACGGCGCGGTCGAGCAGATTCTTCAGCCCCGATTGGAAATGGCTGTTGAGAAAAGCGAGCTCCAGCACGCGGGCGGACTCCTCGCCGAAAATGTCGAGGCAGCGCTTCAAAATAATGCGATCCTGCGTCAAAGTCCCGGTCTTGTCGGTGCACAGCACGTCCATGGCGCCGAAGTTCTGAATGGAGTTCAGCCGCTTCACGATCACCTTCTTGCGCGAGATGGCGATCGCGCCCTTGGCGAGATTGACGGTGACGATCATCGGCAGCATCTCCGGCGTCAGGCCGACGGCGACCGAGACGGCGAACAGCAGCGCCTGCAGCCAGTCGCCCTTGGTCACGCCATTGATGACGAAGACGGCCGGCGCCATCACCGTCATGAAGGCGATCATCAGCAAAGTGAAGCGCGTGACGCCGCGGTCGAAGCTCGTCTCGACGCGCGGGCCGGAGATCTCGTCGGCCATGGCGCCGAAGCAGGTGCGCCGGCCGGTCTCGACGACGACCGCCGTCGCATAGCCGCTGACGACATTCGCGCCCATGAGCGCGAGATTTTTCGCCTCGAACGGATCACGCGCCGGCGCCGCCTGCGCGCTCTTCTCCACCGGCATGGATTCGCCGGTCAGCGCCGATTGATTGACGAACAGGTCCTTGGCCTCGATGAGCCGCAGATCGGCGGGAATCATGTCGCCGGCCGAGAGCCGCAGAATGTCGCCCGGCGCGAGCCGCTCGACCGGCTCCTCGACGAAGCCGTCCGCCGTATGCGCGCCCGGCCGGCGCACCGAGGCGTGCGTGCGCACCATGGCCTGCAGCTTCGCGGCGGCCTGATTGGAGCGATGCTCCTGCACGAAGGCGAGGCCGACGCTGAGCACGACCATGGCGGCGATGACGATCGCCGCGCGCAGATCGCCGAGCGCATAGGACGCGACGGCGAGGGAGAGCAGCAGAGCGTTGAGCGGATTCTTCGCGCGGCCGGCGAGTTCCCTCAGGACGTTCGGATGACGTTCGCGGGCGATGCGGTTGAGGCCGACATGGCGCAGCCGCCGCGCCGCTTCGCGTGGGGCAAGGCCGTTGCGCGTCGCGCCGAGCCGCGTCAGCAGCTCGTCGCTCTGCGCTTCGGCGGCGCGCAGAAGCGCGTCGTCGCGCCGTCGTTCGATCGGGGGACGCATCGCGGCGACTTGCCGATTCATGAGAGCGGCTCCAGTGTGAAGAGGCCCGTTCCGCCGAGCCGAGATCACGCTTTCTTAACTATAGCGAGGCTAGCAAACTCGACTATAGCGAGGCTAGCAAATCGCCGAGACGCCGTCTTCATCGTTCATCCTCGTCACGCGCCCGGAGCGCGCGGCGCCACAGCGGAATCCGATATGGCGCAAACGGTGACAGACGCCGCGGCGCCGCGGTCCGGTCCGACGCTGAACTACGCCCGGCTGCTCGAGGCGCTGTTCTGGATCACGTCCGTCTCGGGCTCGGTGGTGTTCATCGAGCCGTCTCCATATGATTTTCTCATCCTTCTGACGATGGTCGTGTGGTTTCTCGGCGGCTTCACCGTGCATCGCGGCGTGCTGCCCGGCGCTCTGCTGCTCATCCTGTGGACGCTCGGCGGCTATGTCTCGCTCATCCCCTATTGGAACGAGCACGACCCGGTGGAGTTCATGACGCATACGCTGTTCATCTCGATGACCGGCGTTTTCTATATGCTGTTCTTCTCGCAGGATTCCGCGCGGCGCTTCGAGCTGTGCATGAGCGGCTATGCGGCGAGCTGCGTGCTGGCGGCGGTGATCGCTGTCGGCTCCTGGGCGCAATTGTTCGGCGATCATCGATCGATGACGCTCGACGGCCGCGCCATGGCTCCGTTCAAGGACCCCAATGTGCTCGGCTCCTATATGGTGCCCGGCGTCCTGTTCTTCGTGCAGCGTCTGCTGCTCGGCCGCATGCGCTTCTGGCCGGTGACCCTTCTCGGCCTTTTTCTGTCGGGCGCGGCGCTGTTCGCCTCCTTCTCGCGCGGCTCCTGGGGCGCCGGGATCGTTTCCGTCTTCGTGCTCGCTCTTCTGTCGATGATCACCGCCGATTCGCGGCGCATGCGGCTGCGCATCGGCGCGGCGGCCGCGACAGTGACGCTCATCGTCTCGCTCGGCGTCGCCGGCGTGCTCGCCACCGACGCTTCGGTGCGCGAGTTCTTCTTCAAGCGCGCGGCGGCGACACAGGAGTATGACGAGGGCCCGACGGGCCGCTTCGGCAATCAGCTGCGCTCGCTGCCGATGCTGGTCGAACGCCCGAACGGCATGGGCCCGTTGCGTTTTCGTCTGACCTTCGGCATCGAGCCGCACAACAGTTATGTGAACGCCTTCGCCTCCAACGGCTGGCTCGGCGGCTTCGCCTTCTTCGGCCTCGCGACGCTCACTCTCGCCGTTCTGTTCCGCGCGAGCCTGCAACGCACGCCTTTCCAGAGGCCGGCGCAGCTCGTCGCCGCGGCGGCGCTGGTGTTCTTCCTGCAAGGCTTGCAGATCGACATCGACCATTGGCGCTTCTTCTGGATCTTCGTCGGCGCGGCCTGGGGGCTCGAGGCCGCGCGCGTCCGCTGGATCATGCGTAAACCGCCCGCCTCCGCAGGCGGCTTAAGCGCTTCTTTATGAGTGGCGAGGAAGATCGCCCGGCTGCCGTCGCCCTTTGGCAGGCTCGTCGCGCAGCGGAGACGAAAGACGATGAATCTCGACGCCGCGCTGCGGGAGAATGACGGCAAGGGCCCCGGCTTCCATTTCGTCCGCCACGCTCTGTCCGTCGTCATCCTGCTGCATCACGCCTCCGTGCTCACCGTCGGCGCGGAGCGCGCGCCCGCCGCGACCAAGGGCGACGCGGTCGCGAGCCTCTCCATGCTGCTGCAGGGCGGCGACCTTGTGTTCCTGCGCCAGTCGGTCATCGAGCTGTTGCGGCCCTTCCTGTTCTCGCTCGTCGGCGCCTTTTTCGTGCTCAGCGGCTTCCTCGTCGCCGGCAGCGCCCTTCGCACCCGCGACACGCGGCAGTTCTTGACCTTCCGCGCCTTGCGGATCGCGCCGGCGCTCGCCTCCGAGGTGCTGCTCTCCGCGCTCGTGCTCGGCCCGCTCGTCACGACCAGCGCGCTCGGCGCTTATTTCGTCGATCCGCAATTCTATCGCTATTTCGGCAATATCTTCGGCTTCGTCACTTATGAGCTGCCGGGCGTCTTCACCGACAATCCCGTGCCCGCCCTCGTCAACGGCAATCTGTGGACGCTGCCGCCGGAATTCTATTGCTATCTCGTGCTGAGCGCGCTGATGGCGAGCGGGCTGTTGTTCACGCGCAGAGGCTTTCTCGTCGTCCTCGTGGCCGTCTCGGCAGGCGTGGCGCTGACGGCGACCTTCGGCTTCTTCGCGCCGACGCGCCTCGACACGACGCGCTTCGCCGGGTGGTTCCTCGTCTATCTCTTCCTCGTCGGCGTCGCCCTCTGGGTCTATGCAGAGCATGTGCGGCTCGACCGTCGTCTGTTCGTTCTGTGCGGCGGGCTCTATGTGCTGCTGATGGCGGCCAAGGCGAGCGATTTCCTCGCCGGCCTCTGCCTCGCTTATTGCGTCGTCTATATGGGAATGATGCGCTTCCCGCTGTTCGATCGCCTGATGAAGGCCGATCTGTCCTACGGCCTCTATCTCTATGGCTATCCGATCACCCAGGCGCTGGTCTTCTTCCTGCTGCCCTGTCTCGACGGGGCGCCGAAGGGCGTAAAGCTCGCGACGATCATGAGCCTCGCGCTCGCGGGCGCGCTGATCTTCGCCGCGGCCTCCTGGACTTTCATCGAGAAGCCGGCGCTGAAGCTGAAGCGCTTCGTGCTCCCGCCCCGCCGCGGCGCCGCGCCTGTGCTCGCGCCGGCGGAGTGATCGCGAGCAACAGACCTCACACCCTTTTGCGTTCCGCAAAAGGCGCCCCAGAACGAGGGGGCGGTTTCGCGCCAATTTTCCAAAACCCCTCGCCCTGAGGAGCTCGCGGAGCGGGCGTCTCGAAGGGCGCTCCAGCGCGCGTCGCCCGATGTCACGGCTCGAAGCGCAGGCCCGCCATGATGACATTGGCGGTGAAGCTGGCGTTCTGCCCCGCCGTGCTCGCGAGCCGCTGATAGAAATAGCTCGCCTTGATCGCGACCGAGCGCATGATCTTGTATTCGAGCTTCACGCCGGCGGTGACCACGCGCTCCAGCGTGTCGCCGCCCTGGTAATCATTGGTCTGGAAGCTGCCGGTCCCGGTGATGGTGAAATTGCGCCGCAGCGCATGGACGACGTCGAGCGTGACATTGCGCGAGAGAATGCCGGCGGCGCCGGCGAGCGTCGTCTCGGACAGAGTCGTGCCGGCGCGCAGCGTGAAGGTGGTCAGCGGCGTCGCCGAATAGATGAGCGCCGCGTCGATGATCGGTCCGCGCAGGCGCGGCAGGCGCGCATCGGCATAGTCGCGCTGCGCATAGCCGCCCGACGCCTCTCCGCGCAGGAGATCGGTGATCTTGAAGGTGGAGCCGACGCGCGCCAGGGCGCCCGTGCTGTCGCGCGCATAGCCGTAAGGGTCGAGCCAGGAATCATGCACGCGGCGGTCGATCGTCGCCTCGGCGTAGGGCCTGACGCTCGGCGTCAGCTCATAGGCGATGCGCGGGTTGATCCCGAAGCCGTTGTAGCTGGTGGCGGCGAGGTCGAGCGCCGAGCCGTCGTTGTAATAGGCGTTCTGATAGAGCCAGCGCTCGTAGGAGCCGCGCAGCGTGGCGTCGAGGCGCCCGAAGCTCTGCGTGACGCCGATGGCGGTTCCGAGCGAGACGATCAGCGGGCGGTTGACGACGACGACATTGGGCAGGCTGGTCGCGAGGCCGGGCGCGCCGGGACGCTGCGTGTCCAGCGTGAAGCGCCCTTCGAATTTCACTCTCGTGTCGCGCGCGACGTCGTAGCGGTAGAAGAAATCGCCGACGCCGTCCGGCCGGTCGGCGTTCTCCACGCTGAAATAATCGATATAGCCGAGGCGGAGATTGGCCTGCACGTCGTCGCGCGTCCAGTCCGAGCGCAGCCGCAGCCCGACATCGACGCGGGCGAATTTGGAGCCCTGCACCTCCTGCGCGAGGCGATTGGGGTTCGAATCATAGCCGAAGGTCGGCTCGGCGTAGGCGAAGAGCCGCAGCGAGCCGACGCCGAAGCCGAGCGGGCCATAGGGATCGGGCTCGAGCAGAGGCTTCGCCCGCGGCGGGACGAAGTCCGGGACCGCCACTGTCGGCGGCGGCGGCCGTTCGGGCAGCTCGAGCGCGCCGCGCAGGCCGAGCCGCAGGGCGCGGGAGCGTCGGCGCGAGGCCTCCTTGGCCTCGACCGAGGTCCGATAGGGCTGCAGCCGGGGCAGGGGATGCGTCGGCGAGAAGGGCGGCGGCTTCGGCGGCTGCGGCGGCGGATAGGGCTTGGGCAGTTGCACGCGCGGGCGCGGCAGGCCGTAGTTCGGCGCGCCGGGCGTCGGCGGCGGCTCGGCTCCGCGCCTGAGGCTCGGCGCGAGCGCCTGCTGCGCCTGCGCGGGCGTCGGGGCGTCGGCGCCGGGAATGGGCGGGACGGTCGGCAGGTCGCGCAGCGGCGCAATGTCGAGCGAGAAGGGCGACAAGGACTGGCCGAGCGCGGAACGCGAGGGCCCGACCGCCGCGGGCGCCGCCAGCGACAGGACGATCAGCGTCGTTGCCGCGGCGCGGCTCTCGAACCTTGCGGAAGACACCCGAATCCTCGCGCGGACGCCCGGCAGGGCGCGCCGAATTCGAGCGTTAAGGAGTTATGGTTAACGGAGGCTTACCGGTTCGTTCCGGTCACTCGCCGAGCGCGGCGAGGTAGAGATCGAGGATCTCCTCCTCCTCCCGCCGCTTGTGCTTGTCCTGGCGACGCAGCGAGACGATCTTGCGCATGATCTTGGGGTCGAAGCCCGTGCCCTTGGCCTCGCCATACACGTCCTTGATGTCGTCGGCGATGGCGCGTTTTTCTTCCTCGAGCTTCTCGATGCGTTCGATGAAGGCGCGCAGAGGGCCGCCGTCGACCGTATTGCTGGACATGAGACCTCGTCTTCCCATTCTGTCGGCGGAGGGCGGGCGTTCGATCCGTCTCGAGGGGCGAGCCTCGGAGGCTCGCTTTCCGCCGGTCTGGCGCGAGCCATGCTACGGCGGCGCCGGCGCCGTCAAGCGCGGGGACGACTAATCCCCGCTTTCCCCGCGCGCCGCTTGAATATTCGTCGCGCGGGTCCGACATTCGGGCTCGATCGTGGCGCTCGGAAGGATAGACTCCCATGTTCGACGTCGGCGGCGAAGGCCGCTTCTATTCTCATCCGCATCCTCTCGTCCCGCGCGAGGCGCTCGGCGGCGTGCGCGTCCGCCGGATCGCCGCCCTCTGCCTCGACCTCGTGCTGGTGACTTTTCTCACCGCCATCCTGTGGATGGCGCTGCTCGTGCTCAGCTTCGGCCTGTCGGTGTTTCTGCTGCCGCCGCTCTTTCCGCTCGTCGCCTTTTTCTACAACGGCTCGACCGTTTCCGGCTGGCGCATGGCGACGCCCGGCCAGCGCGCCATGGATCTCGAGGTGCGGCTGATGAGCGGCGAGCCCGCGCCTTTTCTGAACGCCGCCGTCCATGGCGTGCTGTTCTACGTGACTTGGCTGTTCCCGCCGCTGCTGCTCGTCACTTTTGTCACCTCGGACAAGCGCTGCCTTCACGACATCCTCGCGGATGTGATCGTGCTGCGCCGGTCCGTTTAGGGGCGCGCCGCTCGCAAAATGCTTGGCGCGGCGCGGCGCTCGATTCTAATATGCCTCGATGTGTCCCGGCGGCCAGCGCTGGCCGGCGTCGGAGGAAGCGGTATATCGATTTCCGGCACGAGGACGAACGAGCGTGACGAGAGAGCCCCGCGACGCGCCGCAATTCTATCTGACCTCACCCGCGCCCTGTCCCTATCTGCCCGGGCGCGAGGAGCGCAAGGTCTTCACCCATCTGATCGGCCGCCGCGCGCCGGCGCTCAACGACACGCTCACCCAATCGGGCTTTCGCCGTTCGCAGACCATCGCCTATCGCCCCGCCTGCGAGACCTGCCGGGCCTGCGTGTCGGTGCGCGTTCGGGTGGACGAGTTCGACCTGTCGCGCAATCTGAAACGGGTGAAGAAGCGCAACGCCGACGTGTTCGCCGAGGCGCGCCGGCCCCATGCGGGCGCCGAGCAATATGCGCTGTTCCGCGCCTATGTGGGCGCGAGGCACAATGACGGCGGCATGGCCGACATGAGCATGATCGACTATCAGATGATGGTCGAGGACAGCCATGTCGAGACGCGGCTCGTCGAATACCGCCTGCCGCGGCCGGGCGGCGGGCCGGGGCATCTCGTCGCCTGCTGCCTCACCGACTATCTCGCCGACGGATTGTCGATGGTTTATTCCTTCTACGATCCGAATTGCGACGAGCGCTCGCTCGGCGCCTATATGATCATCGACCATGTGGAGCGGGTCCGCCGCGCCGGCCTGCCGCATCTCTATCTCGGCTATTGGGTCGAGGGCTCCCGCAAGATGGACTACAAAGCCCGTTTCCTGCCGCAGGAGCGGCTCGGCATGGACGGGTGGAAGCGGGTGGGGTGAAAGGTCTCCGCTGGGCCGCCTCAGTCGCGAGGCAGGGACAGAGGATGCGCCAGGAGCGCGCGATCGAGAGTGGCGAGCCGTAGATTTTCGATCTTGCATTGAGCGAGCAGCATTCGATCGAACGGGTCGCGCGTCGTCGGTTCGGGCTCCACGCCGACGACGGCGTGTCGACGATTGATCGGCAGAATGGAGAGTCCGATCGCCTCCATATAATCCGCGATATCTTCGAGCGGCATGCCGGGGTCGAGCTTGCCGAGGCGAGTCTTGATCGCGACTTCCCAAAGGCTCGCGACGCTGGCGTGAGCGTGCGTCGTCGGAGACGCCAAGCGCGCCGACAGTCGCAAATCGAACAGATGCAGCGTATCGCGCATCAAATGGAGCAGGACATGAGTGTCGAGGAGGAGCCTCATCCGAGACTTCGCTTCATGTCAGAGTATCGGCCGCAGCAGGATGTCTTCCGGGAGCGGCGCGTCGAAATCCTCCGCGATGAACGGCGCCGGCTCGGCTATGCCGCGAGCCTTCAACAAGCGTCGTCCGGCGTCGAGGTCGAGACCGCATGTCTCGCGGTGGGGAACGAGGTCGAAGACGGGCCTGCCGTCGCGCGTGACGACGACAGTCTCTCCCGCCTCCTCGACCCGTCGGGCGAGTTCGGCGAGCCTTTCCTGCGCGTCTTGGATCGTAACCGTCTCCATGCTTCGATCTTAGGGCGACAAGTCCGAGACGCAAGCTCTTTGCAGTCCCAATGTCACAAAAACGCCGGACTATTCGGCCCTTCTTAACCAAGCTGCCGTAAATCGACGATTGCGCGCCGCGCTTCGCCCGGCGCGGCGCTCGTCGGCTTCTCGGCCGTATCGGGAATTGGAGCTTCTGGTGCGTAGATTTTCACCCTCAGCGTTCACGCCGTCTCTTCGCGCATCCGTCTTCGCCGCGGCGACCGGCGCGTTCGCCTGCGCCGCTTCGCCCCATGCGTTCGCCGCCGGCGACAATTATGGCGGGCAGGCCGAGTGGGCCCAGCGCTATGACGCCGATCCTCGCCTCACCGTGTCGCGCTCGACGACGCCGATCCTGTCGCTGCAGACCGTCGCCGCGACCGAGGCGGCGATCGTGCAGATGCAGGACATCGTCGCGCGCGGCGGCTGGCCCATGGTCCCGGCCGGCCAGCAGCTGCGGCTCGGCTCCAACGGGCCGGCCGTCTCCATCCTGCGCCGGCGTCTCATGGTCTCCGGCGACATCGGGCAGGACGCCGGCGCGAGCACGGTGTTCGATTCTTACGTCGAGGCGGCCGTGCGCCGCTTCCAGGCCCGCCACGGCGTCAATGCGACGGGCGTCGTCGCGCAGCAGACTTTTACCGCGCTCAACGTGCCGGCCGAGGCGCGGCTGCGCCAGCTCGAGACCAATCTGATCCGGCTGCGCAGTTTCTCGCGCGATCTCGGCAATCGCTATGTGACCGCCAATATTCCCGCCGCTTCGGTGGAGACGGTGGAGAACGGCTATGTCGTCACCCATCACATCGCCGGCGTCGGCAAGATCGACCGCCAGTCGCCGGTGATGCAGACCAAGGCGATCCAGATCAATTTCAACCCGTTCTGGACCGTGCCGGCCTCGGTGATCCGCAAGGACCTCATCCCGAAGATGCAGGCCGATCCGAATTATCTCGCCGCCAATCACATCCGCGTCTACAACAAGGACGGGGTGGAACTCGCGCCCGAGCAGATCAACTGGAACTCGCTCGAGGCGCTGAACTACAAATTCCGCCAGGACGTGGGCGGTGATTTCAACTCGCTCGGCGTCGTGCGCATCGACATCGCCAATCCTTACGGCGTCTATATGCACGACACGCCGGCCAAGGGCATTTTCGGCGATGATTTCCGCTTCGTTTCCTCGGGCTGCATACGCCTGCAGAACGTGCGCGACTATGTCGCCTGGCTCCTCAAGGAGACGCCCGGCTGGGACCGCGATCATATCGACGAGGTGATCCGCTCGGGCGAGCGCGTCGATGTGAGGATCACGCCGGCGGTGCCGGTCTATTGGGTCTATGTGACCGCCTGGGCGGCGCCGGACGGCGTGATCCAGTTCCGCGACGATATTTATCAGCGCGACGGGCTCGGCCTCGCCTCGGCCGTCGCTCCGCCGCAGCCGACTGCTCCGGCGACGCCGATCCCGCAACGTCAGGCGGCGCGATCCTCACAGCCGGTCCCGATCTTCGGCGAAGAGGAGAATTGAGGCGAAGGCGAAAGGCGCCGGAACGCGGGAAAGCTCGCGAAAACGTGATGCCGCGCGCCCCTTCTCCCGCTTGCGGGAGAAGGTGGCCCGACGAAGTCGGGTCGGATGAGGGCGCTGCGGCTCCCCGTCCGCCAAAATAGCTACGAGACTTTCGTGAGGGTTCGAGCCCTCATCCGACCCCGCTTCGCGGGGCCGCCTTCTCCCACGAGTGAGAGAAGGAGCGCGAACCTGCCGAGATCGGCGAATCTCACCGCCCCGCGCGCTGGGCGCCGCCGCGCTGGGCGCGCCAGGTGCCGCCGCATTTGTCGGTCGAGGACGACCAGGCGCCCGAACCCGAATTGCCGCGCAGCTGGCCATGCGCGCGCGCCACGCGGCCGCCCTGCGAGGTGAAGCGCGTCATGATCGCGCCGTCGCTCTCCACATAGCCCCAATGCGCCATGCGGCCGGCCGCGAGGGCCGCCGCTCCCGCCTGCGTGCCGACCAGGAGGTCGTCGCGGATTTCGATCGAATCGGGCAGCAGCCCCGGGCAGGAGCCGACCGTGGCGCGAGCCTCGAATGTCCAGGCTCCGTCGTAGCGGCCGGCCTCCGGCGCGGCGCCCCCGCCGTCCCGCGCCGCCGCCGGGGCGCCGCCCGCAAAAATCATCGAACCCAGAACAGAAAGAACGATCCCCCGCATCATCCGGCCTCCTCGAACGCACGCTTCAGCGTGTCGAACATATCGCCGCCAGCGTAAATAAATTCTGCGACTCCCGCCGCGCGCAGCGCCTTTTCCAGTTCGCCGGGCCGCCCGGCGAGATAGACGCGCGCCCCTGCCGTGGAAAGCTCGCGCGCCGCCGCCTCCGCCCGCTCGGCGTAGAGCGCGTCGGAAGAGCAGATGCAAGCAAGCCTGGCGCCGCTCGCGCGAAACGTCGCCGCAAAATCTCCGCCGTCCTCGCCGAAGATCGCTTCGATCCCGCCGACCTCGAAGAAATTCTTGGCGAAATTCGCCCGCGCCGTATAAGCGGCGACCGTGCCGAGATTGGCGAGGAATACGCGCGGACGCGCGCCGGTCGCGGCGAGCGCCGCGTCGGAGCGGTCGCGCAGCGCTTCGAAGGGCTCCGCGAGACGGCGCAGCCGCAAGGGCGCCGAACGGATCGCTCCCTCCGGCGCGACGATTTCGAGGCGCGTGGCGTCGAAGGGCGCGAGGACTGCGACCGGCGCTTCGCCGATATCGGGAAATTCGTTGGAGCCGGTGATCTTGTCGCGCGAGCGCGCGACGTTCTGCGCCCTTTTGCCCGCCGTGTCGGCGACACGGCCTTGCAGCGCGCCCTTCTCCAGCGCCGCGGCGAGTCCGCCCTCGGCCTCGATCTTCTGGAATTCGCTCCAGCCGCGCTCGCACAGCGCCTCGGTCAGCGCCTCCATGCCGCCGGCGCCGGCGGCCGGATCGTCGACGACATGCACATGCGATTCGTCCTGCAGCACGAGCTGCGTGTCGCGCGCCAGCCGGCGGGCGAATTCGTCCGGCGTTCCGAGCGCCTGGGTGAAGGGCAGCACGGTCACGGCGTCCGCCCCGCCGATCGCCGCGCCGAAAGCGGCGAGCGTCGCGCGCAGCAGATTGGTCCAGGGATCGCGCCGCGTCGCCATGCGCCAGGCGGTCTCGGCATGGATGTAGATCGGCGCCGGCGCGAGGCCGCAGGCCTCCTCGACGCGCGCCCATAGGCGTCGGAGCGCCCGGAATTTGGCGATTGTCGTGAACTGGTCGGCGTCGGCGGCGAGGCGGAAGGCGATCAGCTCGCGGGCCGCCTCGAGCGGCGATCCATTCGCTTCCAGCGCCCGCAGATAGGCCAGCGCGGCGGCGAGCGCGAAGCCGAGCTCCTGCGCATCGGAGCCGCCGGCCGCATGAATGACGCGGGCGTCGGCAAAAGCCGCGCCGAAACGGAAGCCGGCCTCCGCGACGCTCCGGACGCTGCGGGCGAAGGCGCCCGAATGCTCGGCCCAGGGAGCCGGCAGGAAGCCGTGCAGCGCCGCGGCGCCCAGCGGATCGAAACCGAAGGCGACGCGGGTGATCGAGGGCTCGATATGGGCGCGGTCGAGCAGGCGGCGGATCGCGTCGACGGCGTTCGTCGCGCGCGGAGAGAATTCGATCAGCGCCGGAACGCCATATTCGAAGTGGAATGTTTCGAAGAGTTGGGCGACAGCTTCGTCGCCATCGTCGACAACGCCGCTTCCATAGGCGCCTTGCGCGCCGGCGAACACAATGTGCAATCCATCGGCGCCGCCTTCGAGGTCGTCCAGCGCGAGACGATTGGCCGCGGCCGGGTCGGCATGGTCGATGCGGGCGAGAACGGACCAGCGGCCGGGCGCAGCGCGCAGCGCGCGCGGGCCGGGCGCAGCGCGCAGCGCGCGCGGGCCGGGCGCCGCCGCGCGCGGATAGAGCGGGGCGATCTCGACGCCGTCGTAAGTCTTGGAAATCAGTTTCTCGAAAGGCGTTCCCTTGAGCGCGCGGTCGACGATCTTGCGCCAGTCCTCCTCTTTTCCCTGTGGAAAGACGCCGGCCAGCGGCGCGTCGTGCAAAGTCATGAGCGAGCCTCGAAGGGTGATCGGTGCGAGCCGTCTTCTTACATGAAGCGCGCCTTGCGGCGAGTCCTATCCCAGCGCTTCGTCCGGGCCGGGCTTTATTTTCCCGGCCGGGCGCCTTAACGAGGATCAAAGCGCCGCCTCCACGGTCCGGGGCGGCCGGCGCGGCTGAACGACCCTGAACGGAGGTGGACGTGGCAGATGATCCGCAGGAGAAGGCCAAGCTCGTCGAGGAGATCATCGAGGTCATTGCGGCGGAAGGGATGGTCGATCGCACCAAGGTGACGCCGGACGCGACCATCGAGAGCCTCGACCTCAAATCCGTCGACATCGTCATGATCCTCACCGCCCTCGAGGAAAAGTTCAACGTCTACATTCCGATGGACGGCTCGCTGCAGGACGCCAAGACGGTGGAGGCGCTGATCGACGCCATCGCCGAATATGTAATGAAAGAGCGAGAGAAGCAGTAAATGGCCGCTTCCGGGGGCGCCGGCGAGCGTCGCGTGGTGATTTCCGGCATGGGGGCGGTTTCGGCGGCCGGCGTCGGCGCCGGGGCGCTGTGGACGGCGGCGCGTGACGGGATCTCGCAGGTCCGGCCGCTGGTGACGCCGCATCCTTATGACGGGCGCGTGAAATTCGCCGCGCAAGTCCCCGATTTCGATCCGGCCGCCCATATCGACGCGAAGTTCCTGCCCTTCTGCGATCCGTTCACGCAATTCGCGCTGGTCTCCGCCGACGAGGCGGTGGCGCAGTCGGGCTTGACGCGCGACGACCTCGCCGGCCCCCGCACGGCCGTCATCATCGGCTCCGGCATCGGCGGGATGACGACGATCGACAACGGCCTCTACCGCTATTACACGCAGTCGATCCGTCCCGACATGCTGAGCGTTCCGCGCCTCATTCCGAGCGCCGCGCCGACGACGCTCGGCATGCGCTATTCCTGCAACGGTCCGACCTTTTCCATGGGCAGCGCCTGCTCCTCGGCGAGCCAGGCGGTGGGGCTCGGCGCGCAGATGATCCGTTTCGGCCTCGTCGACCGCGCCATCGTCGGCGGCGCCGAGGCTTGCGTCATCAACGGCACGATCCGCGCCTGGGAGGGGCTGCGCGTGCTGACGCCCGACCTCTGCCGGCCTTTCTCCAAGGGCCGCAACGGCATGCACCTCGGCGAGGGCGCCGCGGTCTTCCTGCTGGAGACGCTGCAGGCGGCCGAGAAGCGCGGCCATGAGCCGCTGTGCGAGGTCGCAGGCTTCGGCACGACCAGCGACGCCAAGGATTTCGTGCGCCCCGATCTCGACGGCGTCGCCAATTCGATCCTCGCGGCGCTCGACGACGCGGGCCTGTCCCCGGACGACATCGACTATGTGAATGCGCATGGCACGGCGACCCACGCCAACGACATTACGGAGGCGGCCGCGATCGTGAGGGTTTTCGGCGAGCGCGCGTCGCGGCTGCCGGTCTCATCGACCAAGCCGATCCACGGCCATGCGCTCGGCGCGAGCTCGGGGCTCGAGCTCGTCGCGACCGTCGCCGCGCTCCGCGAGGAGATCGCGCCGCCGACGATCAATTTCCTCGAATATGATCCGCGCTGCCCGATCGACGCCGTGCCCAACGAGGCGCGGCGGATGCGCATGCGCGTCGCCATGACCAATTCCTTCGCCTTCGGCGGCATCAATGTGGTGCTGATCGTGCGCGCGCTCGACAGCGGAGGCGCGCATGTCCGCTGAGACCATGGACGGCGACATCCGCCTCGGCCCGTTCCGCGTCGTCGCAGACGCGGAGCGCGTCGCCCGCTATCGGCGCGAGACCGGTTTTGGGGATGCGCTCGAGCAGATCGTGCCCGTCGCCTTTCCCGCCGTGTGGATGACGACCTCCGAAATCGGCGAGGCGATCCGCGCCGCGCTCGCCGGCGAGAATGCGCTTCCCGTCCACGAGTCGCAGAGTTTCCGCTATTTCGCGCCGCTCCGCGTCGGCGAAAGCTATGATCTCACCGTCTCGCTGCGGCGCGAGGCGAGCCCGTCGCGGCTCGCCGTGAACGCCCATGTCGCGACGCCCGGCGGCGAGGCGCGGCTCCACGCCGAGACGCTGCTGCGCATCGTGCCCCGCCCGGCGGGGCTGGAGGGCGCGCCGTGAGCGGCCTGCGCCTGCCGTCCGTCGGCGAGCGCCTGCCCGAATGGCGCATCGGTCCCTTCGACGCCACGGCGCTCGAAGCTTATGCGGCCGTCTCCGGCGACGACAATCCCATCCATCTCGACGATGCGCTGGCGCAAGCTATCGGCTTTCGCGCGCCGCCCGTTCATGGCATGAAGCTGCTGGCGGCTTTCGAGCCCATGCTCCTCGCATGGCGGCGAGATCTCTTTCTCGCGCGATTGTCCGGCAAATTCGTGCAGCCGGTGACGCGCGGCGAGACGGTGACGCTGACCGGCCGCGTGCTGCGGGCGTCCGAGCGGGAGGGGGTGTTCTTGCGGCTTCTGGCCAGCGGCGAGCAGCGCGCGCCGGCGATCGTCGGCGAGGCGCTGATGATGGCGCCGAAGCGGGCGGGCGGACGATGAAGACGCGGCGCGTCCTCATCACCGGCGCGTCGAGCGGCATCGGCCGCGCGGTGGCGCTCGGCTATGCGCGCGAGGGGCGCAGCCTCGCGCTCTATGGGCGCGACGCCGGACGGCTCGCCGAGACGGCGGCGGCTTGCCGCGCCGCCGGCGCCGATGTCGACACGACCATCGCCGATGTGCGCGACCGCCGCGCCATGGCGGATCGCATCGCGGAGTCCGATGCGCGTGCGCCGCTCGATCTCGTGATCGCCAACGCCGGCGTCTCGACCGGCCTCGCCTCGGGGCAGATCGCCGAAGATCCGGACGCCGTGCGCGGCCTGCTGGCGATCAATGTCCATGGCGTGTTCAACACGGTGGAGCCGGCCGTCGCCGCGATGACGGCGCGGCGGCGGGGCCAGATCGCCGTCGTCGGCTCCATGGCGGGCCTCCGCGGTCTTCCCTATTCGCCGGCCTATTGCGCGAGCAAGGCGGCCGTGCATCTTTATGCGGATTCGCTTCGCGGCGCGCTCGCGCCGCACGGCGTGCATGTCAGTCTCATCGTGCCGGGCTTCGTGACGACGCCGATGACGGCCAAGCTCGAGGCCTGGCAGCCGGGCCGAGTCGGCGACGCGAAGGCGGCGGAGATCATCATCCGCGGATTGGAGCGCCGCGCGGCGGTGATCGCCTTTCCGCTGTTTATTTATTATGCGATGAAATTGTTCGCGTGGCTGCCGCCGGGCGCGGTCGATTCGGTGATGCGCCGTTTCGACGTGACCGTGCCGCAAACCCATGAGCGGGAGGAGCCGTGATCGACAGATTCGCATTGCCGCTCGTTTTGTTCTGCGCGGTTTTCTGGGCGAGTTCCGTCGGTCTGCTCATCCTTTCCGTCATCGCGGCCATCATCCATCCCCGGGTGGTCGCACGGCGAGGAACCCGCGAGGATCAGCCGCCCGTCTCGATCGTCCTGCCGGTGAAGATGCTCGAGCAGGGCTTCGTGCGGGCGCAGGAATCGGCGCTGGCCCAGCGCTATCCGCAATTCGAGGCGATCGCCTCGGCGACAGAGGCCGCGTCGCCGGCCGTATCGGCGATGGGCGAGATTTTCGCGCGCTATCCGCATGTTCCGTCGCGCATCCTGCATTCGACGGCGCGATTTGCGGCGAGCCCCAAGGTCGACAATCTGTTCCGGCCGGTCGACGAAGCCGAGAACGACGTGATCCTGATGAAGGATTCCAACGTCGTCCTCGAGCCGGACGATCTCGCCGAGGCCATGCGCCATCTGAAACAGGGGATCGGCATGGTTTGCGCCATCCCCTATGCCGCCGCGCCGGCCAATTTCGCCGCTCATGTCGAGGCGGCAATCCTGAATGGGCCGCATCAGCGCATGCTGTTCGCCGCCTCGGTCGGCAGCCATGGCTTCGGCGTCGGCAAGATCATGCTGTTCCGCCGCAGCGATTTTCTGCGCGCCGGCGGCTTCGCGGCCATCGCGCATACGGTCGGCGAGGACAATGCGACGGCCAAAGCGCTGAGGCGGATCGGACTCAAGACCGTCTTTTCGCATCGTCTGGTGCGCCAGGAACTCGGGCTCCGTCGGTTCCGCGATGTGTATGAGCGCCAGCTGCGATGGAGCGTCGTGCGCCGCGACGACGAACTCCTGTCCTTCCTCGCGGAGCCGTTCTGCCAGGCGCTGCCCTCCTTTGCGGCGTCGCTGGTCGTCGCGCCGCTCGCCGGGCTCACGCCCCTCTACGGCCTCGCCGCGACATTCTCCCTGTGGCTGACCCTCGAGATGCTGCTTTCCATCGCCAAGGGCTGGCGGCTATCTTGGGCGGCGCCCGGCATATTTCTGGTTCGTGAGGCGACGATGCTCGCCGTGTGGCTCCACGCCTGGACCGCCACCAGGGTGGTCTGGGCGCAGGCGACGATCGACACGCGCTCCGCGGGCGGAGAGACGGCCGCGCCGGCCCGGCGTCCCGTGGCGAAAGAAGAAGGATAAGGCGCTTGATCATCGCACTTCTGCAGTTTCTCGCCGATAGCGTCTGCCTCGCGGCGGCGCTGGTCCTGATCCTGATCGGCGCGGGCTTCATCGCGATCATCGCCCGCTTTCTGTTCGATCAGCTGCGCGGCGTGAAGGACCGCCGAGCGGTCGCGCTCCCCGACGCCGAGCTGCCGCATGTGCTGCTGCAGATACCGGTGTTCAACGAGCCGGCGGTGACCGAGCAGGCGCTGCGCTGCGTCGCGCAGCTCGATTGGCCGCGCGACCGGCTGCATATCCAGCTGCTCGACGATTCCACCGACGAGACGCCCGAGCGCGCCGAAGCGGTGGCGCGCGAGCTGCGGGCCGAGGGCGCCGATATTCTTCATGTCCGCCGCGAGGACCGCTCCGGGTTCAAGGCGGGCGCCTGCGCGGCGGGTCTCGCTCTCTTTGACGCGCCCTATGTCGCCATGCTCGACGCCGATTTCCGGCCGCCGCCGGAGTGGCTGAAGCGCACCGTGCCGCTGCTGGTGACGGACGCCCGCGCCGGCTTCGTGCAGTCTCGCTGCGAATTCGCCAATTTCCGCAAGAATTGGCTGACTCGCGCGCAAGGCCTCGTGCAGGACGGCCATTTCCTCATCGAGCAGCGCACGCGCGCCCGCGCCGGCTGGCTGTTCCAGTTCAACGGCACGGGCGGGATCTGGCGCCGCGAGACGATCGAGACGGTCGGCGGCTGGTCGGATTATTCTTTGTGCGAGGATCTCGATCTCACCGTGCGGGCCGCGCTCGGCGGCTGGCATGGCATATTCGTCACCGAGCCGCCGATCCCCGGCCAGGTGCCGGAGGAGCTGCGCGACTTCCGCCGGCAGCAGCGGCGCTGGTCCAACGGCTTCGTGCAAGTGGCGCAGAAGACGCTGCTGCCGCTCTGGCGCGCGCCCTGGACGCTGACCGAGCGCGTCGCGGCGATCATGCTGATCGTGCATCAGATCTTCTTCCCGACGGCGGCGATCGGCCTCATCGCCTTCGTGCTCGGCGCTCTGATGCGCGGCTCGATCCTGCCCTATCTGCCGATACTGAAATTCATCGGGATCGAGACGGCGATCGTCGTCATCGGCTTTACTCTGCCGCCCTATCTCGCGCTGAAGCGCGGCTCGCTCGTCGACTATGTGAAAACGATGCTGTCGGTGCCGCCTTTGATGATCTATCTCGCCTTCTCCAATGGCGCGAAGATCCTGCAGACCATGCGCGGGCGCAAATCGACCTTCAAGCGCACGCCCAAGATCGAGCATGCGCCGGCCGCCCAGGCCCAGGTTCGCGAGGCGGAGTGAGCCTCTGCGTCGGGAGCGTCCCTCGTCGACGAAACATATTTTCGCAAAGCAAATTCTAATCGTCGAGCGCCCCGACGCCCCTTGATCCGGTCAGCGACATGGGTTAACGGTACGTAGGCGAACGGTATAATACGGGTCCTATGCTTGTGGAGGCGAGGCGTGTTAGAAAAGATTGGTCTTCCCAATTACCAGACGATTTCCAAGCCGGACCCAGTCGTTATTCGATATCTTTCCGAATCTAGAGATCGCGCGCCCGACAAGCATGACGTTGTTTTCTACGAGATCGGCGTCGGCATCGGCGCCACCACCCAGGCGGTGGCGAAAATCATGGACAACCTCGGTCAGATTTATCTCTTCAGCCGCGATAAGGACGTGAAGGAGCTGACGAGTGATCTCAACGGTCTCGGCTATACGAATGTGAACGGGGAATGGGGCTCGCCGCCCGGCGTGTTTTCGGGATATCATTTCCAGCTGGCGTTGGGTTTCGCGGAGAAAAAGCTGCCGGCTTTCGATCTGGCCTATGTGGACGGAGGCCATCTCTTTCATCTCGACGCCCCCGCCGCCTGCATTCTCAAGGAGCTGTGCAAGCCGGGCGGCTACCTGCTGTTCGACGACTGGTCCTGGTCGATGGCGAAGTCGCCGTCGCGAAACCCGGCTGTTCGTCCGCAGACGCTGAAAGAATACGACCCGATCCAGATCCAGGTCGCGCATGTGAAGCTCGTATGCAACACCATCATGGATTCCGACGCTCGGTTCCAGTTCCACGGCATCGAGAACGGAACGGCGATCTATCAGCGAAAGCTCTAGAAGGCTCGCGAGCCTGATGCGGGCGTCGGCGGTGGCGAACCGCCCGTGCGCGGTTTTCCCCTATTCGCCCTTTCCCCGCGCGCTCTCGTGCCAGCGGCGCAGGCTCAGATGCGTCAGCGCGGTCAGCGCCGCATAGATCACGACGCCCGCCGCCGAGACCAGCGCCAGCGCTGCGAACATGCGCGGAATGTCGAGCCGATAGCCCGCCTCCGAGATGCGGAAGGCGAGGCCGGCGCCTCGTCCCGCCGCGCCCGCGGCGAGCTCTGCGGCGATGGCGCCGATCAGCGACAGCCCACCGCCGATGCGCAGCCCCGTGAGAAATTGCGGCAGCGCCGCCGGCGCGCGCAAGAGGACCAGCTTTTGCCAGGGCGAGGCGCGATAGAGATCGAAGAGCTCGACCAGCGCGCGGTCGACCGAGGCGAGGCCGAGCGAGGCGTTGGCGAGAATGGGAAAGAAGGCGACGAGAAAAGCGCAGACCAGCACCGCGCGCGCCGGCTCGAGATAGACGAGCAGCAGCGGCGCGACGGCGATGATCGGCGTCACCTGCAGCACGATGGCGAAGGGCATGATCGCCCTCTCGAGCCAGCGCGAGCGCGAGATCAGCAGCGCCAGCGCGACGCCGCCGATGGTCGCGAGCGAGAGCGCTTCCAGCGCCGTCGTCAGCGTCACCAGCAGAGCCGAGAAGAGGATCTCGCGATCCTTCGCCAGCGTCTCGGCGACGAGGCTCGGCGCCGGCAGGACATAGGTCGGTATGGCGAAGGCGCGCACCGCCGCCTCCCAGGCCGCGAGCGCGCAGGCGAGCACAGCGAGCGGCAGCAGCGCGTCGCGGGCGTTCCCGTTCTTCACAGAAGCTCTCCCGAAGCGCTGCGCAGAGCCGCGGAGGCGCGCCGGCAGAGCTGCGCGAAGGGCGCGCTCGCGCGGAACTCCTCGTCGCGCTCGACGGATGCGTCGATCTCGATCTCGTCGACGACGGCGGCGCCGCGCACGGCGAGCGCGAGAATGCGCGTCGAGAGATAGACGCTCTCATAAACCGAATGGGTGACGAAGACGACCGTCGTCCCGAGCTCGCGCTTCAGCGCCAGCAGATCGTCGTTGAGCCTGAAGCGCGTCACCTCGTCGAGCGCGGCGAAGGGCTCGTCCATCAGCAACAGCTTCGGCCGCGTCACCAGCGCGCGGGCGATCGCCGTGCGCATCTTCATGCCGCCGGAGAGCTCGCGGGGCAGGGCGCTCTCGAAATCGCCGAGGCCGACTTGGCGCAGCGCCTCGCGCACGCGTAGGCGCGCCGCTTCGCGCGCGACGCCGGAAAGGCGCAGCGGCAGATAGACATTGGCGAAGACATCGGCCCAGGGCAGCAGCGTCGGCTCTTGAAAAACGAAGCCGATCGACCGCGCCTCCGTCGCGTCGCGCCAGACGATGCGCCCGCCGCTCGGCTCGGCGAGACCGGCGATGAGCCGCAGCGCCGTCGACTTGCCGCAACCGGACGGCCCGAGCAGCGTCAGAAACTCGCCCTCGCGCAGATCGAGATCGAAGTCTCGGAGCGCCGTGACGCCATTGGCGTAGGCCTTGCCGATCCCGCGCAGCGAGACGAGGGCCGCAGCCGGCGCCGCGACGCAAATCGTCACGGCGCGCTCGCCGCCCGGGCCGGCCGCAGCTCGAGACCGACTTTCTTGTTCACGAAGCGCGTCGTATAGCCTTTCGCAATGTCGAGATCGGCGGGGAACACGCCGGCCTTCGCCATCTTGTCGAAGAAGCTGCGCACGCGCGCGTCGGTCATCGCGCCGATTCCGAGGTCGAGCGAATCGCCGGAGTCGACGATGCCGCGCTCCTTCAGCTTGGCGAGAGAATAGGCGAGCTGGCCCTCGGACATTTCGGGATTGTCCTTGCGGATCGCGGCGTTCGCGGCGGAATTGTCACCGTAGAGATAATGATACCAGCCGATGATCGACGCGTCGACGAAGCGTTGAACGAGATCGGCCTTCGCGGCGATCGTCTCCGCGTGCGTCTCGATCGTCGTCGAATAGCTGTCGTAGCCGTAATCGGCGAGCAGGAAGACATTCGGCGCGAAGCCGCCCTGCCGCGCGATCTCGAAAGGCTCGGAGGTGAGATAGCCCTGCTGAATGGATTTCCTGTCGGCGAGGAACGGCGCCGAGTTGAATGTGTAGGGCTTGATCTTCTCTTCCTTGAAGCCGTGCGTCTGCTTCAGCCATTGGAAGACCGAGACCAGATTGTCGTTGCCGACGAAGGCGGTCGCCTGCGGCAGATCCTCGAAACGATCGAAGCCTTGGCCCGGATGCGACATGAAGATGATCGGGTCTTTCTGGAACATGCTGGCGACGGCGACGATCGGCGCTTTCTGTTGCACGGCGGAGAAGGTCTGGATGAGATTGGCGCCCATGCAGAAGTCGACGCGGCCGGCGGCGAGCAGCAGCCGCGCGTTGGACTGCGGGCCGCCCTGCACGATGGCGACGTCGAGCCCATATCTGGCGTAGGTGCCGTCGACGAGCGCCTGATAGAAGCCGCCGTGCTCGGCCTGCGCCCGCCAATTGGTGGCGAAGGACACTTTGTCGAGCGCCGCGGCGGGACGCATGGCGAAGACCAAGGCGGCGGCCAGAAATACGAAACGAGCGGCGACGCGGCTCGGCATGGATCGGAACTCCTCTGCTAGGCGCCTTTTGTCGCGAGTTCCGGGCGGCGGCGCAAGGGGAGGCGCCCGCGGGCGCGAGCGCGGCGGTTGTAAGCATAGCCGGCTATCTGCCGGGGGCTGCTTCAGCTACGACAAGGTTCGAGGGGCGGGTTATGGAACGATCAATGGTGCATGATTTTATAGGTGCGACCATGGAGCGATCACCTTTCTGCCCGTCGTGGCTCATACAAAAATAAATTGCTAGCCTGAACTAGCACAAACTATTGTCGGCCCGATAGGATGCTTTGACACTGAGCAGAAGGCGTCCAAATATGGCAACATACACGCAAATCACAGATTGGGTGCGATCCAAGCATGGGCGTACGCCCAAGCCATGCCATATCGCACATGTTAAGGCTGAGCACGGTCTAACCCGTGGCGTGGCTCATAATAGGCAGAATTCAGCACGGCGCGTGTGTCCATGCCCCGCTCCGATGTGGCCGCATATCGAATCTGCCCTCAAGCACTTCGGCATGATTTAAAGTTTAAATTTACCCGCTACCGGAAATCGACCGCGGGAGCCGAGGTCGATTTCCTTCTGGCTGTCGATTTCCTCCCGCCTTGTGGTGGGCGCGCTTTTCCCTATAGTCCGCCGCTCACGAAAGGCGAAGGCGAGATGACGGCGAGTTTACGCATCGGCACGCGCGGCAGTCCGCTCGCCCTGGCGCAGACGCACGAAGCGCGGCGGCTGCTGGCGGCGGCGCTCGGCGTCGCCGAGGAGACGTTGCCGATCGAGGTCATCCGCACCACCGGCGACATGATCCAGGACCGGGCCTTGGCCGAATCGGGCGGCAAGGGGCTCTTCACCAAGGAGCTGGACATTGCGCTCGCCGAAGGGCGGATCGACCTCGCCGTGCATTCGTCCAAGGATCTGCCGACCCATTTGCCGCCGGAGATCGCCATCGCCGGCTTCCTGCCGCGCGAGGATGTGCGCGACGCCTGGATCGGCCGCGGCGGCGCGAGCCTCGCCGATCTGCCGAAGGGCGCCGTGGTCGGCACCGCGTCGCTGCGGCGCGGCGCGCAGGTCAGGCGCCTGCGGCCGGACGTGTCGGTCACGCTGCTGCGCGGCAATGTTGAGACGCGGCTGCGCAAGGTGGAGAGCGGCGAGGTCGACGGCACGCTGCTGGCGCTCGCCGGGCTGAAGCGCCTCGGCCTCGAGGGTCGCGCCACCGACGTTCTGCCGATCGAGGATTTCCTGCCCGCCGCCGGCCAGGGCGCGATCGCCGTGACCAAGCGCGCCGGCGACGCCCGCGTGCGCGAGGCGCTGGCGCCGATCCTGGACGCCGCGACCGGAGCGGCGCTCGCGGCGGAGCGCGCCTTTCTCACCGTGCTCGACGGCTCCTGCCGCACGCCGATCGCCGCCCATGCCCGGCTCGACGGCGAGACGCTCGACTTCCACGGCCTCGTGCTACGCGCCGACGGTTCCGAGGTCTATGAGGCGCGCCGGCGCGGGCCCGCGATCGACGCGGCGCTCCTCGGCGACGACGCGGCGAATGAAATTCTGCTGCGCCTGCCGCATGGCGTCGCGGGCCTTTCGTGAGCCGCGTGCTCGTCACGCGCGCGCGGGACGACGCCGAACGCACGGCGGAAGAGCTGCGGCGCCTCGGCCATGAGCCGGTCGTCGCGCCGGCGACCGAGATCGTCGCGACCGGCGCGGCGATCCCGCGCGAAAAATTCGACGCCGCGCTGGCGACGAGCGCGCGGGCGCTTCGCCATGCGAGCGAGGACGTCGCGACTCTCGCCGACACGCCTTTCTTCGTGGTGGGTGCGAAAACCGCCGAGGCCGCGCGCGCGAGGGGCCTGGATGTGGAGGCGCGCGCGCCGGACGTCGCCGCGCTGATCGCGCTGCTGCGCGAGCGCTTCGCCTCGCCGCGGCGCTTCCTCTATCTCGCCGGCCGCGACCGCAAGGACGCGCTGGAGGATTTTTTGCGCGCGGGCGGGCATGAGGCGACGGTGGTCGAGACCTATCGCGCGCAAGCGGTCGAGGCTCTGCCGGAGGTGGCGCTCGCGGCGCTGTCGCGCGGCGACATCGACGTCGTGCTGCATTATTCGGCGCGCAGCGCGGCGCTCTTTCTGGCGCTGACGAAGGGGCGCGTCGAGCCGCGCCGCATCGTCGAGATCGCGCATCTCGTCTTGTCGGAAGATGTCGCGCGCGTGCTGCGGGAGGCGGGCTGCGCCGACCTGCGCGTGGCGCCGGCGCCGAGCGAACACGGCGTTCTTCGCGTCCTCGAGAAGGACTGCGGGACGAATGCGCGGGTCGTCGACGGAAGCGCCGGCCGCGGCTGACCTCGAATTCATCGACGAATTCGATGGACGCGCAGATCGGGAGGCGGCGTCTTTCCGACGCGGTCGCCTCGCCACGCAATCACGAGCCGTTCGGTTTTCGCAACGAAGCCGATCGATGGTCGGTCGCTGGTCTCCGGGAATCAGAAGCGCGGTTCCGAAGGAAGACTGCGCCAGAGAGGCGTCACGATGACGTGCGTGATCGGCTCCTCCGATTGCGTGTCCCGATCGCGTGGACGCGCGCCATTCGCCTGATCGATGAAGGGTAAGCGCCGTTGTCGTCCCATTGCCGCTGGAATGGAAGAATAGCTTGCAATTCGTTGCGACAAGGCATTGCAAGCCTTTGGCGCAAAGCTTTGTCAGCGATTGGTTCAGCGCAATGGTGAGCGATCAGGCGGCTGGCGTCGGCGACGAGGATTTGAAGGCCCAGGGCATCAGCTCGTCGATGCGCGACTGCGGATGGCCATCGGCGATCGCCTCGAGCGTCGCCTTCATCCAGGCATAGGGATCGACGCTGTTCAACTTGCATGTCGCAATGAGCGAAGCGAGACGTGACCAGGAACGTCCACCTTCATCGTGCCCCGCGAATAACGCATTCTTGCGCGTGAGAGTCAGCGGCCGAATCTGATTTTCGACGAGGTTGGTGTCCATCTCGACGCGTCCATCGTCGAGGAACAGGGTCAGCCCGGCCCAATGATTCAGAAGATAGGCGACCGCCTTGCCCATGTCGCTGCGGCCGGAGAGGCGAGCGGCCTGGGCGCGCAAAAACTCTTCGAGCTCGACGACAAGAGGCCGCGACCGCTCGGCGCGAACGCTCTGCCGGATCGGCGCCTCTTTGCCCCGGATGTCCGCCTCGATCGCATAGAGCGCGGCGATGCGCGCCAGGATCGCCTCGGCGATGGGCGAGCCCGCTTTCGGCGTGGCGGCGATGATCTCGCGCCTGCCATGGCTCCAACACCAGGCGAGCCGCAGTGGGGCGCCACCTTTGCGCTCGGCGCGCGCCAGACGATGATAGCCGCCATAGCCGTCGACCTGGAGAACGCCGTCGAATCCTTCGAGCATCCGCTCGGCGTGCTCGCCGCTGCGACCCGGCGCGTAATGATAGACCACGATCGGCGGATCGGCGCCGCCGTGCCCGCGGTCGTCGCGCAGAACCGCCCAGAGATAGCCAGTTTTCGTCCGGCCGCGGCCGGGATCGAGAACCGGCGCCCGAGTCTCGTCCATGAATAGACGGCCGGACAGCTTCATCAGCGCGCTCATGCGCTCGACGATCGGCGCGAGGTGGAAGGCCGTCGTTCCCATCCAATCGGCCAGAACGGCGCGGTCGAGCATGATCCTGTGGCGCGCGAAGACCTGCGATTGACGGTAGAGCGGCATGTGCTCGCTGAACTTGGCGACCGCCACTTGCGCCAGCAGCGCCTCGGTGGGAACGCCGCCCTCGATCAGATGCGCAGGAGCCGGCGCCTGGGCGACGCCCGCGCATCCTGTCGGACAGGCGTAGCGGGGCCGCACGGTCTCGATGACGCGATATTGCGCCGGCGTCACGTCGAGGCGGCTGGAGCGGTCCTCGCCGATCCGAACCATCAGGCCGCAGCCGCAGGGACAGGCGAGGCTTTCTGGCTCGATCACGCGCTCGACGCGCGGCAGATGAGCAGGAAAGGCGCGCGCGGCGCGGGCGGCGCGCTCCCTGGTCGCCGGGCGCCCCGAGCGGCGCGCGCGATCGTCTTCCCGCTCCTGGACTTCGGCAATGGCGATCTCGATATCTTCCAGAACGAGCTGTAACTGATCGGGATCGAGTTTCTCCGAACGCTTGCCGAAACGCGCGCGTTCATATTCCTTGACGAGCAATTGCAGACGTTCGACCGTCTCCTTCGACGCTGCGAGCTCGCTCTCGGTGTGAAGGCGCGCGGCGAGCTCATGATCGGCGCGGATGCGTTCGGCTTCGAGCATGGCGCGCTGAGCTTCGAACAATGCGCGTAGTTCGGCAGGCAGCTCTGCGAGTCTGGAGGGATCGAAGCTCGGCGTCACGTCGGCGAATCTATCGCAAGCGAGGCGCCGAATGAAGCCGAAGTTGCGATCAGTTCGCCGCGGTCGGCGTCGCCACGATCCGCTCGCCGACGCGCTTCCAGTTGAGCCCGTCGAATAGAGCTTCGAATTGCACCCGGCTCAATTGCAGGACGCCGTCGCTGATCTGCGGCCAAGAAAAGCGGCTATCGCCGAGACGCTTGTAGACGAGCACGAGTCCGGTTCCGTCCCACAGCAAAATCTTCAAGCGATCCATTCGCTTCGAGCGGAACACGACGATGAGCCCGGAATGCGGATCGAGTCCGAGCTTGTTTTGCACGAGAGCGGCCAGCGCGTCATGCCCGCAGCGGAAATCGACGGGACGCACGGCGAGCACGATCCGCAACCCTTGCGACGGAATGATCACGCGCCGCGCTCCAGCGCCGTCATGATCTCGGCGATGCGCGTCGACGCGGTGTCCTGATCCAGCCGTAACACGACCTTGCCGACGACGATCTCGATCTTCGCATCGCTCTCGTTACGAACGGAGGGCTGCTCGAGCTCGATCTCCACGAACTCCGCGGGACCGTCGGTCACCAGCGCGAGCCGCCCGGTGCGCGCCTGGCGGCGCCACTGCGTCAATTGCTGCGCGCATATCCGATATTTGCGGGCCACGTCGGCGACGCGCGCTCCAGGCGCGAGACTCTCTCGTACGATCCGGCCCTTCAGCTCCTTCGACCACAGCCGATTGCCCGAACGTGAACGACGAAAATCCACACGTCCGACAAATCCTGCGCCAAAAGCCGTTTCGATCGTCGCATTCTCGTTCATCTTCGGATCCTTCCAGAGACATGGCTGTCCCTCAGAAGAATCTCACATCCGAAAATCCTTCCGAACCCGAAGAATCAATGGGGTCGCAACGGCGCTTACGATGAAGGGCTCACCATGTCTTGCGCAACCCGCCCAGGAACTGTCGCTCTGTTCCGTATTGGCAGTAGAAGCCATATGTGCAGCTCGTGTAGTAATTCCTGTCGAACAGGTTCTTGATATCGAGGGTCGCGATCACGCCTTTCAGGAGCGGGTTCAGAGCTTCCAACTCGTAGCGCAAAGAGAGATCCACGACCTCATAGCCGTCCTTCAGCACCTTGTCGGCGTCCTCGGCATAGCTCGGTCCGACGAAGCGCAGGCCGCCGCCGGCCGTGAGGCCGCGCAGGGCGTCGCCGTCGAATTTGTAATTTGCCCAGATCGACGAAAAATATCCGGGCGCGGCCTGCGGACGCTTGCCGACAGCGGTCGGATCATTCGATTTCGTGACCTCCGTGTCGAGCAAGGCGAGCGCGGCGATCAGTTCGAGATCGCGCGTCATATTGCCCCGCGCCTCGAATTCGAGGCCCCGTGAGCCGATTTGGCCGGTCTGCACATTGAAGCCGGGAATGGGGCCGGGCGTCGGCACATTGTCCTGCCGGATGTCGAACGCCGAGACGGTCAGCAAAGCGTCGGACCAGGGCGGTTGATACTTGACGCCGATCTCGAACTGTCTGGCCTTCGTCGGGACGAACGTCTTTCCCTGTGCGTCGACGCCTGTCACGGGCTCGAACGAGGTCGAATAGCTCGCATAGGGAGCGAGGCCGTTTTCGAAGAGATAGAGGAGACCCGCGCGATAGGTCATCGCCGAAGAGGACTGGCTGGAGCGTGTCCCGCCTTTGAGGCGGTCTTCCGTCTCCTGTGTCGTCCAGTCGCGACGAATGCCCAAAGTGACGCGCCAATTGCCGAGGGAGAGCTGGTCCTGCAGATAGGCTCCCGTTCGCTCGACGTCTTGAGTGTTGTCGTAGGCGGTAAAGAGCGGGACGACCGGCGTTCCGTAGATCGGATTCGTCACGTCGAGACCGGATGGGAGACCGATATGATAGGCAAAGTCGCTCGTGAACCATTGATGGTCGACGCCGGCCGACAATTTATGATCGAGCGGCCCCGTTCCAAATGTGAACGCCGCCTGATTATCCGTGGCGAGCCCATGAGCTCGCTCGATCGAATTGGCGGCGATGCGCGGAATGACGCCGTCCGGCCCCATCGGCCCGGCCATCTGGATACCCCTGAGCTCGCTCGATACGTCGCCATATCGGGCGGTCGAGCGGAACTCGAGCCAATCGCTGAAGCGATGCTCGAAGCTGTAGCCGATATTCCACTGCGTTCGCTGGTAGCGTTCGTAATTCGGGTCCCCGATATCGAGATTCCATCCCAGGAAGGAACGATATTGCGGGGGAGCGAGGAAAGTTCCGTACAGCGAGTTGAAGTATCCGCCCCGCGGGTCTCTCTGATAATATCCTCGCAGGGTGAAACGCGTATCGGCGTCCGGCCGCCACGTCAACGCCGGCGCGACCGCGAATCGCTGCTCATCGACATTTTCGTAGCGCGTGCCGGATTGCCGGCCAATCGTGGACAGGCCGTATTGCCAAACGCCCTGCTCGTCGAATGCGCCTCGCGTCGCAAAGCCTCCCTGTATCCGACCATGCGAACCGCCCTCGATGCGGAGTTCGTTGTAAGGATCGGCGCTCGTCTCCCTGCTGATCTGGGTCACGATTCCTCCAGGGCTGATTTGGCCATAGAGCAGCGACGAAGGTCCCTTGAGCACCTCGATCCGGTCGAGGAGAAAAGGATCGATCTGAAATTGCGCAAAGGCCTGCCCGCGAGGCAGGCGCAACCCGTCGAGAAAGCCTACGAACGCGGTGGAGAGCCCAAATCCGCCAAATCCGCGGATGAACAAGCTGTCGTAACGATTGGTCGCATCGGGATCGGACAGGACGCCGGCTGTATAGCGGAGCGCATGACCGACAGTCTGGGGGTTTTGATCGTCGATCTGCTTACGCGTGACGACGGAAACGGATTGAGGCGTTTCGATCGTCGGAGTGTCGGTCTTCGTCGTGGATGTCGAACGCTTCGCCAGAATGCCGTCGCCTGCTCCGTCCTTCGCTTTCGCCGCTCCGACATCGATCATATCCAGAACCGTCGGCTCTTCGGCCTGCGCCATCCCGCCGAAGGACAGCGCAAATGCCGCCGTGCTCCATAAAATGGCTGCCCGACCACTGATCGTCATTGTGGCGCTCCCCGACACTAATGCGGATTGAACTGTGTCGATAGGGAGTTAGCAATAACGGGACGTTATCGTCCAGATAAATTCGATCGAGTCCTCGGCCCGGCGGCCGGCGGCGACGCATAACTATACGATTGCGTTTGGTTCTTTGCTTCATTAGAAAATCTGTAAAGATTAGGCTGATTGGGACCGACCTCGGAGGCAGGCGGATCGTGAGACGGAAGACCGAAGGGAAGTCGAACAGAGGCGCGGGCGCTTCGGACTCCCGAGGCGCCGCGAAAAGCGCTCGGCCGCGACCGCATCGCGGCGGGCGCCCGACGAAGCACGCTTCGGAAGAACTCGGTCGACGCATCCTCGACGTATCGGCGGCTCTTTTTGCATCACAGGGATTTGCTGCGACGTCGATGGAGCAGGTCGCCGCGGAATGCAACGTCGGCAAGGATACTGTTTATCGTCGATATCCTTCGAAGGCGGCCTTGTTCACGGCGATGATGGAGCAGTTCCGAACACAGGTCATCCGAGATCTCGACGAGAGCATGAAGGAGGAAGGCGCTCCGCTGGATAATCTGCGTCGCTACGCGAGGTTGCTTCTCTCCATCAATCTGCGCCCGCAACTCCTGTCCCTCAATCGCGTGGCCCTCGGCGAAGCCGTGGCGTTGGGAGGGATGCGGCCGACCCCGGCCGAGAATGATCCATTCATGGTGCGTTTCGCAGCTCTGGTAAGCGAAGCGCAGAGGGACGGATGCATGAGAAAAGGCGATCCGCTGTTCATCGCGGAACAGCTCCTCTACTCGACATCGATCAAGCCGATGATTGCCGCAATGCTCGGGACAGAGCGCTTCTCCGATCCGACGGAGCAGGATCGGTATTTCGATCACGCTTGGAATCTGTTCATGACCGGAGCGGCGCCGCCGGATCGGCATTCGCCGCCCGGTTCGAGCTATGCGTCGTGCGAGGAGACGGCGGGCGTGGGCCCGTAAGAGAATGATGTCCGCTCGACGGTCTAATGATAAATTGCGTCAGGCGGACTGCCTCGGAACTCTTCGAAAGAGCTTGATGGTGCCAAGAGAGACATCTAATTGGCGATCTAAGGCGTTGCTTTATAGTCTATTTTTTGGAAGGCCGCTTTTCTCGCACCCCCAGAAATACCCCCAAATCGCAACGCTGCCCCTCTCGGCCCTCCCGACGCCCCAGTGGGGTGACGCTCGGCAGTTCGGCCGATCGTCGTCGGGCCGGTTGCGCTCAACCGTCGCTGCGCCGCTCTTGTCGAGCATAGCGTGCCGGGAGCCGCCCGGCTCGGCTCACTTCGGCCCTGGCGATGAAACGCTGAGGATTTGCTCGACGCGCCGAATGCGCTGCTCGAGGTCACAAAGGCGCACGCCGTGTCCGATCGCCGTCGCATGGCAATCTGCCAGGGCGCGCGCCAGTTCGTCGATTTCCTCGACTACGCGTTTCTGCGTCCCGCGGAGCTGAGCGCAGAGTTCTTCCATTCCCCTCAGGCGGGAGTCGAAAGCCCCGGCGAAACGTTCGAAGCGGCCACTCGCGTTGTCGAGCTTCGACTCCATCCGGCGCAGCAATCGCAGCACTTCGGTTTCCGTTTCGGCGTCGCTCACGGCTCGCCCTCGTTCAGTCGTCGACAGGCTCGGCGGTTCATCCGCCGTTCGATGGTTCGGCCATGGTTCGACGGCTTGTCCATCAAACGGCAGTTGGTCCGCCTTTCGATGGCTCGGCCATGGTTCGATAGCACATCCGACGGTTCGAACTCCCAAAAGGAGTCCATTCGCGTCGTCGGCAATCGGGCGGAGTCCATTTTCCGATCGGCGGCCATCGGGCCGTTAGGGTCCCCCTTTTTCGGAATCGGGCGGCGGGGCGGGCGCTGAGCCCCGGAGCGACATCTTGTCGAGCGGCCTTTATCATGCCTATTTCCACAAAATTTAGATGTGGAATTTTTCCGGTTCGGCCCTTTATCGATCTTCGGAGTCCGAGTGCCATCGCATTCAAAGCCGGTAGCGCTGTTGCACTGGCGGATATGCCGAAGGCGCGCCACTCGGGTATGTCGGGTATCCCGGATTTGCCTGATAGCCGTAGCCGCCGCTAACGGACTCTTCGGCACTCTCGCCAGCGTTGCCCCTCGATCCGATCGCTCGACTCTGCTTACGGACTCTTAACCATGCCCTCGAATAGTGGAGTCTCCGCTATGGGGGATTTGGATTATGAGAAGAATTTTCGTGTCGACGACATTCATCCTTCTGTTCGAAGGCATGGCGTCGGCAGGTTCGCCCGCGCGTTACAATGAGCCTTCTAACAATCCGATGTTCGAAAGCCGAAGCGGACATGCGGCGACTGCGGCGCGCGGAAGAAAGGGCCATCGTCCGAGCGACGACATTACCGGCTCGATTCCGATCGTCGCCAGCGCGCCGCCTTTCGTCGCCGATGCGCCGCATCCTGCATTCTCTCCGCCCCGCTGGACGGGCCTACACGTTGGCGTGAATGTCGGACCGGGTTGGGCGATTACTCGGCTCGCCGTTCCGGGCGCAGCAACCTTCAGCGGCGTCGGCATGTATGGTGTGGCGGGTGGCGTCACGGCAGGCTTCGACTATCGATTCGGCTCATGGTTCCTCGCCGGCATTGCCGCTGACGGCAACATCAAGAGCACGGCGGCGAACGCCTCGGGCGTCGACGTGACGTTCCGGGAGGCCGCGTCATGGGCGTTGCGTGGAAGGCTCGGCGGGCTCGCGACGGAGGACACGCTCGTCTATGCGACGGCGGGCGTCACACAGGCCGTCACCAAGCTCACCTATCCCACTGGCGACAGCGACGACGTGCGCTATACGGGGGCGATCTTCGGCGTCGGCGTGGAGACGCGCTTGGCCGCCGGCCTCTATGGGCGGGCCGAATATCTTCAAAGCCTCTTCGGACAGCGCAACTTCCTCGGCGGCCTCTACAACGCCCGGCTCGAAAACGCCGTCGCCCGCGTCGGGCTGATCTTCAAGCCCTTCGAGATGGCCGATTGGGGCGGCTCGCCGGTCGGCGTCGCTGCGCCGACTTCCGTTCTGCGTGAGAGCTGGACAGGGCCTCACGTCGGCGCACATGGCGGCTACGCCTTCGGCAGCACGAAGCTCTCTGTGGACGCCGCTGCGGCCGATGGCGTCGGCGGAACCGGCGGCGTCGGCGGCGCGCTGCTCGGCTACGATTATCAGTATGGGCGATCGGTCTTCGGCGTCGAAATCGACGGCAGCGGCGGCGGCGCGCGCTCGACGGCGAGCGTGAACCTTCCCGGCTTCTCGGCGAACGCGCAAATTGCCTACGACTGGGATTATTCCATTCGCGCTCGCGCCGGCCACCTGTTCGGGAACACGCTGCTGTTCGGCTCGGCCGGATGGACGCAGACTTACGCCCGGCTCACGACCTGGGGGCTCGGCGGCATAGGAACGTCTCACCTCTTCTCGGGCGTTCAGTTCGGCGGCGGATTCGAAACCATGCTGACGGCGCACGTCGGCGCGCGAGTGGAATATCTGCACAGCTTCTACGACAAATACGCCAGCGTCCTCGGATCGCCGGTCGACGCGCGGCCGACGACGGGGAAGACGCGCGCGGCCGTCATCTACAAGTTCTGATCGGCCACCACGTGACGCACATTCGCCGTCCCGCCGCCGTAAGCCGATCAAATGACCTGCCGGCGCATCTCTTTGTCGGCGCGTCTCCCGCTCGTAAGCGGCGCGAGCGCGAAGGGCTTCGTCGACAAGCCGGCGAATGGCGCTCGCGGCCGTCTCGCTCTTCTCCTCGGCGATGCGCCGCACGGCTTCGAATTGCGACTTGCGGAACGTGCAAGCGAGCTTCACCGATTCGGGACTGGTGACGGTTCCGCGTCCGACGCCCGTCGAATGCGCTCTCTCGAAATAGGCCATCGTTCTTGTCTCCAACGGTTCGGTCGCGCCAGTGGCGCAGATGACGCGATACGATGAACGCAACTCGAGGGCCGATTGGCCGTCGTCGGTCAAATGACGTCCCGCCGCCGGGCCGTCGCTCGCGCGCTGGTCGCGCTGCTTCCTTCCACGGGCGAACGTCGTCCGTCGCGCCTTGGCGCGATGTCCGGCCGAGGGTCGGCGTCGGGGCGGGTAGGATTGCTGCGCGCCGCGAGCGCTTCCACGATAAGCCGGCCCGCCATGCTCGCCGTGGTCAGCCCCTCGCGCTCGGCCAGTTCGCGAATGCGCTCGAGGTGGGCGTTCTCGATCAGCACTCGCATGGTCGTCGAAAACAGGTGGCTGTGATTCGCGCAAGAGGTCGAGGTCGCCGTTGAACACCTTCGCGGCCGAGGTCGATTGCCGGGCCAGAGAAGCTCCCTGGAGAGCGTCTCTCTTCTCGCGGCCTCTCCCCCTCGCCGTTCGAACCAACGCCAGCGCCGTGCGCCAATCGAAGGCCTCGCCCGGAACGAATCGCATCGCAGGCCGGACGCCTGCCGGGTGGCGAGGCCCGAAGAAGAGGCGAGCGCGGTCGAGCGTATTCTTGTCGGTTTTCAGCCCCGAGTCGTCGGCGAGGGCGAGAACGACAGCCTTCCAAGCCGCATCGGCGTCGTCGTGATCTTGCGAGAGGTCCGCCCACCATTGCGCCATCGTGACGCGCTCTTCCCAATACTCGGCGCGATGGTAGGCGCGGCGAACGCCATCGTTCTCGACATGCGCCAGCGCGCGTTCGATCGCGTCGGCGTTCCACTTGCCACTCTCATTGGCGATGGTCGAGAACGTTGCGCGGAAGCCGTGCGACGTTACCTCGTCACTGGCATAGCCCATGCGCCTCAAAGCGGCGTTGAGGGTGTTCTCGCTGATCGGCCGGGCGGCGCTGCGGACGGAAGGAAAGACCAACTCGCCGCCGCCGGTGAGCGTGTGGAGCCGCCGCAGAATGTCGACGGCCTGCCGAGGCAGGGGAGCGCGATGCTCGCGGCGCATCTTCGTCCGCTCGGCCGGAATCGTCCACACGGCCGCCTCGAGGTCGAATTCCGTCCAGCGGGCGAGCCGCAGCTCGCCAGGGCGGGGCGCCAGGAGCGCCAAGAGCTTCAGCGCCTCTCTGGTGGTCGGTTGGCCGTCGAAGCCGTCCACGGCCCGCAGCAGCCCGCCCAGGGCCTTCCTTTCTGTGATGGCGGGCCGAGCCGTCACCACGGGGCGGGTGAGGGCGCCCTTCAGCGCCCCGGCGGGGTCGTTATCGGCCCGAGCCGAGGCGATAGCATAACGAAAGACTTCGCTGATGTTCGCCCGGAGACGATTCGCCGTCTCATGCAGGCCGCGCTCTTCGACCTTGCGGAGAAGGTCCAGAATCTCGGGAGCCGTGATCTCGCGAATCGGCCGCGCGCCGATCGCCGAATCGGTCAGCCCGAGAAGCCATGTCTTCTTCGCCAGGGTGACGGCGGCGCGCCCTTCGCGCGTCTTCTTCGCGAGGAACTCGTCTGCGATCGAGCGGAAGGTTTCGAGGTTGGCCGCCTCGGCTCGCCTCGCGTCCTTCTTCGCCTGTGAAGGGTCGAGCCCGGCCGCGAGCAGCCCCCTGGCGCTGTCGCGGGCGTCCCGAGCCATCTTGATGCTGACGGCGGGATATGCGCCGATCGACAGCAGCTTTTCCCGGCCGTCGATTCGGTATTTGAGCCGCCAGAGGCGGGAGCCGTTCGGCGTGACGAGCAAATGCAGGCCTTGGGCGTCGGCCAGCTTGTAGGGGCGGTCTTTGGGCTTGGCGCTGCGAACGCTCGAATCGGTGAGCGGCATGGCGGGGGTATCACTCTCGGCAATGACGCGGGGTATCGACCCGCACCCCCGATTTTACCCCCAAAACTCTCGGCTTCAACCGGACCTTATCGCATCCGAGAACTTCCGAAGAATATGGTAACCGATTGAGCTTTTATGGGAAAACAGTGCTTGGTGGACGACCTCGGAACTCTTCGAAAGAGCTTGATGGTGCCCAAGAGAGGACTCGAACCTCCACGGCTTTCACCACTGGTACCTGAAACCAGCGCGTCTACCAATTCCGCCACCTGGGCCCGCCGCTCTCATACGGGCGCAGGACGCGCCTTGTCAATGGCCGCGGACAATGCGCTACAATTGCGCGGCCGTCCGCTCCGCAGCCTTCGCGGCAACCGAACGGCGCGGCCTGCGTATTGTGCTCCAAGATACGAGAAATATTGGTATTTTTCGAAAGGTCAGGCTCGGGGGACGGAACCTTTCGTGCCGGGCGCGTGTTGAGAAGGCGGGGCGATCGGGAGAGAAAACCATGCAGAAAGGCCAGGCTCGGGAACCGACCCGGCACGAGGCCGCCAAGCGCGGCTTCGCCGCCATGGATGAAGCCAAGCAGCGCGAGATCGCCCGCAAGGGCGGCGAAAGCGTTCCCGCCGAGAAGCGGAGCTTCTCGAAAGATCACGATCTCGCCGCGCTTGCGGGGCGCAAGGGCGGACAGAGCGTTCCCGCGCAGGAGCGCAGCTTCTCGAAGGATCGCAACCTCGCCGCCGAAGCCGGGCGCGAGGGCGGCAAGAGGTCGAGCGGCCCGCACGCGAAGCCGGCGGGAAAAGAGAGCGCCCCCAAATCCGGCCGCAAGAGCGGCGGGAGCTGAGGCGCTCGCGCCGCGCCCATGCTCGCCGCGCCCATGCTCTCAGTCGAGCGTCTGCCGAAAACGCATGATGGCGACGCTCATCGCCGCGAGCGTGAAGCCCCCGAGCGCGAGCGTGTCGGCGTAGAGATCGGTAAAGCTCGACCCCTTCAGCATGATCGAGCGCACGATGCGCAGATAATGGGTGAGCGGCAGCGCCTCGCCGACATATTGCGCCCACAGCGGCATGCCGCGGAACGGGAACAGAAAGCCCGAGAGCAGCATGTTCGGCAGGAAGAAGAAGAAGGTCATCTGGATCGCCTGCAGCTGATTGACGGCGATCGTCGAGAATGTGTAGCCGACCGACAGATTCGCGGTGATGAAGAGCAGCGTGAGCGGCGTCAGGGCCGCGAGCGAGCCGATGATCGGCACGTGAAACAGCAGCGTCGCGACGATGAGGATGATCGCCATCTGCACGCCGCCGACCACGACATAGGGCGCGATCTTGCCGAGCATGATCTCGGTCGGGCGCACCGGCATGGCGAGCAGCGCCTCCATCGTGCCGCGCTCGATCTCGCGCGTCACTGAAAGCGCGGTGTAGATCAGCATGGTCATGGTGAGGATCGTGCCGATCAGTCCCGGCACGATATTGCGCCGCGTCTCGCCGGCCGGATTGTAGCGGCGATGCACGCGCAGCTCATAGGGCGGCGGGCCCTGCGCGAGGCGCGCCAGCGGGCCGGTCAGCTCGCGGTCGAGCGCATTGGCGGCGGCGCCGTTGACGGCGGCGACGGCGCCGGAGGTCGCGGTCGGATCGGTGGCGTCGGCGACGACGAGCAGGGGCGGGCGCTCGCCGCGGACGAGGCGCCGGCCGAAGTCCGGCGGAATATCGACGACGAACTGGACTTCGTTGGAGAGGATCAGCCGGTCGGCGTCAGCCTCGTCCGCCGCGGCGGCGACAATGTCGAAATAATCGGTGGCGCGCAGAGCGGCGACGAAGGAGCGCGCCAGCGGCCCGTCGTCCTGCACGAGCAACGCCGTCGGCAGATGCTTGGGATCGGCGTTGATGGCGTAGCCGAACAGCAGCAGCTGGATGAAGGGAACGCCGACGATCATCGCCAGACTGACGCGGTCGCGTCTGAGCTGAATCAGCTCCTTGACGAACATCGCATGGATGCGGACGAGCGCGGAGCGCCAAGCGGAGGACCTCATTCTCGCCTCTTGTCGATATGCGTCATCAGATCGATGAACACGTCCTCGAGCGTCGGCTCGTCATGGACCCATTTCTGCGGCGCGTCCTCGGCGAAGCGGCGGGCGATCTCGGAAAGCCGCGCCGCGTCGCGGCCGGCGACATGCAGCGCCATGCCGAAGGACGCGACCATGTCGACGCCCGGCGTCGCCTTCAGCCGCGCCGCGAGGGCGCCGAGCTCCGGCCCGGTGACCACATATGTCGAGAGGCCCGAGCGCGCGACGATCTCCGCAGTCGTTCCCTGCGCCAGCAGACGGCCGTCGGCGATATAGGCGATCTCGTGACAGCGCTCGGCCTCGTCCATGTAATGGGTGGAGACGAGCACGGTGAGTCCTTGGCCGGCGAGCGAATGGATCTCGTCCCAGAAGTCGCGGCGCGCCTTGGGATCGACGCCCGCGGTCGGCTCGTCGAGCAGCAGCAGCTCCGGGCTCGGCAAGATGCAGGCGGCGAGCGCCAGGCGCTGCTTCCATCCGCCGGAGAGCTCGCCGGCGAGCTGCTCGGCGCGCGGCGCGAGGCCGCAGCGCGCGATTGCCTCCCGCGCCGCGCTCACGGGCGCGTCGAGGCCGTAGATGCGGGCGACGAACTCCAGATTTTCGCGGATCGACAGATCGGCGTAGAGCGAGAAGCGCTGCGTCATATATCCGACTTTGCGCTTGATGTCGTTCTGCTGCGTGCGGATGTCGTAGCCGAGGCAAGATCCGCGCCCGGCGTCCGGCGTCAACAGCCCGCAGAGCATTCGTATCGTCGTCGTCTTGCCGCTGCCGTTGGGGCCGAGGAAGCCGTGGATGCGGCCGCGCTCGACGCGCATGGAGAGACTGTCGACGACCCTGCGGCCGGCGAAGCTCTTCGTCAGCCCCTCGGCCTCTATGGCGATCTCGGGCGCGCTCACGGCGCCGCGCCCTCCGGCGCGAAGCGCACAGAGACAGGCAGGCCGAGCGGCAGATCGAGCGCCGCGCCCTCGAGCCGCGCCTCGACCTTGAAGACGAGCTTGGCGCGCTCGGCATCGCTGAAGATCACCGGCGGCGTGAATTCTTCGCGCGCCGATATGAAGGAAATCCGGCCGTCGAGGCCTTCCTTGCAGCCGTCGCAGGAGACCAGCGCCTTGCCGCCGAGCCGGGCCTGCGTCAGCCGCGTTTCCGGAACATAGAAGCGGACCTTGCGATTCTCGGGCGGCAGCAGCGAGAGGACCGGCTGGCCGGCGTTGGCCATCTCGCCGACCCGGAAAAAGACATCCTGCACGACGCCGGCCGTCGGCGCGACGACGGCCTGGCGGCGAATGCGCGTGTCGATCTGCTCGATCTGCGCGCGCGCCATGCCGATCGCCGCTTCGGCGGCGTCGATCTCCTGATTGCGGCTCGGCATGCGGGCGGCGTCGACCTGCCGCTCGGCCTCGACATAGGCGGCTTTATCGCGCTCGCGCGCCATGGCCGCCTGGTCGAGCGCCGCCTTGGGCGCATGGCCGCGCGAGAAGAGGGCGCCCTTGCGCTCATATTCGGCGGAGGAGAGATCGAGCGCCGCGCGGGCGCGGTCGACGGCGGCCTGCAGCACGGCGATCTGCTGCGGCCGGTTCATGGCGGCGCGGCGGTTCTCGAGCTGCGCCTGCATCTGCACGAGGCGCGCTTCGGCCTCCGCCCGCTGCTGGTCGAGAACGGGCGTCGCCATGGAAAAGAGCGGATCGCCCGCGGCGACCGTGCGGCCGGCCTCGACATCGAGCCGCGCCACGCGCTCGCCCTCCACCGGTCCGATGTAGAGGAGATCGCCCTCGACATAGCCGAGGAAGCCGGCGCGCTCCTCGTCTCTGGCGTGGCGGCTCCAGGTGACGGCGGCGGCGAGAGCGATGAGGACGAGGAGCGGAAGCCAGCGTTTCACCACCTCGAGCTTTCCCAGAAGGGGGGCGCTTCCTTCTCCCGCTCTGCGGGAGAAGGTGGCCCCGCGAAGCGGGGTCGGATGAGGGCGCGAGCCGTCACAACGACCTCGAACCAAATTCGAGCCGGGAGCCACAGCAGCCCTCATCCGACCCGACTGCGTCGGGCCACCTTCTCCCGCGAACGGGAGAAGGGGAGAACGTCGAGAGTCTCGTCTTCCGGGCAGCTCCTAAGTCTCGGCCGCAGCGCGGTCAAGGCCGGGCCGACGGGTGGCGGTGGACGCGGAGCCAAAAAACCGGCGGCAAATCGTCGCCCGAGGGGTTTTCTCTTTCGCCAAAACGTGAAATCGCTCTCGTTCGAAATTTCGCTCCAGGGACAGACGATGGCCGAAATAGAAGAACTCCCCCCGCGCGAAGCCATGGATTACGACGTCGTGGTCGTCGGCGCAGGCCCCGCCGGCCTCGCCGCGGCGATCCGGCTGAAGCAGATTTCGCCGGACCTTTCCGTCGTCGTCATCGAGAAGGGCTCCGAGCCCGGCGCGCATATTCTCTCGGGCGCCGTCATCGATCCGATCGGCCTCGACCGCCTGCTGCCCGATTGGCGCGAGGACCCCGAGCGGCCGCTGAAGACGCAGGTGACGGACGACCAATTCTTTCTGCTCGGCGCGAAGGGCGGGTTTCGCATTCCCAATGCTCTGATGCCCAAGCTCATGAGCAATCACGGGAATTTCGTCGGCTCGCTGGGCAATGTGGCGCGCTGGCTCGCCGCCCGCGCGGAGGCGCTCGGCGTCGAAATCTATCCGGGCTTCGCCGGCGCCGAGCTGCTCTATGGCGAGAACGGCGAGGTGCTCGGCGTCGCGACGGGCGATATGGGCGTCGGCCGCGACGGCCGTCCCAAGGACAGCTTCACCCGCGGCATGGAGCTGCGCGGCAAATATACGCTGATCGCCGAAGGCGCACGCGGCTCGCTCGCCAAGCGGCTCATCGCCAAATTCGGCCTGTCGGATGGGCGCGAGCCGCAGAAGTTCGGCATCGGGCTGAAAGAGCTGTGGCGGATCGACAAGTCGAAGCACAGACCGGGGCTCGTGCAGCATTCCTTCGGCTGGCCGCTCGCGGCCGACACGGGAGGCGGCTCCTTCCTCTATCATTTCGAGGAAGAGTTCGTATCGATCGGCTTCGTCGTGCATTTGAACTATTCGAACCCGACGCTGTCGCCCTTCGACGAGTTCCAGCGCTTCAAGACGCATCCGTTGATCGCCCCGACGCTCGAGGGCGGCCAGCGCATCTCCTACGGCGCCCGCGCGCTGACCGAGGGCGGCTGGCAGAGCGTGCCCAAGCTCGTCTTTCCCGGCGGCGCTCTCATCGGCTGCGCGGCCGGCTTCATGAACGTGCCGCGCATAAAAGGTTCGCACAACGCCGTGCTGTCGGGGATGCTCGCCGCCGAGCATGTGGCCGAGGCGCTGGAGCAAGGCCGCGCCCATGACGAGGTGGCGGGCTATGATGCGGCGTGGCGCGCCTCGGACATCGGCCGCGATCTGAAGCCGGTGCGCAACGTCAAGCCGCTCTGGTCCAAATTCGGCACTTACATCGGCGCGCCTTTGTTCGGCTTCGATATGTGGACCAATGAGCTGTTCGGCGTCTCGCTGTTCGGCACGCTGACGCACGGCAGGCCGGATTATGCGACCCTGAAGCCGCTGAAGGAGGTGACGCCGATCTCTTATCCGAAGCTCGCGAGCAAGGTCGCCTTCGACAAGCTCTCCTCGGTGTTCGTCTCCAACACCAATCACGAGGAGGACCAGCCGGTGCACCTGCGGCTCGTCGATCCCTCGGTCCCGATCGAGAGGAATCTGCCGATCTATGGCGAGCCGGCGCGGCTCTACTGTCCGGCGGGCGTCTATGAGGTCGTCTATGCCGACGAGGCGACGAAGAGCGATCCGCGCTTCGTGATCAACGCGCAGAACTGCGTGCACTGCAAGACATGCGACATCAAGGACCCGGCGCAAAACATCGATTGGGTCCCGCCGGAAGGGGGCGGCGGGCCCAATTATCCGAACATGTGACCAGCCGCGCCTTCGCGTCAGTAGTAATAAAAATAGCGGCGGCGGCGCCAGCGGCGCGGTCGCCGCCAAAAGAAGCGGCGACGACGCCAATAGCGGCGGCGCGGACGCCAGTAATAGGGCCGGTAGCCCCACTGCGTCTTTTCGACCTTGGCCTGCTCGATGTCGGCCGGAGTCGCCACGGCGGCTTCCGGATCGGGAGCCGAGGGCGCGGACGGCGCGGGCGCCGGCAGCGTGGTCAGCGCCAGGGCCTCCGACGAGACGGCGACAGCCGCTCCCGCTCCGGCGATCATGAATTTCAAGAACGCGCGTCTTTCCATGAATCCATCCTCTCCGAACATGCCTTTCGGACGTCGCGGACCGACCTCGACGAGGCGACAAGTCGAATAACTGCGTCGCCGAAGTTTCGTTCGCCGCCTGGAAACCTTTTTTTTGCTGACGCGTTTAGCCTCTGCCCGGGATTGGAAGCCGGCCGATCGCCGGGAGGAGGGAAGGCGTCTTTCCGGCGGCTTATCGCCACGCTTACGCCGTTCGAGCCCTTTAGTCGAGCTCGAGGCGGGAAGGCGAGGAGGCGGGGAGATGGTCCGGCTCTTGCGTAGACGCGGGACCGACACGCTTTCCGCAGCAATTGCGGGTTTTCTTTCATGCGCCAGGCATGTTCGATCGCCGCCGGTTGGTTCGGGATTCGGAGAGAAGGTCATGCTCGTCACCGATCTGATCCATTCATGTTCGAACGACAAGGTCGCGCAGGCCGCGACCTGCTGCATCGGCGGCGCTTTCGCGGAGAGAGTGCGCGCCGCGGCGCGGGAGAATGGCGTCAGCGAGGGACGTTTCGTGGCGGTGATCATGCGCGACTTCGCGCTGCGCGCCGACAATGAGACTCGCGCGGTGCTCGCGCGCGAGATCACCGGCTGCGACCAGCCGATCCTGCACGGGCTGCGGCATGTGGTCGAGGCGGCGCTGGAGGACGGCGCGCTGTTCTCCGACGAGGGAGCGGAGACCGGATCGCCTTTCTACCGGCGTGGCGGCCTCTCCTGCGACGCGATCGCGCGTCTCGAGCGCGCGCGGCTCCAAGCGTTCTGATCGCGCGTTCCGAACTGATTGCCCTTGCCCCGAGACGGGTTTCGGCGCGATGCTGGCGCTCGTCGCGCCGAGGCGGATGATGGCCGGATTGATCGACGAAGCGCAGATTGTCGCAATTCTGACGACCTACGGCTATTGGGCCGTATTCGTCGTGGTGGCGCTGGAGAGCGCCGGGATTCCCCTGCCCGGAGAGACCATGCTGGTCGGCGCGGCGATCTACGCCGGCCATTCGGGCAATGTGCGGATCGAACTGATCATCGCCGCCGCCGCCGCCGGCGCCATCATCGGCGACAATATCGGTTTCTGGATCGGCCGCGAGTTCGGCGTGAACCTGCTGATGCGCTATGGCGGCCATGTGGGCGTCGGCCCGCCGCAATTACGGCTCGGGCAATATCTCTTCATGCGCTGGGGCGGCGCGATCGTCTTCTTCGGCCGGTTCGTGGCGCTGCTGCGCATCCTCGCCGCCGTGCTCGCCGGCGCCAATCGCTTCGATCCGCTCAAATTCCTGTTCTACAACGCCGCCGGCGGCGTCTGCTGGTCGTTCGTCTTCGGGATCGGCGGCTATGCGTTCGGCATTGCGATCAATCGCATCGCCGGGCCCATCGGCTGGGTGGGGCTCGCCGGCGCCGTCATCGGCGTCGTCGCGCTGTGGCGCTATTGGAAGATCAACGAGGAGCGGCTGATGAAAGAGGCCGAGGCGCATTTCGCGAGACCCGAGCGCCGCCGCTAGAGCGCTTTCCGCTCGAACAGCATCGTTCGAGCGATCGGAATTCGCTCCAAACGAAAAGCTAGAGGCAGTTTCCGATCCGATCGGATCGGAAACTGCCTCTAGCGCGCGGCGCCGCGCTCGAAGGCGAGCATCGCCCGCTTGCGGGGAAGGCCCCAATGATAGCCGGTGAGCGCGCCTCCCGCGCCGATCACCCGATGGCAGGGCACGACGAAGGCGATCGGATTGCGCCCGACCGCCCCGCCGACGGCGCGCGCCGCCGTCGGGCGGCCGAGGCTCCGTGCGATCTCGCCATAGGTCGCGGTCGCGCCGGGCGCGATATCGAGCAGCCGTCGCCATACGTCGAGATCGAAGGGCGAGCCGATCGGCGCGAGGAGGAGCGGCCGATCGCGACGCCATTCGGACGGGTCGAAGACGCGGCCGGCGAAAGGCGCGGTCGCGGCCGGATCGGCCGCAAAGCGCGCCTTCGGCCAGCGGCGGCGGAAATCTTCGAGCGCCGCCTCCGGCCCGCCGTCGGCGAAGCCGAGGCCGGCGAGCCCACGCCCGGCGACGAGCAGGAGCGCCTCGCCGAAAGGCGAGGGATGAAAGCCGAAGGCGAATTCGAGCCCTGCGCCGCCCACTCGCGCGCGCGGCGCCTCGAGCAAGGCGAGGGGCGCGCGCCGGCCGGCGGCAATCTCCTCATGGTCCATCGTCATGGTCATGTCTCGATCTCCCATGCCTGCGATCTCCACGAAACTTTCCGGGCTTGATTATGTCCGCCGCTCTTGCTGTAACGCGCCGCATAATTTCTCGAGCTCGGAGAGTAACGAAATGACAGAATGGCCCGTCCACGCCAAGATCACCGGCCCGATCGTGCTGATCGGCTTCGGCTCCATCGGACGGGGCATTTTGCCGCTCATCGAGCGCCATTTCGATTATGACAAGAGCCGCTTCACTGTCATAGACCCCGTCGACACCCATCGGGAGATGCTGGACATTCGCGGCGTCGCCTTCGAGAAGGTCGCGCTCACCCGCGACAATTACCGCGAGGTGCTGACGCCGCTGCTCACCAAAGGCGAGGGTCAGGGCTTCGTCGTCAACCTCTCGGTCGACACCTCTTCGCTCGACATCATGAAGCTCGCGCGCGAGCTCGGCTGTCTCTATGTCGATACGGTCGTCGAGCCGTGGACGGGCTTTTATTTCGACTCCAAGCTCGGCAACGAGGCGCGCACGAACTATGCGTTGCGCGAGACCGTGCTCGAGGAGCGCCGCCGCAATCCCGGCGGCCCGACCGCCGTCTCCTGCTGCGGCGCCAATCCGGGCATGGTGTCCTGGTTCGTGAAGCAGGCGCTGCTCAACATCGCCGCCGATATCGGCCTTTCGGTCGAGGAGCCGAAGACGCGCGCCGACTGGGGCCATCTCGCGCTGAAGCTCGGCGTGAAGGGCATTCACATCGCCGAGCGCGACACGCAGCGCGCCAAAGAGCCGAAGCCGCTCGACGTCTTCGTCAACACCTGGTCCGTCGAGGGCTTCGTCTCGGAAGGCCAGCAGCCGGCCGAGCTCGGCTGGGGCACGCATGAGAAATGGCTGCCGGAGATCGCCGGAACCCATTCCTCCGGTTGCGGCGCCGCGATCTATCTGAAGTCGCCCGGCGCCAACACGCGCGTGCGCTCCTGGACGCCGACGCCGGGCCCGCAATACGGCTTCCTGGTCACGCACAACGAGTCGATCTCGATCGCCGATTATCTGACCGTGCGCGACCCTTCCGGCGCGACGATCTATCGGCCGACCTGCCATTACGCCTATCATCCGGCCAATGACGCGGTGTTGTCGCTGCACGAGATGTTCGGCCGCGCCGGCAAAATGCAGCCGAGCTGGAAGATTCTCGACGAGAACGAGATCGTCGACGGGATCGACGAACTCGGGGTGTTGCTCTACGGCCACGCCAGGAACGCCTATTGGTACGGCTCGCGCCTCTCGATCGAGGAGACGCGCGAACTCGCGCCCTATCAGAATGCGACGGGTCTGCAAGTGAGCTCGGCGGCTCTCGCCGGCATGGTGTGGGCGCTCGAGAATCCGACGGCCGGCATCGTCGAGGCGGACGAGGTGGACTTCCGCCGCTGCCTCGAAGTGCAATTGCCCTATCTCGGTCCGGTGGAAGGCTTCTACACGGATTGGACGCCGCTCGAAGGCCGTCCTGGTCTCTTCGCCGAGGATCTCGATCTCGAGGATCCGTGGCAGTTCAAGAATATTCTGGTGCGCTGAGGCGACGCTGCGCTCCTTCTCCCGCTCGCGGGAGAAGGTGGCCCGACGAAGTCGGGTCGGATGAGGGCTCGAGCCGCTACGACAATCTCCGACATATCACGAACCGCAGCGACTCTCATCCGGCCCCCGCTTCGCGCGACTCCTTCTCCCATAAGTGGGAGAAGGAGTCGCGCGACGGGGTTGCGCTAAATGGCCGCGTCGTCCCCCATCGTCTTCTCGGACGTGGGAAAAATCCGCACGTTGCGCCGGTTCCCCGAGGACCTCGACCTCGGGATTCCTAGCAATTCAAAAATCTTCTGGTGGAATGACGCCGCGCCGAGAGATCGTGCAGCCTCATCATCGAAAACGCAATCATCTTTATTACGCGCTCGGCTGAGCCATGAGCGTCAGCACATTTCCGGATGGATCCTCGAAATGCGCCAGCGTTCCGCCCCAATCCTGTTTTTCTGGCGGCGCGACGAACCGCACGCCCTTCGTCGAGAGTTCGGCGTAGATCGCCTCGACATCTTCCACTTGCAATGAAAATCCGGTGAAGCGGCCGACGGTCGCGCGGTCTTCGGGATCGGCGTCCTTCGCGACTTTCTCGACGATCAGTGTCGCGGGGCCGACGTCGAATCCGATCGCAACCTCGCCATATTCCCACAGGAGCTTCAGTCCGAGCATTTCGGCGTAGAACGCCCGAGCGGCCTCGAGATCCGAAACGAACACTCTCACCGCGCCGATACGCATGCTCGTCCTCCGAGAAGCCGGGATCGATCATGGGAGTCGCGCCCTGCGGCCCCGCTAAGACGCCGGAATGAGCATCGGCGGCAGGCCAGCCGCCCGCCGGCTCCACATGGACTGGAACAGCCTTTCGAGATCGCGCGTATAGGTCGCGACATCGAACAGCGGCGCGTTCGGACGGTTGTGCGCGAGCTTCGCCTTCATCCGCGCGAGGCGGACCGGTTCGGTCGCCAACTGTTGGGCGAGATCGAAATAGCCGGCGATGTCTTCTGTGATCAGTTCCGGCATTCCGACCGCGTGCAACAGACTCCCCGCGACGCGCGAGGGAAAGGTCGATCCGCTGCAGGTGACGATCGGCACGCCCGCCCACAGGGCGTCGCTCGCCGTCGTATGGGCGTTGTAGGGCGCCGTGTCGAGAACGAGATCGGCGAGCTGCAGCCGCGCGAGATGATCGCCCTGCGCCATATCCGGCGCGAAGACGAGGCGGCTCGCGTCGACGCCCCGCTTCCACGCCTCATTGCGCAGATTGCCCTCCGCCATGGGCGCGGCGAGCAGCCAGAGCACGCTGCCGGGCGCGGCGTCGAGCAGCCGGCACCAGACGTCGAAAACGTCCGGCGTGAATTTATAAGCCTGATTGAAGCAGCAGAAGACGACCCCATGCTCCGGCAGTCCCACCGCCGAACGCCGGGGTTTTGGTCCGATCGGCCCGGCGTGGCCGCGCGGCTGATAGCTGTGCGGCATATAGGCGAAGGATTCCGAATAATCGGCCGCGGCCGCCGGCGGCGTCACATAGTCGTCGGTGACGATGTAATCACAGAGCTCCGCGCCGAGCGTGCCTGGATAGCCGAGATAATTCACCTGCACCGGCGCCGGACGGAGCATCAGAATGCCGCTGCGCGCATTGGCGGTGAAGCCCTTGAGGTCGATGAGAATATCCACCTCGTCGCGATGGATCGCGCGGGCCGCGTCGCCGTCGGAGAGCGCGCCGATGTCGACGAAGGAGTCGAAGGCGCCGACGAGGCGGCGCCGCATGGCCTTGCCGTCGTCCGCCCCATAGGAATAGGCGTTCACCGAAAAGCGGTCGCGATCATGCGCCTCGAGCGTCTCGATCAGCAGCAGCGCCGTCGCATGATCGTGGAAATCATTGGAGAGATAGCCGAGCTTGATCTTCCGTCCGTCCGGGGCGCGGAAACGGAAGGCGAGCGATCGCCGCTCCGCCTCCGCGGCGGCGCGCCGGTCGCGGGTCCACAGCTCGGAGCCGCGCCGCTGCTCCTTCGCTCCGATATTGGGTTGCGAGAGCAATAGAAAGGGCGGAAGCGCGCCCGAGTCCCCGGCGTCGAGAAGCCGTTCGAGCGCTTTCGCATCTTTTACGAAATCGTCCCATTCGCACATGCTGCGGTTGCGGCCGGGCGATCGCATCGCCGTCTCCCAGGTCGAAGTTGCATTCGCCTGGGCATGAAGGCGCGTGTCGCCTTCCGGATCAGACTTTGGTCTGGAAGCAATCCTCGCGCCAGCCCTTCCGCCTGTGGGACCTGGAGCTGGTCGCGCTAAATCCCCGCGCCGTCGCCGAGCGTCTCCTCGTCGGTCGAGAAAATCCGCACATTATTGAGCGACAGCGGCACGCTGCTGCCGAGCTTCGCGCCCTCGCGGTCATCCGTGTCGACTTCGAGCGTCTGGTCGTAGCCGGGAATGGAGATGGAGGCGCGCAGCCCGGCGGCCGTGCGGCGCACGGCCTCGACACGTCCCTCGAGCGCGCCGATCGTGCCGCCGTGCAGAGCGATGTCGGCGGGGCGGAAATAGACGCGCGCCGGCCCGTTGCGCAGATTTTCCGCGGCGACATGCAGCTCTTTGCCCTGGAAGATGACCTTTCCCTCCGCGACCTGCACCGGCAGCGCCAGCGCCTCGCCGACGAAGGACAGCACGAAGGGCGAAGCCGGCCGGTCGTAGAGTTCGTCCGGCGTGCCGATCTGCTCGATGCGGCCCTTGTCCAGCACGACGACACGATCGGCGAGCTCCATCGCCTCGTCCTGGTCATGCGTCACGAAGACGGTGGTCAGGCCCGTCTGGCGATGCACGTCGCGCAGCCAGCGGCGAAGGTCCTTGCGCACGCGGGCGTCGAGCGCGCCGAAGGGCTCGTCCAGCAGCAGCACGCGCGGTTCGATGGCGAGCGCGCGGGCGAGCGCGACGCGCTGGCGCTGGCCGCCCGAGAGCTGCGCCGGATAGCGGCCGCCGAGCCCGTCGAGCTGCACGAATTCGAGGAGCCGCGCCGCCCGCGCGGCGATTTCCGCCCGCGGCGGGCGAGAGCGGCGCGGGCGCACCTTCAGCCCATAGGCGATATTGTCGGCGACGGTGAGATGCTTGAACAAAGCATAGTTCTGGAAGACGAAGCCGACGCGCCGGTCCTGTACGGCGAGCCGCGTCGCATCCTCGCCGTCGAAGAGGATGCGGCCGCGTTCGGGATTGGAGAGGCCGGCGATGGCGCGCAGCAGCGTCGTCTTGCCGGAGCCCGACGGGCCGAGCAGCGCGACGAGCTCGCCCGGCGATATTGTGAGATTGACGTCGCGCAGCGCCGGATAGTCGCCGAAGTCCTTCTCGACGCCTTCGATCCGAATCTCCACGCCATGCGGGCGGTGGGCGTCGTCAATGGCGGCGCCGACCGGCGATCTGACCGGCGTAACGCCATTCGAGTAGCGTCTTGACTCCCAGAGTGACGAGAGCCAGTCCCGCCAGGAGGGAGGCGAGCGCGAAGGCCGAGACGATATTGTACTCATTGTAGAGGATCTCCACCTGGAGCGGGATCGTATTGGTCAGTCCGCGAATATGTCCAGAAACGACCGACACTGCGCCGAACTCGCCCATGGCGCGGGCGTTGGCGAGAAGCACGCCGTAGAGCAGGCCCCACTTGATGTTGGGCAATGTGACCGTGAGAAAAGCGCGGAAGCCGCTCGCTCCGAGCGTCAGCGCCGCCTCCTCTTCCACGGTGCCCTGCTCCTGCATCAAGGGAATGAGCTCGCGCGCGACGAAGGGAAAGGTCACGAAGATCGTCGCCAGCACGATGCCCGGAACGGCGAAGATGATCTGAATTCCGTGCGCCGAGAGAGTGGGCCCGAGCAAGCCTTGCGAGCCGAAGGCGAGCACATAGACGAGGCCCGCGACCACCGGCGACACCGAGAAGGGCAGATCGATCAGCGTGATCAGCACGCTCTTTCCGGGGAAGGAGAATTTGGCGATCGCCCAGGCCGCGCAGAGGCCGAAGACGGCGTTGAGCGGCACGACGATCGCGGCGACGAACAGTGTGAGCCGGATCGCCGCGCGAGCGTCCGGCTCGTCGAAGGTCGCGAGAAAAGCGTCGGCGCCCTTCGCGAAGGCTTCCGTGAAGACGACGGCGAGGGGCAGCAGCAGAAACAGGCCGAGAAAGACCACCGCGACGCCGATGAGAAAAAGGCGCGTCAGCGGCGCTTCGTCCGTCACGCTGCGCGGCGCCGCGACCGCGACGGCGGGAGCGAGCGCCTCAGACATAGCCGTATCTCTTCCGGCTCCACGCCTGGATCAGATTGATCGCCAGCAGCACGGAGAAGGAGATGGCGAGCATGATGGTCGCGATCCCCGTCGCGCCGGCATAGTCGAACTGCTCCAGCTTCACGATGATCAGCAAAGGCGCGATCTCCGAAATATAGGCGAGATTGCCGGCGATGAAGATGACCGAGCCATATTCGCCGACGCTGCGCGCGAAGGCGAGGGCGAAGCCCGTGAGCAGCGCGGGAACGAGCGGCGGCAGCAGCACGCGCCACACGGTCTGCGCGCGGCTCGCCCCGAGCGTCGCCGAGGCCTCCTCGAGCTCGGCGTCGATCTCGGCGATCAGCGGCTGCACCGTGCGCACGACGAAGGGCAGGCCGACGAAGACCAGCGCGACGAGAATGCCCCAGCGTGTGAAGGCGATCTTCACGTCGAACTCGGCGAGCGGCGCGCCGATCCAGCCGTTGGGCGAGTAGAGCGCGGCGAGCGAGATGCCGGCGACCGCCGTGGGCAGGGCGAAGGGAAGATCGACGATGGCGTCGAGGAAGCGCCGGCCGGGAAATTCATAGCGCGACAGCGCCCATGCCGCGACGAGGCCGAAGACGACGTCGATCGCCGCCGCGGCGAAGGAAATGAAGAAGCTCGTGCGCAGCGCCGCCGCCACGCGCGGCTCGGCGGCGACGGCGAGAAGACCCGAAAGTCCGAGCGCCGAGGCGCGGACGACCAGCAGAGACAGCGGAAACAGGACGAGGATGCCGAGATAGAAGATGGTGAAGCCGAAGGTCGGACCGAATCCGGGAATGACGGTCGGAGCCTTGAAGCTCCGACTCTTCTTCTTCGCGACGGCCGCAGGCGCGTTCATGTGGGGACTCTCAGTTCGAATCCGGCTTCTGCAGCTCGTCGAAGACCCCGCCGTCGGCGAAATGGGCCTTCTGCGCCTTGGCCCAGCCGCCGAAGTCCTTGTCCACCGTGAGGAGCTCGATCTTCGGGAAACGCTTCAGATCCGCCTTGGCCGCGAATTCGGGATGCGCGGGCCGGTAATAGTTCTTGGCGATGATCGCCTGGGCGGGCGCCGTGTAGAGGAAGTCGAGATAGGCCTCGGCGACCTTGCGCGTGCCCTTGGCGTCGACATTGGCGTCGACGAGCGCGACGGGCGGCTCGGCGAGGATGGAGACCGCCGGAACGACGATCTCGAACTTGTCCTTGCCGAACTCCTCGGAGGCGAGGAACGCCTCGTTCTCCCAGGTGATCAGCACATCGCCGAGGCCGCGCTGGGCGAAGGTGATGGTCGAGCCGCGCGCGCCGGTGTCGAGCACGGGCGCGTTCTTGTAGATGGCCTTGACGAAGCTCTTCGTCTTCGCCTCGTCGCCGCCGAAGCTCCTCAGCCCGTAGCCCCAGGCCGCGAGATAGTTCCAGCGCGCGCCGCCGGAGGTCTTCGGATTGGGCGTCACGACGCCGACGCCGGGCTTGGCCAGGTCGTCCCAATTCTTGATCTTCTTCGGATTGCCCTTGCGGACGAGAAAGACGATCGTCGACGTGTAGGGCGAGGCGTTGTTCGGCAGCCGCTTCTGCCAGTCGGCCGGAATCTTGCCCGTCTTCGACGCGATGGCGTCGATGTCGGCGGCGAGCGCCAGAGTGACGACATCGGCCGCGAGACCGTCGATCACCGCGCGCGCCTGGGCGCCCGAGCCGGCGTGCGACGCCTGAATCTCGACCGTCTCGCCGGTCTTCGCCTTCCAATCGGCGATGAAGGCCGGATTGATGGCCTTGTAGAGCTCGCGCGTCGGATCGTAAGAGACATTCAGCAGCGCGGTCGCCGCCTGTGCGGCCTCGGCGACGAAGATCGACGCGCTCGCCAGGATGGCGAACGCTCTCCCGAGACCCCTCCGTGACAATCCTGCGCGCAGCATGTTTTCTTCCTCTTTGTCTATAAATTCACTCATATAATGGACTAATATATTCCACGCCGCCTGTAAACCGGCGGGCGCCCGACTCTGCGCTTTTTTCAGCGCGGACGATCGTCTGCGCGCATCAGCGGCGCGCGCTCTCCCGCCGCCGTCTCGCCGACCCGTCGCCGCGGCGGCTGGTGACGAACAGCAGGACCGCGAGGAGGCCCGCCGCCCCGATGAGCAGATAAGGCGTCAGATCGAAACGGCTCTTCCCCACCGAAAAGGGAAAGCGGGACGTCCAATGCTCGCCGGCGGAGCCGTCGACGGTGAGAAGTCCGACATAGTCGCCCCGCTCCACGAACACATGCGCAAAGGAGAAAGTGCCCTTCGGATAGACCTGCGGCGGCAGATAGGCGGCGGTCGCGGCCTCGAGGGCGGCCGCGTCATCGGTCTCCTCCATATCCTTCAGAATGCGGAAGGACACATTCATCCCGCGCAATTCCGGCTCGGCGTAGTCGAACACGAAGATGGTCTCGCCGACCGCGGGCGCGTCCTCGCAGAACTTGCGATGCGAGGACGCGGGCTGATAGCCGGCGAAATAGATCAAGTCGGGCCCGACCTTCAGGACGCAGGCGTCGTGATCGACGCCGAGGTCGCCGCGCGACGCCGCGGGCGCTGCATGGAAGGTCAGGGCAAACGCCATCGCGACGAACAGAAAGGCGCGAAACGGCATGCGCTTGTCCCCTGGTCGATGGTCTGGAGCGGCGGTCCCGCCCTGTTCGCCTTTAGGCGCGCGGCGGCGCGAAGGCAAGCCGTCGCGACGAAGCGCGAGGCGCGCGCAGCGTGAAGGGATTCTTAAACCGCCTCGGCGCAGAATTGCCATATGGCGGATCGAAGCGGCGCGTGGCGGGGCGCCTTCGAGGACATCATGTCGCGCCGCCATGCCGGTTTCGACCCGGCCGTTCCGACAGGCCTTTCCGCGGCGCCCGCCCGATCGGTCCCGTTTCTCTTCTCCCTTCTCTCGCCCGCGGAGTCCTCTCGGCGCTCCGCACAGCCGCGCCCGGAGTCTCGCGCAATGACGTTCTCCATCTCCCGCGCCGTTACGACGCTCGCCGTCGCGACGCTTTTCCTTTTCCTCGGTTTCGCCGCCGCCAGCCGTCTGGCGTTCGAGGAGTTGCGGATCGGCGGTCCGTCGTATCTGAAGATCGTCGCCGGCAAGGACTTCGTCTCCGATCTGCAGCCGCCCGCGCTCGATCTCCTCGAAGCCTATCTCGACATCGAGCTCGCCGCCGCGGGCAAGATCGACCCGCAGGAAGCGCAGACGCGCCTCGCGCGTCTGCGCAGCGGCTTCGACGAGCGCGAAGCGTTCTGGACTCGCTCCGACGCCCTGCCCGCGGACGTGATCGCGCAGTTGCGCGGGCCGGCCGCCCAGGAAGCCGGGAATTTCTGGCGCGAGGCGCTCGATGTCTATCTTCCCGCTCTGCGCCGCGGCGACGCCGCCGCCGGCGCCGCTCTGCGGCGGATCGAGGCGAGCTTCACGGCCCATCGCGCGCAGGTCGAGCGCCTGATCGAAGCGAGCGCCGTCCTCGCCCGGGCGACGGAGCAGGACGCCGCGCTGTTGCGTTGGCGTCTCGACGCCGCGAGCCTCGCCGGCGTGCTCCTGATCGCCGCTTTTCTGGCCGGCGGCTCCGTGCTCCTGCGCCGGCGCCTCGTCACGCCGATCGTCGCGCTCGCCGATCATGTGACGCGCCTCGCGCGGGGCGAGAGGGCGGAGCCCCCGTCCTTCTCCGGACGGAACGACGAGATCGGCCTCATCTGCGGCGCCGTCGCCGTGTTTCGCGATTGGATGGAGAAGACCCGTCTCGCCGAAGCGCGCGCAGCCGAAATGAGCGCCGAAGCGGCCGCACGCCAGAAGGAAAAGGAGGCGGGGGCCAAATGGTATATCGAGAACCGCGACTTCTTCTTTTCCGAATACACCGCCGTCATGGATCGTCTCGCCGCCGGCGATCTGGAGGCGCGTCTCGAGAAGGAGTTCATCAAGGATTACGAGGCGCTGCGCGCCCGCTTCAACTCCGCCGCCGAGCGCATGCAGCAGGCGATGCGGGGGATCGCCGCGACGAGTGGCGCGATCGGCGAGAGCACGCGGGAGATCGCCCGCGCGGCGGAGGATCTCTCGCAGCGCAACGAACAGCAGGCGGCGACGCTCGCGCAGACGGCCTCCGCCGTCGACAGCATCACCGGCACGGTCAAGAAGACCGCCGACAGCGCGATCGAGGCGCGCGAGATCGTCGGTGCGGCTAAGACGGGCGCCGTCAAGAGCGAGAAGATCGTCGGCGACGCGATCGAGGCGATGAGCGGGATCGAGAAATCGTCCTCGCAGATCGGCCAGATCATCGGCGTCATCGACGAGATCGCCTTTCAGACCAATCTTCTCGCCCTCAACGCCGGCGTCGAGGCGGCGCGCGCGGGCGAGGCCGGCAAAGGCTTCGCCGTGGTGGCGACGGAAGTGCGCGCGCTCGCCCAGCGCTCGGCCGAGGCCGCCAAGGAGATCAAGGATCTGATCGCCGCTTCCGACGCCAAGGTGCAGGACGGCGTCTCCCTCGTCGCCGAGACCGGCTCGTCGCTGCGGCTCATCGTCGAGCAGGTGAACAAGATCGACGCCGTCGTGACCGACATCGCCTCGAGCGCCGAAGCCCAGTCCCGGAGCCTTCGGGAGATCAACACGGCCGTGCAGGAGATCGATCAGGTGACGCAGAAGAACGCCGCAATGTCGGAGGAGACTCATGCCGCGAGCCGCGCGCTCGCCGAGGACAGCGTGGAGCTGACGGCGCTCGTCTCCCGTTTCAAGATCGGCGAGATCGAGCCCGCCCGCCGCAAGGCCCGGTCGACGGCGCGGCCGGCGCCGGTTCGCGCAGCGATCGGCCGGAGCGGCGCGGCGGCCGCAGCCCGCAAGCCGGAAGCGAGCGCGGACGAATGGGCCGAGTTCTAGCTCGAGCCGCTCGCCGGGGCCGCCGTCGATCGTCGCGGCGGCCTCCATTCGCGATCGCGAAACCCGCCTTCCGCTTCGCGGAACGATGCTCGCGCAATTGGCGTGTCCGGCGGTCAGGGGACTGTCTCGATCGCCGGTCTGCGCATCGGACTCGAACACGTAACGATCAGGCGGAATCTCCGGGCGCCGGCGTGCGGGCGCAGAGATCGCCTCCGCTTGTCGCGTGCGGCCGGCCCGCGTCACGCGCTCTCAATTGCTCATGGAACGGTGGCTTGACAGGCAGATTCCATAAGAAGATATAAGGCTTAATTACAATCGTGATGTATGACGGCCTCGGCCGTGATCTCGCGCGATGTGGAAGGTGGTAAAGGTTACCGCGATGATGATGATGTTTTTCGGCGACTCGCACTCAAGGCAATTTCAAGCAGATAATCCAGGCATATGGGCGCACATATCGTTTTCCGGCGCGACGATGAAGGGACTTAGGCGCGACAAGTCCAAGGTCGGGCACAGCCGCGCCATCCGAACAATGTCGATGATCCCCGTGCAGAAAATTGTTTTTATAATGCTTGGGCAAGTCGACCTGGATGTGACATTTTACCGAGATATCGCGACGCGTGGCATCTTCGATGAAGAGGAGTTTTTTACGGAAAGAGCAAAAATCTATCGCGATTTCGTCGATAGTCTCTTGTTGATGACCGAACCGTTCGTCACCCGAATCTGCATTCTCGCTCCGCAGGTCACGACGCTCAACGACAATGTCTTCTGCTCTGTGACCGCGGCGCTGGCGCGCGTGCCTCAGGAGGATTTCAGAAGAGAAGTATATAAGATCGATTGTAGTCATGTAGAAAGATGTCGGCGACTGAAGAAATTCAATGATATTATTTCGAGAGAGTTCAGAAATCAAGATAAAGTGTCGTTTCACAGAATCGACAATGACATGGTGGATGAAGATTATCTGATTCGCAATGAATTCATCAGGCCCAGAAAAGCGGATCATCATGCGAGGAACGAAATGACATTGCCGCTATGGTACGACAGGCTGCAGGACGTCGTTCCGCGTTATAAGTACATAATTAAATTGAAGAAAGAACAAAAAATGGCGGCATTGGCGGCGGTCGCCAACTCTAGCTTTGAGGCGCCGGAGACCAATGCGACAGCGGTTCTGCGGAAAGCCGCCGTTTCTCAGCCGCCGGCAACTGCGCCGACCGCGGCTCTGCAGGACGACAAAGCCGCTGTCGGTGGTTGGCTCAAGCGGTGGGGGCGATAAGTCCGCCGCTCAGATCGGCCGGGTGCGCCTCGGGACGGGAACTCAGGCCCCCTCCATCGCTTCCAGCTCGGCGATCAGCCCTTCGATCATCTCGAGGCCGATGCCCCAGAAGGCCGGATCGCGCGCGTCGAGGCCGAAGGGCGCCAGCAACTCGTTGTAAGGCTTCGCGCCGCCCGCCTCGAGCAGAGCGAAATAGCGCTCGGCGAAGCCCGTCTCCGCCCTCCGGTACACGCCATAGAGCGAGTTCACCAGGCAATCGCCGAAGGCGTAGGCGTAGACATAGAAGGGCGAATGCACGAAATGCGGAATATAGGCCCAGAAGGATTCATAGCCTTCGCCGAGGCGGATCGAGGGCCCAAGGCTGTCGCCCTGAACGCTCATCCACAATTCGCACAGGCGTTCGGCCGTCAGCTCGCCGGTCTTGCGCTCGGTATGGACCTTGCGCTCGAAGCTGTAGAAGGCGATCTGCCGCACCACCGTGTTCAGCATGTCCTCGACCTTGGCGGCGAGCAGGGCGCGCTTCTTCTCGGGCTCGCTCGTTTCCGCGAGCAGAGCGCGGAATGTCAGCATCTCGCCGAACACGGAGGCGGTCTCGGCGAGCGTCAGCGGCGTCGGCGCCATCAGTGCGCCCTGCGCTCCCGCGAGCACCTGATGCACGCCATGGCCGAGCTCATGCGCCAGCGTCATCACATCGCGCGTCTTGCCCTGGAAGTTGACCAGCACGTACGGGTGGACGGACGGCACGGTCGGATGGGCGAAGGCGCCCGGCGCCTTGCCGGGGCGCACCGGCGCGTCGATCCAATTGCGCTCGAAGAAGCGGCCGGCGATCTCCGCCATGCGCGGCGCGAAGCCCGAATAGGCGGAGAGCACGATGTCGCGCGCCTCGTCCCATGAATAGACATGGCTCGGAACCGAGGGCAGCGGCGCGTTGCGGTCCCAATAATCGAGCGCCTCCTTGCCGAACCATTTGGCCTTGAGCTTGTAATAGCGATGCGAGAGCCGCGGATGCGCGGCTTCGACGCTCGCGACCAGCGCCTCGACCACCTCGCGCTCGACGCGATTGGAGAGATGGCGCGCGTCGGCGACATCCTGAAAACCGCGCCAGCGGTCGGAAATCTCCTTGTCCTTGGCCAGGGTGTTGGCGACGAGCGCGAAGACGCGCAGATTGGCCTTCAGCGTCGCGCCGACCGCCAGCGCCGCCTCGCGCCGCACCTCCGCATTCGTGTCCTGCATCAGATTGAGCGCGGGCTCGAGCGTGAGCTCCTCGCCGCCGATCGTGAAGCGGAGCGAAGCGATCGTCTCGTCGAACAGGCGGTTCCAGGCCGCGCGGCCGGTCATCGATTTCTCGTGAAAGAGACGCTCGAGCTCGTCGGAGAGCTCATAGGGCTTCTCCTTGCGGATGTCCTCGAGCCAGGGGCGCCAGCGCGCGAGCGGAGCCTTCGCCGCCGCCGCGTCGAGAGCGGAGTCGTCCAAGCGGTTGAGCTCGAGCTGGAAAAACAGCAGCTGCGTCGAAATGTCCGTTATTTTCCCCTGCATGTCGCCATAGAATTTGGCGCGTGCGGGGTCGCTGGTGTCGCCGCTGTAGACGAGTCCGGCGTAGGACATGATTCGGCCGAGGAGTTCCTGTAGCGCCTCGTAGCGCGCCACAGCCTCGCCGAGCGTCTCGCTCGCCGCGGCGCCGTCGGCGAGCTCCTTCAGCCTGCCGCGATAATCGGCCGCAAAATGCGCCGCGTCTCGCTCGGCCGCGGCGAGATCCGCGGCGAGGGCGGGAGAGTCCATCGCCGGATAGAGATCGGCGAGATTCCATTCGGGAAGTCCCCCACCGCCGGGCGTGGCGGCGCGCGCTTCGGCGGCGTCCCGAACGATAGCGGCGGCGAAGGCGAGGTTTTGCGGCATGGCTCGAACCAGGAGTTGAGTGTGGGAAGGGTTTGGCCGAATATCGGGTCCGAATGGAGAAAATTGCAAGGCCGTCCGGACGCCCTCCGCGGGGCGCGCGTCGTCGGCGCGATGCTTTGTTTATCGGACCGTTTCCGAACGGCGGGCGCCGCGACGAGGATGTTAACGACGCCTTTACCCTGATCCGGGAGCATGGGCCGAAAGCAGAGTCGGCTCGCGCCCGAGGCGGGCCGGCGGAGCGATGATAGAAAATTCAAGAGGGTCAATGTCTTCCACGATACTCATCGCCGACGACGATCCCGTTCAGCGCCGGCTTCTCGAGGCCGCGGTGCGGCGGTTCGGCTATGACGCCGAGACGGCGGAGGGCGGCGAGCAGGCGCTGGCGCGGCTGACGCGCGCGGGCGCGCCGCCGGTCGATCTGCTCATTCTCGATCTCGTCATGCCAGATCTCGACGGCATGGGCGTGCTGACGCGCATGCACGACCTCAAGCTGACCATTCCCGTGATCGTGCAGACCGCCAATGGCTCGATCGAGACGGTGATCTCGGCGATGCGCGCCGGCGCCAATGATTTCGTGGTGAAGCCGGTCGGCGCCGAGCGGCTGCAGATCTCGATCAAGAACGCGCTCTCCGCCGACGCTCTCGCCGGCGAATTGCGCCGCGTCAACCGCCGCAGCCAGGGCGCGCTGACCTTCAAGGACCTCGTCTCGCGCAGCGAGGAGATGGCGCGCGTCATTCGTCTCGGCGAGCGCGCCGCCCATTCCAGCATTCCGGTGCTGATCGAAGGCGAGTCGGGCGTCGGCAAGGAGATCGTCGCCCGCGCCATTCAGGGCGCCTCGGAGCGGCGCGGCAAGCCTTTCGTCACGGTGAACTGCGGCGCGCTGCCGGCCAATCTCGTCGAATCCATCCTGTTCGGGCATGAGAAGGGCGCCTTCACCGGCGCGACCGAAAAGCACGCCGGCAAATTCCTAGAGGCCAATGGCGGCACATTGTTCCTCGACGAGATCGGCGAATTGCCGCTCGAAACGCAGGTGAAGCTCTTGCGCGCGCTGCAGGAGGGGGAGATCGATCCCGTGGGCGCCAAGCGCCCGGTGCGTGTCGACATCCGCCTCATTTCGGCGACGAACCAGAATCTGATCGAGCTCGTCAAGCGCGGCCAGTTCCGGGAGGATCTGTTCTATCGCCTCAACGTCTTCCCCATCACCATTCCGCCCTTGCGCGCGCGCCGCGACGATATCGGCGATCTCGCGCGGCGCTTTGCGACGCGCTTCGCCGCGGAAGAGGGCAAGAAGCTGCGCGGCGTCACCCATGAGACGATCAATCTCCTGTCGAGCTATGATTGGCCCGGCAATGTGCGCCAGCTGGAGAACGCCGTGTTCCGCGCCGTGGTGCTCGCCGACGGCGACGAGTTGACCGTCAATGAATTCCCGCAGATCGCCGCGCATGTGGAAGGCTTCTCCGTGCGCCTGCCGCCGCTGCCGTCGCCTGCTCCCGCGGCCGGCCCCGCGCCGGAGCGCGAGATCGTGCGGGTCGAGATCCGCGATCCCAATGTGCTGCCGCTGCTCGGCCAGCACGGCGAGATGCGGCGGCTCGAGGATCTCGAAGCCGAGGTCATCAAATTCGCGCTGATTCATTATCGCGGGCAGATGTCGGAGATCGCCCGCCGCCTCGGCATCGGCCGCTCGACGCTCTATCGCAAGATGAAGGAGTATGGTCTCGGCGAAGCCGAGGACGAGAGCGTCGACGCGGCATGAAGTGACGCATTTTTAGGCGAGTTGCGGCTTGCCCGGCGCCGTCCTCGTCGCCATTCTGGGGCCAGCCGCGGGCGCAGAGGGGCGCTTCGCGAAACTGTTCGAAAGGTCCTCAGGCAATGGCCGAACTTTTTGATATCCCGGTGAAGACCATCGACGGCGACACGAAGACGCTCGCCGAATACGCCGGCAAGGTGCTGCTCATCGTCAATGTCGCGAGCAAGTGCGGCTTCACGCTGCAATACAACGGGCTCGAGGCGCTCTGGAACGAGAACCGCGACAAGGGGTTCGTCATTCTGGGCTTCCCCTGCAATCAGTTCAGCAATCAGGAGCCGGGCACGGATGAGGAGATCAAGACCTTCTGCTCGACCCGCTTCGTCGTGACCTTCCCGCTGTTCAGCAAGATCGAGGTGAATGGCGAGAACGCCCATCCGCTCTATCGTCTTCTCAAGGAGAAGGACCCGGCGTCGGCGGAGGACGTGAAATGGAATTTCACCAAATTTCTCATCGACCGCAAAGGCAATGTGGTGAAGCGCTTCCAGGCGACCAACACGCCGCGTTCGATGGAGCCCGACATTCTGGCGCTGCTGTCGGCTTGACCACTGCCGGCGAGACGCGTCGACGCGCGGCGAGGCCCTGCCCCGCCGCCGCGATTCCAGAGGCGCGCCGTCATGACGACGGTCTATGACTTCGAGGCCCGCGCCATCGACGGGACGACGCGTTCGCTCGCCGATTTCGCCGGAAAAGTCCTGCTCATCGTCAATGTCGCGAGCAAATGCGGCTTCACGCCGCAATATGCGGGGCTCGAGGCGCTCTGGCGCGACTATCGCGACCAGGGGCTCGTCGTGCTCGGCTTCCCCTGCAATCAATTCGCCGGCCAGGAGCCGGCCGCGGAGGCGGAGATCGCGCAATTCTGCTCGCTCGGCTATGGCGTGAGCTTTCCCCTCTTCGCCAAGATCGAGGTGAATGGCGAAAGCGCACATCCGCTCTACCGCTATTTGAAGAAAAACGCGCCCGGCCTCCTCGGCTCGGAGGCGATCAAATGGAATTTCACCAAATTCCTGGTGAATCGAAAGGGTGAAGTCGTGAGGCGCTACGCTTCTTTCGCGACGCCGTTCTCGCTCGCGGCCGACATCGAGGCCGCATTGGCGGCGCCCGCGTGACCCGCTTCATCGAGATCGCGCGGCGCGACGACGGCGGCGCCAAGGCGCTCGCTTTCGACGTCGTCGTGCGCGAAGGAGCGAGCGAGACGCGCCATCGCGTCACCATATCGCGCGATCTCGCGCAAAGACTTGGCGGCGGCGTGTTCGATCCGGAGCAATGTCTCGACGCGGCCTTTCGCTTCCTGCTCGACCGCGAGCCGAAGGAGCAAATCCTCGGCCGTTTCGACGTGAGCGTGATTTCCTTGTATTTTCCGGAGTTCGAGCGGGAACTGTCGAAATATCTGGGGTGAGCGATGGCTGGCGGATAGTGAATGGAAAACGCTATGTTTCCTCGCCCCTCACCGCCGTCACGATCTCGGCGCCCGGCACAGCCGGCTCGCATCTCGGGCGTAGTCGCGGTCGGGTCATATTCGATTTCGACCCGGTCGGTCGGATAGTCCGGCTCGAGGCGATCGACGCCCCGCGGCTCGCCTCTCGCTCACGCCCCCTCTCGAATATCTGTGCCGGGAGCGAGGCGAGGAAGACAGCAGGCGCCGTTGAATCTGCAACGCTTTGTCCCGATGCCTCGGCCGCAGCCGCGATTCGCGGGTCGGGGGAATCGAAAATCGGAACGCGCGCATTAATGTATTTAATTTGGCGACCGAGAAATGCTGTCGTAGAGTCACGAAAGCGACACAGGTCCTCGCCGCGAGAGAAGAGGCGGCCGCGACGGGGCGGGTCCATCGGAGGTCGGCGATGAAGATCAATTACAAGCCGTTCGTCATATTCGCCATCGTCGCTTTGCTCGCCGTCGCGCTGGCCATGCTGTTCGATCAGCGCAGCCAGCGCACGGCCGGGCGGGACATAACCTTCAGCGAGCTCCTCGCGCAGATCGAGCTCGGCCGCGTCCATGACGTGACCATCGCCGGAAACGAGATCTCCGGCCATTTCATGGATAATCGGTCCTTCGTCACTTATGCGCCCAATGATCCGACGCTCGTCCAGCGCCTCACCGCCAAGAACGTGTCCATCAGCGCCAAGCCCTCGAGCGAGGGCGGCAGCTGGTGGATGACGCTGTTCCTGAACGCGTTGCCGCTCGTCGCCTTCATCGGCGTGTGGATCTTCCTCTCGCGCCAGATGCAGGGCGGGGCCGGCGGCCGGGCTCTGGGCTTCGGCAAGTCGAAGGCGAAGCTTTTGACCGAGACGCAGGGGCGCGTGACCTTCGAGGATGTCGCGGGCGTCGACGAGGCGAAGGAGGATCTGCAGGAGATCGTCGAATTCCTGCGCGATCCGCAGAAATTCCAGCGCCTCGGCGGACGCATTCCGCGCGGCGTGCTGCTGGTCGGCCCGCCCGGCACGGGCAAGACGCTGCTCGCGCGCGCCATCGCCGGCGAGGCCAATGTGCCGTTCTTCACCATCTCGGGCTCGGACTTCGTCGAAATGTTCGTCGGCGTCGGCGCGAGCCGCGTGCGCGACATGTTCGAGCAGGCGAAGAAGAACGCGCCCTGCATCATCTTCGTCGACGAGATCGACGCGGTCGGGCGCCATCGCGGCGCGGGCCTCGGCGGCGGCAATGACGAGCGCGAGCAGACGCTCAATCAGCTGCTGGTCGAGATGGACGGCTTCGAGGCGAACGAGGGGATCATCCTGATCGCCGCGACCAACCGTCCGGACGTGCTCGACCCGGCTCTGATGCGTCCGGGCCGTTTCGACCGTCAGATCAATGTGCCGAACCCGGACTTCATCGGCCGCGAGAAGATCCTGAAGGTCCATGCGCGCAAGGTGCCGCTGGCTCCGGATGTGGATTTGAAAGTGGTCGCGCGCGGCACGCCGGGCTTTTCGGGCGCCGATCTCATGAACCTCGTCAACGAGGCGGCGCTGCTGGCGGCGCGGCGCAGCAAGCGCATCGTGACACGCCAGGAGTTCGAGGACGCGCGCGACAAGATCATGATGGGCGCCGAGCGCCGCACTCTGGTGATGACGGAGGAGGAGAAGCGCCTCACGGCTTTCCACGAGGGCGGTCATGCGCTGGTTCAGCTGAACATGCCGGGGGCGATCCCGATCCACAAGGCGACGATCATCCCGCGCGGGCGCGCGCTGGGCATGGTGCAGGGCCTTCCGGAGCGCGACCAGATCTCGCAGACCTATGAGCAGCTGAAGGCGATGCTGGCCCTGGCGATGGGCGGCCGCGTGGCGGAGGAGCTGGTGTTCGGCCACGACAAGGTGACGTCGGGAGCGGCGAGCGACATTCAGCAATGCACGCGCATCGCGCGGGCGATGGTGACGCAGCTCGGCTTCTCGGACAAGCTCGGCACGGTCGCTTACGCCGATCCGCAGCAGGAGCAGTTCCTGGGCTATTCGATCGGGCGCACGCAGACCCTCTCCGAGGCGACGCAGCAGACGATCGACGCGGAGGTCCGGCGGCTGGTGCAGGAGGGCTATGAGGATGCGCGTCGCATTCTGACCGAGAAGCGCGCCGATCTCGACACGCTGGCCAATGGGCTGCTGGAGTTCGAGACGCTGACGGGCGAGGAGCTGATGGGCCTGCTGCAGGGCAAGCGCCCGGTGCGCGAGGACGTCCCGCCTGCGGCTCCGCCAGCGCGTCCCTCGCCGGTCCCGTCCACAGGCCGCACGCGCCCGACGCCCGAGCCCGACGCCGGCGGCTTGGAGCCGCATCCGGTGTGAGGCTTTTTGTTATAAAAGAGGCAAATCGAAAAAGTCCGGCGGGTCCACCCCCGCCGGACTTCGTTTATGGCGGTCGTCAACGGAAGAGGCCGCGGCTGCAGCGCGTCTTCTGGAGCATCCTTCGAGACTTTTCGCATTCCGCGAAAAGCGCCTCGGGGGGATGGGCTCGTCTTGGTCGCCGTGCTCCCGCGCCGTTGTCGATTATTCGTCTCGAAGAACAACCCCCTCGCCCTGAGCAGCCCGCGCAGTGGGCGTCTCGAAGGGCATCCTTCGAGGCTTTTCGTATTCCGTGAGAAGCGCGCGTCGGAGTAAGGGGCTTGTCGTCTCGGTCGTGCTTTGCTCCTGCATCGCTGTCGATTGTTCGTCTCGAAAACACCCCTCGCCCTGAGGAGCCCGCATAGCGGGCGTCTCGAAAGGCCGGAGCCGCAGCGCCTCCTGGAGGCTTTTCGCATTCCGCGAAAAGCGCCTCAGGATGAGGGGATTTGTATCCTCTGGGCTTCGCTCTGCGCCTTATGTGTCTCGGTGCGACGGCAAAAAGAAAAACCCGGCGGGGGAGGGTGCCGCCGGGCTTTCTTGGATTTCTTGCTCGTTCCCGGGGATCACACCGGATGCGGCTCCAAGCCGCCGGCGTCGGGCTCGGGCGTCGGGCGCGTGCGGCCTGTGGACGGGACCGGCGAGGGACGCGCTGGCGGAGCCGCAGGCGGGACGTCCTCGCGCACCGGGCGCTTGCCCTGCAGCAGGCCCATCAGCTCCTCGCCCGTCAGCGTCTCGAACTCCAGCAGCCCATTGGCCAGCGTGTCGAGATCGGCGCGCTTCTCGGTCAGAATGCGACGCGCATCCTCATAGCCCTCCTGCACCAGCCGCCGGACCTCCGCGTCGATCGTCTGCTGCGTCGCCTCGGAGAGGGTCTGCGTGCGCCCGATCGAATAGCCCAGGAACTGCTCCTGCTGCGGATCGGCGTAAGCGACCGTGCCGAGCTTGTCCGAGAAGCCGAGCTGCGTCACCATCGCCCGCGCGATGCGCGTGCATTGCTGAATGTCGCTCGCCGCTCCCGACGTCACCTTGTCGTGGCCGAACACCAGCTCCTCCGCCACGCGGCCGCCCATCGCCAGGGCCAGCATCGCCTTCAGCTGCTCATAGGTCTGCGAGATCTGGTCGCGCTCCGGAAGGCCCTGCACCATGCCCAGCGCGCGCCCGCGCGGGATGATCGTCGCCTTGTGGATCGGGATCGCCCCCGGCATGTTCAGCTGAACCAGCGCATGACCGCCCTCGTGGAAAGCCGTGAGGCGCTTCTCCTCCTCCGTCATCACCAGAGTGCGGCGCTCGGCGCCCATCATGATCTTGTCGCGCGCGTCCTCGAACTCCTGGCGTGTCACGATGCGCTTGCTGCGCCGCGCCGCCAGCAGCGCCGCCTCGTTGACGAGGTTCATGAGATCGGCGCCCGAAAAGCCCGGCGTGCCGCGCGCGACCACTTTCAAATCCACATCCGGAGCCAGCGGCACCTTGCGCGCATGGACCTTCAGGATCTTCTCGCGGCCGATGAAGTCCGGGTTCGGCACATTGATCTGACGGTCGAAACGGCCCGGACGCATCAGAGCCGGGTCGAGCACGTCCGGACGGTTGGTCGCGGCGATCAGGATGATCCCCTCGTTCGCCTCGAAGCCGTCCATCTCGACGAGCAGCTGGTTCAAGGTCTGCTCGCGCTCGTCATTGCCGCCGCCGAGGCCCGCGCCGCGATGGCGCCCGACCGCGTCGATCTCGTCGACGAAGATGATGCAGGGCGCGTTCTTCTTCGCCTGCTCGAACATGTCGCGCACGCGGCTCGCGCCGACGCCGACGAACATTTCGACGAAGTCCGAGCCCGAGATGGTGAAGAACGGCACATTGGCCTCGCCGGCGATGGCGCGCGCGAGCAGCGTCTTGCCCGTGCCGGGCGGGCCGACCAGCAGCACGCCGCGCGGAATGCGTCCGCCGAGGCGCTGGAATTTCTGCGGATCGCGCAGGAATTCGACGATCTCCTGCAGATCCTCCTTCGCCTCGTCGACGCCCGCGACATCCTCGAAGGTCACGCGCCCCTGCGTCTCGGTCAAAAGCTTCGCCTTCGACTTGCCGAAGCCCAGAGCCCGGCCGCCGGCCCCCTGCATCTGGCGCGAGAGGAAGATCCACACGCCGAGGAAGGCGATGAGCGGAAGGCCGTTGATGAGCAGCGTCATCAGCCAGCCGTTGCCGTCCGCCGCAGGCCGCGCGGTGATCGAGACGTTCTTGGCGGTGAGGCGCTGGACCAGCGAGGGATCATTGGGCGCATAGGTCGAAAACGGACGATTGTCCGAGAAATGGCCGGTGATCTCATTGCCCGCGATGGTCACGTCATGGACGCGGCCCTGATCGATCTGCGTGAGCAATTCGCTGAAGGAGATGTCGCGGATCGGCGTGCGCTGACCCGGTTGCTGGAACAGCATGACGAGCGCCACGACGAGCAGCCCGATGATCGCCCACAGGGCGATGTTCCTGAAGTTTGCGTTCATGTCGAACCTGCGAAAGACGTTTCCGTCCGAGGCCATCCTCGGCGACGGACGCCGTTTCGAGTAATCTAGGCGCGTCGCGACCGATTGCCAAGTGAAGGGCGACGAACGGTCCGAGCGGCGCTTCGGCCACGCGAGACAGACATTGGAGCGCATTTTCAGCGCGATCTCATTCGATCGGCGCCGCATGGCTTTTTTGCGGCCGACGCCCGGCGCCTCGCGGCGGCTCCGGGCGGATCGTCAGCGCGTCCGCCGTCAGCGCGATCGACGCCCCGCCGAGCGTTGTTTTGAAGGATGAACCGGCGGCGAGCGCCTCGCAAAGGCGATCGCACGCCCGCTCCTGGCGCTCGAGCCGGGCCGCCGATCCGCCGATGCGCTCGACCTCGGCCGCGACCACACGTCGCAGCAGCTCGCGCGGCAGCGCGGCCATGGGGCCCGCGGCCGCGCGGAACGAAAGCGCGTCGCGCTCGGCCGGCAGAGCGGCGGCGGCGCGCGCGGCGGCCTCTGCGAGCGCCTCCTCGGCCCGCGCGGCGCGGCCGCCGAGGCGCAGCAGCGCATCGACGCCGAGCCCCTGCTCGGCGAGCAGCGCGGAAAGGCGCCGCAGCCGCGCGCGCGCAAAGGCCGGATTTTCGTTCGAGGGATCGCGAAAGAACGGCTGGCCTCGCGCGGCGCAGAGCGTCTCGAGCGCCTGCTTGCGCAGGCCGAGCAGCGGCCGCAGCAGAACGAGGCCGTCGAGGCGCGTGGCCGGCGCCATTCCGGCGAGGCCGGCGATCCCGCTGCCGCGCGTCAGCCGGAACAGGATCGTTTCCGCCTGATCGTCGGCGTGATGCGCCGCGACGATGGCCGACGCGCCGATCGCGCGGGCGCGCTCGACGAGCAGCCGGTAGCGCGCTTCGCGCGCACGCTCTTGGATGCGCGTTCGCGGCTTCTCGCCCTCCCAGCGCAGAATGTGATGCGGAAAGCCGAGGGCGCGCGCCCATTCGCCGACGAGGCGCGCCTCCTCGGCCGCCTCGGCGCGCAATCCGTGATCGACCGTGGCGACGGCGATCCGCTTCGTCTCGCACAGCGACCATCGCGCGGCGAGCAGCATCAGCGCCGTCGAATCCGGTCCGCCGGAAACCGCGAGCAGCATCGAATCATGCTCCGCCAGCGGCGCCAGCGTGCGGTCGGGATCGGGAAGCAGGTCGTCAGCGGGCATGGCGGCCCGTCAGCACTGGTCCTTCCGGCTCTCGCGCTGCGCGGCCTCCTTCACGCGCGCCGGCGCGCCCGGATATTTCACGGCGATTTCGTCGAAGGAGGCGCAGGCCTGCTCCTTGGCGCCGATCGCATGCAGCGATTGCCCGAGGCGCAGCATCGCCTCCGGCGCCTGCGGCGAAGTCGGATATTTGGTCGAGACTTCGAGGAATTTCTCCGCCGCCTCGCGGTGGCGCTCGCGCAGGAAGAAGCTCTCGCCGAGATAGAAGGTCGCCTGCGGGGCGAGCCTGCTCTTGCCGTTCCTGGCCAGAAAGCCCGCAAAGCCTTTCTCGGCCGCCTCATATTCGCCGAGCCGGAGACGCGAGAGGGCGACGTCGAACTCGTCCCGCGGCGACTGGGGCGCGGTGGGGACGCCGGCCGCCGCCGCGGGGGGCGTCGGCAGGGGCACCGGCGCGCCGCTGGAATAGCCGTGGGTGAGATCGAGGGGCGCGCCCGGAGAGCGCAGCTCCGCGCCCGGCGTTCCGGCCGCGAGCGGCGCGCTGGGCGGCGTGCTGCCGAGCGGGCGTGGCGCGCCCGGCGCATTGGGATCGTGGTTCGGGTCGAAGGCGTCGCCCCGCCGCAGGGAGCCGGCGGCGCCGACCGCCGCGGGGCCGGGGACGGACGGCTCGGGCGCGGCGCTCGCGCCGCGCGGCGGCGCGGCGCTCGCGCCGCGCGGCGGCGCGGCGGCGCCCTCCCCAGAGCGGCGCAATTGCTCCTCCAGACGGCGGACTTGGTGCTGCAGCTCCTCGACCTGGCCATTGAGCGAGCGGATCTGGCTTTCCAGCCGGTCCATGCGCACGCTCGCCGCCGCGGCGTCGCGCGCCGGGGTCATCCCTTCATCCTCGGCGTCGCGTGGCTGGTCGAACAGCTGAGTCACGTCGAGACGCCGGCCCAGCGACTGCAGCCCCTGGCCCAGCCGTGTGACGCCGTCGGTCTCGGCGCGCGCGGCGTCGGCGGAGAAGGCGGCGCCGAGCGCCGCCGCGGCGAGCAGTTTGCGCAGAAGCGGAGAGGCCATGATCGAATCCGCAGGATGAAGGCGAGGGGTGACGCGCCGAGGAGCTTAGCATAGGCGGCGTTTCGGCCAAAATCGGGCGTGGGCCCGCCGGCGGCTTGCCGAGCGCGTTGCTCGAGGCATTATGCGCGTTCCGCTGTTCCTCCCGAGCCGAGGCGAACTCATGCACAAAGGCATCGTCGCGGGCGCGCTGGCGCTCGCCGCCGTCTGCCCGGCGCACCCCGCGTCCGGGGCCGAGGCCTCGCTCTGCTCGATCGAAGAGGCCGCGCCCGTGGAGATCGCCGGCGTCGACGCCGATCTCGATCTCCTGACGCAGGACGGGCGGCGTATCGCTCTCGCGGGGCTCGAATTTCCCGCCGAGCCTCTGCGGGCCCGCTCGCGCACGCGGCTCGAGGCGCGGCTCGCGCCGGGCCGCCTCGTCTTTCTCTCGACCCCCGCCGCGGCTCCAGATCGTTGGGGGCGTCTTCCGGGCGGCGTCTATGTCGAAGGCGAGGGACGCGAAGGGGCGCTCGCCTCGCTGGCCGAGGCGCTGCTGCGCGAGGGGCTCGCGCGCTTTCGCCCCGATCCGGCCGCATTCGCTTGCCGCAATGGCCTGCTCGCGGCGGAAGCGGAGGCGCGCCGGCGCGGGCTTGGACTTTGGGCTTCGGGCGAGTATGTCGTCGTCGACGCCGGCCGGCCCGATCTGCTCCAGGGGCGCAAGGGCATGGTCGTCGTCGAAGGCGTCGTCGGCGGGATCGGCGAGGCGGGCGGATCTCTCTATTTGAATTTTGGACCGAGACGATGGGCGGACTTCGCCGTCGTGATCTGGAAAGGCAATCTCGAGACATTCGAGCGGGCGGGGCTTCGCCCGCATATGCTCTCGGGCCGGCGCGTGCGCGTGCGAGGATTGATTGACACAGTTTACGGACCGCGCATGGAGCTCGTTGCTCCCGCGCAGATGGAGATCGTCGGCGCGCCCTGACCGGAGCCGGAAGCGCTTCGCGCCTCGGCTCCTCGCCGCGGCGCTCGCGCTCGCCGCCGGAGGCTGCGCGCAGCTCGAGCGGCAGGGCGAAATGCTCAACGCCGGCGCGGCGAATCTCGGGCGGCTTCCCGCCGCCGTGCCGCGCGTGGTCGGCGTCGAGACCCAGTCGAGCGTCGAGCACAAGGAGCTGGTGGCGCAGTTCGGCGGCGAATATCGCTTCCCTGCGGCGGAACGCTATCTAGACGACATATTGGTCAAGCTGGCGCAGGCGAGCGATACGCCGAACCAGGCCGCCTATAAGGTGACCATTCTCAACACGCCCGTGGTCAACGCCTTCGCTTTGCCGAGCGGCAATCTCTACATCACGCGCGGCCTTCTCGCCCTCGCCGGCGACGCGTCCGAGGCGGCGGCGGTGATGGCCCATGAGATCGCCCATGTGACCGCCCGCCACAGCGCCCTGCGAGCCGAGCGCGAGCGCGAGGCCGAGGTGATCAGCAAGGCCGCCGCCGTCATCCAGAGCAAGCAGAAGAGCGAGGACGTGCGCGCCTCGCAGCGCCTCTCCTTCGCCAGCTTCTCGCGCCAGCAGGAGCTCGAGGCGGACGCCATCGGGGTGCGCGTGATCGCCAAGGCGGGCGTCGATCCTTACGGAGCGTCGCGCTTCCTCGCCGCGCTCGGCAAATCGGCCGATCTGCGCGCCGCGCTCTATGGGAAGAAGCAGACCGCCGACCTGGACATATTGGCGACCCATCCCTCGACGCCCGACCGTGTCGCAAAGGCGATCGCCGCCGCCCGGCAGATCGGCGCGCCGGGCGTCGGCGCGCGCGATCGCACCGGCTATCTCGCGGCGATCTCGGGCCTCGCCTATGGCGACGACCCCAACGAGGGCTTCGTGCGCGGACGCAAGTTCACCCATCCGCGGCTGCGCTTCACCTTCACCGCGCCCGAAGGCTTCCTGCTCGAGAACTCGAACGAGGCCGTGTTCGGCGTGAAGGAGCGCGACGACGAGGCGGTGCGGCTCGACAGCGTGCGCGCGCCGGCCGGCAAGACGCTCGAGGCCTATGTCGAATCGGGCTGGGTCGACGGGTTGCTGCGCTCCTCGGTGCGGCGCGTCGAGATCAACGGCCTGCCCGCCGTCATCGCCAGCGCACGCGCCGGCGAATGGAACTTCAAGCTCGCCGTGATCCAGCTCGGCGACGAACTCTACCGGCTGATCTTCGCCGTGCGCGCATTGAACGAGGACGCCGAGCGCCGCTTCATGGCGTCGGCGCAAACCTTCCGGCGGCTCGGCTGGGAAGAAACTCTGGACGTGCGCGGCCTGCGCATTTCCATCGTGACCGCGAGCGCGGCGGATGCGTCCGAATCCCTCGCCGTCCGCATGGTGGTGCCCAATCGGCCGTTCGAATATTTCCTGCTGCTCAACGGCCTCGAGCCGCAGGACCGGCTCGTCCCCGGCGAGCGCTACAAGCTCGTCACCGAATAAACGGGCCGGCCGATGGAACCCCCGCGCCTCGGAATCGTTGTCTAACCGCTAGAATTCTCACGGGTTGGGCGGGCCTCGGGGCTAGCGCGTCCGTCGAGATTCTCTTCGATCCGAACGTCGATAGCGCGAATTGTCGTCGGTCGATTGAATTTCGGTCGATCCCTTCGGCGCGCGTCGACAGGCCCCGCGGAGGCGTTGATGGCGTATTTGCCCGGAGTTGGACGCGAACTCGTCAAGGCCGCGATGGAAGCGCCTTTTCTCGAGCGCGAGGAAGAAAAGCAACTGGCGATTGCCTGGAAGGAGCAGCGCGACGGCGTGGCGCTCCACAAGCTCGCCTCCGCGCATATGCGCCTCGTCATCGCTCTGGCGGTGCGGTTTCGTCACTACGGATTGCCGGTCGCAGATCTGGTGCAGGAGGGGCATGTCGGCCTGCTGGAGGCCGCGGCCCGCTTCGCGCCGGAGCGCGACGTACGTTTCTCCACTTATGCGACCTGGTGGATACGCGCTTCGATCCAGGACTATGTGCTGCGCAACTGGTCGATCGTGCGCGGCGGCACCAGCTCCTCGCAGAAGGCGCTGTTCTTCAATCTGCGCCGGCTGCGCGCCAAGCTCGCCCATGCGCCGCAGACGGCCGCCGAATCGGGCGACGCCTTCGAGGCCATCGCCGGCGCGATCGGCGTCTCGCGCGCCGACGTCGAGCTGATGAACTCGCGGCTCGCCGGCTCGGACATCTCGCTCAACAGCCAGCTCATCGAGGACGATTCGGCGACCTCGGCCGAACGCATGGATTTTCTCGTCGACGACCGTCCGCTGCCCGACGAGATCGTCGAGGACCGGCTCGATTCCGACCGCCGGACGCGCTGGCTCGCCGACGCATTGAAGCTCTTGTCGGAGCGCGAGCTGCGCATCGTGCAGGAGCGGCGCCTCAGCGAGAGCCTGGTGACGCTGGAATCGCTCGGCGACCGGCTCGGCATTTCCAAGGAGCGCGTCCGTCAGATCGAGAACCGCGCCTTGTGCAAATTGCGCAAGGCGCTCGTTCGCGCGCAGGACCAGGCCGCGGCGGAATAGTGGCGCACGGCGACTCCGTTTATTTGCGAGGAGCGACTCCAGAGCCTGCCCACGGTTCTGGCGCGTCCGTCCTGCTCATGATGAGCGTAACGAAAAGCGCGGCCCTGCGAGGGGCCGCGCTTTTCGTTTCCCCCGGATCCCGCTCGCTCAGGCGGCGCGCTCGACGTCGTCTTCGTCGCCGTCCACCGGCTCGCTCCCGCCGTCTTCGCTCTTCTGGCCGCGGCGCGGGCTCCTGGCCAGGAAGGATTCGATCAGCTTGAGCGATTCCGAATCGATGAGCTTGCGCACCGCCGCCACTTCCCGCGCCATGCGGTCGAGCGCCGCCTCGTAGAGCTGACGCTCGGAATAGGACTGCTCGGGCTGCGTGTCGGAGCGATAGAGATCGCGCACCACCTCGGCGATGGTGACGAGGTCGCCGGAGTTGATCTTGGCCTCGTATTCCTGCGCGCGCCGCGACCACATGGTGCGCTTGACGCGCGCCCGACCGGTCAGCGTCCCGAGCGCCTTGTCGACGACCTCGGGCTCGGCGAGCTTGCGCATGCCGACGGCGGCCACCTTGCTGGTCGGCACCTTCAGCGTCATCTTGTCCTTGACGAAGTGGACGACGAACAGTTCCAGGCTGAAGCCCGCCACCTCCTGCGTCTCGATGGCCATGATCTGCCCGACGCCATGGGCCGGATAGACGATGAATTCATGCGTCTTGAATCCCAGCTTGGCGGCGGCGGGCGCCTTGGCCTTGGCGGCCGCCGCCGGCCTGGCGGGGGCGGCCGCCGCAGCGCGCGCCGCGACCATGGCCTTGGGCGAAAGGGCCGGGCTCGCGGCGACCGCCGGAGCGGGGGCCGCGGCTCTCTGCGCCGGCGAGGTTTTGGCGTTGACCGCCTTTCCGGGTGTCGTTTTTGCCACTGGAATGGTTTCGCTCGAAGCTGGAGGTGAAACGGGCGTCGCCGCCGCGCTTTCGCTCTTCTCCGCGGCGCTCGGGGCGGCGGGCGGAACGGAGGCGACGGGCGGTTGGACGGTGGATGGGGTCGAGTTGTCCCGCGCGGGTTTCGTTCGAGAACCCTCCTCTGTTGCGCCGGGCGTCGCCGCGGCCGGAAGCTGATCGCGGATATCCGCGCGCGGCGTCTCCACGCGCTTCGTTTCCGTGCGTGACTTCGCCGCGGCGCTCTTGCGCGGCGCGGCTTTTTTCGCCGCGGCCGGCGCCGCCGCCGCGCGCTGCTCGACGGGACGGGCTTCCGCCACCGTCGTCTGCGCGGCGCGCTCGGCCTTGGCGCGCGTCTTCGCCGTCGCGTCCGCGGGCTTCGCCGCGGCGCTCCGCGCCTTGCGGGCGGAGGCGGCGCTGCGCGTCGGAGCGGCAGTTCCGCGCTTGGTCCGCTCGGCGGATCTGGACACGGCTCGCGCCTGTTCCGTCGTCCGGGCCGCAGATCGCTCGCCGTTCGACTTCGCCGCGGTCCGGGCTCGGGCCGAGGTCTTGGAGGCGGCGGTTTTCGCTGTCTTGGCGGCGGCCGCCTTAACGATCCGGCTCGTCGCGCCCGCGCCGGCCTTCTTCGTCTTGGCGCTCGCGCTCGCATTCGTCTTCGCGGCCGCGTTGGTCTTGGCGCTCGCATTCGTCTTGGCGCTCGCGCTCGACTTGCTCGCATTCGCGCCCCCCGTGCTCGTGGCCCGGGACCGGTTCGATTTTGCGTTCGCGTCCCTCGCGCCGTGTCTCGCGCTGCCGGCCGACGCCTTGCGGTTTTTCGCGGTCTTCCTGTTGGAGGGCATACGCGGTACTCCTTGTCTTGTCCCGCTGTGGAGACGGGACGGAAAGCCACATGGCCTGGGAGCGAAACCACGCCCCGGCCAGGATAGCGCAACGACCGCGCATAACTTTAGGCTGGCGAAAGCCCGACGCTTCACTCTTCGGAACCGACGCGCCTCGACGCTCTCCGACGTCGTTCCCATTCAGTTCCCGACGCCACGGCGATACGCGCGTTTTCCCGATCGGCAAAACGCGACCTTTGCGCCCGAACGCTATTCGTTAATGCTTTGTATATCACGCCGGACGGCGAAAATCAAAGGGAACCCGTCGACGCCTGACGACATGGTTACCCCGGTCGAGCCGGTCGCGCTTGAAATTGCTGGCGAATGCGAGGTGTTCTGGCGCGCGCTCAGTCGCCTTGGCCAGGCTCGGGAGAGAAGCACGTCTCGAGCTTGCCGGGCTTGCCGTCCCACTCCTTCGCGTCCGCCGGCGGATCGCGCTTGATCGTCACATTCGGCCAGACCTGCGCATATTCGGCGTTGAGCGCCATCCATTTCTCGAGGTCCGGCTCGGTGTCGGGCTTGATCGCCTCGGCCGGGCATTCGGGCTCACACACGCCGCAGTCGATACATTCGTCCGGATGGATCACCAGCATGTTGGCGCCTTCGTAGAAGCAGTCCACGGGACAAACTTCCACGCAATCCATATATTTGCATTTGATGCAGTTTTCCGTGACGACATAGGGCATGGGGGTCCTCGACCATCGCGGGCTAGCTAGCGGTTTTGCCGCAATCGCGCAAGCGGTTCGACGAGCGCGGGCGTTCGCGGCCGGCCGGCTCGCCTCGCTCGCGCGCGGCATGATATCCTCAACGAGGTTGGAAGGGAATCGCTCATGGCGGATTTGCAGTCGATGTCCGAGGCCGCGGCGGCGCCTGCGCTACGCTGCGTGACGGCGCGCGCGCTGCTGCTCGGCGACCGAATCGACACGAGCGGGCTCGAGCGCGCCGATCTCGTCTCCACCTCGCCGCTGGCTTTTCCCGCCGGCCAGTCCGGCTTCGTCGTGCTCTACCGATTCGGCGTCGCGGTGCTGTTCGGCCTGACGCCGCTCGAGGAGGACGAGATCGTCGCCAGGGTCGGCGCGCGCGTCGCGGGCGCCGCTGAACAGAGCGACGACGAGACGCTGGTGCTGGAGCTTTCTCCCGAGAGCGACGACCGTCTGCTCGCCAATGGCCGTCTCGCCGTCAAGGACACGTCGGGCGAGCGCCTGCTGGTCATTGCCGACGCGCTGGCCAAAAGTGTCGCGCTGGCGCGCGACGAGCGGCGCGTCAACGCCGTGTTCGACACGATCGAGCCTTTCGCCGCCGAGCTCGCCGGCAAGGGCCGGCCGCCTTCGGGCCGCCGCGCCATGCTGGAGCTGATCGGCCAGACGCTGCTCGTGCGGCATCGCGTCTCCGGCCGCGTCGCGGTCGAGGACAAGCCCGACGTGCTATGGGATCGGCCCGATCTCGAGCGCCTCTATTCGCGCCTCGAGGACGAATACGAGCTCGAGGCGCGCGGCGAGACGCTGAGGGCGAAGATCGAGGTGATCGGCGAGACCGCGCGGGCCTTGACCGAGATCATCGACGTCGACCGCTCCGTGCGGCTCGAGGCGACGATCATCGTGCTCATCCTCGCCGAGATCGTGCTGTCCTTGTTCCAGATATTCATCCTGCGGGGGCATTGAGGCGTGACCTTCGGCCGGCTCGCGAATCTCGCCGGCCCCGAGGTCCCGCGACGCTCTCGCGGACAGAGCGCGGCCGCTCGGCGTCTTCTATGCGCTCGTCGGCGGCGTCTCCTTCTTCGGCGCGTCGCTGCTCGCGATCGCTGCTCTCGCCGAACGCCGGGAAAGCGACGAGGACGCGGCGAATCGCGCGGCCGTTTCGATCGCCTCTTCCGTTGCGCCCGAGGCGATCCAGCGGAACGACGGCAGCTGATGGCGCGCGAAGGTGAATTGCCGCTTGGCGTAACGGCGCGTATCGAGCTTGCCGCGCGCCGCCGCCTCGTCGAGCGACATCTCGCCGCGGACGAAGCGCAGGAGATGCGGCGCGCCATGCGCGCGCATCGCCGGCAGAGCCGGATCGAGCCCGCGCGCGCCGAGCGCGCGGATCTCGTCGAGCGCGCCTCGCCGGACCATGGAGTCGAAGCGCGCGTCGATGCGCGCATAGAGTTCTTCACGCGCCGGCGCGAGGAAGAAGGCGAGGCATGAAGCTTCATCCAGTAGAGGCGCCATGCGCGCGCCCTGGAAGGAGGCGAGCGGCCGGCCCGTCGCCTCCAGCACTTCCAGCGCGCGCAGGATGCGCTGCGGGTCGGTCGGGCGAAGCCGCGCCGCCGTCTCGGGGTCCCGCTCGGCGAGACGCGCGTGCAGAAACGCCGGCGCGCGTCCTTCGGCTCGCGCGCGAACCGTCTCGCGGATCGAGGCGGGAATCGGCGGAATGTCGGAGAGGCCATGGAGCGCGGCCTTGAAATACATGCCCGTGCCGCCGGCGACGACAGGCGTTGCGCCCTGGCGATCCAGCTCGCCGAGACAAGCGCGAAAATCCTCGAGCCAGCGGCCGACGGAATAGTTCACGCTCGCGTCGACATGGCCGAACAGGCAATGGCGGACGCTCTGCTCCTCTTCCGGCGTTGGGCGGGCGGTGAGAATGCGAAGGTCGCGATAGACCTGCATCGAATCCGCATTCACGATCACGCCGCCGATGCGCCGTGCGACGGCGAGCGCGAGAGCGGACTTGCCGCTCGCCGTCGGTCCTGCGATGAGAATGGGGCGCCTCATGGGCTCCTTCGCAACGACAAAACGAGCGAAATGTCAAAAGCGCCTGTCGAGCATGTCGCGACATTCGTCGCCGCCGCGGACGGCCCGCCGCTCTCGGCCGAGGCCGTCATGCAGTGGAGCGTGGCGGTCGGCGCCGGCCGGATCGACTGGCTGGAGTCGGGCGTCGCGGCGGGTGTGACCTTTGCGCTGGCGCCGTCCGACTTGCCGCGGGCGCGCGCGGCGCTGCAGGCGGCGGCCGACGCGGGCGGCGTCGACGTCGTCGTGCAGGAGGCGGCGGGGCGGCGCAAGCTGCTGCTCGTCGCCGATATGGATTCGACGATGATCGAGCAGGAATGCGTCGACGAACTCGCCGCATTCGCCGGGCTGCGCGAGCGCGTCGCGCCGATCACCGCCCGCGCCATGCGCGGCGAGCTCGATTTCGAAGCCGCCTTGCGCGAGCGCGTCGCGCTGCTCGCCGGGCTCGACGCCGCGATCGTCGAGACCATTCTGCGCGAGCGCGTGACATTTACGCGCGGCGCCCGGACGCTGGTCGCGACGATGCGCGCCAATGGCGCCTATGCCGCGCTCGTCACCGGCGGCTTCGCCTGTTTCGCCGAGCCGATCGCGGCGCGGCTCGGTTTCGACGAGGCGCGCGCCAACCGGCTGGAGACGCGCGACGGCCGGCTCACGGGCGCGGTGACGCCGCCGATCGCCGGCGCTCGGGCCAAGCTCGCGGCGCTCGAGGCGCTGCGGTCCACGCGCGGGCTGCCGCGCGAGGCGACGCTCGCCGTGGGCGACGGCGCCAATGACCTCGACATGCTCGCCGCCGCCGGCCTCGGCGTCGCCTATCACGCGAAGCCCAAGGTCGCGCGCGCGGCGTGCGCGCGCATCGACCGCGCCGATCTCGCCGCCCTGTTGTTCGCGCAAGGCTATCGCCGCGCCGATTTCGTCGAGGCGTAGGCCGCGGCGCTCCCGTCGCCCCGGCGGCCGAGCCTTGCCTGTAACGGAGCTTTGAAGCAAGGTCCCGAATGTTCCGTGTCTTCGGGAGGGACCTCGTGAGATTGTCCGTCGCTTTTGCCGTCTTCGCCGCGGCGCTGTCGTTCTCCGGAGCCGGGCTTGCGCAGAGCGCCGCGTCCGGCTCGCGGGTCTCTCGGGAGGGCGACGGCTTCGCCGCCGGCCGCATGGTCCGCGTCCCGCCTTCCGCGATCATCCTTCCCAAATCGAGCGTCGCCGAGCAATCCGGCTCCGCCCACACCAACATGCGTTTCGTCTCGCCGGCGACGCTGCGCTCGCTGAGCAGGCAGGCGGGCGAGGGCAAGGCGTCGCCGCTCGTCGGGCCGCCATTCGCAGGCTATGGCTACGAGACCCCCGGCTCGCTCGCCTGCCTCTATGGCCTCGTGGCGCCGACTCCGGGCTGCAATCCCTATCGGGCGAAGGCCGTCCCTTCCGGGCTCGGCGGCAAGGCCATCGCCATCGTCGACGCCTTTCATTACGCCGGCGCCCGCGCCAACCTCCAGGAGTTCAGCCGGCAGTTCGGCCTTCCAGCGCCCAAGTTACAGGTGAAATATGCGACGGCCGCGGGCGGCTGCAACGGGCCGGTCCCGCCTTCCGATCTCGGCTGGGCGGTGGAGGCGGCCCTCGATCTGCAGATGGCGCATGCGATGGCGCCCCGTGCGGCGCTCTTCCTCGTCGAGGCGCGGTCGAACGCCTATGCCGAGATGATCGGAGCCGTGAAATGCGCCAACGCGGTTCTCGCGGCGGTCGGCGGGGGCGAGGTGTCGATGAGCTGGGGCGGCGACGAGGTCGCCTCTTACGAGAGCGTTTTCGCTTCGGACAAGAACATCGTCTATTTCGCCGCCAGCGGCGACGCGCCGGGCGTCAGCTGGCCGTCGACCTCTCCCAAGGTCGTGTCGGTCGGCGGCACGAGCGTCTCGCGCTCCATTCCGGATTTCGACTTCCAGCGCTACGCCAGCTGGGCCGACGCGGGGCAGGGCGCGAGCGCGATCTTTCCGCTGCCGCCCTATCAGCGGGGCGTGCATGGAATTGTCGGAACGAAGCGCGTCACGCCGGATGTTTCCGCCGTCGCCAATCCGGAGACCGGCGTCTGGGTCCTGTTCGACGATCCGAATTATCCGCAGGACGCCGGCTGGTATGTCGTCGGCGGAACCAGCGTGGCGGCGCCGGTCGTCGCCGGCGTGACCAATGCGCGCGGCGTGTTCCGGCGGAATTCGACGGAGGAGCTGACGGCTCTCTACAATTCGAAGAAGCGCGATCCGGCCGGCGCCTTCGCGACGACGACGGTCGGCTATTGCGGGCCTTACGCGTCCTATGTTCCGAATGCGGGCTGGAACTTCTGCCTCGGGCTCGGAACGCTCCAGGCGCCGCGCGCGTCGCATTTCGCCGCTTCGAGGTAGCGCGCGGCTTCACGCTCTCCGCTCCGCCGGCAGTCGCGTGGTCGCGTAACGATAGCGCGCCTGCGACGCGCCGGCCGCGAGCCAGGCGGCGACGCCCGTGCCGATGAAATGGGCGAGCAGAAGTGCGAAATTCACCAGCAGCACGAAGACGTCGAGCGCGCGGATGATCTTGTTGGGATCGGTGATGGCGATGCCGGGCGGCTGCGACACGGTCTTGGCGATCAGCAGCGAAATGCTCAGCGACACGCCGACGAAGGAGACGATCGTGCCGGCGAGGCCGATGAGAAGTCCGGCCGAGAGAAACCAGAAGGCGCGCGCGCGTCCCTCTTCGAGATAATCCGTGCTCCGAGACACGCTCCGCGCCGCGCGCGTGTAGTAATAGGCGAGCGCGGTCGCAGCCATGAGCAGAATGAACCCGTAGAAGCTCCAATAGATCGCGTCTCCGAAGCCCGACACGCTCGGGCTGAAGGCCCGGCCCGCGGTCGAGAATTGCAGCAGCACGCCGCTCGCGAGCGCTATGGCGAGCTGGATCCAGAACTGCAGCCAGCCGAACAGGCGCATGCGGCCCGCGAGGCCTGTCGCCGCCGGCGCGAGCGCGCCCGCCGCCGCGACCGGCGCGGGAAGGGCGGGCTGTGGCGGCGCCCGGAAGCGGCTCGGCGCTCCGACGGCCAACTGCGCCACGATCGCCGCGGCGAGGACGTAAGCGAAGAAGCGATGGGCGGCGAGCAGCGCTTCCGACGCCGTCGCGTCGCCGACGCCGAGGGCGCGGGCGAAATCGCCGAACGCCTGCGCGAGCGTCGGATCGGCGAGATCGGAAACGGGAAGCGGCGCGCCGAACACATGCAGCGCGGCGCCGCTGAACGCCGTCCATAGCGCCCCGGTCGCCACCATCGCCGCGAAGGACAGATAGAGGGCGAGCTCCGAGAGGACGCCGACGGCGCGCCGCCAACTCGACCAATGCGCGGGATAGGGCGGCGGCGGCGTGACGATCCGCAACACGATCGCCGCGAGAAGCGCGGCCGCGGCCACGACGCCGAGCGAGACATGAAGGGCGGAGAGCGTCGTGCGCATCGGCGGCGGCGATGCGGCCGCCAGCCAGCCGAGCGCCAGCAGCAGGACGCTCGTCAGAAGCAGCAGGACGAAAACGGCGCGGGCGACATTTGAGCGCATTCAAACATCCGATCGAAATCGCGCGTCGCGGCGACGCTGGCGTTACAGTCTCAGATAGATCGCCGCCGCCTTGATTTCGAGGCCGGCCGGAGCCAGATTCGCTGGCGCGAGAGGTCGCTCGCCATGACGAAGGTTCAGGCGCTCGCGGATTTCGTGGCCGGCGCGCGGCTCGGCGACATGAGCGAAGCCGCGCGGCGCCAGCTGAAAATTCGCGTTCTCGATACGCTCGGCGTCGCCATCGGCGCGCTTCGAGCGCCGCCGCTCGAGGCTATTCGCCGCATGACCGAGGAGCAGGGCGGCGCGCCGCTGGCGACGCTCGTCGGCGGCGGCCGCACGGCGACGGATCGCGCCGCCTTCTACAATGGCGCGCTCTCACGCTATCTCGATTTCATGGACAGCTATCTCGCTCCCGGCGAAACCTGCCATCCGTCCGACAATCTCGGCGCCGTTCTGGCCGCGGCGGAGACGAAGGGCGCCGGCGGCGCCGATTTTCTCACGGCGCTCGCCGTCGCTTATCAGGTGCATACGCGTCTCAGCGACGCGGCGCCGGTGCGCGCGCGGGGCTTCGATCACACGGTCCAGGGCGCTTATGCGGCGGCGGCCGGCGTCGCCAAGGCGCTCGGCCTTTCGCCCGAGCAAACGGCGAATGCGATCGCCATCAGCGGAACCGCCAACAATGCGCTGCGGGTGACGCGCACCGGCGCGCTCTCGCATTGGAAGGGCCTCGCCTTTCCCAATACGGCGATGGCCGCGACGCACGCCGCTCTGCTCGCCGAGCAGGGGATCACCGGGCCGCCGGAAGTGTTCGAAGGAAACAAGGGATTCGAGGAGACGATCGCCGGTCCCTTCGACATTAACTGGCGCGAGGAGAATCTCGAGCGCGTGCTCATGACCATCGTCAAGAAGCACAATGCCGAGATCCATTCGCAATCGGCGATCGACGCGGCGCTCGACATTCGCGCGAGGCCGGGCTTTCGCGCCGATCGCGTGAAAGAGATTCGTCTCGAGACATTCGCCGTCGCCTTTCAGATCATCGGCGGCGGCGAGGAAGGCGACAAGCGCGTGGTGCGCAACAAGGAGGAGGCCGATCACAGCCTTCCCTATCTGCTCGCCGTCGCGCTCCTCGACGGCGAAGTGCAGCCCGAGCAATATGCGCCGCAGCGCATCCTCGCAGAGGATGTGCAGACGCTGCTGCGCAGGGTGAAGATATCTCCTTCCGCGGAGTTTTCGGCGCGGTTCCCGCAATGGCTGCCGGCGCGGCTCGAGGCGGAGCTCGAGGACGGCGTGGTCTTTTCCGCCGCGCGCGCCGATTATCACGGCTTCTTCACCGATCCCTTCGATTGGGACGCCGCGCGCGAAAAATTCGACCGCGTGGCGCGCGGCCATGCGGAGGCGGCGTTGCGCGACAGGATCGCCGATGTCGTCGCCGGTCTCGAGCGGCGCGAGATCGCCGAGCTCACCGCGCTGCTCGGAAAGGTCGGGCCTGCGCAAGACGAAAGGACGACGCCATGAGCGAGACGACCTTCTCTTTCATCCCCCGCGCCCTGCGCACGCAAAAGCCGCGCCGGCGCGGCCTCACCGAGATACGCGGGCCCTATTACAGCGCCTATGGGCGTCGTCATCTCGCCGATCTCTTCGAGACCATGGGCGCGTGGATCGACGGCGTGAAATATGCCGGCGGCTCCTTCGCGCTGATGCCGCCCGACGCGGTGAAGAGCTTCAACAAGACCGTCCATGACCATGGCGCCTATGTCTCGACCGGCGGCTGGATCGAGAATGTGCTGCGCTTCGGCCCCGACGCCGTCTCCCGCTATATCGAGGAGGCGAAGGCGCTCGGCTTCGACGTGATCGAGATTTCCGCGGGCTTCGTCAGCCTGCCGACCGAGAGCCTGCTGCGGCTCGTGCGCATGGTGAAGAAGGCGGGGCTGAAGGCCAAGCCCGAAGTCGGCATTCAGTTCGGCGCGGGCGGAAGCACTTCCGCCGAGGAGCTCGCGGCCGAAGGCACGAAGGACGTCGGCTGGCTGATCGCCCAGGCCGAGCGCGCGCTCGACGCCGGCGCCGACATCGTGATGATCGAGAGCGAGGGGATCACCGAGAATGTCGCGAGCTGGCGCACCGACGCGGCGGCGCGGATCATCGACAAGATAGGCCTCGAGAATGTGATGTTCGAGGCCGCCGATCCGCCCGTGTTCGAATGGTACGTGAAGAATTACGGAAACGAGGTCAATCTCTTCGTCGACCACAGCCAGATTGTGCAGCTCGAGGCGCTGCGCCAGGGAATATGGGGCACGATGAGCACTTGGGGCCGCATCCAGAACATCGGCGGATGATCACGCCGCGGAACCGAAAGTCCACAGGCGATTGGCGAGGAAGGACCAGAAGAAGACGACGGCCGTCGTCGCCATCTGCGCCGGGAGGTAGGGCGCGCCGAGCCGTGCGACGAAGACGTCCATGAAGACATAAGTCAGACAGAAGCCGACGAAGGCGACGAGGGCGAAGCGCCATGTCGCCTCCTCATGCGGGCGGTCGCTCGCGAAAGTATGGCGGCGGTTGAGGCCGTAGGAGACGATTCCCCCGACGACATAGCCGCTGAGCGCCGCCATGACCGGCGGGCGATGGGCGAATTCGACCAGCGCGACCAGCACGCCGTAATGGAGCAGCGTCGCGACGACGCCGACGAGCGCGAAGACGGTGATCTGGCGGGGCAGCGACATGCCCCCTCATGTCGCATGTTTCGCGAAAAGAGGCGAGAGGCGGCGGCGCTCCGAACAGTCGAGCGCGCACCGTGAACCTCGCCCTCATGCCGAGGAGCCCGCAACCGGTCGCGGTGTTATTGACGCAGGATCATGCGGCCGGACGCCGCCTCGAAATGCGACAGGCGCGAGAGGAAGGTCATGCCGAGCAGGCTCGCGCCCAGAGCGCCGCGATCGGCGACATAGGCGTCGACGTTATCGAGCGCGATCGCGCCGAGCCGCATCTGGCGCAGCCGCACGCGCGCCATGCGCGAGACGCCATTGGCGGTCTGCGCCGAATATTTGAATTCGCCGGGCCCGGGATAGAAGCCGGCGGCGGCGGCGTCGTCATAGGAGAGCACGACCGAGCTCGCGCCCGTATCGACCAGCATATGCACGCGCGCGCCATTCACCTCGACCTCGGTCGCATATTGTCCGAGCCGGTCGGCGGCGATCGTCGCTTCGCCGCGCAGCGGCGACGGCGCGGCATAGGAGGCGGAGGGCTGTCGCGTCGGCTGCGCGGCGGAGGCCGCCCGAGCGGGTTTGTCGTGAGCGCGCGAAATGAATTGCATGGAGAATTGGGCGACGACGAAGGCCGCGATCACGACGCCGATCGCGGATTTCAACACGGATGCGAACATGGGCGAAAGCCTCTGGCGGAGCGCAATGAGGCGAAGAGGCTAAGGCGCGGAGCCTGCGTCTCCTTTAAACCGATGCGTCGAATTGTTCGCTTCGTGAAAAATGACCCGGCGCGGTTCGCGAGGACTCAGCGCGCCAATGTCATGTTCGCGCCGTCGAGCACGGCGTAGTCGAAGCGCGCGTCGGTCACGATCGTGTTCGTGAAGCTCGCGGAGGTCAACACCGCATGGGTGAGATTGGCGCGGGTGAGATCGGCGCCGTCGAAATCGGCCTCGGGCAGCTCCGCCCGCACGGGGACCATTCCCTGATTGGCCGGATCGGCGCCGAGATCGGCGTCCGTCAGCTTCGCCTTGGTGAATTTCACGCCGCGCCCGCCGCCGATGACGCGCGCACGCGTCAAATTCGCGCCGGTGAAGTCGGCGTTGTCGAGCAGCGCCGCATAGAGCGTCGCGCCTTGGAGATCGGCGCCGCGGAAATTCGTCTTCTGCAGATCGCTGCGGGTGAAATTGGCGCCCGCCAGACGCGCGCCCTCGAGATCGGCGCCCGTCAGCCGCGCCGAAAAGAAATCCGCGCCGGAGAGGTCGAGGCCGCGCAGGTCGGCGCCGGAGAGGTCGAGATCGGCGAAATCGGGCGCGCCGTTCTTGCGCTGCGCCAGCCGCTGCTCGATCTCGGCGCGCGTCAGCTCGGACGCGGCGGCCGCGCCGGCGGCAATCGGGAGAAAGCAGCAGAGGAGGGCGACCGGCCGCAGCGCGAGCGACATCCGGCGTAATGGCGGAGTTTTTCTCATGAAAGGAAACATCGACCGCCTGGCGGACCCGTGCAATGGGAGAGATTTTCCCGATCGAGGGAAAAATCGGGAAGAGCAGGGCGACGGCTTCACGCCGCGGCCCGCGCCGCCTCGCCGACGAGTCGCGCCGTGTCCTCCCAGCGCGGAAGCTCGGCGGCGGCGGCCCATGCGGAATCGGCGAGCTGCGCGCGCAGGCGGGCGTCGATCAGGACGAGTCGCAGCGCGGCGCGCAAGGCCCGCCGATCGCCGGGCGGGACTTTCAGCGCCGCGGCGTCCGGAACCGTCTCGGCCGCGGCGCCGCCCGTGGCCGCGATGATCGGCAGGCCGCGCGCCATGGCTTCGGCGAGCGCCATGCCATAGCCTTCGTAGAACGAGGCGGAGACGAAGACGTCGCTCGCCGCATAGAGCGCCGCGACCTCGGCTTCCGGCAATTCGCCCGTCAGAACGACGCGGTGGGCGAGGCCCGCTCCGTCGACGAGCCGGCGGAGCGCCGCCGCCGCCGCGGGGTCGGCGCGCAGACTGCCGGCGATGGTGAGGCGCCAGTCGAGATCGGCGAGGTCGGAGAGGGCCTCGATCAAATGGTCGAAGGCCTTTCGCGGAATGATCGATCCCACCGCGAGCAGCGCCGGCGCGCCGCCGGAGCCGCGCGCGCGGGGCGCCGCATCCGTCCCGGGAGGCGCGACGACGATTTTTTGCGGCGGCGCGGCGAAGTCCGCGGCGAGCAGGGCGGCCGTATGCGCGCTGGTGACGATGACGCGGGCGGCGAGGGCGAGCGCCTGCGTCTCGCTCTCGCGCAGCGCCGCCGCCGTCTCCGCGTCGAGCCCCGTCTCGAGGCAGAGCGGGTGATGGCAGAGCGCGAGGATCGGCGCGCCGAGCCGGCGGATCGCGTCGGCGGGCAGGGCGCCATAGGCGAGCCCGTCGATCAGCAGAACGTCGCCCGCTCGCCGCGCGCTCTCGATCGTTGCGACAGCGGCCTCGACATCGGCCGCGCTCGGTCGCGGGAAGGCTCCGGGCAAGGGCAGATGCGTCGCGTCGGCGAGCGCGGCCAGCACGCGGCGGTCATAGCCATAGCCGCCGCTGCGGGTCTCGATGTCGCCGGGTATGGCGAACAGAATGCGCGTCACACCGGCCCCTCGAACCAGGCGCGGGCCACATGGCTCTCGTGCAGCGTGACGCGGATGCGGGAAATGCCGTCGCCGCCCGGCCCCAGCGCGCCCGTGCGGGCGGCCTCCGCCATGGCGTCGAAGATATGCTTCGACAGGAACTCGGTCGTCGTCTGCTTGCCCGTAAATTGCTCGAGCTCGTCGAGATTGCGATAGGCGAGCGGGGCGAGCGTCGCCTTCAGCGCGTCATGGGCGCGGCCGATGTCGACGACGACCGCATCCTCGGTCAGCGTCTCGCGGAAGAAGGCGACGTCGACAACGAAGGTCGCGCCATGCAGTCTCTGCGCCGGGCCGAACAGCTCTCCGCGGAAACTATGGGCGATCATGATGTGGTCGCGCACTTCGACGGCGTACATTGCGTTTTTCCTTCAGTAGCGGATGAGCGTGGCGAGGCCGCTCGCATTGGGCGCGAGCACGCGCGGCAATTCCCGCGGCGCGTCCTCGAAGGCGATCTCCTCGGTGATCAGCGCGTCGAGACGGCTGTCGGCGAGCAGCTCCAGCGCCTTGTCGAGCCGGCGGGCATAGCTCCAGCGGGGCCGGCGCGAGAGCGAGACCTGCCCGACCTGCGAGGAGAGGAGACGCAGCCGGCGGACATGAAAGGCGCCGCCGAGCGGCGCGGCGACTACGCCCTTGCCATGCCAGGAGAGCTCGACGATCGCCGCCTCCGGCCCGGCGGCGTCGAGCGCGAGGGCGAGGCCTTCCGATGAGGCGCTGGTGTGGAAGACCACATCGGCGTCGCCTGCGGGAACGAAATCCCGGGCCGGTGCGAAGCGCGCGCCGAGGCGTTCGGCGATATCCGCCCGCGGCTCGCGGTCGACGACCGTGACCTCGGCGCCGGGAAGCCGCGCGGCGAGGGCGGCGACGAGCAGGCCGAGCACGCCGGCGCCGACGACGACGATGCGATCGCCCGGACCGGCGCCCGAATCCCACAGGCCGTTCAGCGCCGTCTCCATATTGGCGGCGAGCGTCGCGCGGCGCGGCGGCACGGCTGCGGGGACAGGCCGCAGCATATCGAGCGGCGCGACGAAACGATCCTGATGCGGATGGAGGCAGAACACGATCTCGCCGAGCCGCTCCTGTGGGCCGTCCTCGATCTCGCCGACCGCGCAATAGCCGTATTTCACCGGAAACGGGAAGTCGCCCTCTTGAAAGGGCGCGCGCATTCGCGTCCATTCGGAGGGCGGGACGCGGCCTTCGAAGACGAGTCGTTCGGTGCCGCGGCTCACCGCGCTCCACAGCATGCGCACGCGCGCCTCGCCCGGGCCGGCGGACGCCAGCGGCAGGCTTCGGATCGCGGCGGCGCGCGGCGCTTCGTGCCAGAGGGATCGCGCATGACTCATATTTGCCCTATAGGCTCAGTTTCGGCATAAGGCCAGCGCCCGATTTCTCCCGTCCCGGCACATAAGGCGAAAAATGGCGACCGACGTCTCGCGCACCCCCGCCGGCATTCAGAGCCGGGCGGAGCTCATGATTCGACGCGCGCTCGCCGGGCTCTTCTGCATCGCCCTCTGGGGCGCGCTTCTCTATTGGCTCGCGGCGATTCTCGGCCATGACGGATGGAGCCCGATCGGCCTGCTCATCCTCGTCTGCTTCGCCGTCGCTTCGCCCTGGACCACGCTCGGCGCGGTCAACGCCGCGCTCGGCTTCTGGCTGATTCATATTCGCGGCGACGCGCTCGCCGCCGTCGCGCCTTTCGCGCCGGCCGGAGACGTCGCCCGCCCGCTCGCCTCGCGCACCGCGGTCCTGCTCACCATCCGCAACGAGGACGCCGATCGCGCCTTCGCGCGCGTCACGGCGGTGAAGAGAAGCGTCGACGCGACGGGCGAGGGCGCCGCCTTCGACTGGTTCGTGCTGAGCGACACCGCCGATCCCGACATCGCGGCGCGGGAAGAGGCGCTGTTCGACGCCTGGCGGGAGGCGGACGCGGCGCGGACGGGGCGCCTCCATTATCGCCGCCGCGCCGCGAACCGCGGCTACAAGGCCGGCAATATCGCCGATTTCTGCGAGCGCTGGGGCGAGACTTACGAATTCATGATCCTGCTCGACGCCGATAGCCTCATGGACGGCGAGACGATCGTCGGCCTCGCGCGGATCGGCGAAGCCTATCCGAAGATCGGCATTATCCAGAGCCTCGTCGTCGGCGCGCCGTCGCGATCGGCGTTCGCGCGCCTGTTCCAGTTCGGCATGCGGGCGGGGATGCGCGCCTATTCCATGGGGGCGGCCTGGTGGTCGGGCGATTGCGGTCCCTTCTGGGGCCATAACGCGCTGGTGAGAGTGGCGCCCTTCGAGCTTCATTGCCGGCTGCCGAGGCTGCGCGGCGGCGCGCATATTCTCTCCCATGATCAGATCGAGGCGGCGCTGATGCGCCGCGCCGGATATGAAGTCCGCCTGCTCCCGGCGGAGACGGGCAGTTTCGAGGAGAACCCGCCGACCCTGCCGGAGTTCATCCGCCGCGAGCTGCGCTGGTGCCGCGGCAATATGCAATATGTCGAGCTGCTGGCCCTGCCGGGCCTGCCGCCGATGAGCCGGTTTCAGCTCGTCTGGGCGATCAGCATGTTCCTCGGCGCGCCGGCCTGGACCGCGATCATCGCGCTTTCCTTTCTGCTTCCGCATGTGGAGGACGTGTCGGACTTCCCCGTGGCCGCGGCCGGCGATTTTTATCTGGTTTTCCTTCTCCTCCATCTCGCGCCCAAGCTCGCCGGCTATGCCGACGCGGCGCTGGCGCCGGGCGGGCTGCGGCGCTATGGCGGCCGCGTCCGCTTCCTCGCTGGCGCTCTGCTCGAGATTTGCGCCTCCTTCGTCATCGGCGCGGCCACGACGCTGGCGATCGCCGGCTGCCTGTCGAAGCTCGACGGGGGCTCCGGCCGCGAATGGCGCGGACAGAAGCGCGAGGCGCATCGCCTGTCCTGGCGAAGCGCGGCGCGCGAGCTCTGGCCGCATCTGTTGTTCGGCGCGCCGCTCCTCATGGCGGCGGCCGAGGCCTCGCCGGCCCTGCTCGCCTGGTCGCTGCCGCTCACCATCGGTTATGTGGCCGCCATTCCCTTCGCCGTGGCGAGCGCGTCGCCCCGGCTCGGCCGTCTCTTCGTCCGGGCCGGGCTCTGCGCCACGCCGGAAGAGCTCGACCCGCCGCCCTTGCTGCGCGAGGCCGCCCGCGCCGAAAGCCCCGAACCGAGTCGCTCACTGGCGTGACGCGCCGGCGGGAGGCGGCGCTTCGACCAGTTCCGTCAGTCGCGTCGCGAGATCGGCGGCGAGGGCGAGCGGCAGAGCGAAGCTCGCGCTGTCGCCGTCGGGCGAGACCAGCGTCAGCAGCACATGGCCGCCGAGCATTTCGCGGGCGAGCGTCGCCTCGCGGACCGGGGACGCCAGCACCGCCTCGACATCGCCGCTCGCCGGCTGGCGCGCGGCGAGGCTCTTCTCGCGCAGCGCCAGCGCCGCGCGCGTGAGCGAAAGAATATCGGCGGCGGTGAGAGGAATTCTGGCCGTCGCGCCGTCGACGCCGGCGCGGCTGAGGACGAATCCCTCGCCGTCGGCATCGAGGTCGAGGTCGAACGACGCCTCGGACATGGATAGGCTCCCCAGCGCAGCCGCTCGCGGGTGCGGCTTCTTTCGAAGAAGGTTTATGCGCAAATGCGGCTTCGGCCAAGTCCGGAGCGCCAGTCCGAAAGTCGTCTCGACTGGACATCGCGCGCGAGTGACGCAATAAGGAGCCACGCAATCTCGAGGACGCTCGCGACATGTCCTACATCATTCGCTTCTTCACTTGGTGGAACCGGGCGACGCTCAGCACGAGCCTGTGGACGCTGCTCTACGGCGAGCGTGTCGGCTCGGACGAATTCGGCAATGTCTATTACCGGCGCCGGGGCGGCAAGAAGGACAAGGCGCTCGGCATCGAACGCCGCTGGGTGATCTACAAGGGTTATGCCGAGGGCTCGGCGACGCCGCCCGGCTGGTATGGCTGGCTCCATCACACGGTCGACACGCCGCCGACCGAGGAGAAATACCAGCCGAAGGAGTGGGAGCTGCCGCATCTGCCCAATCTGACCGGCACGCCCGCCGCCTATCGGCCGCCGGGATCGATCCTCTCCACGGGCCGTCGCGCGCCGGCCGGCGGCGACTATCAGGCCTGGACGCCGGAGGAGGGCTGAGCGCGCCGCGACCATCGATCCGCCACGCTTCTCTGCTCGTTGTCGAGCGCAGGAGGGCCGGGCGCTTCGCTCGGGCCCGAGATCGCAAGCCGCTATTCGACATGATGTTCCCCCGCCTTCGCGCGATTTTGTATCGTCTTCCGCTCGGCGGGGCGATCGCCCTCGCTTTTTGCGCCGGCGCGGCCGCCGATCCGATCCGGCATCCGACCGCCGTCTTCGCCGGACTCGACAAGACCACCGGCCGCATCATCAATTTCGACGTGGCGATCGACGAGACCGTGCAGTTCGGCTCGCTGCAGATCACGCCGCGCGTCTGCAACACCAGGCCGCAGACCGAGGCGCCGCAGACGACGAGCTTCGTCGAGGTCGACGATCAGGACTCGACCAAGAACGAGGCCAAGCGCATCTTCTCGGGCTGGATGTTCGCTGCGAGCCCGGGCCTGCACGGCGTGGAGCACTCCGTCTATGACGTGTGGCTGACCGATTGCAAGGGCGGCAAGGAAGTCGTGCAGGCGCCGGCCGCGGCCGATCCGGCGGCCGCGGATACGGGGGCCGCCGCGCCCGCCCCGGCGGAGAAGAAGCGCGCACGCTCGCGCAAGGTGGAGCCGGTCGCGCCGACGCCGATCGAGGCCGCGCCGATCGGTCCGCGCGATTCGGTCGCGCCCGAGGCGCAGATCGACGAGGACGGCGCCGCGCCGCCACCCGCGCCCGAGAAGAAGAAATCGAAGAAAAAGTCCCGGAACCAGCCGCCGCCCGCGCAGGAGCCGCGTCCCGCGCCGTCGCCGCTGTTTCCGTTCTGAACGGCTATTTCAGAATCTCCAGGATTTCGCGCCCCGAGAGACGAAGATCGTCGCGCCATGGATCGGCGCGGGGAGGGACGGCGAGCGCATGCTCCAGCAGATCGTGATAGGCGTCGCGGCTGATCTCGACCGCGCCGAGCGAAGCGAGATGCGTCGTCATGAACTGCGTGTCGAGCAGGCGGAAGCCGCCGCTGCGCAGCCGCGCGACGAGATGGGAGAGTGCGACCTTGGAGGCGTCGGTCTCGCGGTGGAACATGCTCTCGCCGAAAAAGGCCGCGCGGAGGGCGACGCCATAGAGTCCGCCGACCAGCGCCCCGGCGCGCCGGCATTCGACCGTGTGGACGAAGCCGAGATCGAACAGCTCCCTGTAGAGACGCCTGATTTCGGTGTTGATCCAGGTGTTCTCGCGCTTTGGCGCCGTGGCCGCGCAGGCGTCGATGATAGCGTCGAAGTCTCGGTCTATGCTTACTTCGAAACGATCCGAGCGGATGGTCTTGGCGAGCGAACGCGAGACTTTGAACGCGTCGAGCGGAAACACGGCGCGATCCTGCGGGTCGACCCAGAAGAGTTGCTCCTCCCCGGCGCTCTCGGCCATGGGGAACAGACCGATCGAGTAGGCGCGCAGAAGTATCTGCGGCGTGATCGCATAGCTGGCGCTCGGGCGGGACATCCTGAGGATTGTAGCGCATCGCGCGGAAGAATCGAGAGCGTCCACGCCTATGGTCGGAGCAATCGGGTGAATGCGAGAAAGGGCGTTTCACCCTCCCCTTCGAAGGGGACGGCCGGCCGGCGAAGCCGGACCGCCGAGAGGGCGCCATTTCTCGTTCACACGATTGCCCTGCGCCCATGGTCGTCGTCATTGCGAGGAGCGTCGCGACCAAGCGAGCCAGAGGCGGCCGGCGGCCCTGGATTACTTCGCGTCGCTCGCAATGACGGAAGAGGTCAGTCCTGTCCGATCACCTCGAGGAAGGTTTGCGCGTCTTCCTTGCGCTCGAACACATGCGGGGCGATGCCGCGCTTGCTCAGCGCCTCCTTCAGCTTCAGGCGCAGGAAGGCGCTCGTCGTGTAGCGCGTCGTCGTCAGATAATAGTTCTCCAGCATATATTGGATCATCTCTGCGTAATAATCGTAGAGATGCTCGCTGATGCGGAAGTTGTCCAGATTGACGACCTGATTGACGCGCTTGCCGATCTGCTGGCAGGCGTCGATCAGCATCTTGCGCAGATCGTCGATGTCGCGCTTGGAGCGCGCGCTCCATCCCTCGAGATTGAGGAACTGGATGTTGCGGTCCGCGTCATAGCTGACGCGATCCTGCAGATCGAGATTGAGCAGATCGGAGATGAGCCCCATAGGCTCGTCGACGAAGATCCGCTTGTCCATCGGGATCGGCTCTTTGATGATCGGCTTGAAGTCCATATGCGCGAGAATGTCGCGCTCGATATCGACTCCCGGCGCGACCTCGATCAGCTCGAGGCCCTCCTTCTTCAGCTGGAATACGCAGCGCTCGGTGACATAGATCACCGGCTGCTCGCGCTTTTGCGCATATTTGCCGCTGAAGGTCACCTGCTCGACGAATTTCAGGAATTTGCGCGCGCGGCCCTCTTTGAGGACTTTCACCTCGCCGTTCTCGATCGCCACGTCGAGGCCGCCGGCGGTGAACGTGCCGGCGAACACGACGCTGCGCGCGTTCTGGCTGATGTTGATGAAGCCGCCGCAGCCGTTGAGGCGTCCGCCGAAGCGGCTGGTGTTCACATTGCCCTGCTCGTCGCATTCGGCCATGCCGAGGCAGGTCATGTCGAGGCCGCCGCCGTCGTAGAAATCGAATTGCGTGTTCTGGTCGATGATGGAATCGGCGTTGGTCGCCGAGCCGAAGGAGGAGCCCGACGCCAGCACGCCGCCGATCGCTCCCGCCTCGGTGGTGAGCGTGATGAAGGGCGTGAGCTTCTCCTCATTGGCCACGGCGGCGATGCCCTCCGGCGCGCCGACGCCGAGATTGACGACGCCGTTCGGTGGCAGCTCGAAAGCGGCGCGGCGGGCGATGATCTTGCGCGCGTCGAGCGGCATCTTGGCCATCGTCTCGACCGGCACGCGGACCTCGCCGGCGAGCGCCGGATTGTAGATCACGCCGTAATTCATCCGATGCATCTCGGGCGGATCGGCGACGACGACGCAGTCGACCAGAATGCCCGGAACCTTCACGTCCTTGGGACGGATCGAGCCGGCCTCGACGATGCGCTCCACCTGCGCGATGACGATGCCGCCATTGTTGTGCGCCGCCATGGCCTGGGCGAGCACGTCGAGCGTCAAGGCTTCCTTCTCCATGCCGATGTTGCCGGAGGGGTCGGCGCTGGTGCCGCGGATGAAGGCGACGTCGATCTTGGTGGCGGTGTAGAACAGCCACTCCTCGCCCTCGATCACGACATGCTTGACGATGTCCTCGGTGGTCGCCTCGTTGACGCGGCCGCCGCCGAAACGCGGATCGACGTAAGTATAGAGGCCGACCTTGGAGAAGAGGCCGGGCTGGCCGGCGGCGCAGGCGCGGTAGAGCTGCGAGATGACCCCTTGCGGCAGATTATAGCCGAGGATCTTGTTCTCCTGCGCGGCCTGGGCGACCTTGGGCATGCGGCCGAAATTGCCGGCGATGACGCGGCGCAGCAATCCCTCGTGATGCAGGCGGCCGGTGCCGAGCCCTTTGCTGTCACCGGCGCCGGCGGTCATGATCAGCGTGAGGCCCTTGGGTCCTCCGCTCTCGACGAAGCGCTTCTCCAGCGCGGCGTGCAGCGCCTCGGGAATGCAGCTCTGGACGAAGCCGGTCGTGGTCAGAACATCGTTCTCGCTGATCAGCGCAATGGCCTCGTCGGCGGTGATCACCTTGTTGTTCTTGTTCATTTCCTGCGCGTTTCCCCTCGTCGTCTCCCCGATCGTGCGAAGCGGGGGCGAGCTCTTTCGCCGCGTCTTCGTCTCGGGCGGCCGCCGGCTCGTCGTCTCCGAGCGACACTAGAGTTCGCGCCTCTTTTTCGCAATAGCGTCGCCGAAACCCGCCGCCGCAGGGGTGGGGCGCCTGCGCTTCGTCCGCTTCGGCGACACAGAGTCAAGCATTAGCCCTTCGTTAAGGTTATCCCGTTAACTGTGACGCCAGCGCTGCTCGTGCCGCAGCCCGTCTAGTCCTCGAGGCGCCGGCGCTCCGGGTGCGTTGTTCTCGGATAGGGCGAGCCGCCCAAGGCATGATGCCGCTTCCGTCGAGCCGGTGAAAATCCGGGATGCCCATTCGTCATAGGTTCCACCCCATCCAGGGATCGATGAGTCATGTCCAGTATTCTGACCAACTCTTCCGCCATCACCGCGCTCCAGTCGCTGCGCTCGACGCAGGCCTCGCTGGCGACGACGCAGAAGGAAATCTCGACCGGCCTCAAGATCTCCAGCGCCGCGGATAACGCGTCCACCTGGGGCATCGCTCAGACGATGAAGTCGGACCAGGGCGTCCTGTCGACCATCAGCGACTCGTTGAACGTCAGCTCCTCCGTGCTCAACATCGCGGCGACGGCGATCACCAACACCATCTCGGTCATCAACAACATCAAGTCGCAGGTCGCGCAGGCGGCGCAGCCCGGAGCCGATCTCGCCAAGATCGGCACGACCCTCGAAGGCCTCAGCAGCCAGCTCAGAAGCATCGTCGCCTCGGCCAATTTCAACGGGCTCAATCTGCTCGACGGCTCGGCGTCCGACTTCAACTTCATCGCCTCCTATTCGGACGGCAAGGGCGTGGTAGCTTCGGCTCTCAACACGATCGACCTCTCGGCGATCGCGCTGATCGGCGGCGGCGGCTCCGCGCCCGCCGTCGCGGCCGGATCGGGAATTCTCGAGGCGGAGCAGGCGACCGGCGCGAGCGCGGCGACCGACTTCACCAATCTCGACGCCACGAGCGTCGCCGACGCGACCGCCATCGCCGACACCCTGTCGAACGCCGACAAGGCGATCGCCGACCTCACCCAATACGCCGCGCAGATCGGCGCCGTGCAGACGAGCGTCACAGGCCAGGCGAACTTCATGAAGACGCTCAACGAGGCGCTGACGAACGGCGTCAGCTCGCTCGTCGACGCCGACATGAACGAGGCGTCGACGCGCCTGCAGGCGCTGCAGACGCAGCAGCAGCTCGGCGTCCAGTCGCTGTCGATCGCCAACCAGAACAGCCAGATGATTCTGAAGCTGTTCGGCTGACGCGCAAACCCCGCCCGACGGAGAGAGGCCTCGCCGGTCGGCGGGGCCTTTTTGCGTTTTCGCCGGACGAGTCCGGCCGACGGCAACGTTCGCGCAAGCCACGGGCGCAAAATTCGGGCGCCGCTCTCGCAACCCGATGAAACGCGCTCATGGATCGCTTCAATCAGCTTCGCGACAATCTGATCGGGCTCGGACCGAGAAAGCTCTCCGCTCTCGCGCTCATCTTCACGCTGGTCCTGGCGATCACCGGGCTCGGGGCCTATTATTTGTCGCGGCCCGATTTCGAGGTGCTCTACGCGGGGCTCGACCGCGAGGACGTGAGCCGCATCGGCTCCGTGCTCAAATCCTCGGGCGTCGCCTTCGACATCAGTCCCGAGGGCAACGCCGTGCTCGTCCGTTACGGGCAGACGGCGCAGGCGCGCATGCTGCTCGCCGAGCGCGGCCTGCCGCAGAGCGCCAACGCCGGCTATGAGTTGTTCGACAAGGTGGGCTCGCTCGGCCTCACCTCCTTCATGCAGGAGGTGACGCGCGTGCGCGCGCTCGAGGGCGAGCTCGCGCGCACCATCCAGCTCATCCGCGGCGTCAAGGCCGCGCGCGTGCATATCGTGCTCCCCGACGAAGGCTCGTTCCGCCGCGCGCGCCAGCCGCCCTCGGCCTCCATCGTGATCCGCACCGAGAGCCCCGACGATTCGAAGGCGGCGCAGGCGATTCGCCATCTCGTCGCCGCCTCCATTCCCGGCATGACGGTCGACCAGGTGACCGTGCTCAACACGGACGGCATGCTGCTCACGGCCTCGGAGGGCGACGAGACCGACGCCGTGCCGGCGAAGACGATGACGCTCGAGAAGATCGTCGCCAAGGACATACAGGACAACATTCGCCGGACGCTCACCCCCTATCTGCGCCTCGCCAATTTTCAGGTCAGCGTGCGCGCGCGAATCAACACCGACCGCAAGCAGACCAACGAGACGATCTTCGATCCGGAATCGCGCGTCGAGCGCTCCGTGCGGGTGGTGAAGGAGAACTCGACCTCTCAGAACAACAGCACGAGCCAGACCACCGGGGTCGACCGCAACGTGCCGCAGCAGGACAAGCCTCCGGCGGGCGAGGGCAAGCAGTCGAACGACGAAAACAAGAAGAGCGAGGAGCTGACCAATTTCGAGCTGTCGTCGAAGACGGTCACCACGGTCAGCGGCGGCTACACGCTCGAAAATCTCTCGATCGCCGTGCTCGTCAACCGCGCGAGCCTCGCCGGCGCCGGCAAGGATGGGCCGAAGCCCGAGGCGCTCGAGCGCCAGCTGAGAGAGATCGAGCAGCTCGTCGCTTCCGCCGCCGGCGTGCGCAAGGACCGCGGCGACAGCGTCAAAATCTCGGCCGTCGATTTCGCGATCAACGAGAACGACCTCTCGCCGGTCGAGCCGGCGGGCTGGAGCGAGGCTCTCACCCATCAGCTCGGATCCGTGATCAACGCCGGCGCGCTGATCGTCGTCACCGTTCTGCTCGTTCTGTTCGGCCTGCGTCCGGCCTCGCGCGCGCTCCTCGCCGAAGCGCCGGCGCCGGCGGCGATCGCCGAGGAGGCCGCGCCGGCGCTGCTCGGCGCCGAGCCCACCGTCGAATTGCCCTTCACGCCGATGATGGAGGCGCCGCAGTTCATGGGGACGATGGACATGGGCCTCATCGAGGACATCGGCGGCCGCGAGAAATTCAGTCAGCAGAAGAAGCTCGAGCAGCTCATCGAGGCCGACGAGATGCAGGCGGCGGCGATCCTGAAGCAATGGATGTACGCCGAAGGGAGCGTGTGATGGCGCGCTCTGTCGCCGATGTCCTGATGCGCTTCGACGAGCCGCGGGTCCTTGCGCCCCTCGCGCCGCCCGAACCCGTCGCCGAGACCCACGTCGAGGAGGAGTTCGTCCCGCAGGAGCCGAGGATCGAGCTCACCGAGGAGCTGCGCGCCGAGCTCGTCGAGGAAGGCCGCGCAGCCGCCAAAGAGGAATATGAGGCGCTGATCGCACGCGAGCGGGCGGCGTCGCTGCTGCGCCTCGAGACCGAGCGGCGCCGCTGGGCGCGCGAAGAAGGCGAGCGGCTCGGCGAGCGGTTCCGCGCCGCGCTCGATGGATTCGTCGACCGGATCGGCGAGGATGTCGGGCGCGTGCTCGAGCCTTTCGTGACGGGCGAGGTGCGCGAGCGCATGCTCGAGGCGCTCGTCGATCGCCTGCGAGTCATGATCGCCGATCGGGATCAGCCGGTCGTGCGCCTTTGCGGACCGACCGATTTGCTCGACGCGCTCTGCGAGAAGCTGAACGGCGAAGGCGTCGCGACGCGCATCGAGGATGTGGGCGGCGTCGACGTGCGCGCGCGTCTCGAAGCGACGACGATCGAGACGACCGTCGAGGAATGGATGCGTGAGCTTCGTGACGAGGACGACGCACAATGAGCGACGAAGAGGAAAGCGAGATCATCTTCATCCGCAAGCGCCACGGGGACGACGAGGACGGTCATCACGGCGGTGTGTGGAAAATCGCCTTCGCCGACTTCATGACGGCGATGATGGCCTTCTTCCTGGTCATGTGGATCATCAACTCGACCTCGAAGGAGACCAAGGCGGCGATCGTCCAATATTTCAATCCTGTCCAACTCGTCGACTCCAACCCTGCGCACAAGGGCCTGCGCGATCCGAAGGAGGCGGGGCAGGGCAAGAGCGCGAATATGACGACCGCTGTCGACAAACAGCAACCGGCGCCGGTTGCGAACGAGAAGGACGAGCCGCAGCGCGAAGCGGCGCTGCTCTATGATCCGATGACGACGCTCGACGAGATCGCCGGCTCCGCGAGCGCCGCGAGTTCGACGGAGGCCTCCGGCAAGCCGGGTCAGGCGCCGCCGACCTTCGGCGATCCCTTCGACCGCAGCGTGCGCGGAGTCGGCTATGTCGAGCAGCGCGTCGAGGAGAGCGGGTCGCCCGACAGAGCGAGCGAGGCGGAGCCGGCCGAAGAGCGCGCCAAGCCCGCGCCGGCGACTCCGCCGACCAACGCCAAATCCACGACGCGCCAGCAGAGGCAGACGGCCGCGTCCGCCGCGGCTGCGGCCGAGGAGAAGGCGAGGGCCGAGGCCGCTCAAGTCGCGGCGACGCGCGCCGCGATCGACAAGATCGTGAAGGCGGAAAGCTCGAACGCGCAGCCGGGTCCGCATATCGAGGTGGCTCAGACCTCGGAAGGCCTGCTCATCAGCCTCACCGACGAAGCGAATTTCTCCATGTTCGCGATCGGTTCGGTGAAGCCGAAGCCGCAGCTCGTGCGCATCATCGGCCAGATCGGCGGCGTCCTCTCCAAGCAGCCCGGGGAGGTCGAGCTGCGCGGCCACACCGACGGCCGTTCATACAAGTCGAAGGTCTACGACAATTGGCGCCTCTCGGCCGACCGCGCCAATATGGCCTATTACATGCTCGTGCGCGGCGGTCTCTCCGAAAAGCGCGTCGTCGAGATCGCCGGCTACGCCGACCGAAACCCGAAGGAGCCGAAGGAGCCGCTCGCCGCCGTCAACCGCCGCATCGAAATTCTCGTGCGCAAGAGCGGGACGTGATGCGCGCCGGCCTTCTCCTCGCCGCGGCGCTGTCGCTGTGGAGCGCCGCCGCCGCCGCGCAATCGGACGGGTTCGTCGAACTGGTGCGCAAGCTCACCAGTCTGCAGGATGGCATGGCGCGCGGCGCCGCGGCCGCCCGCGCCTCTATTCCTGCGCAGGTCGAGCAGATCGAGGCGGCGATCGCGACGGCCGAGGCCGATTCCTGGAAAGAGCGCGCCAACGCCCGCGCGGCGGCGACCTTTCTCCTGTGCGGAGGATCGCCGCGCGCCATCCGCAGGGTCTTCGACGCCCGTCTCTTCTCGGAGGCGGACCGGCCTCTCGTCGACGCCAGCCTCGCTTATGCGGAAGGCCGTAGCCGCGAGGCGACTTCGATGTTCGCGCAGATCGATCCGAAGACGCAGCCGGCGACGCTCGGCGGTCATCTCGCCCTGGTCCTCGGCGGCCTGATGATCGGCGTCGACAATGCGCGGGCGCGCGAGCTGCTCGATCTCGCCCGCCTGCTCGTGCCGAGCTCGCTCGTCGAGGAGGCGGCGCTGCGGCGCGAGGTCGCGATCATCGATCCGCTGCAGGACACGAGCAAATTCCTGTTGCTCGCGCGCCGCTACGTCGCGCAATATTCGCGCTCGCCTTTCGCGCGCAATTTCTGGGGCGAGGTTCGCGCGGCGACGACGCGCGTCGCGTCGAACATCGCCGAGGAGCAGCTCGGCGAATTCCTGGCGCTGTTCGACGCGCTGCCGCCGGCGACGCGTTTCGATCTCCATATGACGATCGCGCAGAACGCCATTCTGCGCGGACGCCCCGGGCTCGCGGCGCTCGAGACCGATCGCGCCGCGCTGCTCGCCGACACGCCGCGAGCCAAGGCGCGCGTCGCCCTCAATCGCGCGGCGCTGACGGCGCTCGGCGGCGATTTCGACGCGTCGGCGAGCGAGTTCGCCGAGATCGACCCCAAATTCCTCGAACCGCGCGACATGGAGCTGCGAGCCGTCGTCTCGGGCGCGGTGGGTCGGCTGCGGTTGGAGCCGGACGTCGTCGAAGCCTCGGCCATGTCGGCGCGGGACGAGTCGCCGGCCGAAAAAGCGGCGCGGCAGGCGCTCGCCGATTCCGAAACCATGCTGCAAAGGGCGGTGGAAAAATGAATCTCGCTTCGCTGCTGTCGAGCGTCGCAGCCGATCGGCTCATGCGCTCCCGAGCGTCCGCGTCCTCTCGCGGCGCGCTCGACGACGGTGCGGCGGGGCCGTCCGAATTCGCTTCCGTTCTCTCCGAGGTCGACGGCTCGGCGCGCGCCGGCGAAGCGCAGGGCTCGGCGCCGGCCGGCGAGTCCGCGACCGAGACGGAGGACGGATCATCCGACTCGGCGAAAGCGGCGGACGACGCCGATCCGCCCCCGCCCCAGGGCGCCCCGCCCTCGCCGTTTCCGCTCGAGAGCGGACGCGAGCTCGCCCTCGTGTCGAGCGCGCTGGCGCCGCCCCTCTCCCAGGCGCCGCCCGCGTCCGATGGCGACGCGCCTGCCGGGTCCGCCGCCGACGCGAACGTGTCCCCGCGCGCTCCGGCGCCGGCGCCGATGCGGGCGGTTGCGCTCGCAGGGCCTCCTTCGACCGCATCCGCCCCGGTCGCAGCTACGCCGCGCCCGCCGGAGACGCCGCGCGCCGCCGCCCAGGCTGCGACAGCGCCGGCCAGCCTCGTTCCCAGCGAGGAAAGCGCCCCCGAACGCTCCTCTCTCTTTTCGGTTTCGGCGCCGCCGACAAGCGAAGCGGGCGCCGGGCGGCCGCCCTCCGAGCCTCCCGCCATGGCGAAGGCCGCCGACGCAGCGCCGGCCTCGGCCGAAGCCTCGCGCCACGCCGAAGGCAAAGTCACAACGAACTCTGCGCCGACGGCGGGCCGGTCCGAGACCGCCACGGTCCGCCCTTCGACCGCCCCGGCCATGGCGGCGGTCGCCGCGCCGACCCCGCTGTCCGGCGCGAGCGCATCCGATCTCCCGAGCGGGCGTTCGGCGGACGCCGAAGCACCGCCCCGGCGCGTCTCGTACGCCGCGAGCGTCGGCGAATCGCGAACGGCCGCGGCGTCTTCGTCCGCTGTTGCGTCGGAGCGCGGCGACGCCGCGGCGACGGCCCCGCGCGCGTCGGCGCCCGCATGGCCGCGCCTCGAGACCGTTCGCGGCTTGACGATCGCCGAAAATGCGGAGCCGGAGTCCGGTCCGCCGCCGGCGCGGCCGATGGCGGAGCGTTTGGACATCGACGCGCCGGGGACCGCCGCTTCCGTGCTCGCCGCCGCGTCATACCCGCAGCGCGAAGCGTCGCCGCCGCTCGAGGTCGGCGACGCGGCCGCGGCGCGCTCGACCGCCGCAGCGGATCCCATCGCCGTTTCTGCGCCCGCGCAGCCCGCCACGGCGCATGTGGAACCGACGCGGCGCTCGGCCGCTCCCGTGACGATGCCCCCCGACCTCGCCGCGGCGCCGACGCCGAGCGAAACAAAGGCTTCGAATGCGCCCGCCGCGAGATCCGTGATCTCGACGAGCGCGCGGGGCGAGAGCGACTCGCCGGCGCGCGTCGAGGCGGAGGCGGCGGGCCTTCGCCGTTCGGCGACGCCGGGCTCTGCATCGGTCGGAAGCAGCTCGCAGCCGCTGGCCGCAGCCGCCGACCCGCCGGCGGCCGCCCCGGCCGATGATGAAGCGCTTCCAGCCTTGGTCGCTCGCTTCCCCTCCGCCGCCGCGCCGGCGCGGGCGCATGGCTTCGACGTTGCGCCCGAGGGCGCCGTCGTGGAAGCGCCTGTCGCAATGCGCGCCGGGGCTCTCGATGCGAGCCCGCGCGGCTCCACGCCAAACGCCATTCCGTCGGAGCGCGGCGAGGCGGCCTCGCGAGCCGCGCCGCCGAGAGGTGCGGATGCGCCGACGCCGGCGCTCCGAGGCGATCGCATCGGCGTCGCGTCGGCCATATCTGGCGCCGACCGCCCGTCGTGGCGCGCGCCGTTTCCCGGCGCTGATCGCGGTTCCGCATCGATCGCCGTCTCGACTCTCGCAGACGCCGCGGCCGCAGGCGTGCGAGCGGCGGCGGAGCGTCCGATCGAGCATAGCGGCGGCGGAACGGGCGCCGGCCCGGCGGCAGTTCGCCTCGGCCCGGCTCGAACCTCCACGCTCGGCGTCGCCGAGAAAGCGCCCGAGCCTGTTTCTTTCGCAGAGTCGCCGGTCGCCGCGTCGGCGGCCGATCCGCCCATGCCCTCCCGGCCCGCAGACCCGACGGCGCAGAGCGACCGCAACGGCCGCGCGCAAAGCGCAGCGAGCGGGCCGCAGACCTCCGCTCCGTCGCCGGCCCGTGACTCGCGACCGAACACGGGCGACGTGCAATCCGAAGGCGCTTCCGGCGCCCCGTCGACCGAGGCGCCCGAGCCTGCTTCTCTCGCAGGTCTCGCAGGGTCGCCGCCGCCGGTTGCCGCGCCTGTGGCCGATCGGCCCATGGACCCGGGGCTGGGGGTCGGCCGCCGCGGTCGCGCGCAAAGCGTCGCGAGCGGTTCGCTCGCTTCGCCGCCGAACTCGGCCGCTCGGTCGCCGGCCAATGACGCGCGGCCGACCACGGGCGACGCGAGCTCCGAAGGCGCTTCCGGCGGCGCGTCGACCGAGGCGGTCCAGCGCGGAGGCCCCGCCGGAAAGAGCGATGCTCCGAAGCTCCAGGATTTCGCGCCGGATCCGGCCGCCGTCCGGCCTTCCCGGACGCCGCCCGTCGCGAGCGCCGCATCGGCGCTTGCCGACCCTCCTGTCGATCGAGAGGATGAAACGCCTCGGGCGCCTCTTGCGGCATCGTCCGCGCCGGCGCCCGCTCGCGAACGGACAGTCGGCGCAAGCTCCTCCGCCGCCGCGCCGACCACATCGGCTCATACTCCGGCGCGCGCGATCGCTCCTGCGCGGCGTCCCGCCGTTTCGGCGGCGCCCGAACAGGAGGTCCGCGCCGACCTTCCGCGGCCGGCCGTCGCGGTCCCGCCCGCATCGCAGGGTCGCCTCGTCTCGACCGGTTCGCAAGTGCAGGGGCAGGCGGGCGTCGGCGCGCTTCGCCCGACCCTGCCAGCCGCGTCCGAGCCGCCAGCCGACCTCACGCCGGGTCCAGACGCCGATTCCTTCGAACGTCGTTCGGCGCCGCCAGCCGCGGGACCGACGAACGTCGAACCGGCCGCCGCGGCGAAATCGGCGCAGCCTCCGGCAATGCATTCCGTCTCGGTGGCAGCTCCGGTCCAAGCGGATGGCGCGCGGCGGGCGTCTGCCGAAGATGGACCCCGCGCCGATGTGGTTGCGGCCGGCGCCGCTTCCCCTGCGGCTTCGACAAACGACGACGGCGCCGACAGGCGGACGGCCGCGAGCCTGAAACCGGCCGCGCCTTCGACCCCGGCGGCGCCCGAGACGGCGACCGATGTCGGGCAGCCGAACGCCCCGCCGCTCCGCGAAGCGCGCGCCGCGCCACGATCGGAGCCCGATGTCGCCATAAGCTCCGCGGCGGCGGTCGCCGCGCCGCGGCGCGAAGAGCCGACTCGTTTGGCCGATGCGCCCCTCCGGGCGGATGCGGCGCGATTTGTCCCGTCGAAGGAGGAGCCGACCATCGCCGGGCGGCCTTCCGTGACCGGCCGCGAGTCTCCGTCGATCCCCGCCGGCCGCGAGCCGCCCGCGGCTTCGCTGGCGGCGGTCGCGAGTCCACGCGGCCCGGGCGCCGCGGCAAGACCCGCGCGCCAGGATATGACGTCTGCGCCGGTCGGCGCCGAAACGCGCGCCCCGGAGCAAAGCGCCGCTTCGACCTCCGCAGCCGAAAGCGGAGAGAGCGCATCCTTCGCAGCAATTCGGAGCGCGGCGCCGGTCTCCGATCGTGCGCCTGCCGTCATCGCCGACGCAGTGGAGACCTCTCGCGGTCCCGTCGCCGATCCGACGCTCGCCGCGCCGCGCCCGGTTTCCGGCCGATCCATTGCGCCACCCCTCTCGCATCCGGACATTTCGCTGGACGTGGCGAGCGCCGCGGAAGGCGAGGCTCCGACGCGGGCCGAGGCGTCGAATGCGCCGCGAAACGAAAAGCCTCGGACAGCGCTCGCCGCACGTCCGGCGCCGCAGGCGCCCCCCGCCGCGGCCGACGCTCCTCGCGCGCCGCCTCGGGAAAAGTTTGTCGTCGCCACCTCCGTTCCCGCCGACGATCCGACGCTCGCCACGCCGCGCGCTGTTTCCGGCCGGGCCGATGCGCCGGCCGTCCCGCGTCATGCGGCCGTTTCGCCGAGCGCGGCGGGCGCCGCAGAAGGCGAGGCTTCGACGCGAGCAGAGGCGTCGGATGCGCCGCGAAACGAAAAGCCTCGGACGTCGCCGCCCGCGCTCGCCGCCGTCGCGCGTCCGGCGCTGCAGGCGCCTCCCGCCGCGGCCGATGCTCCGCGCGCGACGCCGGCGACCGCGCCGCCTCAGGAGAGATTTGCCGCCGGCTTCGTTCCGACGCAGGGGGGCGCAGCGCCCGACCAATCGGCCTTGGTCGCGCCTGCCGCACGCGTTTCCGAGCCCGAGGCGGCGTCCACGCCATCCATTGCCGCGCGCGCGCAGACGAGCGCCGTCGGCCTGTCGCGCGAGGCGACGTTCTCCGCGCCGGTCGAGAGGCATTTTGAGTCGAAGCCGTCGCCCGCCGCAAACGCGGCCCCTCGAGACGAGATTGCCGCCAAGAGCGCGGGCGCCGCGAGCGGCTCTCCTCTGCCTCTGCCGCCGCCGTCCGCCGCCGGCGCGCCCCCTGCGCCCGAGACGGTTCGCGACGACGGGCTTTTCGCCCTGCTTCGCGCGATCCCGGCCGGGCGGCTCGCCTCGTCCATCGTCGCCGCGCGCGCGCCGACCCGGGGGGAGGACGCTGCGCGCTTTGCGCCGCGCGCCGGGGGATCGGCCGGCGACGCCGTGAGATCATTCGACATCGCCGCCGCTCTTCCCCCGACGCTCGCCGCCGAAGGCTCGCGCTCGTCGTTCGTCGAACCCGTCGCGACTTTCGTCCCGGCGTCCGCGCCGAGCGAATCGCTCCCGGACGAGAACGCGAAGCCGGCGCAGACGGCGGCGCCGGCGTCGTCGGGCGAGGGCCGCCGCATCGACGTCGCCGCGACGTCGTTCGCCGTTCAGCCGACGTCCCAGCCGGCGGCCGTGTTCCCGCGGCCGCCCGAGCGGCTCGCGGCTCGCGGTGAGACGCATCCCGCCGCCGTTTCCGCATCGCGCGCCGCCTCGGCGCCGGCGGCGGTCGAAACGAGCGCGCCGGCTCCGGCCGAGGAGGAGATCGTCGCCGCGCCGATCGGCCGCATCGATCTCTCTGGACCGGCGCCACATCCCGCGCCGGCGATGGCGGCGATGCTCATCCCGCAGGCGCGCGGCCTGCTCGGCCTCGCGCAGAGCCGCGGCCCCGGCGGCGCGTCCGGCTCCACGTCGCGCGTCGTGTCCGACGCGGCGCCGCGCTCGGGCTCGCTCGCCGTCAAGACGATGACGATCGAGCTCGCCCCGGAATCGCTCGGCGCGGTGGTCGTGAAGATGAAGCTCGCGCATTCGGGCGTCGAGATGAAGATCAGCGTGCGTTCCTCGGAGGCGCTGCGCGAACTCGAATCGTCCCGCGACGCGCTCGTCGCGACGATGCGGTCGGCCGGGTGCGCGATCGACGGCTGCACGATCCAGATTTCCGCGCCGGATGGCGCGCAGGCGCCGGCCGGCGGGCAGGGCTTCGACGCCGCGTCCAATGGCGCGCAGAGCGAGCGGCGCGAGATCGCAGGAGAAGGAGCGGGCGATGGCCAGGGGACGGGCGGACGGCGGCGCGAGACCGCACGGGACGAAAGCGCGCCGGAGGCCGGGGCGCCGCGTCCTGCCGGTCGTCGCGGCGGCGGTCTTTATCTCTGACGCCCGCGCCGCCGGCGCGCCGCCGCAGAACATCTGCGAGCGGGAGATGATCCAGGCGGCGAACGAGCATTCGGTTCCGCTCGCCGTGCTCTACGCCGTCGCGCTCACCGAGACGGGCCAGAGAGGCGCGCTCAACGCGTTTGCGATGAATGTGCAGGGGCGTCCCGTATTCAGCGCCGACTTGCGCGAGGCGCTGGAGCGCTTCGCGACCGCCAGGCGCGCGGGCGCGGCGCTGATCGACATCGGCTGCATGCAGGTCAATCACCACTTTCACGGCGCCAAATTCACGTCGGTCGAGGCGATGTTCGATCCGCGCCTCAATGTCGGCTATGCGGCGAAATTCCTGAAGTCGCTGCGCGCGAGCGAGGGCAGCTGGACGGCTGCGGTCGCGCGCTATCACGCCGGGCCCGGCAACGCCCCGGCGCAGAAGACCTACGTATGCGCCGTGATCGCCAATATGGTGACGAGCGGCTTCGGCTCCTGGACCGACGCCGCGCGCGACTTCTGCCATCCGCGCGACCGGGCGGCGGCGCGATAGGGGGCTTCGCGAAGCGCGCGGAGAGTCGGGACCCGTGCGTCTACGCGACGCGCGGGTGGCCCGCGGCGCGATAGAGATAGCGCGAGAAGGCGTCGAACATCTTGCGCATCTGCGACGGCTTGTAGGGAAAGACGTCGACCGGGTCCATGTCGTGGACGAGCAGAGTGTGGTCCGCCTTGAAGACGACGAGCTCGCCGGACGCGGTCTCCGCGCAGTCGACCCCGAAATAAGTGAGGCCGACGCGATCGACCAGAGCGGCGAAGGTCTTCGCATGGCGCGCGGCGAAATCCGTGTCGAAGGTCGCAAAGAAGCGCTCCTCCTCCGCGCGGCAGGACGCGTCGGCCTGCATTCGCGCGTCGACATGCGAGGCGTTCCAGCTGTCGGAGACGGCGAGATGGCAGGCGTAGGCGCGGCAATCGATGAAGATCACCCGGGTGGTGCGATAGAGTCCGTCGGCTCCGCGGCAGTCGATGAAGGGCGCGACGCGAAAGACGGCGTCGCCGCGGCGCGCGAGCAGCGCAGCGAGCGCGTCGGGGCCGTCGATCTTCTCCGCCTCCCATTCCGCCCGCTCCGCGGGCTTGACGACGAGCGGGAAGGGCGTGCGCGTCTCGATCGCGGCGGCGAGTTCGTCGCGGCGCCGCTGGTCGAACGAGGGCATGCGCAGCCCCGGCACGCCGCGCAGATGATCGCCGAGATCGTCCGGCTCCAGCATCGACACGCGCGCGGGAAGGTTGACGACGGGCGCCGGCCAGAATGCGAGGCGCTCCTCGAGATCGGCGAGCAGGCGGCGATTCGTCGGCGTCGCGGCGATGGCGACGAAGGCGAGATCATGGTCGGGCAAATCCTGCGGCAATGCGCGGCCGGGCTGCGCATAGGCCATGGTCAGCGCGATGTCGGAGCCCTCGAGCAGGAATTCGAGCGGCGTGTTGGAGCCGATGTCGGCGGCGGCGACGAAGGCGAGCACGCGCAGGCGCGGATTGGCGCCGCAGCAGGTGCTGTGGAACACGCGCTGCTGGCGGAGCGCCAGCGCCTGGCGTTCGAGGCCGACCACGAGATCGCCGTTGAGCTGGTCGATGACCGAGAGATCCATCAGCGCGCCCGCATGCGCGGGGTCCCGCTCGAACATGCCGAGCAGCCGTCCGGCGATACGGCCGAGATCGACGCCGGCGAAGGCCAGCCGCGTCAATTTCGCAAGGCCGATCGGCAGAGCGTTGCGTTGGACCATCCCATCGTCGATACGCATCGAATTCACCCTCTCGAGGGTCGTTTCGACCCGGGAGACTATTGACGCGCACATTGCTATCTTTCAGACATTTCCCGAAGCTTGTCGTGATTTTGCGCGCCGATTTGCCTCGCCTGCGATTTGCGCTATCCAATCATCTGTCGACCGATTCGGAGATGATCGCATGCGCAATGGTACGACATCGCGAACCGATGCTGCGCGGCGCGCGCCGTCCGGGCCGGCGCTCGCGCCGGGACTTTTCGCCGAGCGCCGCACCCCGCCGCGTCCGCATAATGTGGGAGAAACCGTCGTGCGCTCGCTCGGCGTCGGCCTCGCCGTCGCCTCCGTCGCTTTCGCCGGCTATATGATCTCCGACACCGAGCGGCGGCCGGAGTTCGCCGGCATCGAGCATCTGTCGATCTACAGCCGGCCCGCGACCCTCGCCGCGCAGCGCGCGCAGACGCAGGTGGCGCAGGCGCAATCGAAGGTCGACTATTCGCCGGTCGGCTCGATCGGCGAAACACGCCAGGAGCCGACCATTCCGGGCTTCCGCCTGCTCGAGGTGCGCGCCGGCGCGGCGCTGCTCGAGACGCCGAACGCGATCGTGCGCGTATCGCCTGGCGACGTCGTCGCGGGGCTCGGGCGCATCACCGCCTTCGAGCGCCGCGGCGACAAATGGGTGCTGGTCACTCCGAGCGGAATCGTCACGGGGAATTAACGCGGGAATCTGGACGCGCGCCCTTCTCCCGCTCGCGGGAGAAGGGCGCGCTATCTCGATGCGTCGGCGCGACGGAGATTCTTCTGCCATGGCGCGCGGGCGACCGCCGCGTCGATCTGCGCATTGAATTCGGCGAGCAGGCGCTCCGCCTGGCGCGCGCCGGACTTCTCGCGGCGATCCGGATGGCAGAGCCAGGCGATCCGACGCCGCAGCGCGCGCAATTCGTTCAACGACCCCTCCGCACGGCGCAGCTCGGCGAGAAACTCCTCTCTGTCGGGCAGGCGCTGATCGCGCTCCTCGCCGCCGCGCGGGGCCGCCGGCCTCGCTTCGGACGAGACGCCATAGACGCGCGAAGCGAGCGCCGCGCGCTCGTCTTCCACCGTCTTCGGCGCCGCCGTGTCGAGACGCGCGAAGACGCCGAGAAGCGAAGCGAGGGCGCCGCCGCCCATACGTTCGGCGGAGCGGGACGCTTCCTCGAGCCGCGTCAGGATCGTCGCGAAATCATTCATGGGCTTCTTCCGCCGCTGTGACGGCGGAAATCATGCCCGCGAAGGAATGAAAGATTGGTTGATCGCGCGGCGTCAGCCCTGTGCGGCGGCCTGCTGCAGACGATCCGCGACCTCGCGGAACGGATCCGCGCTCGGAGGCGATTGCGGCGACTGGCAGAGCGCCTCGTAGAGCTTGGGAACGAGCTGCACCGCCTGATCGAGCTCCGGGTCGCCGCCCTTCTGATAGCCGCCCAGCATGCGCAGATCGCGCGTGTCCTCATAGCGCGACACGAGCGCGCGCAGTTTCTGGACGAGATGCCGCTGCTCGGGGCGCCAGGCGTGATGGGCGAGGCGCGAGATCGACGTCTTGAGGTCGATCGCCGGATAGCGTCCCTGCTCGGCGATGGCGCGGTCGAGCACGATGTGTCCGTCGAGCGTGCCGCGCACGCAGTCGGCGATCGGATCATTATGGTTGTCGCCGTCGACCAGCACGGAGAAGACGCCGGTGATCGTTCCCTTGCCTTCCTCACCCGGCCCGGCGCGCTCGAGCAGGCGCGGAATGTCGGCGAACACGCTCGGCGTATAGCCGTGCGCGACCGGCGGCTCGCCGGCGGCGAGCGCCACCTCGCGCGACGCATGGGCGAAGCGCGTGACCGAATCGACGATGAGCAGCACATTGCGGCCGATGTCGCGGAAATATTCGGCGATCGTCGTCGCCGTGAGCGGCGCGAGACGGCGCATCATCGGGCTCTCGTCGCCGGTCGCGACGACGGTGATCGAATCGCGCGCATGCGCCGTCGACATCGCCTCCTCGAGGAATTCGCGCACCTCGCGGCCGCGCTCGCCGACGAGGCAGACGATCGCGAGATCGAAGCCGGGCGCGCGCGCGAGCATGCCGAGCAGAGTGGATTTGCCGACGCCGGAGCCGGCGAAGACGCCGATTCTCTGGCCCGCGCAGATCGGCGTGAAGCAGTCGACCGCCTTGACGCCGGTGCGCACCGGCGTCGTCACGCGCGCGCGGCGCATGGCGAGCGGCGCGCTCGCGTCGATCTGCAGCGCGACGTCGCCTTCGGCGACGGCGCCGCGATCGTCGACCGGACGCGCGAAGGCGTCGAGCACACGCCCGACCCAATCTTGATGCGGCGCGACCTCGATCGGCCCGGCGCGAAAGGCCGGCGTGTTGAGGCCGATGCGCGCGCGGTCGTCGAAGGATTTGACGATCGCGCCGTCCTTGCCGACCTTCACCACCTGGCCGAGGCGCTCGTCCGCCGGCGAGCCGAAGCGCACGCATTCGCCGAGCTCGACGAAATCGGAGAGGCCGAGGACGCGGCAATGCGAGGCGGAGACCTCGGTGACGAAGCCGGACACGCGCGCGAGATCCTTGCATCGTTGATGGCGCTCGACCGCTTCCCGCAGACGTCGCAGAGAGGACATCAGCCGCCGCCGATCGTGCGAATGGCGTCGCGCTGCGAGCTGTCCAGCAGATCGTTCATCGAGCTCACGCTGTCGAAGGCGCGCGAGGCGGCGATGAGCTTGACCATCTCGCGAACGGGATTGACATTGGCCGCTTCGACGACGCCCTGCTCGACGCCGTTGCGCACGAAGTCGAGCACGGCGGTCGCGGGCTTGTCGGGGATGACGCTGGCGCCGGGGCCGCGCGCCAACTGGGCGTCCGTGTCGATCATGAACAGGCCGAGCGCGCCGATCTGGCGGCCCGCCTGATTGATCATGCCGTCGCGCGAGATCATCGGCGGCCCGGCGGTGGGGTCGAGCACGACCGGCGAATTGCCGGCGTCGAGGATCGGAAAGCCGCCGACCGTCTGCAGATCGCCCGTCTCGGTCATCTTCATGCGGCCGTCGCGCGTATAGGCGACTCCGTCCGGCGTGCGGATGGCGAAGAAGGCGCGGCCGACGACGGCGACATCGAAAGGATCGCCCGTCCGCTGCATGTCGCCCGCCGCGCGTGAGATGTAGTCGCGGCCCGCCGACGCATAGGCCACCGGGTCCGCTCCCGTCTTCGAAACGACGCTCTCGAAGCTGACGCCATTGGCGCGATAGCCCGCCGTCGCGGCGTTGGCGATGTTGTTGGCGATCGTCTCCATGCGCTTGTCGATCGACATCTGCGCGGAGAGCGAGACATAAAAGGCCGATTGCATGTTGCGAGCATTCCGTCGTGGCGAAGCGGCGGCGCGCGCCGCGTCGATATGCTGCAAGAGCTGGCTTGCGTGAGGCTGAAAGGCCCATGTCAGCTTCGCGCAAGCGAATAAACCTAATTCCAATCGTGTAGATTTCCATCGGGAGAGACCGTCGTCATGGGATTTTTCGTCGGCCTGATCATTACGATGGGATGCATGTTCGGCGGCTTCGCCGCGCTCGGCGGACATCTCGTGGTGCTGTGGCAGCCCTGGGAGTTCGTGATCATCATGGGCTCGTCGCTCGGCACCTTCGTCGTCGCCAATCCGACCAAGGTGATCATGGACACCGGCAAGGCGATCGGTCAGGCGATCATGGGCAAGGGCCCCAAGCATCGCGACTATCTCGACGTGCTCGGCCTGCTGCACGCCTTGATGCGCGAATTGCGCAGCAAGCCGCGCAACGAGGTGGAGGCGCATGTCGACAATCCGGCCGAGTCGAAGATTTTCACGGCCTTTCCGAAAGTGCTCGAGAACAAGGAGATGACCGCCTTCATCTGCGACTATTGCCGGTTGTTCATCATCGGCAATGTGCGCACCTTCGAGATCGAGGCGCTGATGGACGAGGAGATCGCGGCGATCCGCTATGATCGCCTGAAGCCCTATCACGCGCTGACCTCGGTCGGCGACGGCCTGCCGGCGCTCGGCATCGTCGCGGCGGTGCTCGGCGTCATCAAGGCGATGGGCGCGCTCGACCAGTCTCCGGAACTGCTCGGCGGCCTCATCGGCGCGGCCATGGTCGGCACTTTCGCCGGCATCTTCGTCTCCTACGGCGTCGTGACGCCGCTCGCTTTCAAGATCAAAGTGGCGCGCAGCAAGGAGTGTCACCTCTACGTCATCATCAAGCAGACGCTCCTCGCCTTCATGAACGGCGCCATGCCGCAGGTGGCCGTGGAGCACGGCCGCAAGTCTATCCCGTCTTACGAGCGTCCGACGATCGACGAGGTCGAGAGCGAGACGCTGTCGAGCGGCGCGGCGGAGGCTGCGTGACATGGGCGCGGTGGATGTCGCCGAAGCGCCTGCGCGGGCCGGTTTCAAGGGCAAGCGCCCGGCGCCCGCCGCGCCGAAGAAAAAGCGCGACGAGGCGCCGGAGCAGCCGGGGCTCGCGGTCAAGGAGCGGCTGCTCGCCGGCGGCGGGCTCTCGCCCGATCGTTTGCCGATGCTGCGCGTCGCGCTGGACGACGCCGCTTCCGCTTTCGAGGAGGCGTTGCGCAGGCTGGGATTTCCCGCGCCTCGGGTGGTGGTGGAGAGCGTCGCCGTCGCGCGCGCGGCCGAGGCGCAGAGCGCGCTCGACGCCTGTACGCTGACGGCGACCTATGGCGGCGCCGAGCCCGATGCGCGCGTCACGCTCGGCGCCGAGCGAAAATTCGTCTTCGCCATGGTCGAGGGACTGTTCGGCGCAGACGGCTCCGAGCCGCTCTACGAAGAGGAGCGCGCGCTCACCGGCGTCGAGGCGCGGCTCGGGCGGCTCGTTCTCGACCGGCTCGCCAATGCGTTGCAGACATCCTTCGTCTCCATCGTCGGCTCCGCGCCGGCGCTCGCCCCCGTCGAGGCGAAGCCGGAGCCGGCGGGCGCCGCGCGTCGCAACGGATCGGCGCTGACCTGCCGTTTTCGACTCGCGGCTTTCGGCGGCGAGAGCGAGGCGATCGCCGCGTTTCCGCAAGGCGTCATCGAGCCGCTGCGCGAGGCGCTGGCCGCCGATCCCGCAGCGACGATCCAATCCGTCGATCCGCTATGGGCGCAGCGGATGAAGGCGCGTGTGACGCAGACCGAGCTGTCGCTCGCCGCGGTGATGGAGCGGCGCGATTTGACGCTCGGCGACATCGCGCGTTTCGAGATCGGTCAGATCGTCGAGCTGCCGGTCTCTCCGACCGGCCTCATCGCGCTCGAATGCGAGGGGCAGACGCTGTTCTGGTGCGAAATCGGCCAGAAGGACGGCGCCTATACCATCCGCATCGCTGAATTCGTCGACAAGGAGCAGGAATTCATCGACGACATGCTCGGCGCATGACCGCGCCGCAGCCCGTCTCGATGGCGCGGCCATCTGGGAGAAATCGAGCATGGAAGGCTCAAAGAGCGAGGAACTCGAGAGATTGATCGGCGGCGGCGCGCGCATGGAGGCCGAAAGCTCGCGCGAGGAGCCGCGGGACGCGATGGAGATCGACTCGCGCAAGCTCGAATCCATTTTGCGCATACCCGTCGTCATGCAGGTCATCGTCGGATCGGTCACCATGCCGGTGTCGAACCTGATGAAGCTCGGGCGCGGCGCGATCGTGCCGCTCGATCAGAAGATCGGCGAGCCGGTCGACGTCGTCGTCAACGGCCGGCTGATCGCGCGCGGCGAGGTGGTGGTGGTCGAGGACGACAATACGCGCTTCGGCGTGTCGCTGACGGAAATCATCGAGCCGCGGAACGCCGAAAGGCGCGTGTGACGGCGGCGAAGGGCTGCGATGACGAGCGCAATGACCACAGAGCCGACACGTGTGCTCAACGGCCCTGAAAAGGTCGCCGCGCTGCTGCTGTCCGTCGACAAATTCGTCGCGCAGCGCGTGCTGAAGCATTTCGATCAGAGCGAGCTGCGGCAGATCACCAAATTCGCCGCCGGCCTCGGCTCGGTGCCGGCGAGCGCGATCGAGCCGCTGATCGAGGAGTTCATGAACGAGCTCGCGAGCGGCGGCGGCGATCTGCGCGGCACGGCGGGCGAGGCGGAGCAGCTCATCACCGGCGTCGTGCCGCCCGATCAGGTCGCGGAGATCATGTCCGAGGTGCGCGGCAGCCCCAATGGGCTCGTCTGGGAGCGCGTCGGCGGAGCGCCCGAAGGCGCCTTCACCGAATTCGTCGCCAAGGAGCACCCGCAGACTGCGGCGCTGATGCTCTCCCGCGTCGACCCCGGACGCGCGGCCAAGACGCTCGGCGCCCTGCCGCTGCCGCTGCGCGACGAGATCGTGCGCCGCATGCTGGCGACGCGCAACGTCGCCGACGAGACGTTGCGCCTGCTCGAAACCGTGCTGCAGGTCGAGCTCCTGCAGAACGCCGAGCTCACGGCTTCGGCCGCCAAGAATGCGAAGCTCGCCTCGATCATCAACAAGATGGAGCGTGAGCAGGCGGAGGGCGCGCTCCGCAGCCTCTCGGAGCGGCGGCCGCGTGACGCCGAGGCGCTGAAGAGCATGCTGTTCACCTTCGAGGATGTGACGCGCCTCAATGTCCGCGCGCGCATGATTCTGTTCGACACCGTGCCGACCGATCGCGTCGTGCTGGCGCTGCGCGGAGCGGATGTGGACATCCGCGACTTCATCCTGGCGGCGCTCTCCTCGCGCATGCGCCGCATGGTGGAGAGCGAATTGGCGACGGGGGCCTCGCCGCCGCGCCGCGACATTCTGGAGGCGCGCCGCTTCATCGCCGATACGGTGTTGAAGCTCGCCGAGCAGGGCAAGATCGATCTGTCGAGCCCGGCGGAGAGCGAGGCCGAGTGAGCGCGACCGCGCCATGAGCGACTCGGAAGACCACGAGTCGCGAACAGAAGAAGCCACCGAGAAGAAGATTCTCGACGCGCTGGAGCAGGGCAAGACCCCCGTCTCGCGCGATGTGGCCGTCGCCACGCTGTTTCTCGGATTTCTGCTCTGCATGAGCTTCGTCGTCCAGACGGTCGGCCCGCGGCTCGCCCTGGCGATGGAGCTGATGCTCTCGAACGTCGGCCAGTTCTCGCTCGCCAATGGCGCCGACGCCTTCACGCAGTCGCGCGCCGTCGCCGAAGAGGTCGGCCGATTCCTCGCGCCGACCCTGACCATCTTCATGGTCGCGGGACTCCTCGCCGCCGCGATGCAGGGCGCGCCGCGGCTCGTCTTCAAGCGCATCGAGCCCGATGTCTCGCGCATCTCGCCACAGCAGGGGCTGAAGCGCATTTTCGGCTTGTCCGGACTGGTCGAGCTGCTGAAGGCGATCGCCAAGATCGCCGTCATCGGCGGCGCGGTCGTCTTCTCGCTCACCGTCGACCGCGACCTGATCATCGACGCGATGCGGATGGAGCCGGCGCATCTGCCGTCGCTGCTGCTGAAGCTCCTGATTCGGCTGACGAGCGTCGTGTGCATTCCGGTCGTGCTGATCGCGCTCGCCGATCTCGCCTGGACCAAATTCAAATGGCGGCAGGACATGCGCATGAGCCGGCAGGAATTGAAGGAGGAGCTCAAGCAGTCGGAAGGCGACCCGTTCGTCAAGGCGCGCCTGCGCTCTCTCGCGCTCGAGCGCTCGCGCAGGCGCATGATGGCGCAGGTGCCGCGCGCGACGCTCGTGATCGCCAATCCGACTCACTATGCGATCGCGCTGCGCTATGTGCGCGTCGAGGGCGGCGCGCCGCTCGTCGTCGCCAAAGGCAAGGACCTCGTCGCCCTCAAGATCAGGGAGATCGCCGAGGCGCACGGCGTGCCGGTGCTCGAGCGTCCCGAGCTCGCGCGCGCGATGTATAATCATATCGATGTCGATCAGATGATTCCGCCCGAATTCTACCGTCCCGTCGCGGAGCTCATCCACTTCCTGCACAACGCCGGCGGGTCCGCCGCGCGATGACGCGCGGCGTCCTCCAGCCTGACGCAAGACGCGACACGTAGGACAGACGGCGAAGGATCATGCGAGGTCCCATGGTCGAGCCTGTCTATCTCTTCGATCTCGTCGAGCGCCAGCGCAGTTATCTCACGGCGCGGCAGGCGCTCGTCGCGCAGAATGTCGCCAACGCCAACTCTCCGGGCTATCGCGCCGTCGACCTCGCGCCTTTCGCCAAGGTTCTGGACGAGAGCGCGCTGCAGCTGACGGAAACGAACAGCCTGCATGTCCAGACCGCGGCCTTCGATCCGCAATCCGCTTCGCCGAAGGAGCGAACCGCCTGGGAGACGACCGTCTCGGGCAATTCGGTCAGCCTCGAGCAGGAGATGATCAAGGCCGGCGAGATTCGCGGCGCCTTCTCGGTCGACACCAGCATTCTGAAGGCCTTCCACGGAATGTGGATGGCGACGTTGAAGGGATAGCGAGATGGATCCGCTCCAGGCCTCGATGAAGATCGCCGGCTCCGGCCTCTCGGCGCAATCGGCGCGTCTGCGCGTCGTCGCGGAAAACATGGCCAATGCGCAATCGACCGCCAAATCCGCCGGCGGCGCTCCTTATTCGCGCAAGACGATCAGCTTTCAGAGCGAGCTCGACCGCGCCTCGGGCGCGTCGCTCGTCCAGGTCGGCGCCATCGGCGTCGACCGCGCGCCTTTCCGCGTCGAGCACGATCCGGGCAATCCCGCCGCCGACGCCGACGGCAATGTGAAGTATCCGAACGTCAATCTGCTGACCGAAGTCGCGGACATGCGCGAGGCCAATCGCTCCTACGAGGCCAATCTGCAGGTGATGAAGCAGACGCGCGAACTGTTCGCGATGACGATCGATCTGTTGAAGGGAAGTCAATGATTCCGCTCGCTCCTTCCATCGTCTCCTCCGTCGCGGCCGATCTCGGCGTCTCGGCGCTCCAGGGCGTCACGGGCAAGTCCACGCTCACGCCGAAAATCGAGGGCCCGTCCTTCTCCGAAGTGCTGGGCCGGCTGACGACGGATGTCGTCGACACGTTGAGATCGAGCGAAGCGACCTCGATCGCCGCGGTGCAGGGCAAGGCCTCGGTGCAGCAGGTCGTCGATCAGGTGATGGCCGCCGAGCGCACGCTGCAGACCGCGATCGCCGTGCGCGACAAGGCGGTCGGCGCCTATCAGGAAATCAGCCGAATGACGATCTGAGAAGGATTCGTGAGATCATGAGAGCTCTTGCGATCGCCGCGACGGGCATGAACGCCCAGCAGCAGAATATCGAAGTCATCTCCAACAACATCGCCAACATCAACACGACGGCGTTCAAGCGCTCGCGCGCCGAGTTCACCGATCTGCTGTATCAGGCGGATCGTCTCCAGGGCGTTTCCAACCGCGGCCGCGACGCCACCATTCCCGAGGGCGCGCAGACCGGCCTCGGCGTGCGTCTCACGTCCATCCGCAGCCTGCAGACGCAGGACCCGCTCGCGCACACGGGCAATCAGCTCGATCTCGCGCTCAACGGCCGCGGCTGGTTCCAGATCACCGGGCCCGACAGCGAGACGCTCTATACGCGCTCCGGCTCCTTCAGCACCAACGCCAATGGGCAATTGGTGACGGGCGACGGCTATCTGGTGACGCCGGCGATCGTCATTCCGAACAATGCGGTCAGCATCACGGTCAGCCAGTCGGGCGTCGTCTCTGCGCTCATCGGCGGCCAGACGCAGCCGCAGCAGCTCGGGCAATTGACCATCGCCAATTTCGCCAATGAAGCGGGTCTCGAGGCGCTCGGCGGGAATCTGTTCCGCCAGACGCTGGCCTCGGGCGCGCCGGTCGTCGGCGTGCCGGGCGATCCGGGCTATGGCGTCGTCAGCCAATATTATCTCGAGAGCTCCAATGTCGATCCCGTGAAGGAACTCGTCAATCTGATCTCGGCGCAGCGCGCCTTCGAACTCAACTCCAAGGTCATCCAGGCCGTCGACGAGATGGCCGGCACCGTCTCGAAGGGCATCAGATGATGCGCGCGCTCGCGATTGTCATCGTCGCGGGCGTCGCCGGCGCGGCCGCGGCCGGCGCGCAGGAGCGCGTCCTGCCGACGCCGCGCTCGGTCATCTATCCGGGAGAGGTGATCCGCGAATCGATGATCGGCGAGCGCTCCTTCGGCGGCGGGGCGGAGGGCGCGGTCGTCGATTCGAAGAACGCCCTCATCGGCAAGATCGCGCGGCGCACGCTCCTGCCCGATCGGCCGATCCCCGTCTTCGCCGTCGATTCGCCCAAGGTCATCGTGGTCAATGCGCAGGTGAAGATCGTGTTCGAGGAGGCGGGGCTGGTGATCGTCGCTTACGGCGCGGCGCTGCAGGCGGGGGGCGTCGGCGACCTCGTTCGCGTGCGCAATCAGGACAGCGGCCTCGTCGTCACCGGCCGCGTGCAGGCCGACGGCTCGGTGCGGGTGAGCGAGGGATGATGCGTCGTCTCGCCGTCGTCGTCCTTCTGCTGTTCGCCGGCGCGCCGGCGCTCGCCGCCGTCCGCATCAAGGACATCGCCTCGGTGCGCGGGCTGAGGGAGTATCAGCTCGTCGGCTATGGACTGGTCGTCGGCCTGCAGGGCACCGGCGACACGCTGCGCAACGCGCCGTTCACCGAGCAATCGGTGTCGTCCATGCTCGACCGAATGGGCGTCAACGTGCGCAATATTTCGCTGCGCACGCGCAATCTCGCGGCGGTGATGGTGACCGCTTCGCTTCCGCCTTTCGTCGGCTGGGGATCGACGATCGACGTGACCGTGTCGGCGATGGGCGACGCCACGTCGCTGATGGGCGGCACCTTGATCCTCACGACGCTCACCGGCGTCGACGGCAATGTCTATGGGATCGCCCAGGGTCCGATCGCGGTCTCCGGCTTCGCCGTCTCCGGCCAGAACGAATCGCTGACGCATGGCGTCGCGACCGTCGGGCGCGTGCCCAATGGCGCGACGATCGAGCGCGAGCCGCCGCGGCCTTCGTCGGACAATGGCGCGCTGGTGCTCGAGCTGCGCAATCCCGATTTCCAGACGGCGGTGCGCGTCGCCGACGCCATCAACCATTTCACGCGGGAGCGCTACGGCCAGCGCCTCGCGCGCGAGCGCGACAATCGCAGCATAGCGGTGAGCGGCGCGCCCAATATCGGCGCGACGCGGCTGCTCGCCGAAATCGGCGAATTGCGGGTCGATCCGACGACTCCGGCGCGCGTCGTCATCGACGAGCGCACCGGCACGGTGGTGATCGGCCAGGATGTGCAGATCCTGCCGGTGGCCGTCACGCAGGGCGGGCTCACCGTGCGCATCAACGAGACGCCGGAAGTGTCGCAGCCGGCGCCCTTCTCCAACGGGCGGACGACCGTGACCACGCAGACGCGCATCACCGCGACGGAGCAGGTCGGGCAGGTCGGAACGCTCGAGGGAACGACGCTGAAGTCGCTCGTGCGCGGCCTCAATCAGATCGGCTTGAAGCCGACCGGAATCATCTCGATATTGCAGGCGATCAAGACCGCGGGCGCGCTGCAGGCCGATCTCGTCATCCAGTGATCGCCGCCGCCGCCGGCCATCCGAGCCGTCATCGCGAGAAACATAGCGACGAAGCGATCCAGGCCGTGGGGCGGCCCGGATCGCTTCGCTTCGCTCGTGATGACGGCCGCACGCGGCGCGGCTTCCCCTCTCTGACGAACCGGGCTAAAAGCCCTCTTTCGCGATCCCCGGTCGACCGGCCCGCGGAGCGAACGGGGTTCGTCTCGGCCGGAGACGCTTTTTTCGGAGTCTCCATGCGTCCGAGCAAACGCGCGCCAGACGAAATGCGTCCCGTCAGCTTCGAGAGAGGCGTCGCCCGCTACGCCGAGGGCTCGTGCCTCGTGAAATTCGGCAATACGCATGTTCTGTGCGCGGCCACGCTCGAGGACAAGCCGCCGCCGTGGCTGCGCGGCCAGGGGCGTGGCTGGGTGACCGCCGAATACGCCATGCTGCCGCGCGCGACCCATACGCGCACGCGCCGCGAATCGAGCTCGGGCAAGCCGTCCGGACGCACTCAGGAAATTCAGCGCCTCATCGGCCGCTCGCTGCGCGCCGTCACCCATCTGCCGGCGCTCGGAGAGCGGCAGGTCGTCGTCGACTGCGACGTTCTGCAGGCGGACGGCGGCACGCGCACCGCGGCGATCTCGGGCGCCTGGCTCGCGCTGCACGATTGTTTCCAATGGATGCGCTCGCGTTCGGTCATCAAGGAGAATCCCCTCCGCGATCATGTCGCCGCGGTTTCCTGCGGGGTCTGCGACGGCGGCCCGGTGATCGATCTCGACTATGACGAGGATTCGACCGCGAAGACCGACGCCAATTTCGTCATCACCGGCGCGGGCGGCCTCGTCGAGGTGCAGGCGACGGCGGAGGCGGCGGCATTTTCCGAGACCGATCTCTCGGCCATGCTGTCGCTGGCGCGCGCCGGCGTCGAGAAGCTCATCGAAATGCAGAAAACGGCGCTCGCGTGAGCGCGCGCAAGGTCGAGGGACGCCTCGTCGTCGCGACGCATAATCCCGGCAAGCTCTGGGAGTTGCGGCAATTGCTGGAGCCGCACGGCGTCGACGCCGTCTCGGCCGGCGAGCTCGGCGCGCCGGAGCCGGAGGAGACGGAGACGACTTTCGCCGGCAACGCGCTGCTGAAGGCGCGCGCGGCGGCGGCCGTCACGAATTTGCCGGCTTTCGCCGACGATTCCGGGCTGTGCGTCGACGCGCTGGGCGGGGCGCCGGGCGTCTATTCGGCGCGCTGGGGCGGCGAGAACCGCGATTTTGCCGCCGCCATCCGCAGGGTCGAGCGCGAGCTCGCCGAGCGCGGGGCGACGGCGCCCTTCTCGGCGCATTTCGTCTGCGCGCTGGCGGTGGCCTGGCCCGACGGGCATGTCGAGCAATTCGAGGGACGGGTGGACGGCGTATTGGTTTTCCCGCCGCGTGGGGAAAAAGGTTTCGGCTATGATCCGATCTTCCTGCCCGACGGGCTCGACCGCACTTTCGGCGAAATGATGTCGGCGGAAAAGCACGCCCTCCCGGGCGACGGTTCGCACGCGCTCTCGCATCGCGCGCGCGCGTTTCAGGCGCTGGCGCGGGCGTGTCTCGCCCGAGCGGCTATTTCACCTTGAATTCGACGCGTCGGTTCTCGGCGCGCGCCGCGGGCGTATCGCTGTCGGCGATGGGCTTCTCGTCGCCGAGGCCTGCGCTCACGAGACGTTCGCGCGCCACGCCCATGTGGCCGAGATAATCGGCGACCGCGCGCGCGCGGCGCAGCGACAGCCGGCGGTTCTTCTCCGCCGTCCCGAGCGCGTCGGCGTAGCCCCTGATCTCGAGAGCCGCCTGCGGGCATTGCTTCAGCAATTCGGCGAGGCGCACGAGCAACTTCTGGGAATCGGCGCTAAGAGTGGCGCTCGCCTGCGCGAAGCGGATGGTCGCGGCGGCGGCGAGCGTGGCGAGCGCGCCTTCGCACGAGGGCGGCTCGGCGGGCTGCGCCGCGGGCGGCTCGGACGCCCGGGTCGCGACGGAAGGTAGGGTGGGGTCGCGCGGCGCGCTCCACACCAGTGATTCGGGCGGCGCGCCGCGCGCCGCCTCGGCCATCGCGGGGCCGGCGCGGGCCTTGCTCGCGGCGCGGGAATCCGCTGCGCTGCGGCGTTCTTGCGAGGCTGGGCCGGCGGCCTGCCCGGCGAGCGCCGCCTGCCGCTTTTTCTCCCATTCGGCGAGCGCCGCTCTGCCCTCGGCTGCGCGCGTCTCCTCTTCGGCGAGCTTACGCTCGCGCAGCGCGACGGCTGGCGGCGACAGCGCGTCGACGGTCCAGACCGAGCGCACGCGGCCGGTCCGAGCGAGCCGCGCGGCGGCTGCGGCGCGGCCGGGCGTGTCGCTGGGCAGGAACACGTCGCGGCCGCTGACCTCGAAATTCAACGGATCGCCGCCCTCGCGCGCGAGCAGCGAGCCGAGCCCATGGCGCAGATCCGCTTCGAGGCTGCGCGCCGCTTCCAGATTGGCCGCGGCGCAGATCACGGCGAGCGCGCCGGCGCCCATGCGCCACACGAGGCGGTCACGTGCGATCGGCCCGAACCCGGCCGCGGTCGCGCCGAATCCGGCCAGAAAGGCGGCGAGCAGGAGCAGCGCGCCGTCGAAGTAGAGCGTGACGCGCCCGAGCGTCACTTGCGCGACGGCGACCGCGAGGCAGAGCCAGACGGCGATGGTATGATCGCTGTGGCGGAGCAGACCGGTCGCCTCGGCCGACTGGGATCGGCTGCCGAAGGCGACGAGCGCGCCGACGAGAAAGGCGATCGCGGCGAAAACGCCGTAATGAGCCAGGAGTTCGATCATCCTCGGGAATCGTCGGCGGGCATCCGGGGGCGCGACGAAAGGAAGCCGTCGCCGGCGCGCTCGGGCAATTAACGCCGCCCGCGTCGGTTTCAAGCGCGCGGCGCGGCCGCGGCCCTCGGCGAATCGGCGCGTCTTCGTGGAAGGAGGCGATCCGCGCTACTAGCGGATTCTACTTAGTCAAGATCCCTCGAAGCCGCCTTGATCCGTGGTATGATGTACTGTGAATCGGCCATATTCGAGCGGTCCGTTTCAACATCGCGAGTTTCTAGACAGTGGAATTTCTGACATCTCCATGAACCGACATTGTAGCGCTGCGAAGGTCGCCGTCGCGCCGACGGCCGCTGATCGCGAAACAGCGAGGCCGTCCGGAATCGAAGGAATCGACCACCTTTTCTGGGGTGCGCATCTCTGCCAATTCTATCGAGACGACAGCGAGTTGCTCGAGATTCTCGTGCCTTACTTCGCGGCGGGCCTCGCGGCCGGCGAATTTTGCATGTGGATCACCTCCGAGAGGATCGGCGCGTCCCGGGCCGAGCTGGCGCTGCGCACGGCCGCGCCGGAGCTTCCGCGGCTCATCGAGCGAGGGCAGATCGAGATTCTCGACTATCGCGACTGGTACAAGATCGCCGGCCGTTTCGACGCCGGCCGCGTCTGCCGCGCCTGGTCGGTCCGATATGCGAGGGCTCTGGCGCGCGGTTTCGAAGGCATGCGCGTCTCGGGCGACGCGTCCTGGGTGACCGACGACGAATGGGATGATTTTCTCCATTACGAAGCGCAGGTCGATCCGATGATACGCGCGTCGCGCATGATCGCGCTCTGCACTTATCCGTTCGCCGACCGCGCCACGACGAAAACCTGCGACGTGCTGGGCGCGCATGAACTGACGCTGGTGAGGCGCGGCGGAGGATGGCGGGCGGTCGAGAACGATCGAAGCGGGCGCGCCGAGCAGGCGGTTCGCCAGAGCGAAGCGCGGCTGCGCGCGACGATCGAAAGCGTCACCGACGGCATCGTCACGGTCGACGAGGACGGCGTGGTGATGTCGGCCAATCCGGCCGCCGAGGCGATGTTCGGCTACGGCCTCGGGGAGCTTCCCGGCGAGAATATCGGCCTGCTGCTCGGGCGCGGCGCGCGCGAGCGTCGGCCGCGCGATCTCCTGGCGATCGTGGATCGCGGCTATTTCCGCAAGCGACGCGAATTGAAAGGGCGTCGCCGGGACGGCTCGACGGTGGCGGTCGAATGCGCGATCAGCGAGATCGGCTCCGATCATCCCTTCCGCTTGTTCGCCGTCTGCCTGCAGGATCTGACCGAGCGTCGGCGCACCGAGGCCCGCATCCGGCGGCTGCACAGCGATCGGCTGCTGGCGATGGGGGGCGTCGCGCGCACGCTGGCGCATGAGATCAACCAGCCGCTGACCGCGACCGCCGCTTATCTGAAGGCCGCCAAGCGCATCGTCTCCAAGGGCGGCGAGAACCGATCGAGAGAGGCCGAGGAGGCGCTGGACCGCGCATGCGAGCAGGTGTTGCGGGCGGGCGACATCGTCCGGCGCATCCGCGAATGCATCGCCCATCGCGAGCCGGACAAGACCTGCGAGCGTCTCCATCGCCTGATCGCGAAGGTCTGCGCGCGCACGGCCCCCCGCGCGCACGGCGCGGGCGTCGAGGTCATCGTCGATCTGCGCGCGCAAGCCGATCTCGTCATCGCGGACGCAGGGCAGATCGAGCAGGTCATGGCCAATCTGATCGGCAATGCGATCGAGGCGCTGCAGGCGGCGGAGGCGCGTCGGCTCTCGATCGCGACCGTGACCTCCGCGGCCGGGATGATCCGCGTCGACGTCGCCGACAGCGGGCCGGGGCTGTCCGAGGCGGCGCGAACGCATCTCTTCGAGCCCTTCGCGACCACCAAGCCGCGCGGTCTCGGCGTCGGCCTGTCGCTGTCGCGCTCCATCGTCGAGGCGCATTATGGTCGGATTTGGGCGGAGCCCAATGAGGGCGGCGGGACCGTGTTCCGCTTCACACTGCCGCTCGCGGAGTGAGGCGCGCGAGCGCCGCCATGCAGCGTGACCTTCTCGGCCCGCCGTGGCATAAAGGCCCCATGGCTGCGACGATTCGAAACGCGTTCGACCCGGGCTTCGGCGTCTATGTGCATTGGCCGTTCTGCCTGTCGAAATGCCCCTATTGCGACTTCAACAGCCACGTCCGCAAGGGCGAGGTCGACGAAGATCGCTTCATCGACGCCTTTCGCGCGGAGATCCGTCACCGGGCCACGCTCGCGCCGGGACGCGAGACGCGCTCGGTTTTCTTCGGCGGCGGCACGCCCTCGCTGATGTCCGCTTCGACGGTCGAGGCCATATTGCGCGAGATCGCCGATTACTGGCCGCTCGCCCCCGACGTCGAGGTCACGCTCGAGGCCAATCCCACCAGCGTCGAGGCCTCGCGTTTCCGCAGCTTCAAGGCGGCAGGCGTCAATCGCGTTTCGCTCGGCGTGCAGGCGCTCAACGACATCGAGCTGCGCGCGCTCGGCCGTCAGCATACGGTGGCCGAGGCGCTGGCGGCGCTCGACGTCGCCAATAAGGTTTTCGAGCGCGCCTCCTTCGATCTCATCTATGCGCGCCCGCAGCAGACGCCCGCCGCCTGGCGCAAGGAGCTCGAGCTCGCGCTCGCCCGCGTGACCGAGCACATCTCGCTCTATCAGCTGACGATCGAGCCCGAGACCATGTTCGAGCGCATGTACGAGGCCGGCAAGCTCGACCTTCCCGACACAGATACGCAGCGCGCACTGTGGGACGTGACGCAGGAAATGACGGCGCGCGCCGGCCTTCCGGCCTATGAGGTCTCCAATCACGCGCGTCCGGGCGGCGAGTGCCGGCACAATCTCGTCTATTGGCGCTATGGCGAATATGCGGGCGTGGGCCCCGGCGCGCACGGGCGGCTAATCACGCCGCGCGGCCGCAGAGCGCAGGCGGCCGAGCGCCACCCGGAAATGTGGCTCACTGTCGTCGAATCGGAGGGCCATGGGCTCGTCGAGGACGAATTGCTCTCCGCCGAGCAGGAGGGCGACGAGTTCCTGCTGATGGGCCTGCGCCTGCGCGAAGGCATCGACCCGGGCCGCTTTTTCGCCCTCACCGGCAAGAAGCTGTCGCAATCGCGCGTCGCCGAGCTCGTCGGGGACGGGCTGGTGGAGCTGACGCGCGACAATCGGCTGCGCGTCAGCTCGCAGGGCTTTCCGGTGCTCGACGCGGTGGTCGCCGATCTCGCCGCGTGAGTGCAAGCCTGAAGGCTCATTCCACCGATATGCGCCGCTGAGGCGCTCCCTTCTCCGCTCTGGCGGGAGAAGGTGGCCCGGCGAAGCCGGGTCGGATGAGGGAGCCGCCGGCCATGCGCGGTCGTCACGAACGTCAGATTGTTGAATTCCCGACAGTTTCATGCAGGGTCAGCGACCCTCGCTGACGCGAGGGCCACCTTCTCTCCCACAAGTGGGAGAAGGGACGCGCGTCGAGGGTCGGCGAATGAAGCTAACGCGCCACCCGATATTCGTCGGCGAGGCCGCCGCGCAGCAAAGTGACGATCTTCTCCTGCCCCCCGCGCGCGAACCATCTGGCGTGGCAGATCTGCGGGCCACACAGCACTTCGGGAAAGCGATAGAGCGGCTTGCCGGATGCGACCTTGAGGCCGAAATTCGCGTCCGGCGTCCAGCCGTCGGAGAGCAGCGAGCGGCGAAAGGCGGAATAGGGCGGCAGATGCGAAATATCGGCGTCCTCCTGCGCGAGCGATGCGCGCGGGACGACGAGGCAGGCAAGGCCGATCAGCGCGGTGCGGGCGGCGGCGCGTAGGGCGGTCATCAATCCATCTCCCGGTCGGTCGGGAGGAATATCTACCTCGGCTCGAGCCGGGATCCCACCGCTTTTTGCGCGTCACCAGGGCAGCGCGCCCTCGCCGCGCGCGAGCGCTTCGGCCTGCGCCGTGAAGGCGCCGTCCGCTTCGTGCAGCACGAGCGGCGGCAGCAGCGCGAGCGGCGCTCTCGAGCCTTTCACGCCGCGCAGGAGAACGCGAATCGCCGGCTCCCCGGCGCGCGGGGCGACCGGCAGAATGCGCAGGGCGCCGAGCCGCGCGCCGAGGCTCGCGAGGCAGTCCGCCAGCGCGTCGGCGCGATGAATCACTGCCAGTTCGCCGCCGGGCCGCAGCAGAGCGAGGCACGCGCGCAGCCAGGGCTCGAGCCCGCCCGCGGCGACATGGGCGAGCGCGCGGCGCGCATCGGGCGAGACGCGCGAGCGGGCGGGATCGAGAAACGGCGGATTGGTGAGGACGAGATCGGCGGCCTCTTCGAGGAGGCCCGCCGCGCGGCGGGAGGGGGCCGAGAGCAAATCGGCTTCGTGGACGCTCACGCGCGCCGCGAGCGTGTTGTCCAGTATGTTCTCGCGGGCGAGCGCCACGGCCTCTGGATCGATCTCGATCAGCGAGACTTGCGCCGCGGGCGCGCGCAGCGCCGCGGAGAGGCCGACGGCCCCGGTCCCGGCGCCGGCGTCGATCACATGGCCGTGCGCCTCGACCGTCGCCGCCGCGGCGAGCAGGACGGCGTCCGTTCCCGCCCGATGGCCGCGCGAGGTTTGCCGCAGACGCAGCCGTCCCGCGAGGAAACTCTCGCTCGTCGGCGCGCGCTGCTCCGAGCTCGGCGGAACATTCATCGGCCGGTAGACGTTCATCACCCACGAAAATGTCACAGAGCCGTCGGCCCGACAAGCATTCGAGCAGGAGAACCGATATGACATCGACCCGCGACATGATTCGGATCGTCGCCGCAGCATGCGTTTTGTCTGCTGCTTCGGGCGTCGTCGCGCCGGCTCCGGCGGACGCGCAGCCGGCGAGGCGACTCTCCTGCGAGCAGCTCTGGCGCCAGCGCAATGCGATTTACGCGCGCGCAGGACATTGCTTCAGCACCGATCGCGGGCGTGCATCCTTCGGCGAGGGATGTTTTCCGCCCTATGGCCGGCTGAGCGGCGCGGCGAGCCGCGAGGTACAGCGGCTTCAGCGGCTCGAGCGCATGAACGGCTGTTGACGGGCTTCTCCGGCATGGCTCGACCGGCCTTCGTTCGAGCCTTGTTGCGACGGTGACGCGCGTCTGTCTCGATTTGGAACGGCAAATCCGGATCGGCGCTGATGGTGACACGCGGCGGCCGCGCCCCCATCCCGGCTTGCCGCCCGCGCTCCAAGGTCTTAAGTTCCCACCGCATTCGCAAAGAGCAGGCGAGGGGGCTACGTGGGTATCGTCATTCCACTGGAAGAAAGAGAAGAGAAAGCCGCCGGCCTCGACAGTCTGCTCGCGCTCATCGGTCCCGATCTGCAGCGCGTCAACCAGTTGATCCTGCAGCGAACCGGGTCGGACGTCACGACGATCCCGGAAGTCGCGAACCATCTCATCTCGGCGGGCGGCAAGCGGCTGCGGCCGATGCTGGTGCTGGCGACCGCCGGCATGTGCGGCTATCGCGGCGACGGCCACATCAAATTCGCCGCCGGCATCGAGTTCATGCACACGGCCACTCTGCTGCACGACGACGTCGTCGACGAGAGCGACATGCGCCGCGGCAAGATCGCGGCGCGCATGCTGTGGGGCAACGAGACCTGCGTGCTGGTCGGCGACTTCCTGCTCGGCCACGCCTTCAAGATGATGGTCGAGCCCGGCGTGCTGCCCTGCCTCACCGTCGTCTCGCAGGCGGCGGCGGTCATCGCCGAGGGCGAGATCCTGCAGCTCAACTCGGCCAAGGACACGCAGACGACCGAGGACGCCTATATGGCGGTGATCCGCTCCAAGACGGCGGAGCTGTTCGCGGCGGCGGCGGAGGTCGGACCCATGCTCGCCGGCCGCTCCAAGGGCGACGAGGCGGCCTGCCGCAGCTACGGCATGAATCTCGGGATCGCTTTCCAGCTCATCGACGACGCGCTCGATTACGGCGGCCAGTCGGCCAAGCTCGGCAAGAATGTCGGAGACGATTTCCGCGAGGGCAAGATCACTCTGCCTGTGGTGCTCGCCTTCCGGCGGGGCGCCGAGAGCGAGCGCGACTTCTGGCGGCGCACGCTGGAGAAGGGCGAGATCGTCGACGGAGACGTCGAAAAGGCCTGCGCCTTGATGAAGAAGCACGATGCGCTGAAGGACACGGTCGAGCGCGCGAGCCATTATGGCGCCATAGCGCGCGACGCGCTGGAGATTTTCCCCGCGTCGCCGTGGAAATCCGCGCTGCTCGAGGTCGTCGAGTTCTGCGTGCAGCGCGCCTATTGACGTTTCGAGCCCCGCGATCGGTGAAGGGTGGGGCGTTCTCGAGACCGTGGCGCGGGGGACGAACCCTCATCCGACCCGCTTCGCGGGCCACCTTCTCCCGCGAGCGGGAGAAGGGAGAGCCCTTTTCGGCGAGGCGTCGCAGGGAGCGCTCGTCGTCAGCGGGATTCGACGCCCCCGCGCTCCTCGTGGTCGTGATGTCCCCAGTGATGCATGTGACCACGGGCGATCTTGTGCAAGAGCAGGGCGAAGCGGCGCTTCTGCGCGTCGTCGAGGCTGTCGTAGAGGGGCTTCGCCGCATCGGCGAGCTTTTCCGCCTCGGCGGAGCGGGCGGCGAGCGCCTTGGAGCGGAAATGCAGGCCTTCGATGACGCTGCGATGCTCCTGCAGGTTCTTGAACTTCTCCTTCGCCTCGGCGAAACGCGCCTCGCGCGCCTTGCCGATCTCGCGCAGCGCCGTCTCGACGGCGGGCCAGTTCTTTTCCTGCGCGGGAGTGAGCTTCAGGCCCGCTTTCAGCGCCGCGATCTTGGCGTCGGCGAAGGCGGCTTGGTCTTCGGCCGATATCTCGTGATGGCGATCGGGCTCGGCGAAGGCGACGAAGGAGAGGGCGGGGAACGCCAGCGCGATCGCCGTGGCCGTAACGAGAAGATGCTTCTTCATGGTTGTCACCGGATTGTTGAGGAGACGCCGACAAATTTCGTTCGCCGACGTCGAAAATCAACTTAATGTTTGGCAATCTCCCGTGCGAGAAACATTGCATTTATTTAATTTCTCGAAATAGACGCGAGGCGACGCTCTAGACTTGTTCTCCACACATGCCGGGAGCCCGAATATGGCAAGCGTGTTCCGAGCCATTCGCATCGACGAGGACGAGGCCGGCTATCGCGCCGCCTATGCCGAACTGAGCGAGGCCGACCTGATGGACGGCGACGTCGATGTCGCCGTCACGCACAGCACGGTGAATTACAAGGACGGCCTCGCCGTCACCGGCAAGGCGCCGGTGGTGCGCCGCTTTCCGATGATTCCGGGCGTCGATTTCGCCGGCCGTGTCATGCGCTCGGCGCATCCCGATTTTCGCGAGGGAGACGCGGTGATCGCCGGCGGCTGCGGGCTCGGCGAGGTTCATTTCGGCGGCTTTTCCGAGCGCGCGCGCGTCAGCGGGGACTGGCTCGTGCCCCTGCCGGAGGGGCTGACGGCGGAGCAGGCGATGGCGATCGGCAGCGCCGGCTATACGGCCATGCTCTGTGTGCTCGCGCTGGAGCGGCACGGGCTCGAGCCCGCCCGTGGGCCCGTGGTCGTCACGGGCGCCGCCGGCGGCGTCGGCTCGGTCGCCGTGGCGCTTCTGGCGGCGCTCGGATGGCATGTCGTCGCATCGACTGGACGTCCCGAGGAGAATGCCTATCTGAAATCTCTGGGCGCCGCCGAGATCATCGATCGCGCCGAATTGTCCGCGCCGGGCAAGCCGCTGCAAAAGCAGCTGTTCGCCGCGGGCGTCGATACGGTCGGCTCGATCACGCTCGCCAATGTTCTGGCCCACACCATGTGGGACGGCGCGGTGGCGGCCTGCGGCAATGCGCAAGGCATGGAGCTGCCGGCGACGGTCGCGCCATTCATCCTGCGCGGCGTGTCGCTCATCGGCGTCGAGAGCGTGCGTCCTTGCATACCCCTGCGCCGCAGAGCGTGGGAGCGGCTCGCGCGCGATCTCGACAAGGGTACGCTCGCGGCGATGACCGAGACGGCGCCTTTCGACGAGGCGCTGGAGCGGGCCCGATCGATCGTCGCGGGGAAAATTCGTGGCCGGCTGGTGATCGAGATCGGCTGAGCAGGAGGCGGAAGCCGGCTTTCCGACCAAATCCTGCCGAACGAGAAACTTCGAGAGAACGTGCGCCGGCGCACGTCTGCTCGCAACACCGCGTGACGGGGGAAATATGAGCGGAGCTTTCACGAAAGAACAGGACGACGACGAACTGCGCGAGGAATTGCCGGATCGTCCGATCAGCCCGCATCGCAATCTCGTCACGCCCGAGGGCCTCGCGCAGATCGAGGCCGAACTCGCGCGCCTGCAGGCCGAGCTCGACGCCGCGCAGCAGAGCGACGACAAGCACGCCATCGCGCGCGTGACGCGGGATCTGCGCTATTGGAGCGCGCGCCGCGCAAGCGCCGAACTCATTCATCCGATCGCCGATGTGGGGCAGGTGCGCTTCGGCCATCGGGTCGTCGTCGAGGACGAGACCGGCAAGCGGCGGAGCTATCGTCTGGTCGGCGAGGACGAGGCCGATCCGTCGAAGGGCCTCATTCCCTATGTCGCGCCCCTCGCCAAGGCGCTCTTGGGCAAGAGCGTCGGAGAGAGCGCCGAGGTCGGGAGCCACAGCTCCCGCATCGTCGAGATCGCTTGACGCATCGGCGAATGCGCGCAGGAGGCCGTCATTGCGAGCGAAGCAATCCAGAGCCGCGGGGCGGGGGCTGGATTGCTTCGTCGCTTCGCTCCTCGCAAACGACTGCTCAGAGGGCCGCGCGGTTCGGCTGAAGTCTCACGCCGCCTTCTTCACGGCCGGCTTGGCTTGCGGCTTGGCGGCGGGCTTCTCGGCCGCGGCCGGCGCGGCGGCCTCTTTCGGCGCCTCCGGCTTGGGCTTGGACTCGGCCCTGGCGGCGATCTTGGCGGGCTTGGCTTTCGCCGTCTCGGGCTCGGCTTCGGCCTTGACGGGCTTGGCCGGCGCGGCGCCCTTCTTCAGGCGCTTCTTGATCGAGGCCCAGAGGTCGCGCATCTCCTGCGCGGCGACTCCGTCGGGATGGAGCTCGCTGACGCCGAGGCCGAGGCGCGCCGCCTCCTGATAGTCGACGCGGGAGGAGACGAGCGGCGTCAGCAGCGCGCCCATCGCCTGCAGCATCTGCACGCCCTGATCGACGCGCGAATTCTGCTGGGCCGGCGGGCATTGATTGAGCAGGAAGGCGTAGTCCTTCTTCTTGTCCTTGATGCTCGCGCGGGTGAGTTCGCTCGCCCAGAGATCGAAGACATTGGGACGCGCCGGAATGATGCAGAGATCGGCGGCGCGGATGGCGGCGTCGGAATTCTCCGAATCGGCGCCGGGCGCGTCGATGACGACGAGCGTGACGCCTTTCTTCTCCAGCGCGGCGAGCGCCTTGCCGAGCTTGACGGGGGGCACGTGCTCGACCGGCACATCCGCAGCCTCGCGGGCCTGCGACCATTTGACCAGCGATTGCAGCGGATCCAAATCAATGATGAAAACGCGCTCTCCCGCCCTGCGGGCGGCGACGGCGATGCTGCTTGCGAGCGTGCTCTTTCCGGCTCCGCCCTTTTGCGTGACGAATGCGATAGTGCGCATGCGAGTTGACCTGTGTTGAAAAGTTGGGCTCCTACGCCGCCAGGGACGCCACGCAACACAAGGGAGGATCGTGAAATTTTAACGCTTCCTCTTACTCTGCGAAAGGTTAATCCCGAGTTAATCCGGCCCCACCATGGTTAAGGTTCCGCAAAGGGGCGGGCGGCCGCTCGGCATCGGCGCCGCCCGCAAAGGCAGGACGCGCCGTTCGGCGGATGTCCTATAATGAGCGCCATGGCCGACCTCTTCTCCGCCGCTTCGCTCGACCGCGACACGCCCCATCCGCTCGCCGACCGGCTGCGGCCGCAGCGGCTCGACGAAGTGGCGGGCCAGGAATGCCTGCTCGGCCCGGACGGCGCGCTGACGCGGATGATTCGCTCGGGCTCGATCGGCTCGCTGATCTTCTGGGGTCCCCCCGGCACGGGCAAGACGACGGTCGCGCGTTTGCTCGCCCACGAGACCAATCTCGCCTTCGTCCAGATCTCCGCCATCTTCACCGGCGTCGCCGATCTGAAGAAGGCCTTCGAGACAGCGCGCGCCCGTCGCGCCGCCGGGCAGGGGACGCTGCTGTTCGTCGACGAGATTCATCGCTTCAACCGCGCCCAGCAGGATTCTTTCCTGCCGGTGATGGAGGACGGCTCCGTCACGCTGATCGGCGCGACGACGGAAAATCCTTCGTTCGAGCTCAACGCCGCCCTTCTGTCCCGCGCCCGCGTGCTCCTGTTCGAGCGGCTCGGCGCGGAGGCGATCGAGAAGCTCCTCGCGCGGGCCGAGCAGACCGAGAACCGGCCGCTGCCGCTCGACGCGGATGCGCGCGCGGCGCTCGTCGCCATGGCCGACGGCGACGGACGCGCCGCTCTCACTCTCGCCGAGGATATTTGGCGCGCGGCGGCCGCGGGCGAAATCTTCGACCGCGCGCGGCTCGCCGAGGTCGTGCAGCGGCGCGCCCCGCTCTACGACAAGGCGCAGGAAGGGCATTACAATCTCATCAGCGCGCTGCACAAATGCGTGCGCGGCTCCGATCCGGACGCGGCGCTCTATTATTTCGCGCGCATGCTCGACGCCGGCGAGGACCCGCTGTTCCTGGCGCGGCGCATCGTGCGCATGGCGGTGGAGGACATAGGGCTCGCCGATCCGCAGGCGCTCGTCGTCGCCAACGCCGCCAAGGACGCCTATGATTTTCTCGGCAGCCCCGAGGGCGAGCTGGCGCTCGCAGAGGCGGTGATCTATGTCGCCTCGGCGCCCAAGTCCAACGCCGCCTATTCGGCCTATAAGGCGGCGCGTCGCGTCGCGGCGGAGGCTGGCTCGCTCATGCCCCCCAAGATCATCCTCAATGCGCCGACACGGCTGATGAAGGAGGAGGGATACGGCGAGGGCTATCGCTACGACCACGACGAGCCCGATGCCTTCTCCGGCCAGGACTATTGGCCGGAGCAACTCGGCCGCAGGAGTTTCTACCGGCCGGTCGAGCGGGGCTTCGAGCGCGAGATCGCCAAGCGTCTCGACTATTGGGAGCGGCTGCGTCGTGAGCGGCGGAAAGCATGAAATGTGGCCCGGCGTTAGCCGGGTCGGATGAGGGCGGCTGCGATTCTCGGAATCGCATGAGATCACTGGCGCTGGGGTCGTTCCCTCATCCGACCTCGCTTCGCGAGGCCACCTTCTCCCATGAGTGGGAGAAGGGAGCGCCCTTTTCTTCGATGAACGGATTCTCGATTCACACCCATCGCAGAGCGAAACATCACGCAGGAGCTCGTGAGGAGCGCTCGACGATCAACCGCCGCTCGCCACGGAATGCGAGCTTGAAGGCTCGGCGTTCGACGCGCCCCCTGGACCGCGAGCCTTCAGGCTCGCCGCCACCTCCGCGCGGATCGGCTCCAGTTCTTCCTCCGCAAACGTCTCCTTGTCGAGCAGCCGCTTCGCCGATTCCTCGTGAATGCTCGCGCATTGCTGCAAAATCTTCGTCGCGCGCGCGAAGGCTTCGTCCACCAGCTCACGCACGGCGCGGTCGATGCGCGCGCTCGTCTCCTCGCTCGCCTCGGAGCGGCGCTGGCCCAGATCGGCGACGTCGAGATAGCGCGGCCGCTCGGCGATATAGGACGCCTGGCCGACCGACGGCTCCATGCCGTAGCGAGTCGCCATGGAGCGCGCCATCTCCGTCGCGCGCTGCAGATCGTCGGCGGCGCCGGTCGTCGCCTCGTGGAACACGACCATCTCCGCCGCGCGCCCGCCGAGCAGAACGGTCATGCGGTTCAGCAATTCGGTGCGCGTCATCAGATAACGGTCCTCGGTCGGCATCTGCATCGTATAGCCGAGCGCGCCCATGCCGCGCGGAATGATCGAGACCTTCTTGACCGGGTCCATGTCGGGCAGCGCCATGGAGACGATCGCATGGCCCATCTCGTGATAGGCGACGATGCGCCGCTCGCGCGGATGCAGCAGGCGCTTTCGTTTCTCCGGCCCCGCGATCACGCGCTCGATCGCGGAGGTGAAATCGTCGAGCGTCACCGAGGCGGCGCGCCGGCGCGTCGCCAATGTCGCCGCCTCATTGACGAGATTGGCGAGATCGGCGCCGGTGAAGCCCGGCGTCATGGCGGCGATCTGCGCGGGATCGATATCGGCGCCGAGCTTGATCTTCCTCAAATGCACTTTCAGAATTTCGACGCGCCCGATCTTGTCCGGCCGATCGACGGAAATCTGCCGATCGAAACGGCCCGCGCGCAGCAGAGCCGGATCGAGCACTTCCGGCCGGTTGGTCGCGGCGAGCAGAACGACGCCGGAGCTCGGATCGAAGCCGTCCAATTCGGCGAGCAGTTGATTGAGCGTCTGCTCTTTCTCGTCATGCCCGCCGGAGAGGCCGGAGATGCCGCGCGCGCGGCCGAGCGCGTCCAATTCGTCGATAAAGATGATGCAGGGCGCCGAGGCGCGCGCCTGGGCGAAGAGATCGCGCACGCGCGCGGCGCCGACGCCGACGAACATCTCGACGAATTCCGATCCGGTGATGGAGAAGAAGGGCACGCCCGCCTCCCCCGCCACGGCGCGCGCGAGCAAGGTCTTGCCGGTGCCGGGCGGGCCGACGAGCAGAATGCCCTTCGGGATGCGCGCGCCGAGCCGGCCATAGGTCTTCGGATCTTTCAGAAAGGCGACGATCTCCTGCAATTCCTCCTTCGCCTCGTCGACGCCCGCGACATCGGCGAAGCCGACCTTCACGTCGGTCTCGACGAAAACCTTGGCTCTGCTCTGGCCGATCGACATCATCGAGCCGAGGCCCTGCGTCATGCGCCGAGACAGGAAACTCCAGACGAGGAAGAACAGCGCGATGGGAATGACCCAGGAGAGCAGCGTGGAGACGAAGGTGTTCTCCATGACGCCGGAATATTTGACGTTCGCCGCCTGCAGCTCGGCGGCGACGTCGGTCGGCACCCGCACGGAGACGACCTGCTTGCGCCCGTCCTGCATCGGCTCCTTCAGCGTCGCATGAACGAGCTGGTCGCCGACCTGGACCGAAGCGATCTTGCTCTCGCGCAGCAGGTTCTGAAATTCGCTGTAGGGGACGACCTCGGTCTGGCGATAGGCCGTCCATATCTGCTGCAGCAGGAGGACGCCGATCAGCGCGAACAGCAGATAGGCGACGTTGAATCCCCAGCTCGTTTCTTTCGTCGGCTTTCCATTCGACGGCTTCGCCATGGTCGACGCCCCATGCTCGCGACATCTATGCGTTCGATATAGGCGCCGACGCGGGCTTATCCATATCCGATGGGAGGGCAAAATGGACGAAGCCGCCCGCTGGAAATATTTCCCCTCTCCCGGTGACGCCGCTTCGGGTTCGGCCGCTGCAATCGACCTTCACCGAGCTCGCCGTGGTCGGGACGCGTCCGGCCTCGGGCTCGCGCAATGCGTCGGCGACGCGTGAAGGCTCGCGCGTTCGTCATCCGCGCGCCCTATATCCCCTGTGCCTTTGCGCTCGGCCATGACGCCGAGGCCGCCGGCCTCGCGCGCAAGGTCGCGTTTCTGCGGCCGCTCGTTTGCATCGAAGGAGGAGGAGGCGGCGCATGAGCAATCCTGCGACCCAGGAGCCACGCTGGGAATGGCGCATCTTCGGCGCCGACCTCGCGGCGCTGGAGGCGCGGCTCGGTCCGCCGATCGACGCTCCGCATCGCAGCGACGAGATTTATTTCTTGAACTCGGCCACGCCGCACAGCGCGAAGATTCGCGACGGCGCGCTCGAGGTGAAGCGGCTTCTGCAGGTGGACGGCGACGGCCTCGAATTATGGAGCCCTGCCTTCCGCGCCGAATTTCCGCTCTCTGCGGCGCTCGTCGCGAAAGCCGCCGCCGCTCTGGCGCTTCCCGCTCCCCCGCTGCGAGCGGAGGCCTATGATCGAGACGGCTTCCTCTCCGAGGTCGTCGCCGACTGCCGCGCTTTGCGGCCGATCTCCATCCGCAAGACGCGCCGGCGCTACGCCTTCGGCGGCTGCGCTGCGGAAAGCGTGCGGGTGCAGATCGGCGCTGTTCCGTTCGACAGCGTCGCCGTCGAGAGCGCCGACGAGGCGCGACTCTGCGAGGCGCTGCGCGCGCTCGGCGCCGACGCACGGCTCAATGTCAATTTTCCCAAGGGCGTCGAGCGCGCCGCGGCGCTCGTGACCTGATTGCCGCAGAGGAGCCGACGATGGCGCTGGAGATCGAACGCAAGTTTCTCGTGGACCGCGACCGCTGGCGGCCGCGCAATGACGGAGCCTTCCACCGGCAGGGCTATTTGTCACGCGTCGAGGACCGCGTCGTAAGAGTGCGCGTCCTCGCCGGCCGCGCGGCGTTTCTGACCATCAAGGGACGAAGCTCCGGCCTCGGCCGCGCCGAATTCGAATATCCGATTCCTGTCGAGGACGCGGAGCTGATGCTCGATCGTCTCTGCGAGCGCCCGCTCATCGAGAAGACCCGCTATGACGAGACGGTCGGCGGCCGGCTCTGGACCGTCGACGTGTTCCAGGGCGAGAACGACGGGCTGATCCTCGCCGAAATCGAGCTGTCCTCGGAGAGCGAAAGCTTCGAGCGCCCCGCCTGGCTCGGGCGCGAGGTCTCGGACGATCCGCGCTATTTCAACTCCGAACTGTCGAAGAAGCCGTTCGGCTATTGGAATGCGCCGTGACGGCCGGTGGTCAGGGATGCGCGAATTTCGCCAGCGCCAGAACAGCGCCGAGAATGACGAGCGTCTGAAAACCGATCGTCCCGAATTGCCATTTGACGATCTCGGCTTTGGTCGCCTCGATCTTTGCCTCGAGCTCTGCTTTGGCGAGACCCAGATCCGCCCGCAGCAGCGCGAGATCGGACTTGGTCGCCAGCTCCTGGCTGGTCGCCTCGGCGAAGGCTTCGGCCTGAGCGTGCGGAACGCCCGCAGCCTCGAGCTTCTCGACGAATTTCAATGTATCGAATGCGACCGCGGCGCTCATGAATGGTCCCCGCCAGACCGATGCAATATGGCGCAGCTCCGCTTGCGCGTCCAGCACCGCAGTCGAGCCTCGAGTTTCGAGGCTCGACTCTCGAAGTCACGCCGCCTTTTCGGCGCCGAAACCGCGCCGGCCGGTCGGCCGACCGTTCAGCGTCAGCCCGTGCGCGTCGGTCGAGACGCGCACGGTGGAGCCGTCGGCGATGTCGCCGGCGAGGAGCGCTTCGGCGAGCGGGTCCTGCAGCTCTTTCTGGATCACCCGCTTCAGAGGCCGCGCGCCATAGGCCGGATCATAGCCCTTGGCGGCGAGCAGCGCTCGCGCCTTCTCGTCCAGCTGCAGCGTGATCTTGCGATCGTCGAGCAGCTTCTGCAGGCGGCGGATCTGAATGTCGACGATCGTTCCCATGTCCTCGCGCCGCAGGCGATGGAAGAGGATGATCTCGTCGACGCGGTTCAGGAACTCCGGCCGGAAATGCGCGCGCACCACCTGCATCACCTCGCCATGGACGGCGGTCGAATCTTCGCCCTCCTGCTGCATCACCAGGAATTCGGCGCCGAGGTTCGACGTCATGATGATGAGCGTGTTCTTGAAGTCCACCGTGCGGCCCTGGCCGTCGGTCAAGCGCCCGTCGTCCAGCACCTGCAAGAGGACGTTGAACACGTCCGGATGCGCTTTCTCGATCTCGTCGAACAGCACGACCTGATAGGGCCTGCGCCGCACGGCCTCGGTCAGCGCGCCGCCCTCCTCATAGCCGACATAGCCGGGAGGCGCGCCGATCAAACGCGCGACCGAGTGCTTCTCCATATATTCGGACATGTCGAGACGAACCATCGCCTGCTCGTCGTCGAACAGGAAATCGGCGAGCGCCTTGGTCAGCTCCGTCTTGCCGACGCCGGTCGGGCCTAAGAAGATGAAGGAGCCGATCGGGCGATTGGGATCCTGCAATCCGGCGCGGGCGCGGCGCACCGCCGTCGAGACGGCGGCGACCGCCTCCTTCTGGCCGACGACTCGACGCGAGAGCTCGTCTTCCATGAGGAGGAGCTTCTCGCGCTCGCCCTCGAGCATTTTATCCACGGGAATGCCGGTCCAGCGTGAGACGACCTGCGCGACATGCTCGGGCGTCACCTCCTCCTCGAGCATTTTCTGCGCGCCTTCCGTCTCGCTCGCCGCGAGCTTGCGCTCGAGATCGGGGATCACGCCATAGGCGAGCTCGCCGGCGCGCTGGAATTCGCCGCGCCGCTGCGCCTGCGCCAGCTCGTTGCGCGCGGTCTCCAGCTGCTCCTTGTATTTCTGCGCCTGGCCGAGCTTGTCCTTCTCGGACTTCCAGCGCTGCGTCAGCGCCGCCGATTTCTCGGTCAGCTCGGCGAGCTCCGTCTCCAATTTGGCGAGCCGGTCTTTCGACGCGGCGTCGGTCTCCTTGCGCAGCGCCTCCTGCTCGATGCGCAGCTGGATGATGCGGCGGTCGAGCTCGTCCAATTCCTCCGGCTTCGAATCGATCTGCATGCGCAGGCGCGAGGCGGCCTCGTCGACGAGATCGATCGCCTTGTCGGGCAGGAAGCGGTCGGCGATGTAACGGTTGGAGAGCGTCGCCGCCGCGACGATGGCGCCGTCGGTGACGCGCACGCCGTGGTGCAGCTCGTATTTCTCCTTCAGACCGCGCAGAATGGAGATCGTGTCCTCCACCGTCGGCTCGTCGACGAAGACGGGCTGGAAGCGCCGCGCGAGCGCCGCGTCCTTCTCCACATGCTTGCGATATTCGTCGAGCGTGGTCGCGCCGACGCAATGCAATTCGCCGCGCGCCAGAGCCGGCTTCAGGAGGTTCGACGCGTCCATCGCGCCATCCGCCTTGCCGGCGCCGACCAGCGTGTGCATCTCGTCGATGAACAGAATGATCCCGCCCTGCGCCGCGGTGATCTCGCTCAGCACCGCCTTCAGGCGCTCCTCGAACTCGCCGCGATATTTCGCGCCGGCGATCAGCGCGCCCATGTCGAGCGCCAGCAGCTTCTTGTCCTCGAGAGATTCCGGCACGTCGCCATTGACGATGCGCAGCGCCAAGCCTTCGACGATCGCCGTCTTGCCGACGCCGGGCTCGCCGATCAGCACGGGATTGTTCTTGGTGCGGCGCGACAGCACCTGGATCGTGCGGCGAATTTCCTCGTCGCGGCCGATCACCGGATCGAGCTTGCCCTCGCGCGCGGCTTCCGTCAGATCGCGCGCATATTTCTTCAGCGCGTCATAGGCGCTCTCGGCGGACGACGAATCGGCCGTGCGGCCCTTGCGCAGATCCTCGATCGCGGCGTTGAGCGTCTGCGGCGTCACGCCGGACTCGCTCAAAATGCGCGCGGCTTCGGTTCCTTTCTCCAGGGCGACGGCGAGCAGCAGGCGCTCGACCGTGACGTAGGAATCGCCGGCCTTCTGCGCGATCTTTTCGGCATTGTCGAAGAAGCGCGCGGTCGCCTGGGACAGCTGCGGCTGGCCGGCGCCGCCGCCGGAGACTTTCGGCAGCTTGGCGAGCGCGGCCTCGGTCTTGGCGAGCGCCTCGCGCGAGCTGCCGCCGGCGCGGTCGATGAGTCCGGCCGAAAGCCCCTGCTCGTCGTCGAGCAGAACCTTCAACACATGCTCGGGCGTGAGCTGCGGATTGCCCTCTCTGGTCGCGAGCGACAGCGCCGCCTGCACGAAGCCCTGGGCGCGCGTCGTATATTTCTCGAAATTCATGACCCCCTCCGGCCGGCGAGGCGCCACGCGAATCGGCGCGCCTCCCCCTCACATGTGGCGTGAAATCGGCCCCTTCCGGCGACCGCTCAGGCCGATATGGGAAGGCGCGGCGGCGCCGGAAAGAGGGTGCGACGAACTGGAGCGCAGGGTTTTTTCGAAACGAGCCGATGACGCGAACGGGGACTCGCGAGACTTCGGTCGCGCGGCTATGGTTCGCGCATGCTGATGACCGAACTGGCGATCGTCCTCGCCCTGATCCTGGTGAATGGCGCGCTCGCCATGGCCGAGCTCGCCGTCGTCTCGTCGCGTCCCGCGCGATTGCGCGCCATGGCCGAGCGCGGCGTCCAGGGCGCGCGCGCCGCCTCGCGCCTCGCGTCCGATCCTGGAAAATTCCTCTCCGCCGTGCAGATCGGCATCACGCTGATCGGCGTTCTGTCCGGCGCTTTCTCGGGCGCGACCCTCGGCGCGCGGCTCGCCGAATGGATCGCCGCGCGCGGCGTGGCGCCGGCGATGGCGGAAACGCTCGGCGTCGGCCTCGTCGTCGCGGCGATCGCCTATGTGTCGCTGATCGTCGGAGAGCTGGCGCCCAAGCAGATCGCGCTCCGCGATCCCGAGCGCATCGCCGCTTCGGTCGCTCCGGTCATGAGCGCGCTCGCCCGGCTCGCCTCGCCGCTCGTCTTCATTCTCGACGCCTCGTGCCGCGCGCTGATGCGCGCGCTCGGCTATGGCGCCGTCGCGGAACAGCGCGTCTCGGACGAGGAGATTCGCGCGCTCGTCGCCGAGGCCGAGACCGCCGGCGTGCTGGAGCCCGGCGAACGCGCCATGATCGCCGGCGTCATGCGTCTCGGCGATCGTCCGGTCCGCGGCGTGATGACGCCGCGCGGCGAGGTCGACATGATCGATCTCGACGACGAGCCCGCGGCGAATCGCGCCAGGATCGTCGCCAGCGTCCATTCACGCCTGCCCGCCTATCGCGGCAGGACCGAGAACATGCTCGGCGTGCTGCAGGCGAAGGATCTGCTCGACGCTTTTCTGCGCGGAGAATGTCCGGACCCCGCCGACCATGTGCGTACGGCGCCGATCGTGCCCGACGCCGCCGACGCGCTCGACGTCGTCGAGATGATCAAGCGTTCGGCGGTGCATGTGGCGCTGGTGTTCGACGAGTTCGGCCATTTCCAGGGGATCGTTACCGACGCCGATATTCTCGAGGCGATCGCCGGCGGCTTCGGGACCGCCGAAGGTCCGCCCGAGCCCCACGCCGTTCAGCGCGACGACGGCTCCTGGCTCATCTCCGGCTCGATGCCCGCAGACGAGATGTTCGACCTCCTGTCCCTGCCCGCTTCGGAGGATCGGAGCTACCAGACCGCGGCCGGCTTCGTCCTCGCCCATATCGGCCATCTGCCGGAGATCGGCGAGAGCTTCGACGCACATGGCTGGCGCTTCGAGATCCTCGACAAGGACGGGCGCCGGATCGACAAGATCCTCGCGCGCCGCCTCTTGCTCGGACAAAGGCGCGCCGCCGGGTGAAGCGGCGCGCCGAACCGCTCAGTCGCCGAGCGGCAGCTCGCCGGCATGAGTCGACGGCTCCTCGCCGGTCGAGGCCACGACGCCATTGGCCTCGTCACCGTTCGCGCGCGGACGACGACGGCGGCGCGAGTTGAGATGAAAACCGGCCGCCGCCTCCTCATGCTCGCGAACGGCCGTGCGCTCGGCGCGCGCGAAGGATTCGCCCGCATCCTCGCCGCCCGAAGCGCGAATCGGCGTCGGCGCGGTGATGAAGGAGGGCAGAGCGCCCGGCTGCTCGTCGGCGACGGGCGCCGGCTGCGGACGCGGCTGGAAGCGACGATTGTCGCGATTGCGGTCGAACCGCTCGCCGCCCGCTTCGGCGTTGCGCTCGCCGCCGCGATCGCGATCGTTCCGGTTGCGGTCACGGAAGCCTCGGTCCTGGCGCGGCTGACGCTCGTAGCGGGGCGGCTGCTCGCCGCCGCCGATCGGGCGCTCCTCATAGGGCTGGGGCTGCTGGCCGAATTGCGGCGGCGGATTGAAATGCGGCTGCGCCGCGGGCTGCGGCTGATAGGCCGCCGGGGCGTAGGGTTGCGCCTGATAGGCGACCGGCTGCGGCAGACGCTCCGACAATGGCGCGAAGCGGTCCTGCGCTCCGCCGAGATCCTCCTCCTCCTCGCCCGTATCGGCGTCGGCGTCGAAGGAGCGGCCGTAGCCGTTCTGCTGTTGCTGCGCGGCCTGGGCGGCGGCGATGAGGCGGAAATAATGCTCGGCGTGCTGCAGCAGGCTTTCGGCCATGATCGTGTCGCCGGAGGATTGCGCGTCGCGCGCGAGCTGCAGATATTTCTCGGCGATATGCTGCGCCGTTCCGCGGATCTTCACATCGGGGCCGTTCGACTCGTAGGACCGCGTCAGCGGATTGGGTCCCTTACGATTGCTGCGGCCGCGGATACGCTTGTTCTGTCCTGGTCTCATCGAATATCCTCGAGAAGGTCCGTCGCTATTCTGCATGGGCGTCGCCGTTTCATCCGTGATGCCTTTGGTCGAGCGCACAAAGCGCATGAGACGCGACCGGACGTGCGCTCGACGAAGCGTGGTCGCGCGACGAGGCCGCTCGCGATCCGAATCGGCGGCTTCACTCGCTTCTTTCTTGCCGCGCGATCTCGCCCCATGGCGGCCGCGCAAAGGCGCAGCGCTCGATCCGAACGCGTCCGCGCCTCGTCGATCATCTTCTCCCGAGCGTCGGCCGCGACGCTTCGGCGCGACGCCGACCCTTTCCCGTCCGTTCGAGACGAAACTCTTCGGCCCTCGGCCGCGTTTTTCGGCGCGACTCCGGCTTCCTGTCGCTACGACGCTTTCGCACGGCGGTCTGCGCCTGTCGAGAAAGTCGTTCGGCGAGGGCCATCCCACTCACGGCCCGAACGCGCTGCACTTCAGATCCGCTCGATTCGGAGCCTCGACCGCTCTATCCAGCGAGACGGGCTTCTCCACGATCGAGCCGTTTGTTCCGTTATGGGCGCATGTCCCCAGCGGATGACGGGCGTTTCGCGTCGCACGGCGACGCCCGTGAAATCAGCGTTCAATCGAGAAGGACTATAATCTAACGCCTTCGCCCCGCCAAGCGCGAGATCGCGCCTTCGCTCATTTAAATAGGGAGTGTAGCGAATTTGTCACGACCCTGCGCGAACGAAACGCGACGTCCGCGTGAGCTTCAGTCGCGGCGGCGCGCGGCGACGGCGCGTTCGCAGCCGGAAAAATCCCTGCGGATTTCGGCGATCTCGAGGCCCGCCGCAGAAAGAAGCGCCGCAATGGACGACGCCTGCCCCGCTCCCGCCTCGAACAGAGCGAGCGCGCGCGGCGCCAGGAGGCGCGGCAGATCGGCGATGATCTCACGATAACGCGCGAGCCCGTCGGCGCCGCCGTCGAGCGCGAGCGCCGGGTCGTGGCGCCTCACCTCGGGCGCGAGCATGGCGATCTCTCCGCTCGCGACATAGGGCGGATTGGAGACGACGAGATCGAAGCGCGCATCGAGCGCCTGCGCCCATCGTCCGCGCAGGATCATCGCGCGAGAAGCGAGGCCGCAGCGCGCGACATTGACGGACGCGGCCACGCATGCGCGCTCCGAAAGATCGACGGCGACGGCGCGCGCGAGCGGAAGCTCGGAGAGAAGCGCGCAGACGATGGCGCCGGAGCCGACGCCGAGATCGAGGATCGTGAGCGCCTCGCCCCGACGCGCGTGAGAGAGATCGAGCGCGAGCGCGACCAGAGTCTCCGTGTCGGCGCGCGGATCGAGCACATCGGGTGCGACGACGAGATCCTGCGTCCAGAAGCCGCGCGCGCCGAGAATGCGCGACACCGGCTCGCGCGCCGCGCGCCGCCGGGCGAAATCGTCGAGCCGTCGCCGCGCCGCCGGCGCGAGACGCGCGTGCGGCTCGAGCAGCAGATCTGCCGACGTCATCTCTCCCGCCGCGAGGAGGAGCGCGCGCGCGTCGCGGCGCGGCTCCTCGACGCCGCTCTGCTCGAGAAGGCGGGCGATGCGATCGAGCGCCTCGGCGCGCGTCTCCTCGCGCGCGAGCGACGCGCCGTCCATCAGACGGTCTTGGCCAGCAGGGCCGTCACGCGCTTGGCGAAGGCTCCGGCGTCGAGCGGCGCTTCGCCGTCGGCGATGCGCGCCGTATCGAACAGGAGCCAGAAACCGTCCTCGGCGCCCGCTCTGTCGGCCTTGGCTTTCTTCGCCAATGCGACGACGACTTCGTGAACCGGATTGATCTCCAGCACCGGCTTGCCGATGAGACCCTTGCCGCTCTCCGCGAGCATGCGCGCGAGCTGCAGATCGAACCCGTGATCGGCGGCGACGAGACAGGCCGCGCTCTCGCGCAGGCGCGTCGACACGCGCACATCGTCGACATGCTCGCCGAGCGTCTCCTTCATCATCGCGGTGAGCAGAGCGACTTCGGAAGAAGCTTCCGCCGGCGGCGGTTCGGACGCGCCTTCCGGCGTCGGAACGGAGTCGATATCGGCCTTGCCCTGCGTCGCCGATTTGAACGGCTTGCCGTCGAAGCCGAGCGCGCTCGTCACCCAGAAAGAGTCGACGGCGTCGTCGAGCAGGAGAACGTCGACGCCCTTGGCGCGGAACGCCTCGAGCTGCGGGCTCGCGGCGAGGCGCTTCTTGTCGTCGCCAGCGATGTAGTAGATCGCGGTCTGATTGGGCTTGAGACTTGCGACATAGTCCTTCAGCGACAATCCGCCGTCCGGATGCAGCAGGCTGGAGAAGCGCGCGATGGCGAAGATCTCGTCGCGTCGCTGCGGATCCTCGTGCAGGCCCTCCTTGATCACGGCGCCGAAATTCTTCCAGACGGAGGCGAATTTATCCGCGTCCTTCGTGGCGAGATCGGTGAGCTCTTTCACGATGCGCGAGGCGATCGCCTTGCGCATGGCGTCGAGTAGCGGATTGTTCTGCACCATCTCGCGCGAGACGTTGAGCGGCAGATCGGCGCTGTCGACCACGAGGCGCACGAAGCGCAGCCAGGGCGGCAGCAGATCGATCTCGCGCGAGATCAGCACACGGCGCACATAGAGCTTGGAGCGGCTCTTGCGCGCGGGATCGAAGAGATCGTAAGGGCGCGATCCGGGCACGAAGGCGAGCACGGTATATTCGATGCGTCCTTCGGCGCGCCAATGCACGGTGAGCGCCGGCGCGTCGAACTGACCCGAGAGCTGCTGATAGAAGTCTTCATACTCCTTCTCGGCGATCTCGGACTTCGATCGCGTCCACAACGCCGAACCGTCCGTCAGACGGCGCGGCTCCTTGCCGGGCGCCTCGACGAGATCGATCGGAATGGCGATGGCGCCCGAATGCTCGCGCAAGATCCGCTCGATGCGCGAGGGCTCGAGGAACTCGTCCGATTCCGCGTTCAAGTGCAAGGTCACGCGCGTTCCGGGATCGGGCGCGGCGTCGAGCGGCAGCGATGCGATCTGGAACGAGCCCTTGCCTTCCGACGTCCAGAGATAGGCCTCGTTCGAGCCCGCGCGCCGCGTCGCGACCTCGACTTTGTCGGCGACCATGAAGGCGGAATAGAAGCCGATGCCGAAGCGGCCGATGAGCGAGGCGCTCTTCTCGCCGTCCTTCTTCTCGAGGTCGTCGAGAAAGGCGCGTGTGCCGGAGCTCGCGATCGTGCCGAGCGCGGCGACGAGATCCTCGCGCGACATGCCGACGCCATTGTCGGCGACGAGAAGCTCGCGCGCATCCTTGTCGATGGAGATGACGACGAGCGGCGCCGCGGCCTTCGCCGCGAGCGCCTCGTCCGACAAGGCGTCGTGGCGCAGCTTCTCGATCGCGTCGGCGGCGTTGGACACGAGCTCGCGGAGAAAAATATCGCGCTCGGAATAGACCGAATGGGTCATGAGCTCGAGCAGGCGCGCGACATCGGCCTGAAAGCCGTAATCGCTCTTCGAAGCGTCGATCGTGTTGGTCTGGTCGTGATCGCTCACGGGGTCGTCTCCAATCCTCGCGCTCGCCTCCCTTGTCGCCGCCGAGCGGCGCCGAGGCGCGCAAACGTCTTCATTGGTCGGCAATCTTGCCGCTCCGCCCGGCGGCTGGCGCGGGCGGGGCGCGAGCCCTCATATCGGCGATCGATCCGAGAGTTGCAAGGCGGCGGGAAACGGGAAACAAGACGGGCCGGCGCGAGCGTCGCTCGGCCGGCCCGTCCATCGCCACGAACGCTGAACTGCTCGAAACACGCCCTTCCGGGGGGCTGGGGGGCTGACGAATTCCGGAAGCACGCGATCCGAGCCTGTCGAGGCAATGATCCGAATATTGGTCGCCTCCTTTGGCGCGCAAGGGGCTCGATATTGGCAAAAATGTGAATTCGTCGCTGCGGCCGAGCCGAGGCGTCGCGCGAGTGTCACAAATGCGCTTGCTCTCGCCGCGCGCCCGCGCGATCATGGCCGGCGAGCGAGGGATCGGCATGAAAGAAACGGAGACGACGGATCCGAGCGGGCGGCGCGGCCCGCTCTCCGTGGTGGCGGGTCGCGCGATCAATCCGGACAGGAACGAACCTTCGCGGCGCGAGGCGGCGCCGGTCGTCTCTTTCGATCGGCGGGAGCTGCGCATTCTCTTCGATCTCTACGGCGCCAAGGTCGCCGCCGGCGAATGGCGCGATTATGCGATCGATTTCTCGCCGGCGAAGGCGGTGTTCTCGATCTTCCGGCGCACCAGCGAAGCGCCGCTCTACCGCATCGAGAAAGATCCCGAGCTCGGCCGCCGCCAGGGCGCATTCAGCGTCGTCGCCGCGAGCGGGCTCGTCATGCGCCGCGGCCATGATCTCGCGCGCGTGCTGACGGTGCTGCAGCGCAAGCTGGAACTGGTGCGGGATTGAGCGCGCTGGTTTTTACGCGTCGTGCTCGAGCAGGTCGGGCAGGCGTTTGGCCAGGCTGCGCAGCACGCTGTCCGCGCCTTTGAGCATGATGTCGTAGAGCGCGTCGGCCGCCGGGCCCGCCTCGATCCCTTCCTGGACGAAGTGGAAATGCGTCCGGCCGTCCGGCAGCTCGGAAATCGTCCAGGTCACCACCACATCCATGTAATGGCCGAAGCCCTTGAGCTCTTCATGGCCGCCTTTCCAGCCGAACTGCAGCATCTTGCCGGGCTCGATGGCGAGCACGCGGCATTGGAACTCGCCGTCCCAGCGCTCGATCGGCCGGCTCCAGATAGTGAAGGAATGTTTTTCGACGGGTTTGATGTCGTTCGGAAAGAACCAGACGGCGAGCCATTCCGAATCGGTCATGGCGCGCCAAACGGCGTCGACGGGATGGTCGAGGTCCTTTTCGGTCGTGATGCTTCGCGTCTCGGTCACGGCGCTGCTCCTGTTGCAGAATGTGAAGCAACAACCGCGCCAGCAGCGGGCGCGAGACGCCCACGTCTCGAGAAGCGCCCTCGAGGCGCGCCTTCTCGAAACACGTCGACGCGACTGCTAATCGCGAGGCGCTTTCCATTCCGCGACGGGGGCCGCAGGCGCGGCGGCGCCCGTGGGGGTGGTCTGCGCCGGCGCTTCCGGCGCCGGGGCCGCGGGAGCAGGGGCTGGAGGCTTCGGCGCGGTCGCAGCGGCGGCCGGAGCGCTCGCGGGCGCTTTCGGTGCGGGCGTCGTCGCGGCGGCCGGCGCCGCGGGCGTCTTCATCGCCTTGGACGGCGGGACATGCGGCGCCGCAGGGCGGGGCGCGGCCGCCGCGCGAGGCGTCGCCGGCTCGGGTCGCTCGGATGCGACGGCGCGGAGCAGTGGCGCTGGACGCTTCTCTTTCTCCGCATGGGTGTGCGATGCGGCGATCCCCGGCGCCGGCGCGACGCCTTTGTCGAGACGGCGCCGCTCCAAAATTTCGCCGTCGTCGGAGTCGAGCACGAAACGAACATGGCCGCCGCGCGGGTCGACGCCGACCGCGACGATCACATCGTCGCGATAGACGGGCGGACGCGCCAGCCGGAAGCCGCGCCGCGCCAGAAGCTCGACCACTTGGCGCGGAGAGAGCTCGAACACGGGCTCTTCGGAACGATGCGCGGAATAGCCGAAGAACGGCCGGAAGAAGAGGTCCGCCGCCGCGGTCGTCGCGGTCGTCGCGCTCGCGGCGAGCGCCGCCAGCAGGATCATCGTTTTCGGCCGCAGGCCGGGCATGTTCATCATCGGCTCCGTAACAAAATCCCTCTCGTCCGCTCGAGCTTCGAGCAACATTGCGGCGAGCTTTGGACGGGGCGCTTTTCTCTCGGCGCGGCGGCTTCTTGCGCCGCGCCGCCGGTTCGGCTAAGCAACCGTGCTTCATCCACTCCAGCCCGCCGGATAAGCCGTGGCGAAGTCGAAGAAGCCTGTCGCGATCATCATGGGGTCGCAGTCCGACTGGGCCACCATGCGCCATGGGGCCGAGACGCTCGATCAGCTCGGCGTCGGCTATGAGGCGCGCGTCGTCTCCGCCCATCGCACGCCGGACCGGCTCGTCGCCTTCGCCAAGGGCGCCGAGGCGGAAGGGTTCGAGGTGATCGTCGCAGGCGCCGGCGGCGCCGCGCATCTGCCCGGCATGACCTCCGCCTTCACGCTATTGCCCGTGCTCGGCGTGCCGATCGAGTCGGCGGCGCTGTCGGGCATGGATTCGCTGCTCTCCATCGTGCAGATGCCGGGCGGCGTGCCGGTCGGGACGCTCGCCATCGGCAAGGCCGGCGCGATCAACGCGGCTCTGCTCGCCGCCGCCATTCTCGCGCGCTCCGACGCCGAACTCGGCGCCCGCCTCGCGCAATGGCGCGAGCGCCAGACCGAGCAGGTCGCCGCGACGCCTGCGGACGACGCCTGACGCCGATGCCGAAGCCCGGAGCGACCATCGGAATTCTGGGCGGCGGCCAGCTCGCGCGCATGCTCGCCTGCGCCGGCGCGAGGCTCGGCCTCAGATCGCATGTCTTCTCGCCCGTCGCCGACGATCCGGCCTTCGACGTCTGCGCCGCGCGCACGGTCGCGGATTTCGAGGACGAGGCGGCGCTCGCCGCCTTCGCCGCCGCGGTCGACGTCGTCACCTATGAATTCGAGAATGTGCCCTCGGCCACGGCCGCCTTTCTCGACGCCCATGCGCCGGTGCGGCCGAGCGCCCGAGCGCTGGCGCTGACGCAGGACCGGCTCGTCGAGAAGGAGTTCGTGCGGAGCCTCGGCATAGAGACCGCGCCTTTCTCCGATGTCGCCGACGAGGCGGGGCTCGCGCAGGCGGTCGAGGCGATCGGCATGCCCTCGATCTTGAAGACGCGACGTTTCGGCTATGACGGCAAGGGGCAGAGGACGCTGCGCGAGCGGGCCGATCTCGCCGGGGCCCGGGCGCTCGTCGGCGCGCCCTGCCTATTGGAGGGCTTCGTGCCCTTCGCGAAGGAAGTGTCCGTGGTCGCCGCGCGCGGCGCGGATGGAGAATTTCGCGCCTACGACCTCTGCGAGAATGTGCACGAGAACCATATTCTCGCGCTGACCGTCGCGCCGGCGCGCGTCTCGGATCGCACGGCCGAGCAGGCGATCGGGATCGCGCGGCGCATCGCCGAGGCGGCGGATCATGTCGGCGTTCTCGCCGTCGAGATGTTCGTGGTCGAGGAGGCGGGGGGGGAGCGGCTCGTCGTCAACGAGATCGCGCCGCGCGTGCATAATTCCGGACATTGGACGCTCGACGGCGCCGTCGTCTCGCAATTCGAGCAGCATATGCGCGCGGTGGCGGGTTTCCCGCTCGGCTCGACCCGCCGCTGCGGCGCGCGCGTCGAGATGCGCAATCTCATCGGAGATCAGGCGGAGCGCTGGTGGGAGATTCTGGCGGAGGAGGGCGCCCGCCTGCATCTCTACGGGAAAAAGGAGACGCGTCCGGGCCGCAAGATGGGCCATGTCACGCGGGTGATGGACATTTGACCCTGCGGACGGCTGCGACATATTGACGCTGAACAACATTATGAACATAGACCTGGGTTTGCGGATGTAGGAAATGAGAACTCCTCGTTCGGAGAGGAGTATCCGATGACTCAAAGGTACTACGTCTACCAAAATTGGACCCGAAATCGCGGTCGTGTTCACAAAGCAGAGTGCGGAATGTGCAACCACGGCCGTGGAACGCACGCACACGATTCTGGTCACCATGGAAAATGGGACGGCCCGTTCAACAATCGTGACACAGCTTTCGAGCATGCAGCCCGTCTTCGGCGCCTCAACATGCGTGCCTGTGCCATTTGCAGACCATAAATTTCACAGCTCCGCGGCTGGACCCGATCGTCGGTCGCTCGGTAGCACGGCGATCGGTTCTAACTATCTGTTTTCAATAACTCTAATCTGGTTGTCCGGCCTTTGGGCGCATAGTATCACAAATTTTGTTAACTATGATTGGACTGTTAAGCTTAACGAATGCTCGCTATCAAAGGCGTCGCTCACGTTTCTGATCGGTTTCTGCGGGCGCGCCGAGTGAAGTCTGTTTCTCGTTTTCTCAGCGTGGTGACGCTGGTGGCGCTCTGCGGCGCGACCGCGCCGGCGCGCGCTTTCGATTTTTTCGGGCTCCTCGGCTCCGAGGAGGAGCCGCCTGCGCCGAGCCGGGAGGCGTTGCCCTATAAAATCGAATTCGCCGGCCTCGACGACCACCCCCAGCTCGAGCGCGCGCTCGAGGATTCGTCCAGCGCCTGGCGCCTGCGCCTGCAGCCGCCCGCGGCCGGCGCCGGGCTCGCGCGTCGCGTGGTCGCCGATCTGCCGCGCCTCGTCGAGGCGCTCTGGGCCAATGGCTATTACGACGCCGAGGTGACGGTGAGCGTCGTCGGCGTCCCCGTCCAGCCCGACGGACATGGAGCCGATGCGGCGGCGCTGGCCGCCGAGCGGCTGCGCGGGCAATCGCTCGCGCCGATCCGCATCGAGGTTTCGCTCGGCGAGCAGTATCATCTGCGCAAGGTCGTGATCCGCGATGCTCGCGCGCGCGCGCCGATCGACGAGGCGCTGCTGCCGAAAAAAGTCTATGAGCCCGACGCCGATTCGCCGGCCCGCGCCGCCGCGCTGCAATCCATGCAGGCGGCCTGGATCGACGAATTGCGCGCCCATTCCCATCCGCTCGCCAAAATCATCGAGGTGAAGCCGGTCGTCGACCATCGCGAGAAGGCGATGGATGTGACCGTCGCCGTCGATCCGGGCCCGCGCGCGGGGATCGGCGAGGTGACCGCGACGGGCTCGCCCGGGATCGATCCGGATGTGATCCGCTCCTTCATCTATCTCGAGGAGGGCGAGGATTATTCGCCGAAGAAGCTCGCCGACGCGCGCAAATCGGTGGCGCGCATAGAGGCCGTCGGCTCCGTGAAGGTCGAGGATGGCGCGGCGCTCGACGCGAACGGCAATCTTCCGATCATCATCGAGACGGCCGAGCGCAAGCGCCATGCGATCGGCGCCGACGCCGGCTTTTCCAATGTCGACGGGCCGGGCGTGCGCGCCTATTGGATGGATCGCAATCTGTTCGGCGGCGCCGAGCGGCTGCGCGTCGATCTCGAGGGCGGGCTCGCGCCCTTCGGCTCCTCGCCCGGCTACAATGGCCTGTCCTCGATCCGGCTGAACGATCTCGTCGGACGCGCCAAGGCGAGCTTTCTCGCGCCGGCGCTGCTCGGCGCGCGCGACGATCTGCTCGTCGACGGGATCGCGGTGCGCGAGAAGGTCGACGATTATCGCGCCTATTTCGGCAATCTCACACTGTCCGCGCGACATCGCTTCAGCGACGTCGCCTCCGTGCAGGCGGGCGTCGAATTCGAGCGCGGGCACACTTATGACGCTTTCGGCCCGCATGATTATTCATTGCTCGGCTTTCCGCTCTCGGGAAGCTACGACGGCACGGACAATCTGCTCGCGCCGACGTCGGGCGTGCGCGCGATCGCCAGCGTCACGCCTTATGTGAAGACCCTCTCCGACAGCGTCGGCATGCTGCAGTCGAAAGCGCAGGTTTCCGGCTATCATGCGCTGGACGAGGACGGCTGGTATGTGCTCGCCGGCCGCGTCGCCGCGGGCTCGATCGTCGGCGCCGGCATCGCCGACATTCCGGCGAGCCATCGCTTCTTCGCCGGCGGCGGCGGCTCGGTGCGCGGCTATCGCTATCGCTCGCTGAGTCCGGACGAGGGTTTCGGCTTCCCGGTCGGCGGGCGCAGCCTGCTCGAGGCCTCCTTCGAGGCGCGCATCAAGGTGACGCCGGAGATCGGGATCGTGCCCTTCTACGACGTCGGCGCCGCCTTCGCCTCGCCCTTTCCGGATTTCCGGTCGGAGATGCGCTCCGCCGTCGGCCTGGGCCTGCGCTATTACACGGCGATCGGCCCGGTGAGGCTCGATGTGGCGACGCCGATCGGCCGCCGTCCGGACGAGAACAAATTCGCGATCTTCATCGGCGTCGGGGAGTCGTTCTGATGGCGCGCGCTGCGAGAGGCTTCTCTTTCCTTTTTTCACGCACATCGAACACGCCGGGAGGTTCGCGCGCGATCCTCTCCCGGAGGGAGAGAGTGACCGCAGAGCGGCCGGGCGAGGGGTTTCCCACGCGCCGATTTTCCTGCGGGGCCCTCATCCGACCTCGCTTCGCGAGGCCGCCTTCTCCCGTAGGCGGGAGAAGGAGTCGCACCCGATGACGCCGCCTCCCGCCAAGCGCCCGCGCCGCTTTTTGCGCATCCTCCTCGGCGCCCTCGTCCTGCTCGGTCTCGCCGCCGTCGTCGGCGCGCGCTGGAATATTCGCGAGGGACGCAGCTTCCTCGCCGATCTCGTCTCGCGCGCGGCGTCCTCGCCCGGCATGAAGATCGAGATCGGCGCCTTCGAGGATCCGCTGTCGACGCAGCCCACCCTGCGCGACATTTCCATCGCCGACGAGAAGGGCGTGTGGCTGACGGTCGATCATGTGGCGCTCGCCTGGTCGCCGCTCGCTCTGTTCGCGCTCGAGGTCGACGTCGAGCGGCTCGACATCGGGCGCGTCGCGGTCGCGCGCCGGCCGGCGCCGGGGCCTGCGTCCACGGCCAAGAGTGGCGGCGGCGGATTTTTCGTTCCCCAGCCGCCGGTGCGAATGAGGCTCGGCCGCTTGGCGCTCGGCGAGATCGCGCTCGCCGAGCCGGTTCTCGCCGCCGCCGCCTCTTTCTCCGTCACCGGCGATGCGGCGCTGCGCAGCGACGCCGCCCATCTCGCGCTCGAGGTCAAACGGCTGGATGCGCCGGGCGAGATCGTCGTGACGGGCGAGCTGACGCCGGGCACGAATGCGCTGCGCTTTTCGCTCACCGCGCGCGAGCCCGAGGGCGGGGCGATCGTTCGCCTCGCGCAGATCCCGGGACTGCCGGCGTTGAACGTCGCGCTCACGGGGGAGGGGACGTTCGACGATCTGACCGCGCGCCTCTCCGCCGAGGCGGGCGAGATCGAAGCGAGCGGCGCCGCGCATCTCGCGCGCGCCGGCGCCGCGCGGCGACTGGATATCGATCTCGGCGCGCGCGTGGAGCCGCTGCTGCCGAAGTCGGTCGCTTTCCTCTTCGCCGGCGCGACGCGTCTCGCAGGCGCCGCGACTGTCTCCGACGACGGCGCCGCGACGATCGAGCGCATGACGCTCGCTGCTTCGGCGCTGCGCGTCGAGGCGACGGGCCGCCTCGGCGCCGACGGCGCGCTCGCCGCAGAATTGACCGCCCATGGACTCCCCGCTTCCGATGAGGCGCAATTCCGCGCGAAGACGCTCGACGCTACGGTCCATGTCGCCGGCAGCCTGTCGCGGCCGACGGCGCAGATCCGCTGGCTCGTCGAGGACGCGCGCGCGCCCTTCGGCCGCATCGGCCGCAGCGACGGCGAGTTTTCCATGGCCGCCGCCGCGGACGGCGTCGACCGTTTCGATCTCTCGGGCGCGGCGCAGGGCTCGGATCTGTCCTTCGCCGATCATGGATTGGCCGAGGCGATCGGCGACAAATTCTCCTTCCTCCTGCGCGGCCGCGCGACCCGCGCCGGCGAGGCGGAGATCGACGTCGCGAAACTCGAGTTCGGCGCCGGCGAGGCGAGCTTCGCCGGGCGCGTCGGGCCGGCGCTCGTCGACGGCAAGGCGAGCCTCGCTGCGCCGCGCCTCGCCCGCTTCTCGCGTCTCGCGGGGCGCGATCTGCGCGGCGCGCTGGCCCTCGTCGCGGCGCTGAAGGGCGTTCCGAAGGACGAGGCGCTGACAGCGACGCTCGACGGCGCGATCGACTCGCCCGCGACCGGCGCCGCCGCGCTCGACGGCCTGCTCGGCCGCCGCCTCGTCCTCACGGGAGCGGCGGGCCTCGCGCCGGGCGGCGGGCTGCGTTTCGATCGCCTCGCGCTCGGCGCCGATCATCTGCAGGCGACGATCGACGGCGCCGCGATGCGCGAGAGCGCCGACATCGTCGCGAAGATCGCGCTTCCCGATCTTCGTCCGGCGGACGCGCGCCTCTCCGGCCGCGCCGATGTCGAGGCGAAGATCGTCGGCTCGCTGGCAAAGCCCGACGCGCGCCTCGAGGCGGTCCTGACCGATGTTCGCGCAGCCGGCCGCGCGATCCCGAAACTCTCTCTGCGCGCGGATGCGCGCGATCTGCTCGGCGCGCTGGATCTCTCCGCCGTGCTGCAAGGGACGATCGACGGAAACGCCGCGCGCGGCGGCGCCCATGTCGCGAGAGCGGGCGACGGCTGGACGGTCGACAAGCTCGACGTCGCGATCGGACGCGCCGCGCTGAAAGGCGCTCTCGCGCTCGACGCCGCGGGCCTCGCCAGCGGGCGGCTCGCGCTCGCCGCGCCCGATCTCGACGATTTCTCCGCCTTTGCGCTGCAAAAGCTCGCCGGCTCGCTCGACGCCGACATCGCGCTCGACGGCGCGAATGGCGGGCAGAATATTCGCATCGACGCCAAGGGCGCGCGGATTCGTGCGGCGGAGGCGTCGATCGAGCGGCTCTCCGCCAAGATCGCGGCGCGCGATCTGCTGCGCGCTCCGGCGCTCGACGGCGAAGCGGCGCTCGACGATGCGCGTGTCGGCGGCCGGACGATCTCGAAAGCGCGGCTGCGCGCGAGCCCGGCGGAGGGCGGCAGCGCGCTCGATGTCTCCGCCGAGGCGATGGGCGGGGCGTTCGCCGCCCGCGGCGTGCTCGCCCGCGGCGAGCCCATGCGGCTCGATCTCCGGGCTTTGTCGCTGGAGCGCGGCGGCAAGCGCGTCGCGCTCGCGCGGGCGACGACGATCACCCTCGACAAGGGCGTCGTCGTGCTGAAGGATTTCGCGCTCGCGGCGGGCGCCGGCCGGCTCGGCGTCGATGGACGCATCGGCGAGCGCCTCGATCTCGTCGTCGCGGCGCGCGGCCTTCCGCTGTCGATCGCCGCCATGGCCGATTCGAGCCTCGCGCTCGACGGCGCGCTCGACGCCGACGCGCGCGTCGAAGGGCCGGCCTCCGCGCCGAACGGCGAATGGAAGATCAAGCTCGCCAAGCTCTCCGCTCCGCAGACGCGGACCAATGGCCTGCCGCCGATCGACATCGGAGCGCGCGGCGCGCTCGGCGGCGCGCGCACGACGCTCGACGCGGACATGCGCTCGGCGCCGCCGGCCGAATCTCCGTCGCCGGATCGGCGCCGCTCTCGGCTTCCGGCGCGCTCGATCTCGCGATCAGAGGAACGGCGGACGCCAAGCTCCTCGACACGGCGCTCGCCGCCGGCGGCCAGACCCTGCGCGGCAAGGCGACGATCGATCTGCGCGTCTCGGGCGCCGCTTCCGCGCCCCAGTTCGCCGGCGTCGTCGCCCTGCGCGACGGCGCGTTCGCCGATCCGCTCAACGGCGTCAATCTCGATCACATCGACGCGCGCATCGAGGGCAAGGGCCGTGAGCTGAACATCGCGCAGCTCGGCGCGCAGACGCGCAATGGCGGGCGCATCGCGGTGACCGGCCATGTCGCCGTGGCGCCGGAGACGGGATTTCCCGGCGCCATTCGCATCGTCGCGCGCAACGCGCAGCTCGTCGCGAGCGAACTCGTCACGGCGACGGCCGATCTCGATCTCGACATCGGCGGCGCCCTCGCACGCGCGCCGCGCATCGGCGGCCGCGTGAAGCTCGCGAGCATGGAGGTCAATGTTCCCGACCGCCTGCCGGCCTCCGCTCTCGCGCCGCCCGGCGCCACGCATATCGCGCCGGGCGAGTTCGCGAAGCGCATCATCGCGCTCGAGCGAAAGGCGAAAGAGAAGGCGGGAAAGAAAACCTCTTTCGACGCCGCGATCGACCTCGCCATCGCCGCGCCCAACCGTATCTTCGTGCGCGGCCGCGGCATAGACGCGGAATTCGGCGGCGGGCTCAGGCTGACCGGGACGCTGCAGAAGCCGGCCGTCGACGGCGCCTTCGATCTGCGCCGCGGCCGGATGCAATTGCTGACGCAGCGCATCGACATTTCGCGCGGCCGGCTGACCTTCGCCGGCGGCCTCGTCCCGCAGCTCGACTTCTCCGCCGAGACGACGGCGGGCGACGTGACCGCGACGATCGGCGTCTCCGGACCGGCGGCGCTGCCGACCTTCACCTTCGCCTCGACGCCCTCGCTGCCGCAGGACGAGGTGCTGTCGCGGCTGCTGTTCGCCAAGGCGTCGGGCTCGCTGTCGCCGTTCCAGGCGGTGCAGCTCGCCGCCGCCCTCGCGCAATTCTCGGGCGCGGGAACGGGCGTCGACGCCTTCGAGAAGATGCGCCGCGCGCTCGGCGTCGATTCGCTCGATCTCGAGGCCGGCGGCGCCGGCGGCCCGAAGGTGGGCGCCTCGCGCTATATTTCCGACAACATCAGCGTCGGCGTGCGCACCGGCATGAAGCCCGAGCAGACCGCGGTCGGCGTCGGCGTCGACGTGACGAAGAACGTGCGCCTGAAGGGCGAGACGCGGGTGGACGGCAAGAGCTCGGTGGGCGTGGGCGTGGAATGGGAGTATTGACCCCTCGGCGCAGGGCGCCTAATCGAGACTCTCGACGCGCGCTCCTTCTCCCGCTCGGCGGGAGAAGGTGGCCCCGCGAAGCGGGGTCGGATGGGGGTCCGACCCGCCCCAAGGATCTCGGAGCTTCTTCACGAGCCGCGAACCGCCGCCGCCCTCATCCGACCCGGCTACGCCGGGCCACCTTCTCCCGCAGGGCGGGAGAAGGGAGCGCCCCATGCTCTGCTTCTCGGATGGTCGCCCACCGCCTCGGAGCCATCGCATGACCGCCGCCGCCCGCTTGTCGCCGAAAAACTCCTTTCAGGGGCTCATCCTCACGCTGCAGAATTTCTGGGCGGAGCAGGGCTGCGTCATTCTCCAGCCCTATGACATGGAGATGGGCGCCGGCACGTTTCATCCGGCGACGACGCTGCGCGCGCTCGGCCCCAAGCCTTGGAAGGCCGCCTATGTGCAGCCGAGCCGGCGGCCCAAGGACGGGCGCTACGGCGAAAACCCCAACCGGCTGCAGCATTTCTATCAATATCAAGTGATCCTGAAGCCCTCGCCGCCCGATCTGCAGACGCTCTATCTCGCCTCGCTCGCGGCGATCGGCGTCGACGCGAAGCTGCACGATATTCGTTTCGTCGAGGATGATTGGGAGAGCCCGACGCTCGGCGCCTGGGGGCTCGGCTGGGAATGCTGGTGCGACGGCATGGAGATCTCGCAATTCACTTATTTTCAGCAGGTGGCGGGTTTCGATTGCGCGCCGGTCTCCGGCGAGCTGACCTACGGCCTCGAGCGCCTCGCCTGCTATCTGCAGGGCGTCGACGCGATCATGGATCTGAATTTCAACGGCGGCGAAGGCGCGGAGAAGGTCACTTACGGCGACGTGTTCCTGCAGGCCGAGCAGGAATATTCGCGGCATAATTTCGAGGCCGCCGACACGGCCAAGCTGTTCTCCGATTTCCGCGCCGCCGAGGCCGAATGCCGGGCGCTGCTCGACTTCGGCGACAAGGGCGCGGACGGGCGCCATCTGATGACGCTGCCGGCCTATGACCAATGCGTGAAGACGAGCCACGCCTTCAATCTGCTCGACGCGCGCGGCGTGATCTCCGTGACCGAGCGGCAGAGCTATATTCTGCGCGTGCGCGAGCTGGCGCGGGCTTGCGGCGCCGCCTGGCTGCGGACGGAGGGCGGCGGCGCCGGCTGAGCGCCCTCGCGCCAATTCTCGCGCCAACCCACGCAACACGCGCGCCGACACGCGCGTGTTGACAGTGTTCTTTTTATGTTCTAAGTTCGTTCACGGTCCAATTCGGCCGTTTTCATTTCTTCGTGAGGTTGATCATGCAGGTGATCGACGCAGAGTCTCTTTCGCCCGGCGCTCTCGCCGCGCCGTCGTGCCGGGGCCGGGAGCTGGCGTCGCTGAGCGCCAGCGCGCTCGGCGAGCGGTTCTACTCCTGGCGCTCGTCCTGCGGACGGCTCTATGTCTGCTCGATCTTCCAGGCGGAAGAGGACTCGCTGGTCGCGTCCTTCGCCGGGGCGGCGGTCATCGGCGTGGCGCGCGAGGGCGTAGCCCGTCGTCCAGTCTGCGTCTTCGCGTCGGACACGCTGGCGACGGTGGCGGGACGCCGGCTGCGGGCGGATGCGCGCCGGCTCGGCGTGAACGAATGGCATGTGCGTTTCTGCGCCGGCGACCGCGAATTGACGCGCCGCTTCGCGCAGGCGCTGCTGAGCTGAAGGCCGTCGCTCCGGGAGACGAAAAATCCTTCTGGCGTTCGCCGCCGCGCGGACCACAATGGAGCGCGGCCGAATCGCTCGTTCGGCCGCATCGATCGGAGCGAGGCTGTGACGGGCAAGGACGAAGGCGCTTTCCGCACGATCGGCGAGGTCGCGGAGAGCCTGGATCTGCCGCCGCATGTGCTGCGCTTCTGGGAGACGCGCTTTGCCGAGATCGAGCCGGTCAAGCGCGCGGGCGGGCGGCGCTATTATCGCCCGCGCGACGTGGAGCTCGTCGCCGCCATCCGCCATCTGCTCTATGGCCGCGGCTATACGATCAAAGGCGTGCAGCGCCTCTTGCGCGAGCAGGGCGTGCGGGCGGTGATCGAGAATGTGCGCTCCGGCGCGCTCGATCCGCGCGCCGGCGATCTCCGCGAGTCGGAACGCGAGGCCGAGCCATCGCTGTTCTCGCAACGGGCCGAAATCCTCGAGGAGCCCTCGACGCCCGCGCGGCCCTCCGGCGCAGGCTTGGTCGCGCTCGCGCCGCCGCGCGAGCCGCCGACGCTCGACCTGCCGGCGATGCGTCTCTCCGAAGCTCCCGCCTGCGGACTCGATCCGCAGGACGTGCGGCGCCTGCGCAAGGCGCTCGAGCATATTTCCGAGTGCCGGCGCATGCTGCTGCTGACCCAGCGCTGACTTTGTTCGTGCGGCGTTGCCAGCGACGGCTGCGCCCTCTATAAGGACGCCCGTGTCGGAGTGTAGCGCAGCCCGGTTAGCGCACTTGTCTGGGGGACAAGGGGTCGTGGGTTCGAATCCCGCCACTCCGACCAAAACAAAAAAACAACGCCCCATTGGCGAATCTGACCGGGGAAACTGGCGAGACTATTCGTCCGGCTTTCAGGCTCGCCTTCAGCGAGAGAGAGAGCAAATGGCGAAACAACCATTGATCGCCCTTCTGCAGTCGAAGCTGGATGACGCGCGAAAGGAATTGCGGGCCGCTGTGGTGAATTTCGATGTTCCCGACGACAAGCTGCTCGAGTTGCGCGAGACCGCTCGCCGCACCTATCTCGAGTTGAAGGAACAGGACCGTTTCTTCGCTCGCAAGGGATTCTTCGAGTCTCTCAAATTCTGGTGACGATCGAAAATCTCCGCCGTGGCGCAACGTCGCAGGGCGAAATGCTGCTTGTGCTGTAGGAAAATACGCGACAAAATCAGCGGCGGCCGCAACCAGAGTCGAGGCGAATCGCCGAGACATGTGCGCCGCCGAGGAAAACGCCTATGAAAAATAAAGGTATCGCTCTCGCACTCGCGTTCGGCGCCGCGCTCGCGTTCGGTTCGGGCCAGGCCCTTGCCGACGACCGCCTGGACAAAACCAAATACCATATCCAGGAGGCGATCACCCACGCGAAGCTGAAGGATACGGGGCTGCTCGCCTATCATGCCGATCTCGCGCTCGAAAAAGCCGAGGGCCTGCAGAAATTCAAGCCCGACCCGCATCTCGCCGAGGCGATCGTCCACATCAAGGCCGCGATCGAGGAGGGTCATGCCGACCATCTCGCTCCGGCTGGCGAGCACGTCAAAGCCGCATTGTCCGAGCTCGAGCAGGTCGCGCAGTAACGCGAGGCGTCGCCACGGCGAGCCGGCGTGGCGACGCGCCGGTTGCGCGCTCGGGGTTTCAAGCCTTGCCGCCTCGATGCACGACGAGGGCGGGACGGCGCGCCGCCGGATACGGACGGATTGCGCCTGTCATCGGCAGAGGCGCGTAGCGCCGCGCCTCGCTCGGCGCGATCACCCGAAAGGAATTCAATTTCAGCGGGCGGGCCGGCGTCAGGCCGAACCAGCGCGGACGTCGCGCCGGAGCCAGCGCGCCGAGCACGCGCGCATGAGTCTTGCCGAAATGACGCAAGGGCAGCAGCAGCAGCTCGAGTTCCAGCCATTCGTGTCCGGCGCCCGTAGTCGCTTCGACGCCCGCGACGACCGGGGCGACCCCGTCGACGACCGTCATCACGACCGACTCCAGAGTGTGACGATCCTCTTTGTCGAACAGCTCGAGGAAGGAGCGGCCTTTCTGCTCGGCGAGCCACAGCGCGTTGAGCCGCGTTCCGGAGAGCCGGAGCGGGAAGGTCGCGGCCGGGTCGACCTCGATGATGAACGAATCGGCGAGCGCGTCGCGAATTTCCGCCGGATCGATCTCGGAACGCTCGGGCGCAGAACGCGCGCCCTTGAGCCGATGCCAATAATCGTAAAGATGCTTGTTGACCGCTTGTCTCATTTTGTTTCCGAACGGCACGAGTTCGACGACCTTGCGTCGGGTTGGGGCGCGTCACGCCCGTCTTCCGAAGGGCGTGAGCTGGGCAGCAGCTGCCGTGCCAGATTCGGCGGGACGGTTTGAGCTTTCGGCAACCATGCCGGCCGACGGCTGCGAGAGGATCGAGGAATGAACGAGTGGCGCGAAGCCCGGCGCGGCGGCCGGGAGAGGATTCTCAATCTGCCCGCCGTGGTCTCTCTGGTCCTCGGCGCGCTGCTGGCGATCCAGCTGGCCATGGGCGCGCTCCCGGCGTCGGCGGTCGAGGGCGTCTATATCGAGCTCGCCTTCATGCCGGGGCGCATCGCCTTCCCCTTTTGGCCGGAGGCGGCCGCACGTGCGATGGCCGAGGCGCTCCCTTCGAATCTCGATCCGGCGGAACTGGCGCGCGCGCTCAGCGCCGAGCCCGTCCCTTGGTGGACGTTCCTCACCTATGCGCTGCTCCACGCCAATTGGACGCATCTCACGGTCAATGGCGTCACTCTGGCCGCTTTCGGTTCACCGCTGGCGCGGCGCTTCGGGCCCGCCCGCTTTCTTCTGTTTCTGGCGCTGACGGCGATCGCCGGCGCGGCGGCCCATCTCGCGGTTCATCCTTTCGATCTCGCGCCGGTCGTCGGCGCTTCGGCGGCGATCTCGGGAACCATGGCGGCGAGCGCGCGTTTCGCCTTCACCCGGTTCTCGGCGGAGGGGGAGCCGTCGGCGTCGCCGCAGGGCGGCGCGGGCCTTTCGGAATTGTGGCGGAACCGACAGGCGCTGACTTTCGTGGCGCTGTGGTTCGGCGCCAATCTGCTGTTCGGCCTGTTTCCGCGGGCGGCGGGCGGGACCGAGCTGATCGCCTGGGAAGCGCATGTCGGGGGATTTGCCGCCGGCCTGCTGCTGTTCGGCCTGCTCGACCCGCGGAAGGCCGCCGCAGATCGCGCCATTTGAAAGAGCGAGGGGAGGTTTTCGAGATGAACGTCGCCCGCATACTCGCATATAAAGGGACGGAGGTCGCCACCACGACGCCCGCCCGCAGCCTCTTGGACGCGGCCGCGGATTTGACGCGGCGGGGAATTGGCGCGCTGGTCGTCGTGGACGAGGACGATGCGGTCGTCGGGCTGATCACCGAGCGCGACATCGTCGCTGCGATCGCCCGCCACGGCGTCGACGCGCTCTATGACGAGGTTGCTCGCTTCATGACCGCCGACCCCCTATCCATCGCCGAGCACGACAGCCTCGACGCGACGATGGAGGCGATGACCATCGAGCGCCGCCGCCATTTGCCGGTGATGCGCGACGGGCGGCTCGCGGGGATCGTGTCGATCGGCGATGTCGTCAAATGCCGGATCGACGAGATCGAGTCGGAGCGGCGCGAGCTCCGCGCCTATATCGCCTCGGCCTGACCGCGCTGTGAAAAGCGAGTCTTCGGGGGCGCACGCGTCTATGGCGTCGCGCCGACCAGCGGAATATGCGCGAATATGTTCGGCAGCGAGCGTTTCGTCGCCTCGTGGCCGAGCTCGATCAGCTCCTTTGCGCGATGGAAGTCGAACATTCCGACATCCTCGTGCCGGGCGTGGATCGTCGCGTCCGGCGGATCGCCCGCCATGCGCGAGCGCAGAATGCGATCCTGGATGATGTTGAAGGCGTCGATCATCGAGGCGGCGACATTGGGCGCGGCGCCCGGCCGGCGCTGGAAATAGCGCGGCAGAAGATGTTCCGCGACCGCATTGTCGCGGCGCTCGGCGAAAGGCGCGTGCGCCGCATCCTCGCCGCCCTTCTCGCCGTGATGGTCATGGATGATGTGCGAGCGATACATCGTATCCGCCGTCACATTGACGGCGATGACGAAATCGGCGCCGAGCGCGCGGCAGACGGTGATCGGAATGGGATTGACCAGCGCGCCGTCGAACAGCCAGCGGTCGCCGATGCGCACGGGCTCGAAAATGCCGGGCAGGGCGTAGGAGGCGCGCACCGCCTGCGCCAGCGGCCCGCGCTTCAGCCACACCTCGTGGCCCGAGCCGACCTCCGTCGCGACGACGGCGAAGGCGACGGGGAGGTCCTCGATGCGCTGATCGGCGAGCTCGCGCTCCAGCGCGGCGCGCAGGCGCTCGCCGCCGATGAGGCTCATGCCCGAGAAGGAGAGGTCCATCATGCGGAAGACGCGCCGCTTGGTCAGCGACAGCGCGAAGGTCTCGATCTCGTCGAGCTTGCCGGCGGCGTAGCAGGCGCCGACGACGGCGCCGATCGAGGTGCCGGCGACGACGTCCGGGACGACGCCATGGGCCGCGAGCTCGCGCAGCACGCCGATATGCGACCAGCCGCGGGCGGCGCCGGCGCCGAGCGCGAGACCGATTTTGGGCCGTGCGGCTTCGGGCTGCGGCTCGGGAGGAGCAGGCGCGCGGTCGACAGGGGGAGCGTCGGCTCCGCCATCGGCCGCCCATCTGTCGAAGGGATTACGAAAAAAGGCCGTCATCGCGCCTCTCCTCCGTCTCCGCCCGTCGGGGTTTTTTCTATATTGGGTCGAAAGCTGCGCGCAGAAAGTGGCCGGGCCGTTAACGGCGCCGGGGCGACGCGGGGCCGGCTCCCTGCGCTTCGACCGCGGCCGTCGAACGCCGCCGATGGAAATATCCGCTGGCGGAAAATTTCTCCATTCGCCGGAAAAGGAGAAAGGAATTTTTCGTCGCGCGCCGTGGACTCGGCCGCGGGCCCGGCGAAGACTCCGCCGGCGCATCGTTTCTTCCGCGCCGCCGCCTTCCGCCGTGAAACCCCAGATTTGCGCTTTCGCCCGAAAGCGCGCTATCGCGGAGTCGACGCGCGGGCGCGCCACTCGAATGGCGCAATCTCGAGCTTGATGCGACGCGTGGCCGAGGCTTCGGCCACTATGATCTGTTCAGGGGAAACGACATGCAGAGACTGGGCGCGGCCGTCGCCGTCCTCGCGCTTCTGGCGATCGCCGCCGGGCTTCACCGCGGCGGCGCCGATCTGTTCCTGCTCGCCGGCGGCGCTGCGGTCTGCGCCTATACCACTTGGCGCAGCGCGGCGATGTCGAGCTTCCTGAAGATTTTCGCTGCGATCTTCTCCACAGAGACGGTCGTGTTCGGCGTGGCGCGCCTGCTCGATGTCGAGGGCCTGTGGCCGGCCTCGCTCGCCGATTACGCCCTGCCGGACAGTTTCGCGCTGACCGTCGCCGTCTTCTCCATCCTCGTCTATGCGGTTTCGCATATTCCGGTCGTGCGCGAGATGACGCGCATCGCCGACCTCTATTTCGACGCCGACGACCGCGCCGAGCTGCGGCTCTGGCGCGTTCCCGCCTTTCGCCTGCGCGAGCCGGCGATCGCCATAGCCATGATCGTCGCTCTGGTCCTCATCAATCAGGCGCAGGTCGGCATATCGGTGCGGCTCTCCTTCATCCGCCGCGATTATTACACCGCCTTGCAGGAGATGAACGGGGCCGAGTTCTGGCGCCTGTTCCTGTACGGATTCACGCCGTGGGCGTTCACCTTCGTCTTCTCCGCCGTGCTCGAATATGTCGTGCAGTCGCTGCTGATCATCCGCTGGCGCGAATGGCTCACCCGCCATTATATCGGACGCTGGCTCGGCGGACGCCGGCACTACGCCATGGCGCTCGCCGGAAGCGCCGCGGACAACCCCGACCAGCGCATCGCCGAGGATGTGAACCGCTTCATCGACGGCGGCGATTCCGGCCTCGGCATCTACTCCTATTCGATCCTGCTGATCTCCAAGGTCAGCTCGCTCGTCTCCTACTCGATCGTCCTCTGGGACATATCGACCGCCTTCACTTTTCCGGGAACCGACCTCGCCGTTCCCGGCTTCCTGTTCTGGTGCGCGCTGTTCTACGCGACCTTCGGCACGGTGACGACGCATCTCATCGGCCGTCCGCTGACGACGCTCTTGTTCGAGAAGCAGCGCCGCGAAGCCGATTTCCGTTTCTCGCTGGCGCGGCTACGCGAATACACCGAGCAGATCGCGCTGCTCGGCGGCGAGGGCGCCGAGCGCGCCTCGCTCGGACGCAGATTCGCTGCGATCGTCACCAATTTCTATGCGATCATGAATCTGCGCAAGAAGCTCGCCGCCTTCACCGCGACCTATAGCCAATTGTCGATCATCATTCCTTTCGTCCTCACGGCGCCCTTCTTCTTCGCCGGAAAGATCAAGCTCGGCGTGATGCGCCAGGCCGCCGACGCCTTCGCCGATGTCGAAGGCGCTCTCGCCTTCTTCATCGATTATTACGTCTCGCTGTCCAACTATAAGTCGGTGCTCGACCGGCTCGCCTCCTTCGACGCCGCGGCGGATCGCGCCGAGGAGCTGATCGCCGCGCAGCCGGCCGTGCGCGCCGAGCGGCGCGACATCGCACTCGACGTCGTGCTGGCGCTTCCCGACGGCCGCCGCATCGTGGAGGCGAAAGGCGTCGATCTGGCGCCGGGCGAATCGGTGCTGCTCACCGGTCCCTCGGGCTCCGGCAAATCGACGTTGTTCCGCGCCGTCGCGGGCGTCTGGCCCTATTGCGAGGGGCGCATCGCCATTCCCGCCGGCGCGACAGTGATGCTGCTGCCGCAGCGGCCCTATGTGCCGATCGGCTCGCTCGCCCGCGCCGTCGCTTATCCCGCCGAGCCGGAGGCGTTTTCGCGCCACGAGATCGCCGAGGCGCTGGAGGCCGCGCGTTTGCCGGGTTTCGTCGCCCATCTCGAGGAGGAGGCCAATTGGGGCCAGCGTCTCTCGGGCGGCGAGCAGCAGCGCGTCGCCATCGCGCGGGCGCTGCTCGCAAAGCCCGACTGGCTGTTCCTGGACGAGGCGACTTCGGCGCTCGACGAGAAGCTCGAGAGCGAAATCTACACGATGCTGGCGGAGCGCCTCCCGGCGACGACGATCGTCTCGATCGGCCATCGCTCGAGCCTGCTCGCCTTCCACCGCCGCCACATCGACATGGAGCCGACCGATGGGGGCGTCTTCGCGCCGCGCGAGGCGGTTCCGGCGTGACCAAATCCGGCGCATCGGGGCGGGAAGGCGGCCGCTCGCTGAAGACGCGTGTGAAGACGGCGAGAAAGCGCTCGCTGTCCTCGACGCTCTGGCTCGAACGCCAGCTCAACGATCCATACGTCGCCATGGCCAAGCGCGACGGCTACCGATCGCGCGCCGCTTATAAGCTCATCGAGATGGACGAGCGCTTCCATCTGTTCAAGCCCGGCCAGCGCATCGCCGATCTCGGCGCCGCGCCCGGCGGCTGGTCGCAGATCGCCGCGCGCCGGATCAAATCGGCCGACGGGAAGGGCAGGGTCGTCGGAATCGACCTGCTCGAGATGGAGCCGGTTCCGGGCGTCGAATTCACCGTGATGGATTTCAACGACGCCGATGCGCCGGAGCGCATAAAGGCGATGCTCGGGGGGCCCGTCGACGGCGTGATGTCCGACATGGCGGCCAACGCCACCGGGCACAAGCAGACCGACCATTTGAAGATCGTTGCGCTCGCCGAACTCGCCGCCGATTTCGCGCGCGAGGCGCTGGCGCCCGGCGGCTTCTTCGTCGCCAAAGTGTTGCAGGGCGGCACGGAGCATCGGTTGCTCGCGGAGCTCAAGCGCGATTTCGTCCAGGTGCGGCATGTGAAGCCCGCGGCGAGCCGCTCCGATTCGGCCGAGCTCTATGTGCTGGCGACAGGCTTTCGCGGCGGCGCGCGCCGGGAATAAGGCGGCTTTCGCAGAGCTGGGTCCGAAACCTCCAACAAAATTGTCTGAAACCAGACAAAACTCTAGGGTCTTGATAACAAATAAAAATTTCTTGACTGCCCCGGCCGTGCTGACGTTATGTAATCTTGCTATATGAACGCGGGGGGCGCGATGGCGCGCAATCCATACCTTCCAGAACGGCCGATCCGCTGGCGGAGCGGAACCGCCAAAGGGATCGCCGGCATCCCCCCTCTCGCTCGCGACCCGCTCGGCGCCGGCGAGCGCGATTCGACCCCGGCGGATTATCGGAAGGACGCGCGCGGACGAAAGCCGAAGGCGAGCCGCGGACCCGAGAGCGCCGCCGCGAAGACCTCCGCCGAGCCGCGCGTCGCGCGGGCCGCCAGGGATTATCCCGACGCAGGGAAGATCAGCGACTGCGCGGGCTCCTTCTTCTCCGAGAGCAATGCGGGCTGGGGCGGCAATCTCGACATGGCGCAGCTCGCGCACGGGCCGATCGGCTGCGGCCTGTTCACGCAGGCGGCGCGCCTCGATGCGCCCGGATTCGAGCAAGGCGTCGAGAGCTTCACCTCTTTGCACGCTTGCACCGATCTGCGCATCGACGATTTGGACGACGGCGGCGACGCCCGCCTCGCCGCCGCGCTCGATGAGCTGTTCGCGCTGTTTCCCTTGGCTCGGGGCGTCGCCGTGCTCAACGAGGATCCCCTCGTCCTGCTCGACAGCAACGCCAAGGGGATCGCCAAGGCCAAGCAGAAGGAGCGCGGAGCGCTGATCACGACGATGTCCTGCGAGAGCGCTCGCGAATGGTCGCCCTGGGTGCGCGAGACGGCGGCGGGCTTGAAGGCGGCGGCGGCCCTTCTGAAGCCGAGAGCGCGACGCAATGAGGTGGCGCTGCCCTTCTACCGCGACGCGGCGGGTCTGGTGTGGATCGTGTCGAAGCTGCTGCACGAGATCGGCCTCGATCCCGTGCATGAGATCACGGGTTCGTCGACGAGCGACATGGCGCGCATCGGGCAGTGCCGGCTCGTCGTCTGCTTCGCCGAGAGCCTCGACGCGCCGCACGAGCCAGCGCCGGGCGGCTTCGCCTGGCTGCTGCGGCGATGGTTCGACATTCCGGCGGCGAGCGCCTGTTTCGCGAGTCCGTCGGCGACCGACGCCTCGCTGCGCGCCATCGCCGCGCGCTTCGACGGCGGCGTCCGCGCGCGCGCCGAGCGCGTCATCGCGCGAAATCGAGAGAAGGTCGAGGCGACGATCGCTCGATACAAGCCGCGCCTCGAAGGCAGGCTGATGGTGCATTTCCATCCCATGACGAGCGAGCAGCTCGAGCCTTATCGGCTGCTCGGCCTGCGCATCGGCGACGTCTCGGGCTGGCCCGGCAAGACGGTCGCCCGCCGCGTGCCGCGTCTCGTCTGCGATCCGCATAATCCCAGCGAGCGAGCCATCGAGGCTTATCTCGCCGATGCGAAGCCCGACATCGTGCTTCGTCGCGACCATGACGAATATGACGCGCGCAAGCAGGGACGCGGCGCATTGTCCCTCGGACCGCTCGCCGATCGGCACGGCAACGCCTTCTGGGCCTATGACGGCTTCGCCTGCTTCGCCGCGGCGCTCGATCGGGCCGTGAACGCGCCCTGGCGGAAGCTGCCGCAACCGCCTTGGCGCCCGAGCGGATAGCCGCTCCGACATCTTCCGCTCGCTTCCATGACCGAACCCACGAGGCGGCGCGACGCGTCGGCGCCCGACGCGGCGACTCGTCTTTTTTCACCCGACTGAAAGCGCGTTCCGCGCCGAGAAAACGAGGTCCACCATGATCGACCAATTCGTCCTGCCACCGACGCCTCGCGCGAAGGACCGTCGCCTTTCGCTCGCCTCCGTTTCCGCGCTCGCCCTGTTCGGCGCGATCGGCGGGGCGCGCGCCGAAGAGGCGACGCTGCTGCCGCCCATCGACGTGGCGTCGCCGCCCGCCGCCGCGATGGCGCTCGGCGTCGCCGCGGCGCTGCAATCCGACGCGACCGCCTCGAAAGGCTATCGCGCCGATCATCTGGCGAATGTCGGTCCGCTCGGCTCCAAATCCGTCCTCGAGACGCCCTATTCGATCGGCGTCGTCTCGCGCGAACTCCTCGAGAACGCGCAGGCGCGCTCGACGGACGACGTGTTCCGTCTCGATCCGTTCACGCAGAATAATTTCCCGATCAATCGCGGCAATCCCTACTCTGTCGTGGTCAGAGGCTTCGTGACGGGAACGACGACGCTCGACAATATGCGCATGTGGAACACGGCTGTTGTCGACGTCGAAGGATTGGAGCGGGTCGAGGTCGTCCGTGGTCTTTCCGGCTTCCTCTATGGCGCGACCGATCCGGCTGGCATGGTGAATTTCGTCGTCAAGCGACCGACCGCCACGCCCTTCGCGCAATTGACGCTCGGCGGCCAGGGGATCGGCCCCTCGAGCGGCGGCGCGGCTTATGGCCATGCCGATTTCGGCGGACCGATCGACAAGGAGGGACGCTTCGGCTATCGCGTCAACATCGTCGGCCAGATCGGCGACACGGCCGTCTCGTCGCAGCGCATCGAGCGCAATTATCAGAGCGTCGCGCTCGACTGGCGCGCTACGCCCGAGGTGCTGGCGCAGGTCAACGCCTTTCACAGCTATTATCGCGTCGCGTCGCCCGATCCCTTCTGGTTCGTCGGCGGGGGCGCGCGGCATGCTCCCGCGCCGGCCGCGCGGCGGAGCTGGAGCGAGCCCTGGGGCTATTACGCCAATGAACAGACCGGCGTGCAGACCAAGCTCACCTGGAAGCCGAACGACGTGCTGACGACGCGCGTCGGTTTCCTCTACATCGACGGCCGCCAGTCGGATGTGAGCATCAACAATAATGTATTCGCCACCGACGGGACCTACACGCAGGGCGTCGTCGCGGACGCCGCGGGCTCGCTCACGACGCTCTCGGGCTACGCCTTCGCGGATGCGGATTTCGACACGGGGCCGGTGCGGCACAAGGTGACGGGCGGCTATTTCGCGCAGCGCTACGAATCGGTGTTGCCCGAGGATGCGGGCGCCTTTCCGGGCGTGTCGGGCTCGTTCTCCTTCCGCGCCCCCTATTACGGACCGAAGCCCGACTTCACGGTCGGCGCGCGGCCGTCGTCGCTTTATTTCACGCGCAGCAATCAGAATGTCGTGCTCGGCGATCAGCTCGACTTCGGCCCGGTGAGCGTCATCGGCGGCGCCACCTATGCGATGATCCAGACGACGAACTATTCCTATCTGCCGCCGGTAGGGACGCCGAGAACCTTCTCCTCCGCCTATGACGAGGGCCGCCTGACGCCGAGCGTCTCGGGGCTCGTCAAGCTCACGCCCTGGCTCTCGGCTTATGCGAGCTACGTCCAGGGACTGGAGCCCGGCGACAGCGCGCCCTCCTATGCGGCCAATGCGGGCAAGACGCTTCCTCCGCAGCTCGCGCAGCAATATGAGATTGGCGCCAAGGCGAGCCTCGGCGGCGTGCTGGCGACGCTCGCCTTCTTCGACATCGACAGAGCCTATTCCTACGTCGATGCGACGACCAGTTTGTTCCGCTCCGCCGGCCGCGAGCGGCACCAGGGCGTCGAAGCGTCTGCGAGCGGCAAGGTGACCGAGGATGTGACGATCTATGGCGGCTTCACCTTCCTCGATCCGAGAGTGACCAATGAACCGACGCTCACGGGGCTGCGGCCGATCAATGTCTCGAGCCGAATGGCGAAGCTCTATGCCGAATATGCGCCGCCCTTCCTTCCCGGCCTGACGCTCACCGGCGGCGTGCAGCACTATGGTTCTTTCGCGGCCAATGCGGAGAACACCGAATTTCTGCCCGACTACACGATCGCCGATCTCGGCCTGCGCTACGAGACGAAGCTCTTCGACACGCCGATCACCGCGCGCTTCAACGTCACCAATCTCACCGACCACAGCTATTGGATGTCGTCGCGTTTCGTCGGAACGCCGCGGTCGATCTCCTTCTCGATCGCCGCGCGCTTCTGATGAATGGGCGTCAGGCTTCCGCCGCGTCGGCTTTGCTGGTCAATCCCTCGCCCGCCGTCGCGGCGAGGGGCAGGAAGAACAGGATCGAGGCGGCCGACACCGCCGCGACGATCAGAAAGGCCGGCTCGAAATCCGCATATTGCAGCTCTCCGCCGCCATGCAGCGCCCGAGCTCCTTCGAGCGCCGCGGCGCCGAGCGACACTCCCGCCGACAAAGACAATTGCTGTCCCGCCGAGGCGAAGCTCGTCGCCCGGCTGATCGCATGCTGGTCGATGTCGGCGTAGCCGATGGCGTTGAGCGCGGTGAATTCGAGCGAGCGGAAGAAACCGCCGACGAGCAGGATCATCATGATCGCCCAATGCGGCGTCGCCGGCGTGAAAAAGGCGTTGACGCAGAAGAAGAAGGCCGAGATCAGCGCATTGACGATCAAGATCCGGCGAAAACCGAAGCGATTCAAGATCGGCTGTGCGGTCGTCTTCATCGCCATGGCGCCGATGGCGGCGACGAAGGTCAGCGAGCCGGATTGAAAGGCCGAGAGGCCGAAGCCCGTCTGCAGCATCAAGGGCAGCAGAAAGGGAACGGCGCCGAGCCCCGTGCGGAACACGAAGCCGCCCGCCACCGCCGCACGAAAGGTCGGCACGCGCAGCAGCGACAGATCGATGATGGGATAGGGCTCCCGCCGCGCATGGCGCACATAGAGCATGAGCGCGAGCGCGCCCCCGCCGATCAACGCCGCGACGAAGGGAGGCGCGACGAAGCCGGGCCCGGCGACGCTCAGTCCGAAAACGAGGCTGGAGAGGCCGAAGCCCGACAGCAGAAAGCCCTTCACATCTAGCGGCCACACCTGCTCCTCGCGCAGATCGGGAATGAAGCGCGTGACCAGCAGCACGCCGAGAAGGCCGATCGGCACATTGATCCAGAAGATGTAACGCCAGTGGAAATAAGTAGCGATGAAGCCGCCGAGCGGCGGCCCGATCATCGGCCCGATCAGCGCCGGCACGGTGAGATAGGCGAGCGCCCGCACCAGCTGCTCGCGCGGGGCGACGCGCAGCAGCACGAGCCGCCCGACAGGCGTCATCATCGCGCCGCCGAGCCCCTGCACGACTCGCGACAGGACGACGCCGGCGAGCGAGGTCGACAGGCCGCAGAGAATGGAGCCGAAAGTGAAGACGATGATCGCCGCACGAAACACGCGCCGCGCGCCATGGCGGTCGGCGACCCAGCCCGAGACGGGGATGAACACGGCGAGCGAGAGCAGATAGGAGGTGAGCGCGAACTTCAGCGCGACCGGATCCTCATGGAGATCGGCCGCCATGGCGGGCAGGGCCGTCGACAGCACGGTGCCGTCGAGATTCTCCATGAACAGCGCCGTGGCGACGATGAGCGGCGTGACAGCGAAGGAAGGCAACGGACCTCGTGACGTGAGTGAAACGACCGGGCGCTCGGGAGGAGCTTCCCGAAACTGTTTCTATATGCCTATCCCGTGCGCATTGTCGAAACGCGCCATTGCGAGGCCAAAGATGAATTGCCTGGCGGCTTACGAGCCGACGAACCGGCTGAAGAGCGTGGCCGAAGAGGTGCATCTCGTCGACGGTCCGGTGACCGGCACGGGCTATATGGGCCTTTCCGTCCCCTTCACCACACCCATGACGATCGTGCGTCTTTGGGCGGGCGGCTGTCCGGGCGGAGATCGCGGCGCTCGGCGCGCCGTCCTTTTCTGATCGCGCGCCTTCAGGCGCGCATCTGCAGCGACCGCGCCGCGGCGCGGCTCGCGCGGTGCTGGGCGTGGCAGATAGCGACGGCGAGCGCGTCGGCAGCGTCGGGACTTTCCACCCGGCTCGCCGGCAGCAGCACGCGCACCATCATGGCGATCTGCGCCTTGTCGGCATGGCCGTTGCCGACCACGGTTTTCTTGACCAGATTGGCGGCATATTCGGCGACCTCGATTCCGGCGAGCGCCGGGGCGGCGAGCGCGACGCCGCGCGCCTGTCCGAGCTTCAGCGCCGATTGAGGATCGCGATTGACGAAAGTCTCCTCGATCGCCGCCTCATGCGGGGCATGCGCCTCGATGACGGCGGCGAGCCCGCGCTGCAATTGCGCGAGCCGTTCGGCCATGGAGGCGTCGGCTTCGGAGCGCAGGCGGCCGCAAGCGACGAAGGCGAGCCGCGACCCGCGCGACGCCTCGACGATTCCCCAGCCCGTGTTGCGGAGGCCCGGGTCGATGCCGAGAATGCGAATCGTCTCGTCCGTCATTCCGGCAGGTTAGCGCAACGCGCGCAATCTGGAAGATTTGCGCTCCCTTCTCCCACAGGCGCCGCTCGCGGGGAGAAGGGGGGTGCGTCCGAGGCGCTCAGTGGGCCCGGCCGGCCTCACTCGCTTTCGGGACCTCGATCAGGCGGCCCGTGGCCACGTCATAGATATAGCCGTAGATCGGAATATCGGCCGGAACGAGCGGATGCTCGCGAATGCGCTTCACATCCTGCAGCACGCTCTCCTCCTGCGATTTGATCGTGTGCCATTTGACGAAATGGCCCGCCGCGCAGCCGCCGCCATGCTTGGGATTGGACCAGCTCGCGCCGTCGAAGGCGGCGGTCTCGAGACTGTCGTCGAGAAGATCCGCCATCATCTCGTCGCTGAACAGCTCCATGCCGCAATTGGTGTGATGGATCACGAACCATTCGAGTGTGCCGAGCAGCTTGTGCGAGATCACCAGCGAGCGGATGGCGTCGTCGGAAGCGCGGCCGCCGGCGTTGCGGATCACATGGGCGTCGCCCTCGGAGAGGCCGGCGTATTTGGCCGGATCGAGGCGCGCGTCCATGCAGGTCAGAATGGCGAAGCGCCGCGCCGGCGGCAGCGCGAGCTTGCCCTTGTCGCCGAAGCCGGCGACGTAAGTCGCGTTCGCCGCCAATACTTCCTGAAGAATCGTCATTTCGTCCTCCCCTCGGGCGCGACCGCCCCGCCGGGATTTTTTACGGCCCGGGCTCGAGGGGGGTAAATGCGTACTTTTCATGGGATCATGAAATTCATTCATCAGGCTTCGCGGTAGACGAGCAGCATCAGTCCGGCGAGCATGAAGCCGACGGGCCAGAGGAGGCCCGCGATCCGCCCGGCGCGATCCGGCAGGCGGATCTCCAGCCAGCGCGCCGCGGCCGACGCCACGCCGACCAGCGCCAGCGGCGTATGGGTGATCTCGATCAGGAACTCCTGCTTCATATCGACCAGCCCGTGCGAATGGGCGAGCAGCAGCGCGCCGCCGAGCCCGGTGATGAGCGGGAAGGCCAGGGGCGCCCAGGCGGCCGCGACTTTCTTCGTGCGCACGCGCCATTCGAATAGGCCGAAGGCCACGACGAGGGCGAGAAAGACGCGATGCTGGGCGATTTCGGGATCGCGCAGGCTCTCGATGAGTCCGAGCTCGCCGAGCGGCCATACCGCTTCGTCGGCGCGCAAGAAGAGGAAGCCCGCGAGGCCGAGCATCAGCAGCGGCCAGTGGCGCGCCGCCGGCGCCGCGCGCGGCCAGTGTTCCATGAGCGCCAGAAAGCCCATCGCCAGAACGAACAGGCCGGCGATGTGGTGGTTGTATTCCGACCAGGCAATATCCTCGGCGTTGCGCGGGGCGGCGGCGACCGCAGCGACGACGGACGGGGCCTCGGCCGGCAGCGCGGCCGGGTCCGGCGCCGGCCGCGCGACCGACAGGGTCGAATGGTCCGGGCTCTCCAGCCGGATCGGCCATTGCGGCGTCAGCCGCTCGACGATCTCGGAAAAGCTCACGCGACCGCGCGGCTGATCCACGGCGGGCGGCAGCGAGGACAGCGACGCCGCTGCGAAAATGGCGGTGAGCCCGAGGCCGATCTCCGCTTCGGCGAAACGGCGCAGCCGCAGGAGCGGGCCGGCGCCCCTCCCGCGGAGGCGCCGGACGGCGAAGAAATTGAACGCGCCGAGCGTCAAGAGCCCGGCGAGCAGCGCGCCTTTCGCGCCGACCATCACGCCATAGGCGAGGCCGTAGAAGGCTTCGAGCGAGCCGATGTAGACGCCGGACATGGCGAGCCCGCCGCCGAGCAAGAGGGCGGCGCCGGCCATGGAGACGCGCGAGAACAGCCGTCCGACGATCGCCTGCGCCTCGGCGTCCGGCGCGCGGGCGAGCGCCAGGAGAAAATAAGGAATGCCGCCGATCCACAGAGCCGCGCCGGAAAGATGCGCGAGCTCGGCGAGAGCGAGCCATGGCGGACTCTCGACCCGGCTGACCGCATGAGTGGTTCCGAGCCGCGCGCCGAGCAGCGCCAGGGCCGCCGCGAGGAGAAGCCCGCGCGAAGGGGTGAGGCGGCTGGCGGCCGCCAGGACGAGCGCCGGCCCGAGCGCAAGCGCGTCCGCCCTCACGGCGTCGGCGGTCATCGCCGAATACGGATCGAGCTCTAGAGTCGTGATCAGCATCAGCGACAGAGCGGAGGCGTCGAGCGCGACGAGGCCGACGAGCGCGAGCGTGCTCCAGAACACGATCTTCCTGACGCTCGCGGCGGTCGGCGCGCCCCCCGGGCCGAGCCCTGCCGCAACCAACAGCAGAAAGCCGACGCCGCCTGCCGCCAACGATTGCGCGACCGAGATCGCGCCGCGCAGCAGCACGCCGAGAAACCCGTAGATCTCGATGAATTGCTGCATGCGGTCAGCGCAGGACGCGGAAGGAGATATCGCCGCGCGTGATATGACCGTCGATGCTGAGCACCTGCCAATGCAGCTGATAGACGCCCTGCTGCAGATCGCCGAGATGGGCTCTGACGGCATCGGGCGCGGCGGCCTCGACGAGAGGCAGGACAGCGCTGCGCAGATCCGGCCCGATCACCAGCACGCGTGAACGCTTCGCGTCGATACGGCAATTGAAGCGCAGCTCTATGGGCACGTCGGGGCTCGTGACGAGCTGCGCCTCGCGGGGCGTCGAATCAGAGAGGACCGCATGCGCCTGCGAAGGCGAGGCCGCGAACGACGTCCAGAAGGCGATCGCCCCGATCGCCAGGGCGAAATCCCGACAAGACCGCATGCCCCCTTCCCCGCTGTTTCGGCCGCGGGGACAATAGCGCGCCGAGCCGGCCAGTGCTCGGCTTTTTTGCGGGCGCCGGAGCGGAGAACGACGCGCTTATTTCTTGAACAGGCCCTCGGCGGCGGCGAGCGAGGCGGCCTTGGCGGCCCGGGCTCGCTCCAGCCGCTCGATTTCGGCCCGCAGCAGCGCGATGCGCTCGTCGAACTCGGCCAGAGAGAGGGCGTCGAGCGGCTGGCCGAGACGATGTGACGCAGCGTCCTTGTCCTGCGGGCCGCGCGGACGGTCGTCCTCCTCCATCGCTTTCCCCTTCACTCCGTGGTGATCGCCGTCTCGACGTCGCTCGGATCGATTCGCCGCGCGAGGCCGGCCGCGAGCTTTCCCCGATCGAGCTCGCCCTCCCACCAGGCGACGACGATGGCCGCGACGCCATTGCCGCAAATATTGGTGAGCGCCCGACACTCGCTCATGAATTTGTCGACGCCGAGCACCAGGGCCATGCCCGGCGCGAGGCGCGGGTCGATGGCGGAGAGTGTCGCGCCGAGCGTGATGAAGCCCGCTCCGGTGACGCCCGAAGCGCCTTTCGAGGTGAGCATGGCCACCACGAGTATCGTCGCCTGCTGGCCGGCGCCGAGCTCCACCCCCAGCGCCTGGGCGATGAACAGGCTCGCCAGCGTCATATAGATATTGGTGCCGTCGAGATTGAAGGAATAGCCGGTCGGCACGACGAGGCCGACCACGGACTTCGAGCATCCCAAGCGCTCGAGCTTCTCCATCAGCTGCGGAAGCGCGCTCTCCGAGGACGACGTGCCGAGCACGATCAGCAATTCGTCGCGGATGTAGGCGAGAAAGCGAAGGATGTCGAAGCCGACGAATCGGGCGACGAGGCCGAGGCCGAACACGATGAAGAGAACGGCCGTCAGATAGAAGGAGCCGACGAGCCAGGCGAGATTGACGAGCGACTGCGTCCCATATTTGCCGACCGTATAGGCCATGGCGCCGAAAGCGCCGATCGGCGCCGCCTTCATCACCAAAGCGATGACGCCGAACATGGCGTGGCCGAGATCGTCGACCACCGCGCGCAGCGCCCGGCCGCGCTCGCCCATGGCGAGCAGCGCGAAGCCGAACAGGACCGAGAACAGCAGCACTTCGAGGATGTCGCCCTTGGCGAAGGCGCCGACGACGCTCTCGGGAATGATGTCGAGAACGAAATCGACGCCGGTCTTCTGCGCCCCGGGCTGGAGATATTTGGCGATCGCGCCTTCGTCGGCCTTGCCGGCAAAGCCCGCCCCCGGCCGGACGAGATTGCCGACCAGGAGGCCGAGCGCCAGCGCCAGGGTCGAGACCGCCTCGAAATAGACGAGCGCCTTGACTCCGACACGCCCGACCTTGGCGGCGCTCTCGATATGGGCGACGCCGGAGACGACGGTGCAGAAGACGATCGGCGCGATCACCATTTTGATGAGCTTGACGAAGCCCTTGCCGAGCGCCTCGACCCAGGGGCTCGCGGCGATCTCCGGCGCGAGCGCGCCGAGCGCCGCGCCGGCGAGAATGGCGGCCAGCACCTGGACATAGAGGAGGCGATGAAGCGGCTTGCGCACGGGCGTCGCGGCCGTGGTCACAGGAGGGTCCTCGATCGTGGCTCGCTCGTTCCTAGACCGCGGCGGCGGGCGAGGCAATGACGGGCGCGCGGCGCGCAGCTCCGCTTTGTCGACAGGATCCTCCAGGGGTGATCGGATGAAGGTTTCTCATGCCGAGGAGGCTCCGGAGGAGCCGTCTCGAAGCATGCGGAAACCTTCATCCGATCCGCCCTGCGTGAATTGACTCCGCCGCGCGAACGGCCGACAACGTCTCCGGCGCCACGAATGGACCACAGGAATGGCCAAAGTCACGCTCATCGACAATTACGACAGCTTCACCTTCAACCTCGTGCATTATTTCGGGTCGCTCGGGGCCGAGGTGACGGTCTGGCGTAACGATGCGATCTCGGCCGACGCGGTGCTGGCGGCGGGGCCGGACGCCATCGTGCTCTCCCCCGGCCCCTGCACGCCCAAGGAAGCCGGCGTCTGTCTCGACCTGATAGCCGCCGCCTGGGCCGACGTGCCGATCTTCGGCGTCTGCCTCGGCCATCAGTCGATCGGCCTCTCCTTCGGCGGCGACGTCGTCCGCGCGCCGCTGCCCGTCCACGGCAAAATGGCGACGATCCTGCACGGGGGCGAGACCATTTTCCGGGGCATCGAAGGGCCGTTCCTGGCGACGCGCTATCACTCGCTGATCGTCGCGCGCGAGACCCTGCCTTCCTGTCTGCGCGTCACCGCCGAGACGCCGGACGGGCTCGTCATGGGCCTCTCGCACGAGAGCGCGCCGGTGCATGGCGTGCAGTTCCATCCCGAAAGCATCACATCCGAGCACGGCCACAAGATTCTCGGCAATTTCCTCGATCTCGCGCAGGAGTGGAACGAGACCCGCCGCCGCGCGAAAGTGGCGTGATGGCCCTGTCCATTAAACAGTCCCCTCACCCTGAGGAGCGCGCGAAGCGCGCATCTCGAAGGGGGGGACGCCGCGCGCCCTCTGGAACATCCTTCGAGACGCGCCCTGCGGGCGCTCCTCAGGATGAGGGCGTCGGGCGCGAATGACCGATTTGGCGCCCTTCCTCGCGACCATCGCCGCCGGCGCGACGTTGCCGCGCGAGGAGGCGCGTGCGGCGGTCTCGGTCATTCTGGAGGGCGGCGCGACGCAGGCCCAGCTCGGCGCCTTTCTGATGGGGCTGAGGCTGCGCGGCGAGAGCGTCGAGGAGATCATCGGCGGGGCGGAGGCCATGCGCGCGGCCATGGCGCCGGTCGAGGGCGCCGCGGACGCCATCGACATCGTCGGAACGGGCGGCGACGGCGCCGGCACTTATAATGTCTCGACCTTGGCCGCGCTGATCGTCGCCGGCTGCGGCCTGCGCGTCGCCAAGCATGGCGGCCGCGCCGCCTCCTCGCGTTCCGGCGCGACGGATGTTCTGGCCGAGCTCGGCGTGCGCGTCGGCGTTTCGCCCGCCCATGCGGCGCTGTGCCTCGCCGAGACGGGCCTCTGCTTCATGGCCGCGCCGACTCATCATCCCGCGCTGCGCCACGCCGCGTCCGCGCGCAGCGAGCTGCGCCTGCGCACGATCTTCAACCTGCTCGGCCCCTTGTGCAATCCGGCCCGCGTCGAGCGCCAGCTGATCGGGGTCTATTCGAAGGAATTGCTCGAGCCGCTGGCCCGAGCGCTCGCCGAGCTCGGCGCGCGCCGCGCCTGGCTCGTCCATGGGAGCGACGGGCTCGACGAACTGACGACCGCCGGCCTTTCTCATGTCGTGGCGCTGGAGGACGGCCGGCTTCGCTCCTTTTCCGTCGCGCCGGAGGACGCCGGCCTCGAGCGCGCCGAGGCGACGGATCTCGTCGGCGGCGATCCTGCTCATAACGCCCGCGCGCTGCGGACCGTGCTCGCGGGCGAACGGAACGCCTATCGCGACATTGCGGTGCTCAACGCCGCGGCCGCGCTGATCGTGGCGGGCGCAGCCGCCGACCTGCGCGAGGGCGCCGCGCTGGCGGCGCGGGCGCTGGACGAAGGCGCGGCGAGGGAAAAGCTCGCCGCGCTCGTCGGCGTCTCGAATCGGCCGGAGCCCGCGGCGCCGTAACGCCCTGCGGCGCGCCGCCGCGCCTGTCGAAAACAGGCGAAGCGCGGTATTTTCATGCTAATCTCGTTCAGAGAAGCGCGCGCGGTTCCACTGTCGGCGATTCCGTTCTAGGTAAGCAGCATGACCGACATTCTGAGCAAGATCGAAGCCTATAAGCGAACCGAGATCAACGACGCGAAGGTGCGCATGCCGCTCTCGACGCTCGAGCGCAATGTGCGCGACCATGATCCGCCGCGCGGTTTCGTCCATGCGATCGAGGCCAAACTCGCCGAAGGCCGCATCGCGCTCATCGCCGAGATCAAGAAGGCGAGTCCCTCCAAAGGCGTGCTGCGCCGCGACTTCGATCCGCCGGCTCTCGCCCGGGGCTATGAGGCCGGCGGCGCCGCCTGCCTGTCCGTCCTGACCGACGGCCCCTCCTTCCAGGGCCGGCTCGAGGATCTGGAGGCCGCGCGCAAGGCGACGCATCTGCCGGCGATCCGCAAGGACTTCCTCTATGATCGCTATCAGGTGTTCGAGGCGCGCGCCTTCGGCGCCGACTGCATATTGATCATCATGGCCGCCGTCTCGGACGAAGAGGCGAAGGCGCTCAACACGGCGGCGCATGATCTCGGCATGGACGTGCTGGTGGAGGCGCACAACGAACGCGAACTCGATCGCGCTCTGGCGCTGGAGACGCGGCTCGTCGGCGTCAACAACCGCGATCTGCATACGTTCGAGGTCACGCTCGAGACCACCGAGCGCCTCGCCGAGCGCATTCCGAAGGACCGCATCATCGTCGCCGAGAGCGGCGTCGCCAGCCATGAGGATTGCCTGCGGCTCGAGAAATCCGGCGTCTTCGCCTTCCTCGTCGGCGAGAGCCTCGTGCGCAAGGACGACGTGACCGCGGCGACGCGCGCGCTTCTGCACGGCGCGTCGGCGACCGAGCACAGGCGGGCGCGCGTTTGAGATGGGCGCTCTGACGCATCTCTCGAACAAGGGCGAAGCGCATATCGTCGACGTCTCCGACAAGCCGGAGACGAAGCGCTTCGCGCGCGCGAGAGGCCGCATCGTGATGGCTGCGGCGACCCTCGCGCTCGCCGTCGAGGGACAGGCGAAGAAGGGTGACGTATTCGGCGTCGCGCGCATCGCCGGGATCATGGCGGCGAAGAAGACGCACGAGCTGATTCCGCTGTGTCATCCTCTGCCGGTCACCAAGATCGCCGTCGAACTCGAGCCGGATGAAACCCTGCCCGGCGTGACGGTCACGGTGGAAGTCTCTGTCACCGGGAAGACCGGCGTCGAGATGGAGGCGCTGACGGCGGTGAGCGTCGCGCTGCTGACCGTCTACGACATGCTGAAGGCCGTCGACCGCAGCATGCGGATCGAGGGCGTGGGGCTCCTGGAAAAGCGCGGCGGACGCTCGGGCGAATGGCGCCGCGACGAAATGGACCAAAATGGCTGACGACAAATTGCTGTCCGTGGACGAGGCCCTCGCCCGCGTGCTCGCCGGCGTGACGCGTCTGTCCGGTGGGGAAGACGTACCGCTCTCCAAGGCCCTCGGCCGCACTCTGTCGAAGGATCTCGTCTCGCGCCGCACCCAGCCGCCGGTCGCCGTCTCGGCCATGGACGGCTATGCGCTGCGCGCCGCCGATCTCGCCGCGCCCGGCGCGCGGCTCAGACTCGTCGGCGAGAGCGCCGCCGGTCATGGCTATGGCGCGCCGCTGGCGCCGAGCGAAACCGTCCGCATCTTCACCGGCGCGCCCGTGCCCGAGGGCGCCGACACGATTCTCCTGCAGGAGGACGCGACCGTCGACGCCGGCGGCGTCGGCGTCGGCGCCGCCTCTGCGCCCCCGGCGGGCCGCCACATCCGCCCGCGCGGGCTCGACTTCCGCGAGGGCGACGCGGCGCTTTTTTCGGGAACGCGCCTCGGGCCGAGCGAACTCGCGCTGACCGCGGCGATCAACCATCCTCTGCTGCCCGTCGCGCGACGCCCGCGCGTGGCGCTGATCGCCTCGGGCGACGAGCTGGTCCCGCCCGGAGTCGAGCCCGGGCCGGCTCAAATCATCGCCTGCAACGGCTACGCCGTGGCCGCCATCGCGGAAAGCGCCGGCGCCGAGGCGATCGACCTCGGCATCTTCCGCGACGACATCGCCGAGCTGGAGAAAGGCTTCGCCCGCGCCCGTGAGGAGAAGGCGGATGTGCTGGTGACGCTCGGCGGCGCCTCGGTCGGCGACCACGACCTGCTGCGGCCGGCGCTCGCGCGCCAGGGCATGACTCTGGATTTCTGGCGCATCGCCATGCGGCCGGGCAAGCCGCTGATCCATGGGCGTCTCGGCGACACGCGCATTCTCGGACTGCCCGGCAATCCGGTGGCGGCGATCGTCTGCGCTCTGGTGTTTCTGGCCCCGCTGATCCGCGCGCTGCAGGGCGATCCGCGCGCCGGGGCCGACGAGAGCGAGGCTGCGATCGCCGGCGCGCCGCTGAAGCCCAACAAGGGCCGCCGCGATTATATGCGCGCGAGCCTCGCGCGTGACGCCGAAGGCCGCCTGGTCGCGACGCCGCAAGCCTTGCAGGATTCGTCGCTGCTGACCGAACTGGTCCGCTCCCAGGCGCTGCTGATCCGCGAGACCGGCGCGCCGGCGGTCGCGGCGAGCGGCCCCTGCCGGGTGCTGCGGCTGCCGGGAGCGTTCGTCGCCGGCCGGTGATTGACGCTGTTCGTTTTTTGCTGCAATTTTGACTGCCGAGTTTTGGCTCGGCGTGTCATTCGCTGGATTCTCGGTCCAGCAGCGCCGGAGATTCGTCGCTTTCGGCCCGCGGATTTCGATCGACACGCCGACGTAGCGAGGAGTTGTTTCGTGAGACATCTCTCGATTGCCGCGTCGATGGCGCTCGGCGTTTCGATGGGCTCCACGCTCGCCGCGGATCTCCCTTCGAAAAAGGAGCCGCCTTTTCTACCTCCTCCGCCGCCGTCGTGGACCGGTTTCTATGTCGGTCTCAATGCAGGCTATAGCTGGAGCGACCAGGGCCTGCTGATTGTGCAGCAGGGCGACGGGACCGCCGGCTCGCTGGGCTCCTCGTTCGGCTCGGCGGCGGCTGCGGCCGGCGCCTCCAACGACGGGTTCATCGGCGGCGGCCAGATCGGTTATAATCGACAATTCAATAGTTTCGTCGCGGGTATCGAAGCTGACATCCAAGGCCTCGCCGCCTCGAATGGAAATATCCGCCAGTCCAGTCCCCTACCGTTCGCGCAACAGAACAGCATCACGCGCAACGTCGATTATCTCGGCACAGTGCGCGGCCGCGTCGGCTATCTCTTCCTGCCGACGCTGCTCGTCTATGGCACGGGCGGTCTCGCCTATGGCCAAGTGAATCTGAGCATCAACGGCTCTCAGTCGGTCGCGCTTCCCGGAACGCCGACCAACGCCTTCTCGGGCACCGTCTCGGATACGCGCGTCGGATGGACGGCGGGCGGCGGCGCCGAGTGGATGTTCCTGCCGCAGTGGAGCGCCAAGGTCGAATATTTGTATTATGACCTCGGCCGCGTTTCCACCAGCGTCTCCCCGGCCTCGAACACCTATGTGAGCGGAAACGCGATCGTCATGCTCGGCTCTCCCGTTCCGACCTCGCAATTCAAAGGGCATGTCGTCCGCGTCGGCGTGGACTATCACTTCGATTTCTTCCGTCCGTCGGCGAGCCCCGTAGTCGCCAAATTCTGATCGCTCTTTTCGACAAAAGGCACAGACAGTCGGCGCGACTTCGCGCAAGTCGACTGCATTTCCCCAATGATGCGGGACGGCGACCGCGCGGTCGACTTCGAAAGCGCGGCCGCCGTGCAATCGTCGGATCGTCCGACGTTCCCTCGCCCGAACGCTTTCGCCAAAACGCTTTCCTGTGTTATCGGACCCTTCGGAGGGAGACCGAACACATGACCGAATCCGCTGCGCCCCGTCGCGATAAGCCCTGGCTGTTCCGCACCTACGCCGGCCATTCCACGGCCAAGGAGTCGAACCGTCTCTATCGCTCCAATCTCGCCAAGGGCCAGACGGGTCTCTCCATCGCTTTCGACCTGCCGACCCAGACCGGTTATGACAGCGACCATATCCTCTCGCGCGGCGAGGTCGGCAAGGTCGGCGTGCCCGTCTCCCATCTCGGCGACATGCGCACGCTCTTCGACGGAATCCCCATCGCGGAGATGAACACGTCGATGACCATCAACGCCACCGCCGTCTGGCTGTTCGCGCTCTATATAGCGGCGGCCGACGAGCAGGGCGCGCCGCGCGGAAAGCTCCAGGGGACGACGCAGAACGACATCATCAAGGAATATCTTTCGCGCGGGTCTTATGTGTTCCCGCCGGCGCAGTCGCTGCGCCTGACGCAGGACCTCATTCTCTTCACGACGAAGGAATGCCCGAAGTTCAATCCGATGAATGTCTGCTCCTACCATCTGCAGGAGGCCGGCGCGACGCCGGCGCAGGAGCTCGCCTATGCGCTCGCGACGGCTTGCGCCATTCTCGACGGCGTGAAGTCCGCCGGCCTGTCGGATGCGGATTTCGCGGAGGTCGTCGGCCGCATCTCCTTCTTCGTCAACGCCGGCATGCGCTTCGTCACCGAGCTGTGCAAGATGCGCGCTTTCGTCGAGCTGTGGGACGAGATCACCCGCGACCGCTATGGCGTGGCGGACGAGAAATCGCGCCGCTTCCGCTATGGCGTGCAGGTCAATTCGCTCGGCCTCACCGAGCAGCAGCCCGAGAACAACGTCTACCGCATTCTGATCGAGGCGCTGGCGGTCGTGCTGTCGAAGACCGCCCGCGCCCGCGCCGTGCAGCTGCCGGCCTGGAACGAGGCGCTCGGCCTGCCGCGGCCCTTCGATCAGCAATGGTCGCTGCGCATGCAGCAGATCATGGCCTACGAGACCGACCTTCTCGAATATGGCGACATTTTCGACGGCAATCCCGTGATCGCCAAAAAGGTCGCGGCGCTGAAGGCCGAGGCCATGGCCGAGCTGAAGAAGATCGGCGAGCTGGGCGGCGCCGCAGCGGCCGTCGAGATCGGCTATATGAAGTCGAAGCTCGTCGAGAGCAACACCTCGCGGCTCGAGGCGATCGAGGCCGGCGAGCAGATCGTCGTCGGCGTCAACAAATTCACCGAGGGCGAGCCCTCGCCGCTCACCTCCGGCGACAACCAGATCATGGTCGTGCCCGAGCATGTCGAGGCCGAGCAGATCGCGCGGCTGAAAGCTTGGCGCGAGCAGCGCGACGCCAAGGCTGCGCAGGCGGCGCTCGACCAGCTGGTGCGCGCGGCGAAGGAGGGCGGCAATATGGTCGAGCCCTCGATCGCCGCCGCCAAGGCGGGCGTCACCACGGGCGAATGGGGAACCGTGCTGCGCGGCGTCTTCGGCGAATATCGCGCGCCGACGGGCGTCTCCTCCACCGCTCGCCAGGTCGGCGGCCAGCTCGACGCCGTGCGCGAGGAGGTGCAGCGCGTTTCGACCAAGATCGGCAAGCGCGCGAAATTCCTCGTCGGCAAGCCGGGCCTCGACGGCCACTCCAACGGCGCCGAGCAGATCGCCGTTCGCGCCCGCGACGCCGGCTTCGACGTGATCTACGCCGGCATCCGCTCGACTCCGGCGGAGCTGGTCGAGACCGCGCAGAAGGAAGGCGCGCATTGCGTCGGCCTCTCCATCCTGTCGGGCTCGCATGTGACCCTCGCGCACGAAGTGCTGCGGCTGATGAAGGAGAAGGGCCTCGGCGAAGTGCCGCTCGTGGTCGGCGGCATTATTCCGCCGGCCGATGAGAAGCTGTTGCGCGAGAATGGGGTCGCCGCGGTCTATACGCCGAAGAATTATGATCTGAACGCGATCATGACCGATCTCGCCCATCTGATCGAGAGAAGCGTCGAAGGGCGGGCGTGACGCTCACGCGAACTCGAGCCGCCGAGTCTTCCCGTCGGCGAGACGGCGATAGAAGCAGGATTTGCGTCCCGTGTGGCAGGCCTTGCCGTCGCCGCCGGGCTCGACCCTGAGCAGCAGCGCGTCCTGGTCGCAATCGACCTCGATCGACAGCACTTTCTGCACTTGGCCGGAGGTGTCGCCCTTGCGCCAGAGGCTCTGGCGCGAGCGCGACCAATAATGCGCGATCCCGGTCTCGATCGTCTTGTCGAGCGCGAGCTCGTTCATATAGGCGACCATCAATATCTCCTTGGTCGCCGCCTCGACGGTGATGCAGACGACGAGGCCCTGCGCGTCGAAACGGGGCGCGAGGACGAGCCCTTCCTCGATTTCGCGCGCCTCGGCCGGCGGCAGTGCGGACATGGGCGCGTCTCCCGGCGAAAGGCGCTCAGCGCGCGCCGCGCAGAAGCGTATAGAAATGCACCTGCTCGGCCGGATCGTCGCGGAACACGCCCGAGAATTGCACGGTCACGGTCGAGGAGCCCTGCTTCAGCACGCCGCGCATGGACATGCACATATGCTCCGCCTCGACCAGCACGGCGACGCCGCGCGGCGCGAGATGCTGGTTGATGGCCGACGCGATCTGCGCCGTCATCGCTTCCTGTGTCTGCAGCCGCTTGGCGTAAATGTCGACGAGCCGGGCGAGCTTGGAGAGGCCGACGACGCCGCCGGTCGGATAATAAGCGATATGGGCTTTTCCGACGAAGGGCACGATATGGTGCTCGCAATGCGACACGAAGGGGATGTCGCGCACGAGGACGAGGTCGTCATAGCCCTCGACCTCCTCGAAGACGCGCGCCAGCGCCTCTCCCGCATCCTCCTGATAGCCGCGGAAAAATTCTTCATAAGCCTTCACCACCCGGCGCGGCGTCTCCTTCAGCCCTTCGCGGTCGGGGTCGTCCCCCGCCCAGCGCAGCAGCACGCGCACCGCCGCCTCGGCTTCTTCGCGGCTCGGCCGCTCGACGGGCTTCTCGGCCGTCTCCGGACGGCTGAGCAAGGACTTAACCACGGCATCCATGTGGCGCCTCCAGGAAAACAAAGAAGCCCGACGGTCTTCGGGGAAGATGGCCGCTTTCGGCGCGGCCCGAGGAATTATATACTCAGTGGAAGAAATCCACGTAACCCCCCGCTAGCAACTTATCGGCCACATGCTCGATCAAGTCTATAACCAGCGCATTCTGGAGCTCGCCGCGCAGATCCCGCGCCTCGGCCGGCTCGAGGCTCCGGACGCCAGCGCCACCGCCCATTCCAAATTGTGCGGATCGACGGTGACCGTCGACGTCACTCTCTGCGACGGAAAAGTGGCGGATTTCGCCCATGAGGTGAAGGCCTGCGCGCTCGGCCAGGCCGCCTCCTCGATCATGGCGCGCAACATCGTCGGCTCCACGCCGCGCGAGCTGCGCGAGCTGCGCGAGATCGTCCGCAGGATGCTCAAGGAGAACGGCGCTCCGCCGCAAGGCAAATGGGGCGACGTCGCACTCCTCGAGCCGGTGCGCGATTTCAAATCGCGCCACGCCTCGACGCTTCTGACCTTCGACGCCGTCGTCGACGCGATCGGACAGATCGAGCACGCGAGGTCGTGACGCGCGACTCCTTCCGGATGAATCGCGATAAGGGTTTCTTGGCGACTGATCGTTAGCCTCGATTTCGGGACGCGCTCTTTCTCCCGCGAGCGGGAGACGGCGTCGCGCGCGGGGATTTCGCAAGGGAAGACACGAATTGAAGGTTCTCGCCGCCTTCCTCGCCAACACGATCGCCAATTTCCTGATCGGCCTGCTGGTCGCGAAATTTCTCGGCCCCGAGGAATATGGCCGCTTCGCCCTCGCTTTCGCCATCGGCGTCGTCATTCAGACCGCGCTGTTCGACTGGATGCGCCTTTCCGCGACGCGCTTCTACTCGACGCGGGTGCGCGAGGCCGAGCCGGCCATCCGTTCCACGCTCGATTTCGCTTTTCTCGCCGTCACGGCGGCGCTCGCGCTCTGCGGCGGCCTCTTTCTCCTCTTCGCTCCCTCCGTCTCGCTCGGCGACGCGCTGATCGCTCTGGCGCTGGCGACCGCCGCAATCAACGGACTCTTCGATTATTCGACGGCCCTCCTGCGCGCGCGTTTCGAAGACAGGCTCTACGGCCGCGTCGTGCTGACGAAGAATGTTCTCGCCCTGCTGCTCACAGGCGGGGGCGCCTTCGTCTTTCATTCGGCCGGCATGGCGCTCGCCGGGAGCCTCGCGAGCCTGTTCGGCGCCGTGCTGACGGCGCGCGCATCCCTCGCCGATCCGGGCGCTTCGCCCCGCGGCGCGCGCCTCGCCACGGCGCATACGCTCGTCTCCTACAGCGCGCCGATCGTCGCGGCCAATATGCTCTACCAATCCGTGCCGCTGGCGGCGCGGGCGCTGGTGACGAGCTATTACGGCTTCGCCGAGACGGGGCAGTTCTCGCTCGCCTATGACCTCGGCATTCGCGCCATCTACGCGCTCGGCTCGGCGCTCGACGTGCTGCTGTTCCAGATCGCCGTCGCCGCCCAGGAGCGGCACGGGTCGCAGAAGGCCAAGGAGCAGATCGCCCGCAATATGACGATCGTCGCCGCCTTCCTCATGCCCGCCTGCGCCGGGACTTGGTTGACGATGCCGTCGATCGAGGAGCTGATCGTGCCCGCGCAGTTCCGCGGCCCCTTCGGCCATTATCTCGATCTGCTGCTGCCCGGCCTCTTCGCCATGGGGCTCATCCAATTCGCCGTCAATCCGGTGTTCCAGATCGAGAAGAAGACCGCGCCGCTGATCGGCGCCGCCTCCGTCGCCGTGGTCTCCGGCCTCGTCTTCGCGCTCGCTCTGCCGCGGGGCGCCGACGCCTCGAGCCTCGCGCTCGCCCAATGCGGCGCCTATATCGTGGCGCTCGCCGCGCTCGTCGCCTTCGCCGCGCGCACGGCGCCGCAATGGCCGCGCCTGCGCGACATTCTCGCCGCGCTCGCCTCCACCGGCGCGATGATTCTCGCGGTGCGGCCGCTCGCCGGGCTTCCCCCCGGCGCGGCCACGCTGCTCATGCAGATCGGCGTCGGCGCTTTCGTCTATTGCGGCGCGACGCTGCTCCTCGACACCGCCGGGCTGCGCGGCCTGACGCTCCAGATCGCGCGGCCGCCCCTCTCCCGCGTCTTGGCCAGAGCTCGGACCGCGCTATAAACTGCCGGGCGGCGGCGGCGGCGACCTCGATTTCGGCCGGATGGGGAGAGATGTGCGATGGTGCTGCCGCTTCACGACGACGCGCCGCTGCGATATGTGCGGCGGCCGCTCGTCAACTGGTCGCTGATCGCGATCAACGTCGCCGTCTTCGTCGCCGTGTTCAGCGAAGCTTTCGGCGATCCGCTCACGGTTGTCCGCGGCTTCGGCCTCATTCCGGCGGTGCTGTTCGGCCGCGCCGAGCTCGCCCACTGGATCGTCACGCCCGGCGCCGACTGGACCGTGCTGACGAGCCTGTTCTTCCATTCGGGGATCGGTCATCTCGCCGGCAATATGATCTTTCTCTATGTCTTCGGCGACAATGTCGAGGACGGGATGGGCTCTCTTCCCTATCTCGCTTTCTATCTGCTCTGCGGCGTTTCGGCGGGGCTGCTGTTCGCCTTCGGCGCGCCCTTCACCATTCACCCGCTGGTCGGCGCTTCGGGCGCGATCTCTGGCGTCTGCGCCGCTTTCATCCTGCTCTATCCACGCTCGACCATCTTCGGCCTCGTCGCCGGAATCATCCCGATCCATGCGCCGGCCTCGCTCTTCGTCGGCACCTGGATTTTGCTCCAGCTGTTCAACGCCCTCACGGACGAGCAGGGACAGGTCGGCTGGTGGGCGCATGTCGGCGGCATTCTCGCCGGTCTCGCGCTGACGCCTCTGTTCAAGCGGCGGGACGTCCGCTGGTTCGGCCCGAAGCCTTTCGTCGGCCCGTGGCAGTGAGGCCGGCGGGGCTGCAATTGTTCGAATATCGCCGCATACGAGAGATCGCGGGGGCGCCTGACATGTATATTGCGGGATTCGTCATTCCTGTTCCCGACGACAAGATGGACGCCTATCGTCGATGGGCCGAGAACAGCGCGGCGCTCTTCAAGGAATACGGCTGCGTCGAGATCGTCGAGGCCTGGGAGGACAATGTTCCCAGCGGCAAATATACGGACTTCCGCCGCGCCGTCGACGCGAGGCCGGGCGAGAAGATCGTGTTCTCGTGGCAGGTGTGGCCCGACAAGGCGACCCTCGAATCCGCCGAAGCGAGAATGCATGAGGACGAGCGCTTCGCGATCCCCGGCGAAATTCCCTTCGACCCGGTGCGCCTCATTCTCGGCTGTTTCGCGCCGATCGTCACGATGGGCCGCTGAGAACCTGCCGGCCCGCCCTCCGAAGGAGACGCGCGACGAGCGGGCCCGCGCCTTTGGGCGCGGTGACCGTTTGACAGGGATGCACGCCGAGGTTACCAGAGCATTATCCGAGCGTTCCGCGCGCGCTCCGCGCCCCGGAGCGGGTTCCTTCGTTCTCGACGCGGCGCTCGAAGGGCGGCTCGATTTTTCGAACATTCGAGACGAACGTCAATCTCGCCTGGAGTTGCGCGATGAAGGTTCTCGTGCCCGTCAAACGGGTGGTCGACTATAACGTCAAGATCAGGGTCAAGGCGGACGGGACCGGCGTCGACGTCGCCAATGTGAAATTCTCGATGAATCCCTTCGACGAGATCGCCGTCGAGGAGGCGCTGCGCCTCAAGGAACGCGGCAAGGCGACCGAGGTGGTGCTCGTCTCCATCGGCCCGGCCAAGGCCGACGACACGATCCGCGCCGGCCTCGCCATGGGCGCCGACCGCGCCATTCATGTGAAGACCGACGAGACGGTCGAGCCGCTCGCCGTCGCCAAGATTCTCGCCAAGATCGCCGCCGACGAGCAGCCCGGGCTCGTCATTCTCGGCAAGCAGGCGATCGACGACGACAGCAATCAGACCGGCCAGATGCTCTCCGCGCTGCTCGGCTGGGGGCAGGGCACTTTCGCATCCAAGGTGGAGATCGGCGACGGCTCGGTGAATGTGACGCGCGAAGTCGACGGCGGCCTGCAGACCGTCACCCTGAAGCTGCCGGCCGTGGTGACGACGGATCTGCGCCTCAACGAGCCGCGCTACGCCAGCCTGCCGAACATCATCAAGGCGAAGAAGAAAGAAGTGGCGGTGAAAGCGCCCGCCGATTATGGCGTCGACATTTCGCCGCGCCTCGAGGTGCTGAAGACGGCCGAGCCGCCGGCGCGCAAGGCGGGAATCAAAGTGGGCTCGATCCCCGAGCTGCTGGAGAAGCTCAAGACTGCGGGAGTTCTTTGAACATGACGGTCCTACTCGTCGCGGAAACCCGAGGGCCCGCGCTCGCCCCCACCACCGCCAAGGCGCTGACCGCCGCGCTGCAGATCGGCGGCGGCGTGCATGTCCTCGTCGCCGGCGAGGGCGTCGGCCCGGCCGCCGAGGCCGCGGCAAAGCTCGCGGGCGTCGACAAGGTGCTCGTCGTCGACGATGCGCTCTATGCTCATCAGCTCGCCGAGCCGCTGGCGGCGCTGGTCGTCGGCCTCGCCGGCGCCTATGACGCGATCCTCGCGCCCTCGACCTCCTCGTCGAAGAATGTGCTGCCGCGCGTCGCGGCGCTCCTCGACGTGGCGCAGGTCTCCGACATCATCAAAGTAATCGCGCCCGACACGTTCGAGCGGCCGATCTACGCCGGCAACGCGATCCAGACCGTGCGGTCGAAGGACGCCAAGAAGGTGATCACCGTGCGCACCGCGTCCTTCGCCGCGACCGGCGACGGCGGCGCGGCTTCGATCGAGGCGGTCGGGGCGGGCTCCGATCCGGCGCTGTCGAGCTTCGAGAGCGAGGCGCTGGCGAAGTCCGAGAGACCGGAGCTCACCGCCGCCAAGACCATCGTCTCCGGCGGCCGCGGCCTCGCGAGCGCGGAGAATTTCCAGGAATATATCGAGCCGGTGGCCAATCGGCTCGGCGCGGCGATCGGCGCTTCGCGCGCGGCGGTCGACGCCGGCTATGCGCCCAATGATCTGCAGGTCGGCCAGACCGGCAAGGTGGTGGCGCCGGACCTCTATATCGCCGTCGGCATTTCCGGCGCGATCCAGCATCTCGCCGGAATGAAGGATTCGAAGGTGATCGTCGCGATCAACAAGGACGAAGAGGCGCCGATCTTCCAGGTCGCCGACTTCGGCCTCGTCGCCGATCTTTTCCCCGCGCTGAAGGAGCTCGACGCCGAGCTGGCGAAAGCGGGACGGTGACATGCCTCGCCCGGCTCCTCGGCGCCGGGCGCGCCCCGCGCGGATACGGGCCGCAAGCTCGCCTTTCGGTCGGTAAGCCGGTTTTCAGACCGGCGGTTCGCGCGCTATACTGATCAGAACCGGCTCCGCTTGGTGAAGCGAGAGCGTTCACGGCTGTGGTGTCAAGAAAAATGACCTCGGAAATTCGCAAGGTCGGCATCGTCGGCGCCGGGCAGATGGGCAGAGGCATCGCTCAAGTCTGCGCCCTTGCCGGATTCGATGTGGCGCTCAACGACGTGTCGGAACAGCGCATCGCGGCCGGCATAGACGATATTTCGGCGCATCTCTCGCGCGCGGTCGAGAAGGGCGCGCTCGTCGAGGGGGACCGCGACGCCGCCTTGGCGCGCATCCGTCCCGCGAAGGATTTCGCCGCCTTCGGCGACAGCGACATCGTGATCGAGGCCGCGACCGAGAACGAGGAGGTCAAGCGCAACATCCTCGCCGCGCTCGGTCCGGCTCTGCGTCCCGGCGCGATGATCGGCACCAACACCTCCTCGATCTCGATCACCCGCCTCGCCGCGGTGACCGGACGGCCGGAGCAGTTCATCGGGATTCACTTCATGAATCCCGTGCCCAAGATGCAGCTGGTCGAGATCATCCGCGGCATCGCCACCGAGGACAAAACCTTCGAGGCCGCCAAGCAATTCGTCTCGGGGCTCGGCAAGACGGTGACGGTGTCGGAAGATTTCCCGGCTTTTATCGTCAATCGCATTTTGCTGCCGATGATCAATGAGGCGATCTATACGCTCTATGAGGGCGTGGGGTCGGTCGAGGCGATCGACACGGCGATGCGGCTCGGCGCGAATCATCCGATGGGCCCGCTCCAGCTCGCCGATTTCATCGGCCTCGACGTGTGCCTCTCGGTGATGCAGGTGCTGCACGAGGGGCTCGCCGATTCGAAATATCGCCCTTGTCCGCTGCTCGTGAAATATGTCGAAGCCGGCTGGCTCGGCCGCAAGACGCAGCGCGGCTTCTACGATTATCGCAGCGGCACGCCGGTGCCGACGCGGTGATTGGTCGAAGTGCGGGACGGTCGACGCGCGTTCCTTCTCCCACTCGCGAAAGTAAGGTGGCCCGGCGAAGCCGGGTCGGATGAGGGGCCGTCTCACTGCAGCGATCTTGAAGACGTCGTCGGAACCGCGAACCGCAGCAGCCCTCATCCGACCCTCGCTGACGCGAGGGCCACCTTCTCCCGCAAGCGGGAGAAGGGAGCGCCCTTCACCCGCGCCGCAGCAGCTCCGGCCGCCTCTCGCGGGTGAGCCGCAGCGCCTCTTCCTTCCGCCATTCCGCGATCTTGCGATGATCGCCGGAGAGCAGAATCTCCGGGATGGCGCGGCCTTCGAACTCGCGCGGCCGCGTATAATGCGGATATTCGAGAAGGCCAGTCTCGAAGCTCTCCTCGACGCCCGACGCCGCTTCGCCCATGATGCCGGGCAGCAGCCGCACGCAGGCGTCGAGCAGCGCCATGGCCGCGATCTCGCCGCCCGAGAGCACATAATCGCCGATCGAGATTTCCTCGAGCGCGCGCGCCGCGATAATGCGCTCGTCGACGCCCTCGAATCGCCCGCACAGGACGACGACGCCTTCGCCTTCGACGAGGCTCCTCACCCGCGCTTGAGTCAACGGCGCGCCGCGCGGGCTCATCAGCAGCCGCGGCCGCGCGTCGCCCTCCGGCGCGGCGACGTCGATCGCGGCGGCGAGAACGTCGGCGCGCATGACCATGCCGGGGCCGCCGCCGGCGGGCGTGTCGTCGACGGCGCGATGCCGACCGAGCCCATGCTCCCGAATATTGTGCGCCTCGAGCGCCCAAAGCCCGTGTGCGAGCCCGTCGCCGGCGAGGGACAGGCCCAGCGGGCCCGGAAACATTTCGGGAAAGAGGGTGAGGACGGTCGCGCGCCACATGGGGCGGGTTATGACATGGGGGCAGGGGAGGGGGAAGACGGCGCGCTTCGTGCGGCGTGATCGATCCGAGCCATGCAGCCGATTGCCATCATCGCGAGCGCAGCAAAGCGAGGGGGCTTCTGGATTGCTTCGTTGCTTCGCTCCTCGCAACGACGGCCTCGCTCCAGGCGTTCGGCTCTCCTCCCCTCAGCCTCTGCCGCGCCGCGCGAGGCGCCAGTCCGGACGCAGATTGGCGATGAGGACGATCTCCGCGAGGCTCTGGCGGGTCAACAGGCCCGCGAGCGCGCCGTCTGCGTCCAGAACGCCGATCGCCGCCGCATTGGCAAAGCTCTCGATCGTCTTGTCGAGCGGGGCGTTCGCGCCGACGGTCGGCGCGTTCCGGCGCACATAAGGCGCGATCGGCGCACTGCGCGCTTCGCTCTTCAGCGCCTCGATGATGTCGGCGCGGCCGAGCAGGCCCATGAAGCGCCCGCCGGCGGAAACGACCGGAAACTCCTCCTGAGAGGTGGCGAGCAGAATATCCACCGCTTCGGCGAGATCGGCGCCCCAGTCGATCGCGGCGATGCGCGTCTCCATCGCGTCGGCGACGGCGAGGCCGCGGGTCGCTTCGCTCGCAACGGTCATCTGCGCCTCGCCGGCGGCGGCCATGTAGACGAAGATGGCGATGAAGACGAGCAGAGGATTGCCGAAGAGGCCGAGAAAGCCGAGTACGAAGGCGAACATCTGCCCGACCGAGGCGGCGATGCGCGTCGCCTTGGCGCGATCGAGCCACATGGCGAGCGCCGCGCGCAGCACGCGGCCGCCGTCCATCGGAAAGGCCGGAATCATGTTGAAGACGGCGAGGAACAGATTGGCCGCGGCGAGACGCGGGAGAAGCCCGAGATGCGGATCGTCGAGCTGCGTCAGCGCCTCGGGGTGAAAGGTCCCCAGAGTGACGAAGAGCGCGATCGCGATGACGATGTTCACCATCGGGCCGGCGATCGCCACCAGCAGCTCCTGGCCCGGTTTCTCGGGCATATGCGCGAGATTGGCGACGCCGCCGATCGGCAGCAGCGTGACCTCGGTCGAGACGATGCCGAAGCGGCGCGCGGTCAATATATGACCGAACTCGTGAAGCACCACGCAAGCGAAGATCAGCGTGATGAACAACAAACTGTCGCGCGCCGCCTCCCATCCGCCGCTGCGATAGGCCGAGAAGCCGATCCATGCGAGCAGCAGGATGAAGGTGACATGAATGCGCACAGCGGTGCCCTTGAAGCTGCCGAGCGTGAGCGACCAGCGCATGTTTGCCTCTCTACCGGGAGAAGGACGTCGCGATGACGAAGCGCGTCATTGCGAGCGAAGCGAAGCAATCCAGACGTCGCAGGGCGGCGCGACGAGGTCGTACTCATATCAGAATTTCGCCGAGACGAAAAAAGGGCGATCGACGCATCAGCGGCGACCGCCCGCGAGGAGGCGATGGAGGGGGAGGGGAGCGTCAGAGACGATAGCGGATCTGATCGGTCCAGAAGCGCTCGAGGCGCGTCAGGGCCGTGTTGACGGTGCGGAATTCGGAGGGCGACACGCCGCCGATCTGCTCGACCGTTGTCGCATGCTTGTCGTAGAGCGCGGCGACGATGTCGTGGACCTCTTTGCCCTTGGGCGTCAGGCTGATGCGCACAGAGCGGCGATCGATCCGCGAGCGGGCGTGATGGAGATAGCCCATCTCGACGAGCTTTTTCACATTGTAGGAGACGTTGGAGCCGAGATAATAGCCGCGCGTGCGCAATTCGCTCGCGGTCAGCTCCTTGTCGCCGATATTGTAGAGAAGCAGGGCCTGCACCGAATTCACATCGCCGCGATTGCGGCGGTCGAACTCGTCCTTGATCACATCGAGCAGCCGGCGATGCAGGCGCTCGACCAAGGTCAGCGACTCGAGATAGATCGGTCGTATCTCGTTGATCTTGTCTGTGCGCGCCTGCGCCGCTTCGGTCTTCGACGCCGTATTCATGAACAAGCTCCGTCTCGTCTATTCGCGCCGGATGTCGAGCTCCGGCCTATCCATGGGCGGACCTTAGCGAGCGCGGATGAAGACCGCTTTAAGCAACAGTCTGAATCCGCCGTTTACCTCCACTACCGCTCGCGCGGTGAAGGCGCGGTAAATAGATTCAGTCGAATTTTCTGCGCTTTGTCGCTTATTTGCGAGGCGCGCGACCTACAGTCCGTCGAGCCGCGCCAGCGTCTCGCGGGCGCGGCGCAGCCAGCGCTCGAGAAGGCTCTCGTTCATCTCGATCTCGGGCGCGCGGCGCCGGCGCCGCTTGTCGCGCAGCCGCTGCGCTTCATAATCGCGTCCGGCTTCGAAAGTCAGGAAAAAATAGAGGCCGATCAGCATGAGATCGAAGGCGACGAGCCAATAGCCGCCGAAGAAGAAGCCGGGGGCGGTCGCGGTCACGAAGATCTGCGCGCTGGCGATGAGCAGCCACAGCACGCCGCCCCAGGGCGTCGCCAGCCACAGGCCGACCCCGGCGATGAGATCGAGCACGGCGAAGAACACGACGGCGAGCGCGACATGCGTCGGCAGCGTGTCGAAGATCGGCTGTGCGGACGTGAGCATGAGGCTCCATTGCATCACGCCCTGCGCGAGCCAGAACAGCGCCATCACGCGCATGAACAGAGTGAGCAGCTGGCCCCATCGCGTCGCTTCGGTCGAGACGCTCGCCTCTCCGACGCGGATCGGCCGGTGCGGATCGTCGGCGTCGTCGTAGAGCGTGTGCTCGGTCACGCGAAGCCTCTTTCGTCGATGCAAAGCTGCACGACTCTTGACACGCGCTTCCTTCTCCCGCGGAGCGGGAGAAGGAAGCGCGCCTTTTTCTGCGAGCGTTTCTGTTTCACTTCCACTTCGACTACTGTCCGCGCCTGGGCCGCGTCGCGAAGCGCACGGCTTCCTCTGCGGCGCGGAATAGCGCCTTCGATTTGTTCACCGTCTCGCGATGCTCGTATTCGGGATCGCTGTCATAGACGACGCCCGCGCCCGCCTGCACATGCATCTTGCCGTCCTTGACGATCGCCGTGCGCAGCACGATGCAGGTGTCCATCTGCCCCCCGGCGCCGAAATAGCCGATGCAGCCGCCGTAAGGCCCGCGCTTGTCCGTCTCCAATTCGTCGATGATCTCCATTGCGCGCACTTTCGGCGCGCCGGAGACCGTGCCTGCGGGAAATCCCGCCGCGAGCGCGTCGATGCAGTCACGCGACGCATCTAGCGCGCCCTCGACATTGGAGACGATGTGCATGACGTGGCTGTAGCGCTCGATGGCGAAGCTCTCCGTCACCGTCACCGTTCCCGTCGCCGCGACGCGGCCGACATCGTTGCGTCCGAGATCGAGCAGCATCAGATGCTCGGCGCGCTCCTTCTCGTCGGCGAGAAGATCGGCGGCGAGGCGCTCGTCCTCGGCCTTGTCGGCGCTGCGCCAGCGCGTGCCGGCAATGGGGCGGATCGTCACCTTGCCCTCGCGCACGCGCACGAGGATCTCCGGCGAGGAGCAGACGATCTGGAACGCGCCGAAATCGAGGAAGCACAGGAAGGGCGCCGGATTGACGCGGCGCAGCGCGCGATAGAGCGCGAAGGCGGGCAGCGCGAAGCATGCGGTGAAGCGCTGCGACAGCACGACCTGAAAAATATCGCCGGCGCGGATGTAGTCCTTGGCGCGCTCGACCATCCCGAGAAAGCGCTCGAGCGCCGTGTTGGAGACCGGCTCCTGCGCGAGCAGCAGCGGATCGGCCTGCGTCTCGCGCTGCTCGAGCGGCGTCTCGAGCGTCGCGACGACGGCGTCGAGACGCGCGAGCGCGGTCTCATAGGCGGCTTTCGCCGCGACGCCCGGCTGCGGACGCGCGGGCGTGACGATGATGATCTCGTCGCGCACCGTGTCGAACACGACCATCACCGTCGGCCGCAGCAGAATCGCGTCGGGAACGCCGAGCGCGTCGGGCTTGGCCGGCGGCAGCCGCTCCATCAGCCGCACCGTGTCATAGCCGAGATAGCCGAACACGCCGGCCGCCATCGGCGGCAGATGCGCGGCCTGATCGACCGCCGACTCCGCGATGAGCGCGCGTAGCGCGTCGAGCGGCGGCGCATCGCAGGGCTCGAAGGCGTCGGCCTCGCGCAGCGCGCGGCGATTGATCGACGCCCTCTCGCCGTCGATGCGCAGGATGACGTCGGGATCGAGACCGATCATCGAATAGCGGCCGCGCGCGGCGCCGCCTTCGATCGACTCGAGCAGGAACGTGTTCGAAGGCCGCGCGCGCGTGAGCTTCAGATAGGCCGAGACAGGAGTCTCGAGATCGGCGACGAGCCGCGTGACGACGAGCGCGGCGCGCCCGTTCTCGTGCTCGGCCGCGAAGGCCTCGAACGACGGCTCGAATGGCGCCTCGCTCACTGGCCCTGGTCTCCGCCGGTCGCCGCTTCGAGCGCGTTCTGATTGATGCTGACGTTGTAGATCTTTTCCAACGCGCCGACATATTGCTCGAGGATGTCGTTGGTGAAGGCGGGCTTCAGCTGTTCCGCCGCCGCCTTGGCCTCGAGCGAGGTCGCGTCATAGGGCTGCGTCGTCGCATTCTCGACGACGAACGCCAGCCGGCCGCCCTCGATCGCCACCGAGCCCGCGCCATGCACGGGCGTGTCGAAGATCGCGATGATCGCGGCGTTGGGGATTGCAGGATTGGGCGCGCGCTTCACCTCATTGGCGCGCTGCGCCTCGGCCCCCACGGATTTGGCGACGTCGGCGATCGGCTTGCCGGTGCGCAGCTCCGCAGCGAGCGCGTCCGCTTTCCCGGCGAGCGCCTTCTGCAGCCGCTCCTCGCGCACCGCGGTTTCGACGCTCGGTTTCGCCTCCTCGAAAGTCCGAGCGCGCGCGGGCTCGACCTTGGCGACCTCGAACCAGACATAGCCGCCGTCGCGTGTCGCCACCGTGTCGTTGTCGACGCCGACATCGGAGGCGAACGCCGCCTTGAGCAGGTCCTCGGAGCCGAAGACGCTCGGAATCTCCTGCCCCGACTTGTCGCGGCCGGTCGCATCGGTCGCCTCGACGGTCGTCACCTCGAGCCCGACGGAGTTCGCCGCCTCGGCGAGCGCCTTGCCGCTCGCGCGTTGATCCTCGATCGCGTCGTGGACTTTGCGGACCTGCGGCGCGGCGCGCTCGCGGGCGATCTCGCCGCGCAATTCGTCGCGGGTCTGCTCGAAGCTGCGCGTGACGACGCTCGGAACGATCTTCTCGACGTCCAGAATGGCGAAGCCGAAGGCGGTCTGAACAGGACCGACAAAGCCGGGCTTGTCGGAGGCGAAGACCTTGTCGGAAAGCTTGATCTCGCCGAGATCCTTGGCCTCGAGCAGGCCGAGGTCGATGTCCTTGGGCCCGAGCTTGCGCTCGTCGGCGAGCGTGTCGAAGGAGAGGCCGCCCTCGAGGCGCTTCAGCGCCTGCTCGGCCTCCTCCTTCGTGGCGAAGAGGAGCTGGCGCAGATGACGCTTCTCGGGCGTGCCGTAGCGCTTCGTCTTGACCTCGTCATAGAGCTTGCGCGCTTCCTCCTCGGAGACGTCCTGCGGCTTGGCGAGGCTCGCGGGCGTCGCGGAGAGAATGGCGAGCCTGCGATATTCCTTGGCGCGGAAGCTCTGCTCGCGATCCTCGAAATATTTCCTCAGCTCGTCGTCGCTCGGGGCGGCGATTTCCCCGGCGGCGGAGGCGGGCAGCTCGAAATAATCGACGTCGCGCGCTTCGTTGCGGAAGCGGTGCAGCGCCTCGAGCACGAGCTGCGGCGGCTCCAGCGCGGCGACGACCGAATCGGTCAGCTCCTTGCGCACATAGCCGCTCTTCTGCTCGGCGAGGAAGCCGCGCTCGGTATAACCGGCGTCGCGCAGGATCTGCTTGAACCGGTCAGGGTCGAACTTGCCCGTGGGGCCTTTGAACACCGTCTCGTCGCGGACGAGCTTCAGCACCTCCGGGTCGCCGATGGCGAGGCCGAGCGCGCGCGCCTTCTGATCGAGCGTGAGCTCGGTGATGAGACGCTGCAGCACCTGCTCGTCGAGGCCATAACGGCGCGCCTCCTCATTGGTGATGGCGCGGCGGGCGCGCTGCTGCAGGCGGCGAAGCTCGTTCTGATAGGCGGCGCGATAGGCGTCGACGGAGACTTCGCCGGAGCCGACCTTGGCGAGCCGCGTCGTCGAGAAGCCGCGGAACACGTCGCCTATGCCCCAGACGGCGAAGCTCAGAGCGATGAAGCCCATGACGATCCCGAGGATGATGCGGCCGATCCGATGTTGCGATGCGGTGCGCAGGCCTTCCAGCATGACGTTCTCGATCCCCTGGGCTCGGCTGATCCGGCTCTTTCATTCGCGTTCCGGCCGGAATTGGCGCGGACTATAGGTACCGTCGTCTCCACTTGCAATCGCGCCGTCGCCGCCCGCTCGGGCGGGACCATGCGCGCCGCCGCTGTGTCGAATCGGGGAACCCGAGCGGCGCCCGCGCGTTTGGACGCCCTGGGGGGCGCCGCGGCCTCTCTCGTAGAGCTCGCGATCCGGAGTGTGCAGATGAACCTCATGAAGACACTGACGATCGGCGCGGCTGCGCTCGGATGGCTCACTTTTGCCGGCCAGGCCAGCGCAGCGCCGTCAGGCTCCTCGTCCAAAGAGGCGAAATATGCTGCCGCGACAAATTACGAGAGTCGTCCGTCGCAAGGACGCAGTGGCTCCTATCACCGTGCGGCGACCGGCCGCTCGGCCTATGCGCCGCGCGGCATAGAGGCGCGCTGCGCGTCGAAAGGCGGCCGCCTGATCCACGAGCGAGGCGGAGAATGGCGGTGCGTGACGAGAGGGGGGCGGAGCGTCTATGCGCCGCACGGGAAGGGCACATACGGCAAGGGCGCATACAGGAGCCGGGGAACCTATCAGGAGCGCGGAATGAGGGGCGGCCGCTCGGCCTATCCGCAGCCCCGCGGCGGCCGATCGATAGAGATGCGCGAGCGGGGCTCGAGCTATTGGCAGGGACGCGGAACGGGCGCGCAGGCTCGATCCGCCCAATCCGCGCGCGGAGCGACCGAAGGCCGCTCCGTCCAATCTCCCAAGTCTCCCAAGGGCGCGAGCTCGTCGCCCGGAGCGCATGGCCTGGCGCCCTATAGCGACATTCCGAGCAAATCCATGAAGAGCGGCGGGCGTTCCGGCGCCACGTCGCACGGCGCGCAGCCGAGCCGCTGAGGCGGCTTCTCGGAGCCCGGCTGCCGCCGGGCTCCGTCAGGCGTCGGCGAGAGGTTGTGCGCGTCGCCTCTCACGCCACCACTGTGAGCCTCTGCGCCGCGCGCGTGATTCCGGTGTAGAGCCAGCGGGCTCGGTGCTCGCGGAAGGCGTGCGATTCGTCGAACAGCGCCACATCGTCCCATTGCGAGCCCTGCGCTTTGTGCACGGTCAGCGCATAGCCATAGTCGAACTCGTCCGAATCCTTGCGCTGCGCATAGGGAATCTCCGCCTCGCCGCCGTCGAAGAATTGCGGCAGCACGCCGACCCGCTGCAGCTTGCCCGCCGCCTCCTCCGATTCGACCAGCAGCCGCACCTTGCCGCGCCGCACGGCGCCGGCGCTCTTCACCGTGAACAGCGCGCCGTTGAGCAGGCCCTTCTTGCGATTGTTGCGCAGGCAGACGAGCTTCTCGCCGGTCTGCGGCAGCGCGCCTGAAAAGCCGCGCAATTGGCGCAGCCGGGCGTTGTAGGCGCGCCGCGTGCGATTGAGTCCGACCAGCACCTGATCGGCGCCCGTCACCAGCGCCGGATCGAGCGCGTCGCGCCGCACCACGCGCGTGTCGCCATAAACGCCATGGTCGAGCCGCCCGCCTTCACGTATGATCATCGACAGGCGCACGATCGGATTGTCGGCGGCCTGGCGATGCACCTCCGTCAGCATCACGTCCGGCTCGGCCTCGGTGAAGAAGCCGCCGCCCTTCACCGGCGGCAATTGCGCCGGATCGCCGAGCACCAGCACCTTCTTGCCGAAGGAGAGGAGATCGCGGCCCAATTCTTCGTCGACCATGGAGCATTCGTCGATGATGATGAGCGACGCTTTGGCCGCCTCGCTGTCCTCGTTGAGCTCGAAGCTCGGCTCCTCGGTCTCCGAATCGGTCGCGCGATAGATGAGGCTGTGAATGGTGCGCGCGTCCTTGCAGCCCTTGGAGCGCATGACCAGCGCCGCCTTGCCGGTGAAGGCGCCGAAGGCGACGTCGCCGTCGACGTTCTCGGCGATGTGGCGCGCGAGCGTCGATTTGCCGGTCCCGGCATAGCCGAACAGGCGAAAGACCTGCGGGCGGTCCTTCAGCCAAGCGGCGACGGAGGAGAGGGCGCGCTCCTGTTCGCTGGACCAGACGGGCATGGATCGGTTTCTCGACCAGGAGCAGGAAGTCGCGGACACGATGACCGCGTCATGGGCGTCGGCAACGCGGGTGGAGTTTGTAAACGGTCGGCTCGGGAGAGGACGCGCATATGTCTCCGTCGACTTGACGGCCGGCCTCTCGGGTGGCGCCGAGCCATTGCCGGCGCGGAGACCTTCGATCATTTCTCCATTCCGGATATATCTAAATTCCTGAGGCGCCAAGCGCCGTCAACCATTCCGATTTCGCCCGCGCCGACCTCGTCCTGCGGCTCGCGCGACGACGATTGCTCGGGCGGCGACTGCTCGGGCGACGACGTCCGGCGGGCGCTGGCGGCGGCAATATCTCGGCCGCGGCGAAGCTGCTCGGCGTCGGCCGGGCGACATGGCGCCGGAAGCTCGACCGTCTCGGGCCGCTCGAGGCGCCTGACGTAGAGAATGCCGTCGTCGCGCGTTTTCCCACTGGCGGGCTCTCGCGCGCGGGCAGACATTGGAGCCACGACGCCGCGAACAGAACGCAAGAGCGCGTGACGAAGAGAGGAGACCGCCATGACGAGGCCCGAATTCATCCGCTCCGCCGAGCCGCAGTTCAAACCCCGCTACGAGAACTACATCGGCGGCCGCTGGGTCGCGCCGGCCAATGGCCGCTATTTCGAAAACAAGACGCCGGTGAACGGCCGAACCCTGTGCGAGGTCGCACGCTCCGACGAGAACGATATCGAGAAGGCGCTCGACGCCGCTCATGAAGCTCGCGACGCCTGGGGCCGGACCAGCGTCTCCGAACGGGCGCGGCTGCTCAACGCCGTCGCCGACCGCATGGAGCAGAATCTCGCCGCGCTCGCGGAGGCCGAGAGCTGGGACAATGGCAAGCCGATCCGCGAGACGCTGGCCGCCGACATTCCGCTCGCCGTCGATCATTTCCGCTATTTCGCCGCCGCCATCCGCGCGCAGGAAGGCGCCATATCGGAGCTCGACCACGACACCGTCGCCTATCATTTCCACGAGCCGCTCGGCGTCGTCGGCCAGATCATTCCGTGGAACTTCCCGCTGCTGATGGCCGCCTGGAAGCTCGCGCCCGCGCTCGCCGCCGGCAATTGCGTGGCGCTGAAGCCGGCCGAGCAGACTCCGGCCTCCATTCTCGTCTGGGCCGACCTCGTCGGCGACCTGCTGCCGCCCGGCGTCGTGAACATCGTCAACGGCTTCGGCCTCGAGGCGGGACGGCCGCTCGCCTCCTCCAAGCGCATCGCCAAAGTAGCCTTTACCGGCGAGACCGGCACCGGACGGCTCATCGGCGAATATGCCGCGCGCAATCTCATTCCGGTCACGCTGGAGCTCGGCGGCAAATCGCCCAACATCTTCTTCGCCGACATCGCCGCCGAGGACGACGCCCTGCTCGACAAGGCGCTCGAGGGCTTCGCCATGTTCGCCCTCAACCAGGGCGAAGTGTGCACCTGCCCGAGCCGCGCGCTGGTGCACAGAAGCATCTACGACCGCTTCATGGAGCGCGCGCTGCAGCGCGTCGGCGCCATCGTGCAGGGTGATCCGCTCGACGAGAAGACCATGCTCGGCGCGCAGGCATCGCAGGAGCAGATGGAGAAGATCCTCGGCTATTTCGACATCGGCCGCAAGGAAGGCGCGGACATACTGATCGGCGGCGGCCCCGCCGAGCTCGGCGGCGAGTTCGCCGGCGGCTATTATGTGAAGCCGACCGTGCTCGCCGGCAACAACAAGATGCGCGTGTTCCAGGAGGAAATCTTCGGCCCCGTCGTCTCGGTGACCGTGTTCGATTCCGACGAGGAAGCGGTCATGATCGCCAATGACACGATCTATGGCCTCGGCGCGGGCTTATGGACGCGCGACATCAATCGCGCCTATCGCGTCGGCCGCGCCATTCAGGCCGGCCGCGTCTGGACCAATTGCTACCACGCCTATCCGGCGCACGCCGCGTTCGGCGGCTACAAGCAATCGGGCGTCGGCCGCGAGAATCACCGGATGATGCTGGATCATTATCAGCAGACCAAGAATCTGCTGGTGTCCTACAACCCCCGCAGCCTCGGCTTCTTCTGACCGCTGCGGGCGAAGCGATCCGGAGCCGTGGACGAGACTCTGGATTGCTTCGTCGCTGCTCGCAATGGCTGCGCCTCGGAGGTCGCTCGTCATTGCGAGCGAAGCGAAGCAAGGGACCGGCGTCGAATTTACGCTTAGGTAATTTAACCCGCTGTTAACCATGCTGGCATGAAATGGGACTCGCAGCAGAGCTTGCGAGTCCGCGCCGTTGACCGAATCTTCATCCTCCCACATCCGCTTCCGAGGCCGGTCCTTTCCGGTCCTCGCCATCGAGCCCGACGCGCCGATCGACGGCTGGATCGAGAAGCTCGACGCCTGTCTCGAGCGCTCGCCCGCCTTCTTCGCGCGCAAGGCGATCGTCATCGACCTTTCCAAGCTCGGCCTCGAACGCGACGAAGTCGTCGGTCTCCTGGATCGGCTGTCCGAACGCAATGTCCGCGTCATGGGCCTGACCGGCGTCGAGCCCGCCTGGGCCTGCGAGGAACTGCCGCCGATCCTCATGAGCGGCCGCGCGCTCGCCTCCGACGAGCCCTCGAGCGCCGAGCAGCAGCAGCCGGCGCCGCTGACGCCGCACGAGCGGACCGCTTTCGCCGAGATCGGTGCCGCGCTGCGCGGCGAAAAGACCGCAGCCCCGGAGAACGCCGAAAGCGATCGCCATGCCGCGCCGCTCGTCGTCGAAGCGCCGGTGCGCTCGGGCCAATCGATCTTTCATCCCGCCGGCGACGTCATCGTCATCGGCTCGGTCGCCTCCGGCGCCGACGTCATCGCCGGCGGCTCCATTCATGTCTATGGCGCGGTGCGCGGCCGCGTGATGGCCGGTTCCTACGGCGAGACGCGCGCGCGCATCTTCTGCCGCAAGATGGAGGCGGAGCTCGTCGCCGTCGGCGGCTTCTACATGACGGCGGACGAAATCCGCGCCGATCTGCGCGGGCGCGCCGTGCATGCTTTTCTGCAGGACGAAACGATCAGAATCGTCAGGCTCGACTGAGGGGGACGACGAATGTCCAAAATATTGGTGGTCACATCCGGCAAGGGCGGCGTCGGCAAGACGACGTCGACCGCGGCGCTCGGCGCGGCGCTGGCCCAGTCGAATCACAAGGTCGCGGTCGTCGACTTCGACGTCGGCCTGCGCAATCTCGATCTCGTGATGGGCGCCGAGCGACGCGTCGTCTACGACCTCATCAATGTCGCCAATGGCGACGCCAAGCTGCATCAGGCGCTGATCCGCGACAAGCGCGTCGACACGCTGCATCTGCTCGCCGCCTCGCAGACGCGCGACAAGGACGCGCTCACCGAGGAGGGCGTGCGCCGCGTGATCGACGAATTGCGCGAGCGCTTCGACTGGATCGTCTGCGACAGCCCGGCGGGAATCGAGCGTGGCGCCACTCTCGCGATGCGCTTCGCCGATGTCGCCGTCGTTGTCGCCAATCCGGAGATCTCCTCGGTGCGCGACTCCGACCGCATCATCGGCCTGCTCGACGCCAAGACCGAGCGCGCCGAGCGCGGCGAGCGCATGGAAAAGCATCTGCTGCTGACGCGCTATGACGCGGGACGCGCCGCGCGCGGCGAGATGCTGCATGTCGACGACGTGCTGGAGATTTTGTCGATCCCGCTGATCGGCATCATCCCGGAGAGCGAGGACGTGCTGCGCGCCTCCAATGTCGGCAGCCCGGTCACGCTGCACAGCACGACCAGCGCGCCGGCGCGCGCCTATATGGATGCCGCGCGGCGCCTTTGTGGAATCGAGGTGCCGATGGACATCCCCGCCGACAAGAAGGGGCTTCTCGTGCGCCTGTTCGGCCGGAGGGCGGCATGAACTTGTTCAAATTCCTCGACCGCCGCAGCTCGGCGCCGGTCGCGCGCGAGCGACTGCAGATTCTTCTCGCGCATGAGCGCGCCTCGATCTGCAACTCCAATCTGGTCGCGCTGCTGCACAAGGAGGTGCTCGCCGCGGTTTCCAAGCATATAGAGATCGACCCGGAGCGCGTGGAGGTCAATCTGCGCGAGCGCGACAAGGTCTCTCTGCTCGAGATCGACATAGAGATCGACGCGGCGATGAAACGGATCCACGTCGGCGAAGCAGCGTGAGCGCCGTGCGGTCGCGCGCCGTTCGAGACTATTCGAACCAGGGTCGGCCGCGACGTGGCCGCCCCTACGTGTTACTTCGAATGAGAGACGCGCCAGATCGTTCCGTTCGCGTCCTCGCTGAAGAGCAGCGCGCCGTCTTTCGCGACGGCCAAGGAGACCGGCCGCGCCCATACGCGCGCGTCGTCCAGCACGAAGCCGGTCAGAAAATCCTCATATTCGCCGGTCGCTCTTCCCTTCTCGAATGCGAGCCGGACGATCTTGTAGCCCGTGCGTTTCGAGCGGTTCCATGATCCGTGCAGCGCCACGAAGGCGTCGCCCGTGTAGTCGGACGGAAACTGGCTCCCGTCATAGAAGACGATTCCGAGCGGCGCCGAATGCGGCTGGATCAACACGTCCGGCGCGCTCGCCCGGCCAGCGAGGTCCGGCCGCTCGCCGGCATGTCGAGGGTCGACATGATCGCCGATATAGCGCCACGGCCAGCCGTAGAAGGCGCCCTCGCGAACCCGCGTCGCATAGTCGGGCGGCAAATCGTCGCCCAACATGTCGCGCTCGTTCACCACGCACCAGAGATCGTCGGTCTTCGGCTGGACAGTCATCCCCGAGCAATTGCGCAGGCCGGTTGCGAAGACCCGTCTGTTGCGCCCGTCGGGATCGAAGGCGAGCACATTGGCGCGCAGCCGCTCGACGCCGCCGCTCGCGCCGACGCCATTGGCTCGTTCGAGCGCGGCGACATCCGCGGGCGAGGGTTGCGCATGTCCTTCGGCGACATTGGAACGCGAGCCGACGGCGACGAACAGCGTCTTGCCGTCAGGCGAGAAGACGATGTCCCTCGTCCAATGCCCCTCCGTCGGCAAATCCGAGACGATGATTTCGGCGGGGCCGGAGGCCTCGAGATCGCTTTTTCGATAGGGATAGCGCCGCACCTGCGACACTGTCGCGACGTAGAGCCATTGCGGGTTCGGGCCCGGCGGATAGAAAGCGAGGCCGTAGGGCCGCTCGAGGCCCTGCGCGAAGATGCGATCGGCCTCGGGCTTCGACCCGCCGGCGTCGAGGCGGAAGGCGCGCACGCGTCCGCCATTGCTCTCGGCGACGAAGACATCGCCGTTCGGCGCGATGCGGATGACGCGAGGGCCTTCCAGATTTGTGGCGAAGACGCTCGCCGAAAAGCCCGGCAGAGTGTTCGGCGACGCGTTCTGCGGCCGTGCGGCCACCTGCGAACGCGACGCGGCGGGGTCGCTGGCCAGAGGCGCGGGCAGATCGCCGATGGAGATTTTTCGCCGCACGCCCGGCGCATCGGCGCGCCAGTCGGAAAACGCCTGCGCGCCGGTGAGAAGCGGCGAGGTCTGCGCCTGCGCGGCGCCCGAGACGGCGAACGGAAGCAGAATGCAATGCGAGAGAGTCGAAAGACGAAATCTCATATCCCGCCGCCGTTGTCGAAAGTTTCGATGGCGCGCGCCTGGGTGATGTTGCTCCCCGGCGGCACGCTGTGCGTGAGCCAGACATTGCCGCCGATCGACGAGCCGCGGCCGATCGTGATGCGCCCGAGGATCGTCGCGCCGGCGTAGATGACCACGTCGTCCTCGACTATGGGGTGACGCGGCCGGCCTTTGACGAGCGCGCCGCTCTCATCCGTCTCGAAGCGCTTCGCCCCGAGCGTGACGCCTTGGTACAACCGTACGCGCTTGCCGATGCGCGCCGTCTCGCCGATCACGACGCCCGCGCCGTGATCGATGAAGAAGCTCGAGTCGATTTCGGCGCCCGGATGAATGTCGATGCCGGTCTCGGAATGCGCGATCTCGGCGACGATGCGCGCGAGCATCGGCGCCCCGAGCGAAAAGAGCTCGTGCGCGAGGCGATGGCGCACGACTGCGGCGACGCCGGGATAGCAGAACACGATCTCGTCGAGACTGCGCGCCGCGGGATCGCCGTCGAAAGCGGCGCGTATGTCGGTGTCGAGCAGCGAGCGCACGCGGGGCAGCGCGCCGAGGAAAGCGTCGGCGATCCCGCGCGCGTCGCTCTCCCTGTCGCGGCTCTCGTCCTCCTCCGCGAACAGCAGCAATTCCTTGCGAATCTGCTCGGTCAGAGAGTGCAGCGCGCGCTTCAGCGTCGTCGATACGAAAGCGTCGACGGTCTCGATGGTGAGATGGGAGGGGCCGAAATGGCGCGGATAGAGGACGGCGACGAGATCCGCGACGATGTCGACCACCGCCGCGCGCGAGGGAAGCTCGGGAAGAGCCCGGCTCTTGTAGCGGCTCTTCTGCGAGGTCTTGCGCAGAGCGCGCAGCGCGTCGACGACCTGATCGATCGCCGCGCCCTGCGCGTCGCCGTCGTCGACCGGCTTTCGCTCGTCGCCGACGCGCGCGTTCACTTCAGCTGATCCGCGATCTTGTCGATTCCGGCCTTGGCGCAGGCTTCGTCCTTGTCGCCTCCCGGCGCGCCCGAGACGCCGACCGCGCCGATCGTCTCCTCGCCGACCTTGATCGGCAGCGCGCCCTGAATCGCGATCACCCCGGAGAGATGAACGAGGCCGAGGCTCGGATTTTCCTTCACCCGTTGGGCGATATCGCCGGAAGGCGCGCGGAAGGTGCGCGACGTATAGGCCTTGCGCTGGCTGTTCTCGAGCGTGTGCGGCGAGGCGCCGTCCCCGCGCAGAGAGACGATCGCCTGTCCCTCCGCGCCGACGATGGTGACGGAGACGCGATAGCCCTGGGCGACGCAAGCGTCGTGGGCGCCCTGCGCCACCGCGAGGGCGGCGCTGAGGGGAAGGAATTTATGCGCCGGCAGCTCGGCCAGAGCCGCGGGGGCCGCCATGCATGCGACGCCGAGAGAAAGAAGAGCCAGAGGGCGGGCCGGGAATTTGCTCATGGTCGATCCATCCGTTCGAGGATGGGCGCATGCTAGCATTATTTATATCAACTGCAAGGGTATGACTTGAGCAGCGTCGTGGAAGCGCGGAGGATTTTTATCGAATTCATGCGCCTTTCGCGCTTGACCGCCGTTTGCCCATTCCGGATACTCGGCTTACAAAAGAGGAAAAATGGATGACTCGAGAGGCTCCTGGAATCGTGAAGCGCGATCGTTCTTCTCCGGAGCGGCTCTCGCGGATCGTCGCGGAACGGCTCGAGCGGCTGCTCAATCGTCGCGGACGCTCGCTGGCGCGTCTGTCGGAGCAGACCGGCATAGAGGCGGGCGAGCTCGCGCGCATCGCCGCGGGCCGCCAGGCGCCTTCTCTCGGCCATCTCTGGCGCATCGCCAATGCGCTCGGCGTTCCCTTCGGCAGCCTCGTCGCCTCCAAGGAGCGCCAGGGCGTGCTCGTCATTCGCAAGAGCGAGCCGCAGACGGTCGAGTCCGTCGGCGGCGCTTTCGTCTCTCGCGCTCTCTACCCTTATGACTGCCGACGGCCGGTCGAGTTCTACCACCTCACGATCGGCCCCAATCACATCGAGCGCTCCGAGGCGCATGCGTCGGGCACGAAGGAGAACCTCGTCGTCGCGCGCGGCTCGATCGAGGTCGTCGTCGGCAAGGAGCCGGCCGTGCAGCTCGACGAAGGCGACGCCGTCGACTTCCTCGCCGACGTGCCGCACAGCTATCGCAATCTCGGCGTCGTCCCTGCGACGGTCTATCTGGTCATGTCCTATGCCGACGGGGGCGAGGAGGGCTGAGACGATGCTGTAGATCCGCGCTAGTTCGCTCGGTATATCGTTCTTGTAGACGTATACAAAGCAAATATGATTGAACAACATTATCCGTGTAGAATAATTTTCTATTACAAATACTATTGATCGTCCCGAGACCCTCTTGTAGGGATGACGTGCGGCGTCGAATTGGCCGCTCCTTTCGATGCCGGCCGACGTTCTTCGGCGCTCGCGGACCGCCCGCGCGCGTCGGACGCCTCGTTCAATCGCCCCGAGGAACGAATTCAAATGACCACCGAACCCGAAGTCCGACGGACGCTGAGCGAATCCGCGGCCCGTCAACTCGCCAATGCGACGAAGACGAGAGCGCAATGGTCGGGCATAACGCCGCGCTGGCTCGTGTCCTTTCTGCCTTGGACGCCGGTCGAGGCCGGCATCTATCGGCTCAATCGCGTGCGCGAGGATAGCGCGCTCACCGACGCCGACGTGACCTGCAGCCCGGCCCGCGACCGCGACGCCGATCTGCCCGAGACCTTCGTCGATTACGAGGATGCGCCGCGCGAATATTCGATGAATGCGGTGACGACCGTGCTCGACGTGCAGACGCGCGTCTCCGATCTCTACAGCCATCCTTACGATCAGATCCAGGAGCAGGTCCGCCTGCTCACGGAGAAGGTCAAGGAGAAGCAGGAGAGCGAGCTCATCAACAATCCGGAATATGGATTCCTCGCCAACGCGCATCCGTCGATGAAGATCAAGACGCGCACCGGGGCGCCGACGCCGGACGATCTCGACGAGCTCATCGCCAAGGTCTGGAAGGAGCCGGCTTTCTTCCTCGCCCATCCGCGCGCCATCGCCGCCTTCGGGCGCGAATGCACGCGCCGCGGCGTGCCGCCGCCGACGGTGACTCTGTTCGGCTCGCCCTTCGTCACCTGGCGCGGCCTGCCGCTCGTGCCGAGCGACAAGCTGTTCATCGACGAAACGGGCAAGACCAATGTCCTGCTGCTGCGCACGGGCGAGAAGAAGCAGGGCGTGATCGGCCTGTTCCAGCCGGGCATTCCGGGCGAGGTGGCGCCGAGCCTCTCGGTGCGCTTCATGGGCATCAACCGCAAGGCGATCGCCTCCTACCTCATCTCGCTCTATTGCTCGGCCGCCGTGCTGACGCATGACGCGCTCGGCGTGCTCGAGGGCGTCGAGGTGGGCAAATATCACGACTACGGCGACAAATACGTCTGATCTCGTCGGCGCCGGCGGCGCATCGCCGCCGGCGCGTCACTCCAGAAATAGCGCCGAGAGAGAACGATCATGACTTCTGCGCCGTCCAATTCTCCGGCCTTCGGCGCTTCGGCGCCGGACACGCCTTCCGAGGAGACGCTGACGCGCCATGGAGCGCCGGCCTTTCCCGATCCGGCCATGATCGCCCGCATCGCCAATTCCTTCTTCCAGGCGAATGAATCGCCGGCGACGCTCTCTCCCGGGGCGCCGATCGTGCCGCCGGCGCTGCCCGAAGCGCCCGCGCCCTCCCTCGTGACCAGCGTCGCGCCGCTCGCGCCGGCGCGGCCGCCGATGGGGGCGCCCGACGTTCCGCCGACGACCATTCCCTCCATCGCGCCGACGCCCAATCTCTCCTCGCCCTCCGCGCCGGTCGGCCTGCAGCCGGCGGTTCCGCCCTATGGCCTGTCGGACGTGCCGCAGCCGGGCGCATCGGCCGGCGCTTTCGAGCCCGGAAGCCCCGCCGCGGCGGCGATCGACTATTCGGCGGTCCCCAATTCGTTCGCGCAGTTCGGCGGCGTTTCGCCGCTGCAGGCGCCGGCGCCCTATGGCGGCTATGGTCCCGACTCCGCGCCGGGCGGCATGAAGGCCGCGCCGGCCGACAATCTCTATTTCCTGCGCGACCGAACGCCGGCGGTCGCGCCCGGCGCCGCGCCTTCCGACCCCTCGCTCTCGCTCGTCGACCGCTACGACGCCGGGCTTTCAGGCCCGACGGCCACCGCCGACGCCGCGCCGGAGACCTTTGCTTATTCCGGCCCTTCGGAGGCCGATCCGCATCGACTCTCCGACGCCTTCGCGCTCGCGACGCCCAATGTCGCTCTGCCGGAAATCTCCGGCCAGGAGCGCAGCTTCGCGCCGGGCGCGGCCGGACCGGCGGCGACCGATTCGCTCTATTTCCTGGATCGCGCCGGCATGGCCCCCGCCGCGCCGACCGCCGCTCCGGAAGAGCCGCAGGGCTTTGCGCCGCAGCTCGTCGCCCATGCGCCGGCGAGCCGCGGCGCCTTCGATCCCCACGCCGTGAAGCGCGACTTCCCGATCCTGCGGCAGCAGGTGCACGGCAAGCCGCTGGTGTGGCTCGACAACGCCGCCACCACGCAGAAGCCGCAAGCCGTCATCGACCGGCTCGCGCATTTCTACGAATATGAGAATTCCAACATCCATCGCGCCGCCCATGCGCTGGCGGCGCGCTCGACCGACGCCTATGAGGCGGCGCGCGAGAAGGTGCGCCGCTTCCTGAAGGCGCCGTCGGTCAAGGACGTCGTCTTCGTGCGCGGCGCGACGGAGGCGATCAATCTCGTGGCGCAATCCTGGGGCCGGCGCAATGTGCAGGCCGGCGACGAGATCGTGATCTCCTGGCTCGAGCATCACGCCAATATCGTGCCCTGGCAGCAGCTCTGCGCCGAGAAGGGCGCGCGGCTGCGCGTCGCGCCGGTGGACGATCGCGGCCAGATCATCCTCGAGGAATATGAGAAGCTGCTCAACCCCAAGACGCGCATCGTCTCGGTGACGCAGGTCTCCAATGCGCTCGGCACCGTCACGCCCGTACGCGACCTTACGGCGATGGCGCATCGCCACGGGGCGCGCGTGCTGATCGACGGCGCGCAATCGGTCTCGCATATGCCGGTCGACGTGCAGTCGATCGACTGCGACTTCTTTGTTTTCTCCGGCCATAAGGTGTTCGGCCCGACCGGAATCGGCGTCGTCTTCGGCAAGGACGAGGTCCTCGCCGACATGCCGCCCTGGCAAGGCGGCGGCAATATGATCGCCGACGTCACTTTCGAGAAGACGATCTATCAGGGCCCGCCCGAGCGCTTCGAGGCCGGCACCGGCAATATCGCCGACGCCGTCGGGCTCGGCGCCGCGCTCGACTATGTCGAATCGATCGGCATGGAGGTCATCGCGCGTTACGAGCACGACCTGCTCGTCTATGCGACGGAGAAGATGCGGCTCGTGCCGGGGCTGACGTTCATCGGCACGGCGGCGGAGAAGGCGAGCGTGCTCTCCTTCGTGCTCGACGGCCACCGGACCGAGGACGTCGGCAAGGCGCTCGACCGCGAAGGGATCGCCGTGCGCGCCGGACATCACTGCGCACAGCCGATCCTGCGCCGATTCGGCCTCGAGGCGACCGTGCGTCCCTCGCTCGCCTTCTACAACACTTGCGAGGACGTCGACGCGCTCGTCGCCGCGCTCCTGCGTCTGCAGAGCGCTCAATGGGGCTCCGCCCGCTATCCTTGATATGTCGATCGCCTTTGTTGACTGATCGGTCTTGCGCCCATAGTCTATCATTTTTGTAGACGGGGAAGGGCGCTTTGCTGACAAAGAAGGGCAAATACGGCCTCAAGGCGATGGCGTATCTCGCGCGATTTCCGCCGGGACGCCCGGTGCCGGTGACGGAGATCGCGACCACCCAGAATATTCCCAAAAAATTCCTCGACGCGATCCTGTGCGAGCTGCGCAACTGCGGCTATGTCGTCTCGAAGATGGGAAAGGGCGGAGGATACACTCTCGCCCGTCCATCCGAACAGATCACCATCGGCGACATTATTCGCGCGCTCGACGGCCCTCTCGCCCCGCTCCCCTGCGCCAGCAGGACGAGCTACAAACCCTGTGACGACTGCGACGACGTCGAACGCTGCGCCGTGAGGCTCGTCATGCGAGACGCGCAGCGGGCCTTATCCGGCGTGCTCGACAATTACACGCTCGCACAAGCCTGTGAATTGGCCGACAACATCCCGCTCAGCTATGAAATTTGAGAGAGGAGCCATTCTCTCCCCGGCGGCTGCCCGGTCGCGAAGAACGCTCGATTCCCGCCGACGACTCGCATGGACGCGGGGCCGTCTTTTCGCGTCCTCTCCTCCTGTCCGCCTCTCAGGAGCGAGAGCGCGATTTTTTGTTATAATACCTACTTCATAGGTAGACATATTTCGAATTCGAGCCTAGAGTTCACCGACTGGCCCCGCAATTCGAGGCCTCGCCGTACAGCCGGCTGCGACCAATGTCGCCGAAGGAAATCGACGGCTTTTCAAAAACCCGATCGAGGTTGTCGCATATGACGAAGACCCTGAGACGATCAGCGTTCACCGTGTTGTTGTTGAGCGCCTCGGCGAGCGTCCTCGCCGTGGCCGACGAACAGAAGCCCCTCTCCCCGAGCGTCGCCGCCGAGTCGCCCTCGCGCCCGGCGAGACTACATTGGGCTTGGCAGCCGGTTCAGCCTCCCTCCGTCCCGAACGTCGATCAGAAGGAATGGGTCCGCTCTCCGCTGGACGCGTTCGTTCTTGCCAAAATCCGAGCCAACGGGCTGGCGCCGTCGCCGGAGGCGGATCGTGCGACGTTCATCCGCCGCGTGACGCTCGACGTCTGGGGCCTCATTCCGACTCCGGAGGAAGTGGCCGCTTTCGAAAACGACCAGAGCCCCGACGCCTATGCGAAGCTCGTCGACCGGCTGCTCGCTTCGCCGCGCTACGGAGAGCGTCAAGCCCGTCAATGGCTGGACCTCGCCCGCTACGCGGACAGCTCTGGATTCCAGAACGACACCACGCGACCGAACATGTTTCGCTATCGCGATTACGTGATCAAGGCCTTCAACGAGGACAAGCCCTATTCGCAATTCATTCGTGAGCAGATCGCCGGCGACGAGATCGCGCCGGGCGATCAGGACGTGCTCGTCGCGACGGGATTCCTCGCCGGCTATCCGGACAACAGCAATTCGCGCGATCTCGTGCAGCGCAAATATCAGATCACGACAGACATGACCGACACGGTCGGTCAGGCGATTCTCGGCACGACCGTCGGTTGCGCGCGCTGCCACAATCACAAGACCGACAAGTTCACGCAAAAGGACTATTTCTCTCTGCAGGCCTTCTTCGCCAACACCGCCTTCGACGAAAAAATTCCTGCCCGCAAAGGCGAGGTGGAGGCCACCTTCGAGAAGGATCGGGCGATCTACGACGAGGCGACCAAGGCGATCCGCGCCCGTCAGAAGGAGATCATCGATTCGGTCCGCGAGGCGGCGTACAAATATCACAAGGAACGGTATCTCACCGATAGCCGTGAATCGATCTTCAAGCCCAAGGACCAATGGACGCCGCTCGATCGCTGGGTCAATCACCGGCTCGAGGCCGTGACCACGGATCTCGAACTCGGCGCTTTCCTGCGCTATGTCGCCGACGACAAGTCCTCGCCCCAGCACAGCGAGGAGATCGTCAAGAAGGCGGAAGAATATCAGAAGCTCGCGCAGGAGCTGCGCAAATTCCAGAACCTGCGCCCGACCAAGGGCTCACTGAGCTACACCGCGGCGACCGAGCTCGGCCACAACGACTCGCCGCCGACCCATGTCCTCTTCGTCGGAAATCACGAAAAGCCGCTCGAGGAGGTGCAGCCCGCCTTTCCGGAGGCGATGACCAGCGAAAAGCCGAACATCAAGCCGACCGCGACCTCGTCCGGCCGACGCACAGCGCTCGCCGACTGGCTCGTGAGCGAGAAAAATCCGCTCACCGCGCGCGTCTTCGTCAATCGCGTGTGGAACCAATATTTCGGCAAGGGCATCGTCGGCACGGTGAGCGATTTCGGCAAGGCCGGCGACAAGCCGACCAATCAGGAGCTGCTCGACTTCCTGGCCTATAGTTTCGTGCAGGACGGCTGGAGCATCAAGAAACTGCATCGCGCAATTCTTCTCTCCTCCACCTATCGTCAGTCTTCCGCCTATCGCGAGGAGGTCGCCAAGGCCGATCCCGAGAACAAGCTCGTCGCCGTCTTCCCGCGCAAGCGGCTCGAGGCGGAAGAAATTCGCGACTCGATTCTCGTCGCTTCGGGCAAGCTGAACGAGCAAGTCGGCGGCCCGAGCGTGTTCCCGCCCATTCCCGCTAATCTGACCGGCGGCGGAAACTTCGCCTATGATCCGTCCTGGTCCACGGCCAAGGATCCGAACGACTTCAACCGCCGCAGCCTCTACATCTTCACGCGGCGCAGCCTGCCCTATCCGCTGCTCGAAACCTTCGACATGGCCAATCCGCAGCAGATTCACAGCAAGCGCGACGTGACGACGACGCCGCTGCAGGCGCTGACGCTCTACAACAGCGACATCGTCTTCAAATGGTCGCAGGCGCTCGCGGGACGCATCATCGAAGAGGCCGGCGCCGACGAATCGGCGCAGCTCGACAGGCTCTATCTCGTGCTGTTCGGCCGCAAGCCGTCGGATGCGGAGCGTGCGGCTCTCCTCGCTTTCCTCGACCGGCATCGCAATACCATTGCCGGCAAGGCGGAGGACGGCAAGCTGGCGCTGGCCCTGCCGATCGTGAAGGCCAAATTCGTGGATCCGTTGCGCGCTTCGGCCTTCGTCGATCTCGTGCACACGGTCGTGAACAGCAATGACTTCGTCTACCGCTTCTGAAGCGGCTCCCCGATAGGAGGGAATCGAGATGCTCATCAAGACTACACGTCGAGAATGGCTGCGCGGCGCAGCCTATGGGGTCGGCGGCTTCGCCGTCGGCGGAATGATGCCCGGCGGCGGCTGGTTCGGCGCGCCGCTGGCCAATGCGGCGGGTTTTGTCGATCCGCTCGCGCGCAAGGAGCCGCATTTCCCCGCCAAGGTGAAATCGGTCATCTGGCTGCATATGGACGGCGCGCCCAGCACGCTCGATCTCTATGACTACAAGCCCGAGCTCGAACGGCTCGCCGGACAGGATATTCCCGCCTCCTTCCTCGAAGGGATCAAGACCAGCACGCAGGGCGGCGTCGGCAAGCTGTTCGCTTCGAAGCGCACGTGGAAGCAATATGGCGAGAGCGGAGCCTGGTTCTCCGACTGGCTGCCCAATCTCGCGCAGCACGCCGACAAGCTCACTTTCATCAAGTCGAGCGTCACCATCGGCGCGACGCACGACATCTCGATCTTGAAGCTCAACACCGGCGATGTGAACCCCGGTCGCCCGTCGCTCGGCTCCTGGGTCGCTTATGCGCTCGGCGCCGCCAATCCCGATCTGCCGGCTTATGTCGTGCTCTATGGCGGAAAGCGCGAGCCGCGCGCCGGCTCGGTGAATTGGAGCTCGGGATTCCTGCCGGCCGTCTATCAAGGCACGGCGTTCCGTCCCGGCGCGCAGCCGATCCTCTATCAGGCGCCGCCGGAGCTGATCGGCCTGCAGCAGCAGCGCGAGAGCCTCGATCTGCTGAAGAGCCTCAATGATCTGCGCGCCGCCGCGCACCCGGAGGATTCCGAGCTCGCCGCGCGCACCAATTCCTATGATCTCGCCTATCGCATGGAGGCGACGGCGCCGGAGGCGGTCGATCTGTCGAAGGAGACCGCCGCGACCAAGGCGCTCTACGGCATCGACCAGGATGCGACGCAGGACATGGGCACAGTGCTGCTGCGCGCGCGCCGTCTCGTCGAACGCAATGTGCGCTTCGTTCACGTGATTTCGGGTCCGGTCGAGCAAGCTGGCGCCGACGATCAGAGCTGGGACGCGCATCGCCAGCTCGAGCAAAATCACTCGGCGCATACGCGCGCGATCGACAAGCCGGTCGCCGGCCTTCTCGCCGATCTCGAAGCGCGCGGCCTGCTCGATCAGACGCTCGTCGTGTGGACGTCCGAATTCGGACGGACGCCCTATGGTCAGAGCGGCGACGGACGCGACCATAATCCATGGGGCTATACGCAATGGCTCGCCGGCGCCGGAATCAAGCACGGCCTCACCTACGGCCGCACCGACGAACTCGGCTTGAAGACGGTCGAAAACCCGGTCGACACCTATGATTTGCATGCGACCGTGCTGCAACTGCTCGGGCTCGATCATCTGAAGACTGTCTATCATCGCGCCGGCCGCGCCGAGCGGCCGACCGTCGTCTACGGAAAAGTCGTCAACGACATTCTCGCATGAGCCGAAAGCCGGGAAGGAGCGACGGCGTCGTCCGCGCTCCTTCCCGCCTTCCCCCCAATTTGTTTCGCTTTCGATGGCGCGCCGCGCGGCGCGATCCATGACGAGAGGTCGCGTCGCCCAGTCTGGATGTTTGTTACGACATGAAAAATAAGGCAAGCTATCGCAACATGTTTCTACGCGTGGGGTGGGGCGTCCTGTTCCTCGCGAGTCCTGCGTTCGCGGAGTTGGATCTGCGTGATTACGACAACGATCTGATGCGCGATCTCGACAGGACCATCAAGTTCTTCGAGCCGGACATCACGGCCCAGAATGCGTCGGCCGCCAGGGAAGATGCGGCCATCTTGCTGGAAGGCTTCCACTATACGGAAGACTATTTCGGCAAGAAAGGCGTCGCGGACGCCGTGGCGATCTCCCGCGACGGCTCCAAGCTCGTCGATGCGGTGCTGCGCAATGTCGAAAAAGGCGATTTCGACGCTGCCGCCGCCGCCGCGCGCGACACGACGCAGGTCTGCAAATCCTGCCACGACCTCTACAAACCCCGCCTCGCCCGATGAACCAGAAGTGAGACACCCATGACGAGGAAGACCGCGAGAGATTTTCCGGCGGAAGTCCTGAAGCTGTTCGATTTGTTCGTGCATGGCGACATCGATCGGCGCGGTTTCGTCGAAGGCGCGAAGAAAGTCGCGATCGGCGCCGTGGCGGCCGGCGCTCTTCTCGACGAGCTGCTGCCGCGCTTCGCCGAAGCGGCGCAGGTCGACAAGGACGATCCGCGCATCGCCGGGAAGACGCTCGAAATTCCTTCGCCAGATGGATATGGAACGGTTAAGGGTCTTTTCGTCCATCCCGCTAAGGTCGACGGCAAGCTGCCGACCGTGCTCGTGGTTCACGAGAATCGCGGGCTCAATCCCCATATCGAGGATATCGCGCGCCGGCTCGCGCTCGAGAATTTCGTCGTCTTCGCGCCGGACGCGCTGACGCCGCTCGGCGGCTATCCCGGCGACGAGGACAAGGCGCGCGCGCTCTTTGCGACTCTCGACCAGGGCAAGACGCGCAACGACTTCATCGCCGCTTATGGCGCGCTGAAGAACTGCCCGATCGGCAATGGCAGGGTCGGCGCGATCGGCTTCTGCTACGGCGGCGGCGTCGTCAATTTTCTCGCGACGAAGCTCCCCGATCTCGCGGCGGCCGTGCCCTTCTATGGCGCGCAGCCCGCCGCGGAGGACGTGCCGAAGATCAAAGCGCCGCTGCTCATTCATTACGCCGGAAGCGACGATCGCATCAACGCCGGCTGGCCGGCCTATGAAGCCGCTTTGAAAGCCGCGGGAGCGAATTATCAGGCTTTCCTCTATCCGGACGTTCAGCACGGCTTCAACAACGACACGACGCCGCGCTACGATCAGGCTGCCGCCGCGCTCGCCTGGAAACGCTCCGTCGACTTCTTCAACGCCCGTCTTCGGGCTTGATCGCCACGCATGAGAAAGGTCGAACCGATGCGCGCGCCGACGCTGTTGCTCACCCTCCTGCTCTTCCCCGCGGCCGCCGCGGCCGCCGACAATCCGGCCCCGACCGCCGTCGCTGCGCCGGCCGTCACCCCGGCCAATGATCCCGCTTACACCTACAAGACGCTTCGCCTCAATCGTGCGGCCTTCGACGCGCTGCTCGCCAAGCCGGAAGATTTGCTGGTCCTCGACATCCGTCGCCCCGACGAGCTCACCAAGTTCGGCGGCTTTCCCGTCTATCTCAGCATTCAGACCGCCGGCGTGCAGAAGAACCTCTCCTATATTCCGCGCGACCGGCTCATCGTCACCGTGTCCAATCGCGCGCATCGCGCCGGAGCGGTCGGCGACATTCTGACCGGCCTCGGCTATCGCGTGGTCGGCGCGATCGGCGTCCTCGACTATCAGGACGAAGGCGGCGTCTTGACCAAGATCGCTCCGCCGCCGCCGAAGCCGACCAATGAAGCCGCGGCCACAGGAGGCGCCAAATGAGCACGCTCGGAAAAAAGACGATCTTCGCCGCGCTCTGCGCCATGCTTGCCGCGGAGCCGGCGCGCGCTGCGCTGAAACCCGGCGACCCGGCGCCGGATTTCACGGCCGCGGCGGCCATCGGCGGCAAGGATTTCTCGTTCTCGCTCGCGGATGCGCTGAAGAAGGGACCCGTGGTCCTCTATTTCTATCCAAAGTCCTTCACGAGGGGCTGCACGATAGAGGCGCATGAATTCGCCGACCAATATGAGAGCTTCGCTGCGGCGGGCGCGTCGCTCATCGGCGTCTCGGCGGACACGATCGAGACACAGCGCGAGTTCTCGACCAAGGAATGCCGCGACAAATTTCCGGTCGCCGCGGATCCGCAACTTTCCGTGATCGAAGCCTATGACGCCAAGCGCGGCGCGCCCTTGCAGAGCGGCGCGACGGTGTCGGATCGGATCTCCTATGTCGTGACTCCGGATGGAAAAGTGGCCTTGTCTCTGATCGACTCCGATCCTATCAAGCATGTCACGCAAACGCTCGATTTCGTGCGCCGATGGCGAGAGAGCCATGCGCGCTGATCATCGTCGATAAAGAAGGAAGCACCATGAGTTTGTCGTCGCACATTGCGCGCATCGCCGTCGTCGGAGGTCTGGTCGCGGCGGGCCAGGCGGTGTCCTCTTTCGCGCAGAACGCGCCCGCGGGCGGGCCTTCTTCCGCCAAGCAGGCGGTCGAAAATCGCCGCGCGGCTTTCACGCTGATCGGAAATTCGTTTCGCTGGTTCGGCGGCGTCGCCAGAGGCGCCGCGCCCTATGACGAAGCCGAGGCGACCAAGCGTGCGGCGCGCATCGCCTTTCTCGCCGATCAGTTCGACGACGAGTTTCCGCAGGACTCCAATCTCGGCGAGCCGGCGAGCAAGGCGACCGCGGATATCTGGACCGGTCGCGCCGACTTCGACAAGAAGCTCGCGAAATTCAAGGAGGACGCGCGCGCGTTTCAGGTGGCGGTCGGCAAGGAGAAGGGCGCGACCGATGGCTTCAAGGCCGCAGTCGCCTCTCTCGGCCAGGACTGCAAGGGCTGCCACGATGCTTACAAGGCGAAATAATCAGACAGACGACCAATGACCATCGTCGAGAACAAGCCCGAACTCCGCACGGCTCCGCGACCCGCGGACAAGCAACGGCTCGTGTGGGATCTGCCGGTGCGACTCGTGCATTGGTCCCTGGTCGTCTCGTTCGTCGGGGCTTTCGTCACCAATCGGCTCGGCGTCGCGTGGTTCGAATGGCATGTCCGTTTCGGCTATGCGGTTCTCGGTCTCGTCGCGTTTCGGATCATCTGGGGGATCGTCGGCACTAAGCACGCGCGATTTGCGAGCTTCGTCCGCGCTCCTTCCGAGACGCTGCGCTATGTGCGGCATCTCGTGCGAGGCGACGTCCCGAGTTTCGTCGGCCATAATCCTCTCGGCGCCCTCATGGTTGTCGCGCTCCTCGTCGGCCTCGGCGTCCATGCCGCTCTCGGACTCTTCTCGAACGACGAAATATTCAATACGGGGCCGCTCGCCGGCCGGATCGCCAAGGAAACGAGCCTCCTCCTGACGTCTTGGCATCGGCGCGGCTTCTATATCCTCGCCGCGGCGGTCGCCGTCCACATCGCCGCCGTGACGGCGCATGTCCTGTCGAAGCGCGACAATCTCGTGCGCGCGATGATCACCGGCCGCAAGCCGGCGAGCCACGTGCCTTTCGGCGAAGAGATTTCCGGCTCCCGCATCGCTTTCGCGATCGCCGCGCTGGCTTGCGTGATCGCGGCGTTCGAGGCCATGAGCTTGTTCGCCGTCGCCGATGCCGAAGCGGACTCCTTCTGAAGAATCGATCGTCGCGTAACGCGCCGCCGAGCGGGATCCTTCGCAGCCCGCCAAGTCGAGGGACGTTGCTGCTCATGCGGGGGAAATCGGCTATTTTCATATTGCGTCGATAGGAATTATAATGTTTAATGAAGATATATTCGCAATGAGGGTGGGCCAATGTCGTTAGCGACCGCATCCAGATACGCTCCAACATTCGAAGAACCGACGATCGGCCAACCTGCGTCCGGCGTGCAGGGTCTGCTGCAGCCCGACGCGCCGCGTCCCAATTATGTCGCGCGCGGCGTAGCGGTGGGACTCTATGCGGCGGCTCTCGTCGCGGTCGTCACGCTCGGCTTCAGAGCGGTCGACAATCCGGTCGAGGAAGAGAACGTCATCGAGCTCGCGCCCATGCCTGTCGAAGATCCGCCGCCCGACGAGCCGCCGCCGCCGGACGAGCCCGACCTTCCAGAGCCTCCTCCCCCGGAGCCGGAAGCGCTCGCTCCGCTGCCGGAGGTCAAGCCGCCGCCGCCGAAGCCGGTCGAAAAGCCGAAGCCGAAAGTCGAGAAGGAGCGCCCCCGGCAAGAGCCTCGTCCCGCGCCTGCGCTTCCCGCGGCCCGCGCTCCGGCGGCGTCTCCCGGCGCCACGCCCTCCGCGATCGCCAACCATTTCCATGGCTGCATGCAGCGCGCAGCGTCCAACGCCTATCCCGACTCCCAGGCGCCGCGCACGGCCCGCGTCGGCTATCGCGTGACGTTCAGCGCCTCGGGCTCGCTCCTCTCCTTTTCGATCACGCCGTCCGGAAACGCCGTCTTCGACGCCATCGCCAATCGTCTCGGCGCACGCTGCGCCTCCGTGCCGGCCCCGGGCAAGACAGTCAGCCTGCCCGGCTCCCTGACCTTCAGTCCCTAGCAGAAATTCGCCACTCCAACCCGAAAGGTCGCAATTCATGAGTGACGCCGCTTCCGCATCGACCGCTCTCGCGCACAGCCTGACGCCGGTCGAATTGTTCCTGCAAGCCGATCCGATCGTGAAGACCGTCATCGTGCTGCTCATCGTCGCCTCCGCCTGGGGCTGGACCGTGATCGCGGAAAAGCTCATCCGTCTCGGCGTGCTGCATCGCCGCGCGGCGCGGCTCGTCGAGAGCATCCAAGAGGGCCTGCCGGTCGCGAGCGTCGCGGAGACCTTCGGCGCCGCGTCGCCGCAAGATCCTCTGGTGCAGGTCTATCGCGCCATGGTCGACGAGCATTCCCGATCGTCCGACCTACAGCAGACCGAGGCGCAGCGCGACGCGCTGCAGGAGCGTGTGCATCGCGTCGGCCAGCTCGCCGCCGCCAATGCGCTCGATCATCTTCAGGCGCGGCTGCAGGGTCTCGCGACGATCGGCTCGGTCGCTCCCTTCGTCGGCCTGTTCGGAACCGTCTGGGGCATCATGAACTCGTTCCAGGGAATTGCCGCCTCGAACAACACCAGCCTCGCGGTCGTCGCGCCGGGCATCGCCGAAGCCTTGTTCGCCACGGCGCTCGGACTCGTCGCCGCCATCCCGGCCGTGATCTTCTACAATCGCATCAGCGGCGACATCGGCGCCTATGGCAAGCGCCTCACCTCCTTCATCGGCGTCTTCGAAGTGGAGCTGTCCCGTCAACTCTCGCGCAAGGGAGACCGCAATGGCCTTCGCGCTGCGTAAGCACGATTCCGAGTTCGATCCCGCGCCGATCGCGGACATCAATGTCACGCCGCTCGTCGATGTGATGCTCGTTCTGCTCATCGTCTTCATGGTGGCCGCGCCGCTGATGACCTCTGGTGTTCCCGTCGATCTGCCGAAGACGCAGGCCAAGCAGCTCGACGACCAGCAGCCGCCGATCGTCGTGAGCGTCGACGCCAATGGCGTGTTCTTCGTCGACAAGCGCGAAGCCGGCAATAATGACGGCCTCCTCGCTCTGCTCGAAGAGGCGAGCAGCCGCAACAAGGACCGTCGCGTCCACCTCAGGGCCGACAAGGCGGTTCCCTACGGCAAGGTCGCCGAGGCGATGGGGATCGTCAGCGCCGCCGGCTACTCCAAGGTCGCGCTCGTGTCCGAAGCGGCGAGGAGCGCAGCGTCTCGCTGAGCTCCGGCCTCGTCCAGACGGTCCCTCCCATGATTCTATGGAGATGCGAGCGATAGGAATAGATTGCGCCTCCGACGACGCTGCCCACGGCGTCGAGGAGGCCAATCGCCCGTCATGCTGTCGCACAAAGCAAAATATGATCTGAAAGCGCTCATGCGCCTCGCGGGCGCCGAAGACCGGAGTCTCGCAGGGGATATCGCGAGAAACAACAACATTCCGAGAAAATTTCTCGACGCAATTCTCGTCGAGCTCGGAAACGCTGGAATAATCAACAGCAAAGAGGAAGCACGGGCGGCTATTTGCCGACGCGCCCGTCGGACGGGTATTCGTATTCTTGGCGCCCATTGCCTGCGCCAGCAAGACGGCCTATCGGCGCTGCGCCGATTGCTCCGACGAGGGACGCTTGCGCCGTCCACGACATCACGCCGGATGTTCGTGAGTCATCGCCCTCATTCTCGATCACACCAGCATCGCGTCGCTGCGCAATAGGGGCGGCGGCGAAGCGAGAGAGTTACGCCGATCGGAGCTTTCATGAACGTCCGCTCGATCTGGCGAGGAGCCGGTCTGCCGACGGCCTCGGCGGAGCCGAGCAGCGCGTGACGACGCCGATGGAAACAATGGCCGGGTTTCCCGAGTGCGCCCCCGTGGTATCGTCAAGCTCTGGACACCCGCTGCTCGGCTCTGATAATACGGTAGGAAAGCGCGCGCCTATCGTTCTTTCGACACGTTATCAAAACCGCCGATTCCGAGGATCGCATCATGAAAGCGGCAGTCATTGCATCGTGTCTCATCGGAATTTCCAGCTCTTCCCTCGCGCAGTCGCTGTTCGAAGGCTTCGGCGGGCCGGAACAGCCCGTGCAGTGCGGGACCTCGCCGGAGGAGAAACAATGGAGGGCGATCGTGGCCCGCCAGCTTCGCGAGCGCACGCCCAGGCTCAATCTCGGACCCGGGCGGGTGTTCATTCAATTCGATGTCGATTATGCCGGGCGCATCTCAAAAATTGCTTTCGAAAAATATGACAGCAATGCTCAGGCCCTCGTCGCCGCCAGCGTGGTCACCTCGCTGAAACTGCCGCCGCCGCCGGAGTCCGTCGAGAGACGCTGTCGCTCCTTCATGCAGCGGTTCTACTTCCATTGAACCTCCGCGGGCTCGCGGAACGCGGCCGAGCCGCCGCCGCTCCGCGATCGCGACAATTCGACGCCTCGAACGTAATAACCCTTGTCGATAACTAGCGATCCTTCGCCCGCGCCGCCTCCCGCGCCGTGCGTCGCGCCACATTTCGTTCCTATTTGGACCATTCCGGGATCGGGATTATGGTTCGATCCGCACTGCGGCCAGCCGGGCTCAAGCTCGGAGCCGGGCAGGGGATGACATGCACGCGAGAGAGACCCGCCGTTTCATATTCGTCCTTTGCGCTTCGGTCGCCGCCACAGCGGCGCAGGCGGCGCCGTCGGTGGTGATCGACGTGGCCTCGGGACAGATCCTCGAGCAGGATCAGGCGACGCAGTCCTGGTATCCCGCGTCGCTCACCAAGCTCATGACCGTCTATGTGGCGCTCGACGCCGTGCGCGCCGGCCGCATCTCCTATGAGACGCCGCTCGTCGTCTCGCCGCGCGCCGTGTCCATGGCGCCCTCCAAGATGGGCTTCCCGCCGGGCTCCGAGGTGACGCTGCGCAACGCCCTCGTCATGCTGATGGTGAAATCGGCCAATGACGTCGCCGTCACCATCGCCGAGGGCGTTTCCGGCTCGGTCGAGGCCTTCGCGGACGAGATGAATCGCGCCTCGGCCAGGCTCGGCATGCGCGAATCCTATTGGGTCAATCCCAACGGCCTGCCGGACGAGCGGCAGGTCACCTCGGCGCGCGATCTCGCCATTCTCGGCCGCGCGCTGCTCGTCGAATTTCCGGAATCGGCCGCCTTCTACAACATCGGGGCGATGAAGTTCGGTAGCCAGATTCACCCGACCCACAACGGCCTGCTCGGCCGCTATCCGGGCGCCGACGGCATGAAGACCGGCTTCACTTGTCCGGCCGGCTATAATCTGGTGGCGAGCGCCACCCATGGCGGGCAGAAGCTCATCGCCGTCGTGCTCGGCGCGCCCTCGGCGGCGGCGCGCACGGCCAAGGCGGCCTCGATTCTCGATCGCGCCTTCCAGACCGGCTCGCCCTCGGGCTCGCTCGTTTCGCTGCCGACCTTCGGCGTCGCGGCGGCGCCCGATATGCGCGACAGCGTCTGCCGCCATCGCGGCAGAGCCAGCGCGGAGTTCATGGCCGAAGTCGAGGACATGACGATCGCCATCCCGCACGAGAACGGCGCGACCGAGGCGGTCGATGTGAAGACCATCGCGCAATTGCCGCGGCCGCGCTTCGAGCCGACGCCCGTGCGCCTCGGTCGCGAGCCGGGCTATGCGGGCCCGGTCGCCGGCCCGCGCGACCCGGGCTCGCCGGTCGGCTCGCCCTCGACCGTCACCGCCTTCGCGCCCGAGAAGCCGGCGGTCCGCCCTTCGCCGATCGGCCGGCCCGCGCCGGACGCGCTGTCGCTGCGCCGCCCCGCCGGACTCAAGGCTGTCGCCCATGCCAAAGGACCCGCCGGCAAGGCGCACGCGCCGGCGGCCAAGGCGCGATCCTCGAAATCCGTCGCAACCAAGGCCGACAAGCGGGCGGTCGGCGACAATGAGCCGAAGAAAACCGATCGATGACCTCCCCACGCGAGCGCCGGCCGCCGCCGCCCATTCCGCTCACCATCCTCACCGGCTTCCTCGGCGCCGGTAAGACGACGCTGCTCAACCGCCTGCTCGCCGCGCCGGAGTTCGCCGACACGCTCGTGCTCATCAACGAGTTCGGCGAGGTCGGCATCGATCATCTGCTCGTCGAGACTGTCGAGGGCGACATGATCGTGATGAGCTCGGGTTGCGTCTGCTGCACGATCCGCGGCGATCTCGTCGCAGCGCTCGAGGACGCGCTGCGCAAGCTCGACAACGGCCGCATCCGTCCCTTCCGGCGTATCGTGCTGGAGACGACCGGCCTCGCCGATCCGGCGCCGATCCTCCACACGATCATGTCCCATCCTTACCTGATCCTGCGCTATCGGCTGGACGGGGTGGCGACGCTCGTCGATGCGGTCAATGGCGAGGCGACGCTCGACGCGCATGAGGAGGCGGTCAAGCAGGCCGCGGTCGCCGACAGGCTGGTGATCACCAAGACCGACACGCTCGAGGGAGAGGCGCGTCTCGCTGCGCTCGACGAACGTCTGGCGCGGCTCAATCCGGCTGCGCGCCGTCTCGTCGCCGCGCGCGGCGAGGCGACCGCGGCCGCGCTGCTCGACTGTGGGCTTTATGACGCGTCGGGGAAAATTCCGCAGGTCGCGCGTTGGCTCAATGACGAGGCGGTGGCGGCCGCGCGTGAACGCGACCATCGTCACGATCACGACCATCATCACAATCATCATCGCGAGCACGCCCATGGCGATGTGAATCGCCACGACGATCACATCCGCGCCTTCTGCGTCGCGAGCGAGACGCCGCTCTCGCCGCAGGCTTTCGACATGTTCGTCGAAATCCTGCGCCAGGCGCATGGCCCCAATCTCCTGCGCGTGAAGGGAATCATCGGTCTGACCGATGATTGCGAGCGGCCCGTCGTCGTTCACGGCGTGCAGCACATGTTCCATCCTCCGCATCGCTTGGCGGGCTGGCCGGACAGCGACCGCCGCACGCGCCTCGTCTTCATCGTCAAGGATCTCGACGAGAGCTTCGTCTCGAGGCTCTATGCCGCCGTGGCGGGCGTTCCGGCGCCGGGCGCGCCCGACGCCGCCGCCCTCGCCGACAATCCGCTCGCGCCGAAAAAGGCGGGGCTGCTGGGCTGACGCCCTCGCGCCGGAAAAGACGTCATGAGCGTAACATTCGCTGCGAACGCTCTGCGGCATCGCGTTGTGGTCCTGCGATTCTTCTCTGCTACGCCCGCCGCGCGCGGCCTGGGCGCTTCCGCGTGATGCGGCTCTCCGCCCTTCTTCGCTCGGCGGGCCGCGCGCTGCTCGATATCGTCTATCCGCCCGTGTGCCTCGTCTGCCGCGAGGCGGTGGCGAGCCATGACGCGCTGTGCCCAGCCTGCTGGGGCGAGATGGGCTTCATCGAACGGCCCTTCTGCGAGCGGCTCGGCCTTCCCTTCGACCGCGACCTCGGCGCCGGCGCGATCTCGCTCTCGGCCAGCGCCGATCCGCCGGTGTTCGCGCGGGCGCGCGCCGTCGCCCGCTTCGACAGCGACAAGGCGCGCAGCCTCACGCATCGGCTGAAATATTACGACCGCCTGGAGCTGGCCGAACCGATCGGACGATGGATGGCGCGGGCCGGCGCGGAACTGCTCGCGGAGGCGGATCTTCTCGTCCCCGTTCCGCTGCACCGGCTGCGGCTCGCCTCGCGCCGGTTCAATCAATCGGCGGCGCTGGCGCGGGTCGTCTCGCGCGAGAGCGCGGTGCCGGTCGAGACCTCGGCGCTGGAACGCATTAAGCCGACGCCGCCGCAGGTCGGCCTGTCGCGCACGCAGCGCGCCGTCAATATGCAGGGGGCCTTCCGGCTGAACCAGGAGAAGGCCGCCGCCGTCCACGGCCGAAACATCGTGCTGGTCGACGACGTGCTCACCACCGGCGCCACCGCCAACGCCGCGGCCCGCGTCTTGCTGAGGGCGCGGGCGGCGCGTGTCGATGTGCTGGTGTTCGCGCGCGTCGTCGACGCCGCATGACCCGAACGGCGTTGAAATCACGCCTGCAGCGCTTATAAGAACGCGGGAGGTCACGGAACCGTCATGCCGCAGATCGTCATCTACACTACCTCGACCTGCCCCTATTGCCGCGCGGCCAAGCAGCTGCTCGAGCTGAAGAAGGTCGACTATGAGGAGATCTCCGTGGAGGGCGAGCCGGCCAAGCGCGCCGAGATGAGCCGGCTCGCGGAAGGGCGCAGCACCGTTCCGCAGATTTTCATCGACGGGCGGCCCATCGGCGGCTGCGACGATCTCTATGCGCTGGAGTCGGCCGGCGAGCTCGACCCTCTGCTGGCGGCGAGCGAGCAGGCGTCGTGATCCGCTGTTCGTTCGAGCGCCCGACACAGGTTTCGAGCGCTGGTTCAGAGCGAGGCGCAGGCGCTGATCGGGGAGAGAATCGAGATTCTGCCGATCCCGGACTCTTCGACGCCATCGAGGGCTGCGGAACCGATCGAAATCTCGCGCGCGGGACTGGACAAGGGCGATCGCCCTTTCTATAAGGCCGCACTCTGGCGTCCCCGCGGCGCCGACGCCCAGGTAGCTCAGTTGGTAGAGCATGCGACTGAAAATCGCAGTGTCGGTGGTTCGATTCCGCCCCTGGGCACCATTACCCTAAGCTCCCGGTATCCCAGAACGTCTCAGCCAGCCTCATAGCACCTTGAGACTATTATAGAATTTCAGCTCATGACGCCTTCCGCCGTCTCAATCGGCATCTTCGGATATCGCCCGATCTCATGAATTTGTTGGCCTTGATGTTGGCCTCGCCCTGGTATCTGCTGGCCCGAGGCCAACAGCCGGGAGGCGTCAATGCCCCTGACAGATACAGCGTGCCGCGCCGCCAAGGGCCGGGAGACGGAATACAAGCTCTCCGACGGCGGCGGGCTCTACCTCCTTGTGAAGCCGAGCGGCGCGCGGCTCTGGAACCAGGCATACCGGTTCAGCGGTAAGCAGAAGAAGCTCTCCCACGGCGCCTATCCCTCCGTTCCCCTCGTCGAGGCGCGGCGGCTGCGCGACGAAGCCAAGAAGCTGTTGGCCTCGGGAGTCGATCCTGGGGCCAACAAGAAGGCTGCGAAACTGACCGCCGTCATCTCGGCGACGAACACCTTCGGGGGCGTGGCCGAGGAATATCTGCAACGCATCGAGGACGAGGGCGCCGCCGCGTCCACCATCACGAAGAACCGGTGGCTGCTCGTCGATCTTGCCGGCCCCGACCTTGGCGCCCGACCAATCGCGGATATCACCCCGGCGGAAATCCTCGCGTTGCTGCAACGGATCGAACGCAGCGGGCGCCGGGAGACGGCGCGGCGGCTGCGTAGCCTGATCGGCACCGTCTTCCGGCTGGCTGTCGCTACGCTGCGGGCCAAGGACGATCCGACTCTCCTGCTGCGCGGCGCCCTGATGGCGCCGAAGGTGCAGCATCGGGCAGCAATCACCGACGAGAAGCATCTCGGTGCGCTTTTGGTGGCCATAGACGCCTATGACGGCTGGCCGACTCTCCGGTGCGCTCTTCAATTCACCGCGCTGACGTTCGCCCGCCCCGGCGAGGTCCGCGGCGCCACATGGGCGGAAATCGACGCGGAGGAGGCAATCTGGCGCATCGACGGCGCCCGCACCAAGGTTCGCCGGCCACATGACGTGCCGCTCTCGCGACAAGCGCTCGATGTGCTGCGCGAGGTGAAAGAGGTCGCCGGCAGGAGCACGCTCGTGTTCCCTTCTATCCGCTCCAATGCCCGCCCCCTGTCGGAGAACGCCATGAATGCCGCGCTGCGGCGCATGGGCTTTACACAGGATGAGATGACCGCGCACGGCTTTCGGGCGGCTGCAAGCTCGATATTGAACGAACGGGGTTTCCGGTCCGACGTGATCGAGGCCGCGCTCGGGCATCAGGATCAGAACGAAATCCGGCGCGCCTACAACCGGGCGAGCTATTGGCCAGAACGAATCGAGCTGATGCGGGCATGGTCAGACTGCATTGAAAAATTGAAACGAACGCCTTGACGAAAGACCTCGCTGATCGTGCACTGAATGTAAGGGCGCGCTGGCCTCACTGACCATCATCGACCTCTTCCACCGGCCGCCACGAAAGGGGGTTGGCGACCCAGCGGTCGATTTCGGATTCATGCCAGCCCGCGCCGTTGGCGCTGATTTTGATCTGTGCGGGGAAGGTGCCCTCGGCGATCTTTCGGTAAATGGTGGACCGGGAAAGGCCGGTCCGAGTGAGGACGGTTCTCAGGCGGATGATACGGTCTGGTTGGCGCACGGTTGCCTCGACTTCTGCAGGCTTTGTCTGACTGCTCCCGAGCCAGACAGGACAAGGATTTATCGCCGTGCAAGAGGGTTTTACGCGCCGTCGCAGCGTGGCGCGCCGGCGGCGGAAAATAGGCGGGGTCAAAGTCCGATGTTCCGGCCTCTACCGAGGTTGATGCCTTGACTGAAGGCGAGTTCCAATCCGAGTCGGCGGCCCGATTCGACCCCGATGCCGAGGTCTCGCTTGCGGCCGGCGAGGACCGATTCGAGCTGCGGATCGCGTTCGAGGCTCTGCGCCATGTCGCCCATCGCCGATCGCGTGGCCTTGTAGCCGGACATGTCGGCCGCCTGATACTGGCGTTGGCTGGTCTGGCCGAGTTCCCGCCAGCGTTCCACGAAGCGATCGGCGCGGCGCTGCGGATCGGTGCGCAGTTCGGTTTCGAGCTGTAGGGCGCGGATGGCGCGGGCGGTGCGCCCCATGGCCGCTTGAACCGCCCCGGGTATGCCGGAGGCCCCAACTCTTGAGAGACTGAGGTCATGGAAGCAAAGAAGACGACGAACAAATTTTCATCTGAGGTCCGCGAACGGGCGGTGCGGATGGTTCAGGAGCATCGCGGCGAATATCCGTCGGAATGGGCGGCGCTGAACTCGATCGCCTCGAAGTTCGGCTGCACCGGGGAGACGCTGCGCAGTGGGTCCGGCAAGGGGAGCGCGACGCCGGATCGCGCGCCGGTCTGACGACCGACGAAGGGGCGCGCTTAAAGGCGCTGGAGCGGGAGAACCGCGAACTCCGGCAGGCCAACGAGATTTTGCGCAAGGCGTCGGCCTATTTTGCCCAGGCGGAGCTCGACCGCCGGTCGAAGCCATGATCGCCTTCATCGACGAGAACCGCGACAGCTACGGGGTCGAGCCGATCTGCGAGGTCTTGCCGATCGCCCCGTCCAGCTATCGGACGCATGCTGCGGCGCAGCGGCGTGATCCCTCGAAGCGCTCAGTGCGGGCGCGGCGCGACGCCGGGCTCACCGAGAAGATCCGCCGCGTTTTCGCGGAGAATTTTTCGGTCTACGGCGCCCGAAAGGTGTGGCGGCAATTGCGGCGCGAGGGCGAGGATGTCGCGCGCTGCACGGTGGAGCGGCTGATGCGGCGCATGGGCTTGCAGGGCGTCGTGCGCGGCAAGGCGATCAAGACGACGGTGAGCGACAAGAAGACGCTTTGCCCGCAAGACAAGGTGAACCGGCAGTTTGCGGCGGATCGGCCGAACCGGCTGTGGGTGGCGGACTTCACCTATGTCGCGACCTGGCAGGGCTTTGTCTATGTGGCCTTCGTCATCGATGTCTTTGCTCGGCGGATCGTCGGCTGGCGCGTCTCGCGTTCGGCGAAGACGCCCTTCGTGTTCGACGCGCTCGAACAGGCGCTGCATGATCGCCGGCCTGTTCGCGGCGGTCTCGTGCATCACTCGGACCGAGGCGTGCAATATGTCTCTATAAAATACACGGAGCGCCTCGCCGACGCTGGCGTCGAGCCGGCCGTCGGCAGCGTCGGCGACTCTTACGACAATGCGCTCGCCGAAACGATCAACGGGCTCTACAAGGCCGAGGTGATCTGGCGATGCGGACCGTGGCGCAGCCTCGAGCAGGTCGAGTTCGCCACGCTCGAATGGGTGGACTGGTTCAACAACAAGAGACTGCTGGAGCCGATCGGAAACATCCCCCCGGCCGAAGCCGAAGCGCGCTACTATGCGCAGATCAAAGAGCACGCCATGGCGGCGTGGCTCAAACAAAACGGCCTCCGGCAAACCCGGGGCGGTTCAAGAGGCGCCTCAAGCGCATGACCGCCGCCTGGGACGACGACTTCCTCGCAAGCCTCGTCGCAGCCTGAAATCCTTCACCCGATTCCCCTGGCCGCAGACCAGTGCGCAATCCTAAATCGTTAAGCGGCGAACAAGGTTGTGCGGCAAGTGGGGTCGACGCAGGCGCGCAGCGCTTTCGGCGCATGGAGCCCTTGGTCTTGTCGGCCTCGAGGATGTTGAAGGCGGCGTGTCGGATCACGGCGAAGTTCACGGGCGAATGATCCTTGCGCGTGCGGCAGCGGTCCTCGTCGAAGATCACGTCCATCGTCCAATGGAGGTTGTTCTCGATCGCCCAGTGGGCGCGCACTGCGGCCGAGAGAGCTTGCAGGTCCGGCTCGAACGACGAAATATAGAACCGCGTCTCGACGCTTTCCGCGCCGGTTCTCTTGTCGAGGCGCCGCGAGGTGATCGCCACGAGAGAGCGCAGGCTCTTCCACTCCGGGTGGCTTTTGGCGAGCCAGGCGGCGTCGGTGGCGCTGCACGGGCGCTCCTCGATGCGTCCGTGGCCCGCGCCGATGTCGGTCTCGCGCGCGCATGTGGCGGCGCAGGCCGGGTCGGCGAAGAACAACCTTGCGTCGTCATGCAGGCTCGTCTGATTGCCTTTGAGCGCGAGCACATAGTCCGCGCCCTTCTCGACGATGCGCGCGGCGATGGCCTTCTGCGTCTCCACGGCGTCGACGGAGACGATCGCGCCTTTGATGTCGAGCATATCCACTTCGTCTCGTGGCTCGGCATTGACCAAGACGCCGGCCGAGGTCATCGCCATCGACGGCAAGATCTCGCACCGCTCCTATCAGGAGAAGGGCGCGAAGGAGCACCGCCGCCAGCTCGTTCAGATCGACGCTGCGCACCTGCAAAGCCGTCACGATCAGCAGTGACAATCCCTCGCGCTGCTTCTTGTCCTGCCGAAGGAAGCCGCGCCGAGAGCTCCTTGCCGATCGCCGTCGCGATTTGCGCCCCGCGCATCCACCTGTCTCCGCCGAAGCAAAGGCGGATTCCGCGAATCACATCGGGATTCCTCAGGGCAAGAGATTTTTTGATGGGTGGTGAGACGTGCGTCTCTTCCGTCTTGCCCCGAGGCCGGCCGTTTGCACGGCGTTAACCTTAATGCCGTCTATTCGCCCCGAAGCCCCGCGCCGGGATCGATCGATGCGCCGGAATGAGCCCGGCCGGAACAGCGCAAATGCGAGACCACGACCAACTGTCCCGATCCGTCCCGCTCGCTTTCGACCTGTCGCTCGGCTCCCGCCGCAGGCGAATCGAGCTCGGCGCAGGCGGCGCGATCGCCCTCGGCGTCGTCCTCGTCGCGGCGTTCATCATCCTTCCCTGCGCCGCTGCTTATTTCGCCTTTCGCGACGACATGCTCGCCGATCTCGGCGACCGCCAGGCGCAGATGCGCTATGCTTACGAGGATCGTCTCGCGGCGCTGCGTCTCAGGCTCGATCAGGCGACCAGCCGCCAATTCGCCGATCAGGACGACGTCGAGAGCAAGCTGCGCGCGCTCGTGCTGCGTCAGGCGAAGCTTGAGACCCGCGCCGCCGTCGTCGCGCGGCTCGTCGAAGGCGTCGCCGGCGAGGACAAGCTCATTCCGTCCGCGCCCGGCCCCCGTTCCGCCGTCTCGCCGCCGCCCGCCGCGCGCGCCTATGCCGGCCAGAGCGCGGAGCGTCCCGCCGCCTTCGCCGTCGTCGACAAGCCCGAGCCCGTCGGCATGGAGCTGCGCCTCGGCCATGAGGAGGAGAGGCGCGCCGCCGCCCTTCCGCCGCCGAAGAAAGGCATGGACGCGGCCGCGCTCCTTCCCCCGCCGGACGCGGGCGAGCCGCTGCCGGATCGCATCGAGCGCGTCTCCGCCTCGATGGACCGGATCGAGCGCGAGCAGACGGCCAAAGTCGCGCGGCTCGTCGAGCCGATGCGCGCCGCCGCGCGGCGGCTGCGCGGCGCTTTCGACGCCGCCGGCCTTTCGGCCGAGCGCTTCGTCCGCAAGGCGGCGCCCGCCTTCGTCGGCGGCCCCTATGTGCCTGTGGAGCGGCGGAGCAGCGATCTCTTGTTCGAGCGCGAGCTGTTCGCCGCCCAGGACGCGGCGGCGGCGCTCGACGGCCTGCGCAAGGCGTTGCCGAGCGTCCCTCTGCGCAAGCCGCTCGCGGGCGAGCTCGATCTCACCTCGACCTTCGGCTATCGCACCGATCCCTTCCTCGGGCGCCCGGCGCTGCATACGGGCGTCGATCTGCGCGACGATTATGGCGCGAGCGTCCGCGCGACGGCGGCGGGCGTCGTTGTCTTCGCCGGGTCGAGCGGCGGCTATGGGCAGATGGTCGAGGTCGACCACGGCTCCGGCTTCGTCACCCGCTATGCGCATCTCTCCGCCATTCTGGCGAGCGTCGGCCAGCCGCTGGAGGCGGGCGCCGTCGTCGGCCGCATCGGCTCGACCGGGCGCTCCACCGGGCCGCATCTGCATTACGAGGTCAGGATCGACGGCGAGCCGGTCGATCCGACGCGATTTTTGCGCGCGGGGGCGGCGCTGGCGGAGGCGCGGTGAGGGGCTCGTCGCGGTCGCCCGGAAACTTTCGGCGCCGTCCGTCCGGAGCCGGGCGTCGTACGCCTGATATGTTTCCGACTATTCGCCAGCAGAGGCCACGACAAGTATGACATTGGTTTCAGCTAAAAATCGACAAATCGCAACGTTTGTCTGGTCTGGAAAGTGTTTCCGTACGGCCACGGCGGCACGGTAGCACTCGACAACAGTCGCTTCGTGAAGCGAATCAATTCGACATTTGTCGTGGACGTGACTCTGATATTGCTGATATGCCCTTTGCTGTATTGATATTCACTGTCCCCACAATCCCACGGTGGTTCTTGCCGATCGCTCTGGCCTGAATCGCCTGCGCCACGCTATTGACATAAGCAACAATTTCCGCAGTCGTCGGCGTCGCGGCTTTGTACCGGATCGTGTGGAGGCGGTTTGTCGGGCCGAGAGCGACGAAAGGCTTCATTGCCGGCTCGGCGCAAGCGGGCGCACAAACGAACGAAGAGATCGCGGCGTAAAGGAGGATGTGCAATAATCTCATGAACACGCTTTCTTTTTTCGTTGTCATGCCTAGTAGGCGACGGCGGGCGGGGAGTTGTATCGTCATTTCAGGCGGCGAGATTTTCTGAATTCGTAATCGATCAGCGAGGTCGACGACAAGCCAGCATCCGCCCTCGTCCTTGCTGATCTCCAATTTGCAGGGGGCGCAGGCGCATAAGCGCGGTTTATGACCGGTGCGACCGCGTGCGAAAAATCCGCCGCGACACGACCGCCATCGCCGCCGCTGGCGTTTGCGGGCACATCATATAAAACACGGCCCTGCCGAAGGGCCCGCTCTCGGCCTCGCTCTTCCAACGCCAAGGACTCATGGCCGCTCCTCCGCTCCTGTCGCTTCAATCGATAGCGCTCACGCTCGGCGGCGAGCCGCTGCTCGAAGCGGCCGATCTCGCCGTCGCGCCGGGCGAGCGGCTGTGCCTCGTCGGCCGCAACGGCTCGGGCAAATCGACGCTGCTGAAGATCGCCGCCGGGGAAGTGGAGGCGGATGGCGGAACGCGCTTCCTGCAGCCCGGCGCGAGCCTGCGCTATCTGCCGCAGGAGCCGGACCTCTCGGGCTTCGCGACGACGCTCGATTATGTCGTCGATGGGCTCGGGCCCACCGACGATCCGCATGTGGCGAAAGCCATGCTGATCGAGCTCGGCCTCACCGGCGATGAGAGTCCCCGCAATCTCTCGGGCGGGGAGGGGCGGCGCGCCGCGCTCGCCCGCGCGCTCGCGCCGGAGCCCGACATCCTGCTGCTCGACGAGCCGACCAATCATCTCGATCTGCCCGCCATCCTCTGGCTCGAGGAGCGGCTTTCGGCGCTGCGATCGGCGATCGTCGTCATCAGCCACGACCGCCGCTTTCTCGAAAATCTCACCCGCTCCACCGTCTGGCTGGACCGCGGACGCACGCGCGCGCTCTCGCGCGGCTTCGAGGAGTTCGAAGCCTGGCGCGACCGCGAGCTCGACGAGGAGGAGAAGCAGCAGCATAAGCTCGATCGCAAGATCGTCGAGGAAGAGCATTGGTTGCGTCATGGCGTGACCGGACGGCGCAAGCGCAATCAGAAGCGGCTCGCCGGCCTCGTCGAGCTGCGCGCGGCGCGGCGGCGCCATGTCGGCGCGCAGGGCGATGTGAAGCTCGAGGCGAGCGAGGCGCAGCTCTCCGGCGCTCTGGTGGTCGAGGCGCGCGGCATTTCGAAATCCTTCGGCGAGCGCGTCATCGTCGAGAATTTTTCGACGCGCGTGATGCGCGGCGACCGGCTCGGAATCGTCGGCGCCAATGGCGCCGGCAAGACGACTTTGGTGAAGCTCCTGACCGGCGTCCTCGCGCCCGATCGCGGCTCGGTGAAGCTCGGCGCCGCGCTCGCCATGGCGACGCTCGATCAGAGCCGCGCGAGCCTCGATCCGCAGACGACGCTGAAGGACGCGCTCACCGGCGGCGGCTCCGACTTCATCGAGATCAACGGCGAGCGCAAGCATGTCGTCGGCTATATGAAGGACTTCCTATTCGGGCCCGAGCAGGCGCGCACGCCGATCGGCCGGCTCTCCGGCGGCGAGCGCGGCCGGCTGCTGCTCGCGCGCGCGCTCGCCTTGCCGTCCAATCTGCTGGCGCTGGACGAACCGACCAACGACCTCGATCTCGAGACGCTCGACATGCTCGAGGAGATGCTCGCCGATTATCCGGGCACGCTGATCGTCGTCAGCCACGACCGCGATTTTCTCGATCGCATCGCGAGCTCGGTGCTGATGTCGGACGGAAACGGCCGCTGGATCGAATATGCCGGCGGCTATTCGGACATGGCGGCGCAGCGTGGCGAGGGCGTGCGGGCGAGGAACGCCGCGCCGGCGCCGCGCGCCGAAGACAAGCCGAAGGCGGCGCCGAAACAAAAGCCCGCCGCCAAGCCGCGTCTCTCCTTCGCCGAGCAGCATGCGCTCGCGACATTGCCCGCGAGAATGGAGGAGCTGCGCGGCAAGAAGGAGAAGCTGCAGAGGCTCATCGACGATCCGACGCTCTATGCGCGCGATCCGGCGAAATTCTCCGAGGCGACGAAGCTGTTCGCGAAACTGGAGGCGGAGCTCTCCGCCGCGGAGGAGAGCTGGCTGGAACTGGAGATCAAGCGCGAGGAGATCGGAGGGTAGAGCGCCGCGCGCCTCGAGCCCGAGTCCACACGGCCCTCGCCCCGAGGAGCCCGCGAAGCGGGCGGACCGATGCGCCGCCTTCTGAAGCGTCCTTCGAGGCCTTTTGCCTCCGGCAAAAAGGCGCCTCGGGACGAGGGGACTGGACTTGGTTCGGACCGAGAAGGTCTGATTTCCCGGCGCGAGAAAATGATCTATGTTCGCGCCGTCTCGCGACCCGATGGAGCCTCCATGTCCATTCTCGACTTTCGTATTTCCCGTCGCGCCGGGCTCGCCGTCGCGGCTTCGGCGCTGATCGGCTCCGTCCTTCCGGCCGCGGCCGAGAAAGCCGGCAGCGGAAAGGTCTCGGTCGAGGAGCTGATGGCGCCGAACGCGCTGCCCGACGTCGTCGAGGGCAAAGCCGACGCGCCCGTTACAATCGTCGAATATGCGTCGATGACCTGCAGCCATTGCGCCGCCTTCCATCGCGACGTCTATCCGACGCTGAAGAAGAACTACATCGACGCCGGCAAGGTGAAATTCATCCTGCGCGAGTTTCCGCTCGACCCGCTGGCGACGGCGGCCTTCATGCTCGCCCGCAACGCCGGCGACAAGCGCGACGCGGTGATCGACCTCTTGTTCGCCCAGCAGAAGAACTGGGCCTTCGTCGAAAAGCCGCTCGACGGCCTCGCCGGCGTGCTGAAGTTCACCGGCCTCGGCCAGCAGGCCTTCGAGGCGACGCTGAAGGACGAGCTGCTCTACGAGAATGTGAACAAGGTGCGCGACCGCGCGGCGGAGAAGTTCGGCATCAATTCGACGCCGACCTTCTTCATCAACGGCGAGCGCTACAGCGGCGAGATCAGCGTCGCCGATCTCGACAAGATCATCGCGGAAAAGTCGAAGTCCTGACGCCGAAGGCCGTCGTCGCGAGCGGAGTGGTCCGGAGCGGCGGGGCGGCCTCGGATCGGCGCCTCATTGCGTCGCGTTTCGCGTCAGAACGCCGTGCGCCGCTCGAGCGCGGCGGCGAGCGTGCCTTCGTCGAGATAGTCGAGCTCGCCGCCCACTGGCACGCCATGGGCGAGGCGCGTCGTCTTCACGCCGAGCGGCGCGAGCAGATCGGCGAGATAATGGGCGGTCGTCTGGCCGTCGACCGTGGCGTTGACGGCGATGATCGCCTCGCGCACGCCGCCCGCTCCGATGCGTTGCGCGAGGCTGCCGATGTTGAGCTCGTCCGGGCCGACGCCGTCGAGCGGCGACAGCACGCCCCCGAGCACGTGATAGCGCGCCGCGAGCAGGCCGGCGCGCTCCAGCGCCCAGAGATCGGCGACCGTCTCGACGATCACCAGCAGCCCGGCGTCGCGGCGTGGATCGCGGCAGATCGCGCAAGGATCGCTGGTGTCGATATTGCCGCAGACCGAGCAGGCGACGATGCGCTCATGGGCGACGCGCATGGCGTCGCCGAGCGGCCCGAGCAATTCCTCGCGCTTGCGGATGAGATGCAGCACGGCGCGGCGCGCCGAGCGCGGCCCGAGCCCGGGCAGGCGCGCCAGTAATTGCACGAGACGTTCGATCTCCGGGCCGGCGATACGATCGGCCATTGGGGTCCTGGGGCAACAGGGGCGTTCGTGAATAGGCGGTAGTGAGCAAGGCCGCACCGCTCACTACTCCCCACTCGCTCAGAAGGGCAGTTTCAATCCGGGCGGCAGCTGGAGGCCGCCGGTGACGGCCTTCATCTTCTCCGTCACCGCTTCGTCCGCTTTCGCGCGCGCCTGGGCGTGGGCGGTGACGATGAGGTCCTCGACGATGTCGCTCTCCTCGGGCTTCAGCAGGCTCCCGTCGATCTTCACATGCTGCAGGGCGCCTTTGGCGGTCATCGTCACCTTCACGAGTCCGCCGCCGGCCTCGCCCTCGACCAGTATCTGGTCGAGCTCGGCCTGCATCTCGGCCATCTTCGCCTGCATGGCTTGCGCCTGCTTCATCAGTCCCATGAAGTCGAGCATGTCGGTCTCCTCACGTCGTCGGCGGCGCTACCAGGGCTCGTCCGGCTCGGCCTCGTCGTCATAAGCCAATTCGGCGCCGGGCGCTTGATGTGTTTCGTTCTCCCGGCCGCGCACGGCGACGATCTCGGCGCCGGGGAAGCGCGCCATGATCGCCGCGACGAGCGGGTCGGACTCGACGCCGGTGCGTTCCTCTTGCCTGCGCGCGGCCGCCTGCTCGCTCAGCGTCGGCGCGCCGCCCGTGGGCGCGAGGGCCACCAGCCAGCGCGAACCGGTCCATTCCTGCAGCCGCTGCATGAGCTGCTGCGGCAGGCGGGTGGAGCCGCCCGGCGCGAGCTCGAATTCGATTCGCCCCTGCTCGAAACGCACGAGCCGCACATCGGTCTCGAGCGCCATCTTCAATTGCATGTCGCGCTTCTCGCCGGCGAGGGCGACGAGCGCGGAAAAATCTGCGATGGCCGCGCCGGCGGGGGCGGAGAGCTCGGGCCGCGGCGCGGCGAGGCTCCGCGCCGCCGCTTGCGGCGCCGGGGCGAGCGAAAGTGACGGGCCGGGACGTTCCTGAGGCGGCGCCGGCGTCGGTCGCGCGCCCTCGGCCGGGCGCTGCTGGCCGAAGCCGAGCTTACGCAGCGCCTCTTCGGGCGAGGGCAGCTCGGCGGCGTGGGTGAGGCGCACCAGCGCCATATCGGCGCTGGTGAGCGGCCGCGGCGAGCCGCGCAGCTCCTCCACCGCTTTCATCAGAATTTGAAAGGCGCGGGTCAGCGCCGAGACGGAGAGGCTCTGCGCCGCCGCGGCGCCGCGTCTTTTCTCTTCCTCTGTCAGCGCCGAGGAGCGCTCGGCGCCGGGCGCGAGCTTCAGCCGCGTGACGAGATGCGTGAATTCCGCGAGCTCCAGCAGCAGCTGGCCGGGGTCGGCGCCGCCGTCGTGCTGGTCCTGCAGCAGAGCGAGCGCCGTCGCGATCTCGCCCTTCATCGCCGCCTCGAACAGATCGATCACGCGCGACTTGTCGGCGACGCCGAGCATATGGCGCAAATCTTTCGCCGCGATGGCGCCGCCGCCCTGCGCCGCGCCATGGGCGATCGCCTGATCGAGCAGCGACAGCGCGTCGCGCGCCGATCCTTCCGCCGCGCGCGCGATCATCGCGAGCGCTTCGTCCTCTATGTCGACGCTTTCGAGATCGCAGATCTTGCGCAAATGGCCGGCGAGCAGGCCGGCGTCGATGCGGCGCAGATCGAAGCGCTGGCAGCGCGAGCGCACCGTGACCGGCACCTTGTCGATCTCCGTCGTCGCGAAGATGAACTTCACATGCTCCGGCGGCTCCTCGAGCGTCTTCAGCAGGCCGTTGAAGGCGGCCTTGGAGAGCATATGCACCTCGTCGACGATATAGACCTTCACCCGCGCCATCACCGGCCGGTAGCGGGCGTTCTCGATGATCTCGCGAATATCGTCGATGCCGGTGTGCGAGGCGGCGTCCATCTCGAGCACGTCCGGATGCCGCGAATCGATGATCGCCCGACAATGGACGCCGGGCGCGTCCATATGGATCGTCGGCCGGTCGATCGGCGGCCTTCCGTCCGTTGCGGGCAGCTCGTAATTGAAGGCGCGGGCGAGAATGCGCGCGGTCGTGGTCTTGCCGACGCCACGCACGCCGGTCAGCAGATAGGCCTGATGGATGCGGTTCAGCGCGAAGGCGTTCTCGAGCGTGCGCACCATCGGCTCCTGGCCGATGAGGTCGGAAAAGCCCGAGGGACGGTATTTGCGCGCCAGCACGCGATAGGCGCTCTGCGCCTCTCGCTTTTCCTGCGGTTCGGCCGGAAACAGCGGCGCGTCGGAGGGCGCGTCCCGCGAATGCTCGTCGTCCATCGCGTCGCCCGAGGAGAGGAACGGCCCGTCTGATTGATCGGCGCCCGGGCGCGGCGCGGTGGGAGGCTGGACGAAGACCCGCCCGGAACTCGTTAGGGCTGCTTCCTTCCGGACCTGACCCGGTTGGCGAGTGGAGCGTCCACCGCCAACCTCCCGCGCCCTATGTGGCAAAACTCCCGCCCCGGCGCAAGGGCGGGGCGGCCGTGGCTGCGCTCCACTTGCTCCTCTGGAGGAGGAAGGGCCGATGGCGGCGCTCTCGGCCGATGCGGAGTTCTGCGCCCTCGTCGTCGATTGCGTCGACATGCTCGCTGACGGCAAGATGGCCGCGGATCGATATCCCGTGTCCTCGCCGGCATCGATCTCGCGCCGCTCGATCGAGCGGTGGAACAACATCACCGAGAAGGCTGCGATCCCCCGCGCAGGACCTCGACGCTTCCGACGCGCCCGGATGAATCCATCGCGATCTCTCGAATTGGTTTTCGCAATCTTACGGATAAAAGGCGTTCGTCACCATGCCGACATTTCGAGATGCGGTAAACTCCGCAGTTATGCGGGGGGCATGCGGGACGTGGACATTCTGCTCCGCATATGTTCTAGCTCTGTTCGTGTGACCTGTCGGTCGGGAGATGTTCATGACGTCGGATCGCAAGCTGACCTTCTATCATTCGCCCAACACGCGCTCGACGGGCGTCTTCACTCTGCTCGAGGAGCTCGGCGCGCCCTATGAGCTGAAGGCGCTGAACATGAAGGCCGGCGAGCAGCGCCAGGGCGCCTATCTCTCCATCAATCCGATGGGCAAGGTCCCGGCCATCGTCCATGGCGACGCGCTGGTGACGGAGCAGGGCGCCATCTACATCTATCTCGCCGATCTTTTTCCCGAGGCCGGTCTCGCGCCGGCGATCGGCGACGCGCTGCGCGGGCCTTATCTGCGCTGGCTCGTCTTCTACGGCTCGAGCTTCGAGCCGGCGATCGTGGACCGCTGGGCGCAGCACGAGCCCGCGCGCGCGAGCACCTCTCCCTACGGCGATTACGACACGATGCTGGCGACGCTCGTCGGACAGCTGCGGCAAGGTCCCTATCTTCTCGGCGAGCGATTCACCGCCGCCGACGTTCTATGGGGCTCGGCGCTGCGCTGGACCACGGCTTTCGAGCTCGTGCCCGAGCGTCCCGAGATCATGGCCTATGTCGAGCGCGTGACGTCGAGGCCGTCCTTCGGCGCGATCGCGGCGCGGGACGCCGAGCTTGCCGCGCGCCATGCCGCGGAGGCGCAGGCGTGAACCGCGCATCGATCCGCGCTATGTTGACGGATCGGAGCGCGCGCGGGGGCGGCCGGCGCGAGAGCGAGCGGGGACGATCGGGTGAACCTGGAGCAGCGCGAGATTTTCGGCCGCAGGCGTCTCAATTCGACGCTCATCGAGCTGATCGTGAGGCTCTCCGCGCTGGGAGCGCTCGCCTATTGGTCCTTTCAGCTCGTCCAGCCCTTCATCGCCATCGTCACCTGGAGCGCAATCCTCACGGTGGCGCTCTATCCGGTGTTCGAATGGCTGGCCGGCGCGCTCGGCGGGCGTCGCCGGTTCGCGGCGACGCTCATCACCCTCGTCGGTCTCCTGGTCGTCATCGGCCCGGCGACATGGCTCGGCGTCGGCGTCGTCGAAGGGCTGCGCAGCCTCGCCGGCCGCATCGAGAGTGGCGGCATATGGGTGCCGCCGCCGCCGGAGACCTTGCGCTCTCTGCCCTTCGTCGGCCAGTCGGCCTATGATTTCTGGGAGCTCGCCTCGACCAATCTGCGCAGCGCGGTCGCGCAGATCGCCCCGTCCCTGAAGCCGCTCGGCGAATTCGCGCTCGACGCGACCAGAAACGCCGGGACCGGCGCATTCAAATTCCTGCTGTCGGTGATCATCGCCGGCTTCATGTTCGCGCCGGGGCCTGCGCTCGTGCGCGCCATCAAGACGGCGGCGACGCGCATCGATTCCAAGCGCGCCGAGCATTTCGTCGGGCTCGCCGGCTCGACCATCCGCACCGTCTCGCGCGGCGTCATCGGCGTGTCGCTGCTGCAGGCCGCGGTCGGCGGCCTCGGCCTTCAGTTCGCCGGCGCGCCGGGCGCGAGCCTGCTGACGCTCTGCATACTGGTTCTGGCGATCATCCAGATCGGACCGATGCTGATCGTCATTCCTTCCGTCATCTGGAGCTGGACAGCGCTGCCGGGCGTTTCCGCCTTCCTGTTCACCTGCTGCATGCTGACGGTGACGCTGATCGACAATGTGCTGAAGCCGCTGATCATCGCGCGCGGCCTGACGACGCCGCTGCTCGTCATCGTGGTGGGCGTCATCGGCGGCGTCATCGCGCACGGCATCATCGGCCTGTTCGTCGGGCCGGTCGTGCTGGCGGTCGCCTGGGAGCTGCTCGGCGCTTGGCTCGGCGGCGCCGAGCCGGGCGCCGCCGCCGGCGCCGAGGAGCCGGCGATCGAGACGCGCCCGGACGCCCCGCGCATTGCCGCGACGCCGGAATGCTGAGGGCGTCCGGGCGCCGGCGGCGGCGATTTCAGCTGGCGTCGTCCAAGAGCTCGATCATCTGGCGGATGTCGTCCGGGACGAAGGGCTTTTCGATGACGGGCCGGCCGGACCTCGCGATGAATCGCTCGGCCGCCGGCCCGAGAACGTCGCCGGTGACGAAGACGATGCGGCCGGCGATGCGCGGCCGCTCGGCGCACAGCCAATCATAGAAGGCGGGCCCGTCGCCGTTCGGCATGCGAATGTCGCACAAGACGAGGTCGAATGCGACGGCGGAGGCTTCGAGCGTCCGCTTCGCGGCTTCGCCGCTCGAGGCGTGCTCGCAATCGAAGCCCAGGCGCTCGAGGATCTCCGACAGCAGCGCGATGATCTCGACTTCGTCGTCGACGACCAGCGCGCGACGGCGGCGCATTTCCCGTGGCGCCGGCGCGGCGGCGGCGTCCGTCGTCTCGCCCGCGGATCGGCCCGGACCGATCGGCAGACGGATGACGAAGGTCGCGCCTTTGCCGGCTCGCATGGGCTCCAGGACGAGCGAGCCTCCGTGCGCCTCGATCAATCCGCGCGAGACCGCGAGGCCGATCCCTGTGCCCACGCCCTGAGGCTTGGTGGTGAAGAACGGCTCGAAGATGCGGGTGCGAATGGCCTCCGGGACCCCCGGGCCATTATCCGAAATATGGATTTCGAGCGCGCTGCCGGAATGATCCCCGCGCGCGGCGATCGAGACGCGTCTCGGCGTGGGCTCGGCCTCGAGGGCCTGCTTGGCGTTCATGACGAGGTTGAGCAGCACTTGATGGAGCTGGTCGCTGTCCGCCCAGAGCGTCGGCAGCTTTGCGGGAATGTCGGTCGTCACGTCGATGCCGGCCGTGCGGAGCCCATAGGCCAGGAGATCGAGCACTCTCTCGATCAGTTCTGGAACCTTCACCTCGCCGCGTTCGGCCTCGCGCTGCCGCGCCATGGCGAGAAAAGTCTTCACGATGCGCGTGCAGCGATTGGCGGCGGCTTCGATCTTGGCGCCGCGCTCCGCGAAGCTCTCGAACTGTCGGTCGAGCTCGGCGCGCTCCTGCGCCGCCTCGCGCAGCATGAGGGCTTGGCCGAGGACGATGGAGAGCGGATTGTTCAGCTCATGGGCGACGCCCGCCAGCAGCGAGCCGAGCGCCGCGAGCTTCTCGTTCTGATAGAGCGCCTCCTTCTGCCGCTCGATCTCGGCGCGCGCTTCGCGCGCCGGCCGCAAATCGCGCAGATGCGCGGTGAACAGGGCGCCTGCCCCGGTCCCCACGGCCGTGATAGCGAGCTCGATCGGTATGCGCGACCCGTCGGCGCGCATCGCCTCGAGCTCCACGCGGCGGCCGAGGACGGAAGAGGGGCCATTGGCGCGGAAGCGCTTCAGGCCCTCCGTGTGGCTGTCGCGCAGCTCGGGCGGAACGATGAGCTCGGCGACCGTCTTGCCGATCGCCTGCTCGCGGCCATAGCCGAAGGTCGCGGACGCCGCCGGATTGAACTCGACGATCCGGCCCTGCGCGTCGATGACGATGATGCAGTCGAGCGCCGAGTCGACCACTGCCGCATGGATCGCCTCCCGCGTCCGATGTGTGTGCAGCAGCTCCGAATGCGCGCGCTGCCGCTCCTCGCCGCCGAGCTCCCTCAGCACGGAGACGACGCCGCGCAGATCGCCGCCCCCGGGAGCGAACGGCCGCAGCTCTTCCTCGACGCATCGACCAGCGCCGTCCACGTCCGCGATCCACCGCCGCGTATGAAACGGCTCGCCGGCGGCGAGCGTCGTCAGGGCGGAGCGATAGAGCGCGGCGGCGTGCGCGCCGAGCACGTCATCGACGGATCGTCCGACGACGGCGTCTTCGGATGAGCGGAGATGCTCGAGAAATTCGCGATTGACGAAGCGGTAGCGCAGCTCCGTGTCGAGAAAGGCCGCCCGGCCGGGAATCGCGTCGAATAGCGCGCGGAGCAGCGCTCCGCCGTCGGCCGCCTGCGTCGTCGCTCGCCCAGACACGCTCTGTTCCAGCATCGGGTCTCGCTCAATCGGGAGCCGCGGCTGCGAGCGCGGCGTCGGGATGTTCGTGCAGCCAGAGCCTCACCGGCTCGACGATGTTCTTGAGCTCGCGTTCTCGGGCGACGAAGCCGGCCTGCGCGCGGCCGCGGGCCAGGGCGTGCGCGACGTCCGAGATCATCACCGAGCCGGGCGGGGCGGCTTCCTGAATGCGCGTGGCGAGCGCGACCACCTCGCCGAACCGGTCGCCGTTGCGCACGACGACGTCGCCGACGGCGACGCCGATGCGCAGGCGCAACGTTTCGGCGCGCGGCTCGCCGGCCTCGACGGCCAAGGCGTCGCGCTGGCAATCGAGCGCCCATTCGATGGCGTCCTGCGCGCTGGCGAAATCGATCAGCGCGCCGTCGCCGAGCATCTTGAACAGATTGCCGGAGCGTGCGGGCAGCGTGCGCATGACGATGTCGCGGAAGAAGGCGTCGGTCAGCGCGAGCCCGCGCTGCTCGTCGCGCCGGATGAGGCGCGTGTAGCCGACGACGTCGATCGAGACGATCGCCGCGAGGCGCTTGCCCGAGAGCATCGCGCGCGTCATCTTGCGCCGGCGCGACAGGCCGCGGATGCGCGCGAGGATCTCGCGCATGTGATAGGGCTTGGTGACATAGTCGTCGGCGCCGGACTCGAGCCCGACGATGCGGTCGATCGAGGAGCCGACCGCGGTCGCGAAGATGATGCCGGTCGAGCCGCGCGCATGCAGCCAACGCGCCAGCGACAGACCGTCCTCGCCGGGCATGTTGATGTCGAGGATCGCCACATCGACCGACTCGAACTCGACCATCTCGCGAAACCGGGCGGCGTTCTCCGCGGTGAGCACGCGATAGCCGTTCGTCGAGAGGAACTCGGCGAGCAGATCGCGCAAGCCCTGTTCGTCTTCGGCGATCGCTATGGTCTCGAGCATCAGCCGGCGCGTCCGAGCGAGTGAAGTTCCCGTGGCGCCGTGACATTATCGTCATACCGACCCGGTCGCAATCGACCGTGAGCGCGGGCGTGCGGACGGCTCTAGTCCTGCAGCGGGCCCCAGGACGGGTCGGAGGCGTAGGAGGGCGTCGGCACCGGGAATTCGGAGCGGCCGAAGATGTCCACCATGTAGATTTTCGCGCCCGACTGGCCGCCCGGCTCGCGGAAGAACATCAGGAACAGGCCGTTGGGCGCCCAGGTCGGGCCTTCGTTGTGGAAGCCCTCCGTGAGGATGCGCTCGCCCGAGCCGTCCGGCTTCATCACGCCGATGCCGAAGGAGCCGCCCGACTGGCGCGTGAAGGCGACATAGTCGCCGCGCGGCGACCAGACCGGCGTCGAATAATGGCCGGGGCCGAAGGAGATGCGCCGCGCGCCGCCGCCATTGGCGCTCATCACATAGATCTGCTGCGACCCGCCGCGATCCGATTCGAACACGATTTCCGCGCCGCTCGGCGAATAGGAGGGCGAGGTGTCGATCGCATTGGTGTCTGTCAGCCGCGTCGTCGTGCGCGAGCGCAGGTCCATGGCGTAGAGATTGGTCGAGGCTCCCTGCGACAGCGACATGATGATCTTCTGCCCGTCGGGCGAGAAGCGCGGCGCGAAGGTCATGCCGGGGAAATTCCCCACCACCTCGCGCTGGCCGCTCTCTATGCTGAGCAGCAGCACCTTGGGGTCGCCCGCGCCGAAGGACATGTAGGTCACGTCCTGCGAGGAGGGCGAGAAGCGCGGCGTGACGACGAGATCGTCGCCGCGCGAGAGATAGCGCACATTGGCGCCGTCCTGGTCCATGATGGCGAGCCGCTTGCGCCGGCGCTCCTTGGGCCCGCTCTCGTCGACGAAGACCACGCGCGTGTCGAAGAAACCCTTCTCGCCGGTGACGCGCGTGAACACCGCGTCGGACACGAGATGGGCGACGCGGCGCGCATAGGCCGCCTCGGTGACATATTGCTGGCCCGCGGCCTGCTCGCCGGTCGTGACGTCGAACAGGCGGAACTCGGTCTTGAGCCGCCCGTCGGGCCCGCGCAGCGAGCGGCCGGTGACGGCATATTGCGCGCCGATCGAGCGGAAGAGGTCGAGGTCCGGCGCGCCGTCGGCGGCGGTCTGCTCCGGGAGGGTCCCCGGCTCGATCGGCCGCAGAAACACCGAGCGCTTGAAATTATTGACGATGACGCTGGTCAGCGTGCGCGCCGCCTCGTCGCCGGCGAAAGAGTTGACGGCGACCGCGATAGGCTGGAAGCCGCCGCTGGCGCGCAGGTCGAGGACGCGTCCGGCGCGGGCGGGCGTCGCGACGAGCGGGGCGAGCGCGGCGCCGGCGATGAGGCCGGCGGCGGAGCGGCGGGTGAGATCGAGCGTCATTGGATGATCCGGAACGTTTCGGAAGGCGGGGGCGGAAGCGGGGCGCTACATATCGTCGGTCATGTTGAACACTGGGTTACGCCAATGTTCATAGTAGGGGGTGAAGAATTCCGGGATCGGCATCGGACTGCAGCGCCTGATCGCGCCGAGCGCTTGCTCGCCACGACTGCGTTCGACGGGATCCGACGAAGGGTTGAGCAGCCTGGGCGGCCCTTCGAGAGCGCCGTCGCGTCTCAGATGAAACTCGACGACAGGCACATAGGAGCGCGCATTCTTCACCAGAGCGGCTTGCCAGCATCGACGATAATTTTCGATCAGATAGTCGTTTATTCTCGCTTCGATCGTCGGCGACATGCGGGGCGCGCTCGCGGTCGGCGCGCCGAGCGAGGCGGTTCGGGTCATCTCCCGGCCGGCCGCAGCGCGGCGCTGGGGCGCCTCGCGGCTCAGCAGATTGGCGATGCTGGCCGCGTCGAACTTCGACTTGGGCGCCGTCTCGTCGCCGGATTTCGGCTTGGCGGCGGGCTTGTCGGACTTGCTGTCGGGCGGGCCGTCGCCGGCTATGGCTTTCTCCGCGCTCTTCTTGCGCTCGAGCAGCTTGGCCACCTCGTCGACCTTCAGCCGCGGCTCGTCCTTCGGCTTCGGGCGCTCCGCCGCCTCCTGTTTGGCCTGCTTCGCAGGCTTCTCCGGCTCCGCCCGCTCCGCTTTCTCGGGCGCCGGGCGCGGCGGCGGCTTCGGCCGCACGATCTCGGCTTCCTCCGGCTCGCGTTCGGGCGGAGCAGGAGCGGCCTCGGCCTTGGGTTTCGACGGCTCGGGCTTGGCGCGCTCGATCGGCTTTTGCGGCTCCGGCTTCGGGGGAGAGGGGCGCGTCGGCGGCTCGGGCGTCGGCGGCAGGGCGGCGACGCGCTTGGGGGGCGGCGGCGCCTCGGGCTTGTCCTCGGTCTCCTCCTGGCGGCGCCGCAGCTGCGGGGGCGGGGCGGAAATATCCTTCTTCGCCTCGGCGAGCGGCGGCAGCGGCTTGGTCTCGGGCGTCGGCGCCTGCTTGTCGGCGCGTTGGACGGGCTTGACCTCCTTGGCGGTCTTCTCGCCCTTCGTCACTTCATTGACCATGGAATCCGTGACGATGTCGATCGGCACGGATTCCTGTGCGTCCTCGAATTTCCTCGCGTCCGGAAAAGCCAGCAGCGCCGCGAGCAGCAGCCCGACATGGGCCGCCGCCGAGACCGGAAGGCCAGGCTGCGGACGCGTCTTCTTCAATGCGAGCCTTCATTTCTTGTCGGACTCGGTCACCAATGCGACCTTCTTGTAGCCGGCCGTCGTCACCAGCGACATGACCTCGGCCACGCGACCGTAATTCACCGTCTTGGACGCGCGCATATAAATTCGCTCGTCGAAGCCCGCCTTGGCCGTCTCCTTCAGCCGGTCGAGCAGCTTGTCGAGCTCCACCGGCTGATCCATGAGGAAGAGCTGGCCCTTGTCGTCGACGGCTATGGACAGGGGCTTCTGGTCGATGTTGAGCGGGCCGGCCTTGGTCTGCGGCAGGTCCACCGCGACGCCGGTCGCGAGCAGAGGCGCCGCCACCATGAAGATGATGAGCAGCACCAGCATGACGTCGATGAAAGGCGTCATATTGATGTCCGCCATGGCGCCGTAGCGCGGCGTCCCGCGCCGCCTGCGCCCGCCTCCGGCCTTGCGCCCCGCCGCAGCCGACATGCCCATGAGCGCCTCCCCGTCAGGCCGCGCGGTCGCGGCCGCCGGAATGGCCGGCGTGCTGATCGATCTGGCGTGACAGAATAGCCGAGAATTCGTCGGCGAAGCTCTCGAGCCGCGCCTGAGCCCGCGCCACGTCCCCTTGCAGTTTGTTGTAGGCGACGAGCGCCGGAATGGCGGCGAAGAGGCCGATCGCGGTGGCGAGCAGCGCCTCGGCGATGCCGGGCGCGACGACGGCGAGCGAGGTGTTCTTCGACGCCGCTATGGAGCGGAAGGAGGTCATGATGCCCCAGACCGTGCCGAACAGGCCGACGAAGGGGCCGGCCGAGGCGACGGTCGCGAGCACCAGAAGATTGGATTCGAGCTTCTCGATCTCGCGGGCGATCGACACGTCGAGCACTTTGTCGATGCGCGCCTGCAGGCCCATGAACGAGGCGCCGGCGGTCTGGAAGGAGCGCTTCCACTCGCGCATGGCGGCGACGAACAGGCTCGCCATGGCGCCGGTCGGCCGATCCTGGAGCTTGGAGTAGAGATCCTCGAGCGAGGAGCCGGACCAGAACACTTCCTCGAAGCGGTCCATGGCGCGGCGCGTGCGCGCGAAGAGAATGGCCTTGTCGACGATGATCGCCCAGCACCAGATCGAGGCGGCGAGCAGCCCGATCATGACCAGCTTCACGACGATATGGGCGCCGAGAAACATGCCCCAGATGGAGATTTCGGCGGGCGCGGCGGCGATGGGGGCCGCGATTTCGGCTGGGTTCATCGATCAAGGTCCTCGAAACGCGCCTGAATGGCGGAGACGGCGCGGGATCCAGGCCGCTCGCCTGCGAAAGCGCGCGCATGCGGCGACGCCCGGCCGCCGCCCAAATCCGCATATGGCCCCGAAATCCGCCTGGATTTGGGCCTCGATGCGATGCACAATCAAATTTGAACGAAAGGATTAAGGCGAAGTAAAGGACCTATCGGCGGCGTCCTGCGCAAAATCCGGGCGATGCGCCGATTTCACGGGGTCGGCTCGGCGGGGACGAGCGCCGATTCGAATTTTTGCCGCACGTCGGGCGGCAGGCGTCGGGCTTTCCCGCCCTCGACGGCGGCGACCTTGACGAGGGCCGTTACCAGAGCCTCCTCCCCGCGCAGAATGCGCTGGGCCAGATCGGCCGAGGCGCCGGCGACCTGCTCGACCCTCGTCTCGACCGTGAGCAGGTCGTCCATCAGCGCCGGGCGGCGGAAGTCGATGGTCATCGCCCGCACCACGAAGAACAGCCCGCCGCCTGGACCCTCGAGCAGCGCGCGCTGGAAAATGCCGAGGTCGCGCAACAGTTCGGTGCGGCCGCGCTCCATGAAGCGCAGATGCGAGGCGTGGTAGACGAGCCCGGAGAAATCCGTGTCCTCGTAATAGACGCGGAGGGCAAGGCGGTGCGGAACGGGGACGGTCATTCGGCGCTGGGCGTGTAGTCAAGGGGAGCGCCGGCCCCCTCGGCCGGAGCGCCTAGTCCGCTATACAGCAGGGCGGCGCGGGGCGCAGCCGCTTTCGAGCGAGATCTGCTGCGTTCGGGGCGAATGGACGAACAGGGTCGCGAGCGATATGTATTATTGTTATATACCGAAAGCGTCCGCGAAGGCCGGGCGCGGCGCAGCGCGAGTCTCGAAGCGATGAACAAGGAGAAATGCCTGCTCGTCTGCGGCCTCGGCGAAACGGCTTCCGCCGTGGCGCGGCGCCTGATCGGCGAGGGTTATGCGGTGGTGCTGCATCAGGAGACGGCGCCGCACGTGCTGCGCCGGCGCATGTGCTATGCCGACGCCTGGTTCGACGGGGCGACGACGCTCGGCGCCATCGAGGCGCGCCTCGTCCGCTCGGCGAAGGATTTTCTGTGCGGCATGCAGACGCGGCAGTTCATTCCGATCCTGCTGCGGCCTTTCGAGGAAGTCGTCGAGCGCTGGCCTTGGGATGCGATCGTCGCCGCGCCGGAGGGAGGCCGGCCGGCGCGGCGGCTCGTCGATCTCGCCGAACTGACCATCGGCGTCGGCTCCGGCTTCGTCGCCGGCTCGCATTGCGATCTCGTCGTCTGCGCGGAGGGGGCCGACCCCGGAGCCGTGCTGCGCGCCGGGGACGCGCCGCCGCGGCCGCGGATCGAATATGACCGCCGCGCGCTCGAATATTGGGATGTGATCGCGCCCGCCGACGGCGCTTTCGCCGCGGCGCAGCCGATCGGCGCCAAGGTTGCCGCGGGCGATCTCATCGGCCGCATCGGCGAGACGGAGATCCGCGCCCCGGTCGCCGGGCGCGTCAGCGGGCTGGCGCGCGCCGAGTTCGCCTGCTTCGCGGGAATGCCCGTCGCCGAGATCGCGACCGCCGAAGCGGCGCCGGTCGCAGGCGTCGGCGAGCGCAACAAGCTCATCGCCCGCGGCGTCTCCTTCGCGGTGGAGATGGAGTCGCGGGGTTTTGCGCCGGTGGCGTTCGGCTCGCGCTTCCGCGGAGGTTAGACGAGCGGCCTCGAGTGCGGATAGTTCACTCTCGAGGTTGACTGGCGTCCTGACTTCAAACGCGGTGGAAACTTGAAGCTGCTTCTCGATGAGCGCCTCCATTACGTCGAGAAAATCGGGTTCGAATGTTTCCTCGACATGGCGTTGGTTCCATAAGCCCGAACGTCGAACTTTTCCATGTCCCGAGAAACTACCGAGCCATGACGACGACGGAGGATCTATAGACGCAGCGTCGTAGTTGCTCACCAACGCAATGACGTTTCGCTCGATGTAACCGCGAAGAGAGTTTGGTCCAGGGTCGTCATCGATTGAAAGCCAGAGAAACGGCAACCGAACAAAGTAGCTCGAGACTGAGGCTTCGATATGCGATTCCTCCGTCTCTAAGAGGCTGACTGAAAATGTTGTTGAGTGATTTCAGGAGGTTGTGATTCCTTTGGATTTGCGAGAATCGAAGGGATCATAATGGCCTGGACTGAAATCACTCGGCGCAAGTATGGGCGTGCGGGGCTGCGCTACGCAAGTCATTTGACGGACGCCGAATGGGCGTTGATCGCGCCGCTGCTTCCGCCGGGCTCAAAGCTCGGCCGACCGCGCGAAACCGATCTGCGCTCGGTCGTGAACGCGATCTTGTATATGGCGTCGACGGGCTGCCAGTGGCGGCAATTGCCGAAGGAATTTCCACCCTACTCGACGGTGCAGAGCTATTTCTACGCTTGGTCGCGCGCCGGGCTGTTTGCGAGCATCAATCACGTCTTGGTCATGGCGGCGCGTGAGAAGGCGGGACGCGAAGCGAGCCCGAACGCCGGCGTCATCGACAGCCAGTCGGTGAAGACCACGGAAAGCAGCGGCCCGCGCGGCTTCGACGCCGGCAAGAAAATCAAAGGCCGCAAGCGTCACATCGTCACCGACACGCAAGGAAACCTCGTCGGCCTCGTCGTGCATGAAGCCGATATTCAAGACCGCGACGGCGCGCCGCGTGTGCTTGCTTCGATCCGCTCGCTCTATCCGTGGCTGCGTCATATCTTCGCCGATGGCGGTTACGCCGGGGACAAGCTGCGTACTGCTTTGAAGAGCAAAGGGTCGTGGACGCTGGAAATCATCAAGCGCTCGGACAAGGCCAAGGGCTTCGAACTTCTTCCGCGCCGCTGGGTGGTCGAAAGGACATTTGCGTGGCTTGGTCGCTGCCGTCGCCTCGCCAAGGACTTCGAAGCGACGATCGACAGCGCTGCCGCGTGGGTCCTGGTCGCCCACATCAGAACACTTACCCGACGTGTCGCAAGACCTTGATCCAAAAACTGAACATTTTGAGTCCGACTCTTATATAGCGATCAAAAACGAATTTCCGGATGCGATCGGCTTGACTCATCGTTCGCTCTCAATCGACGGTCAGAGGAAGACCACCGCATTAAATGCACAGTCCTTCCACGATCACAATAGAAATCGTTAGGTTGTCTTAGGTTGTTTGATGGCTGCCGAGCTCTTCGAACCAGCTGGCTTTCAGGATAATTTCCTTTAGCGAATTAAAATCGCGGAAACGGGCTCTCTGGTGACGAAGGTGACCGAATGCAACAAAGGTGATCGTGACCATGTCGCTTTCGGAAAAGGAAGTGCGTGGCCAGAGACCGATCCGCTTGGCTCGAACTCTCGAGCCTTATTCTTCTATCCAATGCGCAGGCGGCGCCGGTCGCAGGCGTCGGCGAGCGCAACAAGCTCATCGCCCGCGGCGTCTCCTTCGCGGTGGAGATGGAGTCGCGGGGCTTTGCGCCGGTGGCGTTCGGCTCGCGCTTCCGCGCCGATTAGGCGACAGCGGGCGTGTCGAACACGCCTGCTCAGTCCGAGCCCTCGGGGGAACGATCGCTCCGGCGGGGATTTGGCGGGAAGCGTGCAAACGGAGACGAGGAGGACACAATGCGCAAGCCCGCGGCTTCACTTGCATTCGCCCTCTCGCTCGCCGGCGCGCGGCGCCGCTGAGCGCGGGCCTCTCGGCGCTTACTACAATCCGATTCCAGACGTGAAGGGAGGCGACCTGTCGGTCCCGTCCATCGCGGAATATATTGCGCGAACGGCGCCTGGCGCTATGGATGGCGGTCGTGGAAGCACAGCCTTGTGGTCGAGGCGAACTGTGGCGGCGCCGCCTCACAGACGCCGCGTTGGATCGAGCGGAAGCGCTCCGACGCGACCGCCCTTTTCGCGTCAGGTCCGGATCGCATCGAAAATCGCCGCCGCCTCGGCCGGGTCGAAATCGGCAATGGCCGCCGGCGAGAGCGGGTCGTCGCCTGCGGTCCAGCGCAATTCGGCTTGCGGCGTCGACAGCGCCAGCGCCACCGCGCCATTGAGTTCGTAGAGGCCCCAGGCGAGGCCCGCCCCGCGCAGCGAGGCCATCATCGCGTTCTGCACGAGGCTCCGCACGACGAGATGCGGCGTCGAGATCGCCGCTTCGACATTGGCGCCCGCCGTCGCCTCGCGGCAGGCGGATTCGTCGTAGGACGCATGGCCGCGGCAGGCGAGCGGGCGTACGCGATAGGCGAGGCAGAGCCCGTCCTCGATGAAGGGGCAGATGCGCTTCAGCGCCATGCGCTCGCGCTCGCCGAGGCCGGCCGCCGCCGCGGCGGTCTCGCGGATGCGCGCGACGAGATCGACCCCATGCTGCGCGAGGAAGGCGGCGTTAGCCGCGACGAAACGGGCGACGAGGAAGATTTCCGGCGCCGTCGCGACGACGCGCAGCACGCAGCAGGCGGGGCAGTCGCCCTTGCAGGCGAGCGCCGGCGCGCCGTCCGCCTGGATGGCGACATTGCCGTCGAAACTGTCGAAGGCCTGCAGGCACACAGCGCCGACGAAATCGTGCCGCCCGCGGCGTTCGCGGATCGTGCCGTCGAAGGCCTGCGTCATCGCCGCGAAGAAGGCCCCCGGCCCACGGTCCTCGGCCCCGCTCATCGAACGCCCCTCGCTCGTTCCGTCTCGTTATATAGTAATACTATATGCGGAAAGCGGCCGTCTCGGGAAGCCCCGACGCTGGCCTCCCACGCTTGATCTCGCCATCGTGCTTCGAGACGCGCCCTTCGGGCGCTCCTCGCCATGAGGGCGAGGACCCGATCGCCTGTTTCGAACACGCCGCGCCGATGCTATGCTCTCCTCGAATTATTTTCGATTTTCGAGATTGCGTCGAGACGCCGGGACGCCGGCCTCGCCAGAAAGAGAAGAGCGGCGATGAGATTCGTGATTTCCGCCATCGCATTCAAAGCGGCGTCTCGGGCGTTCTCCTATCCTGCGGCGATCGGGGCCGCATCCGGCAATCACCTCGGGTGACGATCGTTTCGGCGCAGGAGGCGGGGGCCGGCGATCGCGCCTCGCTCGCGCGCATTTTTCGACGCGGCGCGAAGCGTCTTCCTCTTCGCTTCTGGCCTCGGAAGGCGTCGCGACCATCGCGTGAGGCGCTGCGGTCGTCTCCGGCTGCGCTTTTCATTGTCGTCACGTTCGCCATCGGCCGCGCGCAGGCGCTCGACCTCGACGAGGATTATGGCGGAGCTCTCGCCGCCTATCGTGAGGCGGCGCGCCGGCTCGACGCTTCCGGCGAGGAACTGGCGATCCGCGGCGTCTGCGCCTCGGCCTGCACCATCTTCCTCGGCCTGCGCGAGGTCTGCGTCGCGCCGAGCGCCATTTTCTGGTTCCATGCGGCGCGGCTGCCCGGCGTTGCATCCCCCGACCCGCTCGCCACGCTCGAAATGCTGTCCCTGTATCCGCGCGAGGTCCGCGACTGGGCGATCAGAACCCATGCGCTGGAGCGGCTCGATTTCGACGCGGCGGCCTCTCTCACCGGCCAGGAGCTCATCCGCATGGGAGCGCGGCCCTGCCGCGCGCGCTCGGCGGCGTCTCGTCGCGAATAGACGCTCTTTCCCTCAGGCTCGGTCGATCCGCGCCGCGAGGCGATTCCACAGGGCGTTCTCGGCCGAGAACACATAATCGAGCTTGGCGCTCGTCACCGTTTGCGCGCCCTTGGCGATGAGCCAGTCGGCGAATTGCGGCGCGGCGTCGGCCGGCGCGCCGAAGCTGGCGAAGCCGCTGTCGCTGCGCTCGCGCAGGCTCGCGCCGAAGCTCTGCGCGGCTTCGTTCAGCAGCGCCTCGTCGAGCGCGGGCAGGCGCGCGCGCAATTCGCGCGTCGTGCGCGCCAGCTCCTCCGCCGCGATGCGCGAGAGGATCACGCGCGCCGCCTCCTTCGCGCGCGGCGTCCAGGGCGCCGTCAGCGAGGCCACGAGATTGGCCTGCGAGCGCAGGATCACGCCGTCGTCCAGCGTCTTCAGCGCATTGGCGGCGAGTGTCGCGCCGGTGGTGGTGATGTCGACGATGAGATCGGCCGAGCCCGCCGCCGGCGCCCCCTCGGTGGCGCCGGAACTCTCGACGATGCGATAATCGCCGATCGCATGGGCGGCGAAGAAACGCCGCGTGGTGTGCACATATTTGGTCGCGACGCGGAGACTCCGGCCGTGGCGGACGCGAAAGCCCGCGGCGACATCGGCGAGATCGGCCATGACGCGCACGTCGATCCAGGCCTGCGGCACGGCGACCACCACATCGGCGCGGCCGAAGCCCAGGGGAGTGAGCAGCTCCACGCGGCTCTCGGCGTCGGCGATCGTCTCGCGCACGAGATCCTCGCCGGTGACGCCGAGATGCGCGTCGCCGTTGGCGAGCCGCGCGGTGATCTCGGAGGCCGAGAGAAAGGCTGCTTCGGCGCCGTCGACGCCCGAGAGGCTGCCGCGATAGTCGCGCGCGCCGCGACCCTGAGCGACCTCGATTCCGGCGCGGGCGAAGAAGGCGTTGGCGTTCTCCTGCAGCCGGCCCTTGGATGGGACGGCGACGATGAGCTTGTCGGTCGCGGCGGTCATCGCGGCTGTCCTCGCGCAGCGAGCCGGTCGACCCAGATGGCGGCGCCGACGGCGGGAATATCGGTCTTCGCGCCGAGCGTCTTCAGCAGCCGGTCGTAGCGTCCGCCGCCGATCAGCGGCGGCTCGGCGGCCTCGCCGGAACGCGCCTCGAAGACGAAACCCGAGTAGTAATCGAGACGGCGGGCGAAGCTCGTCGAGAAGCGCACGCGCTCGATGTCGATGCCGCGCGCGGCGAGGAAGCTCGAGCGCGTGTCGAGCGAGTCGAGCGCGTCGGAAAGGTCGATCGAGGCGTCGGCGGAAAGGCGCCGCAGCGCCGCCGAGGCTTCGTCGATCTGTCCCTCGATGGAGAAGAAGGCGTCGACCAGCGCGTGGGTCTCGGCGCTGACGCCGGCCCCGTCGGCGAGCGCGGCCTGGTCCAGGAAGCGCTCGGCGATCTCGGCGGCGCTGCGTCCGCCGACCGCGGAAATGCCGGCGATGGAGAGCAGATCCTCGACGAGCGCGCGCGCCTCCCTGGCGTCCATCTTGGTGAGCGCCGCCAGCACGCCGGCCTGCTCCTTGCCATTGGCGGGCGGCGCGAAGATTTCGGCCGGCGGCTCACCTCGCGCATGTCCGATCTCGATGCGGCGGCGCCAAGCGGACGGCAAGTCGAGCCGGTCGAGGAAGGCGGAGACGAGGCCGGCGTCGCCGGCGCCGATCGCGAGGTCCGAGGCGCCGGCGCGGGCGGCCGCCTCGAGCGCCGCGGCGAGGATCTCGGCGTCGGCCGCTTCGCGGTCGTCGCGGCCGAAGCTCTCGAGCCCCGCCTGCCGCAATTCGCCGGCGCCGCGCTCGCCTTCCGAGGGGAAGCGGAACACCGGTCCGCCATAGGCGTAGGAGGCGGCTTCGCCCGCCTCGCCCGAGGCGAGATAGGCGAGGCAGACGGGGATCGTATATTCGGGCCTGAGGCAGAGATCGGCGCCGCCCGCGTCGCTGGTGAGATAGAGCCGGCCGCGGAAGTCCTCGCCCGAATGATCGAGGAACACGCCCGCCGGCTGCAATATGGACGGCTCGCAACGCTCAAAGCCCGCGCGCGCGAAGGAGGCGAGGATCGCGCCCAGGGCTTCGCCGCTCTCGAGATCAGGTTTCGCCGGCTCGTTCACCGCCTTGGTCCCTCCACGTTCGGCCCTCCTTTAGCAAGCGCGGATGGCGGGCGCATCCGCTTTCGGGCGTGAGCGTGAACGAAAAAATTCGGGGGGAGCCGGTTTAGAATCGGCACTCTTTCGGCCGCGTCCCGCCGGCGTCCGGCCAGTCGGCGAGCAGGATCGTCTGCGCCCTGAACTCGACCTTCTTGCCGTTGCGCATTCCTTTTCCTGTGAGAAAATTGAGGTCGCAGGAGCCGCCGCCGTTCGGGTCGAGCGTGTCGCGCGCGGCGAAGCTCAGCCCGGCAACGACGAGCGCGCCATTGCGGCGGACGATGGTCACCGTCTCGCTCCAGCGGTCGCGGCCGATCGCGTCATTCTCGGATTTGATGAGCAGCGAACCTTTGTCGCTCACGGCGAGCGAGGGCAGCGTTCCGGCCCCGCCGCCGACCCAGGCCGCATTCTTCTTCACGAGGCCCGGCTCGGCCGCTCCCTCGGGAGCGTTCGGATCGACGCCGAAATAGAGATAGAGATCCGCGCCTGCGTCGCGATTGTCGACGAGAAGGGCGAGATCATAGCCGCCGCCCTCCGAGAGATGGAGCGTCGTCGCGGAGAGCACGCGCTCCAATCCGGGCGTTTGTGCGAGCGCGGGAAAGGTTGCGAGAAGGAAAAGCGCGGTCGCGGTGAAACGAAGGGGCATTTGCAGGTCGGCTCCGGCGATGAGCGAGACGGCTTCAGGATGCGGGCGGCGAGGGTTCCGTCACTACGGCGCGTGACAGTCGTCAAGGCATCGTTAATGACATTCGGCCCCTGTCGTTGCTCGACGGTAAAGCCTAACCTAGCCTTTCGGCGACAGCAGAGCGAAGGCGATAAGGATATCGTGCCGAGTTTCGAGACGCCGAAATGACTTATGTCCTCGACCGCGCCATGGAGCCCGTCGTCGCCGTCGCGGAGCCGCGGGCGGCCACGAGGAGCGCGACGCGAATCCGGCTCGGCGAGCTGGACGGCGTGCGCGGCTGGGGCGCCTTTTCGGTCCTGCTCTATCACTCCACCTGGGAGATCTTCGGCCAGGCGCAGCCCGTCTTCCGCAGTCTCTTCGCGGGCTGCTCTATGGGCCGCTCGACATCTGCGTCTTCTTCGTCGTGTCCGGCGCGGCGCTCGCCGCGCCATTCTATGCGGGCGGCGGCGCGGCCTATGTCGTCTCGGCGGCGCTGCGGCGCTATCTGCGCCTCACCATCCCGATCGTCGTCGGCGCGCTCATCGTCTATGTCGCGTCGCTGCTCGGGCTCGTGGCGAGCCACGAGGCGTCCGAGCTCGCCCCGAGCTTTCTCGCCGAGGACATTCTCGATCCCACTCTGGCGCAGACGCTCAAATGGGCCTGCTGCAATGTCTACACCAAGCCGGACGTGCTGGGCCCGATCCTGCCCTTCATGTGGACCATGCAATGGGAGATGATCGGCTCGCTGACGCTGTTCCTGACGCTCGCCTGCTATCCGGCGATGAAGAAGCCGGAATTCACCATGCTCGTCGGCGCCTGCTTCCTGGCGATTCCCTTCCCCTATCTCGCCGCTTTTCTGTTCGGCGCGCTGATCGGCCGGGCGCGGGTGCTCGGCCTCGGGGAGAAGGCGACGGCGGCGCTCGCCGCGCTCGATCGCAGCGGGCTGAAGATCGCGGCCGGCCTCGCGCTCTACGCCGTCGCCGCCGGCACGCTGGGCAAGCGGACCTCGCATATGGAAGTGGTGATTGCGCTCGCCGCCGTCGTGCTGATCACGAGCTCGCGGCCGGTCCGCGCCTTTCTCTCGGATCATCCGGTCTCGCAATTCCTCGCGCGAATTTCCTTTCCGCTCTATCTCGTCCATTACATCGTTCTGATCACCTTCACCTCCTGGCTGATCGTGTTCTGCGGCAAGACGCCGGAGATTTGGCAGGCGTGCCTGATCGCCGCGGCGACGGTGGTCGTCTCGATCTTCGCCGCCGTCGCCTTCGCGCCCGTGGAGATGCTGGCGCATCGCGTCAGCCGGCGCTTCTCGACCTTCGTGCTGGAAGGGAAGTGATCAGCCGGGGAAGGGGCCGAGCGCGGCCTTGATCTTCTCCGCATGCGCCTTCAGCCTCTCGCCGTCGGCCATGGTTCCCGGCGGGCGCAGCGCGACGCCTTCGAAGCGAGGCAGGATGTGGAAGTGCAGGTGGAAGACCACCTGTCCGCCGGCGCTCTCGTTGAACTGCTGCAGCGTCAGCCCGTCGGCGGCGAAGGCGGTCTTGGCCGCCCTGGCGACATGCTGGACGCGTGTGATCAACGCCGACAGCGCCTCGGGCGCAATATCCAGCAGTCCACGCGCGGGAACCTTGGGAATGACGAGCACATGGCCGTCGGCGCGGGGCATGATGTCCATGAAGGCCAGCGCCACATCGTCCTCATAGACCTTGTGCGAAGGGATCTCTCCACGGAGAATCTTGGCGAACACATTGTCGGAGTCGTAAGCTGCGGCCATGGACGGTCCCTCGCTCTCGGGCCTCTCGCGAAAAGGCGACGGCGCGCCTTCTACGCCAGCCGGCGCGTGATCGCAATTTGCGGAGCGGACTCCGGCCCGATCGGCTGTTCCAAAGGCGCGCCGCGCGGTCTAGACAGTCTCGCGTCCCGCCTGCTGCGCCGAGGTCCGCCATGGTCGCCGTCAAGAGCCGCGACGCCCAGCGCTTCGTCGAAGCGCCGCCCGCGGCGATCTTTCTGTTCCTGCTCCACGGCGCCGACGCCGGCCTCGTGCGCGAGCGCGCGCTCGCGCTCGTCGGGAAGCGCGTCGACGACCGCCGCGATCCGTTCCAATGCGTCGAGATGAGCGGGGACGCCGTCGCCGCCGATCCGCTGTCGCTGCTCGACGAGGCCAATACGGTCCCGCTGTTCGGCGGACGCCGGGCGATCCTCGTCGAGGCGGGGGCGAAGTCTTTTCTCGCGCCGCTCGAGCAATTGCTCGCCGCGCCGCCCGAGGATTGCGCGGTCGTGGTGACCGCGGGCGCGCTGAAGCGCGACGCGCCGCTGCGTAAGCTGATCGAGCCGGCCAAGCTCGCCGCCGCGATCGAATGCGAGCCGGACGCCGGGCAGGAGCTCGAGACCCTGATCGACGAGAGCCTGCGCGCGGCGGGCCTCTCCGTCGCGCCGGACGCGCGCATGCTGCTGCGCGCGGCGCTCGGCGAGGATCGCCGCATGAGCCGCGCCGAGCTCGCCAAGCTCGCGCTCTACAAGCATGGCGCGACTTCGGTCGAGGCGCGCGACGTCGAGGACATTGTCGCCCACGCCTCGACCATCGCCTCCGACCGGCTGGTGATCGACGCATTCTCCGGCGAGTCGGCCGCGGCCGGAGAGGAACTCGACCGCGCGCTCGCCGGCGGCGCCGATCCCGGGCAATTGCTCGGCGGCGCGCTGCGTTACGCGATGGCGCTGCATCGGGCCCGGCTCGCCGCCGACCGCGAGGACGGCCGCCCGGACGCCGGAATGACCCTATTGATGCGCAGCGGCTTCGGCGTGTTTCCCCGATCGGCGCTGGAGCGCCATTTGAAGAGCTGGACCGCGGCGAAGATCGCGGCCGTCATCACCCCCTTGCGCGAGGCGCAGAGGCGCGCGAGGGTCGACGCCTCGGTCGCCGGCATGGAGGCCGGGCGCGCGCTGCTGGCGATCGCGGCGAGGGCGGGGCGGAAATAGAAGGGTGAGCACCATGGATCGATTGAAGCAACGCCTCTCCCGCGCCTTCTGGTTCACGCTCGCCGTGCTCTTTCTCGTCGAGAGCTGGCTGTGGGACAATGTGAAGCTCGCGCTGGTCTGGCTCGCCCATGCCTCGGGCCTGAAAGATCTGGAGCCGCGGGTTCGGTCCTTCATCGCCGGGCTGTCGCCGATCGCGACGCTCGCCGTCTTCGCCGTTCCGGCGGTCGCTATCTTTCCCTTGAAGCTGATGGCCGTCGCCGCCATCGCGCACGGCCATGTGCTAACGGGCCTCGGCGTCATTTTCGCCGCCAAGACCCTGGCTCTGGGCGTGACGTCCTTCCTCTTCGACGCCAGTCGCGAGAAGCTTCTGCAGCTCGCCTGGTTCGCGCGGGTCTATGCCCTCGTGCTGCGGGTGAACGCCTGGGCGCACGGCCTCGTCGATCCGGTCCGCCGGCGCCTGCGCGAGGCGCGGGCCTATGTCTCCGCGCGCCTCGCCGCCGCGCTCGGCGAGGGACGCTCGCAATTCCTCCGCCGGGTCGCGCTGCTGCGCGCGATGGTGCGGCGGCGCGGCGCGTCGTGAGAGACGCGCCGCGCGCCGATCAGCGGCAGAGCGCGTAGCCCTGGCAGGCGTCCGCCGAGACCGCCTGACCAGAGGTGACGATGATCCAGACGCCATAGGCGAAAGCCATTGCGAGCAGCAGTCCGAGCAACGACAATCTCGGCGTTTCCTGCATTTTCCCCTCCTGCGGTCGGCCGCCGCCTTCCCCCGCGCGCAGTCCGACCCTGCGCCGCAGAGACGGCCGGCGCCATGCGCCCCCGCACGCCGCCGAAGCCTCGGCACGCTGCTTAAGGAAGGGCGCGGAGCGGGAAAGGCGAGCCTCTGCCGCCGCTCGAAATTTTCGTCGTGGAAGCCTTGACACGAACAGGAAAATTCGTCGCGAATTCAAGTCGAAGTGGATGGATCGCGGCCGCGTTCCGAAGCGCGTGGATGCGCCGAGCGATAGGCGTCGAGCAGGCGCTGCCGGTCGACCGCGGCGTAGATTTGCGTCGTCGAGAGCGACGCGTGGCCGAGCAGTTCCTGAATGCTGCGCAGATCGCCGCCGCGGCCGAGCAGATGGGTGGCGAAGGAATGGCGCAGCGCGTGAGGCGTCGCGCTATCGGGCAGGCCGAGCGCGCCGCGCATGCGCTCCATGGCGAGCTGCAGAATGCGCGGCGATAGCCGTCCCCCGCGCGCGCCGACGAACAGAGGCCCGCCGGAGAGGTCATAGGGACAGAGTCGGAGATAGTCCTCGATCGCCCGCCGCACCGGCTCGATGACCGGCGCGACGCGCGTCTTGCCGCCCTTGCCGCGGATGGAGACGCGGTCGATCTTGCCGATCGGCGCCTCGTCTCGATCGATCGAGAGCGCCTCGGAGATGCGCAGGCCGGCGCCGTAGAGGAGGGCGAGGGCGGCGGCGTCGCGGGCGATGATCCATGGTTCGCGCGCTTCGCCCGCGCGCGTCGCCGGATCGACCAGCTCGCGGGCGTCGGCGACGGCGAGCGCCTTGGGCAGCCCATGCGGCCGCTTCGGCGCGCGAATGGCGGCAAAGACATCGGTCTTGGCGAGCCCCTGCTTCTCGAGGAAGCGCAGCAGCGAGCGCACCGCGGCGAGCGCGCGCAGCAGCGAGCGGTTCTCGACGCCTTGCGCCCGCCGGCGCGCCATGAAGGCGCGCAGATCGGCGGGCGCGAGGGCGCTCAAGGCCGCAGCGCCGGCCGGCGCGCCCCGATGCTCGGCGAGAAAGGCGAGAAAGAAACGCGCGTCCCGCGCATAGGCGTCGAGCGTATGGCGCGAGGCGCGCTTCTCGCCGGAGAGATGGTCGAGCCAAGCCTGCGCCGCCTGCGCGATCTCGGGCGCCGCGGGGAAGGCGGCGGGCTCGCGTCTGGTTCTCGCGGGAGAGGAGTGGGGCATCGGGAACGGATCGCGCCGGATCGTGAACGAAGAATTAAGGGCGCATCTCCTTCTCCCGCTTTGCGGGAGGTGGCCCGGCGAAGCGGGGTCGGATGGGCTCGCCCCGCGACAGCGATCTCGAAGCTCTATTCAACACTGCGAACCGCAGCGGTCCTCATCCGTCGCGCTTTCGCGCGACGCCTTCTCTCGCAGGCGGGAGAAGGGGCGCACGTCCAGATTCCGAATCACATCCCCCGCAACCTCTCCAGATCGAACGCCTCTACGTCGCGCAGCAGCTCGACGAAAGCGGTCGCCCAATAATCGGCGGCTGCTTCGCCCTTGGCGGCGCTGGCCGCAGCGGCGTCGCCGAGCGCACCGTCGGGCGACAAGTCCTGCGTCATCCAGCCGAAGCCGATCGGCTTGTCGGCGCGCAGCCACGTAAAATCGCGCTCGAACGCCTCGCTCGCCGAGCGGAAGCGGGCGGCGCGCGTCATATCGACGAAATCGGGCGCGAGCGAGAGCATCAGCGAGGTCTCGATCTCCCCGCCATGCACGCCGAGGCGGATTTCGTCCTCGGGGAAGAGCCCGTCCGGATAGCCGAAGCGATGCCAGGAGCAGGAGACGGCGAGCATGGCGCGCCGCACGCGCAGCTCGAGCGTCGTCTGCGAGAGCAGAGGCGTGTTGCCGCCGTGCGAATTGAGGATGACGAGCTTGCGGCAGCCGGCGCGGGCGACGCTTTCGCCGAGCTCGGTCGCGAGCCGCAGCGCCGTTTCGTGCGACAGCGTGAGCGTGCCGGGAAAATCGCCGTGCTCGATGGAGACGCCAATCGCCTGCAGGGGGAGAAACAGGACGTCGAGGTCCTCGGGCAGGCGGTCGACGACGCGCTCGATCATGCCGCGCATGATGGCGGCGTCGACGCCGACCGGCAGATGCGGTCCGTGCTGCTCGACCGCGGCGACGGGCAGGACGGCGATCACGCGCGCCATGTCGAGATCGCGGAAGTCCAGGGCCGTGAGGTCGGTCCAATAGCGGGACGGAAGCATCGTCGTAGGCCAATCGTTTCGACGCCGGGGGCCGGGGTCTCGCGATTTGCGCGAACCCCGATCGTGGGGAAGGGGCTTCGCTCCCTTTGCCGCCTATCGTACGTCGCTTGTGCCGGCTGCGCAAATCTGGCAAGAATGATGGCCGTTGATATGTCAGCCTTGCTGACCATTCTGCTCCGCCGACGCCCGCCCGAGCGGGATGGTGCGGTCGGACGAATTCGACGCGAGGGACGGGGAACGACGCGGCGGAGCGGCCGAGCGGCCCCGATATTGTCCGGGAGACGCCGCCATGACAGCGATCGACGCCAGCGATCCCGCCTTGCCGAAGGCGCAAGGTCTCTACGATCCCGCCCAGGAGCACGACTCCTGCGGAGTCGGCTTCGTCGCCGATCTGCACAATCGCAAGAGCCACGACATTGTCGAGATGGGCCTGCAGATTCTGCTCAATCTCGACCATCGCGGCGCCGTCGGCGCCGATCCCAAGCTCGGCGATGGCTGCGGCATTCTCGTGCAGATCCCGCATGAGTTCTTCAAGGAGAAGTGCGCCGAGCTCGGCTTCGCGCTGCCCGAGCCCGGCCATTACGCGATCGGCCAGTTCTTCCTCTCGCGCGACGACGCCGAGCGCGCCAAGGCGAAGGAGTTCATCGAGGCGGCGGCCTCGGCGCAAGACCTCCTCGTGCTCGGCTGGCGCGATACGCCGGTCGATTCGAGCGATCTCGGCGAGGCGGTGAAGGCGGTCGAGCCCGTGCATGGGCAGGTGTTCATCGGCCGCGGTCCGTCGGTGACCGACGACGCCGATTTCGAGCGCCGCCTCTATCTCGCGCGCAAGACGGCCTCGAACGAGATTTACGCGCGGGGCGCCGTCGCCCGCGAGCATTATTCGGTTTCGCTGTCGTCGAGCACCATCGTCTACAAGGGCATGGTGCTGGTCTCTCAGCTCGGAAAATATTTTCTCGATCTCGAGGACCCGCGCTTCGTCAGCGCCATCGCGCTGGTGCATCAGCGCTTCGCGACCAATACGTTTCCGTCGTGGCGCCTCGCGCATCCCTACCGCTTCGTCGCGCATAACGGCGAGATCAACACGCTGCGCGGCAACATCAACTGGATGGCGGCGCGGCAGGCTTCGGTTGCCTCGCCCTTGTTCGGCAACGACATCGCCAAGCTGTGGCCCATTTCTTACGAGGGGCAGTCGGACACCGCCTGTTTCGACAATGCGCTCGAATTCCTCGTTCAGGGCGGCTATTCGCTCGCCCATGCGGTGATGATGCTCATTCCAGAAGCATGGTCCGGCAATCCGCTGATGAGCGAGGACCGCAAGGCGTTCTACGAATATCACGCCGCGCTGATGGAGCCTTGGGACGGGCCGGCGGCGATGGCTTTCACCGATGGCCGCCAGATCGGCGCGACGCTCGACCGCAACGGCCTGCGCCCGGCGCGCTATCTCGTCACCGACGACGGGCTCGTCGTGATGGCGTCGGAAATGGGCGTGCTGCCGATCCCGCAGGACAAGATCGTCCAGAAATGGCGCCTGCAGCCGGGCAAGATGCTGCTCGTCGATCTCGAGCAGGGACGCATCGTCTCCGACGACGAGGTCAAAGCGGAGCTCGCCGCTTCGCATCCCTATAAGCAATGGCTCGAGCGCACGCAGATCGTGCTCGAGGATCTGAAGCCCGTCGAGCCGCGCGCGTCGCGCGCCGACGTGTCGCTGCTCGATCGTCAGCAGGCCTTCGGCTATTCGCAGGAGGAGCTCGATCTTCTGCTCTTCCCGATGGCCGTCACCGGCCAGGAGGCGGTCGGCTCCATGGGCACGGACACGCCGATCTCGGCGCTGTCCGACAAGCCGAAGCTGCTCTACACCTACTTCAAGCAGAACTTCGCGCAGGTCACCAATCCGCCGATCGATCCGATCCGCGAGGAATTGGTGATGAGCCTCGTCTCCTTCATCGGCCCGCGCCCGAACATTCTCGACCACGAGGGCTCCTCGAAGAAGAAGCGGCTGGAGGTGCGTCAGCCGATCCTCACCAACGAGGATTTGGAGAAGATCCGCTGCATCGGCCATGTCGAGGACAGCTTCGACACCAAGACGCTCGACGTCACTTATGACGCGAAGGCCGGCGCCGCCGGAATGCGCGACGCGCTGATCCGGCTCGGCGCGCGCGCCGAAAAGGCGGTGAACGGCGGCTACAACATCATCATCCTGTCTGACCGCATGGTTGGGCCCGACCGCATTCCGATTCCGGCGCTGCTGGCCACCGCCGCCGTGCATCATCATCTGATCCGCCGCGGCCTGCGCACCTCGGTCGGCCTCGTCGTCGAGACCGGCGAAGCGCGCGAAGTGCATCATTTCGCGCTGCTCGCGGGCTATGGCGCCGAGGCGATCAATCCCTATCTCGCTTTCGAGACGCTCGAGGCGTCGACGGACGAGTTCCCCTCGGACGTCGACGAGCGCACGGCCGTCAAGCGCTTCATCAAGGCGGTCGACAAGGGCCTGTTGAAGGTCATGTCGAAGATGGGCATCTCGACCTATCAGTCCTATTGCGGCGCGCAGATATTCGATGCGGTCGGACTCGCGCAGAGCTTCATCGACGAATTCTTCGCCGGCACGACGACTCGCATCGAGGGCGTCGGCCTCGACGAGATCGCCGCCGAGACCGTGCGCCGGCACAAGGACGCCTTCGGCGACGCGCCGATCTATCGCGACGCGCTCGATGTCGGCGGCGACTACGCCTTCCGCATCCGCGGCGAGGCGCACAGCTGGACGCCACAGACGGTCTCGCTGCTGCAGCACGCCGTGCGCGCCAATGCGCAGGACAAATATCGCGCCTTCGCGAAGCATCTGAACGAGCAGGACGAGAAGCTGCTCAACATCCGCGGCCTGTTCCGCATCAAGACGGCGGCGGAGGACGGCCGCGCGCCTGCGCCGCTCGAGGAGGTCGAGCCGGCGAGCGAGATCGTCAAGCGCTTCTCGACCGGCGCCATGTCCTTCGGCTCGATCTCGCGCGAGGCGCATACGACGCTCGCCATCGCGATGAACCGCATCGGCGGCAAGTCCAACACGGGCGAGGGCGGCGAGGAGCCGGAGCGCTTCAAGCCGCTGCCCAACGGCGACAGCGCGCGCAGCGCGATCAAGCAGGTGGCCTCGGGCCGCTTCGGCGTGACGACGGAATATCTCGTCAACTCCGACATGATTCAGATCAAGATGGCGCAGGGCGCGAAGCCCGGCGAAGGCGGTCAGCTGCCCGGCGACAAGGTCGATGCGGTAATCGCCAAGGTGCGCCATTCGACGCCCGGCGTCGGCCTCATCTCGCCGCCGCCGCATCACGACATCTATTCGATCGAGGATTTGGCGCAGCTGATCTTCGATCTGAAGAACGTCAATCCGCGGGCGGCGGTGTCGGTGAAGCTCGTCTCCGAGGTCGGCGTCGGCACGGTCGCCGCCGGCGTCTCCAAGGGCCGCGCCGATCATGTGACCATCGCCGGCTATGACGGCGGCACGGGCGCTTCCCCGCTGACCTCCATCAAGCACGCCGGCAGTCCCTGGGAGATCGGCCTCGCCGAGACGCATCAGACGCTCGTGCTGAACGGTCTGCGCTCGCGCATCGCCGTGCAGGTCGACGGCGGGTTGCGCACGGGCCGCGACGTCATCGTCGGCGCGCTGCTCGGCGCCGACGAGTTCGGCTTCGCCACGGCGCCGCTGATCGCAGCCGGCTGCGTGATGATGCGCAAATGCCATCTCAACACCTGCCCCGTCGGCGTCGCGACGCAGGATCCGGTGCTGCGCAAGCGCTTCGTCGGCCAGCCGGAGCATGTCATCAACTTCTTCTTCTTCGTCGCCGAGGAAGTGCGCGAGCTGATGGCGGAGATGGGCTATCGCCGCTTCGACGAGCTGACCGGCCAGATGCAGATGCTCGACAAGGAGAAGGCGCTCGCCCATTGGAAGGCGAAGGGGCTCGACTTCACGAAGCTGTTCCACAAGCCGGCGGGAGAGGGCGGCGCGATCCGCCACAGCGCCTGCCAGGATCATGGGCTCGACAAGGTTCTCGACAACAAGCTCATCGACGAGGCGCGCGCGTCGATCGACCGCGGCGCCAAGGTCTCGATCGAGACGGCGATCCGCAATGTCGACCGCTCGACCGGCGCCATGCTGTCGGGAGAGGTCGCGCGCGTCTATGGGCACGCGGGCCTGCCGGAAGACACGATCGACATTCGCGCGACCGGCACCGCAGGACAGAGCTTCGGCGCCTTCCTCGCGCGCGGCGTGACGTTGCGGCTCGAAGGCGAGGCGAACGACTATGTCGGCAAGGGCCTCTCGGGCGGCAAGGTGGTCGTCTATCCGTCACGCGACGCCAGGCAGATCACGCCGGAGAAATCGATCATCGTCGGCAATACGGTGCTCTATGGCGCGATTGCGGGCGAGGCCTATTTCCGCGGCGTCGGCGGTGAGCGCTTCGCCGTGCGCAATTCCGGCGCGATCGCCGTCGTCGAGGGCGTCGGCGATCATGGCTGCGAATATATGACCGGCGGCGTCGTCGTGGTGCTGGGGCCGACGGGGCGCAATTTCGCCGCCGGCATGTCGGGCGGCATCGCCTATGTGCTGGACGAGGACGGCGGCTTCGCCGAGCGCTGCAATCTCTCCATGGTCGATCTCGAGCCGGTGCGCGACGAGGAGATCGCGATGACGCAGTCCTATCACCAGAGCGGCGACCTCGAGCAGCATGGGCGCGTCGATGTGATGGGCGACATGACGCGCTTCGACGCCGAGCGCCTGAAGCAGCTGATCTCGAATCATCTGCGCTACACCGGCTCGACGCGCGCGCGCGCGATCCTCGACGATTGGGATGCCTATAAGCCGAAGTTCCGCAAGGTCATGCCGGTCGAATATCGCCGCGCGCTCACGGAGATGCGCGCGCGCAGCCAGTCCGGCGAAAAGCTGAAAGCGGCGGGAGAGTGACGAGGGCCTCGTCCCACGGCTCTGGGTTGCTTCGTCGCTGCGCTCTTCGCAATGACGGCGCGAAACTCAAGCAGCTGCGGCTTCGATCCTGATGTGCAGAATCTCCGGCGGGGCGCCGAAGCGTACCGGCAGCGCCGTGCAGCCGAGTCCGCCGGAGACGATGAGATGCTTCTCGTCCTCGACGATATGTCCATAGACATAGCGATTGCCGAAATGCGAAGGCACGATCGGCGCCCAGCCCATGATGCGCACCTGGCCCCCATGCGTGTGGCCGCTGAGCGTCAGCGCCACGCGTTGCGGAACCTCGGGGAAAATATCGGGCTCGTGCGCGAGCAATATCACCGGATCGTCGGTCGTGACCGCGGCGAGAGTCGCCGGCAGATCATGGAGACCTCGCCATGCGCGGCGGCCGACGCGGATCGCGTGCTGATCGGCGAGGCCCGCGATCCAGAAGGCGCGGTCGCCGCTTCCGAGCCGCACGGCTTCGTTTTCATAGACCGGAACGCCATTGGCCTCGAGCGCCCGCCGCGCGATCGTCGTTCCGCGTCCGTCGCGCTGGACCGTCAGATCGTCCCAAAGGTCGTGATTGCCGAGGACGGCGTGCACGCCGAGCGGCGCCGAGAGGCGCGAAAGCGCGCGCGCCCAGTCGGCCGAAGCAATGGGCGTCGCGAGGCGACGGCGGATTCCGGCGACATAATCGCCGAGCAGGACGATCACGTCCGGCCGCAGCGCGTTCATGTGCTCGACGATCCCTTCGATGCGCCCGAGCGACATCCAGGGATCACAGGCGTGCAGGTCGGAGAGCGCGGCGATGTCGAGCGGAAAGCCCTTCGGCCAGTTCTTCGGCGCGACGCGATAGCGCGCGATGCGCGGCGCCTGCATCGGCGCGACGCCGAAGCCGTAAGCCGCGCTCGCGAAGGCCGAGACCGCGCCGCCGACGGCGGTCGCCAGAAATGCGCGGCGGGTCATCGACATTCGGCAGTCCTCGCATTGGAGAGCGCATCTCTTGTTCGACGATTGCGCCCTTTTCGCGTCGCCTCACCAGCCGCCGAAGTTCCGGCAGTACGGCGCGGCGCGAAGCCAGGGACGCGCGGGCGGCGCGTAGGCGTCGGCGGCGTTGTAGGCGGCCGGGCGATATTCGTCGTCATAGGGGCGGGGGGCGTCCCAGGTCCCGCCTTCGAATCGCGCGGGCGCGAAGGAGGCGACGCGGATCGGACGCGGGCGCTCCTCTGCGATCCAATAGCGGACATGACGCCGCGGCGCCGGATAGGCGGCCGGAGCGGAATAGCGCGGGCGGTGATAGGCCGCAGGCGATTCGGGCCCGATGCCGGGAATGACCAGCGGATCGCGGGGAGCGGCGAGCGCGCCCTCGGCCAGCAGACTCGAAACAACAGCAATGGTGAACTTCATACTCGAACGCATGATCGACGCCCTTTCGTCTCGGAACGGGGGCGCGGTGGGGCGGCCGTGTCAAATCGGCGCAGCCGCTTCGTCGCGCGTCGAGACGCAGCAAGGCGTGTTCCGGTCGGAAAGCCGAGATCATGAACGAGCGCCCCTCTCCCGCGAAAGACAGGCTGTCCGGGGAAAAATTTGGTGCAACGCAAGCGAGTCTTTGGAGGCAACTTCGCAATCCACGATGGGTGCCATCCGCCCGCCTTCCGACGTCCGCTCCTTGCGAACATCGACGAAAGAGGACGAAGGGGCGCTTCGAACGCGGAAAATGCAATCTGCGCAAGTCCTCCGACGCTGTGGTTACAACCGAAAAACTTTCCCCGGACAGCCGTGCGCTGCGCGGGAGAGGGAGGGTCGAGGGGCGTTTTCTTCCGTCGAAAGAAAAAATGTCAGCCGAGCTTCGCTTTCAGCGCATGGCCGGCGAGCGTCTTGCCGAGCGACCAGACGGCGGCCGGCGCGTCATGGGCGTCGGCGATCACTTTGTCGAAGGAGCGCTCGATCCAATCGCAATCGAAATCGTCGATGGTGAGCGGCGGCAGCAGCTTGATCGTGTGATTGCCGTGGCCGGCGACCTGCGTCAGCACCTTGTGCTGCTCGAACAGCGGAATGCTGATGAGCTGGCAGAACAGGCCCGAATTGACCGTCTCCAGAAGGTTCCAGGCGGCTTTGAGCTTCAGCGAGCGCGGCTCGCCGAACTCGACGCCGATCATCAGCCCCTTGCCGCGCACGTCGACGACGAGCTCGTAGCGCTCGGCCATGGCGTGGAAGGCGGCGAGGAGGCGCTCGCCTTTCGCCGCGGAATTCTCGACGAGACGCTCGCTCGCGATCACCTCGAGAGTGGCGAGGCCGGCGGCCATGGCGAGATCGTTCTTGCCGAAGGTCGATCCGTGCACGACCGCGCGATCCATGCGATCGAACACTTTGTCGAAGATCCATTTGCGCGCCAGCACGGCGCCGACCGGCACATGGCCGCCCGAGAGCGCTTTGGCGATCAGCATCATGTCGGGCTCGACGCCATAATGCTCCACCGCGAAGAATCTACCGGTGCGGCCCAGGCCGGTCTGGATTTCGTCGGCGACGAGAAGCGTTCCATATTTGCGGCACAGAGCCGCCGCCTCGGCGAGATACTCGTCATGCGGAATATTGACGCCCTTGCCCTGGATCGGCTCCACGAAGAAGGCCGCGACGTCGCGTCCGCGCAGAGCGGCGTCGAGCGCTGGAAGATCGTCGAAGGGGATTTCGCGCACATTGGGCAGCAGCGGGCCGAAGCCCTTCTTGAAGATCTGGTCGCCGTTGAGCGAGAGGGCGCCGCAGGTGAGGCCGTGGAAGGAATGCCCGCAATGGACGAGGCCGTCGCGGCCCGTCGCGGCGCGGGCGAATTTGATCGCCGCTTCGACCGCCTCGGTCCCCGAATTGGCGAAGAACGCCTTGTCCAGCCAAGGCGCATAGGCGAGCAGCCGCTCCGCGAGAAGGCCCGCCGGCACGGAGACGTCGAGCTGCACCAGATTGGGGAGATCCGCGGACAATACGCTCATCAGCGCGGCGCGTAGCGAGGGGTGGTTGCGGCCGATGGCGAATACGCCCCAGCCGCTCAAGAGATCGAGATAGCGCGCCCCCTTGCGGTCGAACAAATATTGGCCGGAGCCGCGGACGAATCCTACATCATAGCCGATCGTCTTCAGCACGCGCACCCACATTTCGTTGAGATGCGCGGCGTGCAATTCGAATCGATCGGCCTCGCGCTCGGCGTAGAGCGCGGCGAGATCGAAATTCGGCGCGGCGCCCTCGGGGGCGATGCGGCGGTCGTCTTGCTGAGACAGATAGGTCATGAGCGGGTCCTGTGGCGCTGGGCGCAACCAGCTCGCGATTTTCTCGCGGGAATTGCGTCCGGTCAACCGCCCCGGCGCCGACCATATCGATTCGGGCGGCTCTGTCCAGAGGCGCTTCGAACAGGTCGCGCGCGTCGGCCGGATCGTCAGTTTCGCGCGGGAGACGGCGTTCGAGAGAGTTCGACGCGTAAGGCTCGCCCGCGCGTCTCGCAGGCCATGCGAATGGACCGAGCAGGACACATTTCGGACTCGTTCTCGACGCGGCAAATTCACGCGTACGGTAATTCGCGTAACTTTCACACAGCCCCCTGCAACGCAACGCATTTATCGGATTCGTATCCACAACAAACGGCTTCGCGACAAAAAAGTCGGTTGGACGCCGCGCCGGCGATGATATCTTAACTCCAGTGATTCACGAGCGACGCCGCGATTCGCACATTGAATGAGCGGGCCGGAAGAGGCGAGCGTCTGCAACCGGATCGGCAGGGGGAGTTGGTCTGTTGGGCGCCAAAATTTCATTCCAGAATGAGTTGAGCGCGTCGACCATCAATGTCGAAGGCGAACAAGCCGCACTCGATCTGATCGAAGTATCGGGAGCCATCAAGTGGTTCGATGTCTCCAAAGGCTATGGGTTCGTCGTTCCGGACGATGGGGGCGCGGATATCCTTTTGCATGTCACGACATTGCGGCGGTCGGGATTTCAAACGGCCTATGAGGGCGCGCGAGTCGTCTGCGAAGCGCAGCGGCGGGCGAAGGGCATGCAGGTGTTCCGCGTCGTCGCCATCGACGAGTCGACGGCGATCCATCCGGCGCAGAGCGCCTCGGCCCGCACGCATGTGCAGGTGACGCCGTCGAGCGGCTACGAAATCGCCATCGTCAAATGGTTCAACCGCGTGAAAGGATTCGGCTTCCTGACGCGCGGGGAGGGAACCGACGATATTTTTCTCCATATGGAGACCGTGCGCCGCTTTGGCCTCGCCGAATTGAAGCCGGGCGACAGCGTGCTGGTGCGCTATGGCGACGGCCCGAAGGGGCTGATGGCGACCGAGGTCCGGCCGCTCGAATCGGCGCTGCCGGCGTCCCATTAGAGCGCTTTCCGCTCGAACGGAATCGTTCGAGCGATCAGATTCGCCCCATACGAAGTCATGAGACAAGCGGTTTCCGATCGGATCGGAAACCGCTCTGGCCGGAACGCGTCGCGATCCGGGGCGCGCGACGTTCCGACGCTTTTCAATTTTCGATCCGCATGGCAAGAGCAGGGCCGACGAATGGGGCGCGGTCGCACGGCGGCGTGCGTCCCCGCAGAGCAGCGAGGCGGATCGTCATGCGGTGCAGATTGCCGAAGGGAGTGGGGCGCTTCATCCTGGCGCTCGCGGCGCTCGTCGCGGCGGTCGCGGGATCGGTGCCGCCCGGATCGCCGGCCCGCGCGGCGGCGGCGGAGCCGCTCGAGATCGTCACGGCGACCGGCGCGCATCCGCTGCGGGTCGAGGTGGCGCGAACGCAGAAAGAGCGCGAGAAGGGGCTCATGTTTCGCGCCTCGCTCCCCGAGGACGGCGGCATGCTCTTCGACTTCCACGAGGAGCGGCCGGTCGCCATGTGGATGAGGAACACGCCTCTCTCGCTGGACATGATTTTCGTCGGCCGCGACGGGCGGGTGGTCTCGCTCGCACTCGGCGCGGAGCCCTACTCGGAACGGATCATTTCCTCCGGCGCGCCGGCGCTGGCCGTGATCGAGGTGAGCGCCGGCACGGCGAAGCGCCTGTCGGTCGCTGTCGGCGACTTGGTGCGCCATCCGATCTTTCGCAGATAGCGTCGCCGCCGCGCTTGTGAGCGGCCGTGGCTCGTGCTAGCGAAACGGGGACGGAGGCGGGCGCCTCGGCCTATTCGCGAGACGGGGTATAGCGCAGCCTGGTAGCGCGGAAGTTTTGGGTACTTCAGGTCGCAGGTTCAAATCCTGCTGCCCCGACCATCGGGCCCTTGCTCCCGCCGTCGCAGAGGTTTCATTCGATCGGCGTAGAGCCGCATCTTGCCGAGGGCCGATATGACCGCACGCATCCACCGTCCGACGCCCAGCGCGACCCAGTCCGGCCCGGGACCCGCCAAGCCCTGGGTGCTGGAGTTCGAGAGAGAGACGCCGCGCGAGCTCGACCCGCTGATGGGATGGACCAGCTCTTCCGATGCGAAGGCGCAGATCAGGCTGCGATTCGCCACCAAGGAAGAGGCGATCGCCTACGCCGAACGCAATTTCCTCGTCTATCGCGTCGAGGAGCCCAGGCCCGGCGCAGCGCGGCGCATCATCTCCTATTCGGACAATTTCCGGACGCAGCGCGTCGGTCAGTGGACGCATTGACGCCTTGCTCCCGCAGCTCTGCGCTTTCCGCGTCGCGGCCCCGTAGCTCAGCCGGATAGAGCAACCGCCTTCTAAGCGGTAGGTCGCAGGTTCGAATCCTGCCGGGGTCGCCATTCGGGGCCGCGCTACTTTTTTTGCACCGGCGACGCCCGCGGCCCGCAGCCGGGCGCGATGCGCCGCACGAAAAAGATCACACATTGTCGCGCCTGTGCCCTCGATGCGCCTCCGACGAGGCGCGGCCTGCATGCCGCACGCTCTGAGCGCGAGAGAGGGCAAAATTACAACTCATCGGCCAATTCGCGCAGTTTCCATGAAGCGCGCAACCTTCTCTCTCTCCCGCGCCAGCGGGGGAGGGGCGCTGGGCGGCTCGACCAATGCGTCTTGCGCCCGACCGACTGTGGGGGGTAGTCAGAATTCGACCGCGTTCTCGAAACGCCTCCGTCTCAGTCCGATCGGCGGGAGAGAGCGCCTCTCGCTTCGTCCGAATTGCGCCGTCGATCATGACGAGCGCTCCCGAGCGCGAAAGAACAGGCATGACCGTCGCCGACGACTTCCACCACGAGATCGCCGATCGGCACGACAAGCTGCTGATCGTCGATTTCGGCTCGCAGGTCACCCAGCTGATCGCGCGCCGCGTGCGCGAGGCCGGCGTCTATTGCGAGATCACGCCGTTCCAGAGCGCCGAGCGCGCCTTCGCCGAGATCCGCCCCAAGGCCGTCATCCTCTCCGGCGGCCCGTGCTCCGTCACCGACGAAGGCTCGCCGCGCGCGCCGCAGAGCATCTTCGATTCGGGCGTTCCGGCGCTCGCCATCTGCTATGGCGAGCAATTGCTCGCGGCGCAGCTCGGCGGCGCGGTGGAGGGCGGCCATCATCGCGAGTTCGGCCGCGCCGAGCTCGGCGTGATCGAGGAGAGCCCGCTCTTCGCCGGCGTGTGGGAGAAGGGCGGCCGCTATCCGGTGTGGATGAGCCATGGCGACCGCGTGACGCGCCTGCCGCAAGGCTTTCGCGTCATCGCCGCGTCCGAGAACGCGCCCATGGCGGCGATCGCCGACGAGGCGCGGCGCTATTACGGCGTGCAGTTCCATCTCGAGGTGGCGCATACGCCGGATGGGGCCAGGCTCATCGCCAATTTCGTGCATAATGTCGCGGGGCTGAAATCGGATTGGACGATGGCGGCGTTCCGCGGCGAGGCGGTGGAAGCGGTGCGCCGGCAGGTCGGCGCCGGCCGCGTGCTGTGCGGCCTTTCTGGCGGCGTCGATTCCGCCGTCGCCGCCGTGCTGATCCATGAGGCGATCGGCGACGCGCTCACTTGCGTCTTCGTCGATCACGGCCTGTTGCGCGCGGGCGAGGCGGAAGAGGTCGTGCGTCTCTTCCGCGATCATTACAATATTCCGCTCGTGCATGTGGAGGCGCAGGAGACATTTCTCGCAGCGCTCGACGGCGTCGGGGATCCGGAGGCCAAGCGCAAGACGATCGGGCGCCTGTTCATCGAGACTTTCGAGGAGGAGGCGAAAAAAATCGCCTCGGACGGACGCGGCGCGCCGCAATTTCTCGCGCAAGGCACGCTCTATCCGGATGTGATCGAGAGCGTGTCCTTCTCCGGCGGACCGTCGGTGACGATCAAATCGCATCACAATGTCGGCGGCCTGCCCGAGCGCATGAATATGCGGCTCGTCGAGCCGCTGCGCGAATTGTTCAAGGACGAGGTGCGCGCGCTCGGCCGCGAATTGGGTCTGCCGGAGGCTTTCGTCGGCCGTCATCCTTTCCCCGGCCCGGGCCTCGCGATCCGCTGCCCCGGCGTGGTGACGCGCGAGAAGCTGGAGATATTGCGCAAAGCGGACGCGATCTATCTCGACGAGATTCGCAAAGCGGGACTCTATGACGAGATCTGGCAGGCTTTCGCGGTTCTATTGCCGGTTCGCACGGTGGGCGTGATGGGCGACGGTCGCAGCTACGACCATGTCTGCGCGTTGCGCGCGGTGACGTCGACCGACGGCATGACGGCGGATTTCTATCCTTTTGACATGAGCTTTCTGGGCCGCGCCGCGACGCGCATCATCAACGAGGCGCCGGGCGTCAATCGCGTGGTGTATGACGTGACGAGCAAGCCGCCGGGGACGATCGAGTGGGAGTGATTCCGGGCTTTCGCGGTGAAATCCGATCTGGCGAGGGCGCGCGACGCCGCGGGGGCTCGGTTGTTCCGTGACTTAGCCGAGGGCGCAACAGGCGTTCTTTCAGCGTCGCCCTCTTCCGCCGAGGCCGACATTGGCAAAGCGATCGTCTCCTCCGTGTTTCCGTCGGATTTCTCGATCGCTCGTCCTGCATCATGCTTACTCGACCGCGAACGCTTTCTTGATGTCCGTTACTTGGCCGAAACAGGCGGACGAGACGTTCCGCCCTCGCCGCGGCCGCTCGCAATGCGGACGGCGCGCGGCGAGGGCTCACGCCATCAGCGATGATGGTGGTGATGATGATGGTGATGGTGATGATGTTGATGGTGACGGTGGTGATGATGCCGGTGGCGCGACGGATGGGCCGAGGCGGCGAGCGGGGCCATGGCCACGGCGAAGCCCAGGGCCAGAGCGGCGATCAACTTCTTCGTCATTGCGATCTCCTGTGCGAGGGGTCCGATCGGACGAGCGCGAGAATGCTCCGCCAGAGATGAACAAAGCCGAAAGACTCGCGCCGGCGCCCAAGATAGCGGCGCCAGAGCCCGAAAGCAAAGCTTGTCCGCCTCCTCGGGCCCGGCTCAAAATAAGCCGGCCCGATCCCCTATCGCGCGGATTTCGGAGCTTCTATGAGTGAAGGCTCACGCCGCGCCGGAAGGACAAGTCGATGCCGATCTGGAAGCCCGACCTCGATCGCCGGAAGAACGCCACGCTCACCCGTTTCGCGCAATCCATCGAGGCGACGCAGGGTTTCGCCGAGCGCTTCGATTATGACGGGCTCTATCGGTGGAGTCTCGAAAATTCGGCCGTCTTCTGGTCGGCGGTGTGGGATTTCTGCGGCGTCATCGGCGAGAAGGGCCGGCGCGCGCTCATCGACCCCGACAAAATGCCCGGCGCCCGCTGGTTCCCCGACGCGCGGCTCAATTTCGCCGAAAATCTTCTGCGTCCGCGTCCGGCGGACTCCGAGGCGATCGTCTTTTGGGGCGAGGATCAGGTCGAACGCCGGCTCTCCTTCGGAGAGATCGAGCGGCAGGCCGGCGCGCTCGCCGCTTTCTTCCGCACGCAGGGCGTAGAGCCGGGCGATCGCATCGCCGCCTATATACATAATGGGCCGGAGGCGATCATCGGCATGCTCGCCGCTTCCTCGCTCGGCGCGGTCTGGTCCTCCTGCGCGCCGGAGTTCGGCGTCGCGAGCGTGCTCGACCGCTTCGGCCAGATCGCGCCGCGCATCCTCATCGCCGTCGACGGCTATTTCTACAAGGGCAAGACGCTCGATCGCGCCGACAATATTCGCGAGATCGCGGGGAAGCTTCCGAGCGTGCAGAAGATCCTGCTCGTACCCTATACGAGCGCCTCGCCCTCGCTCGACGGGCTCGGCGATGCGCAGCTCTGGCCGCAGGCGCTCGCCGCGCACGAGGGCGCGACGATGCGCTATGAGCGTCTGCCCTTCGATCATCCGCTCTACATCATGTTCTCCTCGGGCACGACGGGCGCGCCGAAGTGCATCGTGCATGGCGCGGGCGGCACGCTGCTGCAGCACTTGAAGGAGCATCGGCTGCAGAGCGACATCGCGCCCGGCGATCGTTTCTTCTATGCGACCTCGACCGGCTGGATGATGTGGAACTGGCTGGCGAGCGGTCTCGCGAGCGAGGCGACGCTGCTGCTCTACGACGGTTTTTTCTCCGCCGGCAAGGACGGCGCGCTGCTGCTCGATTATGTGGCGAAGGAGAAGGCGACCTTCTTCGGCACGTCGGCCGGCTATCTGAAGCAGATCGAGAAGAGCGGGCTGAAGCCGCGCGAGAGCCATGATCTCTCCAGCATGCGAATCATCGCCTCCACCGGCTCGCCGCTGCTGCCGGACAGCTTCGATTATGTCTATCGCGACGTGAAGGCGGATGTGCAGCTCGCCTCGATCAGCGGCGGCACCGATATCGTCTCATGCTTCGTCTGCGGCAATCCCTGGAGCCCCGTCTATCGCGGCGAGATTCAATGCGCCGGCCTCGGCATGGCGGTGCAAGTGTGGGACGAGGAAGGCAAGCGCGTCATCGGCCATGAGGGCGAACTCGTCTGCACGCAGCCCTTTCCGTCGATGCCGATCTATTTCTGGAACGACGCCGACGGCGAGAAATATCGCAAGGCCTATTTCTCGGAGCATCCGGGGATTTGGCGTCACGGCGATTTCGCCACGGAAACCGAGCACAAGGGCTTCCTCATCCACGGCCGTTCGGATGCGACGCTCAATCCGCAGGGCGTGCGCATCGGCACGGCGGACATCTACAATATCGTCGAGCGACTGCCGGAGATTCTCGAATCTCTCGCCATCGATCAGGAGTGGGAGGGCACGACGCGCATCGTGCTGTTCGTGAAGACGCGCGACGGCGCTTCGCTCGACGACGTGCTCGCGGCGCGGATCAGGCGCGAACTGTTCGACAAGGCTTCGCCGCGCCACGTGCCCTCGGTGATCATCGAGGCGCCGGACCTGCCGCATACGCGCTCCGGCAAGCTGGTCGAGCTCGCGGTGAAGGAGATCGTGCACGGGCGTCCGGTGAAGAATGTCGGCGCGCTGTCCAATCCGGAAGCGCTCGAATTCTTCGCCGCTCTGCCGCAGCTTTCGAGCAAAGGCTGACGCGCGCGTCGCCCCAGGCAATCCGTCATTGCGAGCCGAAGGCGAAGCAATCCAGAGCCGTGGGGCGGCCCCTGGGTTGCTTCGTCGCTTCGCTCCTCGCAACGACGGGCGGGATGATGAGCGTGAACTGCGCTCGTCACGAGGCCGCGCTATCTAATCGCTTCGTTTCATCCGCTTCACGGAGCCGCCGACATGAAGATCGACGACGTGCGCAACACGGCCTTCGCCATGCCGCTCACCAATCCCGCTTATCCGCGCGGGCCTTATCGTTTCTATAATCGCGAGTTCATCGTCGTCACCTATCGTACCGATCGCGAAGCGCTCGAGGCGGTGGTGCCGGAACCGCTCGAAGTCGACGAGCCGATCGTCAAATATGAATTCATTCGCATGCCCGATTCGACCGGCTTCGGCGACTATACCGAGACCGGCCAAGTGATCCCGGTGCGCTACAAGGGCGAGACGGGCGCTTACGTCCACGCCATGTATCTCGACGATGACGCGCCCATCGCCGGCGGACGCGAGCTGTGGGGCTTTCCGAAGAAGCTCGCCTCGCCCAAGATCGAGCACGACGGCGATGTGATCGTCTGCACGCTGCGTTATGGCAAGGCGCTCTGCGTCTCCGCCTCGATCGGCTACAAGCATCGCATTCTCGAGACGGCGCCGATCGCCGAATCTCTTCGTCGGCCGAACTTCCTGCTGAAGATCATTCCCCATGTCGACGGCTCGCCGCGCGTGCTGGAGCTCGTGCGCTACCACATGACCGACATTGCAATGAAAGGCGCGTGGGCCTCGCCCGCGGCGATCGATCTCTATTCGCATGTCGCCTGCGACGTGGCGCGGCTGCCCGTACGCGAGGTGGTCTCGGCGGTTCATTTCACCGCCGATCTCACGCTCGCGCTCGGCGAGGTCGTGTTCGATTATCTCGCGCCGGGCGCATGACCGTTCCGCCGACCGCGGCGCAGGAGAGGCGTTCCGGCCTCGGGCGGAGCGCCGAATGGTTCGGTCATCCGCGCGGCCTGACGATCCTGTTCTCGTCCGAGATGTGGGAGCGCTTCTCCTATTATGGAATGCGCGCTCTGCTCGTGCTCTATATGGTCGATCATCTGCTGATCGATCCCGCGCGCTCGGGCGAGGCGGTCGGGCTCGCCGCTCTGCGCCGCCTGCTCGAATCCGTCTCCGGCCCGCTCGACGTTCAGCCCTTCGCCTCGCAGATCTATGGCCTCTACACCGGCTTCGTCTATCTGACGCCGATCCTCGGCGGCGTGCTCGCCGACCGCTGGCTCGGCCGGCGCCGGACAGTGGTCCTCGGCGCGGCGCTGATGGTCGCCGGCCATTTTCTGATGGCCGTCGAATCCTTCTTCCTGATCGCGCTGACGCTGCTCGTCTTCGGCAACGGCGCCTTCAAGCCGAACATCGTCACGCAGGTCGGCGGCCTCTATGACGCGCACGACGCGCGACGCGATCGCGCCTATTCGATCTTCTATGTCGGCGTCAATATCGGCGCCTTCTTCTCGCCGCTGGTCGCCGGAACGCTCGGCGAGCGGCTCGGCTGGCATTACGGCTTCGCCAGCGCCGGAATCGGCATGGCGGTCGGCCTCGCCGTTTATCTCTTCGGCCTGCCCCTGCTGCCGCCCGATCCGCCGCGCGAGAGGCGGAGCGATCCGGCGCCGGCGCATGATCTCGCGCGGGTAATGACGGGACTGCTGCTCCTGTTCCTGCCCTCGGCTTTCTTCTGGGCCGCCTATGAGCAGCAGGGCAATACGATCGCGCTCTTCGCGGCGCGCTCCGTCGATCGCAGCGTCGATCTTCTCGTCTGGCGCGGCGAGATTCCGGTGACCTGGCTCCAGGCGATCAATCCGCTGATGATCTTCCTCTTCACGCCGGCGCTCGTTTCCTTTTGGAGTCGTCTCGCGCGAGCAGGGCGGGAGCCGTCGACGCTTCGCAAGCTGGCGCTCGGCTGCCTCGGGCTCGCGCTCTCTTATGCGATTCTCGCGGGGGCGGCCTGGATGAATGCCGACGGCAAGACCTCGACGCTGTGGCTCGTCGCTTATTTCGCGCTGCTCACGCTCGGCGAGCTGCATTTCTGGCCGATCGCCCTTTCGCTGGTCTCGCGCCTCGCGCTGGAGCGCTCGTCGGTGATGGGCCTCTGGCTCGCGAGCAATTTTCTGGGCGCGCTCGCCGCGGGCTGGCTCGGGGGATTCTGGGCGAGCTTCTCGCCCGCCGCCTTCTTCCTGCTGGTGGCCGCGGTCGCTCTCACGGGAGGCGTGATGATCTTCGCCTCTCATTCGACCTTGGGCGGATTGATCGGCGAGCGAGCCTGAGCGCGCCGAGCGCTTCCGCTGCTGCCCCGAGGGGCCGTCCACATATGACGCCCGCGCCGAAGAGCGCGAAACGTCGCTCGTCACGACGCCTCGCCCGTCAGCCAGTCGCGCGCGCCCTCGAGGATCGCGGCGACGCATGGGTGCTTCACCTTGCGCTGCGCGGTGATCGCATAGAATCGCTCGCTGACGCCCTCGAGCGTGGCGATGAGCCGGACGCCATATTGCCGCTCGATCGCGTCGCGCACGGCGACGGCCGCCATGAGCACGCCGGCGCCGGCGGCCGCGAAGGTCTTCAGCAGCGCGCTGTCGTCGATCTCCGCGACGATGGAGGGGAACAGCCGGTTGGCGTCGATCCATTGATCGAGCGAGCGCCTGAGCGCAGTGTTGGTCGTCGGCAGCAGCAGAGGCGCGCCGTCGAGCGAGCGCGGGAAACCGTCGGCGCAGCGCACATAGAGCGCCGGCGCCGCGAAGGCCGCGACGCCGCTCTCGCCGAGCAGATGATTGTAGATGCGCGAGTCGGCGGCGCTCGTCGCCGGCGCGTCGGAGATCACGAGATCGACGCCATGCACCGGCAATTCGGTCAAGAGGCGCTCGAGCTTGTCCTCGTGGCAGACGATATGGGCGGGCTGCGCGCCGCCGGGAATGGCCGGCTCCAGCAGCCGATAGACGAGGAGCTTGGGGAGCGCGTCCGATACGCCCACGCTCAAGCGTGGGTCGCGGGCGCCGGAGCGGTTCTCGAGCGCCTTGGTCAGCTCGCGTCCGATCGAAAAAATCTCGTCCGCATAATTGAACACGGTGCGGCCGGTCTCGGTCATCACCAGACCGCGGCCCTGCTTGCGGAACAGCTTTTCGCCGATCGCCTTTTCGAAGATGGCGAGCTGGCCGCTGATGGTCGGCTGGGCGAGGCGCAGCTTCTCGCTCGCGCGGGAAACTCCGCCCTCGCGCACGACGTTCCAGAAATAGAACAGGTGCTGGTAGTTGAGCCGGTCCATGGACCTATCCAAAATATCGATGGAAAAAATATATATAATCTATTTTACGATATGTGAAGCCTGCCGTAGCCTTTGCGCATAGGAGGCGAGCCATGCAAAAGCTGATCGAAGGGCTGCATCATTTCCAATCCGAGGTTTTCGGCAACCAGCGCGAATTGTTCGAGCGCCTCGCCGAGGGCCAATCGCCGGAGACTTTGTTCATCACTTGCGCGGATTCGCGCATCGACCCCTGCCTGTTGACCAATTCACAGCCGGGCGAGCTGTTCATCCTGCGCAACGCCGGCAATCTCGCGCCGCCCTATGGCGCGGTGCGCGGCGGCGAGGCGGCCTCGATCGAGTTTGCCGTCGCCGGGCTCGGCGTGAAGGATGTGATCGTCTGCGGCCATTCGCATTGCGGGGCGATGAAAGGGCTGCTCGCGCCGCCGCCCGCCGAGGATTTTCCGGCGCTCACCGAATGGCTGTCGCATGCGGAGGCGACGAAACGCATCATGCGCGACAAATATCGCGATCATGATTCGACGCAGAAGCTCAACATCGCGATCCAGGAGAACGTTCTGGCCCAGCTCGAGAATTTGCGCACCCATCCGGCCGTCGCTTCGGCGCTGTCGCAAGGCAGGCTGAAACTGCACGGCTGGGTCTACAAGATCGAGACCGGCGAAGTATTCGGCTACGATCCGAGCGCGCTGCAATTCGTCCTGCTCACGAAACGGCCCTCCGCCGCGCCGGCGGCGTCGGAGGTTTTGCGCCGCGTCGAGGTTTGATCCGCGACGACGTCCAGGAGATGCGAAATGTCATCGGCAGAAGTTCCGAGAGAGTCTTTTTTCGTCCGTTTGCGTGACGACGCTCTCGCGTCGATCGTCGTCTTTCTCGTCGCCCTTCCGCTCTCGATGGGCCTCGCGCTCGTCGCCGGCTATCCGTTCGAGAACGCCGCCGCCGTCGGCCTCGTCAGCGGCGCGATCGGCGGCATCGTCGTCGGCCTGCTCTCGGGCTGCCCGCTGCAGGTGAGCGGCGCGGCCAATGGCGCGGCGGTGATGGTGGCGGTCTTCGTCAAGGATTTCGGCCTCGACGCGATCGGCGTCATCGTCATCATCTGCGGCCTCGTGCAGCTCGCCGCCGGCGCGCTGCGGTTCGGGCCGATCTTCCGCGCCGTCTCGCCGGCGCTGATCCAGGGAATGCTCGCCGGCATCGGCCTCTTGATCTTTGCCTCGCAATTTCATGTGATGGTGGACGATATTCCGCCGGGCGCGGGGCGCGAGTTCGGCGGCGTCGTCAATCTCTATTGGCTGCCGGAGGCCGTTTGGAAAGGCGTGACGATGGAGGAGCACCGGCCGGCGGCGCTGATCGGCCTCCTCACCATCGCGCTGATCGCCGGTTGGAGCGAATTCGCGCCCAAACGCCTGCGCGCGCTGCCGGCGCCGCTGATCGGCGTCACGGCGAGCGCGGCCCTGGCCTGGCATTTCGATCTCGGCCTCAAATTCGTGCCGGCGCCGGACAGTCTCCTCGCCGCCGTCACGCTGCCGACGAGCGCCGCTCTGTCGCGATTCGGCGAGGGCGCGCTATGGATCGCGGGCCTGTCGATCGCCTTCGTCGCCGGCGCCGAATCGCTCATCACGGCGACCGCGGTCGACGCGATGCAGCGCCATACGCCGCGCACACGATATAATAGAGAGCTCGTGGCGCAGGGCGTCGGCAATGTGCTCTGCGGCTTTCTCGGCGTGCTGCCGGTCTCGGGCGTGATCGTGCGCAGCTCGGCCAATGTGATGGCCGGCGGGCGCACGCGGCTCGCGACGATGCTGCACGGCGTGTGGATCCTGGTGTTCATCGTCCTGCTGCCGGGCGTGCTCAAGCTCATTCCCGTCGCGAGCCTCGCGGCCGTGCTCGTCTATGCCGGCGTCAGGCTGATTCGGCTCGGATTCGTGAGGATCCTCTGGGGGCAGGACCGCGCCGAGGCGGGCGTCTATGCGGCGACCTTCGTCACCGTCGTCGCCACGGATGTGCTCACCGGTCTCGCGGTCGGCGTCGGCCTGTCGGTCGCACGCCTGCTCTATACATTCTCCCGCTTCGACGTGAAGGTCGAGGAGCGCGCCGACCATTTCGATATCGCGCTCGTCGGCGCGGCGACCTTCATCGCTCTGCCGACCCTCGCGGGCGCGCTGGAGGCGCTGCCGCCGGACGCGCGCGTCCATGTGAATTTGAGCCGGCTGAGCTTTATCGACCACGCCTGTCTCGATCTGCTCGCCAATTGGGAGCAGCAGTTCGAGGCGTCGGGCGGAGAGCTGGTCCTCGATTGGGAGGCGCTGCACGGCCTGTTCCAGGAACGTACCCTGCGCGCCACGCCGGTCGGTCCGGCCGCCGCGTCGTGAGGCGCGGCGGGCGACCGTCATCGCCCGCCGCGCAACGTCAACGGGCGTCGGCGAGCTTGCGGCGCGCCGCCGCCGCATCGAGATTGCGTTCGACGAGCGGCGCGATTCCGGCCACGATCCGCTGCACGCCGGCGGCGTTGGGATGGACGCCGTCCTCCTGCATCAGCGCCGGATGGCCGAACACGCCTTGCAGGAAGAAGGGATAGAGCGAGGCGCCCCAGCGCGCGGCGAGCCGCGGATAGAGCCGGTCGAAAGTGACGTTGTAGACGAAGCCGAGCTCCGGCTTCGACAGCATGCCGCCGATGACGACGCGCGCGCCTTCGCGCTCATAGCCGTCGATGATCCAGTTCAGATTGCGCTCGACGACGGCCGGATCGGTCTGCGTGAGCATGTCGTTGCCGCCGAGCTCGACGATGGCGACATCGGCCGAATAGCCGTGCGGGTCGGCGGCGATGCGGGTGGCGGCGTCGGATGTCGTATCCCCCGGCAGGGAGCCGTTGAAAATATCGACATTGCGATAGCCGTCGGCGCGCAGGCGCCGGGCGAGCGCCGGAGCAAAGCCGTAGCCATCGGGAACGCCGAGGCCCGAGCTCAGGCTGTCGCCCAGGATGACGAGCCGCAACGGCGCGCTCTGGCTGCGGGCCGTCGGCGCGAAGGAGAAGACGGCGAGAAGAAGGACGGCCGCGGAAAAACCGTGACGCTGCAGCTTCGCTCGCGCGCGCGGCTCATGCTTCATGGCTCGCCTCGAATGATCCGATGAAAGGCTCGGGCAGGCTAAGCGCGACGCGTCAATTGGACATGAAAAAAGTCCGGCGCATTTGCCGGGCTCGTGGATTTTTGTCGCCGGCGCCGCCGCTATTCGGCGAATTCCATGATCACGGCGTCGACGGCCAAGCTGTCGCCGGGCTTGGCGACGATCTTCTTGACGGTCACGTCGCGCTCGGCGCGCAGCACATTCTCCATCTTCATCGCCTCGACCATGCACAGCGGCTCGCCCGACTTCACCTCCTGGCCCTCGGCCACGTCGATCGTCTTGACGAGACCGGGCATGGGGCAGAGCAGATGCTTGGAGGCGCCGACATTGGTCTTCTTGGGCATCAGCGCGGCGAGCTCGGCCTCGCGCTTGGTGTAGACGCGCGCGTCGACCGCGACGCCCTGGTGGGCGAGCTGATAGCCGTTGAGGATCGGGCGAACCTGCACATAGATGGTCGCGCCGTCGATCGTTCCTTCGAGCACGGGATCGCCGGGACGCCAGGGCGAGGAGATCCTCCGCGTGCGCGCCTCGCCATCGAAATGCACGATCAGCGCCTCTCCCTGCGTGTCGAGCGTCACAGGGAACTGCTTGTCGCCGAGCGCGCAGACGCGGCTGCTCTCGAACTCGAACGGCCGCCCATGGGCGAGCTGGCCGGTGATCTGGCGCTTGCGCTGATTGCCGATGTGGTCGACGAGCGCCGCGACGGTCGCGAGAACATGAGCGAGCTCGCCGTCGGGCTCCGGCGCCGCGAATCCGCCCGCATATTCCTCGGCGATGAAGCCGGTGGAGAGCCGTCCCTCGCGCCAGCGCTCATGCTGCATCAGCGAGGCGAGGAAGGGGATGTTGTGGCGAATGCCGTCGATCACGAAGCGGTCGAGCGCGCCCGCCTGCGCGTCGATCGCCGAGAGGCGGTCGGGGCCGTGCGTCACGAGCTTCGCGATCATCGGATCGTAATGGATCGAGATCTCGCGGCCTTCCGCGACGCCCGTGTCGTTGCGCACGGTGATGGCGCCGTCGCGCTTTTCTTCCGGCGGGCGATATTTCACGAGACGCCCGATCGACGGTAGGAAGTTGCGCGTCGGGTCCTCCGCATAGATGCGGCTCTCGACGGCCCAGCCGTTGATCGTCACTTTCTCCTGGCGCAGCGACAGCGGCTCGCCCGCGGCGACGCGAATCATCTGCTCGACGAGATCGATGCCGGTGATGAGCTCGGTCACCGGATGCTCGACCTGCAGACGCGTGTTCATCTCGAGGAAGTAGAAGCTCTTGTTCTGCCCTGCGACGAACTCGACCGTGCCGGCGGAATCGTAATTCACGGCCTTGGCGAGGGCGACGGCCTGCGCGCCCATCGCCGCGCGCGTCTCCTCGTCGAGAAGCGGGGAGGGGGCCTCCTCGATCACCTTTTGATTGCGACGCTGGATCGAACATTCGCGCTCGTTGAGATGAATGACGTTGCCGTGCTTGTCGCCGAGCACCTGAATTTCGATGTGGCGTGGATCGACGATGAATTTTTCGATGAAGACGCGGTCGTCGCCGAAGGATGACGCCGCTTCGGAGCGCGCGCGGGTAAAACCCTCGATCACTTCGTCGGCCTTATGGGCGATGCGCATGCCCTTGCCGCCGCCGCCGGCGGAGGCTTTCAGCATGACCGGATAGCCGATCTCATCGGCGATGCGCACGGCCTCGTCGCCGTTCTCGATGACGCCGAGATAGCCCGGAACCACATTCACTCTGGCGGCGGAGGCGAATTTCTTCGATTCGATCTTGTCGCCCATCGCCTCGATGGCGCGGGGATTGGGGCCGATGAAGACGATTCCCGCGTCGGCGAGCGCGGTGGCGAAGGCGGCGCGCTCCGAGAGGAAGCCATAGCCCGGATGCACGGCCTCGGCGCCGGTCTCCTTGCAGGCGGCGATGATCTTGTCGATCAACAGGTAGGATTGCGCGGCGGGCGGCGGTCCCAGACGGATCGCCTCATCGGCCATTTCGACATGGAGCGCGTCCGCGTCGGCGTCCGAATAGACGGCGACGGTCGCTATTCCCATTCGTCTCGCGGTCTTGATGATGCGGCAGGCGATTTCGCCACGATTTGCGATGAGGATCTTACGAAACATGCGCGCCCCGATACGAGCCGACGGCGCGCCGCCCCATTCGCGGGGGGCGCGCGCGGGTCTTTTCTTAGTTCTTGGTTTCGGACTGCTCTTCGGGACGGTTCACCTGAACATGATCCACGATGCCGAAGTCCTTCGCTTCTTCCGCCGACATGAAGTGATCGCGATCGAGCGTCTTCTCGATCGTGTCGTAGTCTCTGCCCGTATGCCGGACATAGATCTCGTTCAGTCGCTTCTTGATCTTCATGATGTCCTCGGCGTGGCGCAGGATGTCCGACGCCTGGCCCTGGAAGCCGCCGGAGGGCTGATGCACCATGATGCGGGCGTTGGGCAGAGCGAAGCGCTGTCCCGCTTCGCCCGCCGCCAGCAGCAGCGAGCCCATGGACGCCGCCTGGCCGATGCAGAGCGTCGCGACCTTCGGACGGATGTATTGCATCGTGTCGTAGATGGCGAGGCCCGAGGTGACGACGCCGCCTGGCGAGTTGATGTAGAGGAAGATCTCGCGCTTCGGATTCTCCGCCTCGAGGAACAGCAGCTGGGCGATGATCACCGAGGCCATATGGTCCTCGACGGGACCGGTCAGAAAAATGATCCGCTCGCGCAGCAGGCGTGAATAAATGTCGAAGCCGCGCTCGCCGCGGCTCGTGTTCTCGATCACCTGGGGGATCAGATATTGATTGTAGACCTCGATGGGATCACGCATCTCTGGCGCCTTTTCTCGATTTGCCTTGGCCTGCCCCCGAATGCGCGGTCCGAACCGACTGCGCCCGATCGAGGCGTCGCGGGCGCGGGCTCCCGGCCGTCCCTCGCCGCGCGGCCCGCCGCGAGCTCGAAGGATGCGGCCGTGAGCCGGCGCGCCCGCCTTTGCGGCTGTTGGTAGCACATTGCCGCAGCGCGTCCAGCGGCAAACCACGAATGAGGGGGCGAGGTGAACGCCTGCGGGATGCGATCGGGGAGGCCTCGGCTCTCTCGAGAGGGGAGGTCTCGATCGGGACGGGGCTCCGCCCGCCTCAGACGGCCGGGCGGGCCAGTTCGTCGTCCTCGTCCTCCGCCATCAGCTCCTCGCGGGTCACCGGCTTGTCGGTGACGCCGATCTTGGTCACCAGATGGTCGACGACGCGCTCCTCGTAGAGCGGCGCGCGAATCTGGGCGAGGGCCTGCGGATTGTTGCGGTAGAAGTCCCAGACCTCCTTCTCGCGGCCGGGGAACATACGGACGCGCTCGACCAGGGCGTCGGTCACATCCTTGTCCTCGACCGTCACGCCGGCGTTCTGGCCGATCTCGGCGAGGACGAGGCCGAGGCGCACCCGGCGCTCGGCGATGCGGCGATATTCGGCCCGGGCCCCCTCCTCGGTCGCGCCCTCGTCCTCGAAGCTCTTGCCGCTGCGCTGGCGCTCGGCGTCGAGCTGCCCCCAGATCGTCGTGAACTCCTGCTCGACGAGGCCCTCCGGCAGCTCGAAGGAGAAGCGCTTGTCGAGCGCGTCGAGCAGCGAGCGCTTCAGCTTCGCGCGCGAGGTCTTCTCGTAATCGGCCTCGAGGTTGCCGCGCACGGCGGTCTGCAGGGCGGCAAGATTTTCGAAGCCGTATTTGGCCGCGAAGGCGTCGTCGATCGGCAGCTCCTTGGGCGCCGCGACGGCCTTCACCGTCACGTCGAACTCGGCGTCGCGGCCGGCGAGATTGGCGGCCGAATAGTCGTCCGGGAATTTGACCTTCACGACGCGCTGTTCGCCCGGCGCGGCTCCCTCGAGCTGGTCCTCGAAGCCCGGAATGAAGGAGCCCGAGCCGAGCACCAGATCGATGTCGCCGCCGGTTCCGCCTTCGAAGGCCTCCCCGTCGAGCTTGCCGGTGAAGTCGATCGTCACGCGGTCGCCCTTGGCGGCTTTCGCGTCCTCGACGGTCTTCTCCTCATATTCGCGGATGCGCTCGGCGAGCTGCTCGATCGATTTCGCGACATCCTCGTCGCCGACCGCGGCGACCGGGCGCTCGATCGAAATGTCGTCGAAGGCGCCGACCTCGAAGGTCGGCAGGACCTCGAAAGCCACGGAATAGGCGAAGTCGCCCTCGGCCTCGAGCGCCTTCTCGATCAGCGTCTGGTCGACCGGCAGGTCGAGCTTCGGCTCGAGAGCGACGCGCAGGCCGTGATCCTCGACGATCTTGCGATTGGCCTCGTTCACGGCCTCCTGCAGAACCTCGCTCATGATGCCCTTGCCGTAGAGCTTCTTGAGATAGGAGGTCGGAGCCTTGCCGGGACGGAAGCCCTTGATCTGCGCCTTGCTGCGCAGCTCGGCGAGCTGCGCCTCCAGCTTGGCGGCGAGCTCCTCGACCGGCAGCACCACCTTGAATTCATGCTTCAAGCCCTGCGATAGGGTCTGCGTCACTTCCATCTCGTCTCGCCTTCTCGAATCTCGACCTCGCCGGGCCGCGCCGGGTAAAATTCCACAATCCGGGCGCGGAAGCGGCGGCTGGTGCGGGCGGAGGGAGTCGAACCCCCACGACTTGCGTCACCGGAACCTAAATCCGGCGCGTCTACCAGTTCCGCCACGCCCGCGGCTCCAATGCGCCGCGGCCCCGCGCGAAAAGTCGCGAAGGGCCGAACGCCGAAAGAACCCGCATCCATGCCGGGCGCCGGACGAGGGCGGCTCGAAGGCCGCGCGCGCCGCCTCGGCCCGGGCGGGCGCTCTATAGCACGGCGCGCCGTCGCCGCTAAAGAAAATGTCATGCGCATGGAGAGCCCTGTTGATGGAAGCCGGCGCGTCGGCAATAGTCGCGCGCGTCGAACCCTCGAAAGGACGCCTCATGCCGCTCGACTGCTCGCGCCGATCCTTCGTCGGCGGAGTCGCCGCGACTCTCGTCGCGCTCGAGGCGCGGGCGCAGGCGCCGACGGCCGGTCCGCGGGTTCTCGAGGCCCGCCCGGGTCTCTTGCGCCTGCTGCCGGAGCCGGCGGCGGCGACCGAGGTCTGGGGCTTCGACGGCTGGTCGCCGGGACCACTCTTGCGCTTGCGCCAGGGCGAGGACCTCTCGGTCCGCCTTGTCAATCGGCTGGAAAAGCCGCTGAGCCTCCACTGGCACGGCATGCGCGGCGACAACGCCATGGATGGCGTCGCGCCTCTGGTGCAGGCCGCGGTCGCGCCGGGGGGCGATTTCCATTATTCGCGCAAAGCCGTGGATGCGGGCCTCTTCTGCTACCGGCCCGCGGTTTTTCCGCAGACGCCGGAGTTGATCGCGCGCGGGCTGAAGGGCCTCCTCGTCGTCGACGAGCCCGAGCCGCTCGCGGCCGATGTCGATCTCGTGATGGCGCTCGATGATTGGCGGCTCGACAAGGACGGGCGCGTCGAAGGAGATTTCGGAGCGCATGCGGCGGCCGCCGGATCGGGGCGAATCGGTCCGATCGTCGCCGTCGACGGCCGGCCGGCGCCCTCGATCCGGGAGTTTCCGCCCGGCGCGCGCGTGCGGCTGCGGCTCGCCAATCTCGCCAACGCTCGCATCATGTTCATCGCCTTCGACAATGTGCAGCCCTTCGTCGTCGCGGTCGACAGCCAGCCCTGCGACGCTTTCGAGCCGGTGCGACGCACCATTCCGGCGGCGCCCGGCGCGCGCTTCGAGCTGATGTTCGATCTTCCCCGCGAGAGCGGCGCGCGTTGCGGGCTGATACTGCGCAGCCTCTCCGAGGCGGATCGCGAGCTCGTCGCCTTCGTGGCGAGGGGGCCGGCCACGCCCTCGCGCCCGCCGATCGTCTCCCTGCCGCAAAACCCGCTGCTGCCCGCCGAAATTCGGCTCGAGGCGTCCAAGAAGCTCGACCTCGTGCTGGAGCCGCCCAAGACGACGGGCGCCCGCTGGTCGATCAACGGCGCGCCGAGCAAGGCCTATGAGGGGCCGCCTCTCTTGAAGGTGAAGCGGGGGACGCCCGTCACCTTCGGCTTCGTGAACCGCGCCGAATCGGCGGTCGTCATGCATGTGCACGGCCATGCGATCCGGCTGCTGCACGATCTCGACGATGGTTGGGAGCCCTATTGGCGCAATGGCGTCGTCGTTCCGCCCGGCAAGACCAAGCGCGTCGCCTTCGTCGCCGACAGCCCCGGCAAATGGGCTCTTCACGACGATATACTGGAGCATGAGGCCGCCGGCCTCGCCGCGTGGTTCGCGGTCGATTGAGCGCCGCGCGCGATCGACGGGGCGGAGGTGGACAAATACGGTCGAGTGTGCTGCGATAAACAGAGCGACTTCAACCTGAGCGAGCAATCGGCGCCGGGAAGACGTTCGATCGGCCGCCGATTGTGGAGACCAGGTAACAGTCCGACAAGACTGTCGGTATATCTTCATGAATCAAAAGCGTATCGGAGAAGCTGCGACGCTGCTTCGGCGATATCCCCGGACTTGCGAAGAGACGCCATGACGAAGGCTGCTTTGACCTACCAGCCCAGGGACCCGGACGAGTTTCCGCGCTGGAAATTCGATTATCTCGACATCGATTACGACAGCGCGGCTCAGGCGGTCTGGATGAGCTACAAAGCCTCCTCGCCGCATTCCTACTCTCTGCGGATGCTCGCGGAGATCGCCGATGTGCGCGAGTCCTTGCGTTTGCTGTTCGCCTCGCCTGCGGTCGAGCGCCATCCGATCCGCTATTTCGTGATGGCGTCGAAGAAGCCGAATGTCTTCAGCCTGGGCGGGGATCTCGCTTCCTTCGCCGCAGCCATCCGCCGACGCGACCTCGATTCTCTCTATCGCTACGGCCATGTCGCGATCGATGTCATCTATGGATTGACCTGCAGCTTCGACCTGCCCATCGTCACCTTGTCGGTCGTCGCCGGCCAATGCCTCGGCGGAGGCTTCGAAGGCGCGCTGACGACGGATTTCCTCATCGCCGAGAGCGGCGCCAAGATGGGCGTCCCGGAGCAGGCTTTCAACACTTTTCCCGGAATGGGAGCGGTGACGCTGCTGACGCGGCGCGTCGGCGCCGCCCTGTCCGAGCAGATCATCTCGAGCGGCGCGGCTTACACCGCAGAGCAGATGCAGGAGTTCGGCGTCGTCGACGTCGTGGCTCCGTCAGGCGCGTTGCGCGAGACGGCGGAGGCTTGGATGCTCGAAGGGGAGGATCGCTGGCTTCGCCGACGTGCGCTGGCGCAGACGCGGCGGCATTGTTTCCCGATCGACGAGGCCGAGCTCATTCGTATCGTCGAGCTCTGGGCCGATTGCTCGTACAATGTGCTGGATCAGGACCTGCGCCACATGGAGCGCCTGGTCGCCGCGCAAAAGAGGCTCACGCCCGGCGTTCGCAAGCAACCGGCCGACTAGCTCGGCGTCCGAGAGACCAGAAAGCGGGCCCCGATGTCCGGATCGCCGATCGAAGACGGGACGACGCGCGACGAGGTGACCGCCGAGATTCACCGCGATCTCGTCGAGACATTGTTCGGCACGCCGGGTTCTTTCGCGGCGGGCCTGTTCGGCGGTCTGCTGTCTCCGGGGATCGCCTGGCTGCTCACCGGCGATCGGGTCTACGCCTATCTTCTCGCCGTCATGACGGGATGGGCGGCCTATCGGGCTCATTTGCTGTTCGCCCACATTCGGACGCCGCTCGAGGAGCGGCGGCGCGACGCGCGCAAATGGGAGATTCGCTACGCCATCGGCGGCATCGGCTTCATGGTCGTGATCGGCGTGACCGCCGCCATTCTCTTCGCCACGCATCGAGACGAGATTTCGGCCTATTATGGCGTCGTCATCATGATGGGGTGCGCCGGCGCGCTCGCCGGGCGCAATGCAGGCAGCCCGCCGATCGTGTTCGGGCAGATGATCGCCTTGTGCGCGCCGTTGACCTTCACGGCCCTGTTTCACGCCGACGTCGAATATTGGGGGCTCGCGCTCATCTTCGTTCTCGTCTTCGTCTCGGTCAAATCGACGACCAAATTCCTGCACGCCAATCTCGAAGCGGCGCTGCGCAACGGGCGTGACGCGAATCTTCAGCGGCGGCGGTTCAAATCCGCATTGAACAGCATGAGCCACGGCCTCTGCATGGGCAACGCCGACAAGTCGCTCACCGTCGTCAATCATCGCCTCATCGAGTTCTTCGGCCTCGCGCAGGACGAGCGGCCGCAGCAGCTGCGCGCGCTCGCGGCGCGGATCGCCGAAGCGACGGACATGCCTCGGGAGGACCGCCGCGCCTTCGTCGAACAATGGGAGTCGCATGCGGCGCTGCCCAAGACCAGCGTGTTCTCGCGCGAGCTCGGCGACCGCATCTACGACTTCCGCTGCGAGCCCGCCGACAACGGGGCCTTCGTCACCGTGATCGAGGATGTCACCGAACAGCGCAAAGCGGCGCGCGAAATCGAACGCATCGCCCATTTCGACACTCTGACCAGCCTCGCCAACCGCTTCCAGTTTCAGCAGCGGCTGGAGCGCGATCTTCGCCATGTTCACAAACGCGGACTCTGTCTCGCTCTGCTCAGCATCGATCTCGATCAGTTCAAGGAGGTCAACGACACGCTCGGCCATTCGATCGGCGATCTGCTGCTGCGCGCCGTCGCCGACCGGCTGCGCGAATGCGTGCGCACGGTCGACATGGTGGCGCGCTTCGGCGGCGATGAATTCTGCGTGCTGATGCATCCGACGCCGGAGATGCCGCCGGCGGACGCGCTCGCCCAGCGCATCATCGAGAGGCTCGGCCGTCCCTACACGATCGAAGGCCACACGATCGTGATCGGCGCCAGCGTCGGCCTCTGCGTCGCGCCCCGTGACGCGACGACGACCGAAGGCCTGCTGAAATGCGGCGATCTCGCCATGTATCATTCGAAAGCCGCCGGCCGGCGCAGGGCGCTCTGGTTCGACACGGCGATGGAGGACGCGCTGCTGCGGAAGCGGCGCATCGAGCGCGATCTGCGCGAGGCGCTCAGAACCGACGCGCTCGATGTCCATTACCAGCCGATCTTCGACGTCCGCGACCAGTCGGTCTCCTCCTGCGAAGCGCTAGCGCGCTGGCGGCATCCGCAGCTCGGCGCCGTCTCGCCGGCAACGTTCATTCCGATCGCCGAAGAGACGGGCGTCATCGTCGATCTCGGCGAATGGGTGCTGCGCAACGCCTGCCGCGATGCGCGGCGTTGGCCCCGCTTGTCTCGAATCGCCGTCAATTTCTCCTGCAAGCAATTCCAGCAGCCCGATCTCGTCGCACGCGTGGAGGCGGCGCTCTCCGCGGCCTCGCTCGATCCCGGCCGGCTCGAGGTGGAGATCACCGAGTCGACGCTGATGCAGGACACGGAAGACGCCGCCGCGAAGATCGCAGGGCTGCGCGCCTTGGGCGTCCGCCTCTCTCTGGACGATTTCGGAACGGGATTCAGCAGCCTCGCTTATCTCAACAGCTTTCCGGTCGACAAGGTCAAGCTCGATCGCTCCTTCGTTCTCCAACTGTCGTCGTCGCCCAAGGCCCAGGCGATCGTCGGCGCAGTCGCGCAACTCACGCGGGACCTCGGGGTCGAACTCGTCGCGGAGGGCGTCGAGACGAGCGAGCAGCTCGCGCTGCTGCGCGCCAAGAACGTCCATTTGATACAAGGGTTCTTGTTCAGCGCGCCGAAACCCCGAGAGGAGCTCGACGTGCTGTTTTCGGGGCAGCGCGCGGATAGTCTGCTCAAAGTCGTCGCCTGAGAGGCCCGCGCGCCCTCAGACGCGTCTGCTTGCGGCGACGGAGACGGCCTTCCTGCGGACCGGCGGCGCCGTGATGCGTTGCGCCCGGAACATGCTGTAGGACGCGTTATGGCGCCGGCCGCACTGGCGCACATAGCTCGCGGCCCCGCCGACGCCCGGTTCGCTCGCGACGATATGCTTGACGATGCCGAGCTCCTGCATCTGCAGGGCGGTCAGCACCTCGCCGTTTTCCATGAGGCGCTCGGCCTTCACGAAGCCGAGTTTTTGCGCCAGCGCGCCATAGATCCCCACGGCCGAAGTCAAATCCGCCTCGAAGCAGAATCGGGCGTCGTGATCGGCGACGATCATGGAGCAGGACAGGGCGAAGTCCATGTCCACTCCTTTCAGATAGGATCTCACCCACGCGATCGATATGACGGGCGCGTCTAGAATGAGATGCGAATTGGCTGAGGCGAGATCGTCGAACCCGTCCACCGCCATAGGTTCTTCGTCGCTGCGATGAGCGAAGTCGTACACGAGGTATTTGAGTCCTCGCAGTCGATCTGTCGAGATGTGCTCGAGCAACAGGCTCAGCCCTTCCACGCTGTCACGATCGAAGCCCGGTTCGAGCTTGCTCACAAGCAGCGTATCCAAATCGTCGAAACGGTGGAGCCTCAGGGCGCGCTGGCGCGACAGGAAATCCAAGTCGTCCAACCATGCAGTAGGAGAAACATAAGTTTCGTCAGCGACAACGGTGGACATGTCGATCTTAGAAACTACCGCATTCATGCTTCGTCTCCTCATGGGGAAGGTTGAATAACGGTTAACAGAATACTTAAAATTTTAAAGGATTTTCGTGGCAAGATCCCGTTAAGGTTAATATCAAGAGCGAAAATTTACGTACGTACCCCAAGTGGTTTGGGAGCCTTGCCGGGCTGCGGCATTTAGCCGCAGGCCAGTTCCATAGCTCATGTGATTCCCACCCCAGCGAGCGGAGCGCGCGACGGCGCGCACGGCCGCGCCCGCGCCTCGCGCGGCGAGCGGCGAAAGAACAGTCCCTAGGTCGATGAGATCATGTGCTAAGAGCAGATGCGGCGCTGGCGGCGGCGGACCGGCGACATTCGCCGCCAATGCGGGATTGGAACGACGACAGACCGACGCTCGCGAATGAAGCGGCGGGAAACGACAACGAGGGAGAGAAGCGATGATCCTGAGAATTCTCGTCGCGGCGGCGCTGGCGACGACCGGCCTCGTCTCGCAGGCCGAGGCCCATGGCGGCGTCAGTCTCGACTCCGGCCAGTGCATCATGAAGATCGGCCCGGACACGATGAACTTCACCGGCTATCAGCCGCTGAAGTCTCGCGATCAATTCTGTGACGACATTCCGGACGTCGGACCGACCATCATCGTGCTGGACGCCGTGCAGGACGAACTGCGCGACATGGCGCTGGAGATCCGCGTTCTGCGCGACGTGGGGCAGAGCGACGACAACGAGAATCTCGAACAGAACACCGAGGTCTATGTTCCGCCGAAGAAATATCGGACCGGCACGCTCAACTTCGAGTACAATTTCGCGAACAAGGGCAAATATATCGGACTCGTCAAGGCCAAGGCGGACGACGGCCGCGAATATGTCTCGCGCTTCCCCTTCTCGGTCGGCACCACCGTCGACAGGGATCTCTTCGTCGCGGGCTTCTTCGCCGTGCTCGGACTCGTCGGCTTCGGATTGTGGTACAAGAACGCTTTCATCGACAGGAACAAGAAAAAGAAAGCGGCCTGAGACGCACAGGCGCTAGGCGCGGCCGCGTTCGCGCGCGGCCCGCCCGTGTTTCGCGAAGCGACGTTCAGGCGATCTCGACGATACGCCCGTCGACCAGCGTGACTCGCCGGTCCATCTGATCGGCGAGGTCGAGATTATGCGTGGCGATCAGCGCTGCGAGGCCCGTGTTGCGGGCGAGCGCCATCAATGTCGCGAACACATGCTCGGCCGTGCGCGGATCGAGATTGCCGGTCGGCTCGTCGGCCAGCAGCACATGCGGCGCATTGGCGACGGCGCGGGCGATGGCGACGCGCTGTTGTTCGCCGCCGGAGAGTTCCGAGGGCAGATGGCGCGCGCGCGGCCCGAGACGCAGATAGTCGAGCAGCTCCTGCGCGCGGCGCTCGGCCTCGCGCCGGTCGAGCCCGCCGATCGTCTGCGGCAGCGCGACATTCTCGAGCGCCGTGAACTCCGGCAGCAGGTGATGGAACTGATAGACGAAGCCGATCGCCGTGCGGCGCAGCGCCGTGCGATCATTGTCGGACATTTGCGAGGTCGCGCCGCCCGCCAAGTAGATTTCGCCCGCGTCGGCGCGCTCGAGCAGCCCGGCGATATGGAGCAGAGTGGATTTGCCGGCTCCGGAGGGCGCTACCAGCGCCACCGTCTCGCCGGGCGCGAGCGCGAGATCGACGCAGGTCAGAATGTCGAGACGCGTCGCGCCTTCGCGATAATGGCGGGCGACGCCCGCGAGCACGAGAACCGGAGAGGCCATGTCCTTCACTCGTGCCGCAGCGCGTCGATCGGATCGAGGCTCGCCGCCTTCCACGCGGGATAGATGGAGGCGAGGATCGCGAGGACCAATGTCATCGTCACCACCAGAGTGACTTCGCGCGGCTCGACGATCGAGGGAAGGCGCGAGAGGAAATAGAGCTCGGCCGGAAACAGATTGGCGTGCATCAGTCTGTTGAGCGCGAGACGGATGGCGTCGAGATTGGTGGCGAGCGTGAGCCCGAGAAGAAAGCCGGCGATGTCGCCTGCGATCCCGATCGACGCGCCGATGATGAGGAAGATGCGCAGCACCGAGCCACGCGTCGCGCCCATGGTGCGCAGAATGGCGATGTCGGAGGACTTGTCCTTCACCAGCATGGTGAGGCCCGAGACGATATTGAGCGCCGCCACCAGCACGATCAGCGTCAATATGATGAACATCACATTGCTCTCGACCTGCAGCGTGTCGAAGAAGGTCTTGTTGCGCTGGCGCCAGTCGGTGAGGATCAGCGGGCGTTCGATCTTCGTCTCGACATCGGCGCGGAACGTGTCGACCGATTGCGGATTCTCGATGAAAGCCTCGATGACCGTCGCTTCGTTCTCGCGGTTGAAGAACAATTGCGATTCGGCGAGCGGCATATAGACGAACACCCGATCATATTCGGACATGCCGATCTGGAAGATCGCGACGACCGGATAGGCTTTTATGCGCGGCGCGACGCCGAAGGGCGTCGAGGCGCCCTTGGCGATGAGCAGGCTCACATTGTCGCCGACGCGGATGCCGAGCGTCTCGGCGAGACGCTGGCCGATGGCGACGCCGCCGGCGGCGTCGAAGCCCTCGAGCGTTCCGTCCTTCACATTGCCGGCCATGCCCGGCAGACGCAGAATATCCTGCTCGCGCATGCCGCGCACCAGCGCGCCCGACTGGCCATAGGGCGAGGAGATTCCCGCCGCGCCCTCGACCATCGGAATGACGAGCTTCGCGCCGGGCAGGCGCTGCATCTGATCGGTGACCTGCGCCCAGTCGGTCAGCGGGCGTTCGACCGCCTGCACGAAGGCGTGGCCGTCGATGCCGACGATCTTGTCCATCAGCTCCTTGTGGAATCCGTTCATCACCGACATCACGACGATGAGCGTCGCGACGCCGAGCGTGATGCCGAGAAAGGAGAAGCCGGCGATGACGGAGACGAAGCCATTGGCGCGGCGCGCCCGCACATAGCGGAGGGCGACGGCCCATTCGAAGGGCGCGAAGACGCGCGCGCGAGATTGCGGCGGCGCGGCGCCGGTCGCCGTGGACAGGGAAGATTCGCTCATCGCTTCCATTGTGCCGTCCCGCCCGAACCGGTTCAAGCGCGCCCGCGAGGCGCCGCGCAGCGCCTCCACCGGATTTTCGGCCGGCGAATCGGACGCCTTGCAGCGTCCTGTTCGACGACAGCGGCGCGATCATGGCGACAGGGCGGCGAGAGCGCGGCGAAGCATGCGCCGCCACGAATTGCAGCCGCTTTCTTCCGCTCGCCCATTTGCGCGGCGTCTTCTCCTACAGGCGGGAGAACGAGCACGCGTCCCGGGTCACTCCGCGTCGGGCTGGCGCGAGGGATGGGCGGCGGCGAAAGCCGGATGGGCGGCGCAATGCGCCTCGATCGCCAGCAGCTTCGGCAGGTTCGCGAGCGGCGTCGCGAAACGGCGCGCGGCGAAGAGCTGCGGGACGAGGCAGACGTCGGCGAGCGTGGGCTCGGCGCCGAAACAGAAGGGGGCGCCCCGAACGAGGCGCTCGATCGCCTCGAGGCCGCCGTTCAGCGTCCAATGGCGGACCCATGAATCGACCGCCTCCTCGCTCTGGCCGAGGCGGCCGCGCAGATAATCGAGCACGCGGCGATTGTTGAGCGGATGAATGTCGCAGGCGATGGCGAGAGCGACGCCGCGCACCTCGGCCGCGAGCACAGGGTCGGCGGGAACGAGCCGCGGCTGCGGCGCGAGCCAGTCCAGATATTCGATGATCGCCAGCGATTGGCCGAGCACGGTTCCGTCTTCGAGCTCGAGCGCCGGCGCGAGGCCTTGCGGATTTTTGGCGAGAAAATCGGGAAGCCGCTGCTCGCCGCGCGCCAGATGCACGAAGACGCGCTCGACCTCGAGCCCTTTGAGCGCCAAGGCGATGCGCACGCGATAGGCGGCCGAGGAGCGAAAGTAATCGTAAAGCTTCATCGCGCGAATTCTCCGGAGCCGGGCCTTCAAAACTGCCTGCGGAGCAATATGTCGAAAGGCGAATTCGAATCGCAAGGAGGCGCGAATGGAGCCTTCTCCCGAGGCGCGAGCGTCGCGCGTTGAGCCCGTCGACAATCCGATGGGTACGGATGGGTTCGAATTCGTCGAATTCGCCCATCCCGAGCCTGCCGCGCTCGCGGCTCGGTTCGAGCGGATGGGCTTTGTCGCCGTCGCGCGCCACCGCTCGAAGAATGTGACGCTCTATCGCCAGGGCGACGTGAACTACGTGCTGAACGCCGAGCCGGACAGTTTCGCCGCCGCTTTCGCGCGCGCACACGGCCCCTCGGCCTGCGCCATGGGCTTTCGCGTCACGGATGCGGCCCTCGCTCTCGGCCGCGCCCTCGACATGGGCGCGACGGCGGCGCAGGCGAAGATCGGGCCGATGGAGTTGAACATTCCGGCGATCGTCGGCGTCGGCGGCGCGCTGATCTATCTCGTCGATCGCTATGGCGAGAACGGCTCGATCTGGGACGTCGATTTCCGGTGGACGGCCGAGCGCGATCCGCGTCCCGAGGGCGTCGGCCTCACGACGCTCGATCATCTGACCCACAATGTCTATCGCGGCCATATGGACGAATGGGCCGGATGGTACGAGCGCTTCTTCGGCTTCCGGCAGATTCGCTATTTCGACATAGAGGGAAGGCTCACCGGCCTGCATTCGCGCGCCATGGCGAGTCCTTGCGGAAAGATTCGCATTCCGATCAACGAGAGCGTCGACGACAAGAGCCAGATCGAGGAATATCTCGCGGCCTACAAGGGCGAGGGGATCCAGCATATCGCCTGCGCCTGCGGCGATATCTACCGCACTGTGGCGGCGCTGCGCGCGCGCGGGCTCGAGTTCATGCCGGCGCCGCCGGGGGCCTATTACGACCGCATCGACGATCGCCTGCCCGGACATGGCGAGCCGGTGGAGACATTGCGCGAGCTCGGGCTCTTGATCGACGGCGCCGGCGGCGCGCGGCCGAAGCTGCTGCTGCAGATTTTCTCCAAGACGATGATCGGGCCGATCTTCTTCGAATTCATCCAGCGCAAGGGCGACGAAGGCTTCGGCGAAGGCAATTTCCGCGCGTTGTTCCAATCGATCGAGGACGATCAGGTGAAGCGCGGCGCGCTGAAAGCGGAGGCGGGGCGATGATCTGTTCTCATCTCTCCGGCTTCGGCAATGAATTCGCGAGCGAGGCGCTGCCGGGCGCTCTGCCTCTCGGCCAGAACTCGCCGCAGCAATGCCCCTATAAGCTCTATGCCGAGCAGATCTCCGGCTCCGCCTTCACCGCGCCGCGCGGCGCCAATCTGCGCTCATGGCTCTATCGTATCCGCCCTTCGGTGCGTCACTTCGGGCGTTTCGAGCGCGTCGATCTCCCTTATTGGACGAGCGCGCCGGCGCGTGGCGAGAACGATCCGCCGATCGGGCAATATCGATGGGACCCGCCGCCCATGCCGCAGGGCGATCTCGGCTTCGTCGAGGGCGTGCGCAGCATGACCACGGCCGGCGACGTCGACGCGCGCCGCGGGCTGTCGATCGGATTCTATTTCGCCACGCGATCGATGACCGACGATTATTTCTACGACGCCGACGGCGAGCTCATGATCCTGCCGCAGGAGGGCGCGCTGCGCTTCGTCACGGAATTCGGCCGGCTGGAGGTCGCGCCGGGTGAGATCTGCGTCATTCCGCGCGGCGTGAAATTCCGCGCGGAGCTCGCCGGCGCCGCGGCGCGCGGCTATTTCTGCGAGAATTACGGCGCGCCCTTCACGCTTCCCTATCGCGGGCCGATCGGCGCCAACGGACTCGCCGAGCCGCGCGATTTTCTGGCGCCCGTCGCCGCCTTCGAGGACGCGGAGACGTCCTGCCGGCTCACGGTGAAATGGGGCGGAAAATTCTTCGCCTGCGGCCTCGACCATTCGCCGCTCGACGTCGTCGCCTGGCGCGGCAATCTCACGCCCTACAAATATGATCTGAGGCGCTTCTCGCCGGTCGGCTCGATTCTCTTCGATCATCCCGATCCGTCGATCTTCTGCGTGCTCGGCTCGCTCTCGGGCGAGCCGGGCGTCGCCGACATCGATTTCGTCATCTTCCCCGAGCGCTGGCTCGTCGCCGAGCACAGCTTTCGTCCGCCCTGGTACCACGTCAATGTGATGAGCGAATTCATGGGGCTGATCTACGGACGCTATGACGCCAAGCCCAGCGGCTTCGCGCCCGGCGGCGCCTCGCTGCACGGCGCCATGCTGCCGCACGGACCGGACGCCGAGGCCTTCGAGAGGGCGACCAATGAGACATTGGCGCCGGCCAAGCTCGAAGGAACGCTCGCCTTCATGTTGGAGACGCGGCTGCCGCAGCGTCTCACGCGTTACGCCGCGACTCTGTCGACGCTGCAGAAGGACTATGCCGACTGCTGGTCCGGTCTTCCGCGGCGCTTCGACGGCGCGCCATGAGGTCCGCATGAAGCTCGCTTCGCTCCGCGGCGGCCGTGATGGACGGCTGGTCGTCGTGTCCAGGGACTTGACGCGCGCGACCGAGGCGGCGGCGGTCGCCCCCTGTCTGCAGGCCGCGCTCGACGATTGGGCGCGCGCCGCCCCGCGCCTCGCCGAACTCGCCGAGGCGCTCGAGGAAGAACTCGTCCCGGCCTTCCGCTTTTGCGAGCACGATTGCCTCTCGCCGCTTCCGCGCGCATTTCAATGGGCGGACGGCTCGGCCTATGTGAATCACGTCGCCCTGGTGCGCAAGGCGCGCGGCGCCGAGATGCCGCTCTCCTTCTGGAGCGATCCGCTGATCTATCAGGGCGGCTCCGACGGGTTTCTGGCGCCGCGCGAGCCCATTCCCTTTCTCGACGAGAAATTCGGGCTCGATCTCGAGGCCGAGGTCGCGATCGTCACCGACGATGCGCCGCTCGGCGTGGACGCAGGCTCGGCGCTCGCGCATGTCGCGCTGGTCATGCTCGTCAATGACGTGACCTTGCGCGGGCTGACCGCGAGCGAGCTCGCCAAGGGTTTCGGCTTCTTCCAGTCGAAGCCGGCGTCGGCCTTCTCGCCGGTCGCCGTCACGCCCGACGAGCTCGGCGCCGCCTGGAGCCGCGGAAAGCTCGCTCTGCCGCTGCTCTCCTTCGTCAATGACGCGCCGCTCGGGCGGCCCGACGCCGGCTGCGACATGACCTTCGATTTCGGGGCGCTGATCGCTCATGCGGCGGGGACGCGGGCGCTCGCGGCGGGCTCGATCATCGGCTCCGGCACGGTGTCCAATCGCGCCGCCGACGGCGGCCCGGGCAAGCCCATCAGGGAAGGCGGGCTCGGCTATTCCTGCATCGCCGAGCAGCGCGTCGTCGAGACCTTGCGCGGCGGCGCGCCGCGCACGCCGTTTCTGAAACCGGGCGACAGGGTGCGGATCGAGATGCGCGACGCGCGCGGCCATTCGATCTTCGGCGCGATCGAACAGGAGGTCGCCGCGCGAGCGAAGTGAGGAGCGAGCAATGGCGGAGAAGACATCCGCGCTGGAGAGCATATCGATCGACGCGCTGCCCTTGTCCGCTTCGCGCATTGCTCTCGGCACTTGGGCGATCGGCGGCTGGATGTGGGGCGGCAGCGACGAGGCTGCGGCGATCGCGACTATTCACGCGGCGCTCGATCACGGCGTCACGCTGATCGACACGGCGCCGGTCTATGGCTTCGGCCGCGCGGAGGAGATCGTCGGCAAGGCGCTCGCCGAGGGCGGACGTCGTGAGCGCGCGCTCATCGCCACCAAGGTCGGGCTCGATTGGAGCGAGGGCCGGCCGGTCCGCAACGCCGGCCGGGCGCGGATCGAGACGGAGATCGAGGAGTCGCTGCGCCGGCTGCGCACGGATGTGATCGACATCTATCAGCTGCATTGGCCGGACCCGGCGACGCCGATCGAGGAGACGGCGGCGGCGATGGAGGCGTTGCGCCGCGCGGGCAAAATCCGTGCGATCGGCGTCAGCAATCTGTCGCCGGCGCAAATGGACGCTTTTCGCGCCGTGGCGCCGCTGCAGACGGCGCAGCCGCCATACAATCTGTTCGAGCGGGGGATCGAGGCGGATGTGCTGCCCTATTGCGTTCGCGAGCGCCTCGTCACGCTGTGCTACGGCGCGCTGTGCCGCGGCCTCCTCGCCGGGACGATCAGCGAACAGCCCCGCTTCGAGGGCGATGATCTCAGGCTTCGCGATCCGAAGTTCCAGCCGCCGCGTCTGCGGCAATATCTCGACGCCGTGGAGCGGCTCGACCAATTCGCGCGGGAGAATTACGGCAAGCGCGTGATCCATCTCGCGCTGCGCTTCGTCCTCGACAAGGCGTGGACGAATATCGCCTTGTGGGGCGCGCGCCGCCCGGAGCAGCTGGCGCCGATCGCGGAGATTTCGGGCTGGCGGCTCGACGAGGCCGCGATGAATGCGATCGATGCGATTCTCGCCGAGACGATCGTCGATCCCGTCGGGCCGGAATTCATGGTGCCGCAGGCGCGGCGCGAAGTTTGAGCGTCGGCCTCCCCCGCCGTCCGAGGGCGGCGCTCCTCTGGGAGAAAGGAGCGCCGCCCATTGACGGCCGATCTGAGGGATGCGCCATGGGAACACAGGCCGCGGCGTCGCCGCTCGCAGATCCGACTGTGGCGCTGTCGTCGGAGAACGTCCGACCTCTGCCTTTTAACTCGGCCGACGGATTCCGCGAGCCTCGGCGGCTGCGAACCGCGTCTCGACGCCCATGTCCGGACCGCATTGGGGGATGCGCCAGCGGCGCTGCGGCCGAGCATTTCGGTGGCGTTCGAGACGCGGGGTCCGCCATCGCAGCCGGCGAGCGCCCGCGGAAATCCTCCGCTGGTCGTTTCGCGTCGGGGATATTCGCGAAACGAGGACCCTTGGGGGGCTCCTGCACGATCGCCTCGCGCCTCGAGAGGCGGTCGCATCATGCGGGAAGTTCAGAACACGCCGGGCGCGAAGACGCGCGCCATCGACGGTCCGATGTCAGGCGAGAACCGGCGGCGCTCGGGAGCGGAGATTATCGGGGCTTTCGTCGAGATCGCGGCCGAGCCGTGCGGCGAATTCAAAACGGGTCGAAATTTCGAAACGATAGACGATATGGGTAATGACGCTCGGCAAAATCGGCGCCGCGCTGGAGACGCAGGCGTCGCAGCAGACGACGAAGGGAATCGGCGTCGTTCCTTTGGCCTTCTCGCCGTCATGGCAGAAATCGGCGCGATCCGCGAAGATGCTGACGCCTGCTCCGCTGTGGCCGCGGTGCGAGGCGAAGCCGAGCGCGCCCACGACGACCGTCAGCGCATAGAGCGCGACAGCGAGCCGTTTGAATGAGAGAGAGCGTAGCATTCCGGCCATAATCATCAGCCTTGCACTCATCGCGCGGGGAGTCAAGAAAGGCCGACGTAAGGCCGTGCCGATTTGGGAGAGTGGGGGCGCCCTCGAATCGTCCGCTCTGTCGAGAGCCTTGACGCGCGGCCGTGCGCGGGAGTTATTTGCCGCCGCGGCCGTGATCGGGACCGCATGGCTTCGGGAGGAAATCCAATGTCGTTCGTCGTCGCCCGCTGGGGAATCGTCCTGGCGGCTCTGTCGCTCGCGGCTCTCGCGCCGGCCTCGACAGGCTTCGCCCATGGCCCGTCGCGCCAGAAGGTCACCGAATCGATCGAGATCGCCGCGCCCGCCGAGAAGGTCTGGGCCGTGGTCGGCAATTTCCAGGATCTGAGCTGGCTGCCCGCGGTCGCCAAGACGGAAGGGACCGGCGAAAATGCGCCGGAGAAGGCGACCCGCCACATCACGCTGAAGAACGGCGGCGAGATCGACGAGCTGCTGACCAGATATGACGCCAAGGATTTCACGCTCGCCTATCGCATCGAAAAGGTCGATGTGAAGATCCTGCCGGTGAATAATTATTCCTCGACGCTGACGGTGAAGCCGCAGGGCGACAAGAGCGTCGTCGAATGGAAGGGCGCCTTCTATCGCGGCTATCCGAACAATGATCCGCCGCCCGAGCTTTCCGACGAGGCGGCGCTCGCGGCGGTGACCGGGCTCTACAAGTCGGGCCTCGCCGCGCTGAAGGAAAAGATCGAGAGCGGCAAGTGAGGGCCGAGGCTGCGGGCCTACCGGCCCGCACGCCGGTCGGCAAACTCCTGGCCCTCATCCTGAGGCGCTTCTCGCGGAACGCGAGAAGCCTCGAAGGATGCTCCAGCCGGCGGCGCCCTTCGAGACGCCCGCGTCGCGAGCTCCTCAGGGCGAGGGGGCAGGAGACGGAGGGGATGGCGTCCCGGCGCGTGTCGGCGCTGGCGCTTCTCACGCTGGCGTTCTCTTCGCCGGCTGCGGCCGACGAAGCCTTCGTCACCAATCAGGGAAGCGGCGACGTGACCATCGTCGATCTCGTGACGATGAGCCCGGTCGCGACGCTTCCGATCGGCGGCAAGCCGGCGGGCGTCGCCGTCGCGCCGGATGGCGCGCGCGCCTATGTGACGAGCCCCGAGGGCAAATATCTCACCGTGATCGACGCGCGCGAGCGCAGCGTCCTGCGGCGCATTTCGCTCGAGGGCGGCCCGCTCGGCCTCGCCGTCGCGCCGGATGGCGCGCGCGTCTATGTCGCCGATATGTATGACGGTCGCCTGTTCGCGGTCGATCCGGAGACGGGGACGGTCGTCGCGACGGCCGCCGTCGGCGTCACGCCGTCCGGCGTCGCCGTGACGCCGGACGGACGGCTGATCCTCGTCTCGATCCGCGACGCCGATCGCCTGGCTCTCGTCGACGCAGCCTCCTTCGCGAAGATCGGCGAGATCGAGGTCGGGCGTCATCCCTTCGGCGTGACGATCGACGCCGCCGGCGCGCGCGCCTATACGGCCAATGTCGAATCGGACGACGTCAGCGTGATCGACATCGCGTCGCGCCGCGTCGCCGCGACGGTGAAGGTCGGCAGGCGCCCCTATTGCGTCGCGCTCGCGCAGGGGCGCGGCTTCGTCACCGATCAATATGCCGAGGCGGTGAGCGTCTTCGATCTCGGAACGCTCGCGCCCGTGGGGCAGGTGAAGGTCGGCGAATATCCGGAAGGGATCGGCGCGAGCCGCGACGGCAAGACCGTCTATGTCGCCAATTGGTTCACCAACGAGTTCTGGTCGATCGCCGCCGACAGCCTGGAAGTGGTCGGCAAGGCCAAGACCGGCGACGGCCCGCGCGCCTTCGGCGCCTTCATCCGCGCGATGAACTGATCGTCTCGGCGACATGCTCCGGCCGCACGCCGAGGCCGATGAGCCGCGCCGGCAGCCGGCGCAAGATCGGAAAGCGGTCGAGGAGCCTCACCGCCAGCGGCGGCTCGATCGGCGCGTCGGCGGCGAGCACGCTGCGGATCACGCGGTTCTGGATGAAGAGCTGCAGGCTCTGCGTGACGCGCGCCGGGAATTCGCGGCGCTTCTGCACGGCGGCGAGGTCGGCGTCGTCGAGCGTCCCGTCGCGCAGCGGGGCGGCGAGCAGATTGGCGGTCGCCACCGCATCCTGAATGGCGAGATTGACGCCGACGCCGCCGACTGGCGACATCGCATGGGCGGCGTCGCCGATGCAGAGCAGCCCGGGCCGGCTCCAGGTCTTCAGCCGATCCACCTGCACGGTGAGCAGATTGACATTCTCCCAGCCGGCGAGCTCGCCGACCCGCGGCGCGAGAAACGGCACGGTCGCGGCGACGCGCTCGCGAAAAGCGTCGATCGGCCGGCGCCGCATCGCCGCGGCGGCGCCCTTGGGGATCACATATCCGCATTGCCAATAGGCGCCGCGCTCGATCATCGCGATCATGAGGCCCGGCGCGATGCGGCCGAAGGTCTCCTCCGGATCGCCGGGCTCGCGCCGCAGCTTGAACCACAGCACATCCATCGGGGCGCCGAAATCCTCGACCTCTAGGCCGGCGGCCGCGCGCATGGCCGAGGCGCGCCCGTCCGCCGCGACGACGAGGCGCGCGCCGATCTCGATCTCTCCTTCCGGCCCACGCGCGCGCACGCCGGAGATGCGTCCTTCGTTCTCGATCGGACTTTCGGCCGCGGTGGACATCAGCAGGCGGAAATTCGGCAGCTTCTTCGCCTCGCCGGCGATGAAGTCGAGGAAATCCCATTGCGGCATGAAGGCGATGAAGCCGCATCGCGTCGGCAGATGGGTGAAGTCCGCCATGACGATCTCGCGATCGCCGATCCAGGCGGCGATCTGGCGCGCCTTGCGATGCGGGAGGCGCAGGAAGGGCTCGAGCAAGCCGAGCTCGTGCATCACCTCGAGCGTCGAGGGATGGATCGTGTCGCCGCGGAAGTCACGCAGGAAATCCGCATGCTTTTCGATCACGACGGTCTCGACGCTGGCGCGGGCGAGCAGAAAGCCCGCCATCAACCCGGCCGGTCCTCCGCCGACGACGCAGCATGTCGTGTCGATTTCGTATGGCATGAGCGGCCTCCGGCGCGCAGCCCGAGCTTTCGGGCGTCGGTTGTCCGAGGGGGGAATATCGCGTCGCTCGCCGCTCTCGGCAGCGGAGGCCGCGCGCTCGCAATTCAGAGGGGCGAGCAAAGCCTATCTACCGCATTTCCGGACGGGGCGGGCTTCTCGTGCGGGACGGCGCCGATTCCTCCCTTGTCGGAGCGCGTCTTTCGAGATGTTCGCGTCTGCCGCCCATCGCCCGGAAGAGTCCCGCCAGCGCTTCGGCCGGGCGTCAGGAGAGATCGGGGAACAGTTGCCGCAAGCCCGCCTCGCTCGAGGCGCAGACCCCGCGCTCCGTTATGAGCGCGCCGACGAGCCGCGCCGGCGTCACATCGAAGGCCCAATTCCGGGCCGGCGAGCCGTCGGGGGTCAGCTGCACGCGTTTCATCGAGCCGTCGTCGGCGCGGCCGGCGATATGCGTCACCTCGCTCGCGTCGCGCTCCTCGATCGGGATCTCGGCTACTCCGTCGCGCATGCGCCAGTCGATCGTCGAGCTCGGCAAAGCGACATAGAAGGGCACGCCATTGTCATGGGCGGCGAGCGCCTTCAGATAGGTGCCGATCTTGTTGCAGACGTCGCCGCGCCGCGTCGTGCGGTCGCTGCCGACGATGCAGAGATCGACGAGGCCGTGCTGCATCAGATGGCCGCCGGCGTTGTCGGCGATCACCGTATGCGGCACGCCTTCGCCGGCGAGCTCGAAAGCGGTGAGGCTCGCGCCCTGATTGCGCGGGCGGGTCTCGTCGACCCATACATGAAGAGGCACGCCATCGCGCGCGGACTTGTAGATCGGCGCGAGCGCGGTGCCCCAGTCCACGGCGCAGAGCCAGCCGGCGTTGCAATGGGTGAGGATATTGACCGGACGGCCCGGATGCTCGGCGGCTGCGGCGCAGATCAGCGCTGCGCCATGATCGCCGATCGCTTCACAGGCGAGCGCGTCCTCGTCGGCGATCGCGGTCGCCTCGCCGAAGGCGAGGGCGCGCCGCTCGGAGGGCGGGGCGGCGAGCAGCACGGCGCGCATGCGGTCGAGCGCCCAGCGCAGATTGACCGCGGTCGGGCGCGCGGCGGCGAGCCGCGCATGAGCGGATTCGATTGCTTCGTCGGCGGGATCGGCGCCGGCGGCGAGAGCGAGACCATAGGCTCCGGTCACGCCGATGAGCGGCGCGCCGCGCACCACCATGCTCGCAATCGCCTCGACGGCGTCGTCCAGAGACACGAGCCTCCGCGTCTCGAATCGATGCGGAAGCAGCGTCTGGTCGATCGCCTCGACGCTTCCGTCCGCATGGGGCCAGATGGTGCGGTAATGGCGGGATTGGATTCGCATCGGGACTCGTGAAGAGCGGAGCCTTGCTCGACGCTTATCTCGAGAACCTTCGAAAGTCGACGCCCCGATGTGAGCAACGGCCGGACGTCCCATCGGCGACGGGGCGTCCGGCCGTTCGGTCCGCCGGGCGTTCAGGCCGCTTTCTTCGCGGGCGCCGAAACGAGCGCGTGCGCTTGATCGAGCGCGGCGGTCAGGTCGGCGTAGGAGGCGGAGGGCTCCGCGGCGCCGTTCGGCACGAGCCCGCTCATACGTAGGGATTTTTCATTCCGGAGCCAGATGAAGAAGCAGGCGGCCGCGATGCTCGCGAGCGCGGTGAAGGGCTCTCCGGGAAGGAAGGACAGATCGGGCGCGCATTCCTTGGCGTATACGCAGGCGTCGGACCAATCCTGAAACCAGTTGATGATCGTTTCCATGATCGACCTCGTCGGAGCCTCCATGGAGTCTGCTCGACCATCGAGGCTCTACGGATTTCGTTCGGCGTCCGCAGCGCATGAGCGCTCCGGTCTCGGTTGCAGGCAATATATTGCGGCGCACAAAAACTTCAAGCGATAATTCGTCGCACCCATGAGCATCTCACACCGATCCTTTCGATTCCGTTGTCGGAGAGGCGTCGCAGAAAATTCGCGCCGCAGCATGGAGAGCCGCGACGGGGCCGTTCGGGAGCGCGGCGCGAGACCTCGCGCCCGGTCACAGGCTGCATTGGATGTGGTCGCGCAGCACCGGATAGATCTGATTGTCCCAGCGCCTGCCGTTGAACACGCCATAATGGCCGACGCCGGCTTGCAGATGGTGCGACTTCATATAGGGACGCAGCCCGCTGCAGAGGTCCTGCGCGGCGAGGGTCTGGCCGACGGCGCAGATGTCGTCTTTCTCCCCCTCGACCGTGAGCAGAAACGTCTTCTTGATCGCGCGCGGCGTCACCGGGCGCCGTTTGAAAAGCAGCTTGCCTGCGGAAAGGGCATTCTTGTGGAACACGGTCTCGATCGTCTCCAGATAGAAGCGCGCGTCGAGATCCATGATCGCAAAATATTCCTCATAGAAGGTGCGGATGCGATCGGCTTGCTCGTGATCTCCCTCGACGCGATGGCGGAACATGTCGACGAAGGCGTTGGCGTGGCGGTCGACGTTCATGCTCATGAAGCCGGCGATCTGCAGAAAGCCCGGATAGACGCGCCGGCCGGCGCCGGGGAGGGACCGCGGCACCACGCCGATCACATTGTCGCGAAACCATTCGATCGGCTTCGATATGGCGAATTCGTTGACCTTGGTCGGCGAGACTCTGGTGTCGATCGGTCCCGCCATCAGCGTGAGGCTCGCCGGCTGCGCCGGATCATCGTCCTCGGCCATCACCGCGACGGCGGCGAGCGCGGCGACCGCCGGCTGGCAGACGGCGACGACATGCGAGGGCGCGCCGAGAAATCGGATGAAGTCGATGAGATGCTGGACGAAGTCGTCCATGCCGAAGACGCCATGCGATAATGGAATATCACGCGTGTTGAGCCAATCGGTCACATAGACGTCGTGGTCCTGCAGCAGCGTGCGGATGGTGCCGCGCAGCAGCGTGGCGAAATGCCCGGACATGGGCGCGACGAGCAGAACGCGGGGAAGATTTTCCGCGTCCTTGCGCGCGAAGCGCAGCAGCGTGCAGAAGGGCGTCGAATAGACGGCCTCCTCCGCTATGTCGATGACGGCGCCATTGTGGGTCGAGATCTGGGCGACGCCGTAGGCCGGGCGCTCATGCGTGAAGCCGAGCAGAGCGACGAGCTCGCAATAGGCCTGAAAACATCGCAGCGGCGACGCATAAGGCGTGGATTTCCAGAGGCGGAGCAACCGTTCGCCGCTCGCCGCCGCCAGACGGAGACGATTGCTCACGTCGGCATAGCTCTGATAAGCGTCATACATCATGCGGCTCAGCGAAACCTTCCGTTGCCGATGCGGCCGATCGAGCAAGCCCCGTGCCACAGGAAGGCTCTAGCATGGCACAGGGCTTGCTGCGGAGTCCGCGACAGGAGGCGCCTCACTCATGCCGGCGACGACGCTCACGATCAGCAGCAAGAATTATTCGTCCTGGTCCTTGCGGGGATGGCTGATGGCGAAGCTCTCCGGCGTCGCCTTCGAGGAGGTCGTCGTCAGCCCGGACGACGTGGCGGCGCGCGCGGAAATCCTGCTGCTGTCGCCGTCGATCCTCGTGCCCTGCCTCACCTATGACGGCGCCAAGATCTGGGACACTCTGGCGATCGGCGAGTTCCTGAACGAGATCGCGCCGGCGGCGGCGCTGCTGCCCGCCGACCGCATGCGGCGCGCCCATTGCCGCTCGATCTGTGGTGAAATCCACTCGGGCTTCACCTCGCTGCGATCGGCTCTGCCCATGAATTTGAAGGCGCATTTCCCGAAGTTCAAAGTGTGGTCGAAGGCGCAAGGGGACATTGTGCGGGTGACGCAGATCTGGCGCGAGTGCCTGAGCGCCTATGGCGGTCCTTACCTGTTCGGGTCGATCTCCATGGCCGATGCAATGTATGCGCCGGTGGCGACGCGTTTTCGCACCTATGACGTTCCGCTCGACGACGTCTCCCGGGCCTATTGCGACCGCATCTTCGCTTGGCCGGCGATGCAGGAGTGGATCGCGGCCGCTCTGCTCGAGAAGGAGGAGATCGAGGAGCTCGAGGTGGAGTTCTGAGATCGTCGACGGGAGATCGGCGCCGAGGGTGCGGTTTCCGCTGCGCCGTCCCACGGATTCAGACAAAGCCGGTGCGAGGTTTTGGATAAGGGCGCGCCGTCTCGGGCGTCAGGGACGACGGCGTCTGAACATTCTCATGGGGCCGACAAACAGCCGCTTGCGCCTGGGGCCATCAGAGATTATACCCGCGGCACTCACAGCGCCGCCTTCCACGGCGCCGGGGGCGCGTAGCTCAGCGGGAGAGCACTACGTTGACATCGTAGGGGTCACAGGTTCAATCCCTGTCGCGCCCACCATAAAATCAAAAACTTACAACAAGTCTCGCGAAGCCTCCGAACCAACTCACCAAAAACTCACCAGTGCGGCGAAGGCTGCGGCGCTCGGCGGCCGGGCGGAAAAATTCGCGAAAACGCCCACCTGCGGAACTGACAAAACCCCGCGGCCGAGGCTCATACGAAGAGAAACCCATCCGGCCGCTCGCCGGTCTCATAGACGCTCGGCCCGGCGTCGTCATTCGTGGCGCAGGCAATCGCGATAGCGCAGGCGACCGCGCCGTCGATTCGCTCCCGCGCCTTCCCCTTCGTGAATAGGCGATTGCCCGCGCGATCGGTCTCCACCACCACATTGTCAAAGCACCAGCGCAAGACAGGGTGACCGCCGTGCTGGAATTGGCGTCCGACGATCGCCCGCTCCAGATCCTTGATCGCCGGCGCCATCGTCACCCAGCCCTGCCGCACCTCGACCGCGGGGAATCCATCCTCGAGGAGGCTGTTCAGCGTCGAGCGGGCAAGGTGCGGGTCAAGCCCGATCTCCCGCACGTCGAAGCGGCTGCAGAGATCGCGGATGCAGTTTTCTACGGCTCGGAAGTCGACGACGTTTCCGACCGTCGGCTCGATATGCCCTTCATCCGCCCAGCGCACATAAGGGACACCATCGCGATCCTGCCGACCGCGAAGATTGTCACCTGGACAAAAAAAGTGCGGGAGGACCGCATAGCCGTCGCCAACGCGCCAGAGCGCCACCACCACGGTCAAATCGGAATTCGACGAAAGGTCGACGCCGAGATAGCAGGGCTCGCTCGCCAGCGCCTCGAGGTCGAGAGGTTCCGCGCCTTCGTCATAGATCGCCATGTCGACGAAGGGGTCGACGGAATGGTCGAGCCAGACGTTCAAATGCAATTGTTTGAACGCCTCCCGATCGGCCGGACGCGCCTCAGCCTCTCGCGCAAGCTGGCGCAGCCCTTCGATATCGGGAAAGCCCTGCGCCAGCCCCGGATTGGCGCGCCGCCATGTCGCTTCATCGCGCCAATCCGCATCCGCCGGCGACTCGAATAGAATGGGGAGAGTTCCAGGGTCGTCTATCTCGCCGCGCGCCACCTTGCGGGCGTAGTCGACGATCTCATAGGCGACATTCTGCTGGCCTCGGCCCGCCGTCGTGATGACAACCAAGAGCGAGCCCGGCGTCTTCACCAAGCCCGTGCGCAGCACGTCCCACAAGTCCCGCTTCGGCCAGGCGTGCAGCTCGTCGACGAGGGCAAAGGTCGGGGTCGAGCCGTGCTGGCGAGCAGCATCACATGAGATCGCGCGCAAGCTCGCGCCGGACTTCGGGTGCTCTATGCGATGTCGATAATCAATGAACCGCAGCGCTTTCTCTATGCGCTCATCCTCACGGCAAATCGCCGCGGCTTCTTCGAAGGCGATGTGTGCCTGTTCCCGATCGGACGCCGCGAAGAGCGCCAGTCCGCCGGGAATGCGCTCGGGACCGATCGCATGTAGCAGGCCGAGCCCGGCGCCGAGCGAGGTCTTACGATTTCCTCGGGGAAGCAGCATCACCACATTGCGCACGATGCGCCGGCCGTCAGAATGGCACGGCCCGTAGATTTTCCGGACGATGCGCTCCTGCCAGGTCGTGAGGTCGAAGGTCCGCTTCGGAAGCCGCGATTTCGGGTGACGGAGCCGGCGCAGGAAGCCGACCGCGCGCTCGCCGTAACCAAGCGGATCGGCGATCGGCGAGCCGTCGAATATCCACGAAGGGTAGGAGTCGGTCACAGATCGAAGTCCGAAAGGTCGTCGTCATCCTCGGCGATCGGCGCCTTATTCCTGCTGGCAGGCGTCAGGCCGAGCTCGGCCGCGAGTCGACGCGACTCCGTGAGGGCTTGGAAAAGCGTTTGATGCGCCGGATGACGCTTCTTCTCCCCGCGCGTCGTCTCGATCATGTCGCCCTCGGCCGCGATGATCTTCTGAGACGAGCGGACCAGCCCGCAGGCCAAGCAATACGCCTCGAGCACCTGCAGGTCTTGCCGCGTGATGGTCTTGCGCTCCCGCAGGCCGGGAACCACACGCCGCCACTCCGTTTTTGCCTCGGAGGGCAGCCACGCGGGTGCCGGTGGGAGCCGGGACAGGCCGCCGGCTATGGCCTCGAGCTTCGGCTTCGCTCCTCTCATATGGTGATATCCCTATAAGTGTTTGCTCAATTGTCGTCTATCGGGAGCGAGCCTCCCACGTCGGTCACGGCCCCCTCGCTCGACCTCGATCCCACCCCCGGCTCTTGGCTTGAACGCGCCGTCCTGGGTCGCCGTCTTGCGGTCATGGCAGGGTTTGCAGAGCGGCTGCCAGTTGCCCCGATCCCAGAACAGCGCCTCGTCGCCCTTGTGCGGAACGGTGTGGTCGACGACGGTCGATGGCCAGCCGCACTTGCAGCACGTCGGGTGTACCTCGAGGAATTCGGCCCGAGCCTTGCGCCAGTCGCCGCCATATCCGCGCTCACCTGCATTCGGTCGCCTTGCATCGGCGCGCGCTTTCGACTCCTTCTCGCAATCCGGGCAACGCGAGCCGGTGAAGAGGCGGTGATGGTGAGGGCAGTGTCTCGGCGCGGCGTAGGGCATTCGATCCATCAATGATTGAAGCGCAGACTTGCGAGATTGAACGGTTTCTTGTGACCAAGCGGTGGAGGCCCGCATCTCGCTTTTCGTTTTTCGGCTGTCCGCGTCGCCGTCAAGGAACGCCTCCAAGTTGTTGCGATGCGCGCCGGTTCATCCGCGGTCGCGCATCGCCGCCATCGCTGGCAATTACGAAGTCGCCTGCGTCACTGGCGCGATATGCGGATGTCCGAGAACCGCGACAGCGGAGAGCAGCGCCGCGCTCGCATTCGCCGAAGGCGTGATGGTGAGGCGCGTATATCGCTTGTTCCCCACATATCCGAGCTTGCGAACCTCGTTGTCGTCGTCGAACTGAAAGCCCGCCGCGGTCTCCGGCGCCGCGCCGCTCGTCTGCGAGATCATGTCGGCATCAGCGACGGCCGTCGCGCCGTCCATGTTGGCGGCGTCGCTCTCCTCGAGCAGCACGGCGAACGTTGCGTCCGCATCGGCAATCGATCCCGTCGCGATGATGTAGGTCAGCGACTCATAGGCGAGACGGTCAATGATCTGCCCGACCGCCGCAGTATTGTCCGCGACGGACACCGGCGAAAGGACGCGCTTGACGAGGATGTTGTTGGTCATGTCGCGCATGGCAATGTCTCCTTAAGAGGTCGCGATCTTGAGCTTGCGGATCGCCTCGGCACGAACCACGGCGCCGCCAACACGACGGCGAGCGTGAAAGCGAGTGAGGCCAGAGGTCGCGACGCTGTAGGGGTCGCGAAGCAAGCTCAACGTCACGCGATCGTAAATTCTGTAGCCGCTCGCGAAGTCGCCGAATGCGATCGGATAGGCGCCACCCGACACATCTGGCATATCGACGGCCTCGATGATCGGACGGCCGAGCAGCGTTTCCGGCGTGCCAGCAGTGAGAGCCGGTTGCCAAAGATAAGTTCCGGTCGATGGGTCTTTGAGTTTTCGAACTGCGGCGATGGACGAGCCATTCATAAGCCATGTGCCACGCTGGCGGTAAAACGGCTTCAGCGCGTAGTAGAGATCGACCAAGCCATCGGCTTTGATCGCGCTGGCGTCGCCGCCTGCGGTGTAGCCGATGTTGCTGTCCGACATGAAGCCGAGCGGCTTTTTCACGCCGTCGCCGGACACGAACGCCAAGCCCTCGATGCGACCGAACTCTTCAGCGAGATCGAAGGCTACTTCAGCAGCGATATCGACGGCCGCGTCCTCGAGCAGCTTGTTGCTCACATCGACATAGCACGCGATCTCATGAACCTCGATCTCGATCTGTCCATATGCGCTCTGCGTCGACGGTCGCGTCTCCGTCTCACCCACCCATGACGCCGTAGGAGCGCCAGTCCGGCGAGGGATAATCACACTCCCGCTCGACGTGGCGCCGACGCGCGCGGCCTGTCGAATCGGCGAGAATTGCACGATTGCCTTGTCGACCTCGCGGCTGAATTCCGCCGGCGCGAGATATCCGCCCGTGGTGTCGTCGGAGACACGAAGTGACTTGATCTCGTTCGCGTCGAGGGCTTCGCGGCCCTTGCGCACGAAGGTCGTGAAAGCCTTCGTCTCGATCTCCTTGGCGTCATCCTTCTTCGTGACTGCGCCAGGGCGATTCAGCTTCAATTCGAAGGCGTCGGCGCGCTTCTCTGCATCGGCGAGCTTCTTCTCGAATTCGTCGAGCTTCGCGCTTTTCGCCTCCAGCTCCTCCACCTTCGTCTTCAGTTCGGCGACGCCGCCGATGTCGATTTCATCTTCCATATTTGCACCTTTGATGTTCGTGACTCGCGCTTTGTCATTGGCCGCGAGCGTCACGATCGATATCTCGCCGAGCCATGCTTTCGTGATTGTGCGGACACCGCGCGCATCGCGTGTCGCGTCGATTGTGAGGAAGCCGATCGACAGCCCTTTGATCGCGCCGCTCTTCAACAGCGAATGCGCTTCAGCGCCACGACGGACATTCAGGTCAATGCGACCACGCATTTGCAAGCCGGCAGGCGTCTCATAGAGCGAGTCGATTATGCCGATCGGTTCATCCTGTTGATGCTGCCAGAGCAATACAGGCCATGTTCCCGCGATCTTATGATCCGCGAGAGACGCAGCGAAAGCGCCGAGAGCGATGATATCGCCGGACGAGTCGACATTTCCATAAGCAGCCGCGAGCCCTTCGAACGCGCCAGCGTCTCGCTCTCCGGCGAATTTGAATTCGAGCGTGATGTCTTTCGTTTCGAGCGTCACTGCGTCGGCTCCTGCGTCTGTTGCGGAACCGTCGCCGCGTCGAGCGGCAACACTTGAACTGAACGCATCGGCCTGTCGCCGCCCTCGACCGGCGGCAGCCCCTCACGATCACGCGCTTCGTTCAGTGTCAGCACGCCGCTCTCGATCCCCGTCTTCAGCGCAGCGAAACGCTTGTCGAGATCGGCGCGCACGAAGTTCGCAGTATCGAACTCGATGCAATATCCCGCGTCGCGCTCTTCGTCGGTCAACAGCGTACGTTCGAGCGCATCCTCGAAAAGCTCGATGATCGGCGATATCGTTCTGTCCAAAAACAACTGGGCCAGCGCAGCGCTATTGTTCAGCGTCGCGTGTTCGAGATCGTTGAGCAGCACGGCGGGGATATTGAGAAGCCGCGCGATTTCGAGCGTCTGGAACTTGCGCATTTCCAAAAATTGCGCATCGACGCTCGACAGTTGCAGTGGGACGAATTTCATTCCTTGCTCAAGGACCAAGGTTCGGCCCGCGCCATGGGCGCCTGCATGCGCGTGGTCGAATGACAAACTCAAGAGTTTGAGCGTCGCATCTGTGAGTCTATGTTGCGATTCCAGCACGCCGCTGGGACGCGCTCCTCGAGAGAATAGCCGCGTCGCATATTGTTCCATTATCGCGGCGAGGCCGATCGCCTCGGCGCCGAGCGCGACCAGTCCGAGCCCTTTTGTGCCGTCGAGGGTTGGCCCGCGGAGATGAACCACATCCTTGTAGGTGAACGTTTCGACGCCGCCTTGCTGCAATGCGACCGAATAGCTTGGCTCGCCAGTCACCATGTCGACGATGATGTTGCAGCTACGTGGATCGATCCGCGGAATCTCACGAGGCTCGCCTCGCACGCGATTCACCAGCGCTAGGCCGTTGCCCCAGAGCAGGGCGTCGGTGACAAGCTGGCGCTTCCACTCGCTCTCGCCGAGCCACGGCACAGGGCGCTCGAGCACGCGAGCGGCGGGATGATCGACCGGCGCGATCGTCTCTCGCCCGGTCGCAGTTTCGCGGATCAGATGGCAGTCGAGCGTGGCGACGGCCTCGCTGATAAGCTTGACGCCAGCAGCGAGGGTCGGGACGCGCAGCGCCGCCAGCGCGTCCACGTGCAGCCCCGAGCCCGACGCAGGCACGCCGAAAATATCGAGCGACGCCGGTGACGACAACGGGACATTCAGCGCCTTTGCGGCGAGTTGGACGAGGCGTGATTTGAAGTTGTCGAGCATTGCGACCTATTCGTCGCGCGCGCGACGAATAGGTCAATGGCGCTGACGTAATTAGTTTTTCTCTTGTATTCCCAGGCTTTCGCAGCGTTGCTTGACCGCTAAATCAGCCCGCGCTCACGAAGGTGAATGAGAGCCTTGCAGTGCGTCAGCGCCTCTCGTCTCAAGCGAAGTTCGACCGCCAGCTTCAAGACTTCTATCTGTTGTTGCGTGCCGTCGAACCATCCGGCCACATCGAGCGCTTTATGAGTGATGTGCCTAGCGTGATTAGGATCGGCTGCGAAGTCCATCGCCCCTCCCGACAGGCGCTCGCCGTTGCGCATGCGTCTGTATATAGTTGCCCGGGAGACTCCCTTGGCGGAGACAAGCTCCTCGACGAAGTGATTGCGCTTTCGGCCGGCTCCCGTGCGGGCGCCTCCGCGAGTAGATGGGGCATCGGTCATCATGTGATCCTTATTTGATTTCGTATCATGGTGAGACGATATCAAAACGGCATAGAGTCTCCGAAATAATCGGAGCCATTGCCGGCGTATCCGGCAATGCCGCGATCGGCCGGCGCGCTCGGAGCGAACAAATCTATGGGCAATGACGCAAGCGAAAAATCTGCGCTTGCGTTCACCGTATCGACAGCGGAGGCGACGGCAAGTTTGACTACGGTCAATGTCGTGTCCTTCCTGTTCGAAGATCGATCATGACTTCTTCGCCGGTCACGATGCTGCGGATTGTGATCTTTCCGGAACTATGTTCCGGGTCCGGCTCGCGCCACCAGTCGCGGCGCCGCGCATTCTCCGCCGCCATTGCCTCCAGCCGGCGGGCGATGGCCGCCTCGGGCTCTACAACCGGCGGGTGAGCGACGGGCTCGGGAGCGGGGAGAAAGGCGGGATTTGGATTTTCAGTTTTGGGTGTGTGCGCTGCTACGATTGCTACACCCGCTACGCTTTGAGATGCTGGCTCGGGAAGCGTAGCGGGTGTAGCAATCGTAGCAGGGGGGTATGGCGGATCGGCTATTTTGAAAGGGCGATAGGCCATCGTCACGCCCTCCCGGCCAGACGGAACGCGCGCGGGCGCTTCGATGTCTCGACGGTCCAATTATGGGCGGTGAGAATTCCGATCGCCTCTTCCGCCGCATCCTTCGTGCGAGTGGCGCTGGGGCCGAACTGCAGAATTTCGCGGAATGTGACCTCCGCGCTCTCCCGCCCCTTCAGCCAATCGAGCAGAGCCGAGGCGCGCAACAGTTTCGGGTCGAGCCGCGATGCAGACTGAAGCCTCTCGGCCTCGGCCAGATACCAGTTCAGCAGCTCCACCGCGTTCTCCATCGCGGCGAGCCCAATCTCTTCCGCATGGAGATCATTGGCGACGGTCAGTACGCCAGCGATACGCGCCGCATGTTCCGCGGCCTTCGAAGCAAAGTCGCGGATCAGGGCAAGATCTCCGCCATTGCCGCTCTGGCGCTCGATATGGTCGAAGAACCGCTTCCACAGCGCCGCGGCGTCTGCCGACAAGGGGAGCGCGCGCGGCGCCAGCTCATTCGGCGAGCCCTCGACCATTGGAGCCGGCGACTCGAGCATCGAGAGGATGCGCGCGCCATAAGCCTTGATCGCCGCCTCGTCTGACGAGTCTGGGTCGCGGTAGAGGCGGGTGCCGGCGATGCTTTCGGGAGCCGCGACCAGCACGCGAGACAAAAGGCCCTGGTCGCGCAGCACAGGATTCGCGAGGAAGCTGGCCGAGGCGTCCGGTTGGATCATGATGTGGAACGATAAGCGCCGGCCAGGAAGGATCGTAACACCGTCCAGCGCGCGGATGCGTTTGATAGGCTTGCCGTCCCATATTTCCGACAGCGCGGCCGCCGTACGTAGACGGTTGTCAGGTTCGTGTCCGATCTCGGCGATGGTCGTAGCGACAAGCCGGAGCAGTGCCACAGCGCCGGCAGCTGTGGTCGGCTCGGTCTTCATCGCGGCGTCGCGGGCGAGGAAGGCGGCGTAGTTCTTTTTGCCGAAGCGCTCCTCTGCGGCTCGGAAATCTCCAGCCTCGATAGCGTCCTCATAGGCGACGAGCGCGGTGTCAGCGGCCTCCCGCTGGCGTTGAAATTCCGCTATGGCGACAAGCGTCGGGTCGGTCTGTTCGGTCATTCTCTTTCCCTCCTTCGACAAGCCACCCCCGATCGCCGAAAACGCTTGTTCCGGCGGAGGGTTGCTCGGGTGAGCGGCTTGTGATACTTGCACTTGTGTCATTAGCACAAGGAAACAGACTTGTGAAGCCTGCACAAGTAAGAATGGCGAGGGCGGCGTTGAACTGGTCTCTAGCGGACCTCGCCAAAGCCGCGGGCGTTCACCGCAACACGATCTCCAATTTCGAGACAGAGAAGTATGCGGGGAGCGAGGAAGCCGTCGCCGCTATTCGCGCCGCGCTCGAAGCGGCGGGTATCATCTTCGTCGACGAGAACGGGGAAGGGCCGGGCGTCCGGCTCAAAAAAGGGAGGTAAAAATGGTACGGGTGAACGTGGTTATCCGGGAGTTGGGCAGGCTGAAGCCCGACTATTCGCTAGATTTTGATCTACCGGAGGTGCCTGCAATTGGCAGCTATATCTCTGTTCAGCGGCATCTCTGTTCAGCGGCCGGACAAGCAGGAGCCTTTCGGCGAGGATCTGATTGTTCGCAAGGTCTGGTGGCGTCTGAAGCATCCGGAAACCGCTGGCTCGGAGCCGAAGCCAGCGAAAATCGGCTCGCTCAATGAAATCTTCGTGGAATGCGATCCTGCCCTCAGTCCGTATTCCAGCGACGACTGGCGTCGTCTCGCCGAAGGAGCGAAAAGTCGCGGCCTTGAGGTCGAAGAGTTTGAGGTGGCTCGGGTTAGCGTGCGGGAGAGCGACTTGAAATGAATCATATCGTGCGGGTTTGGAATGAAGATGAGGAGGTCAGTGTCTACCAGAAATCCAAATCCGTTTGGATCCCCGTCGGCACCTATTTGGGGCACCACATAGAAATGAAAGGCCGAAGCGCCAGCTCTTTGGCGTGACGCGGCACGATACAAGGGGAACTGACATGTTTGAGGTCGGGAAGCGATACGAAATCCGCATGATCATCGGCGGCGAGGAAACCGCGGTGTGGCGTACCGTTGAGAAGTACGAGCACCCGCTCGTAAAATTTGCGGCCGATCACTTCGATGCTACGAATAACTATATGACAGCGCGCACGATCGGAGGCGAAATCATTAACGTCACCTCGCCAAATTTCATCAGCGCCGTGGAGCAAGAAGCCAAGCCGATTCCAGACCACTTGAAGCCCGGCAAACCGCCCAAGGGGGTCTAGCATCGGCGAAATGTTGTCGGGTGCGGATTACGCGATGACGGCGGCACGCCGAGCCGTCCTCCGAAAACGGCTGGCGTCGAGTTCATCGCGGAAAATGGCGGTGGGCCGGGCGTGCGGTTTGCGGAAGGGGCGGTAGCGACGAGTCTCGGCTTGTCCGGGAATTTCCGCCTGCGAGCTTCGGAGCGCATTCGCCGAGACGATCGCCGATTATCGCGACCGGTGCAAAGAGCGCGGCGTCGAGCCGGAGAAGCCCTATTGCGGAGCCCTATCTCTGCGCATTCCGCCCGAGCTTCACAGGCGCGTCGCCGAACAAGCCGCGAAGGCCGGCGAGAGCATTAATCAGTTCATCGCCGAAAGGCTCGCGGAAGTCGCGTAGGGCGCCATATTCGCGAGCGCGTCCAGCGCGGATGCGGCCAAAAGTCCGCGCCGCACATTGGGATGGAACTCGTCCTACGGCAAACTCGTAGCGGCTCCATCCGGACCCCGCATCCTATCGTTGGAATCAGCATTGACACGGCCGGACGTTCGGCCATGCTGAAGGTATCGTTTAATTTTAGCTGGATCGAACGGCATGCCCCTCCAAGCTTTGGACGACGACAAAGATCAGCCCGCCCCCGTACCTCAACCTCAGCCAGACGACAGAGGGTCAGGAACACGCAATGAGCCACCTGGAAAGCCGATCATCCGAAGAGCCTGAATGCAACTCCAAGCGATGACGCGAAGGCCATTGAGCCGACCAGACCAAGCGCCATCCCGGCCTTCAGGCGGCGGCGCTTGGCTTGGTTGGCCGCGTAAGAGAGGTCAATTCGCTCCTGATAATGAAAAACAATATAAGCGAGCATCCGACCGACTTGCTCGCCATGTCCATTAATGTAGCCATCGACGAGCCACATCTTTGGCGTGCTGCCCAAATAACCGAATCCTGCAGGCGCTACAACGGAGGCTACAGCGATTGCGCCTGACATGAACAAGCCGCCAGCGACAAAGAAAGGCCAAGCGACACCCGAGTAAGCATGATCTCTAGCTAAAGTTGCGCCGATTCCAAACACCGCGATCGAAATCGTTACGTAGGCAGCGAAGAATGTAGTCGCTTTCGACTCGGCGGACTTCTTCTCGTCAATAAGGTCGGCAAGCCGTTTTTCCACTTGTGCTAACGCCTCGCGGGCAACCACCTCGTTAACGTGAATCGACTTCAGAGATTCCAAGTCAAACATCGTAGCTCTCCACTTCTGTGGGGATTGTCACGCAAAACTGTGGCGGCGCCAATGAGTCGAAGACCATCGACACTTATCATTGTAGTGGTGGCACGGCACACGGCTCGAAAGCCGCGCCACCACCGTCGTCACGCGATACGATGCGTCGAGGTCGGCGCCGAGGGCTTCGCCGCGCGCTGCAGCAATCTGAACCGCGCGCTCGCTCTTTGCCTGTTGCCTCCGATGTGCTGGCTGTGAATCGAGTCGCAGAATTTGCGACTTGATCGCTTTTCCGGTCGCCGCCGTGCTTCGTTTCCGGGTGCAGCACCTCATAGATCGCCTTGCGCCGAAAGATCGCGCTCGCCTTTTGCGCCGGCGTGAGCGGATCGATTTTCGGGCTCGCCAGCGCCAGCCAGCCGCCGACGCCGGAGCCGAGGCCAGACACGCCCGTCGAGATCGGGAGGTTTATACAGTTCGCGAGATTTCCATCTTTGGGCTTATGGAGGCTTCCTCCTCTAAGGACCATATCGCCATTCGGAACGCGCGCGACAAAGAGAACTTTGCCATCGGTGCCAGTGATGGTCATAGGCGTTGCCATGTGTCTCGATCCTCGCGATTGCGGGCGTCGGACGACGCCCGCAGCATGTTCGCGATGTTATTCGAAACGCTCTACAGTGTAGCGCGGCCTTCAACCTGTAGACATAATATTGTTTTTCCTATCTATGCGCATCTATTCTAGGATATTCTGCTTAGTTCCCCGCTGCAGCTCGACAACCTGCGCCTCTATCCTATTCATGCGCCTCTCGATCAGCTTCGCCACTTTGTCCGCGGCCTCCACCAGCGCGGCATCCGGCCGGCGGATGTAATGCCGCGCGGTGACGCCCCGGCTTGCATGTCCAATGATCGACCCTGCGGTCGCCTCGCTGTAGCCGAACTCGTCCGCCGTGGTGGAGAAGGTCCGGCGGCCATCATGGCTTCTGGCGTCGTCGAGCCCGGCTGCGTTGAATAGACCGGCGATCTGTTTTTTGAGGTCCGCGGGGCGCTTGCCGCTGCGATTCGGGAAGACGAATTCGTTTTCATCGCGGGGCAGGGCAGAGAGAAGGGCGACCACTGGCGAGCCGATCGGACGCATAGACCGGCCGGTTTTCGTCTGCTCGAGGCGAAGGCAAGAGCCGGCGGCGTCGAACTCGCTCCAGCGCAACCCGACGATTTCCTCACGGCGCGCGCCGGTCAGCAAGATCAGCCGGACGGCCGCGACCGCAAAAGGAAGAGCCTCCTCCTTCTCCTTCAGCACGGCGCCGAGGCGCGCAAGTTCCGCCGGAGAGAGAATGCGGTCCTTTGGGTCGCCTTTCTGCGTCTCGACGCCGTGCGTCGGGCTTCGTCCGGCGACATGACCGCGACGTTCCGCCCAGGTCCATATCCCTCCGAACAGCTCGACCACGCGGCGGGCGGTTCCGGCGCCGCCGGTCACCACGGCCTTGCCGCGCAACTTCGTCTTGAAGGTGCCGGCCGTCTTTCCGGCCGCGATATCATCGGCCATGCGCTGGACATCCGCCCGCGTGAGACGATCGGCCTTCTTCGATCCGATCAGCGGGACGATGTGACGGGCGATCCGGCCGCGGTCGACGGCAAGCGTCGAGGCCCGCTTCGGCTTGTGGAAGCGCGTCGTCACCAGCCCCTTGTCCGCCGCCTCGAGATAGAGGTCGCACAGCTCGGAAACTGTGAGCGCCGCCCGGCGAGACGCGCGCTCGGCCGCCGGATCGGATCCCTTCACGACGCCGCCGAGAGTCGCCATCGCCAGCTTGCGAGCTTCCTCGCAGGTGATGACGCCGTGCCGGCCGAGCGTCATCCTTTTGCGGGAGCCGTCCGCGTTCCTGTAATCCGCAAAATAGGTGCGCTTGCCGGTCGGTAGGATGTAGACGCCGAAGCCCTTCATCTCGGAACACAAGATGGTGAACTGCTTCGGCCGGGGCTCGGCGGATTCGACGATTGTCTTCGTCAATTTCGGCATGGCGGTGACCCTTACGGTGAGCATTTAACTCACCATAAACTCACTACGAAATCGGAAACGGGGGAAGAGACCAGCATAGCCGAGAAAAAGAACGAATAGAGAAACAAGTGTATAAACATATATATATCATAGACAGGAATATGCTGGAAAAGATGAGAAAAGCTATCACAGCTGCGTTGACATCGTAGGGGTCAATCCCTGTCGCGCCCACCATTCGACCGCCATTTCGCGAATATGACGGACATGGCCGCGGCCAGCGGGATCGCGAAACAGACCTCGGACACGGCCGTGGGCCCGAGTTTCGCTTCGACGAAATGCACGATGGCCGGATCAGCCGCGATGGTCTCGCCCGCAACCCATCCGAGCAAACCAGCGCCGGCCAGGGCAATACCGCGGAATCGCTCGATCAGCTCGCCGAGCGCCGCCGCGCCCATGGCCACGACCGGAATGCTGACGACGAGACCCGACGCCATTGCGACGTGATCGCCCCGCGCGACGGCTGCGATCGCGACCACATTGTCGAAGCTCATCACCAGAGTGGCGACGGCGATCGCGCATGCCGCCCGAAACACGCCGACGGCGCCGTCCACGATACGGCCGCCGCCCCGGTCGGACGACCCCAGATTACAGGCGATGTGAAACAGCGCGGCTCCGGCGAGCCTCAGGAAAGGCGTCCGCATCAGAAACGACACGATCGTGATAAAGAAGGTCGTCAGTATCACGGCGACGCCGACGCCGAGCGTTATGCTCCATCGTCGCTATCGCGGGGGGAGTTCGCGGGCGGCGAGGGTGATCGCGACGACATTGTCGCCGGAGAGCAGGAAATTGACGCTCGCCACCTGGAGCGCGAGACCCCAGAACGACGGCTCCGCCAATCGAGAGACGAACGGCTGCACGGAACGCTTCTTGGTTCGAGGACATCGGGGTCTAGGCATGATACGAGGCGAGAATGACTTTTCGACTGTGACAAAGGCGGCGCCCCGCGGCTCGAACTTCAGCGAGGCGCCGGTAATTTCGTGAGGACGGCGGCGATGGCGAGATACGACGCTGTCGCCCGACGGTCGGAGGAGCGCTCATGTGGCCTTTGGCGGGTTTCGCGTTTGGAGCCGTTGTCGGCGCGGTCGGGATCGCGTTGCGCGGAAAGGAGATGGCGCAGGTCGCCCGCCCGGGAGCCAAGGCGGTGATCAAGGCGGCGCTCGTCGCGTTGCACGAAGCGCGCGTCCGCCGAGCGGAGCTCGTCGAGCAGGCGGAAGATCTGTTCGCCGAGGCGACCGCCGAAGTCGCAGAGGAGCGGACGGAGACTGTCGCCGCGGGGATCCGCGCCAAGGCGCAGAAAGCCGCGGAAGCGCGCAACGAGGAGCTCGTTCGCCGAGCCGAGATCGCTGCCGCCGTCCACTCTCTCTACGCGGAGTCGTCCGGCGAGCCGCCGAGCGACAAGCTCGCGGCGGCGATCGCCGCCGCCGAGGAGCGCGCTCGCGCGATCATCGAAGCGGGCAGGACGGCCGGCGAGAGCGCCGCCTCGGCCGAGACGCTCGATCTTTCCGCGATCGAGCGGACGCGCGCAGGCGGGGTCGACCATGAATGATGCGCTGCCGATCGCGACCATCGTCCATACGATGCAGGGACGTACGCGGCTGCGCCTCGCGGAGATGCGCGGCGACGAAGGATTTTTCGCCGGTCTCGCGAAAAGGCTCGTCGAGATCGGCGGCGTGCGCCGGGCGGACCCGGCGCCTCTCACCGGCGGCATATTGATCCTGCACGACACGCCCCTCGCGGGAATTGGCGAAGCGGCGGAGAAGGCGGGGCTGTTTCGTCTCCGGACCGATCGGAGCCGGCCAGTCGAGAGGCCGGTGGAGCTGGATTTGAGCCCACTCGCAGTGGCGGCCGCCGCTCTCGCGCTGGCCGCCGCTTGGCAGCTCTACAAGGAGAAGGTCTTCCCGTCGGCTCTCACGCTCGTTTGGTATGCGGCGAGTCTCGCCGGGCTCCGCACGACGGGCGGCGAAGACTGGAGCCCCGACGAATAGAAGGCTCAACGGGCGAGGATTTCGGCGAGATCCGTCTTCTCCCAGGGCAGATCGAGATCGGCGCGGCCCACATGGCCATAGAGCGCGAGGCGGCGATAGAAGCCGGCCGGGCCGGCGAGCGACGGCTGCGTTCTGAGCGCGAAGCGGCGCTCGACGGCCGCCGGTCGAAAATCGAGATGTTGCTCGATGAGACGCGCGAGCTCGGCGTCTGGCGCGGCGCCCGTCCCGAATGTCTCGACCGCGACGCTGAGCGGCCGGGCGCGTCCGATCGCATAGCCGAGATGGACCTCGCAGCGGTCGGCGAGCCCTGCCGCGACGATATTCTTGGCGGCGTGACGGGCGGCATAAGCGCCGATGCGGTCGATGCGCGAGGGATCCTTCCCCGAGAGCGCGGCGCCGCTGTGGCGCGCGTATTCGCCATAGGTGTCGATGCCGTTCTTGCGTCCGGTGAGGCCGGCGTGACGGGCCGGCCCTTCGACATCGAAGGGCGCGCGGGGATTGAGGATCAGGTTGAACTCCGTCGCGGCGTCCAGACGCAACGAGCTTTCGTCGAAGGCGCCGACCGCGAGCCCGCGCAGCCGCTCTTCGAGCTCCGCTCTGCGCTGCTCCGGCGAGACGACGGCGGCGATGGAGATCGTATGGACGCGCGCCGGCTTGCCGTCGCGATATTGCACCGAGACTTGCGTCTTGGCGTCGGGCGACAACCAGCCCGCGTCGGCGGCTCCGCGCGCTTCATCGAGGGCATGCGCGACGCGATGGGCGAAGCTGATCGGCGCGGGCATCAGCTCCGGCGTCTCGCGGCTGGCGTAGCCGAAGACATTGGCCTGATCCTGAGCGACGACGCTCTCGATCGCCGAATCGTCGTCCGTTTCGGGCGGAGGAGAGCGGATGTCTGCCGGAAGCTCCGTGAAGCTCGAGAGGATGGAGCAACGGCGGGCGTCGAAACGGCCGTCGACATAGCCGGCTTCGGCGACCACTTTGCGCGCGAGAGTGGGCAGATCGACGTCCGCCTCGGCGGCGAAGCGGGCGGCGAGAAAGATCACTCCGGACGCGATGGCGCATTCGACGATCGCTCGCGCCGCGGGGTCCTGCCTCAGAAAGGCGTCGATCGCCGCGTCGCTGATCTGGTCGCACAGCTTGTCAGGATGCCCGGCGGTGACTGATTCGGAGGTGAAGATCATGTCCGGAACCATCTCGACTCCTCAGGAGTTCCGGGCCGCGGTCCGCGGCGGCTCGGTCGGAAGAAGATAGCGGATCGCATCATTCGCCGCCGCTGCGCCGATGACGACGCCGGCTATGCCGAGCAGCTCGCGTCCGCCGATCGGCGTGAGGCCCAGAATTCGGCGCGCGGCGGGAGAGACCTGCGCCGCCGCTTGCGCGATGGTCGAAAGAAGGATGGCTCCGGCGAGCTTGCGGTTGGGAGATCGGACCAGCTTGCCGGCGAGACCGGGGCGTTCCGATCGGCAGGTCACCGCATGGAGCAGCTGGCCCAGGGTAAGTCCATGAAAGGTGACCGTGCCTGCGCGTGCGAGGTTGCGCGCTCCTCCGGCGAGACGATAGGCGGCGAGCGTGCCTGCGCCGATGACCGCGCCTTCGAGGAGAAGATATCGGAAATCGGCCGGCGTCAGGATCGGCGCGCGAGGATCGTGAGGGGGGCGCTCCAGCAGGCCGTCTTCCGGCTCCTCGAGGCCGAGCGCCAGCGCCGGCAGCGGCTCGCTGGCGATATTGAGCCAGAGCAGCTGCGTCGACGTCATGGCGATGCCCCCGTCCAGAAGCGCCGCGCCCAGCATGGCGAAAGTCTCGGATACGCTGGTCGAGATGAGGTAGCGCAGAACCCTGCGGATATTCGCATGGGTTGCGCGCCCGAGGCGCACGGCTTCGACGACGCCGCCGAGATCGTTCGAGACGAGCACCATGTCGGCGACCTCGCGGGCGACGTCCGTTCCCTCTCCGCCCATCGCGATGCTGATGTTGGAGGCCCGCAGCGCCGGACCGTCATTGATGCCGTCGCCGGTCATCCCGACGACGCAGCCGCCATTCTGCAGGGCTTTGACGATGTTGAGCTTGTCGACCGGGCTGACGCGCGCGAAGACTTGCGCCTGGCCGGCCAGCGCCGCCAGCATGTCGGGAGGAAGGGCCGTGATCTCGCCGGCCTCGAGCACCCTGATGTCGCCGCCGTCGCCGAGGTCCAGCTTATGGGCGATGGCGAGAGCGGTCGCGCTCTGGTCCCCCGTGATCATGACGGAGCGAATGCCGGCGCGATGAAGCTGCTCGAGCGCCGGCTGGACGCTCGGACGGATCGGATTGACGAGCCCGGCCAGGCCGAGCCAAACGAGCTCGCTCTCGTCTCGCGGATCGCCGCCCGTCTCCGACACCGCCACGCCGAGAACGCGCAGGGCGCGCGCGGCCATCCGCCCATTGGCTTCACGAATCCTCGCGTGCGCCGCTTCGTCGAGCGGCGCGACGCCGCCGCGCGCCGCCGAGCCCGAGCAGCGGCGCAGCACTTCCTCCGGATCGCCCTTCACGCAGAGCAGCCGCGTTCCGTCGCCGCGCTCATGCAGCGTGCTCATCCGTTTGCGATTCTCCGACCGGGGAACGCCGACGACGAGCGGCGCCTCGCGACGCAGCGCCGCCACGTCGACGCCGAAAGCGAGCGCCGCCTCGAGCAGCGCGCTCTCCGTCGGCGTTCCATCGACGTGCGAGCCCTCGCCCGCCGGCCGCAAGACGGCGTCGCTGCACAGAGCCGTGACCTCGAGCAAACGCTTCGTCACGGCAAAGGCGTGCGGCGCAGCCTCGCGCTCGCCATCGACGAGACGCCCGCCTTCCAACGCCAGGAGCGAGCCGTCGACATGGACCGCGACCGTCTCCATGCGATTTTCCGTGAGCGTGCCGGTCTTGTCCAGGCCGATCACTTGCACGGCTCCGAGCGTTTCGACGGCGTCGAGCTTGCGCACCACCACTTCGTGGCGGCGCATGTTCTCGACGCCGAGCGCCAGAGTCGTCGTCGCGACGGCGGGCAGGCCCTCGGGGATCGCGGCGACGACGAGCGAGATCGCATTGCGGAGCATCGGGATGACGCCATGCCGGCGGTAGAGCCCGATGCCGAAGACCAGGCTGCAAACGAGCGCGTTGATGAAGATCAGCTCGCGTTCGACCTCGCCGAGCTGGCGCTGCATCGGCGTGTCCGGGGGGCGCAGCGAACCGAGGAGACGCTGGACGCGGCCGATTTCCGTCGCGCCGCCCGTCGCAGTGACGAGCGCGGTTGCGCAGCCGCCGGTGACCGCCGTGCCGCGATAGAGCATGTTGCGGCGCTCCGGCAGTACGGTATCCGGACGAAGCACCGACCCCGCCTCTTTTTGCACCGGAACGGCCTCGCCGGTCAGGGCCGATTCGTTGACGGAGAAATCCGCGCCGACGATCAGGCGGGCGTCCGCCGGAATCAGCATCCCGCGCTCGAGTGAGAGAATATCGCCGCGCACGACGTCCGCGGGATCGACGAGGACGCGCGCGCCGCCGCGCATCACTGGGACGGGCCGTGGAGAATAATCCGAGAGGCTTCTGATCGTCCTTTCGGCGCGGTGTTCCGTCGCAGCGGCGATGCCGGCATTGAGCAGCACGACCGCGCCGATGACGGCGGCGTCGATCATTCCGCCGGTCATGAGCGACAGTGCCGCGGAGCCGGCGAGGAGAAAGACCGGCAGGCTGACCATCTGATCGGCGAAAATGGCGAGGGGCGAACGCGGCTTCACGCGGGGGATTTCGTTGCGCCCGTGGACCATCAGGCGGCGCGCCGCCTCCTGCGGGTCGAGACCGGCTTCGGCGCTGGTCCCCAGCCGCTGTGCGGTGTCGCCGCAGGTCATTGCGTGCCATTGCATATCCGCCGTTTCGGCATTGGCGACGGCGGCGCACAGGGGCCACGCCACAGGCTCTTCGACCCTCTCGCCCTGCGAGCCGTCGACCGCGTGGTCGATGGTCTGTAAAATGCTCCGGGTCGACGCCGGCTCGGAAAATTCGATGAGCACAGTCGCGGTCAAGGCGCTCGCGCGAACGGACGCTACTCCTGGAAGAGCGAGCAGGCCTTCCGTCACCGTTTCGGCGAGCGAGTCTCGCCCTGCGAGCCCTGGATGACGAATCCTCACGCGACCTCGGACAGCCTCATGGACGATTTCCGCGCGACGCATAGACAAATCGGCGCTCTCATTCGCAGACATTGTCATCGTCCGACGTTCGACCGGGCGCCCCCGAAACACTCTCGATCCTATCCGCTTCGCGCTCATGAGTAACGACCGCTGTGGCTTCGACATCGGCTCCGGCCTTATCCGACGACGATGACCGCCGTGAGTCGCATTGCTCGAACCGTGCCGGGCGAGCACCCACTCCGCGTGCATTCGCGAGCCCGCCTCGCTCTGAACCGTCCCGAGAAATTCATCGCCGACCAGATTGACAGCGCCGAGGGCTCCGTGTACCCCCACCGCGCGGACCGGGGCTGTAGCTCAGATGGGAGAGCGCTGCAATCGCACTGCAGAGGTCGGGGGTTCGAATCCCCCCAGCTCCACCAATCCGAGCGTGACAAATCGGTATTGACGAGCCGCTTCCACGGGCTCGGACTGGTCTCACTCTCAACGGATACGCGGACTATTTTATTCGCCTGCCGCCACGCTCGAGTCGTCACGCGCATCTGCGAGCCGAGGAGCGTCCTCCCGAGGTCAGATGTCGCTCGGCCCTTCGACCGGCAGATCTGTCTCGCCGAGCTGAACGAAGCGCTCGAGCAGCCAGGATGCGGCGGGGCCCGGCGGGGTGTCGCGGCGCCAGACGCCGGCGAAGCGATAGACGCCGCCGGGGTGGTCCGGCATGGCGAGCCGCACCAGCGCGCCACTCGCCAAATCGTCCGCGATCATGGGCAGGGGCATGTTCCCCCAGCCGATTCCCTCGCGCAGCAACGCGTGCTTGGCGCCGAGATCGGCGAGGCGCCAGGTGCGCGGGCTGATCACCGAATAATCGCGCCCCTCGGTGAAGCGCGAGCGATCGGTCAATACGAGCTGAGTATGCTCGCGCGCGGCGCCGGGCGCAATGCGCTCCATGCGCCCGAGGGGATGGTCCGGCGCCGCCACCGGCGCCATCGCCACCGATCCGGCGGCGACGCATTCGACGCCTTCGACGCCGGCCGCGAGCGGTCCGGAAATCCCGATCATCGCCGTGCGATCGAGCACCATGGCCGTGATCGCGCCCAGAGCCTCCATGTGCAGGCGCAGCTGCACGGTGGGAAACTTCTGCGCGAACTCCCGCAGAACGGTTCCCAGCCGATCGCTGGGCAGCATCACGTCCACCGCCAGATCGACCTCGGCCTCCAGCCCGTCGAGCAGGCCCTTCACTTTGGCGCGCAAGCCGTCGACGCCATGCGAGATCGCCCGAGCCTCCGCCAGCAAGGCGCGTCCCGCGCCCGTGAGCTGCGGCTTGCGCGCGCCTTTGCGCTCGAATAGGCCGAGACCGAGCTGCGCCTCGAGATTGGCGATCCCGTAGCTGATGACGGATACGGCGCGGTTCAGCCGTCGCGCCGCCCCGGCGAAGCTCCCGGCGTCGACGACCGCGAGAAAAATCTTCAGCTGGTCGAAAGTGGGAGTCCCCGGATTGCTCACTTTTCCACTTCCTCGAACATTTCAACAGAAATTATCCGACTGAACAGAAGGGCGTGCAATCTCTAAATCCGTCTCCACAGAACGCGTCCGATCGAACGACAGGAGACGAGCGATGATCGAACTGAGACCTTTCGAAAGCCTCGGCGGAGCCGATCACGGCTGGCTCGACGCCAAGCATCACTTCTCTTTTGCCGGCTATCATGATCCCGGGCGGATGCACTGGGGCAATCTGCGCGTCTGGAACGACGACACGATCGCTCCTCACTCGGGCTTCCCGATGCATCCGCACCGCGACATGGAGATCATCACCTATGTCCGCGAAGGCGCGATCACGCACCAGGACAGCCTCGGCAACGAGGGGCGAACCGAGGCCGGCGACGTGCAGGTGATGAGCGCGGGCTCCGGGATCGCCCATTCCGAATACAATCTCGAGGACGAAACGACGAAGATCTTTCAGATCTGGATCATTCCGACCCGTCGAGGCGGGGCGCCGAGCTGGGGCTCACGGCCTTTCCCGCGAGGGCGGAGATCCGGCCGGTTCGTGACGCTCGCTTCGGGATACGAGAGCGACAATGACGCGCTGCCGATCCGCACGGACGCGCGCGTGGTCGGCGCCACGCTCGAGGCCGGCGAGACGGCGGAATATCGGCTCGGACGCGAACGCAAGGGCTATCTGGCGCCGGCGAGCGGCGCGCTGCGGATCGAGGACGTGCGCGTGAACGCTCGTGACGGCGCCGCGATCAGCGATGTCGACATCCTGCGCGTCACTGCGCTCGAGGACAGCGAAATCGTTCTCGTCGACGCGGCCTGAAACAGGGCGGCCGGCGCCGGTCCCTTTCGGAACCATCCGCGCTCCCGCTTCGTCTGAGCAAGGGCGCGCTGTTTCTGGCTGTTCGTGTTCACGCTGCCGGACGCGTCGGATTCTTCGGGTCGCTCGGTCATCCGCCCGCGTAATCCGCTCCGCTCCGTTCCGCCGACCCGTCCTCCCGCCGCGTCAGCGGACGTCGAGTTGTTCGGCGCGAGAGCGACTCGTCACTGATTTCTTCATCCGATCGCCCCCGCAGGTTTACGATTTTTTGAAGTGACGGCCGGTCCGGCTCTGAGATACGTTGCTCTCGAGGTCGAAGCTTTCAACCGATGGCGGGAGAGCATGACGCAGACGGGGACGTTGGAGAAGCGCGCAGCCGCCCCGACGGGCGCCCTGCGGCGTTGGGGCTGGCTCCTGCCGGCGGGCGTCGCGGCGGGAGTCCTCGCGCTCGGCGGCTCGGCGCTCTATCGGACGCTCGTGCGTGAGACGAGCGTCCGGTATCTGACGCAGAAGATGACGCGCGGGCCCATCGTGCGCGCCGTGACGGCGAGCGGCACGGTCAATCCGGTCATCACCGTGCAGGTCGGAACCTATGTGTCCGGCGTCATCCAGGCGCGCTACTGCGACTATAACACCAAGGTCGCGAAGGGGCAGCTCTGCGCCAAGATAGACCCGCGACCCTATCAGATCGTCGTCGATCAGGATCGGGCGAGCCTCGCGGTCGCACGGGCGCAGCTCGTCAAGGACAAAGCGAGCCTCGCCTACGCCAGGTCCGCCTATGAACGCAATCAGCGTCTGGCGCAGACCAAGGCCGTCTCGCAGGACGCGCTGGACAGCTCCAAGAGCGCCTATGAGCAGGCGCAGGCGCAGATCGGCCTCGACGAGGCGACGATCGAGCTGCGCCGGGCCGAGCTCGCCGCCGCCGAGATCAATCTCGGCTACACGAATATCGTGTCCCCGGTGGACGGCACCGTCGTTTCGCGCAGCGTGGAGATGGGCCAGACGGTCGCCGCGAGCTTCCAGACGCCGACCTTGTTCCTGGTCGCGACCGATCTCACGGCGATGCAGGTCGACACGAATGTCTCGGAGAGCGACATAGGCGCCGTTCAACTGGGCCAGACCGCGAGGTTTTCCGTCGAATCCTTCCCCGACCGGCTCTTCGAGGGCGAGGTGACGCAGGTGCGGCAGTCGCCGCAGACGATCCAGAACGTGGTCACCTACGACGCGGTCGTCAGCGCGCCCAATCCCGATCTGTCGCTCAAGCCCGGCATGACGGCGACGGCGCGCGTCATCGTCGACAAGCGCGACGACGCGCTGCGCGCGCCGAATGCCGCCTTGCACTATGCGCCGGGCGGGCTCGCCGCGACCGGCGCCTCGCCGAGCGCGCCCGACGGCTCGGGAGCGGTGCGCCTCTTCGTGCTGCGCGACGGCGTCCCGCAGGCGGTCTTCGTCACGCCGGGGCTCGACGACGACGCCTATACGGAAATCGTCAAAGGCGATCTGCGGCCGGGAGACGAGGTCATCGTCGGCGAACAGCAGGGCAAACGGCGCCCATGAACGCCGTAACCGGCCGGGACGTCGTCATCCGCGTCGATGGGCTCGCGCGCGCCTTCAGAGTCGGCGACGTCGAGGTGCAGGCGCTGCGCGGCGTCGATTTCTCCGTGGAGCGTGGCGAATTCGTCGCCATCATGGGCGCCTCCGGCTCCGGAAAATCCACGCTGATGGCGATCCTCGGCTGTCTCGATCGTCCGAGCGGCGGACATTATTTCTTCGAAGGCGTCGACGTCGCCGCCCTCGGCGAGCCGGAGCTCGCCACGATCCGCAGTGAAAGGCTCGGCTTCGTTTTCCAGAGCTTCAATCTTCTCGCGCGCACCAGCGCGATCGAGAATGTCGCCCTGCCGCTCTTCTATTCGGGCAGATCGACCGACGGCGCGCATCGACTCGACCGCGCCCGCGCGGCGCTGAAGCTGATGGGCCTCTCCGAGCGCGAGAACAATACGCCCGCGCAACTCTCCGGCGGCCAGCAGCAGCGCGTCGCCATCGCGAGGGCGCTCATCAACGCGCCGAGCGTGCTCTTCGCCGACGAGCCGACCGGCAATCTCGACACGAAGACCTCGCACGAGATCATGGAGACGCTGACTGCGCTCAATCGGGAGAAGGGCGTCACCATCATTCTCGTCACTCACGAACCCGACATCGCCGCCTATGCCGATCGCGTCATCACCATGCGCGACGGCAGCATTCTGTCCGACGAGCGCCACGAGACGACGGGCGAGACGCAGGGCGGCCTCGTCGACCTCGCCGCCGCCACCTCTCTGTTTCGCTCTCGCGAGCACGCCTCTTCGACGCAGCCGGCGCGGGTCTCCGCCGTCGCTTTCGCTTCCATGATCGTCGCCGCCGCCGTGCAGGCGATTCTGCGCAACAAGCTGCGCTCGGCGCTCACCATGCTCGGCGTGTTCATCGGCGTCGCCGCGCTCATCGCCATGGTCGCCGTCGGCAATGGCGCCAATGACGCGGTGCGGCGGCAGATCGAGAGCCTCGGCACCAATCTCGTCGTCGTGCTGCCCGGCGCGGTGGTGAGCGGCGGCGTGCGCTCGGGCTACGGCAGCGCATCGACGCTGACCGTCGCCGATGCGCAAGCGATAAGGCGCGAGGCGGGTTCGGTCGGCCTCGTCTCTTATCTGACGCGGCAGATGAGCCAAGTGCAATACGGCAATCGCAATTGGACGACCAATGTTCAGGCCGTGTCGGTCAATTATCCGCCGGTGACGAACTGGCGCATCGAGAGCGGCCGCGGAATCGGCGACGACGACGAGCGGAGCGCGGCGCTCGTCGTCGTCATCGGCCGCACCGTCTATCGCCAGCTCTTCGCGGAGGGCGAGAATCCGCTCGGCGCGACGCTATTGGTGAAGGGCGCGCCGCTGCGCGTCATCGGCGTGCTCGCAGCCAAGGGCCAGAGCATGTTCGGTCAGGATCAGGACGATCTGGTGATGATCCCCTTCCGCACCGGCGAGCAGAAAGTGCTCGGCGTCGCCTCGCCGACGCAGCAGACGAATCAGAGCGCCGCCTATCCGCCGCCGCCCAATCCATTCAATCTGCGGCCGCGGCTCACCGGCTATGTCAACCAGATCTTCGTGCAGGCGGCCGGCGCCGACAAAATCCAGCCGGCGATCGAGGAGATCGAGCGGATCCTGCGGCGCCGCCACCGCATCAAGCCGACCGACCTCAAGGATTTCGACATTCGCAATCTGAGCCAGATCGCCGAGACGGCCGAGAGCAGCAGCAAGGTGATGGCGATCCTGCTCGCCGTCGTCGCCTCCATCTCGCTCCTCGTCGGCGGCATCGGCATCATGAACATATTGCTCGTCTCGGTCACCGAGCGCACGCGCGAGATCGGGCTGCGCATGGCGGTCGGCGCGCGGCGCCTGCATGTGCTCACGCAATTCCTCGCCGAAGCGGTGCTGATGAGCGTCACCGGCGGCCTCGCGGGGATCGTCGCGGGCGTCGCCGTTTCTGCAATCGTCTCGCTGTTCTCGGAGTGGTCCTCGCCGGTCTCGATCGTCGCCGTGGCCGTCGGCTTCCTGTTCTCGGCGGCGGTCGGCGTCTTCTTCGGCTATTATCCGGCGTGGAAGGCCGCGCATTTCGATCCGATCCAGGCGCTGCGCTATGAATGATTCGAACATGTCCATCCCGCGCGTCCATATGTTCGATCCGGGACATTCGAGCCGATCGAGCAGCGGCCTACTCATCGCCGAGGGGAGCAGGAAGCCCGAGCGCGCGCCGCGGAATTTATCCGGGATCCGGAGATGCGCCCGGGGCGTCGGCGATCTGGTCGTGAAGCGCCCGCTCGCCGCTCCGATGTGCTAGGAAGATCGGCCGAGCGGCGAGAGGCGGAAACGACGGTCCGTCCCGAGGAACGTCCGCCGGGATACAGTCGAGGGAGGATCGAATGGCCGATGCGGCTCGCAATGTCGTCTGGCTCGAGGAGGTGACGCGCGAGGACGTGCCGAGCGTCGGCGGCAAGAACGCCTCGCTCGGCGAGATGATCGTTCACCTCACGAGCAAAGGCGTCAGGACTCCGCCCGGATTTGCGACGACGGCCGACGCGTTTCGGCGCTACATCGAGAGCAATGGGCTGAACGGGCTCATCGCCGCGACGCTGGCCGAACTGGAAGACGGGAGGATCGCGCTCGCCGAGGCCGGCCGCGCCATCCGCGACTCCATTCTGCGCGGCCAATGGTCGTCCGAGACGGCGGGCGCGATCGCCGACGCCTATCGCGAGCTCGGCCGGCGCGTCGGCAAGACGGAGCCCGATGTCGCCGTGCGCTCGAGCGCCACCGCCGAAGATCTGCCGAATGCGAGCTTCGCCGGACAGCAGGAGACCTATCTCAATATTCGCGGCGAGCGCGCACTGCTCGACGCCTGCCGGCGCTGCTACGCCTCGCTCTTCACCGATCGCGCCATCAGCTATCGCAAGGCGCAGGGCTTCGACCATCTGAAAGTCGCCTTGTCGGTCGGCGTGCAGATCATGGCGCGCTCGGACATGGGCGGAGCGGGAGTCATGTTCTCGCTCGACACCGAGACCGGCTTCGACAAGGTCGTGCTGATCGACGCCTCCTGGGGGCTCGGCGAGAATGTCGTGCAGGGCGCCGTCGACCCCGACGAATATGTCGTGTTCAAGCCGTTCCTCTCGGACGGCGCGCTCACGCCGATCATCGAGAAGAAGCGCGGCGCCAAGATGGTGAAGATGATCTATGCCTCGGACGGCGACAAGCCGACTCGCAATGTCCCGACCTCGAAGGCCGAGCGCGCCGCCTTCGTGCTCGACGACGCGGACATCCTCCAGCTCGCGCGCTGGGCGCGGCTCATCGAGGAGCATTACGGCCGGCCGATGGACATGGAATGGGCCAAGGACGGCGAGACCGGCGAGCTCTTCATCGTGCAGGCGCGTCCGGAGACGGTGCAGTCGCGTCGCGGCGCGAGCGCGCTCGCGACCTATCATATTCGTCGCAAGGGCCGCGTCATCTGCTCGGGGCTCGCGATCGGCGACGCCGTGACGGCCGGCAAGATCTGCGTGATCGAGGATGTGCGCGACATCGGCCGTTTCGTCGACGGCGCGATATTGGTGACGCGCACCACCGATCCCGATTGGGCGCCGATCATGAAGCGCGCCGCCGCCATCATCACGGAGCATGGCGGCCGCACCTCGCACGCCGCCATCGTCAGCCGCGAGCTGGGATTGCCGGCGGTCGTCGGCGCGGCCGACGCGACGCGCCTCCTCCACGACGAGCAGGTCGTCACTCTGTCCTGCGCGGAGGGCGACGCCGGCTTCGTCTATGAGGGGATCGCCGATTTCGAGGCCGAGGAGCTCGACCTCTCCACCGTGCCGGCGACGCGCGTGAAGGTCATGCTCAATCTTGCCGATCCCGCCGCGGCCTTTCGCTGGTGGCGTCTTCCCGCCGATGGCGTCGGCCTCGCGCGCATGGAGTTCGTCGTCAACAACGACATCAAGATCCACCCGATGGCGCTCGTTCATTACGACAGGCTGAAGGACGAGGAGGCCAGGCGCAAGATCGCCGAGGCGACGATCGGCTACGCCGACAAGAGCGAATATTTCGTCGATCGTCTCTCCCGCGCGCTCGGGCGGATCGCGGCCTCGGTCCATCCGCGGCCCGTGATCGTGCGCATGAGCGATTTCAAGACCAACGAATATGCGCAATTGATCGGCGGCGCCGAGTTCGAGCCGAAAGAAGAAAATCCGATGATCGGCTTTCGCGGCGCCTCTCGCTATTATTCGCCGCGCTATCGCGAGGGCTTCGCGCTCGAATGCCGCGCCATCCGCCGCCTGCGCGAGGAAATGGGCTTTGCCAATGTCATCGTGATGATTCCCTTCTGCCGCGCCGTGAAAGAGGCGGATCGCGTGCTGGAGACGATGGCGTCGAACGGGCTGAAGCGCGGCGAGAACGGGCTGCAGGTCTATGTGATGTGCGAAATTCCCTCGAATGTCATTCTGGCGAAAGCCTTCGCCGAACGTTTCGACGGCTTCTCCATCGGCAGCAACGACCTCACTCAGCTCACGCTCGGCGTCGACCGGGATTCGGCCGAGCTCGCCGAATTGTTCGACGAACGGGACGAGGCCGTGAAATGGATGATCCGCACCGTCATCGACGCCGCGCGCGAGGCGGGCGCGAAAGTCGGCCTGTGCGGCCAGGCGCCGAGCGATCATCCGGAATTCGCCGAATTCCTCGTCGAATGTGGTATCGATTCGGTGTCGGTGACGCCGGACAGCTTCGTCGCCGTGAAGCGCGTCGTGGCGGCGGCGGAGCAGTGATCCACGCATGAAGCCCGCGCGCGGCGGCGGCTACGCTGAGGGCGTCGGCGGCGCGCGGGTTGTGGTCTCGATCGTTTTCGCGAACGGTAACGTCTGCATTGTGAGGGAGAACAGCATTATCTAGATTGATCGTGGCGTTGGAGGCGGCGCCGTCGGAAAAGTCGCACAATCCTTGCATCTTATGGTGGCGCCTATGCTGTCTTTTATGCGTGAACGGTTGCTCGAAGTGGTCCAAGCGGTTGCGCCGCTCACCCTTTTCGTCAGTCTGCTCCAATTCACGATCGTGGATGCGCCCCAAGCCCTGTTCCTGCAATATCTCGCAGGCTCCGCATTGGCGATCCTGGGAATGACGCTGCTGTTCGCCGGCATCGACTATGGAATCTTGCCGATGGGACGGTATATCGGGGCGGCTCTGCCCGCAAAGGAATCGCTGCTGTTGATCGCGGGCGTGTCTTTCGCCCTGGGTTTCGCCACGACTGTCGCCGAGCCGGATGTGCTCGTGTTGGCGGCGCAGGTCGATGCGGCCTCGCGCGGCGAGATTTCCAGACAGACGGTGCTCTATGTGGTCAGCGTCGGCGTCGGCGTTCTCGCCGTGATCGCAATGATGCGAATCCTCGTGGGGTGGCAGATGAAATATCTGCTCGCCGCGGTCTATCTCGCCGCGATCCTCCTCTCGCTGTTCGCCCCCGAGCAATTCGTCTCGCTCGCCTTCGATGGAGGCAGCGTCACCACCGGCGTGCTGTCCGCCCCCGTCCTGATCGCGCTCGCCGTCGGCCTCAGCTCGGTTCTGGCCGGAAGGTCGGCGGTGTCCGACGGCTTCGGACTGCTGGGCTTCGCCTCCGTCGGGCCGATCATCGCGCTCTTGCTGATGGGGATATTGCTACGATGAAGGAGATGTTGCTCGCCGAGAGCCTCGCCGCGCTTCTGAGCGTTCTGGAGGCCGTCACGCCGCTGGTCGCGCTGTTCCTGCTCTTCCAGTTTCTCTGGCTGAGGCTCCCGCGCCAGCAGGTCGTCGACGTCCTCATCGGAACCGCCATGGCTTCGACGGGACTGTTCATGTTCCTGCTCGGAATGGAGATCGGCTTTCTGCCCTTCGGCAAGGCCATCGGCATGGCGTTCGGCAGGATGGATCAAAGCGCGCTTTTCATCGCCGTCGGCATTGTGCTGGGCTTCCTTACGGCATGGGGCGAACCGGCCGTGCGCGTGCTGGCGGATCAGGTGGAGGAATTGTCCAATGGCTCGATCCCCAAGATATTGATGCTGACGGCCATTTGCATCGGCGTCGCCTTATGCGTCGGTCTCGGCGTCGCGAGGCTTATCTTCGGCGTTCCGCTGCTCTATCTGCTGGCTCCGGGCTACCTGCTCGCCATCGCGCTCATGTGGCGGAGCGACCAGCAATTCGTCGTCATCGCCGTGGACGCGGGCGGCGTCGCCACGGGGCCGCTCGCGAACACGTTCCTTCTCGCGCTTGCGATGGGGGCGTCCGTGACGATCGGAGACCAGGACCCTATCGCGCATGGTTTGGGTCTGGTGGCGCTGATTTCTTTGGCTCCGATCATTTCGGTGATGACGCTCGGCTTCCTCGTCCGGAGCCGTATGAACGGGAGTGGCGGGAATGCATGATCCATGTCTGATCGTGAGCATCGTGCGGAAGGGATGGGGCGATACGGTGCTGGAAGCGACGATGAACGCCGGCGCTCATGGCGGCACGGTGCTGTTCGGCCGCGGCATCGGCCGCAACGAGCAGCACAGGGTCTTCGGCATACAGATCGAGCCCGAGAAAGAAATCGTGCTCACCGTCGTGCCTGCCGATCTCAAGGACAAGATGCTGGACGAGATCGTGAAGGCCGCGGAGCTCGGCGCTCCGGGCCATGGCCTCGCTTTCGTGGTGCCGGTCGAGGCGCTCGTCGGCGTCGCGCATCTCGTTCAATGAGCATTCGTCTTTCGGCGCGCGCCCGAGCGATTCCCCGCGACGGTCACAAGTCGAACAGATCCCGGAATTGGTGCGGCTGGGATCGAAGATATTGGCTCGGCGCGCGCACGCGCCCGCCGAGCGCCGCAGCCGCATGCCACGGCCATCGCGGATCATAGAGGATGGTTCTGGCGATTGCGATCATATCGGCGTCCCCGGTGGCGACGATCGCCTCCGCCTGCTCGAAACCGGTGATCAGTCCGACCGCGATCACCGGCACGCCGACCGCGTTCTTCACCGCGCGCGCGAGCGGAACCTGATAGCTCGGTCCGACCGGAATCTTCTGCGCGGGATGCAGCCCGCCGCTCGACACGTGAATGGCGTCGCATCCGCGCGCCTCGAGCGCGCGAGCGAAAGCGATCGTCTGCTCTATGTCCCAGCCGCCTTCGACCCAATCCGTTCCCGATACGCGGACGGAGACCGGCTTCCCGGCGGGGAAGGCCGAGCGAATGGCGTCGAACGCTTCGAGCGGAAAGCGCATGCGGTTCTCGAGCGAGCCGCCATAATCGTCGTCGCGCTTGTTGGAGAGCGGCGACAGGAACTGATGCATCAGATAGCCATGCGCCGCATGAAGCTGGATCAGCTCGATCCCGAGGCGCGCCGCGCGCGCCGCCGAAGCCGCGAAGGCGTCGCATATGCGGCGCAGTCCGTCTCTGTCGAGCGCCTGCGGCGCCGCCTCGTCCGCGGCGTAGGGGATCGGGGAGGGCGCCTCCGTCCGCCAGCCGAGCGGGTGATCGGCGGGAAGCTGGGCGCCGCCTTTCCACGGAACTTCGGTCGAGGCCTTGCGTCCCGCATGGGCGAGCTGAATCGCGATCGGCATGTCGGACCCGCGCCGCACGCCGTCGAGCACGCGGCGCATGGCGGCTTCCGTCTCGTCGTTCCAAAGCCCGACGTCGCCATAGGTGATGCGCCCTTCGGGCGATACCGCCGTGGCCTCTATCGTCAGCAGCGCCGCGCCGGAGAGCGCGAGATGGCCGAGATGGATCAGGTGCCAGTCGGTCATGCAGCCGTTCTCGGCCGAATATTGGCACATGGGGGCGATCACGATTCGATTGGCGAGCGCGAGGTCGCGAACGCGGATCGGCTCGAAGAGAGCGGGTCCCGGCATGAGGTGACTCCGTATACGATGGTTCAAGGCGATGGCTTCGAGCGGCGCGCCGGACGGCGGTCGGGAGCGCGCGCGTCGAGCTCCGGATAATGACGGAATATGCCATTTTCATTGAAAGGAACACGCCGGCCGCTCGTCAGATAGGCGCGGATGCGCGGACGCTGCGCGATGGCGCGATGCAGGCGCCCGACGCGCGGCGTCTCGACGAGGACGGCCCGCGTCGATGCGGGGAAGGCGTAGAGCAGTCCCTCGACCGCCTGATACAGCGACAGATCGGCATAGGTGACGGCCTCGCCGACGAGGCGTTCGTCGCCATGCGGATTATTCGCGAGGATCGTTTCGAACCAGCGCAGGAATTTCGGAATGCGAGTCTCCCGAAAATTTTTCGCGCGCGTGGCGGCGGCGTCCTTCTGCTCTTCGTAATAGAGATCGGCGCCGAGGGGATGATGCGTCTCGTGAACCTCCGCGACGAGATCGGCGATGGTGAGCTGGACTTGCAGCGTCCAGAGCCGCAGCTTTTCATCGTGCGGCGCGAGGCCGTGACGGTCGCCGAGATAGAGCAGGATGGCGGCGGTCTGGCCGATGAGGAGGCCGCCATCCTTCAGGAAGGGCGCCGCGAAAGGCGGCGTCGCAATGTTCCCTCGCGCGAGCAGCGCCAGCATTTTTTCTTCGCCGTCGCGCTCGCGCGCGACATCCAAATAATCGGTGCCGGCCTCCTCGAGGGCGAGGCGGACGAATTCGCCGCGGCCTTGAATCTCCGGCCAGTAGTAGAGCTCATAAGCCATGCGCTCCCTCCTCGCGGCGGAGCCTCGAGAGGTCATCGTCTTCCGCCGATCTCGTCGATATGGAGCAGCAGATCGGCGGGATCGTCATAGACGCGAATGGCGCCCGCCTGGCGCAGCTCGTCGGCGCCGTAGCCGCCGCTCAGCAGGCCGACGCCGAGCGCCCGGCAGCGCGTCGCGGCGAGCATGTCCCAAATGCTGTCGCCGACGACCACCGCCGTCGTGATCGGCGCGTTCAGCCGCTCCGCTGCGGCGAGGAAGAGATCGGGATCGGGCTTGGCGTGGCGAACCTGATCGCGCGTCACGATCGGCGTCGTCAGCGGATCGACGCCGAGCGCGGCGAGATTGACGCTCGCCGTCTCCATGCGCCCGCTGGTCGCGATCGCGTAAGGAACGCCGGCGCCGGCGAGCCATGCGAGCAGCTCCCGCGCGCCCGGCAGCGGACGCACGCGGTCGGCGATGGCGAGATAGGCGGCCGCATGCGCTTCGCTGAGGCGCCGCACGCGCTCGGGGTCGATTTCGACGCCGATCTCGCGCAGCAGCTGATCGACGAACAGGCCGCCGCTCATTCCGACCCGGCGATGAATGCGCCAGACCGACAATTCGATGCGCTCGGAGTGGAGCGCCTCGCTCCAGGCGAGAACATGCTGATACACGCTGTCGACCAGCGTGCCGTCGAGGTCGAAGAGAAATACGGGCTCGATGCGTGTCGCCATAACCGCCTCTCACTCGAATGGATGGGCGCCTGCTTCGTTCGGCGAGCCTTCGGAATCCGCCCGTTCGCGAGGATAGCCGACCGTTTGCGAAAGCAGGACCTGCTGGTCGTGGGTCAGCCCGAGCGCCTCGGCGATCGCCTCGCGGGAGATCCAGGCGCGGATGACGGCGGCGAGCCCGTTGGCGGCCGCGAACAAATAGACATTCTGCGAGATTGCGCCCACAGCGACCGACGCGAAGCTCTCGCGCTGCGCGACGGGCGTCAGCCTCATGCGACTATGATCCGCGACGAAGACGAGGTCGAGCGGCGCCTCGTCGACGAAATCCTGATAGCCGGTCACGCGCCTCACGTCGCTCGAGACGACGAGCGACAGGGCGTGGGCTTCGGGATCGTAGAGATAGGCGCCCGAGGCGAGCGCGACATAGAGATCGATCTCCCGCGCGTCGAGGGCGGAGGGCGCCGTCCGTAGCCCGCCGGGACGGCTCACGCCGCAGGCCGCCCAGAGCAGGTCGGAGAGCAGCGGCAGAGGCAGCTCGGTCGCCGCGAACTTCCGCGTCGAACAGCGCTTCGCCAACGCCTCCAGCAGAGGCATGCCGCCTTCCTTGCGGGGGGAGGGGAGGGCGATCTGCGCCGCCGCCTCTCCCCGCGCGGGCTTGGGCCGCAGCCGGCCCATCACGCCGAGCGCGAGCTTGGTCAGAGTGCTCATGAACCGTTTCCTTTCTTCCTCGTCGCGCAGTTATGGCGGCGCGCGAGGATTTCGACAGCGATTGCGCGCTGCGGCCGGAGCCTCTACTCTCGTCTCCGGCTCGGCCTCGGCGCGAGCCTACCGCGCAGCTTCTGACATGATGGCGATCCGACGACGACCGATCCTGTCTCTTCTCGCCCGCCTCGGCTTCGTTCTCGCCGTCGGCCTCGCCTCGGCGCGGGCGGAGCGTCTGCCGCTCGCCGACAATCTCGTCGATCTGCGCAGCGCGCAAGGGCGCGAGTGGCTCCTCGAGGCGGATGCGCGCGAGGCCTATTGGCCGCTGGCGGCGGAATTCGTCACGCAGGCGAACGGCGCCTTCTGTGGCGTCGCGACGCTGGTGATGGTGCTCAACAGCCTCGAGTTCCCGGCGCCGGCCGCTTCCGGCGCCGAATTCGCGAGCTTTACGCAAGAGAATGTCTTGGGCGTGAGGACCGAAGCGATCGTGCGCCGCGAAAGCATCCTGCAGAGAGGAATGACGCTGGACGAGCTCGGCGCGCTCTTTGCGAGCTTCGGCGTCTCGACGCGGACCGTGCATGCCGCGCAGTCCTCGCTCGACGAGTTCCGCGCGCTCGCGATCGATCATCTCGCCAGGAAGAAGCATCACGTCGTCGTCAATTATCTGCGCGCCTCGCTCGGGCAGCAGCGCGGCGGGCATATTTCGCCGCTCGCCGCCTATGACGGCAAGACCGACCGCTTCCTCGTGCTCGACGTGGCGCGCTACAAATATCCGCCCGTCTGGGTCGCCGCCGCGGATCTGTTCGCCGCGATGAATACGATCGACGCGGGCAATGAGGGCCGCAGCCGGGGCTTCGTCCTGTTGGCCGGGGAGGCGGCCAGCGACGGACGATCGGCGATCGGCAACAGGCAGTAGGCGGAATTCGGCGCATCGGCTACGACGTCCGCCGACTGTCCAATACTCGAAGAAGACATGAAGCTCCTGCTTGCCGCCGCTCTCATCCTGCTCGCCTTCGCCGCCGCGGCCGAGCCGGTCGCGACGGGACGGCGCGGCATGGTCGTCACCGAGCACAGATTCGCGAGCGAGGTGGGCCTTTCCATTCTCGAGGCGGGCGGCAACGCGGTCGACGCAGCGGTCGCCGTCGGCTATGCGCTCGCCGTCGTGCATCCATGCTGCGGCAATCTCGGCGGCGGCGGCTTCCTTCTCCTTCATCGCGCCGACGGCGAAGATCGCTTCGTCAATTTTCGCGAGAGCGCGCCGATGGCGGCCTCCGCGGACATGTTCCTCGATTCGTCGGGCGAGGTCGTCCCGAATGCGAGCCGCATCGGCTTTCGCGCCGTCGCCGTTCCGGGGACCGTGCTCGGCCTCGAGACCGTGCGCGAGAAATATGGGCGCCTGCCGCGCGAGACCCTGATCGCGCCCGCGATCGCGCTCGCCGAGAACGGTTTCGTTCTCGAGGAGTCCGACCTGCCGCCGCTGCGGGCGGCGCGGCGCCTCGGGGACGATCCCGTCGCCGTTAAGATATTCTTTCGCCCGGACGGCTCGCCTCTGCAGGCGGGCGATCGGCTCGTCCAGAACGATCTCGCGCGGCTGCTCCGCGAGATAGCGGCCCGAGGGCCGCGCGCCTTCTACGAGGGTCGCGTTCCGCAGGCGATCGAACGCGCCGCCGCCGCGGCGAACGGCGTCATCTCGGCGCAAGATTTCGCGCGTTATCGCGTCGACGAAGGCGAACCCGTGCGCTGCGCCTATCGCGGCTATGCGATCCTCTCTTCGGCGCCGCCGAGCTCGGGCGGCGTCGCGCTCTGCGAAATCCTGAACATTCTCGAAGGCTATGATCTCGCCGGCCTCGGCTTCCACACGCCGCAGTCGCTGCATCTCATGATCGAGGCGGAGCGCCGCGCGTTCAAGGACCGCAATCTGCTGCTCGGCGATCCGGACTTCGTGCGCAATCCGGTCGAGCGGTTGACTGCCAAATCCTATGCCGCGGACATTCGCGCGACGATCTCGCCGGACCGCGCGACGCGCTCGGCCGATCTCGCGCCGGGCGCCGCGCTGCGCGAGCGGCCGGAGACGACGCATTATTCGATCCTCGACGACGAGGGCGCCGCCGTCGCGGTGACCTATACGCTCAACGGCTCCTTCGGCGCGCAAGTGATGGCGCCGGAGACGGGCGTGCTGCTCAACGACGAGATGGATGATTTTTCCGCGCGGCCCGGCGCGTCCAACGGTTTCGGGCTCGTGCAGGGGAGCGCCAATGCGATCGCGCCGGGCAAGCGTCCGCTCTCCTCCATGTCGCCGACGATCGTGACGAGGGACGGCAAGGTCGTCCTCGTGCTCGGCAGCCCCAACGGTCCTCGCATCATCTCGGTGACGCTGCAGGCCCTGCTCGACGTCGTCGATCATCGCATGAATCTCGCTCAGGCGGTGTCGGCGCCGCGCATCCATCACCAATGGCTGCCCGACGTCGTTCTCGCCGAGCCGGGCGCGCTCTCGCAGGAGACGCGGAGCCGGCTCGAGGAGATGGGCCACAGGATCGAGGATCATGCGCCCTTCGGCGCCTGCGAGGCGATCTCGGTCGCGGATGGCGTGATCACCGGCGTCCACGATCCGCGCTCGCCTGCGGGCGCCGCGCGCGGCTATTGAGGCGGCGCGCCGGTCTCGATCTCGACTTTCGCGATCATGCCGGGCCGCAGCACATGGTCCGGATCGGATGCGTCGATGATCACGAGATCGGCGTCGCCTCCCTTTTCCGCGCCGTCGCCCGCCGGCCGGCCGACCTTGCCGACGGCGCCCGTGAAGGCGCGGTCGTCGAGCCCGTCGACGGTGAATGTCGCCTTGTCGCCGACGCGAATTTCGCTCGCGTTCGCGACATGCGCCTCGACCTGCAGAGCGACGGGGGCGGGCGCGACGACGAACAGCTCCTCGCCCTCGGCCGCCGTCGCGCCGACCTCGGCCTTGCGCGACGTGACGGCCCCGTCGATCGGCGAGACGACTCGTGAGGCGGAGACGGTCTTGACGGCGGATTCGAACGCGGCCGTCGCCTGCGCGAAGGCCTCTTTGGACCGCGCCGCCCGCCGCTGGGCGTCGTCGAAGGCGGCCTGCGCCTTGTCCGTCGCGCGGCGCTTGCCGGCGCGCTTCTCGCGCTCCAGGGTGGCTGTCGCGATCTCGAGCCGCGCGTCGTCCGTATGGAGCCGTTCCTCGGCCTCGGCCATGACCACTTCGGCGCGATCGCGTGCGGCCTCATGGGCGCGCTCGTCGATCGTCGCGCAGACGGAGCCCTCCACGACCTCGCCGCCGACCTCGCAGTCGACCAGCTCGATCGGTCCCGCAATCGCGGCGCGCAAGGCGACTGCGCCGACAGGAACGACTGCGCCGGCCGCGCTCGCCTTGTGGACGGCCGGCGCGAGCGCGTGCGCCGCGCCTTCGACGTCCGGCGCTCGATGCGAGGCCCAATAGACGCCTCCGCCGGCGAGCGCGACGAGAGCGGCGAGCGCCGCCGCGATGCGGCCGATCCGACCGGAGTTTCGCTTTTCCGGCGCGGCGGCCGGCGGATCCATTTCGTCCGCCGCCGCGGCGTCTCCGAATTGGAGATGGTCGGCGAGGCGGTCGAGCAGCTGCGCCGCCCGTTTTTCGAGCCCGGAGGCGATGTGACGGTCGCGATTCTCTATCGACGTGTGAGAAAGAGCGCTGGAAAGCAGCGTCTTGCCGTCCGCTTCCGTGAAGACCAGGGTTTCCACAGCCTCCGTCTGCGGCGCGTCGTCGGAGCGCAGCGTCTGAACAAGCCGATTCGGCGCGTCGATCTCGCGATATTCGCCGCCGAGGCGATGCGTCTCGCCTTGCGGCCCGCGCAATGCGATGCGCCAGGTTCCGCCGACGCGCAGATCGATCTCGCATTCCAAGAGGCGGAGGCCGCTCGGCCTGAACCAGCGCTCGACGTCCTCCACGCACGTGAACGCCTCGAACACGCGCGACCGCGGCGCGTCGAAGCTGCGCTGCAGGGAAATGGCGGGGCTGTCCGCCTCTATGGTGATCTCGGGTTTCTCCTCCATGCTCCTCTTTCCTGTTCGTCCTCTACGCCGGCGAGGCCGAAAAAGCGTCGCGACGACCCGGCCCGGGCCGCGGTGCGAAAATGGCCGCGAGGCGCCGCTCCCGCGGCCGAGGGATTTCACGTGGATTGTGTGACAGCGCGATGACTCCGCGCCGGCCGATGCGCCTCACAGCGAGCGCCAACGGGCCCAAGCCATTGCGTACACAAGGGTTTGTCCGCCGGCGTGCGCGTTTCCCGGCGCGACGATCATGGCCGGGGGAGGGCCGGACCGTGGCCGGCGGCGGCGGGTTTGCGGCCGCGCCGGCGTGAGCGTCACAAATCTGTAGCGCAGCCTCGCTAGTTACCGCGGGCCCGGCGATGGAGGGCGGTGGCTCGGGGCGGGTGTCACGTGATCGAAACGAACCGCGTGCGTTTGTGCGCTCAGCTCGTCCAGAGCTATGACGAGCTGGTCAAGCAGCTGACGAGGCGACTGGGCTCGTCCGATTTCGCGCATGAGGCGCTGCATGAGGCGTTTCTGCGTCTCGACCGGGTGAACGAAGCGACCCCGGTCCGTAGTCCCAAGGACTATATCTTCTGCACGGCGATCAATATCGCCAAGGATCACAAGAAGGCCGGGCTGCGTCGCCTGAGCGCGGCGACGGTGGATGCGCTGCTCGACATTTGCGACGAGTCGCCGGATCCTTCGAGAGTCGCCGAAGCGCGCTCCGAGATCGAGGCGTTCAAGCGGGCGATGGAGCAGCTTCCCGCCCGCCGCCGCGAGGTTCTGCGTAGAATCGCCATCGAAGGCCGGACGACGCAGGAGGTGGCCGCCAGCCTGCAGGTCACGACGCGGACCGTCGAGACCGATCTGAAGCACGCCTTGACGCATTGCGCCGATAGCCTGAGCCGCAAGCCCGTCGCGCGTCTCGGCGGGCCGAGGCCGAGAGCCTGAGGTCCTCGTGCGCAAAAAGCGCGAAATCGCCCTTCGGGATAGAAAGGCGCCGATCGTCTAACCATGTGTAGATCGGCGGCATGGGATTGCGTCGCGGCCGTGCGCGTCGCGGCGGCCCCTTTCTCGTGCGTTTCGCCGAGCGCCGACGGAGCGGGCGAGCGAATGGGGCGGAGGCGCATCCGGGGCGCGGAAATGGACATGGGCCGGGAAAATCGCCAAGATTCTGAGGCTCGCCCTTTCTCGGAGGATCGCGAAGCCGCCGATTCTCCCTGCGAGCCTCGACAGCTCCTCGACGACGCCCTGAATTGGATCGTGCGGCTGAAATCAGGCGAGGCGACCGAGGCGGATCTGGGCGCGCTGAGGCGCTGGCGCGACGGAAGCCCTCGTCGCGAGGAGGCGTTCCGCGACGCGGCCCGCCTGTGGCGCCGCATTCGAGCGGCGGCGCGGGAGCTCGCCGACGAGGCGCAGGCCGAAACGGCGATCGCGCCGCTCGAGGCGCTCGGACGCCGCTGGAGGTGGCGCCGCGCTTTGTCGTCTCTTCGCTCGTCATTCGACGCATTGGCCGCCGACGCGCGCGCCGGCAAACGCCGGCGGTGACGCGCGTCCCGTGAGACGCCCGTCTCCCTCCCGTCGGCGACCGTCCCCTGCGCGTCCAAAAAATTTTTCGATGTCTGTGACGATTTTTTTTCGGGTCGGCTCTCGCCGGGTCGTCTTCAGAGAGAGGACGTTTGTTTTATCGTCGCTTCGAGCTCGGTTCGACCGTTCGGAGCGGCGTTTCGCCGTGTGGTGTGAGAGGCAGGATGGTTCTGTCCAAGGGTGAGGCGGGAGCCCGCAGATGCTTGCGGCTCCACGGCGATTTCGACTGTTCCGCCGTCGCCGTTCTCGTGGCTTGCGGCGCTTTGACGGCGGCCGCTCCGGCATGGTCGGCGAGCGCCTCGAAAGCGGGGGAAGGCGCCGTGGCCGATGACGCCGGAAAACCCTCCGCCGCCGCCAAATCGGCCGCGAGCAAGCCGGCGCCCCCGGCGCGCTTCGACATCGACGATTTCGCGGTGGAAGGCGCCGACCGTCTGACGCAGGTCGAGGTCGAGGAGGCGATCTATCCCTTCCTCGGGCCGGGCCGCACCGCCGAGGATGTCGAGAAGGCCCGCGCCGCGCTGGAGAAGGCCTATCACGACAAGGGCTTTCAGACCGTCGGCGTCTCCGTCCCGCAGCAGAGCGTGAAGGGCGGCGTCGTCGTTCTCAAGGTCGCGGAGCTGAAGGTCGGCCGGCTGCGCGTGAAGAACGCGCGCTATTTTGATATCGACAAGATCAAAGAGCGAGCGTCGTCGCTGAAGGAGGGGACCGTCCCGAATTTCGGCGAGGTGACGAAGGACATCGTCGCGCTCAATCAATGGCCCGACAGGCGGGTGACGCCCTCGCTGCGGGCCGGCGTCGCGCCGGGCACGGTGGACGTCGATCTCACCGTCGAAGACAAGCTTCCCGTCCATGCGAATGTCGAGCTCAACAACCGGCGCTCGCCCAATACGTCGGCTCTGCGGGTCGTCGGAACCGTGCGCTACGACAATCTCTGGCAGCTCGGCCACTCGCTGAGCTTCACCTATCAGGTCGCTCCCGAGCGGCGCTCGGACGCGGAGGTCTTCTCCGCCTCCTATCTCGCGCGCATTCCGGACGTCGAGTGGCTGTCGGTGCTCGTCTACGGCCTCACCTCGAAGAGCGATGTGGCGACCATCGGCGGCGTCAATGTCGTCGGCCCGGGCGAGACGATCGGAACGCGCGCCGTGATGGCGCTGCCGTCGATCGAGAATTTATATCACTCCTTGTCGCTCGGGCTCGACTACAAGCATTATGGCGAGGTCGTAAGGCTCGGAACCGACGTCACCTCGTCGCCGATCACCTATTATCCGCTGGTCGTGACTTATGGCGGCGCCTATCAGACCGAGGATTTCACCACTCAGCTCAGCGCCTCGCTCACCTTGAACACGCGGACGCCGAGCAGCGCCCAGAACGCTTTCGACAATAAGCGCGCCTATGCGTCGGGACGCTTCGCCCATTTCAATCTCGACGTCTCGCATCTGCAGGAATTGCCCGCCGGCTTCGAGGCCTATGGCCGGTTCGTCGGCCAGATCTCCGACGGCCCGCTGGTGTCGAGCGAGCAGATCAGCGTGGGCGGCCTCGACAGCGTCAGGGGCTATCTCGAATCCGAGGTCCTCGGCGACAATGGCGCGATCGGCAATTTCGAGCTGCGCAGCCCCGACGTCGGCGAGATGCTGCAGGACGCCGTGAAGCGCGAGGCGGGGGAGGGCGAGCCGCCGATCGCGATCTTCAATGGTTGGCGGTTGTTCGGCTTCGTCGACAAGGGCGTCGCCGAGGTCCTGCACCCGCTCGCCGAGCAGCAGGCGCATTTCAATCTCTGGAGCTACGGCTTCGGCACGCGCGTCAAGCTGCTCGACCATTTGAGCGGCATGTTCGTCTATTCGACGCCGATGAGCCGCCAAGCCTATACGCAGGCGAGAGAGCCGCGGCTGAATTTTCGTGTCTGGGGTGAATTCTGATGACGATGCGAACCGAACCGCGCCTCTCCCGCTATGCGCGCGCCGCGGCGCGGCGGATGCTCCCGCTGCTCGCGATGCTGACCTTGTGCTCGTCCTCCGCCATGGCCTGGTGGAACGACGAATGGGAGATGCGCAAGAAGATCACCATCGACGCCAGCGCGGCGGGCGCCAATATCACCGATCCGATCGGTCCGGCGCCCGTGCTGGTGCGGCTGCACATGGGCAATTTCCGCTTCTCCTCGGCGAAGGAGGACGGCAGCGACATTCGCTTCGTCGCCGGCGACGACAAGACGCCGCTCAAATACCATGTCGAGAAATTCGATTCTCTGCTCGGCGAGGCGCTGGTCTGGGTCGGCGCCAATGTCCAGGCGGGCGGCAAGACCGACATCTGGCTCTATTACGGCAATAAGAAAGCCGTCGCCGCTCCCGACGCGAAAGGAACCTATGATCCGGACGCGTCTCTCGTCTATCATTTCGCCGAGCGCGGAACGCCGGCGACGGACTCGACCGTGTGGGCGCATAATGCGGCGAGCATCGGCCAGATGGCCGACGGCGCGATCATCGGCTCCGGCCTCAGGCTCGACGGCCATGGGTCCTTCACTCTTCCGGCCTCGCCGACCATGGCGGTTCCCGCCGGCTCCGCCTTCAGCCTCTCGCTCTGGGCGAAGCCGGTCGCGCAGACGCCCAATGCGGTGCTCTACAGCCGCCGCGACGGCGCCGACTCTCTGATCGTCGGGCTCGACAATGGCGCGCCCTTCGTCGAAGTGACCAACGCCGGCGTGGTCAGCCGCAGCGCCGCGGGCGCTCCGGTGGCCGTCAACGCCTGGCGTCACATCGCCGTCGTCGCCGACGCTGGTCATGTCACGCTCTATGTCGACGGCGCCGTCTATGCGAAGATCGACGCGGTTCTCCCGTCGCTGCAGAGCGCCGCTGCGCTCGGTCCCGAGACCGACGCCGCGACGCCGGGATTCGTCGGCGACATCGACGAAATGCAGATGGCGAAAGTCGCGCGTTCGGCGGGCTTCCTCAAATTCGCGGCGATCAGCCAGGGCTCCGATCCGTCGAAACTCGTCTCCTTCAGCGTCGACGAGGAGGCGGCGTCCTGGTCGTCCGGCTATCTCGCGGTGATCCTGCGCTCGGTCACGCTCGACGGCTGGATCGTGATCGGCCTGCTGATGATCATGGCGGCGATCAGCTGGATGGTGATGATCGACCGCACCTCCTATGTGAATCGCCAGGCCAAGGCCAATGAGCAATTCATCAAGAGCTTTCGTGAGATCGCGACCGATCTGACGGCGCTCGATCACGGCGACGAGGAGACTCTCGGCACATTCGGCGGACGCATCAGCGAAGCCGAGGCCGAGATGATGCGCCTCTCCGCCCTCTATCGCATCTATCACATCGGCGCCTCGGAGATCGCGCGCCGCTTCGCGGCGGCGGGCGGGCGGCCGACGGTTCTGTCGGGCGCCACGATCGCGGCGATCCGCGCCGCGCTCGACAGCGGCGTCGTCAAGGAAACGCAGCAGCTCAACCGAATGATGGTGGTGCTGACGATCGCCATTTCCGGCGGGCCGTTCCTCGGCCTGCTCGGCACGGTGGTCGGCGTGATGATCACCTTCGCCGCGATCGCGGCGAGCGGCGATGTGAACGTCAACGCCATCGCGCCGGGCATCGCCGCGGCGCTGGTCGCGACGGTCGCGGGCCTCGGCGTCGCCATCCCGGCCTTGTTCGGCTATAATTATCTCATCTCCCGCATCAAGGATCTGACCAGCGAGATCCACGTCTTCGTCGACGAGTTCGTGACGAAGATGGCCGAAGCCTATTCCGAGCGCCGCGGCGGTCTCGCCGAGCGGCCGGCGGCAGGGGAGTAAGCGCGATGAAGGCGCAGGACGACGGCAAGCCGTACGACGACATCAACATCACGCCGATGCTCGATCTCGCCTATGTGCTGCTGGTGATCTTCATCATCATGACGACGGCGACCGTGCAGGGACAGAAAGTCAACCTGCCCAAGGCCTCGGCGGCGCCGAGCCTCGCGACGCAGACGACGAAGGCGATCACCGTCGGCGCCGACGGCAAGATCTTCCTCGATACGATTCCCGTCACGCTGCCCGAGCTCGAGCAGCGGCTCATCCAGCAGAAGGCGCTGACGCCGGATTTTCCGATCGTGCTGCGCGGCGACGCACAGGCGCAATATCAAAGCGTCATCAACGTGCTCGATCTTCTCTCGCGCATCGGCCTCGCGCAGGTCGGTCTCGCCACCAAGCCGCTCGTCAAATGAGTCGCCGTCGGCCCGGCGCCGATACTGCGGGGACGCATCGATGAAATCGCCGATCGGTCCGAAACATCAGCATGCGCGCGCGCCGTCGCGGCGCGCGCCGCGCGCGCGCGGCTGGCTCCAGCGCTACCGAGCGGCGATCGTCGTCGGCGGCGTGACATTGACGATCGGCGGCGTCGTCGTCGCGCTGACGCGGCATGACGATCTTCCGCCGGCGAAGCAGGTTCACGAGCTGACCGTCATCAGCCTTCCGCCGCCGCCCCCTCCGCCGCCGCCGGATCAAAAGGTCATCGAGGAGACGAAGCTCGAGGAGCCACAGCCGGAGTTTCAGGAGCAGAAGCCGATCGAGGAGCCGAAGGCCGATCCGGTCAAGGACGCCAAGGCCGACGAGCCGCCGGGTCCGCTGTCGCTCGATGCGAAAGGGCAGGGTCCCGGCGATTCCTTCGGCCTCGGCGGCAAGCCGGGCGGAAGCGCTTATGGCGGCGGGGGCGGCGGCGGCGGCGGATGGGGCTGGTACGCCTCGATCGTGCAATCGCAGCTGCGCTCCGCGCTCGAGCAGAACAAGAAGACGCGCAAGGCCAAGATGCGCGGCAACATCCGGCTGTGGGCGGATCAGACGGGGCGCGTGATCCGCGTGCAGCTCGCCGGCTCGACCGGCGATCCAGAGCTCGACGCGGCGCTGCGCAACGAGGTGTTCGGCAATCTGACGCTGCGCGAGCCGCCGCCGAAGGGAATGCCGATGCCGATCATCATCCGCATCACGGAGCAGCGTCCGGGTTGACGGCTGGGACGGCGAGAAATGCAAATCGATTGGCCACGACCAATGGTGGCCGGAGCGGGCTGGGGAGTTCGATGTTCGAGAGAAAATCAGCTGTGCGTCGCGGGTCGCTGCGCATCGCCGCGTCACTGTCGGCGCTGATCTGCGCGGCGCCGGCTTTCGCGCAGGGCGCCTCGGAGGCGGTAGATTCGGTGGACGTCGGCAAGACGGCGGAGTCGACGCGGCCGAAGGTCTCGAAGGCGCGGGCGATCTCCCCCAATGCGACGATCAATCTCGTCAATCTTCTCGTGAAGCAGGGCGTGATCACCGAGGAGCAGGCCCGTTCGCTCATCGATCAGGCCGAGAAGGAGGCCTATGTCCAGCGCCAGGCGACGAAGGACGCGACCGCCAAGGCCGGCGACGCCGCCAAGGCGGCCGCCGCGGCGAGCGCCGCCGCCTCGCCGCCCGGCGTCAAGCATGTGACCTATGTGCCGGAGATCGTGAAGCGGCAATTGCGCGAGGACATCAAGAAGGAAGTGATGGCTCAGGCCGAGAAGGAGAATTGGGCGTCTCCGGGCAAGTTCCCGGAATGGGCGACGCGCATCCGCTTCTACGGCGACATGCGCGTGCGCTATCGCGGCGTGTTCTATCCGTCCGGCAACGATCAGATCAACGCCGTCGATTTCAACGCCATCAACACCGGCGCGCCCTATGACACGAGTCAGAGCTATGCTTATTACTGGCCGACTCTCAATGTGACGCAGAACCGCAATCAGTTCCGCTTCCGCGCCCGCTTCGGCGCGCTCGTCGATTTCAGCGACGGCTTCATGGCCGGCTTTCGTTTTGCCGGCGGCGAGAACAATTCGCCGGTGTCGCAGAACCAGACCTTCGGCTTCAACGGCGGAAATTTCGTCAAATATTCGCTGTGGATCGATCGCGCCTATCTGCGCTATCAGCCGGCCGAGCAGCTCTCCGTCACCGCCGGGCGAATGGATAATCCGTTCTGGTCGCCGACCAATCTCGTCTGGTATCGCGACATCGGCTTCGACGGCTTCGCGGCGCAAGGCAGATATGATGTGGCGGAAGACGTCGCCGTCTTCGCGTCCGGCGGCGCCTTTCCGCTCTTCAACACCGATCTCAACGCCGGCATCAATCTTCCGGCCTATGACCAGGGTCCGCCCACCAAGCTCCCGAGCCATGACAGATGGCTGTTCGCGGGCCAGATCGGCGTCGCCGCGCGCATCGATCCCGAATATTCGTTCAAGCTCGCCGCCACCTATTATGACTTCAGCAATGTGCAGGGGCAGGTGTCGAGCCCCTGCGTGGTGGTCGGCGCCGCGGATGTGTGCAGCACCGACATGGCGCGTCCGGGCTTCGCGCAGCGCGGCAACACTTATATGCCGCTGCGCTCGATCATCGCCGATGCGTCGAATAATTTCGGGGCGCTGCACCAGTTTCAATATTTCGGACTGTTGCAGCAGTTCCGTCCGGTGGTCGCCGCCGGCCAGCTCGATATCGCGTCCTTCGATCCGATCCATGTGATCCTGGACGGCGAATATATCGTCAACACCGCCTTCAGCCGCAGTCCGGCGCTGCAGAGGCTCGCCGTCAATAATTTCCAGGCGACGACGACGGGCGGCGTCGGAGCGCTCGGAAGCGGCGACATGGGCTATCTGGCGAGCGCCACGATCGGACGGCCGGAGATGCGGCATCTGTGGGATTGGAACGTTTTCGCGGGCTACAAATATCTGCAGTCGGACGCGACCGTCGACGCTTTCGTCGACAACGAGTTCGGGCTCGGCGGCACGAATCAGAAGGGCTATTTCGTCGGCGGCAATCTCGGCGTCGGCGAGAATGTGTGGCTCGCGCTACGCTGGATGAGCTCCGACAGTATCGCCGGCGCGCGCTACGCCGCCGACATCCTACATCTCGATCTCCAAGGAAAGTTCTGATCATGCGCGTCGGAACGCTCGCCCTCGCGCTGTCTTTCGCCTTTCCGCCGCTCCTTCCTGCGGCGAGCGCCGATTCGGAGGCGGACCGCCTCCGCGAGGCCTTGCGCGGCGCGATCACGCAGCAGCGCGCGCTCGAGGATCAGCGCGCCGCGCTGCAAGCGAAACTCACGGAAGCCGAGAGCGCGCGCGCGCGGCTCGAGGGGCAGATCAAAGCGGCGAAGGCCGAGGTCAAGCAGGCCGAGAAGGCGCATCGCGAGGCGGTGGAGGAATTCAATCAGCGCCTCGCCGAGCGCGATCAGACCTTGGAGAAGTGGAAAGTCGCCTACGAAGAAGCCGCCGACGTCGCGCGCGCGAAGGACGCGGAGCGCGCGAAATTCGAAACGCAGTCGGCGAGCCTCAAGGCGAATCTCAAGACCTGCAAAGCGAGGAATGCGGAGCTCGCCAAGATCGGTCGCGAGCTGCTGCAGCATTACGAGGCGGCGAATTTCGCCGATCTCGCTCTGGCGAGCGAGCCGCTCGGCGGCGTGCGCCGCGTCGAGATCCAAAATCTGCTGCAGGATTACAGCGACAAGATCCTCGATCAGAAGGTGACGCCATGAACATCGTGACGATAAGGTCCGCGATCCTTTCCCGAGCGCTTCGCGCTCTCGCGATCGGAGCGGCGGTCTCGTCGCCCGTCAGCGCCATGGCGCAGTCGCAACCTCCGGCGCCGAAGCCGAAACCCGCGCCGCAGGTGTCGGCGATCAAGCCGCAAGCGCCGGCGGCGGCCGCGGCGGTCAAGGCGAACGACGACGTCGTCGCTCATGTCGGCGGAACGAACATCACGGCAGCGCAGCTGCGCGCCTATGTCGAGGCGCTCGGCGCGCGCGAGCAGGCGGCCATCACTAAGGAGCCGGGCTTGCTCAACCAGGCCGTGCGGCTGATGCTCAACGAGCGTGTCGTGCTGCAGGAGGCGCTCGCCAAGAAATGGGATCAGCAGCCCAAGGTGGCGGCGCAGCTCGAGCAGATGCGCGAGCGCGCGCTCGTCGAGCTCTATCTGCAATCGGTCTCCGTTCCGCCCGCAGGCTATCCGAGCGACGAGGAGCTGCAGAAGGCCTATGACGCCAATCGCAGCGCCTTCGTGGTTCCGCGTCAATTCCAGCTCGGCCATGTTTTTGTCCAGTCGCCGAAGGACGCCGGCCGCGCGACGGAGGATAAAGCGAAGAAGACGCTCGAGGAGATTCAGCGCAAGCTGAAATCGGGCGCCGATTTCGCCGCCGTCGCGCGAACGGACAGCGAGGGCAAGGACGGCGGCGAGCTCGGCTGGCTCGCGGAAGGCCAGATCCGCCCCGAGATTCGCGCGCGTGTGATGGGCCTCGCCAAAGGCGCGGTGTCGGAGCCGATACAGCTCGACGACGGCTGGCACATCGTCAAGCTGCTCGACACCAAGGCGTCCTCCACCCGCCCGCTTTCGGAAGCGCGCGACCAGCTCGCGCAGCAGATGCGCGTCGAGCGCGCGGCCTTGCTGCGCCGGGCCTATGTCGCGGAGCTCGTCAAGCGCAATCCGCCCGTCGTCAACGAGATCGCGCTATCGAATATTCTCGACGGCGTTCGCAAGTAAGCCGCGCACGAAAGACCCCCATGTCGGATTCCCTCATCGCTTCATTGTCGCTCGACGAGCTGCGCGAGCTCCTGCAACAGGCCGGCTATCGCGTCGAGACGGCGACCGATCCCGTCGCGGCGGCTCCTTATCTACGCTCGGCGACGAGCGGGCTTTCTTTCGACATTCGGCCTGGCAGCCGCCTCGCGGGCGAGGGCGAAGCGCGCTTCGCCGATATCGCTTTCGTCTGCGTGCTGCAGATCGCCGGCGAGCCGCCGGCGGAACTGATCAACGGCTGGAACGTCGCGCGCCGCTTCGCGCGGCTTCAGCGCGACGGCTCCTTCGTCGCGCTCTGCATGGACGTCTCGACGGTCGGCGGCGTGACGCAGGCGCATCTGCGCGCCCAGATCGAGATTTGGGACCGCCTCGTTCAGGACCTCGTCGTCTATCTGCGCGAAGGTCTGCGCCGGCCGGCGGCCGCGACCGAAGCGTCTCCTCCCGCCGCGCCGGCTCCGGCCCCATGACGATTTTTGAAGCACGGATGGTCTCGCCATGACATTGCGCGCTCGCCCCCTTATTCGCAGGCCGGCCGGTCCGGCGTCGATCTTCATCGTCCCCGTTTCCCGCAAGCGGCTGCTCGCGGGGGCGAGCGCGCTCGTCCTCGCCGCGATCGTCTCGCAGGGGCCGGACGGCGCGGCGGCGCGTCCGCTGGGAGGAGCGAGCGCGCCGGCGGCGCCGACCGTGGCGGTCGATGCGGCGACCGCCGCGGCGCAACAGGCCGCGGCGATCGCCCGTCAGAGCCAGAGCACGATGACGCGCGCGACGCAGGCCATTCAGGCGATGCAGGCCGCGCAGGCGGCGGCGCGCGCGGCGGCGGCCGGCGCCGCGGCCCATCCGCCGATCGCCGACGGTCTGAGCCTCGGGGGCGCCGGCAAGGCGCCGGGGCTCGTCGTCGATCCGCGCGTCGGCGCCAATCCCAATCTCTGGATCAACGCCGATCTGCCGAAGCAGACAGTCGGCGACGGCAAGACCAAGGTCACGATCAAGCAGAACGCCGCGCAGGCGGTGATGACATGGCTCTATTACAACGTCTCGCCCGACACGACGGTCGTCTACGACCAGCAGGGCAATGTGAATTGGGTGGCGTTGAACCGCATCGACGCGACCGGCGCGCCGAGCCGCATCCTCGGCCAGATTCAGGCCGACGGCACGGTGCTGCTGATCAATCCGAACGGAATCATCTTCGGCGCCGGCTCGCAGATCGATGTCCACTCGCTGATCGCCTCCTCGCTCGACATCGACGGGACGCAGGCGGCGAGCGTGTTCAGCGGAAGCGCCGCGTACAACAAGATGACCTTCGATATCGAAGGCCTCGGCGCCGTCACCGCTTTCGCGCCGCCGAACGAAGCCGCGGCGAACCGCAATTTCGTCGGCGGCGAGGCAGGGCAGGGGCTGTTCCCCATAGCGATGCGGCTCGGCGTGACGGTCGGCAACTCGACGCGCTTCTCGATGGGAACGATGGACGGCGTCACCGCGGCGCAGAGTCCCGGCGGCGGCGCGATCGTCGTCGAGAGCGGCGCCTCGCTCGAGACCTCGATCAATGCGACGGGCGACGGCGGCTATGTCGCGCTGCTCGGACCGCGAGTCTCCAATTCCGGCAGCGTCACGACGAAGAACGGGCAGATCATCCTCGCGGCGCAGGGCTCGGTGATGCTCAGCGAGCCGCAGGCGACGGCGACGGGCGTGCATACGGCCATCGTCGTCGACCAGGACTTTTCGCAAGGCGAAAATCCGGCGAACTCGACCTTCGCGCCGCCTTCGCTCGGCGGCGCCGGCCTCGCGACGAACGACGGCCTGCTGCTCGCGCCGAGCGGCGCGGTGACGGTTTCTGGCGACAGGATCGAGCAGCACGGAGTCCTCGCGGCGACGACCAGCGTGACGCGTCCCGGCTCGATCACGCTCGCCGCTTCGGGCGACGTCGTCTTCGGCGGAGACAGCGTCACCGCCATTCTTCCGGACGAAGAGAGCGGATCGGTTCCGACGGGAACAGCGACTCCGGCCTATTTCGCGAGCAGCCTTCAGCCGCGCATCGACATCAGCGGCGCCGGCGTCGATTTCCAGTCCGGCTCGCTGCTGCGCGCGCCGAGCGCCGCAGTCGCCGTTCGCGGCTTCTCCTCGCCGGTCCTGCTCGAGTCGGGCGCGACGATCGACGTCTCCGGCCTCGCCGACGTGCAGGTTCCGGTCGCCGATTACCTCGTCACTTTCCTCGTCACGTCGAACGAGATCGCCGATTCTCCGCTCGCCGCGGCGCTCATCGGCAAGACGGTGACGATCGACACGCGCCTCTTCGGCACGCGCTCCGACGGCGTGAGCTGGGTCGGCTCGCCGGTGGTCGACGCATCCGGCTATGCCGGCCTCATTCCGCGAACCATAGAAGAGATTCTGACGGTCGGCGGCTCGCTGAACGTCTCCGGCGTGACGTTCATTCAGCAGCAGGGCTCCATCGTCGATCTCTCCGGCGGCTATGTCGCTTATACCGGAGGCGTGATCAACACGACGCGGCTCGTCGGAGCGGATGGGCGCTTCTACGACATCGGCTCCGCCGATCCGGGGATTCGCTATGTCGGGGTCGCGGCGGCGGGCGGCTTCACGGTCGCTCACTCGCGCTGGGGCGTCAGCGAGACCTACGCCAATCCGCTGCTCAACCGCACGCATTACGAAAACACTTATGTCGCCGGCGCCAGCGCCGGTTCGCTGTCGGCCTCCACGATCCCGATCCTCGACGGAACGATCATCGCGCGCACGGTCGCAGGCCTGCGTCAGCGCAGCAACGCCATCGGCGGCGGCGCTGGTCTGCAGACCTCGCTCGAGCAATTGCCGGCGGGAGCGTCGCTGACGATCACCGGCGGCGGCGCCTATCTGCTCGAGACGAGCGCGCAGGCCGGCGATGATCCTTACGGGCTCGCCGACTATTCTTACGGAGAGAGCTATTCGGCGCCGACGACGGTGGCGCTGCTGACGGACCGTCTCTCCGAGACGGGCTTCGGTTCGATCACGATCGATGGCGCGGGCGACATTCGCCCCGTCGTGAACATGGCCGAGGGCGCGACGCTCACGGTCGCGGCGGGCGGCGCGGTCGATCTGGCCGGCGTGCAGACGATCGACGGCGTGATCAACGCCGCGAGCGGACGCATCACGCTCACCGGGAGCTACAACGGCTCCAACGCTTCCTCGGCTCCGCCGCCGCTCGTCATCGGTTCGCATGCCGTGCTGAATGTGCGCGGCCTGTGGGTCAATGATGCAGGCGCCGTCGGCGACGCGCTTCAGGGCGCGGCCTTCGTGAACGGCGGCGCGGTCCGCATCGACACCGTCGCTTCGAGCTATCGGCTCGTCGAGAACGACGACAGCCATATATTGGACGCGACGCAGAGCATTATTCTCGCGTCCGGCAGCGTCATCGACGTGTCGAGCGGCGGCTATATCGGCGCCGACGGCCGGCTGAAGATGGGGGCGGACGGATTGCCCGTCGGCCGCGGCGGCAATCTCTCGCTGCGGACTTATGTCGGCGGCTGGGTCGCGCTCAATCCCCTGGCCAATGACTATAACGAGCATCCGAGCGGCGGCGATCAGCCGAACGCGGCGACCGTCGTCTTCGGCGGAACGATCCGTTCCGAAGGTCTCGGCGCGGGCGGAACCTTCGAGCTCCAGGCTCCGACCATCACGATCGACGGGCGGACCAATGCGATCACGTCCTATGCGTCCGGCGAGCGCTCCGGCGAGATCGTGCTGCCGTCCCGCTTCTTCGCCGACAATGGCTTTTCCGATTATTCGCTGACCAGCGTCTACGGCAGTTCGATGGTGACCGCGGGAACCCATGTGCTCCTGCGGCAGACCAACTATCTGCCCTCGGACGCGCTGACCGCGCTGCCGACGGGCGCCGATCTGCGCGAGGTCGCGACCATCGGCCTCGCGCCGGACGGATTGCGCAATCCGGTGAGCTTCGCGCTCCGGCAGGTCGCCTATGTCTATGGCGAGACGGGGCCGAGCACGACGGCGCGCGTCCTGCTCGACGCCGGCGCGCGCATCGTCGCGGAGGCGAGCGTGAACGCACAGGCGTCGGTCACGCTCGAATCTCTCGGCGGTCCGGTCGCCGTGCTGGGCTCGATCACGGCGCCGGGAGGCGAAGTCGACCTGCGCGCCGAGCGCACCAATGTCAGCGGCGTCGATCGTCTCCAGGTGACCGTCGGCGCCGACGCCGTTCTCGATGTGAGCGGCGTGTTCGTTCGCGATCCCAGAGAGATCGCCTATCGCACGGGCGTCGCGCTCGACGGCGGATCGATCGATCTGTTCGCCGAGCGCGCCGTCGATGTGAAGCGCGGCGCGCGCCTGCTGCTCGACGGAGCGTCGGCCAGCGTCGAAATCCCCTCCGGCGCGGCCATGCCGTCGACGCTCGTCACGCAGACGATCTGGAGCGACGGCGGCGCGCTGACGATCGACGGACCGGGCTCCTTCGCCGGAATCGTCAGCGCGCGCGGCGGCGCGCCGCTGGCGAACGGCGGCTCGCTCGCAGTGACCGCGCCGACCGTCGTCGAACAGGCCGGCGTCGTCGGCGTCACGACCAGCCGCTTCGCGGCGGCCGACAATCTGCTCATCGGCGTCGACACGCTGAACGGCAGCGGATTCGATTCCATCTCCTTGCCGGACGTCTCCTTCGTCGGCTCTCTATCGATCGCGTTGCGCGGATCGCTCATTCTCGGCGGAATGCTGACCTCGCTGCCGGCGAGCGGCGGGTCGCCGGCGACCGTCGAGCTCGACGCCGGCTATGTCTGGCTTCGGCAGTCCAATCTCGATCCTTCGGATACGACGCCCGGCCACGGCGTGCTCGATGTCTCGGCGCAATGGATCGACATCGGCACGCCGAGCACCCCTGCCCAGGACGAGGGCACACGGGTCACTTTCCAGAATTTCGGCTCGGTCACGCTGACCAGCGCCGACGCGATCCGGCTGATGGGGTCCAATGTCGCGTCGACGGGCAATCAATACGTCGGCTCGCTCGCGGTCGCGGGCGATCTCACGCTGCGGGCGGCGGAGATCTATCCGACGAGCGGCGCGAGCTTCACGCTCGCGGCGACCGGCAAGATCACCGTCGAGCAGAACGGCGTGGCGCGCGCGCCTTTGTCGGCCGGCGGCGCGATCATTCTCGACGCGCGCGAGATCGTCCAGAACGGCACGCTCTGGGCGCCCTTCGGGCAGATCGTGCTCGGCAATGCGACGACGACGGCGAGCGTGACGCTCGGCGCGGGCAGCCTGACCTCGGTCTCCGGCGCGGGAATGGTCGTCCCCTACGGCTATACGGTCGACGGGGAGAGATGGTTCGTCGGCGACACGAATTACGACACCGATTACGACGGCTTCCGCCTCGTCTCGAGCCCCGCGCGCGCGATCACGCTCAATGGCGCGAGCGTCGCGACGCGCTCGGGCGCGCGGCTCGATCTCTCGGGCGGCGGCGACATCTACGCCAGCGAATTCGTGGCCGGCGTGGGCGGCAGCCAGAACGTGCTCGCCGGTCCCGATGTCTACGCGCTCGTTCCGACGTCTTCCGCCCGGGTCGCCCCCTATGATCCGACCTTCGCTTATGCGCCGGACGCGGGATCGGACGGCGGCGCGGTGTTCGATTCGAGCCTGCTGAACACAGCGGCGGGCCGCGCGATCTACATCTCCGGCGGCAATGGCGTGCCGGCGGGCTATTACACGCTGATGCCGGGCATGTATGCGACTCTGCCCGGCGCCTATCGCGTCACTCTCGCCTCTTCCTCGTCCGGCAGCGCCGCGTCGTGGAGCCAGACGACGATGGACGGATCGATCTATGTGACCGGCCATTTCGCCAATCTCGTCACCGGCGCGCGCTCGTCGCAGAATGTGGTGTTCCAGCTCCAGGCGCAGTCGACCTGGTCGCGCTATTCGCAGATCGACATCACTTCGGGCGCGAACTATATTCGTGAACTCGCACTGACCGCCGGAACGGCCATTCCCGCTCTGCCGATCGACGGCGGCGCGCTGACTTTCGCCGCGCGCCGGAATTTGACGATCGGCGGCTCGTTCGATTTCAGCGCCGGCGAGAGCCCGCTCGCGCCGAGCCTCGGGGGCGTCGGCGGACAGCTGGCGATCAGCGCCGAGAAGATTCTCGTCACGGCTGCGAGCGGGACGCCGGGACGAAGCGGCTATCTCGCCATCGACGCCGAGGGGATCAGCAGGGTCGGAGCGACCACGGTGCTGATCGGCGGCTCGTCGAGCGTCGATGCCTCGGGCCGTCTCGTCGTGACGAGCGTCGCGACCGACGTCGAGATCGAGACGAACGCTGCGCTCCGATTGAGAGCTCCCGAGCTTCTCGTCGTCACGCAATCGGGCGGCGGCGGCATCGTCGTCGACGACCGCAGCTCTATCGCAGTCGGGGTCCACGACTCCGGAACGGCGCCGAGCGGCGGCGAGCGCGACATCGTCGTCGAAGGCGACGGCTCGCTGCTCCGCGCCTCGACGGGCTCCATGGTCGCGATCGCGCGCGCCGGCGCCACGGCGCAGGACGGCAGCATCGTCCTCGGCGCGAGGGTCACGATCGCGGCCAATGCGCTCACGCTCGATTCGAGCGGCTCCAACCGGCTCGGCGACAATGTCGCGCTCACGGCGAAGGCGTTCGACCTCTCCGCGAAGATCATCGATTTCGGCGGCGACGGCGCTTCGGGCGGGCTCGTGCTGAGCGACGCGCTCATCGCCAATTTCGCGGGCGCGGATTCCGTGAGACTGCGCAGCGCCTCGGCGATCAATTTCCACGATGCGGACGGGCTTTCGATCGGCGACGCCGTGCGTCCGATCGGCGCGCTGATCCTCGACGGCGGCGGACTCTATGGCGAGGGCGGCGTGACCAGCCTGTTCGCGTCGAACATCGTGCTGACCAACACGGGCGGCGCCTCGACGACCGCCAACGGGCTCTCGGGACGCAATGGCCGCCTGACGCTCGACGCGACCCAGACGATCACGCGGAGCGCCGGCGCCATGACGGCGAACGGCTTCCGCCGGATCGACCTCGAGGCGGGCGAGGACATCCGTTTCTCCGGCGCGGGCGCGCTCACGGCGAGCAACGGCTCTGGCGACGCCGATGTCGTTTTCTCGACCCCGAATGTCATCGCGACGGCGGGAAGCGCACAGTCGCTGACCGCGAGCGGCGCGCTGACGATCCGTTCGACCGGAGCGGCGGCGGCGGTCGCTCCCACCGAGATCGGCGGCAGCCTGTCGCTGACCGCGGCGAGCATAACGAGCTCCGGCGTGCTGACGGCGCAGGGCGGAACCTTGTCGCTGACGGCGACCGAGGGCGACGTCACGCTCGCCGCCGGCACGGTGGCGAACGCCGCCGGCACGCGCATCATTCTCGGCGACGTCACGCAGGACACGCCCGGCGGAACGGTGCGGATCATCTCGCAGACGGGCGATGTGACGATCGCCGAGGGGGTGCAGATCAGCGTCGCGGCGTCGGGCAGAGGCTATGCGGGCGGCGTCTATATCGCGACGGGCGCCGGCGGCGTGACGACCTTGCGCGGCGCGTTCGACGGTTCCGCCGAATTCAAGGATTCGGGCGGAGCCTTCGTTCTGAGCACGGGGCGCATCGTCGGCGATCTGCCCTGGAACGGCTTCACGCGCCGCTTCGAGGCGGCGATCCACCAGCCGGGCGATCTCGTCGTGCCGACCGGCGTCACGCTCGAATCCGCCGAGGTCCGGCTCGTCGCCGATCGAGGCAGCGTCATCGTCGATGGGACAATCGACGCGAGCGGCCCGACCGGCGGCGTCATCGGGCTCTATGGCGCCGGCAGGACGGTCGATGGCGTGACGACCGGCGGCGTCACGATCAATGCGGGCGCGAAGCTTCTCGCCCGCTATGAGGCGCCGACGCCCGATGATCCCGGCTACGCCAATGGCCAGGCCGCGCTCAATCCGAATGGCGGCCGCATCACGCTCGGCGTGACCGGATATTGGGACGGCGTCTCGCTCAACGCCGACGGCAGCGAGCGCGTGACGCGCGAGGGCTCGGGCAAGATCACCGTGGCTTCGGGCGCGACGATCGACGTGAGCGCGGGAGCGGGCGGGACCGGCGGGACCGTGTCGCTGCGCGCGCCGGTGGTCACCGATGCGAGCGGCCTGCGCGACGTCGATGTCAGCTTCTACGAGAATGCTTCCGATAGCGTCATCGGCGCGAGCGGCGTCACGTTGAACGCTTTCGCCGTATGGAGCACGACCGATCCGACGACGGCGGGGGCGGGCCGGCATTTCGACGGCGTCATCGATCCGGCCGGCTGGTTCGCCGCCGATGGGACGCGGATCGCCGGGACGACCGATCCCGAGACCGGCATTTTTACGCCGACCGGCCCGGTCAACGCCGATCACGTGACCTTCTATCAGCAGACGCTGCTCGGCTTCGTCAACGATCCCTTCGGCGGAGCGAATGAGGCGGTCGCCGCGCATTTCGGCCAGAATGTGCGGAGCTCTCTGCGTCTGCGGCCGGAGATCGATCTCTACAATCCGAACGCCGAGGTCAATCACGGCGACATCACCGTCGCCAGCAATTGGAATTTCGGCGCTGGCTCGCTCGACAGGTCGGGCGCGTTCAACCTGCTCTATCGCACGACCAATGGCGGCGAACCGGGAACGCTGGTCCTGCGCGCCGCCAACAACATCGACGTGAAGGCCACGATCACCGACGGCTTCTACGTGCGCTACGACGTCGGCGGCGCAGAAGCGACCGATGCGGCGACGCTCTACAACAACGAGATCGCGTCCGGTCTCTATCAGACCTATCTCACCATGTTCTCGAACGGCGCGCTGCACTATTCGGCGAGCGGCCTCAACGATCTCGTCGACGCGGTCGCGTCGTGGGAGGATTTCGGCCTGACGGGCCCCGCGGACTCCTCCGCGGCGAGCGCAGGCTTCTTCAGTCTGCCACAAACCGTCTTCGACGGGCTGCAATTCCGTCTGCGCGCGCCGACCGTGATCGCGGGATCGAGCCAGGTCGTGGATCAATACAATCAATATTACGCCAAATATCTCGAGCTGTTCCGCGCCTATGAGACGGAGATCACGGGGCTCGACGCGCATGGCATCGACGTCAATGCGAGCAACAGCGACATCCCCGGCGTCACGGGCGGCAATATCGTCTCCTATTCCGATTATTCCGCCATCATCGGCGCCGTGTTCGGCGGCGTCGAAATCGATCCGTCGACGCTCGTCATCCCCACGGCCCCGACGACGGGCTCGGCCTATTACAATCTCCACGACGGATTGGGAGCGATCCATTTCGCCGAGAACGGCTCCGCGACGGCCTCCTCGTCCGACTACGCCACGCAATGGGCCGCCTATTTCTACAATGTGATCAATCTGAACCTCTACAACACCTCGCGGACGACCCTCGTGGAGCTGTTCGGCGATCCCACGCTCGCTCAGGCCGCCGGCGCCGATGCGGCGCACGGCATCCTCGCCGCCGTCGCCGTCACGCCGCCCTTCGCGCCGCCGGCCTATACGACGCTGCAGCCGGGCTATGTGTCGTCCACCGAGATCAATCCGCCGCACCCCGCCGATCGCATCGCCAATAATCCGGCGATCTACAGCGTCGGCAATGTCGCGGTGACGAACACGACCTCGGCGGCGAGCCTGATGCCGGCGAGCTTCGGAGGCAGCTTCTCCTACGATCTCGTCGCAGGGGCGAGCTTCCTGTCCGGGAACAAGGCGTCGGTCGACCCCAATGCAGTCGTCTCGCTCGCGCAGGCGGTCGATCCGAAGGCGCCCACGGCCAGCATCGTGATCGACGGACACACGAGCTACGCCTTCAGCTACACGGACACCGAGACGCACACGACGACGATCCATATACCGACGCTGGTGCGCACCGGAACCGGATCGATCACGCTCGCCGCCGCAGGCAATGTGGAATTCGTCGACCCGGTCGTTCAAGGCGCCGTCTATACGGCCGGCGCCGCGGCGGCGACGCCCGCCGGCTATGTCGCGCCGTCGTTGACGAGCGCCTATCTCGCCAATCCCAACGGGCTCGTTTCCGCTCCGGCCTGGGGGACAGGCGGCGGATCGGTGGATGCGACGGCCGGAGGATCCATCATCGGCCTCGCCTCGGCGACGGTGAGCGAGACATGGGCGGATTGGCTCATTCACTACGGCTCTTCGGACGGCGATGGCACGCCGTTTTCCTCCTGCGCCGGCGGCGCGACCTCCTGCCAGACGGCGGCGTGGGTCAATTATGCGACCTTCTTCCAGCATTTCGGCGCGCTCGGCGGCGGCCACGTCACGCTGCGCGCCGGAGGCGACATCACCGACATTTCCGCATCGCTTCCCGAGACGATGGCGGTCGCCGGCGGCTTTACGGCCGCCGATCCCGCGCATGCGATCTATTACGGCGGCGGCAATCTGCTCGTGCAGGCGGGCGGCGATCTGAACTCCGGCGCTTTCCTCGTCGGACGCGGCGCGGGCCTGATCGAGGTCGGCGGCGCCGTGCGGCAGACGGCCGACAATCCGATCACGAGCGCCGAGGACGCGGCCACCTATCCGCTGCTGCTCGCCGCGCAGGACGGTTATATCTCGGTCGTCGCCAAGGGCGACCTCACGCTCGGGACGATGCTCGATCCGACGACGACGCGGCAATACGAGCTCGATCTCCTATCCTATATCCAGAGCCTCACGCCGACGGCCTTGCTGCCCGGCTTCGACGGCTCGGATAATTTCCTATGGGGCAATAGTTTCACGAGCTATGGCGCACGGGCGGGCCTCTCGCTGCTCAGCGTCGCCGGCGACGTGAATGCGATGACGCTCGCGGTCGACAATAGTCTCCCGGACGGCCCGGGACTCGTCGCCTCGTCGTCTCTGCTGCCCCCGAACCTTTCCGTCGCCGCGCTGCAGGGCGCCGTGACGATCGGCGAAGGCGGCTCGCGGACGATGCTCGCATTTCCGACCGATAACGCCGGCCATGACTCGGCGAGCCTCACGCTCGCCGCGGCGGGTTCGATCTTTGTCCGCCTGACGCTCGACGCGCCGACGGCCGCCGTCGTCGGAACGGCGAGCAACGAAGGAAGCTACGTCAATCCGCTCGGCCTTCCGTCCTACACGCTCGCGCCGACCGCGTGGTCGACGAGCACGCCGGTTCACGTCAGCGCGGGCGTCGATCTCGACGGCTCTCTCTCGGTGGACAGGCCTGCGCAAATCCGCGTCGGCCGCGACATCGGCGCCGGCGACTTCACCTTCACGGGCCTCAATTTCACCGACACGGATGTGACGAGCGTCGTCGCCGGCCGCGACATCGGCGGCGCCTATCATCTCTACGGCCCCGGCTCGCTGCTGGTCCAGGCAGGCCGTAATGTGCGCAAGCCGCTGAACGCTCCGGAGCAGAGCGTGTTCTCGATCTATACGATCGGCAATGGCTCGGGAGGCGTGCTCGCGGACGGCGTCGTGCCGACGCTGCACAGCTATCTCCCCGACCAGGGCGCGAACATCTTCGTGCTCTACGGCGTCGCCAGCGGCGTCGACTACGACAAAGCGATCGCGCTCTATGTCGATCCGGCCTCGACGGCCGCGAGCGGCGTCGATCTCCTCGGCTTCATCGCCGCGAGCCTCGGCCAATCGCGCGCGTCGGCCTGGACCACCTTCAAGGCCCTTTCGGAAGCGCGCCGGCATCTGTTGATCGACGAGGCCCTGCTCTCCTTCCGTTACGACAAGGCGATCAAGCTCTATGTCGATCCCGCCTCGGCGGGGACGAACGGCATCGACTTCCTCTCCTTCATCGCGGAGAGTCTCGGTCAATCGCGCGCGCAGGCCTGGACGACGTTCGAGGGTCTTTCCACGACGCGCCGGCGCCTGTTGATCGACGAGGCCTTCCTTTCGTTCCTGACCCGCGTCGCGACGGATTATCGCGACTCGTCGAGCCCCTATTATCTGAAATATTCACGCGCCTATGAGGCGATCGACACTTTGTTCCCGAAGAGCGAGCGCGACGACCCCGCCGCGGTCGGGCGCCTCGTCATGCCCTATTCGCTGATCGAGACGCAGGCGGGCGGCGACATCAACATCATCGGTCCGGTCGGCGGCATTCGCGTCGGCTCGGCGGGGCGCGACACGCTCACGCCGGACAAGGAGGGCGTTCTGACGCTGCGCGGCGGCGCGATCCGCGTCTACACGGATCAGACCGTGCTGGTGAACCAGAGCCGCATCATGACGCAGCAGGGCGGCAATGTGGAGATCTTCAGCGGCAACGGCGACATCGACGCCGGCTCGGGTCCGAAGACCTATGTCGCCAATCCGGCGCTGAGCAAGGTGTGCAATTATTCGACCGGCTATTGCTCGGTCAATCCGCAGGGGCTCGTCACCGGCGCGGGCATCGGCGCCATCGTCACTCTGCCGACGCAGGATCCGAGCCTGTCCAACGCGGTGCTTTCGGCGCCGCGCGGCACGGTGGATGCGGGCGCCGCGGGCATCAGGGTCAGCGGCAACATCATCATTGTCGCGCAGCGGGTCAACAACGGGGCCAATATCAGCATCGGGGGAAGCGCGTCCGGCCTGCCGACGACCTCCTCCTCGGTCAATATCGGCGCGATGACCGCAGCGTCGAGCACCGCCGGCGCCGCGGCCAAAGCGGTCGAGACGCCGCAAGCGGGCAATGCGGCTTCGGACGCGCCGTCGATCATCACCGTCGAGGTTCTCGGCTATGGCGGCTCCGAACACGACGCGGAGAGCGCGGGCGCCGCAGCGCCGGCGAGCGACGGCGGGTCGGACGACCAGAAATCGCGCCGGAGACGGTGAGCGCGTCTTCATCGACGAGAATTGGAGCCTTTCCGACTCTCGTCGGGCTTCTTCCCGCCCACGAAGCGGCATGACGCCGCAGAGCCGGGAGAGGCGCCGCGACGGGCGCGCCCGGATTTCGACCCGTCTTCGCACAAATATCCGGCATCCTTCGCGACTTTGCGCGTCCGAACTCATGCGCGCCGTCATGCTCGGGCGCGCCGGCGTCGAGTGTGCTCGCTTCGAAAAAGCCCGCTTCGCGATGCGAATGAAAAAAAGGCCGGGCGCGTCTTGCGACGCGCCCGGCCGAATTCGTGCGAGAGCGAAGAACTTACTTCGCGCCGCCCGTCACGTTCCGGCAGCCGTTGACCTTGCTGAGAGCGTTGTAGGCGGTGATCGACGTGGCTTTCGAGCCCTGCAGATATTGCGCCTTGACGTTCTGGATCCAGTTGCTCGACAGAGACCGGAAGCCATTGTTGACGAGGATCTTGCGGGAGCGATTGTCGTCGTAGAACCAGAGCAGGAACGACTTCAGATTCGCGACGCGGGTCGTGGCCGCGCCGACGGCGCCCGGGCCGTAGCAGCTATAGAGATAGGCGTAGGCGGTGCCGACGAGCGGATAGGCGGCGCTGCCCTTCGCCAGAGGCAGGATGGACAGGCCCGAAATATTGACCGCGGTTCCGCTGCCGGGGAGATAAGTGGTCGTCGGGAAGCCCTTGGCGTAGATGTTGTAGTCGTTGTAGGCCCAGCTCGTCGTCGGCGTGACGCCATAGGCGGCGAGAGACGCCCAGGCCACGTCGGCGTTGGACGGAGTTGGGGGGGCGAAGTTCACCTTCGTCTGGCCGGGGTGGTAGACGCCGGCGGCGCGCTGATAGTCGTTCTGCAGCCGCGCGCTGTTCGGGCGCGTCGTCGTGATCGGATTGTAGGGCGCGACGAAGTCGTTGCTCAGATAGCCGATGCGGCCGTGCTTGGCGGGGTCGTTGCCGACCTCCGACGCGACGGCGTCGCTGCCGGACACGCCGACCCAGTTGACGTTGCGGCCAAAGGCCTTGATGTTGTCGACGAGCTTCTGGAAGCTGTTGTCGGGCGCGACGCTGCTCGTGAAGATCGTCTTGTAGCCGAACTTGTTCTTCGGATCGAGCAGCGGGCAGACCGTCCGCAGGTAGTTGGTGAAGATGAAGCTCGTGCCGCTGCCGTCGGAACGATAGACGACCGTGATCGGCGTGCTGATATTGGCGTAGGACGTGCCGCCGCCGGTGCCCGCGGAGGCATGCGCCGCGTGCCAGGTGTTGGACGCGGCGAAGTTCTCCGTGCCGGCCGAGCCATTGGCCTTGAGATAGGGGATGGTGGCCCTGGAGTTCCAATTCGTCACGAGGCCGGAGAAGATCGCGCAGATCTGCGCGGTGGAGAGCTGGATGCGGTCGCCCGGCCCGTCAGCCAGAATCTGCGACTTGATGGTCCATTTGACGCCGTTGACCGTCTTCACGCCGGTGGCGCCGACCTTCGGAAGATTGACGGCGACGGCGACGGGAGCCTCGAACAGCGGCAGCTGGATCGGCTGACCGAACTTCGCGGTGCTATAGGCGACCGTCGAGGTCGTATTGGAGCGCGTGACGGTGACCGAGGCCGCGGATTGCCAGTTGGACGCAGGCTTGACGTTGTAGGCGGCCACGCTGGCCGTGCCGGTCGTGCTGACGAGAGCCGACGGCAGCGGCGAGTCGCCCGCGCCGAAGTCGAGGCTCGGATAGGGATAGGCTTTGAACGGCGCCGGACCGGCGCTCTCGAGAAACTTCGGCGGATCGGCCGGGAGCTGAACCGTCTGTGCGGCGGTGGTGGTGGTCACGCTGCCACGGAACAGCTGGCGGGGATCGTTGGTCACATAGCCGCGCAGGCCCGCGCTGCTGCCCACGGCGCCGTAGAGCAGCAGGATCGGCGAGGCGGTGCAGGTGGTCGGCAGCAGGCTGGGCGTCGGCTTGTTCGGATTGAAGGCGCTGCTGAAGGTGTAGCCGTCGCCGGTCACGGTCTGATTCAGATAGCAGTCGCCGACCTGACGCAAGGCGAGAGAAGCGAGCGAGCTGCCGCCGCCGAAGATGCCCTTGTTCGCGGCGTGGGCCGGCTGCGCGGCGATCAGGGCGACGGTCGAAAGCGCGAGAAGCGAGCTTCCGTCACGCAGACCTTTGCTGACAGAAAAAGCAGACATGAGTTTCTCCCAATGGATCGTCGTCGTAAGGTCGCGCGAACTCAACCGGCTGCCCGTGTTTCGTCGCCGTCACGCCCCCCTACACTTCAAAGACAGCTTCGGATTGGCGATCGCGAAAAAAAATTTCCCATATTTGCAAAAAATATGAGTCGCAGGCGACGGCGAGCTTTTTTATATTTCGCGTCCGTTCGATGCTTGGCGCGGGAGATCGGAAGAGAATGGCCGCAACGTCGGGCGCGATCGAGTCGTCGGTCGATCGCGTGAATGAAAGCGCCGAGACGTCGGGCGCGCGGCTCGCGCGCGGACGCAAATATCATGCGCGCGGGATCGAGCATGCGCGCGCCGACCGCTGGCGGGACGCGCTGCACGCATTCGAAGAGGCCGCCCGCTGCGCGTCCGATCAGCCAGGCTATCATTATGCGCATGGCGTCGCTCTGTGCCGCAACGATCGTTTCGACGAAGCGATCGCCGCTTTCGAGCGCGAGCTCGCCGTGACGCCCGATCATCCGCGGTCGCTCGCCGAGATCGGCACCTGTCTCGCGCGGACCGGACGAACGCGGCAGGGCGTTCCCTTCCTGCAGCGCGGCCTCGCGCTCATGCCGAACCTGCCGCTCGCGCAATACAGCCTCGGCCTCGCGCTGCTCACCGAGAATCGACGCGCCGAGGCGCTCGCGGCGCTCGACCGGGCGCTGACGCTCGACGGCGCCTTCGCCGACGCCTATCGCACGCGCGGCCTCGCCCGGGTGATGGAAGGGGAATATGACAAGGCGGTCGACGATCTGCAGGCCGCCGCCGCCCTGGACAGCAGGAACTATCGGGCAATGCTCGAGCTCGGCGTCGATTTCGGCGCCGCGGCGCGCGACCGGCAGGCCGGACGCCTGTTCGAGATGGCGGCGAAAGTGGCGCCGGATGTGGCGCTGCCGCAATATGTGTTCGGCCAATTCCTCGTCAACCAGCGCTTCTACGAGAAAGGCCTGCAATATATCGATCGCGCCATCGCGCTCGATCCGCTGCAGTCGGAGCATTTTGTCGCGCAAGGGTTCGGTCTGCTCGGGCAGGGACGCATCGACGAGGCCGTCGCCTCCTATCGCCGCGCCTGCGAGCTCGCGCCCGACAGCGCCAACGCCGCGGGCACGCTGCTGTTCGCCCTGCAGCATTATCCGAGCGTCACCAAGCGCGAGCTGCTCGAGGCGCACGAGAAATGGGCGGCGCTCTATCGGCCGAGCGCGCCGCGCGACCGGCTCGCCTTCGGCAATGATCGCGACCCTTCGCGCAAGCCGCGGCTCGGCCTCGTGTCGGGCGACATGCACCGGCATGCGGCGGCTTTCCTCACGCTTCGCGCCTTCGAGCAGCTCGCGGCCTTCGGTTACGAGCTCTACTGCTACAAGACCGACGCGCGGCGCGAGGACGATGATTTCAGCGAGCGCTACAAGGCCGCGGCGAAGAGCTGGAGCGACGTGTCCGGCCTCGACGACGACGCCTTCGCCGCGCTGATCGAGGAGCACGCGGTCGACATTCTGTTCGATCTCTCGGGACACACCGCCGGCAATCGCCTCGCCGTCTTCGCGCGTCGCGCGGCGCCGATCCAGCTCGGCTGGGCCGGCTATGTCGGCACCGTCGGTCTCGACACTTACGATGGGCTGATCGCCGATCCGGTCGAAATTCCGCCGCAGGACGACGCGTTCTATACGGAGCCGGTCATTCGCCTGCCGGATTGCTATGTCTGCTATCATCCGCCGACCTGCGCGCCCGATGTGACGCCGCTTCCCGCGCTCGAGAGCGGCGTCGTCACCTTCGGCTGCTTCAATCGTCCGGCGAAGATCAATCCCGAGGTCGGACGCGCCTGGGCGCGCATCGTCGAGCAGGTTCCCCGCTCGCGCATTCTGATGGTCTATGGCGGGCTCGACGAGAGCGCCACGCAGGACGCGCTCTATCGCGTGCTGGAGCAAGGCGGTCTATCGCGCGCGCATGTCGAGCTCGTCGGCCGCACCGAACAGCGCGACCTGCTCGACTTCTATGCGAAGCGGGTCGATCTCGCGCTCGATCCCTTTCCCTATTCGGGCGGCGTCACCACGCTCGAGGCCATGTGGATGGGCGTGCCGACGGTCACTTTCGTCGGCGACACATTCGCGGGGCGCCATGCGGCGACGCATCTCACCGCCGCGGGCCTCGCGGATTTTTGCACCCATTCGATCGACGACTATGTCGCGCTGGCCGTGGATTGGGCGAAGCGTCCGCGCGATCTCGCCGCATTGCGCGCCGGACTGCGCGAGAAGGTCGCGGCTTCCCCCCTCAATGACCAGCTGCGCTTCGGGCAAAATCTGTCGAGCGAATTGGAACGGCTCTGGACGCAATGGTGCGATCTGGGGCAGGAGCAGGGCAGGACGCAGGGTCGCAGCGCCGCGGAGTTCGCATGAACGATAGGGCCGAGGAGAATGCGCCGGGCGCGCGCCATCCCGATTACATCCGCGCCGTCTTCGAGCGGTCGGTCGCGATGATCGAGGCGGGCCGGCTCGACGGCGCCGATGTCCTGCTGAGGACATTGGGCGAGGAGCCGAGCGCGCAGGAGGCGGTCTCCTATCTGCGCGGCGTGATCGCCGCGCGACTCGGGGAGCGCGAGGCGGCGCAGAGCCTGTTCAAGACGGCGCTCGGGCATAATCCGCACAACGCCGACGCCCATGCGCAGCTCGGCGCGCTGCTGCTCGAGGAGCGCCCGGTCTCGGCCGCCGCGGCTTTCGCCGCGGCTCTCGCGCTCGACGCGAACAGGGCCGACTGGCATTTCGGATTTGCCGAAGCGCTGCGCCGGCTGGGCTTTGCCGATCTCGCGAGGGACAGTCTCGATGAAGCGCGCGCGCGCGGTCACGCGGGAGCGACGCAGGCCTCGGCGAGCCTCGCCGAGCGAGACGATCGGCGAGAGGTCGAGGATCTGTCCTCCGAGGACGAAACGCTGCTCTGCGACGCTCTGTTCTCCGAGGCGACGCGGCGTCTCGGCGCCGGCGACATGGCGCGCGCGAAAGCCGTCTACGAGCGCGTGCTGAAGCGTGCGCCGTCGCATCTCTTCACTCTCTGCAATCTCGGCGCGCTGGAGTGCGCGCTGGGCGATCTCGAGCGCTCGAATTCGCTGCTCGAGCGCGCGATCGGCGTCGATCCATCTTTCGTCCCTGCGCGCCTCGCGCTCGGGGAGACCCATCTCGCCGCGGGCCGCGCGCGCGAGGCGCGCGCGCAATTCTCGAAGGCGATCGAACTCGAGCCGCAGAGCGCCGCGCCTCATGCGGCCTTTGCGATGGCGCTGCAGAAGCTGGGCGCGCCGAAAGAAGCGATCGAGCATTTTCATCGGGCGATCATGATCGATCAGAATCAATCCGCCGAATTCTACGCCTCGCTCGGCGCCGCACTCGAGGCGATGGGACTGCGCGACCGCGCGGAGATCGCGCTGCAACACGCCGCGGCGCTGGCGCAGGCGTCGTGACGACCGGCGTGTCGAGGCGTCGTTTTTCGCTCCGCGCGATCGGCGCGGCGGGCGTCTTCGCCTGCGCCCCGGCCGGCGCGTTCAAATCGCCGAACGACGCTCCGGCCGCCTGGCGGGACTATGCCGTGCTGGTGAAGAGCCGTGTGCAGGACTGGCTCTCGGGCGATGACGAGCCCGCGCGGCGGTTTCGCGCGACGCTGGATGCGCGTGCGCAGGCGCGCGGGGCGACGGCGCGCGTCGTCGCGCGGCTCTGGCTCCTGTCCGACGGCGAAGTGGCGCGCGCCGAATTCGATGGAGTGGACGCGTCGGCCGTCGTCGCGCTGCGCGCGCTGCTGCTGCATCGGCGCATCGGCGCGCCGCCGCCCGCGGATATGCTGCAGCCTCTTCATCTGGCGCTTTCGTTGCAGATCGAGAACCGCGCCTCGATTTTCGTGGAGAGAGGATGAGCGCCTTTCGATCCATATTTGCGCTCGCCCTTCTGGCGACGCCGGTCATGTTCTCCGGCGTCTGCCTCGCGGCGGAAGAACAGGCGCCGCGGCTCGCCGCTGTGGAAGTCGCGCCACGTGCGGAGCCCGAAACGCCGCGCGCATCTGCGGCGGATTATCGTGCGCTGGTTCACGCCGAGGCGAGCCGCGCCGGCCTGCCGGCCGAGGTCGCCGACGCCGTGATGGCGGTCGAGAGCGGCTATGATCCGCATGCGATCGGCTCGTCCGGCGAGATCGGCCTGATGCAGGTGCTGCCGTCGACGGCGCGCATGTTGGGCTTTTCCGGCGGGACCGAGGCGCTCGCGGCGCCGTCGACCAACATCCGTTACGGCGTGACTTATCTCGCGGGGGCCTGGCGGCTCGCGGGCGGCGATCTCTGCACGGCCGTCATGAAATATCGCGCGGGCCATGGCGAGACGCGCTTTTCCCACCGCTCCGTCGACTATTGTCTCGCCGTGCGCGCCAAGCTCGCGGCGCGCGGCTATCATGTGACGGGAACCGTTCCCGTCGCCACATTCGGCGATCCGCCGCCGCGTGGGGCGATCGGCGCGATGCTCGCCTCGCGCTGCCGGCGCGACTGTCTCGCGGTCGCCGCGCGCGGGCCCGATTTCGACGCGATCAACGCGCGTCTCGATCATCTGGTCGCGCAGGCGAGCGCCAATTCGGTGCGGCTGCGATGAGACGTCTTTCTCTCGCCGCGGTCGCGACCCTGCTGCTCGCGGCTCCGGGCCGGGCCGAAGACGCCGCGCCGGCGAAGGAGGAGATCATCATCGGCGGCGGACCGGCGGCGACGTCGACGGGACAATGCGTCGACGTGCAGATCGGCGCCGACCGTTCCTTTGATTGCCTCAATCGGCTGCTGAGACGCGAGGCGAAAAAGGTCGAGCCGCGTCTGCCGGGGCCGCCCATCGACGCGCGATCGTCGGATCTGAAGACAGGCGTGGTCAACATCCCCGCCATACGCCAGCAATATGGACGCAATTTCGGCGTTTCGGCCGTTCCCTACCGCGACCCCGTGGTCTTCGCGCCGCCCGCGCTGCGGCGGTGATCTTCGCCGAATCCGAACCCCGAGAGCGCCGCGCGATCCGGTTCGAACAGCGGCTCCGTCATCGCGACGAGCGCAGCGACGAAGCGACCCGGAGCATCGGCGGGGCCTACCGCTCGACGCCCAAGGCCGTCTCGTCTCGCGCGCGGTGACGCAGACTGCGCGCTCGCGGCTTGACCTTTGCACGCCATTCCCCTCCTACTGCGAAGCGAAAGGCTCCGCTTGCGCAGCGGGGCGCGCTGGCGAGGATTTTTCGTGGTCGTTTCCCTTCATGCGCGCGGCAGGGCGGCCCGCGTCCTCGCGGCCCTCGCGCTGGCTTGCGCCGCGCCGTCCGCCGAGGCGCAGGACGCGCGCGCCGAGCAGGCGCGGCTCGCCGAGGAATCGCGGCTGCACCCGGCCGATTTCGAGATCGCCTATCGCTATGTGCTGATCTCGGTCGAGCTGCGCGATTACGAGGCCGCGATCGGCGCGCTCGAGCGCCTGCTCGCCTTCAATCCGAGGCTCGCGCGGGCGCAGAAGGAGCTCGGAATGCTCTACGCCAAGCTCGGCGCCGGAGAGACCGCCGCCATGTATCTGCGCGCCGCGGTCGAAGGGGGCGCGCTCGGCCCCGCCCAGCGCGCGCAGATCGAGGCCTTTTTGGCGCAGGCGCAGAAGGAGAGCGAGCCGAGCCGCTGGTCGGCGCGGCTGCAGGCCGGCGTGCGCTCGCAGTCCAACGCCTCCTTCTTTCCGAACAACGGGCTGTTCTCCGCGGGCGGCGTCGGACTGGTCTCGCCGCTGCAGCGCCGCGCCGATTTCAACGCCTTCGAGCTCGCCGACATCGCCAACGACACCGATCTCGACACGCAGGGCGAGGCGCAGTTCGAGACGCGCTTCAAAGGCTACGCCACGCAGCAGTTTCACCTCGCGAGCTATGATGTCGGCGTGTTCGGCTTGACGGCCGGCCCGCGTTTCGCGCTCGATCCGGCGGCCGCGCCGGGCGTCGGCGTCAAGCCCTATGTGACCGGCATGACCTCCTATGTGGGAGGCTCGAATTATCTGAATTCCGGCGGCGCCGGCGTCGCGGTGAGCGCGCCCGTCGGCGAAGAGGTCTTCGTCGAGCCCGGCGTCGAATATCGCTATCTCTCGGTCGCCTCGACGGGGCTCTTCCCGTCCGTCTCCGCGCTCGGCACGGGCAGCGCTGTGACCGCCTCGCTCGGCGGCCTGTGGGCGCCGCGCGAGAACATCAGGCTCGAGACGCGCGCGGCCTTCACCCGCGCCAACGCCATCCGTTTGCCGCAGTCCTTCGATCAGGTCGAGGGACAGGCTCTGCTGCGCGTCGATTTCGATCCGCCGCTCGCCGGCGTCGGGCGGAAATGGTCGCTCGCGCCCTTCGGCCGCGTCTTCCACGCTTTCTACGACGCCGCCGATCCGGTCCTCGATCCGTCGCGGGCGCGTCGCGACACGGGCTGGGCGGCGGGCCTCCTCGTCGAGGCGCCGCTCACGCGCTGGGTCGGCATGTCGGCGGCCTTCGAATATGCCCGCTATGATTCCAACCTGCCGAATTTCCGCACCGACAATCTGTCGGTATGGTTCGGCCCGGTGGCGCGGTTCTAGAGGGGAACGGCATGGCGACAGCAGCGAAAATCGCGCTCGCGGCCGGCGTCGCGCTCGCCGTCTCCGCCGCCGCGGCGGAGACGGTCGGCAGCATCGGCGCCGTCAATCAGTCCGCGCGGGGGACGGCGCCCGGCCAGGCGGCGCGCGCGCTCTCGCTCGGCGCGGCGATCGTCGATCGCGAGCGCGTCGAGACCGATCGCGCCGGCAGCGCGCAGATCGTCTTTCGCGACCGCTCGACGCTGACGGTCGGCCGCAACAGCCAGGTGACCATCGACCGCTTCGTCTATTCGGGCAATAGCGGCGGAGAGCAGACGATCAGCGCCGCCAAGGGCGTGCTGCGCTTCGTCGGCGGCGGCGTCAGCCATGGCGGCGGAGCCTCCATCAAGACGCCGACGGCGACGATCGCCGTACGCGGCGGCGCCGTGCTCGTCGATCTGAGCCGGCCGAAATGCGGCGCGCTGATCGTCGACCAGTTCGGCGCGCTGACCATTCGCACGAAGAGCGGATCGCGCGTGCTCTCGCGCGTCGGCGCGGGCGTCTGCGTCTCGCCGAGCGGGGAGATCGGCGAGGCCTTCCGCGTCTCGGCGGAGATCATTGCCGGCCTGCAGAAAGAGCTGGCGAGCGAGCTCGCGCAACATGGCGGCGTCGACGTCCTGCCGACGGAGGAGGACGCCGAGCGCCTGCTCGGCGGCGACCGGCCGCTGCTCGGCTCCACCGAGAGCGACAGGGGGCCGGGGCTCGACACGCTCAATATGTTCTGGGCCGGCCAGTCGCTCGTGCGCAGCCGCGCCCAGAGCCTCCACCAGCCGGCGCCCGCCCCGCATGCGGAGCCGCCGCCGATGGGCGAGGGCGGCGCGGGTGGGGGCGCGGCCGCGGCCGCGGCCGATTGAAAGGGATCGCGGCCGTCGTGCGCGGGCTCTGGCGGCGCACGCCTCTCTATCTCACGCTGTCGGCGGCCGTCGCGGCGGCATGGCTCTCCTTCGGCCGGGCGCAGCCGCGCCTGCTCGACGACCTGCGCAACTTCGTCTTCGATTCCTTCCAGCGTCTCTCGCCGCGCCGCTATGATCCCGACACGCCGGTCCGCGTCGTGGCGGTGGACGAGGCGAGCCTCGCCGCCTTCGGTCAATGGCCCTGGCCGCGCACCCGCCTCGCGGAGCTCACCCGCCGGCTCGCCGCCGCGGGCGCGGGGGCCATCGCTTTCGATTGCGTCTTCGCCGAGCCGGATCGCTCCAGTCTCGAATTCTTCGTGCGCGATCTGCCGGACGGCCCGGCGAAGAAAAAAATCCTGTCCGCGACCGCCGGCGCCGTGCCCAACGACCGCGTCTTCGCCCGCGCCATCGCCGAGGCGCGGGTCGTGCTCGGCATGACGCTGTCGGAGGAAGGGACGGATCGGGCTCCGCCGCTCAAGGCCGGCGTCGCCACGGCCGGCGACGATCCGACGGAATTCCTCGTCGCCTTTCCGGCCGTCGTGGCTCCGCTGCCGGAATTGGCCGAGGCGGCGCGCGGCCTCGGCGCGACCAATTGGCAGCCGGATCGCGACCAGACCGTGCGGCGCATTCCGCTCGTCGGCGTCGGCCCGGCGGGCGTCGTTCCGTCGCTGGCGCTCGAGACGCTGCGAGTCGCGCAGGACGCCTCGACCATCGTGATCCGCTCCTCTAACGCCAGCGGCGAGGCCGCCTTCGGTCGGCGCACCGGGGTCAATGCGGTGAAGGTGGGCGCGCTCGAGATCGCCACCGGCGCCGGCGCCGACATCCGTCCGCGCTACGCCGCGGCTGCGCCGCAGCGGCGCATCTCGGCCGTCGACGTGCTGCAGGGGCGCACGCCGCGCGAGGCGATCGAGGGGCGCCTCATCCTCGTCGGCGTCGTCGCCGTCGGCGCGGGCGACATTCGCGCGACGCCGTTGGAGCCGGCGGCGGCGGGCGTCGACATTCATGCGCAAATGCTCGAATCGCTGCTCTCGGGCGCGCTGCTGTCGCGGCCCGATTGGGCGCCGGGGCTGGAGCTCGTCGGCGCCGGCTTCGCCTATGGGCTGGTCGCGCTGGCGCTGCTGGTCGCCTCGCCCTTCGTCTCGGTCTTCGCCGCAGCCGGCGCGGTCGCGGCGATGTTCGGCGGCGCCTATCTCGCGTTCGAGCGAGAAGGGCTGTTGTTCGATCCCGCCTTTCCGAGCCTTGCCGCTGCGCTCGCCTATGGCGTCGGCGCGCTGACCCTGTGGCGCTTCGACCGGCTCCAGCGCCGGCGCGTGCACAACGCCTTCGGCAAATTCGTCGCGCCAGCCGTCGTCGACCGCCTCGTCGAGCATCCCGAGCGCCTGGCGCTCGGCGGCGAGACCCGCGAACTCACCGTGATGTTCTCCGATCTGCGCGATTTCTCCGGGCTTTCGGAAGGCATGAGCGCGCAGGAGCTCACGCTGTTCATGAATGATTATCTGACGCCGATGACCGACGCGATCCTCGACAGCGAGGGGACGATCGACAAATATGTCGGCGACGCGATCGTCGCTTTCTGGAACGCGCCGCTCGACGTGGAAGACCATCCGCGCAAGGCGGCCCTGGCCGTGCTCGCGATGCGCGTTGCGCTCGCGAAACTGAACGACGAGCGCGCCGCCAGGGCCGCCGCGCAAGGGCGCGCACATCGGCCCGCCGCGATGGGCGTCGGCCTCAATCTCGGGCTGTGCAGCGTGGGCAATATGGGCTCGACGCGCCGCTTCGATTACTCCATCCTGGGCGACGACGTGAATCTGGCCTCGCGCCTCGAAGGATTGTGCAAGACGTTCCGCACCGACATCATCGCTTCCGGCGCCGTGCGCGGCGCCGCTCCCGATCTCGCCTGGCTCCCGCTCGGAGCGGCGATCGTGGCGGGACGCCGCACGCCGACCGAGATTTTCGCTCTGGCGGGCGACGCCTCCGTCGCGGCGAGCGCCGTCTTTCGCGATTGGCGGAGCGCGCACGAAGCGATGATGGAGAGCTACGGCCGCCGCGCTTTCGGGGAGGCGCGCGAACGGGCGGCCGCGTTCTGCGCTCTGGTCGAGCCGAACTGGCGCGATCTCTACGACGTGCTGCTGCTGCGTTTCGCGAGTCTCGAGCAGTCGCCCCCCGGCGACGATTGGACGCCGGCGTGGACGCCCGAACGCAAGTAGAGTTTCTTGGAAGAGGCGATGAACGAATCCATTCGCAGACGCTTTTGGCGCGAGGTGGAAAAGGCGCATGAGCCGAACGCCTACGCCGTTCTCGACGCCGCCTATCGGCAGCCGCATCGGGCCTATCACACTTGGGAGCACATCGACGCCCTGCTGGACGGCCTTCAGCGTTTCGAGCGTCTCGCCGTGCGGCCCGAGCTCATCGCCATCGCCATTTTCTGGCACGACGCCGTGCATCGCGCGCGCGACCCGGACGGGCGAGCGCGCAGCGACGCGCAGAATGTGCGCGACAGCGTGCTGATGTTCCGCCGCTGCACGAGGCTCGGCGAGGCGGAGGCGCGGGCGGTGGAGGATCTCGTCATGGCGAGCGCCGATCATGCCCAGGCAAAGGCTGCGGCCGAGCATTATCCCGGCTTCTCGGGCGATCTCGATCTCTTCGTCGATCTCGATCTCAGCCCGCTCGCCGCGCCCTGGGAGGCTTTCGTCGACAACACGCGCAAGATCCGGACGGAATCGGCCGGCGTCGAGGAGACGAAATTCGCGGCCGATCAAGCGACTATGCTGGAGAGCTTCGCGCGCGGCGGCGCGCCGATCTTCCGCCGCGCCGAGACGCGGGCGCTGTGGGACGCGGCGGCGCGCGCCAATCTCGAGCGCTGCATCCCGCGCCTGCGGGCGGCGGGCGGAAGGTGGTGAGGGCGTGCGACGGCGAAGCGCGGGGCCGGCCGAGCGGGGCGCCGCGACGCTTGCCCGCCCGATCGCGCGGTGCTAGAACAAATACGGAACTGAGCGCAGCCGCCTTTATTGTGGACAACGGAACCGATGTCCGCCGGCGCCGTTGGGTTCGGATTAGAGTGGCCGGGGTTTCTGAGGGGAGACGACAATGGCGGGCAGCGTCAACAAGGTGATCCTGGTCGGCAATCTGGGGCGCGATCCGGAGGTGCGCACGCTTCCCTCGGGCGATCGCGTCGTCTCTTTCTCCGTGGCGACGACGGAGTCCTGGCGCGACCGCAACACCGGCGAGCGGCGCGAGCGCACCGAATGGCACAACGTGTCCATCTTCAACGAGAATCTCGCCAAGGTGGCCGAACAATATTGCCGCAAGGGATCCAAGGTCTATCTCGAAGGCCAGCTGCAGACGCGCGAATATCAGGACAAGGACGGGATCCAGCGCCGCGCGACCGATGTCGTGCTGCAGCGCTTTCGTGGCGAGCTGCAGTTGCTCGACAGCCGCGGCGGGGGAGGCGGCGGCGATTACGAGGGCGCCGGCGGCTCTGGGTCGAGCAGCGGCGGCTCGAGCTTCGGGCGCTCCTCGCCGATGGAGCGCTCCTCCGGCGACCGCGCGTCCGCGCCGGCGGGCGGCGGTCGTCTTTCCGATCAGCTGGACGACGATATTCCGTTCTAGCAACGGGTCGAAGAAAGCGCATCGCGACGTAACGAAACTGTCGTCTATTGTTGACAGCTCCGTAGAGAACGGCCTATCTGCCACGGGGCAACGCGCCCAAGAAGAAGGGTCGAACCCCGAACAGAAAGGGAAGGAAGAATTCGCGTCCCGGCGACGGCGGCCGCGGCCTTCGTGAAAACGCGGCTTCGGCTTTCGCACTCGGATCGAGGGCGCCGTGAGACCGTTCGTGCGTCGAGCCCGACGAGCGCGATCGGCCGCGGCGCCTCGCCCGAGGACGATTTCGCCGTCCGTGCGGCAAGGCGCCGGACGATGTCCGGCGCTATTCCACCGCGCTTGCCGGAAGCGAAGAACTTCTAGAGGATCGATGACGCCGAGGTCACGCTGACAAGAGTGGAACGCCGGCGCAGAGAAGCAAGAATGAAGTCAAGAGAAGAAGAGGGAAGACAGAGATGAGATTCTACGCCCTTATCGCCGCCGCGGCTCTTTTCGTCGGCGCGTCCGGCGCCGCTTTCGCCGAGTGCGACCCCAAGAAGGCCGACACGGATGTGGACAAGCAGGCAAAGTGCTCGGAGAAGTGCGAGGACGGCTGGATCAGCGGCAAGCAGCACTACAACTCCGACATCCCGAAGCTGAAAGCGGAGAGCGCCGCCTGCTTCCAGAAGTGCGATTGCGCCGCTCATGGCGAGAACATCCTGAAGATTCAGTAAGGACGGCGTTCCGCGCGAGCGGAAACGGATCGGCCGCCGCTGGACGAAACGTCCGGCGGCGGATTTTTTTGCGGCGCGTCGGCGGGGCGGGGCGCCGATGTGATATTTGCGAAAGCGATGACCCGCGCCGATTTGCCTCTCGCCCCTCGCGTGCGCCGGCTGCGGCTCTCCGATTTCCGTTCCTATGCCGTGCTCGATGTCGCGATAGAAGCGGCGCTCGTCGTGCTGGCCGGCGAGAACGGCGCCGGCAAGACCAATATCCTCGAGGCTCTGTCCCTCTTTTCTCCCGGCCGCGGCCTGCGCGGCGCGGACATCGCCGAATGCGCGCGACGCCGGGGGCCGGGCGGCTTCGCCGTCTCGATCGATCTCGAAACCGACGGCCGTATCGCGCAGCTCGGCCACGGCCTCGAAGCCGGCGGGCCCGGCGAGGCGGCTTCGCGCCGCTTCCGTATCGATCGCGCGCCGGTCTCCTCCGCGCGCGCCTTTGCCGATCATCTTCGCCCGCTGTGGCTGACGCCGGCGATGGACGGTCTTTTCGCCGGCCCGGCCGGCGATCGGCGCCGCTTCCTCGACCGGCTGACGATGAGCGTCGACGCCGAGCACGGCGCCCGCGCCGCGAGGCTCGAACGCGCGCTGCGCAACCGCAATCGCCTACTCGCCGAGGAGTCGGCGGACGGCCGCTGGCTGGCGGCGGCTGAGCGCGAGATCGCGGCGCTCGCCGTCGCCGTCGCCGCCGCGCGCCGCGACACGGTGGAGCGGCTGCGCGCGCTGATCGCGGCCGGGCGCGACGACACTTCACCCTTTCCCTTCGCCGATGTGACGATCGACGGCGAGCTCGAGCGCATGGTCGGAGAAGAGCCGGCGCTGCGCGTCGAGGATCATTATCGTGGGCTTCTGGCATCGATGCGCCGGCGCGACGCGGCCGCCGGCCGCACTTTGAGCGGACCGCAGGCGAGCGACCTCCTCGTGCGCCATGGCCCCAAGGACGAGGCGGCCCGCGCCTGCTCCACGGGCGAGCAGAAGGCGCTGCTCACCGGCCTCGTGCTCGCCCATGCGCGGCTGGTCGCGGCGACGGCGGGCGTCGCGCCGCTGCTGCTGCTCGACGAGATCGCCGCCCATTTCGATCCGGCGCGGCGGGAGGCGCTGTTCGGCGAGCTCGAGCGGATCGGCGGGCAGGTGTGGATGACGGGCGCCGATCCGTCGGTCTTCGCGTCGCTCTCGGGACGCGCGGACATGCTGCGCGTCACGCCGGGGCGCGTCGCGTAGCGGGCCGGCGCATGTTTTTCGGCGACCGCTCCGCACGCGTCGCAGCACGGGGCAACCGGCCGGGAGCCGCCTCTCTCGTGTTCACCCGATTGTCCGATCCCGGTCAGAAGCGATTTACCGGAAGCGCGAATCCGACTAAGCCTTTCGACCGGCAAGCCCGTGCCTCCGCCCTCCGCTCGGAAAGCATTGTTCGTGCTGGGCCGAACACCGATCGAGCCGACCGTTCGAGCACGAAGCATAAGGAGGGGTTGCGACCTTTGCTCGCTACAGGAGGTTCTCGCGATGAAGCTGTCAGCCCCGATTCATCATCTGAAGCGTAAAGCCAGACGACTGTCCCGCAGAGAAAAGATTCCGCTGCATCGGGCGCTCGACCTCGCGGCCGCCGAAGAAGGCTTCGGCAGATGGAGCCTGCTGGCGTCGAAAGCAGCGGCGGCGACGCAAATCGAAGGCCTCTTCGCACGGCTCGAGCCCGGAGACATGGTGTTGGTCGGCGCGCGCCCGGGCCAGGGCAAGACCTTGCTCGGCCTGAGATTGGCGATAGAAGCCATGCGAGCCGGAAATCCTGCGTTCTTCTTCACGGTCGAATGCACGAAAAAAGATCTCGCCGAACGCTTCCGCGCGATCGGCGTCGATTGGACGCACTTCGATAGACGGTTCGAGTTCTGCGAAGCCGACGCCATCTGCTCGGACCACATCATAAAGGGATTGGAATCGGCGCCCCGCGGCGCCCTGGCGGTCGTCGATTATCTGCAAGCGCTCGACCAGAGAAGGGAAAGCCCAGAATTGACGGCCCAGGTTCGCGCGTTGAGAGCATTCGCACGCGAACGGAGGCTGATCTTCCTGTTCATCTCGCAAATTCACCGATCCTATGATCCGTCGGCGAAGCCTTTCCCCGATCTCGAAGACGTAAGGCTGCCCAATCCCCTGGATTTGACGCTGTTCGACAGAGCGTGCTTCGTGAACGGGGGAGACGTCCGATTTCGCTCGCTGAACTGATCGTTTCGAGGCGGCGGTCGCGGGCTTCCCGGCCCGCGACCGCCGTCGAGAAGACCGCGTCAATCGCCGAACTCGAATGGTCGTTTCAACTCCTGCCGGTAGCGATGCGCCGGATAGACGCCGATGATCTCGAGCTCCTTGGAAAAGAAGCGCAACTCCTCCAGGGCGCGGGCCAGCGCCGGCTCGTCCGGATGGCCGTCGACGTCGGCGAGGAAGCGCGTCGCCGCGAATTCGCCGTCGACCATATAGCTCTCGAGCTTGGTCATGTTGACGCCATTGGTGGCGAAGCCGCCGAGCGCCTTGTAGAGCGCCGCCGGCACATTGCGCACGCGGAAGACGAAGCTCGTCATGGTCGGGCCGTTGTTCGGCGCCGGCCATTGCGGCGTCTTCGACAGAATGACGAAGCGGGTGGTGTTGTGGGCCGCGTCCTCGACATTCTCGGCGATCACGTCGAGGCCATAGATCGAGGCGGCGAGCGCCGGCGCCAGCGCCGCCTTGCTCTCGTCGTTCCACTCGGCGACCTCGCGCGCGGCGCCGGCCGTGTCGCCGGCGGTGTGGGCGGCGAGGCCGAGCTCGCGGATGATGCGGCGGCATTGGCCGAGCGCATGCACATGGCTGTAGACGCTGCGCAGGCTCTCGCGCGTCGCGCCGCGCGGCGCCATCAGCTGAAAATGGATCGGCAGAAAATATTCGCCGATGATGTGCAGGCCGGAATTGGGCAGGAAATGGTGAATATCGGCGACGCGGCCGGCGATCGAATTCTCGATCGGGATCATGCCGAGCGCGGCGACGCCGTCCGTAACCGCGGCGAAAGCGTCCTCGAAGCTCGCGCAGGGCAGGGGCTCGAGCTGCGGATAGGCGTCGCGGCAGGCAATGTCGGAATTGGCGCCGGGCTCTCCCTGATAAGCGATTTTCGGCTTCTGCGTCATCCGATGCGGCTCCGGAAGCGGCGCCGTCGCCAAGCGCGCCGCGGGAGCGGCGCGCCTCGACGGCGCTTCGGGCGAGGGCGTCAATAGGCGTTCTGGTCTTCGCCCACCCAGCCCTTGTCCGAGCGGACGAAATGCAGCGTGCCCTCGCTCTTGTGCACCTCGCCCTTCTTGAAGCTCTGATCCTGCGCGAGGCCGAGGAAGGCGCAGCGACCGCGCAGTTTTTCGTCCGCGCAATGCGCCTCGTAATCCTCGGGGAACTGCACCTCCGCCTCATACCAGAGCTCATAGGCCTCGGCGCTCGGCGTCTTCACATCGCGTCCATCGACCTTCTTGAAGGAGATCAGCTTGGCGCCGACGCCCTGCTTGGAGAGCAGATTGCGCAGCACTTTGGCGCCGACCGCGTCATTGGGCTCCCGTCCGCCGCCGCAGCCGCCGAGCGCGATCGTCGCCGCCGCCGCGACCGCCAAGAGAAGGCCTGTCATATGCATCGAACTTCCTCCCACGCCCTCTCGGCGCTGTTCTTCGCCGGCGGTCGTCGTTCGTCGCGGCTCCGGCCGGGCCGATTTGCCACAAAGCGGCAGTTCGAGCAAAGGGCGAATCCGGTCAGGGGCGCCATGGCGATGCAGACGCTCGCTTTTCGAGAGCGCCGCGGGGAGGAAACACTGCTGCTTGTCGTTACAGAATGTTGATTTTATGTGACAACGTGGAATTTTGTAGAAAATCCTGCTGGAAGGTTGCATTTTTATGCAGCTGAGTTAACCTCATCTCCGCCAAAACGAGGTGCGCGTCTGGCGGCGTCAGCGGCTCAGAAGAATAAACCGTGGCGTGACATTGCGTTCGATGCGTATCGGCAAACAACTTCGAATACCCTGCGGAGTGCTCAGGTCCGCCGCATCTCCTGGGTCCGTGGGGTTGGCCGGCTGGCGTTGGTTGGAGTGGCCTCCTTAAAGCCAGCGCCAGTCGGCCGCCTTCGTTTCGCTCCCGAACGAAGGCCAGCGAGCGGGACGGCCGCTTCATCAGGGAGATCGCCGAACAGGGACGAAATTCTCCGCCTCCGGGCGGAGCAAGGCGCGCGCCTCGTGTCGACGTCGCAGGACTATGATACGCAACGCCCCCGAGAGCCGCATGGCCTCGGGGGCGTTGCGTATCACGCCGATCGGCGTGGCGTCACTTGATCTTGGTTTCCTTGAACTCGACGTGCTTGCGCACGACCGGGTCATATTTCTTGAACGCGAGCTTTTCGGTCTTGGTGCGCGCATTCTTCTTGGTGACATAGAATGTGCCTGTATCGGCGGTCGACAGAAGCTTGATTTTGATCATGGCGGATTTGGCCATTGGGGCTCGGTCCTGTAACTTGAGATGGACTCTCGCTCCGGTCCCGATCCAACCCGAATCCGGCGGCGAATTGTGCGGCACAATACGAAGGCGCGTCGCATTGTCAAGACGGCGCCGGGGACGCGCGGCGGACGCCGCGAGAGGAAGTCTGCGCGGTCTGTCGATGAGGGCTTGGCAAGGCTCCGCCGAGCGGCTATATCGCCGCCACCGTTCCCCGATAGCTCAGCCGGTAGAGCAAGCGACTGTTAATCGCTGGGTCGCAGGTTCGAGTCCTGCTCGGGGAGCCATTTCGGTACGAAACTGCGAACGCCAAACCCCGCAGTTTCCACTCCATGCTTTCCTCCAGATGCCTCGGTGAGGAGCTGGAGGGCCGTCCGCGGATCAAAATCTGGTCCATCTCTGCCCGCTGGACAAGTTTCTGGACGTGGCTCCTCCTGAAGCTGCCGTCTTCCCGCCGAAATCACGCAGTTCCAGTCATCGGGGCACCGGCTTGCTTTCTACGGCGGGCTGCGGTGCGAACTGGGCGCTGCTCTCGACACCGACATCGCCGAGGCTGTGGAGCTTGATCGTCGGGCGCGACGGCAGCCTCACCGTGAGTTCGAGCTGACCGCCGACCGCCTCGACATAGCTGCGCAGCGTCGACAACATGTCAGCCTGCTTTTCGATCTTGGACACCGACGGCTGCTTGATGTTGAGCGCGGTCGCGACGTCCTCCTGAGCCTTGCCAGCGATTTGACGAAGCTCACGAAGGCTCTCCACCTCCTGCTTGAGTTCCTGATAGCGTGCTTCGATCGCCATGCGCCGAAAGCGCCTGCGCGCCTGCGTCGACCCCACACTTTCCGCACAACCTTGTTCGCCGCTTAACGATTTAGGATTGCGCACTGGCTCGACGGTGATCTCCCCGTATCGGCCGATTGCCGGCTTGCGCCGTTGTCCATTGTGGGCGATGTAGGCCACCATGAAAATCTTGCGGCCAGTCGGCGTGACCTTCACAAGGAAACTTGGGTATGGGCGTATCGCGGAGTTCGTAATCGCGCTCCCTCGCGGTCGCGGCGTCTACGACGGTCTTTGTGAGCTTGATTTTGGGCATTCCTAACCTCCGTTGAGGTCGGATTTCAGGTGCAGAATAGGTGCACCCGGAAAGCCGACCGTAGCGAACATTCGGTTAGGTATGAGTGTCCAAAAACCGAAAAAAGCTAGCGTTAGCAATCGGCTATCTGGAAATCGGATACCCCCGGACACACAAAGGATAGGAGATATCCGGTCTCTCAAAATCCGCCATCATCACGGATATGTCGGTTCGAGTCCGACCGCCCGCACCAGCTGTCCCGGCAACGGTCATACGACACGCCGTTTTTCTGCCTGGGCGACGAGTATGAGGGGATAAAGGCCGAGGCGCCGTCCGGCGCGCGAAGCGCGCCGCCGCTCTCGGATCTTGCCGGAAGACGCTTTCGATCGCGACAGCTCGCCGACTCGACATGTCGCGTCGCTCCGCGACAAGCGTCCGGCCAGGCGTGAGGGCCGCAGGATAGAGCGCGCCATCCCGCCCTTGCGCTCGCCGCCTCACGCCGCGCGGCGCTCGCTCTCCGAGGCGCCGCCGAAATAATCGAGATAGCGCGCGTCGAGCTCGGCGACCTTCACGACGACGAATACGTCGGTCGTGTTGAACTTGCGGTCGACCACCGCGCCGTCGCCGAATTTCGCGCCGACGCGCAGATAGCCCTTGATCAGCGGCGGCAGCGCATTCATCGCCTTGCGCGCATCGACCGTCTCCTTCGCCAGCATCGCCATCGGCACATGCAATTCGCGACAGGCGCTGACGCGCCAGTCTGCGTCGGCGCTCGCGTAATGGGCGAGGAAGCTCAGTGTCGCCGCATGGGCGAGCGGATTGGCGCCCTCGAAGCTCGCGCAACCGATCATCGCGTCGATGCGATGATGGCGCACATAAGCGAGAATGCCGCGCCACAAGAGCTCGATCGTGCGCTTGCCGCGATATTGCTCCATCACGCAGGAGCGTCCGAGCTCCAGGAAGCGCAGGCCGGGATGGCGCGCGAGCAGCGGCTCGAGATCATATTCGCCGGCGGAGTAGAAGCCGCCCTTCTTCTGGGCGACGTCGCTGCGCAGCAGGCGATAGGCGCCGACGACCTTGGGCTTGATCTTGCCGAAGCGGGTGCGCGCGGCGTGATCGATGACGATGAGATGATCGCAGAATTTGTCGAAGCGGTCGGCGTCGCGGCGGGTGATCGCCGCCTTGGCGTCGGGAGTCGCGCCGCCCTTGCGGAAGAAGACTTTGAAACGCAGGCGCTGCGCCTTGCGGATCTCCTTCTTGCCGCAGGCGAGACGCACCTCGAGCGGTCCGAGCCGCGCGAGCGGTCCGTCCAGGCCGCTGGTCTTCTTCTTCGGTCTCAGCAACGGAAAGGCGCCGGCGATGATCTTGCGGCCGGCGTCGGCGTCGATCGCCCACATATTTTCTTTCGTCCCCGCTCCTCGCGCGCCCGCCCTGACGGGGAGCGTCCATGGTCTGGTCCTTAGACCATGGACGGGCGAAGCTTTTGTGACGGCGCGCGCTCGACGCGCGCCGTCGCTCTTTGCGTCACTGCGACTGGGAGGTCGACTGCTCCTGTCCGCCGAGCAGCGGCGTGATGCGGCGAACCGTCACGCGGCGGTTCTCGCGCGCGGGGCCTTGGACCTGCACCTTGAGATATTGCTCGCCATACCCCTGCGTCGTCAGATTTTCCGCCGGCACGCCGAAGTCGCGCGTCAATATCGTCGCGACCGATTGCGCGCGGCGATCGGACAGCGACAGATTGTCGACGTCCGAGCCGACGGCGTCGGTGTGGCCTTCGATGAGATAGACCTCGCTCGGATTGCGGCGGATCGCCTCGTTCAGCGCCGCGGCGATGACCGAGAGCCGCTGCGCCTGGTCGGGCGCGACGGTCCAGGAGCCGGAATCGAAAGTGATCGTGTCGATGTCGACGCTGCGGGTGTAGGCGCGCAGGCTCGGGCTCGCGCGCACCTCGTCCAGCGTGTAGCGGCGCGGCACCGGAGCGACCGGCGGCGCCGTCAGCGCCTCATAGACGACCTGCTCGTCCGCCGCGCCATAATCGACGACATAGCGCTCGCGCGGGATTGCGACGGGCGGCGGCGGCGGCAGCACGACCTCCTCCGTGTAACCGCGCGGCGGGCCGCGGAACGTATTGTCGATGATGATGATCTCGCGTCCGTCCGGGAAGCGGCGGATGCGGCGGAGCAGAACGCCATTGGCGTCGGTGTAGGTGACGACCTCGCCGCCGTCGCGCCGCGGATAGACGGTGACGAATTCGTCGCCGCGCCGCTCGCTGCGCAGATCGACGCCGAGGTCGCGGAACCGTTCGTTCTCGTCGTGGCGGATGTGGACCCCGTAGCGGTCGCGCACGATCGTGCGGCCGGGCTCCTCGATGACGGTGTAGCCGTCGCGGTCGAACTGCCGGCGGTGCGCATGGATCTGGTCGACGCGCGCGACTCCGGGCTGGGCCAGCATGAAGCCGCCGACGAGCCCGGCCGCGGCGCCGATCGCCGCCGCCGCTGCGGGCGATAGGCCCGAGCCGCCGCTCCGCGGCGGCGGGGCGGCGGGCGGTCCGCCGGCGACCGGCGGGACGCCGGGTCCGCTGGGCGGCCGGAAGCGGCCATGCCCGCCGGGAACCCGGCCGTCGGGCGCTTGTCCAACAGGAGCGCCGACGTTCGGCGAGACGGCCGGCGGAGCGCCGGGCGCCGTCGTCAGACCGGGACGGCCGCCCGGCGCGTGGCCGTCGGCCCCATGGACCACCGGGACCCCGGGCGGGGCTCCCGCGCCGCCGATCGCCGGCGCGCCGCCGGTGCGGGAGCTTCGAATATGGTCGAGGTCCCCAGGCGCGCCGGGAGCGCCGACCGGCGTTCCTGCGCCGACGGCGGGGGGAGCGGCGGGGCGGTTGCCCGGGATATGATCGGGGGCGCCGATTGCGGGCGCCAGGCCGGGGCGGGCGGCCGGAGCCTCGGCGCCGCCAGGCGCGGTCGGGGCGCGGGCGGCCGGGACGCGATCGGGGACGCGATCGGAAATGACATGGCCGGCGGCGGGGGCGCTCGCCTCGCCGCCGCCCGGCGTATGCTGCGAACCGCCGAGCGCCGCAGGGACGGACGGGCCCCCCGGTCGGCGCGCGCCGCCGTCCGGCGTATCGCCGGGCGCGCGCGGGCCTCCGCGCTGCGCCGCGCGTGGCGGCGTCTGCGGAGCGGCCGGTCCCGGGGCGCGGCCGGGCGTTCCGTCGGCGGCGGGCGCCGGCCGCGTGTGAAATTCCCCGAGCGCGGGCCGTTGCGGCTGGGCCGGAACGGCGTGCGGCGCGGCAAATGGCTGCGCCGGCGCTACGCGCGGCGCGATCTGGGGTGCCGCTTGCGGAACGGGATGGGCGGCAGCCGCCGGCGGCCGGGCCATGGGCGCATGCGGCTGCTGCGGAACGCCGCCGCCCATCGGGGCGGGCGCCCGCGCCGTCGGCGCGGAGCCGCGCGGCTGCGGCGATCGATCCTTCTTGTCCTTGTCGTCGTGGCCGCTCGGCGTCTGAGCCGGTCGGACGGGATCCGGCGTCTGCGCCGTCGCGTTCGGGCCCGCTGCGAGGATCAGCGCCGGCGTCATCATGCCGGCCAGCAAGATATTCGTCGTTCTGCGCATGTTCGGCGTCCTCCCCGGATTCCGGAAACGAATCGCCAGCGCCGGCGCTCGTCGTGTTCACTTATGAACGACCTGTGGCGTCGCCGATGGGCGAAATTCGCGCCTTTTTGTGACGGCGCGGCGCGGCTCAGATCGCCGCGCAGGCTTCGCTGTGTTCGCCGGGAGCGAGCGCCGCCGCGATCGCCGCGGACAGAGCGGGAAACTCCACCGGCTTGGTGAGCAGGGCGTCCACCCCGGCGCCGAGCGCAGCGCGTTCGTCCTGCTCGAGCGCGCTCGCCGTGAGGGCGACGATCGGCAGACGCCGCGCGCCGACGCGCGATTCTTCGGTGCGGATGAGCCGCGTCGCCTCGAGGCCGTCGAGGTCGGGCATGAAGAGATCCATGAGAACGATGTCGAAGGCGCGGACCCGGCCCGCCCACGCCGCGCGTGCGAGTTCGACCGCCTCGGCGCCGTTCTCGGCGCGCGTGACCAGCGCGCCGAGCTTCTCGAGGCGCCGGCACACGATCCGGGCGTTGATCTCATTGTCCTCGGCCACGAGAATATGCAGCCCGCCGAGCGTCGTCTCGGGCGCGACGAAGCCGGCGTCGCTGCGGGCGGGCGGCGGCGCGGGCGACAGGCGCTCGACGAGCGAGGCGGCGCGCGCCGGCTTGACCAGCCAGCCATCGAAACGGCGCAGCGCCGCTTCGCCGAAGGCGCGCCGCTCCATCGGCGAGAACAGCAGCAGGGCGCGTCCCGCTCCCGCGCGGCGCGCCGCATGGGCGAGCCGTTCGGTCGCGTCTTCGCCGAGCGCGCAATCGACGACGACCGAGTCGAAAGCCATGGCCTCGCCCATCATGCGCGCGGCTTCTGCCTCGTCGCGGGCGATTCGGGCCTGTGCGCCCGCCTCGCGCAGAACCTCGGCGATGAACGGACCTTCGAAGATCGTTGCGGAGACGATGAGAGCACGCGTTCCGGCGAGGCGGGCATCGGGTCTTGGGCGCGGCTCATAGACCGCGTTCGGTCCGCGCGGCAGGGTGAAGACGAAGATCGAGCCCGGCCGCGCGCAGTCCTCGATCTCCAGCCGTCCGCCCATCAGTTCGGCGAGATGGCGTGAAATAGCGAGGCCGAGGCCGGTGCCGCCGTGACGGCGTGTCGACGAGCCGTCGCCCTGCTCGAACTCCTCGAAGATGATTCCGCGCGCGCCCGGCGGCACTCCAGGCCCGGTGTCGACGACACGAAAGGCGAGCGCGCCGCCGGCGTCGATTTCGACCCTCAGGCCGACACCGCCCTGCGAAGTGAAATTGACGGCGTTGCCGGCGAGATTGACGAGCACTTGGCGCACGCGCGCCGCGTCGCCCTCGATGCGTTCGGGCGCATCCGCCGAGATGAAGCCGGCGATCTCCAGACCCTTGGCTTCGGCGCGCGGCGCGAGCAGTTCCACGACGCCCTCGAGGAGCGGGGCGAGGGCGAAGGACTCGATGCGCAGCTCGACCTTGCCGGCCTCGATCTTGGAGAAGTCGAGAATGTCGTCGATGAGCTGGGCGAGCGAGCGGCCGGAGGCGGCGATCGCGTCGACATAGCTTGCCTGCTCCGCGTCGAGCCGCGTCGCCGCCAGCAATTGCGCGAGGCCGAGAACGCCGTTGAGCGGCGTGCGAATCTCATGGCTGACGGTGGCGAGAAAGCGGGACTTGGCGAGACTCGCCGCCTCGGCGCGGTCACGCGCCGCGGCGGCGGCGCGCAGCTCCCAAATCTCGTCCCGCAATCCTTCGAGCTCGGACTCGACCGCCGAACGGCGCCGCGACCGCACGAGACGCATGCAGCCGAAGACCGCGACGGCGAGCAGCGCCGCGGCGGCGAGAAAGACGAGCGTCTGGAGCAAGAAGGACATCCGGATTTCCTGATAGGCTTCGACCATGGCGATCATCCGGTATGGAATGGGAGAAAGTATGAATGAAATCGTCGACCGGCGCGACTCAAGCTGCGGCGCGCGCTCCCCTGTGTTCGCCGCGATAGGCGAGGGCTTCGGCGAGGTGGCGGCGCTCGACGGCCTCCGCTCCGTCGAGATCGGCGATGGTGCGGCCGAGCTTCAGCACGCGATGAAAGCCGCGTGCGGAAAGATGGAGCCGATCCGCGGCGTCACGGATCAGCGCCGCCCCCGAAGCGTCGAGACGGGCCGCTTTCTCGATCGCGCCGGCCGGCGCCGAGGCGTTGGTGGTCGTCGGGGAGAGGTCCATGCGCTCATAGCGCAGCCTCTGGCGCTCGCGCGCGGCGGCGACGCGTCGCGCCGCCTGCGCCGAGCCCTCCGCCGGGGGCGGCAGCACGAGATCGGCGGCCGAGACCGCCGGAACCTCGATGCGCAGGTCGAAGCGATCTATCAGCGGACCCGAGAGCCGCGCCGCATATTGCGCGACGCAGCGCTCGTTGGGCTGCCGCCGGCAGGCGAAGCCCGGATCGAGCGCATGGCCGCAGCGGCACGGATTCATCGCCGCGACGAGCTGGAACCTCGCCGGATAGACGGCGCGATGATTAGCGCGCGAGACCGCGACCTCGCCGGTCTCGAGCGGCTGGCGCAGGCTGTCGAGCGCCTGCGCCTGGAACTCCGGCAGTTCGTCGAGAAACAGAACGCCATTGTGGGCGAGTGATATCTCGCCCGGCCGCGCATGCGTCCCGCCGCCGACCAGCGCCGCCATCGAGGCGGAATGATGCGGCGCGCGGAACGGCCGCCGGTCGGTGAGTTCGCCGCCCGCGAGTTCGCCAGCGACGGAATGGATCATCGACACTTCGAGCAGCTCGCGCGGCGAGAGAGGCGGAAGGATCGAGGGCAGGCGCGCCGCCAACATCGACTTGCCGGCGCCGGGCGGCCCGTTCATCAACAGATTGTGGCCGCCGGCCGCAGCGATCTCCAGCGCCCGCTTGGCGCTCTCCTGGCCTTTGATGTCGGCGAGGTCCGGGAGATCGCCGGCTGGCGCGCGCACCGCCGGCTGCGGCCGCGCCAGGACCTGCGTTCCCTTGAGGTGGTTGACGAGCTGGATCAGCGAGCGCGGCGCGACCACCTCCATCTCGTTCGACGCCCAGGCCGCCTCCGGCCCGCATTCGCGCGGGCAGATCAGCCCATGGCCGCGCATATTGGCGGCGACCGCCGCGGGCAGCACGCCGGCGACCGGGGTCAAGGTCCCGTCGAGCGCCAGCTCGCCGAGAACGGTGAAGCCGTCGAGCGCGTCGGAGGGAATGGCGCCGATCGCGGCCATCACGCCGAGCGCGATGGGAAGATCGTAATGGCTGCCTTCCTTGGGCATGTCGGCCGGCGCCAGATTGACCGTCAGGCGCTTCGCCGGCAGGGCGAGGCCCGACGCCGTGAGCGCCGCGCGCACCCGCTCGCGCGATTCGGCGACGGCCTTGTCGGCGAGGCCGACAAGAGTGAACACCACATTGCCGCTGGCGATCTGCACCTGCACGTCGACGGGTTTCGCCTCGATCCCCTCGAAGGCCACGGTTGCGACTCTGACCACCATGCCCGCGCCCCCGCCCGCTGCGCCGCGCCCCAAACCAATTCGACCGTCGCTATGCTAGCGCGCGCCGTCCGTCCGCGCAAGAACAATATGGGAACAGATCGCGGCGGCGCTCGGGCGGAAACGGCGCGCGAGGTCCTGCGCAACTCTCGCTACGCCGGCAACGTCGTGCTAACGCCTCGGCGCCAGACTAGGAAGGGCCGCGCGAGCGATGCAAAAAGGCCGAGAATCGCCGTCAATCTGACCTGCGGACGGACTGTTGCGACGCGCGAAGGCGCGAGATCGGAAGACGTGAGATGAGCCCGCAAAATCAATTTCGAGGAAAGCTTCTGACCGCGACCCTGTCGCTCGCCTTCGCTTTTGCTTCGGTCGCGCGCGCCGCCGAGGGCGCCGTCGATTGCGGACACAACGGCGACGGATTCGAGACCTGGCTCGATTCCTTCAAGCGCGACGCGGCCGCGGCGGGAATTTCGCAGCGCGCGATCCAGGCGTCGCTCGCCGACGTCTATTACGACCGCTCCGTGATTTCGCATGATCGTGGGCAAAAAGTGTTCCGCCAGAGCTTCGAGCAGTTCTCCGGACGCATGGTCAACTCATACCGGGTGAGCAAGGGCCGGCAGTTGGTGCAGCGTCATGCGGCGCTGTTCAAGCAGATCGAACAGCGCTACGGCGTTCCGGGACCGGTTCTGGTCGCGATCTGGGGTCTCGAGACGGATTTCGGCGCGTTCAACGGAAGTTTCGCGACGATCCGCGCATTGGCGACGCTCGCCTACGACTGCCGCCGCGCCGAGCGCTTCCGCGCCGAGCTGCTGGACGCGCTACGCATCGTCGACCGCGGCGATCTCTCGCCGGACAAAATGCGCGGCGCCTGGGCCGGCGAGATCGGCCAGACCCAGTTCATGCCGTCGTCCTATTTGAAATTCGCCGTCGATTTCAACGGCGACGGATCGCGCGATCTCGTCCACGACACGGCCGACGTGCTCGCCTCGACCGCCAATTTCCTGCACGGCCACGGATGGCAGCCGGGCGCCGGCTGGGACGAAGGTCAGCCGAACTTTCCCGTTCTGCTGCAATGGAACAAGGCGAAAGTCTATTCCAAGACCATCGCCCTGCTCGCCCATCGCATCAACGGCGACTGATCTCTTTTCGAACTCGCACGCTCGACGGCGGAGGTCCTCGAAGGCTCGCGAGCCGGCGGCTCACTCGGCCGGCTCGGGCCGCGGCGTCGTCGTCTTGATCGACGTCTTCGGCCGATGTTTCAGATAGGCCCAAAAAACGCCGATCACGCCGAACGCCATCAGAACGTAATAGGGAAGACTGCGAAAGAAGCTCTCGCCCACCGAGAAGGGAAAGCGCGACACCCAGCGCTCGCCGTGCGGACCCGCCGCCGTGACGATGCCGACGAAGAAGCCCGCCTCCGGGAACACATGCTCGAAATTGATCGTGCCGTTCGGATAGATGCGGGGTGGGCGATAGGCGACAGTCACCGCGTCGAGATCAGCGTTCTCCTTCTCCTCGCCGCCCACATCCTTGACGATGCGGATGTCGATCGCCATCTCGCGCAGCTCGTCCTGCTCGGCGTCGAGCGCGATGATCATATGGCCGGTCGAGGGAATGTCCTCGCAGAATTCGTTTTTCGAGGCGTCGGGCAGATAGCCCGTGAAATTCATGATGTCCGGGCCGATGAAGAGCCGGCACCGGCCCTCGGCCGCGCCGAGCCGCCCATGAGCGGAGGCGGGACTGGCGAATGCGACGAGCGAGACGAGCAACGCCGCCGCGCCGAGCAAGCCGGCGAAGGGCGTGGACCATGGGCGGCGAAACCCATCGATCGACCGCCGTGACGGGACAAGACCGTCGGGCATGATGATTCTCCCCCTAGAGCACCGTTGTTTCGGCCCCGGGTCCGCCCTTCCCCTCGGCCGCCGGCCGTTCGTCGGGCCGGAGTCCGACGCGGTATCGCCGACGCCCCGCCGCCGCCCGGATCGGCTCGCCGCGCCAGGGAAAACATAACCCATAATCGGGAGTTTTCCAGCTCCAGTTCCGGCTTGCGGCAAAATCGACGATCCGCGACATCGAACAGTTCAGGACGGCCGAAATCGCCCCATCCGCCTCTTCGACGCCAATCGCCGAACTGCCCATACGAGTCTCCGGCCCGCAAAGCAGATTCTACTCCGCCGCTTCTCTATCGAACGCCCCGCGATCGATCCCGCCGCCCACCAAAATCTCCCGCTTGCCCGCATGGTTCGCCTGGCCGACCACGCCCTCGCGCTCCATCTGCTCCACCAATGACGCCGCCTTGTTGTAGCCGATCGACAAACGCCGCTGGATATAGCTCGTCGAGCATTTGCGGTCGCGCAGCACGATCGCCACCGCGCGGTCGTAGAGATCGCCCGCTTCTTCCGCATCCATCGAGCCGGGCGCCGCGCTTTCCGGCGCGTCCTCGCCCCCCTCGTCGTCGGTGGTGATGGCGTCGAGATATTGCGGCTGGCCTTGAATCTTCAGGTGCGCGACGATCTTCTCGACCTCTGCGTCCGATACGAATGGCCCGTGCACGCGCGAGATGCGGCCGCCGCCGGCCATATAGAGCATGTCGCCCTGGCCGAGCAGCTGCTCGGCGCCCTGCTCGCCCAGAATGGTGCGGCTGTCGATCTTCGACGTCACCTGAAACGAAATGCGCGTCGGGAAATTCGCCTTGATCGTGCCGGTGATGACGTCGACCGAGGGACGTTGCGTCGCCATGATGAGATGAATTCCGGCGGCGCGCGCCATTTGCGCGAGGCGTTGGATCGCGCCTTCGATGTCCTTGCCGGCGACGAGCATCAGATCCGCCATCTCGTCGACGATCACGACGATGAAGGGCAGCGGCTGCAGATCCATCTCCTCGTGCTCGAAGATCGCCTCGCCGGTCTCCTTGTCGAAGCCCGTCTGCACGGTGCGGGTGATGACCTCTCCCTTCGCCTGCGCCTCGACGACGCGCGCGTTGAAGCCTTCGATATTGCGCACGCCGAGCTTCGACATCTTCTTGTAGCGGTCCTCCATCTCGCGCACCGCCCATTTCAGCGCCACCACCGCCTTCTTGGGGTCGGTGACGACGGGCGTCAGCAGATGGGGGATGTTGTCGTAGACCGACAGCTCCAGCATCTTCGGATCGACCATGATGAGGCGGCACTCTTCGGGCTTCATCCGATAGAGCAACGACAGGATCATGGTGTTGATGGCGACGGACTTGCCGGAGCCGGTCGTGCCGGCGACGAGCAGATGCGGCATGCGCGCGAGATCGACGATCACCGGCTCGCCGCCGATCGTCTTGCCGAGCGCGATCGCCAGGCGATGCCTGGTCTTCTCGAAGTCCTCGCAGGCGAGCAGCTCGCGCAGGAAGACGGTCTCGCGGCGATGGTTCGGCAATTCGACGCCGATGGCGTTGCGGCCGGAGACGACGGCGACGCGCGCCGAGACCGCCGACATGGAGCGGGCGATGTCGTCGGCGAGGCCGATGACGCGCGAGGACTTGATGCCCGGCGCGGGCTCGAGCTCGTAGAGAGTGACGACCGGCCCGGGGCGCACATTGATGATCTCGCCCTTGACGCCGAAATCCTCGAGCACGCCCTCCAGCAGGCGGGCGTTCTGCTCGAGCGCGTCCTGCGACACCTTGGCGCCGGCGGCGGGCTTCTTGGGCTCGCTCAGCAACAGCAGGCCCGGCAGCTCGTAGCGTTGTGCGGCGCCCCTGCTCTCGAACAGCGACGGCTGGCGCTCGCGCATCACGCGCTTGCCCTGCTTCAAGGGACCTGCCGGCTCCATCACCCGCGCGCTCGCGGGCGGCGGGCCGTCCTCGTCATATGAGACGGGCGCGGCCGCGGCGGCGGCTCGCGCCCGCGCCGGCGGCGCGGGCGCGAAGGAGAGTATGTCGAACACCGGCTCGCGCCGCGCCCCGAGCAGAGGCGGCCCGGCGGGGCCGTCGAGCGCGTCGGGCGGACGGCGCGCGAAGAGCCGCGAGAGACGCCTCGCGACATGGGTCTTCACCGTCAACGCCACATGGATCAGCGCCCCGAGCGAGACGAGCGCGACGCCGGGCTCCTCGTCCGCATCTTCCTCGCTCGCCCTTTCGGCCTCGAAGGCGTCCTCATGCGCCGCGTCCGTCCGCGCCTCGAAGCCGAAACCGGCTGCGCCGGTGAGAGAGACGATGGCGACGCCCGAGACGACCGCTGCGACCAGGGCCATGATCGCGCTCGATTCGCCGGCGTAGCGTCGGGGCAGAGACAGAAGCGCGTCGCCGAGCACGCCGCCGAGGCCGGTCGGCAGCGGCCAGCGGTCGGTCACCGGGAGGAAGGAGGCGACCGCCGCCGCGGCGAGCGCGCCGACGATCCACAGGCCCAATCGCAGCAGCGGGCGGTGGATCGCGCGCTGCGTCAGCAAGCGGGCCCCGAGCATGGCGAGGGACAGAACGGCGGCGATGGTGGCGACGCCGAGCATCTGCATCGAGATATCGGCGACGATCGCCCCGCCCGAGCCGAGCAGATTGCGCACCTTGCCGCTCGTCGCATGGTTGAGCGAGGGATCGCGCGCCGACCAGGAGACGAGCGCCAGCGTGGCTGCGAGCGAGCCGGCGAGCAGAGCGGCTCCGGCGAGCTCCGCCGTCCGCCGCGCCGCGAATTCGCGGACGGGCTCTGGAACTCGACGAAGAGCGTTGCTGCGCGGCATGACGGGACGGCCCGATAGTCTTCTGCGGAAACGACAGCGAAGCGGCTTTCGACCCGGGCCTCCGCCGCATGTAGGCTCGGAGCCTAAGAAAGCGGGGTTAAGGGGCGATTAACCCTCGCGGGGCGCCCCGGCGCGGGCGCGCCGTCGCTTTTCCGTCATGCAAAGCGGCGAAGACTGAGGGGGTCCGCGCCGCGCCCGCGCGAAGCGAATTGGAAGATCGGAGCTCGCGATGCACTCGACCCTCGGCGCCGCCTTCGGCCTGACGATTCTCGCGACCTCGGCCCCGGTCCTGGCCGAATCTCTTTCGGACCGGCGCGCCGCCAAAGAGAAGGTCGAGACGGTCGAGCTCGAGATCGCCTGCGGCAAGCTCGACAAGGAGAATTGCGCCATCGTCGTGCCGGAGATCAACTCCAAGACGGTGGCCCAGGGCGTTCGGCTGAAGCCGCTCGAGTCGAAGGGCAGCGTCGAATCGGTGAACGGCCTCTGCGACGGGGATGTGAATGTCGCCGTCGTGCAGGCCGACGTGCTCGCCGCCCGCGTCGGCAAGCCCGACTGCGCCGGCAAGCTCGTCATGCTCGGAGCGCCGCTCTACCCTTATGAAGGCTTCATGGTCGTGCGCGCCGAGGCGCGGGAGGGCAAGTTCGCCGATCTCATCGAGAATCTGAAGCCCGGCAATGTTCTGCGCGTCGCGGCGGGCGGCTCGGGCTCTGGCGGAGAGCTCACGCTGCGCAATGTCCTCGCGAGCCGGCCGGAATGGAAGCTCCTCATCGACATTCAGCCGGACGGATCGGCGACGGCGCTCAACAAGCTGCGCGACCGGCAGATCGACGCCTTCTTCGTCATGGACGGGCCGCAATCCCCCCTGCTGCAGGAGGTGCGCGAGACGGTCGATCCGAAGACCAAGCAGCGGGTGTTCAAATTCGTCGACTTCCGGCCCGATGAGCGCATATCGGGCATGCGCTTCAACGGCCGCGGCCTCTATGCGACGGCGACGCTCGAATCCGGCTGGTTCAGCGCGCTCCGTTCGATCTCGACGCCCGCCGTGATCGCCATCCGCGACGAATTCTATCGCAGTCAGCCGGCCGTCGCGGCCAAGATCAGGCAGGCCGCGGAAGACGCTTCTCCCGCCGTCGCCGCCCGCGCCGGCGCCCGGCCGGACTGGCGCCGGGATTTCGAAGCGAGGTGACATCGAGAGAGCGAGCCTGGAAGGCTCGAGGTCCAGGGACGAACTCGACCGCGATCCTTGTAACTCGAACACCGCATCGCTTCTTCGAAACGCCGAAGTCTCGGCCCGCCGCTGCGGCGCCGCCCGGAAGTCTCCGCGGAAGCGGCTGCCGACGTCGCCGTTATCCCCTTGCCGACGCCGGGCCCCGTGGCCTCTTCCTGCAACGCCGTCGACCGCTTAAGCTCCTATATGCAAGATGTCGTCGTCGGCGCGGGCGTTTCGCCATTCGCGCCAGCGGTCCGGTTCTTGTATGAGGCGAGACGACTAGGGTGCGCTGCACAAACGCGCCTCGGAAAGCGATGCGATGACCAAATGGGTCTATAATTTCGGCGCCGGAGCCGCCGACGGCTCGGCCGCCTTGCGGGACCTCCTCGGCGGGAAGGGCGCCAATCTCGCCGAAATGGCGGCTCTCGGCCTGCCCGTGCCGCCCGGTTTCACCATCACGACCGAGGTTTGCTCCCACTTCTACGCGAATGGCAAGACCTATCCGGCCGGCCTCGAGCCGCAGGTCGAGGCGGCGCTGACCCGGCTCGGCGAGATCGCCGGACACGCCTTCGGCGAGACGAACTGGCCGCTGCTGGTCTCGGTGCGCTCGGGAGCCCGGGCCTCCATGCCCGGCATGATGGACACGGTGCTGAACCTCGGGCTCAACGACGAGACCGTCGAGGCGCTGGCGAAGATCGCCCGCAACGAGCGCTTCGCGTATGATTCCTACCGCCGCTTCATCGAGATGTATTCGACGGTCGTGCTCGGCCTCGAGCATCACGAATTCGAGGACGCGCTCGAGCATTACAAGGCCGGCAAGGGCCACACGCTGGACACGGACCTCGCCGCCGACGATTGGCGCGCTGTCGCCGCGCTGTTCAAGGAGATTGTCGAGAAAGCGACCTCGCGCCCTTTCCCGCAGGATGCGCGCCGGCAATTATGGGGCGCGATCGGCGCCGTCTTCTCGTCCTGGATGAATGCGCGCGCGATCATCTACCGCCAGCTGCACAATATTCCGGAGAATTGGGGCACGGCCGTCACCATCCAGGCCATGGTGTTCGGCAATATGGACGATCGGTCCGCGACCGGCGTCGCCTTCACCCGCAATCCGGCGACCGGCGCGCGCGAGCTCTACGGCGAATTCCTGATCAACGCGCAGGGCGAAGATGTCGTCGCCGGCATTCGCACGCCGCAGGCGATCACCGAGGCGGCGCGCGAAGCCGGGCGGTCCGACCGGCCGTCGATGGAGACGGCCATGCCGCAGATCTTCGCCGAGTTCCGCGACATTGCGCAGCGGCTCGAGACGCATTACCGCGACATGCAGGACATGGAGTTCACGGTCGAGCGCGGACGGCTGTGGATGCTGCAGACGCGCGCCGGCAAGCGCACGGCGCGGGCGGCGCTGAAGATCGCCGTGGACATGTCGAACGAGGGGCTGATCTCGCGCGAGGAGGCGATCCTGCGCGTCGATCCGCTGTCGCTCGACCAATTGCTGCACCCGACCATCGACCCCGATTCGAAGCCGTCCGTTCTCGCGACCGGCCTGCCCGCGTCGCCCGGCGCCGCGGCGGGCGAGATCGTCTTCGATGCGGAAGAGGCGGAAAAGCTCGCCGCCGGCGGCCGCAAGGTGATTCTCGTGCGCGTCGAGACGAGCCCGGAGGACATCGGCGGAATGCACGCCGCCGAGGGCATTCTGACGACGCGCGGCGGCATGACCTCGCATGCGGCGGTGGTGGCGCGCGGCATGGGCAAGCCCTGCGTCTGCGGCGCCGGCGCGATCCGCGTCAGTTACGAGGACCAGAGCTTCACCGTCGCCGGACGGCGCTTCGCCAAGGGCGATCTCGTCACCATCGACGGCTCGGCCGGCCATGTGATCGCCGGCGCGGTGAAGATGCGCCAGCCCGAGCTCACCGGCGAATTCGCCGTGCTGATGGACTGGGCCGACAAGGCGCGGCGCATGCGCGTGCGCGCCAACGCCGAGACGTCCGCCGACGCCCGCGCCGCGCGGCGCTTCGGGGCCGAAGGGATCGGCCTCGTGCGCACCGAGCACATGTTCTTCGAGGGCGAGCGCATCGTCGCGGTGCGCGAGATGATCCTCGCCGACGACGCGGCGGGACGGCGCGCGGCGCTCGCCAAGCTGCTGCCCATGCAGCGTGACGATTTCGTCGAATTGTTCGAGATCATGTCGGGCCTCCCGGTGACGATCCGCCTGCTCGATCCGCCGCTGCACGAATTCCTGCCGAAATCGGATTCCGAGATCGCCGAGGTCGCCCGCGCCATGGGCGCGGACCCGGCCAAATTGCGGCAGCGCGCGAAAGAGCTCTCCGAGTTCAATCCGATGCTCGGCTTTCGCGGCGTGCGTCTCGCCATCGCCTTCCCGGAGATCGTCGAGATGCAGGCGCGCGCGATCTTCGAGGCGGCGATCGTCTCGGCCGCCGCGACCGGCGTTCCCGCGGCGATCGAGATCATGGTCCCGCTCGTCTTCGGCAGGCCGGAGCTCGATTTCGTGAAGGCGCAGGTGGCGGCGACGGCGGCCGCCGTGGCGCAGGAGACCGGGCTCTCGCCCCGTCATCAGATCGGCACGATGATCGAGCTGCCGCGCGCCTGCCTGCGCGCCGCCGAAATCGCGCAGGCGGCCGAGTTCTTCTCCTTCGGCACCAATGATCTGACGCAGACCGCGCTCGGCGTCTCGCGCGACGACGCCGGCGCCTTCCTCGGCGCCTATGCGCAGCGAGGCATTCTCCCTGCCGATCCGTTCGTGACGATCGATCAGGAGGGCGTCGGCGAATTGGTGCGGCTTGCCGCCGAGCGCGCCCGCAGTGCGCGGCCGGACATCAAGCTCGGCATTTGCGGCGAACATGGCGGCGATCCGGCGTCGATCGCCTTCTTCGAGAGCGTCGGGCTCGATTACGTCTCCTGCTCGCCCTTCCGCGTGCCGATCGCCCGCCTCGCCGCGGCGCAGGCGGCGCTGGGCAAGGAGGCGGCGAGCACGGCGTGAGGAGGGGGGGCCGGCGCGATCCGATTCGCTCTCTGGACATCGCCCTCCCCGGTCCGCACATTGGCGGCATGCGCCAGGCCCTCCACCACTTCCGTTTCGAGACGCGCGGCAGAGGCTTCCTCGATGTGACGCGTCCGATCTCCGTCTGGGCGCGTGAGCAGCGCATGACGACGGGGCTCCTCACCCTGTTCTGCCGGCACACATCCGCCTCGCTGGTCATTCAGGAGAACGCGGACCCGGCCGTGCTGCGCGATCTCGAGCGCGCCTTCTCCGCCCTCGCGCCCGAAGGCGCCGGCCTCTATGAGCACGACAGCGAAGGCGCGGACGACATGCCCGCGCATATTCGCGCCGCGCTGACGCAGACGCAGCTCTCCATTCCGCTCTCCGGCGGCTCCCCCGCGCTCGGGACTTGGCAGGGCGTCTATCTCTTCGAGCACAGGCGCGGCGCGCACAGCCGCGAGATCGTCGTCCATCTTCTCGGCGAATGACCCATTCCGAGACGTCGGCCGAGCCGCGCCCGTAACGGAGCCGCAAGCCTAATAAGCGATAAGTTTTCGCGTCGAGCGTTTCGGCGGCTGTGGCTTCCGCGCCACAGCGCGCTGCGCGGGAGTCTGCGTATGAGTCGTCGGTCGGGATTGAGCTGGGCCATCGGCGTAATCGCGCCCTGGTGGTTGGGAGCGGGCCTGTTGGTGTCCTTCACCGCCGATGCGGGCCAGCGGCCGATGGATGGTTGGAGCCTCTCGGCGAGCCGCGCGTACGGGGTCCGCGACATACGCCTCGAAGTCGGCGACGCCGACGATCTGGCCGCCTCGCCGGACGAGCGCGAGCCGCATGTCGTGCTCAAGCAGAACGTCCAGCGTTTTCCCGAGGTGGACCGCACCCACAAGGGCGATCCGCTGATCGCGCTGCGGCCCACTTTCGACTCGTGGAATGGGGCCGTCGAGACGGTCGCGCTCGCGCCCGGCGCCGATGGCGAATCGACGGTCGCCGCGCTCACGCCCGGCGACGACTCGCTCGACGCAAGCGCGCCGACCACGCAGCGTGGCGCCGGCCACGCCTCTCCCCGGCAGCGTGGCACCGCGACGACGCAGCGCGTCGTCTCCACCGAGGCGACCAAGGAGCGCGCCGCCCATGGCGCCACGCCACAGACTCCGCGCGCCGCCGCCCTCGCGTCGTCGACGCCGGCGCAGCGCGACGCGCTGCCGATCGAGGTCGCCGCCGTTTCGCACGCCACAATCGCGCCCCTGGGAGCGCGACGCCCCGATTACGCCGCGCTCATCGATCCCGCAAAGCTCGATCGCGAGAAACGCTGCCTCGCCGAGGCGGTCTATTTCGAAGCGCGCAGCGAGCCCGAGACGGGCCAGGCGGCAGTCGCGCAAGTGGTGCTGAACCGCGTGTCCTCCGGACTCTATCCGTCGAGCGTGTGCGGCGTCGTCTATCAGAACCGCACCCATTACAAGGCCTGCCAATTCTCCTTCGCCTGCGAGGGCAGAAGGCTGCGCGTGACCGAGTCCGACGCCTGGGCGACCGCGACGCGCATCGCCGACGAAGTGATGAACGGCGAGACTTATATTTCCGACGTCGGCCGCTCGACGCATTATCACGCCGATTATGTGAGGCCGCGCTGGGCCAAGGCACTGAAGCGCACGGACAAGATCGGCAACCACATCTTCTATCGCCTGCGGCCGGGCCAGACCTGACGCGCTGCGCGCCTGATCGAACGGCGCCGCCGCTCGCACGCTCCGAGGCGGCGGGAACGACGCCTCCGTCGAGCTCGTTATCCCGGAGGAAACTCCGAGGCCGCCATGGTCAAAGTCGAGCTGGAGCGCAGAAACGCCGAAGTCCTCCTCGATATCCTCGAGCAGCGTCTCGAGACCATCCATGAACTCGAGGGAAGGAACGGCGCGAGCCTGGACGAGCATCTCCAACGGGAAAAGGACGCCATCGTTCCGACGATCGTGGCGATCGAGGCGTGCCTGAAGGCGGCGCCCCACCAATAGCTCGCGCCCTCTCGAGGCCCCTCCGGCTTTCGTCTTCCGACGCCCTAGATAGGGAGACGAAGGCGTTCCGCCCGAGGGAGGTTCTCATGTCGTCTGACACTGACAGCGGCGATGTCCGCGAGGCGGTCGGCGTGTTCGACACGGCCGACGCGCTGCAGGACGCGATCGACGAGCTGCAGAGCTCGGGGTTCGATCGCGCGGACCTGAGCCTGATGACCAGCGAGCATGTCGTCGAAGAGAAGTTCGGCCGCCGCTACAAGAAGGTCTCGGAGCTCGAGGACGACGCCAATGTCCCCCGCACCTCCTATATCGCTCCCGAATCGATCGGCGAGGCGCAGGGCGCGTTGGTCGGCGGGCTGTTCTATATCGGCGCGATCGGCGCCGCGGGGCTGATTTTTGCGTCCGGCGGCTCGATGGCCGCGGCGGTCCTCGCCGCGACCGCGGCCGGCGGCGCGGGCGGGCTGCTCGGCGCCGTGCTCGGCAAGCTGATCGGCGACCGCCATGCGCAGACTTTGCAGGAACAGCTGGACCGTGGCGGACTGCTGCTCTGGGTGCGCACATGGGACGAAGAACACGAGAAACGCGCCGTCGACATTTTGACGAAGCACTCGGCCCATGACGTCCATGTGCATGGGCTGCGCGGCTCCTGAAGCCGCGCGCCCTCGCGCTCTCACGTCGTCGGCTTCGACTCGCGCTTTTTCTCCGCATGCGAGGTCCACCACAGCGATGCGCCGACGAAGCCGGCGAACACGACTCCGATGACGAGCACCGTCATCATCAGCGCCGATTGCTGGATCCAGGCGACGATCGGGACGGCCACCGCCAGAATGACGCCGACGACGCAAATCTGCCAAGCTTCGGCGTGAATGCCGGCGAGGACCGTGGCGAGCGCCAAGATCGCCATCAGAGTGAGGCCGGCGGCGTTGGTGTTCATCACGTCGCGCACCTGCGGCAGATAGACCACATACATGGAGAGCAGCACGGCGAACCAATGCGCCGCCTGGCTCCAGACGAGCCTGACGCGCTCCTCGCGCGTGTCGGCGTTGCGCCAGCCGGCGTGGATGCAGGTGATGCAATAGACCGGCGCCAGCGCCTCCCAATAGAGCGGCGTCAATGCGCCGGTGAAGGTCGCCGCGCCGATGCCGACGAAGGCGGCGGTCAGCATGACGAAATAAGGGAGATCGACCTTCAGCACCCTGAGGAACAGGACCGGCGGCGGCTGCGTCACGACCTCCTCGATCTCCTCCTCGACTTTTTCGATCCAGCTCTCCTCCGGCGCGGGCTTGGTCTCCTCGTCCCGAGGCGGCGCGACGGGCGCGACATCGCGCGAGATCGGCGGGCGGTCATTGCTCATGGGCGGCACTCCCCTCTCGCAGCCCGGCGGCGCGCGATACGGCTGCTCCGACGGCGGTGGTCGAGACGCGCCGTCGACGAGGCGCAGAAGATGCCCAAAGGCGCGGCGAACGTCAATTTTCCGCCGCCGTCTTTTCGGCCCGGCCGTCGAAGCCTTCGAGCGCGACACATCATGCCGCGGGGAAATCCGAACAGAAAGCCCGGAAGGCGGCTGCGCAAATTGAACCGCGCCGGGATTGCCGGAGGCCGTTTCGTTTGAGTCACGCCGCCATGGCGGGCTCATCGAGTTGCGCGTAATAGCGCGCTTCGGCTTCGGCCGGCGGCATGTTGCCGAATTTAGGTCGAGGTCGAGAGTCTTGATCGAACGAAAGTTTGAGATGGTGAGACGCGTGATGCGCATTACGCGTCGTCCTTCTCGTCGGCAGCAGCCGGAGGTGGACGATTTTTTATATCAGGTCCGGCCGACTGGCCGTGAAGGGGATTGATGATGTCGATACCTTCAAAATCGCGCTCGTTGTCGGTGACGACCGTGCAGTCGTTGGCTGCTGCGATCGCGGCGATGATGGTATCCAGCGCGCTGCGCGGCCTTCCTCTGGCTTTGCCATCCGCCATGAGGCGCGCCCACGCGAGCCCCGCATTCTCATCGAAGGAAAGGATGCGTCCGGCAAAGAGCGCTCGGGGACCTTGCGGCCCTTTGAACCAGGCATCGAGTTGATCGCGTCGCTTGCCAGCCGGTTTATCGAGGACACCTCTGTAAACTTCGGCCAGCGTCAGCGACGCGATGAACAGGTCGTCGTCGGATTGCTCGGCCATCCAAGCGATCAGCGACTCTGAGGGCGCGGGTTTGGTGAAATTGCTGATGATGTTCGTGTCGAGCAGGTAGCGCATCAAATGTCGACTTTCCGTCCTTCCTCATGCGGACGGGTCAGATCGAGCTCGGAGCCGATTAGGGGCGAGGCCAGCAGCGCCTTGAGAATGCCGCCTTTCTCGGGCGGCTCGCCGCCGACGTTCTGCTCGACGGCGGCGCGCAGGCGATCGGAGTCGGGGCCACCCTCCGCAAGCCTGCGGGCGACGGTCCGAACCAGTGCGCGGTCTGAATCGCGACCAGTCACCTCGAAGCGGACCAGTCCCTTTTCGGCCAGCCGATTGCGAAAGTTGGCGATTGCGCGTTGCTGAGAAGGCTTGCTCATCTCAGGGTCTCCGGCGTATATCCGGAATATATCCAGAATGCGCGGGACCTGCAAGGCCGGTAAGGTCCAGATTGCGGATTCCGCCTACGCCGGGGAACGCCGATGCACTCCGAAACGCCCGCCTAGGGCTACCTTTTTGCCGAAAAGGGCAAGTCTTTACGCTACGCGAGGGTTTTCGGATGCGCGCTGAGAGCCCGACTTGAAATTCATCCGATCTGAGGAGCGAGCCTCGCCAGCCTACGCGTGAGCAGGAAAGCAAGGGCGACGAGCAACCACGCCAGCGATATCGCAGCGACAAAGACCGGCGATTCGGCATTTATCGCGACGCCTTCGGGTGGACCAATGATGAAAGAGTCCTTTGGGAATTGGTTCAGAGACGCCAGTACCAGGCGCGCTGCTGTCCGTGTCGATCGTCGGACTGGTTATCGGCGTGGTCGTTATGGATTTCGGTCTTCAGGCCGCGCACGTGACGAACCAAAGCCTAATCTATCGCGTCCGCCCCTGAGGCCCGCAGTCGGCTCGCTGCGGCCTACATGCTATTCGGCAGGCTGCGGCGTTCCATAGCTTCGACGCTCGCGTTTGCGAGCGGCGGTTGGCTGGCCGTGTGCCTGCTTGGCTCTGTCTCCAGTATGCTCGCCCTTTTGTTTTGGGCGGTCAACACGTGTCGAATGAGCTACCGGAATAGAGCGGAGGATGCTGTAGGGAGGCGAGATGGGTACGCTTTCAGGTGATCAATGGCTGAGAGGATGGAGCCCGGCAAACCTCATTGAAGGGCTCCCATATTGGGCGCTGGCGACCCCGATCGTGGTAACAGGAGGATAGGTGGTAACAGGAGGATAGATGGTGCGGGCGGTCGGACTCGAACCGACATGTCTTGCGACGGCGGATTTTGAGTCCGCTGCGTCTACCAATTCCGCCACGCCCGCGATGGACCCGCTTATAGCGCTTCCGAGCGTTCGCGCAACCGTCGCCGACCTGATGTCTGCTCGTTCCGTCTGGCGCGGACGGGAACGGCGCAGGCTGTAGCAGACGCTCACATGAATGAACGCCATAGCCGCGCCGTGCGGCGGGCGTGGATCGAGGCCGCGGCGGCTCGGCGACGTCGGCAAACACCGGCGAACTCGGCCATTCCACCGCGGCCGACAACGCTCGTCCGACCCGGCTTCCTCCCGCGAGCGGTCGCAAGCGGGAGGAGCGCGCGTCGCGAGTTCTCTACGACTGCTGGGGCGGCAGCTTGCCTTCGGGCGTCACCTTGTCGATCGCCTTGGGCAGATATTCGGCGATCTGCGCCGCGACCTTGTCCATCGGAATGCCGAATTTGGCCCCGAGCTCCTTCATGCGCTCCGAGCCGAGAGTCTGCTGCACCTGCTCGGCGGTGATGGGCAGATTGGGGCCGGTCCCGACCCAGGACTTGACCTTGTCGCCATAGCCGCTCTTCTCGAAATCGGCGATGACATTCTGCAGTCCGCCGCGCTTCTCGATATAGCCGTTGATGAGAGTGGCGATCTCGACGCCGATGACGCCGCCCACTATTCCGTCGAGCAGACCCATATCCATTCTCCTTCGCGTGGCGTGAGCCTCGAGCGCCGCAGCCGGAGCGGCCGCGACGACGCCGGTGACATAGGGCGCGGCGTCGCCGCGTCGATGCGGCGCCTCGGCGCGAGCGGCGAGGAAGCGCGACAGGGTGGCGAGCGCGCCGAACGCCGTGATAGCCTCGTCCCGGAGCGTTGCGGAGAACGAATATCCAGCCGAGAATCGAGGAGTAGCCATGGCGGCGGGCCACGTGAAAATTTTGTTTCATCTCGATCCGGAGGACTGGCACGGCCACGGATCGGAGACGCTCTGGGCCGAACATGTCGAAGGAAGCGGCTGGACGAAATTCAGGATCAGAAACTCTCCCTTCTTCGCGATGGACGTGTCGTTCTCGGATGTCGTACGCGCTTCTCCCCGCGACGACAGCTTCATATTCGAGTTCGATCGCGTCACGGAGAGGGGCGGTCATTCGACTTATATGCTGCTCGTCGACGACGAAACGGAATTGGCCTGCGGGAACTGGAAAATCTTGGAGAGGATGGGTTGTTCCTACGAGAGCATGCCGATCGACCTCGGCATCGGGAGAAAGATGCTGCTCAGCGTGGACGTGCCGCGCGATGTCGACATCGTCGAAGCGCATGGGCTCATAGCGGATGGCGAAGCGAGAGGCGCCTGGCTCTACCAAATCGGCTACACCACTTTCGTGCATGGATCTCTGCCTATTCATCGGCCCGAGCATCTTCAATAGGGCAAGCGCTCTCGAGCGTCCGGGCGAGCTTCGCCGCGGCGGTCGACGAAAGGCCATCTTCTCCGAGAGCGTGAGTTTCGGGGACCGTTCGGTCTCGCCGAGGCGGATCTTCACGACATCCATTGAGCCGCCCGCAATGGGCGAGAGGGAGTGGTTCGACGCCGCGCATCTGGATCCTGTCGCTCTCGGAAGGATGCGCGAAAGCGCCGCGCCCTTTCCTTTATTTCCGCACGGCGCCGGCGTATATGACGCGGCGGCGCCCCCACGGGGGCTTCGAAGGCGGGACTTTCAAGGGCCGGGACCATGGCAGGGCACAGTCAGTTCAAGAACATCATGCACAAGAAGGGCAAGCAGGACGCGATCCGCTCCAAGCTCTTCTCCAAGCTCGCCCGCGAGATCACCGTCGCCGCCAAAACGGGCCTGCCCGACCCCAATATGAACGCCCGCCTGCGCGCCGCCGTGCTCGCCGCCCGCGCCGAGAACATGCCGAAGGACAATATCGAGCGCGCGATCAAGAAGGCCTCGGGCGCCGACGCCGAGAATTACGACGAGGTGCGCTACGAGGGCTACGCCCCGGGCGGAGTCGCCGTGATCATCGAGGCCCTGACCGACAATCGCAACCGCACCGCGGGCGAGATCCGCTCCTATTTCACCAAGGCGGGCGGCTCCCTCGCCGAGACCGGCGCCGTGTCCTTCATGTTCGACCGCGTCGGGCTCATCGAGTTTCCCCGCAAGGCGGCGTCCGAGGACGCGATGATGGAGGCGGCGATCGAGGCGGGCGCCGAGGACGTATCGGCGACGGAAGACAGCCACGAGATCATCACTTCGGTCGAGGGTCTGCGCGACGTCGCCAAGGCGCTCGAGGCCGAGTTCGGCGAGCCCAAGAAGGCCGCGCTGGTGTGGCGGCCGCAGAACACCATCGCCGTCGACGACGAAGCCGGCGAGAAGATCGTGAAGCTGATCGGCACGCTCGAGGACAATGACGACGTGCAGAACGTCTACGCCAATTTCGAGGTTTCGGACGCTCTGCTCGCACGCCTCTCCGGCTGACGAGCTTGTTTCGGAGACGGTCATGGCGAAAGCTATTCGCGTGCATGAGCTCGGCGGACCGGAGGTCCTGCGTCTCGAGGAAGTCGAGCCGACGCCGCCGGGGCCGGGCGAGGCGCAAATCGTGCAGCGCGCCATCGGCGTCAATTTCATCGACGTCTATTACCGAACGGGCGCCTATCCGACGGCCTTGCCCTATACGCCGGGCCTCGAGGGCGCGGGCGATGTAATCGCCGTCGGCGAGGGAGTAGACCGGCCGAAGGTCGGCGATCGCGTCGCCTATGTCGGCGCGCTCGGAGGCTATGCGGAGGTGCGCAACATTTCGGCCGGTTCGCTGGTGAGGCTGCCGAAGTCCTTTTCTTATGAGACCGGCGCGACGATGATGCTGAAGGGCCTCACCGCGCAATATCTGCTGAGGCGGACCCACAAGGTGAAGAAGGGCGACCGGCTGCTGGTGCACGCCGGCGCCGGCGGCATGGGCCAGTTGCTCTGCCGATGGGCGAGCGCGCTCGGCGCCCATGTGATCGCCACTGTCGGCGACGAGGAGAAGGCCGAGATCGCCCGCGCCGCCGGCGCCGAGCACGCCATCCTCTACCGCAGCGAGGATTTCGCCGCGGCGGTGCGCGAGATCACCAAGGGCAAGCTCTGCGACGTCGTCTATGACGGCGTCGGCCGCGCCACTTTTCCCGCCTCGCTCGATTGTCTGCGGCCCTTCGGCCTGTTCGTGAGCTTCGGCTCGGCCTCGGGAAAGATCGACGCCTTCGACATCAATCTCCTGTCGCAGAAGGGTTCGCTGTTCGCGACGCGTCCCTCCTTGTTCACTCATATCGCGCGCCGCGCCGATCTCGAGGAAATGACGAAGGACGTGGTGCGCGCGGTGAAAAAGGGCGACCTCTTTTTCGAACGTCCGACGCTCTATCGGCTGGCCGACGCCGCCCGCGCCCATGCCGATCTGGAGGAGCGGCGCACGACCGGGGCGCTGGTTCTCATTCCTTGATGCAAGAAGTCGAGAACCGTGACATTTTAGTCACAGTGGCGTGACAAAGCCGTCGGCCGTCGGCGCCACAGAATCTAGCGCGTTGAATTGGCGAAAGCTGCCGGTGCGCCCGCGCTGGCGTCGGCGTGCGACGGCGGCGCGACCCGGGCCGTAGACGCGCTGCGAGCGCCTACGCTCTGGACAAAAAGGACGAAATATGCCGCGCGCGGCCGGGAGGAATCGGATAGGATTCTCAATCGTCCCGGCTTCGAGGTTCCTCCCACCTCACGATGGGCCCGGACCGCCTTTCAAAACCCGGCCATAGGCCGGGTTTTTTTTGCGTACGCCCGGCGCTCCGCGGCTCGGGCGTGACTATTGCATATAGATGGTTGCAATCGTGCTGAAAACGGCTCATCTTGTGAGTGCGGCGCCAGCGCCGCGAAACATGAGGGTCGCAAGCTGACGACAAGTGCTCTCGAAGGGGCGGCGCGCTCGCCGTCCCGGCCGGCCGCGGGGCCGCACGGCCCGCTCTCCGGCTCCATCACGCCGAAGATCCTGTCGAGCCTCGAAGACGCCAAGGCCGAGGACGTCATCTCCATCGATCTGCGCGGAAAGACGACCATCGCCGATGACATGATCATCGCGAGCGGCCGTTCGACCGTGCATGTCGGCGCTATTGCCGACAAGGCGCTCAAAGCCTGCAAGGAAGCCGGACTCGTCGCACCGCGCGTCGAGGGGCTGCCGCAGTGCGACTGGGTGCTGATCGACGCCGGCGACGTCATCGTCCACATCTTCCGTCCGGAAGTGCGCCAGTTCTACAATCTCGAGAAGATGTGGGGCGGGGCGCGCCCGACGGAGCTGCGCGTCGTCTGACGCGCAGGAGGTCGGCTCGAGGAGCAGGGGCGTCATTCGCGCCGCGCGAATGACTGCGATGGCCGATGCGTTTCGGACTTCTGTGTGTCGGGCGGCTGAAGGCCGGCCCCGAGCGCGAGATTTACGCGCGCTATGCGGCGCGCATCTCGGCCATGCGCAATCTCGGCTTCGCCGGACTCGATCTGCAGGAGATCGACGAGAGCAGAGCCCGCAGCCCCGCCGAGCGCATGGCGCAGGAGGGTTCGGGCCTCATCGCCGCTCTGCCCCCGGGCGCGGGCCTCGTCGTGTTCGACGAGCGCGGGCGCGCCGCGACCAGCGCCGATTTCGCCCGCCTGCTCGAGAGCGAACGCGACAGGGGCGTCAAGGCGCTCGCTTTCGCCATCGGCGGCGCCGAAGGTTTGGCTCCTTCCGTGCGCGAGCGGGCGCAGGCCGCGCTCTCTTTCGGCGGGATGACCTTGCCGCATCAGCTCGTGCGCATCCTCGCCGCCGAGCAGATCTATCGCGCGATGACGATTCTCTCCGGCCATCCCTATCATCGAGGATGAGGCGATCTTCGCCACGCTCGGGCGCATTCGCCCGGACATGCGTCATGCGAGCCGTCCGCATGTGTCTGTCGCGCATGAACGGATCGGAAGAAATTCGTTCCGGCACGAGCGCGGACCGAGTCGTGCGGCGCCGTCCGTCAGGCAATGATGTCCGGCGTGAGCTGATCCTCGAGAAAGGCCAAGCGATCGCGCAGCAGCAATTTACGCTTCTTGAGCCGCTGGATCTGCAATTGGTCCGCGGCGCCGACGGCGATCAGCGCGTCGATCGCCGCTTCGAGGTCGTGGTGCTCGAGGCGCACGCGCTCCAATTCCATCTGGATCGCCGCGCGTTCGACTTCGCTGAGCTCATCGACCATTCGCCACCACACCGACCGGAGCCGCGCCCGCTCTCGCCCTGCGGCGGCCGAGTCGCAGCGCGCGATTATCGCCCGCCGGGGGCCCCCTGTTCAAGCCATATCACGACAGGCCACAGCCATAGGCGTCACGCATCAGGGCGATGTCGGCGAGCTTGGCGTCGAGCGCGCTCCAGTCGTCGGCGGCGGCGATCGGCGTCCAGATCGCCTCCACCTCCTCGATCAGCATCGTGCAGGGCGATTCGCGCCGGAAATAGGGATGGTCGAGATTGGCCGCGGGCGCGGCTTCATGAGCGGCCAGCGCCTCGTGCAGCGGGCCGAACTCCGGCGCGTCATAGAGCGCGGCCTGTGGGCTGCGCGCGGCGCGCTCGCGGCTCACGAGGCCGCCGCGCCAGTCGAAGAAGGTCTGCTCGAAGCCCACCTGCGACTTGCCGAGAAATTCGAGCAGGCCTTTGGCCAGCGCCGTCTCCGCCTCCGGTTCGTTCGCCGGAGCCAAGCCGAGCCGGTCGAGCAGAGCGAGCCGAAACTCATGCTGGATGATCGGCTGAAAATCCCCGAGGATTTTTTGCGCCCGCGGGAGGCCGACGAGCGGCAGCAGGGTTTCTGCGAGGCGCGTCAGATTCCAGCCGAGCGCGCCCGGCTGGCGGCCGAAGGCGTAGAGTCCGCCGTCGTCGAAATAAGCGGCGGTGAATTGCGGATCATAGCGCGGCGCGAAGCGCCAGGGGCCGTAGTCGAAGCTCTCGCCGGTGATGTTGATATTGTCGGAGTTGAGCACGCCGTGCACGAAGCCCGCCGCCATATAGCGCGCGCCGAGCCGCGCCACCCGCGCCGCGACGCGCTCCAGGAAGTCCCCGGCGCGGGTCTCCGCCGGCGCTTCGGCGAGCTCGGGGAAATAATGGGCGACGCTATAATCGACGAGCCGGGTCATCGCCGCCTGATCGTCGAGAAAGGCGAGGCGCTGGAAGGTGCCGATGCGGATATGGGAATGGGAGAGCCGCACCAGCACGGCGGAGCGCGTGGGGGAGGGCTCGTCGCCCCGATAGAGCGATTCGCCGGTCTCGATCAGGCTGAAGCTCTTCGACGTGTCGACGCCGAGCGCCTCCAGCATCTCGGTGGCGAGAATCTCGCGCACGCCGCCCTTGAGCGTGAGCTTTCCGTCGCCCTGGCGCGACCAGGGCGTGCGGCCGCTGCCCTTGGTGCCGAGATCGAGCAGCCGGCCGTCTTCGGCGTCGCGCAATTGCGCGAACAGGAAGCCGCGACCGTCGCCGATGTCCGGATTATAGACGTGGAATTGATGGCCGTGATAGCGCAAGGCGAGGGGCTCGGGAAAATTCTCGGGAAGCCGCTCAAAGCGGCCGAAATGGGCGATCCATTCGTCGTCGGTCAGCGTGTCGAGCCCGACGCGGGCGGCGGCGCGCCGATTGCGATAACGCAGGACATGGCGGGGAAAGCGCGCCGGCTCGACGAGGTCGAACAATGCGTCGCCCAGCGTCGAATGCAGAGGCGCGGGGCGATAGCGCGGGGAGAACGGCATGAGGAGCGCCTCTTCGGGAAGATGGGCCTGCGGGTTTTGACCGTCGGCGGGACGAGGCGAAGAAGCAAGCGTGGCGCCCGGCGCGATCGTTCGGGGTCGAGATACAAAAAGGCGGAGATCGCTCTCCGCCTCGGGCGCTATTTCGGAAATAAGCCGGGCGTCGTCAGTGCAATGTCGCGCCGTGCCGCAGCTTGACGATCTCGTCCTTGAGCTGAAGCTTCTTTCGTTTGAGCTCGTGGATCTTGATTTCGTTGCGTCGGGGGTGGTTCAGCTCCTGCTCGATTTCTTTCTTGAGCGCCTCGTGACGGCGTTCCAGCTCGACGAGATGACCCTGTAGCGACATAGTGGCGCCTCCTTTGGTTTCGTCTCCAAGACAGAAGGACGAAGGAAGTGTGACACAAAGCCCGCGTCCCGCAAGGGGGAACGACGTCGCGGCGGTTACGAAAATCGTTGGGGAAGCGCTCGATTCTAAACGAATTATCGATCATTTCCCGCTTATGCCGCGGGCTCGTCCGCGCGCGGCGGCGGCCCACTGCGCCTTGCTCCGGCCAGGGAAAAATCCTATACAAGCGAAGCGGTTCAGGCCGAAGGCGGGCGTAGTTCAGTGGTAGAACGACAGCTTCCCAAGCCGCAGCACTGACGCGCAATTTCATTCGATATAACAGAAGCTTGCGGTAAGGCTACCACCGTGCAGCGGGATTTTTCGCGGAACTCCCGTCCTCGTCGGATATCCGGACGGGCGCTCCGCGTGGCCGGGCAGGACTCGAACCTGCAACCAGACCGTTATGAGCGCTTTCGCGGCAACGAACGCCGCCGATTTCCAGCGGTTTTCGGCGATGATATTTCACGTTCTGTTCCGCCAATCCTGTGCGCATCCTGTGCGCACGTCCATCCGGCAACTGCTCGACCGCCGGGAGGTGGCGCGCCTGCCGTTCGTCGTCATCGATTCTCGCGAGAATCATTCCGAGGTCGTCGCGCCGCCGATCATTTCGGCGCGCGAGCCAGAAGAAGCGCAGATCGTCGGAAAAATCAGCGCTAAAAAAAACGAAAAAACTGCGTGTCATTATTGCATGACGTGCAGTTTTTTCGTATAAACAGGGTGTCGGGCAATTCTGCTCGACGACCTGGAGTGTGACAATGAGCATCAAGCTCACGGTGACACTCCGGTGGGGGAGATGGCGAGTGAGCATCGCCATCTCCTTCTAAACCGGAGGGGGCGGGGTGGGGCGAAGGCCTCATCCCGCTTCCGAAGGGGAAGATAAGCCGGGCCGACGGAAATGCCAATGACCAATGAGGAGCTGGCGGCGCTACGGAAACGCCTCGGACTGACGCAAGCGGAGATGGCCGGGCGCATGGGCCTCGGCCTTCGTGCTTACCAGACGCTCGAGGCCGGCGAGTCGCTGCGCGGACTGCACGCCGCCGCAGCCGAGAGAGTCGCCCTGACGGTCGCCGTCGAGCGCGGCGACCCAATGCTTGCGCCGGTCGATGTCAGGAGGGAGGCGCTGGCGCTGGCGCGAATGGTGACCGGGTGACGCAGCGCTGGAGAGCCGTGTGGCATGATGTATCAGCGGAAGTTGCGCGCCCTCACCTTGATCGTGTCGATGTGCAGATCGGGAATGTAGATGTCACGGGTGCGCAGGCCTTTCGGGGGCAGCTCACGCGGGTCGGGACCGCCACCCGCCGTAACTTGGTCGCCATGCCCGTGCGGCGGCGGAAACGGCACGTCGCGGCTGCCCAGCGTTGCTAGATCGGCCGACAGATCGGCGAGCTGCTGCGTAACCAGATGGACCACCTCCCCCTCACGCTGAGCGCGTCCGCGAACGGCCAGCATGCTGGCTCCCATCACGACACGGCGGAACTTCTCGAAGGTCTGTGCCCAGACGACGAGGTTCGCTATGCCGGTCTCGTCCTCGAGTGTGATGAACAGCACGCCCTTGGCGCTGCCGGGTCTTTGACGCACCAACACCAGACCGGCCGCCTCTAGCCATTGGCCGTCGCGCGCCGCCATCGCTTCCGCGCATGTCACGATGCGCCGGCGTCGAAGATCCTCGCGTAGGAATGACAATGGGTGCGCGCGGAGCGTGAGCCCGACATGGCCGTAGTCCTCGACGACTTCGCCGCCTGCCGTCATTGGCCACAGCGCCGCGGCGGGCTCATTCGCCTCGGGCGCGATCTTCTCCTCGCGGGCGGCAGCGGCGGCGAAGAGCGGCAGCGGCTCGTCGCGGAGACCCTTGATCGCCCACAGGGCCTCGCGGCGGACGGCGCCCAGGGTCGGACGGAAGGCGTCGGCCTCGGCGAGCCTCACGAGCGCGGTCGAGGGCACGCCGGCGCGGCGCCAGAGATCGTCGATCGAGGCGAAAGGCCGGTCGGCGCGCGAAGCGATGATCGCAGCGGCGTGGGCGTTCGTGAGACCTTTGACCATGCGCAGGCCCAGACGGACGGCGAAACGATCCTCGTCATCGGTCGGCTCCAGCGTGCAGTCCCAGCGCGAAGCATTGGCGCAGACTGGCCGAACATCGACGCCGTGCTCGATCGCGTCCCTGACGATCTGGGCGGGGGCGTAGAAGCCCATAGGCTGCGAATTGAGGAGCGCCGCGCAGAACACGTCCGGGTGCCTGCATTTGAGCCAGGCCGAGGCGTAGGCGATCAGCGCGAAAGAGGCCGCGTGGCTTTCCGGAAATCCGTAACTGCCGAAGCCTTCTAGCTGCTTGAACATTCGTTCGGCGAAGTCGCGATCGTAGCCGTTGGCGACCATTCCCTCGATGAGCTTGGTCCTGAACGAACTGACGCCGCCCGTGTGCTTGAAGGTCGCCATGGACTTGCGGAGCAAGTCGGCCTCACCCGGCGTGAAGCCGGCGCATTCGATGGCGACGCGCATCGCCTGTTCCTGGAAGAGCGGCACGCCCAAGGTCTTTCCCAGCACTTTCTCCAGCTCGGGCTTGGGATAATGGACCGGCTCGAGGCCTTCGCGGCGCCGGAGATAGGGATGCACCATGTCGCCCTGGATCGGGCCGGGCCGCACGATCGCGACCTGCACGATGAGGTCGTAATAGGTCCGGGGCTCGAGGCGCGGCAGCATCGACATCTGCGCACGAGATTCGATCTGGAAGGTGCCGAGCGTGTCAGCGCGGCGGATCATCGCATAGGTTTGTGGATCCTCGGCCGGGATGGTCGCGAGATCGAGATTGATGCCCTTGTGGTCGGCGAGCATGTCGAGGCCGCGCTTCATGCAGCTCAACATCCCCAAGGCGAGGACGTCGACCTTCATCATACGGAGCGCGTCGATATCGTCCTTGTCCCATTCGATCACTTGCCGCGCGTCCATTGCGGCTGGCTCGATCGGCGCCAGTTCGTCGAGCCTATCATGCGTCAGGACGAACCCGCCGGGATGCTGCGACAGGTGACGAGGCGCACCCATGAGCTGGCGCGCGAGATCGAGCGCCAAGCATAGACGCCGGTCGCCGAGGTTGAGGTTCAGACCCTCGACATGCTTCTGCTCGACGCCTTCCTCGGACCAGCCCCAGACCTGCGAGGAGAGCGTTCCGATCAGATCCTCGGGAAGGCCCAGCGCCTTGCCGACGTCGCGCAGCGCGCCCTTGGTGCGATAGCGGATGACTGTCGAGCAGAGGGCGGCATGGTCGCGGCCGTAGGTGTCGAACACCCATTGCATGACGATCTCACGCCGCTCATGCTCGAAATCGACGTCGATATCGGGCGGCTCGCGTCTCTCCTCCGAGACGAATCGCTCGAACAGCAGGTCGTTGCGGCCGGGGTCGATCGAGGTGATGCCTAGGACGTAGCAGACCGCTGAGTTGGCGGCGGACCCGCGCCCCTGGCAAAGGATATCCTTCGAGCGGGCAAAGCGAACGATCGAGTTGACCGTCAGGAAGTACGGCGCATAGCCGAGCTTCTCGATCAGCAGCAGCTCATGGAGGAGCGTCGCGCGCACATTGTCGGGAAGCCCCTCGGGATAGCGTCGGGCCGCGGCCTCCCAGGTCAGCTTCTCCAGCGTTTCCTGTGGCGTCAGCACGGGATCGTCGCGTTCCTCGGGATATTGATAGGCCAGTTCGTCGAGCGAGAAGCGGCAACGGTCGGCGATCTCGATCGTGCGCGCGAGCGCTTCCGGATAGCGACCGAACAGGCGATGCATCTCCTCGGGCGGCTTCAAGTAGCGATCGGCGTGGCGCTCGCGCCGATCGCCGAGCGCATCGATCGTGACATTGTGGCGGATACAGGTGACGACATCCTGCAGCATGCGCCGGCTGGGTTCGTGGAACAGGACGTCATTGGTGACGACAGTCGGCACACGCGACTGCGCGGCCAGGTTCGACAGCTCATGGAGCCGCAACTGATCGTTCGGGCGGCGGCGCAGCGTCAGCGCCATGTAGGACCGGTCGCCGAACGCCTTGCGCAGGCGCCGCAGGCGGAGGCCGCACTCGTCGTCGGCGTGGTCCGGCACGAGGACTGCGATCAGCCCTTCACCATAAGCGACGAGATCGCTCCATTCGAGCTGGCACTTGCCCTTGCCGGCGCGGCCCTTGCCGAGCGACAGTAGCCGGCAGAGCCGTGAATAGGATGGCCGGTCGGTCGGATAGATGAGGACCGAAATGCCGCCGGCGAGATCCAGACGACATCCGACGACGAGGCGCACGCCCGTCACCTTCGCCGCCTCATGGGCGCGCACGACGCCGGCCAGCGAGTTGCGGTCGACCACGGCCAGCGCCTCGACGCCGAGCAGCGCGGCTTGCGAGAACAGCTCCTCGGCCGAGGAGGCGCCGCGCAAGAAGGAGAAATGCGAGGTGACCTGCAATTCGGCGTAGCGCGGACCGCTCATCCGAACACTCCGTGCAGATACCAGCGGTGCGAGCCGGTGGCGGCGTCCTCGCCGTCCCCCGCGCGATAGATCCAATAGCGTTCGCCGGCTTCGTCCTCGACCCGGAAATAGTCGCGCACGGCGACGAGCTCGGCGTCGCGCTTCCACCATTCGCCGAAGACGCGCTCCGGGCCGTCGGCCCGCTTCACGCGCCGGCGCGCGCCGCGCCAGGTGAAAGACGCCGGCGGATGGTCGGGAAGCAGCGCGACGGTCTCGATCGGTTCGGGCTGGGACAGCAATCGCGCCGGACGCGGCCAATGGCCGGGCCATGTCGCTCCCGTCTCGGGCGCCATCGCCGGGATGCGGAGGACCGATCGTTCCGGGACGTCGCTGGCGACCGGGGCGACCCGGTAGACGAAGCGCGCGCCGACGCGATTGGCGAGGGTGTCCACCAGGTCGGAGACGTCGGGGGTCGTCTCCTCGATCAGGGCGCTCGCCATCTGGCCGTTTGCGAGCGGCTCGGCGAGGGTTGCAGTGAGGCTCATCGCCTCGATTCCGAAGCCGGGGTCGATGGTCTCGATCTTGTCGCAGAGCAGCCGGGCGAGGCGTTCGGCGTCCCTGACGGGCAGCGCCGTGCCGACGCGGACGGCCTGGGTGCGGTTATCGACGCGCTGGCAGATAAGATCGAGGCGGCGCGCGCCGAGCCCGCGCTCCTCGAGCGTCGCGCAGAGGTCGGTCGCCAGCTTGCGGATGTAGCGGGCGATGGTTTCCGCCGCTCCGATCGGCTCCGGAAAGGATCGGCGCGCTTCGACGGCATCGGGCGAACGAATCGGGTCGATCGGTTCGGCGAGGTCGCCGAGCGCCTGGTCGATCCGGCGGCCGAGCTCGGGACCGAAGCGCAGGGTGAGCGGCGCCCGCGGCGGGGCGAGCAGATCGCCGATCCGCTCGAAGCCGAGGACGCGGAGGTCGGCCGGCGTCGAGCCCGGAAGACGGAGGGCGGCGAGCGGCAGGGCCGCCAGCACGGACGCGCCATGCCCGGCTGGCGCGATCGTGGTCGGGCGGGCGACGAAGCGGGCGAGGGCGTGGGCCGCGCCCCGGCTATCGGCCACGGCCGCGCGCGCGGCGATGCCGGATAGGGCGAGCCGGCTGACCAGGGCGTCGAGCATCGCCTGCTCGCCGCCATGGAGATGGTCGGCGCCGGTCGAATCGATGACGATCCCGTCCGGCGGGTCCGTAGTGACGAGGGGGGCGAAGCGCCGGAGAACCCAGAGCGCCAGCCGCTCCAGCGCGTCAGCGTCGGCGGCAGGGTCGTGGTCCTGGACGATGAGGCCGGATACGAGAATCCGAGCCTTGATCGCGAGCATGCCGACGCGAAGGCCGGAGGCCTGGGCGGCGGCGTCGGCCGCCTTCACTACCCGCCTTTGTCCTTCCCGGCCGATCAGGACGAGCGGCGCCTCAGCCGGAGGCGCCGCGTCGCCGGCCTTTCGCCGCACCCGGTCGGTGGGCCAGGTCGGCAGGAAGAGCGAGACAACCCGCTGCATCGCACGCCTCCAGAATAAACTCTGCGCTTTCGCCCGCGCGGGCGCGGATCAGCTCAACCCGCCAGCGATGCCGTCCGACGCCCGGCGCCGGCAGCGGCGTCGAGGGTAGGACCGACACGCGCCACCTTGTCATCGCCGCAGTCGGTTGCCCGAAATCGGCTGTCTCCGTCTGCCGCCGCCAGCGGCGGAGCGCGATCCCGATCGTCTCGGTCCCTTCGGCGGCAAGCTGGAGTCGCCGTGAGGCGGTCATGGACAGTCGCGCGACTTCGGCGACGACGGCTCCGAGTCCGCCATGCCGGAGGCCTTCTTCCATGCAGGCCAGCGCGGTCTTGTCGTCGCCGGCCTCGACATAGATCACCCGGTCGCTGGCGAGCCCTGCCTGCGCCAGTGCCGGAGCAAACAGATCCGGGCGCGTGACGCACCACAGCACTTTCCCCTTGGTCCTGGCCGCCACGCCGGCGGCGAACAGAGCGGCGGCGGCGGCGACCGCGCCATTCCCGCCACCGGCGATCTCATGAAGAGCGCCGCGCGCCAATCCGCCGCCAGGGAGTCGCGAGTCCATCTCGGCGATTCCGAATGGAAGCACCGATTTCGCGCGCCGGCTTCGACCTTCGATCTTCTCGATTTGCGCGCGCAAGGACTCTATGGCGGGCCGCAAGTTCCTTGTTGACCTCCGGGGATGTTCGGCGTCATGTTCTCGAATTGTTCTACAACACGTCCCACGGAGTCAAGCCGCCGTCCAATCGGGTAGTGGGTCAGTTTGAATTTTGCCGCTCTTGACGGCAGCTCGCGTCGCCCTGATCTCTCCTGCTATGCATGGCGCAAAGCAGGAGGGGCCAGTGTCAGAGCTACGGTTTGGAAGAGCGCCGGAAAACGGCACGCAGGCGCTGGTGACATCCGGACACCCTGCGCCAACTTCCTTCCATGTCGAAATTCGAATCAATGGGCTCCTAACAGAAACGCGCCGCTTCCCTACCAGAGAAGCGGCTGAGAATTTCGCTTATTCGGTGACCGTCCATGCCGACCATGCCGACCGGCCCTAAAGGCGAGAAGCGCCCCGCCGACGCCATAGCACGCGCCGTGAAGGTCATGCGCATTTTGACAGGCGAAGAGCCGGAGGATTACGGCAACGCGCCAGCCAAGAACCAAGCCGCCGCCGAACTCGGCCGCAAAGGCGGGAAGAAGCGCGCCGAGAGCATGACGCCCGAGCGGCGCGCCGAGATCGCGAAAAAGGCGGCTGCGAAGAGGTGGCGGCCCGCTGGTTGACAAAACATGCATTTCGTCTGAAATGGTTGCGTAGGCAGCGACGCAACCATGGGAGGCGATTCGTGGTCAGCCCGGAAGATTTCATCAAGGATCAGTTCCCGATCAGTCAGAGGACGATTGTTCCTACCATTCTGCGCCAAGCCTATATGGCCGCGGCAGAACTCATTGCAGACCAGCCTATCCTGCAAGTTGTAAGTGCGGACGACAACGCAGGTCGAATCATATCGTGGGCGGTCGATTTTGGATTTGAGCGAGCGGTGAAGGGGGGCTCGCTCAAATGCGATTATGCGTGGACTGACTTTGCCCAGCCTACTGGTCGCTACCTGGAGCTACGCTTCAGCCATTCCACAGCATCAATTAGCCAAGTTTCCGACCCCTATCGACAGCCAAGGAACGTCGTATTTAGAGAGAATGCTCGGCTGCTGACGGCGCAGGGCGTGTTCGATCTGAAAGAATTACAGGACGAGCGGCGAGTCCGCGGCCTACCGCATTTTCTCTTGGTTCACGGCCATCAAAAATTGAATTTTGCGCACATTGGGGTTCCGAGTGCATCGTCGAGAACTAAATGGACATGGCTGTCAGAGAACTTAATGCGGATGCCGCACGAAATGTCGGGAGACGACAGGCCGCCTCCGGAGGATACTGATACCGACTTCGAGGGCGTCAATCTGTTGAAGGAGGACATCGAAAAGTGGATGCGCGACAATGGCAAATGACAACATTCTCCCCTTTCGTAGCGCCTCCGGAGCCGCCCTACCCGGGCGGCGTTTGATTCCTGAGCGCCTAATAGAGGCGCGCTACGCAGAACGCCTGACTCAGACAGAACTTGCGATACGTATAGGTGTATCGCGGCAAGCCGTTTCCGCCTACGAATCTGGCGAGAAATCGCCTGAGCCAGCGGTTCTTTTGAAAATTTCCGCCGAGTTAAAACAGCCGATTGCACATTTTACGAAAGAAACGCGTGCCTCGTTTGGCCGGCACAGCGCCAACTTCTTCAGAAAGAAAGGAGCCGATACAAAGCGTAGAAATCAAGCATGCGCGGTAATGGCCGAATGGTTCGCGAGCACGGCGTTTTCATTCGATATGATTGCTAATTTCCCACAAGTGAACATCCCAAGATTCGAGCCCGCTAATCCAGCGTCATCGACATACGAAGATGATGAAATAGAAGAATTAGCTGAGGCTGTAAGGAAGCACTTTTGTCTAGGGCTTGGACCAATATCAAATGTCGTGCGTCTTCTTGAGACAAATGGGGTAATAATTTGCCGTTATGTAATACACAAAGAAAATGTAGATGCATTTTCTTATTGGTCTGGTGATAGGCCGTTCGTGTTTTTGTCTTCTGATAAGGAAAGCGCGGCGCGGTCTCGCTTTGATGCTGCGCATGAACTCGCGCATCTATGCCTGCATCGGTGGGTCGGAGCTGATGAAATCGAGGACGAGGCGCGCTTGAAGCAGATAGAAGCTGAAGCGGATAAATTTGCCGGGGCATTTTTGTTGCCGAGGAAGTCATTCCCTCTTGAGGTGTATTCCCCGAGGGCCGAAAGCTTCATTGATCTAAAGGCTAGATGGAAGACATCGATACAAGCTATGATATATAGGTGCAAGGAGCTTGGCCTATTTGATGATAGGCAAGTGATAAATCTATACAAACAAATTTCATACAAGAAGTGGAGAACAACGGAGCCGCTCGATAAGGGCAGCGGCGCCATTCCGCTTGAAAGCCCTATGCTTCTAGCAAAGGTCGCAGAACTGGTTTTCAAGAGTGGGCGATATGCGGTTGACGAGTTCAAGGCTGACATCGCGTTGGATGATGAAGTCTTAGAGCAGCTTATCGGCGCGAAACTCCCGGTGCCATCCGAGGGCGGCGATTTCAGCCCGACATTAAAATGAATATCTATCTTGACGCAAGCGCGTGCGCGGAACCCCATTAAGGTCGACCGCGCGCTTCCTCGAGCATGGTAAGCCTGCGGTCCAGGCCGTCCATACGGGCTTCGCCGGCCGCGAGCTGCGTCAAGATGGTCGTTTGCTTCGTCAGCTCCGCCTCGACGTTATCGAGACGGCGGGCGCTGATCCTGGCCTCGGCCCTCATGGTCGCGAAAACCATGAGGCCACCGGCGGCAATTACCGCGACCTGCAAGAGGTCGCCGAGCCGAACGCTGAGGTCGAGCGACATGGATCAGCCTCCGGCGAGCGCGACGCTGCCGGCGACGGCGGCCGATCCGACCGCAGACAGAACGGCGATTCCCATGACGACGCGGGCGGGCGGAGCGCGGCAGGCGTCCAGAATGGCCGCCACGATCCACAGCGCGCCCTCGACGACGCGCGCCGCGACGGTCGGGCCGAAGACGATCAGGGCGGCGCCGGCCAAAAAATAGGCCGAGCCGGGCGAGGGGAGAAAGAGCGCGAGCAGGATCGCGCTCACGAAAGCGGGAGCGTTTCTCATATCTAAGCCTTTCTGGAAATTGCCGGGAAGCCGCCCGGCGCGGGAAGTCAGCGGCCGATGTTGAGGCCGCTCACGGCGTCGTCGACGCGCGCCATGGTGATTTTGTCGGCGGCGCGGATGGCGCGCCACGCGAGGTAGGCGATGAGCAGCGCGAGCAGCAGGCCGGCGACGAGCGGCCAGTAGCTCTTGATCAGCTCCATTACATGCGCGCCATGCTGGAGGCCCGCATAGGCGTCCTGCGCCTGTTGCAGCGCATCGCCGGCGCGCGCCGCGCTGTCCACGATATCCGCGCCCAAGACCGTCTTGGCGACGGCCTTGATAGCGTCGGCGCCGGCGATCGTGCGCGAGCCAGCGGCGCGGAGATAATCGACAGAGATCGACTCCTCGGCCGGCGGAAAGAACGTCGGGCCGGCCGTCGTCGAATCCGGGGCCGACGTGACAGTCTGGACGATAACCGGAGCGGGCTTCGGCGGCGCGCCAGTCGCTGCGAGGAACTGATCGCGCTCGCTCTTGCGGCGGCCCACGATCTCCGGCGGCTTGTTCCACATGAGCAGCGCGTCTGCCGCGCCCTTGTAGTCGCCGGCATTGAGGCGCTTGACGACGGTCGAGCCTTTGAAACCGCCGCAGCCGATGTTGAAACAGAACGACACCAGCGCGTCGAACTGCCCTTGCGACAGCGGCACGCGCACGGCGCTGTTCACCGCGTTCTCATACTGAACGAGATCGCGCGAGAGGATTTCGTCGACCTGCGCCTTGGTAATGACGAGGCCCGACGTCACGACAGGCGGGCCGGCCGCCGACGTGTGACCAACGCCGATCGTGAGCACGCCAACGCTGTCACGATAAGCTTTCGTGCGAGAGCCCTCGCGACGGATCAATTGGGCGCGGCCGTCCGCGCTCATTCGCATAGTCATATTTCACCTTTCTGGAATTTCGCGCATGCGCGCGAAGCGCCCGCCGGGATGGCGAGCGCGGAGGATCAGCCGGGATCACGGGAATGGTCGCCTTGGCACGGCTCCGCATTGCTCGACATCAACACACTATTATGCGCACTCTTGCTTGACAGAGACCGCCTTGGTGTGTATTAATATGCGTATTGATGGAGCGAGGCGCGATGCCGAAGATCGAGACCAGCACCCGCAAGATCATCGCCCGCCTCGAGCGGGAGGGATGGAGAAACATCGGCGGCGGATCGCACGATCGTTTCATCAATGACGCCAGGCCCGGTGTGATGATCCCGGTCCCGCGCCATCGTGATCTGACCCCCGGAACCGCTCGCTCCATCGCCAAGGCGGCCGGCTGGATCTAGGAGACACAGAATGCTGCGATACGTTGCAATTCTCGATGGTGGAGACCAGAATTGGGGCGTCCGTTTCCCCGACATTCCGGGATGCGTCGGGGCTGGCGAGAGTCCGGAGGCGGCGATCGAGAGCGCCGCCTCCGCGCTGCGCGATGTCGTCACCTATAAGCGCGATGGCGGGTTCGGGATTCCAAAGGCGAGCTCGGTGTCCGAAATCCTCGCATCCGGAGAGGTTGGGGCAGGCGAGACCACTGTTCTGATCCCTTTACTGCTCGATTCCGGCCGCACGGTTCGCGCCAATGTCACTTTCGATGCCGGCCTGCTCGAGGCGATCGATGAAACGGCAAGACGAAGCGGGGTGACTCGCTCGGCCTTTCTCGCGAGTGCAGCTCGCGAGAAAATCGCCACGGCCTGATATCGAAGGCCGAAGGCGAGCACGATTATTCGGGCGTGCCAGTGCGGCGGAGTGGTGGACTTTCCGGGGTGACCCGGCCTCATTGAAGCTCCGCCGTAGCCATCACCGCGCGACACAGCCGACACAGCATTCCCGGGCCGAACGCCCGGGCCTCATTGAAGCCAAGCCTTTCCGGGACTCACGCCCCGGAAAGGCTCCTCAGCGCCGGCCCATCTGGGTTGCGCCGACCGGCCCACTCGATCCTGTGGCTGATCTGTGGCATAGTTTGAGCCATTCGACATCCGAATGGAGCGAGTAGAGACGTGCGCAAGAAGATTTATGAAAGCGATGATGTTGTTGTCATCGCGGACCTGTTTGACGGCGTCAGAGACGTGATTATTTCATTCTCGGATTGGGGAACGGTAAAACAAGCTCTCGCGTTCGGCGATGGGGCAGTACAAAAGCGCGGCTACAGCGGCGTTTTCATAATTTCCACCTCCAACCATTGGTGGCAGATCGCCGATCGCGACGTGCTCTGCCGAGCGGTCAAAGCGACGTGCGCCGGGTTCGACCAGCGCATAGCCTATGGGATCAGCATGGGCGGCTATGGCGGGCTGTCGATGGGGAGCGCTATGGGCTGCACGCGTATACTGGCCATAGCGCCCCAGACGGTCATCTCGAAGCCGAATATCCTGTACCGACATTGGCGCGAGGAAATCGCCAAGCGACCGATCCTTTGGGATGATATCCCGGCGGCGCTCACCATCGTTCCCGAGATTTTCTACGATCCACATTGCGGGGTCGACGCCGCTCACGTCGAGCATCTGCGGAGCCGAAGCACGATACGCGAGCATGCGTTTCCGTTTGCCGGGCATAAATTTCTAAGGACCATGCGTGAGAGCGGTATTCTGAGCGAGTTCGTCTCACTGATATTCTCCGGAAACTACTGTTCAGAACAATTATACGATATATACTCTCGTCACTGCTCCGTATCATCGCAATATCATTATAATTTAGGTAAATACCACGTCGAACGCCGCGATCTCGTTCTCGCGATATCGGCGCTCGATGAACTTGAGCGACGAGGCGATCAATATGCCGAGAAGCTCAGAGACATGCTGAACATGCCGCAAACTAAAACCAGCGACCCTCCGCTCGCATCGTGATGATTTTTGAAATTCCAGAAGCCGCAGAGCTCGACACGCTCGGAACGATATGAGCTACTGTATTATCGCGTGACCGGACGCTGAAGGCGCATGAGTAGACAGCGCCGCCTCGCTCGACAGCACCCGTGACGATCGGCTTCGTGCCGAACTTGAATGGCACGGGGAATGTCCATGTATAATGCGACGCTGGCGTATACATCGATCCGTCCGCGGTCGTCCAATTGACTGATGTCTGATCAATTTCGAACGTGCAGACCATAGTGCCGTTGGCGAACTTTTCGAATTCGCCGTTGGCGTTCGAGCCTTTGAGGCTGGGAATTTGGATGAACACTCCAGTAGTAGCCGCAACTGTGTGGCCGGTGCTTTCAAAGTCTTCAACCGTCGGCGCGTAATCTAAATCGGTGATGGCGCTGACAAGACCGTGCGTCATCGTCGGCGTCGCCTGTCGATCGAACGCCTTACAACCACGCATTGCCGTTCGTGCGCCAGACCCGTGCTCAGTCCCGTTTGAGTCGATCTGAAACCCAGCTCTTGCGACGACACTCTGCCCTGTCGCGCCAGTATTGATGGCCCAGCAGTTGACGAGCAGATTACGATCCGTCGAATATGTCAGACTCGAGTTACCAGAAATAATGTAACTAGCGCCACACCCGACCGCTCTACAGCTATCGAATACGCACTCCTGCGCCGCATTCGCCATTTTGAATCCGAAAACATAGATATCTTCTGACACTCCGCCATAAACAATAACGCCACGATTCGGCGTCGGATTGTCGCCGCCGGTGAGATCGACTCCCTGGTCGCAATTTTTCACATACGGGCACATAATTATTATCGACGTATTTCGGCCGCCCGCGATGCCGCGAGTCCAGCGCGGAGTCGGCGTGCCGCTGAGGACTCCTGTCAGATTTATTACCTTTGGCCCCCAAATAACCAGTCCAGTGCAGAGTTCGACGTATATGCCGCCCATCTGGTCATTGGTCGCGGCCGCGCGGGAATACTTCATGTCATGCACATACGGCCTGATTACCGTCGATGTCGCGTCCAAGAATTGCAGGGTGATCCCCATGCCCGAATCGTCGCCCCAAACCTCCAAATCCTCGAGCCAGTGACCGACACCGTGTTCCACCCAAATGGCGACATTCGTGCTGTGCGCTCCGGTAGCTGGATCAGTGCCGTCGAGGAGCCCACCGTTCGTGCCATCGCCGTTTCTGTTCACTTTGACGCGGATCAGTTTGACCCTGTTCTTACCGCTCGAATACAGCGTCTTGAGCGTGAGCGATCCAGGCGCGAGCTGCTTGAAAGTGATATCTTGCATCCACTCATTGTGATTGAGCGTGCACTGTCCACTATAGCCATATGTTTTTCCACCGCCGTCCAGTGGCACGCCGAGGGCCAGAGCCGCCGTACGCGCAGCGTCGATCGCCGCGGTGTCATTGGCCACGCCATCGCCGACAGCGTAATAAGGCGCTTGGCGAGGATCGATCTTCGGGGACGCGAGAGCGAGCACGCCGCCGACGCCGGAGCCGAGGCCGGTGAAGGCGGTCGAAAGAGACGTCATGACGCGATTGCCAGCTCCCGTCGAGGCGACGGCCACGAACAATCCGAGTTCGCGCGACCAGCAGACAGAGCCCCAGTTATTATTGGCGGCGCTGGTCCGCGTCGCCCAATTGATTCCGTCCGGACTCGTCATCACCCGGTTGCCGGAGCCTGTGAAAGCCACGGCGACGAACAGCCCGATCTCACGCGCCCAGCAGACCGATGCCCATTGATTGTCAGCCGCGCTGGTCCGCGTCGCCCAATTGATCCCGTCCAGAGACGTCATCACTCGGTTGTTGGAACCGTCTATGGACACGGCGACGAGCAGCCCGAGCCCCGGCGACCAGCAGACCGAATACCATTGATTGTCCGCTGCGCTGGTTCTCGTCGTCCAGTTAATACCATCTGGACTCGTCATGACGCGATTGCCGGAGCCGGAATACGCGACCGCGACCAGAAGTCCGATCTCGCGCGCCCAGCAGACTGACCGCCAGTTATTATCCGCGGCGCTCGATCTCGATGTCCAATTGTTTCCGTCCGGAGACGTCATGACACGATTGCCGGAGCCGCCGTCCGACACGGCGACGAACAATCCTAGCTCGCGCGTCCAGCAGACGGACCTCCAGCTATTATTTGTCGCAGGCGTTCGCGTCGTCCATGTCTCGCCATCGGGAGAGGTCATGACGCCATTGCCGGAGCCGTTCGAGGCGACGGCGACGAGCAGTCTCAACTCTGGCGACCAACAGATCGAGCGCCAGCTAATATCCGCAGTGCTGGTCCGCGTCGTCCACGCAACGCCATCGGGACTCGTCATCACGCGGTTGCCCGTGCCTGTATTGGACACGGCAACGAACAGCCCGAGTTCACGAGACCAACAGACGGCGTTCCAGTCGTTATCAGCCGCACTTCTCGCCGATAGCCACGCACCGCTCGTGACGTGGTTACGCTGCACGACGTTCGCGCCGACGATTACGTCGCGCTCGTTGAGGGGAATCGTCGGATAGCCGCCGACTACATTCGCGGCTTTCGACAGCGCCGTCGCGACATTGGAGCCGAGGCCGGTGATGGCGCCGAGCGGCACGCCGACACAGTTTTCGAGATTGCCGCCGCTCGGCGTGTCGAGCGAGCCGCCGCCGACGAGTATTCCACCGGCCGAGCCGACATCTTGCACCAGCGCCGTCGCGACGCCTTCGCCGAGGTCGGGGAAGCCGGCCCCGACGATCGAGCCGACGCCGCTCGGGAGCAGATAGCTGTCGCCGATGTAATCCATCATCGCATCGGCCGCGGCGGCGCCCGCTGTGACCGATCCCGCCGCGTCGAAATGCGTGTTGTCGGGCGTCGGAAGGAGGGTCACCGCGGAGAAATCGAGACAAGTGACGCGATCGTCGGCCGCGTCGATCGCGAGCTGATCCGTGTGCACCGACGCGCTGTAATAGGCCGAGGCGGTCGGTATCGTGCCCATGACGATCGGCAGATCGGCGACGCCGGTGAAATCGCGCACGCCGGCGAACAGGGCTTCGGTGTCGACCCTGTAATAGGTCGGCGCCGCCTTGGCGTTCTCGCCTTGGTGCCAGAACAAGCCGAGCACGTTGAGACGGATCGCATGCTCTGCGCAGAAGGCTTGAAGCGCGAGAAATTTGTTCCGCAGCGCGTCGAACAGGCTCGGCGTGCCGCCCGGAAGAGCGCTCGACGGCGTATGCCAGGAACCGTCCGGATTGGCGCCCGCGTCGACGCCCGTTCCGCCCTGCGTGACGCGGCAGACGACGAGGTTCGGAATCGTTAACGCCATCTGCGCGCAGGCGACGTCGATAAACCCGAATTTCGAAGCGCCTGCCTGCCCGTCGGTCCAACTACCACCACACTGCGTGGAACCTACAGGAAACAGCCAGTAGGTGTTCGACAGTTCCTTGCCGTTCCAGTTCCAGACACCGGGGACGATCTTGTCGTCGTTCCATCCTGCTGGGGCGGCGCCATCGGTAAGTGCGGCACGCATGTCCGCATTGCTCTGTCCAGCAGCGAAGATGACATTGATCTGCGTCGGATAGCGCACATGCGCGCGCGCGTTGGTGTAGTCGATCAGCCAATCGCGGTCCTCATCCGAGATCGTTCCGGAGATGATCGTCAGATCATAGACGCGGATCGGAGCCGCCGGCAGCGCATTGCCGCGCGCGCCGAGATAGAACGCAGTGTCATCTGTCGCAGAGCCGATCGTGACAGCCGATAGAGCGTCCTTCGTGCGTCCGCCGAGACTCGTTCCGAGTTCTCGATTCCACCACAGATATGCCGCTTTGTCGCGCAGGCCGCGATCGACGAGAACAGTCGGAGCGCCGCCGATCGTAAATCCATCGCCGGCGCCGACGAACGACCTCAGGCCAGCGGTGTTGTTGTCGCCGGAGATCAGGCTCGATGTCCAGATCCATGCCGCCTGCGGCATCAATTGCCGATAACCGATGCAGACGCCGCCCTTCCACGTCGCCGACCCCAGACCGTGAATCTGCGTGCAGACATAGCGGACGTTCGTGACGGCGCCGACATTCATCTCGACCCAGCGCTTGCCGCCGGACTCGCGATAGACGCCGAGCGCGGTCGGATCAACGGCGGACAATATCGCGCGTTCGCCGGCGCTGACGGCCACGTCATCGAAATCGACGACACCGGCGCCACCTGCGCAGGTCAAATGCAGGTAGACGGTCTCATTCGCGTCTGGGACATAGGTGAGCACGACCAATCCGCTTGCGCCGGCTGCGAGCGACTTGATTCCCTTCGACGTCGCGTTCGCGGCGGTTCCGGTGCGTAAAACGATCGAGCATTGCGCCGTCGCGCCGGAAATCCAAGTCGCTTGCGCTGTGATCGTGTAGAGCCGGCCCGCTGTGAGGGAGATCGCCTGCGAGATCGACGTCACTGTGGTCGTTCGCGTGACACGCGCCTTGCCTGCAGTCCACGCAGCTGAGCCGCCGCTCCCGGACGCGAGCGTCCAACTCGCTATGTCGGCGTCGAACCGCGCATTGGCGATGGCTACGAGCTCGGAAAACAAGCCGAGATTATCCTTCGCGACCATCGCATAGACGGGATCGCCGTCGGATGTGACCGGAGTCGTGAGAGACGCGTCCTGAAATATCGTGCTCTTGTCCGACGGATCGAACCAATAGACGCTCGTCTGGAGATCGATCGGCCGTTTGTTCGAGAGCAGCGCGCGATTCGTCGGCACAACCGCTAGGCGGGCTCCGGTGTCGTACCATCCGAGCGGAGGGTCGACATCGATGTCCATCGCGATTTCGATGCCGGGAGGTAGTGTCGAGTGGGCGCCGAGAATCGCGCGCAATCGCGCGTCTTCCTCCGCTCGCGTCGCCGCCTCCGCCGTATCTGCGCTCGATCGCGCCGCGATCTCTGCATCGAGGGCGGATTGCGAGACCGAGCCGAAGAACAGATCGGCTTGCTTCGTGCCCCAATTGCCGGAGCCGGATGCGCCCGTTTTCTTGTAGAATCCATTATACGCCGCCGTCGGATCGGCGATGACGACGCCCCATGTGCCGGCGGCGTGCGCGAGATCAGCAAAGAGCAGCGTTCGTGTCGTCTGGACGACCATGCCGGCAGCGCCGAGCGCCTGCAGGATGGCGTCCATCTCCTGATTGCATCGGGCCTCATAGGCGCGGATTTCGGACTTCGACGGCTCGTTCGGCCCGCTCGATTGCACTCCATCCACCACGAAGTCGCGATAGACCGCCTTCGCAATTTCCTGCCGAGTCGTCATTCAATGCTCCATGTCAGGGCGCGACGACACGGGCGTGCGCGCAATTGCGCGCCGCCGAGCGACGTTGCGTCGATTCAGTTGTCAGGTGATTGTGATGGTCGCCGTCGCGCTGATTGCGCTGACCTGTCCAGTTGGCGAGACGAACCAAGCCTGGACTTCGTAATCTCCGGCCGTCACGGGGCCGTATTGACGCGCCCATTGGCCGAGCACGTCGGTCATGACGACCCAAGCCGCTTCTGGGATTTCGACGTGGCGAGCTCGGAATTGAGCGATGAGCGTTTCGTTGTCGGGCGCCGTGACAGACGCCTGGATATACTCGTTGCTCGATATCGTGACCTGGGAGAGCGTCGGCGTTGCCGGCGTCGGGATGTCGCCTGGAGAGACGATCGGCGTCGAGAGGTCCGCCGCGATCGGGTCCCGCGGCGGAATGAGGTCATCGAAAGCGTCGCTCTCCAGCTCGACGACCTGCATCGTCCAGCGGTGCATCTGTTGCTCGAACCGGAGAGGGCCGTCGATCCAGAAATCGCCGACGATGCCAGCTTCGGCGCATTCGAGGCGGATGACGCGCTTACGGCGCGCCCGGAGAAACGTCCACGATCCGATCAGCGTCAGGCGACGCTTGATATTGGTCCGGCGCATCGCGCGGTGGGAGAGACGATAGCTCTGCGAGAACGATTGCACGCCATCCTGCGGAAGCTGCTTCGTGAAATCACCGATACGCGCGAATGCAGCCTCGTCGATGACTTCCGGTGCGGAGCCGCGCTGATAGTTCGATCGCGGCTCGACATAGACGCCGACGAATTTCGAGCTGGCCGCATAAGGTCCGCCGACGACATCCTCGACGATCGTGGAGATGTCGCGCAGCGTGAAGGTGACGGTCGGCGTGAGAGGCTGGAAGATCCAATAGGCGAGCTTGCCATCGGGGTCTTCGTAGGCCGTGCCGTCGCACGAGATGTCGAAGATGTCCTCGACATCGCGGCGCTCCATCGCCGTGTTCCATTGCATGCCGCAGCGCGCGAACGGCTCCGTGCCGCCACCGAACTTCTCGACGAGACGGTCGCAATAGTCGGCCGCATCCGCGAAGCTCTGCCAGTTGATCTCGTCATAGCCACGCCGGTATCCGTCCGGGTGCGTCGCATGCCATGCGCGTCCGATCGGCGGGTTCTGCGACCACGCCCAGGTCGATTTGTCGGCGAAGCTCTGTTCTTCGTCGCGAGGATCATAGACGAGCGCGGCGCGGCGCAAGACTCGGAACTTTGGCCAGCCCTCGGGGTAGACATTCAGACGATCGGTGAGGTTGAACTTCGTCGCCACCGCGTAGAGCATCGAGAGGCCGCAGGCCTTATGACTGGCGCCCCAATTGATGACAGTATCCTGATACGAAGGACGCGCGTTTAACGGATGATCGCCGAAAAACTCACGCAGCAGAGTCGACGGCCTGCCTTCTGGCGTAGCGTTGCGGAACTCGACGAATATTGCTGGTGCAAATCCGATCGGAACTTGCTGCGACGCTCCGCCGGAATAGACCCAGGAGTAGAGGTTCGCGTATTTCAGGCCAGTGTTTGGCCACTGCACCCCCTCGCCAAAATCGACGCTCACTATCGTCGTTGTCGTCGACCCCTCACCATAGTTCGCAGGGCCGGACGACAGCGCCAGAAGCTCATTGTCGGCATAGATCGCCTGGATACCATCGATGCGCCCGCAATCGATGACGATTTCGTAGCCGAGCCAGCCGTTTTCGACCTCCCAGAATTGGTAGTCGCCGCCGTCCGACACGAGCCCGAAGCCATAGAAGCGGTTCGCGATCGGGTTCGCGCGCGTCGTGAGAGTCTGGGCCTGCGGAAGCTGGGGTAGGGCGCCTTGCTGGCGGTTGCGGGAGGCCAGCGCAGCCCCGACACCGACCGTAATCCCGGTGACGAGCAGAGAGGCCCCGAGCGTCGCGAACGTCGCGCTAACGGTAATGCCGGCGGCGGTGCCAACTGCGGTAATCGCGCTGGCGATCAGCGGGACGACGACCTGAGGCACTCAGACTCTCCACGCTGCGACGATGACGGGCTCCGTCACGATCGTGAGCCGCCCGAAAGAGGCGGCGACCGCGCCGACATCCGACATCATGCCGAGCAGGGGCTCCGCGCCGTCCTGCCCGAACAGGATGACATCGCCCGTGCGCGCCTCGGCCGGCTCGATGCGCGTGGCGCCGATGATCTCGGCCGCCGCGTGCGCCCCCGCCTCCATCCCGCGCTTCCAAAGCTCGACCTGCTCATGCCGCAGGATCGGCACGGCGACGCCGCGCGCGCGCAGCACGTCCGCCACGGCCTCGCTGCAAAGCGTCCGCCGCCCCAGAGAGGCGCGGAAGGAAGCGACGATCGGGTCCATGCTCAGAACGTCAGCGGCCGAGAGAACTGCACGAGCCCCCCGCGCTCGAGCGCGAGGTCGCCCGCCTCGGGATAGCGGGCCTGCTGGTCGTCGTGCGTAAGGAGCCCATGCGCGGCGCGCCAGCGGATGGCTCCAATGGGCTCCATCGTGAGGATGATTGTCGAGGTCTGCGTCTCGTAATCGATCGTGCGGCGCATCTTGTCCATTTCGCGCGTCGCCTCGAGCGACATCGCGGCCAGCACCCATTCCTCGCCCTTGTTTCCGGTACCGAAGCCGAGGAAGTAGACTTCTGCCTTGCGACCGCGCACTTCGTCCGCTTGGTCGGCCGAGAGCGCGAAGTACTCCGGCCTCAGGCCGGAGAGTTCAATCGTCGTCGTCTGCTTCGGCATGATGAGACCGATCTCGAGGCCTTTGATCGTGCCGACAGCGTTGACCCCTTCGAATATGCGATCCGGTGCTTTGACCGGGCCTCGGCCCGGCCAGATGTGCATTGTCTGCGAAGCGAAATGCAACGTGAAGCCGATGGAGGCGCGTAGCGGGGCTTTGCGGTCCTGCCGATCGAGCCAGTCGTCGAAGTCGATCAGCGCCACGACATCAATCCCAGGCCGCCTCGACGAACTCGAAGGTTTCGATCGCATAGCGCCCGAGGCGCAATCGGCCGAGCGTTTGCCGCGCCTGCTGGACGTCGAGCTGCATTCTGATGACGGGGTTGTAGAGTTCGACCTGCGTCCCTGCGGGAACATCCGTACGCAACGGAGGCCAGATGTAATAGACCCTCGGCGAGACGTCCGTGTCGATATCCCAGATACCGTAGCCGCGTTCGCCGATCCCGATGAATGCGCCATTGCTGATCGACACTCCATCAGGGAGTGCAATCGAGACAGCGGAATAGCTCTGCAAAACATCGGCAGCAACGGTCCCTACCGGTGCGACGCCGCCGAACATCGAGCCATCGGAGAATGTGGAGTCGTCGGAAAACGGCGTTGCGGCAGATAGCCCGACCGGGGCCCTGATCCAATCCCACATCGGCATATAGATGTCGCCGCCGGTGGCGACGCAACGCAGAAGAATCGCGCGGACGGCATTGACGCGCCATTCGTAGATCGGGACGTCGATCAGACGGAATCGCCAGAGCCCCGCTTGATTTATGACGCGATCCGGCACGCCGAGGCCAGGGCGAGGCCCGAAGATGTAAGGGGCCTCGCATAGCGACTCGACATCGGCCGGAGCGATCTCTCGCGGCCATTGCAGGATTGACGGATCGATCAAAGCCGATTCCGCTGATTTTCGATCTCATCGAGCAGCATCCGGTTCCGCTCATCGAGTTTGTTGTCCATCATCTTGTCGATGGTGACGAATAGCTCGTCGCCTTTCAGCGTCGCACTCGCTTTGGTGTCTTCTCCGCGGTTGTTTACGATCGTCACCTTCAACCCGTTGCCGCCGGCGCTCTGCGTCGATCCACCCGGAGCACGTGGCGCCGCGAGATTGAGCGGCTGCTTGCCGAGCCCTGTCATCAGGCCGCCGTCGGCGAAGGCGGAGACACCCCGTCCGCCGCCCGCGGCAGAGAGCAAGGCAGGAATACCGCGCCCACCGGGAAGCTCGACGTGCGCGCCGCCTGAGCGATCCACGACGACATGCAGCCCACGAGGGTCCGTCATCGGGATATAGGCCTCCGGGACGCGGCCCTCCCCGAAGAGCGCGAGCTGCGGGCTGTTGGCGATTCCGCCGCCGGCATAGCGGCGCATCGGGATAGCGCCGGTAGACGTCATGAGTCCGCCATCGGCGAAGCCGAAGAGCCCGCCAATGCCGGAGAGCAGGCCGCCGATGATGCCGCCTGACGATTGCTGGAACGGGCCGATAGCGCCAGCCGCTTGCCCAGCAAAGTTGTCGTTCATTCCGAAGAGTCCGCCAAGCCCTCCGAGCAGACCATTCGCCCCGCCGATACCACCAACACCGCCGACATTCACGACGCCCGCCTCGACGTCCATCCGCTGCGTCTTCTTGTCCTTTTCGCCGCCGCCGAGACCGAAGAGATTGCCGAGCGGCCCGAGACTGTCCGAGCCCATGGAGCCGAGGAACATGCTCGTCAGATTGCCGATGCTCTGCTGAATCATGTTCTCGCCGAAGCGCAGCGCCGCATCCCGCAATGCTGTACCTGCGTCTTGTCCGCGGAAGGCAGCGATAGCCGGACTCGATATGATATCGTTCGCCGAGTTCCGCACGAGGTCATAGGAGGCGATGCGCTTGCGCTGCTCTTCCTGCTGCTTCGCCAGATCGCCATAGGCCTGCGCGGTAGCGTGGATTTTTCCGCGCAGATCCTCATACATTCTGGCGCCATCGGCGCCGAAGCGGTTGATGAGGCTCTGTTGCGTGACGCCATATGACTGCGCCTGGGTCAGCAGCTCGGCCTCTTTGCTCAGCGCCGCAGTCTTCTCGGCGGAGATCCCATAAACTCCGTTCTGTGCCTCAAGCAGCGCCCGCTGACGTTCGATCGACTGATTCTCTCGATTGATGGCGTCTTCGACGCCAGAAATTACTTCTTGGCGGCGTCTGTTCCTGTCGATCTCATCGATGTCTGCTGATGCTGTCGAACCCATCGCTGACAGGCTACCGCCGGGGCCGCTGTAGCTGTCGAGAAAGCGCGAGACGTAGGAGGCTCCTGTCGTCCCGAGGACATCCGACGCCGCTGCACCCCGCGCTAGCGGGCGGCCAGTAAACCAGACGGATGCGGCGTCGGAGACGTTACCGTAGCGCGCGAATGATGCGCCGAACTGCCGATCAAATACTGCATCCTGAGCCGCCGGGTTCGAGAGAAATTCCTGCGGCGTCAGTTCACGCCCGACCGCTGCCTGTGTCCAAGACGGAATATTGGCGCCCATGATCTGATAGCGGCCATAGGCGCGGTCTCCGCCGGCCGTGCGCGGACCGAGTGCGGCATAGTCCCCTGACCCTCGGCTCTCAATCGCCGCAATTGCATCGCGCGCCCGAGGAAGATCGAGGCCGCCGGTGATGAAAGCCGGGACGGGCGCGACGCGCTCTGGGGAGATGCTGGCGATCACGCCCTCGATAACTGTCGCGAAGCGCGTCGCGGCATTGCCGGCGCGATCGAACCCGAGCATCAGCGGGGTGAGCCGGACATCTTCGGCGCCAGGAACGAGACGCTGGCGGAGGTCACGGGTCTCAACATCAACGCGCCGCATCGCGCGCTCGAATTGGGTGTCCCCCTGAGCAACATAGAGCTGGTCACGAGAATCCTTGACGATCTTTCGCGCCTCAGCATTCGCCGATGCGATTGCTTCATTCATTACATTCTGTGCAGCGGTCGCCGCGGCGAGCACGCTATGCGACCGCTCGATTTCGGCCAGGAACGCACGCTGCGCCGTGACGGCGGCCATGAGCGAGAAACTCTGCCGGGACTGAGCGTCGATCTCGCGCAGCCGGAGATCGGATTCGAGGGCGATCCTGTCGACGACAGAGAGGCTCGCGAGACCCATGGCGATATTGAGCCTGGAGATCGCTTCCGCTACATTTCCGGCCCGGTCCCCGAGCGCGGCGAGGCCGTCATTGCTGTCGGTCAGTTTGCGAATGGCATCGAGGGAGTCGCGCAGCCCACGCAGCTGTGCTTCCTGCGGCATGGCGGAGTCGATTGCGGATGTGGCGCTCTGTGCGAGACGGTCGAGCAGCTCCTGCTGGCGCAGCGCGTCGATGCGGCCAGCATCTCTCAGGTCGCTTTGCTCACGCAGCCTGCCATAGCGCAGATCGACCTCGCGCAGACTGGCCTGCAACGGAGAAAGCCCGCGCAGCTGTGCCCGGTCCTGGGCCTCACGGGCCATGTCGTCGAGACGGCGCGCCGACTCGGCGAGAGCGGCGTTGCGGGCGCCTTCCTTCGCGATGTTGGCTTCAAGCTCCGTCTTCGTTTGGCGAATCGCCGCCGTATAGGCCTGCTCTGCGGCGACGCTGGCCCGTTGCTCGAACGAATAAGCGCCGATCGAGCGCACGGCGAGCTCGTTGTCCTGCCGCATCCGCTCAACTGGCGTCTGGAAATTGGCGAGCGCCGTCGTCAGCTGCGCGACGACATTCTTCGCAGCGTTCGCCCGATCACCTAGCGCCGCGAGCCCATCCGACGTCTCCGTCAACGGCTTCAAGATCGCGAGCTGGCGCTCCATCGTACGGCGCTGCACATCATCTGGGGACAGTGAATCGATGAGCGGCCCGGCGAGCTGCGACCGGCGACGGAGGTCGACATGATCGCGCTCCCGCTGCGCCTGCGTGATTTCCGGGGCGAGCCCGATCCGCTGCTCGTAAGTCGAGAGCGAGCCCATGCCAGGGGAGGGCAGGGCGGCCTGCGCCTGGCGCGGCAGCTCGGCCCGTTGGAATTTTGGCAACAGCGCATCGAGCCCGGCCCCGATCCAGTCCAGCGCCTTGCCGGGGAGCGAGGAGATCATTTCCCAGCCGCGCGCGAGCAGCCCTGTCGAGTCGTGCGCCTTCCGGACCTCTTCATCGAAGAGGCGCGTCTTCAGCGCCGCAGCCTCGGCGAAGCGCCCGGTCTGCTCCAGCGCCGTCACCATCTCCTTTGTCGCCATCGACACCGGGCCGAAGCGCTTCTCGAATGCACCGAGCCCCTGATCGCCGACAATCCTCGCGATTTCGGTATTCGCATCAGCAAGCTCGAGACCGAACGCATGTGCGAAGCGGGGCGCATCGCCGAGCAAGGTCTGATAGTTATCGACACCAATTCCGGCCTGGGCGAATTGCGCCGCCCCTGTGACGGCCTGTCCGCGCAACATCACGCCCGAGCGGACAGTCGCGTCGGCGATAGCGGAGATCTGTCCTGCCGATGCGCCGGCGGCACGGCCGACGCCATTGAGCGCGCGCTCCAGTTCTGCTTGCTGATCCCGGAACCGTATCACGGCGAATCCGGCCGTGCCGACCACGGCTGTGAGGAGCGCGAGGGGATGCGTCGCAACGCGAAGTGCGGTTGATCCAACTTCGGCGATGGCAGCCCTGGCTCCGATGCTCGACGACGAGAGAGCATCGAATATCTGCGCGCCTTGCGATGTCACAATCTGCATTGGGCTCGCACCCATCGCGCCCATGGTAATGACGTCTTGAAGCTGGCGCGATAGATTCGTCCATTCGTGGCGAGCAAGACGAGCGTTGTCATTTGCTCCGGGCGCACTTGGCGTGGCACGCGCCACGCCAACGGCCGCGACGTCACCAAGAGCACCAGATGCGCTAGGCATACTATAACCGCCTCTGGCGCGCGCCGCGTTCTTCGCCACTGCGTCCAGTGCCGATGACGCAGACGTGGCCTCCGACGTGATCTCGGCCATCGCATTCGCGAGCGCGCTCGTGCCGAGAGCGGCTTCGCGCCCTGCCTTGCTGAAGGCGCCGCCCATCTCGCGGGCGGAGCGCTCGGCCTTTGCCGCGGCATCAGCGGCAGTCTTCGCAGCGGCGGCTCCGGCGCTGATCCCAGTTGTTGCATCGGCAGCCTGCTTGCCTGCCTTGGAAGCGGCCGATCCCATCTTATCGGCCGACTGCTCGGCCTTCTTCGCCGCCGCTGCGAAATTGTCGAGCGCCAGCGCGCCCTTCTCGGCCTGCGACGAATCGATGGAGAGGCCGAGAGATGCAACATCAACCATCTCAGCCTCCTTTCTCTCTCTCGCGCTCGGCTTGATCCGCGCGCTCTTTTACCAGGGCCTCGACGAAGGCGGCGTCGATGGCCTTCAAAACAGCCATTTCATCACGCGTCACGAGATCGCCGGCAATCGCCGCCCATGCAGCCCATTCCAGAGGCGTGATGCGGCAAGGTGAGCCGTCGTCATAGCGGCGCGTGCTCGATGCGTCGGAGAACCATGCGAGGATATGTCGCCCGCGCTTCGGCTCGACGATGACGGGATTCGCATCGTCCGTGCCGAAGCGGATATTGCGCTCGCGCCGCGTCTCGCCGTGTATGTCCGGCGTCGTATAGCGAATCGTGAGCGCGACGAAGGCGCAGAGTTCCTTCGTCAGCCCACGGTAAAATTTGCGGAATCGTTCTTCGCCTTCGCGACCTGGATATAGATCCAGTCTTCGGCGAGCAGGATCTCCGCGACTTTAGCCGCAGAGAATGTGGGAGTCTCGCCATTGTAGGTGTGCTCTCCCCATTCCCAGGACGCGACATGGGCGGAGAGAATCTCCGCGTTGCGCCTCGCGGTCTCCTCGGCGCGCGGCGGCGCAGCTCCGATGATCGCCGCATCCGTCTCGTCGTCGAGGATCTTGCGCACAGCTGCTTTCGCGGCCGGGGACGAGGCCGATCGGATCTGCCAAACGATTCCGAGCGGCTTTCGCGTGATCGGGTGCCGGAGATCGAGCGCGAACGTCCGTTCGTGGGCGAAGATGTTGCCGATGTCCATCGTTCACGCCCTCACGAGTTCGTCGGTTCGATCGTGATGTTCAGCTGGTTCATATGCAGCGTGAAAACCTCGAGGATGAAGTCTTCCTTGCCCGTTCCGGGTCGTTCCGGACCAGTCACGACGCCCTTGTTATAGGTGATCGTGTTGCTATAGCCGGCGGCGGGGGCGTCCTCATATTCGACCTTGAACGCATACTCGCTGTCATTGGCCGGAGCCGCCGCCGTGCGGAGCACGATCTGCCCGGCATCGTTATAGACGCGCGCCATCTCGACACTCCAATTGCCACCATCCGCGCCGCCTTTGCCTTTCTGATCGACGGCGTCGGCGAGCGACGGATAGTTGATGACGCGCGTCGTTGTCGAGACGCCGCCGATCTTGCCGACCTTCTTGACCTCGACCCAGGTCAGGGCCGCGAATGCCGCGGCGTCGAGATCGCCGCTTTGCGCAGTGGCGCAGATATAGATCTTCGCGCCCTTCATTGTGTTTGGAGCGGCCATTATGTTGTCCTTTCATCAAGCAACCGCGCGCCACGAAATCGTGACGGGCGTTCTGGTCAATTTGTCCTCTTGGATTGCGCTCCCGACATCGGGGCGCCCATCGATATGGAGCTTGAATCTCTCGTCTCCGGGCCACAGCACTTGTGATTCGAAGTGATCGGCAATTGCGGCGCCTACTCGCGCCGGATGAAGCGCGCCGCCTCCGCGTGGCATCACAACGGCTACCTGCAAGAGACCTTGGAACAACGTCTCCGCATCCGAGGCGAGGAACGGGTCATCATTCCGGTTCGGCAGATAATCGCAGGCGAGCCATGGCCCGGCCGGCGGGTCGAACGGCACATCAGGCCAAGCGATCGGTAGGGCAGGGGCGAACGTCAGTGCCTTCAAGTGATTGAAAAGCAACGTAGGGATAGCGACTTCCGGCGCGTCTGGCATTTATGATACCCTACGGCGATGCAGCACGATGACGAGCCGCCGCTCATGACAGACCGCGAAATCCATGCGGAGTTCGCTCGGCTTATCGAGGCGATCGGCGATCGCAGCGGCGAGACAGAGCTGGGCGAGAAGACGCTGCGCGCCGTCGAGCTGTTCGTCGGCGGCTGCATGCTCGTGCTGTTCAAAGAGATTGATCGCGACGCTCATTCGCCCGAACCGCCGCCTTCGCGCGAGCCGTAGCCTCCGAGATGATCCACGGCCAGTTCTGCGCGGCGAGGCGGACCATCCCTACGCCGGCTTGATTGTAGCTGCGGCCGAGAGAATCCTTTCCAACGAAACCATACTCGAGGCGCAGCGCATAGGCGGCGACGAATCCGAGATATATCGTTCCGCCGAGCGGCACATTCGCAATCGTTAGGTTCACAGTCGCAGAGTCGAACGCATATTTCGCGCCTTCAGCCGGCTTCGCGTCGGCGCGCATTACCGGCATTTGCTCGCCGCTGGCTTGGAAGCTGTGTCGCAGGAAACCCGTATCGATCGGCGATTTCGCGACGACTTCCTCGGCGAGGTCTTCCGCGGCGATATGAAAGACCGCCTCGATGCGTTCCTTCGTTTCGAGGACCCACGCTTCGACAGCAGCGGCGAATGTCTTCTCGGCCATCAGCGGAGCCCCCGGGTATGGTTGATCTTCACTTCCTCGCGGCACCTGCACTGCACCTCGTCATAAGGCGCGTGCATCTGCGGAGACATGCCGGGCGGGACCTTGTATGGCTGACGCCAGGGAACTCCTTTGCGGTTCAGCTTTTCGACCTCTCGATGCGTCTCACGGACCCTCTCGTCACGGGCCGAGATCGGAATCTTGATCAGGTCTGCTTCGCGCACCTGGCCCTTATCGATTGCCTGCTCATAGGCTTCGACCTTCGCGGCGCCGAGAGCCTTGATCGTTTCAGTGCGCGAGATCGTGTCGGCGCGATATTTCAGGGATCGATTGCGGTATGCAGTGAGCATCTTCGCCCGCGTCGCGGCGGGGATCGGCTCGCCGGTCTTGATCGCGCGCGCGATGGCGGTGTCGAAGCGTTTATCGCGCAGTCCGCGACCGAGCGCATTGCGGAGCGCTTTCGGGTCGGTCGAGGCGAGCTCGGCGGCGTAGTTGCGCTGCCCCTGCTCCTGACCCGAGGTGAGGCCGATAATCCCGCCAGCGCGCTTCTGCGTCCGTGGATCGATGCGCCCGACGACATCGAGCGCGGTCTCGCGCGGATTGCGCCCGGCCTGTAGGCCGGCGCGCATGTTCTCGCGGATCGCGGCGCGCTGATCCTCGACGATCTCGGTGACGAGCGTAGAGGATTTCTCTCGCGCCCATGCCTCGGCCCGGGGCGCGCGGATATCGAAGAGCACCTTGATGAGCGCGCCGCCGTCGCCGCGCGCCGCCGGGATGGTCTCCACCACAGCCGACCCGCCGGCGCCGTAGGCCGCGACGACCTCGTTTCTTAGCCCGACGAAATCCCCGGGATCGAGACCGACGGCTCGGATTGCTCCCTCGATATCGCCGACACGGAGCCGATCCTCCAATTGCTTGATCGACACCTTGTCGATGATGCGCTCGATCGCAGCGTGAAAGGCATCACGGATGCGCGGCTCCCACGTCTCCGTGAGAGCTTCGATCGGATCGCGGTTCGACGCCATAGAAGCCGATCGATCAGGCCGAGCGTGCCAAGATTCCCACGAGGTACTTCGCCGCCGCTCCGGCCGAGTTGGCGACGCGAATGATATCGCCGGTTCCGGCCGTCACGGTCGCGAGGCCCGAGGCGGTTCGATTGACTTCGACGCAGAAGTCTCCGGGGCCAATCGGGCACCGCGCATTCGCGAACCCGGGTACGGTATTCGAGCCGCCGCCCGGCGTCAGCGTCGTGGTGTTCGGAGCAGCATTCGGGTCGAGCGGCTTGTTGATGATGGCGAAGGCAATCAGCTTCGCTGCGGTGAAGGCGGCGCCGAGCGCGTCCGTCAGAACACCGGCGAGGTCGATATCATCGTTGACGTTGCTCGCCACCTCGCGCTCGGTGACATAGAGCTTGTCGAATTTATTCGCGCCGGTTCCATTCGCGATCAGCAGCGATTGGGAGATATCCATCCGGATGAACGGACCGCCGAAGACGTTCGCGCCGGCCTGAGACGTGGTAAGAGAGAAGTCGAGTTTTGCGGAAACTCCCATTGTCCTTGTCCCCTATTTTCGCGCCCACTTCGGGCGACGTGCTTGCACGTAGGCGGCGCCGAGCCGCAGGATGATATCCTGAAGCGCGTAGGCTTCGAATTCGATGGACGGCTCACGCTCGTCCATTTCCTTGCGGATCATCTGCCAGACGTGGACAGCCTCATGCGCGATCAGCGCCATGCTCGGCAACGCTGGCTTCCCGTCATGTCGCTCATTCACGCAAACAATGACCGCGACCTCGCCCGTCTTCTTATGCTCGAACGTAACGGCCCGAGCATCGGACTGCGGATAGGGCTCGCCTCTCACGCCGCGGCGCTTCATCTCGCGCGCCCATGCTGCCTCGGACGGACAGAATCCGTAGGTGATCGGGAAGAATCCAGGTGGGCACCATATGATGCGATCTGCGGCCTTGCGCTTCGTCACCGGCGCGCCTGAATTTCCCAAAAAATGATCGTCCCGGCCGGGGAGAGCAGAGAGACTCGCACGATCTCGTGAGGGATACCGCCGATGATGATCTGGTCTTGCTCGGTCGGCGCGATCGTCAGCCCTGCGGTCGAAACGAACAGCCGCTTGTCGCCGGCCCTGATGCGCGTCCCGTCGATCTGCCGAATCGCGTAGCCGACTTCGACGAGGAGACAGTCGTAATCCGTCGTCGTCGTGATCGGGTCATAGGCGGGGCCGGAGCGCGTCATTCGGCGGATTTTTGCGGCTTGCCCGGCTTCCGCGATAGCGACTTCGGCCTCGGCTCTGATCTCGGCGTAGTCGATGGCGGTCATCAGATCACGTCCGGAACGCGCCCGGTTTCGACCATGACGGGAGGGTGCTGCGTCCCCAAGATTGTAAGCACCACGGGCGCGCCAGCCACGATAGCATCGATTTCTTGAGGCGTCGGAAACCAAGCAGTCTGCATGGCTGGAGTTCCTTCGCCGCCGACCTTGCAGTTGACCTCGACGTCGCGAAGCGGAAGGCCGAGATACCCCTGCGATTTTCCGAGGACGCGCGTAGCGCCTTCGATATGTCCGATCAGCATTCGTCGAAGACTCCTATCTCATGCCCGATACAGCATTCCGACGACTGAAGAGCCGCGGCCGCAGACGAACGGCGCGATCAAGTCTCGCACCATTGCTGAGACCGCCCTATGCTCTTCGGCTCCGGCGAGCGGGTTCGCGTATTCGGTCTCGATAGGCCCGATGACGCGGCGCTTGACCGCCTTGCTCGGCGTGACGACCGGCGACAGCGCGCCAGGGTTTTGCTTTTCGATCAGCGACAGCTCGGCGCAGGCGTCGACGATCTCGCCCGGGATTTCGTTCGATGCGATTCCATTGCCCTCGCTGTCGACGCAGCCAGAGCGCGGCCAAGCGAGCGCTTGTGCCCGGCCATGCGTCCGGACGCCCGCCCAGGTGACAGAGCGCGACAGGTAAGCGGTCGCGCGCCGGATCGCGGATTCCTTATCAGCGTCATCTCCGGTCCACGCCGCGGAGCCACGCGTAGCATGATAGGCGTCGCAATCTGCTACGGAGATCAACGCGTCGGCGTCGGGCAGTCCGGAGCCGTCCTCGACAATCAGCATCGGCTACTCCGCCCAATCGCTGGAGATGACGCCGCAGCGCCGGCATTGGGCGCCCTTCGGCGTCAGCCAAAACAGGAACTCGCCGCACTTGCAGCGCCAGTGCATTTCCGGTTCGACGGCGTGCTTCGGAGCACCCCAGTTGCGACCGCATTTCGGGCATTCCACATGTGTCACGCCGACCGGGACGACACCGGTCCATTCATGCTCACAAGCGCCGCAGACGAACTTTCCCGCCATGTGAGGGCCGTCGCCGGCGTCGCCTTTCGCCGGTCGGAGATCGATGACGTTGCTCATTACTGCCGAGCACTCACTTCTGATCGCCGGCGCCGATCTCGGCCATAGCGGCCGCGGCCTCTTCCTCGGTCTGGAAGCCCTTAGATACATGCGCGTCGCCAGCTTTCACGAACCATCTGCCTCCAGGGCCTTTCGCGATGGTCATAGACTGCGAGAGGGCAGGGGAGGGAGCATTGGCGCTCTTGTCGCCCGCACCAGCGATGCTCTCTTCCGGCCCTGCGCCTTGCCCGGCGCCCGCGGCGTCGCCTTCATTCCACGGAGGCGGCTCCTGCTCGCCGGCGCCTGGCTGTTGCTCTCCTTGCTGCGGCGCGGGCGCGCCGTCGGCCTCGCCGTCGACTTGCCGGCGCGAGGCCGCAGCGGCGTCCGCCTCGGCCTTGCGAAGAGCCTGCTCTTCGGCCTCCCTCCGCTCGGCTTCGGCGTGAGCTTCCTCGGCGGCCTCGCGCAGCGATCGACCGGACTCATCGACGAGCTCGTAATCCGCCGGCGCAGCCTCATACTTCTCCCGCGCGATCAGATGCCAGCCACGCGGGCCGTCACGCTTTACGCGAACAAGATTCTCCGTGCTCATTATGAGCTCGCTCCGCTGGTCTTCAGGACGCCTTCATCGTTCCAAATCGTCACGCCGTCGTCGGCCGGATCGGTCGTCGGAATGGCGTCGAGCATGGCCTTCTGATCGGCACTCGGAACCTGCGCCACGAAATCTGCCTCAGCTATGACAACAGAGAGCATACCCTGCGTCTCGAAATGCCGCGGCAGCGCGTAAGGCCCGAACGCTGCGGCGGCGGCGTTGGTGACGCGCCGACCGATGCTACGGTCCTCGACCTGCCGGACATACCCGGAGCCGTCGACGATCGTCGCCGTGAGCGTGTGGCCCGCCGGAAGCGGGTGAAGGGACCATGCCATGGCGTTGCCCTCGAATTGGTCCGGCGGGCCGTAGTCCGCCGGCGCCGGTCAGCCGTGGAGCACGGCGATGTGATCTTGCTTGATCGCCTTGAATCCCCAGGCAAGCCGGACATGGTAGACGACCTGTAAAAACTGCCGATAGACCGCGATCTCGAACGAGAGCCCGGTGCGCGGGTCCGTGATTGTCATCACGTCGTCGGCATTGTCGCCGCCCTTCGGCATTGCCGGGGCGCGGGTCGCCAGCACAATGGCTGAACGCGCGAAGGCGACATTCGGCGTATGCGAAGCGACTATCGTCATCTCCACCGCATCGGCGAGGGTCTGCCTGAGGCCGGGGCCGCCGATGACGATATCGGCTTCGATTTCCGTCGTGCCGGTGACAACGTTATACTTGTTCGTGTCGCCAGCGAACGTGACGAGATCGCCGGCCTTGATGCCCGTCGTATTCACGGTGCCGCCGTCGAGATGGATCGTCTTGTCGCCGATCGCATAGCCAGCGGTGAGGTCGCAGTCGTAACCGGCGCCAGCGCCGGCGGTATGCACGGAGATTGCGTTGGAATGCCGCAGCGCCATGTTCATGACGCGGTCGGTCATGCCGTTGCGCAGCATGTCGGAGGAGCCGGCCTCGTTGACCTTGGAAAGCACGGTCTGCTTGCCGCGCAGGTTCATCATAGCAGCGTGGCCGAGAACGAGTTGGAGATCGTTCGTCGGCGCACCATTCTGTTCCAGAATGCCGAGGACGCCAGCAAAATCGGAGAGGTCTCCGGCGGTTCCGAATGGGGCCGTTCCAGCCGTGGCGCCGTAGCCGCGCGAGGCGCTCTTGTATGCTTCCAGCCAGAGGTCCAGTTCGATCTCGTTCACCGCGGCGCGCATCGCCTGATAGAAGCGATCCGCCTGAATCGTCGAGAACGTCCCGGCGTTCTCGAGGCCCTTGGTCTCCTCGCCGTTCCAGCGAACCGGCCAATGCTTGGACTTCGAGATCGCCACAGGAACGTTGTCGACCTGGGAGTCGCCTGTGTCCGGCGCAGTGACGCCAGGGGTATTGTTCGCTCCCGTTACAGCAGACGTGACGGGAACGAGCACGTTCTCATTGAGCGCGGCGCGCGCGATGCTGGAAGAACGCGAGACTGCTGGGATGAACCCGGTCAGCTCGCGGGAGACGACATCCAGGGCCTCATAGAGGTCTGGAACGAGATCGGTGAGCGTATTCGCCATAGGATAGCCCTTTCAGTGCTGTTGATTGGTTGGGCCATCCGACCCGAGGCGTTGCCTCATCCGAGGCGATGGTTGTTAGTTCTGATTGTCGACAAGCTTTATCTTGTCGATGACGATCGCCTTGTGCTGCGCCGTCGCGTCGAGGCGGGCGAATTCCGTGCGCGTCATGGTCCTTGCGCCGCCGGCGCCCCCCGCGCTGGGGCGCGCTCCGGTGCCGTTGGCGCCCGCTCCCTTGAGGATGTGATCTTTTTGCGAATAGGCGTTGACGAGGAACGCAATCGACTCCTCGAAATCGGCGGGCTCGCCAGGGCGGGAGGCGGAATAGATCATCTTCCCGGCGTCGTCGTAGCCGATGACATTCCCATCATCGAGCTTGTAGTTCTTGCCGAAATAGGCCTGCGCGATATCCGGAGGGATGACGAGCTTGTCGCGGATGAACGGCGAACGCGCGAAGGATCCGCCTATCTTTTCCGAATGGATCGCGCCTTCTAGCTTGGCGACCTTCGCGTTCGCCTCCGCGAGCTGCGTCTCGAACGCCTTCTGCGCTTCGGCCATCTTGCCTTCGAGAGCGCGCGAAATGCCTTCCTTGACCTTTTCGACCTCGCCGGCGTCGATCAGCTTCTTGGCGTCGATGTTGACGATCTTGTCGAGCGCGTCGCGCGCCGCAACCGGATCGATTCCTTCGAACGCCTTCAGCTTTTCGAGAGCGGCCTCTTTGGCGACCCGATGGTCACGGGCCTCGCCGTTGAGTCGTGAGATCGTCGCCGCCGTACCGGGCAGATCGATCGCGGCCTCGACGCCATCGTCATTCACGTAGACCGGCTTGCCGTCCTTCACCTCGGCGTATGTGATCCCGTCCTTTTCGATCATCTTCAATTTCATCTTCTGTCCTTTGGCCTATCCTGGCCTCTCTAGGGCGCATCCGCGCCGGGCGCTGCCGGCGACCTGCCGCCAGCCGGGGTTGCGGAGCCGGGGACGACCCCCGCCGCCGCTTCTTCTTCCTCCGCAGTCGGCTCGCCGGGTGCTTCGTCGAGAAGGCGCTGGCGCTCCTGTTCCGCGTCGAAATTCGATGAGAGCTTTCCGCGGCGCTTGAACTCGCTCCACAGTGTTTCTTGGCTGATGTCGCCGTTCTCGCGCATCTTGATGAGATCGCCGCTGCCGTCGTCATCACGAAGATCGAGCGAGTCGTCGGACGCCATCTCGACCTCGATCGAGTCCGCTTCGCGGATCCATCTCGCGGTCAAGGCGAGCGCGTTCTCCAGCGTGTCCTTGAAATTCAGCTTCAGCGCTTCGATGACGCTGATCGCTTTGTAGCCCGCAAAGGCGGCCGTGACCGTCGTGATGTTTCCGCTCTGCGCCGTGAGAGGTTGGCGCCCGAGCTCGCGGAGCGCTTCCTCCGTCGTCTTCACTTCGCCAGCGAGAAAGCGGAGCGACTCGGCGCTTGGCTCGATGAACCGCCATTCGCCATGGTTTCCGTCTTGGTCCATCGGCGCATAGAGGACTGTCTTCGGCCCGACCGGCACCGCGAGTGGCTTGCCGGCGGCGTCGGCAGGCGGCGTCACGCCATTGCCGGCGAGCATCGGAAACGCTGTCAGCTCGCGCGCATATTTGAGCGCCGACTCCTGTTGGAAATGCTCGACCTGCAATTCCGCGGCGGCTTTTAGGACCGGTTTGATACGCCACGATGCGCCGATGCGGCGCCCGGCGATGAAGGGGACGATCGGGATGACGCCTATGCTGATCGGCCCGCCATCGCGAGGAACCCATTCCTTCCCGCCAGCGCCGCCTGTCTTCTCGACTTGCTCCCAAAGCTCCCACGTCGCCGGCGCGGCGGAGATCGCGTTACCGAGTTCATCGCGCTCGACCTCTCGGTCCAGAACGCGGACAAACTCGCGCTTCGTCTCCCCCCAGCCGTCGCGCTCAATCGAGCATTCGGCGATGCGGGCGTGCACGAAGGTCTCAACGCCGCCGATCATCTCCGAATAGACGGCGAGCATCTGTTGGGCCGGGACGCGAACCCAGTAAGGACGTGCGCCCATCTCGGCCTCTTGCGCGACCGTCGCGCCTGCCGGGACACCCTTAGTGTAGTCGACGAAAAGCCAGTCCAGCGCGTAGGCGACGCCGGCATAGAATGACTGCGCCGCGAATTGATGCAGGTGCGAGCCGTGTCCGTCGATATTTTCGACGAAGGATTCGACCCGCGCGCTGGCGCCAGTGACCGTGATCTCACCCCCGAACGGCCTCGACGCCAGTGTCTCGACGATATCGCCGAAGATGTTCGTGAACTTCGCATTCGCGAGACGGAACGCATAATCCGCGTCGGTCTCGTTCGGGAATTTCGGCAGATATGCGCCGGCCTTGCGCATCGTCTCGACGCCGCCGAGAAGCGCGTCGACCAAGCGCCAATAGCGGCCCATCTCCTCGAAGTCGGAGGAGCGCGAATCTGGGGTCTTGTCCATGGCTCAGCGCTGGCCGGCGTAAGTGCCGAAGATCGGGGAGGGCGCGACGCTGCCGAGCATCAATTCCGAGATCGCCCAGACCAGCGCGTCGGCGCGGTCTGGCGATCCGTCGCCCGCATAGCCGTCGCCGGTCATCATACAGAGCTGATCCTCGAGCGCTGGGAACGACCCGACGTGAGAGACGCGATTCTGCTCATAGAGTGCGGCAACAGGCTCCGCGCGGGCGACCTTGCCACGACTTGCGGTCACTTCCTTGTAGGAGATGACCCGATCCACGGCACGAATGACGTGCTCGACCATTGCGCCGCCGAAATTGCGCTCGGCGATGATCCGATCGGCATTGAACTCGCTGTAAGCCGTCGCTGCGCGCCGCCCCCAGCCGTCTGGTGAGAGCTTGCAGGAACGATCGGCGAGCACGTAAGCGCGGCCGTCGACTCCCTTGCCCGCGACGATGATCCCGATTTCGTCGCCATCGTCGCTGGCGCCCCTGGTCCCGCTCGGGTCGACGGCGACAACGACGCGCTGCATCTGCGGCGCCGATTGCACCCTGGAACCGTCGATCGCGTCACGCGCCCAGAGCGCGCCCGGGACGTCATCGAGCAACTCGGCGTTCAGCTCCTGGCGACCGAGGCGGCTTCCCTCATAGCGGCTGATGATCTGCCTGAAGAAGCCCTCGGCGAGGTTGGCGCGGTTATCGTAGGTCGAGCCCCGCGTGACCACAGCGGCCGGGTTCGCCAACAGCGATTTCAGGACCTGAAGCGGTTTCGGCGTCGTGGTGACGACGCATTGCGGGTTTTGGCCGAGGCGCAGGCCGAATTGCAGCATATCCCATGTCTCCTGCGCATACTGCCAAGCGCACAGCTCGTCAGCCCAAGCCGCCCCGAACTGAGGGCCGCGAAGCGCCTCGGGGTCCTCCCCCGAATAGAGCGTTGCGATTGCGCCGTTCCGCCACGTCAAGCGGCGTTTCGAGGGCTCATAGGTCGGCCGATCCCATGGCGGGGAGCATGCGAGGATCCCGGAAACACCCTCGACCATGACGTCGCGGCCGTCGGCCGCGGTCGGCGCGACGAGCGCGATGCGACCGCAGGACTCTTTCAGTTCGCGCACCCATTCGGCGCCCGTTCGGCTCTTGCCGAAGCCTCTGCCCGCAAGAACCAGCCAGAACGCCCAGTTACCGGACGGCGCAAGCTGCTCCGGCCTGGCCCAAAAGCGCCAGTCATATTCGAGCGCAGCAAGCTCGCTATCCGTCAGATCGGCCAGTATCTCCTTCCGCTCCGCCTCGGGGAGCGAGGCCAGCGAGGCGGCGAGCGATTCTGTCACGCGGGCTCACCTGAGCAGTTTCGATCGGGCCTCCGTTCGGCCCGGAATGCTCGACCGATGCGAGTCGGGGGTGGAGGTAAGGAGCCGCCGCCTTCGCAGCGTCCAGGGCCATGGCGTCGTCTTTCTTCCGGCGGGCTCGACGCATCACCTCGAGCATCACCTCCAGCGGGGTCATCTCGCCACTGGCGGCGAGCTTTTCGGCGACCGCTCTGGTGCGCTTTGTCAGCGCACCCTTCTTGCGCCCGGAGCCGGGGCGAGCGCCGCCATGGCCTGCATTTGCCATCTTGAAAACCTTGATTCTGGGCGGGCGATTTTGATTTACCGCCGGGGCCATCTGACCCTTTCAGCGATCATGCCGCGGGAGGCGCTGGGGATGAGCCGCAGGACTTGGTTCCGGCGGCAGGCTGAGGCGAGAAGGCCCCGAATCCAATCGGTCGAGGCTGCTCGAACGCGATCTCGGAGATTGTTCGAACAAGCCCTGGGGCGGGTGGGATGTCGGCCTACCCGGAAAGATCACTTCGGGTGGGCCCTATGGAGCCGCTGCTTGCCGAGCCATAGCGGCAATGGGACACGAGATGTTCCGAGAACGGAAAGGAGTTTCCATGTTCCGGCAACTCCTTTCACAGGAGAACGTCCTGCCTGCGTCGCGGCTCGGTGAGTATGGCGGCTCCACCGATCGCCGAAGCCATGATGCGTTAATTCGCCGGCTCTCGCCGTGGCCGCAGGCATTGTCAGAATTCTCGCGCTTGTGGCCTCCTGTGGGAGCGCCGTGCGCGCTGGCGTTCGTTCTTCGCCTCCCACTCGCAAGGCCAGCAATCGAGTGGCGCTATCGCCGGCCTTTAATCCGGCATTACGCTCCGAGCGGCTACACGCCGGGAATCGAACCGCGGAAACCTCCCGCAAAGCGGGGCTCGCCACGAGCTCCATCGCCGCTCGAAACTCTCCCCGCGGGGCGCTCCGCGCCCGGAGGGCTTTGGTCGTCTCTTCCTCGCCAGTGTCTCGGGCATAGGGGTGACCGTAGCTCGGGCGCGAAAATGGCGGTTTTTGTCTCGTTCTGGCAAGTGCGATGATCGATCGCCTTATACTTTTGCGTCGCGTCTCGTCGCATCGTATGCCCGGGTGCGCCGGGGTTTGCGGCTGTTTTTGCCTTGCACTTTTTGGTGTGCCGCACACGCGGTTTTTTCCCGCGGCACTTTTCGGTGGCGGGTCGGCCTTTCGGCGAGACGACAGAACGGGCGCGAACTCTGTCAGAAATGTCAGCGGATTTCGGGGCACTCTGTCATATTTGGAGAATTGCGTTTCACGCCAGTGGCTTGGCTTCGAGAATTCTGACATTGCGGGGATTGCGGGGAATTCGGCGTGCTTCCCCGTAGGATGATGTCTAAGTTTTTTCCCTACCTTGCTCCAGGTTCGCACCGCCTCCATTCCCTGATGTGCTTTGCGGGAAGTTAGGAGGCGGCTGTGGCAGAGATAGAGGTTCCTTTCGTTGATCTCACCGCATGGTGCCAGAACCAACGCGCGCATCTGGTTCGGACCACGGAGGTGATGAAATCTGGGAGGATGCGGATTGGATCGTCGTCCGACGGAAATATCTTGATCGATGAGACGCAAGAATGCATCGAAGAGTGCGAGCGCGTAATCGCTGAACTAGACAAGACGTTGGCTTTTATAGCTTCGAGGCGTCCTTGATCCCGCCCGACACCCGACGGCAAGAACGCGCCGGCGACGCTCTTTTCCGCCGCTCAAAGGAGCCGCGACCGCGCTGGCGGAGCGGACCGAGTAGGCGCGCCGCCGAACGATGAAAATGGCGAGCCCGGGGAGACAGCGAGCGTTTCGCGTCGCCTCACGCCGAGCCGCTCGGATCGACGTGTTCGGGATCCGGGGCCATGGCCGGAGACGACTTCGCTTCGCGCGCCGGCGTCGGCGCGAAATCCTTGTTCTGGTCTGACGGCTTCGAGTCGAGCTTTTCCGCCGCAGGCTTCCCGCCGGTCGCCCACCCCCAGGCGGCTCCGCCGAGCGGAAACAGCACCACGGCCCAGATCCACGAAGCGTTCTTGCCGGCCTTCGCGATGAATTCTAGCCACTCGGGAACAGTCTCGGGCCACGCCACGTCAACGTCGATCTCGCGCTTGAAAGTGTTCACGGTCCTCCGGTTCTCCTTGCCGTCGATGCTGACGATCGCGTCGAAATTGAGGACGAGGATCTGCTTGCCGGCGGTCTTTGGCGTCACGGTCCAAGTCCATCGCGTCGGCTCGCGATCCGATATCCACTGCTCTTGAGGACCAGAGGGAGAGATGTCGAACGCTCCGCCGACAAGGGTCGCCGCCATGCGATTGGACATTTTCAGAGTGGCGACTTCCACCTTGCCGAGCTCCCGCACCGCGCGTTCGAGGCCTTCGGCCGGAATCGCCACCGACAGCTTAGCGTCGAACAGGAAGGTCTTGGTCGCGCGCCCGCGTTCGGGAACGTCGAACTTCACCGTCCCGGTTTTCAGGCTCGCCAGCGCCTCGTCGACGGTCGGCGTGTCGACGAGAGCGAGACGTTCTTTTGTTTTCTCCAGGCGCGCAATGGCCTCCCAGAGGGCATCTCTGTCGGACTCGTCAGGGTCGGGTTCGGGCGTCGCCGGACGTTCGGCTTTTTGGCCTGGCGATTTCGGGCGATGCCGAGACTCTGGTTTAGAACTCGAAGCGTGCGCTAAATTTATGGTGTTCCGGCTCCCGCCCGTCAGCTCGGAAGGCTCCAACGGGGGGAATATGAATTCTGATCGACTCTGGGAGAATACGCTGTCTGGTTGAGCCTTCGCTTCGGCGCGAGCGGACGCCGCCGCCAATGCGTCCAACGCCTCTGGCTCCATGCCGATCTTCTTTGCACGGAGATACGCCAAGTTCAGACCCGCAGCCTCGAACCGTGCGCGCGCCAACTCGCGTTCCATCGCGGCGATCTTGGCGGGTCGCGCGCCGGCGTCCTGCGAGGAAGACGGCAGCGGCTTCTCGACGAGGCGCGATTGACTCCACCAGACGAGAACGGCGACGGGGCCCGCCAGAGCGCTGCCGACGAAGATCGCGCGAGCAAGGCGGTCATCGGGCAACCGGAGCATGGGGAATCGGACCATAGGGAAACTCTCCGACAAAAACACGGGCGGCGAGAAAAATGGGCAAAGTGTCGCCGACGCGTGACGCCGCGACGGGATCGCGACGACGCCGTATTCTGCCGCGCGCGGCGCGGCGGAGCAATCGCGTTTCGCGTCGATTGGTTCGGTTTCGGAGCGGCTCCGGCGAAATCCCTGGTCGGGCCCCGCCTCTGATAGGGTCGGCACCGCAAAGGTAGCCCCGCCGGGTCGCCTGCCCCCATTCAATTGCAAGTGATTGATTTACCATCGGTGGATCGGCTGCTCGGAGGCTTTCCGCCTCTCTTCGTAGAGTCAGCGACCAATCGCGGGGATCGTCGGGGCACCCATGATGCTCGCTGTTGCCGGCGCAATCGAGGATGGAGCAATGATTTCGGTCAATCCTTTTCGATCGAGACCAATGCCCGGCTCGGGTCGCAATCCATGACGCGATCGGGGATCCGATAGACCGCCGCGAGCCTGCCGCCGCGCCAGAAGGTGACGGCGCGCTCCGAAGCCGCTTGCGTCGGGAGGGAGCGCGCCGCGCTTTCGCAAGATGGCGGTGGCGTAGAGACAGGCGTGCAGCGCCATGAGATCGCCGGCGGCGACGCGCGGGTCTCCGCGCATCCTATCGTCGAGGCGGGATTCCCGGATGACGGCGGGGAGGGCGCTCACCTCTTCTCGCCTCTCTCGCGCCCATAGGCCGCCCTGACACGGCGATTGATCTCGATGTAAAGCATGGCCTCTCTGAGCGAACCCGCGAAGCGCCGGTGCTCCATCGCGTCGAGAGCGACCTTCAGCCATCCCCGGACAAAGACGTCGCCCTCCTTTTCGAGCGCCGCGGAGACGATGCGCTTCGCTTTCGCGAGCCCTTGGCCTTCCCGGCCGAAGCAGAACCCGTCCTTTGCGCATTCCCCGGCGGCTGAGCATTCCGGCGGATAGCCCTGGCAGCGCACCATTGCCTCGCCGTAGGCCTCAGAATCGGCGTCATGGGAGATATCGGGACGCGCGCTCATCCGTGCCGGTTCCTCCAAGGCGGGTCTTTGATCGTCCGCAGCACGATTCCGTCGCTCTCGATGCAGACACGGCAGGCCGGGCATTCGGCCACAGCGTCGAACTGCGCAGCGTACCAGACGCCGGCGTCGTCCTGCTCAACGCATTCGATCGCTATTTCGACGCCGCACATGGGGCACTCGACGCCCCAGGTCAGAGGCCGGAGCTCGCCCTTCACGATCGGCATTTCGTCGTCGGCGCTCACGGCCTCACTCCGTCTCTGATCACGCCCTCGATGATGACGCGCATCGCTGCGTCGACACGGCGGTTCGCCGCTGCGCGCGAACAGTCGAGCGTCAGATATTCCCGGCTAAAGGACCAGTTGCGGGCCTCGCACTCGATCCAGAGGCGGAGCGCTGCTCTCACGCTGTCGTGCTCCGGTGCGCCGAGATAGCGCATCGGCCAATAGATCGCCTCTTCGATGCGGGATATCTCCCGATCGCCGCCGGCGCCCATGTGCGTCAGCGGCGCGCCTCCGCGCGCCTTCTTTGCCCCGACCTGCAGTGCCGTCACCTGATCCGAGAACTCGACCTCCGTCGCGAAGAGCGCGGGGTCTGGCCAGAAGCTGCGCATCCCTCCAGGCCAGACATGGCGCACCAAGCGCTCGCATCCACGCGCGGCCTCCCGCAGCCGGACCCGGACATGCTCGACCGTCCATTGGATCTCCGCCGTTCGGAGCACGGACGAGGCCAGCAACCGCGCCGCGCGTTCGGGGCTGAAGCGGCCGTCAGCGTCTTCCGAAAATTCTGACAGCCGTGTTCTATCGGATGACATTTCTGACAGAGCGCTGTCACCGCGCTTTCCGCGTAATGCCGATTTCGCTTTTCCTGCCATCGCTTAGCTCGCAGTCCCCTGGATCGGATCAAAACTAGAAATCTGACATCGGCATTTCGACGTGTGTCAGAACAGCGGCTCGTCCGTCGGGATCGGCGGCGGCTCCTCGCGCCGCTCCGATTTCTGCTCCACCGCGCTGTCCGGCCGGCGCGCGAAGCCGCGCACCTTGCGGCCAGTGAGCCAAACGTAAGGGTTCTCGCGCATGATGATGTTGAGCTGCATCAGCCGCTCCCCGTGTCGCTTCATGGCCTGCGACAGCTTGTCCTGCCGCTTCTTCGGGTCCGCCTCGTCGGCGCCGTCGAACGCCATGCCGGCGAAGACCTCGCCGAGCAGCTTCCATCTCACGACGCGTGTCTGGGCTGGCAAGCCGAGCGCCAGCGGCGCGTCCTCTCCGTGATCCGTGAGCGCGCGGTAGACCGCGCGCAGGAACACCTCGCATTGCGGGGTCAGTCGCATGCCGGCGTCGGTCGGTTTCGATGTCTCGCCCGGCTCGCCGTCGGCGTTCGGTTCCCTGATGACGCAGCTCGTCACCGCCTCGCCATCGGAGTCCTTCCCGATCTCGACTGCCGGTAGGACGAAGCGCCATTTCCGGCCCGACTCGCCGTCCTTCTGCTTCGCCAGCTCGACTTCACGAATAGCGCGGCGGTCGACGTCCATCTCGTCCAGCTTCTCGACCTTCAAGACGGAATCGAGGTTGGCGAGGATCGAAGTATGGCCGCGGGGCTTCTGCCCGCCTGAGTTCATGTGGTGGACCAGCATCACGGCGCACGCGCATTCCTGGGCGATCCGCTCGCAGCGCGCCAGCACGGGCCCGACGTCCTTGCTGCTGTTCTCGTCGGCGCCGGGCGTCGCCGTCGAGAGCGTGTCGATGACGACGAGTTCCAAGGGGCAGTCGAAGGTTGAAGCCCAATGTTTTGCCTCGGCGATCAGCGCCGTAGTCGCGTCGTCGCCGGCGTAGAGGTCGACCGGCGCCGGTAGAAGCACGAAGGGGAGCCCAATCTGCGGATCGAGCCCATGCTCGATCCGATAGGCCCTGAGGCGCTTCTTGATTCCGCGGCCGCCCTCTCCGGCCTGATAGACGACGCCGCCGCGTCGCACCTTTGCGCCGAACCAGGGAACGCCTCTGACGATCGACATCGCGAGATCGATTGCGAGAAAGCTCTTTCCAGATTGCGAGGCGCCGACCATCATCGTGCGCTCTCCGCGCGTGATGACGCCTTTGACGAGCCATTCGTGCTCCGGGCCCGGCAGGTCCAACTCCGTCCAGCGAACAGCGCGGAACTTCGAGATGTAAGGCGGAGGCCTCAGATAGGGCTCGCTCTCCCGGAGGAAGTCCTCATAGGAGAGAGGCTGCGGTAGCACATCGACATCTGGGGGAGGTGCGCTCATTGCGCCCGATCTCCCGTCCTATTGCCCCGCCACCCACGGGCCAACTCGGCCTTTAACGCGCGCAGTGCATCGGCATGGGCGCGCAGCGCACCCTCGAGCGCATCGATATTGGCTGCTGCCTCGGCGAGGAGACGCGTAGGCAGAGCCGCGAGCATCGTCGCCGCGCGCGCCGCCGTCTCGGCGTCGGCCGGCGCATGGCCTCGCCGATTGTTGCAGGCCGCATGAGCTGGGAAAACAAGCCCATGATCGTCGCAGACCCGCGTCGTGCCAAAAGCGCGCGGCACGTAGTGGTCCGAGGAGAGATCGCCGATGGCGATCTCCTCGCCGCACAGGACGCAGCGCGTTCCGTAGGCGGCCGTGAGTCGCCAGGGCCGTCCGCCCGGCCCGCTCATGCCGCGACCCCTTCCGCCGCGTCCGCCCCGCGCGTCTCAATCGCCGTCCCATCGTTGGGCAGACCCGCCATCAGAGCAGCACCCCTGTCTTCGCAGGAACGGGACGTGCCGGCGGTTCCCACTTCTCTTTGTCGGCGAGGATCTGCTCCCATGCTGTGGGATGCGCGGCTTTAAAATCCGGAATGCCTGGGCCGGCGACATAGCCGCCGTCGCCTTTCACCAGCCATCCCGTGTAAGGGTCGGTCCAGCGCGAAGGAGAAAGACGCAGTGCCTTGAAGTCGTGCCGTGTCACCGGCCGCTCGGCGAGTAGGATGGCGAGCTTGATCGCTTGGATTTTCCACGACGTCAGAGCAACCGGCGCTGGAGCGCCGGCGACGACATCAGGGACATATTCGGGTAGTGGGAGACGCGTCGCCGGACACCAGTCATGCCAGCGATCGTGCGCCCATTCTTTCTTGGCGTCGGGCAAGTCCGGTGACATGACGGACAATTGAACCGAATATCCTCTTCCCCTTTGCTGTTCCCGTGGCCTGCACGAAATCACTGTGACGCCGAGCGCAGCGCAGATCGGCGCCAGCCCTCTGGTCGCATCCGCCGGCACCAGCACCGCGCGATAGTCCGGGCCGTCGACGCGCCAGCTCTCCGTCACGCCGTCCAAAGCCTGGCAAAGCACGGTTGCATTGAGGGCGAGCTTCGCCTCGATTCCGATTTGCGCACCGTCCGAGGCGCGAACCAGAACGATATCGAAGCCGCACGTCTCGTTGTAGGCGACCCAGCCCTTCTCGCGCCGCGCCACTTCCTCGAGGAAAGTAGCGCACAGTTCGGTCTCTTTGGAGAAGAGCTTACTCACGCGCTCTCCTTCGATCTGACGCGACGCTCGTTCCGCAGCGCATGCAGGACTCGCACAACACGGCGCTCGTGAATTTCTAATTCGAAGGCGATCTCGCACGTATCTAGCCCGCGATCGAAGAAGCCTTTTTCAATCGCGGCCACAATGGCGCTGCGCCGGGCCTCAGGCATGAGCCGATAGGAGTCATCGAGCGCCGTCATTCCGCTGCTGCCCTCCACTGCCGGCGCGCGGCCTTGGCGCGCGCTCTGGCGCGCCGAAGCATCTTTGAAGGGACCCGCACCACGACGACCTCCCGAGTGAATGACCGCCCGTCACGCCGGAACTGAAACCTGACGCGCTGAATCATCAGAATTTCCGCTCGCGCTCCATGCGCCGCAGACATTCCTCGGGCGTTTCATTCGGAAGAAGATCGTAGCCGCAGCCGACGCAGCCGCCCTTCCACGATCCCGTGCGCTCGCCGAGTTCGCGATCGAAGCTGACCTTGATGCTGCGACTGACTCTGCGCGGGAACGCGAGCCACATGAACCAGCGCCAGCGGCATTCGTATTCGTCGACCGCGACAGTCGCGATGCGCTCTTGCACTTCGCCGGAGTTCATGACGTAGCGATAGGGGAGCTCGACCCGCCAGCGCGGCAATTCGCTGATACGGAACCAGCGGTCCTGATCATTCGCGGGGAGCGCCACCGGCGGCTCTCCACGCTTCATCCGCAAAGTGGCGAGCTCGCTGATCCATGACCGGCCATCAGCAGCAAGGATGGAATGCCGATAGAACTCCCACGCCCATGGGAAATGAACGATCTTCGTTCTCGCACCCCAGTGCAGGTGAACGCAGGACAGATTGTCCTTGTCGAGAGAGAAGCCCCAGGAATCCGCCATGTCGTCAATGGGCTGGCGTGGCGCGATCGGAAGTCTGATGAAGATGTTCGGCCAGCCGAGATGGATATGCAGGTTCCAGTGGCGGTCGTCGTATTCCCAATTGACGAGATCGAGCGCAAGACCGAAGCCACCTGAGACCTCGACATTGCGCGACTTCAGCCGCCACTCCCGTCCTCTGTCTACGAGGCGGAAGCCGGACGCCTTCAAAACCGTGTCGACGAATGCCATTTCGAGTCTCCCTCACTTGAATTATGTGCGCGACGCCCCGCGGCCACGGGGCTGATCGCCCAAGTCCTCTAACGTCGCGCGCATCGCTTGGACGATTTGCGGCTTGCGCGTTTCGAAGAGCACGATGAGGCGCGTGAGGATATCGAGGCGGCGATCGCGCCAGGGTCCGAGCACGAAGCCGCATTTAGCTGCGTCCTCGTGCATGCGCTCCAATTCCTCGCGAATCTCGTCGTAGCTGTAGCGCCTCGGCGAGGTCGCAACCTCGTGCGCTCTTTCCGCCGCACTGCCGTTCATGGCGCCGATCTCCGCATTGTCAGAATGACTGTGTTGACGTTCGTTCCGCTCTCGCGAAACGACCCCGGCGGGAGATCGCGGAACGACCCGCCGTTGGCCTCGACGAACGCGCGGAACGCGATGGCCTTCTTGGTCTCACGGAACTCGGTTCCGGCCGACATGATTGCGAACAGCTGCCCGCCCGGCTTCAGGAACTCCAGCGCGTGCGTCACGTGATCGATGTCGCGCTCCCGATCGAATGGCGGGTTCATGACAATGAGATCGTAGGACTCGAACGTGTTCGCCCGCAGCGATAGGAAATCGGCGCAGACGACGCGATTGTAGATTCCTTCCGCTTCGAGATCGGCAGCAAGCTCGGGCTGGATCTCTACGCAGTCGACGAGGTTGTCGAAACGATATTCGCCGACGTAGCTCCTCCCTCGGCCAGACCACACGTTCATTTCTACCGCTGAGTGGACGCACCGCCGCGCCAAATTTCCCGACCCAGCCGACGGCTCCAGGATGCGGAGCGCTGGCTCATCCTTCCGTCGCAGGATCGGAATGCCTGAGACGCACCCGCGCCCACGGAACAGCTCTTCCACGGCCTCCAGCGGCGTCGGGAAGAATCCGAAGCGTCTGGCCGGCGTCAACTTGCGGTCCTGCAGCGGGTCGGCTTCCTGCGTCTCGCCGTCCGCAATGACCTCGCCGTAGTATTCGGCGAGCAGCTTGTTCACCGTCAGAACGAGATCGTCGCGCCGGAACCATAGATGCGCGTTCCCGTTCTTGAAGCAGCGAACCCGGAAATATTGATTCTCGTGATAGCTCTGACGCGCATTCCAACTCTGCCCGCGTTCGCGCTCGAGCATATAGAGCGTCGACTGGAACGAGCCTTCAGGATGACCGTCCAGGATCGAGAACACGCGCTCCACGTCGATCAGCGTGTCACGGCGTTCGCCCCAGCGTAGCCTTCCGCTCTCATCGAACATCCACGTCAGAATGATCCGCGAGCCGACCTTGAAGCCGTCATGGGATTTGAAGCGCCGATCGAGATCGGAGAACACGTTCGCGATCCCGCGGCGGAATATCATGCCGGCGTCGGCGCGGAATCTCTCGAGCGTCGCATAGATATTGCCGACGGAGATAGGCGGCATTCCGCGCGCCGCCTCTTCTTCCGTGATGATCTCGCCATCGCGATTCACGCGATCTGGCACATATTTCATCTGGTCGCGAAGCTGCTCCTTCGCCTGCTTGTCCATTAGGCGCTCGAGATCGGTGATCTTGACGAGATAGCCCCAGCATTGGAGGTCCGTCAGCTTGCGCGCCGTCCTCAGAAATTGCTCGCGCTCCGGCAGTCGCACGGCTTTGGTGAACGCGCTGATTTCGTCGACGCGATCGTGTGTATAGGAATTGACTTCGAACGGCGCCGCCCTATGCGCCATCGCATGGGCCTCTTGGATTGCCTCGTCCGCGGCCGCTATGGCGGCATAGGCGCGCTCATAGAGTTCGAGCGCCTTGTCACGATGCTCGACGATTTGCTCCACGGTTGCTCGCGGAATCGGAAGATTGGAGCCCACGCTCATGCCGCGAGCCTCATTCGACGTGCGAGCAGGACGTCGTTCCAATCATGGCCGTCCGGCGCGAAGTGCACTAGCACCTCGCGCCCAAGACGCCGGAGCCGCTCGGCGCCAGTCATGAGCATCGCGCGCGTCGTCGCCGGATCGCTGTCGCCGTCACCGAGCAGGATGACGCGTTTTGCCCATGGCGGAATCCATATCGCTCCGCTGGCCATGTCCGGGTCACCGTTCGGGATCGTGGCGCCGGAATGCCCGCGCGGTGGGTTCGGATGTGGTTTGGTGCCGGTCGCGCCGCCGCACATATTTCCCAGCGAATAGGCGGCCGCTATGGCGGCGCCGGCCGGCAGATCGCCGAACTCTCCGTCGCGCGCCAGGACGCGCCAGCTGCACGCGGTCTCGATCCCCTCGGCGATCGCGAGCGTTTCCGACGGCTCGCTGAGCAGGATTAGGCCACCGCCCATCCTGAAGGTGCCCTTTTTCGCGGCGTTGCGCCGATTGTCGCCAGGCGGGCGCAGCTTCATCGGGCCCGTCGGATCGAGGTAGGTGCGGTGCACGCCCTGCAGCGAGCCGTCGGCGCCGCGCATCGCCGCCAGCATGCAATCGTAGGCTCCCAGCTCGATCTCCTCTTTGGAATCGCGATCGGCGAATCCGCGATAGGAGAGGTTGTGGACGAAGCGGAGGTTGGCCGGCGAGAACGTGTGCAGGCCGATGCCGCGCCGTTCGAGATAGTCGTCGGCCGCGGTCAGCTCGATCGGGCGCCCCTCCGCGAAAAGCTTCTCGGCGCGTTCATCCGTCTTCCGCTTCTCTGCGGCGTCCCGCTCGCGTCGCGCGATCTCTTCGTCTCTGCGCTCCTCCTTCCGCTCTTTTTCGATCGCGGGGTCTCGCGGGCGCGCGGGCTCACTGCGAGGCGGCGGGGTCTCATTGATGAACTCGCAGGCCTCGACGAATTCACAGGCCCGAATGTGCTGGACCATGGCGATGGCGTCTCCGGCGGCGCCGGATTTCCGGCACAGGAAGACACCCTTCTTCGGATTGACCGAGAAGCCGTCATGCTCGCAACAGCCGATCGGGCACGGCCCTTGGTACTCTCCGCGCGCCGGCATGCGGATACCGAGCACAGAGGCGACGTCTTCGATCTTGGCGTCGCGTGCCTTGTCGACCCATTCCTGGAAGGCATCCGCGTTCATCGTAGCGCGGCCTCCCACCCATTCCAGGCATGCCGGACCAGGGGAACGATTTCGAGCCGCTCGCCGGCTCGAACCGCCTGCCAGCCCCGAAGCATCCTCTCAGCGGCGCGCCAGGAATCACGCTCTGCGCGCTCATTGCGCGCATCAAACAGCACCGTCGATAGGAGCGCGGCTCCGCCGACGACTATCCCGAGATGCGTGACACCTTCCATATTCGCGCTCATGACTTTCGGAACCCCAATGCTTTGAGCGAACGCTCCGGCACGTCGTGGCCGGCGCCGACCCTGTAGACGCGCTCTCCGGTGCTGCGGATGTAAGAAACAGGCCAGGGACCTTTCCATCGAACCGGACCTCCCCCGTCCTCAAAGGCGATACGATCTCGTGCGAGGCTGATGAGCTGCGCCGCATTGGCTGCGTCTGCCTTGTTCCCGCGGTGCAATTGCTTCGCAATCTCGGCTTCAGAGACTCCCTCGCGCAGCATCCGGTAGACCCTATCGCGGGCAGGGCTCATGATTGAGTCAGCCATGGTTGGCAGCCTCCTCCACGACTTCGCGAATTTTGGCGCTGTCACGCACCGCGCGCTCGATAAGGCGTGCCGCAATCACCTGCGGGTCGACTCCACGCGGCTCGCATACCCGCTCGATCTCCGACATTGCAGCCCGGGAGATCACCATTGGCGGTAGCGTCACCTGATCGTGATTTCTGCCGACAAGACGCAGGCCATGACGACGGACGAGCGCATAGACACGCTGGACCGTAACCTTCCCGCCGAGCGCGTCGGCGATCTCAACGGCAGACGCGCCGGAGCCGGCCAGAAACGCCGACCGCACCACGTCACTGAACGAATATCGATGCCAGCGCGTGTGCTTCAATTTTGCGCTCCGTCGAACTTGCCGGCTTCCCGGCCTGGACGGGATTGCCGAGAAAAAAGATCGATGCGCCGCGCGTCGGGCGCGAAGGATTCGACCAAGCGATAGAACTCGGCGGGCTTTCTGGAATGCTCCCGCGCCACGCCGTCGAACAGCGAGTCGAGCGCCCCCGAATAATTCGGATGTCCAATCGCGCCGATCAGCACGTCTTCATGATACGATCGGACGATGTAGCCGGGGCCCGGCCGAGGACGGCTATTCCGGGTAACTTTCCGCCACCCGACGCGCGAGCAATACTTGAAGCCCCAAGCGCGCAGCACTTCGAATCCGCAGTCGAGCATCGGCGCCGACGTGTAGAGAAATAGCCATGCGTTCCGCGCCGCGAGCGCGCCCACCGGCAGCGCCATGATCGCCTCTATCGACATCAGCTCGTAATGCGCTGCTGCCGACTTCGGCGAAATGTCGTCGTTATATGTCTTGAAGGCCCACGGCGGATCCGCGACGATCACATCGAAGGCCCGCTGGCGATGCGGCTTGAAGGGCCAGATCATCCGACGCCTCCGCCGGCGCGCTTTGCGGCCTGCTGCCTGATGATCTCGGCTTCGACCTGGGTCCGCAAATGGGGCGTCGCGGCGATCAGATTGAGCGTGACGCGCGCAGCGGAGATCGCTCTGGAGAATTCGAGAAAGTCCATGCCGCCCCGCTCGACGTCTCGTCTTGCACGCATGCCACCGGCGTCGACGGCCCAGACCGCGAGAGCTTGATCAGCGAGAGACGGACCAGCTGTACACGTCTTCGTCATTGCACGCCTCGGGACAGCTCGAAGAGTGCGAACGATGCCGGCGTGCAGCGCGCGTGATAGGCGCATGCCCAGTCCCATAGAGCCAAAGAGTCGGCGCGATTATCATTTCTGTCGTCGCGCGGCATATAGCCGAGAACATGACATCGCTCGATCACCGCCCGTTTCGGATCCGGTGGACGCGCGACCCCGAGAAAGTGTTTGCGCACGGTCTGCACATTCGCTGATACACAACGTATGCCGTACGGACCGCAGATCGTCTCGACACCTCCGACGAGCCGATGCAGCAGCGAAATTGTCTGTGGGTTCGACCGAAACGTCGGGCGCCCGCCTTCGGCTCCGTCCTTCCAATCGATCATGGCTCCGATGTTCACGGGGGACTCGATCACAACGAGATTCGGAAGCTCGACAGAGAACTGATCGCGCAGCCAGATTCCGAGCGCGCGGCACGCGCGCTGCGGATCATCGACAGGACGCTTCAGACGCTCGACACCAGACCTCGGCCGATTGCCGGCGCGGCCGATCGCAAAGCCCATATTCGTCGCGATATCGAGCGCCATGATCAGCATCAGGCTTCACCCGCCTTCTTCACGACGACGAGTTCCGCCGGGTGAAAATCCGCGACGAGAAGATCGCCGGACGAGTCGAACCAGCGGCATTCGATAGAGCCGCCATGTTCGTCTCCCGGGTCGATCGCATGGACCGTCATCCTGTCAGCCGATGAGCGCAGTCGCACAATGGCGCCAATGGCGAAATCCTCGATGGCCGCACCGCGGTCTTCCTGAGTCGCCATGGTCAGCGCTCCGGCTCGTAGGGTTGGGGATTGGCGAGTTGCACCATGCCGACATAGCCCAGGCCGAGCGAGATACGTTCTCGGCCCGTTACGACCTTGCGGCCGGCGCCGTCGGGCATTGTGAATACCTTATCGCAGGCAACGAGACCGTCGCTGACGAAGCGCTCTGTCAGCGCGTCGACCGTCGCGTCTGGCACGCCGATCTGAAAGCGCACATAATCTCCGGCGTTATTTATAATCTTCGTCTGCACCCAGAAGTACGCCATGATTCATCCTCCCATAACTGAACCTTGGAATTGCGGTCCTTCACGCATCGGCCGCGTCCGCGCCGGGAAGGCCGATGACGTTGCCGCCAAGCGGCTTGATGCCCCTTTCGATCTTCTCGGCGTTCTCGCGCGCCACACGGTCCGCTTCCTTGTCGCGGAGATGACGAGGCCGAACGTCTTTGTCGTCGTCACTGGCCTCGTGCGCCTTCACGGCCGCGTCGAAGAGATCGCCGGCTTCGGCGATCGAGCGAAGCGCCTCATAGGCCTCACGATCGTCATCGTCTTCCGGGAGCGCCTTCGCGAGAGCGCGGTCGTATTTGATCTTCGCCAGTTCAGCCTTGATGTGGCTCTTGAACGGCTTCTTGCCGAGCCCAGCGTTCGCCGCCGCTTCGTAGAGATCGTTCAGCGGCGCGCGAATCTCTTTGCAGATACGCATATTCTCCATGCGCTGGTCTTCCAGCTTTGCGTGGATTGCGAGGATTTCCTTCGTCCACCGCTTCAATGCGACGGTGTCCACGCCATTGTGACCGATGCTCATACGGCTGCTCCTTTCGACTCGGCCTCGCGCTTGATCCTCCGCACCAGCGCCGCCGCGTCCTGCTCGCAGGTCCGCGCAGCCTTCTCTCGATAGGTGTCGACGAGATCAGCCGGCACCCATGCCGGAACGGGAACTCGATTCATCTTTTCAACGAACGGAGCGCCATGACTGCCTGAGTATCCGGTGATGCGCTTCGCTCTCACTTCTGGATCAGCCCATTCCTTCTTCCGCGCTTCGCTCATTCTTGCTCTCGCTTCCGAACTCTCGACAGCGCGTTTGGACGACTGACGCGCCCGCTCTCTCTCGGCAGGGTTTGCCCAACGTCGCTCCGCCGCCTCTTTCATTCGGCGTTTGGTATCGTCGCTATGCCGTCTCCCCATGATCGTCTTTCGCAGGAAGGCGCCGGCACGCTGAACCTGAGACCGGCGGAGCGCTACACGCTCAATTCTGTTGCGGGCTCACGAGCAGCCGGTCGTCGCTCCACAGCTGTCGCATTTCAGGCATGTTCCGTTGCGCACCATCGTCATGGCGCCGCAGTCCGGGCACGGGTCGCCCTCATAGCCTCTGTCTAGATCGTTCATTGCCGCCTCATCCCTCGATCAGCGAACGAAGAGCTTCCAATTCAGCCGCAGCCGCGCCCACTTCGCCCTCGCGAGAGTCCAAGCCGCAGTGGCGAGCCATTTCCAAAACATGAGCGAGCCTTTGAATTTCGGTTTCGATCTCACGCACGAACGCAGCCTGCAGCTTCTCGACCAGCCATGCCCGCATGCCCTTCCCACGCCCTCGCCGGATGCTTTCCAGCGTGCCCGGCGCGATGTTGAGGCGGCGAGCGACCGTTTGTCTCGCGACCGCGAGAGGCACGCCGGAGCGCGCCCTTTCACGGTCTTCCAGCTCGATCGCCCACTGGCGGGCGGAAATGTCGATCGAACTCATGGACGTTTTTTCCTTCGACGATGGAAACACTGTCCAGCGCTCCTATGGTGTGTTGAGACCATGGAACGCGAGGACAAACGCAATCACGAAATCCCTGACGATGACGCGTGGCGCTCGGTTGGCGCTGAGGACGCCCGCATCATCGAAAGATCGAAACCGGCCTCCAAAAGAACCGGCGAGCGCGGGAACGCCCGCCGGCAGTTTTGGGAGGAAACGCCCAAAGAGGGCTCCTTCGCGCGGCGAGAGAGCAGAACAACCACGCGAAGCTCTGGCGCTCTTGCGAGCGAATTGGTGGGGGAGGGCGGCCTTCCATTCGTTCCCGCCGCTCCCCCAACCCACGCATGCCCGGCGCGGAAAGAGGTGGAACCGCGTGGTGCATGGGAGGGCTTTTCGATTGCGCTCTCGCGCGAATTCACATGCGCGCCGCCGTTGCGCGCGGCCGGATCCGCTATGTCTCGCGCGCGGAGCGACGACGGCATGTCACGCTGCCTGCTTCTGCTCGGCGACGGCGTGTTCGGTCTCGCCCACAACAGCCGGCAGGCCGAGCGTCTTCAGCGCTTCGTCGAGCGGAGTCGACGCGCCGATACGGCCGATCTTCCGGAGATAGGCGTAGACCCGCGTCGTCTTGGCGCCGACATAGGCCGCGATCTGCGGCACCTCGACCTTCGCGTCGAACAATTTCTCCACAGCCGCGGTGTCGAACCTCGGCTTTCCGCCGGCGCCGGACATGCGCTTCGTGGCGATGTCGGCGCCGGCCTTGCGCAATACGCTCAGCGCGTTTGCGAGGACGCCTTCGCTGACGCCGAGTTCCGCTGCGGCCTCGGCCCGCGTCTTGCCTTCCACGGCTTCTCTGATCTTCGCCATAGCGCTGGCGTCGTCGATGCTCGTCATATCGTGACCGACCTCCAATGGAATGGCGCGCTTCTCGCCGGGCGCCGGCAGCGAAGTTCACGGCGAAACCGGCGCGAAGTGCCGCGCGCCAGCCATCCCGACGATGAACATGACCGCCGCGAGCGCGGCGAAGAGTCGGATAAACGGCGGGACATCATTCATCGATCGGTCCTTCTGCGATTTCGCGTGCGTGGCATTCGGTCGCGCGGCGCCGTCTCTCGCTCTGCTGCGCCCAGGAATCGACGTCCTGGAACACCGCGCGCTCGAGCGCCGTCACATCGTCCGCCATGCCCGCGGCGAAATAGGCCAGCAAGCGCTCGCTCGGATCGGCGAACTGCTCCTCGTCGAGACCGGCGAGCGCGTCCGCCATGCGCTGTTTGAGGCTCGGCAGATACGCCACGATCAATCCTTCCCGAGCGCGAATGCGGTGACCATCAGCGCGATGATGACGAGATGCGCGAGCGCGATCGCGAGACGCGGCGGCCGGGAGAACTTGCCAATCCACCCGACCGCCGCCACCATCGCGGTCGTCACACCCACGACGGAGTTTTTGAGATGACGAAAATATCGAAGGGAAAGCGAAGGACGCCGAACCCGCTCGCCGTCAAGCTCGCCGGAACGCGGCTCTTGCTGCGCGCTCTGATCGATTACATTCTCGTCGACGACCCCCACGAGGCCGACCACGCGGTCGGCGCCTTGATCATCAAAATCGACCGGATGGCCGCTGCGGCCGTCATAGCGAGCGACCCCGCCGGCGCGGCGAGCAATGCGATCCGCGACAGCGCTCTCGCGCTGATCGCCGATTTGAGGAAGTCGCGAGGCAGCGTCCAGTGACGTGAGGGGGATGTCGGTCGAGAAAATATGGAACGGCTTCACCGCGTCGAGCGGCGCCCATGTCACGTTCCGAAACTCCGAGACATAGTAGGGCCGCAGCCGCTTTCGGAAACCGTAGCCGAGCGCTTCCGCGGTCTGCGCGCCCGATCGCTGCGCAACGCTGGCAGCGGAGAGTGCGACGGGCGCGAAGAGAACGGATCGACGGGAAAGGGTCATTGCGCGCGCTCTCCGTCTTGCGCGCCGAACTCCATCCGGAACGGCGCAGCGGCGCGCATGCCCAACATGCGCGAGAGCTTGTCCGCTTCCTCCGGAGACAGCCGCAGCGCATCGAACTCGCCGCCGGCTGATCTGAACTCGAGGATCAGAGAACCGTCGGGCCCGGCCTCCACGGCAGCGATCTCGCTACTTAATGGCGCATCGGCGCGGGGCATCAGGCCGGCTCCGAAGTGAAAGGGGAGGGGGCAGTCGCGATAGTAGGAATGGGGGTGTCTTGCGGCGCTGACACAGGGCGCGTGACGCCGGCGGGCCATTCGGCTCCTTCCGGCCAATTCTCGGAGAACCAGCGGAGCGACTGCTCGTAGCGCGCAGTGGTCAAATCGGCCCCGCGCTCTCGGATGGCGCTGAGCTTGATCCCGTCGCCGAAGACGAGCGTTGAAACGCGGGACACGGAGATCCTGCGGGCCTGGCGGTAGGTCTCTGCAATGAGGCAGAGCTGTTCGATCAGGGTCATGAACGCATGATGGGCTAAAAGTAGCCCGTCGTCAACGCTAAAAATAGCGCTCACACCACCCGCGCAGCGCGTGCGAATTATCTTGCGATGGTGACGAAGAAGAAATTCTCCCCGCTCGCGCAGCGTATCCAAAGCCGGTTGGCTGCGGTGAATAAAAGCGCGCGCGCCGCGTCACTCGAGGCAGGGCTGAGTCCTTCCGCCATCAAGAACATCTTCGCCGGAGATTCGGAGTCGCCTCGTGGAAAGACGTTGAGCGCCTTGGCCCCTGTCCTGGAAACCACTGAGGAATGGCTGCTTCTGGGCGACGAAGCGTCGCGCCGAAGGCTTCGAATCGTAGGCAGTTTCGACCCAGACCAAGCCGAGCAGCATCCGCCAGGGGAAGCGGCTGCGGAAAGCGCAAAGAGAACGTCGCCAGCGCCAGGGGCGGTCCGAGAGTTCGACCTCCGCGCCGGCGCCTCCTATGGCGGCGGCTATGCGCTCCCAGGTAACGAGGAAGACGCCGGCAAGATCCGGGTCAAGGCAGAATGGGTGCTTCCCGAGTCATGGCTCAAGGGCGAGATGCGCCTCTCGACGGCTTTCACAGACATCATCGCGATCGACGGCCCCTCGATGCTTCCCGACCTCGTTCCAGGCGATCGCGTTCTGATCGACCGATCGAACAGAGACCCGAAACAAGACGCTATTTTCGCGATCCGTGACGGCGACAGCATCATTGTGAAGCATGTCCAGCTCATCAGGAATAGCGACCCGCCAAGAATCGTCTGCCGATCATCGAACCCGAAGTATGAACCGTTTGAGCTAATCCTAGATGGCGATCAGGTGGAGATAATTGGGCGCGTCGCTGGAAGGATAACAAAATTATAGAAAAAGCGAGGGTCTCATGCTTCCAAGAGTATCTGCGCGTGTTTTGTGCGTAGTTCTTTCTGTTTCTGCGCTTGGCGCGTGCAGACGCACGGAAAACAATTTGCCAACAGTCACGCTACGGCCAACCAAACTATCTCCAGCGCAACTTGATCGTCTCAAAAAGGACGTTGCGAACGGCCTCAAGGACCCGGAGTCGGCGAGGTTTGGGGAGTCGCTCGCGGCAACCACCGATGGCATTACCATTCACGCATGTGGATTCGTGAATGCGAAGAATTCCTATGGCGGATATGTCGGCGCGGAACCATTCTACGCGGTCGCGGATTCTCCGACGGGGGCCTTCAAGCTCGTTTCCATTGGCGGTAGTTGGTATCGTGCAACAAACATTGGCCGCGACGTCACCGTGGAAATGTGCTCGAAAGTCGGGCTGACTTTCTCATGAGCGTGCTGGCGGCACACGGCATTACGGTGCCGCAACCAATCATCGTCGCCTCCGACAATAACCTGAAAAAAGCGCAAGTAGGCCGCGACTATTCAATATGGGCCGTGACCTCTCTCCAATCGCCCAGGGCGGCGAAGGACTGCCAGATGTGAAAGGGCGTCGATGGGCTGGCGCGGGCAACATAATCGAGACGAGGACTTCGAGCGCGAATGGCGGCGGCGACCTCTTCGCGAGCGGTATGATTGGCGGGGCGCTGTCCTATGGCTCTCGCTGATCGCCGGCTGGGTCGCTGCTGCGCTCTTCCGATTTCTCTAAACTTTGAAAAGCAGATAGCTCAACAAGAGAGGAGCAGTTATTTCGCTGTGCTCTTCAGCAAGCCCGGCTACAAGGACCGGCAGATATCCGTGGTCGCTGAGACGCCCGCCGATGGCGGCGTCGCGCTTGCCCGGCATTATGTAGCAAGCGCACCTTAAGCTATCTATCTGAAGCACAACGGTTATGCGATAATTGCGCATGACCCGCTGCTTTCTCGCTATCGCTGCCATATCGACCGCGTTTCTGAGCGCCACCGACGCCCGCCAGCCTCGGAACGGTTATGCTCGCTCCGCCTTTCGCCGAGATCATCCATGCCCGTCCACGGGCCTCACGACTGGCCCTTGCCCTGGCTTCGTCGTAAGCGCCGTTGTCGTCCCATTGCCGCTGGAATGGAAGAATAGCTTGCAATTCGTTGCGACAAGGCATTGCAAGCCTTTGGCGCAAAGCTTTGTCAGCGATTGGTTCAGCGCAATGGTGAGCGATCAGGCGGCTGGCGTCGGCGACGAGGATTTGAAGGCCCAGGGCATCAGCTCGTCGATGCGCGACTGCGGATGGCCATCGGCGATCGCCTCGAGCGTCGCCTTCATCCAGGCATAGGGATCGACGCTGTTCAACTTGCATGTCGCAATGAGCGAAGCGAGACGTGACCAGGAACGTCCACCTTCATCGTGCCCCGCGAATAACGCATTCTTGCGCGTGAGAGTCAGCGGCCGAATCTGATTTTCGACGAGGTTGGTGTCCATCTCGACGCGTCCATCGTCGAGGAACAGGGTCAGCCCGGCCCAATGATTCAGAAGATAGGCGACCGCCTTGCCCATGTCGCTGCGGCCGGAGAGGCGAGCGGCCTGGCGCGCAAAAACTCTTCGAGCTCGACGACAAGAGGCCGCGACCGCTCGGCGCGAACGCTCTGCCGGATCGGCGCCTCTTTGCCCCGGATGTCCGCCTCGATCGCATAGAGCGCGGCGATGCGCGCCAGGATCGCCTCGGCGATGGGCGAGCCCGCTTTCGGCGTGGCGGCGATGATCTCGCGCCTGCCATGGCTCCAACACCAGGCGAGCCGCAGTGGGGCGCCACCTTTGCGCTCGGCGCGCGCCAGACGATGATAGCCGCCATAGCCGTCGACCTGGAGAACGCCGTCGAATCCTTCGAGCATCCGCTCGGCGTGCTCGCCGCTGCGACCCGGCGCGTAATGATAGACCACGATCGGCGGATCGGCGCCGCCGTGCCCGCGGTCGTCGCGCAGAACCGCCCAGAGATAGCCAGTTTTCGTCCGGCCGCGGCCGGGATCGAGAACCGGCGCCCGAGTCTCGTCCATGAATAGACGGCCGGACAGCTTCATCAGCGCGCTCATGCGCTCGACGATCGGCGCGAGGTGGAAGGCCGTCGTTCCCATCCAATCGGCCAGAACGGCGCGGTCGAGCATGATCCTGTGGCGCGCGAAGACCTGCGATTGACGGTAGAGCGGCATGTGCTCGCTGAACTTGGCGACCGCCACTTGCGCCAGCAGCGCCTCGGTGGGAACGCCGCCCTCGATCAGATGCGCAGGAGCCGGCGCCTGGGCGACGCCCGCGCATCCTGTCGGACAGGCGTAGCGGGGCCGCACGGTCTCGATGACGCGATATTGCGCCGGCGTCACGTCGAGGCGGCTGGAGCGGTCCTCGCCGATCCGAACCATCAGGCCGCAGCCGCAGGGACAGGCGAGGCTTTCTGGCTCGATCACGCGCTCGACGCGCGGCAGATGAGCAGGAAAGGCGCGCGCGGCGCGGGCGGCGCGCTCCCTGGTCGCCGGGCGCCCCGAGCGGCGCGCGCGATCGTCTTCCCGCTCCTGGACTTCGGCAATGGCGATCTCGATATCTTCCAGAACGAGCTGTAACTGATCGGGATCGAGTTTCTCCGAACGCTTGCCGAAACGCGCGCGTTCATATTCCTTGACGAGCAATTGCAGACGTTCGACCGTCTCCTTCGACGCTGCGAGCTCGCTCTCGGTGTGAAGGCGCGCGGCGAGCTCATGATCGGCGCGGATGCGTTCGGCTTCGAGCATGGCGCGCTGAGCTTCGAACAATGCGCGTAGTTCGGCAGGCAGCTCTGCGAGTCTGGAGGGATCGAAGCTCGGCGTCACGTCGGCGAATCTATCGCAAGCGAGGCGCCGAATGAAGCCGAAGTTGCGATCAGTTCGCCGCGGTCGGCGTCGCCACGATCCGCTCGCCGACGCGCTTCCAGTTGAGCCCGTCGAATAGAGCTTCGAATTGCACCCGGCTCAATTGCAGGACGCCGTCGCTGATCTGCGGCCAAGAAAAGCGGCTATCGCCGAGACGCTTGTAGACGAGCACGAGTCCGGTTCCGTCCCACAGCAAAATCTTCAAGCGATCCATTCGCTTCGAGCGGAACACGACGATGAGCCCGGAATGCGGATCGAGTCCGAGCTTGTTTTGCACGAGAGCGGCCAGCGCGTCATGCCCGCAGCGGAAATCGACGGGACGCACGGCGAGCACGATCCGCAACCCTTGCGACGGAATGATCACGCGCCGCGCTCCAGCGCCGTCATGATCTCGGCGATGCGCGTCGACGCGGTGTCCTGATCCAGCCGTAACACGACCTTGCCGACGACGATCTCGATCTTCGCATCGCTCTCGTTACGAACGGAGGGCTGCTCGAGCTCGATCTCCACGAACTCCGCGGGACCGTCGGTCACCAGCGCGAGCCGCCCGGTGCGCGCCTGGCGGCGCCACTGCGTCAATTGCTGCGCGCATATCCGATATTTGCGGGCCACGTCGGCGACGCGCGCTCCAGGCGCGAGACTCTCTCGTACGATCCGGCCCTTCAGCTCCTTCGACCACAGCCGATTGCCCGAACGTGAACGACGAAAATCCACACGTCCGACAAATCCTGCGCCAAAAGCCGTTTCGATCGTCGCATTCTCGTTCATCTTCGGATCCTTCCAGAGACATGGCTGTCCCTCAGAAGAATCTCACATCCGAAAATCCTTCCGAACCCGAAGAATCAATGGGGTCGCAACGGCGCTTACGCTTCGTCATCGATCATGACGAGCCGATATGCGCTGGCGGCCTGGACGCCCCAGAGAACATGCGCTGGCAAGAGGAGCGCGAAGCCGCAGAGAAGGACGCGCTGGAGCGCAACGTATGCCGGGCATTACGGGAGGGTCGACAATGAGCGTGGTCAAGCCCGCCCGAAGCGAGACCTTCGAACACATGATCTCCGGCTTGCTCGTCAAGCGCGCCGACCTCTTCAATGAAGCCGAGCGAATCAGGGATAGGCTCGCCGAGATCAAGAACGACATCGGCGCCATAGACCGGGTTCTTGGAACCCTCGGCTACTCAGGCGATCTCGACGCCGCAATGTCGCGCCAGAAGCGCCAAGTGCTCTTCGGGGGCGTGGGGAACTTATACCCGAGCCATCCTAGACGAACTGCGCACGGCCAAAGAGCCTCTTTCAAGCCGGGACATTGCCAGAGCCATCCTGAGCGTCAATGAGATGGATCCACGGGACAGGACGCTCCTAGGCGAGCATACAAAGCGGGTTTCAAAGGCGCTCCGCATCCTCAAAGGCGAGGGGCTGGTCCGCGGCACGGTCGGAGCGCGGGGGAATATCGTTTGGGCTCGCGCTGAAATATGAGCATATATACTAATGATATATATTATTAAGGTCTTCCCATCTTTGATAGGCTATTTTGAATGCCTTACGGTCGTGCGCCCTGTTCGCTTCTTCAGCCGTTTCGGATGCTATACCCCATACTGATAGGCATACGCCGCCAACAGCTATGCAGAATCCAACCCAGAACGCAGCGAAACACGCTGGCACACCTAAAGCGGCCAATGTCAATCCGCCCCATCGTATTATCTGTTTATTCTGATCCGGATCGTTCGCGGTCTTAGCCTGGATTCTATTTTCTTCCCACGCTCTGAAGAGGAGGAGATCACGCCAGTGATCGCGCTCAGCATCAATCTCCTCCATTGTCATTGAGCCAATCGGGTTGGCTATTGTGTATGCGGCAATTGCTTCGGCGCTTTTTAGATCAGGAATGTTACCCATGTTGCACTGATGTCTATGTGTGGGGATTACTGTTTAGGCTTTGATGAATTCCTGATATTCTTTTCTGCCTCAGCGACAAACTCAAGATAGTCGCGCCTATCTTTAGACCGCTTACGATCTAGTTGGGAGCCAAGCGCGGTGACAAAGGTAGCGATCACCACGGCGACGAGCGCCCCGAGGATAAGCGTTTGTGCATTGGGGCCGCCATTGCCGACAGAATACGAGACGGCGGCGCCTAAGGCTACGGCTATCACGCCGACGGCGATCACCATATAAGCAGCGGGAGGGAACCTCTTCCCGTCTGTTTCTAGCACGTTGATACTGCGCATAATATGACCCTCTTGGTGGGAAAGAGGACGGAACGGTGCCCGGCAAATATATGTTACAATTTTTAAATGTCAAGCGCGGCTGCTGGACAACACATTGATTCAATTCGCACAATTTGCACGTTGCCAATATCCTTTCCATTGTCGGGACACCGGATGAGCCAGGGCCGCCGACGTAATCATGAGATACTGCTCACCATTCGAAACGCGGCGGTGATCCTCGCGCCACGCCATCTCGCGCGAATAGCCAGCAACATACGGGCCAGCGATATGGTGGTGAGTGCCGATCTCGGCGCGACGGAGACGAGAGAAGAAGCTCCCCGCTTGATTCGTGCAAGCGCCATCCTCGGAATAGGCGTGCTCATGATTGATGCGCTTCGTCAGATAGAGCGCATGCCGCCAATCCCAATGAAGGGCCTCGTCAGCGTGAACGGTCGCGCTAGAGCGGAATCCGATCAAGCTGCATCATAGCCGGATGCGGCGAAGTAATTCGCGCATTCGCTCGGCGAGACGCTTTGCAGGGCGTGTGCGACCGCGGCGTCGAGCGCATCGACGGTGCGCGCCGCGATGCGCTGGAGAACCGACTTGATCTTCGAGAAAGATTTTTCGATCGGATTGAAGTCCGGCGAATAAGGCGGAAGATAAAGCACCTTCGCGCCTTTCGCTCCGATCGCCTCCCGCACGCCCGCGACCTTGTGGGTGCTCACATTGTCCAGCACCACGATCTCTCCTGCGCGGAGCGTCGGCGCCAGAACTCCAGAATCTGAGAGATCAGTACGCTGGTAGGCGCCAGGGCGGGCGCGTTAAGCGCGCCCGCGCGCCCTACGACCCTACTCGCCTATCCGGCATAGAGCGGCGATATGTCGGCGCCGCCGTCCTGCGCTCTGTCATGACGTCGTGCCCTACGCTTTCCTGGCCGGCGGAGCGCGACAAGCGCGCTCGCCATGATCGACAGCGAGAGCCGTGGTTCGCCCCCTCGGCCCTCGAAGATTTCGGCCTGCATTTCGCCTCGGACAGATACCGAATCGCCGTCGCCGAGGCCGTCCAGCTCGGTCTGGATCTCCTCCGGGAAGACGAACACGCGCCACCATCGTGTCGCGGTCCCGACTCGTTCTCGCACGGTCGCCGTGAGGTACGGGTTCCCGCTCTTGGAAATCGCCTTGCGGGGCTCACCGTAGAGATCGCCGGTCACCAGAACTGTTGCCATTGTCGAGGACTCGCGCGCCTGCCAACGTCGATAGCACTGTATGGCAGCCGGCGGGCTATTGGGAAGGCCTGCGGTGGCCGCTGACGCGATTCAGCCGCTCTGTGCTATCTGGGTAGCTGGCCTATCCAATAGGCGCGCGCCGCCCCGATATGATGGCCGGATTAACGGATCGTTCATTTACGAGGCCAGGGGGCGCTGAGGAGCTTTAGCGAGCTCTGCGCTACCACAAAGGGACAAAAGGGGTAGCTGAACACAGCGTAACCCCATTCAGCGGCCACCGTAGCTCGTCTGAGGGCAAGCTTACCGCCTGAGTGCGCGGCGTTGCGCCAATGCGGCGTCTCTCTCCTCCTCTCGGCGTTCTTTTTCGAGCTGGCGTTCCCGATCTTCGGGCGACAAGTCGTCCTGCTCGTCAGACAGATCGATTTCGAATGGCGCTGGAGTCCCGGAAGCTCTGTTGGCTTCAGCTTCTGGGTACGACGGCTCTCTGTCGCCCTCGTACGCTGGTCCAAGGTCCAGCGATTCGTGCCCGGTAGCTTCCGAGTCTGGGGAGGTTTCCTCTTCCGCCGGCGAGCGAGCCGGCAGGCGAGAGAGCGAGCCGGCGGATGAAGGGCGGGAATCGAACCGAGAGGGCGGTTTCTTCTCGTCGGCTTCTACTCCGAGTCTTTCCGCACCCGTGCCCTGCGACGGAGGGGCGGGCGCGCAAGCGCCCGCCTCGACGGCGCTCTCGTTAAAATGATCTCGGTACTGAATCTCGTTAGGCGGTCGTTTTTTACCGCTTCCACCGGTAATTTTTACCGGCTCTGCGGCGGTAAATTTTTCCCCTTGGTCAACCGGTATAATGCTGTAAATCTTTGAGTTATTGTGGCGCGCCCTCGACGAGATATAGCCGCAATCCTCCAGATCGCTCAACGCGCAGCGGACAGTCTTTTCCGTCAGGTGCGCTTCACGGGCGATGGTCTTCTGTTCTGGATAGGCTCCGCCGAGCGTCTTCCAGTCCACATAGGCCGTGAGGACATAAGCGACGCGAAATGCCGCAGGCTTCAATCTCCGGTCACGTGCCGCGCGATAAAGCCATGCGTCGAGCACCTTTCGGGTAGCGGCCAGTTCGTCTTTTGAGAGCCTTGCTCGCCGAGGGCGCGCACCGTTATCATCGTCACCAGCCACTCGTCCAAGCTCCTGTTGGTCGATAGGTAAGAGCCCCGCCGCGGTTGCGACCCGCGGCGGGGCTCGTTTTGTTTCTACGCCCGAATTTGATCGCGCGATATCCCGCACGCGCGCATTCCGCCCATCATAAGCTATTTTTAGCGCCTTCTGCTTGACGTGCGCTTTTTTTAGCGTAACACTCCCCTCCATCGGCCGAACGCGAGCCACTCGCCGGCGATGGAGAGGACGATGACGAAAGTCAGCTTCAACCGATCAGCGATCCTCGCCGAGGCTTGGGCCAATTACCGCGCGGCCCTGAAGCGCGGCTCCCCGCAAGCTTCCATCGCCGACGAAATGCGCCGCGCCTGGGCGAACGCGAAGTCCCATCGCTACTACGCCGAGCGGGGCTGGTGGGAGCGGTCGTGCCCGCTGCTCGTGTTTTCCGACGAAGAGACCACCACGCAAGTCTACGCCATTGCAGCGGAGTGAGGACGCCATGAAACCGAAGACTGTCTACGAAGCCGAAGACGGCAATCAGTTCGACACAGCGGAAGACTGCCGCGTCTACGAGATCGCGCTGAACTTCCGCTACGCGAGTCGCCTCTCGCCTGAGCAGGTCGATGACGTGCTGCGCGGGAACCATGAGGAACGCGCCGACGCGATCATCGCCTTTGCTGCGGAGATCGAGCGTCGAAGAGCAGAGCGCGCCGCGCTTCCGCAAGCCGAGAACGCTCACATCGAGCTCGAGACCGTCGCGAAGAAGATTCTCGACAAAGTGGCGTGAACAGCAGGGGCGCGCCCCGACGCGAACGGACAGTGGAGCGCCTGATGACCTCCCATCATCTCATCCAGGATTCGACCGTCTCGGCGATGGCGAAGACCCTGCGGCCTTTTCAAAACATCGACATTCCCGGCATCGCGAAACTCGCGGCGGTGCAGGCTGGCTTTTCGCCTCCGGAGATCGCTGCGCACTTGCCGGCCGCGATCATCTACGAGCGTCGGCGTCGTGACGCACTCGGCAACGCGATCACCGCCGTTGCGACAACAGCGCGATCGTTCACCGTGACGGCGTGACCGTTCGCACTCTGCGCTTTGCGGAGGATCAGGAATGAGCAGAGTGAAGGACGCGCTGGCGAGGTTCGATCGCCATCTCGCGACGATCGCGGACCATGCGGAGAGGGCGCGTGAGATCGAGAAGAACATCCGCGCTGTCGATCGCGCCGAGCGCCGGCTCTCGGATTGGGCGTCGTGCAACGGCAGCGATGCAACCCGCCCGACGCAGCTCTCGGCGTTCGAGCTTTCGGAACTCTCGATCGCTCTGAGCGCGAGGCTGGTCGAGGGGAGCGCGAAATGCTGCGAAGAGCGCGTCGAAGATGATGCAGGCCGCGGAGTAAACGACGATGCAATCACATGAGACATTTCGACAGCAGGTGGAACGCGAAACCGCCGAACTTGATGTCATCGATTTCCTGGCGCCCGGCCTTCCTGCCGAGATGGCGAAGGCCCGTCATAAGCTCGAGGCCGTCGTTGAGCAGTTTTACTCGACGATGCGGGAGTCGTTCTCGTGCATCGCACAGCAGCCGCAGCATCGCCTCGAGTGGGCGGCCCGCTGCGTCAATATCCCGGCTCCGATCATCAAGCGACTCGTCGCGGATCTGGGTTCGGACGACATCGAACGGTTGCTCGTCGATATCGAGCGCGGCGTCGCCGAGGTGCGCGCCGAGGCGCGCCAGGCGCTTCCTGACGCGGCGGAGTGAGAAGATGCCCGGCATGTGCGCGATCGGCTTGGTCCGCCCCAAAGACGCCGCGAATGTCGGCGGCGTCCTGCGCGCCGCGCACGCCTACGGCGCGTCGCTGGTCGCTATCGCCGGCGACCGGTGCACAGGCAAGATGATCCGTGCCGGCACGAACACGAGCAAGGCCCAGCGCATCATCCCTGTCATGCGCGGGGAGAACATGCGCGACCTTATCCCCTTCGACATGGGTCCCGTTGCTGTCGATCTCATCGATGGCGCGTGCGATCTGCGCGAATTCCCGCATCCGAAACGCGCCTTCTACGTCTTCGGCCCTGAGGACGGGACGCTGGGCCGTCCGATCACCGAATGGTGCTCGCACAGGGTCTACATCCCGACCGTGATCTGCATGAACCTCGCGGCCACGGTGAATGTCGTCCTTTACGATCGGATGGCCAAGGCGCGCCGGGGCGCTGTGGCTCAGCAGGCTGCGGAGTGACGCAATGTCTACGACAGCAGTCATTCTCGAATTCATGCCTCGCCGGCAGGTGCTGCTCGCCGCCGAAACAGAAGCGCGCGCCTATTACCATCTGTGCCGCTTCCTGTTCGACCGCGCTCTCGCCGATGGCGACCAGCGCGAAGTGATGACGGAGGTCGATGATGTGCTCGACTACCCGCTTCCGCCCTTCGCTGGCGCGCGGCTGCGAAAGGAGCGAGACGATCTTGTCGCTGTGATGGTCGGACTCGCGCATCGGCGATTCGTCTTGGCCGATCACGCCAAAGTCATGGGGGAATAGTCGATGTCGAGGCAGCACTGTCAGACTTGTCGCTACTGGTCGGAAATGATTGCCGAGGCCCGTGGCTCGGTCATCCACGCGATCTGCCTGAGTACGGAGAGCGAGCACAACGGCACGTTCTGCGTCGGCTCCAGGACATGCGCGGCATGGGCCGGCGGCGATCTCGGGTCGATCGATGATCCGTGCTGGGCGGGCGTCGAAGACGCGCTCGCCGCCTACGCGAAGTTCGATGGAGCGGCGCGATGAAGATGAAAGTGCGGCGAGCAAATTTTCCGACGCGCACGGACGGCGCGCTGCTCTGCTCGCACGTCGTATCGAACGAAGGGACCGCGATTGCGCAACTCGCGCATCACGATGACGAGATAATCCGTGCAAATGGCCTTCTGATCGCCGCGGCGCCGGAGCTTTATGAGGCGCTCGCCGAAGTTATCGAGGTTTTCAATCCGTTCACAAGCCGTCCGGTCGGCGCGCCCGGCAGCGCTGCACGCCTCGAACAGGAAGCGCAGATCGCGGCGCGCTTGAAGGCCCGCGCCGCGCTCGCGAAAGCCCGTGGGGAGGCATGACGATGGCGAAGAGCCTCATGCTGGAAAGCATCTACGCCGAGCGCGACGGTCGTCAAAGGATGCCGATCGTCGACCTCGGATACACCAAAGACGCCGCAACGAAAGAGCGCTTCGACACGCTGGTCGCGTCCGGATATCCGAAGAGAAATTTCAGGATTGAAGGATACGGGCGGCTGTTGATGTATGTGCCGCCGACGAAGCTCTGCAAGCTTCTAGCCGCGTTCCCGATCGTCGAAGGCGAGACATACTTCAGGGCGACTCACCATTGGAATGGATTGCGTCACGGAGAGGCACTTGCGAAGGCGATGGGAGAGTGACGATGTCGATGATTTGTGACCTCTGCGGCCGCGTCGGCATTCGCTGGATGGGGCCATTATCGAACCTCACCCATACCGAGTGCCCGCATTGCGGCGGGCGCAACTGCCAGCGCGTTGATCCGGTCGATGAAGAGGATGAAGCCGACGCGGAGCGTGCCGGGGAGATCGTCGAGGCTGAAAGCGTCGCGGCGAGCATCGAGCCGTTTCAGGATGATCTGATCGACTGACGCGAAGGCGAGAGGAGTAGCGATGATGTCGAATATTCAGAAGCTCGTTGAGGCCATGAAGCGGATCGGGGAGCTGACCGGGACGGATCATTATTCGCCGATCTCCAAGGCTCGCTCCTTACCGAACACCTATTCGGCCATAGCACGCAGTATCTCAGTTCCGACATCACCCTATTACACCGTGACAGACCAGCAGAAAGCACTCGCGGAGAAGCTGATCTCCAACATGGTAGATGATGAGCGCGCTCGCGGTGAGCGCGAGCGCGACGAACTTATCGCAGGATACGCCGCCGAACTTGAGGCCCTGCGCGCCATTCTGCCGGCGCTTGCCGCCTCTGCGAGCATCGAAATCGGCGTGCTTACTAGGGCGCTCGCCGCTGAGGCGAGCGATGGGAGGGCGTAACGCCATGGACATGCGCGAAGACGTAAGGGCGGCGATCGAAGCGGCGCGGACGTCGTGCCTCTCCGAACCCGGAATACACCGAGCCGAGCCGCAAAGACGGCGGAGCTTCGACAATGTGAGGGCCACCGTCCTCTCTGTCGTCCAGGAGCTGCCGTCGGAAATGACCATGCTCGAACTGGTCGACGAGCTCAATATCGCGAGTGCACAGAGATGACTCTCACCACCACCCAGCGCGCGGCGATCGCCGCCGCTGAAGCGGAGATCTTCCGCATCATCAGGACGCTCGAATCCGAGCATCGCGTCATCGTCGAGGAGATCGTCGTCGATCTCGGCTCGGTCCAGATCGATGCGGTCAATGAGGAGTGCGGGGAGTGATCGTCTGCCTCAACTTCATGGGCTTCGATTTCGTTGTCGACGTCGACTATCGCGTGGCGAGCTACGGCTCGCCCGCGCATATGGGCTCGCCGTCCTATCCTGGCGACCCCGGCGACCCGCCGGAATAGGAAATCGAGAGCATCGCGCTCTACCGCGATGTTTCGCCGCCGGAGTATCTATGCGGAATCACGTCACCGCCATTCGAAGCGACTGGCGCGCTGTTCGACTGCCTCGCGAACCTCGACGCGATCAATGACGCGATTTGCGAAGAGATCGACGCGAACGAGCCGCCGGAATTCGACGACAACTACTTCTGATCGAAAGGAACAACCATGAAAATCGAGGTCGACCTCAACGACATTCTTCGTGACGAATATGGCGATGGCGAAACGCTGGCGGAGTCCATCCGCCGCCAGATCGTCGACAAGCTTTCGAACGATCTTCACAAGCGACTGCACGATCGTCTTGATGGCGAACTCGGGCGCATCATGTCGGCTCAGATCAATAGCGTCATGGCAGAGAAAATGCCGACGCTGATCGACGACATCATGAACGCGACATTCACGCCAGTCTCGCCATACGGCCAGCGCAGCGAGCCGACGACGTTCCGCGCCGAGATCATCAAGGCTATTGCGGCGAATATGAAATATGAACCGAAGCAGTGGAGCAGCGACGAAAACGCCTTCACGCGCGCGGTGAGATCGATCGTCGAGAAGCAGACGGAAGCCGTGAAGGCGGAGATCACGAAGCAGGTCGACGAGAAGTTCAAGCAGGATGCTGTTGGCTACGCGGTGAGGCTACTCTCCGAACGGCTCGGGCTCGATAAGAAGGTTGCGTGAACGCGACGACGGCGATTTCTGAGGAGCAACCATGAGCAAGATCATCAAAGCAGTCTACGGACCGGAGCCAATGCGCGAGGGGGAAATCCCTTCGTGCGAGATCACCGGGCATAGCGGCGTGACGCACATCGAGCGTCGCGAGGAAAATCTCGGAACCTACGGCATCGTCTGGTTCGACGTGTTCAAAGGCGAGCTCCTATTCAAGAGCTACAACGCGCTCGCCGTCGCCGAAGTGATCTATGAGGAGCTGCGCTCATGACCATCTCGACCTTCTCGCAAACCTCACTGGGCTCCGCTGCGGCGGCCGTCGTCGACGGACTGGCGCCGAAGCGCGAGCCGTTCGCGCCCGGCATCTACTTCGGGCTCGACGAGGATGCCTACCATGCCGATCCGGCGCTGGGTTCGACCTCGATGAAGAAGCTCGCCGATTCGCCGCCGGACTATTGGTTCGACTCGCCACACAATACGATGCGGAAGGAGAAGCGCGACACGCCATCACGCATCTTCGGAAGCGCCGTTCACAAGTTCGTCCTCGAAGGCCGAGCGGCATTCGAGCGCGCCTATGCTGTGGCGGACTTCAACGGCTCGACGAAGGAGGGGAAGGCCGAATCCGCGCGCATCGAGGCCGCCGGCAAGATCCGCATCGTCCGCGCCGACTGGGATCGCATCATGCTCGCCGGCACGATCATTCGGGCGAACCCGACGATCGGCGAAGCGTTCTCCGGAGGCGCGCCGGAGGTCTCGATCTTCTGGGAGCGCGACGGTATGCGGCGTAAGGCGCGCTTCGACTATCTGAAGTCTCGCGCCGTCGTCGACCTCAAGAGCGACTCGAACTCTCGCGAGATCGCTTTTCCTGAGGCTTGCCGGCGCTCGATCGCACAGTACCGATACGACGTTCAGGCCGTCCATTACGACGAGGCCCGAGCCCTGATCCCGCAGCTCATTGCCGCTGGCGCGGTGCATGGCGATTACGACCCGGAATGGTTGCGCAAGGTGGCGGCAGCCACCGAGTGGGCCTTCGTCTGGATATTCTACCAATCTGAACGAGCGCCGCTGACCTGGGGGACGACGGTCTCGCACGGCAATGGGCTGTTCGATCTGGCGCGCGCGACGCTCGCGAAGGCGGAGGCGAATTACCGCGAGTTCTCGGCGCGCTTTGGATTCGACACCCCGTGGGTGCTGTCCGAGTCGCTTTCAGAGCTCGACGTGAACGACCTTCCGAATTGGGCCTTCAGGAGCTGACACCATGGACACTGCCGCCACCGAAATCGAAATCCTTCTGCCGACCGAATACGTCCGGTTCGAAGACGGGAGCGCCCTGGCGCTCACCGTCCCCGATGACCGCGCGCTCGCCTTCTTCACGACCGCCGGCGCGGTCGATCCGGTGCTCGCCGCGATCCGAACGGAGATCGACGGTTTCTCGGCCGACGTGAAGACGGTGAAGGGGCGCAAGGCGATCGCCGCGATGGCGCGCCGGGTATCGTCTTCGAAAACCTATCTCGAGGAGGTTGGAAAGGATCTGGCCGCGGCGCAGAAGGAAATCCCGAAAAAGATCGACGCCGCGCGAAAGATGATCCGCGACACGCTCGACGCTTGGCGGGACGAGGTGCGGGCTCCGCTGACGAAGTGGGAAGAGGCGGAAGAGGCGCGGGTCGCCAAACACAAGGACCGCATTGCTAAAATCGAGTCCATCGGCACATCGGCGCGTCACGATCAAAGCACCTTTGCTTCTGCGCTTCGGAAAGATTTGGAAGACGTTGAGGCCGTCGTCATCGGCCCGAGCTGCGAAGAATTCGCCGCCGAATATGCGACCGCGAAGGACGGCGCCCGCTCGCGCCTGACGGCCGCCATCGTCGCCGCTGAGAAGCGCGAGGCCGAACAGGCCGAACTAACGCGCCTGCGTCAGGAGGCGGCCGAACGCGAGGTCCGCGAACGTGACGAGCGCATTGCGCTCGAGGCTGCGGACCGCGCCCGGCAGGAAGCAGAGCACAAGGCGGCCGAAGAGATCGCGCACCGGGAAGCTGCGGCCCGCGCCGAGAAAGAGGCTATCGAGGCCAAGGCTCGCGCCGAGCGCGAAGAGGCGGCGCGCCGCGAGCGGGAGGCCGCGCTCAAAGCCGAAGAGGAGCGCCTCGCGGCCGAGCGCCGGGAGATCGCGCTGCGCCGGCAGGCCGAGGAGGCGGAGGAGCGCGCGAGAGCCGCCGGGCTATTCGCCAAGCAAGAGTTCGAAGAGAAGATGGCTCTGGCGAAGGCGGAGGTGGAAGCGCGCGAAGCCGACCGCGAGCACCGCGCCAAGATCAACAATGCCGCCCTGGACGCCTTCGTCGAGTTCGGCCTCTCGCCCGACGCTGCGAAGATGGCCGTGACGCTGATCGCCCAGCGCGTCATCCCGAACGTCCAGATCAACTATTGAATCTGAAAGGATTGCATATGAGCGATGTGACAATCACAGAGGACGGCGAGATCGTTCATGGTGGCCTTTCTGAAGGGATAGAGCCGAGCACTTCTCTGGCGGTGTCTCTTGCGCGCGCGGAGATAGACCAGCAGATCGCGACCTCACGCGCGCTCCCGAGATCAATTCAGAAGGCCGTTTCCAACATCACGACCTTGGCGACGCTCGACGAAGAGACCGCCGCCGAGTGCATCTATGCGCTGCCGCGTGGCGGCAAGACGATCCGTGGGCCGTCCATCCGCTTCGCGGAGATCATGGCAAGCCAGTGGGGGAATTGCCGCATCGGCGCGCGCGTGGTCCACGTCGATAAGGTTGAGCGCTACGTCGAAGCCGAGGGCGTCTTCCATGACCTCGAAACCAATGTCGCGCAGACAGCGCGCATCCGCCGCACGATCCAGGCGAAGCGAGGCAAGGGGATCGACGCCGATATGATCCAGCTCGCCGGCGCAGCCGCATGTTCGATCGCGCGCCGCAACGCAATCCTCGCGGGAATTCCGAAGGGTGTCGCCCGCAAGGGCTATCTCGCCGTCGAAAATGTCATTCGGGGCGACGTGAAGACTCTTGTTCAACGGCGCGATGCCGCAATCAAAGCCTTTGCCCATTACGACGTAACGCCCGACAAAGTGTTCTCCGCTCTCGGGATCGCAGGGCTTGACGATATCACGCTGGACCATCTTGCCACGCTCACAGGAATGCGCTCGGCCATCAAGAACGGCGAGTCGACCGTCGAGGAGATGTTCGGCAAGCCGGAGTCCGATCACAAGATCGTGAAAAATCCGCTGGCCGATGAGTCGGCGGACGAAACGAAGCCGGGGACGCAGGCGAGCTCCGCGCAGACGCAGCAGAACGCCGAGACCGACGCCGGAAAAGGTGGCCCGGCGCCGCAGGCCGCAGAGGAGGGGAGGGCGAATGTTGTGGGCGCCGGAACCGACTCTGCGGCCGATCCGATCTCGGAGAATCCATGGTTCGGCGTAGGCGCGAAGGCGGCGCGCGACGGCATGAGTCGAAAGGCTTTGCCGCCTGAACTGCGCGCGGTCGATCGCGCCGACGACGCCGCGGCGTGGTTCGACGGATTCGACTCCGTGAAGAACGGGGGCGCCGCGTGAACGCCGAGGAAGAGGCTCTGAGAAGTGTAGAGCGCGCGACGATCGCCGATCTGCTCGAGAAAGGGTTCCTCCATGTCCAAACCTTCACGGGAAGGGACGGCGGGGAGCGCTTGAGTAATGCCGGACGCCTCAAGTGTCAGCTCGAGGTCGATGGCCGCGAGGCGACGATCCTCCACTGCGCGAGGGTCACACGCGTCTATGCGAAGCGACCGAAACGAATGGAAAGGTATCCGGCATGACGACGTGGAGTCCGCAGCAAGACGAAGCGCTCAAGGCCGTATCGCGATGGCTGAAGGCCGGCCGCGGCGCGGCGCAGGTCTTCCGTCTCTTCGGCTATGCCGGCACCGGGAAATCGACCTTGGCGCGTGAGTTCGCCGCTGATGTCGACGGAGAGGTCTTGTTCGGCTCTTTCACCGGCAAGGCCGCGCACGTCATGCACAGGAAGGGTTGCACGGGCGCGAGCACGATCCATTCGATGATCTATCGGCTCGACGAAGAGGACAAGATGCGCGAGGAACCGCGCTTTGTCCTCAACGAAGAGTCTCCGGTCAAAGGCGCGGCGCTCGTTATCATCGACGAATGCTCGATGGTCGACGAAGCCCTCGGCCGCGACATGCTGTCATTCGGGACGCCCATTCTCGTTCTCGGCGATCCGGCGCAGCTGCCGCCGGTAAAGGGCGCCGGCTTCTTCACCGAGGCGCAACCCGACGTCATGCTGACCGAGGTCCATCGGCAGGCCGCGGAGTCGCCGATCATCAATCTGGCGACGAAGGTCCGCCAGGGCGGCCGGCTCGATGTCGGGGAATTCGGTGAGGCGCGCGTCATCACGCGCGCCGACGTGACGCCGGAAGCCGTCCTCGCCGCGGACCAAGTGCTCGTCGGGCTGAACAAGACCCGGCACGCCTATAACGCCCGTATCCGGACGCTCAAAGGGATCAGCGCGGCGGCGCCGACGCCCGGCGAAAAGCTGGTCTGCCTGCGCAACGCGAAGGAGAAGCGGCTGCTAAACGGCTCGCTGTGGTTGGTCGTCGAAGAGAGAAAGCGCGACAGGGCGATGGGCGCGACGCGGCTGACGGTCCGGCCCGATGACGAAGGCGCGCAAGAACGTCATGTCGAGGTCCTGGTGAAGAACGAGTTTTGGTCTGGCCGCGAAGCCGAGCTCAAGTGGCAGGACAAGAAAGGGACTGAAGAGTTCACGTTCGGCTACGCGCTGACCTGCCACAAGGCGCAGGGGTCGCAGTGGGACGATGTGATCGTCTTCGATGAAGCTTCGACCTTCCGAGAGGACGCGCAGCGCTGGCGCTACACCGCCATCACGCGCGCGGCCGAGCGGTTAACCGTCGTTATCTAATCAGGCGGGATCGATGATTGAGCGCGAAGATATCGGAACGACGAAGCGCAAACCGCTGACACCGACGCAGCGGTTGAAGCTGTTCGAGCGCGAAGGCGGCCGGTGCTGCATTTGCGGCGGGAAGATCTTCGGATCGTTCATCGACGAGCACAAGCGCGCGCTCGGACTCGGCGGGAGCAATGATCCCGAGAACCGCGGCGTCGCGCATCCGAAATGCGCCGGAAACAAGACGGCGAATGAAGACATCCCGCGCATCGCCAAAGCGAAGCGGCAGAAAATGGCAGCGCATGGGATCCAGGCGCCGAAGCAGAAAATCAAATCGCGCGGGTTCAGGCGGGAGCGAAAATTGCGGGCGATCGACAAGGGCGCGCTCTTCCCGCTCCCGCGGCGGGTCTGCGGCGTCTTGATAGAACAAGGGAGAGATCGGTGACCATCGCCCCGTATCCGTTGCAATGGCCGGAAGGCGTCCCGCGTGCGCGTGGTCGGTTCATCGATCTATCCGGGCAGCGGTTTGGTCATTGCCGAGCCATCGCCGTGCACGCAAAGCGCGGAACAAAATACATCTATCGGTGCGATTGCGATTGCGGACGCGCCTTCACGGCTCGGGGCGAGCACCTGAGACAGGGTCAGGTGACGTCGTGCGGATGTATGAATCCTCAACGCGCGAAAGCCATAGGTAAATCTAACGAGAGGCATGGGCAGTCGTCCAAGGGAGGAACAACAAGTCCGTCGCTGACTTATCGCTCATGGAAATCGATGAAAGAGCGATGCCTGTCGACCAAGCACAAAAGCTTCGTCCGATACGGTGGTCGTGGGATCACGATTTGCGATCGTTGGCTGAATGGCCATGGGGACTTGAGTGGGTTCGAGTGCTTCCTTGCCGACATGGGAGATCGGCCGTCGGTCAACCATACGATTGATCGCTTCCCCGACAACGATGGCAACTATGAGCCAGGGAACTGCCGCTGGGCAACATCGCAGGAACAGCATTGGACTCAACGCGGGGCTAAAGGGGAGCGAAGGGCATGAAGCGTGACCCCAAGCGGACACCCGACAGCGATGTTCCGCCTCCCGACTGGCGTGACCATCCAGAAGGCTTCGAGGACGGACTCCTCGAGGAGTGGGATGGCGAGCCGGATAGCGGCGGTTATCCAGAAGAAGAGGGATGGTGACGATTATGACGACAATGGTTGCGCTCACTCGGCTCGTTATGAGTCCGCACAATGTCCGGAAAACAGAGAAGGCGGCGAACACCGCGGCGCTCGCCGCCTCTATCCTGGCGAAGGGGCTGTTGCAGCCCTTGGCGGTGCGCCAGCACCCGGAGAACCAGGAGCTCGCCGAGATCATCGACGGCGATCGCCGATTCCTGGCCTGCAAGCTGTTGGTCGAACAAGGCAAGTTCGAAGCAGACATCGAGGTGCCGGTCTTTTTCAGATCCGATGGCGCCGTTTCCGACGACATGATGCGCGAGGCATCGCTCGCGGCAAACATCGAGCGCGAGCCGCTACATCAGGTCGACGAGTTCGAGGCATTCTCAGACCTCGCCAAGACGATGAAGCCGGGGGAGATCGCGGATCGGTTCGGAATCACCGAACGAACGGTGCAGCGGCGCATAGCGCTCGGCGCGCTGCACCCGGATATTCGAGAAGCATGGAAGCGTGGCGAGGTCCGTGATGATGCCGCGAAGGCTTTCACGCTCGCGGTCGATCAGGACCGGCAGCTGAAGGTTTTCAAGGAACTCCAGAAGAAGCATGGGCTCTATCCCGATCACATCAAGGCGGCGCTCGGCGTCAATAGCGACGTCGCCAGAGCCCTCAAAGTCATCGGCCTCGAAGCCTACCGCGCTGCCGGCGGCGCGGTGATCGAGGACCTCTTCGGTGATGAGCCTGTCGTCAGCGATCCGGAGCTCGCTAAGGCGATTCTAGCCGATTGCCTGAAGCGAGAATGCGACCGGCTCGTCGCCGATGGCTGGGCGTTTGCAGTGCTCGCCGAGACCGTCGCGAACCGCTGGAATTGGCCGCGCCTGATCCCGACCGGCAAGGCGAAGCCGACCGATGAGGAGAAGGCCCGCACCCAGGAACTCGACACCGAGATCACTCGCCTCGAACAACTCGGCGAGGATGACGACGGGCTGTCGGACGAGGACGATCGGCTGCTCGAGAACCAGAAAGCGGAGCGCGATAGGATCGGGGCCGCGGTGGAGATGCGCCGCTGGGGACCGCGCCAGAAGAAGATGGCAGGCTGTTTCGTCGGCGTCTCCTATCACGGAAGCATCGAGATCACCTATGGCGTCCAGAACCCCAAGGATGCGAAGAAAGAGAAGGAAAAGGCGTCCGCTGGCGGCGGCGCGAGCACAGCCGCAGGTGTAGCGGAGAAGCCGGCGATCAGCGACAAGCTCGCCCTGGCGCTGTCCGAGCAGCTGACGATCGCCGCTGCGAAGACACTGCAGAATGACCCGGGCCTGGCGCTGCGTGCGATCGTCGCCGCCCTGGAGAGTAGCTTCGACATTGGCCCAGTGAAGGTACGTTGTTCCGGCTACGATGCGCTGCTTTCCAACGGCGCACAGCGCGACTTCGCCGAAATTCTTGCCGATCTACAGACTCACCCCGATGATGTTGTGCTCAGCCGATTGTCAATCGCTGTATCGACGACGCTCGATCTGCGCCGGCAGTCGGCGCGGCAATCGCTCGGCGAAGGAGCGGTCGCGCTGTTGAACGCGCTCCCCGCGGACGACTTCTACCGCGCCGCACGCGAGACATTCGACCCCGAGGTCTATTTCAAGGGCGTGAACGCCGATCTGTGCAATGCCGCCCTCGACGAGATGGGATGGGCGATGGCCGGCAACCGCCCGAAAAAGAAGGGCGAGCTCGCGACGATGTGCGCCGAGGCGGCCCGCAAGCAGGGCTGGACCCCGATGGAGATGCGGCGGCCATCCACAGAACCGCAACATGAAGGCGAGGACTGACAACAATGGACGCTCAATCTGCAACTCAGAACGCCGATTCCGCAATCGAAGACGGCTTCGAGTGGAGCATCGTCGAAATTTTCGGCCATCGCCAGCATGCCGGCCGGACACGCGAAGAAGAGCGCTTCGGCGCCAAGATGCTGCGCGTCGACGTTCCGAAATTGGAATGGAGCGGCGAAGAGGACGGGAAGCGGCGCACCGTCGTGACCGGCTGGACGACGCATTACTATGGCGGCTCGGCGATCTTCTCGTTCTCGCTCACCGACGAAGCGACGGTGATGAAGGCCAACCGGCCCTACGAGCCGCCGGCGCGGCTCACCTATTCGGCGCCGGAAGACCAGGGAGACGATGACGGGGAGGAGTTCTGATGCTCCAGGAGCGCTCGATCGGCGATCTCCTCGGCGAGGCCCTGCGCCGTCACCGCCACGGCCTAATGCGTCCGCTTTGGGCCGACATGCCGGAGAGCGAGATGAAAGCGGCATGGCGTCGGCTCGGGCTGCGATGGCTCGAGGATGCAGTTGGCGCGCGCAATGCGGCACTAGAGGCCGCCGCCCATATCGTCGACGAGGCCGGTGGCGTTGGGCCCCAATGCAGCATCGTGGAACTGCGCGATGCAAGCGCGAAAATTCGGGCGCTCATCAGCAACCCTGTCCCCCTGATGTCTCAGGAGGAGGGATGACGATGCGTCTGGACCCACGCGCCGAAGCCGACTTCGCCGCCGCGATGTCGGCCGAGAAGGGAGTTCCCGCGGCGAGGCCTGCGCAGAGCGCGCAACGGCCCCGTCCGCCGATGCCGCAGCTGCGCGCCGGCGACGTCCACCTCGGCGACGCCGACACCGGGGAGCAGATCGGACTTGATCCGGGGAAGCTCGTCGACGGCCGGCTCCTGATCCAGGGAGCGTCCGGAGCCGGCAAATCGTGGACGCTGCGGCGCCTGCTCGAGCAGACCGCGGGGGCGATCCAGCAGATCATCATCGACCCCGAGGGCGAGTTCCTGTCGCTCGCCGAACGCTTCAACTATGCCGTCATCGACGCGGCGCGTCTCGACCCGGCGGCTATCGCAGTGGCCGCGCGCCGGGTCCGCGAGCATCGCCTCTCTGTCCTGCTCGACTTGTCGGAACTCGAGCGCGAAGGGCAGATGCAAATGGTGGCCTCTTTTCTCGCGGCGCTGATCGATGCTCCACGCGAGCAATGGACTCCGGCGCTCGTCGCCATCGATGAGGCTCACCTGTTCGCGCCTTTCGGCGGGCAGGCCGCGGAGTCGACGTATGTCCGCAAAGCAGCGATCGCGGCCGTCACGGATCTGATGAGCCGCGGCCGCAAGCGGGGCCTCGCCGGCGTGCTGGCGACACAGCGCCTGGCGCGTCTCGCAAAGTCTGTCGCCTCCGAAGTGCATTCCTTTTTGATCGGATTGAACACGCTCGATCTCGACATCCGCCGCGCGGCCGAGACGATCGGTTGGGATGCGCGCCGCGCGTTCGATCGCCTGCCGATGCTGGCGCCCGGCGATTTCGTCGCCGTGGGCCCCGCATTCTCGCGAAGCCCCGCCGTCGTTCGGGTCGGCCCCATCGAGACGCGCCACCGCGGCGCCGCGCCGGCGTTGCTGCGCCCGGAGACGATCGCCGCCGAGGACGCCGCGCGTCTGCTCGATATCGATGGCCTCGCGGAGGCAGCGGCCCGCGATCGTGACACCCGCGGCGAAATCACGCCCGGCGTGAAGGCGGTGCGTCAGTTCATCCGCGACCCGTCCTTTGCGCTCGCCGGCAAGGTTTTCGAGGCGCTGCGGCCGCTCTCGCCAGACGGCGCCGCATTGGGAGACCTCGCCTCTCACCTCGGCGCGACGGCCGAAGAGATCGCCGGCGCGATCGCGCTTCTCGACCAGTTCGGTGCCCTGGATATCGACGGCGACGGCGCGCAGCGTGCCGTCCGCATCGGGAAGGGCATGGCCTGATGAGCGAACTCCGCCCCGTCTCCTTCCGCAAAGGCCGCGAGCATGCGCCGCGCCTGAGCGCGCCTCGTGTGCCCGGAAAGCATTCCGATCGGTTCTGGACCGAGGAAGAGAACGAGATCCTGCGGAAATATTTTCCGACCGGCGGCCTTCCGGCGACAGGCGTGCGGCTGCCGAAGCGGACCAAGGCGTCGATCTACCGACAGGCGAGAGAGCTCGGCCTCCGACGAGAGGGTCGGCAGCGGACGAGGGCGGCCGTTCCTGTGCCGGCGAACGTCGATGACATGATCCTCGCCCGTTGGCCGGCGTTGTACGAGCGCGGCGCCGTAGCGGCGTTCGCGGCCGAACTCGATGTGCCAAGATGGTGGCTTTCGCAGCGGGCGCGCAAACTCGGACTGACGGTCGCCCATAAGAAGGAGCCGCCGTGGACGGCGGCCGAAGATGCGCTCATGCGCAAGGCGCCGCTGCACGATCTCGACCGCTGCGCCGAAATCTTCGCCGAGCACGGCTTCATGCGGTCGCCAACAGCGATCAGGGTAAGGGCAAAGCGGCTCGAGCTTTCGCGCCGAGCGACCAGGACGACATTGTCCGGCACACAGGTCGCGCGAATCCTTGGTCTCAACAACAAGACGGTCACCGCGTGGTGTGTCGCCGGCGATCTAAAGGCGGCGCGCCGCGGCAGCAAGCGTTTGCCGCAACAGGGCGGCGACGTCTGGGATATCCAGCCGGCCGATCTGCGCGCTTTCATCATCGACAATCTCGCTCGGATCGACATCCGCAAGGTCGAAAAGGTGTCGTTCGTCGACCTGCTGGTGCGATGTCCGAAGTGCAGAGGTGAAGCATGATCAAGCAACTCGACCTCTTCGCGCCGCCACCACGCGCGAAGCCGCGGAAGCTGATGCGGGTGGTCGGTGCCGATAACGATGGCGCCGGCAACGTTGTCAACTTCCGTTGCCCACACTACGGCTACGACAACGGCTGGTCACGAAGCGAAGGGCTCGCGAAAGACAAGCGCGGGCGGCCTTGCCCGCGGTGCAATGGAAAGAAGGACGTTTGATCATGAACGATGACGAACACAAAACCGGGCGTAACGATTGCGACCTGCTCAGTGAGTGGGGTTCGGGGATATTCTTTGTCGCGATCATCTTCGTGATGTCACTGCTGAAGATCATTGGGCATTGTGAGTGAGGCGATCATGACAGATGCACAACGCGCGCTGATGCGAGGAGATGTCAATGGTCTTGGACGATTCAACCATCATCCAGACCCAGCGATAGATTTCTGCGTCGAGGTTGAGTCGCTTGTCGGCGCTGAGTACGAGCGGCGCACTGGGTTCGACAAGCACCCAGACTTCGAACGCCGCATTCGAAATGCCTTGTCCTTTTGCGCTGGAGCAGATGAGGTCGCTGTGAACGCCAAACGTATCCTGAGAGACATTGCTGATCGATACTGTGCGGAGAAAGGAATAGCACGATGACGTCGATACCCACGCGCGAAGAGATCGACGAATTGATCGAGTTCGTCCAGGACGGGCGTGGTGAGCGCGCCTATGCCCTCTCGATTGCCGAGAAGATTCCGTCGCTGCTGGTGGATCCGGAGACGCTGAAAGTGCCTGAGCCGAGCGAAAAGGCAATCAAGTCGGCTCATAGCCTATGGTACGGCGGCGCTGGCATGAAATACATGGCTTATATCAAGGCTGCGTATGCGATCGATGTCGCTCCGCTGATCGCAGAGCGCGACCGTCTGAAGGAAGAGCGCGCATGTATGGATAGCTCTGTCGCGCGGGATGGAGAGCGCATCAAGGAACTCATAACTGAGCGCGATCGGCTGAATGGCGACATCAAGGCGTACGTCGTTTCGGAAAAACTGGCATGCGACGAGATCGCTGTTTTGCGAGCTGATGTAGAAAGACTGACAAAAGAGCGCGACGATCTTCGCCGGTGGCTCGACCAAGCAGGGAAAGATTATCGCGATGCCGATGCGCGAGTGAAGGTGCTGCATGAGCGATGCGAACTGCTGAAGGAGTCAACCATTCCAGCGATCGTCGAGGCTGTGAAAGCACAAGATCAGGCGCGTGTGGCGAAACGAGACCTCGCCGCGGCGCGCGAGACGATCGGGGAACTGCGGGAGGCGCTCGGAGGAATCGTCGAGGCTGCTTCCGATTGGTGTGATGCGGTTGATCGCGGAACGATGTGGGACGATTGGAGTCATCACTTCAAGACTATGAAGTGGACGGTCATTGTCCAGGCGCGCGCCGCGCTCGCGAAGCTCGACGCGTCAACCGCAATATTGTCGGAGGCAGACTCGCTGGAGCTTGAGCGGGCACACCTGCATGATGCGACGATCGAATATGACATCGAACAGAGAGGCAAGCGGGCCGATATCCGAGCACAAGCAGAAGCGTTCGACGCAGTGCGTGTGTTTGAGCGTCTAAAGGCCATGATCGATGCCCGTCCACTTAAAATAGACTACACGAACTGGAGAGGCTTCCGCAGCGTAAGAGATATCGTTCCATCGCGCATCTTCTTCGGCTCAAACAAATGGCACAAAGAACCGCAATGGTTGCTTGAGGCGGTCGACGCCAAAGATCATGGCGCGACGAAGACATTCGCCATCGCTGGCATTCACGGGTTCGTCGATTACGCCTCTGATCGCGACGCTCTCTGCGTCTCCCTGCAAGAGGAGGTAGTCGCTCTACGACGCGAGCGGAGTGCAGCCATGGACCGCTGCGTTGTGATTGGAGAAGCGCTGAGGCAAGCGATGCTTCAGTTAATTGGTGCATTTTCTGCGTATCGCAGTTTTGGAATCTCTGATCCTAGATACAGCGAACGTATTCGCGATCTTGATGAAGCATGCACCGCGGCACGTTCTGTAGTTTCGAAGTTCGATGATGGAGAGCATTTCTTTCCAGCGGACCACCTAAGGAAGGCTGAGCGCGCTCTTGCCGAGGCGGTGGATATCATCAATCGGCTCACCGATGCGGATGGTCGACGGCTTGCGTCGGAATGCTTTGCTGCAGCGGAAGAGGGGCGGGCGTTTGTCGAAACTCACATGAAGAAGGGGCCGTTCAATGACGCCTGATAAGGTCGACAAGCTCGATGAACTGATCTGCGCAATTATCGAAAGAGAACGGCCTGCGATCCGCTCGGCTTGGAAGGCGCATGCAGAACGAGTCGCCGCCGCAAAGAAGGTTCTCGTCGTGTCGAACTCCGCGCATTCCATCGACACGTCAGAGCGTCATGTCGATGCTGTCGCCGTGACAGCGAAGCCCCGCTCATGAAGGCCGCGTTTGCTCTCTGCGCCCGCTGCGGCGCCTCCCCCAACGCGATCGACCTCGGCGCCGGACGATGCCGGCGCGACGCTGAATCGTGCCTGTGGCGGCGCGCGCTACGCAAATGGCGGATGCCGCGCGCACGGCAGGTGGTGGTGAGGATCGAGGCGAGAGGGCACGGCAATGGCTGATGTCCCGCGCCTCGCTCTCTCCGTCCGCCAGCCCTGGGCCTATGCGATTGTCCATCTCGGCAAGGACATCGAGAACCGCGATTGGTCGACGCGCGTTCGCGGGCGCGTGCTGATTCACGCCTCTAAAGGAATGACGAAATACGAGTGGCGCGACGGGCTCGACACCGCGCGGCAGGTCGCGCTCTCGCGGCCTTTCGCCGAAGGGACGACGTTTCCGGCATTCGACGAGCTGCCGCGTGGCGGGATCGTTGGAGAGGTCGAGATCGTCGATTGCGTGAGTCGCTCCGACTCGCCTTGGTTCTTCGGCGCCTATGGCTTCGTGCTGCGAGACGCCCGCCCGCTTCCATTCATGCCCTGCAAAGGACGGCTCGGTTTCTTCGAGCCGAAGTTCGAGGTCGCAGCATGACAATCCGCCCTGTTCGCCTCCAGCTCTCCCGTCGCAAGGGCTTCGATTTGCAGGCGCTCTCGCGCGAGACCAACGGCCTGCAGGCGGTTAACTGCGCACGGCCGAGCAAATGGGGGGGAACCCGTTCCGGATCGGCAAGGAAAACCCGTATGGAACGATTGTGGCGGATGCTCGTCACGCGGCGGGTCTCTATCTCGGATTCGCCCCGCAACAGCGACGCCTTGTCGATGCCGCTCGCGCCGAACTTCAAAACGTCAATCTCGCCTGCTGGTGCAGGCTTTGCGAACTTCATGCGCAGACCGGACAGCCGCTCGACGGTGTGCGCTGTCCGCATTGCGCACCATGTCATTGCGACACGCTCGGCAGGATCGCAAATGGAACTATCGTCTGCGAAGAGGTGACGCCGTGACCGCGACCCTCACCCCGCGCGAACGCGAGCTGGCGCGCCACGCGCTCGGGCTCGATGGCGCCGAACAAAATCCGTCTCTGATCGGCTTCCAATGGGTCTCTCGCGAGAACAATGCCGATCTATCGGTGTGGTTGACAATGGTTCGCAATGGGGCCGCGACAATTGTCCCCGGACCGTCACCAACCGGCGGCCACGTTTGCTACCGCCTCACTCGCGCCGGCGCGCTTGCCGCGCTCGAACCGGGCGAGACGCTGGACGAGGAGGATTTCCCGAGATGACGTGCCACCACGAATTCTCATGCTCTATCGCAGTCGCGATCTTCGAAAACAAGCCGGGCAACGGTAGCATCGAGGTCAAGGGCCACTGCACGAAATGCGGAGTCTCGCTCATTTTCTACGGCCAGCGCGGCGCAGGCGGCAGCTATCCGAAGGCCTCGGTCGATCGGACCGAACTGCGCGCGCCGGTGACATTCGGATACGAGCCGAAGTTTGACCCGTCGCCCGATGTGACGATCAACGGGCCGGAGCTCCGGCCGCCGGCGAGGCATTGACGATGACAGATTTCGACGAGCTCCGCCGCAAGCGCGATGCGGCGATCGCCAAGCTGCTCGACGCCGTATGCGCCGAGCGCGGATGGGACCGCTCGAAGGTCAGCTATCACGTCTCGCCGGGCGGCTGCTACTGCGATTGCGCAGGCGGCGGCCCGTGCGAGCACGAGTTCGCCAGTTGGCGGGAATTCGAGGACGGCTCCGGCGGCGAGCAGGTCTGCCAGAAATGCGGCATGGGCGCGATGGCGCATTCGCTGAGGTGTTCGCCATGATACCGAGCGTTTCCCCGGAAATTGTCATCATGACGCGGCGCGAACTCGATGCGCTCGAGCAGGCTGCGTTCCAACGCGGCGTCGCGCGCGGAAAATTCGAGGCGTCTCCGCGCGCAAAGGTAGAGCCGATCGCCCGCAATTGCAGGCACTGGACGATCACGAGCGAGCTGTTCGGGACGTGCCAGAAATGCGGCGTCCAATGGCAATATCACGAGGTCGGCGGCGACTATAAATGCCCGCATTTCGAGGCGCGCTCATGACCTCGCGCCTCCCGTGTTGCGTCCCGTTCTGCCGGCGGACGGTCAGCGCCGAGAAGGGCTTTCGGGAATGGATTTGCCAGAAGCACTGGCGGCTCGTCTCGCGCGAGGCCCGCGCCGCCTATGTGCTCACCAGACGCCGCGCCCGGCGCATCGTCGCCCGCAAGCCGATCTACCGCGAGTATTGGAAGCTGAAGGGAGGCTCGCCGGCGCGTCTCTCCGCGGTTGCGATGTGGCGGCGCGTCGATTCCGCGTGGGAGCGCTGCAAGCGCCAAGCGATCGAGCGCGCGCTCGGGGGAGGGGCCTCTCCCACCTGTGATGATCGGGGATATCTGCAGCGCCTTCCGCGGTGGCGGGAGGGCGCGCCGTGACCCATGATTCCACGCATAATTCGGGGCCGTCCGCTGCGCTCGTCTCCACCGCCGTCGCCGCCGAACTGCTCTCGATCTCCGAGCGGCAGTTGCGCGAGCTGATCCGGGGCGGGAAAATCCCTTTCGTCAACGTCGGTCTCGCCGAGCGGCCGGCGTACCGGCTCCGGCCGGTCGACATCGAAGCGTTCATCCTGCAGCGGACGACGGTATGTCAAAGGTCCGAGGTCTCTACCAACGCGGCGGCGCCGGCGATTGGCTCTATGACGTCCAAATCCGAGGTCATCGATTTTGCGGCACGACGGGCACAACGAACCGACGGGACGCAGAAAAGTGGCTCACAGCGCTCCGCAAGGCCAAAGCGTCCGAGGTAGAGGAGTTCTCCGGCGACGCGCCGATGACATTCGCCGTGGCGTCCACCCGTTGGTGGACCGAAAAGGGTCAGCACCGCAAGGATTCCAAGGACGTTGAGCGATTCCTCGCTTGGCTGCAGACGAACATCGGGAACAAGACGCTCATCCGCGCGATCGACAACAACATCGTCGCACGGCTCGTTGCAACGCGCCGCGCGGAGGGCGTCTCGCCGGCGACCGTCAATCGTTCCGTCACAGAGCCGCTCCGTGCGATCCTGCTGCGCGCGGGCGAATTCTGGGGCCAGGGCGTCCAGAAAATCCACTGGGGGAAGCACAAGCTAGCCGAGGCCCAACAGCGCATTAGAGAGGCTAGCGCGGCGGAGGAGGCGAAGCTCTTCGCCGCGCTGCGCCCGGACTTTCATTCGATCGTGCGATTCTTGCTCATCACCGGTCTGCGGCGGGCGGAAGCCTGCGGGTTGCGCTGGGGCGATGTCGACATGGATGGCGGCAGGATCACCGTTCATGGAAAGGGGGACCGAGTCGACGCGCTGCCGATGCCGGGAGCCGCTCTCGCTATTCTTCGCGGCGAGCAAGGGCGGGACGCGGAATTCGTCTTCACCTATGTCGTCCACCACAAATGGGGCGGGAAGCTCGGCTCACGCGTCCCGATCGCTCCCGACACGCTTGGCACGGCATTCTGGCGCGCCAGGCGCGCGGCAGGGCTCGCGGCCTCCGATCTCAGGCTGCACGATATCCGCCACACCGCAGCGACGCGCCTGGTGCGCGCCACTGGCAATCTGGGGGCAGCGCAAAAAATGCTCCGTCACAGCCGGATCACGACGACCATGCGCTACGCTCACGTCACGGATGACGATCTTAGGGCCGCCATGGAGAAGGCCGCCCCGGTCGCCGCCCCCGTCGAGGCCGCTCTCGACGCTCCCGCGCCCAAGAAGAACGTGAAGTGAACGAGCAACGGGACTTTCGCGGGATTCTCCGTTCCCGAAAGCTCCGTTCGTTTCCTTTTCCTGCCGACGGTGGCCTTCACTGGCTTGCCCAGGCTGAGGAAAAATCCTATACAAACCGGGCGGTTCTCGCTGATCGCGGGCGTAGTTCAGTGGTAGAACGACAGCTTCCCAAGCTGTATGTCGAGGGTTCGATTCCCTTCGCCCGCTCCAAATTCGCGAGACGTGACAGCAGCTTATCGTCCTACCAGCGAACTCCGCGTTCCCCAAGGCGTTCCCTATTCCCGGTTCGGGCTGCGTTCCGCACGATGCGCGGCGCGCAGCCGGGCGACCTTGCGGCTCTTGCCGATCGTCCCGCGGACGTAGCGACCCGTCGTCGAGGTCTGCGAATGGGCGGCTTGGGAGCGGATGTCGTCGAGCTCCGCGCCGGCGTCGTCGGCCTCGGATATGCTGCCGGCGCGTGTTCCATTTCAGGCGTTGTAGGGGCTCGCCGGGGTTGTCTGATAAAGCCGCGCGAGCGCGATCGGTCATCGTCCCTCCTCCGGCGCCGGCGTGGGTCGGCGGATGAAATCCGGCGTGGGCGAGAGGTCGAAGCCGCGCATCGGCATGACGGCGCCGATGAAATTCGGGAGGCCTTCGATCGTGACGATCGCAGGCGATATAGCTTTGCCGAATTCGATCGCTGTCGACGGCATGACACCGACGTTCAAGCTCGCGCGAAGCTCTCGCAGCGGTTCGAAAGCCGCAAAGAGCGACGGCGAAAGAAACGCATGTGGCGTGCTCGACTTTGTGGATTCGAAGGCTTTCCTCCAATTCAGAAGAGGGTCTTCGTCGATGCGGTAATCTTCCTCGCACCAATGGTTGCCGGTTTCGATCATCACATTCGCGAGCGCGGGCGGAAAATTCGGATCATCGATCTCCGGATGATTCATCTGCGGAAAAATCAGGGCGCAGACGCTCGTGAGATAGATCTCGCCCGGCTGCGCCCATTCCGGAAGCTCGATTTCATAATGGCCCTCGAGGAACATCTGCAACGGCTCGGGCGGCGCGCATCGATCGCGGAACGTCTACGGCAGCAAGGCGCGGAACGGCTTTGTTCGCGCTGCCCTCGGGATCGTGAATGACCGTGAGCGCGCCGCCGTCGAGCGCGATGAGCAGCACGCCGCCATCGGGCGCGGGCTCGACCAGCAAGCCAATTCCTTTCCGGTAGAAACTCGCGCGACGCAATGTCCAAAACGGGACCTTCTTCAGCGCCCGAGCCGCGCGATAGGCTGGAACTGCGCGTCGAGCGCGTCGACGCCGACATGACGGCCGGGCGCGGGCGCCGCATGGGCGCGCAGGAAATCGGCGAAAGGGGACGATGCGGTCCAATCGCAACAGACACGACAATGAAGAACTATGTGCAGAAGTTCTAGAGCCTGTCATCAATTGAGCCAGATGACGGCCGCGGCGAGGTGGACGGCGGCGAGGAAATTCCGGGCCGTCTTGTCGTAGCGTGTGGCGATGGCTCGAAACTGCTTGAGCTTGCAGAAGAAAATTTCGATCAGGCTGCGAGCTTTGTAGAGGTCTTTGTCGTAGGAGCGCGGCTCCTTGCGGTTGGCCTTTGATGGAATGACGGGTTCTATTCCGGCGTCGCGCAAGGGTTGAATCACTCGTTCGTCGGCGTCGTAAGCCTTGTCGGCGAGCAGCGCCTCGACCTCAAGTCTCGGCAAAAGCGCGTCGGCGCCCAGAAGGTCATGCGCCTGTCCGGGCGACGAGCAGCTCCTTCCAGCTCTGCGCGCTCTCCCGAATGCCCGTCTGAAAGCCGACCAGCTCCTTTCTTGCCCTCCGGCGTCGCGCCGATCAGAACCAGCATGCATTCCGCCTGCGGCTCCATGCGGGCTTGCAGATAGACGCCGTCGGCCCAGAGATACACATAGCGCCTCGCCGCCAAATCCCTCGCCTGCCAGCGGCTATAGTCCTCCTCCCACTCGCCTTTCAGCCGCGAGATCACCGCCGGCGAGAGATTGGGGGCGTCCTTGCCGAGCAATGCTGTCAGCACGTCCTGAAAGTCGCCGGTGGAAACGCCGGCGAGATAGAGCGCCGGCAGCAGCGCGTCCAGGCTCTTCGTTCGGCTCAAGTCATATTCGAAGATCACTTACGTCATCGGTCTTTCGCTCAACGGGAAAGACGGTCTGCAATGGACTAACGATGCGCTGGCAATGGCGGAAGATCGACCCGAAAGTGACGCTCGCGCGACTCTTCCTGGCGATGAAGAAAACGCCGATCTCGACGAATGGCGCGAGGACATCGCCCGCGTCGGCGCGGCGAGCAATCACTCGCATTTGCTAGAACGCACCTGAACTCGACCATATCGTTCCGCTCGTTGCGATTGGACCGCATCGTCCCCTTTGCTAGAACGTTCAGCTCATGGCCTCGACATGATGGACTGTTGCGATTGGACCGCATCGTCCCCTTTGCTAGAACGAAAGGGATCTGCGTTACGAGCGTCGACTCGTTGCGATTGGACCGCATCGTCCCCTTTGCTAGAACCCGCTATGGTTCGAGTGGGCGAAACGGGTGGTTGCGATTGGACCGCATCGTCCCCTTTGCTAGAACGGACGCCACAAACCTGACGCGCTCCGCCGCGTTGCGATTGGACCGCATCGTCCCCTTTGCTAGAACTCGCGCCCTCCTCGGGCGTCGTCGCGCGTCGTTGCGATTGGACCGCATCGTCCCCTTTGCTAGAACCGATCGGGATGGCGTCCAATCGCCAGCTCGGTTGCGATTGGACCGCATCGTCCCCTTTGCTAGAACAACGCGCTCGTGGAGCTGGCGACCGGCACGGTTGCGATTGGACCGCATCGTCCCCTTTGCTAGAACTCGGTGCCCGTGCGCGTCGTCTCGCCAGTCGTTGCGATTGGACCGCATCGTCCCCTTTGCTAGAACCGATCTTGTCGCGGATCGCCTCGGCGAATGGTTGCGATTGGACCGCATCGTCCCCTTTGCTAGAACGCAAAAGAAGCGAGACGCATTCTATCTGAAGTTGCGATTGGACCGCATCGTCCCCTTTGCTAGAACAGAATCTGCAATAGCTCATGACGCGCGCCTGTTGCGATTGGACCGCATCGTCCCCTTTGCTAGAACCAGGGGCCTGCCCATTCTCACGCTGACTCAGTTGCGATTGGACCGCATCGTCCCCTTTGCTAGAACCGCCACCACCTTCATCGGCGTGTTCTTGCGGTTGCGATTGGACCGCATCGTCCCCTTTGCTAGAACCTGGCCGGGCCGCTCGCCATAGCGCGGCACGTTGCGATTGGACCGCATCGTCCCCTTTGCTAGAACGTTGCGCATAAACGTTGTATTGAGGGCACCGTTGCGATTGGACCGCATCGTCCCCTTTGCTAGAACCAGTCCTGTTTCGATAAGCCGAATGGCTCGGTTGCGATTGGACCGCATCGTCCCCTTTGCTAGAACTCGTCGATAACGTGAAGGAGGCTCAGTCGTGTTGCGATTGGACCGCATCGTCCCCTTTGCTAGAACCTCGCCGGGGATGTGGTGAGAGGCGAGACTGTTGCGATTGGACCGCATCGTCCCCTTTGCTAGAACTCTTACGTATGTCGACGCTTGTTCAATCACGTTGCGATTGGACCGCATCGTCCCCTTTGCTAGAACGACATCCCGATCGACATCCCAGACCTTGGTGTTGCGATTGGACGCATCGTCCCCTTTGCTAGAACTTCATTTTGTGGTGCATGTCTCCAAAAGTAAGCGCCGTTGCGACCCCATTGATTCTTCGGGTTCGGAAGGATTTTCGGATGTGAGATTCTTCTGAGGGACAGCCATGTCTCTGGAAGGATCCGAAGATGAACGAGAATGCGACGATCGAAACGGCTTTTGGCGCAGGATTTGTCGGACGTGTGGATTTTCGTCGTTCACGTTCGGGCAATCGGCTGTGGTCGAAGGAGCTGAAGGGCCGGATCGTACGAGAGAGTCTCGCGCCTGGAGCGCGCGTCGCCGACGTGGCCCGCAAATATCGGATATGCGCGCAGCAATTGACGCAGTGGCGCCGCCAGGCGCGCACCGGGCGGCTCGCGCTGGTGACCGACGGTCCCGCGGAGTTCGTGGAGATCGAGCTCGAGCAGCCCTCCGTTCGTAACGAGAGCGATGCGAAGATCGAGATCGTCGTCGGCAAGGTCGTGTTACGGCTGGATCAGGACACCGCGTCGACGCGCATCGCCGAGATCATGACGGCGCTGGAGCGCGGCGCGTGATCATTCCGTCGCAAGGGTTGCGGATCGTGCTCGCCGTGCGTCCCGTCGATTTCCGCTGCGGGCATGACGCGCTGGCCGCTCTCGTGCAAAACAAGCTCGGACTCGATCCGCATTCCGGGCTCATCGTCGTGTTCCGCTCGAAGCGAATGGATCGCTTGAAGATTTTGCTGTGGGACGGAACCGGACTCGTGCTCGTCTACAAGCGTCTCGGCGATAGCCGCTTTTCTTGGCCGCAGATCAGCGACGGCGTCCTGCAATTGAGCCGGGTGCAATTCGAAGCTCTATTCGACGGGCTCAACTGGAAGCGCGTCGGCGAGCGGATCGTGGCGACGCCGACCGCGGCGAACTGATCGCAACTTCGGCTTCATTCGGCGCCTCGCTTGCGATAGATTCGCCGACGTGACGCCGAGCTTCGATCCCTCCAGACTCGCAGAGCTGCCTGCCGAACTACGCGCATTGTTCGAAGCTCAGCGCGCCATGCTCGAAGCCGAACGCATCCGCGCCGATCATGAGCTCGCCGCGCGCCTTCACACCGAGAGCGAGCTCGCAGCGTCGAAGGAGACGGTCGAACGTCTGCAATTGCTCGTCAAGGAATATGAACGCGCGCGTTTCGGCAAGCGTTCGGAGAAACTCGATCCCGATCAGTTACAGCTCGTTCTGGAAGATATCGAGATCGCCATTGCCGAAGTCCAGGAGCGGGAAGACGATCGCGCGCGCCGCTCGGGGCGCCCGGCGACCAGGGAGCGCGCCGCCCGCGCCGCGCGCGCCTTTCCTGCTCATCTGCCGCGCGTCGAGCGCGTGATCGAGCCAGAAAGCCTCGCCTGTCCCTGCGGCTGCGGCCTGATGGTTCGGATCGGCGAGGACCGCTCCAGCCGCCTCGACGTGACGCCGGCGCAATATCGCGTCATCGAGACCGTGCGGCCCCGCTACGCCTGTCCGACAGGATGCGCGGGCGTCGCCCAGGCGCCGGCTCCTGCGCATCTGATCGAGGGCGGCGTTCCCACCGAGGCGCTGCTGGCGCAAGTGGCGGTCGCCAAGTTCAGCGAGCACATGCCGCTCTACCGTCAATCGCAGGTCTTCGCGCGCCACAGGATCATGCTCGACCGCGCCGTTCTGGCCGATTGGATGGGAACGACGGCCTTCCACCTCGCGCCGATCGTCGAGCGCATGAGCGCGCTGATGAAGCTGTCCGGCCGTCTATTCATGGACGAGACTCGGGCGCCGGTTCTCGATCCCGGCCGCGGCCGGACGAAAACTGGCTATCTCTGGGCGGTTCTGCGCGACGACCGCGGGCACGGCGGCGCCGATCCGCCGATCGTGGTCTATCATTACGCGCCGGGTCGCAGCGGCGAGCACGCCGAGCGGATGCTCGAAGGATTCGACGGCGTTCTCCAGGTCGACGGCTATGGCGGCTATCATCGTCTGGCGCGCGCCGAGCGCAAAGGTGGCGCCCCACTGCGGCTCGCCTGGTGTTGGAGCCATGGCAGGCGCGAGATCATCGCCGCCACGCCGAAAGCGGGCTCGCCCATCGCCGAGGCGATCCTGGCGCGCATCGCCGCGCTCTATGCGATCGAGGCGGACATCCGGGGCAAAGAGGCGCCGATCCGGCAGAGCGTTCGCGCCGAGCGGTCGCGGCCTCTTGTCGTCGAGCTCGAAGAGTTTTTGCGCGCCAGGCCGCTCGCCTCTCCGGCCGCAGCGACATGGGCAAGGCGGTCGCCTATCTTCTGAATCATTGGGCCGGGCTGACCCTGTTCCTCGACGATGGACGCGTCGAGATGGACACCAACCTCGTCGAAAATCAGATTCGGCCGCTGACTCTCACGCGCAAGAATGCGTTATTCGCGGGGCACGATGAAGGTGGACGTTCCTGGTCACGTCTCGCTTCGCTCATTGCGACATGCAAGTTGAACAGCGTCGATCCCTATGCCTGGATGAAGGCGACGCTCGAGGCGATCGCCGATGGCCATCCGCAGTCGCGCATCGACGAGCTGATGCCCTGGGCCTTCAAATCCTCGTCGCCGACGCCAGCCGCCTGATCGCTCACCATTGCGCTGAACCAATCGCTGACAAAGCTTTGCGCCAAAGGCTTGCAATGCCTTGTCGCAACGAATTGCAAGCTATTCTTCCATTCCAGCGGCAATGGGACGACAACGGCGCTTACCTCCAAAACCAGTTGCGATTGGACCGCATCGTCCCCTTTGCTAGAACGACCCCGCGGCGCCGCCGAGCGGCGTGTCGGTTGCGATTGGACCGCATCGTCCCCTTTGCTAGAACTGGAGAGGGCCAAGGGGAAGCTCGAGATGCGTTGCGATTGGACCGCATCGTCCCCTTTGCTAGAACGGAGGCGGGAGATCATGCGTCTTCGCTATCGTTGCGATTGGACCGCATCGTCCCCTTTGCTAGAACCAATCTCGTCCAGGATGGAAGCGCTGGGGCGTTGCGATTGGACCGCATCGTCCCCTTTGCTAGAACACGATCGCAAGGCCATTGGCAAGCGCGCCAGTTGCGATTGGACCGCATCGTCCCCTTTGCTAGAACAAGCAAGATTGTCGCTCACCGGCGCACCTCGTTGCGATTGGACCGCATCGTCCCCTTTGCTAGAACTCGCGCGTCGTCGCGCATCGCGAACGGGATGGTTGCGATTGGACCGCATCGTCCCCTTTGCTAGAACGAGCGGCGGCATTTACGCCAATCAGACCACGTTGCGATTGGACCGCATCGTCCCCTTTGCTAGAACGTCTGGCCCGTGTAACCAGTGTCGATGGCAGTTGCGATTGGACCGCATCGTCCCCTTTGCTAGAACTCTCGTCACCATGCGCATAACGTGCGAGGGGTTGCGATTGGACCGCATCGTCCCCTTTGCTAGAACCAAGGCTGCGCTCGAGGGATGGCCGATCTAGTTGCGATTGGACCGCATCGTCCCCTTTGCTAGAACTCGATGGATTGGTGAATGTGCTGGACCACCGGTTGCGATTGGACCGCATCGTCCCCTTTGCTAGAACGCCTTTCCAATCCCATCCGTCAGTCCATTCGTTGCGATTGGACCGCATCGTCCCCTTTGCTAGAACCGATCCCATGAAGCGTCGCGTCGCATTGCAGTTGCGATTGGACCGCATCGTCCCCTTTGCTAGAACGTGCTCGCCGGACTCCTCGTAGTCCTGCACGTTGCGATTGGACCGCATCGTCCCCTTTGCTAGAACGAGTTCCCGAGCGCTTCGCCGACCGGCTGTGTTGCGATTGGACCGCATCGTCCCCTTTGCTAGAACCGGACATTTCCCTCGACTCCTCTGCTCCAATGTTGCGATTGGACCGCATCGTCCCCTTTGCTAGAACGTCGGCTTTGACCGATGCTTCGAGTTCGTTGTTGCGATTGGACCGCATCGTCCCCTTTGCTAGAACCCAAGCGCAGCTCGGCAACATTCAAGTCCAGGTTGCGATTGGACCGCATCGTCCCCTTTGCTAGAACCCTGTGGAGGAACAGGCGTTGTCGCGTAGCGTTGCGATTGGACCGCATCGTCCCCTTTGCTAGAACAATCCAGGCGACGATTCGCACAGTGTCATGGTTGCGATTGGACCGCATCGTCCCCTTTGCTAGAACATGCCCCTATCTACCACGAGGGGTGGGAGCGTTGCGATTGGACCGCATCGTCCCCTTTGCTAGAACCCGGGCCAAGATGGCCCGTCACATAGAATTGTTGCGATTGGACCGCATCGTCCCCTTTGCTAGAACTCAAATCGCAATTTCTTGCGAGTTACGCCAGTTGCGATTGGACCGCATCGTCCCCTTTGCTAGAACGACGCGCCGGACGGATTGACGCCGCAGCTCGTTGCGATTGGACCGCATCGTCCCCTTTGCTAGAACCGAGAGCATTTCTGATGACGGCATGACGCCGTTGCGATTGGACCGCATCGTCCCCTTTGCTAGAACCCGCCGACCAAATCACAGAGGCGGCGTGCGGTTGCGATTGGACCGCATCGTCCCCTTTGCTAGAACCTCATCTGGATTTTGTGCCAGTGATGCGGCGTTGCGATTGGACCGCATCGTCCCCTTTGCTAGAACGCGGCCGAGCGCGGTTCCCGACCCGCCCTCGTTGCGATTGGACCGCATCGTCCCCTTTGCTAGAACTCGTGAGACGATACTGCGCTTCTAGATCTAGTTGCGATTGGACCGCATCGTCCCCTTTGCTAGAACCGACGGGGCGATCAATACGCCGCGAGCCTCAGTTGCGATTGGACCGCATCGTCCCCTTTGCTAGAACGGGAAGCGCGTTTTCCACAAGCAGAGATCCGTTGCGATTGGACCGCATCGTCCCCTTTGCTAGAACCCTGTCGATTTTGTCCTATGGGTGCGCGCTGTTGCGATTGGACCGCATCGTCCCCTTTGCTAGAACGAAGAGCGGAAGGATTTTCAGCTCTTCAGTGTTGCGATTGGACCGCATCGTCCCCTTTGCTAGAACGAGCCGGCCGGGCGCGATCACGCAGACGCAGTTGCGATTGGACCGCATCGTCCCCTTTGCTAGAACGAAAATCATCGGCAATGCGTTCAACGTCGAGTTGCGATTGGACCGCATCGTCCCCTTTGCTAGAACGGCGGCCTCGTCGACGACCCAGGCCGTTCCGTTGCGATTGGACCGCATCGTCCCCTTTGCTAGAACCGTCTTCGCCGGCGCGAGCGCGGCGCCGACGTTGCGATTGGACCGCATCGTCCCCTTTGCTAGAACCGGCGCTCTCGTGGATTCCGATGCGGAAGCGTTGCGATTGGACCGCATCGTCCCCTTTGCTAGAACCGGCAGCGAGCGCAAGGCCGGCGACGTCTTGTTGCGATTGGACCGCATCGTCCCCTTTGCTAGAACGACGGGGCGATCAATACGCCGCGAGCCTCAGTTGCGATTGGACCGCATCGTCCCCTTTGCTAGAACGGCATACATAATCGTTTCGACCGTCATAACGTTGCGATTGGACCGCATCGTCCCCTTTGCTAGAACCGCCAAGAATAACTACCACACGATCTTCGCGTTGCGATTGGACCGCATCGTCCCCTTTGCTAGAACAACCTTGGAAAAAGCCCTTGATTTAAAGGGCTTTTTCCTGTTTTTCTGCAGGAAAAAAAGGGCCCTCGACGAAAAATCCGTGCATGATCGCCGATTTTTGCACGCCGTCAGAACAGGGTGAGCTGGTCCGGGCGTTCCGGCTTCGGCTCGTCGCGCCGGCCCCGGAACGAGAAAATATTCTGATATTGTTTGTCGGTGAAGAACAGGACATCGACCTTACCGTTCTTGGGCACCTTCTTGCCGATGCGGTTCGTGATCGCGAGCGCTTGTTCTTTTCCGCCGGTAAAGCGAATATAAACAGATAACTGCATCATAGTGAAGCCTTCGTCGAGAAGGAATTCGCGGAATTTTGTCGCCCGCCGGCGTTCGGCTTTTGTGAGAACGGGCAAATCGAACACGGCCATGACCCACATGATTCGATACCCCGATAGAACGCTCACGGTTCGTCTCCGGCCGGCTGCTCGGGCAACGGAACCAGCGGGGCCGGAAACGAGAGCTTCTTGCGTTCGTTCGTGAAAACTTGAGCGAGCGAGATCGCGAGCCTGGCGAGGCAATTGGTCAGCGGCGCGCGCCCTTCGCTCGTCGCATAGTCGCCATACAGCACATTTACGAGTTCGCGCTTTGCGGCGGCGTCCAATTCGCCGCGTCCTCCCTGCGCGAGCGCGCGCGCCGCGAAATCGACTGCTGGCCGGAACGGCTCCATCAGATCGTCCGCGAGCCGGAGCGCGTCGCCCCGGCTACGATGAAAGAGACCGAGCGAAGGATTGAGGCCCGCGGCCACGATCGCCCGCGCCGCGGCGGCTCGCAACACCGTGTAGCCGTAGTTGAGGAAGAGATTGACCTCGCCGCCGTCCCGATCCCGCCGAAATCCACGCCCGAACATCAGAGGAAAGTATTTTTGCGCGGCGAGCGCTTCCGCATTTCCCGGGTCGCCGGAGCGGACGCCGGCCTTCAGCCGTTTCAAAGCCTCTGCCTCGACGCCGAGTTTTTCGAGCGCGAGGGCCTGTGCTTCGATCTTCGCCGCGACGATTTCCGCCCAGAGGCGTTTGCGCATCGGGCGATCCGAATCCGCCTGCGCCTCCATCCGGTCGCCCTGAGCATGGTGGCCGTCGACGGGAAGCAGCCACATGACCGGTGTGAAGCGCTCGCCGCAAATGACGACGGGCGCGCCCCGCGCCGCGAGGGCGGCGAGAAGCTGCCCGGAATAGGATATGGCCGGCGTCGCCGCGACGACCGCCTCGATATCGTCGAGCGGCACACGGCCCAAAAGGCCGTCGGCGCAGGAAACGGCGAGAAAGCCGCGTTCGAGGGAGAGCTTTCGCCCTTCGCCGGAAATTTCGACGATGCGACGTAACATAATGACGCAACTCCGCGCCGTTTGAAAACACGACGGCGAGACGCAATCGGAAGCTGCTGGAAACGCGCCAGCGGGTGCTGGCGAAATGGCCCCGCCAGGATGAGGCGACGGGGCCATCTCGCAAGGGAGACGGTGCGATCCAATCGCAACACAGACGCATCGATACGAACGAACTTCGCTCTCGAGCCGCTGTAATTACCTGGGTTGATCCGCTACGCGTACTGGACCAATATCCAGACGACTGCCTGTCCTCGGTAAGGGGGCATGCGGTTGCCCTTCGCAATGGGGGCGGTGTGTCCCAGGAATCCTTCTGGCGACCAAACCCCGGATTCCGGACACACCTCTCCCGTGTGGCTTCGTTTACCAATCGGTTTTCGCATATCCTGCTCCTATTTGACGAAACGTCTGTACAAAATGACGCAATAAAGCGTTCGCGCGTTTCTTCAATCGCGTCAAGTTACGGAATTATACGCAACTTTCCCAACTCGTCCACGCTCACCCGTCTAGCGTTGCGCGTCCGCATTCCCCCGATATTCGCGAAGTCCCAACGGAATGGGTCGTCCGGATCGTCGTGGCGCTTCTGAAGTTCGCCGGCTTCATTGTGGCCGACGAGATAGACGATCCCGTTTGACGGCGACAGGCGCACCACTTTCTTGATCCGCCGCTCGCCGTCCTTGTCGTCGATCTCCACGAGATCGCCCTTGTGCAGTCGCATGACGAGCTTGCCGCCGATGCGGTCGCGCTCCCATTGCGGCCGCCAGCCCTTTTGATTCACCTCGAAAAGCGAGGCGGCGAAGCCTTTCCACACATGGCCGCCGTTCCCGTCTTTCAACGAGACGACATCCATGCACCAATTCTCGCCGGGCACGACCGCCTTATAGGGCTCGCCGTTGCGACGATCCTCGATTTCGACATTCGCGGCCTCGGGCTTCAGCAGTCGCACATGGCGGATGGGATTGCGCGGCTTGCCCGTTCGTTCCTGTTCGGCATGCGCTTCAGCCTGCGCGAAGGCGACCAGCGCCGCTTCGAGCTTCTCGCCCGAAGCTTGAACGGCGTCGCGTAGCGCGAGCAGCTTTTTGCGCAGATCGGGGTCGCGCACGCGCTCGATCTCCTTGGGCGTCAGCGCGGTCAGCGCCTTGCGGTAGACGAGATTGCCGATCTGGCGTTCGGCCTCGTCCCGCACGAGGCCATAGGCCGTGTCCTCGTGCAGCGCGCCGCCTTTGGCATGCTCCGGCTTGTGCGAGACGATCGTCTTGCGCACCAGCTCGCGAACGTCGTCGCGGAACGTCGGATAGGGATCGGGAATGTCGTCCGCGATCCGGCCGCGCTCCTCGCTCGATTCCGACTCTCCGGCGCGTTGCGCCAGTCTGTTGAGAATACTTCGCGAGATGCAGCCGATCGCCGCCGCGTCGACGGCGTGATGGCGGTGATCGTCGCGGTTCTTGCGATTGTCGCCGAGTATGGAATCGAGTCCCCACTTATGGCGCAGCAAGGAGGTGAGACTGCCGGTGACGACCCAGACATCGGGGGAGACGCATTCGAGATATTCCTTGGCGACGCGCGCGAGATGTTTCGTCTCGTTCAACTGCCGGTCTAGAAAATCGCGCTCGCGCGTGTCGAACCGCTCCATGGCGTCCGACGCGAAACGCCAGCGCTTGTTGTAAGGCAATTTCTCGGCGTTCGCCTCGATGGCGCTCCAATTGTTCCGGTAGCCGAAGGCTTCGTACGGCGTGCGATTGCGCTTCTCGCGATTCGCCTCGCGAAAGCAGACGACTTTGTTGGCCGCGCTATCATCGAGCGTTCTGGAGAAAGGCAAAATGTGATCGATCTCGATTTCTTCGGAGAACAATTGCTCGACGGAAATCTGTGCTCCCGAATAGGGGCAGAAAGAATATGCGCCGTCGCGTTGCTCCTCCCACAGCCTCAGCAACGTGCGATTGAGCCCGTTGTCCTCGACGCCGAGCTCGGCCAATTGTTTCTTGCGTCGGTCGTTCGCCGCGCGGTTCTCCCTGTTTTTCCTGTCGGCGTCATCCTTCTGCTTTTTGTTCAGCTTCAATTCCCGCGCAAGCTCGATGACGACTTCGTCCGGCTTGCCATAGGTTGCGATCAGCTTGTTGACGATGCGCCGCAATTGATTGAGGCCGATATGCACGGTGGGATTGGCGATGCGGCCGTAGCTTTTTTCCTCCCACGCCGGTCGCCGGCGGCGCCGCTCGGAAACGCTCATCTTCTTCCATCCCGGCTGCGCCTCTTCCGGCTCGCCCGTGCCGAAGGCGACATGCCGTTCGAGCACGCGCGCGTAATAAGGCAGCCGATCCAGCTTCTTCTCGGTCGAAAAATCAGAGTGATGATAGCCGGCGTTTTCCGCCGCTTTGGCATAAGTGATCACCGCGGCCTTCAATTCCGCGAGCACCTCGGCGTTGGCGGTCTTCCCGAGACGTCCATGTCCGTCCGGCAGGCTCATGCCGGCGACATTGCTCGCGGCTTCCGCGTCCAATCCGCATTCCGCTCTCAACCAAGCGATCAACGACTCTTCGTCTTCCTCGGTCAGGAGCCGCGCGACGATCTCGTCCTTGCGCTCCAAAGAGAGATTGCGCCAGACGTTTCCGAATGCCTTTTTCTTGGTAGAGCCGACGAGTCTCCTCGCTGTCTCGCAGCCTTCGATCTTCTCGTCGATCTCCTCGCGGCTGAACAGAATTTCGGAGTCGAGCTTGAGCGCCTTTCGAATCTGATCCCATGTCAGCGATTTGCCGCCGAGCAGTGTGGTGGCGAGCGGCTCGCGCTGCTCGAGCGTCAACTGTCGGTCGAGACGAAACCGCGGACCGAAGCGCAATTCGTTCAACTGCTGATAAATCCGTCGCGCCTGCACGGACGGCAGGGCGGCGGGCAGTCGCTCCTCCTGAGGGTTCAGCGTGCAGCGACCGGGCTTCGCGTCTTTCAACGGCCGTTGGTGAAAGATGGCCTCGGCGATCTTGTCTCTGACGTCCGGCGTCAGCCGCTGAGAGTTGAACGCCGCTTGGGTCGACCATAGCTTGTCGAACTCCCGCCTGACGAGGTCGCGGGTCGGATAGAATTCGTGCTCGGCTTTCGTTCCGACGCCCGCAAGTCGAAAACGCGCGTGGTTTCCCATTTTCAAGCGCCGGTGCAGAAACTCGCCGAGCGTGCGGCTTCCATCATGCTCGAGCTGCTCGGCCAAGCGCTTGGCCGCCTCCTTCAGGACGCCGCTTTCCTTGTCTTTCGTATCCGCCTTGCGGTTCGACTGAAAACCACGTCTCTGATTGAGATGAAACAGAGCCCTGCCCAATTCGAAGGGCTCAAGCTCGCGGTCGAGTCCGGCCGCGCGCAGGGCGTGGGGATCGAGCCGCTCGAGCCTCTTGCGCTCGCCCTCCTTCGCCGGCAACAGGCCATGTTCGATCAGGAGACGGATGAGCTTACGCTGACGTTGCAGATAACGATCACGTCGCCGGCGCGCCGCTTTGGGAACGCGCCGCTGCATGGCCAGCGACGAACCTGTCTGTGCGTCTCTGCCCGCAAGAATATTCGACGACGTGATCCGCGCACCGAGCGCTTTCACGCCGAAAATTTCCGTCGCCTTCCCTTGCCGCGTTTCGCCATTCGCGAGGGTGGTGGACCCGAGAAGGACAGCCCAACCGATCGAGTTTGTGCCGATGTCGAATGCGAAACGAAGAATCGAGCGGACGGACATGCAAAATCCATGCGGTCTGGGCAGTTCCCGAGGGGATGGTTGCAAACGAGTCTAGCCGTGTTAAGCTCTGGTTGTCTAGCAAAGGAGACGGTGCGGTCTCTTCGTTAACAAGAGGACAACCTCACCAAATCGCGGGCAGGCTCCGGTCTGCCCGTTTTGCTTGAAGCGCAGCTGGATTGGCACGCCTCGGGCGTTAGGATCCCTCGGAAAGAAGGCGGCTGTATAAGTATGAACGAGCGATTTTCAACTTTGAGCCGATCTCGCAAATTTGGACAGCAACCTGCGTAGCCGAGAGGATTTCTTACGAGAATCTCTCATTAAGCCGGCGGAGCGAGCAATTGATCCCGACAATTAACAATTAATTTCAATGATATAAGTATTCGCATCTTTGTCCCGACCGGCGCGCCCAACGGGAATCGAACCCGTGTTTTCGCCGTGAAAGGGCGACGTCCTAGGCCTCTAGACGATGGGCGCTGTCGCGGGCGGGCGCAGATATAGAGGGCTGTGCTCGGGCTGACAAGCCGCTATCCGGGTTCAGGACATATGAGACGAGGAGGGGTCCCGTCGTCGTCTGATGGCCTGGAGATACTCGAAGGGGGTTTGTCCGCCAAGGGCGTCATGAGGCCTGTGATGATTGAAGCGATGAGCGAAGGCGTCGACAAAGTGCTGGAGCTTGTCGAGGCGGGCGGGCAGATCGTAGGTGGCGTAGAACTCGTATCGCCAGCTCGCTTGAGCGCGCTCGACGCATCCGTCGAGATCGGGGCCGCTTGGGCGGCGGCACGAACAGCTCGACGCCGCGGGCGCGGCATTCCTCCTCCAAGACGGCTCTGAACTCGCCGCCATCGACCTGAATGCCGCGGACGAGAAAGGGCGCCTCGCGCAGGAGCTTTCGAGCAAGGCTTTGGCGCTGCTCGCGGAGGCTTCGTCTCTTTGCTCCTTCTCGAGCTACCGTCTCATATCTTTCTCACTCCGGACAGGTTCCCCCGTCATTGCTTCGCTTCGCTCGCAATGATGGTGTGGACGGCCCCGCCTCGAGGGCATCAGAGCGCCAAAGTGTGGCCGCCGGAGCGCCACAGAGAGGGAGGCCGTCCATGAAGGAGTTTAGCAGAATCGCCGTCGACCTTGGCAAAGGCTCATTTCAGATTCATGCGATCAAGAACGAAAGCGGAGATTGCGTATGTCGGAAACTATCTCGGTCGAAGTTCCGAGAATTCATCGCCGGCGCCAAGCCTTGTCTCGTCGCCATGGAAGCCTGCGGCTCGGCGCACTACTGGGGCCGCGAGCTCGCGGCGATGGGACATGAGGTGCGGCTGATCCCGCCGGTTTACGTCAAGCCCTATGTCAAGCGCGGCAAGAACGACGCCGCCGACGCCGCGGCCATCAGCGAGGCGGCGTCGCGCCCGGATATGCGCTTCGTTCCGGTCAAGAGCGCTCAGCAGCAGGCGACGCTCATGCTGCACGGCTCGCGCGAATTGCTGGTCAAGCAGCGCACCATGCTCGTCAATTCCTTGCGCGGCCATTTGTCGGAGTTCGGGATCGTCGCCGCCAAGGGCATAAGCCGTGTCGACGAGCTGATCGAGCGGGCGAGGCAGGACGCGACGCTTCCCGAGATCGCCAAGAGCTGCGTCGATATTTTCGCCGCGCAGATCGCCTCGCTGGACACATCGATCGAGGCGATCGAGGCAAAGATCGAGCAGGCCCTGGCCCAAGACGAAGTCGCGCGCCTGCTCGACGCGATCCCCGGCGTCGGCCCCATCATCGCCACGGCCGTCCGGTCGATCGTTCCCGATGGCCGCATCTTCGCGGCGGGACGAGACTTTTCGGCCTGGATGGGGTTGACCCCGCGGCAAAACTCCACCGGCGGCAAGGAAAAACTCGGCTCGATCACCAAGCAGGGCAACCGCTACCTGCGCAAGCTGCTCGTCGTGGGCTCGACCTCGCTGATCCGGGTCGCCGAGAAATACGAGGGCGAGCTGGCCGACTGGATCAACGCCTTGCGCGCCAGAAAGCCCGAGCGCTTCGTCTCGGTGGCGCTGGCCAACAAGCTCGGCAGGATCATCTGGGCGGTCATGACGACGGGCGAGGCCTTCCGCAAGGAGAAGTTCGCCAGGGCCCGAGCATAGCCCTCCCACCAGGGAGACGATGAAGGAGCTTCACTATTTCGAGCTTGGCGAACGCGAAAGAGACGTGATGAACGATTCGGTTGCAGCCGAAAGCCGAGGACACCCCGCCGCACGTCATGAGCGCAAAGCTCGTCGCAATGATCGGGACCATGGCGATCGGACCTCATCAGGGTCAGCGGACATTCGCTCCGCGCAAAAAGGCCGGACATATGACCGAAAGCCAGCCTCGTCGTTCAGATCAGAACTTTCCGCTTGCCATCAGGGGCCGTCCACATATGACGGGGGAGCTGCTCCTGGTTTTTGCGCGGATGCTCCGCTAGGCTCGCCCATGCGAGGAGAGCGGCTCATGCGACAGACCGACGCCGAAGAGAGTTTCGAGGATCGGGCGCGGCTCGACGCGCGCATCGCCTTCGCCGTCGCCACCTTCGGCTCGGCCTATGGGCTCGTCGCTCTGCTCGATCGCGTCGGCGCGCCCGAGCGGCTCGTGGCGCTGCTGTCGCCCTATTTCACCGTTCTCGCGCTCGCCTGCCTCGGATTTCTCCTGCATTCGATGCGCGTCTCCTTCTATTACGCCGCTTCCCGCGCCGCGCCCGCCTCTTATGCGGGCTTGGCGACGACGGCCATCATGATGGGCCTCGCCGCGCCCTTCGCCGCGCGTCTTTCCGGACAGTCCTCGCCGGCCGCGGTGGTCGCCGGCTTTCTGCTCGGGCTCGCGGCGATCGCGGCGGTCGTCGGGCCGCTGCTGCGCAAGACGGGCGCCTTCTCGCTGACCGAGCTGCTCGCCGCGCGCTTTTCGAGCGTCGAGCCGCGGCTCGGCATGATCGCCGTCGCCGCGGTCTCCTCGGCCATCGTCGCGCTCGCCGGCTATCAGACGGCGGTCGACGCGCTGGTCGGCTTCACCGGCTCGGGACGGCCCTTCGCCGCCTTTTTCATCGGCGCCGCCATTCTATTGATCGCGGGACCCGGCGGGGTCGGGGGCGTCGTCTGGAGCGCCTGCGCCGCCGCCGGCGTGATGCTCGCCGGTTTCGCCCTGCCGCAGGCGGCGCTGGTCGCGCAGGACGGAGCCGTCGCGCTGCCCCTGCTCGGCGACGAGGCGCTCTGGCGCGAGGCGGCGGCGTTGATCGAAAAATGGGGGCTCGCGGGCGCGGGCTCGGCCGCGGATTATGTGACGGCGCTCGGCCTCGCGCTCGGCGTCGCCACTCTGGCGCCGGCGCTGACCCCCGCGGTCGCCACCCGGGACGTTCCCGCCGCGCGGCGGGCGGGCGTCGCCGCGCTGTTCTGGACGCTCGTCGCCGCTTGTCTCGTCGCCGCGACCATCGCCGCCTCGGCGCTCGCTCTCTCCCGCGTCGCCGTCGGCCAGCCGCCCGAGCATCTGCCGGACGCGATCTATCAGGCGAGCGGACGCGGCCTCGTTCAGATCTGCGGCGCGCGCGCCGACCGTCCGGCGGCCGCCCGCACGGCCTGCCTCTCCCGCGATCTGCCGCCCGGCGCGCCGCTGCGGCCGCAGGACATGTCCGTCCGCGCGGAATATCTGATCGGCGGCCTGCCGCAGCTCGCCAAGCTCGGCGCCGCCTTCACCGGCCTCATCGCCTCGGGGCTCATCGCCGTCGGCCTCGTGCTCGCCGCCGCGAGCCTGCACGCCTGCGCCGCGGCCGTCGGCCATGACGCGTTCTACCGGCTGCGCGCGGAATCGGCGCTGACGAGCCGCCGTCTCGCCATCACGCGGCTCGCTCTGGTCGGCGTCACAGCGCTCGGCTCGGCGACGAGCGCCGCCAACGCCATCGACGCGCGCACGCTGGTCGGCCTCGCGCTCGCCGTCTCGGCTTCGGGGCTGTTTCCGCTGCTCGGCCTCGTGTTCTTCACGCGCGCGCAGGAGAAGGACGCGATGACGGCGCAATTGATCGGCGTCGCGACCATGGCGGGGACCTTATTCGTCGATCCCGGCCCGCCGGGCGTCGGAACGTTGGCCTGGGCGGGGTTCGCCGGCGCATTGGCCGGCCTTCTGGGGGGCGTGCTGACCGCGCGGCTCTGGTCGCGGGAGACGCCGGAGAGCGCGGCCTTCGTCACGCGCCTGCTCCGGGGCGACGGCAAGGTGCTGCGCGAGGACAAGGGCGCGTGACGGCCTCTACCCCCACAACGCCGGTTCGGGCGGGCGCACGACCGATCCTTCGAAGCGCAGCCCCGGCTCGCGGTCCTTCGCCAGCAGCAGCGGCCCGTCGAGATCGACGAAAGCGGCCTGCTGCGCGACGACGAGCGCCGGCGCCATGGCGAGCGAGGTGCCGACCATGCAGCCGGCCATGATCGCAAAGCCCATCCGGCGCGCCTCGGCGGCGAGGGCGAGCGCCTCGGTGAGGCCGCCGGTCTTGTCGAGCTTGATGTTGACCGCGTCATAGAGGCCGACGAGCGCGGCGAGGCCGGTGCGGTCGTGGACGCTCTCGTCGGCGCAGACGGGAACCGGACGGACGATCCGTGAGAGCGCGCGCTCCCCGCCCGCCGGCAGCGGCTGCTCGACGAGCCGCACGCCGGCGCGGGCGCAGGCTTCGAGATTCCGCTCGAGATCGGCCTCGGCCCAGGCTTCGTTGGCGTCGACGATCAGCTGGGCGCGCGGCGCTCCTTCGCGCACGGCGGCGATGCGCTCGATATCGCCGTCGCCGGCGAGCTTGACCTTCAACAGAGGGCGGTCGGCGGCCCTCGCGGCCGCGTCGCGCATCTCGGGGGGAGAGCCGACGGAGATCGTATAAGCGGTCACGAGCGGCCGCATCTCTTCGAGCCCGGCGCGGCGGAAAGCCGGAACCCCCGTGCGCTTCGCCTCGAGGTCCCACAGCGCGCAATCGGCGGCGTTGCGTGCGGCGCCGGCCGGCAGGAGCCGCGCCAGGGCGTCGCGGTCGGCGCCGGCCTCGAGCGCGGCGCGGACGCTCTCCAGCGCCGCGACCACGCTTTCGACGCTCTCGCCATAGCGGGCGTAGGGCACGCATTCGCCGCGTCCGATCGCGTCGCCGTCGCGCAGCGTCGCGGTGACGACGACCGCCTCGGTCTTCGCCCCGCGCGAGATCACGAAGCGCCCGGCGATGGGAAAGCGCTCCACCGCGATCGTCAGCTCTGCCGCCATTTCGATTTTTCCCGTTGAAACAAGCGCGGAAGCGCAGCAATGGCGACGCTCGCGCTCGACTTCGCCTGCGCTGGAAGTTAAGACGCGCGGGGACGGGCAGAAAGGGGGAGCGGACGTCTTTCGCTCTCGGGAAGGCCGAAACCTTTATGGACGCCACGCTCGAGCTCACCGCTCACGTCTCGTCGCGACGGGCAGGCCAGGCGATCTCGTTCTCGCTCGAGGGAGACTGGGTGCTCGCCGCCGCCGTGGATATCGAGCGCGCCGCGGCGACAATGGCGGCCGAGGGGCGCGAGGCGGCGCGCGCCGCGCTCGATCTCACTCGTCTCGCGCGTCTCGACACCGCCGGGGCCTGGGTGATCGGCCGCACGCTCGACGAGCTTTCTCGCGCCGGCGTCGAGGCGAAGGTCGAGGGCGCGCGGCCCGAGCACGAGATCTTGCTGCGCGAGGCGCATTTCCGTCGTTTCGAGCCGCAGGACCGACCGCGCGGCAGCCTTCTCGTCGACATTCTCGCCGATCTCGGCCGCTCCGTCGTCTCGGCCGGCCGCGACGCCTTCGCGGGCGCCGTGTTCCTCGGCGAATTCGTCGCCGTCACCGGACGGGCGGTGGCGATCGCGCGGCGCTTCCGCTTCACCTCCTTTGTCTATCACTTGGAGAATTTCGGCCTGCGCAGCGTGCCGATCATCGCGCTCATCAATCTTCTGGTCGGAGCGATCGTCGCGCAGCAGGGCATCTTCCAGCTGCGCCGATTCGGCGCCGCGTCCTATGCGGTCGATCTCATCGGCATTCTGGTGCTGCGCGAGCTCGGCGTGCTGTTGAGCTCCATCATGATCGCCGGCCGCTCGGGCTCGGCGATCACCGCCGAGCTCGGCTCGATGAAGATGCGCGAGGAGATCGACGCGCTGCGCGTGATGGGGCTCTCGCCGATGGACGCCCTGGTCACGCCGCGCATTCTGGCGCTGGTCGCGGCGCTGCCGCTGCTCACCTTCATCGCCGATATGTCGGCGCTGTTCGGCGGATTGCTCGTCTGCTGGGGCTATGAGGGAATCAGCCCGGTCGCCTATCTCGAATGGCTGCAGGCCGCGATCGGCCGCAACACATTCATGGTCGGCATCATAAAGGCGCCTTTCATGGCCTTCATCATCGGCGTCGTCAGCGCGATGGAAGGCATGTCGACGAGAGGCTCCGCCGAATCGCTCGGGCGTCACGTCACCGCCGCGGTGGTGAAGTCGATCTTCATGGTGATCGTCGTCGACGGCCTGTTCGCGATCTTCTTCGCCTCGATCAAATATTAGAGGCGCGCAATGTCCGATCTCTCCATCGACGCGCCCGCGGAGGGCGCAAAGGAAAAGCGGGAGGCGGTCGTGCGCGTGCGCGGCCTCGTCGTCGGCTTCGGCGAGCATCTCGTGATGAAGGGCCTCGATCTCGACGTCTATCGCGGGGAAGTGCTCGGCTTCGTCGGCGGCTCGGGGCAGGGCAAATCCGTGCTGACGCGCGCGATCCTCGGGCTCGTCGAAACGCGCGCCGGCCGCATCGAGCTGTTCGGCGCCGATCGCGACAGTCTCTCCGCGGCCGAGCGGCGCCGCCTCGAGCAGCGCTGGGGCGTGCTGTTCCAGAACGGCGCTCTCTTCTCGAGCCTCACCGTCAGGCAGAACATTCAGATGCCGATGCGCGAGAGCCGCAGGATCTCGCCGCGGCTGATGGACGAGCTGGCCATGCTCAAGCTCGATCTCGTCGGCCTGCCCGCGAGCGCGGCGGACAAGTTTCCGTCGGAATTGTCGGGCGGAATGGTCAAGCGCGCGGCCCTCGCGCGCGCGCTCGCGCTCGATCCCGAGCTTCTGTTCCTCGACGAGCCGACCTCCGGGCTCGATCCGATCGGCGCCGCCGATTTCGACGAGCTGATCTCGACCTTGCAGCGCACCCTGGGGCTCACCGTGTTCATGGTCACTCATGATCTCGACAGCCTCTATTCGGTCTGCGACCGCGTCGCCGCGCTCGCGGAGGGGAGAGTGATCGCCGCCGGGACCATGGATGAGATGCTGGCCTGCGATCATCCGTGGCTGCGCGCCTATTTTCACGGCGTGCGCGGCTCCCGACTGACGGGGGCGCCGCGCCGGCCGCAAGGCGAGACGCCGGGCGGCGAAACAAAGAAAGACGAGACATGGAAACCCGCGCCAATTACGCCCTGATCGGCGCCTTCACCATCGCCGTGGTGTTCGCGGCCTTCGGATTTGTCTACTGGTTCTCCGGGCCGAGCACGACCGCGCAATACAAGACCTATCAGATCGTCTTTTCCGGCTCGGTGTCCGGCCTCACGCGCGGCGGCGCGGTCGAGTTCGACGGGTTGAAGGTCGGCGAGGTGACGCAGCTCGCCATCTCGGAGGAGGACCCGAGCCGTGTCGACGTGCTGGTGAGCATCGACAAGAGGACGCCGATCAAGATCGACACCAGGGCGCGCCTCGAGCAGACGGGCTTCACCGGCGTCAAGACGGTGGCCCTCGTCGGCGGAACGCCGCGCGCGCCCGTTCTCGTCGCCGCGCCCGGCCAGCCCTATCCGCGCATAGAGGCGGAAAGCTCCGATCTCCAGAACATCATCGACAGCGTGCAGCGCCTCTCGAAGAAGGCGACAGAGGCGTTGGACAAGATCGACAAGCTGCTCGACGCCAATTCCTCCACCATCACCGAGACGTTGAAGAACGCCGAGACCTTCAGCAAGGCGCTCGCCGATAATTCCGAGGATATCGGCTCCGTCATGCGCAACATGGCGGCGATCGGCCGCTCGCTGAAGCCCATCCCCGAACGGCTCGACAGACTGCTCGCCGCGGTCGATCCGAAAAAGCTCTCCGGCATCGCGACCGACATCGCCGGCGCCTCGGCCAATCTGAAGAATTTTTCGTCGAGCGGGCTGAAGCAATATGAGCAGCTCGCCGTCGACGCGCGAAAGACATTGGAGACGGTGGAGCGCGCGGTGCGCTCGCTCGAGAAGAATCCGCAGCAGGTGATCTTCGGCGCAACGCCTTCGCTGCCCGAATACAAGGGACGATGAGGCGGCGGAGCAATCAGGCGAAGGTTCCCTCATATTGAGAGGCTTCCGAAGGGAGCCGTCTCGAAGCACGCCGAGACGTCCGCTCCGCGATCTGGATCTCGCCCTCATGCTTTAAGACGCCCGCTTCGCGGGCTCCTCAGCATGAGGGCGGCGACCGCGGTCCTTCACCCGATCGCCCTGGGTGAGGCGGCGGCTTCGCTTTGATCCGCGGCAGCGTTCGAGTAATCTCCCGAGTCGTGGGAAGGCGCGGCGTCGCGCCCGGTTTGGAGGAAGGGTGAATTCATGACGCCGTCGAAAGCGGCGCCCGCAGCGGTTCTGCTCGCGCTCGCTGTCGCCGCCTGCTCGGGCGCGCCGCAGCGCGAGAGCTTCGATCTTTCGAGCGCGCTCGGGGAGAGCGCCGCGGCGCGGCCCTTGCGCCGCACGCTGGCCATCGCCGAGCCGCATGCGATCCAGCCGATCGACTCCGAGCGCATCATCATCCGCACGGGCCCCAACGGGCTCGCCAATCTCGCCGAGGCGCAATGGGTCGATCGCCTGCCGCGGCTGGTGCAGGCGCGCCTCATCGCCGCTTTCGACAGGGGGCGCAAGACGGGCTTCGTCGTGCGGCCGGGGCAGGCGGCCGAACGCATTCTCTCGACCGACATCCGCCGTTTCGAGATCGATGTGACGAACGGCGAGGCGATGGTCGAGATCGCCGCCGAAATTCTCGACATGCGCGGCGCCGCGCTCGGGCCGGGGCGCATCTTCACGGCGCATGCTGCGGCGCCGCATTCGACGGGCGCCGCGGCGGTTCACGCGCTGGACGAGGCGCTGACGGACGTGCTGCGGCAGATCGTGCGCTGGACGGCCGAGCAGATCTGATTCACGCCCCGCCGGAAAGACTGGCGCGCGCTTCGCGCCGATGGTAGGTGAACGGCCGATGCGATGAGCGGCGATCGGTCGAGGCTTCGACCGCGTCAACCCGAAGAGACTAGAGATCATGGTGAAGACCAGCCTCGATGAGCAAGTGACCCGCTATGGCGCAGAGCCCGGGGGCGGCGCCCCGACCAAGGCGAAGATCACCTTCATCGACTCCCATGGCCAGGCCCGCACCGTCGAAGGCGAGACGGGCTCCACCGTGATGGAGACCGCGCGCCGCAACGATATTCCGGAAATACCCGCCGAATGCGGCGGAGCCTGCGCCTGCGCCACGTGTCATGTCTATGTCGACGAGGCCTGGGCGGAGAAGACCGGGAAGCCTTCGCAGATGGAGGAGGACATGCTGGACTTCGCCTTCGAGGTGAAGCCCAATTCGCGCCTCTGCTGCCAGATCACCGTGCGTCCCGAGCTCGACGGGCTCGTGGTGACGACGCCCTCCCAGCAGGGATGACCGTCGCGCCTTGAGCGCGACATCAGGAAGCGACGCTGCGACTCCCGCGGCGTTTTTCGTCACGGCTACGCGCGTCGCCGATGCGGCTGTCATGACGCCATCCGAAAGGCTCGCACAGTCTGGAAGCTCCCCGACTTGCGGCCAAGACGGTTGCATGACGGCGTGGATGCTATAGACGATGGGCGACGACCGATCGCAGACTCTGGCCGAAAGGCGTGCTCCTCCCGGCCGGCGAGCGGATCGAGAGCTGTGGCCTGCGCGGGATCGACCGGCGCCGCGACGGCGAGCCGAACGGGCTCGCTGCGGCGTATTTTCCGTCCTCGACGCAGATCGCATTTTCTTCAGAACGCGGCGAAGGACAGAAAATGAGCGAGATTATCGAAACCGACGCGCTGATCGTCGGCGCCGGCCCGGCCGGTCTGTTCGCGGTTTTCGAACTGGGCCTGTTGGACATCAGGGCGCATGTCGTCGACATTCTGCCGCGCGCCGGCGGGCAATGCTCCGAACTCTATCCGGAAAAGCCGATCTACGACATTCCCGGCCATCCGTTCGTTACCGGCCAGGGCTTGACCGACAATTTGCTCGAGCAGATCAAGCCCTTCAATCCGACCTTCCATTTCAACGAGATGGTCGAGGCGCTCACGCCCACCGGCACGCCCGAGGCGCCGTCCTTCGACGTGACGACCGACGCCGGCACGAAATTCAAGGCCAAGGTCGTCTTCGTCGCCGCAGGCGGCGGCTCGTTCCTGCCGAAGAAGCCGCCGATCGCCGGAATCGAGGCCTATGAGAACAAATCCGTCTTCTATGCCGTGCGCCGCATGGAGGATTTCCGCGACAAGCATGTGGTCATCGTCGGCGGCGGCGATTCGGCGCTCGATTGGACGCTGAACCTTCAGCCGATCGCCAAGAGTCTGACGCTGGTCCATCGGCGCGACCAGTTCCGCGCCGCGCCGCATTCGGTCAATGCGCTGCAGGAGCTGATCGCCGCCGAGAAGGTCTTGTTCCGCCTCGGCCAGATCACCGCCGTCGAGGGCGCCGACGGAGAGCTGAGCTCGGTGACGATCCGCGGCAACGACAATGTCGACACGGTGCTCTCGGCCCATCGCCTGATGCCTTTCTTCGGGCTGACGATGAAGCTCGGCCCGGTCGCGGATTGGGGGCTCAATCTCCACGAAAATCTCGTGCCGGTCGACACGGAGAAATTCGAGACCAATCATCCGGGCATTTTCGCCATCGGCGACATCAACACCTATCCGGGCAAGCTGAAGCTGATCCTGTGCGGCTTCCACGAGGCGGCGCTCGCCGCGCAGAAGGCGCATCGCTACGTCTTCCCGGACAAGAAGCTTCTGTTCCAATATACGACATCGTCGACCAATCTGCAGAAGAAGCTCGGCGTCTGAGCCGGGCTCGTCGCGCCGGTCGAGAAGGGGGAGGGAGCCCATGTCTTCGGAAAGCTGGAGCGCGGTCGACGCCTATATCGCCGAGCGCCTCGTCAAGGCCGATACGGCGCTCGAGGGGGCGCTCGCCGCCAACGCCGCAGCGGCTCTGCCCGCGATCGACGTCTCGGCGCCGCAGGGCAAGCTGCTGCAGCTCCTCGCGCGTTCGATCGGCGCGCGCAAGATCCTCGAGGTCGGCGCGCTCGGCGGCTATAGCACGATCTTCCTGGCGCGCGCCCTCGCCGAGGGCGGCCGCCTCGTGACGCTCGAGCTCGAGCAGGCGCATGCCGACGTCGCCGCCGCCAATCTCGAGCGGGCGGGGATTCGCGATCGCGTCGACATTCGCGTCGGCCCGGCGCTCGACACTCTGCCGAAGCTGGAGGCCGAAGGGGCAGGGCCTTTCGATCTCGCCTTCATCGACGCCGACAAGCCCAACAACGCCAATTATTTCCGTTGGGCGCTGACGCTCTCGCGACCGGGGAGCCTCATCATCGTCGACAATGTCGTGCGGGAAGGGACGGTGCTGGACGCAGAGGGCGACGCCTTCGCGCGCGGCGCCCGCGATCTGTTCGACTCCATGTCGGCGGAGCCGCGCGTCACGGCGACCGCCATTCAGACGGTCGGCTCCAAGGGCTGGGACGGTTTCGCCATCGCCCTGGTGAACGGCTAAAGAGGCGAGCCTCGAGGCTCGCAGCTCCCCGGACGGACGCGCGAGCCTCGACAGACTCGCGCTTCAGGCGTCCTCGAGCGCGCGGCGCGCGGCGGCGCCCTTGTGGATCGGCTCGCCGTCGGCGCCGAAGAAGAAGGCGTCGATCTGTTTGCCGCATTCGTCATAGCGCCATGCGATACGGGCGACGCCGAGGCCCTTGCGCAGGGTCGGCTTGCCGTCCGCGCCGAAATAGGCCTCCTCGACCTTGTTGCCGCGCTCGTCATAGCGCCGCGCGACGCGCGCCGCGCCGATGCTTTTTCGCTTCACCGGACGCCCATCGGCGCCGAAATAGGTCTCCAACACCTCGACCGGCCGGGTCGCGGGGGATGGCTCCCGCGCGGTCGCCGCACGCGCGGCTCTGCGAGCGGAGCGTCGCTCCTTGGCGGAAACTTCGTAATCCATGACGCTGCTGCCTTTCGGCGAACCCTCGACGCCGATCCGCGGTCTCGCGCTATCGAAGCGCAGTTCACACCGTCCGGATCTCACGGGGTCTTCGATATGGGGATTGCGCCTTCTGCCCGAACGACGGGGGAAGAAGGCGCGCTAAGGCGCAGCCTTCGGCCGCAATCAGGCGAGCCGCGACGGCGGCGCCCGAGCCCCCAGAGGCAGAACCTCCCGGCGGGGGAGGATCGTCGTCTCGCCCGGCGGCGAGATCAGGATCGCATATTGGGCGACCGGCGTCTCATAGCCGGCGGCGGCCGCGACGGCGGCGCTGTCCAGGCCCGAGCAATGCTGCAGGCAGCAGGAGTCTGTTCCGTGCGAGGCGGGGCGCGGCGCTTGCGACCGATTGTCGACGGCGGCGCGCGCCGTCACGCAGACGGCGCTCCCCAAGGCTCCCTGACCGGCTCGCGCGCCGATCGAGACGCCCAGGGCGATGCCTTGCAGAACGAACAGATAGGCGACGAGCAGCGTCGCCGCCGTCTGTCCGTATTGCCAGGATTTGTCGCTCTGCTGGGTCACGATCCTATCAAGATAGGCGGCGGCGCGTCGGTGGTCAATGGAGCGGGCGCGCCGTTCCTCGCGGCGAGACCGGCGCGCGAGGGGTCATTTCGGACGTCTGCCCGCGACGACATAGGGCAGGACGAGCGCGGCCTCGGGGTCGGGCAGATGCAGGAGCAAGGTCTGGCAGGTCGTCAGATCGAAGGCGCTGTCGGGCAGGCAGGCGGCGGGCGTCCGCCGTCAGCGCCGCGACGCGCTCGCCGCCATGGGCGCGCCGCCGTTCGAGATAGTCGGCGACATGCCGCGGCTCGCGGTCGAATGCGGACGGGTCGTGTCGTGCATGCGGATCCCCATAACGAAACGGTCGCCCACGCGAGCGGGCGTCTCATGCGCTGTTTCGACGGGGGATCGATCACATGCGCGTTTCGATAGCACGGGCCTGCGCGGAGATCGAGCTTGCGGCGCGACGTCTCGCCGCGCGGCGATAAAACTCGAATTGCGAAGGCCGCCCGACTGTTCTATTCCTAGCGATAGGAACGAGGTCCGCCAATGGCTGAAATCCTGACCCATGCGCAGATTTGGGCGGCGCTCGACTCTCTCGGCGAGCGCTACGGCCTCACGCCGTCGGGCCTCGCGCGCAAGGCCGGGCTCGATCCGACTACGTTCAACCGCTCCAAGCGCCAGACGGCGGACGGCCATCTGCGCTGGCCCTCGACCGAATCGATCGCCAAAGTTCTGCAGGCGACCGGCGCGAGCCTCGACGAATTCATGACCCTCGTCGCCTCCAAGGGCGCGCGGACGACGCGCAGCTCGCGGCCGCTGATCGGCCTCGCCCAGGCCGGGGTCGGCGGCTTCTTCGACGACGCGGGCTTCGCCATTGGCGCGGGCTGGGAGGAGATCGACGTGCTCGCCGACGCCGACGAGCATTCCTACGCTTTGGAGATCTCCGGCGATTCGATGGCTCCGCTCTATCGCGACGGCGATATCGTCATCGTGTCGCCCTCGGCGCCGGTGCGGCGCGGCGACCGCGTGGTGGTGAAGACGGCCTCGGGCGAGATCCTCGCCAAGGAGCTGAAGCGCCAGACCGCCAAGACCGTCGAGCTCAAGTCCTTCAACCCCGCCTTTCCCGACCGCGTGCTGCAGAAGGAGGAGGTGAGCTGGATGGCGCGCATCCTCTGGGCGAGCCAATGAGCGCGCCGAAGGCGCGCGCTCGTCATTTTCCCTCGGCGCCGGCACGCTAGATTGCGTGCGACGCCGACCCCGTTTCGACAAGCGATCAAGGAGCGCCGATGTCTCTCGCCAAACGCAACGCCGTCGTCACAGGCTCGACCAGCGGCATAGGCCTCGCCTGCGCCCGCGCCCTCGCGAAGGAGGGCGCCGATGTCGTCATCAACGGCTTCGGCGATCCGGCCGAGATCGAGAAGGAGCGCGCCGAGATCGCGGAGAAGTTCGGCGTGACGGCGATCTACGACGGCGCCGACATGACGAAGCCGGAGGAGATCGGTGCGATGATTTCGCGCGCCGAGCAGACGCTCGGCTCCGTCGACATTCTCGTCAACAACGCCGGCATCCAATTCGTCTCGCCGATCGAGGAGTTTCCGATCGAGAAATGGAATCAGATCCTCGCGATCAATCTCTCGGCCTCCTTCCACACGATCCGCGCCGCGACGCCCGGCATGAAGGCGCGGCGCTGGGGACGCATCGTCAACATGGCGTCGGCGCATTCGCTCGTCGCCTCGCCGTTCAAGGCGGCCTATGTCGCCGCCAAGCACGGACTCGCCGGCCTCAACAAGGTGGTCGCGCTGGAGCTCGCGACGTTCGGCGTCACCGCCAATTGCATCTCGCCCGGCTATGTGTGGACGCCGCTCGTCGAGCGGCAGATTCCCGACACGATGAAGGCGCGCAATCTGACGCGCGAGCAGGTGATAGGCGACGTGCTGCTGCAGGCCCAGCCGACGAAGCAGTTCGTCACCGTCGAGCAGATCGCGGCGCTCGTGGTGTTCCTGTGCTCGGACGCCGCCGCGCAGATCACCGGCTCGAATATTTCCGTCGACGGCGGCTGGACGGCGGCCTGATGCGCAAGAAGGTCACGCTCGCGCTGCAGGGCGGAGGCGCGCATGGCGCCTTCACTTGGGGCGTGCTCGATTCCTTCCTGGAGGACGGGCGGCTCGAGGTCATGGGGATCAGCGGCGCGAGCGCGGGCGCGATGAACGCGATCGTCTATGCGGATGGATTGCGCGAGGGCGGGCCGGAGCGCGCCCGCGCGCAGCTCGCCGAGTTCTGGCGCACGATCAGCGTCGACGGCGAGATGAGCCAAGTGCAGCGCGATCTCTGCGACATCGTGTTCGGCTTCATCGACCCCTTCAAGCTGCGCGGCAAGCTGACGCAGAACGCGGCCGCCTATTTCTCGCCTTACGAGTTCAATCCGCTCGACATCAATCCGCTGCGCGACGTGATCGCCCAGCTCGTCGATTTCGATGGACTGCGCGCGACCGACGATCTGAAACTGTTCGTCTCGGCGACCAATGTGCGCACCGGCAAGGTGCGCATTTTCCGTCGACCGGAGCTCACCATCGACATGCTGATGGCCTCGGCCTGCCTGCCGACCCTGTTCAAGGCGGTGGAGGTCGACGGCGAGGCCTATTGGGACGGCGGCTATATGGGCAATCCCGCGCTGTTCCCGCTCTACACCGAGACGGAGTGCCGCGATATCATATTGGTGCAAATCAATCCGATCGAGCGGGACAATGTGCCGCGAACTTCGAGCGGCATCATGGACCGCCTCAACGAGATCACCTTCAACGCGTCGCTCCTGCACGAGTTCCGCGCGATCGATTTCGTCGCGCGGCTGATCGACGCCGGGCGGCTGAAGGGCACGCACTACAAGAAGGTGCTGCTGCATCTCGTCGAAGGCGGGGCGGAGATGAAGCGCTACGGCGCCGACACCAAGCTCGACGCCGATTATGATTTTCTGCGCTCTCTGTTCGACATCGGGCGAAAGGCGGGGCGGCAGTTCCTCGACGAGCATTTCGATGCGCTCGGCGTCGAAGGCACGCTGCAATTGAAGGAGGAGCTCGTCTGACGGCGTGCTTCGCTCGGCGGCGGAAAGGCGCAGGCGGCAAAGAACGGCCACAATTCTCGATTTTGTGATAGCGCGTCCGGAGGATCTGCCGGCGAGCGGAAATTGCGTCCCCGACCGTTGTTTATCGGATGTTCGAAACCGTCCTCGTCGGCTTATATCGAAACGGCTTTCGATCGACGTCGTCGGCCTTCGAACGTGAACCGGAGGTAACAGCATGAACGCGCCCAGCGAAAAGAAGCTTTTGGACGAGTTCGAAGAATTGAAGAAGATGCTGCGCAGCTCCGGCTCCGTGTCGCGAGGCGATGCGCCTCCGGTCGGTCCCGCCGCCGATTCCGCGCCGGAACGGCCCGCGCCCTCGGTGACCTTGCCGCCGCGCGATACAACGCGCCGGCCGAAGGCGGGACCCCTTCCGCCGCCGAAAGAGCCGCCTGCAGCGGCCAAGCCCGCGCCGCGCGCGACGGCCCGCCAGAGCGGAGGAGCGCGGCGTCTGATCTATCTCGCCGCCGCATTCGTCGTGCTGGCCGCCGGCGGCGTCGCGATGACCATGATGCTGTTGCGCGAGCCGGACGACGCGGCAGAGACGCCTATCGTGGACATCGAGGCTCCGGCGCAAGGCGTGGCTGCCGAGGGCAAGGAGGCGAACGACGCCATGGGCGGCGATTCGGCCACTGCTCTCGAGCCGCCGGCGCAATCGACGGCGGACGCCCCGGACGCGACGCCGGCGGACGCTCCGGACGCGGCTCCGGTGGATGTCGCTCCCGCCGCCGAAACGGACATGAGCGCGCCGCCCGCCGCGCCGAGCGAAGCGGAAGCCGCGCCGCTCGTCCCCCCGGTTCCGCCCGCCGAGGCCATCGCCGAGCCGGCTCCTATCGTCGCGCCCGTCCAGCCGTCGCCGCCGCCCGCCGCGCCGGCGGTGCCCGCCGCCGCGCATAAGCCGCCGCGCGCCGCGGGCGCCAAACCCGCCGCCGCCAAGCCGCATGAGGCGAAGTCGGGCGAGGCCAAATCCGGCGAGAAGTCGAACGACCCCCATGCGCGGGCGGCCAAGCCGGCCAAGCCCGTCAAGCGCAAGACCGACGAGAGCGGCGCCTTGGCGCCGGCTCCGGCCGCGGCTCCGCCGGCCGCCGCCGCGGCGGTCGAGCCGCCCCCGCCGCCGCCCGCGCCGGCGGAGCAGCCAAATATCGTGGAGAGAGCGGTCAATTCCGTCACCGGCGCCGTCGGCGATATCGGCCGGGCGACCGGGGTCATTCCTTGAGCCGCGTCAAAGGCGGAGACGGCGAGGCCGTCAATCGCTTCGCTTCGCTCGCGATGACGCGAGGAAACAGCCGTCAGGCCGGCTGATCTTCCAGCGTCTCGGCTTTTCGTTCGACGCCCCCCAGTCTTCGATACACGTAGAGCGGGGCTGGGAGCCGCGATTCACGCTCGCCGAGCGCGGCGAATTGCGCGTGATGGTCGGAGAGATGGCAGGCCGGATCGGTCGCCGTGACGTCGCCGGTGACGGCGAGCGCTTGGCAGCGGCAGCCGCCATGGTCGATCTCGCGCCGCGCGCAGCTGCGGCAGGGCTCCTTCATCCACTCCTCACCGCGGAAGGCGTCGAACGCCGCGCCTTTGCGCCAGATGTCGGCGAGCGGGCGCTCGCGCACATTGTCGAAAACGAGTCCCGGAATCGTCTGCGCCGCATGGCAGGGCAGCGCCTTGCCCGAAGGCGTCACCACCATGATGCTGCGGCCCCAGCCGCCTGTGCAGGCCTTGGGGCGCGAGGCGTAGTGGTCGTGGATGACGAAGTCGAAATTGAGCACGCCCTGCAGGCGCTTCTTCGCCGCGTCCACGATCGCCACCGTCTCCAGGAATTTCTCCTTCGTCGGGATCAGCGCGGCGCGATTGAGCTCGGCCCAGGCGTAATATTGAATATGAGCCACCTCGAGCCGCTGCGCGCCGACCTCGACCGCGAAGTCGATGATCTGCGGCAGATGGTCGATGTTCTGCCGATGGATCGGCGCATTGATGGTGAGGCCGAGGCCGAATTCGCGCGTCCAGCGCGCGACGTCGCGCTTCCTGGCGACGCCGCCCTCGAAGCCCGAGATGCGGTCGGCGCTGTCGGGCACGACGTCCTGCACCGACACCTGCACATGATCGAGTCCGATCTCGGCGAGGCGCGCCATCCGCTCGCGCGTCAGCAGAACCGCGGAGGTCACCAGATTGGTGTAGAGCCCGGCGTGGACCGCATGCGCCAGAATCTCCTCGAGGTCGCGGCGCACGGTCGGCTCGCCGCCCGAAAGATGCAGTTGCAGCGCGCCGATCGCGGCGGCTTGGCGGAAGGTCTCGCCCCATTCGGCCGCGGTCAGCTCCGTGTTCGCCCGCTCGAGCTCCAGCGGATTGGAGCAATAGGGGCATTGCAGAGGGCAGCGATGGGTCAGCTCGGCGAGCAGTCCCGCCGGTCCGCGCTCGAACGGCGCATAGGAGCGCGCCGTATCGGAAAGGGGAGAGGGCGCGAAAGCGTCGGGCCCGTCGCGCAGCAGCCGCTTGTCGGCGAGGCCCTGCAACATGGCGATGACGTCGCGCTGGATCACGTCGGCCGGCGCGGAATAGGCCGCGGCGAGGCTCTGCGCGACGCCGGCGACGCTGGCGACGCCGTCGAGCCGCGACAGCACGGCGACGCCGATCGCATCGAGCTCATAGGCGCGCTCGGGCGCGAGGATCACCTTGCGCCGACGCACGACATCCTCGTGCAGGCGCGAATAGCGCGTGAAGGCCGGCTTCGAGTCCGGCGTCACCACGAAACGCGCGTCGTTCATCCGTTCGATGTCCTCAAGTCTCGTCCGGCCGGAACGCCCCCGGCGGCGTGAGGCCCGGCGTTACATAGGCGTGATGCAGAGCGTCGAGCTGCGCCCACAGCACGTCGCATTTGAAGCGCACCGCGCCGACGCAGGCTTCCTGCTCCGCCCGCGTATGGGCGTGCTCTTTGATATATGACAATGCGAAGTCGGAATCGCGAGGGGCCTGCGCCAGGCGACGCTTGAAATAGGCCATCACATGATCGTCGACGAAATCGTAATTCTCGAGCATTCCGGCGATGCGCTCGCGATGGATGGCGGGCGCGAACAGCTCCGTCAGCGAGGACGCGACGGCGACGACGAGCGGCTGCTCGACGACGAAGCGCACATAGGCCTCGACCGCGAATTTCGTCGCCGGCAGCGCGCCCTCGCGCGAGATCACATAGTCGCGCGAGAGGCCGAGCCCGTCGGTCAGCACCAGCCAGCGCTCGATGCCGCCGCCTTCCTCGCCGAGGCCGTCGTGATCGTGGATGCGGTGAATCCATTCGCGGCGGAGCTCGCGGTCGTGCACGCGGCTCATGAAGGCGGCGTCCTTGCGCGGCACCGCTTCCTGATAGCAATAGCGGTTGAGCGCCCAGGCCTGCACCTGGCCCTTGTTCAGCTTGCCGCCGTGCAGAAGCTTATGGAACGGATGCTTGTCGTGATAGCGCTCCGCGCCCACGGCGCGGATCGCCGCCTCGAAAGCCTCTTTCGGCAGAGGCGGCGCGTCATGCCAATCGGCGGTCGAGAACTCGTTCATAGCGTGACCTCCATGCCGTCCTCGCCGATCTCCCATCCGGCCGCGTTCACGATCTGGCGCTCCTTCGACGACGCGTCGAGAGTCGGATTGGAGTTGTTGATGTGCACATAGATCTTGCGCGCGACGCCGAGCGCTTCGAAGGCCTTCATCGAGCCGGCCTCGCCGCTCATGTTCACATGGCCCATGCGCGAGCCGGTCTTGCCGAGCAGCCCCTGCTCGATCATCTCGTTCTCGTGGAACAGAGTGCCGTCGAAGAAGACGAGGCGCGCGCCTCTCAAACGCGCCTGCAGCGGCTCGTCGATCTTCGCGCAGCCGGGAACATAGAAGAAGGATTTGCCTGTCGCCGACTCGATGATCTCGAGGCCGAGCGTATCGCCGACCCTGGTGCCGAAATCGGCGGCGCTCTTGTCCTCGAGATAGAGCGCGATCTTGCCGTGCACGGGGAAGGCGCGCACGGAGAGTCCGAGATCGACGCCCGCGCCGCGCAGGGCGACCGGCTCGTCATAGGCGAGCTCGTTGCGCGCGACGAGCTCGGGAACGAGAATGTCGAAGATCCGGTTTCCCGCCAGCACCTCGAGCACGCGATAGGAGGCGTAGATCGAGAAGGCCTGCGCCTCGCGCAGGTTCAAGAGGCCGGCGACATGGTCGACGTCGCCGTTCGTCAGCACCACCGATTTGATCGGGCTCGCGCGCAATCCGTCGCCCGCGCCGGGCGAGAGCTGCGGCGATTGCGCGATCTGCCGGCGAAGGTCGGGCGATGCGTTGAGCAGCACGAAATTCACGCCGTCGGCGCTGACCGCGAGCGAGGATTGCGTGCGGGCCGAGAAGCCGGGCCGGCCTTCGCGCACGGCGCGGCAATTGGCGCAATTGCAGTTCCACTGTGGGAAACCGCCGCCGGCGCCCGATCCGAGTATCTTGATGAACATGCGCTTCTTGCGACGGCGCCGTGCGACGAGGCGCAGCCTCTCCTTCTTGGACCGACGTTCTAGAACGAAACCGGCGCCGATCGAAGCGCCCTTTCGTCCGCTCCCTTTGCCTTTTCCGCTTTTTCCCGAGACCTTGCGAGGAGCCCCGGCGGCGGTGTGGCGGCACTATGTCGGGGCCCACGGCCCGGCGCAAGCGCCACGTGGACGCACCCGCCCGCCGGCGCGAACGGCCGGCGGCACATTCTCGACGCTTTTCCGCCCTAGCAATGCGCGTCCCGCGCCGCGGGCAGGTCGCGGCGGCGAGCCGCGCTCGGCCATGGTCGAGACGGAGTTGTTTGGCGTCACGATGAGAGTTGCGTCGGAACATGCGCATTGGGGAGCCGCCGCGGCGAATGTGGCGGAACGGATCATGATCGCTCCACATGCTTTCGCATTGTTTCTCGATCTCGACGGGACTTTGCTGGACATCGCCGAGCGGCCCGACGAGGTCGAAGTCGCGCCGGGCCTCGCGAGCGATCTGGATCGGCTGCGCCGCGCGCTCGCGGGCGCGCTGGCGATCGTGTCGGGCCGGACCCTGGTCGACATAGACCGGTTCCTCCGCCCCGTATGTTTCGACGCGGCGGCCGAGCACGGCTCCGCGCTGCGCCTCGCAGGCGGCGACGGCGCGGCGACGCATTCGGCGGAGCTGGATGCGTCGGTCGTCGCAGCGGTCGAGGCCGCGGCCGGCGCTTTCGAAGGTGTCACGCTGGAGCGCAAGACATCCGCGCTCGCGGTGCATTATCGTTCGGCGCCGCACGCGGCGGCTCCGCTGTCGGGCGCGCTGAACCGCATCCTCGCCCGATCGAATGCGGATATCCGGCTGATCGCCGGCCGATGCGTGTTCGAGCTGACGTCGTCGCGCGCCTCCAAGGCCCGGGCGGTGGAGCGTCTGTTGTCGCTCGCGCCCTTCGCCGGGCGGCGGCCGATCGTCATCGGCGACGACGCGTCGGACGAAGAAGCCGGCGTCTTCGCCGAAACGGCGGGCGGCGTCGCGCTCGCGGTCGCCGGCGAATATTTCGTCCCCGACCGCGCCGCTTTCGACGGGCCTGCGCAGGTGCGCCGCTGGATCGCGACGCTCGCGTCCCGCCTCGATGCGGCGGATCGGGGGCGTCGCCGATGAGGCGCACGGCCGCTCTGATCGTCGCGGCGGGGCAAGGCGGCAAGCTGTTCACATCGCATGTGAAGGATGTTCTCAAATATGGCGTGCTGAGCCTCGCCGCGATCTTCGCGCTGGCGCTCGCCATCGCGCCTTTCTCCAATTCCCTGATCGAGCAGTGGTCGCGCCATGACGTCGAGCAGCGCTCGCGGCTCGTCTTCAACGCGATCCAGGGCTCCGTCCTGCGCGCCATCGCCGACAAGGCCTGGGACCGGCTCGACTCGCTCTTCGAACGAGTCGCGCAGGACGAGCGCATCCTCGCCGTCGGCGTCTGCGACGAGGCCGGCGGGCTCGTCGAGCCGACGTCGATGATGCCGCGCACCTTCTCCTGCGAGAAGGTCGCGCGTTCGGAGGCGGAGAGCTTCTCCAATATTTCGAGCGACGGCCGCCGCGTGCTCGTCGGCGCCTTTCCGATCGTCAGCCGCGACGTCAAGGCTTATCTGATCGTCCTTCACGATCTGAGCTTCATCGATGCGCGCTCGGACGAGGCGCAGGTTTTCTTCATCGCGGCGCTCGCGGGCGTGGCCCTGACGGTGATGGGCGCCGCAGGAGTTTTCGTCGTCTTCCTGCTGCGCGGATGGATGCGCACGCTGCGCCTCGCTCTCGAGGAGGTGCGGTTCGGCGCCTTCGACGCGGCCGAGACCGGACGCCAGCGCTCGGCGCTCGACAAGGAGATCCAGAAGCTCTTGCGCGAGGCCGAGGTCGGGCGCGTGCCGATCGAGACCGGGCAGGTCGAATGGTCGCCGGCCGCGCTGCAAAATCTGCTGCACGAAGCCCTGCCCGGCGCCGAAGTGCTGATCGTCTCCAATCGCGAGCCCTATATCCACAATCGCGCCGACGGCGGCGTCGTCGTGCAGACGCCGGCGAGCGGGCTCGTCTCGGCGCTGGAGCCGGTGATCCGCGCCTGCGGCGGCACATGGATCGCCCATGGCAGCGGCGACGCCGATCGCGAGACCGTCGACGAGCGCGACCGCATCGCCGTGCCGCCCGAGACGCCCGCCTATGCGCTGCGCCGCATCTGGATCAGCGAGGAGGAGCAGGACGGCTATTATTACGGCCTCGCCAACGAAGGCCTGTGGCCGCTCTGCCACATCGCCTTCGTGCGGCCGGTGTTCCGCGAGTCGGATTGGCGCGCCTATGAGAAGATCAACGAGCGCTTCGCCGAGGCGGTCGCGCACGAGGCGCATACGGATGATCCGATCGTCCTGGTGCAGGATTATCATTTCGCGCTCGCGCCGCGCATGATCCGCGAGCGGCTGCCCGCGGCGACCATCATCTCCTTCTGGCACATCCCCTGGCCGAACGCCGAGACCTTCGGCATCTGCCCGTGGAAGGAGCGCATCATCGAGGGCCTGCTCGGCAGCACCATCCTCGGATTCCATACGCGCTTCCATTGCAACAATTTCTTCGAGACGGTCGACCGCTTCGTCGAGAGCCGCATCGATCGCGAGCACGGCACGGTCACGCTCGGCGGCCACGAGACTTTCGTGCGCGCCTATCCGATCTCCATCGACTGGCCGCCGAAAGCGCTCGCCGCCCAGCCGAGCGTCGAGGACTGTCGGCTGCAGACGCGCCGCGCGCTCGGGCTCGCGGGCGATGTGAAGATCGCGGTCGGCATCGAGCGCTTCGACTATACGAAGGGCATTCTCGACCGCATGAAGGCGGTGGATCTGCTGCTGACGCTCGATCCCTCTCTCAAGGGGCGCTTCGTCTTCGTGCAGGCGGCCGCGCCGACGCGCAGCCGCTTGCCGACCTACAGCCGGCTGCAGAGCGAGGCGCAGGAGCTCGCGCGCGAGATCAACGCGCGGCACGGCGACGAATCCTATCGGCCGATCCGGCTCGTCATCCGCCACCATGAGCCGGGGGAGGTGTTCACTCTGTTCCGCGCCGCTGATCTGTGCATCGTCAGCAGCCTGCACGACGGGATGAATCTCGTCGCCAAGGAGTTCGTCGCCTCGCGCGACGACGAGCAGGGCGTGCTGGTGCTCTCGAGCTTCACCGGCGCCTCGCGCGAAATGTCCGAGGCGCTGATCGTCAATCCCTACAACATCCAGGAGATGGCCGAGGCGATCGACATGGCGCTGCGCATTCCCGCCCATGAGCAGCGCGAGCGCATGCGGCTGATGCGCCAGCGCGTTCGCGAGCGCAACGTCTATCGCTGGGCGGGCCAGATGCTGATCGACGCCGCGCGCAGCCGCCAGCGCCGGCGCATCCTCGACATCGCGGAGAAGAATCAGCGGCGCTAGAGCGCTTTCCGCTCGAACGGGATCGTTCGAGCGATCAGAATTCGCTCCAAACGAAAAAGGCTCTGACGCGCGGCGCCGCGCTTCACGCGGGCGGGGGGGGCTGCGGCTCGGCCTTGGCCAGCTCGTTGTAGCGCTTCACGCCGAAGGGAATCGCCGCGAGATAGCCGAGGCTCGCGAGGATCAGGGTCTCCATCGGATAGATGGCGAGCAGAAGCGCCGAGACGCCGATGGCGAACAGCACCAGGATCACATAGTCGCGCGGAATGCGGCCGATGCGCTTGCCGGAGAAATGCGGAATGCGGCTCGCCATCAGAAAGGCGATGGCCAGCACATAGGCGATATAAAAGGCGACGAAGGGCCGCGAGCCCGGCAGCTCGGCGACGGAGAGATGCAGATAGAGCGGCAGCAGCACGGTGACGGCGCCGGCCGGCGCCGGCATGCCGACGAAGAAGTCCGAATGCCAGGCCGGTCGGCCGGGCTGGTCGGCCGTGACGTTGAAGCGGGCGAGGCGCAGCGCGCAGGCGATGGCGAAGACGAGCGCCGCGAACCAGCCGAGGCCCTTGATCTCGTGCAGCGACCACAGCCACAGCAGCAGAGCCGGAGCGACGCCGAAATCGACGAAGTCGGCGAGCGAATCGAGCTCGGCGCCGAAGCGCGAGGTGCCCTTCAGCGCACGGGCGAGACGTCCGTCCAGCCCGTCGAGCACGGCGGCGGCGATGACCGCGGTCACGGCGGTGTCGAACTTGCCCTCGGTCGCATAGCGTATGGCCGTGAGGCCCATGGACAGCGCCAGCAGAGTGACCAGGTTGGGCAGCACCACGCGCAATGGAATGGCCCGAAAGCGCAGGCGCCGCCGCTCGGAAGGCGAGAGCTCGCCGGGGTCTTCGGGGCTGTCGTCGATAAACGCGTTCATCGATCGTCCGCTGGTTCAGCCGGCCTTGAAGCTCATCGGCGCGGCGGTGGAGTTCACATCGGCGAGGATGGTCTCGCCGGCGATGGCGCGTGAGCCGACCGCGACGCGGGGCTTGACGCCGACCGGCATATAGACGTCGACGCGCGAGCCGAAGCGGATGAGGCCGAAGCGGTCGCCGACGCCGATCGGCTCGCCCTCCTGCACGAAACAGACGATGCGTCGCGCGACGAGCCCGGCGATCTGCACGACGCCATAGCGGCCGGACGGGGCCTCGATGATGATCCCGTTGCGCTCATTGTCCTCGCTCGCCTTATCGAGATCGGCGTTGAGGAACAGGCCCGGCTTGTAGGCGACCTTGACGACGCGGCCGGAGATGGGCGCGCGGTTCACATGCACGTCGAAGACGCTCATGAAGATGGAGACGCGCTGCAGCGGCTCGGCGCCGAGGCCGAGCTCGGGCGGCGGCAGGAAAAAGCCGATGGAGCAGACGATTCCGTCCGCCGGCGCGACGACCAGCCCTTCGCGCAGAGGGGTGAGCCGCTGCGGATCGCGGAAGAAATAGACGCACCAGCCGGCGGCGATGAAGCCGATCCAGCCGAGCGTCGAGGAGATCCAATGCAGCAGCAGAGCGGCGATGGCGAAGGCGGCGATGAAAATATAGCCTTCCGGATGGACCGGGACGAGCGATTTGCGCACCGATTCGAAGATCGACATGGAAGAAAAGCTCCGATCGCTCGGCAGGATCTCGAGGAACAGCGGGCGCCGGTTCTCCGCGGACGATCCTGCGTTCGTCAGGGAAGTCCGAGAGGCCGGCCGCTCGGCGTTCCGGCGTCGCCGACGGTCAGACTTTTGGCATTTCGCCGCGGGAAAGTCACGGGGGCGGCGCCGAGCCTCGACGGCGCTCGGGAGAGGGCGAGGAGCGGCGTCGCGGGACAGAAGATCGTTTGTGCCATCGCCGGCGCGCCCGAGCGGCGCGCATGATGTGGCGGGCCCATCGGAGCTCCTCTCCGGGCGCGCGCCGCTTCGCATCGTCTCGCCTCACTGTTGCGGAAATGACACAGCTGTCGACAAGAAAGCCGTGAAGGGGGATGGATTGCTCGGACGCTGTTGACGCATCGCGTATTTATCCGTACGTCTCGACCGAAAACAACGCCTCTCTCTGGGGGAGCCGAGCGTTCGATCGTTTCGGCACCCGGTGGGTTTCGGCTGCGGCGGATCGAAGACCAGATCTAATGAACGAGGGCCTTGTCATGAGATATTCCCTGGCTGCCGCAATGCTCGCGCTGGCCGTTTCAGCCGGCTCGGCGCTCGCCGCCGACCTTCCTTCGAAGAAGGCGCCGCCTCTGCTGCCGCCTCCCCCTCCGCCGCCGCTGTGGACCGGCTTCTATGTCGGTCTCAACGCGGGTTACACTTGGGACGAGAGAGGCAATGTCCTCGTCAATTCTCCCGCCAATATCTGGGCGGTGGGCGTCAGCGGCAGCGGCGTGGCGTCGCGCTCCAGCGACGGGTTCATCGGCGGCGGCCAGATCGGCTACAACTATCAGTTCGGCCAGACCTTCGTCGTGGGCGTCGAGGCCGACATCCAGGGCATCGGCGCCGACAACGGTTCCGCAACCCTCGCCAATTTCGTGGTTCCGATCGCCTCCAGCATCTCCGCCTCCAAGCAGCTCGATTATCTCGGCACGGTGCGTGGCCGGGTGGGCTATCTCGTCACCCCGACCCTGCTCGTCTATGGCACGGGCGGTCTCGCCTATGGCCAGACCAATCTGAACGCGACCGTCGTCCAGACCGGCCTCGGCGCGGACGTCGGCTCGGCGAGCGTCGCCTTCGCAGATACGCGCGTGGGCTGGACCGCGGGCGGCGGCGTCGAATGGCTGTTCCTGCCGCAATGGAGCGCGAAGGCCGAATATCTCTATTACGATCTCGGCACGGCGAATGCGTCCGGCACACTCACCTTCGCGGGCGCCGTGGTCGGCGGCACGACCGCGTCCGCCCAGTTCAAAGGCCATGTCGTTCGCGCCGGCGTGAACTACCACTTCAATCTGTTCACGCCTCCGGCCGCTCCCGTGGTCGCCAAATATTGATCGGTGATCGAGGGGATCGACGAAGATCTCCGATCCTGATGCAGGATGAAGCCCGGCCGGGAGGCCGGGCTTTTTTCGTTCCGGCTTGCGTGGACCCGCGATGATCCGGCCGCCGCTGTGACGAATTAACGCGCGATTTACCCTGATCTTCTAAAACCCGCCCTGTGAACGCTGCGTGAAGTGTTGCGAGTCGGCGGCGTTTCTCTCGATCCCGCGTAACCGAAACGATGCTCGCGCGCGCTGCGAGATGCGGCGGGCGCTCGTATCGAATCTTGTCGAAAGGGCGATCACATGAAAACGTCATTCTTCCCCACCGCCGCACTCGCCGCCGCTTTGACCGCCGGGTCGGCGCTGGCGGCCGATCTTCCGTCGCGCGGGCTGCCGCTGCCGCCGCTCCCGCCCCCGCCGCCGCTGTGGAGCGGTTTCTATATCGGCCTCAATGCGGGCGCGACCTTCGGCGGCGGCAAGACCCACACTGCCGCCATTCCTGCTTTTGCCGCCAATACCTGGGCCACGGAGCTGGCGACCTCCGCGGCGCTGGCGAACGGAAGTTTTCCGTCCGACGACGCGCGCTTCCTCGGCGGCGGCCAGATCGGCTACAACTTCCAATTCTCGCCCTCCTGGGTGGTCGGCCTCGAGGCCGATATCCAGGGCGTCGCGGGCCCGCGCAGCACGGCGAAAGGCTCGGGCCTCGGAATTCCGGCTGGCTTTCTGGAATTCATCCTCTCCGATACGACCGTCACGAAGAGGCTCGACTATCTCGGAACCGTGCGCGGGCGCGTGGGCTTCCTCGCGACGCCGACCCTGCTGCTCTATGCGACGGGCGGTCTCGCTTATGGCGATGTCAGATCGAGCGTCACGATCGCCCAGACCAATCTTCCCTTCGCTCCGGCTTTCGCGTCCTTCGGGCGCTATTCGGACCTGCGCGTCGGCTGGACCGCCGGTGGCGGCTTGGAGTGGCTGCTCGCGCCCAAGTGGAGCGTCAAGCTCGAATATCTCTATTACGACCTCGGCAGCGTGACCTACGGCCTGTCTCCCTTGTCCTTCGTCGGTCTTTACGGGAGCGCGCCCTTCGCGAAGACGCGCTTCGACGGACATGTCGCGCGCATCGGCCTGAACTATCACTTCGACTGGGCCGCGCCGGCTCCGGTCGTGGCGAAATACTGAGCGCCGCCGTCCTCCCGAAAAAATTCCGAAGCCCGGCTGTGAGGCTGGGCTTCGTCGTCAGAGGCCGGTCAGAAAATCCTCGACGCCGGCAAAGTGGTTCGACCAGTCGGGCGCGGCGAAATCGCGCGCCGCTTCGAGCGCCGCGAGACGGCGCGGCGCGCGGCGCTCGGCGAAGGCGAGGATCGTCTCCTTCCATCCTCTGCCGTCGATAGGCGACAGGAACAGCGCGCGCCCCTGCGCGACCTCGCGAAAAGTCGCGATATCCGAGACGATGGCCGGGGTTCCGAGGCCGAGCGCCTCGACCACCGGCAGTCCGTAGCCTTCGGCGAAGCTCGGCATCAGCAGGGCGTTGGCGTCGGCGACCAGCCGGCGCAGGCTCGGCGCCGAGAGTCCATGGACATGGCGGACGTTGCGCCGCAGCGAGTCGCAGCGTCGCAGCATGTCGAGGATCTGTTCGTTCTCCCAGCCGCGGCCGCCGACCAGCACGAGCTTCGGCGTCGGCGCCCCCGATGCGGCGAGCGCGCGCCAGACATTGAGCAGCAGAAGGTGATTCTTGCGCGGCTCCAATGTCGATACGGCGACGAAATAGGAGCTCTCGGCGAGCTCTGTATCCGCGTCGGCGCCCCCGCGCCCCAGCGTCGAGGCGAGGGGCTGCACGCATATGCGCAGGGCCGGCCGTCCGCGCGAAAAAATTTCGCGCTCCAGCCGCTCGGCGACGACATGGGTCGTGGTGATCAGAGCGCAGGCATGGCGCAGGATCGTGTCGAGCCGCCGGCGAAACAGGCGCTCATAGCCGGGGCGGAAGAATTCGGGACAGTCGAGCGGCAGGAGGTCGTGCACGAAAAACACGGGCCGCACGTCCGGGCGGCGCGACAGCCAGTCGAACAGCAGCGGAAATTCGCAGGCGTGCTGCGCGATATTGAGATAGATCGCCGACTGCGGGACCGCGCCCGGCGCGTCATGGGCGAGCCGCCGGCGCGCCTGCCTCCAAAGGTCGCCGAAGCGTGAGCCGCGGGCGGTCTCCCGGCGCTCGGCGGGCGGCGCCTCGGCCGCGCCGAGAAGCCAAGCGCGCAGCGCCGGCCAGCCGTCGCCGGTCGAGGCGCCGTCTGCCGGAGCGATGTCGGCGAGCAGAGCGGCGAGCCTCTCGCGCGAAAAAATATGCGGCCGCGGATAGGCGTAATGCGCGCCGCAGGCGAGACTCGAATGGGCTGCGAAATGACGGGCATAGGCGAGATCGACGCAGCCGATGCCGGCCGAGCCGATCGCGCGCCCGCGCGAGACGAGATGCGTCGCGTCATAGACGATCGGCCGGTTCATCGGCGCCTACCAGAGCGTGACATGCCGCGCATAGAGCGACAGGCCCGGATGATGGAAGGGATCGTCGCGAATGATCTTGCGCCAGCGGTCGCGGAAATAGCCGCGCGAGCTCGCATAGACGCTCATCGGCCGGAACATGGCCGAGCCGCGCGATGCCGATTCCAGATGGACGAGCCGCGCCGCGGGGACGTAGCGGCTGATCCAGCCGCGCTCGGCGAGGCGCAGGCAGAGGTCGGCGTCGTTGAACTCGACCGGCAGATGCGCGGCGTCGAAGCCGCCGACCGCCTCGAATTTGCGGCGCTCCACCGCCATGCAGGCGGCGGTGACCGCCATCGTCTCATGAGGATGGCGCACGCGGTCGAGCCAGCAGGGCGCCTCGGGCGGAGCCAGCGCGCCGAAATGGCCGGCGTCCTGGCCGATGCCGATCACGACGCCCGCATGCTGCACGCGTCCGTCCGGGAAAGTGAGCAGAGCGCCGACCGCGCCGGCCTCCGCCTCGAGGGCGGGGCGCGTCAGATGCTCGAGCCAATCGGCGGCGAGCACGACCGTGTCGTTGTTGAGGAAGACGAGAATCTCGCCGCTGGTCTCCGCCGCCGCTTCATTGTTGAAGCGGGCGAAGTCGAACGGTCCGGGCCGTTTCAGCACGCGCACGCGCGCGTCCAGCGACGCCTTTTCCAGAATGGCGAGCGTATCGGCGCTCCGGCTGCCATTGTCGACGACGACGAGCTCGAAAGATGGATGGGTGGAGAGCCGCAGCACACTGTCGAGACAGGGACCGAGCAGCTCGGGCCGGTCGCGCGTCAGCAGAATGATCGAGGCCGAAGGCAAGGGCGCCGGCGCGGGCGCCGTGGGGGGCTCGGCCGCTTCTGGCGCTTCGTCGTCGCGGGTCAGCAGCCAGCGGCGCAGCTGGACGATGTGTCGCGCTTCGAGCCCGAGCGCGGCGGTCCGCAGGGCGCGGCCGAGAGCCGCTTCGCCGGACCATTCGCGAGCGGGCGCGAGCGCTGCCGCGGCGACGAACAGGCCGCGGCCGAGATAGGGCCGGGCGCGTTCGAACACCGGGCTCCAGCCGGGCTTGAAGCTCGGCCGGCGCCCTTCGGGCGTGCGGATGATCTCGTCTGCATAGAACAGCCGCGTCTGCGGCGCGCGCGCCGCCGCCTCGGCGAGGCAGGCGAGCGCATGGGGCGCGAGCTCGTCGCCGGCGCGCAGGCGGCAGAGGAAATCGGCGTCCGGGGGAAGCACGGCGGCGCTCGCGGCGCGAAAGCGCGCATCGTCGCGAGCGTCGATGAGTGCGCGCGTCTCCTCCTGCTCGGAGACGACGATCACTCGCAGGCGCGGGTAGAGCTGAGCGGCGATCGAATCGAGCGTGCGCGTCGGCGCGCCCGCCGCGCCGCCGTCGGCGAAGACGAGCATCGCGAAGATCGGGCCGGCGCCCCAGTCGCAGCGCGGCGCATCGATCCCGCCTGGATCGAAGGCGCGCTCGCGTCGCGCCAGAAAGGCCTCGAAGCCCCCCACCGGCTCGGAATTGGTCGCCCAGTCCAGCGCATTCTCGGCTTCGGCCGCATAGCCGAACAGCGTCGGCAGGAAATAGGACCAGAGCTTGCCCGGCTTGCGGCGCCACACGCTCGCCAGCATCTCGCCGAGGAAGACGGGACGCATCGCTTCGATTTGAAAGGCGAACGGCCCTTCGCGGTTCGTCGGGGAGATCGAGACGGCGCGCGTTCCCTTCGGCAAGGCGCCGCGCCAGACGCCCGCGCCCGCCACCGGCCCGGGCAGGATGCGATCGACGGCGCCGGAGGGCGTCGAGAAGCGCAGGACCGGCCGCACGGGATCGTCGAGCAGGCTCGCGCGAAACGTGATTTCGATGAAAGGGCTGCGGGGAAAATCGGCGTCTATCCGCAGCCAAGGCTCGTCGGACTGCGCCTCGAACCTCCCATTACGCAGGATGACGCCTGTCTCGGGAACGAGGTCGATCGCCGCACGCGTCACCAGACAGTCCTCCACGCCCTTCCACGACGGCGATTCGCACGCGTGATGGTAAACGAGCCGCGCGGCGCGTTCACCATCTCGCCGAGGCTATTTTGTGGCGTCGGCCGCGCTATCTACCCGCGACGACGCATCGTTCGATCCGCCGGCGAAGCGTTCGCGAGAAAGGGAGAGCGCCAATGCTTCGGCCGAATCGACCGCCTCGACAAGAACCGCAGGATCGGCAGACGCGCGGCATCGACCTCGAGAAGTTGCCGATCGCCGAACTGCTGCAGACGCTCGGCGTCGAGGCCGCTCACGGCCTTTCCGCCGCCGAGGCGCGCAAGCGCCTCGCGATCTTCGGACCCAATGCGCTCGTGGAGAAGCGCGTCGGCCTGTTGCGGAAGCTCCTGCGCTATTTCGCCGGCCCCATGGCCTTCATGATCGAGGCGGCCGCGCTCGTCTCGGCCATCATCGGTCATTGGGGCGATTTCGCCATCATCGTCGCGCTGCTGTTCTTCAACGCGGCGCTCGAGGCCTGGCAGGACCGCAAGGCGTCCAACGCGCTCGCGGCGCTGAAGAAGGGGCTCGCGCCCGAGGCGACGCTGCTGCGCGACGGCGAGTGGCGCACGGCGCCGGCCGCGGGACTCGTGCCCGGCGACATCGTGAAGATCAGGCTCGGCGTCGTCGTGCCCGCCGACATTCGTCTCGTCGGCGGCGACTATGTCTCGATCGATCAGGCGGCGCTCACGGGCGAGTCTCTTCCGGTCGCGAAGAAGGCCGGCGACCTCGCTTATTCCGGCAGCATCGTCAAGCAGGGCGAGATGACCGGCGTCGTCGTCGCCACGGGCGCGCGCACCTTCTTCGGCCGCACCGCGAGCCTCGTCGAAGGCGCGGGCGCCGTGAGCCACGCGCAGAAGGCCATGTTCGAGATCGGCGATTTTCTGATGGTCGTCGCGGTCGCCCTGGCTCTGATCATGGTGATCGTGCGCGTCTATCGCGACCTCGTCGTCGTGGACGATTGGGGGCTCTCCGACGCGCTCTCCATTCTGCAATTCGTGCTGGTGCTGATGGTCGCCTCCATTCCGGTGGCGATGCCGGCGGTGTTCTCGATCACCATGGCGCTCGGCGCTCTGGCGCTGTCGAAGCAGAAGGCCATCGTGTCGAAGCTCTCGGCGATCGAGGAGATGGCCGGAGTCGATGTGCTCTGCTCCGACAAGACCGGCACGCTGACCAAGAATGAGCTCACGGTGAGCGAGCCGATCCTCGTGCAGGCAAAGGATGCGCAGGACTGCATTCTCGCCGCCGCGCTCGCCTCGCGCGCCGAGGATCGCGACGCCATCGACACGGCGGTGATCGACGCGCTCGAGGACAAGGATGCGGTCAAAGCTTACAGAATCGAGAAATACACGCCTTTCGATCCGGTGACGAAGCGCACCGAGGCGCGCCTCGCCGCGCCCGGGGGCGAGACGCTCGTCGTCGCCAAGGGCGCGCCGCAGGCGATCGTCCAGCTCGCGTCGCCATCGCCGCAGATCGCCGCGCAGGTGAAGTCGATCGTCGCCGATCTCGCCGCCAAAGGCTCGCGCGCTCTCGCGGTCGCGCGCTCGTGTGACGGCGGGCAGACTTACGAAGTGCTCGGCGTGCTGCCCATGTTCGATCCGCCGCGCGACGATTCGAAGGCGACCATCGCCGCCGCGCGCGCCAAGGGGCTGCGCGTCGAGATGGTGACCGGCGACGACACGGCCATCGCCAAGGAGACCGCGCGCCGGCTCGGCCTCGGCGACAATATCATTTCCGCCGCCGACGTGTTTCCGAAGGATTTCGATCCGAACAATCTGCCGCCCGACGTCGCGCAGGCGGTGGAGCGCGCCGACGGCTTCTCCCGCGTCTTCCCCGAGCACAAATATGCGATCGTCAAGGCGCTGCAGAAGCGCGGCCATCTCGTCGCGATGACCGGCGACGGCGTCAATGACGCGCCGGCGCTGAAGCAGGCGGATTGCGGCGTCGCCGTCTCGGGCGCGACCGACGCCGCGCGCGGCGCCGCCGCGCTGATCCTCACCGCGCCGGGCCTCTCGGTCATCGACAGCGCGATCGACGAGGCGCGGCGCATCTTCGGCCGCATCGAGAGCTACACGCTCTATCGCGTCGCGCTCACCATCGACATCATGTTCGTCGTCGTCCTCTCGACCGTCTTCCTCGACTTCGCGCCGCTGACTGCGGCGATGATCGTCGTTCTGTCGCTGCTCGACGACGGGCCGATCATGACCATCGCCTATGACAATACGCCGGTGAGCCGGACGCCCATTCGCTGGCGCATGCCGCGGCTGCTCGCCGTCTCGAGCGTCCTCGGCATGTTCTGCGTGCTGGAATCCTTCGGCCTGCTGCTCATCGGCGTGCGCGCGCTATCGCATCCGTCGGCGCAGGCGCTGCTCGGAATCTCCACGCCGCAGCAATTGCAGACGATGATGTTCCTGCAACTCGTCGTCGGCGGTCATCTGCTGCTGCTGGTGACGCGCACGGAGCGCTGGTTCTTCCTGCCGCCGTTCCCGGCCGCGAAGCTGTTCTTCGCGATCGTCGTCACGCAGATCCTCGCCGTCGCGCTGTGCTATTTCGGCTGGCTCGTTCCGGCGATTCCGCTGCGGCTCATCGGCCTCGTCTGGCTCTATTGCCTCGCCTGGATGTTCGTCCTCGGCTTCGTGCGGCGAATTTGCGAACGCTTCGCCGACGGCCGCACGACGCGCGAGGCAAAGAGCGTCGAATTGGTGCAGCGGCCGCTCGCGCCGCATCCGGTCGCCACGCCCGTCAGATCGGCGTCGTGAGGGAGGAGAGAATGGACTGGAGCCGATACAGGGTTTCGCCGGGCGCCAAGGTGCGGCTCGCGGACTTCGATCCGTCCGAGACGGGCAAGCACAAATCGCACGAGGAGGCGCTGCCGAAGATCAAAGAGCATGTCGAGCGCATGGCGAAGGCGCAATATCTGCTCTACGCGGACGGCTCGCAGTCGCTGCTCATCGTGCTGCAGGCGCTCGACGCCGGCGGCAAGGACGGCACGATCCGGCATTTGTTCTCGGGGATGAATCCGCAAGGCGTGACCGTCGCCTGCTTCAAGCAGCCGACGCCGCTCGAGCATTCGCATGATTTTCTCTGGCGCGCTCATGCGCATGCGCCGCCGCGCGGCCATGTGACGATCTTCAACCGCTCGCATTACGAGGATGTGCTGGTCGTGCGCGTGCATGAGCTCGTTCCGCGCGACGTCTGGTCGAAGCGCTATGACGAGATCAACGCCTTCGAGCATCTGCTCCGCCGCGACGGCGACGTGCGCATCCTGAAGTTCTATCTCCACATCAGTCCGCAGGAGCAGCTCGCGCGCTTCGCGCAGCGGCTCGACGATCCGGCGCGCAATTGGAAGATCAGCGAGAGCGACTACACGGAGCGCGAATATTGGCCGCAATATGTGGAGGCCTATGAGGAAGCGCTGGAGCGGACCAGCACGAAGCACGCGCCCTGGTTCGTGATTCCGTCGAATCACAAATGGTATCGCGACCTCGTCATCTCGCGCGTCGTCGTCGATACGCTCGAGGATATGAAGCTGAAGCTGCCGCCGACGCGCGTCGATCTGAAGCAGATCGCCGCAAAATATCACGCGGCGGCGAAGCAGGAGAAAAAAAGCGGCTGAGACCCGGCTCAGTCCGCCTTGCGCTGCGGCGCGCCGTCGTTCTCCTCGCGGCGGCGGAAGCGCAGCACCGCGCCCGGCGCTCTGTTGCGCGCAGTGATGCGCGTGCGGCCGGTGCCGGTGAGCACATAGCGGCCGCGACTGTCGTCCCAGCGCATCAGATCGGCCTGAATGGCGCGCTGACGCAGAGCCATGGTCATGGGATCCTGCACATGGGGAGGCGCAATGTCCCCATGGACGTCGACCTTTTTCAAGGCCTCGATGAGCTTGGCTTCCTGAGAGTCGGTCATCGGGCGCAGTATATGACGCCGATTGCGGCGATGGGCAAGAAATTTACGCGAAAGCCGAGGCCGAGGTCGGCTGTCCGGTCGATCGCCGCGGCGCCGGCGTCCCGTCAGCGCCGGCGGCACGGCTGGGGCAGGCGCCGCTTCCATTTCTCGCCGGCCATCAGCTCCGTTTTCCGCACCCACCGCGCTCGAATGCGGCTGAGGCGGCGCGGCGGCGTCGTATCCTCGTCGTCCTCGACATCGATCTCGACGTGCGGCTCGCGAGTCGCGGCGACGATTTGGCGGGGCGCGACGACCGCAGGCGGCTTGCGAGGCCGGCGCGGAGCCGGCGCGGCGACGGGGCTCTCCGGCTCGACCGCAGGGGGCGGGAGTGCGGCCGCCTTGCGCGGACGTCCACGCCTTCGCGGCGGCGGCTCCGGCTCGCGCGGCGGTGTGAGTTCCACCTCGATGAGGCTCGGCAGAATGCGGCCCGTCGGCCGCAAGGCCGGAGCTTCGGCCGGCGCGGTCTCGGCGACGACCAGGACCCCGGCTTCCGCCAGAGCGGGCTCCGCCACCGGCGCGGGCGCGACCTCCGCCTGCGGAGCGGCTGGCGGGGGCTTCTTGCCGAACACGAGATCGGCGGCTCTCATCGCGGCCTCGTAGCCGTCCTCCGGATCGCGGAGGCGCGGGGGCGGGGGCGGCGCTTCGAGGAAGCGTGGCGTCGGCTCGGGGGCGGCGTCCTCGGCTCCGCCGCGCGACGCGGTCTTGGCCGAACGCGATTTATATTCCTTGACGAAGGGGCGGATCGGGCGGCGCATGGGTCTCCGGCGCTTGCAGAGTTGGGAGCCGAGGGCGGCGAGAGCGTTTGTCGGGCGAACCGAGCTCGCGAAGGGAGCCCACGTCAGGATGAACGGAATCGCCGAACGCCGCTAGAGTGCGCGGTTACTTAGAGATTGTCGAGAAGATTCGATCGTTTCGAGGATATCGATCACGCATGGCGCGCGCGTCGATGGTCTCGATTCGACGAATTCTACTTCTCGGCGCGAAAGTCGACCCGGACATGCGCCGATGCTCGAGCCTCGTCCCTGGAATCTGCGGTCGTCACACGCGAGGATTGAAGTCCGATCGCCTCCGCCTAGCTAGGTTCCAAAGGCGAAAGGGACAAAACGATGGATCCTTGCGATCAGCCGCTCGCCGAGATGGCGTTTTGCGAAGCCATGAGCTGCGTCTGGAAGAAGGGCGTCGGAGCGGTGCAATCGGTGATCCAGGCGCCCGGCTCGGCCAATATCGCGGACTGGGCGCTCGCCATATTGTCCGCGCTCTGCGCGCTGGCCGTTCTCGCCCTTCTCATCCGCGCGCTCGCGCCGCGCAGCCGCGTCAGCGAGCGCCCCTCGTCCTTTTGAGATCTTTCGTGATCCGCCGGACGGCGTCGCGCACGCTTTCCGGTTCCGACGTTCGCGATCAGGTTTCGGGCGCCGGCGCTTCGGCGTCGGGGCCGCCGGGCGTCGCGAGGCGCGCCAGCGTCGCAGGATCGGCCGCGCCGCCGCAGCGGCGCCGCAGCGCCTGCGCGAAGACGGTCTCCTTCGGCGCGGCGGCGGCGAACAAGGTCATGCAGGAGTGAAATTTCATATCGTCCGGCGAATCGAATATCTCGCCGAGCGGACGTTCCGCCGCGAGGACCAGACGGACGCCCTCGCGCAGCCGGTCCCCCAGCAGCGGATGCGCCAGATAGGCGCGCGCCTCGGCCGCCGAGCGAATGGCGTAACGCCGCGACATGGCGCTGCGGCCGAGCCCTTCGATCTGCGGGAACACGAACCACATCCAATGGCTGCGCTTGCGGCCCGCGCGCAGCTCGGCGAAGGCGCGGTCTATGGCCTCGGCCTGAGCCTCCACGAAGCGGCGCAGGTCGAACGGATCGTCGTTTTGCGTCATCATCTCCTCATTCGCGCGCCGATCGCCATTTAGACTGTGGCGCATATGCGGAGGCCCGCCATGCCCAAACTGCTGATCGGCGCCGGGATCGCGCTGATCCTCGCCGGACTCCTCTGGCTCGTCGGGGAGCGGTTCGGGCTCGGCCGGCTGCCCGGCGACATCGTCGTCGATCGCGGCGGCTTTCGCATCTACATTCCGATCGCGACATCGCTCGTCGTGAGCTTGGTTCTGAGCCTCGTCCTGTGGCTGTTCGGCCGCTGGTAGGCGCCCGCCGTCATTTCGCCGCGAGGCGGCTCGGCAGCAGTTCGCCGGCGCGCTCCAGCACCGGATAGGCCGATGAGGCGACGATATGGCTGTTGATGAGCTTCATGTCGCGCAACAGATCGAGATGCAGCGCGCTGGTGCGCGCCTCCTCGAGGCGGCCGGCGCGAAGCGTCTCGAAATGGAGCCGCATCGCCTTCGATTCCGTTTCCCGGAATGCGATCTTCTCGTCGGCGAGCAGCCGCGCCGCGCGCGGGTCCTCGGTCATGAACAGCGACGCCGCGATCCGCGAATTGGTCCCGAGCCGGTCGAGCATCGCCTTCAGCTCCGCGCGCTCGTGCTCCGCGAAGGCGCCTCCGCGCTTCAGATGCTTGACGATATGCGGCAGGAGGTTGCGGACGACGACATCGCCGGCCTGCTCCATATTGGCGGCGAAAGTCAGGATCTCGTGCAGGCGGCGATGATCGGCCGCGCTGAGCTCCTGCGTGTCGAGCGAGATGAGATAGGCCTTGATCGCGGTGTCCAGCCGATCGATGATCGAGTCGCGGCGCCGTGTCTGCACGATCGACCTGCGGTCGCCCTTCGCGAGCGCCGCGCCGGCGCCGAGCAGCATCTCCTGCAGCACGTCGGCGAGACGCAGCGCCTCCCGGGCCGCCGCGCCGAGCGCGACGATCGGCGTCTCCCTCGCCGCCGGATCGAGATAGAGCGGCTGCGAGGGATCGGCCGGATCGATGCGCTCCGGAAGCAGCCGGCGCAGCAGCGCCGCATAGGGCGTCAGCAGCGGAAAGAAGACGGCCGCCACGACGACATTGAACAAAGTGTGGAAGTCGGCGACGGCGCGGGCGTTGTCCGGCTCGATCGTCACCATGAGACGGCCGATCGGATGTAGCGCGGCGAGCGCGAGCGCGACGCCTGCGGCGCGGGTGAGCAGATTGCCGATCGGCAGCCGCCGCGCGGCCGGATCGTCGCCCGTCGGCCCCTCGATCACGGGATTGACCGCGCCTCCCAGATTGGCGCCGAGCACGAGAGCGAAGGCGGCGTCCGGCGGCACGACGCCTCTGGCGGCGAGCGACATGGCGAGCAGAACGACGGCGACGCTGGAATGCGCCGCCCATGTCAGGCCGGCGGCGAGCAGCACGTCGATCGCCGGCTCGGTCGAGACGGCGCCGAGCAGCAGCCGCAGGCTCGGCGCATCCTCATAGGCCGTCATCAGGTCCAGCAGTTGCCGCAGGGCGAGCAGCATCAGTCCGAGGCCGATGACGACGCGCCCGAGATCGCGCGTCTGCGAATTGGAGTCGCGTCGGAACATCATGACGCCGACGAGGACGAGGGCGGGAGCGGCGGCGGCGACATTGAAGGAGAGCGCCTGCACGACGAGAGTCGTGCCGACATTGGCGCCGAGCATCACGGCGAGCGCCGGGACGAGATCGACGACGCCGGACGCTGTGAAACCGGCCGTCATCAATCCCGTCGCCGTGCTGCTCTGCAGCAGCGCGGTCACGCCGATTCCGGCCGCGAACGCCCGAGGACGGCTGCGCAGGGCGCCGCCGAGGATGGAGCGCAGCCGAGGGCCGAAGGCGCGCTGAACGCCGCTCTGCACCATATGCGCGCCCCAGAGCAGAAGCGCGACGGCGCCGGCGAGGTCGAGCAGAGTGACAGGAAAAATCAAGGGCTCCACTCCTCGATCGCCATCCGGTCCGATCGGCCCGCGACTCGCCGGGTCGGATCAGTCTACGAGTTCAGTGGAAAAATCAAAGCGGCGTCGTGGCGGCATCCGTAGAATTAAACGCCGCCGGTTTGCCGGCGGTTATGATTCCGGGGCATAGAGTGCTCGTCATTCGAAGGAGGACGAGATGGATACGAAGCAGGCCGAAACCGCTCTGGACGCGCTATTTTCGTCTGCGCGCGTGATCCATCGCCGTGGCTTTCTGGCGGCGGGCGCCTCGGTCGTCGCCGCGGCGGCGGGGGGAACGCCGGCCGAGGCGGAAACGGCCGGAACCGCGACGGATGTGGACCGAGAACATATGAGGCAGGCGGTCCGCCTCATGCGGCAGGCCGGCGTGATCGACAGGACCGGCGGTCCGTTCGGCGCCGTGGTGGTGCGGGGCGGCGAGGTGCTGGCCGCCTCCGGCAACAGCGTCCTGCGGGACAACGATCCCTCCGCCCACGCCGAGGTGAACGCCATGCGGGCGGCCTGCCGCAAGATCGGCTCGCCCCATATCGACGGCGCGACCTTGTTCACCAGCTGCGAGCCTTGCCCCATGTGCTATGCGACGGCCTATTGGGCGCGGGTGGGCAAGATCTACTATTCCGCGGCCTGGAGCGATTACGCCGATCTCTTCGACGACTCCGCCATCGGCCAGGACATGGCGAAGCCCTATGCGCGGCGCGCGATCCATGTGGAGCAGATCATCCCCGAGGATGGGCGGAAGGTCTGGCTCGAATATCGCGCGATGCCGGGCAAGGTCCGCTATTGAGGCCGCGCGCCGCAGGGCGCGGCGCGAGCGCGCGGCGGCGGGCGCCGCGACCGGCGGCGATCGCGTTCGCTCAAGAGACGCGGGATCGCCGCGCGATTTTCCGCGACCGCCTCCGGATCAGGGCGCGCGCGGCGCGCTGGCCGGAGAGATAGGCGCCGTGGACCGTGGCCGGATAGTCGCTGCTCGTGTGCTCGCCGGCGAAGCAGAGCCGCCCCTGCGGCCGCGCCAGCTCTTCATACATGTCGAGCGAGCCGCCGACGGGCACGAAGGAATAGCTTCCGAGCGAGAAGGGATCGTCCTCCCATGCGGTCGCCGTCACGGCGAGGGGCGGCGCGGCTCGCGGATAGACGCTGCGCAGCGCGTCGAATGCGCTGGCCGCGATCTCCTCCCGGGACATCCGATGCAGTGTCGAGGCCGCTTCGCCGCAATGGAGCGCGACCAGCGCGGGCCGTCCGACCTCCCTCGTCACATTGATGAACTCTCTCCAATATTTGTCGCTGCGTAGAATGTCGATCGTCTGCGTGTCGTCCCAGAAGACGCGCGCGAATTCGAGAAAGGTCTTGTGCAGATTGCCCATTCGAAGCGCTTTCAGCGCTCCGCGCTTCGCCTCGGAGAGCGCCGGCGTGAATGTGATCGCGCCGCTCTTCAGCACGCCGAGCGGAACCGCGACGATCACGGCGCCGGCATGAAAATCGGCCGAGCCGGTCGAGACGACGACGCCTTCGCCCGTGTCGGCGATGGCGTGGACCGGCGAGCGCAGTCGGATGTCGAGCCCGCGCGCCAGCGGCTCGAGGAGCGCGTCATATCCGGAGGCGACGAAGAAATCGCCGCCCTCGAACTCTTCGTCCTCGTTGAACCATTCGAGCGAGAGATCGGACAGCTCCGCCCCGAACTCGGTTTCGATGTCGATCGCGATCAGCTGACGGAGAATGATTTCGCGTTTCGCCTCGAAGCGCTTACAGCGAAGATAGCATTCGAGCGTCTGCTGCAGCGACTCGTCGTCGTCGACCTTGTTCTTCCGGCGCTCGGCGAAGCGATAGAAGTCGTCGCTCGTCTCGCGTTCGCCGATTCTCCGTCCGTCGCGATAGAGCGTGCTCGAGCGGAAATCCGTCCGTCGCAGCGTCGCGCCCGCGTCGCGCAGCAGGGGACCGACGGGGTTGCCCTCGACGCCGTGCAGCCAGGAGGCGCCTATGTCGATCGGCGTCGTCGCGGCGCGGTCGGTCCAGACCCGTCCGCCGATGCGGTCGCGCGCCTCGAGCGTCAGCGTCCGCAGTCCCGCGGCGCGGAGAGTCTGCGCCGCAGCGAGGCCCGCGACGCCGGCGCCGACGACGAGCGCGTCACAGCCCGCCTCGTGCGGCCGCGCGGGGCTGTCCCCGAGCAGTGTTTCGAGAAGGATGCGAATGGATCGAGCGATTTCCATCGAATTCGTCGAGAGGCCTCGGAGACGGGAAAGGACGGGCGCGCATCACGCTTTTGCCGAGAGAACGCGCGTGGTCGTTTCGCGATCCGCCGGGCCGCGCGCCGCCGGAGGACATGATCATCCGACGAATATCAACATATGGCGCCGGTCGGCGGGGCGCGCCGCCCTGTGTAATTACGCGTAGATTGGTTTGCGCCGCCGTGGCGCGAACCCGTGGCGCTGCGATGAAAGGCGGGCGGCCCGCGCCCGCGATCTCGACATCGCCGATCGGTTCGGCGCTCCGCCGCCGCGACCGGGCGCGCGATTGCATCACCGCGGAGCTGCGTCTATCGTGTGGCCGAGCCGCCGATCGGGATCGAAGCCCGGCAGGTCGCGAGACGCGCCCAGACGACGGAGCCGGGGCGAATGACGATCCGCGAACTCATCGCCTTCCTCCTCGGCAATTTCACCCTCACCTTCTTCGTGATCGGCCTGATCTTTTCGGTCGGCGCGCTCGTCCGAAAGCCGAAGCCCGTCACCGGGCCGGTGGTCGCCGAGGCGCTGTTCAAATGGTTCCTCTTCTTCTCGATCGGCGTGTCGTATGTCTACAACGCCGTCTTTCATGTGGTCTTCCACAAGATGGCCGCGGCGTTCATCGGCTGGGCCGACAGCCCGTTCCAAATCGAGCTCGGCTTCGCCAGCCTGGGCATGGGACTGGTCGGCCTCGTCGCGCCGTGGCGGAGCTTCGACATGCGGCTCGCTGCAGTCGCCGCCCCGGCCTGCCTGCTCTGGGGCGCCGCCGGCGTTCACATCGTCTCGATGATCGCCGAGCACAATTTCGCTCCGGGCAACGCCGGCGTCATCTTCTGGAGCGACATCATCGCGCCCGTGATCGGTTTCGTCTTCCTTCGTCTGCAATATCGCTATGAGCGTGAAGGCCGATCCGCCGCGCCCTATCCGTGGCGACGGAAGGGCGTTGCTCCGGCGCCGTCCGCGTGATTGCAGAAACAGCACGCGGACAAACTATCCGACAGGTACGGACAGATGCTGTCCACCCAGTGGACAAATGGTTGATATTAGGTGGGTATTTTGACGAGTGGCAGGAGTGGAGGGACTCGAACCCCCAACCCCCGGTTTTGGAGACCGGTGCTCTAGCCGATTGAGCTACACTCCTGCAGGACGTCGCGGCGTCGGCTTCTCATGCCGCATCGAGGGGCGCGATGCAAGCGGCGGGCGCGAATTTATGAATTGCCGCCGCCGAGCACCGTCACGGCGCGGCGGTTCTGCGACCAGCAGGAGATATCGTCGCAGACCGCGACCGGGCGCTCCTTCCCATAGCTGATGGTGCGAATGCGCGCCGTCGAGAGGCCGCGCGAGACGAGATAATTCTTGGCCACCTCGGCGCGGCGCGCGCCCAGCGCGAAGTTGTATTCGCGCGTGCCGCGCTCGTCGGCGTGCCCCTCGATGGTGAAGGAATAACGGCCGTAGCGCTGCAGCCAGTCGGCCTGCTTGTCGAGCGTCGCCTGCGCCGTCGGCGTGAGCTCGCTCGAATCCGTCTCGAAATAGACGCGGTCGCCGACATTGACGACGAAATCCTGCGCGCTCCCGGGAGCCGCATAGCCGCCGCGGCCGGCGAGGGCGGCGTTCTCGTCCTCGGCGGCGTTCTTGGCGCAGGCGGCGATCGACAAGGCCGCGGTCAGGGCGGCGGCGACACGCAGGGCGCGCGCGGCGGAGGTGATGTCCATGACCTCGAAACTCCTCTGGCGACGGTCTTTCGGGCGCCAGTCCTAGCGGGGCAGGGTTAAGCGAAGGTTCCGTCAACCTTGACGGACCCTTTCTGCGCGCCGCCGCCCGCGGCGGTCGGCGATCAAGGTTAACAGAAGCTCGATGGTCTTGAGCGTTGATGGCGGCAATGAGGCGCGCTCTCCGGTTTTCCCGTCACGATCCGGCAGGATGCGGGAGATTCCGGGGCTGGACCTCCTCGCCGATCGTTGTTAGCAATCCGTCAACCATGCGGTGGGACGAGACCCGGGAGGCGAGGATGCGACAGCCGGAGGCGGGCGGACGGCGGTTCACGACCATCTGCGCCATGGCGGCGGCGGCCGCCACGCTCGGTGGATGCGTCGACACTGCGGTGGAGGTCGGAGCGCGACGGCAGGGTCTCTCGGCCGAGCGCCACAAGCCCGTTCCGCGGCCGGGCGTCAGCCCGCATGGGGCGAGCGTCGCCCTCGCCAGCCTCGAGGGCGCGCCGGAGGAGGTTCTGGCCCGCTTTCGTCCGATCTTCGCCCGCACGGCCGAGAGCCGCGACATCGCCACCGCGGGAGAGGCCGAGGCGGCCTATAAGCTGCGCGGCTATCTCACGGCATATGCCGGGCCCGAGGGCGCGACGCGCCTTTCCTATGTGTTCGACGTTTTCGAGCGCGGCGGGCATCGGGCGCGGCGGCTCACCGACGAGGTCGCGGCGAAAGGCGCGGGCGGTCTCTGGAGCGAGCTCGGCGACCAGGAGCTCGCCGAGCTCGCCGCCCGCGGCGCCGACGATCTCGCGGCCTTTCTCTCCAACACGCCCGAGGCGCTCGCCGCGGCCGGCGGCGAGTCGGGCGTGACGATCGCGACGGCGACCCGCCCCGAGCCGCCGCCGGCGCAGGGCGGGGCCAAGCCGCTGGGCTTCGCCGAGGCGAAGTGACGAAAGAGCGAGCCCTTCTGGCTCGTTCGTCTCGATGCCGCGCATTGACGCCCCGGCCGCCCTTCTATATCGCTCTTGTTACACAAGGTCGCGGTCGCTCAGCGTTCCGCGCCAGGGGATGGGGTGCCCCCTCCAACCGCCGAAGAGGCTGATGACTCCTGCATGACTTTGGCGATCGGCCCGATCGCCGAACGAGAGCGGTCGCGCTCTCGCAGCAGGAGGAACGACATGAATCAGGACCTTTCGGTTTTCATTACCCCGTTCGCGCTCATCGTCGGATGCGCGCTCATCGCCGGCGGCGGCCTCTATTTCATCGACATTCGCTTCTTGCGTTCGCAGACGCAGGCGATCGCGGCGCTCGCCGCCGGCTTCCTCGTCATCGGCGCGCTCGAGGTCGTGCTGGCCGGCTCGAGCGTCTCCTTCTTCAAAGCGCAGCAGGTGCAGACCTCGGCCTGCGAGCTCGAGGGCGAGTCCGCCCATCCCGAGGCCCGGCTCGGCGCCGACGCCGCGATCATTCAACGACACATTCGCGCCTGCATGCAGGACGCCGGCTATGAATGGTCGCCCGGACACCATAACTGCACGGATGCGCCGCTCGCCACCAATCCCTATTGCTATCTGCCGACCGGCGGTTTCGACCGCGCCATTACTGCACTGCAGCTGAGATTCGAATAGCGAAACGGCGGCGGCGCCGCTAACCTCGGTTTTTCAGCGCCGCGCTTGCCGGCCCTTCGGTCTCGCTCCACTTTATGGCGAGACAGAGAGGGAATGCGGCGCCCTTTCGGAACCAGACCGGAGAAGGCGCCGATGAACGAGGATATCGCGGCTTTTGTCGCGCCGCTCACGCTCCTCCTGGGGGGCGGGCTGTTCGCGCTCGGCGCATTGTCCTTTTTCGGGATCGATTATTTCGAGAGCAGGTTCAAGGCGCGCGTCGCCTTCGCCATCGGCCTAGCCTTCATCGTCGCGACCGAGCTGATCTTCGTCACATCGAGCAGCTCCGGCCGCTATTTCTCAGGCCTCAAGAGCGACGTCACCGATTGCGAGCTCGACGGCGAGACTCGGCTGCCCGACGAGCGCCACAAGAACAGCAGGGTGCTGCACGATTACATCGTCGGCTGCATGGCGCGGCTCGGCTATGAGTGGAACGCCGATCACGATCATTGCAAGGAGGCGCAGATCGCCACCAATTCCTTCTGCTATCTGCCGACGCGCCCGATGGCGCGGGCGATCGTGCGTTTTCAGACGACCTTCGAATAATACGCAATTGACCGGCGCCGGCCGGCGCGCGGATCCTCGAATCGTCATTGTCGCGAGAGGATTCGCCATGCGGAAATTCATTCGTTTCGCTATTGTCGCCGCCGCGCTCGGCCTCGGCTGCGGAGCCGGAGCCCTGGCGCAGGCCCTTCAGCCCGCCGCGCCCGCTCCCTCGGCCGCGCCGACGCCGGCGCCGGCGAAGCCCGCCGCCCCGGCCGAGGAATTGCTGGACATCAATTCGGCGACGGTCGAAGAGCTCGACGCTCTGCCGGGCGTCGGAGCCGCGCGCGCGGCGGCGATCGTGAAGGGCCGTCCCTACCGGGGCAAGGACGAGCTCCACCGCAAGAAGATCATTCCCAAGAGCGTCTATGAGAAGATCAAGGACAGGATCATCGCGAAGCAGAAGTGAACGCGAGCGGGGGCGCGCTTGAGCCGCGCCTTCGCCGAAACATTGCCGATCGACGACGTGCTGCCGCGGATCGAGGCGGCGCTCGAGACGGCGGCCGATCTGGTGGTGGTCGCTCCGCCCGGCGCCGGCAAGACGACGCGCGTTCCGCTCGCTTTGCTCGACGCCGATTGGGCGAAGGGCGGCAGAATCGTGCTGTTGGAGCCGCGCCGGCTCGCGGCGCGGGCGGCGGCGGCCCGCATGGCGGCGACGCTCGGCGAGGCGGTCGGCGAGACGATCGGCTTGCGCATGCGGCTCGAATCCGAGATCTCTGCGCGCACGCGTGTGGAGGTCGTCACCGAGGGCGTGTTCGCGCGCATGATCCTCGACGATCCGATGCTCGAGAGCGTCGCGGCCGTCCTGTTCGACGAATTCCACGAGCGTTCGCTCGACGCCGACGTCGGCCTCGCTCTGGCGCTCGACGCGCAGGCCGGGCTGCGCGAGGATTTGCGTATCGTCGCCATGTCGGCGACGCTGGACGGCGCGCGCGTCGCGACGCTGATGCGCGGCGCCGAGATCATCGAGAGCGAAGGCCGCGCCTTTCCGGTCGAGACGCGCTATCTCGGCCGCGGCGCCGACGAGCGCGTCGAGGAGGCGGTGGCGCGCGCCGTGCGCCGCGCCCTCGCCGAGGAGCGCGGCTCGCTGCTCGTCTTTCTGCCCGGCCAGGCGGAAATTCAGCGCGCCGCCGCTCTGCTCGCCGAGCGCGGTCTCCCGGGCGAGGTGGATGTCGCGCCGCTCTATGGGGCGATGGACCGCAAGGACCAGGACCTCGCCGTCGCGCCCGCGCCGCCGGGGCGCCGCAAGATCACGCTCGCCACGTCGATCGCCGAGACGTCCTTGACCATCGAGGGCGTGCGGATCGTGGTCGATTGCGGGCTCGCGCGCGTTGCGCGTTTCGAGCCGGATCTCGGCCTGACGCGGCTCGAGACGATCCGCGCCTCGCGCGCCTCCGTCGACCAGCGACGGGGCAGGGCGGGGCGCACCGAGCCCGGCGTCTGCTATCGCTTGTGGGACGAGGCCGCGACCGCGTCGCTGCCCGCCTTCGCGGCGCCGGAGATTCTGGCCGCCGATCTCTCCGGGCTCGCGCTCGATCTGCGCGCCTGGGGCGTCGACGATCCGGCGAAGCTACCTTTTCTCGATTCCCCGCCGCGGCCGGCCTGGTCCGAGGCGGTCGAGCTGTTGCGCGCGCTCGGGGCGCTGGACGAGGCGGGCGCGTTGACGGCCCTCGGGCGGGCGATGCGCGCCCTGCCGCTCGCGCCGCGGCTCGCGCGCATGGCGCTCGCGGCGGCGCGTCATGGCGAGGCCGAGCGCGCCGCCGATCTCGCCCTGCTGCTCTCCGAGCGCGGCCTCGGCGGCGCCTCCTGCGACCTGTCCGAGCGGATGGAGCGCTTTCGCGCCGACGGCTCGCGCCGCGCCCGCGACGCGCGGCGGCTTTCGGCCGCATGGGCGAGGCAGGCGAGCGCGGCGATCGCCTGCGACGCGCCCGCCGATCTCACGGACGGCGCGCTGACCGCCATGGCCTTTCCCGATCGCATCGCCAAGGCGCGCGGCGCCCCGGGCGAATTTCTGATGGCGAGCGGGCGCGCCGCTTTCGTCGCGCCGCACGAGCCGCTCGCCTCCGCGCCCTTTCTGGCGATCGCCGAGGTCACGGGCCGCGCGGCGCAGGCCCGCATTCTCGCCGCCTGCGCGCTCTCGGCCGAGGAGGTCGAGCGTCTCGGCGCCGAGCGGATCGAGACGCGCGACGAGACCGTCTTCGACGCTGCGAGCGGCGCCTTGCGCCGGCGGCGGTTCCGCCGGCTCGGCGCCATTCGTCTCGCCGAGCAGAATCTGCCGCCGGAGCCGAATGAGGAGAGCGCCGCGATCCTCGCGCGCGGCGCCGCGTCGGCCGGGATCGGCCGGCTGCCGTGGAGCAAGGCGCAGATGCAGATGCGCGACCGGCTCGCCTTCCTGCGCCGCGCGGAAGGCGATGTCTGGCCGGACGTCTCCGACGAGGGGCTCGTCGTGGGCGTCGAGGACTGGCTCGCGCCTTTCATCATCGGCCGCACGAGCCTCGCGGCGATCACCGCGGAAGACCTCGACGCCGCGCTCGCCGCCCTCATGCCCTATGATCTCTCGCGCCGGCTCGATCGCGAGGCGCCGCCCTTTTTCGAGACGCCGGCCGGCTCGCGCCATGCGCTCGATTACGCAGCGGCGAACGGGCCGCTTCTCTCGGTCCGGGTGCAGGAGCTGTTCGGCCTCTCGGCCCATCCGACCTTGGCCGGGGGACGCGCGCCCCTCACACTCGAGCTTCTCTCGCCCGCCCATCGTCCGATCCAGACAACGCGCGATCTCCCGGGCTTCTGGGCCGGCTCCTGGGCGGAGGTGAAGCGCGAGATGAAAGGCCGCTATCCGCGCCATCCCTGGCCGGACGATCCGGCCAACGCCGCGCCGACGACAAGGGCGAAGCCGCGTGGAACGTGAGGGGCGTCTCGCCGACAATCACATCCGCGGAGCCTCGCCGCGCAGCGCTTGCGCCAGAGCCTGCGGCTCGACGATCGGCAGAGAGCAGGTTGTTCCACGACAGACATAGGCGGTCGCCCTGCCGTCGATCTCCGTCTTGCCGGCGGCCGGATGCGACGGCGGAAGAGCGGCGCCCGGCGCGATGACCAGCAGCGAGCGGCCGGGCAGGGACGTCCCGTGCAGGACGCGCAGCAGCGCAGCCGTGTCTTCCGCGTCGCGTGCGCCGATGACGACGATCTGCAGCCCGTCGCGCAGCGTCTCGGCGCCGCAGAGCAGCGTCGAATAGCCGAGCAGGCCGCGCCGCACGGTTCCGGCGAAGGCCGAAAGAATCGACTCGGCGCGGGCGCGATAGCGATCCTCGCCGGTCAGATGATAGAGCCGCGCCAGGACCTGCAGCATCGTCCCATTGCCCGAGGGCAGGGGAGCGTCTTCGGCGATCTTGGCCCGGCGGATCAGCGCCTCCGCATCGTCGGCGGTGAAGAAATAGCTGCCGCCCCGAGCGTCCCGGTAACGCGTCTCGACGACCTCGGCCCAATCGCGGCAGCGCGCGAGATAGGCCTCGTCTCCCGTCGCCTCGTAGAGGATCAGCGCGGCGCGGCAGAGGTCGGCGTAATCGTCGAGCACGGCCATGTGCTTGGCGCGGCCGGCGCGATAGGAGTGGAGCAGTCGGCCGTCCGCCGTCGTCATTCGAGTCGTGATGAAGCCGAAGGCGGTCGTCGCCGCCGAGAGCCAGTCGGGCCGTTCGAACGCCTGCGCCGCCGTGGCGAGCGCGGCGATCATCAGCCCGTTCCAATCGGCCAGCGCCTTGTCGTCGCGGCCGGGCCGCACGCGCGTCTCGCGCAGCGCAAGCAGCTTCGCGCGATCTGCGGCGAGCGCCGCTTCCTCCTCGTCGGAGCCGAGCGCCATGCCGCGAAGGCGATTGGGAATGTTCTTTTCTTCCCAATTGCCGTCTTCGGTCACGCCATAGGCGGCGCGGAAGGCCGGCGCCCGCTCGCCCAGCGCCGCGTCGATCTCGGCCGCGGACCAGACATAGAACTTGCCTTCCTCATGCTCGCTGTCGGCGTCGAGGCTGCTCGCGAAAACGCCCTCGGGCAGGCGCATTTCGCGCAGCGCCCATTCAATGCTCTCCTCGATGCGCGCGGCGTAGAGCGGCTTGCGCTCCTCCTGCCAGACCAATGTCAGCAGCTCGACGAGCTGCGCATTGTCGTAGAGCATTTTTTCGAAATGCGGGACCAGCCAGCGCTCGTCGGTCGAATAGCGCGCGAAGCCGCCGCCGATGTGGTCGTAGATCCCGCCCTGGCAGATATGGTCGAGCGTCGTCAGCACGGCCTCGCGCAGCGAGGCGCGGCCGGTCCGCTTCCACGCGCGCCACAGAAATTCGAGGCTCGGCGGCTGCGGGAATTTCGGCGCGCCGGCGATGCCGCCCTGCTCGCGATCGATCAGCCCTTCGAGCCGCTCCGTGATCGTCTCGACGAGAGCGGGCGAGATCGGCTCGGCCGGCGCGGTTTCGGCGAGCCGGTCGAGGCCGTCGGCGATGGCCGCGACATTGCGGATGACGACGGACGGCTTCTCGCGCCAGAGCTCCGCGATCGCCTTCAGAATATCGGCGAAGCCGGGCATTCCGTAGCGCGGCTCGGGCGGAAAATAGGTGCCGCCCCAGAAAGGCTCGCCGTCCGGCGTCAGGAACATGGTCAGCGGCCAGCCGCCGCGCCGGCCGAGCATCTGCAGCGCCTGCTGATAGAGATGATCGACGTCCGGCCGCTCCTCGCGGTCGACCTTCACATTGACGAAATGATCGTTCATCAGCGCGGCTATGCCCACGTTCTCGAAGCTCTCCGCCGCCATCACATGGCACCAATGGCAGGCGGCGTAGCCGCTGGAGAGCAGGATGGGCTTGGCCCTAGCCTTGGCGAGCGCCAGCGTCTCCGCCGACCAGGCCCGCCAATGGACGGGATTGTCCCTGTGCTGGAGGAGGTAGGGGCTCGTCTCCTCGGCGAGCCGATTGCGGTCCGTCGTCATGCTCGCGCCTCCACGGGTTGCGCCCCCGTCGCCGGCTATTTCAGCCCGAATCCCAGCGCCCGCAGCGCTTCCGTCAGCCGGTCGCGGCCGCTGAGGCTCTCTGGCCCGCGCACGCGCGAGAGCGCCTGGCGAATCCAGCCCTGCTCGGGAAGGCCCGCTTCCTTCTGGAAGTCGCGGAACTTCTCGTCATAGGTCCTGATCGCCTCGCGCTGAGCCTCGCCCCACGCATATTGCTCGCGATGCAGCACGGCGCCCTGGCCGAGGCGCGGGCGAACGCCACTAGCTTTGGCCGGATCGGGCCGGCCGACGGCCATGCCGAAGACGGCGAAAATTCCGGGCGAAAGACCGAGCTCCGCGGCCACCTCCCCCGGCTTGTTGCGGATGCCGCCGATATAGACGCAGCCGTAGCCGAGCGATTCGAGCGCCACCGCGGCGTTCTGCGCGGCGAGGGCGGCGTCGACCGCCGCGGTCAGGAACATTTCGAGGAAGGGCAGAGCGGCGGCGTCGCGGCCCTGATCCTTGCCGATGTTGTCGAGCCGGGCGAGATCGGCGAGCCACAGCAGGAACAGCGGCGCGTCGCGAATGTGCTGCTGATTGCCGGCCAGATCGGCGAGGCGGCTCTTGCGCTCCACGTCCTCCACCGCGACGAGGCTCCACACCTGCAGATTGGAGGAGGTGGAGGCCGATTGCGCCGCGGCGACGAGCGTCTCCAGCACGCCGGCGGGAACGGGCTCCGGCAGAAAGGCGCGCACGGAGCGGTGGGCGAGCAGCAGGTCGAGCGTCTCGTTCCACACCGGCGGCGTCGGCGAATCCTCGCGGCGATAGCGCGCTCTGATCGCCGCGGCGCCTTCGCTCGCGCCGAGCTCTCGTTGGCTGACGGGCTTGTTCATGTCCTCTCCGGAAATTGAGATATGGGCTCGCGCCATGGTGGCGAATGCCGAGGCAAAAATCCACCCTCGGCCGATACCGCGACCTCGACCGTAATTGCGAGGAGCGCAGCGAGGAAGCAATCCTGGGGCCGCCCGGCGACTCTGGATTGCTTCGCAATGACGGGGAAGTTCCCGCTTCCGGCCGGGCCGGGGACTATCTTTGATCGGCCTGTTGGACTAAGGGACAGAGCCTCGAGCCGGGGATCCGGCGCAGCTTCGAGCACTCGTCGCGGACGTAATTCTCATGGCGGATATTCTGCGCGTCGGCGTCGCCGGCCTCGGCACGGTGGGAGCTTCGGTCGTTCGGCTCCTGCAGCGGCAGGAGCAGGCGCTCGCGGCGCGAACCGGGCGCGTGATCCGGCTCGCCGGCGTCTCGTCGCGCGACAGGTCCAAGGACCGCGGCGTCGATCTTTCGAGCGCCGCCTTCTTCGACGATCCGACAGCGCTCGCCGCCTCCGATTCGATCGATCTCTTCGTCGAGCTGATCGGTGGGGCGGAGGGCGCCGCGCGCGCCGGCGTGGAAACCGCGCTTCGCAACGGCAAGTCCGTCGTCACCGCCAATAAGGCGCTGCTCGCCGCCCATGGCGCAGAGCTCGCCGCGCTCGCCGAGGCGAAACATGCGGCGCTCGCCTTCGAAGCCTCCGTCGCCGGGGGTATTCCGATCGTCAAGACTCTTCGCGAGGGCCTCGCCGGCAATTCGATCGAGCGCGTCTACGGCGTACTCAACGGCACCTGCAACTACATCCTCTCGCGCATGGAGCTCGAGCGCCTCTCCTTCGCGGACTGCCTGAAGGAGGCGCAGCGCTTAGGGTACGCCGAGGCCGATCCGACCTTCGACATCGGCGGCTTCGACACCGCGCACAAGCTCGCCATCCTCGCCTCGCTCGCCTTCGGCACGCGCATCGCGCCCGAGGCCGTCGATGTGGAGGGCATAGAGCGCGTCACCCTCGCCGACATCGATTCCGCCGCCGAGCTCGGCTTCCGCATCAAGCTGCTCGGCGTCGCCCAGCGCACCGCGCAGGGCATAGAGCAGCGCGTGCATCCGACCATGGTGCGCAAGACCACCTCCATCGCCCAGGTGATGGGCGTGACCAACGCCGTCACCATCGACGCCGACGCCGTGCATGAACTCACTCTCGCCGGCCCCGGCGCCGGCGGCGACGCGACGGCCTCCGCCGTCGTCGCCGACATCGCCGACATCGCGCGCGGCGTGCGCTCGGCGCCCTTCGGCCTGCCGAGCGCGAGCCTGCGCGCCTGCGAGCGCACGCCCGTGCAGCGCCACGAGGGCGGCTATTACATCCGCCTTTCGGTGCCCGACGTGCCGGGCGCCTTCGCGGCGATCGCGACGCGCATGGCCGAGCGCAAGATCTCGCTCGAGAGCATCATGCAGCATGGCGCCCGCGCGGCGCGGCGCGGCGCCGACGCGCCGGTGGGCGTGATCCTCATCACCCATGCGACCACCGAGCTGCTGGTGCGCGAGGCGCTCGACGCCATCTCGAAGGATGGAACCATCGCCGAGCCGGCTCAGGTGATCCGCATCGAGCGCGAGTGACGCGCGAGCGGGAGAGCTCGACATGAACAGAATTCCTTCCGCCGACGGGAAAGGCCTCGACCGCAATCTCACATTGGAGCTCGCGCGCGTCACCGAGCGCGCCGCAGTGGCCGCTGCGCAATGGCGCGGGCGCGGCGACGAGATGGCCGCCGACCAGTCCGCCGTCGACGCCATGCGCAGCGAGCTGGATCGCCTCGCGATCCGCGGCCGGGTCGTGATCGGCGAGGGCGAGCGCGACGCCGCTCCCATGCTCTATATCGGCGAGGAGGTCGGCGCGGGAGCGGGCCCCGCTGTCGATCTCGCCGTCGCGCCGCTCGAGGGCTCGACGCTCTGCGCCAAGGACATGCCGGGCGCGATCTCCATCGTCGCCATGGCGGCGACCGGATCGCTGCTCTATGCGCCCGACGTCTATATGGACAAGATCGCCATCGGCCCCGGCTATCCGAAGGGAATCGTCGATCTCGACAATCCGCCCGGCGCCAATGTCGCGGCGCTCGCGCAGGCCAAGGGCGTCTCGCCGCGCGAAATCACCATCTGCATTCTCGACCGGCCGCGCCATACGCAGCTCGTCGCCAAATGCCGCGAGGCGGGCGCGCGCGTGCAACTCATCAGCGACGGCGATGTGGCGGGGATCATCTTCACCGCGCAGCCGGCGGAGACGGGCGTCGACATGTATCTCGGCTCCGGAGGCGCGCCGGAGGGCGTGCTGGCGGCGGGCGTTCTGCGCTGCGTCGGCGGCCAGATGCAGGGACGCCTCGTGCTCGACAGCGCCGCCAAAGTGTCGCGCGCGGCGGGCATGGGGATCGAGGATCCGAAAAAGAAATATGCGCTGGAGGAGCTGGCCTCGGGCGACGTCGTGGTCTGCGCGACGGGCGTGACCAGCGGCCCGCTGCTGGCGGGCGTGCGCTTCGACAAGGGCGTGGTCGAGACGGAGACATTGGTCTATCGCTCCTCGACCGGCACCGTCCGCCGCATCCACGCGACGCATCGCGCCCCGCCGAAATTCGAGATAGATTGAGCGGCGCGTTTTTGCGCGAGCGTCGTCCCTGCGAGGAGCGAAGGACGACGCCATCCGGACTCCGCGCGCGACTCCTGTTGGATTGCTTCACCTTCGGCTCGCAATGATCGCGCCTCGGCTCGCAGCGCTCGCGTTGCGAGATCGACGCCGCAGCCCGGCTTCATCGCCATGGGTCGACGACCGGCACACGGGCGCGCTCGAATTCCGACGTGTCGCGGGTCACGACCGTCAGGCCGTGATGCAGCGCCGTCGCCGCGATGAACAGATCCGGTTGCGAATAAGTATGACCTGCCTTGCGGCCGTCCTCGACGAGCAGCCGCCATTTCAGGATCACGTCCTCGCTCACGGGCGGAACGCGTTGCTCGAACATCGGCCGCACTTTGTGCGTGAGCCAGTCGCCGAGCTCGGCGCGCCGCGTGGCGTCTTCGACGAGCTCGATGCCGAAACGGATTTCGGCGAATGTGACGGTGCTGACGTAGAGCAGATCGAGCGCTCGCGCCGCGACGAAGGAGACCACTTTCGGCTCTGGCTTCACCCGACGCAATTCCGAAAGAATATTCGTATCGAGCAGCCAGCCCGTCACAACTCGACGTCGCGCACGGGGCTCCGCTCGCGCCTCGGCTCGATGTCGATCTCGCGATAGGGCGACGCCTGCATGGCGGCGACGAGCGCTTCGCCCGTTCGCTCGCCCTTGAGACGCTGAAACTCGTCGGCGCCGATCACCACGACTTCGTCGGCCCCCGCACGGTGACGCGCTGCGGCCCTTCGCTGCGGACGCGCCGCACCAGTTCGCTGAACCGCGCCTTGGCGTCCTGGAGGAGCCATGTGCCCGGCGGACGCGGCGGAGATGTCTTGGCCATTTTAGTCATGCTGACTAGATTATCATTTTGCGGTTCTGTTCAAGGCCGTCGCGTCCGGTTGCCGGCGCCGAACGAACATCGTTGCGAACGAAGCGAAGCTATCCAGAGGCGTGGGGGCGACGCGATCGAGATTAAGGACTATAATCCTATTTATCATGCTGAGGAGTTCGCAAAGCAGGCGTCTTCGAAGCACGAGGGCGAGCCTTCAGATTGCAGAATGTGAGGTTTCTGCGCGTTTTTCGGCATGAACGAGCTTTCACCCGATCGCCCTGAAAACCGCGGGCAGCTCCTCTTGACTTGTTCTGAAAATAATCCTACTCTCCGCCTCGCTCCCGTCCACAAAGGGGCGTTCCCCGGGTCAGGGAAACGCGGGCGGGGGGCGGCTCCATCCGGGACGGCGGCCCCCGTCCTCGGACAGGATGCGCGTCGCCGGGCGGCGTTCTTCTCCCGTCCATAGGGAGAAACAAGAACCGCTCGTGATCCCAGGCCGCCGGGCTCGATCGCGTCTTGAACGGGAAACCCCAGGATTCGCGGGTCCGGATGAAGCCTCGGGATGTCGACGAGGACGACGACCGCGTTGCGGGACGCTCTGGACCCGACGCAAACCATCACGCAACCGGCCGAACGGGGCCGGAGCGTCCCCGACCCCTCCTTTCGCCCGGGTCTCGCACGAGGCCGCGGGAGAATTGTCATTGCCCCTTTCGTCATAGCGAGAAGCAGAGCGCCGCGAGGCTTCTCGCCCGACGACGCCCGGGCCCGCCCTGTGCGCCAAGACACAAGCGCCGCCCACAGCCTCGGCTAATCTGCCTTCATCGGAGCGAACGAGCTCCGCAATTTCGAGGAGAATGAACATGCGTAATATCTTCACGTCCGCCGCGGTCGGCGCGATCGCTCTCGGCGCCGCTCCGGCAATGGCCGCCACGGCGGTCACCTTCGTCTCCGGAAAGGGCGTCGACTCGGGCGCTTGCGCCACGCCCGCCACGCCCTGCCGCACCTTCACCTATGCGCTGACGCAGACCAACCCCAATGGAGAGATCAAGACGCTCGATCCCGCCCATTACGGCTTCACGACGATCACCAAATCGGTCACCATCACCGGCGTTCCGGGCGCGGGCATTCTGATGTCGGCGGCGGGCACGGCGATCACCATCAACAATGCTTCGGCGATTGTCAGCCTGCGCGGACTCGAGATCAACGGCCGCGGCGTCGGCACGCGCGGCATCACCGTCGCCGCCGCCAAGGCGGTCAATATCGTCGATTGCATTGTTCGCCGCTTCGCCGCGGATGGCGTCTCGATCTCGCCGGGCGCAGGCGTCGTCACCGCGACGGTCTCCAACACGATTTCGTCCGACAACGGCAATTTCGGCATCGAGTTCGTCCCGGGCGGCAGCGCCTCTGTGAATGCGTCGGTCGACCATACGACGACGAACAACAACGCCTTCGCCGGCATCCTCGTGTCGCCCCGCGCGACCGTGATGATCTCCGACAGCATCGCCAACAACAACGCCATCGACGGCTTCCGCGCCTCCGGCGACGCGACGAGCAAGATGTATCTCGCCCGCTCGGTCGCCTCGGGAAACGGAACGGGCATTCACAACGTCACCTCCGCGACCGTGAAGAGCTTCGGCGACAACAAGGTCTATGGCAACGGGACCGAGGTGGACGGCGCGGTCGGGGCCGTCCTGTCCAAGTGAGCCTTGCGCGCCCGGGGGGGGGGCCCGACGCGCTCCGTCGCTCTTGCGATGGGGCGCGCGGGCCGCGCCGCGCGCGACGTGTTCTCCGACATGTTCGGGCGCGCGGCATGGGAGCGACGGCGCTCCACGTCCTCGAGGAGGAAATCCCATGTGTGATCGTTCATTGGTCTCGACGGCGTTCGTCGCCGTCTCGCTCGCCGCTTGCTTCGGCGCATCGCCCGCGGCGGCGGGCAATGCGATCTCCTTTGTCTCCGGCAAAGGAAGCGATGCGGGCGCGAACAGCTGCGCCTCTCCGGCGACGCCTTGCCGCACTTTCGGCTACGCGCTGACGCAGACCAACGCGGGCGGAGAAATCAAGGCGCTCGACCTGGCGAACTACGGCGTGCTGACGATCGACAAATCGATTGCCATCATCGGAGTTCCCGGGACGAGCATCCGAACGGTCGATGCCGGAAATGCGGTCGCCATCAACGCCGCCAAAGCCGTCGTCACTCTGCGCGGCATAGAAATCGACGGCGGCGGCGTCGGGACGGCCGGCGTCGTCGCCTATTATGCTCGCGTGTTGAACATCGTCGACTGCGTCGTGCGCCGCTTCGCCAATGAGGGCGTCGCGATCTCCGGAGGGACGGACGGAATGCTGGTCACGATCTTCGAGACGATCTCGTCCAATAACGGCAAGTTCGGCGTCGACGTCGTTCCGGGCCCGAAGCCGGTCGCGGTCTCCATCGATCATGTGACGACGAACGGCAATGGCGTCGCGGGTGTTCGCGCTTATCCCGGCGCGACGGTGACGATCGTCGACAGCCTCTCGAACAACAACGCCAGTGTCGGATATCTGGCGGTCGGCGGCCTCCCGAAGAACTCTGCGATGCGGCTCGGCCGATCCGTCGCGACGGGCAATCAGGTCGGCGTTCAGAATGTGAGCTTTGCGGCCGTGCAGAGCTTCGGCGACAATGCGGTGTTCGGCAATACGATCGACATTTCCGGCGCGGTCGCCTCCATTCCTCACAAGTGACGATGCGGCCGCGAACGCCGCGTCGTCACTCGGCGCAACGACCGGCCCCTTCTGGCTCCGCTGCTCGCGCAGCGGTCGGCGAGAACGGGCGCGCGGCGCATGGGCCTTCCTTGTCCGGCGTGGCCGTCGTCTCACGCGCGACAATGCTCGGCTCGTCTCGTGAGCCGATGTGCTTCCCCACACAGCCGAGCGCGAAGGGATCGGGCATCTTCCGCGGCACTGGAGCAAACGCGCTCACATCGTCGAGGAGGAAAAACATGCGTGACCGTTCTTACGTCCCGGCGCTCGCCGCCGCCGCTTCGCTCGCCGCCTGCTTCGCCGCTTCGCCGGCCCTGGCGCTCAACGCCGTTTCTTATGTCTCGGGCAAGGGAAGCGACGCCGGCGTCTGCGCGACTCCCGCAACGGCCTGCCGCACCTTCTCCTATGCGTTGACGCAGACGAAGTCCGCGGGCGAGATCAAGGCGCTCGACGCGGCCAACTTTGGCGCGGCCGCCGGCGGCCTCGTCATCAACAAGTCGGTGACGATCACGGGCGTTCCGGGCGCCGGCATCGACATGACGAGCCCCGACACGGCGATCAAAGTCTCCGCCGGCGGGATCGGCGTCGTCACGCTGCGCAACCTCGAGCTCAATGGACAGAGCGTCGGCGCGAACGGCGTCTTCGTCCAGAGCGCCAAGCGGGTCTATATCTCGGACATCACGGTCCGCAATTTCACGGGCGACGGAATCGCCCTCGGCAACAACGGCGGCAACGCCGCGGTGACGATCGCCGATTCGACCGTGTCCAACAACGGCTTCATCGGCGTCCGCATCGAGCCGCCGGGCGGCGCCTCGCTGCGGGCGAACATCGAGCACGTGACCTCCAACGACAACGGCCACAGCGGCTTCCTGTCGTCGTCGACCGCAAAGACGACGATCGTCGACAGCATCGCCGAGGGCAATCTCGTGGATGGCTACAGGCTGGAGGGGAATGCGACGGGCCTGATGATCCTCAGCCGCTCGGTCGCAACCGGCAATGGCGGCGGCATTCGCAATGTGTCGGCCGGGGGCGTCATTCGCAGCTATGGCGACAATCGGGTGAACGCCAATGGAACGGACACGGCCGGGACGATCACTCTCGTCGCGCCGAAGTGAGAAGGAAGCGCGCCGCCTCCGGCGGCGCGCTTCGGTCGTTTCTTCAGTGATGGCCGGACTCGAGCTGGGTCTTGGCGTCGAGCGGCCGCTTCGGGGGAGGGGTGAGGTCGGGCTGCGACTGAGCGGCGCAGGCGACGAGCGAGAACGCGAGCAGAATTGCGGCGACCGGACGAAGAGCACGCATCTGAAGTTCCTTGGGAGAGTGTCGAAACGCCGCGGGTTGCCGCAGCATGAAGCGACTTGAGCGCGGCCTTTTAGGCCAGAATGTGGCCGTGGATCGGGCTTTGCGGCAAATTGGAGACTTTCTGTTTTCTCGCTGCAAATCGGGCCGTCGTCGCGCCTTTGCGCTGGCGTCCAGCCGCCCGAGTCCTTAAGTCACCGGGCGATGACGCCCGCCGCCCATGCCTCCGCCGCCATAGAAATCCTCGCCGAGCTCGCCGCCCGCCGCCGGCCGGCGGCGGATGCGATCAAGGATTGGGGCCTCTCCCATCGCTTCGCCGGCTCCAAGGACCGGGCGGCGATCGCCGGCCTCGTCTTCGACGCGCTGCGCAAGCGCGCCTCCGCTGCGCATGTGATGGGCGACGATTTGCCCCGCGCGATCGTGATCGGCGCGCTGCGCGAGGCGCGCGGGCTCGCGCCGCAGGCGATCGCGGCGCTGTGCAGCGGCGAGGGCCATGCGCCGGCGCCGCTCTCCGAGAGTGAGCGCGAGCGCCTCGCCGGAGCGACGCTCGAGGGCGCGCCCGCGCATGTGCGCGGCGACTATCCCGAATGGCTCGCCTCCCGCTTCGACGCCGCTTTTGGCGAGGCGGCGGCGGAGGAGGGCAGGGCGCTCGCCGCGCGTGCGCCGCTCGACCTGCGCGCCAATATCTTGAAGTCCTCGCGTGAGGAGGCGCTGCGCCGGCTCGCCCATCTCCATCCCGAGCCGACGCCGCTGTCGCCGCTCGGCCTGCGCCTTGCGCCGGGGCCGCATGGCCGCGGTCCGGCGCTCGCCGCGGAGCCCGCCTATGTGAAAGGGCATGTCGAGCCGCAGGACGAGGGCTCGCAGCTCGCCGCTCTTCTCTGCGCCGCGGCGCCCGGCGAGCAGGTCCTCGACCTCTGCGCCGGCGGCGGCGGCAAGAGTTTGGCGCTCGCCGGACAGATGCACAATCGCGGGCAGATCTATGCTTTCGACGACGACGGCCGCCGGCTGACGCCGATCTATTCGCGGCTCGAGCGCGCCGGCGCCCGCAATGTGCAGGTGCGCGCGCCGCGCGGCGCGGCCGATGCGCTCGCCGATCTCGAGAGGCGCTGCGATCTCGTATTGATCGACGCGCCCTGCACCGGAACCGGAACCTGGCGGCGCCGTCCGGACGCCAAATGGCGCCTCGCGCCCGGTGCGCTCGCCGCGCGGATCGACGAGCAGCGCGCGCTGCTCGCGAAGGCGCGGCGCTATGTGCGTCCGGGCGGGCGGCTCGTCTATGTGACATGCTCCGTGCTGCGCGACGAGAACGAGGACCAGATCGCAGCCTTTCTCGAAGGAGCGAGCGATTTCTCGACCGTTCCCGCCGAAGAGGCCGCGGCCGCGGCGCAGCTGCCGGAGCTTGCGCGCTTCGCATCGCCTTTCGGCATGGGGCTTCGTCTCACTCCGCGTTCGAGCGGCACGGACGGGTTCTACGTGTGCGTGCTGACGAAAGCGTGAGGAGGACGTCACACTCGGCCGCTCGTCCCAAACTCGTCCAAGGCCGCGTGCAAAGCGCGCGGATCGTGCTAGATTGCCCCGGCGCGGCTCCGTAGCTCAGCTGGATAGAGCAACTGCCTTCGAAGCAGTAGGTCGCAGGTTCGAATCCTGCCGGGGTCGCCAGCTCCGCTGCGGCCCAGCCAACGGCGCAGCAATTTTCGGCGCCTTCCTCGGAACCGGCCGCCACGGAAAGGCGAGGCCTAGCCGACGTGCCGCGGCAACCCTCGCATAGTTACTTCGCGAAAATGCGGACGAGCGATATGAGCGCGCCGAGGATGACCACGGTCTGAAATCCGATCGCGCCGACAACCCACTTCAAAATATCGGCCTTTGTTTCGGCGATGCTGGACCTCATCTCGGCCCTGACCGTCGCCAATCCGCTTTGACGGTGGACACTTCGACTTTGACATCAGTCAATTCCGTCTTGACGCCCGCCAGATCCGCCTTGACGGCGCTCATCTCCGTCTTGACGCCCGCCAGTTCCGTCTTGACGGCGCTCATCTCCGTCTTGACGCCCGCCAGATCCGCCTTGACGGCGCTCATCTCCGTCTTGACGCCCGCCAGATCCGTCTTGACGGCGCTCATCTCCGTCTTGACGCCCGCCAGTTCCGTCTTGACGGCGCTCATCTCCGTCTTGACGCCCGCCAGATCCGCCTTGACGGCGCTCATCTCCGTCTTGACGCCCGCCAGTTCCGTCTTGACGGCGCTCATCTCCGTCTTGACGCCCGCCAGGCCCGTGACGATGACGCCCACGTCGGTCTTGACGGCCGACACATCTGCCTTTGTGGCGAGATCGCCTTGCACCGCCTCGCCCAGCGCTTCGGCGAGCGTTTCCGCCTGCTCGGAGGTGAACCGCCCCTTGTCCCGGAGCGTGCGGGAAAGACGAAGCGTGTCGAAGAGAAGGGCGTTCATGAATTAATTATGGGCGGCGACCGGATGAAAGTCCATCGCTCCGTGCGGCGCTCGACTTTCTTAAAAACACGCTCCGCCGGCTCGAATGGCCGTCGGCCGCCTCACTTCCCGACAATGCCCATCAGCGACACCATTGCGCCGATCATGCCTCCATGGCTCGCACGCCCCGCGCCGCCTCCGGATATCGCGCCAGAAAGGCGCGCAGCACGACGAGTTGGTCCGCCGCGCGACGCGTCGCGCCGAGATCGAGAAAGCCGTCGAGATCGGAGACGATCAAATCACGCACCGCCGCGGGACCGTGGCCGAGGCCGAGCAGATAGGAGGCGAGCAATGCGTCGTGGCGTTGCGAGCGCGTCACCCTCGACATGACCTCGTTCGACGTGGGCGGGCTCACGCCCGCACTGAAAGGATGAGTCATGACATAACTCCCCCGAACGCTTCCCCTATGACCCGCCGCGTTCGCCGACCAACCATTTACGGACTTTCAGCCGCAGGCGAAATCGGGGGGAACTACGTAGCGTCGGTTCAGTCGTTTTTTATGTTTTTTCTGGCCTTTCCGCTGCATGCAGCCGCGCGAATCCCGCGTCGAGATCCTCCTTCAGATCATCGATATCCTCGAGGCCGACCGAGAAGCGCAGCGCCGGCCCTTCCGGCGCCCATTGCGTCGCCGTGCGATAGCTCTTGCAGTCGAAGGGCAGCACGAGGCTCTCATAGCCGCCCCAGGAATAGCCGAGCCCGAACAGCTCGAGCCCGTCGAGCATCGCCGCCAGCGCCGGCTGCGCGACGGGCTCGAGCACGATGGAGAACAGGCCCGTCGAGCCGAGGAAGTCGCGCGTCCACAGCGCATGGTCCGGATGAGATTCGAGCGCCGGATGAATGACGCGCGCGACGTCCTGGCGCTGCGCGAGCCAGCGTGCGAGCTCGAGGCCCGCGCGCTCCGCCTCGCGCAGGCGCAGCTCCATTGTGCGCAGTCCGCGCAGGGCGAGAAAGGCGTCCTCGGGCCCCGGGCAGATGGCGAGCGCGTCATAAGTGGCGCGCAGGCGCCGCGCCCATTTCTCATTGGCCGAGACGAGGCCGAGCAGGAGATCGGAATGGCCGGAGAGATATTTGGTGCCGGCCTCGACGGCGAGATCGACGCCGCGCTCGTGCGGCGGGAAGAAGAGGGGCGTCGCCCAGGTGTTGTCGAGAATGACGCAGGCGCCGCGCTCATGCGCCGCGGCGGCGATCGCCGGCACGTCCTGCACTTCGAGGCTCTGCGAGCCGGGCGACTCCGTGAGCACCGCGGACGTGTTCGGCCGCATCAGTCCGGCGATCCCGGCGCCGATGCGCGGATCGTAATAGGTCGTCTCGACGCCGAGCCGCTTCAGCACGCCGTCGCAGAAGATGCGGGCCGGCAGATAGCAGGAATCGGTCACGAGGATGTGGTCGCCGGCCTTCGCGGCGGTGAGCAGCGCCAGATTGATCGCCGCCAGTCCCGAGGGGACGGCGACGGCGCCCGCGGCGCCGGAAATCTCGCTCCAGGCCTCCTCGAGCGCGCGAATCGTCGGCGTGCCCTTGGTGGCGTAGGTGTAGGGGCCCCGGTTAGCCAGCAGGGCCGCGGTATCCGGGAACAGCACCGTCGAACCGCGGTAGATCGGCGTGTTGACGAAGCCGAACTGCTGCGAGGGCTTGCGTCCCGCATGGGCGAGCCGGGTGCGGTTTCGCATTTTTCGCCTTGATTCCTCGTTAGTCTCGCTCATGTTCGAAAACCCGGGCCTCTCATCGTCGAGCGGATGCGACTCTATCCGCCCGCAATATAGCGGGTTTCGAGCCTTCTGCCTCGTGGGATGGGAAATCGGCCAGGGCGGAGGGGCCGCTCCGGCCGGCCAGACGATGCGAGAGACCTTCCGGATGTTTCCCCGCCTGTCCTGTTTCGTCGCCGCGACGATCGCATTGCTTCTCGTTCTCGCCTCCGCGCGCGCCTCGGGCGTGGCGCCGCGGGCGTCGACCCTGGAGCAGGCCACCGCGCGCGGGCGTCTGCTGTGCGGCGTGACCGGCGGCCAGCCGGGCTTCGCCCGACAGGACGAGACGGGCGCGTGGCGCGGACTCGACATCGATTTCTGCCGCGCCATCGCGGCGGCGATTTTCGACGATCCGGAACGGCTGGCGATCGTCGCGCTCACGCCCAAGGAGCGCCTGAAGGCGCTGCAGTCGGGCGAGGTCGATCTCCTGGCGCATGGCGCCGCCTGGACCTTGTCGCGCGACGCCGGGCAGGGCGTCTCCTACGTGGCGACCACTTTTTTCGACGGCCAGGGCTTTCTCACCAGCCGCAAGCGCGCCGCCCAATCCCGCCGCGACCTCGCGGGCCTGTCGGTCTGTGTGCAACAGGGCACGCCCTTCGAGCTCGATCTCGTCGACGAGCGCCGCGGCGGCGAGAAGCCGGTCGAGCCGCGGCTGTTCCCCAGTTTCGAGGAGGCGGCGGAAGCCTATGCGCAGGGCCAGTGTGATGCGCTGACCGCCGATCTGTCGACTCTCGCGGCGGAGCGCGCCCGGCTCGAGTCGCCGGGCAAGCACGCGATCCTTCTCGAGCTCATCGACAAGGAGCCGCTCGGTCCGGTCGTGCGCCAGGGCGACGCGCAATGGTTCGACATCGTGCGCTGGACCCTTTTCGCTATGGTCGACGCCGAGGAGCTCGGCGTCGCCTCGACCAATGTGGACGAGGCGCTGAAATCCGTCGATCCGCGCACCCGCCGCCTGCTCGGCGTCGAAGGCGGACGCATCGAGGGCTTCGGCCTCGAGCGCGACTGGGCCTATCGGATCGTCAAACATGTCGGCAATTACGGCGAGGCCTTCGAGCGTAATCTCGGCCATGGCTCGCCGCTCGATCTCGACCGGCGCCTCAATGCGCTGTGGACTGCGGGCGGGCTGATGTATGCGCCGCCCGTGCGGTGAGATCGCTCCTCAGGTCTCGGAGGGAGGCTTTCGTCGGCTCTCCTTCTTCGGCTCGCGGCGCGGGCCTTCGACGAGGCGCACCACCACGCCCCACAGGGTCCGCACGTCCTGCTCGGTCAAATTCATGCGGTGGAACATGTTGCGCAGATTGCGCGACATCACCGGCCTCTTCGTCTCGGGACGGAAGAACTGCCGCTTGTCGAGCTCTCCTTCCAGAAAATCGAAGAAGGAGAGAATCATCTCGCGGCTCGCCGGCGGCGAGCGCTCGCTCGTGTCGAAGGGGATGGCGTCTCCATGGGCCGCGCGGAACCACTCATAGCCGGTCAGCAGTACAGCTTGCGCCAGATTGAGCGAGGCATAGGCCGGATTGACCGGAAAAGTGAGAATCGCGTCGGCGAGCGCGACCTCGTCATTGTCGAGTCCGGTGCGCTCGGGACCGAACATCACGCCATGTCGCTCACCGGCGGCGATTCGCGCCGCGGTCTGCGGCAGAGCGGCGGCGGGCGTGACGACCGGCTTCATTTGCCCGCGTTCGCGCGCCGTGGCGGCGTAGACATGGGAGAGATCGGCGATCGCCTCGCGCGCCGTCTCGAAGAGCTTGGCGCCGTCGAGCAGGTGAGCGGCGCCGGCGGCGGCCGAATAGGAGGCCTCGCGATAGACCGGATCGCGCGTCGGCCAGCCCTCGCGCGGGGCGACGAGGCGCAGATCCGAGAGGCCGAAATTGGCCATGGCGCGCGCGCACATGCCGATATTGACGGCGAGCTGCGGGCGCACCAGCACGATCGTGGGGCCGCCTTCGATCTTGGGCCTGGTGTGGTCGGTTCCGGCGCCGGTCAAGGATCCTCGTTCTCCCGCGGCAACTCCCCATTCGAAGGGGAGGGCGAAGCGCCCTTTCGGCGCGCGATCGATCGTACGCCAATAACACGATCTGCGCCGGGCCTGTCACAATCGCGCGCGCATTCGGATTTTCCTCGAGCCGCATCCGGTGGACAATCCATGGCGAGTCTGTTATCCCGCTCTTCAACGGATCAGGCGCTCCGTCAGCGCCCGATCCGCTATTCTCACGAGCCGCCACGCACTCCAACCGGGGCCGCCGCGTCCCTAGACACAGGATCGCTTCGTGCAAGTTCTCGTCCGCGACAATAATGTCGACCAGGCTCTCAAGGCGCTGAAGAAGAAGATGCAGCGCGAAGGCATTTTCCGCGAGATGAAGCTTCGCGGCCATTATGAGAAGCCCTCGGAGAAGCGGGCGCGCGAGAAGGCCGAGGCGGTGCGCCGCGCCCGCAAGCTCGCACGCAAGAAGCTGCAGCGCGAAGGCCTGCTGCCTGTCAAGGCCAAGCCGGCCGTCGGCGGTCGCTGAGTTTTCGCTCGGCCGCGCCGACGCAGCGCACACTCGGGTTTCGTCTCGGCTCCGGGAGGAACGGAATGGAGTTGCCGCTCGCGCCGGCGGTTCGCCGGACGTCTCCGGGGATGTCGGGCCGCATCGGCGCGGCTCTGGCGCTGTTCCTGCTCGCCGGTTGCGAGACGGCGGGCGTGCTGCGTCCGCCCGGGCGTGGCATTGCCGAGACCGAAGTCGGCGATCCCAAGGCCGCGACCGCCAATATCGAATCGCTCTCCGAGGTCATCCGCCGCAATCCGAGCGCCGAGGCCTATAACACGCGCGGCGTCGCCCAGGCCAAGATCGGCCATTTCCAGGAGGCGATCGCCGATTTCTCTCAGGCGATCCAGCTCGATCCGAACAGCGCCGCGGCCTTCACCAATCGCGCGCTGGCTTTCCGGCAGATCGGCCGCAGCGATCAGGCGCGGCTCGATTTCGACCGCGCGGTCACCGTCAACCCCAATCACGCCCCGGCCTATATCGGCCGCGCCAATCTGCTGCGCGCGCATGGCAATCTCGATGAGGCGCTGATCGATCTCGATCAGGCGATCCGCCTCAATCCCGAGAGCGCGCAAGCCTTCCATGCGCGCGGGCTGATTCATCAGAAGCGCGGCGACAATGTCCGCGCCGTCACGGATTTCGACAACGCCATCGACCGTGATCCCTTTGCCGCCGCGCCTTATCAGGCGCGCGGCGAGAGTCTCGTCGCGCTCGGCAATTACGACAAGGCGATCGAGGATTTCAACGCGGCGCTCAATGTCGACAACAAGAGCGCGCCGGCCTGGGCTTGGCTCGGCCTCGCCTTTGACCGCAAGGGCAATCGCGCCAAGGCGAACGAATCCTATCAGCGCGCGCTGTCGATCGATCCGAACCAGCCCATCGCCAAACAGGGCGGACGGGGCTAGAAGAACTGCGAGAATCTCGACGCGCGCCCTTTTCTCAGATGTTGCGCAACGTTTTACCTCTGCGCGGTCTGAGCGGCGTCCAGCGTCGCGTCGATCCAGGCGAAGACACGCGGAAACACCTCCTCCCGGCCGAGCGCCAGATGGCCGGCGCCCGGCGCCAGCACGAAAGTCTTGGGCTCATTGGCAAGTTCGAACAGGCGTCGGCCGAGGTCGATCGGCACCACCGCGTCGCGGTCGCCATGCACGACGAGCAGCGGAACACGGACGTCGCGAATCGCGAGATCGGAGCGGAACTGATCCGCCATCAGCCAGCGCACGGGGATCAGTCCATAGCGCGCCTCGGCGACGTCGACCGCCGAAGAGAAGGGCGAATCGAGCACGAGCGCCGCAGCTTCGTGCGTCGCGGCCAAAGCCGTGGCGACGCCGGAACCGAGCGATTCGCCGATCAGCACCAGGCGTCGAATGTCGGCGCCGCGGGAAAGCGCTGCACGATAGGCCGCTTCCGAATCGCGCATCAGGCCGTCCTGAGTGGGTGAGCCGGTCGAGCCGCCATAGCCGCGGTAAGCGACGGCGAGAAAGCCGTAGCCGCGTTCGACGAAGCGGCGAAAGCGCGGAATGCGGTCGATCAGCGCGCCGGCGTTGCCGTGGAAATAGAGGAGGAACGGCCGCCCGTCGCGCGGCGCGGCGGTCCAGGCGACGAGCGTCTCGCCGTCCTCGGTCGCGAGCCGCAGCTCGTCGACGCCGTCGAGCCCGGCCTCCCGCGGCGAGATATAGCGGGCGTCGGGAAGATATTGCAGCCGGCGCTGAAATAGCGCGAGCGCCGCCGTCGCCGCGAGATAGGCCGCGACGACGAGGACCAGCGTCGACTTCAACGCAAACATGCCCTTACTGCTCCCCGCCCTGCGCCTTGCGCCGCGCCTCGGCCCGCTCCTCGAGGCGCAGGGCGATCCAGCCCGCGAGGATCACCAGCGCGGCCCCGGCGATCGACAGGGCGAGATCGAAATGCGCAGGCGGCGTCCAGCCGGAACTCTCCCAGACTGGATCCGTGGCGATCAATTCGCCCGCGATCCAGCCCAGAAGGCCGGCGCCGAGCCAGACGAGGATGGGAAAGCGCGACAGCGCCTGCATCAACAGCCCCGCGCCGAAAACGACGATCGGCACCGAGACCGCGAGGCCGAAGACGATGAGCGGCATGGAGCCGCGCGCGGCGCCGGCGATGGCGATCACATTGTCGAGCGACATCACCGCATCCGCCATCACGATGGCGGCGACGGCGCCCCACAGATCCTCCTTGGCGGCGACGTGATGCTCCGTCTCGTCGATGAGCAGCTTGGTCGCGACGCCGAGCAGCATCACGCCGCCGAGCGCTTTCAGCGCCGGCACGCCCATCAGCTGAATGACGACGAAGGCGAAGGCGATGCGCAGCAGCACGCCGCCCGCGGCGCCGAGCGCGACGCCCCAGCGGCGCTTGGCGGGCGGCAGCTTGTGACACGCGAGCGCGATCAGGACGGCGTTGTCGCCGGAGAGGAGGAGGTCGATCCAGATGATCTCGAAGATTTCGAAACCGGCGGTAAATTCGCCATTCATAGGTTCGGGTGTCCAAAAGCACACGCACGTGGAGCGCGATCGCGCGCGATCATAGACGAACGCCGGCAGCAGGCCAGCGAAAGCCGGCGTTCGACCTGCGCGGCCCGTCGATTCCTCACTTCAGGAAGACATAGATGTCGACCTCCAGGCCGTCGTCGTCGCTCGTCTTCAGATCGGTGAGATATTCCTCGACGAACAGGTTCTTGGTGTCGAGGCCCTTCTCGTCCAGGAAGGCGGTGATCGCCTCATAAGTCGAATCGATCTCGGCATAGGGCCCGCGATGCTGGAACTTCAGCGCCTTGCCGGCCGGAGAGGCGCCGATCTCGACCCCCGCGTCGAGCCTCGGCTTGCCCTCCGGCGCCTTGACGAGCGGCAGCATCGCCTCGAAATGGAAGCCGTTGTCGTCGGTCTCGGTGAAGGCGACGAGCGGGCGGCCGTCCGCCGTCAATCCCGCCTTCTCCGCCGCCGCCCGTGTCTTGGCCACCGCCTCGGCCAGCGTCTTCAGCCCGTCGGTCCAGTTCCCCTGTCCGCGCAGCCGCGCGACCGGACGCGCCGGTATGTCGATCGCCTGGCCGGCGATCGAATCGGCGGGCGATTCCACCTGGGCTTCGGGGGGGGCTCCGAGGTCCAGCTTCGGCGTCGGCGCGAGCGGACTTTCGGGCGCGGCCGGGGCCGGAGGCGCGGCGGCAGGGGCCTGCGCGGGCGCGACGATCGGCGAATCGCCGGCGAATTTTTGCGCCGCGACAACGGCCGCGACGGCGACAATCACGGCGAGCGCGGCGAGCCAGCCCCAGAGGCCTTTCAGCTTCCCCATGAAATCACACTCCTTTCGAAAAGCTTCGGCCGCGTCCTCGGGAGGAGCGCCGGGCGCCGGGCCTGTCGCGAGCGGCGGCCTTGGCGCATCGCGGTCGATTCTTCTATATACTCCTGCAACAGGAAATGAACGTCATCATGACCAGTCCTCTGGCCGATCGGCCGATCATCCGCATGAACGGCGCCGGCAATGAGATTTTGGTGCTCGATCTGCGCGGAGCGAGCCTCGAGGTCGCGCCGGCGGAGGCGCGCGCCATCGCCCGTGCGCCCGGACTGCGCTTCGACCAGCTGATGACGCTGCACGAGCCGCGCGCGTCCGGCGCCGACGCCTTCATGCGCATCTACAACAACGACGGCTCGCTCTCCGGCGCCTGCGGCAATGGAACGCGTTGCGTCGCTTTCGTCCTCGGCGAGAAAGGGGAGGGCGACGCGCTGCTGCTGGAGACGGAGGCGGGGCCGATCCGCAGCTGGCGGCGAGGAGGGACGGCGTTCGCCGTCGATATGGGGCGTCCGCGACTCGACTGGCGCGCGATTCCGCTGGCGGGCGAAGGCGCCGACACCGGCCGCGTGGCGCTGGCGCCGCCCGTCGCCGGCGCGCCCGACATCTTCTCGGCGGTGAATATGGGCAATCCGCATGCGGTGTTCTTCGTCGACGACCCGGGGGCGATCGATCTCGGCGCGCTCGGTCCGCAGATCGAAACCCATCCGCTGTTTCCCGAACGCGCGAACGTTTCCTTCGCCCGTGTCGCTGCGGCGGACGACATCCTGCTGCGCGTCTGGGAGCGGGGAACAGGCGTGACCAAGGCCTGCGGTTCGGCGGCCTGCGCGACGCTCGTCGCGGCGTCGCGCGCGGGACTTTGCGGGCGCGAGGCGTGCGTGCGCCTGCCCGGCGGCGATCTCGACATCGTCTGGGGCGCCGACGATCACGTGGTGATGACCGGCCCGGTCGAGTTCGAATTCGAGACCCGGCTCGATCCGAGCATTTTCCGAGAGCAAGAGGCGTGAGCGCGGTCGACGTCGTCACCTTCGGCTGCCGTCTCAATGTCGTCGATTCGCAGGCGCTGCTGCGCGAGGCGCGCGCGGATGCGACAGGCGACGTGACCATCGTCAACACTTGCGCGGTGACGGCCGAGGCGACGCGCCAGGCGCGCCAGTCGATCCGCCGCCTGCATCGCGAGCGGCCGCAGGCGCAGATCGTCGTCGCCGGCTGCGCGGCGCGCATCGATCCGCAGAGTTTCTCCGCCATGGCGGGGGTGACGCGCGTGCTCGGCGAGGCGCAGGAGGCGCTCGTCGCGCGGAGCGCGTCGGAAGGGCAGACGCGCGCCTTCCTCGCCGTGCAGAACGGCTGCGATCATCGCTGCACCTTCTGCGTCATTCCCATTGGACGCGGGCCCTCGCGCTCCGCCGCGCCGGACGACGTGATCGCCGAGGCGCGCCGGCTCGTCGCGAGCGGCAAGCGCGAGATCGTGCTGACCGGCGTCGATCTCACGAGCTATCGCTGCGGAGACGTCACGCTCGGCCGCCTCGCGCGCGCCATTTTGCGCGACGCGCCCGACCTCGAGCGCTTGCGCCTCTCGTCGATCGACTGCATCGAGGCGGGCGCCGATCTTCTCGATCTGATGGCCGAGGAGCCGCGGCTCGCGCCGCATCTGCATCTGTCGTTGCAATCGGGCGACGATCTGATCCTGAAGCGGATGAAGCGGCGCCATTCGCGCGCCGACGTCGTCCGCTTCTGTGAAGAGATGCGGGCCGCGCGGCCGGAGATCGTCTTCGGCGCCGATTTCATCGTCGGCTTTCCGACCGAGACCGAGGAGATGTTTTCGAGCACGCTCGCTCTCGTCGACGACTGCGGGCTCACGCATCTTCACGTCTTCCCCTTTTCGCCGCGTCCCGGAACGCCGGCGGCGCGAATGCCGCAGGTCTCGGGCGCGATGGCGAAGGAGCGCGCGGCGCGTCTGCGCGCTGCGGGAGATGTGGCGCTCATGCGTCATCTCGAGGCGCAGTGCGGTAAGAGGCTGCGCGTGTTGACCGAGCGCGGCGGTCTCGCCCGCGCGGCGGATTTCACGCCTCTGCGCACGCCGGGCGAGGCGCCGGGGCGAATGTTCGAGATGATCGTGACCGGCCATGACGGGCGCGCGCTCACGGGCGCGCCCGTCGGTTGAGGATTGTTTCAAAAAGGGCGCTCTCTTCTCCCGCTCCGTGACCACTCGTGGGAGAAGGGGACGCCCCTATTTCAGAAACTCCGCGCCGTCGAGCTGCTGGCGCAGCTCGAAGCTGCGGAACTGCGTGAAGATCGGCGCGAGCCAAGCTTTGAGCGCTGCGCGAATGACGATGGACATGTCGGACGGCGGCGTGACGAGGAAGCTGCTCAGCGACAGGTCGGGAGGAGAGTCGAGCGACCGCGCGACGGCGGCGTCGAGCGGCGCGATGACGAATTTCCGCGACACCGGATAATGGGCGAGCGTCTCATGCGCGGCCGCGCCCAGCGGCGAGGCGCCCTCATTGTTGACGACGACCATGGCCACGTCGCTCCAGGCGGCGTTGAGCGCGAGGGCGCGGGCGAGGCTCGCCTGCGACGGATCGACGTGAAAAAGAACGACGGGCTCGACGCCGTTGCGGCGCGCCTCCTCGACGAAGCCGATCTCCCGAATGGTCGCGAAGAAGCGATCGTATGAGCGCGCCCAAACGTCGATGATCTTCGGCACGTCGTCATTGACGAGCAGGCGGTCGAACAGAGATATCTGACCCTTGATCTCGGCGGCGTCGACGGCGCGCACCAGATCGGGGAACAGTTCGGCGTAGCGGGACGCATGCGGATCGGTGTCGAAGCCTTCGACCGGCGCATGGCGCGAGAGGTAGAAGTCCGTGAGCAGCCGCGCCGTCGTCGATACGCCCGTGCGGGGGTGCGGCGAACAGGCGACGAACACGAAAGTGCGTCGTCTCATCTCTCCACTCTCGTCGCGCCGCGCTTTGGCCCGCGACGCCCTTTCGCGTCAGCGCCCGTCCTTGCCGGCGATCAGCTCCAGCAGGCGGATGCGGTCGAATTCTTCGGCGATCTTGCTCTGCCAGGTGCGGACATAGCCGCGCAGGACGAAGGAGTGATCGGCAGGGTCTCCCTCCGCCGAGCGATTGGCGACGAAGGTCGAGAAGGGCGTTCCGGCGAGCTCGACCTGCTCATAGGACAGTTCGTTCAGCTTGGGGATGGTGATCTCCCCGGCGGTCGCGATCTTCTCGAAATAGCGCCGGTGCGTCACCGGGTCCCATTCGAAGAAGGTCGTGTCGTTGACATGGTTCTTGACGAGGAAATAGTCCGCGTCCTCGACATAGGGCGCGACCTCGGCGATCTCGTCGAGCGATGCGATGGACGAGCCGAGCACATGGAACAGGACGAAGGTGACCTCGCCCTCGCGCACTGCGTCGAGAAAGCCCGTGTCCTGCAGCGCCTGCAGCGCCGGCTCCAGACCGCCGGCGCGTACGTCGATCACGCTGACCCTGACCTCCGCCGTGCCGAGCGTGTCGATGATCTTCATCTGATCGGAGGTCGAGGTGAGGTCGACGATGGTCGTGAGGTCGGGATGGAAGCGGCGCAGCGTGCCACGCGGCGTTTCCGTGTCGAAGGCGCGCGTCAGCACATTGTTCGCCGCGAGATAGTCGAGCAGAGCGCGGGCGATCGTCGTCTTGCCCACGCCGCCCTTGTCGGCGCCGACCACGATGACGGCCGGCTTCACCCTCTGTCCCGCCAAGGCAGGCGGCGCCTTCTCGCGGGCGGAGAGGCCTCTATCGTCACGCTTCGTGTCTCTGGATGGTCTTTGAGCCATGGCCTAGCACCTATAGCGGCGACGCCCGGTTCCGGGCTGGAGCAACAAGACTCTCTTAGCATTTATGGTTTGTGCGCGCCGAGCCTTTTCTCGCATCGCGGCGCCGGGGATCCTGCGGACAGATATCACACAGCAGTATTGTAGTTTTGTGGCCGGCGCCTTCGACCTATAGTGAATTGACATTCGCGCGACGGCGGATAAGTAGAACGCAAATTTCTTTTGGACGGGCCGCGGCGCGGGCGCGGAGAAAAGGATGAGCGTGATCCGGGTCGAAGACACGGACGGGGTCGTTCACGACCTCGAGCCCGTGGAGGGCTGGCGATTGATGGAGATTTTGCGCGATTACGGCATGGGCATGGAGGGCTGCTGCGGCGGCGCCGTGACTTGCGCCGCGTGCCACATCGTGCTCGATCCGCAATGGGCGGACCGAGTGCCGCCGCCGCGCGACGACGAGATCGAGAAGCTCGACGAGCTGCCGTTCCTGCACGACACCTCGCGACTCTCCTGCCAGATCATCTGGTCCGACGAGTTCGACGGCCTGAAGCTCACACTGGTCAAGGAGGCGTGATGGCCGCGCCACGCCATCCGCAAATTCTCGTCGCCAGCGATCTCGCGCGAGGCGATGTGGTCGTCCTCGGCGCCTCGGGCTGGGAGCGCGACCCGCTGCGCGCGAAAATTGCTCATGACGACGCCGAGGCGGCCGCTCTGCAAGCCGCGGCGAAGGCGGAGGTCGCCGCAAATCGCGTCGTCGACGCTTATCTCGTCGACGTCGCCGTGGCGGACGGCGCGCCGACGCCGCTGCACTTTCGCGAGAAGTTCCGGCTCGCGGGTCCGAGCGTGCGGCCGGATCTCGGCAAGCAGGCCGACCGCAGACGGGGAGACGGCAGATGACCGCGCATGATCCTGCTCTGCCGCCGCGCCCCAATTCCGCGCCGATCGGCTACGCCTATGACGACTACGACCGCGCCTTCGTGCGCGAGCGCGTCGCCGAGTTCCGCGGGCAGGTCGAGCGTCGTCTCGCCGGCGCGCTGACGGAGGAGGAGTTCCGTCCTTTCCGCCTGATGAACGGGCTCTATCTGCAGCTGCACGCCTATATGCTGCGCGTCGCCATTCCCTATGGAACGCTCGGCTCCCGGCAGATGCGCCAACTGGCCCATATCGCCGACGCGTGGGACCAGGGCTACGGCCATTTCACCACGCGGCAAAATCTGCAATACAACTGGCCCAAGCTCGTCGACGTTCCCGACATTCTCGAGGCGCTGGCCGACGTCGACATGCACGCCATCCAGACCTCCGGCAATTGCATCCGCAATGTCACGGCCGATCATTTCGCCGGCGTCGCCGCCGACGAGATCGAGGATCCGCGTCCGACCGCGGAGTTTCTGCGGCAATGGTCGAGCGCGCACGCCGAGTTCAGTTTCCTGCCGCGCAAGTTCAAGATCGCCGTCACCGGCGCCGAGCATGATCGCGCCGCCGTGAAGGTCCATGACATCGGTCTGCGTATCGTGAAGGATGCGACGGGCGAGACCGGCTATGAGGTGATCGTCGGCGGCGGCCTCGGCCGCACGCCTTTCGTCGGCAAGACATTGCGCGGCTTCCTGCCGCGCGTCGATCTGCTCGCCTATCTCGAGGCGATCCTGCGCGTCTACAACCGCTTCGGCCGGCGCGACAACAAATTCAAGGCGCGCATCAAAATCCTGGTGCACGAGACGGGGATCGACGAGATCCGCGCGCAGGTGGAGGCGGAATTCGCAGCGATGGACCGCGCGCCCTTCGCCTATGACGACGAGGAGTTCGCCCGCATCGCCGCCTTTTTCTCGACGCCGCCCTATGAGGAATTGCCGGAGCGCTCCGAGGCGTTCGAGAAAGCGACGGCGGAGAGCGCCGCCTTCGCCGCTTTCGCCGCGGTCAATGTCACGCCGCATCGGCGAGCCGGCTATGCGATCGTCACCGTGTCGCTGAAACCGATCGGCGGCATTCCGGGCGACGTCACGTCCGCGCAGATGCGCGCGCTGGCCGACGCCGCCGACACATATGGTTTCGGCGAATTGCGCGTCAGCCATGAGCAGAACGTCATTCTTCCGCATGTGAAGAAGGACGATCTCTTCGCTCTGTGGCGCGACCTGGACGCCGCCGGGCTCGCGACCGCCAACGCCGGGCTCATCAGCGACATCATCTCCTGCCCGGGCCTCGATTACTGCGCGCTGGCGACGGCGCGATCCATTCCGATCGCGCAGGCGATCTCGAAGCGCTTCGCCGATCTCGAGCGCCAGCGCCTCATCGGCAAGCTCGGCATCAAGATCTCCGGCTGCATCAACGCCTGCGGCCATCATCATGTCGGGGCGATCGGCGTTCTCGGCCTCGAGAAGAAGGGCGTCGAATCCTATCAGATCACGCTCGGCGGCGACCCGACGCTCGACGCCGCGATCGGCGAATTGATCGGCCCCGGCGTCTCGGCGGAGGCAGTCCCCGACGTGATCGAGAACCTCGTCGAATTCTATCTCGCCGAGCGGCGCGAGGGCGAGTGTTTCATCGACACGGTGAGGCGTCTCGGGCACAAGCGTTTCAAGGAATCGGCGCGCCGGGAGGGCGAGGATGGCTCTGGTATCTGACGGCGCTTTCGTCGCGGACGAGTGGCGTCGTCTCGCCGATGAAGAATCTCTTCCCGCGTCGGGCAAAGTGATCGTCTCTCTGGACCGCATGGGCGCGGCGCTCGCCGACGCGCGGCTCGCCGCGGTCGGCGTCTATGTCGGCAATACGGTCGATCCGCAGGCGCTGGCGCCGTTCCTTTCGCGGCTGGCGCTGATCGACATCGCCTTTCCCGCCTTCGCCGACGGGCGCGGATTTTCTCTCGCGTTCCTTTTGCGGCGCGCGGGATTTGCGGGGCAATTGCGCGCGAGCGGCCGGCTGACGCCGGATCAATATTTGCATGCGGTCGGCAGCGGATTCGATTCGATCGAAATTCCCGACGACCTGGCCCAGCGCCATGGCGAGGCGAATTGGGCGAAGGCGCTTCACGCCCGCAGCCTCTCCTATCAGCGAGGCCGCGCCGGCGGCGCCTCGATCCTCGAGCGGCGCAGAAAGGGCGTGTCATGAAGCCGTCGATCGTGGATATCCTCGCGCCGCGGCTCGCCGCGCTCGATCTCGATCATCGCCTGAAGCTCGCGCGCGAGGTCATTCCCGGCCGCATCGTCTTCACCACGAGCTTCGGCGTCGAGGATCAGCTCGTCACCCATTCGATCTTCACGCAGGGGCTCGAGATCGACGTCGTGACGATCGACACGGGACGTCTGTTCGAGGAGACGATCGAGCTCTGGGAGCGCACGGAAGCGCGTTATGCGCGTCACATCCGCCCCGTCTATCCGCAGGCGGAGCCGCTCGCGGGTTTCGTCGCCGAGCACGGGATCAACGCCTTCTATCGCTCGGTCGAGAATCGCAAGGCCTGCTGCCATATCCGCAAGGTCGAGCCGCTCGGCCGTCTGCTCGCCGGCGCCGCCGGCTGGGTCACCGGCCTGCGCGCCGATCAATCGCAAGCGCGCGAAGGCGTGCGCCTCGTCGAGCTCGACGCCGGACACAAGCTGGTCAAGCTCAATCCGCTCGCCGATTACACGCGCGACGCCATCGTCGCCGAGACGGAAGAGTTCAGCGTTCCCGTGAACGAGCTGCATGCGAAGGGCTTTCTCTCCATCGGCTGCGCGCCCTGCACGCGCGCCATCGAGCCCGGCGAGAGCGAGCGCGCCGGCCGCTGGTGGTGGGAGGAAGACCAGAAAAAGGAATGCGGCCTGCACGTCGGTCCCGACGGACGCCTGGTGCGCGGGCCGGCGCTGGAGGTCGGGCGATGAGCGCTCCGGTCGCGGCGAAGACGCTCGGCCATCTCGACAAGCTCGAGGCGGAGAGCATCCACATCATGCGCGAGGTCGTCGCCGAATGCGAGCGGCCGGTGATGCTCTATTCGATCGGCAAGGATTCGGCGGTGATGCTGCACCTCGCCATGAAGGCCTTCTATCCGTCGAAGCCGCCGTTCCCGCTGCTGCATGTCGACACGACCTGGAAGTTCCGCGAGATGATCGCCTTCCGCGATCGCCGCGCGGCCGAGACGGGCATGGAGCTCATCGTCTACACGAACCCGCGAGGGCTCGAGATGAACATCGATCCGACCGTGCACGGGTCGCAGCTCCATACGCAGATCATGAAGACCGACGCGCTGAAGCAGGCGCTCGACAAATGGAAATTCGACGCGGCTTTCGGCGGCGCGCGCCGCGACGAAGAAAAATCCCGCGCCAAGGAGCGCGTGCTCTCCTTCCGCAACGCCCAGCATCGCTGGGACCCGAAGGCGCAGCGCCCGGAGTTCTGGCGGCTCTACAATGCGCGCAAGGGTCCGGGCGAGAGCCTGCGCGTCTTTCCGCTGTCCAATTGGACCGAGGCCGACGTATGGGACTATGTCGCGCGCGAAGGCATCGATGTCGTGCCGCTCTATTTCGCCAAGGAACGGCCCGTCATCAACCGTGACGGCATGCTGATCATGGTCGACGACGAGCGGCTGAAGCTGCGTCCCGGCGAGACGATCGAGCAGAGAAAAGTGCGCTTCCGCACGCTCGGCTGCTATCCTTTGACCGGCGCCATCGACAGCTCGGCGGCGACGCTCGACGAAATCATCGCGGAAATGCGCGCGAGCCGCTCCTCCGAGCGTCAGGGCCGGCTCATCGATCACGACAGCTCCTCCTCCATGGAGCAGAAGAAGCAGGAGGGCTATTTTTGATGCACGGCGGCCTCGCACAGCCTTCGCCGCCGCGCGCGCCCTCGGGGCCCGCGCCCGCCGAAAAACCCTTGCTGCGCTTCATTACCTGCGGCTCGGTCGACGACGGCAAATCGACGCTCATCGGCCGTCTGCTCTATGACGCCGATCTCGCGCCCGACGATCTGATCGCCGCGCTCGAGCGCGATTCGAAAAAGCACGGCACGCAGGGCGACGATCTCGATTTTGCTCTGCTCGTCGACGGCCTCGCCGCCGAGCGCGAGCAGGGCATCACCATCGACGTCGCCTATCGCTATTTCGCGACGGAAAAGCGCAAGTTCATCGTCGCCGACACGCCCGGCCACGAGCAATATACGCGCAATATGGCGACCGGCGCCTCGACGGCCGAGCTCGCCGTGCTGCTCGTCGACGCACGCAAGGGCTTGCTCGATCAGACGCGCCGCCACAGCATGATCGTCTCCATGCTGGGCGTGCGTCATGTCGTCGTCGCCGTCAACAAGATGGACCTCGTCGCTTATTCGCAGGAGGTCTTCGCGGCGATCGAGCGCGATTTTCGCGCCTTCGCCGCGCCTTTGCGCTTCCTCTCCATCGCGCTCATTCCGCTCGTCGCCAAGGACGGCGACAATCTCGTACACGCCAGCAAGAAGATGGATTGGTATGTGGGGCCGCCGCTGCTCGCCTATCTCGAGAGCGTCGCGCCGGACGACAATGCCCGCGTGCTGCCCTTTCGGCTCCCCGTGCAATGGGTGAACCGGCCGAGCCATGATTTCCGCGGCTTTTCGGGCTTCGTCGCCGGCGGCAATGTGAAGCCGGGCGACATCGTCCGCATATTGCCTGCGGGGCGCGACACGAGAATCGCGCGCATCGTCACTTATGACGGCGATCTCGCACATGCGGTCGCCGGTCAGTCGGTCACTCTGACGCTGACCGAGGAGATCGATGTCTCGCGTGGCGACATGCTGGTCTCGCCCGTCTCGCCGGCCGAGGTCGGCGACCGACTCTCGGCCATGCTGTTGTGGCTGGTGCGCGAGCCGCTCGTCGTCGACAAGAGCTATCTCTTGAAGCTCGGCACGAAGACGACGCCCGCCAGCGTGAAGACGGTTTCGTCGCATATTCGCATCGAGAGCGGGCTCGCCGAGCCGACCGAAGCCGGCGCGACGCTCGCCTTCAACGAGATCGGCGAGGCGGAGGTATGGCTCGACGCGGCCGTCGTCTGCGACCCTTATGAGGAGAATCGCGAGACCGGCGGCTTCATCCTGATCGACCGCGTGACCAATGAGACGGTCGCCGTCGGCATGGTGCGGCAATCGGCCTGGACCGATCGCGCCGCGCGCAACGGCGTCGAAGCGAGCTACGCCTCCATGGAGGGCGTGCCGACGCCGCCGCACGAGGCGGGGCCGACGCCATTGCGCAGCCTGTTCAAGGCTCTGTCCTGGCGCGTGCCCGGGAGCCTCGTGACCTTCGGCGCCGCATTCGTCTTCACGCAAGATGCGCGCGTTTCGGCGGCGATCACGGGAACGGAGGTCGTCAGCAAGATCGCGCTCTATTATCTGCACGAGCGCCTGTGGACGCGCTTTCGCGTCGGCATGAAGCCGACCGACGACGCGGGCCTGTAGTCCGCAGCGGAACGCTCATGGAGGCTCCGTCACTGCGCAACGGTCATCAGCTCCATCAGATGGCCATCGGGCGTCTCGAAATAGACGCCCTTGCCGCCGTTCCAGTCATTGAGCTTTCCATCCGTCCGGCTCCAGGGCGCGCTGCCGAACGGCCGCCCGGAGGCGCGCACGCGCGCCAGAATCGCGTCGAACTCCGACTCGGAGACATGGAACGCGTAATGTCCGGCGGAAAAGCCGTCGGCGTCGGCGAACAGAAAGGTCAGAGCGTCATTCACGAACACCGGGGCGAAGTGGTCGTCCGATTGCTCGAGCGGCAGATCGAATACGCCGGCGAACCAGCGCGCGGCGGCGGCTTTGTCGTGGGCGGGCACGATCGTATGGTTGAGGACGATGGTCATCGGCTCGTTCGCGGCGCGACTGCGCCCGTGATAACGATCGCGTCCCCGGGAGGTTCCGGCGCGAGCGGCGCCGCGCCCCACTGAACGACGAGGAGCGTCATGACGCGAGGAGACTATGATTGGGCGGCGCTGACGCGTGTCAAGCCGATCGAAAGGCTCCAGGAACAGGGGCAGAGCGGACTGCGCCGCGTGCTGGGCTTGTGGCAGCTGACCGCGATCGGCCTCGGCGGCCTGATCGGAGTGGGCATCTTCGTGCTCACCGGCGTGGTGGCGGCGACCCAGGCGGGGCCTGCGGTCTCTCTCTCCTTCATCATCGCCGGAATCGCGAGCGCGGCGGCGGCGCTCTGCTACGCCGAATTCGCCGGCATGATCCCGGCGGCCGGCAGCGCCTACACTTACTCCTATGCCGTGCTCGGCGAGCTCGCGGCCTGGATCATCGGCTGGGACCTGCTGCTCGAATATGCTCTCGTCGTCGCCGTCGTCTCGATCGGCTGGTCGGGCTATCTGCAAGCGCTGCTCGGTCAGCTCGGTCTCGCTCTGCCGGTCTGGGCGGCGGGGGCGGCGAGCACGGGCGAGGGACGCGTCGTCGATCTCGCCGCCATTCTCGGCGCGCTCGGCGTCACGGCGCTGCTCGTGCAGCGCGTCGAATGGGGCGCGCGCTTCAACGCGGCGATGGTGCTCGTCAAGATCGCCGCGGTCGTGCTGGTGGTGGCCGCCGGCCTGCCGCATGTGCGGGTGGAGAATTGGACCCCCTTCATGCCCTTCGGCTTCGGCGGCGTCGTCGAGGGCGCGGCCGTCGTGTTCTTCGCGGTGTTCGGCTATGACACGCTGACTACCGCCGCCGAAGAGGCGCGTGATCCGCAGCGCCAGATTCCCCGCGCCGTTCTTCTTTCGCTCGCCGTGGCGCTCACGCTCTATATCGCCATGTCGCTGGTGCTGACCGGCATGGCGCGTTACGACACGCTCGACAATCCCGCGCCGGTCGCCTCCGCCTTCACCGCCCTGGGCATGCCCTGGGCGACGCTGCTCGTCTCCATCGCGGCGGTTGCGGGCATCGTCAGCGTCATGCTCGCCTTTCTGCTCGGCTGCGCGCGCATCTGCTTCGCCATGAGCAGAGACGGACTGCTGCCTGCCTGGTTCTCGCAGGCGCATCCGCGCTTCCACACGCCGCATCGCCCGACGCTGGTCATCGGCGTGCTGACGGCGATCGTCGCGGGCCTCTTCCCGATCCGTGAGGTGGCTGAGCTCGTGAATATCGGCACGCTGTCCGCCTTCGTTGTGATCTGCCTCTCGGTGATCGTGATGCGTCGCACCCGGCCGGAGGTTCCGCGCGGCTTCCGCACGCCATTCTTCCCGGCGACGCCGCTCATCGGCGTCGGCTTCGCGCTGTGGCTGCTGTCCAAGCTCCCCGCCGCCGCCTGGGAGCGCTTCGCGCTTTGGATGGGTCTCGGGCTCGTCATCTATTTTTCATACGGGCGCAAGCGCAGCAGGCTCGCCGCCGCGGCGCGCGCCGACCGAAGCTGCGACGCCGTGGGCGTGAACCCCGATTGACATCGCCGGGCGGTGGCTTACTTGTTCTAGAGCAGGCCCGGACGACAGGGGCGAAGCTCGGTCCCGTGTCGTCGCGGAGGAATCCGGCTGATGAAGGAAATCGTCGCCGCCCCCTCCATTGCGGAGACGAGCGAGGCGAAGATCGCCGAACTCGAAGCGCGCCTCGCCGCGACGGAAGAGGAGCTGCGGCTGGAGCGAGAGCGCTATCACGAACTGCGCCATCGCATCCGCAATGATCTTCAGGGCCTCGCCACGCTCATCTCCGCCCAGTCCCGCCGTCTCGAGAAGCCGGAAGGCTGCGCCGGCTGCGCCATGCGCCTGCGCAGCGCCGCAGCGCTGCACAATGCGCTGGACGACGACGGCGCGTCGGAAATCCGCATGGCCGACTATTTGTGGGCGCTATCGGAGGCGCGGCGCAAGGCGTTCGACGACCGCATCGTGGGCGAGACTGTCTGCGACGACGACATTTGCCTCGATTATCGCCGCGCGCAATGCGTCGGCCTCGTCTTCGTCGAGGCGGTCACCAATGCGATGAAACACGCCTTCCCCGGCGGCGCCGAGGGCCAGATCTCCTCCCAGTTCCGCCGCTCCGGCGATCATCTGGAATTGACCGTGGTCGATTCCGGGATCGGCTTCGATCCGCCGGCCTGCTCGCGCGGCGACGGAATCGAGTTGATGCGCGGCATCGCCCGTCAGCTGCGTGGCGAGTTCGAGCTGAGACGATTGGCGGCAGGCACGATGGTGCGCCTCGCCTTTCCCGCGACAGTCGTCTGACGCTCAGCCGAATCGGATCGTTTCGCCGTTCAGCGCGGAGACTGAGCCTTCGGCGTGTCGAGCGCCGGCGTGGCGCGCGACGAGCGCAATGCTCCGCGTCGCGCCGGGCGCGAGATGCAGCCAATTGTCCGCGGGACGGAAGTCTCCCGCTTCGATCCGAAGCGATTGCGCGGCGGCCTCCGTCGACAGGGCCAACGCATGGCCGCTCTCGTCTTCCACGAGCTCGGCGCGGAGTCCGAGCATCGTCTTCGCCGCGCTGCGGCCGAGCGGAAAATGAAAGGCGTCGATCGTCGCGCCGTCGCCGTCGGCGACAAAGGTCGCGTGCGTGACGTCATGTGACGGCGACCCGAATCCATAGGCGAGCGTCGTATCGAAGAATCCGCCCCAGAACTCCACGTCGCGCAGCATGGCGACGCTGTGCGGCTCCACGCAAACGGGCCGCTTCGCGTGCATCACCTTCACCTTGCCGTCGCGATAGCAGGAGAGCGCGATCTCGCCCGCCACGCGATGCGGCGTGTCGTTGCGCAAATGAACGAACAGGCCGTTGACGCCTTCGTCGGCGAGGACGAGCGACAGCGGGCGGCAGGCGCGCTTCAAGGCGTAATAGGCCGATTTCGGCTCGCCATGCGCATCGATGACGCCCCAGCCGGGCGAGGGCCACAGATCTTTCAAGAACCAGACCAGCGCGCCATGCGTCGTCGAGCCGGCGCGCCGCCATTCGCCGATCGCCGCCTCCATCGCCTCCGCCACGGCGGCGCGGGCGATGTCGAAATAGAGCGATGGTTCGGTTTCGCGCAGTGCGTCGGGGTCGCAGCGGTACAGCGTGCGCATATAATGCTCGGTCACTTCGCCGAAGGTCTGCAGCGCGCCCATGTCGCGCGGAACGCGCGCCGCGTAGAGAGGCGACGAGAGCGGCGCCGCGCCGAAGTCGCGCGCGAGCGACGCGTTTTCGGGAACGCAGGAAAAGCCCAGGCATTCGGAGGCGAATCGCACATTCGCGAGGCGCGCGTCCTCGAGCGCGCGGCGATAGGCGCCGACTCCATAGTAGTGCGCGACGCCGCTGTCCGAATGGAACGGCAGGGCGCCGCCGGAAGGCGAATTCTCGACATAGACGACGTCCGGCCGCTCTTCGCGCGCGATGCGCGGCAGAATCTCGTCGAACAGAGGCGAGCGCCATTTGGTCTCGGCGAGGCCGAGCATGGCGGCCTGTTGATAGACCTCGCTGCCGCCGCACAGCACGCACAGCGCCGGCGACGATCGCACGCGCCGCAGGAACTGCCGCGCCTCGCTTTCGACGCTCGCGCGAAAGGCCTCGTCCTGTACGGGATAGTCGAAATTGGCGAAGGCGAAATCCTGCCACACCATGATCCCCAGTTCGTCGCAGAGATCATAGAAATCGTCGCTCTCATAGAGCGTGACGCCGGGAACGCGGACCATGTTCATGCCGGCGTCGCGCATGGCGACGAGCAGCGGCGCGCAATCTTCGCGCCGGCTGCGCAACGACACGGCGTCCGCAGCGGTCCAGCACGCGCCGCGACAGAATATCTCGACGCCGTCGACGAAAATCGCGAAATCGCGGCCGTCCGCGCCGCACTCGACGCGGATGTCGCGGAAGCCGACGCGGCCGAGATCCAAGAGATGACCGCCGACGCGCGCCTCGGCGGCGTGGAGATGCGGCTCGCCATGCGTATGCGGCCGCCACAGCGGAGCGTCCGGCAGGCGAAGCGCCGCTTCGAGACGCTGTTGCGACGCGCGAACGAATTTCGCTTCATATCCTGCGCAGAGGAGCGCCGCTTCGCCTTCGGGCGCCTGCTCGAACTCGAGCGCGACGCGCAAGGTCGGAACGCCGTTCTCGATCGACGCGCGCAATTGCGCATCGATCATGCGCAGTGGACCCGGCTCGATCAGCTCGACATCGCGCCATGGTCCGACCGGCGGCGTCGGCGGCGCGAAGCCGGGCAGGCGGCCGAGCGCGGTGGTGCGAATGGCGCGCAGGCCGGCGGGGACGATCATGCGCGGACGCCAGCGCGCGCGTCCGCTCTTCGTCGCGATCTCGCGCTCGACCGAGCGGAAGGCGATGTGCAGGCGATGGCGGCCGGGACTCGCGATCGCGATTCGATGCGCGTGAAACATGTTGTCGGAATGCAGGACGAGCGCGCCGTCGATGAAAACATCGGCGATGCTGGCGAGCCCGTGCAGCCGCAGCTCCGCCGGCGTCTCTGCGACGAAGCTCGTCTCGTACCAGACGTCGAGGGAGTCGAGCGCCGGCAAAGTGTCGAAGGTCTCGCCCGCGTCGAGCAGCGCCTGCGCCAGCGTGCCGGGAACGCGCGTCGTTCTCCATGCGACGGTCTCCGGAATGACGCCAGGCTCTCGCCAGGCTCCGCTCTCGTCGATCGCGAAGGACCAGCCTTCTTCCAGAGCGATCCGACGTTCGCCGCCGATCGTCCGCATGGTCAGCGCGCGAGCCGTTTCGCGAGCCCGTCGATCAGCGCGTCATAGGCGAGCGCCATTTCGTCGAGCGCGGGTCCCGCCTCGAGCGCACGCTTGCGCGCAGAGGCTCGCGCAGCCTGGAACTGCAAAGCCTTCGCGCCCGAGGAGAGGCGCTTGCAGGCGGCGCTCTCGGCCTCGAATGCGCCATTGGGGCGCAGCCAGTCGAGATGGCTGCCGAGCAGCTCGAAATCGGCGCCGACCTGGCGGAAGCTGTTGAAGGCGAAGCTGTGGAAGAAGGACGGCGGGCGCGCCGACAGATTCTCCCACAGAGCAGGCAGCTCGGCGGCGAAGGCGCGCAACGGATTTTTCGAAGGGCGCCGCGCGAAATGCTCCGCCAGGAGCTTCTCCGCGATCTGCCGCATATCGCCGCGCGTCTCCGCGCGATCGAAGCGCACGAATTCCGCATAGGGAAACAGCGCGGCGGGGGCGCGCTTCGCGCCCTCGGGTCCGAAGATCGCGTCGAAGTCCTCGCCGTCGAGCGCGAAAAAGCCGTCATTGTGGAAATAGTCGACACGGCGGGCGCGCAGATCGATGGCGTCGATCCCGATCGTCGTCTTGGAGTGATCGATGCGATAGGTCACGCCGCGCGTGTCGGGCAGATAATGGCCGTCGACCTCGACGAGGACGACGCGGCCGCGCGCGACCTGCCGTTCGACCTGCGCGTCGAGGCGATCATAGAGCGAGAGCTCCTCGAGCCGGACGCCATAGAGTCGCTCGAGATCGGCGATGCGCGGCTTGAAGAAGGTGAATTGGTCGCCTTCGAAATCCTGCGCGATCGTGAAGCCGAGCATCGCCCGCGGATCGAGCCCGCGCGAGGCGAGGAGCTCGATCCACAGATCGACATAGCAATTGGTCTGCGGCCAATCGCGTTCGGGATGATGCAGCGCATGAGGCTCATATGCCGGATGCGGAGCGAGCGGGCTCGCCCCCTCGTCAGAGTGTGAGCGCGGCGCGCACTGATTTCGGCCAACCATCGATATCCAATCCGTGATGCTTGAACAAAGCGAGCGTGAGGCGCTCCATGCCGAAGCCGACGCAGGCGGTGTGCGCGGTCTCCCCTGTCGCAGTCGCGATTCCCCACAGCGAACCGAAGTGGTCCTGGTGATAGTTGAAGCTCTGGCAGGCGGTCGGCTTCTCGATGCTCTCGATCGGCACGAGAAGCTCGAATTTCAGCGCCTGATCGCGCTGGCTCGACGCCATCATCTTGCCGGCGCGCCCGAAGAACGGATCATTCGCCACGTCGATATGATGGGGCAGCTCGAGCCGCTCGGCGAAGTCGCGCGCGCGGTCCAGCCAGCGCTCGCGGAAGGACGCGGCCTGCTCCGGCGCGCCGATGCGCACGAATTCCCGCATGCGGAACATCTGCATGCGCGCGGGGTCCTTGGACGGCTCGTGACGGAAGCAATAGGATTGCACGTCGAACAGCGCGCCCTCTGGCGCGAGCCGGCCGCGCCGCGCCACGATCGGATAGAGCGGATAGCAGGCCGCCGGCGTCAGCACGATGTCGGTCGCCGCCTGTCCCTTCGTCCATTGGCTTCCATTGTGGATGGCGTCGAGCAGGGCCATATGGTCCTTCTCGTTTCCGTCGAAGCTGTGGACCGTTCCCGCGAGCTGCGGAAAGTTCTTCATATAGCCGCTCTTCTCGAACAGCGCGCGATTCATGCCGGGCGGAAAGCGGATGACCTCGGCCGTGTCGCCGGTCGCGAGGCGCGAGATCAGCCGGTCCAATCCGTCGATGACCGCTTCGAAAGACGCGCCGCGTCCGTAAAGTCCGTCGACGCCCGTCGCATGCAGGACGCCCTTGGCGAACATGCGGTCGAGAAAGCCGTCGCAAGCCTCGCACATGATTTTAGTCTCCCAGTCGCGCGTCGATGCGCTGCGCGAGCAGCAGCGTCGACATATTGCCGAGGATACGGTCGTTGGAGATCATCACGCGGGCCGACAGAGCGTCGCGCATGTGGCGGCCGACGCTGAACGGCGTGCCGTTCTTGTAGCCGGCGATGCCGGCGATCAGCAGCGCGTGATTGATGATCTCGACGGCGAGCTCGGAAGAGCCGATCTTGATGTTGTTCATCGTCACGGCGAAGCTCATGGAGTTGAGATCGTCCGGCTCGCTCTGGGCGCGCGCGAAGCGCTTCAGCCCTTCGACGATATTGGCGCGCATCAGCTGCAGCTTGGTCGAGGCCTCGGCGAGGCGCAACGCGCCGGGGGAGGCGCCGTCGAAGCGCTTGCGCGCGTCCTTGCGCACGAAGGCCTGGGCGCGGGCGAGAGCGTCGCCGGCGATGCCGTACCACACCGAGCTCCACAGGAGATGCGCGGTGGCGAGCATCGAATGCGAGGCGATCTCGGCGAATTCGCCGGCGAGGATCTGCTCATAGGGCGCTTCGCCGCTCAGCGTGAAGCCTTCGCTGCAGGTGCCGCGCATGCCGAGCGCGTCCCATTCGCCGGTGCGCTCGAGGCGATATTGTCCGCGCGTCAGCACCGCCATCCGCTGATCGGAGGGCGGGGCGTCGGCGGCGCGGCGCGCGGTGACGAGGATGGCGTCGGCCTGCGCGCCATAGGAGATGAGCGCGCCCTCCTTGGCGACGCGGAACAGGTCGCCGTCGCGCTCGAAGGCGCAGATGCTGTTGCGCAGATTGCCGCCCACGCCGCCTTCCGTCGTGGCGGAGGCGAGCAGCAGCTGAGCGTCGGAGACGCGCCGCATGAAGCCGCGATGCCATTCGCTCTCGATACCGTGGGCGACGAGGCTCGACACCTTGATCTGGTGCATGGCGAAGACCATGGCCGTCGACGCGCAATGATGGCCGAGCGTCGTGCAGAGTTCCGCGACATCGGCGAGCGGCGCGCCGGCGCCGCCGAGCTCGGTCGGGATCATCAGCGACAGGAGACGCGCGTCCTTGAGCGCCTGCACGGCTTCCGCCGGGAAGCGGCCGCGGCGATCGACGTCGTCGGCGTGTAGAGCTGCGGCGGCGACGACAGTCGCTCCGCGGTCGAGCGGCGCGTTCATCAGGCGACCTCCTCCGGTTTCAGTTCGGCGATGCAGGAGGCGATGGCGGCGATCGAAGCGAAGCTGCGCCGATTGAGCATGCGCTCCGGAAATTCGACGTCGAAGGCCTCCTCCAGCGCCAGCATGAGCTGCACGGCGGCGAACGAAGTGAGTCCCGACGCATAGAGATCTGCGTCGTCGCGCAGCGCATCGGCTACGACCGAGAGGCGTCCCTGCTCCTCGACGAGGCGTCGGATCGTTTCGAGCATCATCATCTCCATCGACATGTGAGTTGCGTGTCGTCCTGCGGCTTCACCATACGTGTTTCACCGGTATTTGCAGCAAAGTTGCCGCTCGATGGTGAAGACATTGCGATCGGCGAAGGTGAATCGATCGACAATCGTCAGCGGCTGCTAATTCCGTTCCATTCGATTTGATCGATTTTGGAAAGAATGCCGTATCGAGATGCGTGAAAATGATACGCTCCGGCAGTTCCTGGGACAGGGGACGCGTCCCGATATCTCACAGCGTCGCGCAATTCCGTATTGTCGCCTGCAAATGGACTTTATTCGTCTCTAGCAGCAAATGCGGCGTGCGCGGATTTGGAGAAAATCAACCACGCCCGGAGATGGCGAAGCGCGGCGCCTCGTCGTCGCGACCGCGAGCTTCGGGCTCGCAATGGACATCGGATGATGCTGGACTATGGCGCCCGAGCGAATGACGTGACCGCGCGCGAGACGGTCGCCGTCGCCGACAAGACGCATGGCGAGCGTTCCTTCACGCCGACGGCTCTCGCGGGGCTCGCCCTGCGCGCGAAGCTGCTCATTCTGTCCGTCGCCGTCGTCGGCGCGGCGATCGGCTTCGGCCTCTCGAAAGGGTTGACGCCGCGTTACGTCGCCGCCGCGCAGATCTATCTCGATCCGCGCAGCCTTCCCGGGCTCGAAGGCGACAATCCGGGGCAGGACTCGAACGGCTTCATCAATTTCGTCGAGACGCAAACGCGCATCATCTCGTCGCAAGCGGTGCTGGAGCGCGTCGTCGGCTCCGAGCATCTGCTCGACGATCCGGAGTTCGTCGGCTCTCCGTCGCTTCTTTATCGCCTGTTCGGCGTCGGCGTGCGTCCGACCGAGGCGGAACGAATGGCGGGGGCGGTGCACGCGCTGGGTTCGCGAGTCGTCGTGCGGCGCCCCGAGCGCACCTTCATCATCGACATCGCCGCGACGAGCGACGATCCGAAGAAATCGGCGCGCATCGCCAATGCGGTGGCGCAGGCCTATATCGACGTGCGCGGGTCGATGCATGCGGACGCCGCGCGGCAGGCGGCGAGCTCCTTCACCGCTGGGCTCGACAGCCTGCGCGAGCGCGTGCTCGCGGCCGAGAAGGCCGTCGAAAATTACAAGGCGCATCACGGGCTCGTCGGCACGCGCGAGCTCTATGCGGACGAGCAGCGCCTCAAGGAGCTCAATCAGCAGCTCACTTTCGCGCGCACGCGGCTCGAGGACACGCGCTCGCGCTATGAACAGGCGCGGCGCGGCGGGCGCTCCGACGCCGATCTCGCCGACATCGCCGCGAGCATGAATCTGATGACGCTGAACAATCTGCGCAATCAGCAGGCGGAGGCGTCGCAGCGGCTCGCCGATCTCGCGGCCGATCTCGGCCCGCAGCATCCGGTCGTGCGCAACGCCAACGCGCGGCTCGCCGAGATTCGTCGTCTCGTCGCGTCCGAGCTCGGCCGCGTCGCGGGATCGCTGCGCAAGGATTACGAACGTGCGCGCAGCACGGAGGAGGCGCTGAGCCGCGACGTGCGCAAGCTCGAGACGACGGCCGCCGACGCCGCTCAGGCCTCGGTCAAGCTGCGCGATCTCGAGCGCGAAGTCGATGCGAGCCGCAGCATCTATCAGTCCTTCCTCACCCGCGCGCGTCAGACGAGCGAAGCGCGGCAGCTCGACGCCGCGAGCACCCATATCATCACAATGGCGACGCCGCCGGTCTCGCGCAGCTTCCCGCCGAGCGGCGCGCTGATGGCCGGCGCCGGGCTCGCGGCGGGTCTCGCCGCAGGCCTCGGTCTCGCCTTCCTGCGCGAGCGCGGACGCGCGCCGGAGGCGGAGAGCAGCGAAGCGGAGACGAAACCTGTCGTCGACGCGCCCGCGTCGGAGGCTTTGACGGTGACGACGCGCTTTGGTCCGCTCGGCGAAGACGAAAGCATAGCTCAGGCGCGAAAGTCGGCTTGACGCGGCCCGCGAGGGAGATCGAATGAAGTCGGAAGTCGCGCCGGCGAAAACGCTGTTCCTGCTCTCGCCGTGCGACGCGCCCTGCGGCGTCGAGGCCTTTGCACGGATGATCGCCGAGACCTGGCCGCGGATCGGAGGAGAGGCGCGCAGGCTCGCGGTCTCCGGCCGGCTCGCCGATCTCGGCGCGATCTGGATGGCGCTGGCGGAGACCAAAGCGCTCGCGATCAACGTCCCGGTGGTGGCGTGGAAGAAGATGCTGCTGACGCCGCTCGTGGCGTTGATATTCGCGCGGCTGCGCCGCCGCGCGAGCGTGCTCGTGCTGCATGAATGGGCCGATCTCGACTGGCGCCGGCGCCTCGTCGTCGGCGCCTATGTGCTGGCTGCGCAGCGTCTCGTTTTCTCTTCGCCCTATGTGCGGGCCGGCTTTCTGGCGAGCCGAGCGGCGCGCCGCTCGGCCGAGCCGATCGCGATCGCGCCGATCCCCTCGAATATTCCGCCGCTCCCGCCCTCGGCGGCGCCTCGCTTCGCTGCGCGGCTGCGTGAAGCGAAAGCGCGAGGCGCTCTCGTCATCGGCCATTTCGGCTCGATCTATCCCAAGAAGCAGAGCGGCTTCGTGCTCGACGTCGCGGAACAGGCGGCGCGCGCCGGCCTTCCGGTCTTCTGCCTGTTCATCGGCGGCTTCGTGAAGGGCGCGGATCGCGTGGAGGAGGAGTTTTGCGCCAAGGCGCGCTGGCTCGGCCTCGAGGATCACATGCTCGTCACCGGCTATGTCGACGATTTCGCCGAGCTGAACGCGCTGTTCCGCGAGGCCGATTGCTTCGTCTATCGCTTTCCCGAAGGTCTCACCTCTCGGCGCGGCAGCGTGCTCGCCTGCCTGCAATCGGGCCGGCCGGCGATCGTCAACGCGCCGTGCGATCGGAGCGAGTTCGATCATCATCGCGCCTATCGCCGGGCGCTCGCCGACGGTTCGCTGCGCCTCGTCGAGAGTGCGGCGGATGCGGCGGCCTATGTGGAAGCTCTGGCGTCGGTCGGCGGGGGAAGCGTCGCCACGCCGTCCGCGGCGCGCGCCTATGACGAGAACTGGCGCGACGCGGCGGCCGCCGTCGCCGCCGCGCTCGAGCCCTCGGAGCGCCGGCGGGTCAGCGCCCCGTCTTCACGCGCGTCCATTCGCGCGTGACGATCTTCTGGATCGCGAGATCCGGCGCCGTCACTGTGAACAGTTTCTTCATCGCCGCGGCGTCGGGATAGATGGCGGGGTTTTCCGCGATCTCTTTTTCGATGAGCGGACGCGAGGCGGCGACGCCATTGGCGAAATTCGTCGCCTTGGTGTTGCGCGCGGCGATGTCGGGACGCAGCAGGAAATCGATGAAGAGATGCGCCTCGTCGGGGTGCGGCGCGTCCTTCGGAATGGCGAGATTGTCGAGCGACATCAACGCGCCTTCCTGCGGGATCACATAAGCGATTTCGACGCCGTTGGCGGCCTCGCGCGCGCGGTTGCGCGCCTGAAAACTGTCGCCCGCCCAGCCGACGGCGAGGCAGATGTCGCCATTGGCGAGCGCATTGATATATTCGGACGAGTGGAATTTCTTGATGTGGCGGCGCAGCCCCGAGAGGAGATCGGCGGCGCGGCGAATCTCGCCCGGGTCCTTCGAGTTCGGATCGAGCTTCAGATAATTGAGCGCGGTCGAGAACAGATCCTCGGGACTGTCGAGCACATAGACGCCGCAGTCGGAGAACTTGCGCAAGTTCTCGGGCTTCAGAACCTGGTCCCAGGAAGCGATCGGCTTGTCGCCGATGCGCTCTTTGATCTTGGCGACGTTGTAGGCGATCCCGGTCGTGAACCACATATAATTGACGGCGTAGAGATTGCCCGGATCGTAGCGGGAGAGGCGCATCGCGACCTCGGGCCACGCGTTCTTCAGATTGGAAAGCTTGCTCTTGTCGAGCGGCTGGAACACGCCGGCTCTGATCTCGCGCTGCAGGAAGGTCGCCGAAGGGACGACGACGTCATAGCCGGCCGAGCCGGCGAGCAGGCGCGTCTCCAAAATCTCGTTGGAGTCGAACGTGTCGTAGACGACCTTCACGCCCGTTTCGCGGGTGAAATCCTCGAGCACGGCCGGATCGATGTAATCGCTCCAATTGAAGATGTTGACGACGCGTTCGGCGCCGTCGGCCGCGCCGGCGCCGAGGGCGAGGAGCAGAAGAGCGAAGATCGATCTCATTTTTGCGCGGTTCTCCTCGATCGCAGCGATTTCGACGCTTGCGCGCGGCGCGGCGCCGGGGCCAAGATCGCGCTCGACGCCTCTTCGGGAGGAGTGAGAGCGCTCCGATGGACCTTGCAGCTTTTCCGCCGATCGGCGCGAGCCTGCGTGAGGAGAATGCTCGCCTCGTGACGCGCGGCACGCGCCGCTATCTGCGCGCGGCGGGCTTCTCGATCCTCACGGAGCTGACGCTGCCGGGCGGACGCCGCGCCGATCTCGTCGCCCTCGCGCCCGATGGCGCGATCCGCATCGTCGAGGTCAAATCCTCGCTCGCCGATTTTCGCGCCGATCACAAATGGACGGATTATCGCATCCATTGCGACCGTTTCTATTTCGCGGTTCCCGCAGATCTGGAGCCCGACGCCTTTCCCGCCGACGCCGGCCTCATCGTCGCCGACGCTCATGGCGCCATCCTGTTGCGCGAGGCGCCCGTGCATCGTCTGGCGCCGGCGACGCGCAAGGCGATCGTGCTGCGCTTCGCCGGCGCGGCGGCGGAGCGGCTCTATTTCGCGTCGCATCGCGACGAGCGTTGAGCGCCGGCGGCGCGCGGTCATCGCGGCGCGCGTTTGGCCAGGATGCGCTGCAGCGTGCGGCGGTGCATATTGAGGCGGCGCGCCGTCTCCGACACGTTCCGGTCGCAGGACTCGTAGACGCGCTGAATATGCTCCCAGCGCACGCGGTCGGCGGACATGGGATTTTCCAGCGCGTCGGGCTTTTCGATCTGCGTCGCCATCAGCGCATGATAGATCTCGTCGGCGTCGGCGGGCTTGGCGAGATAGTCGAAGGCGCCGAGCTTCACCGCGGTCACCGCGGTGGCGATGTTTCCGTAGCCGGTCAGGATGATCCCGCGCGAATCCGGACGCTTCTCCTTCAGCCGCGAGATCACGTCTATGCCGTTGCCGTCGCCGAGCCGCATGTCGATGATCGCGAAAGCGGGGGCGGCGGCCTCGACGGCGGCGAGCCCCTCGGCCACCGTCTCCACCGCGGTGACGGTGAAACCGCGCGCCTCCATGGCCCGGGTCAGCCGCGTGAGAAAGGGCTTGTCGTCCTCGACGATCAGCAGCGAGCGCTCCTGCGGCAGCTCGGCCTCTTCCAAATCGGCGTCCTGGGCGCTGTTCTCTTCGATCGTCATTGCGTCGCCGTCCCCGATCATGATCACCCCGAATATATCACTGCCGCGCGTCCGGCGAAGCCGTTTGTTCCTCCCCCGGCCACGACTCGCTATTTGCGGCGCTGCGCTCCAGCGCCGAGCGCGGCCAGACGATCGTCACCTTCGCCCCGGTCTTCGGCGGGAGCACATTGGCCGTGGTGACGGTCGCGCCCGAGCGCTCGAGCAAAGTCTTGGCGATGAATAGGCCGAGGCCGAGGCCGGCGCCCGGCTCGGCCTTGGTGCGGCGTTCGCTCGAGCGGCTGCTCACATATGGATCGCCGAGCCGGTTGAGGATATGCTGCGAGAAGCCCGGTCCGTCGTCCTCGATGACGACGACGACGAGATTGCGCGACCAGGACGCCTCGATCCTGACTTTCGAATGGGCGAAGTCGACGGCGTTCTCGACGAGATTGCCGAGCCCGTAGACGATGGCCGGATTGCGCACGAAGGCCGGCTCGTCGGGCGGGCCGTTCTTGACTACATCGACTTCGACGCCGAAGGAGCGATGCGGCTCGACGACTTCCTGGATCAGCGTCTCGAGCGACTGCTGGTCGAGCAGGCCGCCCGTATCCTCCGAGCCGAACGAGACGAGCTTACGCAAGATCTCGCGGCAGCGCAGCGCTTCCTGCGCGAGGAGGGCGAGATCGTCGGCGAGCGCCGGCGCGTTCTCGGGCAGGGATTTCTGCAGCTCCTTGGTGACGAGCGCGATCGTCGCGAGCGGCGTGCCGAGCTCATGGGCGGCGGCGGCCGCCAGTCCATCGAGCTGCGAGAGATGCTGCTCGCGCTCCAGCACCAGCTCGGTCGCCGCGAGCGCGGTCGACAGGAGCCGCGCCTCGTCCGAGACGCGCGCGGCGTAGAGGCCGACGAAGGCGGCGCTGAGCACGAGCGAGGTCCATACGCCGGTGCGGTAGAGCAGCGGGAAATGCAGTTGCACGCCTTCGTACCAGGGCAGCGGCAGGAACTCGACGGTGAGGATCGTCGCCGCGGCGATCATCAGCAGGCCGAGCAGAATGGTGAGCTTGCGCGGCAGCGACACCGCCGAGATCATCACCGGCGCGAGAAACAGCATGGCGAAGGGATTGGCGACGCCGCCGGTGAGATAGAGCAGAGCGGAGAGCTGCAATATGTCGTAGGACAAGAGCAGCGCCGCTTCGCTGTCGTCGAGCCGAAAGGTGCGCGGCGTGCCGAGGCGCAGCGCCACATTGAGGCAGGCGGAGGTGGCGATGGCGATGAAGCTGAGGCCGATCGGGAAGTCGAAGCGGAAATAATAATAAGTGGCGAGCGTGGCGATGGTCTGGCCGATGATCGCCAGCCAGCGCAGAATGATCAGCGTGTCGACGCGAAGCTGTCTCGCCTGATGGCCGAAGTCGGCGTCGGCTGGATTGGTCATGTAGCGCGCCTCCATCTCGAGATGTCCGCCGGGTTCGGCGCGAAATTGCAGGGCGTCGTTCGATGGCGCGTTTTCCGTTCGCGGCGAATCGGTTTCGATCGCGGTCATAGTCCCCCACTGCGCGCGGCGCGCCACAGCCGCCATTGTCTGCGCCATTGCGCGGGCGGGGCGGGCGGCCGGAACGGATCATAGGCTCCGCCCTCCATCCGCCGCAGATAGAGCGGGACCAGAGCCGCGGGCAGCAGCGCCGCACGCGCCGGGCCGTCGCCGCGGATGGCGCGGCGCGCCGCCTCGTAATGGGCGAGGGCGCGCGCCCGCAATTCGGCAAAAGCTGCGCGCACGGCCGGCGTCGCGCGCGCATGGGCGAAATCCTCCTCGGCGCGATGGCGCGCCGCGAGCTCCGCAGGAAGGAATCGCTGGCCGAGCGCGAGATGGCGGGGCAGAGAGCGCAGAACCCATGCGAGGCCGGCGGCGCGGCCGGCGCACCGCAGCGCTTCGTCCTGCCGCGCGGCGTCGTCGGCGTCGATTGCGACGGCCCGCCAGCGCATGGGCGCGCCGAACACATTGTCGCAATAAGTCTCCAACGCCTCCATCGTCTCCATCGGCTCGTCATAGAGGTCGAACACCTGGGCTTCGAGCAGGCGGACGACGTCCTCCCGCGCGATGGCGCGCCGCTCCAGCGTGTCGATGAGGGCGTCGGCGACCGGATGCGCGCGCGCTCCGCCGCTCTCCTCGCCCGCTCTTCCATCGCTTGCCGCCTCGAGCGCGTCATACCACCATCGTAGGCGCATTTCGCCGAGCAGAGGCTGCGACGTCTTGGCGCGCACGCCGGCGATCTCGACGGCGAAAGCCCCGATGGCGTGGAGGTGCCGCCGCGTGGCGGCGGGCGTGAAGAGAGAGGCGAGCCACAGGTCGATGTCCTGCTCGCGGACGAGATCCTCGCAGCGCCGATAATGCTCGGCGAGCTCGGCGTCCCGGTTCGTCGGCGCGTCGTCCATCCCGATCGGCCTCGCTTCTCAAACGGCGATCAGCACCGCCGCGACGCGCCGATCCTCGTCGACCAGCATATTATAAGTGCGCACGGCGGGGCCCGTCGCCATCGCCTCGACCATGATTCCGCGGGCGCGCAAACGAGCATGAAGCGCGGCTCCGAGCGGGCGCAAATCGGCGCCGGCGCCGAAGATCAGCAATTCGACCGCCTCCGGCGGCTCTGCGAAGAGGGGGGCGAGCGCCGCCTCGTCGACTGCGGCGGCCGCGGTCGCGTCGATGGCGTGAACGCCCGAGGGCAGGGCGAGCAGCGAGCCGCGATGCGACATGTCCGCGAAGCGGAACCCCCCGCCGCCATAGGCGTCGATCCTGTGCCGGCCCGGAACGAAGCCCTGTCCCTGCTCCGCCATGGCCGCGCCGGCGCCTCAAGCGGCCTTGGGCTTGGCGCGCGAGCTCGTCTTGGCGGGCTTGGCGTCGGACTTGGTCGATGCGGGCTCGGGCGCCTTGTCCTGATCCTCGCTGCGCAGGCCGAGATAGATCAGCATCGGCGAGCAGATGAACACCGAGGAATAGGTGGCGACGAAAATGCCCCAGATCATCGCCAGCGAGAAGGAGCGGATCACATGGCCGCCGAAGATCGCGAGCGACAGCAGCGCGAGGAACACGGTCGTCGCGGTCATGATGGTGCGCGGCAGCACGGCGTTGATCGACAGGTCGATCATCTGATCCGTCGCCATTTTCTTATATTTGCGCATCATCTCGCGGATGCGGTCGAGCACCACGACGGTCTCGTTCAGCGAATAGCCGACGATGGTGAGGATCGCCGCGATCGAGGTGGTGTTGAACTCGAGCTGGGTGAGCGAGAAGAAGCCGACCGTGAGCAGCAGGTCGTGCATCGTCGCGATGACGGCGCCGATGGCGAACTGCCATTCGAAGCGGAACCAGAGATAGGTGAGAACGGCGACGATCGACAGCACGACGCCGAGCGTTCCGGACTGCACCAGCTCGCCGGAGACGCGCGGGCCGACCACCTCGACGCGGCGCAGCTCATAGTCGCCGCCGACGGCGCCGCGCACCTTCTCCACCGCCGCCTGCTGCGCGGCGTCGCCGCCGTCCTGCAGGCCGAAGCGCAAGGTCGCGTCCGACTCATTGCCGAAGGCCTGCACCTCGACGTCGCCGAGCGCCAGCGTCTCGACGGTCTTGCGCAGCGTGGCCATCTCGGCGTGGCCGGATCTGGCGCGCACCTCGATCACCGTGCCGCCGGCGAAGTCGATGCCGAAATTCATGCCGTGCAGGATGAGCAGCAGCACCGAGACGATGGAGAGGACCGCCGAGAAGGGATAGCTCACGCGGCGGAACCGCATGAACGGGAATCGGGTGTTCTCCGGGGCGAGACGCAGCAGCTTCATCGGTTTCACCCTCAGATCGGCAGGCGCGTCGGACGCGCGAAATGATACCAGACCGCGATCATCATGCGCGTCATCGTCACCGCGGTGACGATGGTCGTCAGAATGCCGAGCGCGAGCGACACGGCGAAGCCGCGCACCGGGCCGGAGCCGAGGAAGTAGAGGATCGCCGCGGCCACGAACATGGTGACATTGGAGTCGACGATGGTCGCGAAGGCGCGGTTGAAGCCCGCGTCGAGCGAGGCGAGGATCGAGCGCCCGCCATGCTGCTCCTCGCGGATGCGCTCATAGATCAGCACATTGGAGTCGACCGCCATGCCGATGGTCAGCACGATGCCGGCGATGCCGGGCAGCGTCAGCGTCGAGCCGGTCAGCACCAGGCCGGCGAAGATGAAGGCGATGTGGACGAACAGCGCCAGATTGGCGAACACGCCGAACACGCCGTAAGTGATGAGCATATAGACGACAACGAGGCCGGCGCCGACATAGGCCGCGCGCTTGCCCGCGTCGATCGAGTCCTGGCCGAGGCCGGGGCCGACCGTGCGCTCCTCGACGATGTCGAGCTTGGCGGGCAGGGCGCCCGCGCGCAGCAGGATCGATAGATTATTGGCCTGCTCGACGGTGAAATGGCCGGAGATCTGGCCCGAGCCGCCGGTGATCGGGGTCAGAATGCGCGGCGCCGAGATCACCTTGTTGTCGAGCACGATGGCGAAGAGGCGCCCGACATTCTTCGAGGTCACCTCGCCGAATTTCTGCGCGCCGCGAATGTTGAAGCGGAAGTTGACCACCGGCTCGCCGCTGCGCTGGTCGAAGCCGGGCTGGGCGTCGGTCAGATCCTCGCCCTGCACCATGACTTGGCGTTCGATGCCGATCTTGCCCTGCTGCTCGGTCTGCTCCAGCTCCTCGACCTCCGACGGGCTCGCGCCGGGCTCGGCGACGAGGCGGAATTCGAGCTTGGCCGTCTGGCCGAGAATCGTCTTCAGCTGCTCGGGATCCTGCAGGCCCGGAACCTGGACGATGATGCGGTCGTCTCCCTGGCGCTGAATGCTCGGTTCGCGCGTGCCGAGCGCGTCGACGCGGCGGCGGATGACCTCGATCGACTGATCCACCGCGCGGCGCACCTTGTCGGTGAGGCCCGTCTCGGTGACGACGATCTGGATCAGGCCGTCGTCGCCCTCGCGCACGTCGAGCGGCGGCGCGCCGCCGAGCCGCGCCGCGCCGAAGCCTTGCGCCAGCTGCCGGAACTTCGGCAGCGCCTTGGCGCGGTCGGCCGCGTCGGGGACGCGCAGCTGCACGCCGCGCGCCTGCGCGCCGATGCCGCCGGTGATCGCGATCTTCTCCTCCCGCAGGATGCGGCGCACGTCGTCGCGCAAATTCATCACCTGCGTGTGCAACACGGAGGGCTTGTCGACCTCCAGCATCACATAGGAGCCGCCCTGCAGATCGAGGCCGAGCACGATGGTGCGCGGCTGCGCCCATTCGGGCAGCGCCTTCGAGATCGCCTGCAGACTCGCCGATGAGACGAGGCTCGGAACGATGACGAGAATGGCGGAGAGGGTCAGCGCCAGAACGGCGATGATCTTCCATTTGGAGAAGCGTAGCATCGAGCGTCCGTTCGATGAAAAAGCCGCGCCGGCCGATCCGGCGCGATGCGGCGAGCGTTGCGGGCGGCGGCGTCAGCGCGCGCCGGCCTGATCCTTTACCGGCTCGCCCTTGGCGCGCACATCGGAGATTGCCTGCCGGAGAATGCGCACGCGCACGTTCTGCGCGATCTCGACTTCGACCTCCGCGTCGTCGATCGTCTTGGTCACCTTGCCGACGAGGCCGCCGCTGGTGACGATGGTGTCGCCGCGGCGCACGTTCTTCAGCGCCTCCTTCTGCTCCTTGGCGCGGCGGTTCTGCGGCCGCAGCACGATGAAATAGACGATCAGCGTGATGAACAGCAGCGGCGCGAGCTGCGTCAGCATGTCGGGAGCGGGCGGGGGCGGCGCGCCGGCGTCGGGCGCGCTCTGCACCGAGGCGGTCGGCGGAACGGGCGGCGGGGCGACCGGGGCGGGCGCCTCGGGAGCGGGAGGCGCGGGAGGGGTCGGAGGGGCGGGGGCGGGCGCCGGATCGGTCTCAGCTTGTGCGGTCTGGATCAATTTCATGTTCGATCTCTAGGAAGCGGCGGACGCGCCTGACGCCGGCTCGAAGGCCGGCCAACGGGCGCGGACTATAGCCGCCCCCTTCCCGAAATCAATGGCGGCGCCGCCTTCATGCGTCGCGCGGCGATCGGTGGGATTCGAGCGCGATCTGTGCGACAACGCACTCGGCGCGGGCGGCGTCCGAGGTAGCGTCCTCCCTCGAAGCGGCGACGCAGCGTATATTCGCCGGCTTCGCGGCCGCATAAAAGGAGGGTTTCAACGATGTCGAACAAGTTTCTCTTGGCCGTCGCCCTGGGCGCGGCGCTCGCGGCGCCGTCTGTGGCGCTCGCGCAGCATGGCGGTGGGCGCCATGGCGGAGGTGGACACGGCGGCGGCCATGGCGGCGGTTGGCATGGCGGCGGAGATCACGGCGGTGGCGGCTGGCATGGCGGCGGTGGCGGCTGGCATGGCGGCGGTGGCGGCTGGCATGGCGGTCACGGCGGTTGGCATCACGGCGGCGGAGGCGGCCGCGGCCGCTTCTGGCGCGGGCGCTGGTGGGGCTATGGCGTCGGGCCGTGCTGGCGCTGGATCGGCGGCTATTGGGCCTGGACCTGCTATTGACGCGGCAAAGGGCTCGGCGCGTCAGGCGCCGAGCTCCCTCGCGAGAGCGCGCATGAACTCCACGCAAGCGGCGAGCTGCGACACTTCTATATATTCGTCGGGCTGGTGCGCCTCGTCGATGCGCCCCGGCCCGCAGACGACGCTCGCGACGCCCGCGTGCTGGAACTGTCCGGCCTCGGAGGCGTAGGGCACGGCGATCGTATGATTGGCGCGGGCGAGCCGCAGCGCCAGAGTTTCCGCCGGCGAGCCCGGCTGCGGCGCGAGGCCCGGGACGGCCACTTCGATCTCGGTCGTGATCCCGGTTCCCGGAAAAGCCGCGAAATAGCGCTCCTGCAGCTCCTGCGTAGAGGCTGCGAGCCTTTCCTCGACGAGAGCGGCCGCGTTGGTTCCCGGCACGCCGCGCAGCTCCCAATGGAAGGAACAGTCCTTGGCGACGATGTTGCGCGCCGTGCCGCCGCGGATGGCCCCGATATGCAGAGTGGAATAGGGCGGGTCGAAGCGTCCGGTCGGATCGCCCCTGGCGACGAGCTCCTCGCCGAGACGCAGCAGTTCGCCGGCGAGGAGCAGGGCCGCATGCACCGCGCTCGCGCCGCGGTGCAGATTGGCCGAATGGATTTCGTGTCCGACGACTTTCGTCACATAGGTGGTGACGCTCTTATGTGCGTCGGCGACGCGCATCGAGGTCGGCTCGCCGATCACCGCCGCGCCGGGGCGCGGGAGCGCGCCGCCGAAGCGGGCGATGAGGTCGAGCGGCCCGAGGCAGGTCGTTTCCTCGTCATAGCTGAGGAAGATATGGATCGGCCGTTTCAGCGCCGTCGCTTTGAATTCGGGGACCATGGCGAGGCAGACGGCGTCGAAACCCTTCATATCGACGGCGCCGCGGCCGATCAGGCGATCATTTTGGCGCCGTAGCGCGAAGGGATCGCCGGTCCAACTCTGGCCCGCGACCGGCACGACGTCGGTATGGCCCGAGAGGACGACGCCCCCGTCGACATTCGGGCCGATGGTCGCGAACAGCGCCGCCTTGTCGCCGGCCGCATTGGGCGCGACGACGAAGGGAACGCCCAGTTCACGCAGATAGGCGGCCACGAAGTCGATGAGCGGCAGATTGGTCTTCGAGCTCTCGGTGTCGAAAGCGACTAGCCGCCCGGTCAGCTCGATCACTCGCTCCAGCGTCGACATGCGGCGCCCCTCAGTTGAGGGTAGGCTTGGAAAGCGGGCTGTCGAGCGAAAAGGCGGGCACTTCGATGTCGAAAGTCTCTCCGTCGTCGGTGATCATCGTGTAGGTTCCCTGCATCAGCCCCGACGGCGTCGACAGCGGACAGCCCGAAGCGTAGCGGAAGGTCTCGCCGGGCTCGAGGATCGGCTGCTCGCCGACGACGCCTGGACCTTTCACCTCCTCGCGCCGGCCGTAGGCGTCGATGATGATCCAATGTCGCGACAGAAGCTGAACTCTCTCTTTGCCGAGATTGGCGATCTCGATCGTGTAGGACCAGACGAAGCGGTCCTGAGCGGGGTCGGAGCGCTCCGGCAGAAAGTCGGGCAGCGCGGTGACCTGAATGTCGCGGGTGACGGCTATATACATAGGTCCTACTCTAGAGCGCGCCGCGCCCGAGGGGAATGAGGAATCGAGACGGCGCACGCGAGGGGCGCGGGCGGCGGCGGGGCTTTCGCGAAGACTGAAGCAAGAACCGTGACATTGTCCCACGGCGCGCGCGATGAGGCGCGCCTGCGCTCACACCTCGTCATGCTGCGCCGCATCACATCCGACTGCGCCGCACTGTGTCTAATTGCTTGCTCCGGCGTGCGGATTGCGTCAGGGTTCCCGCCGCGCCGCTCATGGCGCACTCTGCTCGTTCGAGACGGACGGAATGCGTCGCGACTTCCTCTGCGCTCTCTTGTTCCTTCTGGCGCTGGCCGTTCAGGCCGTTACGCCGGCGTGGGCGCGCGTGGCGATGGGCGCGGCCGAGCAGTCGTCCATGTGCTCGACGGCGCGCGCCGGGGCGGCGTCGGCCGACGAGGCGCAACCCGCCGGCCGACGGCATGTGGCGCCCGAGATATGCGATCTCTGCGTTCTGTGCGGCAGCGCGGGCGGCGCGTCGCCGCCCCGGGACGCCTCGCGCGCCATCGGCGCCGCGGCGGTTCCGGGGACCGCCATGACGTGGTCGGTCGCCGACGATTCGGCGAGCCCTTCGCGCCGCGATCACGCCATTCGGGCGCGAGCGCCTCCCGCCTTCTCCTGATCCGTCTTCGCTGGACAACACGTCGTATTGCGGCCGGCGGCTGGCGCAAATGGCGATCGCGCGCCGCCGCGACAGGGGAGGATAAGCCGTGTTTCTGTTATACGCCGTCGATCGCGCCGGTTTGGGCGCCTTCATTCGAGACTTCGTCCGGTCCTTTGCCGGCGCGGGCGCCGAACGCGCTGTCGCCCTGCAGGAGCCGCGCGAATCGGCCGCCGCGGCGCCGTCCGAGCCGCCGGCCGCCGTGGAGCCGCCGCCCGTTCTTCGTCCGCGGCGCAGCGGGCGCCTGATCGATCTCGAGCGGCGGGCAAAATTCGTTCGCTTCGACGCGACCCGCTGACGTCGGCTGGAAGACGCGTCCCATACGCCCGGCAGAGGGGAACACGCGAGCGCGCGACCGCCCCCGCACTGTCTCAATCGCGTCGAGACGCCGCGTATAGTCCGTATTCGAGGTCGGTGATCAGATCCTCGACGTCCTCGAGGCCGACCGAGAGGCGCAGCATTCCGTCGCCGACGCCGATCCGCGCCCGCGCCTCCGGCGTCAGGCGCTGATGCGTCGTCGTCGCGGGATGGGTGATCAGGCTCTTGGCGTCGCCGAGATTATTGGAGATTTTCACGATCTCCAGCGCGTTGGCGAAACGGAAGGCGGCCTCCTTGCCGCCGTCGACATCGAAGCTGACCAGAGTGCCGCCGCCCGACATCTGCCGGCGCGCCAGTTCCGCCTGCGGATGGTCGGCGCGAAACGGATAGAGCACGCGGGCAATTCCCTTCCGTCCGGCGAGGAAGTCCGCGATTCTGGCGGCGCTCGCCGTCTGCTGCGCGACGCGCAGCGGCAGCGTCTCGAGGCTCTTCAGCATCGTCCAGGCGTTGAAGGGCGACAGCGCCGGCCCGGTCTGGCGCAGGAAATTGTGGATGTTCTCCTCGATCAGCGCCTGCGAGGCGAGAATGATCCCGCCGAGGCACCGCCCCTGTCCGTCGATATGCTTGGTCGCCGAATAGACGACGACATCGGCGCCGAATTCGAAGGGTTTCTGCAAGAGCGGCGTGGCGAACACATTGTCGACGACGAGCCGTGCGCCCGCCTCATGCGCGATCTCGGCGATGGCGCGAATGTCATAGACCTCGAGGCCCGGATTGGTCGGGCTTTCGAGGAAGAAGAGCTTCGTCTCCTCGCGGACGGCCGCCTTCCATTGAGCGAGATCGGCGCCTTCGACGAGCGTCGAGGCGACGCCGAAACGCGGCAGCAGATCCTCCACCACATAGAGACAGGAGCCGAACAATGCGCGCGCCGACACGATGTGATCGCCGGCGCGCAATTGCGCGAGCAGAGCGGCGGTGACGGCGGCCATGCCGCTCGCCGTGGCGCGCGCGGCTTCCGCGCCTTCGAGCAGCGTCATGCGCTTCTCGAACATGGCGACGGTCGGATTGGAGAAGCGCGAATAGATGAAGCCCGGGTCCTCGCCCTTGAAACGCGCCTCGGCGGCCTCCATGGTCGGATAGGCGAAGCTCTGCGTGAGGAACAAAGACTCGGACAATTCGCCGAATTGCGATCTCATCCCGCCGCCGTGAACGAGCTGCGTCGCGGGCCGCAATGGTTTTCGTTCTCTGCTCATGGATCGTCGTCCCCCGTGCGGCGCGCGCGGGCGCCGTGGCGAAAAAAGCGGATTTCGCGAGGAAACCCGGCCTTTTAGCGCGTTGTTTTACGTGGCGGCAAGCCGGCCGGCTCAAAAAACCACGTGACCGTGGCAGGATGGCCCGAACGACGCGGCCAAGTCAACCTCGCCCTCGAAGGTCAACCTCGCCCTTTCGCCGCGAAAAAAACGCTCGCTTCGCCGTTTTTGCGCGCCAATCGTTTCTCTATCCTGCCTGCGGCGCAGCGCCTCGACTGCGCCGTGGATCGAGAGCGAGGGAGACATGCGCGACAAATCGGCAGGAGTCGTCATCGAATCGACTGTTCCCGCACGGCTGGATGCGCTGCCGTGGGGACGCTTCCACACGCTCGTCGTCGTCGCGCTCGGGGTGACCTGGATTCTCGATGGCCTCGAGGTGACGCTGGCGGGCGCGGTCGCCGGCGTGTTGAGGGAGCCGGCCGCCCTCGGCCTCTCCAGCGTCGAGGTCGGCGTCGCGAGCAGCGCCTATCTGCTCGGCGCCGTGCTCGGCGCACTGCTGTTCGGATGGATGACCGACAGGCTCGGCCGCCGCAAGCTGTTCTTCATCACTCTGGCGATCTATCTCGTCGCGACGGCGGCGACCGCGGCGTCATGGGACGCAACGAGCTTTATCGTTTTCCGTTTCTTCGTGGGCTGCGGCATCGGCGGCGAATATGCGGCCGTCAGCTCGACCATTCAGGAGCTCATTCCCGCCCGCGTTCGCGGCTGGACCGATCTCGTGATCAATGGCAGTTTCTGGATCGGCGCCGCGGCGGGCGCCGGGGGATCGGTCGTGCTTCTCCAATGGATGGATCCCGCCCTCGGCTGGCGGTCGGCGTTCCTGATCGGAGCCGTGCTCGGAACGCTGATCTTGCTCATGCGGCGATGGATCCCCGAAAGTCCGCGCTGGCTCATGCTTCACGGCTTCGAGCGGGAGGCCGAGAAGATCGTCGCGTCGATCGAGCGGCGAACCCTGGGCGACGGCGCCGTCCGCGCCGAATCGACCTGGCCCGTCGTGAAGCTTCGGGCGCGCGGCCATACGCCGATCGGCGAAATCGCGCGCGTCCTGTTTCGGCTTTATCCGCAGCGCACGCTGGTCGCGCTGAGCCTGATGGCGTCGCAGGCCTTCCTCTACAACGCCATCTTCTTCACCTACGCTCTGGTTCTCTCCGATTTCTACGGCGTCCCCGCCGAAGCGGTCGGCCTCTATCTGCTTCCGCTCGCCGCGGGCAATTTCCTCGGTCCGCTCATGCTCGGGCATTTTTTCGACAGCCTCGGACGCAAGGTGATGATCAGCGCGACCTACGCCGTCTCCGGCGCAGCGCTGCTCGTCGTCGGCTATCTGTTCGCGCAGGGGCTGCTCACCGTCGCGGGGCAGACGATCGGCTGGATGCTCGTCTTCTTCTTCGCATCGGCCGCCGCGAGCTCCGCCTATCTCACCGTGAGCGAGACGTTTCCTCTCGAGATCCGCGCGATGGTCATCGCCGTCTTCTATGCGGTCGGCACGGCTCTCGGCGGCGTCGTCAGCCCATGGCTGTTCGCGACGCTGATCGTGACCGGCCAGCGCTGGAACGTCTTCGAAGGCTATGCCTTGGGCGCGGTTCTGATGATCGGCGCCGCGCTCGTCGAATGGCGCTGGGGCGTCGCCGCCGAGCGCAAGTCGCTCGAGGAGGTCTGCCCGCCGCTCACCATGGTCGACGAGTGATCCGCGTCAATTCGGCCGTGCGCCGGCGCCGACAAAAGGCGTTTCATGGCGCGCCGCACCCTATCCGTTCGGCGCTCGAACAGGAACCACACGGCGGTCGCATAGACGAGCGCTGCAGCGATGAATGCGGCCATTTGCGCGAGCGCCGCCGGTCCCGGCTGGCTCTGCGCGGGCGCGAGCAGCGCGAACCACAGCGCCAGCATCAGCGGATAATGCACGGCGTAGAGCGTGTAGGAGATGTTCGACAGTCCCGTCGCCGCGCGGGCGTAGAGGCCGCCGATCGGAGCGAAGGTCGCGAGGTCGCGCAGCCAGACGGCGACGACGCAGCCGAGGACGATGTCGCTTGCGAGCGTGCGCGACGCATGGGCGAAACCGATCGCCGCGACCGTCGCCGCCGTGGCGAGAAGCGCTCGCATCGGCGCGCGAGTCGCCGGATGGGCGGCGGCGAAGGCGCCCGCGATCCAGGGAACGCCGAGCAGGGCCATTTCCATCGGCGCCGCGGCCAGCACGAAGAGGCCCGCGGCCGCATAACTCCAGCGCGTCCGGCCGGCGCCGCGCAGAAGGCCGAAGGCGACGAGCGGAAACGCCAAGTAATAGCAGGCTTCGTTGGCGAGGCTCCACAGCGGCCGGTTCGAGCCGAACACCGGCGTCGCCACGGTCTGCAGGAAGAGCAGATTGCCGAAGAATGTCGGAAAAGAATGATTCGCCGGCTCGGCCGGAGTCGGCCCACTCGGAATCGTCGCGGCGAGAGCGCCGTCATAGGCGCCGGGCGGACCGAGAGCGGCGCCCGCCGCATCGAGGAACGCGGTCAGGATCAGGGCCGGGACGAGCACGGTCCATAATCGCGACAGGCGCGCGGCGCCATAGGCGCCCCACGAGAAGCGGCCGTCGCGCATCGCGGCGAAAGCCGATCCGCCGACGAAATAGCCGCTCAAGGCGAAAAAGATTATCACGGATTCGTGACCGAGGCCGCCGATCGTGAAGAGAAGCAACTCGCCGAGCCCGTGCTCCCGAGCGTCGGCAAAGGGGACGATCAGCAGCGACCGCGCATGGCTGACGACCACGCCGAGCGCGCACAAGCCGCGCAGCATGTCGAGATGCTGGAGACGGTTTCGTATCCCTTCCATCGATTCTACCCTGACGCACGCGCCGCTCGCGCTTCGCGGCTCGGTTCTCACCGCCGCCGCCGAGCGCATGTGGCTTGATCGCATTCAAGAGGGGAAAAATGCGTCGGTTTCGAGGATCGCGAGCGTGGCTGTCGTCTCGCGCGGCGTACACATGGATCGCGCGGCGGGCCGAGGAGGTTCCGGAACGCCTCGACCTTGGACCAGAGGACGATCGGGTGAAGCCTCCCTCATGCTGAGGAGGCTCCGAAGGAGCCGTCTCGAAGCACGCGGGATCCTTATTCCATCTTATGGAGCTCGCCCTCGTGCTTCGAGACGCCCGCTGCGCGGGCTCCTCAGATGAGGGCGAGGACTGTGGTCCTTCATCCGATTGGCCTGCTCGGACCATGTTCAGGCTTGCGAAACGTCCGCATGTGCGCACAGCATAGGCTGCTCGTTCGCGCGCGAGTTGACAACATGCGCAGAAATCGTTCCCGTCGATCGGCGGCGCTCCACCCGCCGCACTGCCGAGACGGAGCTGGTCCCGATGCGTCGGCGCGAAGTCGTTCGTAAAGTCTTTCTGTCGATCCATCGCACGGTCGGCCTCTTCGCCGGCGCGGTCTTCGTCGTGATCGCACTGAGCGGCGGCCTTCTCGCCTTTCGCGAGGATATCGATGAATGGCTGAACGCTCCGCTGATGCGAGTCGATCCGCCGGCCGGGGCGGCGACGCGGCCGCTCGACGAGATTTTCGCGGCGGCGATGGCGGCGATGCCGCCGGACGCGAAGCCGGAGCGCCTCGCGGCGCCGCGTCATCCGCGCGCGGCGGCGGCGATCAATTACATGGTCGAGACCGATGATCTCGACACCTATTTCTATCAGATGTTCGTCGATCCCTATACGGCGAAGGTCACCGGACAGAGGCTGCTGCTGCATGGCGAGGATCAGCTCTCGCAGCCTCTCGTGCCGATCCTCATGGCCTTCCATTGGACGCTGCTGCTCGGCGTCGCCAACGCCTATCTGATCGGCGCCCTCGGCGTCGTCGTCTTCGTCTCCATTCTCGTCGGCCTTTATCTCTGGGCGCCGCTCAACGGCGATTGGCGGCTGGGACTGAAGATCAAATGGGGCGCGAGCCCGGAACGGATCGCCTATGACGCGCATCGCAGCGTCGGACTCTATTTTGCGGCCGTCCTATTGGTGATGCTGCTCACCGGCGTCGCCATGATTTTCAAGCCGGCGACGCGCGCGGCCATGAGCCTCGTCTCGCCCGTCCGCGCCGATCCGGATTTCGGCCGCTCGATTCTCGTCGCCGCCCCTTCGCCGATCGGTCTCGATGCGGCGGCCGCGGCGGCGGACGAGGCGCTTCCCGACGGACGACTCCATTGGATCTTGCTGCCGAGCGGGCCGGAGGGCGTCTATGTCGTCGGCAAGCGATCGGAGCGCGAGCCCAATCGCACGAAGACATACAGGAATGTCGGCGTCGACCAATACAGCGGCCGCGTCCTGCAGGTGCAGGACCGCGCCGATTTCAGCGCGGGGGAGAGAGTCTTGGAGTGGCTGTTCCCGCTGCACAGCGGCGAAGCGTTCGGCGATATCGGCCGTCCGCTCGCGCTGCTGATCGGGTCGACGCCGCTCGTCCTCTATGCGACGGGCTTTCTGCGATGGCGGCAGAAGCGCAGGGCGCGCAAACGCCCCGCGGCGTGATCATTGCCCGACCGAGATCGGTATTTCGATCTTGTCTTCCGCGTTCTTGCCGTCGCCGAAAGCGAGCTCGAGAAGATATCTGCCCCTGTGCGGGATCGGCGCGTCCAATGTCAAGAAACCGGCGGGATGCGGCTTGGCCGGCACGGAATTGACCATCTCACGCGCGCCCTTCTGGTCGAATTTGTAGAACGATAATCCGACGGGAAGGCTTCTCACATCCTCTTCCATCAGCGTGACGGAGAAGATCGCTCGTCCCGTTCCGGGAACGCGATCGCAATATTCGTCGTATTTGCTGAGATCGTCGATCGGTCCGCCGGCGCTGTCGGCGGAATCGGCGAGGAAATAGGTGGTCAGCCGCGCCGAATAGAAATCGCTCACCTCGAGGCAGTCGGCCATTGTGCGGTCGCCGGCCTTGACGGCGGGCCGGTAGAAATGCGCGTTCAAGAAGTCACTCCAGAACAGATTGAAGGACGGTCCCCAATAGGAGTAGGAGAACGCCGTCGCATTGGCGCCGATGAGCAGGACGACGCCGACGAGCAACATCACATTCATCCGCAGATTCGAGTTCATCGCTGGCGCTTCCTTTCCCCGCTGAGAACCTTCGGCTCTCGCTTCTTGTTTTTTTGCGAAGCATCGTTGCGTTCGCGGCGCGGACTCTCTAAGGACGCACCTCGAATTCCCAGGCGCCGCTGACGAGATGGCCGTCGGCCGACAGCGCGCGATAACGCGCGGTATATTTGCCGGGGGCCAATGGATCGACGCTCACCGAGACGTGGCTCGGATCGGATTTGTCGATCGCGGCGTCGCGCTTGTCGACGCGTTCGCCCGATGCGCCGATGACCGCGAGGGCGGCGAAGGCGTCGCGAATCCCGGCGTCGTACCACACTTCCACTTTTCCGATATTGCCGGCGGAGACGCCGTTCTGCGCGGGCGACGTGCGCACGACGATCGCATGCGCCAGCAATATGGCGGCGTCGCGCGTCTTTGTCCGCGGGGCGGGAAGGCCGAAGGACGAAGCGGTCACGCGCCGCGGCGCAGCGTCGGAGCGATCCGCATAGGCGCAGGCGCCGTCTCGCGTCCCCGCGAGCTCCAGCACGGCCGCGACCAGCAGCGAGGCGCCTGTCGCCCGTCGGGGCGCGGCGCGGCAAAATTCTGCGGCGGCCATGCGCCGCTGCTGGATGATCTCGAGTTCGAGTGAAGTCTGCGCAGCCCGCCGCTTCTCTACCCTTTTCATACTCGGGGACGCCCTGCTCGTCGTTCGATGCCGAAGTCGGTTGCTCTCGTCGATGCTATGCGGCCTCCGGGGCGCGGGCAAGATTCGGCGCAGCCAGTTCCGACCAGCCTCGCGCGCCTGCGCGCGAGGCTGGTCGGTCGCCGCTTCTTGTCTTTCCAGACTTGATATGCAGTATTTGAATTTCTTGCATACGCCGCGCGGTCGCGCCGCGTCAAGGGAGACTGCGGAATGGCGCGGCGGGCCATGAATGTTCTCGTGATTCTGATGGCGGTTTTCGGCCTCGCGACGGCGGCGGGCGCGCATACGGCGGATATTTCCAGCAGCCGCATCGTCCCGGAGGGAAACGGCGTCTATCGCATCGACGTCGGATTTTTGGGAACCGACATCGAACGAATGTTCGCCGAGAACGAGCCGACGTCCGACGTCGATCTCACCGAGCCCGGCGTGATCGAGCGGATGATCGGCGAATTCATCCGCAACCGCGTCGTTCTGCGGAACGAAGCGGGCGCTGCTTGCCCCGGCAAGGTCGTTTCGGTCGGCGTTGATCCGAATAATCCATCGGACTCGAAGGTCGTGCTGCGCATGGATTGCAGCGCCGTCGACGGACGGATTTTCTATGATCCGTTCCGGCTGCTCGAGGCGCAGGGACGGCGCGCCAAACATCTCGTCGGCATGGGGGAGGACGACGAGTCGACGCTGACCGAGGCGCAGCGCGCGGGCCGCGAGGCGGCGCCGGGTCAGGTGATGATCTTCCCCGGCGACGCCCCGATCGATCTCTCCAAGCCCTTGCCGAGCCCGTGGGAGCTCGCGCCGAAATTTTTCGCAGCCGGCGTCGAGCACATCATGACCGGCTACGATCATCTGTGCTTCCTCATCGCGGTGATGCTGTGGGCGACGCGTGTGTGGCCCGTCGTGAAGCTGGCGACGGCCTTCACCGTCTCGCATTCGGTGACGCTCACGCTCGCGGCGCTGCAGCTCGTCGATCTGCCGAGCCGCTGGGTGGAGGTCGCGATCGCTCTGTCGATCATCTATGTGGCAATGGAGAATTTCTTCACCTGCAAGGTCGACGGACGCTGGCGCGACACTTTCGTGTTCGGCTTCATTCATGGTTTCGGTTTCGCGAGCGGCTTGATCGAGCTCGGCGTCCCGCAGCGCGCTATCGTTCCGGCGCTGGCGAGCTTCAACCTCGGCGTGGAGGCGGGGCAGATCGGCGTGGTGCTGGTTTTTCTGCCTCTGCTGCTGACGTTCGACCGACTATTCACGCAAGACCTGCGCAGCCCGCGCCTCGTGCGCGTTGTTTCCGGCCTCATCGCCTGCTTCGGCGCCTATTGGCTGATCGAGCGCGTCTCGGGGACCGGGTGAGACCTTCCCCGACATCGTGGGCGCCGGTCTCCCGACTCGGGATTGTCGCGACGATCCGTCGCCCGAGGCGCTTTCGAAACGCCGCCCGATGGCCTATTACCGAGGCGCGGGGGCGCTTGCCCGAATTCCCTTTCGAATCCCGTCGCGCTGGCCGATCTATCCGCGGCCGTCGCACCGTCAACGCGGAGCCCCTGGCCTTTTGACCTCGACCCTCGTTCTCGGCGGCGCCCGCTCCGGCAAGAGCGCTCATGCGCTTCGCCTCGCCGAGGCCGGCGGGCGGCGGAGGGTGATGATCGCGACGGCGCAGGCGTTCGACGGGGAAATGGCGGAGCGCATCGCCCGTCACCGCGCCGAGCGCGGCGACGGCTGGCGCACGCTGGAGGCGCCGCTGGATCTCTTCGGCGCGCTCGCACAGGTCGGGGCGGACGAAACCGCCGTGATCGACTGCCTGACGCTGTGGGTCTCCAATCTCATCCATGCCGAGCGCGACATCGCCCGCGAGACGGAGCGGCTCGTCGAAGCGATGCGCGGAAAGGAGGTGCTGCTCGTCGCCAATGAGGTCGGCCTCGGCATCGTGCCTGATAACGCTCTGGCGCGCCGGTTCCGCGACGAGGCCGGCCGGATCAATCAGGCGATCGCCGCGGCCGCCGATCGGGTGGTGTTCATCGCCGCCGGCCTGCCGCTGAGCCTGAAGGAGCCGACCGGTTCTTGACTTCGGGAGCCCGCGCCGAGCGGCGGCCTCTTGCCAAGGATTCGACGGTTTGGCATATGTCATGGGCTTCGACAGGCGCAGCTGCCCCGTCGGAGAACGGAGACGTGGCCGAGAGGCTGAAGGCGGCGGTTTGCTAAACCGTTATAGGGTTGTAAAGCCCTATCGAGGGTTCGAATCCCTCCGTCTCCGCCATTTTGTTTTTTCCGTCGCGCATGTCGCTTAACACCTCGAATGGCATCGTGGTTTTCGGGGTCTGAAAGCCGGTTTCCGGGCGCCGAGCCAAATGGTCGGCAAAGGCCAGCCGAAGCGCCAGTTTTTGGTAGAATTTCCCTCGCTTTTCAGATCAGAAACACCTCAGCTATGACTGACGTATAGCAGGCATTTTTGATAGAAAGTGAGGAGCCGGGACATCAGGTCCACGCCGCCTATATCGCAAGCCGGCTGACGTCCTGCAAAACGACAGGCGGCAATCTTCACCACCGCCGCCCACGTGCAGTGGGCTGTGGATTTTCTGCACGGGTTCGGTTCGTCGGCAATCGCCCTTGCGCTTCCAAAACCGCATAGGACGGAAACATGAAACCCTTGCCTCGGCAGTCAGTGATGGCGCGTTTTCCTTGACGCTTGGAAGCGGCGACATTTGTCGCCAGTTACGATCAAGCTATAATTTGGATAAGGTTGGGGACGTCCAGAGAGTGCGGCGTTTAGCGCTTCGCACAATCAAAGACGTGGCGTGATGTGTGGTGCGGTTATCCGCTACGGCTCATCCGGATCAGCGGTTCAGGGGCTGGGCATGACTATGGATAAGATGGAATCTCTGAAATCTGAAGAAAAGAACGCGCTTGATGTGAAATTTAAAATTTACGACACATATCGAAATTATGTCATCCATGAAGACAATCTCACGAATAACAGAATGACATGGCTGCTGACAATACATGGTTTTCTTTACGCAACATACGGTTTTACATTGCAGAAGAAATTTGAGATCGCCCATAAAATAGCAGAGGCGGATGGGTCGATTCAAACCAGCACGTCTGCGCCGAAAATTCAAGCAAGCGTGATTGAATCTCAACAAAACTCTTTCAATTACACCGCAATCCAGGTGGATATATTTATGCTGACAATTGCCTTGATCGGAATTTGTATCAGCGCTATTGCAAGAATTTCACTTGTCGCAGCCGCAAATGCTATAAGAAATCTAGGAAATAACAGTAAAATATCCCTCCAAATGGGAGAGGATTCATCTCAACAATCATTGGAGACGTTTTCAGGAATCGGAGTGCGGTTGTCACGAGTATTCTGGTTACCACAGATTACGGGCGGTGGCGTGGATGCTAATCATATTTCTGGATTTTATGCAGCTTCACATATACCAAATATATTGATTTCAGGTTGGTCTATATCTATTTTGATGTTGCTTGTTACCGCTTATAATGATATTTTTGTAGGGGATATCGATTGTTACATATTTTTGTCATATTTCGGGGGGCCGCTCATGGTGGTGGTATTTTTGGTGTGGAAAAGTCTAAATCATCGTCGATATTAGAATCGGCATTCAAAAAATCGGCTTTTGTATACTTCGCAAATGCCGAAAGCACCGAATATCCACTATTGGACGTTGGTCATTGGGTCTGCGGCGCGCCAACGGCGCTCCTCTCTCAGATCACCCAAGTTCGCCTTTGTATGTCCCTTGTCTCCTCTTTGGGAGGCATGGATCATACTGGAGGGAGCGTACATGATGGGCAAAGTGGCGCTCGCAAGTTAAGAAGTAGAGCTTGCATGTAAACGCAATCGTGAAGGATCGGACGTGCGCGGAACAGCCGAAGCGAAGCCCCACTCGTGACCACGCCAGCAGCGCGAAATCTATATTAGAATACTCAGCTGGTTGTTCCAGTCGGCCGGGGTTTCGAACAGGAGGTTCGAACTTTCATCAAAGCTACTCAGCTAAAAAATTTACTGCCGTTTTATGCACCCTCCAAACCGTTGTGATCGATTTCGTGCGCTCGGGTTCCGGGCCGCAGCGCGTCGCTCGGCCGTGAGCCCACGCTTGCATCGAGAGATCAGGCTGCATGCGATGTTCTCGGGTTGCGCCGACGCCGCTTTTTTCGACGGGTGCCTTGTTCTTCATGGCGTCCCCATGCCGTAGAGATCGCCGGTACGACGCGAGGCTCGAGGCCAGCACGATCGAGACGATCATTCCCTCGATATGGTTGCTCTCCAGATTGAAGCCGCGGCAAGATCGCGCCCTGCGTCTTCTCCCCGACGCCACGCCAGAGGCGACGCCCGCTCGAGAATCCGGATCCGCCTGCGCTGCGACATGCCGGAACCTATCCCTCGCAAAATTGTTTTGCAGCCGGCTTGCTCGTCGAATGCCCTTCGATGACCAGCGACGTTCACGTCACGCCGTTTTTCGTGTCGACTGAGAGAGACCGTATATGCAGCCGAGCCGTTTTGCGCGGCGCCGTTCCACGCCGCTCTCGCGACGCGTCGCGACGCTTCTGCCGAATGCTTCGATGCTGCTGCTCGCGGGCTGCGCCGGCGGTGTTCTCGACCCCAAGGGAGAGATCGCCGCCGCGGAAAGCAAAATTCTCCTCAACGCCTTCGGGACAATGCTGATCATCGTCGCGCCGACCATCGTCGGCGCGCTCGTCTGCGCCTGGTGGTTCCGCGCATCCAATCGCAGAGCCCGATATCTTCCCGACTGGGTGTTCTCCGGCCGGCTCGAGCTGGTCAATTGGGGCTTTCCGCTGCTCGTCATCCTGTTTCTCGGCGGATTGATCTGGATCGGCTCGCACCGTCTCGATCCCTTCCGGCCGATCGCTTCCCCGGGCGAGCAGGTCGAGGTGCAGGTCGTTTCGCTCGATTGGAAATGGCTTTTCATCTATCCCGAACAGTCCGTCGCGAGCGTCAACGAGCTCGTTTTGCCGGTCGAGGCTCCGGTTCATTTCTCGCTCACCTCGGCCACGGTGATGAACTCGTTCTTCGTGCCGCAGCTCGGGAGCATGATCGCCGCCATGCCGGGGATGGTGACGCAGCTGCATTTGAAGGCGGATCACATCGGCGACCTCTGGGGTCTCTCGACGCAATTCAGCGGCGACGGCTTCGCCGGGATGCATTTTGCGGTGCGCATCGGGTCGCAGACGGATTTCGAGCGCTGGATCGGGGAAGCGCGCCAGAGCGCCTGTGCTCTCGACCATGCCGGCTATGCCGCGCTCCTGCGTCCGAGCCAGAATGTGCGTCCTTTTGTTTTCCGCTCGGTCGCTCCCGCGCTCTTCGACGACATCGTGACGAGGAAGCTGCCGCCGAACGTGTCGGGAGCAGAGCGAGCCTCTCCCGTTCCCTGCCCGGAGGCGATGCAATGAATTTTTTCGGCAATCTCTCGTGGGACGCGATCCCGTGGAATTCGCCGCTGCCCTTGATCGCGGGGGCCGTCGTCATCGCCATTTGCGTCGCGATCGCGGCCTGGGTCGTGCTCGCCGGCCATTTTCCCTACCTCTGGCGCGAGTGGATCACGAGCGTCGACCACAAGCGCATCGGCGTCATGTATATTCTGCTCGGCCTCGTCATGATGCTGCGCGGTTTCGCCGACGCCGTGCTGATGCGCTCGCAGCAGGCCGTCGCGTTCCGCGCGCCGGGCTATCTTCCGCCCGAGCATTTCGATCAGATCTTCACCTCGCACGGCACGATCATGATCTTCTTCGGCGCCATGCCGCTGACGATCGGGCTGATGAATTTCGTCATTCCCCTGCAGCTCGGCATGCGCGATGTCGCCTTTCCGACCTGGAACTCGACGAGCTTCTGGCTCACCGCCGCCGGCGCCCTGCTGGTCAATATCTCGCTCGTCGTCGGCGTGTTCTCGCGCGCCGGATGGCTGCCCTATCCGCCGCTCTCCGAGCTCCAATTCTCGCCCGACGTCGGCGTCGATTATTATCTCTGGGCGCTGCTCATTTCCGGCGTCGGCACGCTCGTGACGGGAATCAATTTCGTCACCACTATTCTCAAGATGCGCGCTCCCGGCATGGGCTATCTCAAAATGTCCATGTTCTGCTGGACCGCGCTCGCATCCAGTCTGCTGATCGTGGCCGCATTTCCGATTTTGACGGCGACGCTCGCCATGCTGGCGCTCGACCGCTATCTCGGCTTCCATTTCTTCACCGACGCCGGCGGCGGCAATATGATGATGTTCATCAATCTGATCTGGGCCTGGGGGCATCCGGAGGTCTACATTCTCGTCTTGCCCGCCTTCGGTATTTTTTCCGAGGTCATCTCGACCTTCTCCGGCAAGCCTTTGTTCGGCTATCGGTCGATGGTGCTCGCCACGCTCGGCATCTGCGTCATCTCCTATCTGGTCTGGCTGCATCACTTCTTCACGATGGGCGCGGGCGGCACGGTCAATGCGGCGTTCGGCATCGCCACCTCGGTGATCGCGGTCGTCACCGGAGTCAAAGTCTTCAACTGGCTGTTCACCATGTATGGCGGACGCATCCGGTTCGAGACTCCGATGCTGTGGTCGCTCGGCTTCATCGTGACCTTCGTCATCGGCGGCATGACGGGCGTCCTGCTCGCCGTTCCGCCGGCCGATTTTCTGCTGCACAACAGCCTCTTCCTCGTCGCCCATTTCCACAACACCATCATCGGCGGCGTGGTGTTCGGCGTCTTCGCCGGCATCGCCTATTGGTTTCCGAAAGCCTTCGGCTTTCGCCTGCACGAAGGCTGGGGCGTCGCCGCTTTCTGGTTCACGCTCGCGGCCTTCTACGCCGTCTTTGTTCCGCTCTACATGCTCGGCTTGCTCGGCATGCCGCGCCGCATGCAGCATTACGACATGGAGATGTGGCGTCCGTGGGCGCAGGCGGCGATGATCGGCATTGTGCTCTTTGCGATTGCGCTGATCTGCCAGCTGGTCCAGCTCGTCGTCAGCATTCGCCGGCGCGATCGATTGCGGGACGAGACGGGCGATCCCTGGAACGGCCGCTCGCTTGAATGGGCGACGCCTTCACCGCCGCCGCAATTCAACTTCGCCGTGCAGCCGAACGTGAAGGGCGAGGAGCCCTATTGGGAAATCAAGCGGCGTGCGATCGAGACTCGGCAGAGCGACGAACCCTATGAGGCGATCGCGATGCCGCGAAACAACGCCACCGGCTTCGTCATCGGCTTTTTCGCGACCGTCACCGGCTTCGCCATGGTGTGGCGCATCTGGTGGCTGGCGGCCGTCGGGCTCGCCGCGGCCTATGCCGTGTTCGTCTGGTATGCGTGGCGCGACATTTCCGAGGAGGAGATACCCGCCGAGGAGGTGGCGCGACTCGATCACGCTCACCGAAGGAGCCGTGCCGATCGGCTCGCCCGGCATTCGCAGACGAGTGAAACGGCATGACGACGATCGAAGCGCCGCCGCCTCCGCTCGGCCGGCGGATCGATCCCTACAGGCTCCGCCGCGCGGAGATGCTGGCGACCGGCCATGGTGAAGCGGGGCCGGCGTCGAAGCGCGTCGTCGTCGCCTTCGGCTTCTGGATCTTCCTGCTCAGCGACATCGTCATGTTCTCGGCCTTTTTCGCGGCGCATGCGGTGCTGCAGACCGCGACGGACGGCGGGCCGTCGGGGCGTGATTTGTTCGATCCGACGCGGGTCGCGATCCAGACCGGCGTTCTCCTCGCATCGAGCTTCACCTGCGGCCTTTCGGCGGCGGCGACCAACGCGCGCAATCATTTCTGGACACAGGCGGCGCTGCTCGTGACCGGCCTTTTCGGCTTCGCCTTCCTGTGGCTCGAGGCGCATGAATTCACTGGCATGATCACAAGCGGCGCAGGACCGCAGCGAAGCGCTTTTCTCTCCTCTTTCTTCGCGCTCGTCGGGCTGCACGGCGCCCATGTCGCCGTCGGCGTGCTCTGGCTCGGAACGATGATGGCGCAGCTCTTCGTCAAGGGATTCGGCCCCGTGCTCTATCGGCTGATCTGCTTCAATCTCTATTGGCACGTGCTCGACATCATCTGGGTCGCGATTTTCACCGTCGTCTATCTGATCGGAGAAGGCCGATGAGCGATGTCGAAGAGGACGCGGAGGATGTGGAGGCGCCCGGCTTCATGGACGAGCCGAGGCATGGCGTGCGTGAGGAGCTTCTCTCCTATTTCACGGGATTTGCGCTCGCGGCTCTGCTCACGGCGGCCTCCTTCTATTTCGTGCGCACGAATCTCATCTGGGAACCCGGGATCATCATGGCGCTCGTCGCGCTGGCGATCGCGCAGATCGGCGTGCATCTCGTCTTCTTCCTCCACCTCACCACCGCGCCGGACAACACCAATAACGCGCTCGCCCTCGCCTTCGGCGTGCTAATCGTCACGCTCGTCGTCGGCGGCTCCTTGTGGATCATGTCCCATCTCGAACGCAACATGACGCCCGGGCGAATGATGCGGATGGACCTCGAGACTCTCGCGGCCGAAGGCGCCGTGCCTCTGACGGGAGTCGTCGTTCCCGTGGAGCCGGAGCAATTCGGCGCGCGCGTCGCAGGCGTCGTCGCTTCCGTGCGGTGCGACATCGGCATGCATGTCGAGGCGGGCGAGCTCTGCGCCGAGATCGATCCGCGGCCTCATCGGACGGCCCTAGACCGGAAGACGGGCGAACTGCAGGCGGCGAAGGCCCGGCTGGAGAGCGAAAGCGCCGAGCTCGCCGCGGCGCGCGCCACTCTGGAGCGCGAAGAGGGGCGCGCGCGGCGCGGCAGGGCCATCGTTCGGATGCGTCGGTCGGTCGAGCGGCAGGAGAGCCGCGTCGGTCGCGAACAGCGTGATGTCGAACGAGCGCAGGCCGCGCTGGCCGCCGCCGAGAGGGAGCTCGCCGAGACGAGCATCGTTTCGCCGGTCGAGGGAACGATCCGCTCGCGCGATGTCGCGCCGGGCCGAGAGGTCTCGGCGAAGGCGAAAACGTCGCTGTTCGTCATCGCTCCCGATACGGCGCGTGTCGCCGCCACGATCGGCGCCGCGCAGAGCGAACGCATCGCGGTGGGCGATAAGGTCGTCTTCTCGGTCGACGCCTTCCCCGGCCGGGCGTTCCACGGAACGGTGACGAAAATCGCACCGCCGCCGCGAGAGGGCGCCCAGGCGATCGTCGACATCACGGCGCCCGATCCTCATCATGCGCTCGAGCCTGGAATGGTGGCGACGGCGCGCGTGACGCCGCACTAGCGCGAGTTTCGCCATCGGCTCCGGCGCCCGCCACTTATTTCTGATGCTCGGCATCCGCGATGCTCATTACCCGCGCCGTGTGATTCCGCGAAAGGTGAGTTTTCGACGCCTGCGTGTCGAGACCGCGAGCCGCATATGCGAGAAGCCGCGCCGTCATGCGACCGTGCGTGGCGCGCCGAGATAATAGGACGAGGCCGCCGCCGGCGCTCATGCAAAGCCTGCTAAAGCGCGTCGAGCACGAAGCCCGCATGCGCCGTGAAGAGCGCCAGCCGACGAGCCTCTGAAAAAATTCGTATAGGCGGGATCCGATCGAGGGCCGATCATCGGAAGACCTCCTGTCCGAGGGCGGGCTGCACGCCCAAATCCTCTCGGACAGGAGGTCGGTCGCTGCGGTCGGCGGTTTCGTTCGATCAGGCGCACGCTCTCGTCGTGGATCGGCGTTATTGATAAATTCGATACTGAATCGAGAAGTTGCCGAGCTTTGCGCCCGTATCCGTGTAGATGTAGGTGCGCACCGTATGGGTGCCCGCGGAGACCGCGCTCTGCTGCTGGCTGAATGTCCCGGCTTGGTAAAACGAAGGGTTGATCAATCCCAGGAAGGGACAGCTCGGGCGATCCATGAAGACGCCGTCGACCTGCGTGCAGATTGCCCAGCGGTTATTGCCCCCTGGACCGCCGGTCACTTGCACCGCCTGGTCCGCCTCGAGACGGCAGACGCCTGGGGTCGGGCATGTCAGCGTCTTGGGGTTGTCCACGGGCTGGAATCCAGGTCCGACGGCGACCACCTTGGAAGAACTCACGGAATAGGTCGTCGTGAGCAAAACATGCCCGCCGAGCCCCGGAGCGCCGGCCGCGAGGCCCGACGCCGGCGGCGTCGAAGCCGCCGGCGCCGGAGATGTCGCCTTGGCCGGCGGCAATGACGCGCTGAAGCCGACGGTCGACACGAGACCGAGGGTGGCCGTTGTCGCCATCGCCAACGCAAATCGAACAGTCTTCATTTTATTTATTCCCTATGCTCTGAACGCGGTCTCGGCGAGCGCACATCGTCGTGTGCGTGCAAGCGCCCGAGATCGGCTCCCCACTTCCAGGATCAGCGAACGGCGCGGCGTCGGCGAAACTGATCGTCGGCGCCGCGGGACGACTACGACAGCGAGTAGCAGTAGGATGTGACGATGCTCTGGCCGACCGGCGCGGTGCGCATGAACCTCACGAAATCCCTCAGAAGTGCGCTCTGCGCCGCCGAGCGCGAGAAGTTCTTGAGCATGATCGCATATTGCTCGATGCGACTATGCTTGGGCGCGACGTTGTAGGCATAGGTGTGATGGAAGCCCGAATTGAAGCGCTTCGTGCCGTTCACTACTCTACAAATCGAAGATTGTGCAATGAACCCCATCGGATAGGTGCGGTTCTTTACCGCCGTGTAGGTGAGGCTGATATTGCTCTTTGTGAAGACATGCGCGGTTCCGACGGGCGGATAGGGCGTGGAAGGCCATGGAATGTTCCACGGCTTGGACTTCAGCACTTGCGCCGCAGCGGTTCCGTAAGGAGCGGTCGCGGGATTGGCGAGGACGACATCCTGCGTGAGCTTCGTGGGAAGACCCGCGCTGATGTTCACGGTCGGCGACCAGAGCTCCAGTTCGCCGACGGCATATTTGAATGGGGCGCCCGTGATGAGCGCGGGGTAAGTGGTATAGAGCTGCTGCGGCCGGGTCTTGTCCGCCGAGAGAAACAGATCGTATTTCCGCGTGCCGTTGATGATCTGGGTCTGAAGCACGCCGGACGAGTCCGACGTGAAGGTGATGTTGGTGCCGGGATGGACAACCTTGAAGGCCGCGATCAGCGCATTCATCGTCGCCGTGAAATTCGCGGCGACCGCGACATTGATCGTCGTCGTGGCGGCATCCGCTCGCGACGCCGTCAGCGATGCTACCGCGACGGCCGATAGCGCCAGGCCTTTGAGCTTGACAGTGGACATCATGACGTTCCCTTGAACTGACTATTGCGATGATTCCGGGCGTGGATTGCGCGCGCCCGACAACTTTATTGGGCGTTCGGAAGCTTGAAGCAGTGCTGGCTGAAGTTGGCGCTGCCCGCGCCCGTCAGATAGGAGACAAAAGCTTTCAACTCGGCCTCGTCCTCCGGCGCGCGCTGACGCGCGATTTTCACGCCCGCCAGAACGATATCGATCGGCGTTCCGCTGTCGCGCAGGTCATATTCGTGATGGAAGCTGCCGGGCTCGAATTCCTCGACTCCCGTGACCGCGGAACAGATCTGCGACTTGCCGGTGAAGCCGTAAGGCGAATCGATGAACTGGACCGCCGCGTAGGAGGAAACGGCGTCGCCGACTTTGAGCAGCAGCCCACGTGTTTCGGCAAAGCGATACGTGTCCTTGAGGACCTGCGCCGCAGCGAGGCCATAGGGGTCCTTGGTCGCGGGATCGGGCAGGGAAAAGCGCTTCAGCCCACGCGGGAGGCCGGCGGTGACGTCGACATTCTTGCTCGCGCTCGAATAGAGCACCAAGACGTCCTTCGCATAGGGGAACACGTTCCCCGAAACGAGGCTCGGATATTTGCCGGCCAGCTCCAGCGGCGCGAGATAGGACTGCGCCAGGAACAGGTCGGGGATGGGTTCGACGCCGGCGATGATCGCGTCTCTCGCTTCCGCGTCGGGAATGATATTGACGGACACCGAATATCCCGCCGTCGGAAAATCCCCCAGGAAGTCGGAAACGAGGTCCGTCACCGCCCCCGCCGCCACCGGCGCGACTGCGATGGTGATCGTCGCCGCTCCCGCGGGCGAACCGAACAGCGCGAAGATCGCCGCCGCCGCGACACATTTGAGTTTGGCTACTCGCATAAATCTCCCCTTTATTAACGCTCGATTCGCGCCCCCGCACGCGCGGGGCAAATCGGAAGCGGCGAAGCCGGTCGCGGCATTCGCGCGCCAGATCGAAATGTTCGGCTGTTTTCGCGGGGCCTTGCGACGGTGAGAAGCGCCCGAGCCCCGGAGGCGACGCTGTTCGCCGACATCATGAGAACCATGGATGCGTCTGGATCGAGTGGACGCTCTCTCCTCACGACTTTATCCGCCACCACACAAAACACGCCAGCGAACACGCCGCGGCTTCCCAGACGAAGCGCAGATCGCTGTTCATTGACGCTATATAGCGGCAAAGCCGGGGTCAAGCAGCAAATTCGAGCGATTACCGCACGAGAATTCGGCAGGCCCGCTGCTATTGTAGGCTCGCGCAGGGCTTTCTATCGATAGGGAGCCGAGGTATAGAAAGAGTGTGAAATAGCTTATATAGCGAACGTTGCGTGCGTCGCGCGCCGGAGTCGGTCTGTGAAGCGGTTTGTTCTCATCCCGAGCCCGACAAGTCCGCGGATCGTTCCGAGGTCGCCTGAGAAGAGCAGCGCCGCCGAGGCTCGGACCGGAGGAGCGCTCATCGTCATTGCCGCGATGATCTTCCTCATCGCTTCCCCCTCGGTCTGCCGTGCAGGTCCTGACGGCGGGCATGTCGTTTATGGCGAGGCCGATATCGTGTCCCTCGCAAATACGACGAACATCGACCAGCGCACGTCGACGGCGATCATCGACTGGCGGAGTTTTTCGATCGCGCCTTCGGAGACGGTGAACTTCAATCAGCCTGCCGCCTCGTCTGCGACGCTCAATCGTGTGATCGGCAATGAGAGAAGCGTCATCGCCGGCGCTTTGAACGCCAATGGAAAGGTGTTCATCGTCAATTCCGCCGGGGTCCTCTTCACAAAGGACGCGCAGGTCGACGTCGGCGGACTCGTCGCCTCGACGCTCGATATTTCGAACAAGAATTTCAGCGCGGGAAAATTCGCTTTTTCGGGCAATTCCTCGGCGTCGGTGATCAATCGGGGAAACATCCATGCGCACTCGGGCGGTTATGTCGCCCTTCTCGGCGCCAATGTCGCGAACGAGGGTGCGATCACGGCGACTCTCGGTTCCGTCGCGCTGGCTTCGGGCGATAAGATCACGCTCAATTTCAACGGCGACTCGCTCCTCGACGTGACGGTCGACAAGGGCGCGCTCGACGCGCTGGCGCAGAACAAGGGTATGATCAAGGCCGACGGCGGCCGCGTGGTGATGACGGCGCGCGCCGCCGACGCCCTGCTGTCCGCTCAGGTCAACAACAAGGGCGTGATCCAGGCGCGGACCATGGCGGGGCTGATGGGCGGCGCGTCCCGCGCGGGCTCGGTGAAGCTCTCCGCCGTCGGCGGCGGCGTCCGCGTCGCGGGCCGGATCGACGCTTCGGCGCCGCGCGGCGGCAAGGGCGGGACCATCGTGACCCGCGGCAGCATGGTGACGATCGCCCGAAACGCGATCGTGACGGCGAAAGCCGCTTCGGGCGAGCATGGCGACTGGACGATCGGCTCGCATGGCTTCGTCCTCGGCGCGGGCGGCAACGTCCGAGGCGCACAGCTCGCGAATCTGCTCGGATCGAGCAATATTTCCATCCGTTCGGAAGGCCAGGGCCAGGCGGGCGACATCGACGTCAAAGGCGCGGTGACGTGGCGCGCGGATACGCGCCTCACGCTCGATGCGCGCAGGAACATCAATATCGACGCCGACATCGCGGCGACGGGATCGGCCGGCGGCCTCTCCATGGTTTTCGGCGGCGACTATGTGTTTGCGAACAACGCCCGCTCCATCTCGCTGACGGGATCGCACGCGAGCCTGACCATCAACGGGCAGAGCTACACGATCATCGACACGCTTGCCGCGCTGGCCGCGCTTTCGGATAATCCCGATGCGATCGCGTCCGGATTTTACGCGCTCGGCCGCGATATCGACGCGTCCGGCGCGTCTTTCTCCGGCCCGGTCGTCCATATGCTGGACGGGACCCTGGCGGGACTAGGACATAAGATCAGTAATCTCACCATCCACGATCCGGACGGCCTCGATCTCGACGCGATGATCGGGTCGGCGGGAGCGGGCGCGACGATCCGCGACATCGGGCTCGTCGATGCGAACATATTCGCGGGCGACTATCTCGCAGGCGCCCAGCAGGGTACGGCTGCGGCGTTGGTCAATGACAATTATGGTCGGATCGCCAACGCCTATGTCGACGGAGGCGCGATTTCCGGCGTCGGCAATGTCGGCGGTCTCGTCGCGACGAACAATGGGACGATCGTCGATTCGTTCAGCAATGTCGTCGTGAACGGGCGCAGCGCGGTGGGCGGACTCGTCGGCGTGAACGGGCTTTTCGCCTCCATCGCCGGTTCCTATGCGCGCGGCCCGATTTTCGCCGGCGCGCCATTGATTCTCAATCCAGACTTCACGATCTCGCTCGACGAAAGCCTCTATATCGGCGGACTGGTCGGTCTCAACGGCGGGAGCATCTCCCAGTCCTACGCCGATGCGGCGATCACGACTCTCAACAGTTCGAATGTCGGGGGGCTGGTCGGCAATAATGTGAATATCGGCTTCGACCTGCCGGGCGGCGATATCAGCGATTCCCATGCGATCGGATGGATGAACGCGACCTGGAACAGCCGACTGACGCTGGGCGATACGGGCATCGGCGGGCTGGTCGGCGTGAACGACGGCGGCACGATCAGCGATACGCGTTCAGAACTCGACATCAGCCTGACCAATCAGGCCGGGTTGTTCACCTCGTCGGCCGGCGCCGGCGGCTTTTTCGTGCCGATGACCGGAATCGGAGGCCTCGTCGGGGTCAACAAGACGGCCGTCGACGATACCGGCGGCGTGATCCAGCGCTCGAGATCCACGACCAACATCTACAATGACGGCTGGGTGGACGCCGTGGGCGGTCTCGTCGGCTACGCCTATGGCGGTTCGATCACCGACTCTTTCGCGGCCGGAATGGTCACATCCGGCATTTATGTCTATCCCGATGGCGCGGCCGGGCTGATCGGCAATGTCTTCGATTCGGATCTGGTCGCGCTCAGCGGCAACGGCTGGGATATCAATGGCACGGGTCAGACCGCCGGCGTCGGCTTCGGCGGAAACGGAATGAGCGGCGGGACCGGTGTCGGCGATCCGAGCCTTCCGCCGCCCTTCGGTTTCGCGACCCCCGCCGATCCGGCCGCTGGCGTCTCCCGTCAGACGCGGCTCGCCGCCGCGCAACTCGGAACCACCATCGCGACGACGAACACGCAGATCACCGCGTCGACGCCCCCGCGGGAACGGCTCGCCGCCGCCGGAGCCGCCGCGACCGCTGCTATCTCCGATCCGTCCTTCGACGAAAGGACGACCGTCGGGGAAGCGCCGCCGCGTCTCGGCGCCATGCCTTCGAGGCCCGCGAGGAGCGCCTCTCTCGGGGCCGCCTCCGGACGGCCCGGCGCACAATCCGACGACACGACGGCGCCGCGCCGCGCCGCACGACGTTCGGAGCCGAAGGCGGCCGCTCGAAAGCCGCAGGACCCGGGCTACGGCGCGACCATCCGCAGCATCGAAATCGACGGCAAGCGTTTCGATCTGCAGGAGAAGCCCGTCGGGGCGGGTAAGCCGAATCCTTAGTCGAGTAACGAGTATGGGCCTATCAGTCATGAAGCCTCGTCATGTCCGCGCATGCGTCGTCGGTGTGTCTCTCACGCTCTTCGGCCCGGCGAGCGCTGCGCGAGCGCAGACGCCGGCGCCGCCGCCGCCATACGGGCTCGGCGACGCGGTTCGCGCCGCGGAGCAAGCGCGAAGGGAAGCGCCGCCTGCTGCGCGGCCCGATGTCGCTGTTCCGCAAAGCGCCGAGCCGCGCTTCACCATGCCCGACAATGAGAAGCTGTTCGTCCGGCGCATCGAGATCGACGGCCCCGATCTCGTCGACGCCGAGGAGCTTCGCGCTGCTCTTTCCCCTCATGAGAACCGCAAGCTGACGCTCGGCGAAATCTACGACGTCGCGGACGCGGTCACGAATCTCTACAGGGCGAAGGGCTATGTCGTCGCGAAGGCCTATGTTCCCGAACAGGACGCGCGCGGCGGCCGACTGACCCTGAAGGTGATCGCGGGGAGCTACGGCTCCGTCACGCTCGACAACAAATCACTCGTCCGCAGCGACTATCTTCAGAACGTCGTCGATCGGACGCTGGCGGGATCGCCCTACATCCGCAAGGAGGAGCTCGAACGCGCCATGCTGCTCGACGCGGATCTTCCCGGCGTCGGCGCTCCGCGCATTTCGATCGCTCCTGGGCAGCGGCCGGAAACGTCCGATTTCATCTTCAGCCCGCCCGAGGCGCGGCGTATCGAAGGCTATGTGTTGGGCGACAATTTCGGCTCGCCCTACACGGGAAGGATCCGCACGAGCGGCTCCTTCACCCTGAATTCCCCGACAGGCTATGGCGATCGCTTGTCGGCCTTCGGCGTCATTTCGGAGACGAGCGGCTTGGTGAACGGCCGCATCGCTTATGCGCCGCCCCCGACCTATGGGGGATTGCGCGGCGAAGTGAGCTTCTTCGAGACCGTCTACAAGCTCGGCGGCGTCTATCGCGACTCCCGCGCAACGGGCGAAGCGAACGGCTTTTCCGTCAACCTCGTTTATCCCTGGAAGCGGCAGCGCGAGGAGAGCCTCTATCTGTTTTCGAACTTCACGCACAAATATCTCGACGACAAGGTCTTCGGCGTTTCGACCGCCATGCGCTACATCGAGGTCGGAACCGCAGGCGTGACGCGTGACACATTCGGCTCCGTTTTCGGCATGCCTCTCGTGACCGACACGAGTCTATCCGCATCGGGAGGAGTCCTCCGCTTTCCCAACCCAGCCGATCGTGCAGCCAACAAGGCCGGAATCGACACGGCCGGCGCGTTCGGCAGGGTCAATCTGAACTTTGCGTCCACGCTGGCCGTGACGCCCGACATTTCGCTGTCGCTGATCCTGCGCGCCCAAAAGGCGATCGGACGCAATCTGGACTCGAGCGAGAAGCTCGGCTCGACCGGCGTTTTCGGCGTGCGTTCTTACGACGAAGGTCTCGCGGGCGACAGCGGCGTCATCACGACGCCGGAAATCCGATATGCGTTGCCGCCCGTCGAGGGCTATCAGCATTCCTTCGGCCTCTTCTCGGACTTCGGCGCCGTATGGCTCGAACATCCAGGCTATACGCTGACGCAGCGCGCGTTTTCGCCGCTGAGCGACATCGGCGCCGGCTACTATGCGACCTATGATCTGCCGAGCTTCGAACTGTCCCCGGCGCGCACTTTGTTTTTCAAGGCGCAGGTCGCGCATTCGCTAGGCTGGCGCACGGTCGCGCCGACATACGACCAATACACCAAGGGGCTGTTCCAGCTCGGCGTCACCTATTGAAAGCGGATCGAGAAGGGAAGAATGCTTATGAAAATAGATTGGGCTGCGAATATGATCGATTTCGGCGTCCTCGGCCTGCTGCTCGCGCTGAGCGTCGTCGTGGTCGCCATCGTGCTGGAGCGACTCTTCTTTTTTCGATCCATTCGTCTCGAAGGCTTCGACAATGCGAAAGTGCTGGAACTGGCGCTGACCAAGCGGATATTCATCGTGGCGCTGGTGGCGGCGAACGCGCCGTATATCGGACTTCTCGGCACCGTCCTCGGCATCATGCTGACCTTTTACGGCATGGGAATCGACGGAACGGCGGACGCGAGCCGGATCATGAGCAGTCTCGGGCTCGCGTTGAAGGCGACGGCCGCAGGCCTCGTCGTCGCCCTCGTCGCGGTCACCGCCCACAACACTCTTCTGCGGTGGATCAAAGTGCTGACGCTGCGCTGGGAGATCGCCAATGGATGACAAGCCGTTCGACTCGATCAATGTCGTCCCGCTCGTCGACATCATGCTGGTGTTGCTGACGATCGTTTTGACCACGGCGAGTTTCATCTCTTCCGGGCGAATTCCCGTGTCGCTGCCACAGGTGACGAAGGCGGATATCGAAAAGCGCAAGGATATGGTCATCGAGATTTCGGCGGATGGGCAGATCCATTTCGAGGGCAGGGCGGTTTCCAAGGAAGCGCTCGAGCGGGAGCTGAGCGTCGCGCCGGCTCAGACCTCCGTCCTGGTCCGAGCGGATCGCTCCAGCCGATTTCAAAGCTTCGTCGACGTCGCGGACGTTCTCAAGCGGCTGAAAATATCGAAGGTCGCCGTGCAGACCGAAAGCGCGCAGAAGTAGCTGCTCGGGCTCGGGCCGATAGTGATGCGATCCTCGCATTTCACGCTCTTCCACGGGCTGTTCGTCTCCGTCGCCCTCCATATGGCCGCGGTGCTGCTGTTTCTCATTACGGTCGAATATACCGCGTCCCCTGTCGACGAGACGCTCGTCGTCGAATTTCAGGGCGTCGATTCCGACATGCAGGCGGAAGAGCAGAACCGGCAGCAGAACAAGGGCGCCGACGGAGCGAACGAGAATCAAAGCCGGCAGGCGGGCGGCGAGGCTGCCGAAGAGCGCGAAATCACCGAGCCACAGCCCGAAACGGCGGACGCAATTCCCGAGCCGACGCAACAAAAGGAAATGGGCGGCGCAAGTGCGAGCGCTCGAGCGGGCGCGCCCGGACAGGTTCGATCGCCGGGCGGCGAGCAGGAGCAGAGCGCCCAGACCATTCAGCGAAACGCCGAGCGGCAAATGGACGAGCTGCGCAGCTATGTCCGCGGGCTGTCCAAGAAGATTCAGTCCGAGCTGGTCTATCCGAAAGAGGGGCGCCGCGCGGGATTGCAGGGCGTCGCGACCGTTTCCTTCAAGATCATGCCCGATGGGAGCATGAACCCGCAGTCTCTGAAGATCGTCGTGAGCAGCGGCAAGGAGGAACTCGATGCGAGCGCGCTGAAAACCGTGCGGCTCTGCTCGCCCTTCGCGCCTCCGCCGAAGGAGATCTCGGTGACGATGGCCGTCACCTATGGCCGCAAGCGCTGAGCGAAGCGCTTCCGCCACAAACGCTCGCGCGCGCATCGAGAGATAGACGATCGTTCACGCTCACGCGATATCGGCGGGTCCTCGCGACGCTCCACTCAGTTTTTGATCGGCCAATCGAAGTGGTGATTGATGCCGGCCTGTATCAGGCTCCCGCCGAACTGCGTCTCGCCGACGGCGGCGAAACGATAGAAGGCGCTGGGATGGACAACGGCGGTTTGAACGCGAATGTCGCCGAGATTATAGTGGAGATATTCGGCCTTGGCGCTCCAGTGCGAGTCGAAGGCGTATTCGACGCCGCCGCCCGCGGTCCAGCCGAGACGCGTGTCCTGATAGAGCGGATTGCCGTACGTCGTCGTTATGCCGCCCACACGATCCGTGACGAGCGAGGCGCTGGACGTGAGGCCGGCGAAAGCCAACCCGCCGGTGGCGTAGAGCTGCAAGTTCGGCGTCAGCAGATAGCCGAGCCGCGGTCTGATCGTGCCGAGATAGTCGAGCTTCACCATGCGCTGTCCGAAGCTCAGAAACGTATTGCCGATCGACGTGCTGAGCGCATATTGCGTCCGCGTGTCGGCATTGTCCGACACGGCGTGGAGATCGGCCTCGAGGCCGGCGACGAAGCTGTCGTTGAGCTTGTAGTTGGCGCCGATCTGGACTCCGCCGATGAAGCCGTCGAGATTCATGTCGGTCGGCGGCATGCTCGACGCGGCGGCGACCGGCGCGCTCGGGGAGGCAGAGGAAATCGGAGCGGTCGAGACCGTCGAGCGGGGCGTCGCCCAGGCCGCGCCCAGATTGACGCCGACATAAATGTCGCGCCAGCTCGGCGGCGCCTTCTTCCGACCTTCCGGCTCCGACGAGAGACCCACAAATTCGAGCGCAGGATTGCCTGAAATCGGCTGACCGTCGCCGAAAGCGTTGGCGGTCAGCTCGAGGTAGAAGAAGTCGGTCGGGCGCGCGGTTATCCCGCTCGTCGTGGCGGTCTGTCCCGCATAGGTCTGCTGAAAATAAGGCTGCTGCGGAAAGTAAGGCTGCAGTTCGACCGGCGGCGCGAAGCTCGTCGTGAAGCTGCCGGGCCAAAATCGCGCATAGCTCGCCGTGAGATTGACGAATCGCGAGAGCTTGTAGCGCAGACGCACATCGACTTCCGTGCCGATGAACGTGCCGCGATTGCCAAAGGGCGCATAGAGATTCGCGCGGTCCCACGCCGCCGCGGAGCTGGCGAGCCAATAGGCGCTGAACGCCGAATCGATCTGAAGATCCTTGGCCGGCGAAAATTCGAGACGGACTTTCGGCGCTCGCACATTGTTCCAGGCGATGTAATCGTTGCGCGAGAAGGGTTGATTGAAGCCGTAGAAAGTGTCGAAGGTCTGGTTGACGCCGTCGAACGGGCTCTTGTTGCCGGTTCCGTATGCGTAGCTGGCGCTGACGCGCGGCTTCCACGGATGATCCTGCAATGTGTAGCCGGTCTCGATCGCGTAGGCGAGCGCATCCTGCCGGGCGGTGGTCAGTATGGCGCTCTGCTGCAGGCCGAAAGTCTGGGACTCGCCGATTTCGCCGAATTGCTTGTTCACGTCGAAGTCATAGTCGAAATCGCCGAGCGTCCCGTAGGCGCGAAGACCCGGCGCACGCGTCTCGCGCTGCACTCTGAGAGAGCTCGACGAGCTGAACGGATCGGCATATTGCTTGCGTCCGATAAAATAAGGCTGGATGGTCGCATATTCCGACCAGCGGCGAATGCTGACGACCGTGCCGTAAATCCAGTTTTGCCAGTCCGGACGATCGAAGCCGTAGGGCTCGCGATTGACGGGCCGCATGAGGAAGCTGTCGACGTCCCAATCGTTCTCCTTCTTGCCGATCTTGAGGCGGAAGCCGTCGAACGTGTTGGTCGTGTTGCGAAATTCATTCTCGGCGATCAGGCGCTTGTCGAGCAGCTCGAAATGGAAGCGACCCGCGCGCAGGAACAAGGGACGGGCGTTGCCGCGATCGTCCTTGCCGAACATGTCCTTGAAATGGAGCTCGCCATAACCCGAGACCAGCTCGGTCGTGTTCACGTCGTTCCCCTGCAGCAGATAGAGGCTGTCGAAGGCGCGCGAATCCTGGAACTCGAGCGCGAAGCGGAACGGGTCGAGAATGTCCTGCACGCCGAGATAGGCGCGCGTGCGCACGAGCCAGACCGAATTGGGCAGGAGACGTCGCTTGGTCGGCCGATCCGACCATGGGTCGGTCCAGGGACGGTAGTCATTCTTGCGATATTCGAATCGCACGCGCGAATCGAGACCGATATTGAGCCAGTCGATTCCCTCGAACTCGCTATAGGTCTTGCCGAGGTTGCGGACATAAGGAGGGAGATCCGGCTGCGGCTCGAGGCGATAGGCGAGCGTCGGGACGTAATAGCTCGACTTCGCATCCGGCGACGCGGCGCTCGGCGCGCGGTCGAGCGCCGGGGTCTTCGCGTCTCGAGCCGGCGGCGCCCCCAGCGCGCCCATGGATCGCGGCTCATCGGCGCCGCGAAAGCGTTGCGCGAGTGAATCCAGCTGATCGATCGGGAGAAGAAGCGACGAAGGGCTCCAGTCGAAATGATAATTGATGCCGGCGCGGACGATATGTCCGTTGAAGGGCGTCGCGGGCTTGGCGGCCGAATAGGGGTAGAGAACGATCGGATCCGCGAGGGGATCGCCGAAGGGAAACTCCATCGCGCCGCCTACGCCGAGAAGCCTGTATCCCCGCGCCGAACCGAGGTCGTAGTGCAGATATTCCGCTTTCAAGGACCATTTCGGGAGGAACATCCACTCGACGCCGGCGCCCGCCGCCCAGCCGATTTGCGTGCTGGACGTCGACGTCGCGCCAAATCCCCCGAAGACGCCTGCGCCCGGCTGGAACATCTGTGTCGTCGAAGACGGACCGCCATAGGCGACGCCGGCTGTTCCATAGACGAGCAGCGAGGGCGTCGCGAGCCAACCGAGCCTGCCGCGCACCGTGCCGAGATAGTCGAGCCGGTTGGAAGTGAGGAAAACCGTCGCGGGCGAGAGTGACGTCGAATCGCCGTGTCCCCCGACAAACCCCTGGAAATCGGCCTCGGCGCCGACGAGAAATCTCTCACCGAACGCCCAATCATAGCCGATCTGTCCGCCGCCGCCGAATCCGCCGGCGGCGCTGCGTGCGATGAATCGCGTCGCGTCGAGCGCGAAGGGGACGGCCGAAGGCACGGCGTTCGGCGGAACATAGAGAGGCGGCGACGGCGCCGGCAGCGGCTCGGCGGTGATCCGGGCGCGCGTATCGCTCGCCCAACCATACCCGCCGTTGAGCCCTGCATGAAATCCCGTCCACATCGGCGGCGGTGCTGAATCGTCCGGCGATTTTCGAGTGAAGGGTTCGGCCGCGACCGCCGAACCGACGCCGAGCGGACAGAAAAGCGAATACGCGGCCAACGACGCGACGACTCTCCTCATCCCAACTCCATATACAACTCGACCGAGACGACCTGTAATCAGCGTGTCCTGAACATAATGCCTAAGCCATAGTTTTGGATCAAGCGCTATTTAACCTGCGCATAGAGCGCGTCGCGCATGGCGAATGCGCGCGAGGCGAGGCCGTCGTCCGAGCGCGAGAAGAAGGCCGACTGCGGGGCGGGATCGCCGGATGCGGTCGAGACAGATTCGAGAGAAGCGCCGGCCGGCGGGGCGACGGCGTGTCGTCCACGGAGCGGCGAGGGCCGTCATCGTCCGCGCGTGGTTGTTCATCTTTTGTGCAGGCATACGTTATGTAGTGGATTTATACTATAGCCGTGACGGGAGGGGACGACGATGCGACGCCGAACAGAGAAACTCGCCGCAATCTCGGTGTCTGCTTCGATCTCCCTGGCGTGCGCCGGCGCCGGAGAGTCCGACAAGCGCGTCGCGCTCGCGCTTTCGGGAAACGAAAAGGCGTTCGTCCTCGGGCAGATGCGCCTCTTCGTGAACAGCCTGGAACAGATCGTCTCGGGGCTCGCGGCCGACGATCGCGCCACGGTTGCGGAAGCGGCGGCCGCGCGCGGCGCGCGGCGATTCCAGGCCGAGAACGAGATGCCGAAGACGTTATCGGCGAAATTTCCGCAAGGCTGGACCGGCTTCGGACGCCCCATGCGCGCCGGCTTCGACGAATTGGCGCGCAGCGTGGCCGAAGGAGAGGACAAGAGCCGATCGCTCGCGCGCGTCGGCGAGATCATGCGCAATTGCGTCGGCTGCCATGCCGCCTACCGCATCGTCGACGCGCGAGAATGAGGGACGCCATGCGCCTCGGCCTGTTCTGCACCTATGAGAATCCCCGCCAGGACTATCGTTCCGCCTATGCGGAGCAGACAGAGCTCGTTCAGCTCGTCGAGGCGCTCGGCTTCGACGACGCCTGGATCGCGGAGCATCACTTCAATCCCAATGCGTCGAGCCCGGCGCCGCTCGCGATCATCGCCCATCTCGCCGCGCTGACGACGCGGCTGCGTCTCGGCGCAGCCGCCGTGCTGCTGCCCTTCTGCGATCCGATCCTGATCGCGGAGCAGGCGGCGACGGTCGACATCCTTTCGAACGGGCGCTTCGATCTCGGCGTCGCCAAAGGCGGGCCCTTTCCGACTCAGTTCGCACATTTTCACGTGGCCGCCGGCGAGGCGCGCGACAAGGCCGCCGAGGCGCTCTCGCTCGTCGAGCTGCTGCTGCGGGACGAAAAGGCGTCGTTCGACGGTCGTTTCTTCCACGCCGAGGGCGTGGAGCTCGTCCCCCGTCCCGTGCAGCGGCCGCTGCCGATCTTCGTAGCGACCTCCACGATGGAGACTGTGAGACAGGCGGCGGAGCGCCGCTTCGGCGTGATGGCGGCCCCGCCATTTCCTCTCGCCAATGTCAAAGAAGCGCGCAGCGCATATCGGGACGTCGCGCCCGAGGCCGATCCGAAGCTGGTGCTGATCCGCTTCTATCATATCGCGGCCACGCGCGAGGCGGCGATTGCGGAGGCCGAAGCTCTGCTCGCTCCATTCATCGAGCGCATGCGCGTCACGACGGCGAAGGTCCAACCCGAATGGACGCCATGGATGGATATGCGGCGCATGATCGTCGATTCGCTGATCGGCGACGAAGACGATATCCGCGAGAAGATCGCGGCGATCGAATCGGAGCTCTCGCCGCGCAGCCTCGTTCTGAAGCCGCTCAGCCCGAACTTCGAGCAGCGCGAGCAGAGCCTGCGTTTGTTCGCCGAACGATTCGCATCGCGATGAGGCGTCGATCCGGCCGGCGGCGCCCGCGACGCTGCGGTCGACGGATCACGGCGGAGACGGAGACGATGCGCGCTAATTGCCCGCGGACGCCTCAAATCGAGGGCGCGCCTCGAACACGGGAGCCAGACAATGGGCGAGATTTCCGCTCGCAATGTGATCGCCGGCGCCGTCGAGGAAGTGAAGAAAAGCGCGACCACGTCGGCCGTGCGCGCGGGCGCTATCGTTCCGCGCTGAGCAGAGCCACCGCCTTCACCTGGGCCCAGAGCTGCGTTTCCTTCACGACGCCGAGCTCTTGTCGTGAACGCTCGGTGATGCGCGCGAGAAGGCCCGAGCCATCCTTCAGGGTCAATCGCACCAGGACATGGCCTTCGATCGGCGTCTGCGTGAGATCCGACACGCTCGCGGGCAGGATGTTGAGGATCGTCGTATCCTTGTGACGCGACAGCGTCAGGCTGACGTCGCGCGCATGAACCTGGCACCGTAATTTTCGTCCGGGCGGCTCGAGACGGCGCGCGACGATCAGATCTCCAGCCGGACACTCGAGCCGCGTCAGCCCGTCGGCGCTCTCGGCGACGACGACGTCGAAGACGACGCCGGCGTCCTCGCTGAAGGAGAAAGGCAGATCGATTCGCGTCAGCACATCCGAGATCGCGCCGCTCGCGACGACTCGTCCCGCGTCCAGCAGCACGATGTGATCGGCGAGCCGGGCCACCTCGTCCGGCGAATGGCTGACATAGAGGATCGGTATGTCGAGTTCGTCGCGCAACCGCTCAAGATAGGGCAGTATCTCGAGCTTGCGCTTCACGTCCAGCGCGGCGAGCGGCTCGTCCAACAACAGCAGGCGCGGATCGGTGAGCAGCGCGCGCGCGATCGCCACTCTCTGGCGCTCGCCGCCGGAGAGATTGCGCGGATAGCGGCCGAGCAGATCGCCTATGCCGAGCAGGGCGAGAATCGCGTCCGGATCGACCGAATTGCTCGTGGCGCCCGCGCGTTTCATCCCATAGCGCAGATTGCCGAACACGGTGAGGTGTGGAAAGAGCGCCGCGTCCTGAAAGACCATGCCGATCGGGCGGCGGTACGTCGGCGTGAAGACGCCGCGCTCTTCGTCCTGCCAAACATCGTCGCCGACCTGCAGCCGGCCTTTCTGCGCGCGCACGAGGCCGGCGACGCATCGCAGCGCGGTCGTCTTGCCCGAGCCGGAGGGGCCGAACAGAGCCGTCACGCCATGCCCCGGCAAGGTCACGTCCATATCGAGCCCGAAGCTGCGATAGGCGAGGAGAAATCGCGCGCGGATCGCGCTCCCGGCGGGCGCGTCACGCATCGCTCTTTCCGGCGCGGCGCGTGTAGAGGCCGAGAAGAACGAAGAAGCTGAACAGGAGCATGCCGCCCGAAAGCCAATGGGCGCGCGTGTAATCCATCGCCTCGACATGATCGTAGATCTGCACCGAGACGAGCCGCGTCTCGTTCGGAATATTGCCGCCGACCATCAGCACCACGCCGAACTCGCCGATCGTATGCGCGAAGCCTAGGATCGCCGCGGTGACGAAGCCCGGCTTGGCGAGCGGCAATGCGACCGAGAAGAAGGCGTCGAAAGGGCTCGCGCGCAGGGTAGCGGCCGCCTCCAGGGGGCGGTCTCCCATCGCCTCGAAGGCGTTCTGGATCGGCTGGATGACGAAGGGCATGGAATAGCAGAGCGAGGCGATCACAATGCCCGTGAAGGTGAAGGGCAGGGGGCCGACGCCGAGAAAATTCGTCAGCCTGCCGATCGGGCCATAGGGCCCCATGGCGAGCAGCATGTAGAAGCCGATCACCGTCGGCGGCAGCACGAGCGGCAAGGCCACCACGGCGCCGACAGGCCCCTTGAGGCGCGACTTGGTGTGCGCGAGCCACCAGGCGATCGGCGTCCCCGCGACGAGCAGCAGCGATGTGACGATCACGGCGAGCTTCAGCGTCAGCCAGATCGCCTCCATGTCTTCGGATGTCGGCATGGAGCGTCCTATTTCTGCGCGGTCTCGCCCGGCAGCGCGAAGCCGTAGCGGATCATGACGCGCCGCGCCGCGGGCGAAGCCATATAGTCGGCGAAAGCTCGCGCGAGCGGATTGTCCGCGCCGCGCTTCGTGACGACGAAGGCCTGCCGCAGCGGCGCGTAGAGATTGTCGGGAATCTCCCTGTAGCTACCCTTTCCGGCGAGTTCGGGGCTCAGCGCCAGCGACAAGGCGACGATCGCGACATCGGCCGCGCCCGAGCGCGCATATTGGGCGGTCTGCGCGACATTCTCGCCGAAGACGAGCCGGCCCCGCAGGCTGTTCCACACGTTCTCCGCCTTCAGCGCCTCTTCGGCGGCGCGGCCATAGGGCGCGTGTTTGGGATTGGCGATCGCAATGCGACGAAACTTCGGATCGACGAGATCCTCGAGGCTCGTCTCGCGTACGTCGAGCGCGCCGCTCCACAGGACGATCCGGCCGATCGCATAGAGGACGGGCTCGGACGCCGCCGAGCCGCTCTGCGCGAGCGATCGCGCATAGGCGATATCGGCCGAGAAGAAGATGTCGAAGGGCGCGCCGTTCTGTATCTGCGTGTGGAACTTGCCCGAGGAGCCGTAGATCACGCTCACCTCGTCGTTCGGATGCGCCGACCTGAAATCGGCGACGATCTCGTCCATGGCGAATTTGAGATCGGCCGCGGCCGCTATGGCGACCGTTCCCCCGGCCATGGCCGGCGCGCCGAGCAGCGTCAGCATCAGCGCTGCGACGAGCAGTCGTTTCATTTCGACCCCGAGCGATGCGAAGGCCCCATGCGTGCTTCGCTCGGGTTACATAACGCGCGTCGAGATCGTTTCCGCTCTCACGCCGAATCGATTCGTCGCGCAGCCGTCACGGTCGCGGCGCCGGCCGCGGAAGAGCGGTCGCGCCGTCGTCTCCACATATTCCCGACAGGGGCTCACCGTCAGGGCCACGGCCGCGGACGAGTGTTCGCAGCGCTATCGAAGTCTCGCCGGATTTCGCCTGTGGATCCGTTACGCCATCGTCAATCGATCTACGTGAAGATTCGTATTGAACGTGAGCTCTGGGTCGTCCTACACCGAATCCACAAAGAATATATTATTGCTATATAGCGATTCGAGGCCTATTGATGAGCGATCGCATCAAGTCTCATTGGTTGGTCACGGCGGCTATCGGCGTCCTGTTGATGGCGTTGACCGCGACAACCTTCGGCGCTCCGGCAGACGAAAAGAATTCGAACGGAAGGGTAGGGAAGAAGACCGATCCAGGCGAAAAGCAGCAGGGGGACAAGAAGGCCGATTCACTGAAAGATAAAGAGAAGGATAAGAATAAGGACAAAGACAAGGATAAGGACAAAGACAAAGAAAAAAAGAGCTATTACGTTCCGACTCGCGCCTACCGACTCGAGCCGCAGCCCGACATTCCGCCCTATGTGCGCAACCTGGGGAAAACCTACGAGGATTTCAAAGGCATCGACTGGCTCAATATCGGTCTCGATTCGCGCGTGCGCTTCGAATATCGGAAGGACGACTATCGTCCCTGGCTCGACACCTCGGTCGACCCACCGGTTTCGCGGCGAAAATATTTCCCGAACTCGCTGTGGCTCGAGCGGACGCGCGTCTATTTCGGCGTGCAGGATATCCTCGATCCGTTCCGCTTCGTGATCGAGTTCCAGGACTCGCGCGCATTCAACAGCATCTATGAATATCAGGGGCAGGAGATCAATCAGAACGATCTGATCTCCGCCTACGGCGAGCTCTATTTCAAGGACGCCTTCGGCACGGACGATCTCGGCAATGATCGCCCACTGATCCTGCGGGCCGGCCGCTTCCACCTCGAGCTGCTCGACAGGCGCCTGATCGCGGAGAACGAATTCCGCAACACGACCAACACCTTCGAGGGCTTCCGCTTGAAAATCGGCAAGCGGGAGAACGATTTCGAGATCGACAGCTTCGTCATGCGCCCGGTCGTGCGCTTTCCCTACTCGTTCGATCGGGCCGAATGGTCGAACTGGATCTACGGCTCTGTGTTCAACATTCGGCGCTGGTCGGAATATGCGACGATCCAGCCCTATTTCCTCGGCCGCAAGCAATGGGCAGATCCGAACAACATCACCGCCTCCCTGAGGGTTCACCGGCAGACTTACGCGCCGGGCCTGCGCGCCTATGGCGTGCTCGGCGATTTCGACTACGACTTCGACATCAACAAGCAATTCGGCCAGCTCGGGGAGTTCCAGACCATCCTCGGGCGCCAGAACCCGTTCGAGACCTCTGTCCAGCATGACGCGATCGCTTACGCTTTCGAGTTCGGCTACACCTTCTCGGAGCTTCCGTGGAAGCCGCGCATCAGCGCCAATTACGCCTATGGCACGGGCAACATCAGTCCGTTCGACGGCGCCAACCAGAACTTCGATATTTTCTACGGCTTCAACCAGCCGTTTTCGCGGAACGACTACATCGCCTGGAACAATGTCAAAGCGCCGAAGGCGCGCATAGAGTTCACGCCCTTTCCCGATGTGTGGGTCGACACGGCCTTCAACGCCTATTGGCTCGCGAGCGCCGCCGGCGCCTGGGACCGAGCCAATCTCTCCGCGCCGCTCGGCAACAGAGGCACGTTCCTCGGCACCGAATACGACTTTCGCATTCGTCACAAGCTCAGCCCCTTCATCAATCTGACGGCGAGTTACGCACGCTTCTGGCCGGGCTCATTTCCGGCGAGCTTCGCGCCGCCGGTGGCCTTTCAGCCGTATTTCCCTCAATCCTTTCCGGGACAGACCACGACCACCAACGGGCTGACCGCCCGACCGACCGACTTCTTCTATCTGGAAGCCCAGGCCAATGCATTCGGCGACGGCAAGCCTATCCCGTACACCACGCTCGCCGGGCTGTTCGGCGTGACCTCGCCCTTCGCGCCGCCTCCGCCGCCGCCCAGCTGGACCGACGTCTATGTCGGCTTGAACGGCGGCGGCGCGTGGTCTGCTCCTCGCACCGACGTTCCGATCTGGCCCATCGGGACTGCGCAGGCCAGCCCGTTCATTACGTCGATCGGATCGCCGATCGACAACGCCAACCACTTCGCAGGATTCATCGGCGGCCTTCAGCTCGGCGTCAACGAGAGCTACGACGGGACCTTCCTGGCCGGCGTCGAAGCAGACCTGCATGGCGTCTCGGGAAACACGGACGGGAGATGGCGGGCCGAGAGCAACGCCGGCGGCGTCACTTACGCGCAGCGCACCGCGACGCTGAACTATCTCGGCACGATCCGGGGCCGTCTGGGTTATCTCCTCACTCCGACGCTCGCGGTCTACGGCACGGGCGGTCTCGCTTATGGCGGCGTCATCTCCACCGCCGCCATCGTCACCCAGCGCGCCGGCAGGAGCGGCGTGAACTTCACACTGCCCTTTTATGAGGACAGTCTTCTCGGCTGGACGGTCGGCGGCGGCGTGGAATGGGCGTTCATGCCCGACTGGACCGTCAAGGTCGACTATCTGCATTACGACCTGGGCAGAGCGACCGCTTCGCCCTTCGCGGCGCAGACGAGCGGCGCTCTCCAATACGCCCTGTCGTCGTCGACGCGCTTCGACGGCAATCTCGTGCAGGCCGGAGTCAATCGTCACTTCGACCTGTTCCCGCCGGCGACCGTGAAGAAATGACGAGGGGCTTCGGGCGACGCTCGATCCACCGAAACCGGACATGAAGAGCGCTATCGCGTCGTCCTCCCTCGACGACCGCGGCGAGCCGCCGTCGCCGGGGCTGTTCGATCCGCTCGTTCTCGGGCAATCTGTCGCCGAGGATATGTCGACGAGAGGCCGCCGCGAACGGCGGGGCTCCGGGTTCGAGGCGGAGGAAGCGGACCAGATGACGAGCGTCGCCGCCTATGTTTGCGCCGCGCTGGCGGAAATCGCCGGGTGCTTTTCCTTTTGGGCGTGGCTCCGCCTCGGCAAGCCCGCGTGGTGGATCGCGCCGGGCATGCTGTCGCTGGCGCTGTTCGCCTTTCTGCTCACCCTCGTCGACAGCGCCGCCGCCGGCCGCGCCTATGCGGCCTATGGAGGCGTATACATCGTCGCGTCGATCGTCTGGCTCTGGGCGATCGAAGGGACGCGTCCCGATCAATGGGATCTGACAGGTGGCGCGATCTGCCTGGTCGGCGCCGGCGTCATTCTGCTCGCGGCTCGAAACTGAGCCGCCGCGTGGCGGAAACCGGCGCCTTTCGCGCGCTCTTGCCTCCCTCCGCTCGCGATGCGCATAGTATCGGGGAAGTGAGACCTCGGCCGGCGCCGGATCCTGGTGAAACGATGCGATCGACACGCCTGCTCCTTTTGCCTTTCACGCCGCGCCTCGTCATCCTCACCCTCTGCGTCATCGGCCTCGCGGGCTCGGCCGTCGCGGCGCGGGGCGAGTGGGCGGGGCCGTTCCTTCCGCCGATGCTCGTCTTCGGCGCCCTCTGCACGCTCGGGCTGCGCGACCTGCTGCAGACGGAACACGCCGTTTTGCGCGCCTATCCGATCAGCGGACATCTGCGCTTTCTGCTCGAGACCATCCGGCCCGAGGTGCGGCAATATTTCTTCGAGGACAATAAGGACGGCCGCCCCTTCAGCCGCGACCGCCGCGCCATCGTCTATCAGCGCGCCAAGATGAACGTCGACAAGCGCCCCTTCGGCGCCGAGGTCGACGTCTACGAAGACGGCTATGAATGGCTGCGCCATTCCATCGCGGCGCGGCGTGTCTCGGACGAGCATTTTCGCACGCGCGTCGGCGAAGCGCGATGCGCGCAGCCCTATGATATCTCGCTGTTGAATATTTCTGCGATGAGCTTCGGAGCGCTGAGCGCCAACGCCATTCGCGCGCTCAATCTCGGCGCGTGCAAGGGCGGCTTTGCGCAGAGCACGGGCGAAGGCGGCTTCAGCCCTTATCACCAGGAGGCGGGCGGCGACATCGTCTGGCAGATCGCCTCGGGCTATTTCGGCTGCCGCACGCGCGAGGGCGAGTTCGACGCGGAAAAATTCGCCACGGTCGCCGTGAACGAACAGATCAAGATGATCGAGGTGAAATTGAGCCAGGGCGCCAAGCCCGGCCATGGCGGCGTGCTGCCGGGCGCGAAGGTCACCGCGGAGATCGCGCGCATCCGCGGCGTGCCTCGAGGCGAGGACTGCGTGTCGCCGGCGACGCATTCGGCTTTTTCGACGCCGATCGAATTGCTCCAGTTCCTCGCGCGGCTGCGTAGGCTCTCGGGCGGCAAGCCGACCGGGTTCAAGCTCTGCGTCGGCCAGCCTTCGGAGTTTCTCGCCATCTGCAAGGCGATCGCGGAGACGGGGCTCGCGCCCGACTTCATCGTCGTCGACGGCAAGGAGGGCGGCACCGGCTCGGCGCCGATGGAGTTCATGGATCATGTCGGCATGCCGATGCGCGACGGACTCGCCTTCGTGCATCATGCGCTGATCGGGATCGGCGCGCGCGATGCGATCCGCATCGGCGTTGCCGGGCGGATCATCACGGCGTTCGATATGGCGCGTGCGCTCGCGCTCGGCGCGGATTGGTGCAACAGCGCGCGCGGATTCATGTTCGCGCTCGGCTGCATTCAATCGCAGTCCTGCCATACGGGCCGCTGTCCGACCGGCGTCGCGACGCAGGATCCGAGCCGCGCCCGCGCTCTCGTCGTCTCCGACAAAGCCGAGCGCGTCCGCAATTTTCATCGGGCAACGCTCGCGGCGCTCGGCGAGCTCGCGGCCGCCGCGGGGCTCGATCATCCGAGCGGCTTCGAGCCGGAGCATTTCTGCCGGCGCCTCTCGCCGCACGAGGTCGCGAGCTTCGCCGATCTCTATCCGGCGCCTGCGCCGGGCTCGTTCCTCGTCGGCGAGATCGACGCGCGTTTTTCCGCCGCATGGCGGCGCGCCCGCGCCGATTCGTTTCGGGCCGCCGAATGATTGAGACGGGCGCGCCACGAGGGCGCGCCCGCGATCTTCGCGGCTTATTTGCAGGACCCTTCGGGGTCGAGGCAGAAGGGCACGTTCACCCAGCTGAACAGCTTGGGCTTGCTCGGGTCGATCGTCAGCTTCACCCACTCCGCCGGCTTGGTCGTCGCGCCCTGAACCGTGATGCGCGTCAGATTGGGGACAGCCGGCGTCTTGTGGATCTTGCCCCGCAGGCTGGCCGGGTTGGCGAGCGGATGATCGGCTCCATAGACGTGGGAGTCGCCGTTGATGACCAGCACCGGCTTGTTGAAGAGCAGAGTCAGCCGGGCGAGCTCCTTGACGAAGGTCGTGTAGTGGTTGAGGCCGTCTCCGCCGGGCGCGATGGCGGTCAGATCCCACATGTCCGCCTGGAGGGCGACCACTACTCCGAGCGCGTTCAAGCTGTTGGCGAGCCTGAAAGCGGACTGGAGCCAGCGCGTGTCCGCGGCCATGCGGGCCTTGATCTCGGCCTTTCGCGCCGCCAGATTCTCGAAGGAGCCCCAGGCCAGGCCGTCATTGTTCGAGCCGGGCAGGTTGAGCGTGACGAACACGGTCTTCGCGTCCACCCAGATCAGGTTCTCGACGTAAGCGGCGTCGGCCGGATAGGCCTTCGACGCATAGTCCACCTGGCTGAAGACCTCCCTGTCGGCGAGGCCGAGGGTATGTCCCGGCCGAGCGAAGAACAGGGAGCGGATGCTGGCGAGCTCCTTGAGCGGGTCGCCGGCGGCGCCCGCCTTGGTCTTGTAACAGTCGGTCCATTCATTGTCGCCGGGCGTATAGACGACCGGCGCCTCGAATTTCTGGAAAATGGCGTAGATCTGCTGGTTCCAGCCGGGAACCGAGCTCTGGATCGGCGGCAGGATCTCGGCGCTGGTGCAGGGCGCGCTGCCCGAGTGAATATCGCCGACGTGCATCACGAGCTTCACGTCGGGGTCCGAATTGACCGAGTCGAGCAGCAGATTCGCATTGTTCAGGAGATTGGCGTTGTAGGGCCAATCGCCGAACACGGCGAGCGTGGTCTTGCCCGAATTGACGACCTGCGGCGTGATCACCTTTTCCTGCGCCGTCGCCGAGACGCCGGCGGCCAGGAAAGCCGCCGCGAGCGTGTATGAAAAGCATTTGGCGTACATTCGATATCCCCCCATTGCGCGCCGGAGGCCGCAGAGCGGCGATCCGGCGCTCCAGGATCGTGAGCGCCGGCGCGTTCGACCTAATGGCCGAGGTCCAGCCGGCCGGGCTCTAGGTCACGCGCGTGACAGGGGGATGTCGCGCCGGCGCGGCTGCGGCCGGCGCGCGGGGCGCGAAACCTTCTTGCTTTGCGCGGTCAGCAGCTTAACTTATAAGCAACGTCGACCCGAAAACCCGAGCAGAGAGACATTCATGACCTTCGTCGAGTCCCGCCTCGCGGGCTCCGGACGGCGGAGCGGCCAGATCAAGCTCCATGGATCCGAGGATTTCGAGGGCATGCGCCGCGCCGGGCGGCTCACCGCCGAGGCGCTCGACATGCTCGTTCCTCACGTGCGCCCCGGCGTCGCCACCAAGGCGCTCGACGATCTCGTCTTCGACTTCGCCATCGCCAACGGCGCCTATCCCGCCCCGCTCGATTATCGCGGCTATCGCAAGTCGATCTGCACTTCGATCAATCACGTCGTCTGCCACGGCATTCCGGACGACAAGCCGCTGCGCGAAGGCGACATCGTCAATATCGACGTCACCTTCATCGTCGACGGATGGCACGGCGATTCGAGCCGCATGTTCGCGGTCGGCGAAATTCCCCGCAGGGCCCAGCGCCTCATCGAGGTGACCTATGAATGCCTCATGCGCGGCATTGCGGTGGTGAAGCCCGGCGCCACGACGGGCGACATCGGCGCTGCGATCCAGCGCTTCGCGGAGGCCGAGCGCTGCTCCGTCGTGCGCGACTTCTGCGGCCACGGCCTCGGCCGGCTGTTCCACGACGAGCCCAACATCCTGCACTATGGCGTCGCCGGCCAGGGCGTGGAGCTGCGCCCCGGCATGTTCTTCACTATAGAGCCGATGATCAATCTCGGCCGCCCGCAAGTGAAGGTCCTCTCCGACGGCTGGACCGCCGTGACCCGCGACCGTTCGCTCTCGGCGCAATTCGAGCATTCGCTCGGCGTCACCGAGACCGGCGTCGAAATTTTCACCGCCTCGCCCGCGGGGCTCGACCTTCCGACGGCGTCCGCCCCCGCCTCATGACCGAGTCCGGCGCGCCAAAGGCCAAAGCGGCGGCCGGCCTGCGCGAGGAGGCCCCCCATTTCCACGGACACCGGCAGCGGCTGCGCGAGCGCTTCCTCGAAGCGGGCGAGGCCGCGCTCGCCGATTACGAGCTCTTGGAGCTGCTTTTGTTTCGCGCCATTGCCCGGCGCGACGTCAAGCCGCTCGCCAAGGCGCTGATCGCCCGCTTCGGCTCCTATTCGGAGGTGGTGACGGCGCGGCCCGAGCGGCTGCGCGAGATCGAGGGGCTCGGGGAGGCCGCCATCTGCGAGATCAAGCTCGTCGAGGCGGCGGCGCGCCGTCTCGCGCGCGGCGCATTGCAGAAACGGCCGGCGCTCTCTTCTTTCATGGATGTTCTGGACTATTGCCGCACGGCCATGGCCTACGCCGAGCGCGAGGAGTTTCGCATCCTCTTCCTCGACAAGCGCAATGCGCTGATCGCCGACGAGGTGCAGGGCGTCGGCACGGTCGACCATACGCCGGTCTATCCGCGCGAAGTGGTGCGCCGCGCATTGGAGCTCGGCTCCACGGCGCTGATTCTCGCGCATAATCACCCCTCCGGCGATCCGACGCCCTCGACCGCCGATGTGCGCATGACGCTCGACATCATCGCCATCGCTCAGCCTTTCGGCATCGCGGTGCACGATCATCTGATCGTCGGCCGCAACGGCCATGCGAGCCTCAAGGGGCTGAAGCTCATTTGAGCGCGCCTCGGTCGAGGCCGAGCGCCATCAGCGCTTCGTCGAGATAGTCGCCGTCCGCCGTGCGCGCGGCGCGGGGCTCGACGCCATAGGTCACAAAGCCCCATCGTTCATAGAAGCGCTGCGCGCGCGCATTGCCGTCGATGACGGTCAAAGTCACCATCTCGACGCGCCCGCGCGCTTCACCGAGCAGCGCGGACATGAGGCGGTCGCCGACGCCGGCGCCGCGATAGGCCGCGCGCAGATACATCCCCCAGAGCAGCGCCTTGTGCCGCGTCTTCGCGCCCGTGGAAAAGGCGAGGCCGGCGACGCCGACGAGAGTGTCGCCGTCGAAGGCGCCGAACACGGCGTCGCGCGAGAGCCGTGCTGCGACATCCGCGAGCGCGAGGCCGGCTTCGTCCTCGGGCGCGAAGCGGAACTCGCGGTCGTGCAGGCGAAAGCCTTCGATCCGCAGCGCGTGGAAAGACGCGGCGTCGGCGCGGCCGAGCCGCCGGATCGTGATGGACATCGAGCTGCCTCTGCCGGAGCGCGCGTTCGTCCTATCATAGCGACGCTCGGCGGAGAGCGCATGTTTCGTCAGCGCGGCCCATGACCGGCCCCGCCAGAGGCGCTTTTCGCCGAAGGCGAAAAGCCTCGAAGACGCTTCAGAGGGCGCGAGGCAGCCCACCCTTCGAGACGCCCGCTTCGCGGGCTCCTCAGGGTGAGGGGCTGTTTCTACAGGTGGTTGGATCGATCAGCCCCCTCATCCTGAGGCGCTTTTCGCCAAAGGCGAAAAGCTTCGAAGGATGCTCCAGAGGGCGCGCTGCGGCCGAGCCTTGCTCGCGTCGCGGGAAGGCGACGACCTCCGATAAAACGACGCGAAATCATATCAGAGCTCGATGTCCTCGTCGAAGCCTTCGAGCGGCAGCAGGCGGCGGAAGCGCACGGCGAAACCCTGTTCCGTCTGGCGGGCGACCTCCGCGATAGTCTTGCGGCCGAGCGTCACGGCGGCGCCGTCGGGCACCTTCACATTGGTCCGCACCGAGGCGCCGCTGCGCGAGAGATCGAGGATCTCACAGGGAAGCGTGACCCCCTGCACCGTGAAGGTGATGAAGCGCCGCCGCGGCGTCAGCCGCTCATGCGCGCGGAACGCCGCGCCGCCCGCCGCATGGCGCGACAGCCAGGCGAGCTGCATCGCCACATGGGCGCGGCCGCGGTCGGCGATCTCGAGATCGACGGTGAAGCCGCCGGCGAAGACGCGAATCACCGCGCCTTCGAATCTGCCCCATCGCTCGAGGTGAAGAACGATGCGCGCGCCGATGTCCGGGGCGTAATCGGCGCGCAGGGCGACGACCTCCGACGACATGTCGACCGCCCGGCAGAAATAATCGCGCCGGTCGGGCGCGGTGAAGCGGCCTTTGAAACGCGGCTCGGCGGCGGCGTCCAACGCGCTCCCGGGCTCCCGCCACGGGCGCAAATATGATTTTCGCACGGCCGTCGCTCCACATGCGCGGCGCACGCCGGCCCGCCGATGGGCCGGAGCGCGAAACCGATCCCGCCGGCCGGCGGGCCGACGCGATCTCCACTCAAATCCGATCATGCTCGATCCGGGCGCGGGCGGCCTTCGCTCCCGCGCCGGCGAGATCGGAACTCTATCATGGAGAGAGGCGAGTAAACCGGCCTTGAATCCGCTCGCTTCAATTTGAAGCCAATCGAAGCGAGCGCGTCCTTTTCCATCCCTTTCGCCGGCGCCGTGACGAAGCCGCGAGGCTGCGCTAAAAGGCGCTATGCGCACTGTCCTTCTCGTCTTTTTCGGCGCCGGCCTCGGCGGCGTCCTGCGACATTACGTCAATGTTTATTGCGCTCGCGCGCTCGGCTCTCAATTTCCCTGGGGCATATTCATCATCAATGTCACGGGCTCCTTCGCCATGGGGCTCGTGGCGGGCTATTTCGCCTTCAAATCCGGCCCGGGCTGGCCGCAGTCGCTGCGCCTGTTCCTGACCACCGGCATTATCGGGGGCTACACCACTTTCTCCGCCTTCTCGCTCGACGCGGCGACCATCCTCGAGCGCGGCGACATCGTCGAGGCTTGGCTCTATGTCACCGGCTCCGTCGGCCTCGCGATCCTCGCGCTGTTCCTCGGCCTTTCGATCATGAGGGCTCTCTCGTGAGCGCGACCACGCCTCGTCCCGCCGCCTCGACGTCCGTGCAGACGCTCACCGTCTCCGAGGACGAGGCGGGCCTCAGACTCGACCGCTGGTTCAAGCGGCGCTTTCCGGCGCTGGCCCTGTCACATCTCGCCAAGATCTGCCGCAAGGGCGAGGTGCGCGTCGACGGCAAGCGCGCCGACACCTCGACCCGGCTGGAGCAGGACCAGAAAATCCGCGTGCCGCCGCTGAAGATCGACAGCGCCGCCGCGCCGACGATTCTCCGCGTCGCTCCCGAGGACGCGCGCGTCCTCGCCGAGATGACGCTCTACGAGGACGCGAGCCTCATGGTGCTGAACAAGCCCTACGGTCTCGCCGTGCAGGGCGGCTCGGGCATGAAGCGCCATATCGACGGCATGCTCGGATCGCTGGCCAAGGGGGATATGCGGCCGGTGCTGGTGCATCGGCTCGACCGCGACACCTCCGGCGTGCTGCTCATCGCCAAGAATCGGCGCACTGCGGCCGAGCTCGGCGAGATTTTCCGCTCGCGCCAGGCGCAGAAAATCTATTGGGCGATGGTCGAGGGCGTGCCCAAGCCGGCCCAGGGCCGGGTCTCGCTCTATCTCGCCAAGGGCGCCGGGATGGGCGACGAACGCCCCGCGCGGCCGGACGCCGAACGCCGCGACGCCGCGGACGCGCGCGAAAAAATGCGGGTGGCGCGGCATGGCGAGGAGGGCGCGCAGCACTCGCTCACTTATTATGCGATCGTGGAGAAGGCCGCGCCGCGCTGCGCCTGGCTGTCGATGAAGCCGCTCACCGGCCGCACCCATCAGCTGCGCGCCCATGCCGAGGCGATCGGCTGCCCGATCTTCGGCGATCCGAAATACGGCCACAGGGCCGAAGACGACGTGCGCCGCCGCGATCCCCTGCGCGCCATGCCCGACGGGCTGGAGCGCAAGCTCCACCTGCTCGCCCGGCGGCTCATCCTGCCCCATCCCAAAGGCGGCGTCCTCGACGTGACCGCGCCGCTGCCGCCGCATATGCAGAAGAGCTGGGACGTCTTCGGCTTCGACCCGGGGCGCGAAGACCCCATATTGTCGGCGCCGGACGCCTGAGCCGCGCCGAAGGAGAGCCCCATGGCCGCCGACAACGACAATTTCATCGACGGTCTGTTCGTGGCGGAGCAGGAGCGCAATCCGCTCCGCGCCGCGGGGCAGGGCGCGCGCCCAGAGCTGCCGAAACGCTTCTATGAGACGGCGGAGGCGCGCGAAACCGAGGACGGCTTCGCCGTGCTGCTCGACGGCAAGGCGGTGAAAACGCCCGGCCGCCGGCCGCTGGCGACGCCCTGGCGCGAGCTGAGCGCCGCGCTCGCGGCCGAATGGGCGGCGCAGGGCGAACGCCTCGACCCCGCCGTCATGCCTTTGACGCGGCTCGTGAATACGAGCCTGGACGGGGTCGCCGGGCGCATGGCCGAGGTCGCGGCCGACATGGTCAAATACGCCGGCTCCGATCTGGTGAGCTATCGGGCCGGCGCGCCGGCCGGCCTCGCCGCGGCGCAAGCCGAGGCGTGGGACCCGCTGATCGCTTTCGCCGAGGAGCGTCTCGGCGCCCCGCTCGCCTCGACCGAGGGGATCGTGTTCGTCGCGCAGCCGCCGGAGGCCACGGAGGCCGTGGCGAAGGCCGTGCGCGATTACGTGGGAGCGGACGCCGGCGCGCCCTTCCGCCTCGCCGCCCTGCATGCGATGACGACCTTGACCGGCTCCTGCGTCATCGCTTTGGCGGTGGCGCTGTGCGAGATCGGGCTCGAGGCCGCCTGGGCCGCCGCCCATGTCGACGAGGACCATCAGATGAAGCTCTGGGGCGCGGATGCGGAGGCGTTGGAGCGGCGCGCCCGGCGCTTCGACGAGATGCGGGCGGCGGCGAAGATCGCCGCCGCGACCTCGCCCGCCTGAATTACGGGCGCCTCGGGCAAATTTTCGCCGAAGCTGCGGGCGAGCGGACGGAAAGCCGGCGCAAACCCTTCGGCGCGGACGAGCTTGTCTCTTGCTTTGATCTATACGCTTTGTTACGGAACGCGCGGCCGGACGGCGCCCCGGTTCCCGACCCCCGTAGACGCGCGCCGCCCTCCGCCGCCCAACGTCGGACTTCGCCATGCCAGGCCTTCTCGAACAATATCTGCCGCTCGTGATCTTCATCGCCCTCGCGGCGATCATCGCCGGCGCGCTGCTCGTCGCCCCCTTCCTGCTCGCCTTCAAGGCGCCCGATCCGGAGAAGCTCTCCGCCTATGAGTGCGGCTTCAACCCCTTCGGCGACGCGCGCATGAAATTCGACGTGCGCTTCTATCTGGTGGCGCTGCTGTTCATCGTCTTCGACCTCGAGGTCGCCTTTCTCTTTCCCTGGGCGGTCGCCTTCAAGGAGGCGGGGAGCTTCGGCTTCTGGTCGATGATGTTCTTCCTCGGCGTGCTGACCGTCGGCTTCGTCTATGAATGGCGCAAGGGAGCGCTCGAATGGGATTGATCACGCGCCAGAGCCCGACTCTCGTCGCGCCGTCCGCGAAGGGCCTCGTCGATCCGCGCACCGGCAAGCCGGTCGGCGCCGACGACCCGTTCTATCTCGGGCTCAACGACGAGCTCGCCGACAAGGGCTTTCTCGTCACCGCGACCGACGACCTCATCAATTGGGCGCGCACCGGCTCGCTGATGTGGATGACCTTCGGCCTCGCCTGCTGCGCGGTCGAGATGATCCAGGCGGCCATGCCGCGCTACGACCTCGAGCGATTCGGCTTCGCCCCGCGCGCCAGCCCGCGCCAGTCGGACGTCATCATCATCGCGGGCACGCTCACCAACAAGATGGCCCCGGCGCTGCGCAAGGTCTACGACCAGATGCCGGAGCCCCGCTACGTCATCTCGATGGGCTCCTGCGCCAATGGCGGCGGCTACTATCATTATTCCTATTCGGTCGTGCGCGGCTGCGACCGCATCATTCCGGTGGACATCTATGTCCCCGGCTGCCCGCCTTCGGCCGAGGCGCTCGTCTATGGCGTGCTGCTGCTGCAGAAGAAGATCCGGCGCAGCGGGACGATCGAGCGGTGACGTTCCGCGCCTCTGCCGAGGCGCGCTTGAAAAAAGCGAGGACGAAGCGAACCGACGCGCGACGAGCCGTCGGTTTCTTCTAGTGAGGTGAGCCTTTCATGAGCGCGGAACTCGAATTGCTCGGCGAGAAGGTGGCGGCCGCCCTGCCAGGGGCGGTGACCGGCTTGAAAATCGCCTATGGCGAGCTCGCCGTCGAGGTGGAGCGCTCGCGCTGGCTCGACGCCGCGCGCGTGCTGCGTGACGACCCGGACTTGCTCTTCGTGAGCTTCATCGACATCACCGCCGCGGATTATCCCGAGCGCGAGCAGCGTTTCGACGTCGTGCTGCATCTCTTGTCGCCCAAGCGCAATCAGCGCATCCGCCTGAAGACGCAGACCGACGAGGCGACGCCGGTCGCGTCGCTGACGAGCCTCTATCCCGGCGCCGACTGGTTCGAGCGCGAGACCTATGACCTCTTCGGCGTCCTGTTCGACGGCCATCCGGACCTGCGCCGCATCATGACCGACTACGGCTTCGACGGTCATCCGCTGCGCAAGGACTTTCCGATGTCCGGCTATGTCGAGGTGCGCTACGACGACGAGCGCAAGCGCGTCGTCTATGAGCCGGTGAACCTCACGCAAGAATATCGGAAGTTCGACTTCCTGTCGCCATGGGAGGGCGTTCAGTACGACCTTCCCGGCGATGAAAAAGCGAGCAAGTGAAAGAGCGCGTGAAATGAACTTCCGGCTTCCTTCCGCTGCTTACTACGCCTCTCTTCCCCGTCTGGGACTGTCTCTATGAACGACCAGAGCCTCCGCAACTTCAATCTCAACTTCGGCCCGCAGCATCCGGCGGCGCATGGCGTGCTGCGTCTGATCCTCGAGCTCGACGGCGAGGTGGTCGAGCGCTGCGATCCGCATGTCGGCTTCCTGCATCGCGGCACCGAAAAGCTGATGGAGGCGCGCACCTATTTGCAGAACGTGCCTTATTTCGATCGGCTCGACTATTGCTCGCCGATGAATCAGGAGCACGCTTTCTGCCTCGGGATCGAGCGCCTGCTGGGCGTCGAAGTTCCCCGCCGCGGCCAGCTGATCCGCGTCCTCTATGCCGAGATCGGCCGTCTGCTGTCGCATCTCCTCAATGTCACTTCGCAGGCGATGGACGTCGGCGCGCTCACGCCGCCGCTCTGGGGCTATGAAGAGCGCGAGAAGCTCATGGTCTTCTATGAGCGGGCGAGCGGCGCGCGCATGCACGCCAATTATTTCCGTCCCGGCGGCGTCGCCCGCGATCTGCCCGATAGACTCGTCGAGGACATCGGCGCTTTCTGCAAGCCCTTCCTGAAAGTCTGCGACGATCTCGAAGAGCTGTTCATCGGCAACCGCATCTTCAAGCAGCGCAACGCCGACATCGGCGTGATCTCGCTCGAGGACGCGTGGAAGTTCGGCTTCTCCGGCGTGATGGTGCGCGGCTCTGGCGCGCCATGGGATCTGCGCAAGTCGCAGCCCTATGATTGCTACGAGGAGATGGATTTCGACATTCCCGTCGGCAAGAATGGCGACTGCTACGACCGCGCGGTCATCCGCATGGAGGAGATGCGCCAGTCGACGCACATCATGCGGCAGTGCGTCGAAAAATTGCTGACGGCCGAGAATCGCGGCCCCGTGGCGACGGTGAACAACAAGATCTGCTCGCCCCCTCGCGCCGAGATGAAGCGTTCGATGGAGGCGCTCATCCATCACTTCAAGCTCTATACCGAGGGCTTCAAAGTGCCGGCCGGCGAGGTCTATGCGGCGGTCGAGGCGCCCAAGGGCGAGTTCGGCGTCTATCTCGTCTCCGACGGCGGCGACAAGCCCTATCGCTGCAAGATCCGAGCGCCGGGCTTCGCGCATCTCCAGGCCATGGATTTTCTCTGCAAGAACCATCTGCTGGCCGACGTATCGGCGATCCTCGGTTCGCTCGATATCGTCTTCGGGGAGGTCGATCGCTAAATGTCCATACGTCGTCTCGCCGAGCAGCAGCCGGACAGCTTCGAGTTCACGCCCGAGAACCTCGCGTGGCTCGCAAAGCAGATCGCCAAATATCCCGACGGGCGCCAGGCCTCCATGGTCGTGCCGGCCCTGTGGCAGGCGCAGAAGCAGAATGACTACTGGCTGCCGCAGAAGGCGATCGAAAAGGTCGCGGACACGCTCGGCATGCCCTACATCCGCGTGCTCGAGATCGCGACCTTCTACACGATGTTCAATCTCGAGCCGGTCGGAAAATTCTATGTCCAGCTCTGCGGCACGACGCCCTGCATGCTGCGCGGTTCGGACGAGCTGATCGCCGTGCTCGAGCGTCGTGTAGGCCCGCAGCGCCATGTGACGGCGGACGGCCTGTTCTCCTGGCTCGAGGTCGAATGCCTCGGCGCCTGCTGCAACGCGCCGATGGTGCAGATCAACGACGATTATTACGAAGATTTGACGGCCGAGAATTTCGAGAAGCTTCTCGACGATCTCGCCGCCGGCCGGCCGGTGAAGACCGGCTCGCAGACGGGCCGCGTCTCCTCGGAGCCCGCGGGCGGACTGACGAGCCTCGCTTCTTTCTACGGCGACGGCGCCAAAGCGCAGGCGGAGTGAACTCGATATGCTCGCCGACAAGGATCGCATCTTCACAAATCTCTACGGCTATGGCGACCGGGGCCTCGCCGGCGCCCGCGCGCGCGGCCAGTGGGACGACACCAAGGCGCTGCTCGCGCTCGGCCGCGACAAGATCATTCAGGAGGTCAAGGATTCCGGACTGCGCGGACGCGGCGGCGCCGGCTTCTCCACCGGTCTCAAATGGTCCTTCATGCCCAAGACGCCCGACCCTGCGCGTCCTTCCTATCTCGTCATCAACGCCGACGAGTCGGAGCCCGGCACCTGCAAGGACCGCGAGATCATGCGCAACGACCCGCATACGCTGGTCGAGGGCGCCCTCGTCGCCTCCTTCGCCATGGGCGCGCACGCCTGCTACGTCTATGTGCGCGGCGAGTTCATCGCCGAGCGCGTCGCGCTGCAGCGCGCCGTGGACGAGGCCTATGAGGCGAAGCTCATCGGCAAGGACAATGTCCACGGCTATCCCTTCGACCTCTATGTGCATCACGGCGCCGGCGCCTATATCTGCGGCGAGGAGACGGCGCTGATCGAGAGCCTCGAGGGCAAGAAGGGCATGCCGCGCCTGAAGCCGCCCTTCCCGGCCAATGTCGGCCTCTACGGTTGCCCGACCACGGTCAACAATGTCGAATCGATCGCGGTCGTGCCGACTATCTTGCGGCGGGGGGCGAGCTGGTTCGCCGGCATCGGCAAGCCCAACAATACGGGCACCAAGCTCTTCTCCATCTCCGGCCATGTGAACAAGCCGTGCAATGTGGAAGAGGCGATGTCGATCCCCTTCCGCGAGCTGGTCGACCGCCATTGCGGGGGCGTGCGCGGCGGCTCCGACAATCTGCTCGCCGTCATTCCGGGCGGCTCCTCGGTGCGCCTCGTGCCGGCGGATCAAATCCTCGACTGTCCGATGGATTTCGACAGCCTCGTGAAGCTCGGCTCCGGCCTCGGCACGGCGGCGGTAATCGTGATGGACAAGTCGACCGACATCATCCGCGCCATCGCCCGCATCTCTTATTTCTACAAGCATGAGAGCTGCGGCCAATGCACACCGTGCCGCGAGGGCACGGGGTGGATGTGGCGCGTCGTCACCCGCATGGCCGAGGGCCGCGCGCACAAGCGCGAAATCGACATGCTGTTCGACGTGTCGAAGCAGATCGAGGGGCATACGATCTGCGCGCTCGGCGATGCGGCGGCCTGGCCGATCCAGGGTCTCATCAATCATTTCCGCGGCGAGATCGAGAAGCGCATCGACCGCTATTCGGCCAATCCGCATCCCGAGCCGGTGCAGGTTGCGGCGGAGTAGGAACCGATGGCCGAGCCGGAGAATCTCGTTCTGGAGCTGCTTCGCGAGATGCGCGCGGATATCCGGCGCATATGTGAAGAGCTGGGCGAGCGGCAGGACGGCCAACGTGGCGTCAAGGAAGACATTCGAGGCCTGCGGGTCGTGCAGGACAGCCATAAGCTGAAGCTCGACTTTCTGGAGGAGCACGGCGAAATGCCGCGCGAGTCGACGATGACCGCCCTCGGCTTCGCGGTCGACGCGAGCGAACGGAAGAAGAAGATCGAGACGCAGCCCGCGGACTTGCGCGAGCGCGTCGAGAGGTTGGAGAAGGCCAAGTGACCAGAATTCTCGTCGATGACGTCGAGGTCGACGTTCCGGCCGAATATACGCTGCTGCAGGCCTGCGAACAGGCCGGCGCCGAGATTCCGCGCTTCTGCTTCCATGAACGCCTATCGATCGCCGGCAATTGCCGCATGTGCCTCGTCGAGGTGAAGGGCGGTCCGCCCAAGCCCGCGGCCTCCTGCGCCATGTCGGTTCGCGACCTGCGTCCCGGCCCCAATGGCGAGCCGCCACAGGTCTTCACCAAATCGCCCATGGTGAAAAAAGCGCGCGAAGGCGTGATGGAGTTCCTGCTCGTCAACCATCCGCTCGACTGTCCGATCTGCGACCAGGGCGGCGAATGCGATCTGCAGGATCAGGCGCTCGCCTTCGGCGGCGACAGCTCGCGCTACGCCGAGAACAAGCGCGCGGTCGAGGACAAGTATATCGGCCCGCTCGTCAAGACGGCGATGAACCGCTGCATCCATTGCACCCGCTGCGTGCGCTTCACGGCGGAGATCGCCGGCACCAGCGACATGGGCGCGATCGGCCGCGGCGAGGATATGGAGATCACCACTTATCTGCAGACGGCGATGACCTCCGAGCTGCAGGGCAATGTGACCGATCTCTGCCCCGTCGGCGCGCTGCTGCCCAAGCCGCAGAATTTTCGCGCGAGGCCGTGGGAGTATCAGAAGACCGAGACGATCGACGTGCAGGACGCGCTCGGCTCGGCGATCCGCGTCGACGCGCGCGGCCGCGAGGTGATCCGCATTCTTCCCCGCCTCAACGAGGCGGTGAACGAGGAGTGGATCTCCGACAAGACGCGCCAGGTCGTCGACGGGCTCAAGGTTCAGCGTCTCGATCGTCCCTATATTCGCGAGAACGGCCGCCTGCATCCCGCCTCGTGGCAGGAGGCGATCGGCGTCGTCTCCGCCAAGGCGAAGGCGACGTCCGCGGACAAGATCGGCGCGCTGGTCGGCGATCTCGCCGCGCTCGAGGAAATCTATGCGCTGAAGCTCCTCGTTCAGGGACTCGGCAGCGCGCATCTCGACGCCCGTCAGGACGGAACCAAGCTCGACCCGCGCTTCGGCCGCGCGTCCTATATCTTCAACGTGACCGTCGCGGGCATAGACGCAGCCGATTCGCTGCTGATCATCGGCTCCAATCCGCGCAAGGAAGCGCCGGTGCTCAATGCGCGCATCCGCAAGCGCTGGCTGCGCGGCAACTTCCCCGTCTCGCTCGTCGGCGAGCGCGTCGATCTCACTTACGACTACGATTATCTCGGCGCCGGACCGGACTCGCTCGCGCGTTTCCTCGAGAGCGCGCCGACCGGCTCCTCGAAGCGCATCGTGCTGATCGGCCAGGGCGCGCTGACGCGGCCGGACGGCCGCGCCATCCTGGCGCTCGCCGCGCAGATCGCGAAGAAGCACGGCGCGCTCGCAGACGGATGGAACGGCTTCAGCGTTCTGCACACGGCCGCCGCGCGCGTCGGCGCGCTCGATCTCGGCTTCACGCCGGGGCAGGGCGGGCTCGACGCCGGCGAAATCGTGAAGGCCGGCGCGCTCGACCTCGTCTTCAATCTCGGCGCGGACGAGATCGCGATCGAGCCCGGCGCCTTCGTCGTCTATATCGGCACGCATGGCGACAAGGGCGCGCATCGCGCCGACGTCATTCTGCCGGGCGCCGCCTATACGGAAAAATTCGGCCTCTATGTGAATACGGAAGGCCGCGTGCAGGAGGCGTTGCGCGCGACCTTCCCGCCGGGCGACGCGCGCGAGGATTGGGCCATTCTGCGTGCGCTCTCCGGCGCGCTCGGCGCGCCGCTTCCTTTCGATTCGCTCGCGCAATTGCGCGCCGAGCTCGCCGAGGCGCATCCGCATCTCGGCAAGCTCGACCAGATCGCACCGGGCAACGTCGCCGATCTCGAGGCGCTGGCGCTGCAGCCGGCGACGGCGTGGAAGGACGAATTCGCCTCGGCCATCGCCGATTTCTATCTCACCAATCCGATCGCCCGCGCCTCGGCCACGATGGCCGAATGTTCGGCGCTCGCGCAGGGCCGGTTCGCCCGAGCTGCGGAATAGGAGCTCAAAGACGTGATCGACGGCTGGCTGCTGACCCTTCTCATCATCATCGTCAAGAGCGTCGTTCTCACCGTCGCTCTGCTGATCTATCTCGCCTATGCGATCTATATCGACCGCAAGGTATGGGCGGCGGTGCAATTGCGCCGCGGCCCCAATGTCGTCGGACCCTGGGGACTGCTCCAGAGCTTCGCCGACATGCTCAAATTCGTGCTGAAAGAGCCGGTGATTCCGGACACGGCCAACAAAGGCGTGTTCCTCCTCGCGCCTTTCGTCACGGCCATGCTCGCCGTCGCCGCCTGGGCGGTCATCCCCGTCTCCGACGGCTGGGCCGTCGCCGACATCAATGTCGGCATTCTCTACATCTTCGCGATCTCTTCGCTCGGCGTCTATGGCATCATCATGGGCGGCTGGGCGTCGAACTCGAAATATCCCTTTCTCTCGGCGCTGCGCTCGGCTGCGCAGATGGTGTCCTACGAGGTCTCGATCGGCTTCGTCATCATCACCGTTCTGCTCTGCGCCGGCTCGCTGAACCTCACCGAGATCGTCCGCGCGCAGGACACGCAATATGGCATGCTCGGCTGGTATTGGCTGCGCCTGCTGCCGATGTTCGTGATCTTCTTCATCTCGGCGCTCGCCGAGACGAATCGCCCGCCCTTCGATCTCGTCGAGGCGGAATCGGAGCTCGTCGCGGGCTTCATGATCGAATATTCGGCGACGCCCTATATGCTGTTCATGCTGGGCGAATATGTCGCGATCCTCACGATGTGCGCGCTGCTGACGATCCTGTTCTTCGGCGGCTGGCTGCCGCCGTTCCACATCGCGCCGCTCGATCTCGTGCCGGGCGCGATCTGGTTCGTGCTCAAGGTCACTTTCTTCTTCTTCCTCTTCGCCATGGTGAAGGCCTTCGTGCCGCGCTACCGCTACGACCAGCTGATGCGGCTCGGATGGAAGGTGTTCCTGCCCATTTCTCTCGTCATGGTGATCCTCGTGGCCGCCGTGCTGCAATTCGCCGGCTCGGCGGGCGCGAACTAAGGGAGACGCCGTCATGAAGCTCGATCAAGCGGCCAAGTCGCTCTTCCTCACCGAATTCATCGCCGCCTTCTTCCTGTCGATGCGCTATTTCTTCAAGCCGAAGGCGACACTCAACTATCCGCACGAGAAGAACCCGATCTCGCCGCGCTTTCGCGGCGAGCATGCGCTGCGCCGCTATCCCAATGGCGAGGAGCGCTGCATCGCCTGCAAGCTCTGCGAGGCGATCTGCCCGGCGCAGGCCATCACCATCGAGGCCGGTCCGCGCCGCAACGACGGCACGCGGCGCACGACGCGCTACGACATCGACATGGTGAAATGCATCTATTGCGGCTTCTGCCAGGAGGCCTGCCCGGTGGACGCCATCGTCGAGGGGCCGAACCAGGAATTCGCGGTCGAGACGCGCGAGGAGCTCTACTACAACAAAGAGCGCCTGCTCGAGAACGGCGCGCGCTGGGAGCGCGAGATCGCGCGCAACATCGCGCTCGATTCGCCCTATCGCTAAACGCGAGGACAGGCCGGACGCTACGAGGCTGCGAGAAGAGGAACGACAAAGTGGCTGCAGCATTCTTCTATCTTTTCTCGGCGATGCTGATCGCATCGGCTTTCGCGGTGATCGTCGCGCGCAATCCGGTCCATTCGGTGCTCTATCTCATCCTCGCCTTCGTCAATGGCGCGGGACTGTTCCTGCTCGCGGGCGCCGAATTCCTCGCCATGATCCTCATCGTCGTTTATGTCGGCGCGGTGGCGGTGCTCTTCCTCTTCGTCGTGATGATGCTCGACGTCGACTTCGCCGAGCTGCGGCAGGGCTTCACCAAATATCTGCCCATCGGCGGCGCGGTCGGCGCGGTGGTGCTCATCGAGCTCGGTCTCGTCGCGGTCGGCTGGCAGAGCGCTCCGAGCGCGCTCGAGGCGGCGCAGACGCCGATCGCCGCCGGCGTCAGCAATACGGCGGCGCTCGGCCAAGTGCTCTACACGAAATATTTCGTGTTCTTCCAGGCCTCGGCCCTGGTGCTGCTCACCGCGATGATCGGCGCGATCGTGTTGACGCTGCATCACCGCCCCGGCGTCAAGCGACAGAACATCGAAGAGCAGAACGCGCGCACGCGCGAGAATGTCATCGAGATCAGAAAAGTGCCCTCGCGGGCGGGCGTCTGAAGGAAGCGCAGCAATGGCCGTAGGTCTCACCCATTACCTCGTCGTCGCGGCGATCCTGTTCACCCTCGGCGTCGCGGGCATCATCCTCAACCGAAAGAACATCATCATCATATTGATGTCGGTCGAGCTGATCCTGCTGTCGGTGAACATCAATCTCGTCGCCTTCTCGGCCGCGCTCGGCGATCTGACCGGACAGGTGTTCGCTCTGTTCATCCTGACGGTGGCGGCGGCGGAGGCGGCGATCGGCCTCGCCATTCTCGTCACCTATTTCCGTAACCGCGGCACCATCGCGGTCGAGGACATCAACTCTCTGAAGGGCTGAGCGCCGATGATCCAAGCTATCGTCTTCCTGCCGCTCATCGGCTTTCTCATCGCCGGCCTGTTCGGAAGGCGCATCGGCGCGCGCGCCTCCGAGCTCGTGACGACGACGCTTCTGTTCATCGCGGCCGGCTTCTCCTGGATGGTGTTCTTCGACGTGGCGCTCGGCCATGGCCATGCGAGCGCGCCCGTGCTCGCCAATTGGTTCACCTCCGGCAAGCTCAGCGTCGACTGGGCGTTGCGCGTCGACACGCTGACGGCGGTGATGCTCGTCGTCGTCAACAGCGTCTCCGCGCTCGTGCATCTCTACTCCGTCGGCTATATGTACGAGGATCCGCACCGTCCGCGCTTCTTCGCTTATCTGTCGCTCTTCACCTTCGCCATGCTGACGCTGGTGACGGCCGATAATCTCGTGCAGATGTTCTTCGGCTGGGAGGGCGTCGGCCTCGCGTCATATCTCCTCATCGGCTTCTGGTATCAAAAGCCCTCGGCCAACGCCGCGGCCATCAAAGCTTTCGTCGTCAACCGCGTCGGCGATTTCGGCTTCGCGCTCGGCATTTTCCTCGTCTTCCAGCTCACCAATTCGGTGAGCTTCGAGCAGGTGTTCGCCGCCGTCCCCGGGCTCGCCGGACAGAAGATCCATGTGTTCGGCGCCGATTTCGACGCGCTGACTTTGGCGACCTTCCTGCTCTTCACCGGCGCGATGGGCAAATCCGCGCAATTCCTGCTGCACACCTGGCTGCCCGATGCGATGGAGGGCCCGACCCCGGTCTCCGCCCTCATCCACGCCGCGACGATGGTCACCGCCGGCGTCTTCATGGTCGCGCGCCTGTCGCCGATCTTCGAATATGCGCCGGACACGCTCGCCTTCGTCACGCTGATCGGCGGCGTGACCGCTTTCTTCGCGGCGACGATCGGACTCGTGCAGAACGACATCAAGCGCGTCATCGCCTATTCGACCTGCTCGCAGCTCGGCTATATGTTCGTCGCCGAGGGCGTCGGCGCCTATTCGGTCGGCGTGTTCCATCTCTACACCCACGCCTTCTTCAAGGCGCTGCTGTTCCTCGGCGCCGGCTCGGTCATCCATGCGATGCACCACGAGCAGGATATGCGGAACATGGGCGGACTGTGGAACAAGATTCCCGTCACCTTCGCCATGATGACGATCGGCACTCTGGCCCTGACCGGCTTCCCTTACACGGCCGGCTATTTCTCCAAGGACCAGATCATCGAGGCGGCCTTCGCCGCGAGCGCCCATCATCACATCGCCTTCTTCGCTTTCATCTCGACTGTCGTCGCGGCGGGCCTCACCTCCTTCTATTCCTGGCGTCTCGTGTTCATGACCTTCTTCGGCAAGGCCGAAGAGGCGCATGGCGATGCGCACGGCCATGCGGCGCATGGTCATGACGATCACGCCCACGGCCATGATGAACATGCTCACGACGAACACGCGCATGGCGATCACGGCCATGGCCATCATGCGCCGCACGAGTCGCCGATCGTGATGCTGGTCCCGCTCATCGTGCTGTCGATCGGCGCGCTCGGCGCTGGCGCCGCATTCGAGGGCTTCTTCTCGGGCCACGCCTATGACGAGTTCTGGAAGGGCGCGATCTATACCGGCCAGGAGAACCACATCCTGCACGCGATGCACGAGATCCCGCATTGGATCTCCTATGCGCCGACGGCGATGATGGTCACGGGCTTCCTCGTCGCGCTCTATGTCTATCAGCTCGCCCCGGGAACGGCGCAGAAGATCGCGGGCGCCTTCCCGAAGCTGTACCGGTTCCTGCTCAACAAATGGTATTTCGACGAGCTCTATGATGCGATCTTCGTGCGCCCCGCCTTCGCGCTCGGCCGGATCCTATGGAAAGGCGGCGACGGCCGCATCATCGACGGCCTCGGCCCCGACGGAATTGCGGCGCGCGTCGTCGACGGGGCGCGGCTCGCCGTGCGCCTGCAAACCGGCTATGTCTATCATTACGCCTTCGCCATGCTGATCGGCGTCGCGGCGTTCGTCACCTGGTTCGTCGCAGGAGGTCTGCGCTGATGTTCGGTTTCGGCATTCTCACGGGCCTCACCTTCCTGCCGCTCGTCGGCGCGGCCTTCATCCTGACGCTGAAGGGCGAGGACGAAGCGACGCTGCGCAACGCCAAATGGGCGGCGCTGCTGACGACGATCATCGTCTTCCTGCTGTCGCTGGTCGTCTGGGGACGTTTCGACACGGCGAGCGCCGCCTTTCAGCTCGTCGAGCAGAAGGGCTGGTTCGGCTCCGGGCTCACTTATAAGATGGGGGTCGACGGCTTTTCCGTTCCCTTTGTCCTGCTGACGACATTCCTGACGCCCTTCGCGATCCTCGCCTCCTGGGAGTCGGTGAAATTCCGCCTGAAGGAATATCTCGTCGCCTTCCTCGTGCTCGAGACGCTGATGATCGGCGTGTTCTGCGCGCTCGACCTCGTGCTGTTCTACCTCTTCTTCGAGGGCGGCCTCATCCCGATGTTCCTGATCATCGGCATCTGGGGCGGCAAGAGGCGCGTCTATGCGAGCTTCAAATTCTTCCTCTACACGCTCGCCGGCTCGCTCTTGATGCTGATCGCGATCCTCGCGATCTATGCCAAGACTGGCACGACCGACATCGCCATTCTGCTCGAGACCAAGTTCCCGCCGGAGATGCAGAGCTGGCTGTGGCTCGCCTTCTTCGCCTCTTTCGCGGTGAAGATGCCGATGTGGCCGGTCCACACCTGGCTGCCGGACGCTCACGTCGAGGCGCCGACCGCGGGCTCGGTGATCCTCGCGGCGATCCTGCTCAAAATGGGCGGCTATGGCTTTATCCGCTTCTCTCTGCCCATGTTCCCCGACGCCTCGGCGCAATTCGCGCCGCTCGTCTTCGCGCTGTCGGTGATCGCGGTCGTCTACACCTCGCTGGTCGCGCTGGTGCAGGAGGACATCAAGAAGCTGATCGCCTATTCATCGGTCGCGCATATGGGTTTCGTCACCATGGGCCTGTTCACCATGACGACCCAGGGCCTGCAGGGCGCCATGTTTCTGATGATCTCCCACGGTTTCGTATCCGGCGCGCTGTTCCTCTGCGTCGGCGTCATCTACGACCGGATGCACACGCGCGAGATCGCCGCCTATGGCGGTCTCGTCAACCGCATGCCGCTCTACGCCTTCACCTTCATGGTGTTCACTCTGGCGAATGTCGGCCTGCCGGGCACGTCGGGCTTCGTCGGCGAATTCCTGACGCTCGTCGGCGCCTTCGTCGCCAACAGCTGGGTGGCGCTGTTCGCCACCACCGGCGTCATCCTGTCTGCGGCCTATGCGCTCTATCTCTATCGCCGCGTGATCTTCGGCCCGCTCGACAAGCCGAGCCTCGCCACGATCCAAGATCTCACGGCGCGCGAGCTGGTGCTCTTCGTCCCGCTGATCGCGCTCACCATCTATTACGGCGTGAAGCCGGGGCCGATCCTCGAAGCGTCGGCGGCCTCTGTCGCCAATCTCCTGCAAACCCACACGGCCCTGGCGGACGCGCTCAAAGTCGCGGCCCGGGCCGCTCAATGATCGGTCGCCGACAATGTCGTTCACAACCGCTCTCGCGCATCACTTCCTGCCCGAAACCATACTCGCGCTCGGCGTGCTCGCGCTGATCCTCGTCGGCGCCTTTCGCGGATCGCGCGCCTTCGGTCTCGTCAACGAGCTGGCGATCGGACTGCTCGGCCTCGCCATTCTGACGCTGCTGTTCGGCGGCGACACACAGGCCTCGCTGTTCGAGGGCGCCTTCGTCGACGACGCCTTCGCCCGCTTCGTGAAGATCCTCACGCTCCTGGGCTCGCTGGTGACGATCATCATGTCGCGCGACTATCTGCAGCGCGCCAAGCTCGGCAATTTCGAATTTCCGGTGCTCGTGCTGCTGTCGACGCTCGGCATGCTGCTGCTCGTTTCGGCCGATAATCTCATCGCGCTCTATCTCGGCCTCGAGCTGATGTCGCTCGCGCTCTATGTCGCCGCTGCTTTCGCTCGCGACGACGCCCGCGCGTCCGAGGCGGGCCTCAAATATTTCGTGCTGGGCGCGCTCTCCTCCGGCATGCTGCTCTACGGCTCGTCGCTGCTCTACGGCTTCGCCGGAACCATCTCCTTCGACGGCATCGCCAAGTCCATCACCGGCGCGCCGCCGCTCGGCGTCGTCTTCGGCCTCGTCTTCGTGCTCGCCGGCCTCGCCTTCAAAATGTCGGCTGCGCCGTTCCATATGTGGACGCCCGACGTCTATGAGGGCGCGCCGACTCCGGTCACTGCCTTCTTCGCCTCGGCGCCGAAGATGGCTGCTGTCGCGATCACCGCGCGCATCGTCGTCACCGCTTTTCCGGGCATCGCCGCGCAATGGCGGCAGATCGTCGTCTTCCTCGCCATCGCGTCGATGCTGCTCGGCGCCTTCGCCGCGATCGGCCAGACCAGCATCAAGCGCCTGATGGCCTATTCTTCGATCGGCCACATGGGCTTCGCCCTCGTCGGCCTCGCGGCGGGCGACGAAGAGGGCGTACGCGGCGTCGCCATCTATCTCGCCATCTATCTGGTGATGACGCTCGGCGCTTTCGCCGCCATTCTTCAGATGCGCGTCGAGGGCCGGCCGGTCGAGAGGATCGCCGATCTCTCGGGGCTGTCGCGCAACAATGGCGCGGCGGCCTTTTTCCTCGCCATGCTGATGTTCTCGCTCGCGGGCGTGCCGCCGCTCGCCGGCTTCTTCGCGAAATATTACGTGTTCCTCGCCGCCGTGGACGCCGGGCTCTATGCGCTCGCCATTCTCGGCGTGCTGGCGAGCGCGGTCTCCGCCTATTATTATCTCCGCGTCGTGAAGGTGATGTATTTCGACGAGCCTGCGCCGGCTTTCGATCACTCGCCTCTGTCGTTGCGCGCCGTTCTCGCCGTCTCGACCGTCTTCCTGCTCGGTTTCTGGCTCTATCCGGCGCCGGTGGTGGAAGCGGCGACCGCGGCCGCCAAATCCTTGTTCTGACCGCAGATGGAAAAGGTCGAGCTCGGCCGCTGCGCTCATGCGCGTGGCGTGCGCCTCGAAGTCTTCGAGACAATCGACTCGACCAATGACGAGGCGCGTCGGCGCACCGAGTCCGGCGACGCCGGTCCGCTGTGGATCATGGCGGCGCGTCAGACCAGGGGCCGTGGGCGTCTCGGCCGCAGCTGGAGCTCGCTCGACGGCAATCTGCATGCGAGCCTGCTGCTCGCCGGCTTCGGCCCGGCGTCCATCGCGCCGCAGCTCGGCTTCGTCGCGGGGCTCGCGACGATCGCCGCGCTGATCGAGACCACGGGCGCGCCGCATCGCCTTGCACTGAAATGGCCGAATGACGTGCTGCTCGACGGCGCCAAGCTCGCCGGCGTGCTGCTCGAAGGCGCACAGCCGACGCAGCGGGGAGAGCCGTTCGCCTGCATCATCGGCATCGGCGTCAATTGCGCGGCCTCGCCCGAGGGCCTTTCCTATCCCGCGAGCGATCTCTCCCGCCTCGCTTCTCCACCGAACGCCGCGGCGCTCTTCGCTCGCCTTTCGGACCAGATGGAAGAGACGCTGCGGCTCTGGGCTGGCGGCGTCGGCTTCCCGGTGTTGCGCGAGCGGTGGCTCGCGCATGCGGCGGGGCTCGGCGAGGAGATCGAGGCGCGCCTGCCCGGCGAAACGCTTCGCGGACGCTTCGAGACCATAGATTCGGAGGGCCGCCTCATTATTGCCGCCGAAGGCGGACGGCGCGTCATCGAAGCGGGAGACATTTTCCTGCCGGCCCCTTCGGCGGCCCGGCCCGAGCCGGAGCGACGCCCATGAAAGACGAAACAGAAGATTTTGTTTTCGCGCCGCTGGGCGGCCTCGGCGAGATCGGCATGAACGCCGCGCTCTACGGCTTCGGCCCGCCGCGCGCGCGCAAATGGATGATGGTCGATTGCGGCCTCGCCTTTCCCGGCCCGGAGCTCCCGGGCGTCGATCTCTTGATGCCCGACGTCTCCTTCGTCGAAAAAATCCGCCGCGATCTCGTCGGACTCGTCATCACTCACGCGCATGAGGATCATATCGGCGCGCTGTCCTTCCTGTGGCCGAAGCTGCGCTGCACGGTCTATGCGACGCGCTTCGCCGCCGGCCTGCTCGAGGCGCGGCGACTCTCCGAGGCCGGCGCGCCCAATATCAAGATCGTGACCGTCGCGACGGGCGATCGGCTCGACATCGGGCCGTTCAATGTGGAGCTCGTCGCCGTCGCCCATTCCATCCCCGAGAGCAATGCGCTCGCGATCCGCACGCCGCTCGGCCTCGCCATCCACACGGGCGACTGGAAGATCGATCCCGAGCCGCGCGTCGGCCATCGCATCAACGCGGCGCGGCTCAGCGCGCTCGGCGACGAGGGCGTCGACGCGCTGATCTGCGATTCGACCAATATTCTGCGCGAGGGCGACAGCTTCTCCGAGAGCGATGTCGCGAAGACGCTGATGCGGCTGATCGGCGAGGCGAAGCATCGCGTGATGGTGACGACCTTCGCCTCCAATGTCGCGCGCATCCGCTCGGTGGCGGAGGCGGCGCAGGCGGCCGGGCGCAGCGTCGTGATCGCCGGGCGGGCGATGGAGCGCGTGATTCAGGTGGCGCGCGAATGCGGCTTCCTCGACGGGTTGCCGCCCTTCCTCTCGCTCGACATGTTCTCCGCTCTGCCGCGCGAAAAAATCGTGGTGCTGGCGACCGGCAGCCAGGGCGAGCCGCGCGCGGCGATGGCGCGCGTCGCCGAGAAGGAGCATCCGGCGATCAAGCTCGCCGCGGGCGATCTCGTGATCTTCTCTTCGCGCGCCATTCCCGGCAACACGCGCGAGGTGAACCGCGTCGTCAACAAGCTCTGCGATCAGGGCATGGAGGTCGTCACGGATCACGATCATCTGGTGCATTGCTCCGGCCATCCGCGGCGCGGCGAAGTGGCGCAGCTCTACGACTGGGTGCGGCCGCGCGCGGCGGTGCCCGTGCATGGCGAGGGGCATCACCTCACCGTCCACGCCGCTTTCGCCGAGGCGCGCGGCGTGACACAGGTGCTCGGCGCGCGCAATGGCGACATCGTGCGTCTGATGCCGGGGGAACTCGCCGTCGTCGGCAAGACGCCGGGCGGGCGGCTCTACAAGGACGGCGACGTGCTGATCGGCGAGGGCGACGGCGCGGTGCGGGAGCGGGCCAAGCTCGGCTTCGCCGGCGTCGTCTCCCTCGCTCTCGCCATCGACAAGCGGGGCGACATGGTGGGCGACCCCGATGTGATGTTGGCGGGCCTGCCCAAGCGCGGCCAGAGCGGCGAGGACATGGCCGAAGTGGTGGACGAGGCGATCTTCCGCACCTTCGACAATCTGCCGCGGCAGAAGCGCCGGGACGTCGACGCGGCCGCGACGGCGATCGAGCGCGCCGTCCGGGCGAGCGTCAATTCGGTCTGGGGCAAGAAACCGCAAGTGCATGTATTGATCATCGAAGCGTGATGGCGCATCTAGAGCGCTTTCCGCTCGAACGGGATCGTTCGAGCGATCACAATTCGCTCCAAACGAAAAGCTGGAGCGCGGTATCGATTCAATCGGATCGGAAACCGCTCCGGGCCTCGAGAAGATTGTCAGGGACACGTCATGATCGGACGCTTGAACCATGTCGCCATCGCCGTCGGCGATCTCGCGGCGGCCGCCTCGACTTATCGGGACATACTCGGGGCGAAAGTCTCCGAGCCCGAGGCCGTTCCCGAGCACGGCGTCACGGTGGTCTTCGTCGAGCTCCCCAATACGAAGATCGAGCTGCTGCAGCCGCTGGGCGAGGGCTCGCCCATCGCTGGCTTCGTCGCGAAGAATCCGGCGGGGGGCATTCATCACCTCTGCTATGAGGTGGACGACATCATCACGGCGCGCGACACGCTGAAGGCGGCTGGGGCGCGGGTTCTGGGCGACGGCGAGCCGAAGATCGGCGCGCATGGCAAGCCGGTGCTGTTCCTGCACCCCAAGGACTTCAACGGAACGCTGGTGGAGCTCGAGCAGGCCTGAGTCCGCGACGCGGCCGGGCGAGATCGGGGAAGGGCGGACCATGCCGTTTTCGACGCCGCTCGCGATCGCGATTTATCTGACGATGTGGTGGATCGTGTTATTTGCGATCCTACCGATCGGCGTGCGTTCCTCGGAGGAGGAGGGCGAGACGCCGCCCGGCGGAGACCCGGGCGCGCCGGCAAGGCCGAAGCTGTGGATGAAGGCGGCGGCCACGACGGTAGTGTCCACGATCCTGTTCGCGCTCTTTGCGCTTTATGTGAAGTGGATGGGGTGACGATCCGGCGCGGGCGGCCGGGGTTGACCGGTCGGGCTGCAACGGTTAGGGGTCGGCGGCCCAAATCGCAACGATCCGTCGCCCGCATGTGCCGGATCGGGCGACCTTCGAGCGAGCGCGTAGCTCAGTCGGTAGAGCATCTGACTTTTAATCAGAGGGTCATGGGTTCGAGTCCCATCGCGCTCACCAAGGAAATCAAATACTTACGACGAATAGCGGGCTGTCTAAGCCAAGGCCGAAGCGGCAAAATCGCCACCATGTCGCCACCAGCGGATGCGTTGGACGCGCTGTCACGGCCGCACGCCGCGACTCCGATGCGCGCTCTGAAACGGTCGCAGGGTGCGACTGTTTTGACCGGATCAAAATCGCACGATGCGACTTTGATCGTGCGAGGCTCGCCGTCATGCAGCGAGCTGCGACGCGTCGGGAGGGCGTTCCGCCGGGAACCGCCATCCGCCGCGCTTGTCGATCGGGGGGCTTCGCCCTTTCCCGGCCGCGCGCCACCATGCCGACCATTCGGCCCACCCTGGCCCGCCGGCCGCGATCCACACGCTCGCCGGCACGGGCGCGGCTTCCGCGGCCTGCGGCGGCCCGTGGGAGCGCCAGTGGCCCCCGGATACACTCGCGCCGAGCAAATGAAACGCCCGCTCACGGCCCGCCGTCGCCGCTGCATAGGCCCTCGCTGCACGGACGAATTCGGCTTGGTCCGCGTCGACAACGACGGCCTTGCGCCAGGCGGCGAGCGCCGGTTGTCTCGGATTGTCGTCACCGCGAGACGGAAAGGCTTCGAAGAATTCGTCGAAGCGCTCATAGACCGCCGCGCCGCGCGGGACGCGCGACGAGTCTGTCTCTTCCTGTTGATCCTCTTCTATAGCGTCACGCGGCGTCACAGCCTCGTCACGCGCTGCGTCGCCGCTGGCGGCGCGCCACTCGCGCCAGCATCGCCTCGATAGTTTCGGCAGCGCCTTCGTCGCGCTCGACGATCCGCAGCTTGCCGCTCCGCTCGGCGATCAAGCCGGCCTCCCGTAACTTCGCCGGGCTCTCGAGGCAGCGGGCGTCATCTTCGTGGATGAGAACGGGGAGGGGCCGGGCGTGAGATTGAGGAAGCCCAAACCACAGGGCTCCCCAGGCGCGACGATTCCGGTCGAGAATTTGAACGCGGCGAACGACGAATAGCCGTCGCGTTCACCGCTGGCTGCAGAGCAGAGGGAAAAACCGGTGTCGCAACGCCATATGAGTAGCTATCTCAATATCTTGCTCTCAGTTGTCAATCTCGCGCTGCTTGTCGCTGGCGGCGGCGGGCGATCGATCGCCGTGGCGAGGGTGGCGAGAAGGGCCGGTAGCGCCGAGTCTCGGCTTGTCCCGGAATGTCCGTATAAGTCCGCTTGCGTTCCCTGGCGTCCGCTACCATATTCTGGTATCAGTTCGGAATGAACGCGAAGCATCTGCGAACTTTGGAGGCGATCTTCGCTCGGCCCGTCCCGTCGGACATTCGATGGTCGGAAATCGAAAGCCTCCTGGTCGCGCTGGGCGCCGAGCGTTCCGAAGGGCGCGGCTCCCGTGTCCGGTTCTTGCTCGGCGGCGCCGAGGCGGTTTTCCATCGCCCGCATCCGCAGCCGGAGACCAACAAGGGCGCGGTCGTCGCGGTTCGCCGGTTCCTCGAGAGTGCGGGAGTGAAGCCATGATCCTGAAGCATGACGGCTATATCGCCGAGGTCAGCTACGAAGATGGCGACGCGCTCATGAACGGCGTCGTCGTCAACGCGCGCGCGACGCTTCACTTCGCCGGCCGGGACATAAGCGAGCTGCGCGGCGCTTTCGCCGAGACGATCGAGGATTATCGCGACTGGTGCAAGGAGCGCGGCGTCGAGCCCGAGAAGCCCTATTCCGGGACGCTCTCTCTGCGCATTCCGCCGGAGCTTCACAAGCGCGTCGCCGAGCGGGCCGCCAAGGCCGGCGAAAGCATCAACCAATTCATCGCCGAAAGGCTTGAGGAAGTCGCGTAGGACGCAACGCCGTGTCGAACAGCGTCAAGAAGCATCCGGCCGGCGGGATATCGACCGCGCCGAGTGAGAAAGACGACAAGGTGCGAGCGCATCGCAGGACGCGCCGTGCCGCTCGCGTCGCGCTGCGGAACGGCGACGAGAGGTTGCCGGATCGCAAGCAGACGGAAAACGTCTGGACGTATTCGAAAGACGGTAAGGCGTGGTTCGGCCGAAAATATCCTGAACTCATGCGCAAATAGACCGGGGCGCCATCTTCGCTCCGGAAGGCCGTCGGACTGGAGGATTACCATGGCGATTGACACGCTCCGCCACCATGCCGTTCTTCGAGCATTGAACGTGAGGATTTCCCTCACCCCGGCGAACACGCCGGCGAAGTGATCGCCTGCGCTTCGATGTGGGCGTGGCTATTTGGTTTTTCAGGGCTCGAACCATCGGCCTTTGCTGCGCACGATCGCGCAGGAGGCGCTTGGACACTTCGTTCCTTTCGGGAACTAAGTGTGCTACGGCTCGTCCGCGCAAGAGCTTGAGGTCGGCGCCACCCCGCTCGCTTCGGCGCAAGCCCCTGGCGGCCCGAGATGCGTGTCGACCTGTACCATGCACGATATGGGCTTCGCGCGCATGGGCCGTCCCGCCGCCGTTGCGCCGCAGGCGGCGAGTTCATCGAGGAATACAGTCGCTGGCCGGGCGAATCATTCAGGAAGCTGAGACTGAAAATGGCAGGGGCGCATCGATGACGCGCTAAGAAAGGCCGCCGGGCGGTGATTACCACTGAGAGGAGCGCCCATATGACCAGGATCAGAACTCACCCCGGAGAAGTCCTCGCCGAGGAATTTATGCAGCCGTTCGATCTATCCGCCCGCGCTCTGGCGGAAGCCATCGGCGTTCCAGGCAACCGGCTCAGCGCTATCGTGCGGGGGCGCCGCGATGTGTCGGCGGACACCGCCATTCGCCTCGGCCGCTATTTCGGAACCGACCCGCGCTTCTGGCTCAACCTGCAGGCCGCTCATGATCTGTCGAAGGCCGAGGGCGAGAACGATTATTCGCGCGTGCCGATCCGCGCGGCCTGACGTCCAAACTCTCAATCGAAGGTCTTCGGGCTTTCGAAGCTGCCGGATGCGAACAGGCAGCGACGACGCGCTCCGGAAGGCCGTGGGGCTGTGTCGCTGCTGAATCGCGCGCGCGTCGACGATCAGGACTCACCCAGGCGAGGTCCTCGCCGATGAATTCATGCGGCCGCTCGACCTATCCGCCCGTACGACCGGGAGGTCTCGACGTTCCCGGCAACTGGATCAACGATATCGTGCGGGGGCGACGCGATGTGTCGGCAGACACGGCGACCGCCCCCTGCTAGCTCGCCTATGTGCCGAACCAGCGACCAATCGCACGCACCATGATCGATTTCGTGGTCGAGTTATTCAGAGATACAGGGCTGCTCGGAACCACATTGGCGCCATTATGAGAGTAGGCTCGAACACCAAAGTCGCTGGCAAAGTTGGCGCCCGGCCGCATGCTCGCTCCGGTAACGACCACAACTGAGCCGGCCAAGAACGGAACTGGAAAATCCCAAACTACGCTGCCTGCCGGCTTAAACACCGACCCCTCTGCGGTGTCCCAGGCAGTAGTTGTTTGGTCAATGACATGCCAGCATTCTTGCACGCCGTTCGCGCGACGCTCGTAGCTCCCATTGGCGTTGGAGCCATATTCGAAAATTGCCCCTTTCGGATAGCCGCCTGTCTGCGCGACCGTCCCGACGATTCCAGGGGCCCGAATGAATATCCCTCCCGCATTTACCGCCGCCGTGATATGTCCATCACTCTCGCAAAACTCCATTATCGGCGCATAGTTCGGATCATTGATCTCACTGTGGAAGCCGAAGGTCATCGTCTTTATCGCTTGTCTGTCCACCGCTCGACAGTTGCGATACGCGACACGCGACGCAGAGGTGTGCTCGATTCCACCGCTCGAGAACACGCGGAATCCGGCGATTCCGACAATCGTTTGCCCCGAGGCTCCAGTATCGAGCGCGACGCAATTATCGTAACTGATTCGATCCGTCGAGCTGCCTTCCGGCACGCCTGCCGAAGCACTAGGACCACTTGCGACATATCCGACGCCACAACGCAGCGAGGTGCAGTTCACGTGGCGAATACGAATTCCGGTGTTCGCGACTTTGAAGCCGTAGGTGTAGGCATCGATAACAACGCATCCATCGACAACGATATCTTCGTTTGTCGCCGGGCCGCCTGTGATATCTATTCCCTGATCAGCGACCTTGACAGTGGCATTGACCACGCGGATCTCTTTGCTTCCGCCGATAGGAATAGCGCGTGTGTAGCGCTTCGACTCCACACCATCGAACAGACCAGTCAGGTTCTCGACGCGCGGCCTCAGGAAGACAAAGTCTTTGCACTGATCGAGCCAGATGCCTTGAACGTGATCGTCGGTCGGCGCGCCTGTCGCGGTTGTGCGGACCCACCGTATGTCATGCACATACGGACTGATGACGACTGATGTATGATCGAGGCTGCGCAGCAGAATGCCTGTGCCACTGTCATCGCCGTAGACCTCAAGATCCTGGAGGTGGTGCCCAATGCCTCCAATGATGGAGATGCCGAATGCGCTGCTCAGCCGGCCATTCGCTGTATTCGTCCCGTTCAGAGCGCCGCCGTTGGTTCCGTCGCCGTTGCGATTGACCCGCACCTTGATCAGCTCGAGTTTGTTCACAGTGTTGGCGGACAGCGTGATTGTACTGGCCCCTGGCGCCAGCTGCTTGAACGTGATGTCTCGCAAGCGCTCATTGGCGACCAGCGTATATTGTCCGCTGTAGCCGTAGGTCTTGCCGCCACCGTCGAGCGGCACGCCGAGACTGCGCGCCACTGCGCGCGCGTCGTTGATTTTCGCCGTGTCGTCGGCCACGCCATCGCCGATCGCGTAAAACGGCGCCTGGCGCGGATCGATTTTCGGCGACGCCAAGGCGAGCCAGCCGCCGACGCCGGCGCCGACGCCGGTGAGGGCTCCCACAGGAAAGCCGACACAGTTCTCGAGATTGCCGCCGCTCGGCGTGTCGAGCGAGCCGCCGCCGACGAGTATTCCACCGGCCGAGCCGACATCTTGCACCAGCGCCGTCGCGACGCCTTCGCCGAGGTCGGGGAAGCCGGCCCCGACGATCGAGCCGACGCCGCTCGGGAGCAGATAGCTGTCGCCGATGTAATCCATCATCGCATCGGCTGCGGCGGCGCCCGCTGTGACCGATCCCGCCGCGTCGAAATGCGTGTTGTCGGGCGTCGGAAGGAGGGTCACCGCGGAGAAATCGAGACAAGTGACGCGATCGTCGGCCGCGTCGATCGCGAGCTGATCCGTGTGCACCGACGCGCTGTAATAGGCCGAGGCGGTCGGTATCGTGCCCATGACGATCGGCAGATCGGCGACGCCGGTAAAATCGCGCACGCCGGCGAACAGGGCTTCGGTGTCGACCCTGTAATAGGTCGGCGCCGCCTTGGCGTTCTCGCCCAGATGATGGAAGGCGCCGAGCACATTGCACTCGATCGCGTGCTCCGCGCAGAACGTCTTCAGCGCCAGAAATTTGTTTTTCAGCGCGTCGAACAGCGACGGCGTGCCGGCGGGGAGGGCGCTCGACGGCACATGCCAGGAGCCGTCCGGATTGGCGCCCGTGTCGACGCCGGTCCCGCCCTGCGTGACGCGGCAGACGACGAGGTTCGGGATCGTGTCGGCCATCTGCGCGCAAGCGACATCGATGAAGCCGAATTTCTGCGATGATTTTTTGTCGCCCGCCCAGGACGAGCCGCATTGCGTCGCGCCGACGGGATAGAGCCAATAGGTGTCGTCGAGCTCTCGTCCGTTCCAGTTCCAGACGTTCGGCACGATTTTCGTCGCCTGCCATCCGGCCGGCGCGCTCGGATCGGAGATTTCGGCGCGACCGTCGGCATTGCTCTGGCCGAAGACCATGATCACGAAAATCCGCGTCGGGTAGCGAACATGCGCACGCGCATTCGCGAAATCGAGCAGCCAGTCGCGCTCTTCGTCGGCAATGTCGCCGACGATCACCGTTACATCATAGATGCGCAGCGGCGCGCCTGGCGTCACATTGCCGCGCGCGGCGAGATAGAGCGCCGTATCGTCGGATGCGCCGCCGACGGTGATTGCCGCGAGATCGGCTTTCGTGCGGCCGGCGACGCCCTCGCCGGCGGTTCGGTCCCACCAGATGAAAGCGACCTTGTCGCGCAAGCCGCCGTCGGCCAGCGATGTGGTCGCGCCGCCGATGACGAATTCGTCGTTCTCGCCGAGCGCGCGCAGTCCCGCCGTGTTTCCGGCGCCCGAGATGAGGCTCGCCGTCCAGATCCAGGACGCTTGCGGCTTGACCTGCCGATAGCCGATGCAAACGCCGCCCTTCCATGTCGACAGTCCGAGCCCGTGGATCGTCGTGCAGACGAAGCGGTCGTCGATGTCCCCTTCTTCATTGGCTTCGAGCCAGCAGCGCGCGCCATCGGTGCGCCAGGTGAAGCCGGCGGTGTCGGTCACCGCCACGAAGACGGCGCGCGTGTCCGACGAGCAGGACACGCTGTCGAAATCGATCACGCCCGCGCCGCCGGCGCAGGTGAGATGCAGATAGACGGTCTCATTGGCCGAGGGCGTGTAGGTGAGCGTCACCGCGCCGCTGACGCCGGCGGCGAGCAGTTTCTGCCCGAGCGATGAGGCGTTCGCCGCCGCGCCGTTGCGCAGCACGATCGCGGCCTGAGCGGACGCGCCGGAGATCCATGCTGCCGGCGCGGTGATGCGATAGAGACGCCCGGCCAGAAGATTGAGCGGCACATAGGCGGAGACGACCGTGCCGGTGCGGGTGACGCGCAATTTGCCCGCCGCCCAGGAGATCGTCCCGCCGCTGCCCGACGCCAGCGTCCAATTGGCGATATCCGAGTCGAAGGTCGCGTTCGGGATCGCGACGATCGACAGTGCGCCGCCGAGATTGTCCTTAGCGACAAACGCATTGACCGGATCGCCGTCGCCCGTCACAGGAATCGTGCAGCCGACGTCCTGGAACATCATGCTCTTGTCGGCCGGGTCGACCCAATAGACGCCGGCGGAAAGATCGGTCGGCTTGCGATTTGAAAGAAACGCGCGCGTCGTCGGCACGCCCCAGGCGCGCGCGCCGGTGTCATACCATCCGACCGGGATATCGAGATCGATGTCGCGCAGAATTTCGACGCCCGGCGGCAGTTCCGTCGCGGCGGAAATGATCTGGGCTTGCAGGTCCGCATCCGCATTGGCGCGCGTCAGCGCCTCAGTGGCGTCGGCAAAGATACGCGCATTGGCCTCCGCCGTGTCGGCCGCCGCCCTGGCGGTCGCTTCCGCAGCGACGGCGCCTGCGGCCGAGGCGGCGGAAGAGGCGGCGTTGGTCGCGCTCGTGGCGGCGGCCGTCGCAGACGCCGCCGCAGCCGCGGCGCTCGCCGCCGCCGCCACATCGAGCGGCGGCAGGTCGACGACCGGAGAGACATAGGAGCCGAGGCTCCAGACGATCTGATAGAGATTGGCGTCGCTCGCCTTGAAGCTCACCAGCGCATTGGCGTCGGCGATCATCGGATTCGAGCGCGGCGCGCCGAGATCGTCGAGAATTGTCGCCCGGGTCGTCGTGCCGTAGAGATAGACCGTCACCGTCGCGCCGGCGAGCGGCTGATTGGTCCGCAGATCGACCACATGCTTTTGATAGCGCAGATTCGTCATCCGTTTCGATCCTTGCGAGGGCGGGCGTCATCCGACGCGCGCGGTGTCTGTTTCTGTGATGGTGACGGCGGGAGTTTTAGCCCGCCGTCACCGGAGTGCGGACGTCCTCACGACGTGCGCTTCGCGGGCGTCTCACGACGCTCGCAAACCTTGAATTGTTGTGGCCTTGCACGATTGAACGGCGCGAAATCAGCGGGAGCCCGCATCGTGCTTTTCGCTGTTCGGCTGGCCGTGTCGCCGTCAATGGCTGCTCCCGAGTCGCGAGATGCCGGAATGTGCGTAGCTATCGATGATTCAGCCGAGCGAGCCTTGCGATGTTCTCCTCGCGCTGCAATGTCGGTGGCGTCGAGATCGCGTCGGCGCCGGTGGGGCGGCCTTTGAGCTTTGCGATTTGCACCAAGCCATTCATGGCCGAGGCTTGGCTTTCGATCTTGTCGACCATTCCGGCCTTTACGGCGGTGGCGCCGATCATAACGCCCCCTTGCCCATAGTTGTTTTTGACGGCCGTTGCCGTCGTCTTGCGACCGCGAGCGACATCGCCGATGAAGATGTCTTCGAGCGCATTCAACTGCTCGCGGATGACGGCGACGCCGCCCTCGGAAGTCGGGTCTGGCCGCTTGTTCGGCGCGTTCGACGAGACGACCTCGATATCGATATAGCCGTCGCGATCCGGCTGCATTTGCTTCGGAACGGCGGCAACCACGCCAATCGAGCCGACGACGGCCGTCCGGTCTGCCGAAATCATGCTGGTCTGAGTCGCGATCCAATATGCGGCCGAGGCGGCGCTCCCCATGACAAAGGCCCGCGTCGGTTTACGATTCGCACCGGACGCGACGCGTGTGGCGAAGTCGGCTATGCCGGAGACGGCCCCGCCGGGCGAATCGATCAGCAGCATGATCGCGGCGATGGACGGAGTGGAAAGGGCGACGATGTGATCCGCGCGCAGCACGGCAACGGAGGTCGCGCCCGACATTTCCGTCAGCATGTTCGCGCGCGGGAAGATCGGCCCTGTGATCGGAAGAACCGCAATATCGTTGACGACATAAGCGCGCGATGCGCCCGGAAGGATCCGGGCGCCTGGGCCGGCCATCGCGAGGTAATCGCGTTTGATCCATTCCCGCGCCGCGTCGAGCGTCGGTGACGAAGTATCCCGTTGCGCAACGGCGGAAAGAATTGGGAGCCAGCTCGGTTCGATCGCCCAAAATTCGCCGAGCAGCGCGCGGGTCGCATAACTGGTCATGTCAGCTTTTCCCTTTCGCGGTCGATGCGGCGAGTCCGGCTCGAAATCGATCGAACGTTTCGCAAATTGCACTGCCGGCGGCGTTGCCGAATGATCGGACGGCCGTCTCCGATACGCTGCTCCGCAGCAGATCGACTTCGGCGGCGCGCAGCTCGGCGGCCATGCTGCGTCCGACGCCGCGCCAGTCGAATCGGCTCGGATCGATCACGCCGTTGAGAGCCTGAATCGTTCGCTTCGCGATGTTTTCGCCGAAGGCGGCGCCATGGGCGCGGAAATCGAGAAGAGGGGCAGCACTCATAGCGGGAACCTCCGGTGCCATGCCTCGGCGCCATGCACATCGCGGCCAAAGTGATTCAGAAGGCTTGACCATTCTTTGAGGCTGCCGAGCTTCTTGCGAAGCTGCGCCGCCCAGCATAACCACCCAGGCGGCGTCGATAGCGACATGATGATGCCTTCCCGCACCAGACCAATTCGCAGCTCCTCTTCGGCGCGCAGCGCGGCGTCGAGCGCCAGCGTCGCATCGAGGATCGAGCGCATGTGATTTTCGAAGATCGGCTTCGTCTTCGTCAGGATGTCGAAGGCGCGGCGTCCCTTCACCTTTTGGAAGCGATCGGTCTGCAACTCGAGGGCGCGCCGCAGAACATCGACTTTCGCTTGCAACTCGTCGCACCGATCTGTGATCCTCGCGAGTGAGGGGAGTTGCTTGCTTTCGATGCGGGCCTTCGCTGCATCGTTGATTTGCTTATCGCGCGCCTTTCTGAAGTTGGCGATGGTCGCCACGAGGTCGGCGAGCTCGGCGCTCACCTCGTTGAACTCCGCCGCGATCTCGCGGAGCTTGTCGCGCTCTGCGATGAAGTCGGGAAACTCATCGAGCCGCGGAATCTCTGTTCGCTTCTCGTCCACCTTCGCCATCGGGCGCATGTCTCTCGTCGGTTTCGATCGATGAACGATAGCTCTCGGACGCGAGCGGCGCTTGGGACAAATTGGGACAAAATTCGAAGTTGGCGGAGAGCATCAGCGTTGAACGATGGCGACGAAATTTTCGGCGCAGACGGTCCTCGAGCGCGCCCGGTTCGATGTATCTACAGTGAAGCCCAAGCGCACGAATGGCCTCTCGGGCCGCGTGTCTCTCGTTCGGTTGCTCGCCCCGTCTCGCGGCCAGCACGATGAATCTGGCCATCATCGCAAGCGCTGCGTCGTCGTTCATCGGGCGACGACCGCGGCGCGATGGTGAGAGTGCTTCTCGATCAGGATCCTTTGTCACGATCTCGCCCGCTCCAAAAAAAAATTGGAGAGTTCGCGCGGCAAAATCCGCGCGTGAGAGAGGCTCCGGTTGCTTTCCCGTGCGGCCTTGAGGATTTCGTCCCCCGCCCCGGGTCGGTGCGACCGCGCCGGCGCGCGCCAACACCGCCATGGGGGAGCCGGCGCCGCGCTCGCGACAGGCTTGCGCGCGCCGGACGTGGCGCCAGTCAGCTCGACGCATGGTCGTCATCGAACAGGCCAAGCGCTTCGGTCGCCTCGGGGCCGATCGGCTCAGCGCGCAAGAGGGCCAGGAGCGCCGTGCGCTCGGCGGCGATCTCCGCTTCCCGCGCTCATAGGCAACTCCCGATCCGAAGCGACGGCTTCGAGCCAGCGAAACTTGAATGCGGCGAAGGAGGTCCATTGCGCCGGCGCGTCATTCGCGGCCACATAGCTCCCCCGTGAGTTCGCCGAGAAACCGCAGGCGCGCCTTGGCTCCAGCGGCACGCCAAGCGCATTTCAGGGCAGCGACCTCGGCGCTTACGACGGCCTCGGCCGCCGCCATGCCGCGGCGAGTTCTAGCGCGACCGCGCTCGCGAACGTCGGGCGCAGCCATCGCCTCCCGAGTGCGTCTGGAAATCAGCTCGCACTGCTCTTGGGTAAGGGGTTTTCTCGCCATCGGCTCACGCGACCTCGCGACGGTCGGAGGTGGAGGCCATCGGTGCGCTGAGACGCGACGCGGCCCATGCGTCGAGGTCCGACGGCGCATAGACGACGAGCCGACCGATCTTGCGGAACATCGGGCCGCCGCCGACCGTGCGATACTTCGCGAGGGTTCGATAGGAGCCGAAGCCGACTCGTTCTCGGAGATATTCGACGGCCTCATTCGGCCGCAGGAACTTTTCTGACATACAGTCACCCCGTTTGATGCGTGGTGACCGTCTATAGATATCGAATTTTCCGACGTGTCCCTTCCCGAGTAATCGGGAAGGGTTTTTTTAGGAGTTGGTTGTCGGGACGAATTGAAGGTCGGCCGGCTCGACCTTCAGCTCGGACGGAAACCGAACGGTGTGTTTCGGGTCGAGAATGGTCGCAGACGCCTGTTTGGGACGGGTGGATTCGCCAGCGATACGATAGGCCTCGACGGAAGAAAGAAACTCCCCGATTTCGCTGACACGGCAAGGAAATACGGTGTCATGATAACGAGGCTCATTGAGAAGGACGGAAGCAGCCCAAAAATGAGCGACGCTGCGAAACTCCGGCCACATGTCGTTATGAAATGTTTTTGCCGAAACGCGAATACCTCTGCTTTTTACTACAGCTCTGGCGATCGAAGATATTTGGTCTATTACGTCCTCACGCCTCGACTCGATGCCGGATTTTGCGCTCGCAATCTGAAAATGCGTGACTATTCCAACTATAAGCCCCTTAACGGATCTTGACCGGACAGCTTCTCGGTTTTCATTGATTCTATTGACGCTGCGCGCGATGTAGAACAAATTTTTCCAAATGCTATCCGGTATTTGGTCTGGATTTTCGGCAGCAAACTCGACGATCGATGCGCAATACGCCATTTCCCGGTCGGAGGGGGAATGCGGGAATAGCATCATGGCCTCGATTTGCGCCAAATGGAGACGGTTCGGGCGAGTAATAAAATCGGGATCGAGCTTGAGAATGGCGGGAGCGGTTTCACTCATTTGCGTCTGCTCCGCTTCGTATTATCGGACAACGTTGCGACTTCCGCGCCAGCCTTGCCCTGCATCGCCGCGGCGATCGTTGCGCCGATCGTGTCGGCGGCGCGGCGCAGCGGGTCCGCGTCCAGATGCGCGTATCGCGCCGTCGTCGCGGCCTGCGTATGGCCGAGCAGCTTGCCGATGATCGGCAGGCCGAGCGACGCGCCGGCGCCGACGCTGGCGAAGCTGTGGCGCAGATCGTGGAGCCGCACGCCCTCGAGGCCCGCGGCCTGCCGAACCGCCGCCCATGGGCGTTGCAGGTCGGCGCGCGGCGCGCCGTCCTTCGCGCCGGCGATGATATGCGGATTGCCTTCGATGCGCGGCAGGTCCGACAGCACGGCGAGCGCGGCGGCGCCGAGATAGATCGGCTTGCGGCCGGTCTTGCTGTCCGCCAGGAACAACATGCCGCGCTGGAAATCGACCTGCGACCATTGCGCGTCCAGGATCTCGCGAAGCCGCGCGCCGGTGAGAATGAGCAGCCGAATCGCCGCGACCGCGAAAGGGTCGAGCTTAACGAGCCTGTTCTCCGGCTTCGGCGCGTGCTTCGCCTTCGCCTTGGTCGCGTCGACCGCATAGGGCAGGCCGGCCGTCTCGCCCTCGGCGAGCGCCGCGCCGAGTCGGCCGAGCTCGTCGGAGGTGAGGAAGCGCTCGCGCTTGCTCTCGCGATAGCGATCGATCTCGCGCGCCGGGTTGTCGCCTTTGGGAACGAAGCCGCTCGCCATGCCCCAGGCGAACAGCTTCGCCCAGGTCGAGAGCGCGCGATTGGCGACATAGGGGCTCGCCGCCAGCTTCGCATGCAGCGTGGCGATTTGTGCGCGCGTGACGGCCTCGGCCTTCGCGGAGCCGTGCGCATCCTTCAGCCGCGCGAGCGCCGCCTTGTAGGAGGCCCGCGTCGAGGGCTTCAGCTTGCCGTCGACATGCTCGACTTCGAACGCGTCGCAGAGCGTCGCGACCGTCTGCGCCTTGCGCCGGTCGGCGAGTTCCTGCGCCGGATCGGCGCCGAGCCGCGCCCGCGCCAGCAGCTCGCCGGCCGCCTTTCTCGCTTGCTCCGGCGTCAGAGCGCCCACCTTGCCGATGGTGACGCGGCGCTTGGCGACGCCGCGGCCGCCGCCGTTGGGCCGATATTCGACGACGAAGGACTTCACCCCACTCGGCATGACGCGAAGGCCGAAACCGGGAAGGTCCGCGTCATAGGCGACGAACGGCTTGGCGATCGGTGCCAACGTGTCGACGGCGCGCTTGGTGAGCTTGACGATCATCCCCGAACCCCCGACTTATTTCCCATGTCGCCACATCACAGGCCCCGGAAAATCGCCACCATGTCGCCACCGTGCGGGGTATGCTGGGAAAAGGTCGGAAAAGATGATCGAACGAAAGTCACGATTCCGCAATGGGTTCGGTAAACGTCATCCACAAGCGGAAAACGCCAGAAATGTGCCAAAATGGGACTTTTAATCAGAGGGTCATGGGTTCGAGTCCCATCGCGCTCACCAAGGAAACCAATGCAATAGATAGGCGAAGCCGAAGGTGAGGGCGTAGCTTCGGCTTCAGAGTCGCCACGGCGACGAAAAACGGGGGCGGCGGGCAGGGTTCGCCATGTTCGACCTCGAATTCGCGATTCGTGCATTGGCGCTCGCTGCGCTGGCGTTGTTCTTGACGCCCGTGCGTGCGCTCGGCCTCTCCGCGAGAACGCGACGCTTCGTCCGACGCGCCGCTATCGCGCTTCTCGCCCTCGCGATCATCGTCGCCTTGGGCGCCACGCTCGACTGGTTCCTGAAGGGCGGACAGCCGGCGGCGGCGCGGTTCGATCGTTACATGCGGCCGTAGCAGTCGGCTGGGCTCACTTCGGCCCCGGCGATCCTCGGCGAGACGCTTCGTGGAGAGCGGCCCCGACGAATGTCGGCAGCCAGCCGCCGGGACGAGTGAGATCCAGCCGTTCCGGCCGTCGCGAAGCCCTGCCGGAAACGAGCGTGACGGCGCCCCGATAGGCCCATACCCGGAGATCGGTCCACAGCTTCGCCTCGCCGGCCTCGAGCGTCGATTTCGAAACGCACTTTTGCGCCACATAGCCCGGACCATGGCTCACGAGTCGTCGTAGGCGCGCTCGTCCGACCGCGTCGCTATCGAGGAGGCCGCGTCCGGCAAAGCCGTGCAAAGGCTTGAACACGAAATCGCTCTTCTCGCGCGCGAGCCGATCGATGTTGTCGCGACGCAAGACATGCGTCTCCGGCACGTGCTCGCTCAGCATGCGCCGGTCGCTCGGAGAAATCCCCAATTCGTCGTCTCGCTGCGGCAGCGACAGCCATTCGAGCAGTCGCTTGTCGCTGCGCGTCGAATAGGTGAAAGGGTTTGGGGCGACATAGACGGCGCCGCTCTCATGAGCGTCGCGCAAGGCCCGAAGCTCTTCGGACTCCCACAAGAAATCCGTCGAGCGATTAACGACGAATCCGACTGATTGTTCACTGAAGAGAAGGCTTCGGCCGTCCCAGCGGATGTCTGCGGGAGCCCCGAGGCCAACTCGCCGACCCTGCCGTCGGAAGAGGTCGAAGAGCAAGAGCAACTCTTGCCGAAATTTGCCGCTGCGTAAAGATTGCTCGTCGTCCAGAATGAGAATGAACTTGTCGGCGGCTTCTCCGAAAAACCCCTTCGCTTCCCGCTCCACCATCTCGACAATGCGTCGCTCCACGGCGGAGACCGACGGCGGCGCCTCGATGGCTTCGCCGTCGATTGGTTCCCCGGTCTCGAAATAGAGGCGATTGATCACGGCGGCGAGAAGAAGGCCCGAGCCATTGTCGTTGAACTCGATGAGCCGCCAGCCGCCCTCGGTCGGAAAATGAAAATCCCACGCGCTGAAGAAGCAGATTTCGGGGCTCGCGCGCCTCGCGACCGGCGGCGCCTCGCGCCGAACCGCGGCGCGCCATTTCTCGGTGGTCGTGATCCTGTCGAAGACACGGATGAACTCGCCGATCTCGTCGAGAGCGCGTCGCGAGACGATCTGACGCGCGGCGACGACAGAAAATTCGTCCGGAACCGCGCCGAGCCCCGCGGCTTCCAGAGCGCCGAAGAATCTATTCGCGAATTCCCCGTCGTTGCGCAATTTCAGCCCCCGTCGGCGAACGCTGCGCGCGACGATCGCGACATTGCCGCGCCGTCGAGCGGCGTGTCTTCATCGGCGGCCGGAGCTGTGCCCCAGCGCCCAGACATAAGCGGCGACCGCCTCGACGTTCTCTTTCGAGAGCTCGACGCCTCCGAGCGGAGGCATGGCGCCGGTGTGCTGCCTGGGCTCGGCCACGCCCTCCTCGATCGTCTTGGTGAGTCCCGCGAGGCTGCCGTCCGACCAGAGCCATGAGCCCGTGTTCAGCGCCGCGCCGACCGGCGTTCCGACGCCGTCCGCGCCATGGCATCCGGCGCATGTCGCGCCTCCCGCCTCTCCGTGGAAGACTTTCTTGCCGAACGCCACTCTCTCCGCGTTCGAGCCGGGCGGAACGGGCAGCGCAGCCTCGACGCCAGCGTCGGGATGGAGGCCTTCGGGCGGCGCAGCGCCGGGCGACGCGGCTCCCTGTGTGCGGACTGCCGGCGCGGCTTCGATCGGCGCGCTCTCGTCGCCGAAATACGTCACGCGCCAGATGCGTCCGGCCTGATCGTCGGAGATGAAGAGCGAACCATCGGGGGCGACGGCGAGGCCGCTCGGCCTATGCGCGGCGCGTCCCGGCTCCCTGTAGCGTCCCGCGAAGCCGTCGGCGAAGACGATGTGATCCCCCGCTGGCTTGCCGTCGGCGAGCGGCTGGAACACCACATTGTAACCGCCCTGCGGTCCCGGCGCGCGATTCCACGAGCCGTGGAAGGCGATGAAGGCGCCGCCCGAATAGGCCTTCGGGAAGAGCGAGCCGCGATAGATTTTCAGATCGTTCGGCGCCCAATGCGCGGGGTAATGGGCGATCGGGGCCTTCGCCTTCTCGCACACGCCGATCTTCTCGCCGCCGTCCCCGCCATATTCCGGCGCGAGGACGAGCCTCTTGCGACGAGGGTCGAAATAGCAATTGGGCCAGCCGTACCAGGCGCCGCGCTTCGCAACCATGATCTGTTCGGCCGGGAGCTCGAAGCCCTGATCCGCGGTGAAGAGCTCGGGCCAGTCCTCGTGCAGCTGGTCGCGGCCGTGCTGCGTGACGAAGAGGCGCCCGGCCGAGTCGAAGTCCAAGCCCTCGGTGTTGCGGCTGCCCGAAAAATAGCGCTCCTTCGGCGAAAAGGTCTGGCCGAGCGTGTTCGCGTCATAGCGCCAGACGCCGGCGCGCGTCTCTAGCTCCGTGCAGGGGTCATTGCCCGGCGAATGCGGCATGCGGTTCTTCACTTCGCAGGCGTTGGTCGCCGATCCCATGGAAACGAAGAGACGGCCTTCTGCGTCGATGGCGAAGGGATGCATGGGGTGATCGCCGGTGATCGGCATGCCGGAGAGAACGACCTCCGGCCGCGCGTCGCCGGTCGGCGCCCCGGAGCCGATATCGTAGCGCACGATCTCGTCGTTCGCCTCGGCGTAGATCCAATTTTTATAGCGCCAGACTCCCGTCCCACCATGCGCGCCCTCAGTGAAGCTCGGCCCGAAGCGAACTCGAACATCGGCCTTGCCGGTTCCTTTCGAATCCTTCAGCGCGATGAGGAAGCCGCCGTCATGCGGCTTGTCGTCGCCATAATAGACGCCGCTCCAGCTGTTGACGTAGAGCGTGCCATCGGGCGCGACCGCCATCTGGCGCGCATGTCCGATGCGGTCGGCGAACACAGTGGCGCAGAAGCCCCTCGGCAGAGAGAGGCCGGCGTCCTCGACGCAGCGGCTTTTCGTCTCCTCGGCCCGAGCGGGCGCGACGGTGACGCAGGACGAGACGACGCCCACGGCCAGAGCGAGGGCGCGTCGACGGGAAGAATTCGCCAAATTCATCACATTCTCCTCGAAGTCGATGGTCGTGGCGCAAGGATCGATCATTCGCCGATCCGAACCGGCGTGATCTTGAACGGAAGCTTCGGCAGGCCTTTCTCTTTCCGATCGAAGAGATGCGAGAGCTGGCCTTCCGTCACCCATGCGACGCCGTCGATGGTCGCGACGGACGTCGGTTCGTCGAGCCCGCTCTCGATGGTTTCGATCGTCGCCGCGTCGCCCGATATCGTCACGCGGTCGAGCGAGCCGGCGCCTTCGACCAGGAGGAAAGCGTTCCCGGAAAGGCGCCGCAGAGCGTCCGGCAAGCGGATCGGACGTGAGGTCGTCAATTTGACGACGGCGCCCGCCTTGCCGCCCTCGATCGTCACGCGGAAGAGTTCGCCGCCGTCGAACGTATCGACATAGAGGTTGCCGTCGCCGCCTATGGCGACGCCATCGAGGCCGACGCCGTTCGGCGGCTGAAACCGCGCGTCCTCGGCGAAGACTTCCAGAGCCTCGGCTCCAGGGCGAAGGCGCAGAATCTGTGGGGCGAGCGAGTTGGTGACAAAGATCGCGCCGTCGTCGGCGACCGCGATGTCGTTGCAGAGCGTCGCTCGGCCCGGGAGAGCGTAGCTCGCCTTGCCGTGGCCGGTCGCGAGGTCGAAAGCTTTCAGATGGCTGCCGGCGACCGAGCTCGGTCCGGCGACGCCGGACCCCGATGCGTCGTTGGAGCAGACCCAGAGCGTGCCCGTCTTTGCGTCGGCGTGGACGCCGAAGGTCGAGCGGGAGCCGAAGGCCCCCGGAGCGATCCACGTCTCGGCTCGGCCGGCTCCGGGCCCGACGCGCTGGACGCCGCCGGACGCGGCGCTGCCGACGTAGAGCGCGCCGTCGGGCCCCGCGGTGACGCTTTCGGGGTAAGCCTCGGCCCCTCCGATCTCGATGGCTACCGGGGAGGCCGAGGCGCATGCGTTCGCGGCGAGCGCCGCGACAATGGCGAGGCATGCGCGGAAGGCGGAAGAAAGCTTCATCGGCGGCGATCCTCTCGATCGATGGTTTTGCGAAAGCGGCGGCTCGGGGCGAGCGCCCAGTGGAGACATGCGATAAATGACGCGCGGCGCGATGGAGCAAAGCTCCCCGCTTCTCGCTTGGTCCGCGACAGCCGACGATTGCGCTCTATTCCTTCCACCTGTGAAGGTTCTGTAGCGTCACGCTAAAGTGAGGCTGCGCGAGGCGGCGATGACCCGCTCTGACGCGGGCGTGGGCGGCGCGTTCTGCCCGCGCCGGTCAAGAAACAGAAATCAGGTGTTCGATGACGCCGACAATCGAGCTGCTCGTCTTATTGCTAGCCGTCGTCGCGGCGATCGCCATCCTCGCGAATCGACTCGAGATACCCTCGTCCATTGTTCTGGTGGCGGCCGGCGTGCTGCTGGCGCTCATGCCGGGGCTCCCCGCCGTCGAACTGGCGCCCGAAGTCGTCCTGCTGCTCGTTCTGCCGCCTGTCATCTACACCGCCTCCTTCAACATGAGCTGGCGCGAGTTCCGATTCAATCTGCGCCCGATCGCTCTGCTCGCCATCGGCGGCGTCCTATTGACGACCGTCGTGGTCGCCGCCGCGGCGCATTGGCTGCTCGGTCTCGATTGGCCGGTCGGCTTCGTCCTGGGGGCGATCGTGTCTCCGCCGGATGCGATTGCGCCGCTGTCCATCGCGCGGCGGTTGCAGCTGCCGCGGCGGATAGTCGTCATTCTGGAAGGCGAAGGCCTGGCGAACGACGCGACAGCATTAATTCTCTATCGCTTCGCCATCGCGGCGGTCAGCCTCGGCGTGTTTTCGTTCGGCGAGGCCGTCGGAACGTTCGTCGCGATCATCGTCGGCGAAATCTTATGGGGCGTCGGCGTCGGCTGGGTCACGCTGAGACTGAGACGGTGGGTGAATGAACCTCTGATCGAGATCCTGCTGTCGCTGTTGACGCCCTTTCTCGCCTTCTGGCCCCCGGAACATCTCGGCGGCTCGGGCGTGCTGGCGACCGTGACCGCCGGTCTCTACATCGGCTGGAACGGTCCTCGCCTCATCAGTCCGGCGACGCGATTGCAGGGCGTGTTCTTCTGGGAGTTCTTCACTTATGTGATCGAGGGCATGCTATTTCTGGTCACGGGGTTGCAGACGCGCGTCGTCATCGACCGCATCGGCGACTATCCGACGTCCCGTCTCGCGGCCGCCGTCGTCGTCATCGCCGCCGTGCTGATCGCAGCGCGCTTCATCGGGATTTTCCCGGCGACCTATGTTCCGAGATCGATGCTGGTGGGATTTTTCAGGGGCAGGTCACTCGCCGCCATCGCCGAAATGAGGAAGTTATGCCGACCAGAAGCAAGGGCGTCAGACTATGGCTCCGTCCCGCCTGCCGTAGTCGGTCGGGGCGCGTCGAACCATCCTGCTGGATCATCCGCGACGGAGACTGGCAAATCCGCACTGGATGCGGCCCTGATGCTCGCGAAGAAGCTGAAAAAAGCTCGCCGACTACATCTCCAAGAAATACAAGCCGGAAAGGCGCGAACGTGATATCGGCGAAATTCTGATCGCCGACGTCATCGCGATTTATTTGGCCGATATCGTCGATGGCCAACCAGGCGCGGACAAGGCCGCGGAACGAGCCGAGCGGCTGCTCGCATTTTTCGGGACGAAGCGTCTTGCCGAGATCAACGGCGCCCTCTGCCGAGAATATGCGCGGTCGCGCTTCGGCAAGTCGTCGGAGACGCGGAAGGGCGGCAAGAAAGGGACCGGCGGTGGCGCCCGCCGCGATCTTCAGGACCTTTCTGCGGCGATCGGGCATCACCAATCCGAGGGGCTTCACCGCGGCGAGGTCAAGGTGGTCTTGCCGCCGCGCGGCAAAGCGCGACAACGCTGGCTTACGCGCTCGGAAACGGCCAGGTTGCTCTGGGTGTGTCGCACGACGCGCGAAATCCAAGAGGGGGCAGAGACCGAGAAGAGACCATTCGCGCATCTCGTCCGCTTCCTGCTGCTCGGGCTCTATACGGGCTCACGGCCAGGAGCGGTTTTCAACGCGACATGGTTCGATGGTCCCGGCCTGTCCTTGATCGACATCGATCGAGGGGTCTTTCATCGACATAAAAACGGCGCGAACGAGACTGCGAAGCGCCAGCCGGCCGTAAGGCTCGCTCCGTTCCTCCGGCGCATGTGTCGGAAATGGAAACGCGAGGACGAGGCGGATAAGCGCCGGCCGATTTATGTCGTCCATCATCACGGAGCAAAGATCGCGAGTGTCAAGACGGCATTGACGCGGGCGTGCAAGCTCGCCGCCATAGATGGTGGGGTAACCGCCTACACGTTGCGACATTCGTGCGCCTCGTGGTTCGTGTCCAAGGGCGTTCCGACGTTCCAGGTCACTGATTTCTTAGGGACATCGGAACAAATGATTATCGAGCATTACGGGCATCTCGCACCCGACTATCAGGAAGGGGCGGTGCGAGCGCTCTCGCGCAAATAAGCGAAGCTGTGCGCAAAGCTGTGCGCAATGACGTGAGACGCAATGCGGAATGCCTGTAACAGTCTGATTTGATTGGTGGGCCGGGCAGGACTCGAACCTGCAACCAGACCGTTATGAGCGGCCGGCTCTGACCATTGAGCTACCGGCCCCGCCGCCGTAAGGGCGCTCCGGGGAGTCCTGCTCCTATAGCGAAATCCGTCTCCTCTGCAACCGCGCGGCCACGAAATCTCGCCGAAGTTCGATTTCCAGCGGCGCGCCGTACGGCGATGCGCTAGATTGATACGTCACGCCGGACGGTTCCGGCGCCATCGGTCCTGGAGCGGCGATGACTTATTGTTGCGGCATTCTCGTGCGCGACGGCCTCGTGATGATCGCCGACACGCGCACCAACGCCGGGCTCGACAATATCTCCACCTTTCGCAAGCTGCACGTCTTCGAGCGGCCGGGCGAGCGGGTGATGATGCTCGCCACCGCCGGCAATCTCTCGGTCACTCAGAGCGCGGTCAATCTCTTGATCGAAGGGCTCGAAAATCCCGAGACGCACGAGGTCGAGACGCTGATGAAGGCGCCCGGCATGCTGCAGGCAGCCCAGCTCGTCGGCCGCGCTGTGCGGCGCTCCCACGCCATCGCCGGCGAGGGCGGAGAGCCGTCGGGCGTCAGTTTCGACGTGTCGCTGCTGTTCGGCGGCCAGATCGAGGGCGGGGCGCTGCGCCTCTTCATGATCTACACCGCCGGCAATTTCATCGAATGCACGCGGGACACGCCCTATCTGCAGATCGGCGAGCACAAATACGGCAAGCCGATCCTCGACCGGGCGGTCGGCTACGACACCGATGTGCTGGATGCGCTGAAGATCGGCCTCATTTCGATGGATTCGACGATCCGATCCAATCTCTCCGTCGGCTTGCCGATCGACATCGCGCTGGTGCGCCGCGACGCGCTGCGCGCCGAGATTTCGACGCGGATCGACGGGAGCGACTCCTATTTTCGCGATCTGCGCGACAGCTGGTCGCGCGCGCTGCGCGCCGCGCATATCGCGATCCCGACGCCCCCTTACGGCGGCCGGAGCGAATGACGGATCGTTCCGAGGTCGCGGCGGCGGATGCGGCGGCGATCGAACGGGCGGCGCGCCTGCTGCGAGAGGGCGGGCTCGTCGCCTTTCCCACGGAAACCGTCTACGGGCTCGGCGCCGACGCTGCTTCGGCGCGGGCTGTCGCGCGCATCTATCGCGCTAAGGGCCGGCCGAGCTTCAATCCGCTCATCGCCCATGTCGCCGATCTCGATGCCGCCTCGGCGGAGGCCGTTCTGCCGAAACCGGCGATTCGCCTGGCGGAAGCCTTCTGGCCCGGTCCGCTGACGCTCGTCGCGCCGCGCGCCGTCACGGGTTCGGTCTGCGATCTCGCATGCGCAGGGCTCTCCAGCGTCGCCTTGCGTGTTCCCGCGGCGCCGGTCGCGCTCGCGCTGATGCGCGCCGCCGGCCGGCCGATCGCGGCGCCTTCGGCCAATCGCTCGGGCCATGTCAGCCCGGTGACGGCCGCTCATGTGGTCGCGGATCTCGATGGGTTGGTCGATCTCGTGCTCGACGGCGGCCGCGCCGAACGCGGGCTCGAATCGACCATACTCTCATTCGTCGGCGAGACGCCGCGCTTGTTGCGGCCCGGCGCCGTGGCGCGCGAGGAGATCGAAGCTGCGCTGGGCATGAGCCTGGAGGACGTCGGCGGCGATGCGGCGGTCGTCGCGCCGGGAATGACCGCGTCCCATTATGCGCCGCGCGCTCGCCTGCGCCTGAACGCCGGGGAGTTGCGTGAGGGGGAGGCCGGGCTCGATTTCGCGGGGCGGCTCCGCGACGCCGGCGCGGACACGGGCGCGATGATCCTCGACCTCTCGCCGGCGGGCGATCTCGCGGAGGCGGCGGCCAATCTCTTCGGCCATTTGCGTGAACTCGACGCACTCGGCGCCGGGCGGATCGCGGTCGCTCCGATTCCTGCTCACGGCCTCGGCGAGGCGATCAATGATCGCCTGCGCCGCGCCGCAGCGCCGAGATGACGGCGAAAGCGGACTGAAGCTCGCGGTCCGCCGCGCCCCTCGAAGCGTCGGGCGTGTTTCCAGCTCCCGGATCACAATTCGCAGCGCATGGTCAGCGCCGCCTGCTTCCCGCCCGAGGGGCGCTTGTAATAATTCTCGCGCCGGCCGATCGTTGTGAAGCCGAGCCGCTCATAGACTTTGAGCGCCGCAGCATTGTCTTCTCCGACTTCGAGAAAGACGAGCCGCGCTCCGCCGCGCTCGAGATTGGTCAGATGGGCGGTGAGCAACTCGCGCCCGAGGCCGGCGCCGCGCCGCCTCGGATCGACTGCGAAGGTCAATATCTCCGCATCCGGCGGCAGCAGGCGCGACAGCGCCATGCCGCCGACCTCGTCCTTCAGTAATTTATCGTTGAAGGCGCCGTCGGCGAGCACATGCGGATCGGTCAGCATGCTCTCGAAGTCGATCTTCGACCAGGGAAAGGCGAAGGAGGCGGCGTGGAGCCGCGCGCAATCGAAGGCGTGATCCGCGCCGATCGGGCGGATGACGAAACGCGGCTGCGGAAAGAGCGTCGAGAACAGATTCATCGCCGGCGCGCTCACGCTCCGGCGGGGGCTTCGGCCGCCCCGCGGCCCTGGGGCTTGGCGTCGGGCGCCTTCAGATAGAGCGGGCGCGCCGGGGCCGTGTCGGGATTGGCCGCGAGGCCGAGCCGCGCCACGAAGGCGATGTCGGGCGCCGCCCGCGCATCGGCGATCTCGGCGGCGACGCCGGAAGCGCGCGCCTCGGCGGCGAGAAGCGGCGCGCCGGAGCCGACGAGCTTCAGCGGGCCGTCGCCCAGCGCGCGCAGCGCCTCATGCGCGCCGACGCGGCGCGGCGTCAGCAGCGTGCGCCCGTCCGGGCCATAGGCGGTCACATAGACATGGCCGTGGCGCGCGTCGATCGCCGCCGCGACGACGCCGTCGAAAGGCTCGAGAATATGAGGCGCCGCCAGCGCCGCGAGGGTCGAGACGCCGACGATCGGCGCGCGCAGCGCGAGCGCTATGGCTTGGCCGGCGGCGAGGCCGATGCGGATGCCGGTGAAGGAGCCGGGTCCGACCGTGACCGCGACGCGGTCGATCGACGCGAATCCGCCGCCCGCCGCGACGACCCGCTCGAGCAGCGGAAGCAACGCCTCCGCATGGCCGCGCTCCATCGGCGCCGTCTCGCCCGCGAGTGGCGCGGTGGCGTCCGAATCGATCACGCAGGCGGAGACGGCGGGCAGCGCCGTGTCGATGGCGAGGAGTCTCATCGGCGCCGATTATGACGCTTTTCGCGCGCCGATCAACGCGGTCTCACACCTGCTGCACGCTTCGCACCTGCGGAACATAGTGCCGGAGCAGATTCTCCACGCCGCTCTTCAGCGTGGCGGAGGAGGAGGGGCAGCCGGAGCAGGAGCCTTTCATGGCGAGAAAGACGACTCCGTCGCGAAAGCCGCGGAAGGAGATGTCGCCGCCGTCCCTCGCCACCGCCGGGCTCACGCGTGTGACGAGCAGTTGCTTGATGGTCGCAACCGTGTCGGCGTCGGCCGCGTCGAAGAACTCGGCGGGCGAGGCCTCGGCGCCGTCGGTGACGATGGGCGCGCCGGAGGTGAAATGCTCCATGATCGTGCCGAGCACGGCGGGCTTCAGATGCGCCCACTCGGCGCCCGACTTGGTGACCGAGACGAAATCCGGACCGAACATCACGGCCTCGACGCCGTCGATGGAGAGCAGCGCGCCGGCGAGCGGCGAGGCGGCGGCGGCCTCGCGGTCGCGGAATTCGCGGGCGCCCTCGGCGAGCACCGGGCGGCCGGGCAGGAATTTCAGCGTAGCGGGATTGGGCGTGGTCTCGGTCTGGATGAACATGGTCTTCTCCGCAGCGTCCGGTTCAAGGCCGGCGTGGCGACAGGCGTCCTCTCTACCATGAAATAGGGAGTGTCGCAGCACGCGCCGAGATCGCGTCGCCGCATCTCTGGGGCCGTGCAGCGATCGCACGCCGGGGACCGTCGCAATCGCGCCGGCGTTTTCACGCTTTCCCGCTCGTCTGGATTCGGGTAGAATTCCAACATTGGATTTGCGTTTTTCGTGTCGAACTTATTCGAGGCAGGAGAATATGATGAGGGCCATTCAGGGCAGACGAAAAACTGCGGCCGTGGAATTCGACGTCGAGACTTTCATGGAAAGTCTCGCAAATAAAGGTGTCGTCCTGGGACTTTATTGTGACGCTTTTGTCCGAGCGTCGCGCACGGCCGAACTGTCCGACGAGGACCACGAGACGCTGACGGCCCACAAATCGGAAATCGTGAAGTTCCTGTTGTGCAATATGAAGCCCGTGAAGTGATCGCCTCGATCGATTCTCGGCGCGCCGTCGAATCGGCGCGGTTCGACGCAGGCGGCCGGATATTCCCGGTCGCCGGCGCGTGAACCGGCTCGGCCGATGAGGAGAGCGGCCGTCACCCGGCTTTCGCCCCCGTGCGGATGATCGTCCCCACATGCTCGCCGCGCAGCGCGGCGGTCAGCCTTCCGGGGACGAGGCCGTTCACCAGCTGCACGCGCTCTATGTGGCGCGCAGTCGCCATCACCTCGAGCAGCGCGCGGTCGAAGGGCAGGGGAGCTTTCTGCTTCGCGAGCTCCGCCGCGCTCGTCTCGGCGAGCAGCTTCGCCTTCTTGCCGTCCGGTCCCTTGGGATCGGCCGTATATACCCCGTCCACATCCTCCACGATCGTCAGGCCGGCGGCGCCATAGGCGTCGGCGAGCAGGAACGCGCCCGTGTCGGCCCGATGCTGCGGGATGCGCGACGTCGGAAATTCGTGGTGGTGATAGGGCGGAAAGGCGCTGCCCACCACCGCCCGCACGGCGGTGAGATGGATGGCGAGCTGGTTGGCGATCGTCGGATGTTCGACATAGGAGACGCCTTCCGGCGCGAGCAGCGATGCGAGGATATGGCCGTTCTGTCCGGCCTCGCTCGCGGCGAGCGGGGCCAGCGAGCCCACGGGCAGGCCGAGATCCAGTCCGACGCCATAGAGATGGCGCGCCCGGATGCCGGCGCCGGTCAGGATGAGCAGGCGGTGCTCCGGCAGGAGTTTCCTGATCTCGTCCACGAGGGGGAGGATCGCTTCCGCGCCGCGATCCATGATGGAGCGGCCGCCGATCTTCACCACCTGCAGCCAGGGCAGCAGGCGGATCGGGCGCCGTCCGGCGACCGGACGGGTGAGCGCGCCGTCGAGCAGGGTCTGGCGCGCGAGCGGCGAGGCGACGTGCTTGATGCGGTCGGCTGTGTCGGTCATGATAAGAATCTTCATCTCGCGGTGATGATGGTCCCGACGTGCTCGCCAGCGAGCGCGCGGGTCAGATTGCGGGGCACGAGGCCGTTCACGACCTGCACCTCGCGCACATGGCGCGCCGTCTTCAGCAGATCGAGCACCGGGAATTCGAGGATCGAATCGTGCAGGCCCTTCGCTTTCATCTCGTCGACCGAGATCTTCGGGATGAATTTCGCGCTCTTCGCGGTCTTCGGATTGGCGGTGAAGAGGCCCCGCTCGTCCTTGACGAAGATCATCGCCTTGCAGCCGAATTGCTCGGCGAGCAGGAAACAGCCGGCGTCGGTGCGATAGGGCGGGATGACGCTCTCGGGGGCGGGGCGCATCCAGAGATTATACGGGGGCATGCCGCTGAACACGACGGCGTTGACCTCGGCGAGATAGAGCGGAACGGCCGAGAGCCCGGCGGCGTCGACCGCCGAGATTCCATGTTTTGCGAGCAGCTGGCCGAGCATTGCGGCGTTCTGGTCGGCGACGGAGGCCCCGAGCTGCGAGAGCACGCCGGCCGGCAGGCCGAGCCCGGCCGCGATCGAATAGAGATGCCGGGCGCGCGTGCCGGCGCCGGTTCCGATCAGCATCTTATGCGTCTTGCGGGCGGCGACGATCTCGTCCACCAGCGGGTAGAGCGCTGCGCGGCCGCGGTCGATGATGCTTTGTCCGCCGATCTTGATGACCGTCGCCTCGGGCAGAATACGGAAATCGGCCGACGCCTCGGCCGCCGCCAGGAGACTGGCGTCGGTGAGGGACCGCTGCATGAGGAGCGCTTCGAGCTCCGCCGTGGTGTTGGCCATGAATACGCCTTTCGTCGCTTCGATCCAGCAATATTCCTTCGATTTTGTCGATACAACTCGGGCAACTACCTTGCAATATGCGAAATTCCGGCAGGGCTGCTGCGCAATAGGAGAAAATTACGAATTCTTTACTTTACAGAAAAAAATGACACGAAATACATCGGTCGGCTCGGGCGTAGAGGTTTCGCGCCGGCCATCCGCGGATCGTCGTTCGGCGACGAATCTTCGTATTTACACATGGTCCTGCTCCTATAGCGTTCGACGGCGCGGCTCTGCGCGACGTCACGAGGGGGTTTTTCACATGATCGTCGTAAATTCCGCCGGTCGAGCCGGTCGCCGCGAGGACGAGCTGCCGATCGCCGAGGCTCCGCCGCCGCCTCCGCCGCGGGTCGAGGAGCGGCCGCGCCGGACCTCCTACACGGTCGGCGACGTTCCATCCTTCGACACGCTCGACCGCGCCGCCCGCGCCGTCACGGCGCGCTTCACTCAAGGCGTCTCGCCGCTCGCGCAAATGTCGGCATGGCTCGACTGGGCGACCCACCTCTCCCTCGCGCCGGGCCGGCAGATCGAATTAGCGCTCGCCGCGGCCCAGACTTCGGCGGTGCTCGCCTATTTCACGGCCCATGCGCTCGGCGGCGAAAACGAGGCGGGACCTTTTGCGCCGGAGACCAACGACCGGCGCTTCGCCGATCCGGCCTGGGACGCTCCGCCTTTTTCTTTGTGGAAGCAGGGTTTCCTCGCCACGGAGAGCTGGTGGCGCCTCGCGACGCGCGAGACGCGCGGCGTCACGCCCAATGACGCCGCGCGCGTGGCCTTCATGGCCAAGCAATGGCTCGGCGCTCTCTCGCCCTCCAATATCGCCTGGCTGAACCCGACCGTGATCGAGCGCACGCGGAAGGAGGCGGGCGCCAATCTCATTCGCGGAGCCGAGAATTTCTTCGAGGACGCCTTGCGCCTGCTGTTGCGGGCGCCCAATGGACACGACGGCTTCGCGGTCGGCGTCGACGTGGCGGCGACGCCGGGGGAGGTGATCTTCCGCAACGAGCTGATCGAGCTCATCCAATACGGTCCGACGACCGAGACCGTCCACGCCGAGCCGATCCTGATCGTCCCGGCCTGGATCATGAAATATTACGTGCTGGACCTCAGCCCGCAGAATTCGCTCGTGCGCTATCTCGTCGCGCAGGGCTTCACCGTCTTCATGATCTCCTGGCGCAATCCTCGTCCCGAGGACCGCGACCTCTCCTTCGACGATTATCGCGTCGCCGGCGTGCTGGCGGCGCTGACGGCGATCGACGCCGTGCTGCCCGGGCGCAAGGTCCACGCCTGCGGCTATTGCCTCGGCGGCACGCTGCTCTCCATCGCGGCGGCCGCCATGGCGCGCGACGGCGACGCGCGCCTCGCCTCGATCACATTGCTCGCGGCGCAGACCGATTTCAGTGAGCCGGGCGAGCTGATGCTGTTCGTCGACGCGGCGCAGGTCGCGTTCCTCGAGGATATGATGTGGGACCAGGGCGTGCTCGACACGCGCCAGATGGCCGGCGCCTTCGCGGCCTTGCGCTCGAACGATCTCGTCTGGGGCAAGGCGGTGCAGGACTATCTTCTCGGCGAACGCCGGAAACCGAACGATCTCATGGCCTGGAGCGCCGATCAGACACGCATGCCCTATGCGATGCACGCGCAATATCTGCGCGGGCTGTTCCTCGAGAACCGGCTGACCGCGGGGCGTTATGCGGTGGAGGGCGAGGTCGTCGCGCTGAAGGATATTTCGGCGCCCATGTTCGTCGTCGGAACCGAGACCGACCATATCGCGCCCTGGCGCTCGGTCTACAAGGCGAGCCTGTTCACCGATTGCGAACTGACCTTCGTGCTGACCAAGGGCGGCCACAACGCCGGCGTCGTGTCGGAGCCGGGGCGCCGCGGCCGCTCCTATCACATCGGTCTGCGCCGAGCCGGGGACTTCTATGTCGGTCCGGACAAATGGCTCGCCGGCGCGCGCCGCGTCGAGGGCTCCTGGTGGACGGAATGGGTCGCATGGCTCTCGGCCCGCAGCAGCGGGGCGCACGTCGCTCCTCCAGCGATGGGCGCGCGCGGTTTCCCGCCGCTCTATGCGGCGCCGGGCCATTACGTCCTTCAGGCTTGACGCGCTCGACGCGGCCGAAAATCCTTGCCAATATCGTGCGGGGCGAGGAAATGACGGACAGAGCAGGGGTCTTCTCGCCTCTCTCCGAAGGAGAGGGCGCGTCGCTCCCCCATGCGATCGCAAGGAAGGGCGGACCGCGTTGAGCTCATTGCAGCGTATCCCGTTTTTCGAAGGGCTCGACGCCGACGAGGCCGAGCGCATCGCGCGCAAATGCGTCTTTCGGCGCTTCGACGAGCGCGAGCTCGTCGTCGACTATGACGATCCTTCGAACGACGTCTATTTCATCATCTCGGGCGAGCTGCGCGTGCTGATCCGCACGCCGGCCGGCAAGGAGGTCATATTGACCGATCTGCGGCCGGGCCAGTTCTTCGGCGAGATGGCGGCGGTCGACGGCGCCGTGCGCTCCGCCAATGTCTCCGCGCTGACGCGGGCCGAACTCTGCATCATGCCGGCTGCCGTATTCAAGAACGTCGTCTTCTCTCAGCCGGCCGTGTGCGAGCGGCTGCTGCGCCTTCTCACCAAGCGCGTGCGCGACCTCAACGCCCGTCTCTTCGAGCGCTCGGTGCTCGATCTGAGGCATCGGCTCTACGCCGAGCTGCTGCGCCTCGCCTCGCCGCGCAAAGGCTTCGACGGCCAGTCGATCATCTCGCCGCCGCCGCTGCAGCACGATCTCGCCGCCCGCATCGGCTGCCGCCGCGAGCAGGTCAATCGCGAGGTGCAGGCGATGGTGCAGGAGGGCCTCGCCGAGAAGATCCGGGGCGGGCTGGTGCTGCTGCGTCCGACTCTGCTCGAGCAGCGCGTCTCCGAAAGTCTCGAGCAGGCGGGCTGAGAGCGCGCATCGCCGCGGCCGGCGGCAATCATGAGATCAGATCGGTTCGAAAATGAAGAACGGCGCCCATGGGCGCCGTTCGCTGTTCGTGGATGGGCGGGCCTGGATCAGTAGTTGTAGGCGCGCTCGCCGTGATCGGCGATGTCGAGGCCCTCGCGCTCCTGATCCGGGGCGACGCGCAGGCCGATGACCAGATCGACGAGCTTGAAGAGGATCGCCGAGCCGATCCCCGACCACAGGATGGTCGCGCCGACGGCGGTCGCCTGCGAGATCAGCTGCTGCGCCATGTCGTATTTGCCGGCGAAATTCTCGCCGATATTGGTGTAGTCGGTGATGCCGACGCCGCCGAGATCCGGGCTCACCAGAACGCCCGTGGCCAGCGCGCCGACAATGCCGCCGATGGCGTGCACGCCGAATACGTCGAGCGAGTCGTCATAGCCGAAGAAGTTCTTCACCTTGGAGACGAAGAACAGGCTGATCGGCGAGACGACGAAGCCGAGGACGATGGAGCCCACGGGGCCGACGAAGCCGGCGGCCGGCGTCACCGCGACGAGGCCCGCCACCGCGCCGGAGATGAGGCCGAGCAGGGAGGGCTTGCCCTTGACCGCCCATTCCGTCAGCAGCCAGGAGAGCCCCGCCGCGGCGGTCGCCACCATGGTGTTGACGAAGGCGAGCGCCGTTCCGCCATTGGCCTCGAGATTGGAGCCGGCGTTGAAGCCGAACCAGCCGACCCACAGCAGTGAGGCGCCGACCATGGAGAGCGTCAGCGAATGAGGCGGAAGCGCTTCCTTCCCGTAGCCGATGCGCCTGCCGATGATGATTGCGCCGACGAAGCCCGCGACGCCCGCATTGATGTGAACCACGGTGCCGCCCGCGAAGTCCAGCGCGCCGGTGCCGTTCATCCACGGCGCGAGGCCGCCGGCGATCCAGCCCGCTCCGGCGCCGATGCCGTCGATCTCGGCCTGGACGGCCGCCTTGGCTTCCTCCGTGCCGGCGGCGGCGAGCCTGGTGGCCGCGTCGACGAGCGCGTTCGGATCGGCGGCGGCCCACACCCAGTGCGCCAGCGGGAAGTAGATGATGGTGACCCACAGGAGCACGAAGAGAAGCGCGGCCGGGAATTTGATGCGCTCCGCGAAGGCGCCGACGATCAGCGCCGGGGTGATCATCGCGAAGGTCATCTGGAAGACCAGATAGGCGTATTCGGGAATGACGCGGCCCGGCGTGAAGGTCCCGACGGTCGAGGAGGCGTCGACGCCCTTCAGGAACAGCTTGTCGATTCCACCGACGAAATTGCTCAGCGAGCCGCCGTCGCCGAAGGCCAACGAATAGCCGTAGAGCGTCCACACCACGCCGACGAGGCAGACGATCGCGAAAATCTGCGTGAGCACGGAGAGCGCGTTCTTCGAACGCACGAGGCCGCCGTAGAAGAGAGCGAGGCCAGGGATCGACATCATCAGCACGAGCGCCGCAGAGATCAGCACCCAGGCGGTGTCGCCGGGATCGGGCGTCGGATCATTGGCGGCGAAGGCCGGATCGGCGGCGACGGCGGCGATCGCGACGCCGATGAGGGTCGAAGCCGCGGACAGGCTTCGAGGCAGACGAAGTCTCATTGGGAACTCCTGGTGATTTTTTCGTGAGGGTGTCAGAGGGCGTCGGCGTCGCGCTCGCCGGTGCGGATGCGGATCGTCTGCTCGAGCGGAAGAACGAAGATTTTGCCGTCGCCGATCTGGCCGGTATGCGCCGCCGTCGTGATCGCCTCGATCGCCTTGGCGACGAGCTCCGAGGTCACGGCCACCTCGATTTTCAGCTTCGGCAGGAAACTCACGGCGTATTCGGCGCCGCGGTAGATCTCGGTATGTCCCTTCTGTCGTCCATATCCCTTGACTTCCGTCACGGTGAGGCCGTGCACGCCGATATTCGTCAACGCGTCGCGGACCTCATCGAGCTTGAAGGGCTTGATGATCGCTGTCACGATTTTCATCTGCCTATCCTATGTTTTTCGACCTGCATGGCGACCGACGGCGCGTCGAGTCGACGGCGTCTGCGCGGCGATGGCCAAGACGAGCACCGTCGTGCTCACGGCCCGATCCTTCAAATGGCGTGCCAGAGGGAGAGATTTTCCGCCGCCGCCGCGCGTCGCGCAGGCGCGGCGGCGAAAGCGCGCGTCTGCGCCCGATCCTTTCGGCTGCACGCCATTGCGCGAGCGTCCATAGGCGGAGCGAGAGCGCCAATGTCGGCGGGCAGGCGCCTGAAATCGTGCAGCCGGCGCCTAGAAGATAAGCATATCCGGGCTCACGGCCGCGCCGGACGCTCGCGAATGAGCCCTTCCTGCGCGACAGAGGCGACGAGCCGCCCGTCCTGTGCGTAGACGAGACCGCGCGTCAGCGCCCGCGCGCCGGCTGCGGTCGGGCTGTCCTGCGCATAGAGCAGCCATTGGTCCGCGCGAAACGGACGATGGAACCAGACGGCGTGATCGAGGCTCGCCACCTGCATGTCGCGGTCGAAAATGGAGCGGCCGTGAACGACGAGCGCCGCATTGAGCAACGTCATGTCGGAAAGATAGGCGAGCACGCTGCGATGGGTGGCGTCGTCGTCCGGCAGGGCGCCGATCGCCTTGAACCAGATGAATTGTTGGGCAGGAATCCGTGGAGTGTGCGAAAAATAGGCGCTCGGATCGGCGAAGCGGATATCGATCGCCGCCGTCCGCGCGACGCATTCGGCGGCCATGGGCGGCAGGAAGGAGGCGAAGCGCTCGGCGAGCGCGCTCGTGGTCGGCAGGCTTTCCGGCGGCGGCGCCGCGGGCGCCGGAAAGGCGTGCTCGAGACCGGGCTCGACGATCTGGAACGAGGCCTCCATCGAAAAAATGGCCCGGTCACGCTGCGTCGCGACGACGCGCCGCGTCGTGAAGCTCGCGCCGTCGCGCACACGCTCGACGGCGTAATCGATCGGCGTGGAGGCGTCGCCGGCGAGAATGAAATAGGCGTGCAGCGAATGCGCGACGCGCTCGCGCGGCGTCGTGCGCTGCGCCGCCACCAGCGCCTGCCCGACCGCCTGACCGCCATAGACGCGTCCCGTCGCCCAGGGGCCGGCGCCGCGAAAACGGTCCACGCCGATCTCGTCGAGATCGAGGACCCGGAGCAGCGCGCTCGGTTCTTCGGGAGCGGCTTTCAATCGATTCGTCGCGCTTCTTCCGGCAGCATGATGGGAATGCCGTCGCGGATCGGATAGGCGAGACGCGCCGGGCGCGAGATCAGCTCCTGCCGCGCAGCGTCATATTCCAGCGTCGATTTGGTCAAAGGGCAGACGAGAATCTCGAGCAGCCTCGGATCGACCTTCGTCGCCTCGGGAGCGGGCGCCTCCTCGGCGGCCTCGGCTTGCTTGTCTGCGTCGTCGGTCATTGCGATGCCCTCCAGCCGCGGCGAAGCGCTCTTCCGCGAAGCTCCTCAGTGGAAATGCGGCGGCTCGTCGCTGTTCTGCGCGAGATCGAGCTCGGCCAGAGCGACGAGCATCTCCGCGCGCGATTTGAGGTCGACCGCCTCGAGCAGCGCCTGCTTCTCATTCGTGCCGAACGGGCTCATCATCGCCAGGGCGTTGACCAGGGCCTCGTTGGGCGCCGCGTCTATGCTCGTCCAATCGACTTCGAGTTTGGACCCTTCCGCGAATTCGCGCAACATGCGGATCATTCCGGAGCGGTCCACGTCCTCCTCGCCGGCGCCCGGCTCGAGATCGAGGAGGAACCGCTCATAGCTCACGCGGCATTTGCGATAGGCGAGCGTCGTCGGCAGCTCCTCCACGATGTCGAAACGGGCGATTCCCGTGAGCGAGATCAGATAGCGGCCGTCGCCCGTCTCGAGGAAGCGGGTGATGCGGCCGGCGCAGCCGATCCTGTGCAGAGTGGGCGCGGCGTCGCGCTCTTCGTGGCCGGGCAAAGGCTGGATCATGCCGATGACGCGCTGCGAGGCGATGGCGTCGTCGACCATGGCGAGATAGCGCGGCTCGAATATGTTGAGCGGCAGCTCGCCGCGTGGCAGCAGCAGCGCGCGCGTCAGCGGAAACACCGGCACGATCTCCGGCAATGCGCTCGCATCTCTATAGGGATGGTTGACGCTCATTTCTGCCGCGCAGCGCTCGACGCCACTCCTCAGGTCTTCAGGAGAACAACAGCGACGACAGGCGTCGTCTCGCGCCGATGGTCGCCTTGTCGAGCGGACCCCAGGCGTCGAAGAACTGTATGAGCTGCTTCCTCGCCCCATCGTCGCTCCAACTACGGTCCTTGCGGATGATGTCAAGGAGCGCCGTCGCGGCTTCGTCACGCTTGCCCTTGGCGTTGAGCGCCAGGGCGAGGTCGAAGCGCGCCTGCAGATCGTCCGGGTCGAAGGCGATGCGCCGGCGCAATTCGTCGACCTCGTCGAGCTCGGAGGCGCGCAGCGCATTCTCGAGCGCCGCCGCCGCGGCCGCGACATTGGCGTCGCCGAGCATGTCCGCGGAAAGGCTCCCGAGCAGCGCCTGCGCATCGGCGAGACGGTCCTGCCCGATGAACAGCCGGGCGAGCTCCGCCGCGGCTTTGACGAAAGGCGGATCGCGCGAGACGAGCTCGGTCAGGATGGCTTCGGCGCCCGCGAGATCGCCTTCGCCGATCAGCGCCTCGGCGGTGAGGAGGGCGTCCTCCCCCTCGTCCTGCAGCGGGCCGACGAGCCGCTCTATGAAGCCGCGCAGCTGATTCTCCGGCAGGGCGCCGACGAAGCCGTCTGCGGGCCGGCCGCGCACGAAGGCGATGACGGCGGGGATCGATTTGATCCCGAGCTGGCCGGCGATCTCCGGATGGTCGTCGATGTTCATCTTGACGAGCTTTATCTTGCCGCCGGCCGCCTCGACCACGCGTTCGAGCGCCGGCGCGAGCTGCTTGCACGGCCCGCACCAGGGGGCCCAGAAGTCGACCAGAACCGGCTGACGCAGAGAGGGCTCCATGACATCCGCGCGAAATCGCGCCGTCGTCGTCTCTTGCGCGCCGCCGCCCGCTCCGAATGCATCCGTCGCCATTGTAGCGAATCTCCCGCCAAGACCGCGTCCTCAACGCCTCACGAACGTCAGATAGACCGGTTTGCGTCCGGCCGCCATCGCTTTCGCCTCGTATTTCGTCTGCGTCCAACCGTCCCAGGGCGCGAGCCAGTCCTGCGCCGTCGTCGCGCGCCATTCGAAATCGGGCGAGGCGGAGAGGCGCGCCAGCGTCCAGCCGGCATAGTCGTCTATGTCGGTGGCGAAACGCAATTGTGCGCCCGGCGCCATGACGCGGGCGAGCTCGGCGATGTTCTCCGGCGAGACGAGGCGGCGCTTGCGGTGGCGTCGCTTCGGCCAGGGGTCGGGATAGAACAGATAGACGCGCGAGAGGCTCGCGGCCGGCAGCCAGTCGACGACTTCGATCGCATCACCCTGGCGAAGCCGGATGTTGCCGAGCCCTTCCGCCGCGATGCGCGCCAGCAGGCGGGCCATTCCGTTGACGAAAGGCTCGCAGCCGATGAAGCCGACGTCCGGCCGCCGCACGGCGGCCGCGACGAGATGCTCGCCGCCGCCGAAGCCGATCTCGAGCCGCGTCTCGCGCACGGGAGAGGCGAACAGCGCCCGCGCGTCCGGCGGCGCAGGCGTTGCGAGATCGAGCAGCAGCTTCGGCAGGAGCTCGTCGAGGAGGCGGGCCTGGCCGGGCCGCAGCGCCTTGCCCTTGCTGCGGCCGTAGAGTCGGCGCGGCGCGAAATCCTCGCCCGCGGCCGGCCCATCGTTCTGCTGCGCCCTCGGCTCTCCGCTCAGGAGAAATGCGTCTTGAGCGCGTCGACCAGATCGGTCTTTTCCCATGAGAAGCCGCCTTCCGCATCCGGCGTGCGGCCGAAATGGCCATAGGCCGAGGTGCGGGCGTAGATCGGCCGATTGAGCTGGAGATGCTCGCGGATGCCGCGCGGCGACAGACGCATGATCTGCGGCAGCACCGCTTCGAGCTTGTCCTCCGGAACCTGACCCGTGCCGTGGAGATCGACATAGATCGACAGCGGCTCGGCGACGCCGATCGCATAAGAGAGCTGCAGGGTCGCGCGGTCGGCGAGGCCGGCGGCGACGATGTTCTTGGCGAGGTAGCGGGCCGCATAGGCCGCGGAGCGGTCGACCTTGGTCGGGTCCTTGCCGGAGAAGGCGCCGCCGCCGTGCGGGGCCGCGCCGCCATAGGTGTCGACGATGATCTTGCGGCCGGTGAGGCCGGCGTCGCCGTCCGGCCCGCCGATGTGGAACTTGCCCGTCGGATTGACGTGCCAGACCGTCTCTTTCGTCACAAAGCCGGAAGGCAGCGCCTCGAGGATATAGGGTTCGACGATCCTGCGGATGTCCTGCGGCGTCAGGCTCTCGTCGGTGTGCTGATGCGACAGCACGATCTGCGTCGCCTCGACCGGCTTGCCGTTCTCGTAGCGCAGCGTCACCTGGCTCTTGGCGTCCGGGCCGAGGCCCTTCTCCTTGCCAGAATGGCGCGCATGGGCGAGCTTCTCGAGAATCTTGTGCGCGTAATAGAGCGGCGCCGGCATGAGGTCGGGCGTCTCGCGCACGGCGTAGCCGAACATGATGCCCTGGTCGCCCGCGCCTTCGTCCTTGTTGCCGGCGGCGTCGACGCCCTGGGCGATATCCGCCGACTGGGCGTGCAGCAGCACCTCGACGTCGGCGCGCTGCCAGTGGAAGCCGTCCTGCTCGTAGCCGATCGCGTGAATGGCCTTGCGGGCCACGTCGACGATCTGCTCCTTGGGAATGGCGGGGCCGCGCACCTCGCCGGCGATCACCACGCGATTGGTGGTGGAGAGAGTCTCGGCCGCGACGCGGATCAAATAGGGATCCACGCCGAATTTGGCTCCCTCACGAAAAAAAAGATCGACGATCTCGTCCGAAATTCGGTCGCAGACCTTGTCGGGATGACCTTCGGAAACCGACTCGCTCGTGAAAAGGTAATTCTGTCGCGTCACGTCCATCTCCGTCTGCGCGTGGATCCGTCATCGGACCATCGCCGATCGGCAGATCAGTACAGGCGGCGGCGCGCTCGTCAAGGCGCCCCGTCGAGGGTCAGGGGCGCCGCTCGCGCTTCGACGGGCTATTTCGGGGAGACGTCGCCGTTCGAGGGCGTCCCCTCGTCGTTCTGGTCGGCGAGGGTGGTGATGAGGTCGATCACCCGTTTGCGCACCTTCGGGTCCTTGATGCGGGCGAAGGCGCGGTTGAGATGGAGGCCCTCTGCGGTGGAGAGGAACTCGACGACATATTGCGAGGAGGATTCCTCGGCGAATCCGTCGCCCGCGGAGCCGGTCGTCGGGGCGCCCTCGAAGAAGAAGGACGGCGGGACGTTCAGCGTCTTCGAAATCTGCTGGAGCCGGCTCGCGCCGATGCGATTGGTCCCCTTCTCGTATTTCTGCACCTGCTGAAAGGTCAACCCTAGCGCTTCGCCGAGCTTCTCCTGGCTCATTTTCATCAAGACGCGCTGCATGCGCACGCGGCTTCCGACATGCCGGTCTATCGGATCGGGCGCCTTCTTCACTGCGTTTGATCTCCTCATGCCCAATTCCGCCGACCCGGGGCCGGATGGAAGTTGGATTACCATCGGGTTCGACGGCGTGTCACGTCCACATCACGCCAGCGCCACGGGATCGCATTAAGCACCCGCTCTAGCTGTCAAGTCAAACCCGCAGCGCCGCGAACACGCCCCAGGAGCGCAAAAATTATTGTGAAGAACCAAAGCGTTGAAGTCCAGCGAAAAGGATGCAGGGCAAAGGGCGGCGGGGGCGCCGGCTTCGGCAGACGGCCGTCGACCACGGCTTCGACTCCGAGTGGCAAACTCTCCAGTACTCGCCCGTACGGATCGACGATGGCGGATATCCCCGTATTGGCCGCGCGCACCAGAGGCAGGCCCTCCTCGATCGTGCGCAGACGCGCCTGGGCGAAATGCTGATAGGGGCCGCTGGTCGCGCCGAACCAGCCGTCATTGGTGACGTTCAGCAGCCATTGCGGCCGCTCCGGCCCGTCCGCCTCCACCGTCTCGCCGGGGAAGATCGCCTCGTAGCAGACGAGCGGCGCGGCGAGCGGCAGGCCGGGCGCGCGCAGACGCCTCGGGCCCGCGCCGGCGTCCCATATCCCCGGCACGAGATGGGTGACGCCGAGCGGCCCGAGGAGGCCCGCGAGCGGCAGATATTCCCCGAAGGGGACGAGATGAATCTTGTCATAGGCGGCGACGATGCGGCCGCGTTGCACGGCGATGACGGCGTTGAAGATCTTCGTCCGGCTCGCGCCGCCCGGCGCCTCCTCGACGCGCGCGGCTCCGGTCAAGAGCGTCGCGTCGCCCATCGTCGCAGCGATGCGCGCCATCGCTCGAGGCTCGCGCGAGAGGACGAACGGGAAGGCCGATTCCGGCCAGATCACATGCGTCACGTCGGCGACGCCGGAGTGGCCCGGGGCGATCGCCCGGTCCGACAGATCGAGATAGCGGCGCAAAATTTCCGCGCCGTTTTCTGGTTTGAATTTGGCGTCCTGCGGCAGGGCCGGCTGCATCAGCCGCAAGGTCACGCCCTCGACAAAGCCGCTCTCGCCGCGCGCGAGGCGCAGCGCGCCATAGCCGCCCATGGCGGCGGCGAGGATCAGCGCGAGGAGGATCGCCGGCGTCGCGCGCCGGCGGCCGCCGTCGGCGAGCGTGGCGGGCGCGGCGAACAGGATCACGGCGAGGATGTCGAGCCCGTGCAGGCCGACGAGCGAGGCGGTCTGGTCGAGCACGGGGACGCCGGCCAGCGCCATGCCGAAGTCGTTCCAGGGAAAGCCGGTCATCACATGGCCGCGCAGCCATTCCGAGACGGCGAGGCCCGCGGCGAGCGCGAAGACGCGCAGCGAGCCCGGCGACCACAGCAGCCGGGCGAGGGCGAAGCCGAGGGCCGTGAAACAGGCGAGGCCGGCCGGCACGCCGACGACTGCGAGCGGCAGCGCCCAGGCGAATTGATCGGCCTGCACCAGCAGCGCCGAGCCGAGCCACCACAGGCCGGCGAGAAAATAGCCGAAGCCGAGCCACCAGCCGGCCGCCGCAGCGGAGCCCCCCGAGGCGCGGACGAAGGAGAGGGCGCCCGCGCCGCTCGCGGCCGCCGCCCCGTCGAGCAGCCAGACGGCGACGCACATCGGGACGACCATCGCCGGCGCGAAATCGATCGGCGCGAGGGCGAGCGCCCCGCAGGCGCCGGCGAGAAAGGCGATGGCGCGGCGCGTCCAGCCTTCGGCGAGCATGATGCGCTGGGGAAGAGTGAGGACGGGCTCGGCGCTCGCGCCGGCGCCCCTGGTGATCGAAGCTTGCGCCATGGAGTCCTGCTCGATTCGAGACAGGCGATCCTAGCCGCTTCCCAGCCTGCGCCCTAGAGCTTCGCGTGAGCGACGTTCGACCCGGCGGTCGCGCGTAGACCGATCGGCGTGGCCGGATCGTAGGAGAATTTGGTTGGAGCCCAGCCGGACGGCGGCGTCGCGGCATATCCCTGCCGCTGAGTTTCGTCCACGGTGCGCTCGAGCGTTTCGTCGCCGCCAGCCCGGCCGAGGTCGACATCGGCATAGCGGCGACGATACAGATCATTTTCTTCATATATGCCGTCTCCAGAAATGACGAATGAACGTCGCGGGTGGCGGCGCGATGCGCGGATTGGACCATGAAACGCCCGAGCGTCATCGTCGAGTTTACGCCGGCGCAAATTCGAGGAGACGACGCAAATGACGGGAAAAAGGCTGCTCGTCGTCGCTCATGCGCCGTCGCCGAATACGCTTCGGCTGCGCGAGGCCGTGCTCGCCGGGGCGGGCGAGGTCGAGGGCGTCGAGGTCGCCTGTGTCGCGCCGCTCGCGGCGACGCCGGAGCATGTGCTCGCGGCGGACGCGATCATTCTCGGGACGACCGAAAATCTCGGCTATATGAGCGGCGCGCTGAAGGATTTCTTCGACCGCTGCTATTATCCCTGCCTCGGCCGCGCGCAGGGGCGCTCCTATGCGCTCTATGTGCGCGCCGGCAGCGACGGGACCGGCGCGCGGCGCAGCGTCGAGACGGTCGCGACCGGCCTGCGCTGGCGCAAGGTCCAGGAGCCGCTGATCCTGCGCGGCGACTGGCGCGAGGAGTTCGCCGATGCCTGCCGCGAGCTCGGAATGGCGATGGCCGCCGGGCTCGACGCGGGGGTGTATTAAGCCCGTCTCGAGGAGGAGGACGCTTCCTCTCGTTCGCCGCAGCCTCGGAGAGCCGGAGGGCGCCGCCTCGCCGGTCCCGACCCAAACGAGCTAAACTCCCGAGGTCGGATCGCGCAGAGGAGTGGGGTAATGCAGAACCGCCAGATTTTCGGCCTGTTGCTGCTGGGCGCCGTCATCGGGCTCGGCCTATTGGTGGTGAGTCCGTTTCTGGCGCCGCTGGCCTGGGCCGCCATTCTCGCCTATGCGACCTACCCCATGTATCGGCGGATCCTGCGTTTTTGTGGAAATCGCCCGTCCCTCGCCGCGACATTCGCGACCTTGCTGCTCGTGTTCGTTCTCGTGGCGCCGGCCACATTCTTGCTGATCCGCCTGCAGGCCGAACTCGCCGAGGCCTATCGCGAGCTGTCGACGCGATTCGCAGAAGGGCCTTTCGTGCTTCCGGAGCCGATCGCGAGGCTTCCCGTCATCGGCCCTGTTCTCGACGAGACCCTGACCGGCCTCTGGAACGATCCGGAGCGACGCAAAGAGCTGGTCAAGGAATGGCTCGAGCCCTGGATGAGCGGGCTCGCGGGGATTCTCGGGAAGATCGGACGCAGCCTCGCGCAGGTCGCCGTGACCGCCGTCGTCCTTTTCTTCTTTTATCGAGACGGAGGTCTCGTCGTCGACGAACTGCGCAAGGGGCTGCGCAAGGTCGTGGGGACGTCCGCCGACAATTATTTCGAGGCGGTCGGGGACACGACGCAGGCCGTGGTCTCCGGCCTGATCGTCAGCGCTCTGGCGCAAGGCCTCATCGCGGGGGTCGGCTATGCGGTCGTCGGATTGGAGACGCCCATCCTGTTGGGGGCGCTGACCTCGGTGACCGCTCTCGTTCCCTTTGTCGGCACGGTGGCGGTATGGGCGCCGATCAGCGTCTATCTGCTGCTTTCCGGCCAGATCGGCGCCGGTCTCGCGCTATTGGCCTGGGGCGGGCTCGTCGTGAGCTGGGTGGACAATATCCTGAAGCCGCTTCTGATCAGCAACGCCACCGACATTCCATTGGTGATCGTGCTCTTCGGCGTGATGGGAGGTCTGCTCGCATTCGGATTCGTCGGATTGTTTCTCGGTCCGCTCATTCTCGCCGTTCTTCTCTCGATCTGGCGGGAATGGTTGGCCGGGGATTTCGCGGCGCGACCCGAAGGCGAGCGCTCCGCCTCCGGATAGGCGAAAGCCGGGATTTCGCGCGCGTCCTCCCTCACTCGAACGTCACGCTCAGCCCCCGGCGTTCCAGCTCCTCCTCGATCGCGTCCAGAATCTTCTGCAATTCGACGATGTCGATCGAGATCTCGTCGTCGGGGGCGTCCCAATTGTCGATCTCGTCGAGGCGGATGAAAAAATCTGTCTGCTCGTCGGCGTCGGGCGGCGGCGGGGAATTCACGATCGTCAGCGTCTTGCCCTGCGAGCGGACGCGGATCGCCCCTTCCGTCATCTCCACCGCAATCGCCTTGCCCCGCGCCATGCCGCCACTCCGCTCTTCTACTCCAAAGCCAGTCCCGCATGCGCCGCCACTTTGCGCATCAGCGTCGGCAGGCCTTCGGCCGCGAGACGCCCGAGCTCCGTCCAGCGGCAATTCTCGATCGAAGGCCGCGGCGGCGGAAGCGTCGCCCGGAAGATCGTCAGCCGCAACGAAAAATGTGTGAACACATGCTCGACCGCCCCCGGCAGCTCGCGCCAGGGCGCCGCCGCCGGCGCATGCGCGGGCGCCTTTCTCGCGTCGAAATCGGCGCGGAACGCGGTCGATGGAAATTCCGCCATGCCGCCGAGCAGGCCGCGCGGCGGCCGCGTGCGGATCAGCGCCGCCCCGTCGCTCAGCAGCACGAAGGCCGCGCCGCGGCGCTCCGGCCGTTCGGCCTTGGGCGGCTTCACGGGGAAGGATTCGGCGCCGCCGCGGCGCGCCGCCTCGCAGGCGTCGTGAAAGGGGCAGTCGCCGCAGCGGGGGCCGCGCGGCGTGCAGATCGCCGCGCCGAGATCCATCAGCGCCTGGGTGAAATCGCCGGAGCGCAGGCCCGGCGAGAGGCTCTGCGCCTTCGCGCGCAATTCGCCTTTCGCCTCGCGCGCCGGCCGCTCCACGGCGAAGAGCCGGGCGACGACGCGCTCGACGTTGCCGTCGACGGCGACCACAGGCGCGTCATAGGCGATGGACGCGATCGCCGCCGCCGTATAGGGGCCGACGCCGGGCAGGGCGAGCAGATCCTGTTCCTCGCGCGGAAAGACGCCGCCGCGCATGGCGATCTCGCGGGCGCAGGCGTGCAGATTGCGCGCCCGCGCGTAATAGCCGAGGCCGGCCCAGGCCTTCATCACCTCGTCTTGCGGCGCGGCGGCCAGCGCCTCGACATTCGGCCAGCGGGCGAGAAAGGCGGCGAAATAGGGTTTCACAGCCTCCACTGTGGTCTGCTGCAGCATGATCTCGGAAAGCCAGACGGCGTAAGGGTTTGCCGTCTCTCCCGGCCGCGCCCGCCAGGGCAGCTCGCGCCGGCGGCGGTCGTACCACCGAAGCAGGGCCAGCGGATCGGGCCGGGGCGGCTGCGCGCCGAGGGGCCGCCGTCGAGAGGACGACCATCGAGAGGACGGCTTGGCGGGGGCTCTGGGCATGAGGTAACGTCCATAGCGAGATTGCGCCCCCTCCCGCAAGGAACGAGCCATGGCGGAAAAGCACAGAGGATCGCGTCTCCTCGGCGAATTGGTCGATCGCGCGATCGATCCGCTGGCGGCGCGCCAAGGGTTCGGCGAATCGGCGCTGATCCTGCGCTGGGAGGCGATCGTCGGCGCCCGCCTCGCCGCCATCTGCGAGCCGATCAAGCTGCAATGGCCGCCGCGGGCGAGGAACCGGCCCGCCGACAAGCGGGAGGAGCCGGCGATGCTGGCGCTGCGCGTCGAGCCCGGCTTCGGCCTCGACGTCCAGCATATGACCGGGGCGATCCTCGACCGGGTGAACACGCATCTCGGCTGGCGCTGTGTCGCGCGGCTGACGATGCGGCAGGAGCCGCTCGCGGCGCGCCGCCGCCCGCGCCGCGCTCCGGCGATCGACGCGGCGGCGCATGAGCGCGCCGTCGCGGCGACGGAAGGCGTGGCGGACGAGGCGCTGCGCGCCGCGCTCACCCGGCTCGGCGAGCGGGCGTTCGCTCGGGGGCGCTGAACGGCGCCGTCATTGCGCGCAGCGAGGCAATCCGGCGCCCTGGGGCGATTCCCGGAGAGCTTCGTCGCTTTGCTCGCAATGGCGTTCCTATTGGACGATCCAATAAATATCCGGATTGCCGCGGACATGCGCCTTGATCAGCCGCGTGAAGGGGGGCGTCGCTTCGATGACGATGTCGTCGCCCGCCAGGACGCGGCAGTCCTCGCTCTTGACGCCGCGCGCGAAGAGCTCTTGCGCGGCGGCGATGTCGCCCTGGTCGGTGAGCTCCAGGACTCGCTTCATATTGTCCCTGTCCTTGCAGCCGGCGAGGCCGCCGATCACCGCGACTTGCGAGAGCGCATTCGAAACGAACAGCGGCGCGAGCGCGGTCAATGAGAGAAGTCGAAGCAATTTCATCTCTATCTCCATCGAAATGGGTTTCGCCCATGGGCGAGGGGCGCAATGACGGACCGATCACGAGCCGGCTCGAAATGGCGACGATGAGCGAATCGGCTAACCTATCGTCGCTCATCCGCGCGGAAAATGCGCTCCGAAATGTCGCGCGAGGCAGAGCGATCGGGTCAAGAAGGAGGTGACAGACGGCTCTCGAGCCGAATCGGTCGACATCCCCTGATTCGGGCGGGAGAATGGGTCGCCATTCCGGCGCTGCTCGACATGATGGCCGTCGCTATCAAGGAACGCCGCGCGATGACGCCGAGCTGTTCGCCGCCGAGCAGAAAGCCGATGGATTCGAGCATGCGGCCGAGCGGCGCGGCCTGTGCTTCGTGCGGATCGATCCACGAGCCGGCGCATCCTCGGGGTTCGTTTCGGTTCGAACGACAAGCCGAAGCCTATCCCGTTTCGGCCGTCGCTCGCCCCCATAGGGTCTGGAGATGCGGGGGCTCGCTTTACCCGATGGAGGCGCCCGTGCTAGGAGCCGGCCTTCCGTCGATGTGCTCGGGTCGGTCGCATGGAGGACGAGGTTCCGGGGTTCGGGCCGCCGCTGGTCAGCATCGTCGTCACCAACTACAACTATGGGCGCTTCCTGGAGGAAGCGGTCGCTTCCGTCTTCGCCCAGACCTATCCGCATATCGAATGCGTCATCGTCGACGACGCTTCCACCGACGATAGTCGCGCGGTCATAGAGGCGCTGGCGCGGCGCGCGCCCGGCCTGAAGCTCGCTCTCCACGAGACCAATCGCGGCCAGACGATGGCCTTCCGCACCGGACTGCTGGCGAGCCGAGGCGAATATATCGTCTTTCTCGACGCCGACGACATTCTGTTCCCGCGCTTCGTCGAGACGCATGTCTTCGTTCACCTCTCGTCGCGCAAGGCGGTCGGCCTGACCTCCTCGGACATGGCGCAGGCGAAGGGACATCGCGTCGTCACCTCCGCCTGGGAGCGCATGAACCGCTATGTCCTCTCGGGACGCGGCCGGCGGAGCGACCTCCTGCGCCGCATCGACGTCTGCGCCCCGGATGTCTGGCCGATGACGAGCGACGGGCTCGACGACATCGAGTCGCGCGTTCATTTTCTCGACACGACCCATGAATGGGAGGAGTGGGTCTATGCGCCGACCTCCGGCAATTGCTTCCGCCGCGACGCGCTCGAGCTGCTTCTCGGCGCCGACGACGTCGGGGAGCTCACGTTTCACGCCGACATATATGTGAACAAAGGCGCCTGCCTGCTCAGCGGCGCGATCCTCGTCGATCTGCCGCTGTTCGTCTATCGCTTCCACGACCGCAACGGCGCCGCGCATCATCCGGAGCTCTACGGCTTCCGCGGCGCCGATATGAGCAAAGCCGCCCGCGCCGATCATATCGCCTGGCGCAAGCTCGTCGATCGCCTGACCGCGGACGCGGCGTCGCTCATCGCGAAAACAGGCCTGCAGCGCTATGCGGACATGCTGATCACGCTGCAGCGCGCATCCGCCATGGTCCCACAGGCGGACGCTCCGCAAAATCTCGAGGGCTATATCGAAGCGAAGCTGCGCGCGTCGTCGGCGGCGCTCGGCGAGAAGATCGGAGAGGGCGATCTTCGCGTGCTGCGCGGCAGGCTCGAGACGGCGCGGCGGCGACAGCGAAGGAAGAGGCGGCTCGCGGAGTTTTTTCTGACCGTCGGCCGCGCGCTCGACGCGCCGCGCATTTCCGCGCTGGGCGAGCGCCTGTGGCGCTCCTGAGCAGCCTCATCCGCGCCGCGAAGGCCGGCCTTTCGCCGTTGCGCGGCGGCGCGGCGCCGCGCTCGTTCGTCCGCCGCTCGCCACTTCGAATCGCAGAGCTCCTGCGATCGGCGTCGCTTCGACGAGCCGCACCTCGATCATGTCGCCGAGCCGGTAGCTCTCGCCCGTTTCGCGCGCCGTGAGCGCATGGGCGCCCTCGTCATAGCGGAAATAGTCGCGTCCGAGCGTCGCCGCCGGCACGAAGCCATCCGCGCCCGTCTCCGCGAGCCGCACGAACAGCCCGGCCTTGGTGACGCCGGAAATGCGCGCGGAAAAGCGCGCGCCGATCTGTTCGGCGAGATGGGCGGCGACGAGCCGGTCGACCGTCTCGCGCTCCGCCGCCATCGCCCGACGCTCCGCGCCGGAAATGCGCGCCGCGATCTCCGCGAGTTCGCCCGCCGCCGTGTCCGGCATGGCGCCCGGCCCGAATTTCAGCGCACGGACGAGCGCGCGATGCACGACGAGATCGGCGTAGCGGCGGATCGGCGAGGTGAAATGCGCGTAACGGCGGAGGTTCAAGCCGAAGTGGCCGTAGTTCTCATGCGTGTATTCGGCCTGCGCCTGGGTGCGCAGGATGATCTCGTTGACGATGTTCTCATGCTCCATGCCGCGCACGCGCGCGAGGATCACATTGAAATGCGCGGGCCGCAGCACTTGGCCTTTGGCGAGCTTCACGCCGATCGTCGCGAGGAATTCGGAGAGCGCGGCGACCTTCTCGCGCGAGGGCTCGTCATGGGCGCGATAAATGAGCTTCTGCCGGTTCTCCTCGAGGACTTCCGCGGCCGAGACATTGGCGAGGATCATGAACTCCTCGATCAGCCGATGAGTCGCGAGGCGAGGGGGCACGACGACGCGGTCGACCGTTCCGTCCGGCTTCAGCAGGATTTTTCGCTCGGGCAGCTCGAGATCGAGCGGCGCGCGCAAGTCGCGCGCATGATCGGCGGCGAGATAGGCGCGATGGAGCGGCAGCAGCACGCTCTCCATCAGCGGCGCGCAGATCTCGTCCGGCCGTCCGTCGATCGCCTCCTGCGCCTGCGCATAATTCAGCTTGGCCTTCGAGCGCATCATGACGCGATGGAAGGAATGATCGAGCTTGCGGCCCTTGTCGGTGATGCGCATGCGCACGGCGAGCGCCGGGCGATCCTCGTTCGGGCGCAGGGAGCAGAGATCGTTTGAGATGCGCTCCGGCAGCATGGGCACGACGCGGTCGGGGAAATAGACCGAATTGCCGCGCTCCAGCGCGTCTTTGTCCAGAGCCGAATGCGGGCGGACATAATAAGCGACATCGGCGATGGCGACGGTGACGATATGGCCGCCGTCATTGTCCGGCGCCGCATCGGGTTCGGCGAAGACGGCGTCGTCGTGATCCTTGGCGTCGGGCGGGTCGATGGTGACGAGCGGGAGCGCACGCCAATCCTCGCGATGCATGTCGAGCGGCGCGGGTTTCGCCGCAGCCGCCTCGGCCAGCGCCTCGGCGCGAAAGACGTCCGGTATGCCGTGAACCTTGAGCGCGATCATGCTGATCGCTTTTTCCGTCGACAACGACCCGAGCGTCTCGCGCACCCGTGCGCGTAGCGCGCCGAAACGTGTCTTGCCGATGAGGTCGACGGCGACGAGATCGCCCTCCTTCGCCTCGCCGAGATCCTCGGCGGCGATGGCGAGCTCGCGGCCGGCCTGCTTCTTGTCCACCGGCTCGATGCGCGCGACGCCGTTGGCGGCGACGCGCAACACGCCGACGATGCGTCCGCGCGCCTTGGACAGCAGCTTGACGATGCGGCCCGAGTAGGGCGGCTCGTTCGGCCCGGCGTCGCGATCCGGCTCGGCGCGGATCAGCGCGCGGTCGCCGACGCCGGGCAGGGCCTCGCCGGGCTTCGGGCGCCGGGGCGCTCGGACGAGAATGCGGGGAGCGGGACCGAGCTCGTCCGTGTTCCATTCGGCCGGGACGGCGATGAGCTCGCCGTCGGGATCGCGCCCCGAAATGTCCGCCAGCACGACCGCGGGCAGGACGCCGGGACGCGACAGGCGCTTGCCGCGCCGCTCCAGCGCGCCCTCGGCTTCGAGCTCGGCGATGAGGCGCTTCAGCTCGACGCGATCCGCGCCTTTGACGCCGAAGGCGCGGGCGATCTCGCGCTTGCCGATCTTGCCGATGGCGCCGACACGGCCCATCGCTTCGCGCTCGCGCGCGATAAAGGCGAGGATATCCTCTTTGGAGGGAAGGGTGGAGAGCGGGTCGGCCGCGCGCTGTCTGCTCAATGTGCGTCTCGAGAGGCGGCGCGCCGTCGTCGAAGGGGCGCGTCATCTCCAATTATAGACGGATCGCGTGCGAAACGACTAGCGCCGCGGCGATCCGCCGGGCGGGTCCGGTAGGGTTACCGGAAATAAACTCGAATTTTAGCGATCGATTCAAAGGGCGGTGAGAAGTTTCATGTACGTAGAAACCGTCGAAGTCGAGCAAAATCATTCTCGAGAGTTTCGTGATGCGTCATCCTGTCGACCAGAACCGAACCGAGCGTGCGACGCTCGTTTCCTGCGAGCGCGGCAATGCCGCGGTCATCTTCGGCCTTTCCTTCGTCCCGTTGATGCTGATGCTCGGGGCGGGCGTCGACTATGGTCGCGCCGTGGCCGCCCGAGCCAATCTTCAGCAGGCGACCGATTCGGCCGCGCTCGCCGTGGCCAAGACCATCGTCTCGACCACCACCGATCAGCAGGCCCAGAGCCAGGCGCAAGTCTATCTGCTGACCAATGTGCGAAACGCCGTCGCGGTGGTGACCCACGCGACGATCTCGTCGAACCCGCTTACGCTCTGCCTCGACACGCAGGCGCAAATTCCGACGACGATCATGAAAATCGCGCATGTCCAGACGATAACGGCGAAAGCGACGGCCTGCGCGCAGATGCCGGGCGGCGTGGATCCGAACACGACCTACGAGATCGCGCTCGTGCTCGACAACTCCCTCTCCATGTCCGCCAGCGCCAGCGGCAAGGGGAGCGGCAAAGGGAAGGGCGGCAAGTCGAAGATCGAGGCGCTGCGCGACTCCGCGACGAGCTTCGTCGAGACGATGTTCGGCAAGTCGAGCAAGGTGAAGATGTCGGTGACGCCCTTCTCCGCGGCCGTCCGGGTGGTCGACCCCGACGTCGCCGCCAACAGGAGCCTGTCCTGGATCGATCTGAGCGGCGCGAATTCGCAGCATTGGCTGGTCTTCGGGGGCGGGTCCACGGATCCGTCGACGGCGAAGGCGGCTGCCAAGGCGCAGGGCTTCACCAGCCGCTTCGACATTTTCACGAAGCTCAAGTCGCTCGACAAGAAATGGGATTGGGCGGGGTGCTTCGAAAGCCCGAAATATCCGCTGAACGTCAGCGACACGGCGATCGACGGCAGCGATCCGGAAACGCTGTTCGTGCCGTTTCTCGCCCCCGACGAGCCCGTCGTCTACGAGACCTCCAAGGGCAAAAAGAAGGACCTCGCTCGCTACGACAACCATTATCTCGCGGGCAGCGACTGCGACGGCTGCGACAAGGACAAGGCGGCCCAATGGAGCAAGCTGACCAGTCCCGCCAAATACAAGAAGCCTTCGACGGATGGGGCCGGCGTCGGACCGAACAGCAGTTGTCCGACATCTTCCAGCCAGACGATCCTGCAGCTCACCACGACGAAGGCGACCATCACTTCCATGATCGGCAAGCTCTCGGAGAACGGCTACACCAATCTGCACGAAGGTTTCATGTGGGGATGGCGGACGATTTCGCCGGTCGGGCCGTTCGCCGCGGGCCGCGCCTATTCGACGTCGGCGAACCGCAAGATCATCGTGTTCATGACCGACGGCTTCAACAATTGGAAGAGCCAGACGGACAATGCGACGGGCTCGGCCTATCAGGCGGCCGGCTACTACAGCTACAATGGCGCGAGAAACCGTCGTTTCCCCGACGGCTCCTCAGGCAATCGCATCGACTATCAGGCGTCGCTCGCCGCCGCCGCCAACAGCTCGACGGATTATCACGACACCTCGCGCGACATGCAGGACGAACTGACGCGCGAAGCTTGCGCCAACGCCAAGCGCGCCGGCGTCGAGATTTTCACGATCGGCTTCTCGACGGAGAACGATCCGATCGACGAGCAGGGCCTCCAGCTGATGCAGGATTGTGCGACGAACCAGGAGCACTATTTCAAGGCCGAGGACGCCGATCAGCTCGACGCCGCCTTCTCGACGATCGGCTCGGGGCTGGGCAAGCTGCGGCTGACGAGGTGACGGAGGCTCAGCGGCCGCGCCGATGACGCGCGGCCGCGTCGCGAAAGGGCGGAGATCGGCCGCCGGACATCGACGGGCTCACTTCCCGGAGGCCGCCTTCTTCGCCGGCTTCGCCTTGGCGGGCGTCGGCTTCTTTGCGGGCTTCGCATCCTCGAACGGAATTTCGTCGCTCTCCTCGATCTGCTTCTTCGCGGCGGTCTTCTTGGCGGGCGCGGCCTTTTTCGCCGGCGCCTTCCTGGCCTTCACCGGACCGCCCTTCTCTTCGATCAACCGGATCGCCTCGTCGAGCGTCATATCCTCCGGGCTCGTGTTCTTGGGCAGGGTGGCGTTGACCTTGCCGTGGTTCACATAAGGCCCGTAGCGTCCGTCGCGCAGGGTGATCGCGCCGCCTTGCGGATGGTCGCCGAGCACGCGGCCGCCCCCCGCCGGCGCGCCGCCCGCCTTGGCGGCGAGAAGCTCGACCGCCTGCTCGAGCGTCAGGCTCTCCGGAGCGGTCCCCTTGGCGATGGTGGCGTTGATCTTGCCCCAATTCACATAAGGGCCGAAGCGGCCGCTCTTCACCGTCACCGCGCCGCCCTGCGGATGTTCGCCGAGCGCGCGTCCGGGGTCGGACGAGCGGCCGAAGCGCGAGCCGCCGCTCTCCTTCGTGACGATGAGGTCGATGGCGCGATTGCCGCCGATCGTCAGAATGTCGTCGTCCCGGCCGAGATTGGCGTAGGTCTTCCCATGCTGCACATAGGGCCCGAAGCGGCCGACGCCGGCGACGATCGGCTCGCCGGATTCGGGATGCCGCGCCACCTCGCGCGGGAGAGACAGGAGGCGGATCGCCTGCTCGAGCGTCAGCTCGTCGGGCTTGATGGTCTTCGGGATCGAGGAGCGCTTGGGCTTCTCGCCGTCGTCGGCCGCCTCGCCCTCCTGCACATAGGTTCCGAAACGCCCTTCGCGCAGGGTGATCTCTGCGCCGCTCTCCGGATCCTGTCCCAGCACTTTTACGCCCGGCCGCGCGCCCTCCGTCGCTTCGCCTGTCGGCGGCGAGAGCGTGCGGGTGTAGCGGCATTCCGGGTAATTCGAGCAGCCGATGAAAGCGCCGAATTTGCCGATCTTCAGCGACAATTGGCCGGCGCTGCAGGCGGGGCAGGCGCGCGGCTCCGAGCCGTCGCCCTTGGCCGGGAAGACATGCGGTCCCAAGAGCTCGTTGAGGCTGTCGAGCACTTGGGCTGTCCGCAGCTCCATGGCGCCGTCGACGGCGCCGGAGAAGTCGGTCCAGAAGTCGCGAAGGACCTCTTTCCAGTCGATCTCGTTGTTGGAGACCTTGTCGAGCTTCTCCTCGAGATCGGCGGTGAAGTCGAATTCGACATAGCGGGCGAAGAAGCTCTCCAAAAAGGCGGTGACGATGCGGCCCTTGTCCTCTGGGACGAGGCGCTTCTTGTCGAGCCGCACATAGTCGCGCTCGCGCAGCACGGCGAGGGTCGAGGCGTAGGTCGAGGGGCGGCCGATGCCGAGCTCTTCCATGCGCTTCACCAGCGTCGCCTCGGTGTAGCGCGGCGGCGGCTCCGTGAAATGCTGGGTCGCCTCGATCTTCTCGCGCGTCGCCGGCTCGCCCGCTTTCATCGGCGGCAGGCGGCCGCCGTCCTCGTCCGCCTCGTCGTCGCGGCCCTCCTGATAGAGCTCCAGAAAGCCCGAGAAGCGCACCACCTGGCCCGAGGCGCGCAGCTCCAGCGCGCGCTTGCCGACGGCGGCGTCTATTTCGACCGTCGTGCGCTCGAGCTCGGCCGATTCCATCTGGCTCGCGATCGTGCGGGTCCAGATCAGCTCGTAGAGCCTGGCCTGCTCGGGCTCCAGATGCTTGGCGACCTGCTTGGGCAGGCGGCTCACGTCGGTCGGGCGGATTGCCTCGTGCGCCTCCTGGGCATTCTTGGCCTTCACCGTATATTTGCGCGGGGCCTTGGGCACGAAGCGCTCGCCATACTCCCTGGTGATGACTTTTCGGGCGGCCGCGACGGCTTCGGGCGCCATGTCGACGCCGTCGGTTCGCATATAAGTGATGAGGCCGGCCGTCTCGCCGCCTATGTCGACGCCCTCATAGAGCCGCTGCGCGATGCGCATCGTTTGCGCCGGCGCGAGGCCGAGCTTGCGCGAAGCCTCCTGCTGCAGGGTCGAAGTGGTGAAGGGCGCAGAGGGGTGCCGCTTGACCGGCTTCGCCTCGACCGAGCGGATGGTGAAGGCCGCGGTCTCGAGCGCCTTTTTGAAATCCTCCGCCTCCTGACCGGAGCCGATGTCGAGGCGGGTGATCTTCTTGCCGTCGGCGCCGGTCAAGCGCGCTGTGAAGGGCTCGCCGGCCTTCGTCTTCAGATGCGCGACGAGCGACCAATATTCGCGGCTGACGAATTTCTCGATCTCGAGCTCGCGGTCGCAGACGAGGCGCAGCGCCACCGACTGCACGCGCCCGGCGGAGCGCGCCCCGGGGAGCTTGCGCCAGAGCACCGGCGAGAGCGTGAAGCCGACGAGATAATCGAGCGCGCGGCGGGCGAGATAGGCGTCGACCAAGGCCTGGTCGATCTCGCGCGGATGCGTCATCGCCTCCTTGATCGCATCCTTGGTGACGGCGTTGAAGACGACGCGCTCGATGCGTTTTCCCGTGAGCGCTTTTTTCTTCTTCAAAATATCGAGCAGGTGCCAGGAGATGGCCTCGCCCTCGCGGTCCGGGTCGGTGGCGAGGATCACCTTGTCGGCGCTCTTGACCGCATCGGCTATGGCGGAGATGCGCTTCGCCGATTTGGCGTCGCTCTCCCATTTCATCGCGAAATCTTCGGCCGGATCGACCGAGCCGTCCTTGGGCGGCAGGTCGCGCACATGGCCGTAGCAGGCGAGGACGTTGAAGTCGCGGCCGAGATATTTGTTGATCGTCTGGGCCTTGGCGGCCGATTCGACGATGACGAGGTTCATCCGTCAGGTCCTCAGAAATCCGCGCGGACGGCCCCGCCTCGGCTCGCGCCGGGGGCCTGTCCCGCATTCGGGCGCGAAGATGGGCAAATCAGGGGCGGCCTGTCAAATGGGGGAGGGTGGGAGGCGCCGCAAGGCTCCCCGGAATCTTCCGACGATGGGCGCGATCGTCTTTCCGCGCAAGCCCTTCCATCAACTCCGTAGCGCGGCCCATGACGCCGCCGCAGAGGCCTCCCGCCCCGCGTGCGCCGCCACACAAATTTGCTCCAAATCCTGCGCTATCGGGACCAAGCCGCGGCGCCGTCCGCGTCCGCGCGGCGTCTTTGGACGAGGACCTATTCTATGCACCGCACGACATTCGCGACCGACGATCTGCGCGCCGCCCTCGAGGCCGGCGTCATCGACGCGCCGACGCACCGGCAGCTCGAAGCTTTCCTCGCCGAGCGCGCGAACGGCCGCGAAGCGGCCCCGCGCTTCGACGTCGTCAACGTCCTCTGGTACATGGGCGCGCTCATCGTCATTTCGGCGATGAGTCTGTTCAGCACCACGGCCTTCGGCCTGTGGGGCGCGCCCTCGCTGATCGTCACCTCGCTCGCCTATGGCCTCGCCTTCACGGCGGCGGGGGCCTATCTCTGGCGCCGCCGCGGGCTGCGCACGCCCGCCGGCCTGCTCGTCACCTGCGCCGTCGCCATGGCTCCTCTGCTCGTCTTCGCCTTGCAGCTCGCCGGAGGCCATGATCCGACCGAAGCGCCGAACTATCACGACTTCTATGTCTGGGTGCGGTCGAGCTGGCTGCCGATGGAGCTCGGTAGCGTAGCGGCGGCGCTGACCGCCCTGATTTTCTTTCCCTTTCCCTTCCTCACCATGATCATCGCCTTTGCGCTGTGGTTCATGTCGATGGATCTGACGCCCTGGCTGCTGCGCAGCGAGGCGTTCGGCTTCGAGCAGCGCGCCAATGTCAGCCTCGTCTTCGGGCTCCTCGTGATGGCCGCCGCCTGGCTCGTCGATCTCAAGCGCTGGCGGGGAGGCGACTTCGCCTTCTGGCTGCATCTCGCCGGGCTTCTCGCCTTCTGGGGCGGGCTCACGGCGCAGCACAGCGGCGACGAGACCGGCAAGGCCGTTTATTGCGCGGTCAATCTCGGCCTGGTGATGCTGTCGCTCGCGCTGATGCGCCGCGCCTACGCCGTTTTCGGCGCCTTCGGCCTCTCGCTCTATCTCGGCCATCTGGCGAGCGAGGTTTTCCAGGATTCGATCCTCTTTCCCTTCGCCTTGTCGGCGATCGGCGTCGCCATCATCGCCGTCGGCCTGCTCTTTCATCGATACGGGGGGCGGCTCGCCGGAGCCGTCGGCGCCGCGCTGCCGGACCAGTTGCGCGATCTGCGCCCGGCCCATGCGCGCGACGCCCGGCAATGAAAAAGCCCGGTCACAGGGACCGGGCCGTAACTCGCAAATGCGTCGGATCGATTATTTCGAACCGTACAGGCGAGTCATGATCACGAAGCCAGCAATCGCCATGCCGACCATGATCCCCGGAATAAGCAAGCCCTCCATCTTTTTCCCTCCTGTTTCTTCCAGCGCCAAGGCATTCTCCGGCGCTGATCTCGAGTTTGATATAAGCGGCGCAAGAGTCAAGCTCGCCGGTTCATGAACGATCGGGCGGAGCGCGCGCATCGACCTCGGCGCGCCGATATGCTATCGGCTGGCCGCGTCATTTCCATCGGAGAGAGGCCGTCATGACGGATCAGCTGTCCCCGGAAAAAATTCTCGGTCTCGGGCTCGGTTTCTGGCATTCCAAGACGCTGCTCTCGGCCGTCGAACTCGGCCTGTTCACGGTCCTCGCCGAGGCGCCGGCGGATTCGGAGACACTGCGCGGCCGGCTCGGCCTGCATCCGCGCTCGGCGCGCGACTTTTTCGACGCTCTGGTCGCGCTCGGCCTGCTCGAGCGCGAGAAGGGCGTCTATCGCAATTCGAAAGAGACCGATCTCTTCCTCGATCGCGCCAAGCCGAGCTATGTCGGCCAGATCCTCGAAATGGCCAATGCGCGCCTGTTCTCGAGCTGGGGCCGTCTCACCGAGGCGCTGAAGACGGGCCGCGCCCAGAGCGAGAGCGCCGGAGACGAGGATTTCTTCGGCGCGCTCTATTCGGATCCCGATCGGCTGCGCTCGTTCCTCACCGCGATGAGCGGCATCAGCGCCGGGCCGGCGCAGGCGATCGCCGAAAAATTCCCCTGGAAGGACTATTCGAGCTTCGTCGATGTGGGCGCCGCGCAAGGCATGGTTCCCGTGACCCTGGCGCGCGCCCATCCGCATCTGGCCGGCGGCGGTTTCGACCTTCCGCAGGTGAAGCCGATCTTCGACGATTTCGCCGCCGAGAACGGCCTCGCCGATCGGCTGACCTTCTATCCTGGCGATTTCTTCCGCGACGAATTGCCGAAGGCCGACGTCATCGTCATGGGCCATATTCTCCATGACTGGAACCTCGAGCAGAAGCGCCATCTTCTCGCCAAGGCCTATGCGGCGCTGCCGAAGGGCGGGGCGCTCCTCGTCTATGAGGCGCTGATCGACGACGAGCGCGAGACGAACGCCTTCGGCCTGCTGATGAGCCTCAATATGCTGATCGAGACGCCGGGCGGTTTCGATTATACGGGCGCCGACTGCCAGGGCTGGATGCGCGAGGCCGGCTTCTCGCAGACGCGGGTCGAGCATCTGCTCGGACCGGATTCCATGGTCATCGCCGTCAAATGATCACGGGCACTCCTTCTGCACGCGGGCGAGCGCCTCGGAGAGGCCTTTGAGCGAGTAAGCGTCGGTCGTCACATTGCCTTTGATGGACGGCGCCTTGACGACGAGCTTGGCGCCGTTCTTCATCGCCTCGACGAATTCCTTCTCCTTGGCGGGATTCTTCACCCAGGCGTTCGTTCCCTTGGTGACGAGCTCGAAAGAATTGCCGTCGATGTCTGCGGCGGCGGCGCCGCCGTCCTTGAGCGGGAAGCCCAGAATGATCGCCACCTCGTTGCGCACGCCTTCGCCCGGGCGCGTCGAGATGAAAATATAGGCTTTGTCGCGCTGGAGCTTGGCCGGCTGCCGGTCCTTCGGCTCGGCGAGCGCATAGCAGGTCTTGTCCTTGCCCTGCCCATGGGCGGTCATCGCATTCCAGTCGCCGAAGGTTCCGACCGCGGTCGGCGGCTTGGCGGCGCCCTTGTCCTTCTCGGCGGGCTTTTCCTTCGCGTCGGTCTTGCCCTTCGCGTCGGTCTTGTCCTTCGCGTCGGTTTTGGCGTCCTTCACGGTCTTGCCGGCGGCGGGCTCGCCCGCTTCGGGCTTGCCGGCGCCGGGCTTCGCATCCGCCGGCTTCTTGGCTTCCGCCGTTTTCTTGCCGTCGGCTGGCTTCTTGGCCTCGGGCTTTGCGGTCTCCGGCTTCTGCGTCTCGGTCTTCTTCGCGTCGGGCTTGGCCGCCGCGGGCTTCTTCTTGTCGGCCTTCGCCTCGCTCGCCGCATCTTCGGCGGCGGGCTTGTCCTTTGCGAAGGCGGGCGCGGCGGGAACCGCGCCGAGCGTGAGGCCGAGAGCGGCGACGAGGGGGAAGGAGACAAGGCGAATCATCATGCGAATTTTATCGTTCCGCCGCGTGGCGAGCCAGTGGCGACGACGCGGCGAAGCGCCTTTCCCTGCAATGTTTCTCGGGCGTGGGCTGGCCGTCTCCGCCGCGGGCGTTGCGCACTGCTCGGGCTTCGGCGCCGGTCCATAATCACGAACTGCTCGACTTCGGCGACATTCGAGGCCGTCGTCTGCAGCCGGATCTTGTGAAATTCGGAAGCATTCGCGCTCTGGTTTTCAAAATCATCCGAGCCGCACATCCGTCCTGTCGAAAGCCGTCACCCCAGCGCTTGCGCCCCGGCGGCAATGCGCTTAACACCCCGCCCATGTCAGACGTTTTCCGCCCCAAGTCCGAGTTTCTCGCGACGCTCGTCGCGCGCGGCTTCGTGCATCAGTGCTCCGATTTTTCGGGGCTCGACGAAAAAGCCTGCTCGGGCGAGCTCGTCGCTTATGTCGGCTTCGACTGCACGGCGCCGTCGCTCCATGTCGGCAATCTGCTGTCGATCATGATGCTCGCCTGGCTGCAGCGCACCGGCGGCAAGCCGCTGCCGCTCGTCGGCGGCGGCACGACGCGGGTCGGCGACCCCTCCGGCAAGGACGAGAGCCGCAAGCTTCTCTCCATCGAGACGATCGACGCCAACAAGGCCGCGATCCGCAAGACATTCGAGAAATTCCTCGCCTTCGGCGCGCGCGAGACCGATGCGGCGCTGCTCGACAACGCCGACTGGCTGACGACGCTCAATTATATCGATTTCCTGCGCGACATCGGCCGGCATTTCTCGGTCAACCGGATGCTGTCGATGGATTCGGTGAAGCTGCGCCTCGATCGCGAGCAGGAGCTCTCCTTCATCGAGTTCAATTACATGTGCCTGCAGGCCTATGATTTCGTCGAGATCGCCCGGCGCCACGGCGCCTGCCTGCAGATGGGCGGCTCCGATCAATGGGGCAATATCGTCATGGGCGTCGATCTCGGCCGCCGCCTCGGGACGCATCGGCTCTATGCGCTGACCGCGCCGCTGCTCACCACATCTTCGGGCGCGAAGATGGGCAAGACCGCCGCCGGCGCCGTCTGGCTCGACGCGTCGATGCTCTCGCCCTACGATTATTGGCAATATTGGCGCAACGCCGAGGACGCCGACGTCGTCCGCTTCCTGAAACTGTTCACCTTCCTGCCGCTCGACGAGATCGAGAAGCTCGGCGCGCTCGGCGGCGCCGAGATCAACGAGGCGAAGAAGGCGCTGGCCACCGAGGCGACCGCCCTGCTGCACGGCCGCGAGGCGGCCGAGACCGCCGCCGAGACCGCGCGCCGCACTTTCGAAGAGGGGGCGCTGGCCTTGTCTTTGCCGAGAGTCGCGGTCACGGCGGAGGAATGGTCGGCCGGGCTCGGCGTGCTCGCGGCTTTCGTCAAGGCGGGACTCGTCGTCTCGACCGGCGAGGCGCGCCGGCAGATCAAGTCGGGCGGATTGCGCCTCAATGACGAGCCGGTGACCGACGAGCGGGCGACGCTCGGCGACGCCGATCTCGTCGACGGCGTCGTCAAGCTGTCGCTCGGCAAGAAGCGCCATGTCCTGCTGGCGCCCGAGGGCGCTCAGAGAAACTGAGACAGGCCCGGAACCGAATCGGCGATCTGCTTCAGCTTCTCCTGGCCGACGATCCCCTCGGCATAGGCGAAGAATTCCTTGGCCAGCGCCTGGCTCTGCTCGATCGAGAGGCCGGCGCCGGAGAGTCGCCCCGCGAGCGCCATCAGATCGCCTTTGGAGCCGCCGACGAGGCCGCCGAGCCCACCGAGCAGACCGCCCAGCAGCCCGCCGCCGTCGGCCCCCGGCGCCGCCTCGGCCGCGGTGATCGCCTCCTCGGCTCCGGGCAGCTTGCCGATCAGCTCGGCGATGGGGCCGTCGGGGAACTCCTTACGGAAGAAGCCGAGGACATGGCCGACCGCCAGCCTCGCCGTCTCCGGCTCGACGCCGAGGGCCGCGGAAATGCGCGCAACCAGTTCATCCATGGGAGCTCCCTTCAAAATCGAGCAGCGGCGCAGGCCCCTCCCTCGCTTCGCGAGCCTTCGATGAAGCGTCGAGTCTTCCGCCTCGGCGGGGGAGGGCGCTTTGCGAACGATCAGCCCTTCGGCCAGAGGAATTGCGACAGTTTCGGAATCGTGTCGGTCATTTTCTGCAGCTTGGGCCGGCCGATCGTCTGCTCCGCGTGAAAGAAGACGATCCGGGCGAGCTTCTGCAGCTGATCGGGCGAAAGGCCCATGGAGTTCAGCTTTGCGGTGAGCGCCAGCACCTCGGCCTTGCCGCCGATGGCGCGTCCGACGCCGCCGAGCGCGCCGAGCAGGCCGCGCTTATAGCGCTGCGCCGTGGCGGCGGCGATCGCCTCGCGCGCGCCGGGGGTTTTCTCGACGATCTCCTTTCCGAGGTCTGGAAAGGCGCTGACGAAAAACCCCAGCACATGGCCGGCTGCGATGCGCGCCGTCTCGGCCTCGACCCCGAGCGCGAGACTCAGCCTGGCGACCAACTCCTCCATGCCCCTCTCTCCGAATCTCGCAAATCGCCGCCGCGGTCAGCATGGCACAGCCGCGCCGCGAAAGCGACGGTCAGGCCGCGTCGAGCCCGTACAGCGAATGCAGAGTGCGCACCGCGAGCTCCGTGTAAGCGGCGTCGATCAGCACCGAGAATTTGATCTCGGAGGTGGTGATGGCGCGAATGTTGACGCCCTTGTCGGCCAGCGCCTTGAAGGCGCGCGCCGCGACGCCGGCATGGCTGCGCATGCCGATGCCGATCGCCGATACCTTGGCGACGTCCTTCGCGCCGGTCAGCGCGGCGTAGCCGATCGAAGGCCGCGCCGTCTCGAGTATGGCGAGGCTGCGCTCATATTCGGCGGCGGGAACCGTGAAGGTCATGTCGGTCATCGTGTCTTCCGAGGCGACCTGCACGATCATGTCGACATTGACGCCCGCCTCGGCGAGCGGCACGAACACGGCCGCCGCGACGCCGGGCTTGTCGGCGACGCCGCGCAAGGTGATCTGCGCCTCGTCGCGCGAGAAGGCGATGCCGGTGACGACTTGCGCTTCCACTATATCCTCCTCCTTGCAGATCAGCGTGCCGCTCCTGGGGTCGGCCGGATCGTCGAAGGACGAGCGCACATAGGTGCGCACGCCATGCACCATGGCGACCTCGACCGAGCGCACCTGCAGCACCTTGGCGCCGAGCGAGGCCATCTCCAGCATCTCCTCGAAGGAGATGCGGTCCATGCGCCGCGCCTTGGGCACGACGCGCGGATCGGTCGTATAGACGCCGTCGACGTCGGTGTAGATGTCGCAGCGATCGGCCCCGATGGCGGCCGCCACGGCCACGGCGCTCGTGTCCGAGCCGCCGCGGCCGAGCGTGGTGATGCGTCCGGTCGGCTGGTGAACTCCCTGGAAGCCGGCGATCACGGCGACCTCGCCTCGCTCGAATCCCGAAAGGAGCTGCGCGCTGTCGATCGACTGGATGCGCGCCGAGCCATGGGCGTCGGAGGTGAGGATCGGGATCTGCCACCCCTGCCAGGAGCGTGCGGCGACGCCGATATTCTGCAGGGCGATCGACAATAGGCCCGCGGTCACCTGCTCGCCCGAGGCGACCACCGCGTCATATTCGCGCTGGTCGTGCAGCGTGGCCGCATCTTTGCAACAGGCGACGAGCTCGTTGGTCTTGCCGGCCATGGCCGAGACCACGACGGCGATCTGATGGCCGGCTTCGACCTCGCGCTTCACATGGCGCGCGACATTCCGGATGCGCTCCACATTGGCGACGGAGGTGCCGCCGAACTTCATCACCAGACGAGCCATGACCGACCATGAGGAGTGCGAGACGGGAGGAGTGGAAGACGGGCCGCAGCTCGCGCGCGAGCCGGATGGCCGCTCGCATCCGACCAAAAGCGGGCGTATATGTGACGGCCTCGGAGACGGAGTCAACGCCGCGCGCAGATTTGGGCAGGCGATCGGTGAAGGTTTTCTCATGCCGAGGAGGCTCCGAAGGAGCCGACTCGAAGCACGCGGAAATCTTCATTCCGCGTGCTGAGGACTAAGGTCCTTCACCCGATCGCCTCGTCAGGTTCGGGGCGGCCGATCCGAGCGCTGTGAGGCGAGAGTGCGCCCACCCCCGAGAGAGGGGCGGGACGCTGGATCCGACGACGACAAATCAAAAAGAGGTTCGTGTGCCGCAAGATTCGTCCCGTCCCCATTCCGCGAGCGTCGATCCCGCCGACGTCGCCCGTTTCGATCGGCTCGGCGAGCTGTGGTGGGACGCCTCGGGCAAGATGGGCATATTGCATGAGATCAATCCGATCCGCGTCGACTATATCTGCGATCACGCCTGCCGGCGGTTCCGCATCGACGGCGGGCGGCGCGACCGTCATGGCGTCCGGCCGCTCGAAGGGCTGCGCATCGTCGACATCGGCTGCGGCGGCGGCATTTTGACCGAGGCGCTGTCCGGGCTCGGCGCCCGCATGACGGGGATCGACCCGGCGCCCAACAACATAGCGGTCGCGCGCCGCCACGCCGAGCGCTCCGGCCTCGCCATCGACTATCGCAACACGACCGCCGAGGCGCTCGCCGCCGAGGGCGCGCGTTTCGACATCGTCGTCGCGATGGAGGTGCTGGAGCATGTCGAGGGACAAAAGGACTTCGTCGCGACGCTCGGCCGAATGGTCGAGCCCGGCGGCCTCCTCTTCCTCGCCACCATCGACCGCACGCTGAAGAGCTACGCCCTCGCGATCATCGGGGCGGAATATGTGCTCGGCTGGGTGCCGCGCGGCACACATGACCACGACAAGTTCGTGCGGCCGGACGAATTGTCGGCCTGGCTGCGGCGCGCCGGCCTGCGTGAGGTCGACCGCTCCGGCATGAGCTTCCAGCCGCTGACGCGCAGCTGGCGTAGGAGCCGTGACACCGATGTGAATTATATGATGGCGGCCGGCAGGGACGGTTAGCGCATCGAGTTCCCTCCCGTGGAGCCGCCTCGGAAGGCTCTTCACATTGCCCGTAGGGCCGAGGCGCCCGGCCGCCGCTTCGGCAAGTCCGGCGTCAGTTTTGCCGAGCAATCTGGTTTCCGGACAATTTCTGGAGCATTGCCCGATGACGCTTCATGTTTCGTCGCCGTTCCCCCCGGTCGCCGCTCTCGATCAGTGGCGCGCCCGCTATCCGAAATTCGGCGCGGCGCTCGATCGCGGCGAGCCGCCGTCCGCCGCGCTGCGCTATCTGGGGCTTTCCCTCTGGCGGGACGGCGCTGTGCGCGAGGCCGTCGAGATCCTCGAGGCGGCCGCCGGCCTTTCGCCCGACGACGCGGCCTTGCTCGCCGATCTCGGCGCGCTGCTCTCCTTCGCCGGGCGAAAGGCCGAGGCTCTGAGCGCCTTCGTCGCTTCGCTCGAGCGAGATCCGTCGCGCGTTCAGGTCTGGCTCGGCGTCGCCGCCCTCTGCAACGAGATCGGCGACAAGGCCGCCGCCGAGAACGCTTTCGCCGCTGCGCTCGAGCTCGAGCCGACATCGGCCGAGGCCTGCGCGGGGCTCGGCCTCGCCTATCTCGAGCGCCGCCGCTTCGATGACGCCGTGCGCCTGCTCGGCGATGCGGTCGCGCGCGGCGTCGAGAGCGGCGCGGTGCAGGCCTGTCTCGGGCAGTCTCTGTTTCTCATCGGCCGCTTCGCCGAGGCGCGAGCGGCGCTCGCCGAGGCCGCGCACGCTTTTCCGGGCGAAGCCGGCCTCATTCGCAAATTCGCCGCGGCCACGCTGGTCGCCGCCGCCGTCGATTCCTCGGTCGAAGCGGCGATCGAGGCTTATCGCGCGGCGGCTGGCCCGCATGCGGAGGACACGCTCGTCGCCTGCCGCGCCGCCTTTCAGGCGCTCTGCGGCTTCGGCCATGGCGAGGCGGCGATTCGCCTCGGCGAGGCCATCATCGCCGTGGAGCCTGGCGATCCGATCATCCCCTTCCATCTCGACGCTCTGCGTGGACGCGCGCATGAGCGCGCGTCGCCCTCTTATGTCGCCGCCTGCTTCGACCGCTATGCGGAGGATTTCGACAGCCATCTCGTCGAAATTCTCGATTATCGCCTTCCCGAGAAGCTCGGTCCGCTGCTCGATGCGGCCGGCCGCCGCTTCCCGCGCATTCTCGATCTCGGCTGCGGCACGGGCCTCGCCGCCGCGACGCTCGCGGCCGTCGGCGAGGAGATCGTCGGCGTCGATCTCTCCGCCCGCATGCTGGACAAGGCGAGGGCGCGCAATGTCTATGCGCGATTGGTCGAGGAGGACGCCATCGCCTTTCTCGATGCGAACGACGCGCGCTTCGATTTGATCGTCGCGCTCGATATGATCATCTATCTCGGCGATCTGTCCGCGCTGTTTACGGGCGTCGCGCGCAATCTTCGCCCGGGCGGCCTGTTCGCTTTCAGCTTCGAGGCCGGCGCAGGATGCGACTATGCGCTCGCCCCCTGCGGACGCTTCGCGCATGATCCGGCCTATGTCGAGGGGCTGTGGAGCCGGGAGTTCGATTGCATCGTCGCGCGGCAGACGACGATCCGGCTCGAGGCCAACCGTCCCGTCGCGGGCCGGCTGGTCCTGCTGCGGAGAAAATGACGGAGGGCGAAGTGTTCCGTCATTGCGAGCGAAGCGAAGCAATCGCGAGCCGCGGGGCGGCTCCCCGATCTCGTCGCTCCTCACAATGACGTGAGGAGCGACGTTTTTCCGACGGTCCGCGTCAAACGTCGAAGCCGCCGTCGCCGCCGTCGTCCTGGAAGCCGCCGTCGTCATAATCGGCGCTCTGCGCGTCGGGGCCTCCGGGGTCCGGGCCGTCATACCCGGCGTCCGGATAGGGCTGGCCGTAGCCGCCCTGGTCGCCGTAGTAATTATTGATGATCGTCTCGCCGCCGAGCCCGGCATGGTCGAAGCCTTGGCCGATGCCGAGATTGCTTCCCGCTCCGCCGCCGTGGAACAGGCCGCGGATCGAATCGGCGAGCAGCACACCGCCGGCGACGCCAGCCGCCGTGCCCAGCGCGCCTTTCAAAAAGCCGCCGCCGCCCGCGGCCGCCTGCTGCGGAGCGGGAGCGAAGCCTTGCTGCGGAGGATAGCCGGGAGGCTGGGCGTAGGCGGGCCCGCCGGCCGGGGCCGCGCCCCAAGGGCCCCCTTGCGGATAGGTGGGCCGGCCATAGCCCGGAGGCGGGGCCGGACGCGGCGGGGGAGGCGCCTGACGCTGGCCGAACAGGCTGCCGAGGAAGCCGCCGGAGGCCGGCTCCGGCTGGCTCTCGAGCTGATGAACGCGGCTCTCCAGCTCCTGCAGCCGCTGATTGGCGGCCTGCAGCGCTTGATCCTGAACGAGCACCGTCTGCGCGAGCAGATAGGGCGCGGCGGGCTGCGACCTCAACTGCTCGACGATGAAGCTCTCCGCCTCCTGGTCGCGCGGGGCGGCGGCTGCGCTACGCGTGCGCTCGAACAGACCGGCGAGCAGTTGGCGTTCTTCGGGTGACATGTGTCTCTCCCAGTTGGAACCCGCCCTTTGAGGGCGCGGCGCCAGCAATATGGGAGCGCCCTCGGGGTCTGCCAAGGCCCCGGCATGGCGAAGCCGGCGTCAATCGCCATTGAGGGCCATATCGTCGCGATGAACGACCTCGTCCGGCCCTTTGAAGCCGAGAATGCTCGCGATCTCGCGGGAGGAGCGGCCGATGATGCGCAGCGCGTCGGTCGCGTCATAGGTGACGAGCCCGCGGCCGATCTCGCCGCCGGCGGCGTTGCGGATCACCACGCAATCGCCGCGGGCGAAGCCGCCCTCGATCGCCGTGACGCCGGCCGGCAGCAGGCTCTTGCCGGAGAAGAGCGCCCGCTCGGCGCCGTCGTCGACATGCACCACGCCCTTGGGCTCGAGCGAGCCGGCGATCCATTTCTTGCGCGCCGTGACCGGGGTCGAGGAGGTGAGGAACCAGCTGCAGGGCCCGCCCGTGGCGATGCGCGTCAGCGGGGCCTCGACGCGACCGTCGGCGATGACCATATGGGCGCCGCCGGTGGTCGCGATCTTGGCCGCCTCGATCTTGGTGCGCATGCCGCCCCGCGAATAGAGCGAGGCGGCGCCGCCGGCCATGGCCTCGACCTCCGCCGTCACCCGCGGCACGACCTCGATCAGCTTGGCGGACGGATCGCCGGCGGGCGGCGCGGTGTAGAGGCCGTCGACATCGGAGAGCAGCACCAGAAGATCGGCGCTCGCCATTGTCGCGACGCGGGCGGCGAGCCGGTCGTTGTCGCCATAGCGGATCTCCGCCGTCGCCACCGTGTCGTTCTCGTTGATCACCGGCACGGCGCGCAGCGCCAGCAGTCGATTGAGGCATTCGCGCGCGTAGAGGTAGCGGCGGCGCTCTTCAGTATCGCCGAAAGTGACGAGGATCTGTCCGGCCGTGACGCCGAGGCCGCCGAGCGTCTCCGACCAGAGACGGGCGAGCGCGATCTGGCCGACTGCGGCGGCGGCCTGGCTGTCCTCCAGCGGCAGCGGTCCCTGCGGCAGGCCGAGCACGCTGCGCCCGAGCGCCACCGCGCCCGAGGAGACGACCATTACGTCCGCCCCGCGCCGGTGCAGAGCGGCGAGATCGCCGCCGAGCTTGGCGAGCCAGTCGCGCTTCGCCTCGGCCCTGCGCGGATCGACCAGCAGGGAGGAGCCGACCTTGACGACGATGCGGCGAAAGGAGTCGAGGGTCGGGCGCGTCACGATCTGTCGGGCTCTCGGAAAAACGCGGGCGGATTCGCCGCGCCGGCGCCTTATAGCGCGTCCCGCGGCGCGGCGCAGCTGGCAGGCCGGCGCGGCGGACGCGATCGCGCAGCGTAATCGATCGCCCGCGGACCGCCGCCGCCGGCTGAAGCAGCCTCGGCATCGAGCCGAGAGCCCGTGCGGAGCGGGCGCGAGCGCCGCCGTGTCTGCGAGCTGCGCCTCGGGAGCGGCGGCGCTCCGCGCCGACGACGATCGTCACATGCGCGCTGCAATCGCCTTGTATTTATGTTTCCGCCGTCCTAGGTTCCCCACGACTTCGGCCGGCCGGGATGGCCGGGAGCAAAGGGGAGGGTTTCGCCATGGGTGGTCTGTCGATCTGGCATTGGATCGTCGTCGGCGCCGTGGCCTTCATCCTGTTCGGCGGCAAATTCAAGATTTCCGACGTGATGGGCGACGTCGCCAAGGGCATAAAGGCGTTCAAGAAAGGCCTCGCGGAGGATGACGGCGCGAAGGCCGAGGAGCCGCAGAAGGCCCTCGAGCATCAGCACGCGCGCGACATCCCGGACGCCGCGGCGCACGACAAGCCGGCCGACGTGCGAAAGGCTTGAACGACCGCCGCTCTCCAGCAGGTTTCGCCGCGACATGTTCGACCTCGACGCCGGCAAGCTGATCGTCATCGGCATCGTCGCGCTCATCGCGATTCCGTCGAAGGATCTGCCGCGCGTGCTGCGTCAGGTCGGCCATGCGACCGGCCGCATTCGGCGCATGGCGGCCGAATTCCAGAGCCAATTCATGGAGGCGATGCGCGAGGCCGAAGTCGCAGATCTCCATAAGGATTTGAAGAGCGAGGTCGATTCCGCCTTCGCCGCGGTCCAGACGGACGTCGCCTTCGATCCGCTGACCCAGGCGCGCGAGCAGATCGTCGGCGCGATCGAGGAGCCGGAGCCGCAGCAGCAGCCGACAGAGGATCATCCGGCGGAGGATCAGCCGGCCGAGAGGCCGCGCACATGACCGACGCCGACATCGAAGCGACCAAGGCCCCGCTCATCGAGCATCTGATAGAGCTGCGCGAGCGCCTCATCCGCGCGTTGATGGGATTTCTCGTCGCCTTCGTCGTGGCCTTCTTCTTCGCCAAGGACATTTATAATCTGCTCGTCGTGCCCTATACGCGCGCGGCCGGGCCCGAGGCGAAGCTCATCTACACCGCGCCGCAGGAATATTTCTTCACGCAGATCAAGGTGGCGATGTTCGCGGCGGCCTTCATCTCCTGTCCGATCGTGTTCAGCCAGCTCTACGCCTTTGTCGCGCCGGGCCTCTACAAGCACGAGCGCGCCGCGTTCCGGCCCTATCTCGTCGCGACGCCGGTCTTCTTCGCGCTCGGCGCGCTGGTGGTCTATTTCCTCGTCATGCCCAATCTGCTGCATTTCTTCATCTCGATGCAGCAGGCCAACGAGCCCGGCAAGGCGCAGATCGAGCTGCTCCCGCGCGTGTCGGAATATCTCTCGCTGATCATGACCCTGGTGCTCGCCTTCGGCGTCGTGTTCCAGCTGCCGGTGGCGCTGACGCTGCTCGGCCAGATCGGCCTCGTCTCCTCGCAATTCCTCGCCGAGAAGCGGCGCTATGCGATCGTGCTCGTCTTCATCGTGGCGGCGATTTTGACGCCGCCCGACGTGTTCAGCCAGCTCGCCCTCGCGCTGCCGGGGCTGCTGCTCTACGAGGCGTCGATCTTGTCGGTGCGCTGGATCGAGAAGAAGCGGGCCGCGGCCGAGGAGCCGCAGGCGACAGGTTGACCCTATTTCCCGCATGCGGGATGAGGGCGCGCACGAGCGGCGGATAGATTTATGTACGACATCAAATGGATTCGCGACAACGCCGCCGCTTTCGACGAAGGCCGCCGCCGCCGCGGCCTCGAGCCGCTCGCCGAACGTCTCTTCGCCCTCGACGATTCGCGCCGAGCGGCGATCGGAGCGCTGCAGGCGGCGCAGGAGCGGCGCAATGCGGCGTCCAAGGAGATCGGCCTCGCCATGCGCGAGAAGGACGCCGCCCGCGCCGAGGCGCTGAAGGCGGAGGTCGCCGAGCTGAAGGAGGATTTCCCGCGGCTCGAGCAAGCCGAGCGCGAGGCGAGCGCCGCGCTGGACAAGGCGCTGTCGGAAATCCCCAACACGCCGCTCGAGCAGGCGCCCTTCGGAAAAGACGAGCACGACAATGTCGAGGCGCTGCGCTGGGGCGTTCTGCGCAATTTCGACTTTCCGCCGAAGGAGCATTTCGACATCGGCGAAGGTTTGAAGCTCATGGATTTCGAGAGCGCGGCGAAATTGTCCGGCGCGCGCTTCGTCGTGAACAAAGGCCCGCTCGCGCGTTTGGAACGCGCCCTTGCGCAATTCATGCTCGATCTGCACACGGATCGGCACGGCTATTCGGAAGTCGCGCCGCCGCTGCTGGTGCGCGACGACGCGATGTTCGGCACGGCGCAATTGCCGAAGTTCCGCGACGATCAGTTTTCGGTGACGGCAGGCCGGCAGATCGGCAATGAGCGGTCGGATGCGGCCATGGCCGACTATTGGCTCATTCCCACCGCCGAAGTCCCGCTGACGAATCTCGTCCGCGAGTCCATCCTCGACGAATCGCAGCTCCCTCTGCGCTTCACCGCCGGCACCTATTGCTTCCGCGCGGAGGCGGGCGCCGCGGGGCGCGACACGCGCGGCATGATTCGGCAGCATCAGTTCTACAAGGTCGAGCTCGTCTCGATCACGACGCCGGAAAAATCGCTCGAGGAGCACGAGCGCATGACCGGCTGCGCGGAAAAAGTGCTGCAGCTCCTCGATCTGCCCTATCGCAAGGTCACGCTCTGTACGGGCGACATGGGCTTCGCCTCGCAGAAGACCTATGATCTCGAAATCTGGCTGCCGGGGCAGGGGAAATATCGCGAGATTTCGTCCTGCTCGGCATGCGGCGATTTCCAGGCGCGGCGCATGAACGCCCGCTATCGGCCCGCCGAAGGCAAGGCGACGCGCTTCGTGCATACGCTCAACGGCTCGGGCGTCGCGGTCGGCCGCGCGCTGGTCGCCGTGCTCGAGAATTATCAGGAGGCCGACGGCTCGGTCATCGTGCCGACGGTCCTGCGCCCTTACATGGGCGGGCTGGAGAAAATCGCGAAGGCGCGGTAGCGGGGCGCGCCCTTCTCCCGCTCGCGGGAGGAGGAGCGCCAACGATCGGCATCGAAGAGGCCATGCGCATCCTCATCACCAATGACGACGGCATTCACGCGGCGGGCCTCGCGCTCGCGGAGCGGGTCGCGCGCACGCTCACCGACGACGTCTTCGTCGTCGCGCCGGAGAGCGAGCAGTCGGGCGTCGCGCATTCGCTCTCGATCAATGATCCGCTGCGCCTGCGCGAAATCTCCTCGCGCCATTTCGCCGTCAAGGGCACCCCGACCGATTGCGTCATCATGGGCGTGCGCAGGCTGCTCGCCGACAGGCCGCCGGATCTCGTGATCTCCGGCGTCAACTCCGGCCAGAATCTCGCCGAGGATGTGAGCTATTCCGGCACCATCGCCGGCGCCATCGAAGGGACGCTGCTCGGGATTCCCTCGATCGCTCTGTCTCAGGTCTATGATTTCTTCGCCGGCCGACAGCACATTCATTGGGCCTGCGCCGAGACTCATGCGGCCTCGGTGATTGGGCGCCTGGTCGAGGCGGGCATTCCGCCGGGCGTGCTGATGAACGTCAATTTTCCCAATTGCCGCCCGGAGGAGGTGAAGGGAATCTCCGTCACCATGCAGGGACGGCGCAGCAACGATCTGATGCGGATCGAAGACCGCAAGGACGGTCGCGGCATTCCATATTACTGGATATCCTTCCAGCGCGGCAATTTCACGCCCGGGCCCGGCACCGATCTCGAGGCGGTCGAGCAGAACAGGATTTCCGTGACGCCCCTGCGCCTCGACTTCACCGATCATCCGACGTTGACGCGGCTCTCCGCCGCCTTCGAATAGGAGGCGCAATGGCGGAATGCGCAGACGGCCCCACGATCGAAGAGCGCGCCGCTCTGCTGCTGCAGCTGCGGCGCGTCGGCGTGCGCGACCTCGCCGTCATGCGCGCCTTCGAGACGACGCCGCGCGAGCTCTTCGCGCCTTATCGCTTTCGCGATCTCGCCGGGCGCAACATCGCTCTGCCGATCGGCTGCGGGCAGACGCTGCCCGCGCCGGCCGATCTCGCGCGGCGGCTCGAGGCGCTCGCCGTCGAGCCGCATCATCGCGTGCTGGAGATCGGAACGGGCTCTGGCTATGGCGCGGCCGTGCTGGCGCAACTCGCGCGCGCGGTCGTGACGATCGAGCGCTACGAGACTCTGGCGAGCGAGGCGCGGCTGCGGCTCGCCGAGCTCGGCGCCGGGAATGTCGAAGCGATGTTCGGCGACGGTCTGGCGGCGGGGGCGGCGTCCGGCGTCTTCGACCGCATCGTGCTGCATATGTCCTTTCGCGCGGGCGCGCCGCAATGTCTGCTCGACTCCCTGGCGCCGGGCGGCGTCGCTCTGTTCGGACGAATCGAGCCGGCGGAGAAGGCGGACGCGCGTCCGCAGGAGCGGCTGCGCCGGCTGCGCCGCGACGGCGGCGCGCTATGGAGCGAATCCGATCTCGGCTCCTGCCGGCTCGGCGCGGCGCTGGAGGGGACCGCTCGGGCGATGTGAGCGCTGCAATCGCTGGAATTTACTTAAATTCTCGTTGGCCGTCGTGAACGCGCATTCATCTTAAACGCTCCCTTAACCGTCGCATGGCTAGATGAACGCACTGAAGTCGCGTTCGAGTGTGGGTCGCGTCATGGCAATTGAGCGTCGTGTTTTCTTGTCGCGAGTCGCGTGGCGGCTCATGTTCGCCGCCGGCGCCGCCGGATTGCTCGCCGGCTGCTCCGATGCGACACGTTTTTCCGATCCGTTGGCCGATCCGTTCCAGGATCAGGCGCACGTCGATCGCGCGCCCACCGGGACCATCCCTCCGCGCACTTATGCCGAGGCCGCGCCGCCGCGCAGCGTGATCCAGTCGCGCCCGCTGCCTCCGCCGCAGCCGGCGCCTCAGGCCGCGCATTATGCGCCGCATACGCCGCCCGCTCCGGCGCCGGCCGCGCGCGTCGCCGGAAGCTATAATCATTGGAGCGCCGAGGGCGGAACGCCGATCGTCGTCTCCGACGGCGAGACCGCCGGCGTGGTGGCGACGCGTTACGGCGTGCCCGTCGACGCGCTGCTGCGCGTCAACGGCTTCTCGCGGCCGGCCGAGGTTCATCCCGGTTCGCGTCTCGTGATCCCCGTCTATCGCGCCGGCGCCGCGCCCGTAGCCGTCGAGCCGCGCGAGCCGGTCCGCGCTGCAGCGGATCTGCGCGACCGCGCCGGCCAAGGCCGCAGGCAGAGGGACGCCTCGGACGAGCGCAGCCGCGCGCCGGTCGCCGAGGCGCGCGCCGAGAAGCGCGCCGCCGAGCCGCGCAGCGTCAAGCCGGCGGCCGCGGAAGCGAAGAGCGAGAAGCCCAAGCCGCAAGTCTACGAGGCGAAGACCGAGAAGCCGAGGCCGGTCGAAGCGAAGGTCGAAAAGGCGAAACCCCAGGTCGCGGAGGCCAAGGCGGACAAGGCGAAGCCGCAGATCGCCCGTGCGGAGCCCGAGAAATCGGCGGCGCCGGCGAAGCAGGCCGCTCCCGCCGAGCCTGCGCGCAAGGCCCCGCACGAGGCCGCGCGCAAGCCCGAGGCCGAGCCTGCCCGCAAGACAGCGGCGGCGCGTGTCGAGCCCGCGCGCAAGGAGCCTGCCGCCGCGCCCAAGGAGATAGCGAAGGCCGAACCGCGCAAGGCGGAGCCCAAGGCGCAGCAGATCGCCAGGAAGGAGCCTGCGCCCGAGCCCAAGCGGCAGGTCGCGGCGGCGGAAAAGACCGAGAAGGTCGAGAAGCACGAGCAGAAGGTCGCCGCTGCGCCGCAGGCGCAGCGTGTCGACAGGACGCCGGTCGCCTCTCTGCCGCCGCAGCAGCAGGCGGAAGAGAAGCCCGCGCCGGCGCCTGTCGCCGCCGACGCGCGTCCCGAGTTCCGCTGGCCGGCGCGCGGCCGGATCATCCAGGGATTCAACTCGGGCGGCAATGACGGCATCAACATCTCCGTCCCGGAAGGCACGCAGGTGAAGGCGGCCGAGGGCGGCGTCGTCGCCTATGCCGGCAACGAGTTGAAAGGCTACGGAAATCTCGTGCTGATCCGTCACCCGAACGGCTTCGTCTCGGCCTATGCCCACAACGGCGAGCTCGAGGTGAAGCGCGGCGACCAGGTGAAGCGCGGGCAGACTATCGCCAAATCGGGCCAGTCGGGCAATGTCGGCTCGCCGCAGCTGCACTTCGAGCTGCGCAAGGGGGCGACCCCGGTCGATCCCACCAGCTACCTCGCGGGGCTCTGACCCCGCGCGCCGAGACCTCGGGCGTTCGCGAGACATCACGCCGGAGCAAGGGCGACGGGCGGCAAAGACGCCCGTCGCCCGTTTCCTTTCTTGCCCGAAGACTCTATGAGGGGCCGCTCGCCGGCCCGGCCCGGCCCGGCGTCGTTCACAGGGAACTGCGCGCAGTGAAATCCGGTCTCGCCTTCGCTTTCGCCCTTCTGCTCTCGACCCCTGCTCGCGCCGTCGATCCGACCGGCATTCCCGAATGCGACGCGCTGCTGAGGCGCTATGAGGAATGCTCGGTCGAGCTGCCGCGCGCGCAAGTGCACGCCGCGCAGAAGGAACTGCTCGAGGGCGCGATGAGCCTGCGCGCCAACGCCGCCAATCCCGAGCTGCGGCCGGCGCTGGAGAAGTTCTGTGTCGCGACCTTCGAGGACATGAAGACGAAGAGCGACATCAAGACCTGCATGTCGAAATAGCCCGCGGGCGACCCGCGTCGCCGAATTCGCGATCGCGAGCCCGCAGGCTCGCGTCTCGACTCGTCTGTTCGTCGCGCCGCTAAATCGCCTTAGCCGCGGCCAGCGCCGCCGCCGCATGGCCCGGCACTTTCACCTTGCGCCAGACTTTCGCGATCCGCCCGTCCGGGCCGATCAGGAAGGTCGAACGCTCGACGCCCATATATTTGCGGCCGTACATGCTCTTCTCCACCCACACTCCATAGGCTGCGAGCATCTCTTTCGTCTCGTCGCTGGCGAGCGGGAGGGTGAGATCGTATTTGGCGCGGAACTTGTCGTGCTTGGCCGGCGAATCGGGCGAAACGCCGACGACCGTCGCGCCCGTTTTGGCAAAATCTTTCATCAGCGCGTTGAACTCGATCGCCTCTTTGGTGCATCCGGAGGTGTCGTCCTTCGGATAGAAATAGAGAACGAGCTTCTTGCCGGCGAAAGACGCGAGCGACACGCGCTCTCCGCCGGCGCCCGGAAGATCGAAGGACGGGGCGGCGTCGCCCTCGCCCGGCACAGAAGTGGTCGCAGCCTCGCTCACCTTCGCCTTCCTTTCGTCTCATCGCGGTCTACATTCTCGAGCAAAGCAGACCGGCCACGCGCTTCGCAAGAGCGTCGCCGAAAAAACTCCGATTGCGCCCGGCCCGGGAAATGGCCATCACATCTCATTGCAGAATCGGCGCCGACGAGGCGCTCGGAACTCACTGAAAGGCGGGGGTGGGTGACGCAAGGCATCGACGAGGGCTCCCCGATGGGGCCGCGCCGCTCGCGGGCCTTCTCCCGGCTCGGGGCGTCCGAGGGGCGCACGGCGGTGCGGCTGCGCTCCTTCTGCCTCGGCCGCTGCCTCTCGGCGCTCGGTTTTTTTCTTCTGCTCCTCGTCGCTCTTTCCGTCGGCGCCTTTTTCGCCGCGCTCGCGCGCGGGCCGATCCGCTCCGACTGGCTGGTTCCCAAGATCGTCGAATCGCTCGACGATCTCTATGGCCATCGCTATGCGTTCACGCTCGGCTCGGCGGCGATCGACCATGGAAGGCTCGGCCTCACTCTGACCGTCGACCGGCTGGAGGTGAAAGACGGCGAGCGCACCATCATCGCCGCGCCGCGGGCGCAATTGTCGATCGATCCGCTGGCGCTCATGCTCGGCCGGCTGATGCCGCGGCGGCTCGAAGCGCTCGACCTCGAGCTGCGTCTGGCCGTCCGGCCGGACGGGGTCGTCGCCGTCTCCACTCCCGGCGCCGATCCGCTCGAGATTCCGCTCGAGCGCACGCCCCCGCCTCCGGCCGCGACAGTCGCCGCCGTCACGCCTATCGCGCGCCCCGCGCTGGCGCGGCAGGCGGGCGCCGCGGTGCGGGCGGTGATGGATTTCGTCACCGGACCCGACAGCCCGCTCGCCGCCATCGACCGCGTCGGCGTCTCCAATGCGACGCTGGTCATCGACGACCGCACCATCGATCGGACCACCGTCTATCGCGACGTCGCCGTGCGATTCGAGAAATCGGCGGGCGCGACGAATCTGACGCTCGGCGCGACGGGCCCGTCCGGGCGCGCGACCGCCGAGGCCAAGGCGGAAGGGCGACCCGGCGAGCGGCGCGCGATCGATGTGAAGATCCGCCGGCTCTCGCTCGACGAAATCTCTCTCGCCGCAGGGCTGCGCTCGCTTCCCTTCGACACCGACGCGCCCTTGTCGCTCGATCTCGGTCTCGCCGTCGACGGCGACGACCGCCTGCTCGAGGCGCGCGGACGTTTCTCTATGGGGGAAGGGTTCTTCCGGCTCCAGGAGCCGGACGCCGAGCCCTTCATGGTCGGCGCGCTCTCCATATCCGCGCGCTGGGACGAAGCGCGCCGCCGCATCGCCATCGAGCCGATCGAGATCGCGGCGGGCGCCGCGCGGCTCGCCTTCGCGGGCGCATTGACGCCGCCGGACGACCTCGGCGCCGAACATTCCGATCTCTGGACCCTCGCCGCCGCTCTCGCCAAGCCCGGCCGCTTTCTGCCGGACAGGCCGGGCGAGGCGCCGATGCTGATCGGCAGCGCGAGCCTTTCCGCGAGTTTCGATCTCGCCGCGCGGCGCGCGACGATCGAGCGAGTCGCGCTCGACGGGCCGGAGATTCACGCCTCCGCCTCGATCGCCTTCGACGGCGGCCGGCCGGACGGGCCGCATCTGACCTACCGCATCGAGGCGAAAGACACGCCGGTCCGCTCGGCGCTGCGCATCTGGCCGACCCATGTGGCGGCGCCGACGCGGGGCTGGATGGAGACGCATGTGCCCGCGGGCGTCCTGCGCTCGGGCTTGCTCACCGCCGATCTCGATCAGCAGGCCATGCTCGAGGGGCGCTATGAGCGGCCGCCTCCGGATGCGGCGCTGCGGGGCGATTTCGATCTCGAGAATGCGACGATCGCCGACGCCTTTCCGGGCCTGTGGCCGCTGACCGGGGTGACCGGCCATATCGCGCTCACCGGCCGCACCGTCGCCTTCGTGGCGACGGCGGGCGCGATGGAGAGCGCGGCCGGCCACAGGCTCGCCATCACGCAAGGAGCGTTCCGCGTGCCGGCGCTCGGCTTCGATCCGGCGCCGGCCTCGATCGACCTGCGCCTTTCCGGCAATGTCGAGGCCGTCGCCGACATTCTCTCGCTCGAAAGCATCGCCGCCGTCGCCGACGCGCCGGTCGACGCCGGCGCGCTGCATGGACAGGTCGACGGGCGCCTCCGCATCGCTTTCGAGCTGGGCAAAACGGCGAAAGACGAGAAGACCCGCGTCTCGATCGAGGCCGAAGCAACCAATGTGTCGATCGAGCGCTTCCTCGGCAGGGAGCGGCTCGAGGGCGGGACGATGAAAGTCGTCTCCGATGCGGAGGGCTTGCGCGTCGGCGGCTCGGGCCGCGTGTTCGGCGCGCTGGCCGCTTTCGAGATGCGTCGTCCGCCGGGCGAGAAGTCCAAGGCGCAGGCTCAGATATCGCTGCAGCTCGACGACGCGGCGCGCGCCAAGGCCGGCTACGCTGTCGCGGGCGTTTCCGGAATCGTGGGCGCGCAGGTCGCGACCAACCTGCCTTTCGAGGAGTCGGACGCACAGATCGAGCTCGATTTCCTCAAGGCCGCGCTGGACAATCCGCTGCCGGGCGTCGCCAAGCCCATGGGCAAGCCCGGCAAGGCGAGCTTCAAGCTGGTCAAGCGGCCGGACGGCTCGGCGCTGGAGCAACTGACCGCCGAGGCGGGCGGCGCGCAGCTGTCCGGCGTCGTCGAGTTCGCGCGCGACGGGGCGTTTCGGTCCGCGCGGCTCGCGCAGGCGCGTTTGTCGCCGGGCGACGACATGCGCGTCGAAGCGACGCGCGTGGGCGACGGGCTGAAGCTCGTGGTGCGCGGCGCCAATATCGACGCGCGCCCGCTGCTGCGCTATCTCGCGCGTCCCTCGGCCGAGCCGGCGGCCCCCTCCGAGGGCGGCGGCAAGCCGCTCTCCGACGATCTCGAGCTCGATCTGAAATCGCCGATCGTCACCGGATCGGGCCGGCAGATCCTCGCCAATGTCGCGCTCGACTATCGGCGCCGCGGCGGACGCCTCGAGCAATTGTCGCTGACGGGCAGCTTCGGCCGCGAGCCGCTGGCCGCGACGCTCGCGCGCCAGCAGAACGGCTCGCCGCTGATCGAATTGTCGACGAGCGACGGCGGCGCGCTGCTCTCCTTCCTCGATCTCTATCACCGCATGGAGAGCGGCGCGCTGACGGCGAGCGTGCTGATGGGGCAGGGGCGCTCTGACGGCGTGATCAAGATCAGCGACTTCTACCTGCGCAACGAGCCGGCCATGCGCCGCCTCGTCATGCAGGGGGCCGCGCGGACCGACGACAAGGGAGCGCTGCATTTCGATCCCGATTCGGTGAAATTCTCGCGCGTGCAATCGGGCTTCAGCTGGACGGGCGGACGGCTCGCCATGCGCGACGGCGTGATGTCGGGACCCGAGACCGGCCTCACCGTCGACGGCTATATCGACGTCGCGCGCGACAAGATCGACGTGTCGGGGACCTTCGTGCCGGCCTATGGGCTCAATAATCTCATGTCGAATATTCCGGTGATCGGCGTCGTGCTCACCGGCGGCGAGAACGAGGGCATGTTCGCGGTGAGCTTTCGCGTGACCGGCGCCTTCAGCGCGCCGGTGCTGACGGTCAATCCGCTGTCGGTGATCGCGCCGGGCCTCTTGCGCAAGCTGTTCGGCATATTGGACGGGACCGGCCGCCTGCCCGAGGCGGGAACGACGCGATAACGGCGTCGGTGCGCGGAGCGCAGCGACGAAGCAAGCCCGGAGCCGCCACACGGCTGAAGAATTGCTTCGCTCGCAATGACGCCGATGAAGCGCCGGCCGTCCCCGCGGAACGCGGCCAGCGGACGCGCTCTCGTCAGCGTTAACTGCGCTTATACCCTGTTCGGCGCAAGCTGCGGGCCCATGATGCTCCGCTTCGTCCTGCGCTCTCTGCTGTTCCCGGCGCTGCTCTATTGCGCGGCCGGGCTGGTCGCCGGCTATTTCGTCTGGCACGGCGTCAACGGCCAGCGCGGCCTCAAGACGGGCGAGGAATATGCCGAGCGCCTCGCCGAGCTCGACCGCGAGCACGCCGCGCTCGTGGCCGAGCGCAAGCAATGGGAGCGCCGCATCGCGCTCTTGCGCGGCGACGCCATCGACGCCGACATCCTGGACGAGCAGGCGCGCGTGACGCTCGGCCGCGTCCACCGCAACGAGGTGGTGATCCTCACGCCGCAGACGGGGAGGCGGGAGGAGGGGCGGTGAGTTAGGCCTTCCGAGCGCCGGTTCCCTTCCCTCGAAATCTATCCTATCCAGGCGCCATGACAGCGCCTCGTCCTCTCTTGCTCGCCGATGCGCGGCTCGTCGATCCCGCGACCGGCGTCGAGACCCGTGGCGGCCTGCTCATTCGCGACGGCCGCATCGCGGATCTCGGCCCCTCCGTCACAGCCGCGTCCGCGCCCGAGGGCGCGCGCGTCATCGCCTGCGGCGGCGACGTCGTCGCGCCGGGGTTGATCGACATGCAATGTTTCGTCGGCGAGCCGGGCGCCGAGCACCGCGAGACCATCGCCAGCGCCACCGCCGCGGCGGCCGCGGGCGGCGTCACCACCATCGTCGCCGCGCCCGAGACCTCGCCGCCGGTCGACGATCCGGCGGTGGTCGATTTCGTGCTGCGCCGGGCCCGCGACACCGGCCGCGTGCGCGTGCTGCCCATGGCGACGCTCACCAAAGGCCGCGAGGGCCGCGAGATCTCCGAGATCGGCCTGCTGCGCCAGGCCGGCGCCGTCGCCTTCTCCGACGGAAAGCGCTCGGTGCGCAACGCGCAGGTGATGCGCCGGGCGCTTACTTACGCGCGCGATTTCGGCGCGCTCGTCGCTCATTTCCCCGAGGATCGCGACCTTTCCGGCGAAGGCGTCATGAACGAGGGCGAATTGGCCGCGCGCCTCGGCCTCGCCGGCGTTCCGCGCGAGGCCGAAACTCTCGTTCTCGACCGCGATTTGCGGCTCGTCGCGCTCACCGGCGCGCGCTATCACGCCTCGATCGTCACCGCGGGGCTCTCGCTCGAGGCGATCGCGGCCGCGAAGGAGCGCGGGCTCCCCGTCAGCTGCGGGACCTCGATCAATCATCTGACGCTCAACGAGAACGACATCGGCGACTATCGCACCTTCCTGAAGCTGCGCCCGCCGCTGCGTCATGAGGACGAGCGCCGCGCTTTGGTCGAGGCGCTGGCCGGCGGCCTCGTCGACGTCATCGTCTCCGATCACGATCCGCAGGATGTGGAGACGAAGCGCCTTCCCTTCGCCGAGGCCGAGGCCGGCGCGGTCGGCGTCGAGACCATGCTCGCCGCCGGCCTGCGCCTCGTCCATTCGGGCGACGTCTCCCTCGCCGGCCTGCTGCGCGCCATGTCGACCCGGCCGGCGGAAATTCTCGGGCTGGAGCAGGGGCGCCTCGCCGAGGGCGCGCCGGCCGATGTGATCCGCTTCGATCCGGACGAGCCTTTCGTCGTCGATCCCGCCGAGCTGCGCTCGCGCTGCAAGAACACGCCTTTCGATACGGCGCGTCTGCAGGGTCGGGTTAAATCGACCATTGTCGCGGGAACAATCGTCTTCGAGGCTCGAGCGCCGAACCGGTGACGAGCGACGGTTGCGACGCGTTGCTCGGCCGAAATCGGGAAATTTCGGCAATTCAAAGGTGAAACTTTGCAATAGGCGCGGCGTCTCTTCACCCCTAATTTGCCCGAGCCGAAGGTCGCGGCGAGCGGAGCTGGCGTGCGCCTTCGGCAGAAGGGCCGATCGGGGGGATCGGCTCGCCGGAGATGGAAGAAGCAAAATGCCTGGGCGCCGTTCTCGAATTTCCCTCGTCGCGCTGCTCGCCGCCGCGACGTCCCCGCTCGCAGCGCGCGCTCAGGAGATATTGCCCGAGATCGAGATCGCGAGCGCGCCGGAAGCAGGGGCGAAGATCGAGAAATCGAAGATCTCGACCAATCCGATCACGCTCTCGCGCAGCGATCTCGATCGCGACCACGCCGTGCTCGTCACCGACACGCTGCTGCGGCGCAACGCCTCGGTCGAGTCGAGCGAGGTGGCGGGCAATCCCTTCCAGCCGGACATCAGCTATCGCGGCTTCGCGGCCTCGCCCGTTCCCGGCACGCCGCAGGGCCTCGCGGTCTATCAGGACGGCGTGCGCATCAACGAGGCCTTCGGCGACTCGGTCAATTTCGACCTGATCCCGACCGTCGCCATCGCCAACGGCGACATCGTCAGCGGAAATCCACTGTTCGGGCTCAACGCGCTCGGCGGCGCGCTGACCCTCGAGATGAAGAACGGCTTCACCTGGCAGGGCTATGAAGCGGACGGCCGCAGCGGCTCCTACGGGCGTCGCTTCGGCAGCATACAATATGGTCAGAAGTTCGACGATTTCGCCGTCTATTTCGCTTTCGAAGGGCTGGGCGAGAACGGCTGGCGCAAGCGATCGGGCTCTTCGCTGCTGCGCGGCTACGCCGACATCGGCTACAAGGGCGACAAGACCGAGTTTCATCTCAATTTCACCGGCGCGGGCACGCGGCTCGGCAATGCGGCGGCGACGCCGGTCGAGATGTTGCAGCGCGATTACGGCTCCGTGTTCACGACGCCGCAGAATTCCTACAACGATCTCGCCTTCGTGAACCTCAAGGGCGTCTATGAGGCGACCAATCATCTGAGGTTCAACGGCAACGCTTATTTCCGCCAGTTCCGCCAGCAGCACATCGACGGCAACCTCGCCGATGTCGAGACCTGCGGCGCCGACGATCAATGGCTGTGCCAGGAGACCGACGGATTCGCCGAGGAGCCGTCGTTCCGGCAGAGCGTCCTGCGCAATGTGTTCGGCGGGCGGATTCCCGCCTCCGTGCTGAACGACGGCGGCGTCGGCAGCCTCGACTATACGCGCGTCAATTCCCGCGCCTACGGATTTGCGTTGCAGGGAACCTACGACGAGCCGATCTTCGGCTTTGCGAACAAGCTCGTCATCGGCGCCTCGCATGATCGTCAGCATTCCGATTTCCGCGGCTATTCCGAGCTCGGAATTCTGCAGAACGACCTCACCGTCTCCGGGACCGGCCTCGACTATTCGAACCGCGTTCCGGAGGGGGGCTTCCAGCCGGTGCATGTCGGCGGCCGCAATTTCTATTGGGGCGTCTATGCGCTCGACACGCTCGAGGTGACGGACAAGCTCACGGCCACCGCGGGCCTGCGTTTCAACAGCGCCGACATCGCGCTGTTCGACCATCGCGGCGTCTCGCTCAACAGCAGCGCGCTCTATCAGCGGGTCAATCCGGTCGCCGGCCTCACCTATGCCTTCCTGCCCGAACTCACCGTCTACGGCAATTATTCGGAGGCCAACCGCGCGCCGACGGCGCTCGAGAACGGCTGCTCCGACCCGCAGCATCCCTGCATGATCGACAATTTCCTCGTCTCCGATCCGCCGCTGCGGCAGGTGGTGGCGCGGACCTGGGAGACGGGCCTGCGCGGTCGCCATGACTTCGGCGGCGACTACGGCCGCCTCGACTGGCGCGCCGGCCTCTTCCGCACCGACAGCGTCGACGACATTCTGTCTCTTCCTTCCGATGTGATCTTGGGCCGCGGCTATTTCGCCAATGTCGGGCAGACGCGCCGGCAGGGCGTCGAGGCGGGCGTCACCTGGCGCAACGACATTCTCCAGGTCTATGCGGATTATGCGCTCATCGACGCGACCTTTCGTAGCTTCCTGACGCTCAATTCGGGCGACAATCCCTATGCCGACGAGAATGGCCAGATTCACGTGCGTCCCGGCAATGTGCTGCCCGGCATTCCGCGTCATCGCGTGAAGCTCGGCTTCGACTTCAAGGTCACGCCGCAATGGACCTTCGGCCTCGACTATATCTTCCGCACCGGCGTGCATCTCGCCGGCGACGAGGCCAGTCTCGACAAGACGCTGCCGTCCTACGGCATCGTCAATCTGAAAACCTCCTACAAGATCACCGACAATATCGAGGTCTATGGCGTCGTGCAGAATCTGTTCGACCGCCGCTTCTACAGCTTCGGCACCTATTTCGAGCGCGACTCCGAGGCGATCGAGTTCCTCGGCCTCACCAATCCGCGCACGCTCGGTCCGGGCGCGCCGCTCGCCGCCTATGGCGGCGTGAAAGTGCGGTTCTGAGCGTCATCGAGCGGTCGCATCACGGTTCATGAATGGCGACGTCGAAGGTCGTGGCGGCAGACCGCCGCGGCCTCGCGCCGTCTCGGCCGGGCGATCGCACTTGAAGATTGCCGGCAACCGCCTTAAAGCCTCGCGCGCGGAATGCGAGGCGCGCCGCGACCACAGCTGGAAACGAAAAGCATGGCCAAGGAAAAGTTCTCACGCACGAAGCCGCATTGCAACATCGGCACGATCGGTCACGTGGACCATGGCAAGACGTCGCTGACGGCGGCGATCACCAAGGTTCTGGCCGAGACGGGCGGCGCGACCTTCACGGCCTATGACCAGATCGACAAGGCCCCCGAGGAGCGCGCGCGCGGCATCACCATCTCGACGGCGCATGTCGAATACGAGACGCAGAACCGCCACTACGCGCATGTCGACTGCCCCGGCCACGCCGACTATGTGAAGAACATGATCACCGGCGCCGCGCAGATGGACGGCGCCATTCTGGTCGTGTCCGCCGCGGACGGCCCCATGCCGCAGACCCGCGAGCACATTCTGCTCGCCCGCCAGGTCGGCGTGCCGGCGCTGGTCGTGTTCCTGAACAAGGTCGACATGGTCGACGACCCGGAGCTGCTCGAGCTCGTCGAGCTCGAAGTGCGCGAGCTCTTGTCGAAATACGAGTTCCCCGGCGACGACATTCCGATCGTCAAGGGCTCGGCGCTGTGCGCGCTGGAGAACAAGAATCCCGAGCTCGGCCATGACGCGATCCTGAAGCTGATGGCCGAGGTCGACGCCTATATTCCGCAGCCGGAGCGCCCGAAGGATCAGCCGTTCCTGATGCCGGTCGAAGACGTGTTCTCGATTTCGGGCCGCGGCACGGTGGTGACGGGGCGCATCGAGCGCGGCATCATCAAGGTCGGCGAGGAAGTGGAGATCGTCGGCATCCGCGCGACGACGAAGACGACGGTGACGGGCGTCGAAATGTTCCGCAAGCTGCTCGACCAGGGCGAGGCGGGCGACAATGTGGGCTGCCTGCTGCGCGGCACGAAGCGCGAGGACGTGGAGCGCGGCCAGGTGCTGTGCAAGCCCGGCACGGTGAAGCCGCACACCAAGTTCAAGGCCGAGGCGTATATCCTGACGAAGGAGGAGGGCGGCCGCCACACGCCGTTCTTCACCAACTACCGTCCGCAGTTCTACTTCCGCACGACGGATGTGACCGGCGTGGTGCAGCTGCCGGAGGGCGTCGAGATGGTGATGCCGGGCGACAATGTGGCGATGGAGGTGAGCCTCATCGTTCCGATCGCCATGGAGGAGAAGCTGCGCTTCGCCATCCGCGAAGGCGGCCGCACCGTCGGCGCCGGCGTCGTCGCGAGCATCATCGAGTAACGGGAGGAGCTTTGTGCAACTCTTCTCCCGTAAACGGGAGAAGGAGCGCGCCCGACCGGAGCCGACACTCAGGCGGCGAGGTCGTCCTCGAGGATCGCCGGGAGAGGCTGCTCTGGCGCCGGCGCCTTCTTCGGCTCGCTCGGATAGGTCATCACATCCAGCGCGGCGGCGACCGCGGACAGGCCGATCTCCCGATAGAGGCGTGCGAGCAGGTCATTGGGACGATCGCCGGCGCGCGACTCGCTGAAATCCTTCACGAAGATGTTGGACATGGCTCGAACTCTGCTACTCGAGTTTGCGGAGAATTTGATTTAAAGTCTCTCTTTCCCGCGTTAACGATCCGTAAAATTCCCGCACCCGTTCACATATGCGGCTTTGCTGGCGACGCCGCGGCGATCGGTGCTATATTTTCGGCATGCTGCGCCAGATTCCCGAGGAGCCGGTGTCCAACGCCGCCGTGTGGTGTCGGCGGCTGGGTCTGTTCTCCGTCCCGGTCGCGGCCATAGCGGTGGCGCTCGCGCGGGCGGGCGCGGTCGAGCCGCAAGCGAGCCTCGCCGTGCTCGGCGGAGCGATCCTCGTCGCGCTCGTCGCGATGCTGCTGTTCTTCGCCGCTTGCGTCGTCATCTGGCAGACCGGCCGCCGCGGCCTCGGCGAGGCGCTGATCGGCTTCGTCCTCGCCGCGCTGACGCTCGCCTATCCAGCCTATCTCGCCTTCGAGGCGGTGCGCTTGCCGGTGCTCGCCGACGTTTCCACCGACCTTGCCGATCCGCCGCAATTTTCTCTGTCGAAGGCTGCGCTCGAGGCCCGCCATTCCTATCGGCCGCGGCCCTATTCGCCGGATGCCGCGGAGGCGCAGCGCGCCGTCTATTCCGACATAGAGCCGATCGTCGTCGACCTCGAGGCGGACGAGGCGTTTCAGCTCGTGCTCGACACGGCGAAGAACCGCGGCTGGCGCGTCGTCGACCAGCGTCCGCCCAACGGGCGCTCCGGCGTCGGACATGTCGATTTCGTGGTCCGCACGCTGGTGATGGGTTTCGACGACGACGTCACCGTGCGCCTGCGCCCGCTCGCCGGCCAGACACGCATCGACGTGCGCTCCACGTCGCGTAACGGGCGCCACGACTTCGGCTCCAATGCGAAGCGGATCCGGCAGTTCGCGGAGGAGCTGCAGGAGGGATTGAACGAGAAGTGAGAGCGAATGGCGAGTAGCGAATGGAACGACTCGCTATTCGCTACTCGCTCGGAAATATCTCGCCCTCAACGTCGGCGGCCCGTCGCATGTCGCGAGCCCGCGCTCGACCAGATCCTCGAGATGGGCGAGCACCGAGAGCGCCGCCGCTCCGTGCAGGCGCACGTCGGTCCCTTCATAGATGCGCGCGACCATGTCGGGGATGCTCTCGTCACCGGCCTCGAGCCGTTGCAGTATGGCCTGCTCGCGCTGGCGGCGATGATGGACGAGCGCGCGCGCATAGCGCTGCGGCTCCGGCACCGGACCGCCATGCGCCGGCCAATAGACCGCATCGTCGCGCGTGCGCAGTTTCTCCATCGAGGCGAGATAATCGCTCATCGAGCCGTCAGGCGGCGCGATCACGGTCGTCGCCCAGCCCATCACGTGATCGCCGGTGAACAGCGCGCGCGTCTCGCGCAGCGCGAAGCAGAGATGATTGGTCGTATGGCCCGGCGTCGCCACCGCTTCGATCGTGAGGCCGCCGATCCCGATCGTCTCGCCGTCGCCGAGAATGCGGTCGGGCGCATAGGCGCGGTCGTGCGACGCGTCGAGGCCGGGGCCGGTCGTCTCGAGATCGGGCGGAGCGGAGTAGGGCGCGCAGCCCGCGATGATCGCGCCGGTGCGCTCCTTGAGAACGCGCGCGGCGGGGGAGTGGTCGCGATGCGTATGGGTGACGAGAATGGCGCGCAGCCGCTCCCGGGAGATCGCGGAGAGCAGCGCCTCGATATGAGACTCGACGGCGGGACCCGGATCGATGATCGCGACTTCGCCTTCGCCGACGATATAGCTGCAGGTTCCGGTGAAAGTGAAGGCGCCGGGATTGGGCGCGACGACGCGGCGCGTTCCGGGCGAGACGCGGATGAGCGCGCCGGGCGGCGCGTCGAACGACGTGAGGATGTCGGTCATGCCGGGCGGACAGTAGCAAAGGTTCGAGCAATCGTCGCCGGATCCGAGGATCGGCGCGATTCTTTCGATCCGAGGCATGGTCGCCCTCGTCGCGACAAAGGCGGGCCGTCCGGCGCAAATGACGCGAGCCGAGCAGTCCCCCCGCCGGCGGCGGCCCCCCGCCGGCGGCGGGACCGGCGTCTCTTCGCCGGCGGAGGCGGGCGCAGCAGACTGCGCCTCGCCGAAACACGCTCATGAGCCGCTTATTGCGGAACGCGCTCGAGCTCCTGCAGCGCGCGCTCGGCGATCGTCGTCGCCGCCTTGCGTTTCTTCTTGCCGAATTTAATCGTCTCCTTCAGACGAGCGATCGCCTTCTCCAGCGTCCGGTTCGCCTGCTCCTTCTGAGCCTCCGTCGCGTGAGCGAGCGCTTCGGTGGCGTGGATGACGAGGGCGCTCGGCTTGTTTTCGCGTCCCGCCGCGACGGCTTCTCGCGTGTGGGAAATGGCTTGCGACAAATGATCTTCTTCCTGCGCATAAGAGAGTTTCGGCGCCGCCGAGAAGGCGAGCGTCGCCGCGCACAGCAAGGCGATCATCAACCTGCGACTCGTCATATCAACCTCCCGTTTCGATGTGTTCGACGATCGCCCTCGCGACGTTGGCCCGGGGCGATCCCATGTGACTTAGGCACGACGCATCGAAGCGTCAACGCCGCGGCAACTGCGCCTTTCGGTTCAGGCGGGGATGGCGAAGATGCGCACGCCGCCGGCGACTGCTCGGGTGAGCGCGGTCCGTGCTCATTTCCTCGATTTTCTGCGCGATCATATGCGCGATGCCGGATACGATCCGTATGCGGCCTGTCGCCGCGACGCGCCGCGAGCCGATCATCTCCATGCGCCGGCTCGAGCAAATTCGGCCGGGCGATGATATTGGCGATTCCCGCCTCGTCCTCGATCGTCGGGGAGCCGACGCCACTCGCCGTCCTCGGCGCAACAACTCAATCCGACGACGGTCCCCCGTTCCGTCTCGAACCATCGCCCATTCGGCCATGCGCATTTCGATCTCCTTCGCGCATGGCGCGAGGAATGCGCGCGAGAGAGCGCAACGGCCCGATGCGTCTTCGCGTTTGGCGAACGCTGCGAGCGAATCGTCCGGCGACGAGCTCGACGACGATAAACGCGCGTGTCGAGGCAGAATGCGAGCGCGCCGATTTGCAAGAGCGCGGCTGGAGGCCTCGGAGGGAATCGAACCCCCGTACAAGGATTTGCAGTCCTCTGCGTAGCCACTCCGCCACGAGGCCCCGTGCGCCGACGTTCGACCAATGGCGTCGCTACGGGCAGGCCCGCTCTTACAGGAGCGCTCCGCGGACGGCAAGCGTCCGACCGAGGCTCTGTCCGAGTTGCTCGGGGCGGAATCTTCCGCTCCGCCCCGAGCCGTCATGCGTCACCAATGGCGCCCGCGGCGCCACGGGGGCGGGTGGCGGTAGGGCGGCGGCGGGGCCCAGCCCCATTTCGGCACGCAGCGCCCCCATCGATTGATGCGCCGGCCGGGACCGCAGGGCCAGGAAACGTCTTGCACGAGGGGCGCGAGTTCGGAAGCGCCGGGAGCGGGCGAAATGGGCATGGCCTGCGACGCGGGCGTGCTCGCCAGAGCCGCGCCCGCGGCCAGCGCCGCGGCGAATAAGAGTTGCGATGTCTTGATCATTATCTCCTCATCTCCTCCAGAGTGAAGCGGAGCGACGGCGCAATACTCACGCATCAGGCTTGAACGAGTCGTGAATGGCTCGTTAAGCGATCGTCAACCATCGAAATGCGACGCGCCGCGCGCATAAGCCTTTGTTCAGCTCCGCCGGCCAAGTTTCCGGCGTCTCCTTGCGTCCGTGGAGCTCCTGATGCGATTATCGCCTGCGTTCGGCCGTTTGCTCGCCTCGAGCGGAATCGTTCTTCTGGCGTTCGGTCTCACCGCGCCGCTCGCCGCCCAGCCGGCGCGTCGTGCGCCGAGAGGCGAGGCGACGGTCGACGAAATGGCGCCGCCGCGACGCGAGGGGTTCGACCGGATCATCGTGCAGCTGCCGCCGCTGGCGCCTGCCCGCCGCAACGCGGCCAAGGCCGCAGCCGCGGCTCCGGCCGAACCCGTCCGCGCGCAGCCGGCTGAAGCGTCGCCAGAAATCGACGCGCCCTCGGAGGCGGCGGCGGTCGCCGTCGCCCCGGCGCCGGAGAAAGCCGCCGAATCGCCTGCGCAGGAGCCGGAGGCGGCTTTGCTCGAAGCGCCGGCGCCTGAAACCCCGGCGGATTCTCCGCCTGCTGCGGAGACCGCTCCGGCGACGTCGGCGCAGTCTGCCCCGCCGACGGAGGTCGTCCCCGCCGCGGAGCCGACAATCGAGTCGGAGACTGCGCCTCGCGCCGAGGGACCTGAGAAGGCCGCGCCGCCGGAGTCGGCAGTCGAGGCCGCTCCCGCGCCTGCCGTCGAATTGCCGCTGCCGACGGCGACCAATGTGCAGGAGGAGGAGCAGGACTCCGGCTCATGGACCGATTGGGCGCTCATATTCGGCGCTTTGGCCTTCGCGAGCGTGGCGGCGGCGCATCGCATGAAGGCGCGGCGCGGGCCGGCCGCAGCCGCGCCGACGCCGCCGAAGCGCGGCCGGCTCCCGGCGCTTTTCGCCGTCATCCGCGAGAAGGGCGTTCCGGCGGCGCTCGCTCTGCTCGCATGGCTGCGCAATCTGCGGCGCGGCGAAACGCATGGCGATCGCGAGGCGCAGACCGCCGCCGAATGGGCGCAGATTTCCGCCACGCTGCGGACGCGGGCGGCTTCGGCGGTCGCTCCGTCGGCGGCGGCGCAGGCCGAGGACGCCGCCTCCGACGCGCCGGAAGCGCCTGCGCCGAGGGCCGATGCGCGCCGCTGGGATCAGGACAAGGAGGAGGGCGTCGAACTGCTTGAGCCGGGCTCCCCCGGCGCTCGCGCGCTCGTCATGAACGTCCGCCGCAAGCTGCAATCCGCCAGCCAGCGCTGATATCGTCAGCGGAACAAAAGGGCGTCACAAACTGGCGCCTCACGGCAGAATCGCTTATAGATCATCGATGATCGCGCGCGTCGTCCGAGGGACGGCGAGATCGCCGATGACGGGCCTCGACGGCGCGACCGACAAAGCGCCCGATATTCCCCGGCGCGGCTTCGGCGACGCTCGGCGCCCAAGGCGGCGAGGCGGCGGTTCTTCTCGAATAGGGGCGGCTGCGCTGCGACCCGTGGTCGGGCCGCAGATCATCGCCCGCGACGACTATCGGATTGGCGGAGCCCTTGGCCGACGACGACTCAGAGAAGACTGGAGCTGCCGCGCCCGGCTCCGACATTCGCCCGGTTTCGATCGCCGACGAGATGAAGCGCAGCTATCTCGATTACGCGATGAGCGTGATCGTGAGCCGCGCATTGCCGGATGTGCGCGACGGGCTGAAGCCCGTGCATCGCCGCATTCTGTTCTCGATGCACGAGAACGGCCATACGCCCGACAAGCCCTATGTGAAATCCGCCCGCGTCGTCGGCGATGTGATGGGTAAATATCACCCGCATGGCGACGCCGCGATCTATGACGCGCTGGTGCGCATGGCCCAGCCCTTCTCGATGCGGCTGCCGCTCATCGACGGGCAGGGCAATTTCGGCTCGGTCGACAACGACCCGCCGGCGGCGATGCGCTACACCGAGTCGCGCCTCGCCAAGCCCGCGCTCGCTCTGCTCGAGGATATCGACGAAGGCACCGTCGACTTCAAGCCGAATTACGACGACAAGGAGCAGGAGCCGACGGTTCTTCCGGCGCGCTTCCCGAACCTCCTCGTCAATGGCGCGGGCGGCATCGCCGTCGGCATGGCGACGAATATTCCGCCGCACAATCTCGGCGAAGTGATCGACGCGGCGATCGCGCTGGTCGACCGGCCCGATATGACCATCGCCGAGCTGATGGAGATCGTGCCCGGCCCGGACTTCCCGACCGCTGCGACGATCTTGGGCCGTGGCGGCATTCGCAACGCCTATGCGACCGGGCGCGGCTCGATCATCATGCGGGCGAAGGCGGAGATCGAGACCTCGCGCAAGGAGCGCGAGGCGATCGTCTTCACCGAGATTCCCTATCAGGTGAACAAAGCGGCGTTGATCGAGCGCATCGCCGAATTGGTGCGCGAGAAGAAGATCGAGGGCGTCGCGGATCTGCGCGACGAGTCCGACCGCGAAGGCATGCGCATCGTGGTGGAGCTCAAGCGCGACGCGGTCGCCGATGTGGTGCTGAACCAGCTCTGGCGCCACACCGCGCTGCAGACGAGCTTCCCGGCCAATATGATCGCGCTGAACGGCGGCCGTCCGGAGCTCTTGACGCTGAAGGACGTTCTCGTCGCCTTCATCGACTTCCGCGAGAGCGTCGTCACGCGCCGCACCAAGTTCCGCCTCGCCAAGGCGCGCGACGCGGCGCATCTGCAAGTCGGTCTCGCCATCGCCGTCGCCAATATCGATGAGGTGATCCGCCTGATCCGCACCTCGGCCGACGCCGCCACGGCGCGCGAGGCGCTGATGGCGCGCGAATGGCCGGCCAAGGACATGGCGCCGCTCGTCGCGCTGATCGCCGATCCGCGCCATGTTCTCACCGAGGATGGCGCGATCCGCCTCTCGGAGGCGCAGGCGCGCGCCATTCTCGATCTGCGCCTGCAGCGCTTGACCGCGCTCGGCCGCGAGGAGATCGCCGAGGCGCTGAACAAGCTCGCCGCAGAGATCGCCGAATATCTGGAGATCTTGCGCTCGCGCGAAAAACTGTTCGGGATCGTCAAGGACGAGATGCGCGCGGTCAAAGAGCAATATGCGACGCCGCGCCGCACGCAGATCGTCGAGGGGGACGGCGACGTCGAGGACGAGGACCTGATCGCCCGCGAGGACATGGTCGTCACCGTCTCGCACGCCGGCTACATCAAGCGCGTGCCCCTCTCGACCTATCGCGCGCAGCGGCGCGGCGGCAAAGGCCGCTCCGGCATGCAGACGAAGGAGGAGGATTTCGTCCACCGTCTCTTCGTCGCCTCGACGCATACGCCGGTGCTGTTCTTCTCCTCGCTGGGGCGCGCCTACAAAGAGAAGGTCTGGCGCCTGCCGCTGGCGGCGCCGCAGGCGCGCGGCAAGGCGCTGGTCAATCTTCTGCCGCTCGAGCAGAACGAGCGCATCACCACCATCATGCCCCTGCCGGAGGACGAAGCGAGCTGGGATACGTTCGACGCGATCTTCGCGACGACCCGGGGCACGGTGCGTCGCAACAAGCTCTCGGATTTCTCCGACGTGCGCCGCTCCGGCATCATCGCGATGAAGCTCGACGAGGGGGAGGCGATCGTCGACGTCGCCACCGCGACAGAGCAGGACGACGTGCTGCTGACGACGCGCGAGGGGCAGTGCATCCGCTTCCCCGTCACCGATGTGCGCGTATTTCAGGGCCGCACCTCCATGGGCGTGCGCGGCATTGCGCTTTCGGGCGAAGATCGGGTGATCTCGCTGTCGATCCTGAAGCATTTCGAGGCGAGCGGCGAGGAGCGCGCGGCCTATCTGAAGCGCGCGGCGGCGCAGCGTCGCGCCGGGGCGCTGGAGAACGGCCTCGAAGAAGGCGCGGCCGAGGCCGAGGAGGCGTCGGCCGCGATCGAACTGAGCGAGGCGCGCTTCCGCGAGATGGAGCAGGCCGAGCAGATCATTCTGACCGTCTCCGAGAACGGCTACGGAAAGCGCAGCTCCTCGTTCGAATATCGCATCACCGGCCGCGGCGGCAAAGGCATCGTCGCCATGGCGGTGAACGCCCGCAACGGCAAGCTCGTCGCGTCGTTCCCCGTGGGCAGCGGCGACGAGATCATGCTGGTGACCGACGGCGGCCAATTGATCCGCTGCCCGGTCGAGGGCATCCGCATCGTCGGCCGCGGCACGCAGGGCGTCATCGTGTTCGACACGGCCGAGGGCGAACGGGTGGTGTCAGTGGAGCATATCGGCGAGACCGGCGCCGAGGCGGAAGCGGCGGAGGAGTAGGCGCGCTCCTTCTCCCGCTCGCGGCGCAAGCGGGAGAAGGAACGAGCGCGGGCAATGCGCTGCCGAGTTTCGATCACCCCTTGCACGGGGGAAGAAGAGGCGCTTTTTTTCAGAACGCCAGCGGCGCGCGTCCGGCCCGTCCCGGCATCGGCGGAGGAATATTTCATGCTCACGATCTACGGACGGCGCAATTCCTTCAATGTTCAGAAGGTTCTCTGGCTCGTCGGCGAGCTCGGCCTCGACCACGCCCATGTGCCGCTCGGCGGCGCCTTCGGCGGGCTCGACGATCCGCAGTTCCGCTCGCGCAATCCGCATGGACGCATTCCCGTGATCGAGGACGAAGGCGTCACCGTCTGGGAATCCCATGCGATCCTGCGCTATCTCGCCGCGCGCTACGGCGGCGAGCGCTTCTGGCCGGCCGATCCCGCGACCCGCTCCTACCCCGATCGCTGGATGGACTGGGCCCAGACGAGCCTGCAGCCCGCCTTCGTCGACGGCGTGTTCGTCGCCTATTATCGCACGCCGGAGGAGAAGCGCGACTGGCCCGCGATCCGCGCCGCCGTCGCCCGCTGCGCGCTCCATTACAGCTTTCTCGATCATTGGCTGGCGGACCGGCCGTTCGTCGCCGGCGACGATCCGACGCTCGCCGACATTCCGGCCGGGACCACGCTCTATCGCTATTTCGAGCTGGACATCGAACGGCCGAAGGTTCCCAATGTCGAGGCTTGGTATGCGCGGCTGCAGGAGCGGCCGGCCTATCGCCAGCACGTGATGGTTCCCTTTGCGGATCTGAAGGGTTGAGCCGATGAGCGCGGTTCCGAAGCCGAAGATGAGCGCGGAGGAGTTCGTCGTCTGGGCCGAGACGCAGCCCGGGCGCTACGAACTGGTCGACGGCGAGGTCTTCGCGCAGGCGTCCGAGCGCGTCGCCCATGCGAAAGCGAAGCTCGCCGTCGCGCTCGCCTTGATGGACGCCGTACGGCTGGCCGGCGCGCCCTGTCATGTGCTGCCGGACGGCGTGGCGGTGCGCGTCGACGCTTCGACCGTGTTCGAGCCGGATGCGCAGCTCTATTGCGGTCCCGAGCTCGCGCCGGACGCGCTTCTCGTCCGCGAGCCGCTGATCGTCGTGGAGGTGCTCTCGCCCTCTAACGGCCGGAACGACGTGTTCCGTAAGCTCGGAGGCTACTTCCGCCTCGCGAGCGTCGTCCATTATCTCATCATCGACCCCGACAAGCCGCTCGTCGTCCACCATCGTCGCGGAGAGGGGAGCGATATTCTGACGCGCGTCCATTACGAAGGCGAGCTCATGCTGGAGTCGCCCGGCCTCCGCCTTCCGCTATCCGCGATCTATGGCGACGCGCGCTGAACGCGCGCCGAGAACAGCGCCGCGCAGCCGACGATCTGGATCGACACGTCCCGAAAGCGCGCCTCGAGCGCGCGGCGCAGTCCGTCGAGATCGTCTCGCTCGTTCGAGAACACGCCCTTGCGATTGTAGAAGGCCATCAGCCGGCGCGCCGCCGCCGGTTGCTCGACGCCGCCCTGCAGCAAGGTGGAGCCGAACAGGACCGCTCCCTCTGTCATCAGCGGCTTCAGATGATCGAAGACATTCGCCTTTTCCTCGATCGAGCCGGGCAGACAGTGCAGCAGATAGTTGACGCCGACCGAGTCGAAAGGCTCCGCGTCGAACGCGATCGGCTCCAGCACATTACGGCGATAGGATTGCGGCGCGTAACGCGCGACGCGGCGCGCCGTGAAGCGCAGCGCATTCTCGTTCAAATCCATCAGCGCGACGCGTGGCGCGGCGACCGGGAAGCGGCAGCGATCGAGGAAATAGCCCGTGCCGACGCCGACATCAATATGGTTCGCGGAAACATGCCGGTCGTAATGGACGACGAGGCGCGGCGTCGGGCATTTCCAGATGAAGCGGTTGGAGAGGCCGAGCACGAGCAAGTCGTAGAGCCGCAGCACGGCGGGCGTATAGACGGCCTGGCCGGCTTCGACTTCTTCGGGACTGGCGGTCATCTTTCGAAAGTCCTATTCGCTATGCCTTACGCATTTCGACCGGGAAGGATCGTCCATGCCCATCCTACGCTATTCCGCCGCCTCGCCCTATGCGCGCAAGGCGCGCATCGCGGCGGAGCTCTGCGGCCTCGGCGCGAGCCTGACGCTCGCCGGCGCCGATACGGCCGATCCCGCCGATTCGCTGCGCGCGCAGAACCCGCTCGGCAAAGTTCCGACGCTGATCCTCGACTCGGGCGAGACGATCTTCGACAGTCGCGTGATCTGCGACTATTTCGATCTCCTCGCCGGCGGCGGCAAGGTCATCCCCTCCGAGCCCGGCGCGCGCGTCGCGGCGCTGACGTTGCAGGCGCTCGGCGACGGGATCAACGACGCGGCGCTGCTCATCCGTTACGAGGTCACGCGTCCGGAGACTTTGCGCGATTCGAATTGGGTCGCGCTGCAGCAGGGCAAGATCGACCGCGCCCTCGCCGCGCTGAACGCGCATCCGCCGGCGGGACCCATCAATGTCGGCCATATCGCCGTCGCTTGCGCGCTCGGCTATCTCGATTTGCGCTTTGCCGGCGCCTGGCGCGCGACGCATCCTGCGCTCGTCGATTGGCTCGACGACTTCTCGCGCGCGGTCCCGGCCTTCGAGGCGACGCGCGTCGCATGAACGCGGCCAGAGCCGCGGAGCGCGCTCCGTATCGGCGGCTCACATCCTGGCCGGCAGCTTGTCCTCGTCGGCGAGATTGGAGAAGCGCGTCACTTCGGCCTCGAAGGCGAGAGTCACCGTGCCGGTCGGGCCGTGGCGCTGCTTGCCGATGATCGCCTCGGCGCGGCCATGTACGCGCTCCATCTCGTTCTGCCAGGTGATGTGTTCCTCCGTGCCTTCGCGCGGCTCGCGATTGCGCAGGTAATATTCCTCTCGATAGACAAAGATCACCACGTCCGCATCCTGCTCGATCGAGCCGGACTCGCGCAGATCCGAGAGCTGCGGACGCTTGTCGTCGCGCGACTCCACTTGGCGCGAGAGCTGCGACAGCGCGACGATCGGCACGGCGAGCTCCTTGGCGAGCGCTTTCAAGCCGGTGGTGATCTCGGTCAGTTCCTGCACGCGATTGTCGCCGCGCGTCTTGGAGCCGGACAGCAATTGCAGATAGTCGACGACCAGCAGATCGAGTCCGCGCTGGCGTTTCAATCGCCGCGCCCGCGCGGTGAGCTGCGCGATGGAAATGCCGCCGGTCTGGTCGATGAAGAAGGGGATGCTCTGCATCTCGCGCGCGGCTTCGGTGATGCGGCGGAAGTCGTCCTCGTTGATGTCGCCGCGGCGGATCTTGTAGGAAGGCACGCCCGATTGCTCGGCGATGACGCGTGTCGCCAATTGCTCGGCCGACATTTCGAGCGAGAAGAAGCCGACGATCCCGCCGTTCGTCGTCTTGTGCGAGCCGTCGGGCTCGACCGAATATTCATAGGCCTTGGCGATGTTGAAGGCGATGTTCGTCGCGAGCGCCGTCTTGCCCATGCCGGGACGGCCGGCGACGATGATGAGGTCCGACCTCTGCAGCCCGCCCATCTTCTCGTCGAGATCGACGAGGCCCGTCGCCGTGCCGGAGAGATGTCCGTCGCGCTGATAGGCGCTGCTCGCCATGTCGATCGCGGTGACGAGCGCGTCCGAGAAGCGCTGGAACCCGCCGTCGTAGCGGCCGGTCTCGGCGACCGAATAGAGCCGGCGCTCGGCTTCCTCGATCTGCTGGCGCGGCGTCGAATCGATCGGCGCGTCGAAGGCGGCGTTGACGATGTCCTCGCCGATCACGATCAATTCGCGCCGCACCGCGAGATCGTGGATCGTGCGGCCGTAATCCTCCGCATTGATGATCGTCGTCGCTTCGCGCGCGAGGCGGGCGAGATAGGCCTGCATCGTCTGGCCGCCGGGCAGTTCGACATCGCCGAGGTGGGTTTTCAGCGTGACGACCGTCGCGATGCGCCCGGCGCGGATGATCTGCGCGCAGACTTCGTAGATGCGCCTGTGCAGCTCCTCAGAGAAATGCGAGGATTGCAGAAAATCGGAGACGCGGTCGAAGGCGTCGTTGTTGACGAGTATGGCGCCGAGCAGGGCCTGCTCCGCCTCGATGTTGTGGGGGGGCGTGCGATAGCTCGGCGAGTCGAGCGGCGGCGCGACCTGCAACGTCCGCAGGCCCTGCAATTGTTCGATTGCTGGCATGGTCTCTCGAGTCTGGCGCTGAAAACGTCTTCGATGCCGTGTGACGCGACGCGACGAGCACTCGAAAGAACGAGTGCGACTTTGCCTGAACCAGAGCGCGGCGCCAATAGCAAATGAGGCGCGGCGGCGATATGGCGCGCTTGTGAGTCATTTCCACACGCCGGACGAAAATGATTCGGCCGTTGCGCGAAATGCGGTTGAGTGTGGCAGATCGGCAACGCCGCCGCGCAAAGGAAACGGCCGGAGGGAGAGCGCCTCCGGCCGTCGTCGATCCTCGTGTTGCGGCAGAGCGCGCCGCCGCGCGGCGGTCAGAGCTCCACGTCGCCCGCTTCGGCGAGCGCCGCGCCGACCTCGAGGCCGAGGTCGTCGAGCGTCGTCTCCTCGCGGGCCGCGGCCGCCTCGCCGCGCGCCTGACGCTCGGCCTCTTCCGCCGAACGGGCGACATTGACGACGATCCTCACTTCGATCTCGGGATGCAGATGCACCGGCACCTCGTGCAGGCCGAGCGCCTTGATCGGATGCTGCAGCACGATCTGATTGCGATTGAGCGAGAAGCCGCCGGCGGTTGCCGCATCGGCGATGTCGCGCGTCGCCACCGAGCCGTAGAGATGGCCGCTCTCGCCCGCCTGGCGGATGATGACGAAGCTCTGCCCCTCGAGCTTCTCGGCGACCTGCTCGGCCTCCTTGCGCGCGGTGAGGTTGCGCGCCTCGATCTGCGCGCGCTGCGTCTCGAAATGCTTCTTGTTCGTTTCCGTGGCGCGCAGCGCCTTGCCGCGCGCGAGCAGGAAGTTGCGGGCGTAACCGTCGCGCACCCGCACCGTGTCGCCCATCTGGCCGAGCTTGGCCACGCGCTCCAGAAGAATCACCTCGACCATCGTCTTCTCCTCATGTCTCTCGTTGTGGAACGCCGTCTGTGGCCTTCGCTCCGTCAGCCGCGTCGTTCATGCGCGGCCGCCCGCCTGCGGGCGCGGAACGAGAAGGCCGCGTCGGCGACGCCGACGGCGGTGAACAGAAGGATCGGCCAGCCGAACAGGCCGATCGTGAAATAGGCGACCATCAGCGCGACATTGCCGATCTTGGCGTCGCGCAGCAGCATATGCGCCACGGCGAGCCCCTGCAGCGCCAGAGCGAGGCCGAGCGTCTCCGCGACGATGAGGGCGATCTCGCCGGGGAGATCGCCGATCGCGGCGAGGGCGGCCGCGACGACGAACACGGGCGCGACGACGCGCGGCAGCGTGAATTCGGCGGCGATGTCCGGCCAATCGGTCGTCAGCAGGCCGGAAGCCTTCACCAGCTTTCCGGCGCCCCAGAGGTTGAGCGAATGGATCAGCAGCGCATAGCCCGCGACCGTCGCCGGAAAGGCGAAAGCCGCGACGCCGGAAAGCTGCTTGGCGTCGATGCGGTCGCCGAGGTCCTGGGCCCGGATCATGTCCTCGATGATCATATAGGCCTTGGCGCGCAGCGGGTTCAGAGCCTCGTCCAAGCTGCCGAAATAAATGGACGCGATCACGACGGCGGCGCCGAAAGCGGCCGCGAGCGCCAGGCCCGTGCTCAGCACGGCCATCGCCGCGCGATTGCTCGCGACGAGCTCCCGGCCGCGCAACGGCGCGCCCATGGCGACATAGCACGCGAGCGTCGCCGGAATCGCCAATATGCCGGCATAGGCGAGGCCGAAGGCCGGATTGGGCCAGATCGACAGCAGCCCGGTCGCGATCAGCGCCGAGGTCGCGCCATGGCGCAGCCCGAAGCCGAGCGCGACGATCATCAGCGGCAGAGGCGCGAGATGCGCCAGCAGCAGTCCGGCCAGCGTGCCCTTGGTCAGAACGGCGAAGACGGCCGCCGCCGCGACGCCGCCGCCGAGCGAGGCGAACATGTTCGGCAGGGAGATGTCGCCATTGTCCGGAGCAGGCGGCTTTTTGCGTTCTGGCAGTAATTGGGGCATGTCGGGCGACCCAGCTTCGAGGGCAAACGCGATCGTGTCGCGTCCAGCCTTCTGAACGCCGGTGAAGGCGCCCTTTTAAGGCGCATGCGCGCTTCGGGCAAGGGGCTGGCGCCGCAGTCCCCAAAACGCCGCCCTCATACCCTTCATCCCGAGTGGGCGATTACTCGGCATCCCAGCCGCCCCCGACCGCCTGTTCGCGGCAACGCCGAACTCGGCAGCTCGCTCTCTCGCAGAAGGTCTGAGCTCGGCGCGCCGTCGGCGCTCCATTCGCCGGCGGCGGGACGGCGCCTCCCCGAGAAGGGCAGCCGGCTCTCGAATCGATGCCGGCTGCGCTGAAGCTCAAGCGAGCAGCTCTCTTACGACATTCCCGTAGACGACGGTCGGACGCTCCGAGCGGCCGGCTCTCAGATAGGTCGTCTTCAGATGGTCGAGCCCGAGCAGTTGCAGCACCGTGGCGTGCAGGTCATAAGTGTCGACCGGCTTGTCGACGGTCTTCAGGCCGATCGCGTCCGTGGCGCCGTGGGTATAACCCGCTTTCACGCCGCCGCCCGCCAGCCACTGAGTATAGCCCCAGGGATTGTGATCGCGACCGTCGCCGCTCTGACCGAAGGAGGTGCGGCCGAACTCGGATGTCCACACGATCAGGGTCTGATCGAGAAGGCCGCGGGATTTCAGATCGGAGAGCAGGCCTGCGATCGGCTTGTCGACGGCGGCGGCGTGCGCCGAATGATTCCGATCGAGATTGGTGTGCGCGTCCCAGCTCTTGATATCGTCGCCCGCCGCGTCGATCGGACCGGAGACGACTTGAACGAAACGCACGCCGCGCTCGACGAGGCGCCGGGCGCGCAGAAGGATCGTGCCATATTCCTTCGTCGCGTCATTGTTCAGGCCATAGAGCTCTTTGGTCGCCTCGGTCTCCTTCTCGATGTCGACCGCTTCCGGCGCCGAGGCTTCCATGCGGTAGGCCAGCTCATAGGACCTCGCCCGCGCCAGCAGCTCGCTGTCCGCGGGACGCGTCTGCGAGACATGCTCGTTCAACTTCTTCAGCAGATCGAGGTTCTGCCGCTGCTCCGATTGCGAGATCAGCTCGGGTCGCTCCAGATGAAGAATGGGCGAGGCGCCCGGCCGGAAGGCGACGCCCTGGTGAACCGCCGGCAGGAATCCCGAGCTCCAGTTCACCGATCCCGCGGTCGGCTCGCGCTTGCCGCCGTAGAGGACGACATAAGGCGGCAGATGTGGATTGGCCGAGCCGAGCGCGTAGCTCACCCAGGCGCCGAGCGTCGGCCGCCCGGGGTTCACATCGCCGGTGTTGAGCTTCAGGATCGAGATGTCATGGGTCGCGCCGACCGTCACGCTCGACTTGACGAAGGCCAATTCGTCCGCCTGCTGCGCGAGATTGGGCAGCAGATCCGAGAACCATGCGCCACTCTGGCCATGCTGTTTCCAGGTCCGGTTCGATGCGAACACCTTGCCGACCCAGCCGCTGGTCTTGATCCCATCGAGAAAGGACGCCGGAACCTCCTGACCCGCGAGCCTGACGAGGTCGGGTTTGTAATCATAGAGGTCGAGCGTGCTCGGCGCGCCGTCCATATGAAGCCAGATGACCGACTTCACTTTCGGCGTGAAATGAGGCTCCTTGGGCGTGAGCGGATCGACGAGCGTCGCCGCATGCGCGAGAGGAACGGAGAACAGGCCGCCGCCGGGCATGACGCCCTCGAGCGTGAGGCCGCCGAGGCCGTAAGCGGCTCCGAAGAGCCAATCGCGTCGTGTCGAAGAAGTCATGGTCGTCACTTCCTTTTGCTCGAGCGTCACGATAAAAATCAGAAGCGGTAGATGAACTCGTTCGAGTTCACGACGGAGTGGACGAGATCGACGAAAGCCGAGGCGCGAAGCGGATCGCTCGTCGGAACGCCGGAGCCGACGGGAACGGCGAGCGACAAGCGGCCGTCGGCCGAGACCTTGGTCGGAACGATCTTGGGCTGATCGTTCAGGAATTCGAGCAGAGCGGCCTTCTCATATGCGTCCGGCTTGCGCGAGAACAGGATTTGATAGAGGCGCTCGAGCCGAGCCGCTTCGTCCTCGCCCGCTTCGCGGATCACGCGGCCGGCGAGGGCCTGCGACCATTGGAAGACCAGGTCGCTGTTGATCAGCGCGAGCGCCTGCAGCGGCGTCGTCGTCACGTCGCGCTTGCTGTGCGCCTGCTGCGTGTTGGCCATGTCGAACGTTTCGAGCAGCGGATAGGGAACGCTGCGGCGGGCGAACACATAGAGGCTGCGCCGGTGATGATCTCTCGGATCCTCCGAGGTTCTCCAGAAGCGATTGCCCTGGAAGTTCTCGCCGCCGTCCACGCCCTTCGGCAGAGGCGCATAGACGCTGGGGCCGCCGATCTTGTCCTCGAGCTTGCCCGAGGCGACGAGGAGCGAATCGCGTATCTGCTCCGCGTCGAGCCGCTTGCGCGGGAAAACCGCCAGCAGCTTGTTGTCGGGATCCTTGGCCGCCACGTCGTCGCGCGGCGCCGAGGACTGCCGGTAGACGCGCGACAACAGAATCTCGCGGTGCAGCTTCTTGACGCTCCAGCCGTCCTTGACGAATCGATCGGCGAGATAGTCGAGGAGCTCGGGATTCGCGGGTTTGTCGCCGGCCTTGCCGAAGTCGCTGACCGTGCCGACGATTCCCTTGCCGAAATATTCGTTCCATACGCGGTTCGCGAAGACGCGCGCAGTCAGCGGATTGCTCGGGTCGACCAGCCAGTTCGCGAGCGCGAGCCGGCGCCCCGTGGAGGTCGGCGTGGGAACGATCGTCGGAGTCTCGCTCGTCAGCGCCTCTGGGAAAGCGGGCTGCACTTCCTCGAGCGGACGTTCGTGATTGCCGCCGAAATAGACGTGAGTGGGCGGAGAGTCGGAGCGGCCGAGCTCGGTGACCGCTGTGATCTCGAGCGATCCCTTGGTCGGCTTCAGCTTATCGAACTTCTTCAATTCCTCGGAGAGCTTCCTATAGCGCTCCCATTTCTCCGCGATGGCCTTGCCGTCCGGGCTCTCCTTGTCGTCGCTCGCGAAGCGCAGATAGACGGTGAGCGCCTCGTCGTCGGTCACGCTCGCGACGCGATGATTGACCCAGCGGTCGAGCGCCGTCCAGTCCTTCTCGGGCTTGAAGATCGCCTGCCGGCTGTCGGTCAGATAGCGCTCCTTGTGATAGACGAGCGCCTTCTCGCGCACCGAATCGATGATCTCCTTCTGTTTCGCCTTGATGTCCTTGACGGCTTCCTCCCATTTGGCCTGGGCCGCCTCGAACTCGCGCTCCGCGTCGCCGCGCTTCGCCACCGGGATCTTGTCGTCGATGGAAGCGTTGGCGAAGAACGCCTGAAGCGAGAAATAATCCTTCTGGGTCAGCTTGTCCGACTTGTGATTGTGGCAGCGCGCGCAGCCGACCGTCGTGCCGAGGATCGCGGTCCCGATCGTGTCGGTGATGTCGGTGATGATCTGATAGCGTCGCTGGATCAGATCGCGGGAGTTGCTGTTGTCGGGAAAGCTGGTCAGGAAGCCGGTGGCGATCAGAGCGTTTTCGTCGCCGGGCGCGAGCTCGTCGCCGGCGATCTGCTCCTGGATGAATCGCGAATAGGGCTTGTCCCGATTGAAGGCGTCGATGACATAGTCGCGATAGCGATAGAGATTGGGACGCGTCGTGTCGACCTGGAAGCCCGAGCTGTCGGCGTAGCGCGCGAGATCGAGCCAGCGGCGCGCTTGACGCTCGCCATAGTGAGGGGAAGCCAGCAGACGGTCGACCAGCTTCTCATACGCGTCGGGCGACGCGTCCGCGACGAAAGCATCGACCTCCGCCGGCGATGGAATGAGCCCCAGCACGTCGAGCGTCGCCCGCCGAATGAAGGTGGCGCGGTCGGCGTCCGGCGAGGGCTCCAGCCCCTGGGCCTCGATCGCCGCCAGGATGAAAGCGTCGATCGGCGTGCGCGCCCAATTCTCGCGCCGGATGGCCGGCGTCGCGGGAGCCTTCACCGGCTGCCAGGACCAGGGAAGACGGGACGCCGCGCTCGCCTTGGCGGGCGCGTCGACGCTCTTGTTCTCCGCGGCGGCAATCGTCGCCGCGGACACGTTCATCAATAAGATCAGACATGCTCTCTTGATCGGTTTCGTCATAGCCCGCCCCTCGGTTCGCTCCATCATGAGTAGGATGCGACAGGATTGTCCTCTCGCCGCTTCGAAAACCTCCGACCGGCCCCGGCGCGCGCATCGTCGCCGTGTGAGTTCTCGATCTTCACGCAATCGTCGTCGACGGCGCCGGTCGAAATCCGCAGATCGGCGCGGGCCGTCACGCGGTCCGAGCCGAGAGCCTCTCGTCGGAGAGGCGATTACGCCGCATCGGCGGCGCTCGGCCGGGCGCCTCCGCCCGGCCGCGCTGCGTCCTCAGTACAGTTTGACGAGCAATGTCCCGCCGAAGGTTCGCGGCTGCGCGGGCAGTCCGATCGAGGCCGGATTGACGGCGTCGCCCTGATACCATCCGGCGGTGTTGCTGATCGGCGCGCCGATGAGCTTTCGTTCCTCGAAGACGTTCTTCGCCCAGATCGAAAGGCTGTATCGCTCATCGTCGGTACGAACGCCGAAACCGGCGTCGACGAAGGCGAAGGGCGGCTGCCAGTATTGAAACACCGACCGAGGATTGGTGAACTGCGTCTTGTCGAACCACGCGATATTGGTGTAGGCGAATGCGGTCAGGGACCCTTCGGCCCATGCTCCGAGCCCGAGGCCGCGCAGCGCGGGTCCGAGCGGATGCTCGTAATTGGCGCCGATGTTGAACGCCCATTTGGGAAGGTACTCCCAGCGCGTGTTCGATCGCGACAAGGTGAGCGGCGCCTTCACGAAGTCCGCCGGCGCATTGGCCGGGGTGGGCCAGAGCCAATCGGATGGCGGCGGCGCCTTCTCGAAGTCGAGGTATCGCGCCTCCGTGTACGCCGCAGAGAAATTGATCCACAATCGCTCGATCGGACTCCATCGGCCCGTGAGTTCGACGCCGCGAAGCCGAACATGCGGGACGTTGCCGACATAGACGAGACGCAGGACCTGACCGGTCGCATCCGTGTAATCCGTGTTCACCAGATCCGACTGGAAGTTGTAGATATCGTTCCAGTAGAAATTCACATTGGCGATCAGCTTGTTGTCGAACCAGCTCGTTTTCGCGCCGAGCTCGTAGTCCCAGGAGACCTCCGATTTGGTGAACAGGTCCTGATAGCCGACGATGTTCCCGTTGAGGCGGATCGGACGCGAATTGACGTTGACCGCCGGCGCTTTCTCTCCGCGCCCGATCAGGCCATAGAGAAGAACATTGTCGTTGAGCTTGTATTGCGGATTGATGATGCCGGTCAGCGCGTTGCTGCGGGTGGTGTGGCCGCCCGTGTCGAAGAAGCCGGCGCCGCCGGCGCCGCGAAGCGCGGCGTCGATCTGCTCGAATGTGAATTTGTCGCTCCAGAACTCTTCCCAGCCGAGGGCGGAGCCCGTGCGGGTCTCGTAGCTGTCGCGCAGCCCCAGAGTGAGCGCCCAATCGTCGTCGAAGTGATAGGTTCCCTGACCGTAGCCGGCGAGCTGGAAGTTCCCGGCTTTGGCGTCCAGATGGTTTCTGAAGCCGTTGAGAAGCTCCGGATCGGTCGTCGGCGTTCCGAACCAGCGGGCCGCGTCCGAGCCATAGATCGTCCTGCTATAGGCGAAGACTTTCTCGTAGAGCGAATAAAGTCCGATCTGCCATTCGAAAGGCAGCCCCCTCGGAGACGTCAGACGAAACTCCTGCGAGTATTGGTTCGTCCAGTTGTTGGAGTGGCCGTTCTGGATGTCGAGCAGCTGATTGCCGGTTGCGTTGCGGGGCAGAAGTCGAAACTCGCCGCCCGCCGTAATCGAAGTGAACGTATACTCGCCGATCTGCACATTCGCCTCGTTCGAGACGGTGAAGGATCGTTGGTGCAGAACGCCCTGGTTGACCATGTAGGGCTTATAGGGATCGAAGGTGAGAACCGGGCGGCCGAGCCTATTGAAAACAGTTTGGGAATAACGTGGAGCGACCGCGCCGTTCGCGAAGAGCTGGAACGAATCGGCGAATGGGCCGGAGTTGTTGTTGTTGTATTCGTTGGATTGTCCATAAGAGAAGATCAGGCGATCCGTCATGTCGTCGCCCACGAAGAGAAGCTGCCCGCGAACGCCCCAGCGGTTGTTGTCCAGATAGCTGGCTCCGGTCGCCTGGTCTCTGATCCATCCGTCGCCTTTGTCGAAATAGCCGGTGACGCGATAGGCCAGCCTGTCGTCTATGATCGGTCCGGTCACGTTCAGCTTCTCTATGATGTGGCTGTAGTTCGCGAATGACGTTTCGATCGTGGCTTTGCGCTCGAAGGACGGAAGCTGCGTGCGCAGGATGACATTGCCCACCGTCGTGTTCTTTCCGAACGCCGTTCCCTGCGGTCCGAGTCCGAGCTCGAACGATTCGAGGTCGACGAAGTTCGCCCATTGAAAGCCGACGGCCTTCCAGAACACATTGTCGACGACGAAACCCGTATCGGACTCCGATCCGAGCTGAACGCTCGAGCCCGAGCCGACGCCGCGTATGGCGGGCCGCCCCGTCTGCGGATTGTGCGTGTTCGGCCGGTAGTTCGGAACGCGCTGGGCGAAGTCGTCGAGACGGTTGAGATGCTCGCGCTCGGCGGCTTTCGGCGTCACGACGACGATCGGCCGGGACGCCGCTTGCGCCTTCTCCTCCCGGACCGAGGTCTCTCTGCCGACCTTGACGTCTTCGATTTGAACTTGCTGCGCCCGGGCGCGGTCTGCGAACAGGCCGCCGCCGAGCGCTATCGCCAGCGGCGCGATCGCGGCTCGGGAGAGCAGACGGCGGTCGAACGATCGGGGAAGGACGCCCACAGCGGATCTCCTATTTCATATAAATCAGGTAGACAATATAGACAAAGAGGCGGCCTGTAAAGGATCGTCGGGGCCGTCGACCACGCTCGTTATTCCTGTCTCGGCTGCTCGTTCTATCGCTGGCACAAGGCGGCTCCCGGCCGCCGCCCGAGGATCCGCCAGCTGCCGGCGAGGCCGAGCGCAATGGCGAAAATCATAGCTCCGAGAGTGGTTATTGCGACCGGCCAGGGCCGGAACACAAAATCCATCCGCATCAGAGTCGTCAGGATGAACGCCGCCGCGCCCGTTCCGGCGGCGACCGCGATCGCGCCCGCGACGGCGCCGAGCAGGGCGAATTCGATCGCATAGGCGCTGGTCAGAAAGCCGCGCGTCGCGCCGAGCGCGCCGAGAATCACGGCGTCCCGCAGCCGCGTCTCCTGCGAAGCGGCGACGGCGCTGCCGAGGGCCAGCGCCGCGGTGAGCATGGCGATGGCCGCGGCGCCCCGCGCCGCCGTGGTCAGCCGGTCGGCGATCTCGCCGGCCGCATCGAGCGCGTCCTTCACCCGCAGCGCGGCGATCGACGGAAAGCGCCGTGCGACCTCCCGCGTCAGCCGCGCGTCGCGGCCGTCGTCGCGGGCGTCGAAGGCGACCGTATACATTTGCGAATAGGGCGCGTCGGCGAAGGCTTCGGGCGAGAACACCATGACGAAATTAATGCCGAAGCTGCGCCAGTCGACGCGCCGCAGATTGGCGACGCGCGCAGTCACTTCCCGACCGAGCACATTCACTGCGATCTCGTCGCCGATCGCGAGGCCGAGCCCCTCGGCGACGCGCGCCTCCAGCGAGACGAGCGGAGAATCGGCCCGATCTTCCTCCGCTCGCCACCAGCTTCCCCCGGCGAGCGTCGAGCCTTCGGGCAGAGTCGAGGAGAAGGTGACGCCGCGGTCGCCTTCGAGCGCCCAGGCGATATCGTCCGGCGGCTTCAAAGTCTCGGCGCGCGCGCCCTTCACCGTGACGATGCGTCCGCGCATCATCGGCGCTTGCTCGAGCCGTGCGTCGGAGGCGAAGGAGGAGAGGAATTCGGAAAATTCCGCCGCCTGCTCCTTGGCGACATCTATAAAGAAGAAGCTCGGCGTGCGGCTTCTGTCCGTCGGAGCGAGTTCGGCGTGGACCGATGCCTCGACCAATGTGAGAGCGACGAGCAGCGTCTGCGTCAGCCCGATCGACAGCACCAGCGCCGCCGACAGATTCTTGGGGCGACGGATATTGGCGATCGCATGACGCAGCCCGAGGCTTCCAAAGGGCGGGGCGCGCGACGCGGCCAGAACCACCAGCGTGGCGACGCCGCGCAGCAGCACAAAGGCCGCTCCGGTCGCGGCAGCATAAGCGGCGGCGAGTTTGAGGTCGGCGGAGACCGCCATTACGGCGCCGACGAGCAGCGCCGCCGATATGATCGCGCCGGCGACGAAGCGGCGAGGGGTCTGCGCCTCCTCCGTCTCTTCTCGCAGCAGCCGGGCGACGGGCGTCGCATAGGCGCGGCCGAGCGGGCCGAGCGCGAAGATCAGCGTCACCAGCACGCCGCACAGCGCGCCGGCGGCGAGGCTGCGCAGATCGACCGAGGGCGCGAAGGGCAGGCCGACGGAGCTGGCGAGCGCACGATCGAGCAGGAAGGGGAGGGCCGAGCCGAGCGCGAGGCCGCCGGCGATGGCGAGAGCCGCGACCAGCAGCACCTCGGTCAGCGCGATGGCGAAGACGCGCGAGGCCGGCGCGCCGAGCGCCTTCAGAATGGCGAAGGAATCGCGCTTGCGGGCGACGAATCCGTCGACGGCGTTGGCGACGCCGGCGCCGCCGGCGACCAGCGCCGTCAGCGCGACCAGAGTCAGGAGCTGGGTAAAGCGCTGCTGATTGCGTGAGAATTGCGGCGAGACGGCGTCGCGCCGGCGCAGCTCCCAACCGGCGTCCGGAAAGGCGGCGGCGAGCCCATCGACGAAACTCTCGACCTCCGCGTCGCTCGCGACGATGTCGCCCGCGCCGAGCGCGACGCGGGCGACGCGGCGCAGGATCACGCCGGGCCGGTCGAGCCCTGTCGCCGCGAGGCCTGCCTCGCTCATCAGCACGCGCGAGCCGAAGGCGAGGCCGGCGGCGAGCTTGTCCGGCTCGGAGACGAGCTCCGCGCGCAATTGAAAAGAGGCGGCGCCGATCTTCAGCCGATCGCCGATCTTCAGATCGAGCCGTGCGATCAGCGTCGCATCGGCGGCGACGCCGAGCGCGCCCTCCTGTTCGCCGAGCGCCTTCTCCAGCGTCTGGGCCGGCGCGAGCGTCACGGTCCCGGCGAGCGGAAAGGCGGCGTCGACGGATTTGATCTCGATCAGCGCGGCCTCGCCCGCGTCCGAGCGCGCCATCGCCCGCACCAGCGCGATCTCGCCGACGCGTCCGGCGCGCTCGAGAAAGGCGCGCTGCTCCGGGGCGAGACGGCGCGAGGTGACGGCGAGGGCGACGTCGCCGCCGAGGATCGTCCGCCCTTCGCGGGCGAGCCCCGCCGCCAGCGAATGCGAGGCCGCCCCGACGCCGGAGATCGCCGCGACGCCGATGACAATGCAGGCGATGAAGACGGAAAATCCGCGCAGATCGCCCAGAAGGTCGCGCAGGGCGAAGCGCAGCGGCAGAGGCAGGCGCGAAACGGTCATTCGCGCGCCCCGGCCGTTTCCGCGGCCTCGATTCGCCCCGACCGCAGCCGCACGGCGCGATCGCAACGCGCGGCGAGCGCGGCGTCATGCGTCACCAGCACCAGAGTGGCGCCTCGCCGCGCCTGCTGGGCGAAGATGAGATCGATGATCGCCGCGCCGGTCTCCGAATCGAGATTGCCGGTCGGCTCGTCGGCGGCGAGGATCGCCGGGTCCGGCGCGAGCGCGCGCGCCAGGGCGACGCGCTGCTGCTCGCCGCCCGACAATTGCGCCGGATAATGGGCGAGCCGCTGGCCGAGCCCGACTGCGCCCAGCTCCTCCTTCGCGCGCGAAAATGCGTCGGCGCGGCCGGCGAGCTCCAGCGGGACCGCGACATTTTCCAGCGCGGTCATGGTGGGAATGAGCTGGAAGGATTGGAACACGACGCCCATGCTGCGGCCGCGGAAGCGCGCCAGCTCATTCTCCGAAAGGCGCGTCAGATCGGCGCCGTCGACGAGGACGCGGCCGGAATCCGGCCGCTCCAGCCCGGCGAGCGTCATCAGCAGCGTGGATTTTCCGGAGCCGGAGGGGCCGACGAGTCCCACGGACTCGCCTTTGTTGACAGTCAGGCTGATTTTTTTCAACACATGGGCGCGCGAAGCGCCCGCGCCGAGCGTGAGATCGACGTCCGCGAGTTCGATGATCGGCTGTGGCAGCAAGAGGATTCCCGAAGATGACGAGAGGCGCCGAAACAGGGCGCGCGCGCGGCGGCCGCGACGATCCGACTTATGCGAAGGCGCCGCTGATTTCCAGGACCGGCAGGCGCATTTCTGCTTTTCTCGCCCTCGGCGCCGGTCTGCTCGCCGCCGCGACGACCGCGCGGAGCGAGCCGTTGCGGATCATCGCCTTCGGCGACAGCCTCACCGCCGGCTATCAGCTGCCGGCGGACGCCGCCTTTCCCGCCGCGCTCGAGCGGCGGCTGCGCAAGGACGGCTATGACGTGAAGGTGATCAACGCCGGCGTCTCGGGCGAGACGACGGGGCAGGGGGCCGGGCGCATCGCCTATGCGCTGCGCGGGGGCGGCGATCTGCTCATTCTCGAGCTCGGCGCCAATGACGCCCTGCGCGGGCTTGATCCCGTGAGCGCCCGCGCCAATCTCGAGACGATCATCGCCGCCTGCGACGCCAAGGGAATTGCGGTGCTGCTCGGCGGAATGGTCAGCATCGCCAATTACGGCGACGATTACCGGCAGGCGTTCGACGCGATCTTTCCCGCACTCGCCTCGAAGCGCGGACTGCCTCTCTATCCGTTCTTCCTCGAAGGCGTGCTGGGCGTCGACGGCATGACATTGCCGGACGGGCTGCATCCGAGCCGAGCCGGGGTCGAGCGGATCGTCGCCGGGATCGCGCCTCTGGTCGAGAAGAGCCTCGACGCCATACGCGCGGAAAAATCGGCCGGGGCGGCGCGCTGAGCGGGACGTCGGCAGCGGCGCTAAGCTTCGGTCTGGACGAAAAAAAGCCGCGCGGCGCCTATAGGAGAGGCGCCGCGCCGCCGCCGTTCGGGATATAGTGGTTGCGGTTCCCCCCGCTGCGCGCGACGCACGAAATCTTTCAGGAGGCGCCCGCCAGAGCCGCTTCGATCCGCCGGGAGCGGCCCATCCGACGACGAGACAATCGCTATCGGCGACAATCCACGCCCGCGATCGACCAGGATGGAGGACCCATGCCGAGACTGTTCACCGCCCTCGAAATCCCGGCCCGGGTGGCCGCCGATCTCTCCATGCTGCGCGGGGGCCTTCAAGGCGCGCGCTGGATCGACGCCGAAAATTATCACATCACTCTGCGCTTCATCGGCGATGTGGACGAGGCTATGGCTCACGACGTGGCCATGACGCTCGCCGGCGTCCGCCGGCCGCCGGTGACGGTACAGCTCGACCGGCTGGATTCGTTCGGCGGCGACAAGCCGCGCGCCGTCATCGTCAAGGCGCGCGCCGACGCCGCGCTCGCCGAGCTGCAGGCCGAGCATGAGCGGCTGCTGCGGCGCCTCGGCGCGCCGCCCGAGCCGCGCAAATTCGTGCCGCATGTGACGCTGGCGCGGCTGCGCGGCGCGCCGAGCTCCGCAGTCGCCGCCTATCTCGGGACGCGCGGCTATTTCCCGCCGCTGCGCTTCGAGGCGCCGCGCTTCGTCCTCTATTCGTCGCGCGATTCGGTCGGCGGCGGGCCCTATATCGTCGAGGCGGATTATCCGTTGCGCGGCAAGGCCGCCGCAGCCTGAAGCAAGGGCGATCGGGCGACGGTCCTCATGCGGAGGGTCGCGCCCACGGCTTTGCTTTCGCTCGTCGAAGAAGGCGAAAAAGGTTTCCCTCGTCGCTCGACGGCGCCTTTCGGGGGCCGCGGTCATGCGCCGTGCCGGGTGTCTTCTCGCGCAGCGGACCGTCCAAAAGCGAGGAGCCCGCAGCGGTCGAGCGTCTTCGAAGCACGAGTTCACTCGATCGCCCTGCTTCCCCGGGGCGCGCGCATTGCGCCGCCGAAGCCACGAGTGGTATAGCGCGCAAACGACCTTGGAATGGAGCTCGCAAAAATGTCCGTCGATCAGGCGACCGTTCGCCGCATCGCTCATCTCGCGCGCATCGCCGTCGAGGACGAGGAGGTCGAGCGGCTCGGCGGGGAGCTGAACGCCATTCTCGCCTTCGTCGAGGAGTTGCGAAGCGTCGACGTCGAGGGCGTCGAGCCGCTGACCTCGGCGCTGCCCATGCAAATGAAGAAGCGCCGGGACGAAGTCACCGACGGCGGGCTCGCCGACGACGTTCTCGCCAATGCGCCGGAACGCGATGACCATTATTTCGTGGTCCCCAAGGTCGTCGAATAGATCATCGAGCGCATGGCCCCGCGAGCGGCGGGGCGGCGCCTGCGACGAAAGAGCGAAACAGCTTCATGTCCGATCCCACGCATCTCTCACTCGCCGAGGCGCGCGACGCGCTCGTCGCCAGGACGCTCTCGGCGGTCGAGCTGACGCGCGCCCATCTCGACGCCATCGAGAAGGCGCGCGCGCTCAACGCCTTCATCACCGAGACGCCGGAGCTGGCGCTCGCGGCCGCGCAGGAGAGCGACGCGCGTATCGCCCGGGGCGAGGGGCGGCCGCTCGAGGGCCTGCCGCTCGGCGTCAAGGATCTCTATTGCACTAAGGGCGTGCGCACGACGGCGGGAAGCCGCATCCTCGACGATTTCACGCCCACATATGAATCCACCGTCTCGGCCAATCTGTGGCGCGACGGAGCCGTAATGCTCGGCAAGCTCAATCTCGACGAATTCGCCATGGGCTCGTCGAACGAGACGAGCGCCTTCGGCCCCGTCGTCTCGCCCTGGCGGCGCAAGAAAGGCGATGGCTTCGACGAAGCGAAGATCGTTCCCGGCGGCTCCTCCGGCGGCTCCTCGGCAGCGGTGGCGGCGCGTCTCGCGCTCGGCGCCACGGCGACCGACACCGGCGGCTCGATCCGGCAGCCGGCCGCCTTTACCGGCACGGTCGGCGTCAAGCCGACCTACGGCCGGTGCTCGCGCTGGGGCATCGTCGCCTTCGCCTCTTCGCTCGATCAGGCCGGGCCGATCACGCGCACGGTGCGCGACGCGGCGATCATGCTGCGCTCCATGGCCGGCCACGATCCGAAGGACACGACCAGCGTCGATGCGCCGGTTCCCGATTACGAGGCGGCGGTCGGCGCCTCGGTGAAGGGACGGCGCATCGGCATTCCGAAAGAGTATCGGATCGGCGGTGGCGCCGAGATCAATGCGCTGTGGGATCGGGCCGCCGCCTGGCTGCGCGACGCGGGCGCCGAGATCGTCGAGATTTCCCTCCCGCATACGCGCTATGCGCTGCCAGCCTATTACATCATCGCGCCGGCCGAGGCCTCCTCCAATCTCGCCCGCTACGACGGCGTGCGCTACGGCCTGCGCCAGAAGGGCCGCGACATCGTCGACATGTACGAGAAGACGCGCGCAGCGGGTTTCGGCCCGGAGGTGCGCCGGCGCGTGATGATCGGAACCTATGTGCTCTCACACGGCTATTACGACGCTTACTATGTGCGCGCGCAAAAGATCCGCAGCCTGATCAAGCGCGATTTCGACGAGGCGTTCGCCGCCGGCGTCGACGCCGTGCTGACGCCGGCGACGCCGTCCACCGCCTTCGCGCAGGGCGAGAAGGGCAAGGCCGATCCGGTCGAGATGTATCTGAACGACGTGTTCACCGTGACGGTGAACATGGCGGGCCTGCCGGGCGTCGCCGTGCCGGGCGGGCTCGGCGCCGACGGATTGCCGCTCGGCCTGCAGCTCATCGGCCGCCCCTTCGACGAGGCGACCTTGTTCTCGCTCGCCGCCGCGCTCGAGAGCGCCGCGCCCAGAGTCGAACTCCCGCAGCCCTGGTGGACCGAGGCGAAATGACGCGCAGAGCAGAGGCCGCAAAGCTCGACCCGCGCGACGAGATGGCCGATGTGCGCGCGACGATCGACGCGCTCGACGACGAACTCGTCGCTCTGCTCGCCTGCCGCCAGCGCCAGATCGAGCGCGCCGCAGCGGTGAAGCCCGGCCTCGGCATTCCCGCCCGCGTGCCCGAGCGCGTCGACGAAGTGCTGGCGCGCGTCGCCGGGGCGGCGCGCAGTGAGGGCTTGTCTCCCGAGCTGGCGCAGAGTTTGTGGCGCGCGCTGATCGAATGGTCGATCGCGCATGAGGAGCGGCTGATGGGCGACGCTGCGCCGCAAGGCGAGGACGAGGCGCCTTCCCGCCCCTGAGCCGTCATCGTGAGCCGGAGGCGAAGCGATCCAGAGCCGCGGGCGGCCCCTGGATCGCATCGTCGCTGCGCTCCTCGCAATGACGGGCGCGGGCCTCTGATGTAGACTCCTTCCAATCGAAGACGCAGGTCGAGGACGAAGAGACATGAACACGCGCGAGACGCAGCCGAGCAAATTGATCAAAGGCGCGACGGGCGACTGGGAGGTCGTCGTCGGCATGGAGATCCACGCCCAGGTGACCAGCAAGGCCAAGCTGTTCTCCGGCGCCTCCGCCGAATATGGCGGCGAGCCCAACGACCATGTCTCGCTCGTCGACGCAGCCATGCCGGGCATGCTGCCGGTCATCAACGAGGAATGCGTCCGCCAAGCGATCCGCACCGGCCTCGGCCTGCAGGCGAAGATCAATCTGCGCTCGGTCTTCGATCGCAAGAATTATTTTTATCCCGATCTGCCGCAGGGCTATCAGATTTCGCAGTACAAGCATCCGATCGTCGGCGAGGGCGAGGTGGTCGTGGATGTGACGCCGACCGAGCGCATCACCGTCGGGATCGAGCGGCTGCATCTCGAGCAGGACGCCGGCAAGTCGCTGCACGACCTCTCCGCGACCGAGAGCCATGTCGACCTCAACCGCTCGGGCGTCGCGCTGATGGAGATCGTCTCCAAGCCCGACATCCGCTCGGCCGAGGAGGCACGCGCCTATGTCTCGAAGCTGCGCACCATCCTTCGCTACATCGGCTCCTGCGACGGCAATATGGAGCAGGGCTCGCTGCGCGCCGACGTGAACGTCTCCGTGCGCAAGCCGGGCGCGCCCTTCGGCACGCGCTGCGAGATCAAGAACGTCAACTCCATTCGCTTCATCGGCCAGGCGATCGAGGTCGAGGCGCGCCGGCAGATCGGCATTCTCGAGGACGGAGGCGTCATCTCGCAGGAGACGCGCCTCTTCGATCCCGGCAGGGGCGAGACACGCTCCATGCGCTCCAAGGAGGAGGCGCATGATTACCGCTATTTCCCCGATCCCGACCTTCTGCCGCTCGAATTCGATCAGCCTTATGTCGACGCGCTGAAGGCGGAGCTGCCCGAGCTGCCGGACGACAAGCGCGCGCGCTTCATCGCGCAGTACGGCTTGCCGCCCTATGACGCGGGCGTGCTGGTCGCCGAGCGGGCGAGCGCCGATTTCTTCGAGGAGGCGGCGAAGGGCCGCGACGCCAAGCTCGTCGCCAATTGGGTGATCAACGAGCTGTTCGGCCGTCTCAACAAGGAGGGGCTCGAGATTGCGCGCTCGCCGGTCTCCGCCGCGGCGATCGGCGCCATCGTCGACCTCATCTCCACCGGCGTCATCTCCGGCAAGATCGGCAAGGACGTCTTCGAGATCGTCTGGCGGGAGGGCGGCGATCCGCGCGCGATCGTCGAGACGCGCGGCTTGCAGCAAGTGACCGACGCCGGCGCGATCGAGAAGGCGATCGAGGAGATCGTCGCGGCCAATCCGGAGAAGGTCGCGCAAGCCAAGGCGAAGCCGACGATGCTCGGCTGGTTCGTCGGACAGGTGATGAAGGCGACTGGCGGCAAGGCCAATCCGCAAGCGGTCAACGAGCTGCTGAAGAGCCGTCTCGGCATCTGAATCCCGCGATTTCATATCCCCGGAGCGAATCGTCCGCTTTGGCGATTCGCGAAATCGAATGGCGTCGGCGACTGCGTCGACGCCATTCGTGCGTCTCGCGCCGACTCTTCGCACAATTTTTTTTTGCTTCCCGCGGATGCGTCTCGTCGCTGCGCGCACAAGTGGCTCCCGGCGTCGGGATTGCGCGCCGACGCGCGCCGAAAGACGTCGCGAGCGTCGACATAGGAAGACCGCGAGCCCGCCGCTCGCTTGCGAGCGCTGACGCGAATGCTGCGCGAGCGATTGCGCGCGCGGTCTTCATCAATAGCGAAAACAATGAATTGGCTGCCTCTCGGCGAGCGCGCTTCTGCGGCGTCGCGCCTTTGCGGAGATTGCGCATGCGACGTGTTCGACGCGGCTGCGATTGTTTCGACGACGGCTCCATCGCGACGCGCCTTGCGCACGAGCGGCGCGTTCTGTGCTCTCCCTCGCGCGCTGCGAAGCGTTGCGGTGATGCGTTTCGCCTTTCATCGCGCGCACAATTCGCAATGACGCCACTTGAACCGGTGATTAACCACGTTACGCTATTCACGCCTATTGTCCGGTGAAGCGACATTCCGGCGATTTGGGATCAAGGGGACTGACGATGGCGAAAGCAACGACGAAGCGTAAGCCGGCGAAGAAGGCCGCCGCGAAGAAGGGCGCCCGCAAGACGGCGACGAAGAAAGCCGCGACGAAGAAGAGGACGACAGCCAAGAAGACGACGCGCAAGGCCACGCGCAAGACGGCGACGAAGAAAGCCGCGACGAAGAAGAGGACGACAGCCAAGAAGACGACGCGCAAGGCGGCGACGAAGAAGCGCGGCGCGACGAAGAAGTCCACGAAGAAGGCCGCGCGCAAGGCCCCCGCCAAGCGCCGCGCTCCGCGAAAGGTCAAGGAGCCGACTCCGGCGCCGGAGGCCCCGGAGACGGAGTGACGCGCCGAACATCGGAGCCCGCAGTCCAGCCGGCTCGCGAGCGACGTTTCGCCAATCGACGCTGCGAGCCGTCAGAATCCCTCGCGACGCGCGGCCGATCGAATCCGTGGGAGCGTCGCTAGCGGCTGAGGCATTCGGTCGCGAATTCCCGCCATGTCGTTCCGCCCGTCTGCCGTTCCTGCCTGAGCTTCAGCCATTGCAGCGCGCAGAGCTTCATGCGCTCGCGCGAGGCTCGCGGGAGCGACGGCGGCGGCGCCGATGTGTCGAGCGGAGGCAATTCGGGCGGCGGCGCGGGCGACTGCTCGATCGCCACGGGCGGCGCAGAACGAGGCGGGGGCAGGGGAGCGCGCAGCTCGCGCTTCTCCGCGGGCGCGGCGCGGTGGCTGCGCTGCCGCGTGGATGGTGCGATGTCGGGAGCCGCTGCGGCCGCGACGACACAGCACCACACTGCGCCTGCGATCGCCGCGCATCGTTTCGGGGAGCTTCGTGAGCTGTCGCCCGCGCGGGCGTTGCGTCGGATGGCCATCCGCTTCCGTCGTGACGACGCCGCATAGCGAAGAGTTCTCTTGCGAGCGGCGCGTCCGCTCTAGACCGAAGCGATGGCGGGCGTCAACGCGGGGACGCTGCAGGCTTTCGCCTCTTTCGCCATCGTGTTAGGCAGAACGCGCCGCGACTTTTAGCGTCTGCGGCTGCGCTGGAGGCCGACGCCATGGCAGCTTTCGACACCGGGCCGGGCGGCGAGACGCGCGCGCCGCGACTGACGCTGGCGCAACGCCCGCGTCGCAATCGCAAGAGCGACTGGGCTCGGCGGCTCGTCCGCGAAACGCGCCTTTCCGTCGACGATTTGATCTGGCCGGTGTTTCTCGTCGACGGCGTCGGCCGCTGCGACGAAGTGGCCTCCATGCCCGGCGTGTTTCGCTATTCGCTCGACACGGCGGTCGAGGCGATCGAGGAGACGGCCTCGCTCGGCGTTCCCGCCGTCGCTCTCTTTCCCAACACCGATCCGGCCTTGCGCGACGCGCGCGGCTCGGCGGCGCTCGATCCGGAAAATCTCGTCTGCCGCGCCTGCCGCGCGTTGAAATCCGCCGTGCCGCACATCGGCGTGATCACCGACGTCGCGCTCGATCCCTATACGAGCCATGGCCATGACGGCGTTCTTGCCGGCGACGAGATCGCCAACGACGAGACGGTCGCCGTGCTCGCGGCGCAGGCGCTCAATCAGGCGCGCGCCGGCGCCGACGTGATTGCGCCCTCGGACATGATGGACGGCCGCGTCGGCGCGATCCGCGCCGCGCTCGACGCCGAGGGCTTCGAGAGCGTGCAGATCATGAGCTACGCCGCCAAATATGCTTCGTCTTTCTACGGACCGTTCCGCGAAGCCGTCGGCGCCGACAAGACCCTGCGCGGCGACAAGCGGACCTATCAGATGGACCCGGCCAATGGCGACGAAGCGCTGCGCGAAGTGGCGCTCGATCTCGAGCAGGGCGCCGATATGGTGATGGTGAAGCCCGGCTTGCCCTATCTCGACGTCGTGCGGCGCGTCGTCGAGGCTTTTCATGCGCCGACCTTCGCCTATCAGGTGTCGGGCGAATACGCGATGATCGAGGCCGCCGCCGCCAATGAGTGGATCGACGGCGAACGGGCGATGATGGAGAGTCTCCTCGCCTTCAAGCGCGCCGGGGCGGCCGGCGTCTTTACTTATTTCGCGCCGCGCGCGGCGGCGGCGCTACGACGCGGCTGACAAGCCCGAACCGGAAAGAAGGTTCGCCGTTGCGAGAGCGGGGCCGCCGGCGCTTCGCGAGCCTTGGATATGGCGCCCGAGTCCGCCTCCCTCTCCCGCTCGGCCGCCGCAAGGCCGAGGAGGAGGCGCGGAAGCATGCGCTTTCGCCGCGCGCCCGACGGAGCCTTTGCGGCGTGCAGCGCTCGCGCGGGGTGGACAAAGCCGCCGTCCCGTGGTTTGGCTGTGCGCCACGTCGCCCCGACGCGGCGCGAAGACGGCCGATCTTCCACGCAGCGACCTCCCATGTCCGGACGAATTGCCCCGACTGTAATCTTTTCGTTTTGGCTTTGCGCTACCACCGCGGCCGAGGCGGATTTCCGGTTGTGCAACAGCACGAGCAACCGGGTGAGCGTGGCGCTCGCCTATACGGATGGGCGCGGCTGGCTGTCGGAAGGGTGGTGGAACCTTCGCGCCTCCGCCTGCGAGACGCTGCTGCGCGGGCCGCTCGCGGCACAATATTACTATATCTATGCGATGGACGAACGCGGCGGCGAATGGAAGGGCAAGGCGTTCATGTGCACGCGCGATCGGGAGTTCCGCATCGACGGCCGCGAGGACTGCTTCGCGCGGGGCTTCGACCGCACCGGCTTCTTCGAGATCGACACGGGGCGCGACGCCAAGAATTGGACGGTGCAGCTCACCGACCCGACGCCTGCGGCCGCGAAGTGACGGCGAAGGCGGATACGGCTCGACAGAATGGGATGGCTCTTGAAATGAGAAGGTTGCGGCGCGTCAAGATCATCGCGACGCTCGGTCCGGCGAGCGTCGAGAAGTCGATCGTCGCCGGCCTGTCGACGGCCGGCGCCGACGTGTTCCGGATCAATATGAGTCACACGGATCACGCCGGACTTTCCGCCTATGTCCGCATGATTCGAGAGATCGAGGCCGAGACCGGCCGCGCCATCGGCATATTGGCCGATCTGCAGGGCCCCAAGCTGCGCATCGGCGCCTTCGCGGAAGGAGCCGTGCATCTGCGCAAGGGCGATCATTTCGTGCTCGACGCCGATCCGGCGCCGGGCGACGCTTCGCGCGTCCAGCTGCCGCATCCCGAGATTCTGAGCGCGCTGAAGTCGAGGGACACGATCCTCATCGACGACGGCAAGGTGCGGCTCCATGTCGTCGAGACGTCGGAGACGATGGCCCGCGCGGTCGTGGACGTCGGCGGCCGCATCTCCAACCGCAAGGGCGTCAGCCTGCCGGACACCGAGATCCCGATCACCTCGATGACCCCCAAGGATCGCGCCGACCTCGACGCGGCTCTGGCCGAGGGCGTCGATTGGGTGGCGATCTCCTTCGTTCAGCGGCCGGAGGACGTGCTCGAGGTCAAGCGCGTCGCCGGAAAGCGCGCGCAGATCATGGCCAAGATCGAAAAGCCACAGGCGATCGCGCGGCTCGACGAGGTGATCGAAGTCGCCGACGCGCTGATGGTGGCGCGCGGGGATCTCGGCGTCGAGGTGCCGCTCGAGAAGGTTCCCGGTCTGCAGAAGCGCATCACCCGCGCCGCGCGCCGGCTCGGCAAGCCGGTCGTCGTGGCGACGCAGATGCTCGAATCGATGATCCTCGCGCCGCTGCCGACGCGTGCGGAAGTGTCCGACGTGGCGACCGCGGTCTATGAGGGCGCCGACGCCGTCATGCTGTCGGCCGAGAGCGCGGCGGGCCAATATCCGATCGAGGCGGTGGCGACGATGAGCCGCATCGCCGAGGAGGTCGAGACCGACGCGGTCTATCGCTCGATCATCAACGCCCAGCGCGCCGCGGCGCCCGATCCGACCGCCGCCGACGCCATCGCCGTCGCTGCGCGCGACGTGGCGGAGACGTTGCATTCGGTGGCCATCTGCGCCTGGACATCATCGGGAGCCACGGCGCTGCGCATCGCCCGCGAGCGGCCGCGTCCGCCCATTCTGGCGCTGACGCCGAGTCGCGACACGGCCCGTCGCCTCGCGCTCGTCTGGGGCGTGCATGCGCTCGAGACACAGGACGCGCGCGATGTCGAGGACATGGCCGAGCGCGCTTGCGTGAATTCGGCGCGCGAAGGATTCGCCTCGCCCGGCGATCGCGTCATCATCGTCGCGGGCATGCCGTTCGGCTCGCCGGGCGCGACCAATATGGTGCGCATCGCCATCGTCGATCACGACTGAGAAGGCGGGACGCTCGTCCATTCCATGATGAGCGTCCGCCGGCCCGAGAGGCTCGGCGCGCCTTCGCCCTGAGAGACGAAGCCTTCGCGCTCGTAGAAAGCGAGGGCGCGGCGGTTGTCGGCGTTCACGTCGAGGCGCAGCCGTGCGGGCGAGACGCTGCGCGCCGCCTCGATCAGCGCTTCCGCCGCACCCGAGCCGAAGCGCGAGGGATGCACGCAGAGCTGGTCGAGCCAATGGGTCGCGGGGTCGATCACGACGAAGCCGATCGGCGCCGGCGGCGCGCCTTCGCGCAAGAGAAGCGTGTGCGAGCCGTCGCGCTCGAGGCGCAAAATCCGCTCCTGAAGCCAATCCCGGCGCGCTTCGAAATCAATGTCCGGACAGGTTGCGCGCCAGGCCGCGACCCAGAGCTCGAGCAGGGCGGCCCAATCCTCGTCTCGCCGCGCGGCGATGCGGGGACTGACGAGGCCCGGCCGCGTCATCGCCGTCAGACCTTCCGCAGCGTGTCGAGCAGGAGGCGGTGGATCGCCTCATTGCCCGCGCAAATGGCGTTCTTGAAGAGCATGTCGGAGCCGCCGTCGAGATCGGTGACGAAGCCGCCGGCCTCGCGCACCAGCACAATTCCCGCGGCGATGTCCCAGGTCTTGATGCCGCGCTCCCAATAGCCGTCGCAGCGGCCCGCCGCGACGAAGGCGAGGTCGAGAGCGGCGGCGCCGAGGCGACGGATGTTTCCGGTCTTCGCCATGACGGCGGCGAGCTCCGTCTGGAAGCGGGCGTGCCGCTCGATTCCGGCGAGCGGCGGAATGCCACAGGCGACGAGCGACTCGCCGAGAGTCTTGCGGGCCGAGACACGCATGCGCCGATTGTTGAAATAGGCGCCCTGTCCCTTCTCGGCCACGAACATCTCGTCGCTCGCCGGATTATAGACGACGCCGGCGACGAGCTGGCCCTCGCGCTCGAGCCCGATCGACACGGCGAAGATCGGGATGCCGTGCAGGAAGTTCGACGTGCCGTCGAGCGGATCGATATGCCAAGTATGGCTCTTGTCGGAGCCCTCGACCGCGCCGCTCTCCTCCATCAGGAATCCATAGCCCGGCCGCGCGCGCGACAATTCCTCGAACAAAGTCTTTTCCGCGCGCTTGTCGGCCGCGGTGACGAAATCGCCCGGGCCCTTGATCGACACCTGCAGATTCTCGACCTCGCCGAAATCGCGCTTCAAGCCGCGGCCGGCCTTGATGGCGGCGGCCGTCATCACATTCATCAGTGCGGATCGGATCATGGAGCCCTTGAAAAGCGCGGCGAGAGAAGGGAGGGCGCACAAATGCCCTGGCCGCCGCCGCGGCGTCAAGCGCGTTCGTGGCTCTGAGCAGGGCGCGCCGCGCCGAGATCTTCGCGCTTCGTCGTCGCGGCGGAAGATCGTCGCTTCGCGCGCCGACGCTTCGCGCTCTTTCTCCCGCGCGGCGCCGCGGGCGTCGACGGTTGCATGGTTTTCCACCGCGCGCTCCAGCGATTTTGCCTTCCGTCATATTGATGCTATGAGCACGCGCCAACCCGGAAGACGGCTCGCGCGCCGTTTTCACCGCCCCGAGGGAGTTGGCTCCATGACATCCTACGCACGACCGGCGTTGCACGAGGCCTTGACCTTCGACGATGTGCTGCTGCGCCCTCGCCATTCGCTGGTCGTGCCCTCGCAGGTCGATATCTCGACGCGCCTCACGCGCGAGATCACGCTCAACCTGCCGATCGTCTCCTCGGCCATGGACACGGTGACCGAGGCGCGGCTCGCCATCGCCATGGCCCAGGCCGGTGGGCTCGGCGTGATCCACCAGAATCTCACCCCCGCCGCCCAGGCCGCCGAAGTACGCAAGGTCAAGCGCTACGAGAGCGGCATGGTGGTCGACCCGATCACCATCTTCCCCGACGAGACGCTCGCCGACGCGCTGGCGCTGATGGCGCGCTACGGCATTTCCGGCATTCCGGTGGTCGAGCGCGGCGCCTCCGAGAAGCCCGGCAAGCTCGTCGGCATTCTCACCAATCGCGACGTGCGCTTCGCCGACGACATGTCGGAGCCCGTCGCCGAGCTGATGACGCGGGAGCTCATCACCGTGCGCGAAGGCGTGGATCAGGACGAGGCCCGCCGCCTGCTGCACCAGCACCGCATCGAGAAACTGCTGGTCGTCGACGAGGATTATCGCTGCGTCGGCCTCGTCACGGTGAAGGACATAGAGAAGGCGACGCTGCATCCCCACGCCGCCAAGGATTCCGAAGGGCGGCTGCGGGTCGCCGCGGCCTCGACGGTCGGCGACCGCGGCTATGAGCGCGCCCGGCATCTCATCGACGCGGGCGTCGACCTGATCGTCATCGATACGGCCCACGGCCATTCTCAAGCGGTTCTCGACCAGGTCGGACGCATCAAGAAGATTTCCAACAAAGTGTCGATCGTCGCCGGCAATATCGCGACGCGCGAAGGGGCGAAAGCGCTGATCGACGCCGGCGCCGACGCGATCAAGGTCGGCATCGGCCCGGGCTCCATCTGCACGACGCGCATCGTCGCGGGCGTCGGCGTGCCGCAGCTCACCGCGATCATGGACGCGGCCGAGGAGGCGCACAAGTCCGGCGTGCCGGTGATCGCCGACGGCGGCGTCAAATATTCGGGCGATCTCGCCAAGGCCATTGCCGCCGGCGCCTCGGCGGTGATGATCGGCTCGCTGCTCGCCGGCGCCGAGGAGGCGCCGGGCGACGTATTCCTCTATCAGGGCCGCTCGTTCAAATCCTATCGCGGCATGGGCTCCGTCGGCGCCATGGAGGCCGGTTCGGCCGCCCGCTATTTCCAGCAGGATGTGAAGGAGAGCCTGAAGCTCGTGCCGGAAGGCATCGAAGGCCAGGTGCCGTTCCGCGGCCCGGTCGCGCCGATCCTGTATCAGCTCGCCGGCGGCCTGCGCGCGGCGATGGGCTATGTCGGCGCGCCGACCATCACCGAGTTCCAGGCCAAGGCCGAGTTCGTGCGCATCACCAACGCGGGCCTGCGCGAGAGCCACGTCCATGACGTGACGATCACCCGCGAGAGCCCGAACTATCCGACCGGCGCCTGAGATGCGCATCGCGATCCTCGGCGCGGGCGGCGTCGGCGGCTATTATGGCGGACGCCTGGTCGAGGCCGGCGCCGACGCGACCTTTCTCGTTCGCGAGGGGCGGGCGCGCCGTCTCGCCGAGCGCGGGCTCGTCATCGAGAGCCCGCTCGGCGACGCGCGTCTCGCGGTGAAGACGGCGACGCGGGCGCATTCGCCTTTCGATCTCGTGATCCTCACCTGCAAGGCCTATGATCTCGACGCGGCGCTGGAGACGATGGCCGGCGCCGTCGGGTCGGGGACGGCGATCCTGCCGCTGCTCAACGGCCTCGCCCATTTCGAGCGGCTCGCCGCGCGCTTTCCCGATGCGAAGATATTCGGCGGCGTGGCGCAGATCAGCGCGACGGTCACGAATGACGGAGTCATTCACCATTTCGGCGAGCTGAACCGCATCATTTTCGGCGCGCGCGACGGCGTGGCGGACGAACGGCTCGCGGCGCTCGAAGGCGCCTTCGCGAAGACGCCGGTCGAGGCGCGTCTTTCCGACGACATCGAGCAGGAGCTCTGGGACAAATTCGTGTTTCTGGCGACACTCGCCGGAATCACCTCCTCGATGCGAGCGAGCATAGGAGCCGTCCTCGCTGTTCCTTCGGGCGAATCGCTGATTCTGCGCCTGCTCGCCGAATGCGAGGCGGTCGCGCGCGCCGAGACCCATGCGCCGGGGGTGGAGAAATTCGCCGGTTTCCGCGCCGAGCTGACCAAGCGCGGCTCGCCGCTGAAATCCTCCATGCTGCGGGACATGGAGCGGGGAGGGCGCACGGAGGGGGAGCATATTCTGGGCGACATGCTCGCGCGGGCCGAGCGGGCCGGCGTGGAGACGCCGGTGCTCGAGATCGCGCTCACCCACGTTCGCGCCTATGAGATCGCGCGGCGAGCCTCGGCGTGACGGCATGATATTCGCGTATTTCCGGCATGGCCGGCGACAGGCGCCGGCGAGCGGGGACGATCATCATGACCGAGCCGAGCGAGACCCTCGCCAAGGCGGAAGAAAAGCTCATCGCCGACGCGCGGCGCGTATTCGCCGGTTTCTTCCGCTGGGTCGCCTTTCTGGACGACATGATCAAGAAGGACATCGCGCCGAAGTTCGGCGTCGACGTGTCGTTGAAGGCGAGCGCGGTCGAGCAGAAAGTGATGGGGCTGCTCTATGTCACCCGGCCCCTGAAAGAGCCGCTGGCCATTCCCTTCGAGATCGATGGCGCGTCGATCGCGCTCGGCCACGCCAAATTCGAGCGCGAGGACGAGGCCGGGGAAAAGACCAGTCGCTACGACGTTTCGGCCCTCGACGACGTGAACCGAATTCTGGGCGACGTCGTGCAGGACTATATCGGCTGACACGGCGAGGCATGGCGCCGCGATTGCTACCATATTGTGAGACAGGCAATCAGGGGCCGTAGGGCGAGCTCGTGCGGGACGGGGGCGCTTCCACCTTCGAGGGGAGGGTGGGGCGCGCCGCCGAGATCGTCGCGGTCCTTTGTCGGAGATCGCACATGCTTCCGCAAGTCGTGATGGTCGATGGCGTTCCGCGATGCGTCATTCGGCCAACCGATCAGAAGGCGCTCGATCGATTCGTGCGCAACAGCAAAAAGTGGCTGCAGGCGGGCAATTCAGACGGTAAATGCACCTATCGGCCGGCCGACACGACGGAGACGGCCGTCTGGAAGGACGCCTTCGAGCTGCACAAGGCGTCCGGCGCGGATGACGAGAGCTTTTTCGGCATTCCGCTGATCGCGCCGGCGCCCGCCGCGGCGGAATAGATGGTCAATGCGGGCAGGGCGGAACGGTTTCCGCCCGCGCCAGCGCGGCGTGCGCGGCCGGACAATCGGAGCAATCATGGCCGGCGCAGCCGCTGCAGGGCGAAGGCGCCGCGACGGCCTGCGCGGGCGCGGGGGCCGACAGCTCTGCCTGCGTCTGCGCATCCTCCGTCTTCGGCGCAGCCATGGCGGCGCAGGCGACGAAGACGGCCGGCAAAGAGATCAGCAACGCTTTCTGCATGTGTCGCGCTCCTCAATGGACGCCGGGCGTGAGCTTCATGCCCCGCCGCTCGAATGTGATGTAGGAGACGAGCGCCGTCATCCGCGGATCGTCCGCGGCCAGATTCTGGCCCTGGAGCGGATTGCGAATGCACCAGTTCACCATCTCGAAAAGCTGCGCGACCTTGCCGAGCTGCTTCTGGAACTTCGGATAGGTTTCCGGATGGGTGTTGGCGGCGTTGGGATGGCATTGCGCGCAGGCGACGCCGTTGGTCCCGACCGAACCGCTGGTCCACAGCTCGCGGCCCTGCTTGGCGACGGCTTCATATTCCTTCTGATAGCGGTCGACGTCGGCGCGCGTGAATTCGTCGGCGCGAGCCGCTACGCCGAGCGCTGCGAATATGATGGCGAGAAGCAGTATCGAGCGACGCATCGCGAACTCCCGATCAATAATGGTTCTGGGGCAGACGGCGCTGTGTCGGCTCCTGATAGGCGACGTCGAGCGGATGGCCGGCCTTGCGGTCGTAAGCTACGGTGCGCGGCTCGTTGTCCCAGAGCTGATAGCGCGCCGTGACGCGGCCCGAGCCGATGTCGATCAGCTGCCAGCCGGTGGCGTCCCGCTCGAAGAAGGGATCGGCTCTGTTCATCGGAATGGTGAGCACGGGCAAATGGCTCTCGGCTTGCGCATAGCTCTGGGGATAGGGCCACGGCCAAGCCGTCGCCATCACCGAATTGAAGCTGATGGCGCCGATCTGGTTATATTGAATCTGATGCACATGGCCGTAGACGACGGTGACATTCTCGAAGGGCTGCAGCAGGGCCTGGACATCCTCCGCGTCCTCGGTCCAGAAATTCCAGCCCTTGTAGATCTTCTGCAGCGGCGAATGCGAGAAGACGACGAGCGGCGTCGCCTTGTCGACTTTGGCGAGATCGTCCGCGAGCCATTTGCGCTGCCTGTCGCCGACCATGAAGGGCGAGCCGTTGGGATTGTCGAGCCCGGCCATCTCGAGCATGCGCTGCTCGGCCGTGGGCCAGCGGTGGAAGGTCCATTGCTCGTTGGTCAGGATCGAGTTCAGAACGACGAAATGAACGCCCTTGTGGTCGAAGCTGTAGTAATGCGGACCGTAGAGCTTGCTCCAATAGTCTCCGAGGTCGAGATAATAATCGTGCTCGCCCATCACGCAGTAGAGCTTGCCCTTCAGCTTGGAGAGGATCTCGGCGCCGTGGTCGAGCTCTTCGCGCTTGCCGAGCTGGGCGAGATCGCCGCCGAACATCACGAAATCCGATTCCGGCTTCACCAGATTGGCCTCGGCCACGGCGCGCTTCAGACCCAGGTCCCAATTGCGCACGAAGGTCGCGCCTTTGATCTGCTGGATATGCGCGTCGGAAATATAGGTGAAGGTGAAGTCCTCGCGCGTTCCGCCGAAGGCGAGGGTGACCATGCTGATGGGCAAGGTCGTGATCGCCGCGCCGGCGCTCGCGCCGGCGAGCACGCTGCGCCTCGTGATCAATTCGCTCATCGGCTTCGTTCCTCTTTTCGTGACGGCGCCGTTCGGCGTCCTATCTGGTCTTCGCTCCGAAATAGGCGGGCGTGGTGAGCGTCTCCATGAAGGCGACGAGATCGTCCATCTGCTGCTCGGAGAGATTGAGCGGCCTGATGCCGCCCGAGAGATAGTCGTTGACCTGAGCCGGATCGCCCTCGCTGCGGCCGCCGTTGTTGTAATGGCGCACGACGTCCTTCAGCGTCTTCAGCGAGCCGTCGTGCATGTAGGGCGCAGTCACCGCGACATTGCGCAGCGTGGGCGTCTTGAAGGCGCCGATCACGTCGAACTGGTCGGTCACGGCGAAGCGGCCGAGCTCGGACGTCTTGGGATCGGAGAGCACCGTCTTGTCGACGTCGGCGCCTTTCGCTTTGGCGGTCAGGAACTCCGCCGAGAGGCGCGGGACGTCGAATTGCGCCCGATTGATGCCGACGCCGATATTGTGGAAGCGATTGTCGGTGAAGAGCGCCTGCGTCTCCTCGATGACATGGCACGAGACGCAGCGTCCCTGTCCGACGAAGGCCTCGAAGCCGCGCTTGGCGCTCTGCGAGATCGCATTCTCCTCTCTGCCGAAGCGCCAGCGGTCGAAAGGCGAGTCGCCCGAGACGATGGTGCGCTCATAGGCGGCGATTGCCTTCTTCACATCCTCCATGGTGATGTCGGCGCCGGCCTTGCCGAAAGCGCGCTTGAACAGCTCGAGATAGAAGGCGTCGGATCGGGCGACGTTCAAGATCGGCTCATGCGTCGGCAGGCCCATCTCGACCGGATTGAGGAAGGGATGCTGCGACTGATCCTCGAGCGAGGCGGAGCGGCCGTCCCAGAAAAAAGCGGTGAAATAAGCGGCGTTGATCACCGTCGGCGCGTTGCGCGTGCCGATTTTCCCGCCGATTCCCTTCGACGTGCGCAGGGGGCTGTCCGTGAAGGCCTTCTCGTCCGCGTGACAGGTCGCGCAGGCGACCGTGCCGTCGCTGGAGAAGCGCAGATCGTGAAAGAGGCGATTGCCGAGGGCGATCTTGTCGGTCGTCTGCGGATTGTCGGCGGGGATGGGAACAGGCGGAAGGCCGAGAGGCTCGGCGAGCGCCGCGCCCGAAAGGCAGAAGCAAGCCGCGAACGCCGTCGCGACGCGCGTGAGCACGGCCATGGTTTCCTCCCCTTGCGCGCCCGTCGGACGGAAGCCGTTTCTTTTTCGGCGCTAATGACGCGATATTGCTCCCAATCCCGCCGATCGGCAAGGCATGATCGCAACAAATCGCCCAGTCATCCTCGTAGATCCACTGCCGGAGACACAGTATCCTGGCTTGTGCAGCGCAGTAAATGCTTACGTGACAAACCTCACCACATGCTCGGTCGTGAGTGACGACTTCATCTCTGGCGTTCAACCGCAGAGGCTGTCATGGTGACGTCACAGATACTTGAAATTTCAAATTTAGCTGCAGTCGTTCGCCTTTGATCGCCGGCCGCGGTTGTGCTAGGCGGACGAGGCATCGAGCGGCCTCATTCGCACTGCACGCTCGACTCAATCCAGGGAGCCCGTCCAAAATGTCTCGTTCCTTTGTCGCGTCGCTGAGCGCGATGCTGTTGCTGCCCGCCGCCGCCGTGGCGGGCGATCTGAGGGCGGACGCCAACGCCCTGTTCACGCCGGTCACGCCGGCCGCCGCCGCCAAAGCGGTGAAGAACAATGAGATCACGCCCGCCAAGATCGAGCTCGGCAAGAAGCTCTTTTTCGATCCGCGCATGTCGGCCAGTCAGATCATCAGCTGCAACTCCTGCCACAATCTGAGCCTCGGCGGCGTCGACGCCGGCTCGACCTCGATCGGCCACGGCTGGCAGAAGGGTCCGCGCCGCGCGCCGACCGTGCTCAACGCCGTGTTCAATGTCGCGCAGTTCTGGGACGGCCGCGCCGAGGATTTGAAGGCGCAGGCCAAGGGCCCGGTGCAGGCCGGCGTCGAGATGAACAACACGCCCGCCAATGTCGAAGCGACGCTGAACTCGATCCCCGCCTATGTCGCCGAGTTCAAGAGGGCCTTCCCGAACGACTCGAGGCCGGCGAATTTCGACAACTTCGCCAAGGCCATAGAGGCCTTCGAGGCGACGCTGATCACGCCCGGCTCGCGCTTCGACAAATTCCTCGCCGGCGACGAGGCCGCGCTCGATGCGACCGAGAAGCAGGGCTTGCGCCTCTTCATCGACAAGGGCTGTGGGGGGTGTCACGACGGCGTCAATGTCGGCGGCGCCGGCTATTTCCCCTTCGGCGTCGCGCAGAAGCCGTCCGCAGACGTGCTGCCGGCCGCGGACAAGGGCCGCGCCGCGGTCACCAAGAGCGCGTCGGACGACTACGTGTTCCGCGCCGCGCCGCTGCGCAATGTCGCGCTCCGCGCTCCCTATTTTCACACGGGCAGCGTGTGGACGCTGGAGGAGGCCGTGTCGATCATGGCGGCCGACCAACTCGGCGTGACGCTTTCAGGCGACGAGACCAAGGCGATCGTCGCCTTCCTCGGCGCGTTGACGGGCGATCAGCCGCGCGTCGACTATCCTGTCCTGCCGGGACGCACGAACGACACGCCGCGTCCCACGCAGGGCGCGGCCACTGCGACGGCCAGCGGGCACTGACGCGCGCGAGCGCATGACGGAACGCCTTCGCGCCGACGGCGCGAAGGCGCAGCCGTCACGATTCTGTCTGCTTGTGTCCTCATTCTGAGAGGATCGACACGACAGCAGCCGGATCGCCCATGAGATTGTCGACTCTCCGTTCTTTCGCCGCCGCGGCGGCGCTGCTCGCCTTTGCGGCCCGTCCGAGCCCGGCTCGGCAGACGGCCAATCCTTTCGCCGAAATCGGGCACATCGTCGTCATCTACACGGAAAATCGAAGCTTCGACAATGTGTTCGGCCTGTTTCCGGGGGCTGACGGCCTCGGCCTCGCATCCGATCGTTTCGCCCAGGTCGACGCCGACGGCTCGATCCTGACGAAGCTTCCGCCCATTCCTGCGGGGAAAGGCGCCGACGGGCGCTTTCCGCCGACTCTCCCCAACGCGCCGTTCCCGATCGACGCCTTCGCGCCCAACGGCGAGAAGACCGCCGACCTCACCCATGACTTCTATCAGGAGCAGGAGCAGATCGACGGCGGCAGGATGGACCGCTTCGCGGCGGTCTCCAGCGCCGGCGGCCTCGTCATGGGCTATTACGACGGCCGCGGCCTCGCGCAATGGCGGCTGGCCGAGGAGTTCACCTTGGCCGATCATTTCTTTCACGCGGCCTTCGGGGGATCCTTTCTCAATCACATCTTCCTGATCTGCGCATGCGCGCCGATCTATCCGTCGCCGCCGCCGAGCCTCGTCGCCGAGCTCGACGAGACGACCGGCTTTCTGGCGCGGTCCGATCATTCGCCGAAGAGCGCGCTCGACGGTCCTCCGCGCTTTCGCAGGACCGGGCGCGTGACGCCCGACGGCTTTGCGGTGAGCACGCTGCAGCCGCCCGCGCCGCTTTCTCCGATCGACCTTCAGGTTCCCTCCGAGCTGACACTGCCTCCGCAGTCCGCGCCGACGATCGGCGACCGCCTCACCGAGAAAGGCGTGTCCTGGGCCTGGTATGCCGGGGGCTGGAACGATATGCGCGCCGGCCGCATCCGGCAGCGCGACGCGCCGGACCATTTCCAGACGCACCACCAGCCTTTCCTCTATTTCGAAAAATATGCGCCGGGAAGCGCCGGGCGCGAGCTGCATCTGAAGGACGCCGAGGATTTCTTCGCCGCCGCCGCCGCGGGAGCCTTGCCGGCGGTCTCCTTCTACAAGCCGATCGGCCGGGTGAACCAGCATCCCGATTACGCGGACCTGAAGAGCGGCGACGCGCATCTTTCCGAAGTCGTCGCGCGGCTGCGCGCGAGCCCGAATTGGAAGGACATGCTGATCATCGTCACCGCCGACGAGAACGGAGGGGCCTGGGACCATGTCGCGCCGCCCAAGATCGACAGATTCGGGCCGGGAGCGCGCGTGCCGACGCTGATCATCTCGCCCTTCGCCAAAAAGAGCTTCGTCGACCACACGGTCTATGACACGACCTCGATTCTGCGAACGATCGAGACGCGCTTCGGGCTCGCGCCGTTGACGGAGCGCGACGCGCGCGCCGCGGATCTGCGCAATGCGATGCTGCCGTCGTCGTCGCAGGCCGACAGCGCCGCCGCCCGCTGACGATCTTCCGCGCCCTCTCCGTGAGACCCCGGCGCCGCACCGCCGATACGGTCCCGTCAGCTCGCCCTATCGGGGCGGCTTTCGGGCGGGGAGCGAGCCGCGCCTGCGCCGAGAAAGAATCTTATTGTTTTTTAGTATATTATGAACAAGGCGGCCGGCGTCGCCGCTCTCGTCGGCGAGGTGGTTCGGGGAATTTTGCGGCGCCATATAAACAGCCTGAGAGGCTTTCTATTACCACTCGATAGATTACTTTAGCCTACCCTATCGGATATTGTCATTAGAGACGCGTACGGAAATGGTTGCGGCTCGCCGAACGAGGGTATGGGCGTGGCGTTTCGGGGTGGACCCGGAGTGTTTCGCCATTTGCATTCGTTCTGCGCGGCGGCTTGGGGACTTCGTCTTCGAGTAAGGAAGAAGAAAGCCGGGCTCGTGGCCTTTCGGGGGAGCGGGGACCGGCGCGACGGGAGATCGAAAGACGCGCCGGCGACGGCGCGCGCATTTCACGGAACCGGGAAGACGAAGGCGTTTCCACGCAGGGAGGGGGAACGCGAGGGGCCGCCCCTTGAGAATCCCTGGGAGCACTTAGGAGGATTGAGATGAGCGTAACAACAGAGACGACAGCCGGCGCAGCCGCCGGCTCGGACGCCATCGTGGATCTGCGTGGCATGTGGATCGGCGTTGCCGGCCTGAACATCTTCTATCTGATCGTCCGCATTTACGAGCAGATCTACGGCTGGCGCGCGGGCCTCGACTCGTTCGCTCCGGAGTTCCAGACGTATTGGCTGTCGATCCTGTGGACGGAGATTCCGCTGGAGCTGGTTTCGGGCCTGGCGCTCGCCGGCTGGCTGTGGAAGACGCGCGACCGCAACATCGACGCGGTGGCTCCGCGCGAGGAGCTGCGCCGTCACGTCGTGCTGCTTCAGTGGCTGACGGTCTACGCCGTGGCGATCTACTGGGGCGCGAGCTTCTTCACGGAGCAGGACGGCACGTGGCACATGACGGTGATTCGCGACACGGACTTCACGCCGTCGCACATCATCGAGTTCTACATGAGCTATCCGATCTACTCGATCATGGCGGTCGGCGCGTTCTTCTATGCGAAGACCCGCATTCCGTTTTTTGCGCACGGCTACTCGCTGGCGTTCCTGATCGTGGCGATCGGCCCGTTCATGATCATCCCGAACGTGGGTCTCAACGAGTGGGGCCACACCTTCTGGTTCATGGAAGAGCTGTTCGTGGCTCCTCTGCACTGGGGCTTCGTGTTCTTCGGCTGGATGGCGCTCGGCGTGTTCGGCGTGGTTCTGCAGATCCTGGGCGGCATCAAGCGCCTGCTGGGCAAGGACGGCGTCGCGGCCCTGATCGGCTGAGACGATTGAATTGGACCGCCCGTCTTTCGGGCCGGGCGGTCTGCAGCGACATCTCGCGATCCACAGTCTCCTGATGAACGGGACCTTCGTCCGAACGGCCGCGCGAGGCGCGGGGCCGGCTCGGGCGGGGTTTCGGGAGCGGCGGGGAGCGCGGGGCGAACGATAAGACAACTCGGCGCGAGAGAGCCGGGGACTGGTCGACGGCTGCGGCGGGAACCGCCGGGCGGACCGACACCAAGGAGAAGAGTGATGTCTACATCGAAGAGCGGGGGGGCGATCGGGCCTTTCCATTCGGTCGCGGAAGCGGCGGGATGCGTGAAGACCGCCGACTGGCTGATTCTGACGCTGCTGTTTCTGGCGGTTCTGGGCGGCTATCATATTCATTTCATGCTGACGGCGGGCGACTGGGACTTCTGGGTCGACTGGAAGGATCGCCGCATGTGGCCGACGGTCGTTCCGATCCTGGGCGTGACCTTCGCCGCGGCGACGCAGGCGTTCCTGTGGACGAACTTCAAGCTGCCGTTCGGCGCGACCTTCGCGGTTCTGGGCCTTCTGATCGGCGAGTGGATCAACCGCTATGTGAACTTCTGGGGCTGGACCTATTTCCCGATCAGCCTCGTGTTCCCGTCGGCTCTGGTGGTTCCGGCTCTGTGGCTGGACATCATCCTGCTTCTGTCGGGGTCCTATGTGATCACGGCGGTGGTGGGCTCGCTGGGGTGGGGCCTTCTGTTCTATCCGAACAACTGGCCGGCGATCGCGGCGTTCCACCAGGCGACGGAGCAGCATGGCCAGCTGATGACGCTGGCGGATCTGATCGGCTTCCACTTCGTCCGCACGTCGATGCCGGAATATATCCGCATGGTCGAGCGCGGCACGCTGCGCACCTTCGGTAAGGACGTCGTTCCGGTCGCGGCGTTCTTCTCGGGCTTCGTGTCGATGCTGGTCTACTTCCTGTGGTGGTTCGTCGGTCGGTGGTATTCGACCACCAAGGTGATCTCGAAGATCTGATCGAAGAGACGCGAACGAGCTTCTCTTTGGTCCCTCGGAAAAGAAGAGGAGCGGTTTCCCGCGGGGGGAGCCGCTCCGGAGAAGACGAGCGAGGCCGCCGGCGCGCTCATGCGGCACGGCGGGCTCTGTAGAGAAAACTGGGAGGTAGGTTCACATGAAAGCTTTGGAGAGAATGGCCGGGCTGGCGACCTCGCGGGTCGCGAAGCTCCTCGGCCTGAGCGTCGCGGCGGCTGTCGCGGCGACGGCGGCTTCGGTCGCCCCTGCGGAAGCGCACGGCGAGAAGTCGCAGCAGGCGTTCCTTCGCATGCGCACTCTGAACTGGTATGACGTGAAGTGGTCGAAGACCTCGCTGAACGTCAACGAGTCGATGGTTCTGTCGGGCAAGGTTCACGTGTTCTCGGCGTGGCCGCAGGCGGTCGCGAACCCGAAGGCGTCGTTCCTGAACGCGGGCGAGCCGGGCCCTGTCCTGGTCCGGACGGCGCAGTTCATCGGCGAGCAGTTCGCTCCGCGCTCGGTTTCGCTGGAGATCGGCAAGGACTATGCGTTCTCGATCGATCTGAAGGCGCGCCGCGCCGGCCGGTGGCACGTCCATGCGCAGATCAACGTCGAAGGCGGCGGCCCGATCATCGGACCCGGCCAGTGGATCGAGATCAAGGGCGACATGGCGGACTTCAAGGATCCGGTGACGCTGCTGGACGGCACGACGGTCGACCTCGAGACCTACGGGATCGACCGCGTCTACGCGTGGCACTTCCCGTGGCTGATCGCGGCCGCGGCGTGGATCCTCTACTGGTTCTTCAAGAAGGGCTTCATCGCCTCCTACCTGCGCATCAGCGAAGGCAAGGACGAGGAGCAGATCGGCGATGACGACCGCCGCGTCGGCGCGATCGTTCTCGCGGTGACGATCCTGGCGACGATCATCGGCTATGCGGTGACGAACAGCACCTTCCCGCGCACGATTCCGCTGCAGGCCGGCTTGCAGAAGCCGCTGACGCCGATCACGGAAGAGGGCACGGCGGGCGTTGGTCCGAAGCTGGTGACGACGGAGCTGAAGGGCGGCGTCTACAAGGTTCCGGGCCGTGAGCTGACGATCCAGGTGAAGGTGTCGAACAAGACCGACGAGCCGCTGAAGCTCGGCGAATATACGGCGGCGGGCCTTCGCTTCCTGAACCCCGACGTGTTCACGACGAAGCCGGAGTTCCCGGACTATCTGCTGGCCGACCGCGGCCTGTCGACCGATCCGACCCCGATCGCCCCCGGCGAGACGAAGACGATCGAGGTCAAGATCCAGGACGCCCGCTGGGACATCGAGCGTCTCTCGGACCTCGCCTACGACACGGATAGCCAGATCGGCGGTCTGCTCCTGTTCTTCGGCCCGAGCGGCAAGCGCTATGCGGCCGAGGTCGGCGGCCCGGTCATTCCGAAGTTCGTCGCCGGCGACATGCCCTGATCGACGCGACCCCTTCGATCCACAAATCACCCGGCCGGACCGAAAGGTCCGGCCGGTTTTCGTTCGAGGCCGGCAAAGCCGCCCGCACGGTTTATATCGCAATGCGATCGAATGCGGCGTTTCGACGCATGTGAAAAGGTCGCGTCTGCGTCCGAACACGCTTAGAATTTCTCTTGCGCAAGGACGCGCTGGCCGTCTTTCCCCTCGGCGGTGTCGCGCGATTTCATTTCGTATCGTTTTTGCACTATGAAAACGACGCGCCTACGTCTCGAAGGCCGCCGATATTTCGCGGACCTCGTCGACCGCGAGGCGAGTGACAGAAATGAAAGCGGCGCCCTCCTCCGATCGAGGAGCCGCATCGTTCAGAGGAAGAAAAGCGATGATCGTTCGGGCTATGAAATCATGTCTCTGGGCGCTGGCGCTATTCGTCGCGTCCCTGTCCGCGACTCCCGCCATGGCTGCGGCCGGCGACGGCCCTGAAGCGATGGTGATGGACAATATGTGCATGGTCATGTTCGGCTATGACATGATCCATATCACCGCCTACGAAGCGAATGGCGCGCGCGACCAGTATTGCGAGCATATCCCGGTCGTGGGCAGCACGATCTTCACCTTCGACATCGCCAATCCGGACTTTCGCGATTATCCGATCGAGGTGCGGATCATTCGCGATCCGCTCGTGCCGCTCTCGTCCGACGCCGATCTCGAGCCGCTCACCATCATTCACCTCCCGCCCAAGCTCTATAAGACGGGCACGTTCAATTTCGAGCATACGTTCACGGAGAAGGGTCATTTCCTCGGCTTCGTCACGCTCACGCGGCCAAACGGCGAGAAAGAGACGCAGCAGTTCAAATTCATGGTCGGGCAGACTTGGTGGGCCTTCGTGCCGCAGGCGCTCGGCGCAATTTTGATCGCGCTGATGGTCGCCGCCTATTGGCGGCACAGCCATCCCAAGCCGAAGGCCGCCGACGCCGCGAATGCTCTGAAGTCGTCTTGAACGAAGGCCGCGGCCCGACCAGATCATGATCATAACGCGCAAAGCGCGATAAACAGGGGAGGAGCCGAAGGATGAAGCCGAGATTTGGAGCCGGCCTCGTGGCTGCGGCGATCTGCCTGAACGCCGCGATGGCGCTCGCGCATTCCTTTCTGGTCGACGCGTCGCCTTCCGCGAAGGATCATGTCGCCGCTTCGCCGAAGTTCGTGAAGCTTCGTTTCGGCGGCGGCGTCGAGCCGGCCTATTCCTCGATCTCGATCCTCGACTCGACCGGCAAGGTCGTCGTCGAAGGGGCTAAGGGACAGCCGGACAAGCCGCGCGAGCTGACGCTCGACGCGCCCGAGCTCGCGGCCGGCGGCTATGTGGTGAAATATCGCGTTCTCTCCTCCGACGGCCACATCGTCGAGGGGAAATACGAGTTCACGGTCGACCCTCGCTAGCGCGTGCTCACGAATACATGAACTTCGGGCGGCGCCGAACGGCGGGGCGCCGCGTTCGCGAGCGTAACGGAAGTCGAAATCCATGGAATTGGCGACGCTTCGCTTCGTGGAGAGCCTGCTCTCCGCCCTCGCCGTCGGTCTGTTGCTGCTGCCGCGCCTCATCGAGGAAGACGGCAAGCGATTCGGCAAGGCGATCGCCGTAGCGGCGGTCCTGCGCGTGCTGTTCGGCTTCGGCCTGATCGTGGCGACGGCGCGCAACATCATTCCCGCGCAACGGCCGCTCGATTGGCCGACGCTGAGCCAGTTCGTCTCGGGAACGATGATCGGCAGGGCCTGGGTGGCGACGCAGATCCTCGTTGCGATCTTCGCCGCGGCGACGCTATTGCGCCTGCGCGTCCATAATCTCTGGCTGGATCGCGCCACGCTCGGGCTCGGCCTTCTGGCGCTCGCCGTCGTCTCCGTCACCGGCCATGCTGTGGACGACAGCCTGCCGATCTACACGCAGCTGAGCTTCCCTTTCCACACGCTGGCCGGGCTCGTTTGGGTCGGCGGCCTGCTGGGCCTCGTCTATTGGATGCTGACGGGACGCGAGAAGCCGCCCGAAGTGGCTTGGCGCATCGCGGAACGCTGGTCGCGCGTCGCCAAAGGCGCAATGCTCGTCGTGCTGATCAGCGGCCTCGTCATCGCGTGGGAGACTGTCGGGCTGTTCGGCTTCATGCTGGCGACGCCTTATGGTCGGCTGCTCTCGCTGAAGCTGCTTCTCCTCTGCGCGGCCTTGATGCTCGCCCTCTCGCTCGCGCGCTATTTGACGCTTCCGCACAGCAAGTCGCGTTTCGACGTCGCGTGGTATGCGAAGGTCGGCGGATATGAAGCCGGATGCGCGGTCTCGCTGCTGTTCATCGCCGGCTGGATCGCGACGATCACGCCGGCGGCGCATGAGACGAATGTCTATTGGCCGCTTCCCTTCCGCTTCACTTATGCGGGCACTTGGGGGCTGAAGGTCACGCCCTGGGGCGACCCGACCTGGAACTTCGGCGTCGCCGCGCTCGCGCTCGCGGTCGTCGCCGCGCTCGCCTGGTTCGTCCCACGGCTGCGTAGATGGCGGCGGTTCTCGACGCCGGCCGCGGGCGCCGGCGCGCTGATCTGCGGCCTCGTCTCGGTGTCGGTGCAGGCCTATCCCGAAACCTACACAGATCCGCCGATTCCTTATGTCGCGGCCTCGGTCAAGCGCGGCTTCGAGACGTTCCAGGCCAATTGCATCCCGTGCCATGGCGTGACCGGAGAGGGCAACGGCCCCTTGGCCAAGGGGCTGCCGGTCCCGCCGGCCGATCTCACGGCGCCGCATGTCGCGACGCATACGCTCGGCGATATTTTTCACTGGCTGACCTATGGCGGGCAGAGCGGCGTCATGCCGCCCTTCGCCGATGCGATCAGCGAGGACGAGCGCTGGGATCTCATCAACTATCTCACCGTTCTTTCGAACTCGAACCAGTCGCGCTTCCTGAGCCCGAAGGGCGTCATCCAATGGCTGGTCGCGCCCAATTTCGCCATCGACGATCCGAAGGGCGAGATCGTCGACGTCGAGAAGCTGCGCGGCGTGCCGACGCTCGTGTCCTTCGCACGCTGCACGGCGGATGATCCGGCCTTCGCGGAGAAGACGGCGAGCCTCGCGGCGGCGGCGGAGACGACCGCGGCGACGGGGGCGCATCATGTGACCGTCTATTTCGGCGATTGCCCGGCCGATCCACGCGCCTATCTGACGAGCCATCCCGACGCGGTGGAGCTCACCTATTCGATCATCAACCACTATCTGGACGAGCCGGTCGTCGACGAAATTCCGGAAGGACATTTCCTGATCGACCGCTCGGGCTATGTGCGCGCCCGCTTCCGCCATTTCGGCGCGGGCGATGGAAATGCCTCACTGCTGAAAGCGCAGATCGCTCTGACCGCTTCGGAGCCGGTCGTCTACGTCTCTCCGCACCAGCACTGAGCGGGACGGACCAACGCCATTCGCCGCATGGTCGCGATGCGGCGGACGAGGCCTTCGGGCCTCTCGTCGAGAAGAATGCGACGCGAGTCTGAACGGACCGACGAGACAGTCGGCCACGCAAGGGAGAATGCGAATGGTCATCAAGCGGCGTGATCTGTTGTCGGCGGGCGTTCTGTTGGGCGGAGCGTCGCTCTGCGCGCTGATCCCGGCGACGAGCGCCCGGGCGCATGAATATGATCTCGGCAAGCTCACTGTCGAACATCCCTGGGTGCGCGCGCCCAAGGACGGCGAGACGACGGCCTATTTCTACGCCTTCATCCACAACAAGGGCGATACGGCCGACAAGCTCATCGCGGTGAAATCACCCAATGTCGGCAAGGTCGCCTTGCATTCCGACGCCAAGCACACGCCGGCGGAAGGCGGCATAGCGATTCCGGCCGGCAAGACGACGACGCTCTCGCCCGAGAGCGCGCATGTCGTGCTCGCCGAGGTGAAGAAGATCAATCCCGTCGGCTGGGGAATAGAGCTGGTGCTGGTGTTCGAGAAAGCGGGCGAAGTGACCGTCGATGCGGCTGTCGACGCGCCCGACGCCAAGCATGCCCACGACGCGGAAGCGACGGCGCGCTGGGAGAAGGATCATCCCGACGGATACAAGTCCGCGCCGGCCGGAGAACGCCACGACCATCATGATCATGGCGAGCATCATCACGGGGATCACAAGGACGCGCACGACGCGTCGAAGAAGTAACCGATCCGCAATATCGACGGCTCGTCCCTGTGACGGGCCGTCTCATTTCCGGGAGCGACGTCGCCTCGAGTGGCGCTTCACTCGGCTTCGAATGTGACGAGCCGGCCGGAGAAAGCCCCGCTGTCGGACAAGGACGCGGGCGCGGGGGGAGTGCTGCGCGGCGCATTGAGCGGCAGAGCGAAGCCCAGAATGAAGGCGGCGAGCGCCATTGCGGCGACGAGCAGCAGTGACACGCGGAACTGGCGCCGGGCCGACTCGGGATCGAAGCTGCGTGTGAAGGCGGGCTCGAGCCGATCTTCGAATTTGTCCACTAACGACATGACGCTTCCTCTTTCGGGACGCTATTCACGAGGCTCTGCGCGCCGCAGCGGCCCCCACCCGCTGCGATTGCGCGCGCCGACCGATCGATCCGCCGCCAGATCGTTCGACGTAGCGATAACGGCGATGCGCCGTGGAAAGTTGCATCGGCGACGCCGGGCAATCGTGATTTTTTCGTGAAAACAGCGCGGCGAAATGCGCGAAAGATCGTATTCGAGCGATCGTCCGCTTCGTCGCCCGAGCGCAGCGCGTCGCGGAAAATGACGATGAAGAGGGCGGCGAGCGTCACAGCGCCGAGCGGCAGATCGGCGACGCTCGCGAATGGACGCGCGACGAGCGGAAGCACGAAAGCCGCGGCGAGCGTCGTCTTGACGAAGGGTCCGAAGCCGCGTTCCGCGCCGAGCGCCGCCATGAACGCGAGGGCCGGCGCGAGCGCCGCCATGTCATAGTCGAGGCAATAGGGCGTCGCGAGCAAAGCCGCGACAATTGTCGCGGCGGCCTTGGCGCGCTCGTCCGCCGCGGAGCGCCACAGCAGCGCGAGCGCGCCGACGACGAGCAGCGTCGTCGCCGATTGTGCAGCATAGGCGAGAGGCGCATCGCCGCCGACGAGACGCACGGCGGCGAAGACGCTCTGGATTTTCGCAAATCCCGCTGCGCCTTGCTCGAGCACGATCGACCGCGTGTCGGCGAGGCTGCGCACGAAAGCGATCCAGGTTTCGACGCCGAAGACGGCGGCGCTCGCGGCGATCATCACGGCTGTCGTCGCGCTCGCCGAGGCGATCGCCCTCCAGCAGCCGCCGGCGACGAGCGCAATCGGCAGGACGAGCGCGAATTGCGGCTTGTAGGCGAGCAGGCCGAAGCAGACGCCGGCGACGAGCGGATGCGGACGCAGGGCGAGAAAGCCGAAGCCGAGCAGAGCGGCTGTGAGGAAACCGTTCTGCCCATGGCCGAGATTGACGAGGGTCGCAGGAAAGGCGAGCGCCGTGAGAGCGACGCGCCAGGGAGCGACCGCCGTCCTGCGCAGAATCGCCAGAACGGCGGCAAGAGAGAGGAGGAGCGTCGCGAATTGCCAGAGCGCCAGCGCGTGCAGATAGGGCAGCGCGGCAAGCGCCATCGCGGGCGCGAGAAAGAAGGGCGGATAGTGCCAGCCATAGACATCGCTCGCCGCGCCGAATTCGGCGCGCTGGGCGGCGATGTGGCGGGAGAGATCGAATGGCGCCTCGGGCTTTCCGTGGAGCGCTTCGAGGCCGGCGACCCAGACTTGCGAGAAATCCGTGCCGAGTGGATGGCCGTTAGCGTCGAAGCGGCCCTCCGCCAGGGCGAGCGTCGCCGCGATCGCGACAACGGAGAGAACGAGGAACATCGCCGGATAGACGGCGAGGCGCTTCTCGTCCAGCCAGGCTCCGCTGCGCAGACTCCGCCACATCCGCATCTCTCCCGATCGGCCGCGACGCGAGCGCAGCCATGGGAAAGCTAGGACGCATGCGTATAGAAACCGGAAATCCGCGGACGTCGCGCCGGCCTGTCGCATGTCGCGTGGTGAATTTCGATTGAATGGCGCGCGGGCGGCGTCTATGGTCACGGTTCGAATTGTGCAGCGCACACTTCGCTCGCATCAGCACCGAACCGCTCTAGAGAGGAGCTCCGCCGATGGCCTTCATCGCCGACGCTTTGTCCCGCGTGAAACCTTCCGCCACGATCGCCGTGACGCAGAAGGCGCGGGATCTCAAAGCGCAGGGCAGGGAGGTGATCTCGCTCTCGGTCGGCGAGCCGGACTTCGACACGCCCACGCATATCTGCGACGCCGCGGTCGAGGCGATCCGCCGCGGCGAGACGCGCTACACGCCGGTGCTCGGCATCCCGCCGCTGCGCGAGGCGGTCGCCAGGAAGTTCGAGCGCGAGAACGGGCTCGACTACAAGGCGTCGGACGTCATCGTCGCCACCGGCGGCAAGCACATCCTGTTCAACGCCTTTCTCGCGACGGTCAATCCCGGCGACGAGGTGATCGTGCCGGCGCCCTATTGGGTGAGCTATCCGGAGATGGTGGCGATCTGCGGCGGAACCACCGTCTTCGTCGACACGACGATGGAGCACGGCTTCAAGCTGCAGCCGGAGGATCTCGAGCGCGCCATCACGCCGCGCACCAAATGGCTGGTGCTGAACTCGCCGTCCAACCCGTCCGGCGCCGCCTATGCGCATGACGAATTGAAGAAGGTCACCGATGTGCTGCTGCGCCATCCGCAGGTGCATATCCTCACCGACGATATCTACGAGCATCTCGTCTATGGCGATTTCAAATTCGCCACTGTGGCGCAGGTGGAGCCGAACCTGTTCGACCGCACGCTGACGATGAACGGCGTCTCCAAGGCCTATGCGATGACCGGCTGGCGCATCGGCTTCGCCGCGGGCCCGGCGCCGCTGATCAAGGCCATGGACATGCTGCAGGGCCAGCAGACGTCCGGCGCGTGCTCCATCGCGCAATGGGCGGCGGTGGCGGCGCTGGAAGGTCCGCAGGATCATCTCGCGACCTTCCGCAAGGCGTTCCAGGAGCGGCGCGACCTCGTCGTGTCCATGCTCGGCCAAGCGAAATATCTGCAGTGCCCCTCGCCAGAGGGCGCGTTCTACGTCTTCCCCTCCTGCGCCGGGGCGATCGGCCGCAAGACGCCTTCAGGAAAGGTCATCGAGAGCGATGTGGATTTCGTGACCGCCCTGCTCGAGGCGGAGGGGGTGGCCGTGGTGCAGGGTTCGGCTTTCGGAACAGGACCGAATTTCCGCGTGTCCTATGCGACGTCGAATGCGACGCTCGAGGACGCCTGCGGGAAGATCCAGAGGTTCTGCGCGAGCCTGACGTAACCGCGATCGTCGTTGCGGCGAAGCGAATCCAGGGCCTGCGGCCAGCCTCGCACGCCGGCGTGATCCGCGCTATATTGTCGCGCATAGCAAGCGGCGAGGGATCGATCCGGTGAGCGTCTCGTTCGACATGCTGAAATTCGTCGAGAAGCTCGAAGCGGGAGGCTTCACGCACGAGCAGGCCAAAGCGGCGGCCCGAGGCCTTCGCCGAAGCCACGAGCTCGCTACGAAAGCCGATTTGCGGGAACTCGAATTGCGCATGCCGATCAAGCTCGGCGGGCTTACGGTCGTCGCGACCGGCATGATTCTCGCGGCCATTCGCTACTTCTCGGGCGGACATTGAGGGTCCAAGCGCGCGGCGGCATTCAAACGATCGATTGGAATGCACGAGATGGATCGAAAGAGCGAGCTGAAGCGAGCCCACAAGGAAACGCCGAAAGAAATGGGCGTTTATCGCATATTGAACAAGACGTCTGGGCATTCGCTGCTCGAATGCGCACATCAGCGCGCCTCAACCGGCACATGACCGAGCTGCGATTCGGCTCGCGCGGGAGAAGCTCTACAATCCGTCGCGCGTCCGAGCAGGCCGAGCGTCGTCCTTCGTGTTCACGGCGGCGTCGCGTTCGCGTCGCCGCCGTATCGCGTTTATTTCAAAAGGCGGCGATCGTCACTTCGTCGCCGCCTCGAGACATTGCTCGACATATTCCCAGTTCACGACATGGTCGAGGAATGCCTTGAGGAAGTCGGCGCGGCGGTTGCGGTAGTCGATGTAATAGGCGTGCTCCCACACATCGGCGACGAGCAGCGGCTTGGCGCCATGAACGAGCGGGTTCTCGGCGTTCGGGGTCTTGCGCACGGCGAGCTTGCCGTCCTTGACCTCGAGCCACACCCAGCCCGAGCCGAATTGGCCGAGGCCCTGGGTCTGAAACTCCTCCTTGAACTTGTCGACCGAGCCGAAAGAATCGACGATCGCCTTCTCCACCTTGGCCGGAATCGCGCCGCCGCCGTTGGGCTTCAGCCATTTCCAATATTCGGAGTGGTTGTAGTGCTGCGCGACATTGTTGAACACGGGAACATTCTTGCCGAAGGAAGAGACGACGACATCCTCGATCGGCTTGCCCTCGAACTCTGTGCCCTTGATGAGATTATTGGCGTTGGTCACATAGGTCGCATGATGCTTGTCGTGATGATATTCGAAGGATTCCTTCGACAAATAAGGCTGCAGCGCGTCATAGGCGTAGGGGAGGTCGGGGAGGGTGAAGCTCATAATCCATGCTCCTGACTGGGGTTCGCGAGCGCAGCACGGACTCGTCGCGCTCGCCTCTACCTAGAACCCGGCAGGGCTCCAAGCAACTTCGCACACCCGCAGTCTTACAAATTTCATGCAAGGAGCGAACGACAAGCCGCCCGCAGTGAAAAAGCCCGCCCCGTACGGATCGGGGCGGGCTCGACCGTCATTCGGCCTGATGGAATGCGGCGACCGCATCCGCGGACTCTGCCGGTTTCGTCCTTCGCCAAGCGAGGCGCCACAGACCGGCGCTCAAAGCAGGAAGCCGATGACGTATAGAACGTAATCGATCGAGTTCCACAGGCTGAACACGCCCACCGTGAAGGGGAAGCGCGCGCTCCATTCCTGTCCGTCGCGGTCGGCGACTGTGATGATCGCGACATATCTCCCAGCCTTCTGGAAGTCGTGCTCGAAGGTCATCGTCGCATTGCGATGGATTTTCGGCGGCGCGTAGAATTGCGTCGCCGCGGCGATATCCGCCTTCTCCCTCGCTTCCCCGACATCCTTGACGATGCGCACGCCGATGGCGATCTCGCGCAGATCGACCGCCGACGCGGCCGGCGCCGGGGCGGGAGCCTGGTTCTCCACGATATAAGAGTCGGGGAGGCGTCCGGATTCGATGGCCGAGAGCGCGATCACCGTCGGACCGGTCTGGGCGATGTCCTCGCAGAATTCCTGTGGCTCGCCTTTGCGCTGATAGCCGATGAAATGGATCGTGACGGGTCCGACCTTCACCACGCAAGTGTCCTGCTCGAGCTTGACTCCCTCGTGAGCGAAGGCAGAGCCTGCCGTCACTATTACGGAAAGCAAAGCGAGCGCAAATATACTACGCCTCGATGAGCGCGTATCCATCGTGTTCGACTCCCCTCTATAGACGGATCGTTGACGCCGTTCCTTCAAAGAGACATTCGCCTCTTTCTCAGATGTCAGTATTCGACTTTACAGTTACGATGCGGCGTGGCGCCGCAGGCGGAACGACTCGACGTCGCCGACGGCGATGGGACCGCCGTCGAATCCCGGTGAGCGATCGAATTCCTGTCCGCAGAGCGCTCGTTTCGCGTCCTGGCCGCGCGGTTTCAGCCGCGTCTCCACAATCACGCCGAAATCTTCGCGCGGAATGCATATGATCGGCGCTCGGCCGCTTCGACGAGAAGCGCGCCGCCGGCCGGGCACGAAGGGACGAAAATGCGGCGCTGGTTGTTCTCTCTCTCACGTTGGGCGGTCGCCGCCGCCGGGCTGGCGCTCGCGGTCTGGGGCCCCATCGCCATGTGGAAGGGCTGGGAGACGATCCAGATCGAGCGCGGCTGGAGCCTGTTCATCGCCGGCGCCGTCGCGATCTCGGGCGGCCTCGTGACGCTGGCGCTCGGCGCGGTGCTGTCGCGGCTCGATCATGCGATCCGCATCGCCGAGCGGCAGGCCGACCAGGCGGCGGCCAAAGAGGGCGCCGCGGCTCGGGAAAATCTCGTGTCGCGGCTGCGTCCTTCGGCGGAGGACGGGCCGGTCGAGGTCGACCGCTATATCAGCGGCGGAGCGGTCTATGTGATGTTCTCGGACGGTTCGGTGGAGCTGCGCGGCGCCGGCGGCGCGAGGCGCTTCGCCTCGGTCGCCGAGCTGAAGGCGCAGGTCGGCGTCTGAGGACCTCAGACGGCGAGGGCGACCGTCACCGGCACATGGTCGGACGGGCGTTGCCAGCTGCGCGCCTCGCGCAGCACAGTCATCTCTTCGAGCGCGCCCGACAGCGCTCCGCTCGTCCAGATGTGGTCGAGCCTGCGGCCGCGGTCGGATTTCGTCCAATCGGCGGCGCGATAGCTCCACCAAGTGTAGAGCTTTTCCTGCTCGGGCACGAAGCGGCGCATGGCGTCGATCCAGGGGCCGGCGCTGAACACGGCGCCGAGCTTCTCCACCTCCACCGCCGTATGGCTGACCACTTGCAGCAGCGCCTTGTGGCTCCAGACGTCGTGCTCGAGCGGCGCGATATTGAGGTCGCCGACCAGCACGACGCGCCCGTCGGTGACGCGCTCGCGCACGACCCATTCCTTCATCTCGTCCAGAAAGCCGAGCTTGTGAGCGAATTTGGGATTGATCGTCACATCGGGCTCGTCGCCGCCGGCCGGCACATAGAAATTATGGATGGTGAGCGGCGTCCCGCCATTGGGCAGGCCGACCGAGACATGGCGCGCATCGCCCGTCTCGCAGAAGTCGCGGATCTCCAGCAACTCCAGCGGATGCTTCGAGATGATGGCGACGCCGTGATAGCCCTTCTGCCCATTGATGGCGAAATGCTCGTAGCCGAGCGAGCGGAAGTCGGAATAGGGAAATTCGGCGTTGCGGCACTTCGTCTCTTGCAGGCACAGCACGTCGGGCGCGTGCTGCTTCAGGAAGTCGACGACGAGCGGAATGCGCAGGCGAACCGAATTGATGTTCCAGGTCGTGATCTTCATCCGGCGGACATTTCTCGAACGAGTGACATTATGACGGCGGCGCGTCAGCCCTTGGCCTTGTCGCCGAACAAAAAGGGCGCCACATCGGCGACGCCGGGCGGCTTCTCGGCGCAGAAGGGCATGGGCCGGCAGACCGCCATGGCGGAGAGGCCGACGCGCGCCGTGAGAAGGCCGTTGAGCACCCCCTCGCCCAATCGGGCGGAGAGCTTGGCGGCGAGCCCGTGCCCGACCACCTGCTGCAGCAGCGAGTCGCCGATCGCCAGCCCTCCGGTGATCGCGAGATGGGCGCCGACGGAGCGCGCCAGCTTGAAGAAGCCGAGCAGCCCCGGCCGGCCGCCATAGATCTCCGCGATGCGGCGCGTCAGGCGGACCGCCTGGGCGGCGACGAACAGAACGTCGAGCAGGGCGCGCGGGCTGACCGTGGTCACGATCGAGACGCGCTTCGACGCCTCCGCGATCTCGCGGCGCGCCTGCGCGTCGAGCGGCAGGACGAGGTGGCGCTCCGCGAGATCGACGAGATCGCTGCCGTCGATGATCTCCTTGGAGAATTCGATCACCAGCGCCCGCGCCCGCCCGGTCTCGGGGCGATCCTCATAGATCTTGCACAATTCGACTACGCGCTCGCGCGCAGCCTTCACATCGTCGCGGCTGCGCGCCTCGGCCAGCGCCAGATGCAGCTGGGCGATCCGGTTCTGCCGCAGGATCGCGAAGCTCTCCCGGGTGAGCAGGGCGGCGAGGGCGACGCCCGCGACGCCGGCGAGAGCGAGGCCGATCGCGCCGAGCAGGGCCGAATGGGCGAAGAGATCCTCGACCAGATTGGTGAGCCACATTCCTGCGGCGAGGGTGACGAGGCCGAAGACCGAGGAGGCGAGAAGGCCGCCCCAGGAGAAGAGCAGGCTGCTGAGCACGCCGCTCTTCTGCGCCGCCTCGACAGCCTTCTCTTGCTCGGCCGGGTCGCGCGCCGGCTCCTCGAGCTCGAGAGAGAAGATGTCGGCTTGCGGCTCGATGAAGCTCGCCGGGGGGACGCGTTCCGGCTCCTGCGGGCGGGCGCTCCTGGGCGGAACGATCTGCTCGCCCTCCAATCGAAAGGCGCGCGGCCGGGGCCTTCGCTCTGCGTCGCTCATCTCTTGCTTTCGCTGTCCGTCGCCTCCGCTTTCTAGCGCAAGGCCGCCGATACCGCTCGGCATTTTCGTCGCCGCGTCGCCCGCGCCTGTGGACGACGGCGCGGCCGAGTTCGAGGCGGCTCGATTTCGCCGGCGGCGGCCTGTAGCGTCTGGTCTCCGCCGTCTCGGCGCGATTCGAAGTCTCATAGAGCCGTCGATGTCGGATTCGATCGCTTTGCGCGACGAGCGCCAGTTTTTTTTGGGCGTCGAGCGCTCGCTCTCCGGGCGCGCCTGGCGGCCGCGCCTCGAGGCGGCGGCGGAGGGGCAGGCGCTCGCCATCTCTCAGGTCCATGGTTTCGTCGACCTTCTCGCGCGCGTGCTGGCCGGGCGAGGGGTGACGCAGGAGAGCGCGCCCGCATTTCTCGACCCCACCTTGCGCGCGCTGATGCCCGATCCGCTCGTGCTCCAGGACATGGACGCCGCGGTCGATCGGCTCGCCCGCGCCATCGAGGCCGGCGAGCAGATCGCCGTCTTCGGCGATTATGACGTCGATGGGGCGGCCTCCAGCGCCCTCATGGTCGAGTTTCTGGAGGCGGCTGGCTGTCCGCGGCCGTTTCTCCACATCCCCGACCGCATTCTCGAGGGCTACGGCCCTAATGTCGAGGCGATCTCGGAGCTGAGGGCGAGGGGCGCGAGCCTTTTGGTCACGCTCGATTGCGGGACGACGAGCCATGACGCGCTCGCCCACGCTCGCGGCATCGGGCTCGACGTCATCGTCGTCGATCATCATCAGGCGCCGGAGCGCCTGCCGGACGCGATCGTCGTCAATCCGAACCGCGCCGACGATCTCTCCGGCCTCGGGCATTTATGCGCCGCCGGCGTCGCCTTCATGACCCTCGCCGCCCTCGCGCGCACGCTTCGCGAGCGCGGCTTCTGGACGAGCGCGCGTCCGCAGCCGGACCTGCTCGCCGGTCTCGACCTCGTCGCTCTCGCGACGGTCGCCGACGTCGCGGCGCTGCGGGGGCTCAACCGCGCCTTTGTGACCAAGGGGCTCATGGTGATGCGGGGGCGCCGGCGGGTCGGCCTCGCGGCGCTGCTCGACGCCGCGCGCGTCGACGGCCCGCCGCGTCCCTACCATCTCGGTTTCGCCCTCGGCCCGCGGATAAACGCCGGCGGACGGATCGGCGACGCCGCGCTGGGCGCCCGCCTGCTCACGCTGCGCGACCCGATCGAGGCGGCGCGGATCGCCGCCGAGCTCGATCGGCTCAACGGCGAGCGGCAGGCGCTCGAGAAATCGACGCTGGAGGAGGCCGAGGCCGAGGCCGACCGCCAACTGATGTGCTCCAACCGTCTCTCCTGCCTCGTCGTGGCGGCCGAGGGCTGGCATCCGGGCATTGTCGGAATCGTTGCATCACGGTTGAAGGACAAGTTTAAAATCCCTTCCTTTGTTATTGGACAAAAAGGGGAAGTCTGTTCAGGTTCAGGTAGAGCTTCAACGGGCGTCGACCTCGGCCGCGCGGTGCGGCGAGCGGTCGAGGAGGGGCTCGTCGAGAAGGGCGGGGGCCACAGGCTCGCGGCGGGCGTCACCCTCGCCCCGCAGCGGATCGAGGCTTTTCGCGCCTTCATGAATCTCGCGCTCGAGGAGGAGGTGGAGCGCGCTCGCGCCGGCGATGCGCTGCTGGTCGACGGCGCGCTGACCGCGCGCGGCGCCGACGCGGACCTCGCCCGGATGCTCGAGCAGGCGGGACCCTTCGGCTCGGGAAATCCGGAGCCGCTCTTCGTTTTTCCCGACCATCGCATCGTCGACGCCGGAATCGTCGGCTCCGATCATGTGCGGGTCCGGCTCCAGTCCGGGGACGGGGCGCGGATCGACGCCGTCGCCTTCCGCTCGGCCGGGACCGAGATCGGCGACGCGCTGCTGCGCAGCCGCGGCGAGCTCATGCATGTCGCCGCGCGGCTCGGCGCCCGCGTGTTTCGCGGGCTCGAGCGGGCCGAGACGCGGATCGTCGATCTGGCCCGACCCGTTCGGCTATCATCGTAAATGTCGCGTTACTCCTTGTGAAGCAGGAGGTTTTCCAATCTGTTTCCTGGGGATTGTCGCATTTTGGTCGCAATTGGCCGCTCTCATGGCCAAGCTCGAGAGTAGCGATGGGGCGCGGCGGCTTCGCGTTAACTTTTACGCAATTGCCTCGCGTCAAACTGGAGGAATGCGATTGCTGGAGACCGACGTTTCGGCGCGCGCGAGCGGCGCAAATCCGAATCCGGATAGTCCGAGGCGATTGCTTTTCACACGAGCGAATGCGCGAGACATCATGGTTCTGCGACCTGGACTGCCGACTTTTCGTCGCTCCCTCGCCCTTCTCGGCCTCTGCGCTCTGGCCGGCTGCTCCTCGGCGCCGCCGCCCGTTCAACGCCTGGCCCATCAACGCGGGCAGATCGATGCGCGCTATGGCGTCGCCCCGAGCCCCCGGGTCGTCGCGGACGGCGAGCCGGTGCCGCGCGGCGGCGGCTCTTATATGGTCGGCAAGCCCTATCAGATCGCCGGCAAGACCTATTATCCGAGTGAACGGCCTAATTCTTCGATCGGCCTCGCTTCGTGGTATGGCTCCGATTTTCACGGCCGCAGGACGGCCAATGGCGAAGTCTTCGACCGCGAGTCGATCAGCGCCGCCCACCCCACCATGCCGCTGCCGAGCTATGCGCGCGTCACCAATCTGCGCAACCAACGCTCGATGATCGTCCGCGTCAACGACCGCGGGCCCTATCACGGCGGCCGCGTCATGGACGTATCGCAGCGCGTCGCCGAGGCGCTCGATTTCCATCGCATCGGCACGGCGCGCGTGAAAGTCGACTATGTCGGCCGCGCGAGCCTCGCCGGCTCCGACGACGAGAAGCTGCTCGCGACGCTGCGCGACGACGGTCTTCCGGCGGCGCTGCCGGGCGCGGCGCCGATCATGGTCGCGAGCCGGCCGGAGCCGGTGCGCATGGCGATGCTCGAAGCGCCGCCGCCGCGCGCCGAGCGCGCCGCCGTCCCTCGCCGCGACACGCCCGAAGAGGCGGTCGCCGCTCCCGCGCCGATTTCGGCCAAGGCTCTCGCGATGGCGAAGAGCGCGCCGCTGCCGCCGTCGCGCCCCTTCGATCTCGGCGCCGCCTCGCACGGACGCATGAAGCAGGCCGCCAACTGACGCCCTTGCGCGTATTCAGGGCAATCGGGTGAAGGACCTTGGTCCTCGCCCTCATGCCGAGGAGCCCGCGGGCGTCTCAAAAGCACGAGGGCGAGCTCCAGATCACGGAACGGAGGTCTCCGCGCTTCGAGACGGCTCCTTCGGAGCCTCCTCGGCATAAGGAAACCTTCACCCGATCACCCTGCGCGCGTATCCCGCGCGGTTGCTTTCTGAAGCCGAACGCGCCACATTCCTGCGGACAGGCTCGCATCGGGCGCCTCCGCGCGCCGAGCGCGATCGAACGGAGGCGAGAGCGCGTGTTTCTTCTCCTTCCCAGTCCCCTCGTCCGCATCGTCCTGGCGCTCGCCGCGCTCGCGGCCATTCCTGCCTCGGCTCTCGCCGAAGGTTTTCAGACGAGCGTTCCGCACGCCATTCTGGTCGACGCCGGAACGCGCACCGTGCTGCTCGAGAAAGCCGCGGACGATCTCGTGACCCCCGCCTCGACGGTCAAGATCATGACCGCCGAGATCGTCTTCCATGAGATATCCGAAGGCCGCCTGAAGCTCGACGACGAGTTCACCGTGTCCGAGCACGCCTGGCGTAGCGGCGGCGCGCCGGCCGGCGGGTCGGCGATGTTCCTCGCGGTCAACAGCCGCGCGCGGGTCGAGGATCTCATCCGCGGGCTCGTCATCGTCTCCGGCAATGACGCCGCCATCACGCTCGCCGAGGGCGTCGCGGGGTCGGAGGAGGCTTTCGTCGGCCGCATGAACAAACGCGCCTCGGAGCTCGGCCTCGCCAAGTCGATCTTCGGCAATCCCTGGGGACAGGCCGGACCGGACCAGAAGGTGACGCCGCGCGAGATGGTTCATCTCGCCGCCTATCTGATCGACGCCTATCCGGACTTCTATCGCTATTTCAGCGAGAAGGAATTCGTCTGGAACAAGATCCGCCAGCAGAACCGCAACCCGCTGCTCACGATGAGCCTCGGCGCCGACGGGCTGAAGACCGGCAATATCGACGATTCCGGCTTCGGCCTCGTCGGCTCCGCCGTGCAGGACGGCCGCCGGCTGATCGTCGCCGTCTATGGCGCGAAGACGGCCAAGGAGCGCGCGGAAGAAGCGCGTAAGCTGCTGCAATGGGGATTCCGCAATTTCGAGGAGAGGGCGCTGTTCAAAGCGGGCGAGGTGATCGGCCAGGCTCAGGTCTACGGCGGCGATCACGGCTCCATCGACGTCGTCTCTCCGACCGACGTGAAGGTTCTTCTGCAGAGGGGAGGGACCGAGAAGCTCTCCGGCAAGATCGTCTATGAGGGGCCGCTGATCGCGCCGGTCGCCGCCGGCGCCAAGGTGGCGAAATTGGAGATTCGCCGCGGCGCGACGGTCGTGCTGGAGCAGCCGCTCGAGGCGGCGGAGAATGTCGACAAGGGCTCGCTGCCGAGCCGCGCCTTCGATGCGGCCTATGAATATGCGGCCGCCGCCATCCACAGCAAGCTCGCGAAGAAGCAATGAGCGCCGAACCGCCCTTCGGCTCGCACGGGCGGGACAAAGGCCGCCCCGGCCGCTTCATTACGCTCGAGGGCGGCGAAGGCGCAGGCAAGTCGACCCAGATGCGGCTCCTGCAGGAGAGGCTCGCCGGGCGCGGCGTCGAGGCGATCGCGACGCGCGAGCCCGGCGGCTCGCCGCATGCCGAGGCGCTGCGCGAGGCGCTGCTCGGCGGCAAAGCGGCGCCGCTCGGCCCGCTCGGCGAGGCGATCCTGTTCTCCGCGGCGCGCATCGACCATCTCGACCGGCTGATCAAGCCGGCTCTGGCGCGCGGCGCCTGGGTGATCTGCGACCGTTTCGCCGATTCGACCCGGGCCTATCAGGGCGCGCGCGGCGGCGTCGATCCGCGGCTCATCGCGCTGCTCGAGCGGGTCGCCCTTCTCGGCGCCAAGCCCGATCTCACCATCATCCTCGATATCCCGCCGGAGGTCGGCCTCGAACGCGCGAAGCGCCGCCGCCGGCCCGGCGAGGAGCCCGACCGTTTCGAGCGCGAGGGGCTCGCTTTTCACGAAGGGTTGCGGCGCGCCTATCTCGATATCGCCGCGAGCGAGCCCGGCCGTTGCTGCGTCGTCGACGCCCGCGCCCCGGAGCAGGAGGTCGCGCAGGCGATCTGGCACATTGTCGAGGCGCGCTTTTTTCGGCCCGAGGCGCCGTTCGCCGCCGCGAGCGCGACGGCGTGAAGGACGAAAGCGAGGGCCTGCCGGAAAGCGACCGCTTCGCCGGCGCCCCACATCCCAGGGAAACCACCGGCTTCTTCGGCCATGCGGAGGCCGAGCGCGAGCTGCTCGACGCTTTTCGGCGCGGCCGGCTGGCGCAGGCCGTGTTGATCGGCGGCCCCGAGGGCGTCGGCAAGGCGACGCTCGCGTGGCGTTTGGCGCGTTTTCTCGTCGCGCATCCAGATCCGTCCGCAGCGGCGGCGCAGGCCGCCGTCTCGCTCGACGTGCCGCCGCACTCGCCGGTCGCGCGGCGTATCCGCGCTCTGGCGCTGCCGGACGTGACGCTGCTGCGCAGGACTTGGAACGAGAAGAGCAAGAAGCATTACACCGAAATCCGCATCGAGGATGTGCGCCGGCTCATTCATCTGTTCCAGCAGAGCTCCGGAGCCGGCGGCTGGCGGATCGCCATCGTCGACAGCGTCGACGATCTCAACCGCTCGAGCGCCAATGCGCTGCTGAAGCTGATCGAGGAGCCGCCGGAGCGCTCGCTGTTCCTGCTGGTCGCGCACCGGCCCGGCCGCGTGCTGCCGACCATTCGCTCGCGCTGCCGCAAGCTGACGCTCGCGCCGCTTCTCGAAAGCGAGATCGTCGCGGCGGTGCGCTCGCTCGGCGCGCCGTGGAGCGAGCGTCCGGAGAACGAGCTCGCCGCTGCGGCGGCCGGCGCCGAAGGGTCCGTCCGCGAGGCGCTGCGCCTTCTCGACGGCGACGGCGTCGCCTTCGACTCCGCGTTGCGCGCAATGTTCCAGCGCCTGCCGCAGGTCGACTGGCTCGCGGTTCATGCGCTCGCCGACCGGCTGACCGGACGCGACAATGAGAGCGCCTATGAAACCTTCCTGACCGCCGTGTTCCGCTTCCTCGGCCGCGCCGTGCGCGCGAAGGCGGAGCAGGGCGCGGGCGCCGCGAGCCTCGCGCCCTATGCGCGCGCCTTCGAGCGCATCGACGAAGCGGCGCGCGCAACGGAGATCTATAATTTCGACAAGCGCGGTCTGATCCTCTCGATCTTCGCCGATCTGGAGGAGGCGGCGCGGGGCGGCCGGTGATCTCAGCGGTCCGGCGGCTTCGCGGCCGGCGCTTCGCGCGGAACCCAGACGGAAGCAAGCCGCGCGCGCCGGCGCGGCAGCTCGGCGACGATCCGCGCGCGCTGCTCCTCGGAGGCGTCGCGCCAAATGGCGATCTCGGCGGTCGTGCGCGCGCATCCGACGCAAAGGCCGGCGCGCGGATCGATGCGGCAGACGCCGATGCAGGGACTATCGACCATTGTGCGAGCGTGCGATCATGGCAGTCGGGACCGGCGACCGATAGCCGAGACTCGCCGTGAAGCAAAGGGCAAATCATGATCTGCCCGCAGCGAGGCGGAATGCTCGCTCTTTCTCCGCGGCTTCAGGGATGGCCGGCCGGAAGATGGCGAATGGCTGCGAGGAGGACGCCGACGGCGACAACCATGATCGAACCGAATCCGATTTTCAGATCGCGCACGGCCGTCTCGATCTTCGCGTCGAGTCGAAGCTCGGTTTCCCTCGGGTCCCCCTTCGTCGCCGGCTCCTGTCGCGTCGCCGCGGCCTTCGCCTGCGCATGGCTGAAGCCGCCGGCCTCCGGCGTTTCGACGAGTTTCAGCGTATCGAAAGGGACAGAGCCGCTCATGGGCTCGAAATAGGCGTTTCGACTTGCGCGATCAATCGACCATTTCGAAAGGCTTTCCGCCCGTCGCCGGCGCCGACGCCCGCATCCTGATTCTCGGCTCGCTGCCGGGGCGGGTCTCGCTGGCGCGCATGCAATATTACGCGCAGCCGCGCAACGCCTTCTGGCCGATCATGGGACGGCTGTTCGGCGCCGGGCCGGAACTGCCCTATGAGGAGCGGCTGTCGCGGCTCGTCGCGCGCGGCGTCGCCCTATGGGATGTCTGCGCTCGGGGGCGAAGGCCCGGCAGCCTCGACCAGAAGATCGATCCCGCGAGCGTCACGCCGAATGATCTGACCGCTTTTCTCGCCGGTCATCCGGGCGTGGGGCTGATCGCTTTCAATGGCGCCACGGCCGCGGCTCTCTTCCGCCGCAAGATCGCGCCGAGACTGCCGTCTCCCATTCCGCGGACGATCCGGCTCCCGTCGACCAGTCCGGCGCATGCCGCAATGTCCCTCGAGCGCAAGCTCGATTTGTGGAGGGAAGCGCTGCGCGAGCTGCTGTGAGCGAAAAACCGTCCCCGGGCGCGCCGGGGACGGTTCTGACGATCTTGCGAAGGCTGCTTCCATCACTTGACCTTCGGCGAGTCGACCGCGTCGGTCGAGGCCGTCGTCTCGTCCACGAGCTTGACCTTCGCCCGGTTCTCGTCGAGCCGGATGACCTGCGCCTTTCCGCCGAATGCGCTCTTGGCCGTGGTGGTGACGACGGCCTTGGCTTCGAAGGCGCCGTGATGGTCGAAGCCGGTATGCACGATGCGCACCTCGCCGGCGTCCTTCACCTCGCCGCCATAGCTCACGTCCTGGGCCGCGCTCTGGAAGGCGGAGCGCTCCGAGGGCGAGGCGAGCTTCGACTTCAAGGCCAGCGCTTGGCGCACCACGCTCGCCGGAATCGCAGGCCAGTAGGCCCCTTCGGTGATGACTTTGCCGTTCTTGTCGAAGGCGGCGAAGGCGTATGAATTCTCGACCGGAATGCCGTTCAGCTTGCGCTCGAGATGGGTGGTGTAGAACAAGAGCTGCGACTTGCTCGGCTGGACGCCGGCGGAGATCGGCCCGCCGCCGGCCATGGTGGTCGTGACATGCGTTCCGCCGACTTCCTTCGCCGGAACTCCCGCCTTCGTCAGATAGGTCTTGGCGACGGCGTTGTGCTTCACCGGATCGGTCGAGAGCGGCTGCGGCAGGGCGGGCAGCAGCGTCGACGATTCCGAGCGCTGGCCGACCGGGGGCTTCGGGATCGTGGGCGATGTCGGCACTGCGAGCGTCGCGCCCGTCACCGTATCCACCATGAACACGCCCTTGTCGCCGATGTGGCGCCGGTAGGGGCCGGTGGTCTCGACCCGCGCATTGGGGCCGAGGTCGAAGCGCGAGGCGGAGGCCTGGAGGGTGAAGGCGGCGCCAGCCGCCACGCCCGCTTCCGCCGCCAGGGCGGAGCCGCATCCGAACGCCGCGGCGGAGAGGCCGGAGAGCAGAGCGGCGGTGGTTGTCGAAACGAGTTTCATGGGAGTGTCCTTTCCTGTTCGCGCCTCGGGATCAGGGCAGAATGATGGGATGATTGTTGCAGTCGTAGTTGCAGGTGAAGATCCAGGACATCCATCCGGTCGGGCCATAGGCGTCATAGGACGGATTGCGCAGCTGCACCCAGGTTTCGGTGCGATTCTGCCATTCGGCCCATGTCCGCGTCTTCTCGGCCGAGATGATGATATGCGCGCCGCAGCCGACGATCCCGTGCTTGCCGCCGCCGAAAGCGCAGCTGGAGCCGCCGGTGACCGAGTTGATGGAGCCGGTCCAGGAAGAGCCGACCGAAGAGTTCGGATTGGCGACATAGCGATCCGCGAAGGCGCGGCCGCGGCCGGATACGTCGGCCGTGTCGCTGCCTTGGCGGGTCGGCATGATCGAGGCGATGCTGGAGATGCCGGCGAAGGCGTTCCAGAACTCCGCGACGTAGAGATCTGGCGTGACGCCGCAGCTGTTGTCGATGACGGCGAGATTGATGCCGCCGTTCGTGCCCGCGCCGGCCCATCCCGACGGACTCGAGGTCGTGCTCTCGCCCCAGCGCACCGGCCCGGTCGAATAATTGACCGACTGGCAGGATTTTCCCGTCTTGTCGACGATGATCTGGCGCGGCCGCGAATACATGCAACGGCCGGAAAGTCCGGAGCTTCCGTCCGTGTGACGCACACAGCGCTTCTGCAGTCCCGAAATGGTCGGGCAGCCCGCCGTCGTCGTGCAGCTCGTCGTCGTCTGATCGTTGCAGGTGCCGTGGCCGCTGAAATAGGCGATCGCGTCGCCGGCCCGATCGAAGTTGTAGGTGTCGGAGCCGCCGGAGACCTTCTGCGGATCGGTGAAGTCGGTCGGCCACACGAGGCCGTCCGTGTAGCGCACGCCCGCCGTATAGCCGGAGATCGAGAGCATGCGATTGCGGAAGCCGTCGACATTGGCCTTGTTCTGCGACAGCGCGCCGCAGGAATATTTGTCGACCGCTTCGATGGTGATGCCGGTGTCGGCCGCGAAAGCCGGCGCGAATCCGGCGAGCAAGCCGACAGTCCCTGTCAGCAAGCCGAATGCGAAATGTCTGAAGCTCATGACGTGTCTCCATCGGTGCCCCTCGTCGCGAGGGTGAGGAAATTGAAGTGCGCGCGCAGGATCGGCTCTCTCGAGGGCGTCGAGCGCACCAGCGTCGAAGCGAGTCGGTTCCTGTCGGAGAAACGGAACTGCTGTTGTGATTTTCCGATCGAGGAGTCTGTCCCTTTCGACCCACGTAATCTCGCCGAAGATCACGAGTGGCGCTGTGCGCTCGCGCATGTCTCGGCCGGTCGGCGTGTGGGAAATGCGCGCGCGTCGGAGAGGCGGCGCGCATGGTCGAATCCGGGGGATTCCGGAGAGCCGCAGCGATTCGTTCCCACTGCGCGTGGAGATGCAGAGGGTCTGTCGGCATTGCGGCGATCGCAGGAAAATCCTTCGGCTGCCGGCTCTTCTCACCAGTCGTTCACGAGCGGCGACATGCGATCGCCCGCGAGACGAATTCGTCGTTCGGAGCAAATGCGTCCGCTCGTCGCATCAAGGAGAACGACTCGCGTCATTCCCCGCTCGCGCCGAGGGCATGCGGAGCTCGTCGGTCGATCCGTGCGCTGCCGCACTCGCGATCGAAAAGATCGGGGCAGGGAAATCGAGGCGCGCCGTCAAGCTCAGGCTCGCTGCCGCCTTCGGCGACTCAGCGCGCGGCTTCGGCGACCGCCAGAAAATCTTTCGCGGTCAGCGAGGCGCCGCCGACGAGAGCGCCATCGACATGAGGCGCGCGCAACAATTCTCGCGCGTTGGACGGCTTGACCGATCCGCCGTAGAGAATGCGCGTGGGCGCGCTCGTCCCGGCGTCGAGCAGAGCGTCGAGACGCGCGCGGATCGCGGCGTGCATGGCGGCCACGTCCGCGGTTGTCGGCGTCAGTCCCGTGCCGATCGCCCAGACCGGCTCATAGGCGACGACGAGCCGCGGCGGCGCGACGCCGTCCGGCAACGAGCCGGCGAGCTGTCGCTCGACGATCTCGACGGCTCGCCCGGCGTCGCGCTCGGCGCGCGTCTCGCCGACGCAGACGATCGGCGTGAGGCCGGCGCGCAGCGCGGCGCTCGCCTTGGCGCGCACGAGCGCGTCGCTCTCGCCGTGATCGGCGCGTCGCTCGCTGTGCCCGACGATCACATAGGCCGCGCCGGCGTCGGCCAGCATTTCGGCGGAGAGATCGCCGGTATGCGCGCCCGACTCCGCGGGATGGCAATCCTGGCCGCCGAGCCCGAGGCCGAAGCGCGCCGCGATCGCGGCCGCCGCAGAAAGCAGCGTCGCCGGCGGACAGACCACGAGTTCGACGCGCCCGCCGAAGGCGGCATAGCCGGCGCCGATCGCCGCGATCTCCGCGAGCGCCGCCTTCAGCCCGTTCATTTTCCAGTTTCCGGCGACGAGCGGACGCGGATCGGAGGTCATGACCAGCCTTCCCTTCGAAGAAATCGGATCGGGCGCGAGGCGAGGCCATATCAGCGGCGCCGCGCTTCCGCAATTCGCGCGGACGGGCGAAGGTTCCGCGCGCCAGGGGTCGGCAGGCGCCGGCTGCGCCGCCGGACATTTCGCGAGGGGGCGGGTTGCCGCGTCTCCGGCCGCTCGCTATAAGCGCCGCGCTTCTTCAATTTCGACCCCGAACGGACGAGACGACGCGCTCATGGCGATCGAACGCACATTCTCCATCATCAAGCCGGACGCCACCAAGCGGAATCTGACCGGCAAAATCAACGCGCTGATCGAGGACGCGGGCCTGCGCATCGTGGCGCAGAAGCGCATCCGCCTGACGCGCGAGCAGGCCGAGACCTTCTATGGCGTCCACAAAGAGCGCCCGTTCTTCGGCGAACTGATCGACTCCATCACCTCCGGCCCGGTGGTCGTGCAGGTTCTGGAAGGCGAGGGCGCGATCGCCAAATATCGCGCCGTGATGGGCGCGACCAATCCAGCCAACGCCGATCCAGGCACGATCCGCAAGGAGTTCGCCGTGTCGATCGGCGAGAATTCGGTGCACGGCTCCGACGCGCCCGAGACCGCCGCGATCGAAATCCCGCAGTTCTTCTCCGGCAACGAAATCGTCGGCTGATCGCGCGCCGCGGCCTCATGCCGAAAATTTCGGAAAATAGGCCGAGAGCATGCGGTCGCGATAGGCGACGAGATTGGCTTTCGCCAGCGTCGCCGCGCGCAGCGGCGAATTGATCTCCGGGGAAAGCGTCTCCGCGACGAAGGCGAAGGCCGTCGCATCCGAGCCGCAGGGCGCGTCGCCGAACAGAAAGCGCTTGTCGCCGATGAGAGTGGCGAGCGCTTCGATGTCGCGCCGTCCGAGCTCGGCGATTTCCTCCTGCGAATGCCGGCCCATCCCATGCGCCTTCAGATTGGCGGAGATCTTCCTGCGCACGAGCGCCTTCGCCAGCGGCCGGATCGGCGCCGGAACGGCGGCGAAGAACTGCGCCGCGCTCCCCGCGAAATTGGCGTCGTCGATCCAGCGCGCGTGGACGAGCGCCCAATAATAATGATCCTCCAGCATCTTCTCGATCGCCCAGCCGCTCGCGCGCTGCTCGGCCGACAGTCCCGCGTCGAAATCGACGCCGTATTTCCGTTCGATATGGAAGCGGATGAAGGTCGAGTCGGCGACGATCGTCCCGTCGTCGTCGATGAAAGGCAGCTTGCCTTTCGGCGCGCGGGAGTAGCCGCCATGGTCCTCGACGTAACGCAGGCCGGCGAGCCGGAGCAATGTCATGGCCTTGAGTACGAAAGGGCTGGCGTCGGGGAGACCGAAGAACGGCCCGAACGAATAAAGGGTGATCATGGAAATCGTCCTCGATGGTTATGCGCATCGGTCGATATCAGAACAAAAGAGGAACTTCAAGCCTCGTTCGTACAGCGTGTCGAGAGGAGAATTCGAAAAGATCGGCGGCGCCGACCTCAAATCGAGCGCGAGCGACGAACGGGCGGATCGATGACGATTCGAGGACGATGGGCCTGGCGTTGGGGCGGCTCGGCGGCGCTCGCGGCGGTTCTGCTCGCGGCGCCGTCGGACGGGGCGCTCGATCTCGCGAAATTGCTGGCTTTGGGCGCCTATTTCTTCGCCTTTGTCGCGCGCAGCCCGTGCCGCAGCGGCGCGGCCTATCCATTCGGCCATGGATTTCGGCCGGGCGCCTCTTGCTCCCCCGCGCCTGCGAGGGAAGAAGGAACCAGTAGCGCCGGCGCGGCGGCAGGGACGGCGCCCAGCACACGATTGCCTTCCACCCGCACCGCGCCCGAGGCGACGAGCCGGAGCGCGCGCGGATAGAGCTTATGCTCCAGCTCGAGCACGCGCGCCGCGAGCGTCTCTTCCGTGTCGGCGTCGAGCACGGGTGCGGCGGCCTGGGCGACGATCGGCCCTTCATCCATCTCGGGAACGACGAAATGGACGGTGCATCCGTGGATCTTGACGCCATCGGCGAGCGCTCGTCGATGCGTGTGCAAGCCGCGGTATGACGGCAGGAGAGCAGGGTGGATGTTGAGCATGCGGCCGCGCCATTGCTCGACGAACCAGGGCGTCAGCAGCCGCATGAAGCCGGCGAGGCAGACGAGCTCGATGCGGTGGGTCGACAGCACGATCTGCAGCGAGCGCTCGAACTCCTCGCGCCCGGCGTAGATCTTGTGGTCGACCGCCGCGACAGCTAATCTCTGCGCTTTGGCTCTCGACAGGCCGGGAGCGTCCGGCCTGTTGGAGGCGACGAGCGCGATCTCCGCCGGAAAGTCCGGGTCGCGCGCGGCCTCGACCAGTGCGTCCATATTCGAGCCGCGGCCCGAGATCAGGATCGCCGCGCGGCGCCTCACAGGCGAAGCGTCCCGCGCGTTGCGACGCGGGGGCTGTCGCCTGCCTCCATGATCTCGCCGATCGCGATCGGGGCTTCGCCGGCCGCGCGCAGAGCCATGAGCGCGTCCTCGGCGCCCGTGCGCGTGGCCACGGCCACCATGCCGATTCCGCAGTTGAACGTGCGCAGCATTTCGGACTGCTCCACGCCGCCCTGCTTCGCCAACCAGGAGAACACGGGCGGAACCGGAAAGGCCGAGAGATCGAGCGCCGCGCCGAGGCCTTCGGGCAGCGCGCGCGGGAGATTGTCGGGGAAGCCGCCGCCGGTGATGTGGGCGAGAGCCAGAATCGCTTCGCTCGCCTTCAGCGCCGCGAGCAGCGGCCTGACATAGATGCGCGTCGGCGCGAGCAGGGCGCGGGCGAGGCTGCCGCCCGGTTCGAAAGGCGCTGGCGCGCCCCAGTCGAGGCCGGAGAGCGACACGATACGCCGAATCAGCGAGAAGCCGTTGGAATGGGCGCCGGAAGAGGGAAGTCCGAGCAGAATGTCTCCCGGCTTCACCTCGGCGCGCGGCAAGAGGCGCGTTCGCTCCGCCGCGCCCACCGCGAAGCCGGCCAGATCATAATCGTCGTTCGCGTAGAGGCCCGGCATTTCCGCCGTCTCGCCGCCGAGCAGCGCGCAGCCGGCTTCGACGCAGCCGGCGGCAATGCCTGCGACGACCGCCGCCGCGGCCTCCGGCGCGAGCTTGCCGGTCGCGTAATAATCGAGAAAGAACAGCGGCTCGGCGCCTTGCACGACGAGATCGTTGACGCACATGGCGACGAGGTCGATCCCGATCGTGTCGTGAAGGCCGGATGCGATGGCGATCTTGATCTTGGTGCCGACGCCGTCATTGGCGGCGACCAGAACAGGATCGGAGAAGCCCGCCGCCTTGAGGTCGAACAAGCCGCCGAACCCGCCGATCTCGCCGTCCGCGCCCGGCCGGCGCGTGGAGCGCACAGCGGGGCGGATGAGGTCCACCAGTCGATTGCCGGCGTCGATGTCGACGCCGGCCTGCGCATAAGTGAGGCCTTTTTCCGCCATGCCCTGTCCCGCGCTGGTTTCGAGCCAGCGGCCTAACGCCTAACGGGCGCCGGCGCAATCGGTTTCGGGGGCAGCTTTCGACTTCCTCTCTGGACGGGCGTCATCGCTTCGCGCTTCGCCTCCCGCGCTGACGGACAAGGCGTCAGCCGTGCAGATGCTTCTCGGCTTCGCTCTGATCGGCCGGGTGCAGCTCCACGCTCTCGCCGCAGCCGCAGGCCGAGGTCTGATTGGGGTTCTGAAACACGAAGCTCGACGAGAACATCGACGTCTCGAGGTCCATGCGCGTTCCGAGCAGATAGAGGACCGCCGCGCCGTCCACGATGACGCGCGCTCCCTTCTCCTCGATCACCTCGTCGCCCGGCGACGGCTCCGCGAGCTCCATCTTATAGGCCATTCCGGCGCAGCCGCTCTTCTCGAGCGAGATGCGCAGGCCGGCGCGAGGGTTCTCGTGCCCGCTGAGCAGTCCGCGCACGCGCTCCGCGGCGGCGTCGCTGAGGGTCATGACCGTCATCGTTCCTCTCCTTAGGTCCATTCGTCCGCAGCGCTTCGCGCGCTCAATAATTCGCCCAGAGGCCCGGTGAGGCGATCTCGACGAGATTGCCGTCGGGATCTCGGAAATAGAGACTGCGCCCGCCACGTGGCCAGTCCATCCGAGCCTCGATCGCCACTCCGACCTCGTCCAGGCGACGCTCCCACCTTTCGATGTCTTCAGCCCGCGTGGCGAGAGCAAAATGCAGTCGGCCGGACCCGTCATGCGGCGGGATCTCGCCGCCCGGCAATCTCACCGTCTCTTTGGTCGCCCCGCGCAAGAACAGCAGCAGAACGCTGCGCGGACCGCAATCGAAGGCGACGAGCCTCTCGTCCGAAACCATCGGAGAGAGGCCGAGCGTCGTCTCATAGAAGCGGGCGGCCCGCGCCAGATCGTCGACATAGATCGCCGTCTCGAGACAGCCGTCGATCCTCGGTGCGGGAGCGTCCATCGGCTCCTCCAAGTTTCACCACATGTAGAGGTCTCACCACATGTCGAGCGTCATGCGCGCTTCGTCGGACATGCGGCTCTGATCCCAGGGCGGATCGAAGACGAGTTTCACCACCACCGCCAGCACGCCCGGCACGAGGCTCACCGAGCTCTGCACCTGCTCGACGATCTGGCCGGCGACCGGGCAGCCCGGCGCGGTCAAGGTCATTTCGATATGAACCACGTCTTCCGGCGAGATGTCGATCTGGTAGACGAGGCCCAGCTCGAAGATGTCGGCCGGAATCTCCGGGTCCTGCACGGTTTTCAGCGCCGCGATGATGTCCTGCGTCAGCCGCTCGACCTGCTCCGTGCTGCGGCCGGGGGGCAGGGGAGCTTCCGAAAGGCCGGGGTCGCCGACGACTTCCGGCGGCTCCACCGCGTCATCCGTCTTGGTCACGCTCGTCGCTCCTCTCAGGAAAACAGCGCCTTCGCCTTCAGCAGCGCTTCCGCCAAGCGGTCCACCTCGTCGCGCGTATTATACATGGCGAAAGAAGCGCGGCAGGTGGAGGTGACGTTGAAGCGCTGCAGCAGCGGCATGGCGCAATGGGTTCCGGCGCGTACGGCGACGCCGGAGCGGTCGATGATCGTCGCAATGTCGTGGGCGTGCGCCTCCGGCATGTCGAAGGCGACGATCGGGCCCTTGCCCTTGGCGTGGCCGAAGATGCGAAGCCCCGGTAATTCGGAGAGGCGCTCATGGGCGTAGGCCGTGAGATCGGCCTCGTGGGCGCGGATCGCCGGCCGGCCGATCTTCTGCATATATTCGAGCGCTGCGCCGAGACCGGCGGCCTGCACGATCGGCGGCGTGCCCGCCTCGAAGCGATGTGGCGGCGTATTATAGGTCACATAGTCGCGCGTCACTGTCTCGATCATTTCGCCGCCGCCGGCGAAGGGCGGCAGGCTCTCCAGCCATTTGCGCTTGCCATAGACCGCGCCGATGCCGGTCGGTCCATAGAGCTTGTGGCCGGTGACGATATAGAAATCGACGTCCAGCGCGCGCACGTCGACATCGAGATGTACGGCCCCCTGCGAGCCGTCGACCAGCACCGGCACGCCATGGGCGTGGGCGACGCGCGCGACATCGGCGATCGGCGTCGGCGCCGCGAGCACATTGGACATATGCGTCAGCGCGACGATCTTGGTCTTCGGCGTGATCAGCTTCTCGAATTGCTCGAGCGAGAACACGCCGTCATCGTCGGTCTCGATCCATTTCAGCACCGCACCCTTGCGCTCGCGGAGGAAATGCCACGGCACGATGTTGGAGTGATGCTCCATGATCGAGAGAATGATCTCGTCGCCCTCGCCGATATGCGCCAGTCCATAGGACGACGCGACGAGATTGATGGCCTCCGTGGCGCCGCGCGTAAAAATGATCTCTTCGCGCGATTCGGCGTTGAGGAAGCGGCGCAAGGTCTCGCGCGCGCCCTCATAGGCGTCGGTCGCCGCATTGGCGAGATAATGCAGTCCGCGATGCACATTGGCGTATTCGTGCTCGTAGACCTGCGCGATGCGCTCGATCACCTGCCGCGGCTTCTGCGCCGAGGCGGCGTTGTCGAGATAGACGAGGTCCTTGCCATAGGGCTTTTCCGAAAGAATCGGAAAGTCGCGGCGGATGGCCTCCACGTCATAGGCCGCGGTCGCTTCAGTCAAGAGCGGCTGGTTCACTTGCCGTCCTCCCGTCTTCTTAGCCAGGAGCGGATTCGCGCGAGATAGGATTCGCGCGTCGCCTCGTCCGAAGTCGCCTCGACGATCTCCCCGGCGAAGCCTTCGATCAGCAGCGCCTCGGCCTCGCGCCGCGGCAGGCCGCGCGCCTCGAGATAGAAGAGCTGGTCGGCGTCGAGACGGCCGCAAGTGGCGCCATGGCCGCAAACGACGTCGTCGGCGAAGATCTCGAGCTCCGGCTTGTTGTTCATCGTGGCGTTTTCGCTGAGGAGAAGCGCCCGCGACTGCATCGAACCGTCGGTCTTCTGCGCGCCGGGACGCACCACGACCTTGCCTTGGAACACGCCGGTCGACTGGCCGTCGAGCACGCTGCGGAAGCGCTCGCGACTCCGGCAGTTCGGCGCCGCATGCTCGACGACGAGAGTCGCATCGGCGTGATCGCGCCCGCCGAGCAAGGCGACTCCGTCGAGCGCGACGCTCGCTTCCTCGCCCGCGAGCCGCACGAAAATCTGTCGGCGGACGAGGCCGCCGCCTTCGACGAAGCCGAGCGATTTGAACGAGGCCTTGGTCTGCGCCGTGACCAGCAGACTGAACAGGCGAATCGCCGATTCCGACTGCGGGCCGATGTCGGAGATATGTTCGACCTCGGCGCCGGCGCCGATCGAGAAGGCGAGAACGTGGTTCTCCTGCGCGCCGGAGGGCGAGAGCGCGACCGAGTTCTCGACGATCCCGACCTTGGCGCCGTCTCCGACCACGACGAGCGAGCGCGTGAACGCGGAGCGCGCCGCATCTCCAGAGGAGAGCAGCAGAATCTCGATCGTCTTCGTCACCTCCGTCGCGGGCGCGATGCGCAGCACGACGCCATCCTGCATCAGCGCGGCGTTGAGCGCGACCACTGCGTCGGCGCCGGCGTTCTCGGGCAGCCCGAGCGCCGTCAGCGCCGTGGCGTCCTCCTCGGCGAGGACGTCGGCGAGTGAGGCGAGCTCGACTCCGGCCGGCAACTCGGCGACGTCGGACAGTTCGGGACGAAACACGCCGTCGGCGACGACGAGGCGGACGCGGCCTTCGGCAGGCGCCGGGACGACGACCGTCCCCGGCGCGCCGAGTGGCGCGACCGAGCGCAGCGCGGCGCGCAGATCGGTATAGTGCCAGGATTCGACCCGCCGCGTCGGCAGGCCTTTGCGCGCGAAGAATTCCCAGGAGGCCTGCCGCAGCGCGGAGGCGCCCTTGCCCTTCATCGCCTCGAAGGCGCCGGCGAGCGCCGTCTCGGCTTCGCTCTTCTTGTCGATCGCCTGCACGGTCATGGTCGCCACCTCACGCCGCTTCGCCGATGTAATCGCGATAGCCGCTCTTCTCGAGCTCGAGGGCGAGCTCCGGCCCGCCGGTCTTCGCGATCTTGCCCTTGGCCATCACATGCACCGTGTCCGGCTTGATGTAGTCGAGCAGGCGCTGATAATGAGTGATGACGAGGAAGGAGCGCTCCGGCGAGCGCAGCGCGTTGACGCCTTCCGAGACGATGCGCAGCGCGTCGATGTCGAGCCCCGAATCCGTCTCGTCGAGAATGCCGAACTTCGGCTGCAGCAGGCTCATCTGCAGAATGTCCATGCGCTTCTTCTCGCCGCCCGAGAAGCCGACGTTGAGCGCGCGCTTCAGCATGTCCATGTTGATGCCGAGCTTGCCCGCGGCCTCGCGCACCATCTTCATGAATTCCGGGGTCTGCAGCTCCTCCTCGCCACGCGAGCGGCGCTGCGCGTTCACGGCCGCCTTGAGGAAGGTCATGGTCGCGACGCCCGGAATCTCCACCGGATATTGGAAGGCCAGGAACACGCCCTTGGCCGCGCGCTCATGCGGCTCGAGCCCGAGGATGTTCTCGCCGTCGAGCAGCACCTCGCCTTCGGTGACGTCATAACCATCGCGCCCCGAGATCACATAGGAGAGCGTCGACTTGCCCGTGCCGTTCGGACCCATGATGGCCGCGACTTCTCCGTCCTTCACCGTGAGGTTCAGCCCATCGAGAATTTTGCGCTCTCCGATAGAGACGTGGAGATTCTTGATTTCGATCATTTGCTCTGGTTCCTCTCGACGACGTTCCGTCTGGCGTTACGCTATGACCGCAATTACCGAACCGCGTTTTCCAGGCTCCGTCTCATGTGGATGTAACGAGTGACCTCCACTTGATCGGCTCCGATCCGATACAGCAGCAAATAAGATCCGCACACGGTGCTTCGCACTCCGACCGCTATGTCGTTCCTCTCGCGTCCGATGTTCCGGATACTCGCCGAGCAATCTGGTTTTCGCTCCAGTCGATCGAGCAAGCGATCCGCGGCGCTTTCGTCGTCCCGGGCCACATAGGCCCAAATTTCGATCGGATCCTCTCCGCGCGAGCCGATCGAACGACCCGCATCTAGCTTCTCTCGAGAGCGAGGCGGCGGCCCGCTTCGGCCTTGATGTCGTCGATCGACCATGACCGGCCGGCGCCGCTCTCGATCCCTTCCCGCCACAGGCGACGAAGCTCGTCGAGCCCCATCGTCTCCGCCAATCTCTGTGCTCGCCACTCGGCGACCGCATTGCGAATGACATCCTCTTCCGATGCATATTCGCCCGTGGCGACTTCCGCCTCGAGGTCGCTCGGCAAAGCGATAAGCATCTTTCGAGCCGTCATCCCACACTGCCTTCGAGGCTCACCGCGATCAGCTTCTGCGCTTCGACCGCGAATTCCATGGGCAGCTTCTGCAGCACGTCGCGCACGAAACCATTAACGATGAGCGCCGTCGCCTCTTCCTCCGAGAGGCCGCGCTGCATGCAGTAGAACAGCTGGTCCTCGGAAATCTTCGACGTCGTCGCCTCGTGCTCGAAGACGGCGGAGGCGTTCTTCGATTCGAGATAGGGAACGGTGTGGGCGCCGCATTTGTCGCCGATGAGCAGGCTGTCGCAGTTGGTGAAGTTGCGCGCGCCTTCGGCCTTGCGATGCGCCGACACCTGTCCGCGATAGGTGTTCTGCGAATGACCCGCCGAAATGCCCTTGGAGATGATGCGGCTCTTCGTGTTCTTGCCGAGATGGATCATCTTGGTGCCGCTGTCGACCTGCTGATAGCCGTTCGACACCGCGATCGAATAGAACTCGCCCTGCGAATTGTCGCCGCGCAGGATGCAGGACGGATATTTCCACGTCACCGCGGAGCCCGTCTCCACCTGCGTCCAGGAGATGTGCGAGTTCTTGCCGCGGCAGTCGCCGCGCTTCGTCACGAAATTATAGATGCCGCCCTTGCCCTCGCTGTCCCCGGGATACCAATTCTGCACCGTCGAATATTTGATCTCGGCGTCGTCGAGCGCGACGAGCTCGACGACGGCGGCGTGCAACTGGTTCTCGTCGCGCTTGGGCGCCGTGCAGCCTTCCAGATAACTCACATAGGAGCCGGCGTCGGCGATGATCAGCGTGCGCTCGAACTGGCCCGTGTTCTTCTCGTTGATGCGGAAATAGGTGGAGAGCTCCATCGGGCAGCGCACGCCCGGGGGAATGTACACGAACGAACCATCCGAGAAGACGGCGGAGTTCAGCGTCGCAAAGAAGTTATCGGTCACCGGCACGACCGAGCCGAGATATTTGCGCACCAGTTCCGGGTGCTCGCGCACCGCTTCCGAGATCGGGCAGAAGATCACGCCGGCCTTGGAGAGCTCCTCCTTGAAGGTCGTCGCCACCGAGACCGAGTCGAACACCGCGTCGACGGCGATCTTGCGCGTCTCGACGCCGGCCAGAATCTCCTGCTCGCGCAGCGGAATGCCGAGCTTCTCATAGGTGCGCAGCAGCTCGGGATCGACATCGTCGATCGACGTCGGCCCGGGCGTCGATTTCGGCGCGGCGTAGTAATAGAGGTCCTGATAGTCGATCGCCGGATAGTCGACGCGGGCCCATTTGGGCTCCTCCATCGTCAGCCAGCGGCGATAGGCCTCGAGCCGCCATTCGGTCAGCCATGCGGGCTCGTTCTTCTTGGCCGAAATGAAGCGGACGATGTCTTCGCTCAGGCCTTTGGGGGCCTTCTCCGATTCGATATCGGTGGTGAAGCCGTATTTATACGCGTCGACGTCGATCTCTTCGACGCGCGCGACCGTCTCCTGGCGAGCCGCCATATGTCCTCTCCTCGTCTCGACGGGTTCAAGGCCCGCCGGCCGAAATTTCGAGCCGCCGGGGCGGCCTGTTCAGGCGGCCGTCCGCCGCGCCCTGACCCTCTTCGCGATCCGTGCAAAAGCGATACCAAACAAATCTACATCCTCCGGCGTCGTCGACCAACCGAGACTTGCCCGCAGCGCTTCCGTTTCCTCGAGCCCCATCGCGGCGAGCACGTGCGAGCGCCTGACCTTTCCCGAGGAGCAGGCGGAGCCGGTGGAAAGGGCGACCCCTTCCATATCGAGCGCGATCAGCAGCGTATGCGCCTTCCCGCCCGGCGTCTGAAAGGCCGAGGTGTTGGGAAGGCGGGCGGCCGAGGCGCTCAGAAAAACGGCTTCCGGCCAGCTTTCCCTCACTTTTTCCTCGAGCAGGCCACGCAGCCGGATCAGCCGCTCGGCCTCCTCGGCCATGGCCTCTCTCGCGGCTGCGAAAGCCGCGGCGAAGCCGAGGATCGCGGCGAGATTTTCGGTGCCCGCTCGCCGGCCGCGCTCCTGTCCCCCGCCGCGCAGGAGCGCTTCCTTGATATGGAGAGACTCGCTCGCGAGCGCCAGGGCGCCGACCCCGGGAGGCCCCCCGAGCTTGTGTGAGGAAAAGAACAATACATCGGCCCCGGTCGTGGTGAATGTCGTCTCGATCCGCCCGACGGCCTGGGTCGCGTCGCAAATCAGCAGGCCGCCGGCCGCATGGACGAGCTCGGAGGCGGGGCGAGCCGGCTGCACGGCGCCGGTCTCGTTATTGGCGGCCTGCAAAGCGACTAGAACGCGCCGGCCTTTGTTGCGTTGCAACAAATCCGACAGGGCGTCGAGCGAGATCGTTCCGTCCGGAGTCAACGGGACGATTTCCACATGGCCCGGCGGGAAGCGGTGGCCCTGAAGCACGGCCGCATGCTCGCCGGCTCCCGTCAGCAGGAGGTCGAAAGGCGCGTCGTCCCGGCCCCGTTGTAAGAAAGGCGTCAAAATCAGATTGGCGGCCTCGGTCGCGCCCGAGGTGAAGACGAGATTTCCCGCGCTCGTCCCGACGCCGGCGGCAATCTGCGCCCGCGCCGTCTCGATCGCTGCGCGCGCGGCGCGCCCCTCGGCGTGAACGGAGGAGGGATTGCCGATCGTCTCCAGCGCCGCGAGCATGGCCGCGCGCGCCCGCGGTCGAAGCGGCGTCGTGGCGTTGTGGTCGAGATAGGCGCGCATCGATCTTCGCGAGGACTCCGGCTTCGCGCAGGTCCATTCTCTCATCGGGGCCGACCGCGAGCTTCAAAACTCTTGCCTATCGACCCGGCGTACATGCTAGAAGGCCCGCTCGGCCGACGGGCCGCGGGAGCCCGGGCGCGTCGGAGCGCGGCGCCCCGCCGGGACTGGTCCGGCCGGATCATAACGCATTTTCGGCTCCGGCGGAAACCGCCCGACCGAAATTGACGTTCTCGCGTCGGGACGACGAGGAGTTCCATGCCCGAAGTCATTTTCGCCGGTCCCGCGGGCCGGCTCGAAGGCCGCTTCCATCAGTCGGCGCAGCGCGGCGCGCCGATCGCCATCGTTCTGCATCCGCATCCGCAATTCGGCGGCACGATGAACAATCAGATCGTCTACCACCTCTATTATGCTTTCGCCGAACGCGGCTTTTCGGTGCTGCGCTTCAATTTCCGCGGCGTCGGCCGCAGCCAGGGCTCCTTCGACCATGGCGCGGGCGAATTGTCCGACGCCGCCGCCGCGCTCGACTGGGCGCAGGCGGTCAACCCGGAAGCGCGCGCCTGCTGGATCGCCGGCGTCTCCTTCGGCTCGTGGATCGGCATGCAATTGCTGATGCGCCGTCCCGAGATCGAGGGTTTCGTCTCGATCGCGCCGCCGGCCAACCGCTTCGATTTCTCGTTTCTGGCGCCGTGCCCCTCGTCGGGACTGTTCATTCACGGCGACCTCGACCGCGTCGCGCCGCTGAAGGAGGTCACAGGCCTCATCGAGAAGCTCAAGACGCAGAAGGGCATCGTCATCGAGCATGCGGTGGTGCAGGGCGCCAACCACTTCTTCGAGAACCGCATCGAGCCGCTGATCGCGGAGGTCGACTCCTATCTCGACCGCAGGCTCGGCAATCCGCCGCGCGTCGCCATACCCGCGCGGGGCGATTGACCAGAGCCCGGCCGCTCGCTTTGCGGGAGCGGCCGGGCCGGACGCGTCAGTATTTGACCGCGGAAGACGCCGAGTCGAAGAAGTTGAAGTGATAATTCACGCCTGCGCGCACGACATGGCCGTCGAAGCGGGCGGTCGACTGCGCCCAGGAGTTCTGCGCTCCGGCGTTATCGACGTAAGCGAAGGACGCGCCCGGCGTCGTCGCCTTGCCGAGATCGTAATAGAGATATTCGGCCTTGGCGCTCCAATGCGGCAGGAACAGCCATTCGAGGCCGCCGCCGACCGAATAGCCGACGAGCGTGTCGGAGAAGGAGGCGGCGCCCGTCGCCGTTCCGAAATAGCTCGCGCCGAGATTGGCCTGGCCATAGGCGAGGCCGCCGGTCGCATAGGCGAGCAGGGTCGGCGTCACGAGATAGCCGACGCGGCCGCGCGCGGTGCCGAGATAATCGAGGCCGCGCGAGATCGAGGTCGCGGCCGTCGCTCCCGCATAGTTCGCCGTGCGGCGGTCGGAGGCGACGCCCTGGATGTCCGCCTCGAGGCCGAGCACGAAGCTGTTGATCTGCGCATTATAGCCGATCTGGCCGCCGCCGACGAAGCCGTCGTCGCTGATCGACGAGGAGAAGGGGAAATTGCCGGCGAGCGCCTGGGCGCCGAAGCCGGCGGAGCCGGTGTCGAAATAAGACTGGGTCACCGTGTTGTTGTTCGACCAGCCATAGCCGGCGTTCAGGCCGACATAGAAGCCGGTCCACAGCGGCGGCGGCGGGGGCGGCGGCAGAAAGGCCGGGGCGTCCCTGCGCGACGGAAGGTCGGCGGCCGACGCCGAGCCCATCCCGATAGCCAAGGCGAGCGCGCTCGCGGCGACGACAGATTTCTTCATGATGCAGTCCTCACTCGATACCGTTTTCTCAACTCGCCCGGACGAGGCGGGGCGCCGACGCAGACCAGCGGCGAGCCGCGTCCGAGCCGCGACGGAGAGCGTCGATGAAGAAACTGTAGCTCGAGTGGATAAAATTCAAGTTAAATTTTAGCAATCGGGCCTAATTAACGAATTAGAAATGATATTTCTATGCTGTCGTGGCAGAGTCATCAATAAATACCCCTTCGACCATATTTTTGCCTTCTTCGATCATGATCGGAATCTGGTTGCAGTTCTGATCAGAATGCACGATCGACGATGAAATGATGCGCTCTATTCTCTATATTGTCGAGCTCTTCAGGCGGCTTTGTTCAACGCAGGCATCAATTGCGTCGCGACGATCTGCGGATCGAGCGGACCATGCAGCGCGAGTTCGATCCTCGGCCCGGGCCCGATCACGAAGGTCGTCGGCACGCCGCGCGCGCCGAGCGCGCGCTGCAGGAGCGCGCGACTGTCGAGGCCCACGGCGACGTAGGGATTGCCGTATCGCGTGAGATAATCGCGCAGATGGTCCGGCTCGTCGCGAACGGCGGCGCCATAGATCGGGACCGGCGAACCGGCGGCGAGTTCGACGAGGAGATGATGCTCCTCCCGGCAGGAGGGGCACCAGGACGCCCAGAAATTGAGGATCGATCGCCGGCCGGCGAGATCGGCGGAGGAAAGGCCGGGGAGGGGCCGGCCGTCGGCGCCGGCGAGCCCGGGAGCGGCGGCGAGTTCGAAGCTGTCGAGCGAGAAGGGGTTGAACAGGCGCGTCGCCACGTCCTTGCGGACGGCGACCGCCGCGGCCAGGCCGGCGCCGACCGCCAGCAATGCGCCCCGGCGGCCGAGGACGCCGGGCTCTTTCCTATTCACGTCATCCATTGTGGCGCTCCCGCTGTTTGCAGGAAGCTTGGCCGCAAAGTCTCGAGAAGTCGTCAACCGGCCGCGCGCGCCAGCACGCCGCCGGGCAGGGGCGCCGGCGCGCCGGTCGTCGTCGGGAAGGTGAGCGGCAGGCCCTGCAGCGATCGCGCGGCGAGAAAGGCGAAAGCCTGCGCCTCGATCGCCTCGCCCGACCAGCCGAAATCCTCCGCGCGTTTCACCTCGCAGGGCAGGCGCGCCGCCAGCGCGCGCATCAAGGTCGGATTGCGCGCGCCGCCGCCGCAGACGATCGCGAGGCGCGGCGCCGCCGGCAGCAGGGGAAACACCCGTCCGATCGAGGCGGCGGTGAAGGCGGTGAGCGTCGCCGCGGCGTACGCAGTCGCGAGGCGATCGACCGGCGCGAGCGAGAAATCATTGCGATCGAGCGACTTCGGCGGGGGCGCGTCGAAATAGGGATGGGCGAGCAGGCGCGCGAGCGCCGCCGCGTCGACGCGGCCCGCCTCCGCGGCCGCGCCGTCGCGGTCGAGCGGGGCGCCCGTGCGCGCCAGCATCAGATCGTCGATCAGCGCATTGCCGGGGCCGGTGTCGCAGGCGACCGGCTCGGCCGCGCCGTCGACGAGGGTGAGATTGGCGACGCCGCCGATATTCAGCACGGCGATCGGGCCCGCGAGCCCGCTCGCGGCGACCAGCGCGCGATGATAGACGGGCACGAGCGGCGCGCCCTGGCCGCCGGCTGCGACATCGGCGGCGCGTAGATCGTAGACGACGTCGATGCCGAGACGTCGCGCCAGCGCGGCGCCGTCGCCGATCTGCACGGTGAGACGCCGCTCGGGACGATGCAGGACGGTCTGGCCGTGGAAGCCGACCACGTCGATCGACGCGGCCTCGATCGCATTCTCGCGCAAGAAGGTCTCGACCGCCTCGGCGTGGCGCTCGGTCACCATCCGCTCGGCCTCGGCGATCGAGCCGGGCCGGGACGTCCGGTCGCGGAGCACGGCCGCTTGCGCCTGAGCCGCGCGCAGCAAGGCGCGGTCCTCGTCCCGATAGGGGACGAAAAATGTCGGCCCGAAGGAGAGTCGCGCGTCTCCATCGGTCTCGAGCAGAGCCAGGTCGACGCCGTCCATCGATGTGCCGGACATCAGGCCGATGGCGCGGACGATGGTCATGTCTGCTCTCCCCTATAGGAGCCGAGCGCGCGCATCCGCGACCCGATTTGCATTGAATGGCCGCGGAAAATCGCCCAAGACGGAGGTCCTGCGCCGCTCCTGGAGCCTTCTCGATGGACCGCCGGCCTCGTCGCTTCCGCTCGACCCTCCGACGCTTCCTCGACAGCGAGGCGGCGGGGGGAGTCATATTGATGGGCAGCGCCGCTCTGGCTCTCGTCCTCGCCAACTCGCCCTTCGCCGAAGCCTATCATCACGCGCTCGAGACGCCGATCGGCCCGCTGCCCGCGCTGCACTGGATCGACGACGGGCTGATGTCGATCTTCTTCCTCCTCGTGGGGCTCGAGATCAAGCGCGAATTGGCGGACGGCCATCTGCGCCAGTGGTCGGCGCGGATTCTCCCCGGCCTCGGCGCGCTGGGCGGCATGGCGGCGCCCGCTCTGATCTATGCGGCGTTCAACATTCATTCGCCCCGGACGCAGCGGGGCTGGGCGATCCCGTCGGCGACCGACATCGCCTTCACGCTCGGCGTGCTGTCGCTGCTCGGCGACCGCGTGCCTGCGGCGCTCAAGGTGTTTCTGGCGGCGCTCGCTATTCTCGACGATCTCGGCGCGATCCTGATCATCGCTCTGTTCTACGCCGGCCGGCCGGCCGCGGCGCCGACGCTCGGCGCCGGCGTCGCTCTGTTCCTCCTGCTCGGCCTCAATCTTTTCGAGGTGCGCCGGCTGACGCCTTATCTGCTGCTCGGCGCGATCCTCTGGTATTGCATCGAGAAGAGCGGCGTGCATGCGACGCTCGCCGGCGTGCTGCTCGCCGCCGCCGTTCCGCTGCGCGTCCCGGGAGCGGATCCGGACGAGCGCACGCCGCTGCATCGGCTGGAGAATGGGCTCGACCCCTTCGTCGCCTTTCTTATTCTGCCTCTGTTCGGCTTCGCCAATGCGGGCGTCGCAATCGGGGAAGGGGCATTCTCCGACGCCGCCGGCGCCGTCACGATCGGCGTCGCAGCGGGCTTGTTCGTCGGCAAGCAGTTGGGCGTCTTCTCGGCGCTCGCTCTCGCCATCTCCACGGGCCTCGCGGTTCGTCCGACGCGGTCGAGCTGGGCGCAGCTCTATGGCGTCTCGGCTTTATGCGGCGTCGGCTTCACCATGAGCCTGTTCATCGGCCAGATCGCCTTCGAAGCCGATCCGGGCGCGCTGCGCGCGACCAAGATCGGCGTGCTCGCCGGCTCACTGGCGTCGATCGCGCTGGGGGCGCTGACTTTGCGGCTGAGCTTCGCCGGCAAGGCGCGCGCCTCACGGCCGCCGGAGAACGCGGGCTGATGAACATGGGATAGAAGCGTGCGATTATGCGCGCGCTTTCCGGCCGCTCTTTCGCGAGGCTCGACCCATGCCGCTTTTCAAACTCCCCCTTTCCGGCGACGTGACCCAGACCATCAATCCGCTGACCGCCTTCTTCAGCCCCTATGGAAGCCAGCTCGGCCTCGTCAACATCAATCTCGGACGCTCCAGCGCGCCGCAAGTGGAAGAAGACGTGCTGATGGACGTCGGCAGTTACGGCAAGCAGCTCGGCCGGATCGGCGACGCGCTCGCCGTTCTGCTCGCCCATTTCGAGCCGCGCCGCGAGCTCACCGCCGCGGAGCGGAAGGCGATCGACGACGTGAAGAAAATGCTCACCGAGATCGACGTGGTGAAGAAGCGCCACGACCGGCCCGTCTGCGCGCCGTAAATTGCGCATGATCGCTTCGTCGCGGCGTCATCGCGAGCGAAGCGATCCAGGGCCGTGGGGCGGCCCCTGCTTCGTCGCTTCGCTCCTCCCGATGACGGCCCTCGGCAGGGGCGGCGCCGCATCGCCTTCCCGATGGCGCCCGCTTTGCCTCGCGCCGCTCGGGCGTTATAAGGCCGGGGCCTGACGCGGGAGAACTGGATGAGCAAGATCAAGGTCGAAAAGCCGGTCGTCGAGCTCGACGGCGACGAGATGACGCGGATCATCTGGGCCTATATCAAGGACAAGCTCGTCATCCCCTATCTCGATATCGAGCTGCTCTATTACGATCTCTCCATCCAGAATCGCGACGCCACCAACGACCAGGTGACGATCGACGCCGCCGAGGCGATCAAGCGCCATGGAGTCGGCGTCAAATGCGCGACCATCACGCCGGATGAAGCGCGCATGAAGGAGTTCGGCCTCAAGGAAATGTGGAAGTCGCCGAACGGCACGATCCGCAATATTCTCGGCGGCGTCATCTTCCGCGAGCCGATCATCTGCAAGAACGTTCCGCGCCTCGTGCCGGGCTGGACGCAGCCGATCGTGATCGGCCGCCACGCCTTCGGCGATCAATATCGCGCCGTCGATTTCCGCACGCCGGGCAAGGGCCGGCTCACCATCAAATTCGAGGGCGACGACGGGACGGTGATCGAGAAGGAGGTGTTCGAGTTCCCCGCTGCGGGCGTCGCCATGGCGATGTACAATCTCGACGAGTCGATCCGCGAATTCGCCCGCGCCTCGATGAACTATGCGCTCGCGCGCAAGTTCCCGCTCTATCTCTCGACGAAGAACACGATCCTGAAGGCTTATGACGGGCGTTTCAAGGACCTCTTCCGAGAGGTGTTCGACGCCGAGTTCAGGACGAAATTCGAGGCGCTCGGCCTCACTTATGAGCATCGTCTGATCGACGATATGGTCGCCTCGGCGCTCAAATGGTCGGGCGGCTATGTGTGGGCCTGCAAGAACTATGACGGCGACGTGCAGTCCGACACCGTGGCGCAGGGCTTCGGCTCGCTCGGCCTGATGACCAGCGTGCTGATGACGCCGGACGGACAGACGGTGGAGGCGGAAGCGGCCCATGGCACGGTGACCCGCCACTACCGCGAACACCAGAAGGGCCACGAGACGTCCACCAACTCGATCGCCTCGATCTTCGCTTGGACGCGGGCGCTCGCCCATCGCGGCAAGCTCGACGGCAATTCCGCCCTGACCACTTTCGCTCGAACGCTCGAGGACGTGTGCGTCTCGACGGTGGAGCAGGGCTTCATGACCAAGGATCTGGCGCTGCTCGTCGGCCATCGCCAGAAATGGCTGTCGACGACCGGCTTCCTCGACAAGATCGACGCCAATCTGAAATCGGCGCTCGCGGGACGCGTCTAGGGGACTTCCACTCTGATCGGATCGGAAACCGTTCACGCATTCCGTTCGGAGGGAATTCTGATCGCTCGACAATTCCGTTCGAGCGGAAAGCGCTCTAAAGCCCCTCGGACGGAAGTGATTGTGCTGCCAGGACGGCGCGGCTATATAGACGCCGCGTTCAGGCTGAGAGAGGATTCGAGGCCATGGCGGTGGATATAGACGAAAGCTACAAACCGTCCGACCAGGAAGCCTTCATGAACGAGCGGCAGCGCGAGTATTTCCGGCGCAAGCTGCTCACGTGGAAAGAGGAAATTCTGCAGGAGAGCCGCGACACGCTGGCTACTCTGCAAAGCGAGAACGAGAATCATCCAGACCTCGCCGATCGGGCGTCCTCGGAGACCGACCGAGCGATCGAGCTGAGGGCCCGCGATCGCCAGCGCAAGCTCATCGCCAAGATCGACGCGGCTCTGTCGCGTCTCGAAGACGGCACATATGGCTATTGCGAAGAGACCGGCGAGCCCATTTCCCTGAAGCGGCTCGACGCACGGCCGATCGCCACATTGTCGATCGAGGCCCAGGAGCGTCACGAACGCCGCGAACGGGTCTATCGCGACGACTGAAGGCGCTCGCCGCTCGCGGCCTCATGGCGCCCGCGGTCTTTCCGCAGGCGCCGCCGTTATGGCTCACTTCTTGTCGCTGGGTTCGGGCCGCCCCAGCAGCCGCGCCATTTCCGCTTCCAGCGAATCGAGTGGATCGACCTCCGCGCCCGACTTCGGCGCGGCCGCTGGAGCCGGCGTCGCCGGAGGCGCGGACGGGGGAGCCGCCGGCGCTGGGGGAGCCGCCGGCGCTGGTGGAAGCGGCGCAGCCGCGGCGGGCGGCCGCGGCGCAGGCGGACCCGGCGCGTGCGGCGTAATCTCGGCAGGCGCCTTCTCGGGCGGCGGCAACGGCGGCGCGGGAGCCGCGCCCTCGGCGCTTGGCGGGGACGCGGAGCGCTGCGTGCGCGAAAGGAAAGGCGGGGGCGGCGGCCGCGGAGTTCTCGGCGTCGGCGTGAAGCCGGGCCGCGGCGGCGGCGCGAAGCGGGAGGCCGCGGCAGGTCGAGGCGCGGCTGCCGGCTGACCTTCGCCTGCCGGCGACATGGGCGGCGCTGCGGGCGGCTTGACCGGTGGGGACGGTGGCGGCGGAGCGAACATGTCGGAGGGCAGCGGAGCGAGGCCGGGCGGCGGCGCGACCTCGGCGGGCCGCGCGCCGATCTCGGCAGGCGGCGGCGGGATCGGGCCGAGCGAAGACGGTGGCGGCGGAGCGAGCGGCCAGCCGGCCGCCGCCGGCGCCTCGCGCGGCCGCGCGTCGCGCGCCTCGACCCGTGTGATGGCGCCTTCGACCAGAAGATCGTTGGGACCGCCGATCAGCAGCAGATGCTCGACATTGTCGCGCCTCACGATGACCAGCTGGCGGTCGCCGTCGAGGTCGAACGTGTCGACGATGTCGAGCCGCCGCGGCCGATTGCGCGGTCCGGGCGCCTTGATGCGGCGTCCGAACAAGAGCCTGTAGATGTAGAGCAGCAGGAGCGCCGCGAACAGGAACGCCACGACCGCAGCGAGGATCGGCAGAAGCTGGGACTGGGTGATGCTGGGTGGCATGAATCGCTTTTTCTCTCGTCGTGACGCGGCGCGAGCATGCAATCTATCAGTTTTCGAAGCAAGCGCGCCCGAAAGGTTAATCAATGGTTAACGCGCGCGACGGAGAGGGCGCGGCGCACCGGGAAATCGGCGCGCGGGCGTTGCCATGCGTCGCGCGGAAGGTCATTGTCTAACGCGATTCACTTCAGCGCCGGCCCATTTCGCCGGGCGCGACCGAACGAGACTCCGTTCAGAATGCACGACAGGCTCGAAAGGCCGGCGCCGCCCGCCTACGACCGGACCGAACGACCCGGAAACATCGGGCTCGTCCTCGCGCTCGCGATCGGGCTCGTGGGCGCGATCGTCTTCGCTTCGCTCCTGCCGGCGTCCGTCGCGCCGAAATTCGCGGCCGGCCTGCTGGCGCTGCTCGCGGTCGGCGGCGTGTTCTCCGCCTTCGCTTATGCGGTCGGCTTCCTGCGCCTTCCGGCCGCTGCGGCGCGGCGCGACATCGCGCGGCAAATCGCCGACACCTTCTCGGAAGGGCTGCTCGTGACCGAAGGCGATTCCCAGATCGTCTACGCCAACGACGCCTATATGGAATTGTGCGGAGCGCGTGACGCGGCCGGTCTCGTCACCGTCGAACGTCTGTTTTCGGGCCCGGCCGATGTGTCCGAGGCGGTCTATCGTCTCGCCCAGGCCGCGCGCGCGCGGCGCCCGCATGCGGAAGACATTCGCCTCGCGCCGCCGCTCACGGGCGACGCGGACGTCGGCTGGTATCGCATCCGCGTGCGGCCCCTGGCGCGCGAGGGCGGCGACGTCGCCAATTTGTGGACCGTCGTCGACGCGACCGCCGATCGCCAGCGGCAGGAGAATTTCTTCCAGGAGCTTCAGCATGCGATCGATTTTCTCGACCATGCGCCCGCCGGCTTTTTCTCGGCCGCGCCGGACGGGGCGATCTCTTATATGAACAAGACGCTCGCCGGCTGGCTCGGCTATGATTTGACGCAGGTCGGCTCGGGCGGCGTCGCGCTCGCCGACATCGTGGCCAACAGCGGCTCGACGCTCATCACCTCGGTCGCCGGGGGCGCGGGCGAGGTGCGCACGGCGCAGATCGATCTCGATCTGAAGCGCCGCAACGGCCGCACGCTTCCCGTGCGCCTGCTGCATCGCGTCGCCTTCGGCCAGGACGGAACGCCCGGCGACTCGCGAACGCTCGTGCTGAACCGCGCCGCGGGCGAGGAGCCGGAGGAGGATCTTCGCGCCGCCGAGGTGCGCTTCGCGCGCTTCTTCAACTCGACGCCCATGGCGATCGCCGCGCTCGACCAGAACGGCCGCGTCACCCGCTCCAACGCGGCTTTCGCCAAGCTTCTGCCGCAGGCGATGAAAGGCGGCGCCGCTTGGCCGATCCTCGACGGCGTCGTCGAGCGCGATCGCCCGGCGCTGCGCGAGGCGATCGCCGCGGCGCTCGACAACAAGGGCGATGTGGAGGCGATCGACGCCGCTCTGGAGGAGAGCGAGGAAAGGCCGACGCGCTCGGCGCGCTTCTTCGCCACGCCGGCGGAGGACGCCGGCGGCAAGGGCGCGATGATCTATGCGCTCGACACGACCGAGCAGCGCAAGCTGCAGGAGGGCTTCGCCCAGTCGCAGAAGATGCAGGCGGTCGGCCAGCTCGCCGGCGGCGTCGCGCACGACTTCAACAATATGCTGACGGCGATCATCGGCTATTCCGATCTGCTGCTCGCCAATCACCGGCCGACCGATCCCTCCTTCCAGGACATCATCCAGATCAAGCAGACGGCCAATCGCGCCGCCGGATTGACCCGGCAATTGCTCGCCTTCTCGCGGCGGCAGACTCTGCGCCCGCAGGTGCTGCAGCTCGGCGACGTGCTCTCCGAGCTGCAATTGCTGCTGCGGCGCCTCGTCGGCGAGAAGGTCGAGGTCGATCTGAAGCACGGCCGCGACCTCTGGTTCGTCAAGGCCGACATCAATCAGTTCGAGCAGGTCGTCATCAATCTCGTCGTCAACGCCCGTGACGCCATGCCGGAGACGGGCGGCCGCATCACTCTGCGCACGCGCAATGTCCCCGCGGCCGAATGCGCGGGCTTCGGCGAGGCCTCGCTCACCGCCGCCGATTATGTGTCGATCGAGGTCGAGGACAACGGCTCCGGCATTCCGGCGGACGTGAAGGCGAAGATTTTCGAGCCCTTCTTCACCACCAAAGAGGTGGGCAAGGGCACGGGCCTCGGCCTCGCCATGGTGTTCGGCATCGTCAAGCAGTCGGGCGGCTTCGTCTTCGTCGAGAGCGAGGTCGGCCGCGGGACCGTGTTCCGCATCCTGCTGCCGCGGCATGTGCCGGAGGTCGGCGAGGTTCCGGCGAAGCAGGAAGGGCCGAAGCCCGCCGCCGATTATACGGGGCAAGGGCGCATTCTGCTGGTCGAGGACGAGGACGCCGTTCGCGCCTTCGCCGCCCGCGCCCTGGTCTCGCGCGGCTATAGCGTGCTGGAGGCGAGCTCCGGCGTCGAGGCGCTGGAAGTGGTGGATCGCGAAGGCCCGCGCATAGACCTCATCGTCTCGGATGTGGTGATGCCGGAGATGGACGGCCCCGCCATGTTCGCGGAGCTGCGCAAGCGCGGCGTGACGGCGAAGGTCGTGTTCGTCTCGGGCTATGCCGAGGAGGCGTTCGCGAAGAATTTGCCCGACGGCGATTTCGGCTTCCTGCCCAAGCCGTTCAGCCTGAAGCAGCTGATCGAGACGGTGAAGGCGAGTTTGGGGTGAAGCGCGGGTCGCGCCTGCGCGTGTTTCGTGACATCGAAGGCGTCATGCAGATCACTTTGACCGCACATCAAGAGGCATGGCTCCGCGCGCGCGTGGCGCGGGGCGATTTTGCGTCTCTGGAGGACGCCGTGAGCCGGCTCCTCGAGGAGCGCATCGCCGAGCGTGCGATCGACGAAAACGACTTGTCCTGGGCGAAGCCGCTGGTGGAGAAGGGCCTCCGGGCGCGTCGAGCGCGGAGAAGTCATCGCGCTCGACGCGCACAAGGAGCGCAACGCGGCCCGCCTCGCCGCTCTCAAAAGGTGATGGCGCGTGTCGTCGTCACCGACGTCGCCGACGGCGATCTCGACCAGATCCTGTCCGCTATTGCTCGCGAAGCCGGCGTCGCCGCGGCCGAAAAAATATATTGCCAAGTTCGAGAGCTTTTTCGATCGGCTGAGCGTCTACCCAAACAGCTGCCCGCTCCGGTCGAGTCTGGGCGAGCATCTTCGCGTTGGCGTCGTCTTTCCCTATCTGGTGGTCTACCGTCACAGGGACACAGAAGATTTAGTTTGCATTGTCTGTAGTTTACATGGGCGCCGAGAGGTCACGAGCGAAATTCTGCCCAGAACGTGACGCCGCGCTCGCGTCGAGCCTCGGACGGCGCCGCTTGCCTTCTCTCATAGGTTACGGATAGACGAAAATCGCCTATATCGCCTCCATGACCCGCTCCGCCCTCTACACCGGCTCCTTCGATCCGCTCACGCTCGGCCATCTCGACGTGATCCGCGCCGGCGCCGGGCTCTGCGACCGGCTGGTCGTCGCCATCGGCGCTCATCCCGGCAAGACGCCGCTGCTCACGCTCGAGGACCGCATCGCGCTGATCCGGGAAGTCTGCGCCGGGCTCGAAGGCTCCTTCGAGGTCGTCTCCTTCGACGGCCTCGCGGTGGACGCCGCCCGGGCGCATGGGGCGGAGATCATCTTGCGTGGATTGCGCGACAGCGCCGATTTCGACTATGAAATGCAGATGGCGGGGATGAATCTCGCCATGGCGCCGGAGATCAGAACCATTTTTCTGCCTTCGTCTCCGGCCGTCCGGCACATCACCGCGACGCTCGTGCGGCAGATCGCCTCGCTCGGAGGCGATGTCTCGCCCTTCGTCCCGCCGCAGGCGGCCGAGGCTCTGCGTCGCGCGCTCTCCAGCCGCCGACCATAAAGCAACAGGGAGGTTCCATTGCTCATCGATCGCCGCGCCTTCGCGCTCGCGGCCGCGCTCGCCGCCGCCGTTCCGACTTTCGGCCACGCCGCGGAGGCCGAGCCGCACACGCTCTATCTCGACACCAAGGACGGCCGCATCGTCATCAAGCTGCGCGCCGACATCGCGCCCAAGCATGCGGCCCAGATCGAGACCCTGGCCAAGCGCCATTTCTATGACGGCGTCGTGTTCCACCGCGTCATCGACGGCTTCATGGCCCAGACCGGCGATCCGACCGGCACCGGCATGGGCAAGTCCGACCTGCCCAACATCCCCGCCGAATTCTCCAAGGAGAAGTTTCTGCGCGGCACGGTGGGCATGGCGCGCAGCCAGGATCCGAACTCGGCCAATTCGCAATTCTTCATCTGCCTCGCGCCGGCGCGCTATCTCGAGGAGCAGTATACGGTGATCGGCGAGGTCGTGTCGGGCCTGGACGTCGTCGACAAGATCAAGAAGGGCGACAAGGCCGACAACGGCAAGGTCTCGAATCCCGACAAGATCATCAAGCTGCGCCTCGCCGGCGACGAGAGCTGAGCGGAGCGCGCCGTGATCCGGGGAGCCGCCGGCCCCCGGATTGCTTCGCCTCGCGACGAGAAACCGAACAGAACAGGAGCCGACATGAGCGACGCCGATACGTTGAAGCTCGAGACGACGAAGGGCGACGTGGTGATCAGATTCCGCCCCGATCTCGCCCCCGATCACGTGGCCCATATCAAGAAACTCGTGTCGGAAGGATTCTATGACGGGATCGTGTTCCACCGCGTCATCGAGGGCTTCATGGCGCAGACCGGCTGCCCGCACGGAACCGGCACGGGCGGCTCGAAATATCCGGACCTGAAGCAGGAGTTCAACGCGGAGCCGCATGTGCGCGGAACCTGCTCCATGGCGCGCGCGCAGCATCCCGATTCGGCCAATTCGCAATTCTTCATCTGCTTCGACGACGCCCGCTTCCTCGACAAGAAATATACGGTCTGGGGCGAGGTGATCTCGGGCATGGAGAACGTCGACAAGCTCGAGCGCGGAGAGCCGGTGAAGGACCCCGACAAGATCATCAAGGCGACGCTCGGCTGATAGGCGGCGGCGCCGCCCTTCTCCCGCTTTGCGGGAGAAGGTGGCCCGGCGAAGCCGGGTCGGATGAGGGCTCTCGACGTTTCGACTCGCTCGGTCGATGAGGCGGGGGCGTTCGAGAGTTCGCCCCCGCCTGCAGGACCCTCATCCGACCCCGCTTCGCGGGGCCACCTTCTCCCACGAGTGGGAGAAGGAGTCGCGCACGACGACTTCGCCTCAAAAAATCATGCGCGTCGATCTCTTCGATTTCGAGCTGCCTCAGGAGGCGATCGCGCTCAGACCCGCGAGCCCGCGCGACAGCGCACGGCTGCTCGTCGTCCCGCCGGAAGGCGCCTTCTCCGATCGTTCCGTCTCCGACCTTCCGCGGCTGCTCGCGCCGGGCGATGCGCTGGTCGTCAACGACACGCGCGTCATTCACGCGCGGCTTTCGGGCTCTCGCACGCGCGGAGATTCGCGGGCGCATATCGAAGCGACTTTGATCGAACGCGTCGGCGAGGATCGCTGGCGCGCGCTCGTGCGGCCGGCGAAGAAGCTCGCGGCCGGCGAGGACGTGACTTTCGGAGAGGCGGGACTCGACGCGCGCGTTCTCGAAAAGAGCGGGAACGGCGAAATCCTCTTCGCTTTCTCGCTCTCGGGCGCGGCCCTCGACGCCGCCGTCGAGGCGGCGGGCGTCATGCCGTTGCCGCCTTATATCGCCGGCAAGCGCGCCGCCGACGCGCGCGACGAAACGGATTACCAGACCCTGTTCGCCGCCCGCGCCGGCGCCGTCGCCGCTCCGACGGCGGGCCTGCATTTCACGCCGCGGCTCGTGGATGCGCTGAGCGAACGAGGCGTCGCGCTCCGGCATGTGACGCTGCATGTCGGCGCCGGCACCTTTCTTCCGGTCAAGGCCGAGGATACGGAGGCGCACGAAATGCACGCGGAATGGGGCGAGCTCGACGCCGCGACGGCCGATGCGCTGAACGAGACGCGCGCGCGGGGCGGCCGCGTCGTCGCGGTCGGCACGACGGCGCTGCGCGTCCTCGAGACCGCGGCGCGTGGAGATGGGAGCCTCGCGTCCTTCGCCGGCGAGACGGCGATCTTCATCACGCCCGGCTATCGCTTCCGCGCCGTCGACGCGCTGCTCACCAATTTCCATCTGCCGCGCTCGACCCTGTTCATGCTGGTCTCGGCCTTCTCCGGATTGGAGCGCATGAAGGCGGCCTATGCCCATGCGATAAGCTCCGGCTATCGCTTCTACTCCTACGGCGACGCCTGCCTGCTGCTGCGGCGATGAGCGACGCGCCCTTCCTCGATGTGCGCGTCCTCGCCCTGTGGCGCGATGATCGCACCGAATGCCCGCTGACTTTCGATCTGCGCATCGACGCCGCGAGTCGCCGCATCGTCTCGCATTGGGACAGCTTCGGCGCCTGCGATCTCGCAGGCGAAAAATGCCGGCCCTTCGTGCTGCGGCGCGACGGCGCGATCGATTTCGGCGCCGGCGCGAGCGAGCGCTGGCGGACGGATTTTCGAGACGCCGTCATGCGCGTCGGCGAGCGCTTCACGGTTCACTGGAACGAATGCGACCTCGGCCTGTATGAGATCGTCAAGGTCGCCGCGCTCGGCGCCAAGAACGGAACGGCGGACAAGACGGGAACGGGAGACGCATGACCGGGCAATTCGAGTTTCGCCTTCTCGCGAAGGACGGCGCCGCGCGGCGCGGCCTCGTCTCGACGCCGCGCGGAGACATTCGCACGCCCGCCTTCATGCCGGTCGGCACGGCGGCGACGGTCAAGGCGATGTTTCCCCAGGACGTGCGGACCGCGGGCGCCGATATCGTGCTCGGCAATGTCTATCATCTGATGCTGCGCCCCGGCGCGGAGCGGATCGCGGCGCTCGGCGGCCTGCATCGGTTCATGAACTGGCCGCGTCCGATCCTGACCGATTCCGGCGGGTTCCAGGTGATGTCGCTCGCAAAGCTCCGCAAGCTCGACGAAGAGGGCGTCGCCTTCCAGTCGCATATCGACGGCTCGCGCCATCTGCTGACGCCCGAGCGCTCGATGGAGATCCAGCGCCTGCTCGACTCCGACATTCATATGCAGCTGGACGAATGCGTGCGGCTGCCTTGCACGGGAGAGGAGGCCGAGCGCGCCATGCGCCTGTCTCTTCGCTGGGCCGAACGTTCGCGCGCCGCCTTCGGCGAGCAGAAGGGCAAGGCGATCTTCGGCATCGTGCAGGGAGCCGACTCTCCCGCGCTACGCGTCGAGAGCGCGCGGGCGCTGGCGGCGATGGATTTTCACGGCCTCGCCATCGGCGGGCTCGCCGTCGGCGAGCCGCAGGAGGTGATGCTGGCGATGCTCGAGACGGTCATGCCGCATCTGCCGGAGCACAAGCCGCGCTATCTGATGGGCGTCGGCGCGCCGGACGACATCCTGCAATCGGTCGCGCGCGGCGTCGACATGTTCGATTGCGTGATGCCGACGCGCGCCGGCCGCCACGGCCTCGCCTACACGCGCTTCGGCCGCGTGAACTTGCGCAACGCCCGCCACGCCGACGATCCGGCGCCGCTGGACGAGGAGTCTTCCTGTGAGCCGGCGCGCGTCTATTCGCGCGCCTATCTGCATCATTTGATGAAGGCCGGCGAAATCCTCGGCATGATGCTGCTGACGCAGATCAATGTCGCTTATTATCAAGAGCTGATGGCGGGCCTGCGCCGCGCGATCGAGGAGGGGAGGCTCACGGATTTCATCGGGGAGACGAGGGAAGGGTGGGCGAAAGGGGAGGGAGCAAGTCTATAGTCGGCGAGATACGAGGTGATTCATGCCGCACGCTTTCGCTCGACGATCGGTTTCGGAGACTGTCGACGACGATTCGGGGTCATCGTCGCTCGAGCGCGAGCTCATCGCCTTCGACGCTTTCGGCTCGCCGACGCGGCGCGTGGAGGAAGAAGGCGTCGTCTATCTCGTCAATGAATTCTGGACCTCCGCGCAGCGGCAAGCGCATTCGATCCACGAGATCAGCTATCGGGCCTGCTTCAAGCCGCAATTGCCGGAGTTCTTCATCTCTCGTCTCACCAAGCCGGGCGAGGCGGTGTTCGACCCTTTCATGGGGCGCGGCACCACGCCGGTGCAGGCGGCGCTGCAGGGCCGGCGGCCGGTCGGCGCCGACATCAATCCGCTCTCCATCCTGCTGACTCGTCCACGCCTCTCGCCGCCGAGCCTCGCCGCGATCGAGCGGCGACTCGCGGAAATTCCATGGGAGCGGGGGGAGATCGAGCGCGAGGACCTCCTCGTCTTCTACCACCCGGAGACTTTGCGGCGGCTCTGCGCATTGCGCCGCCATCTTCTCGACCGCGCGCCCCTCGGCGGCGAGCCCGATCCGGTCGACGACTGGATCAGAATGGTCGCCATCAACCGCCTCACCGGACATTCGCCGGGTTTCTTCTCGGTCTATTCGCTGCCGCCGAATCAGGCGGTCTCGGTCGAGGCGCAGGCCAAGATCAACGAAAAGCGCAGGCAGACGCCGCCGTTTCGCGACGTAGCGGCGCTGATCCTGCGAAAATCTCGGGCGCTGCTCGCCGATGGCGCGCCGCCGCCGCATCCGCCCGCGCTGCTCGCCACGGCCGAGGCTTGGCGCGCGCCCTTCCTCGGCGAAGGCGAGGCGCGGCTCGTCGTCACCTCGCCGCCTTTCCTCGACGTGGTGCATTATGCGAGCGACAATTGGCTGCGCAATTGGTTCGCCGGCGTCGATGCGAGCGAGGTGCGGATTTCCGCGCACCGGAGCGAAGCGGATTGGGAGAAGATGGTCCGCTCGTGCCTCGAGGAATTCGCCCGCGTCCTCGCGCCGGGCGGTCATGTCGCCTTCGAAGTCGGCGAGGTGCGCGGCGGCAGAGTGCTGCTCGAACGGCTGGCGTGGCGCGCCGCGGAAGGATTGCCATTCGAGCGCTCGTTCGTGCTCGTCAACAGCCAGAGCTTCACCAAGACCAGCAATTGCTGGGGAGTCGGCAACAATATCAAAGGCACGAACACCAATCGCGTGGTGACGCTCCGAAGGATGTGACGTACGCCCGTCGCCGCGATGCGCGCCGTTATCCGACGCTCTTGTTCGCCGGACGGCTCGTCTCGGCCGCGCTTTCGCGCTATCCTGCGAAGCGGCGGAGCGCTCGCCGCGACGCGGGTGGGGGAACGAGGGCTCGCGGATCGCCTCTCACGCTCCCAGATAATGTCGTCGGACCGACGGGGATGCGCGGCCATGCCGGCAGGGGAAAAGAACGACGCGAAATTCGCCGATGTCGCGGGGGCGGCGCAGGGCGCTCCCGCCGTGGACGGCGTACTGCAATTTTCGCGCGAGCAGGAGCTTTCCGCCTATCGCGCCATGCTGCTCATTCGCCGCTTCGAGGAGAAGGCCGGCCAGATCTACGGCATGGGTCTCATCGGCGGCTTCTGCCATCTCTATATCGGCCAGGAGGCGGTGGTCGTCGGCGCGCGCATGGCGGCGCGGCCCACCGATCAATTCATCACCGGCTATCGCGACCACGGCCATATGCTCGCCTGCGGCATGGAGCCCAAGCGTGTGATGGCGGAGCTCACCGGGCGCAGGAGCGGCTATTCCAAGGGGAAGGGCGGCTCCATGCACATGTTCTCGCGCGAGAAGAATTTCTACGGCGGCCATGGCATCGTCGGGGCGCCGGCGCCGCTCGGAGCGGGGCTCGCCTTCGCCGACGCCTATCGTGGGACCGATTCCGTCTCGCTGACCTTCTTCGGAGAGGGGGCCGCCAATCAGGGGCAGGTCTATGAGAGCTTCAACATGGCGGAGCTCTGGAAGCTGCCGGTGGTCTATATCGTCGAGAACAATCGCTACGCCATGGGCACGTCGGTCGAGCGCTCCTCGGCCCAGCGCGATTTTTCCAAGCGTGGCGAAGCCTTCAACATCGTCGGGCGGCAGGTCGACGGCATGGACGTGCGCGCCGTCGCGGCCGTGGCGACCGAGGCGCTCGACTGGTGCCGGGCGGGGAAGGGGCCCTTCCTGATCGAGGCCAAGACCTATCGCTATCGCGGCCACTCCATGTCCGATCCGGCGAAATATCGCTCGAAGGAAGAGGTGCAGAAGGTCCGCGAGGAGCAGGACCCGATCGAACAGGTGCGCGCGCGCCTGCTGGCCGCCGGGACGAGCGAGGACGAGCTGAAGCAGATCGACGCGGCGGTGCGCAAGGTCGTCTCCTACGCCGCGGATTTCGCGACCAATGACGCGGAGCCCGATCCGAGCGAATTGTGGACGGATGTCGTTCTATGAAGAGAGGGCGGAATCTTCGTTCTTCCCACCTTCTCCCGCTCGCGGGAGAAGGTGGCCCGGCGCAGCCGGGTCGGATGAGGGCTCTCTCCACATCCGGACGCTCGGAGATCTGTTCCGCCATCGACGAACGATATCGACGCTGCGTCGGACCCTCATCCGACCTCGCTTCGCGAGGCCACCTTCTCCCACAAATGGGAGAAGGAGGGCCGCGCCCTTCATTCTTTCGGCGGATAGATCCATGACCGTCAATGTCCTCATGCCCGCTCTCTCGCCCACCATGGAGCAGGGCAAGCTCGCCAAATGGCTGAAGAACGAGGGCGACAAGGTCAAGGCCGGCGACGTCATCGCCGAGATCGAGACCGACAAGGCGACGATGGAGGTCGAGGCCGTCGACGAAGGCGTGCTCGCCCGCATCCTCGTGCCTGGCGGCGCCGAGAATGTCGCGGTCAACACGCCGATCGCCGTCATCGCCGAAGAGGGCGAGGAGATTGGCTCCGTGGACGCCGCGCCGCCGTCGAGTGCGCCCGCCGCGGCTCCGGAAGCGCCCGCATCCGCTCCCGAACCCGCGGCTGCGACCGCTGTTCCGGCTCCCGCAGCGCCTCCGACCGCGCCTGCCGCCGCGGCGGAAATCCCGACCGACGCCACCTTCATCCCGATGACCATGCGTGAAGCGTTGCGCGACGCCATGGCCGAGGAGATGCGGCGCGACCCGGATGTGTTCGTCATCGGCGAGGAGGTCGCCGAATATCAGGGGGCGTACAAGGTCACCCAGGGCTTGCTCCAGGAGTTCGGCGCGCGCCGCGTCGTCGATACGCCGATCACCGAATATGGCTTCGCCGGCCTCGCCGTCGGCGCGGCCTTTGCCGGGCTGAAGCCGATCTGCGAATTCATGACCTTCAATTTCGCCATGCAGGCGATCGACCATATCGTGAACTCGGCGGCGAAGACGCTCTATATGTCCGGCGGCCAGGTCAATTGCCCGATCGTTTTCCGCGGGCCGAACGGCGCCGCCGCGCGCGTCGCCGCCCAGCACAGCCAGGATTATTCGGCCTGGTTCTCTCAGGTGCCGGGGCTGAAGGTGATCGCCCCGTCCAACGCCGCCGACGCCAAGGGGCTGTTGAAGAGCGCCATCCGCGATCCGAATCCCGTGGTCTTTCTGGAGAACGAGATTCTCTACGGAAAGCAGTGGGACACGCCGATTCTCGAGGATTTCCTTATCCCGATCGGCAAGGCGCGCGTCGCGCGGGCGGGCGCTCATGTCACGCTCGTCTCCTTCTCGATCGGCGTCGTCCATGCGCTCGCCGCCGCCGAGGCGCTCGCCAAGGAGGGGATCGAGGCGGAGGTGATCGATCTGCGCACGCTGCGGCCGATGGACGTCCCGGCCATCGTCGAATCGGTGAAGAAGACCGGTCGCTGCGTGGCGGTGGAGGAGGGCTGGCCGCAATGCGGCGTCGGCTCGGAGATCGCCGCCCGCGTGCAGGAGGAGGCCTTCGATTATCTCGACGCGCCGGTGCTGCGCGTAGCGGGAAAGGACGTGCCCATGCCCTATGCCGCCAATCTTGAGAAGCTGGCTCTGCCGTCCGTCGCCGAGGTGATCGCGGCGGCGAAGGCGGTTCTATACCGCTGACGGCTCGTCGGGCCAGAAGTCTTCGGCGATCAGCTCCTCGAAGGACCAGGGGCAGGCGTCCGGGAAGGCGGGTTTCGGCAGGCCGGTCTCGAGCATGGCGCGCAGAACCGCATCCCCATAAACCTTGGTCGAGATGCCTTCGATCAGCGGTTTCAGGCTCGGGTTGTCGTCGAGATGATCCTCGAGCTCGTGTTTCTGGACGGTGATCGATACTTTCCGGCTCGCAGTGCGCTTCAACGGCTGGAAACGCCATTTCAGGAGGTGGAGAATCAAAATCTCGAGGCGGCTCGCCAACTTGCGCTTCTCAGTCTTGCCCCCATGCTCTCGATTTCCTGCGCGATATGCTCGCTGTCGGCTTGCGCGAGCTTGCCTTCGCGCAGGAGAGTCGCCTGCTCATTGGCCCAGGCGTAGAAATCGCTGTCATAGAGCCGGCTCGTGGCCATTCTGTCCTCCCCGCGATGATCGATGTCGTTGCGGCTGGCGTTATGCTGAGAATATATCGTCGGCGTCTCGCCGCCAAAATCGGCTCGAAATTCTGAGGACATCGCAATGAACGCCGCGGCTCGCGCTCTGGATCATACGTCGGACGGCGGCGGGCGCATCTTCGCTTCGCCCCTGGCGCGGCGGCTCGCCGCGGAGAACGGGCTCGACCTCGCGTCGCTGACCGGCTCCGGCCCGCATGGGCGGATCATCGAGCGCGACGTGAAAGGCGCGCTCGGCGGCGCGCGTCCCGCAGCGGCGCCGTCCGCGCCGAGCGAGGCGCCGGTGGCGCTGTCCGACGCCGTGGCGCGCCAGCTTTTCGCGCCCGGCTCTTTCATCGAAATCCCGCATGATTCGATGCGCAAGGCGATCGCCCGGCGCATGACCGACGCCGTGCGAACCATCCCGCATTTCGCTCTGCAGACCGCCTGCGAGATCGACGCGCTGCTGCGCCTGCGCGAGGACTACAACAGCGTCGCGCCGGTCGGCGCGGATGGAAAGCCCGAGTGGAAGGTCTCGGTCAACGACATCATCGTGAAGGCCATGGCGCTCGCGCTGCAGCGCGTTCCCGACGCCAATGTCACCTTCACGCAGAGCGCGATGCTGAAGCACAAGTCGTCGGACGTGGGCGTCGCCGTCTCCATTCCGGGCGGCCTCGTCACCCCGATCGTGCGCAACGCCGAGACCAAGAGCTTTCGCGAGATCGCCATCGAAATGAAGGATTTCGCCACGCGGGCGAAACAGCGGAAATTGAAGCCGAGCGAATATGAGGGCGGCACGACCGCCGTCTCCAATCTCGGAATGTTCGGCGTCGAGAACTTCTCCGCCGTCATCAATCCGCCCCATGCGACCATTCTCGCGGTCGGCGCCGGCGAGCCGCGCATCGTCGCAAAGAACGGCGCGCCGGCGGTCGCGACGATCATGAGTGTGACGCTCTCGGTCGACCATCGCGCGGTCGATGGCGCCCTCGGCGCCATGCTGCTCGCCGAGTTCAAGCGGCTGATCGAGCATCCCGGAGCGATGCTGGCGCCGTGACGGCCCTTCCGCGATCCCGCCTTCGTCGATGAGCGAGGCGCCGCCGCCTTCGTCCGCGCGTCGAACATAGTTTAGAAAGAGAATAATTTGCAGATATCGTGTATCTGATGACAAATATTTCTCGATAGAAACAAATATCTAGCCTTCTTACAAAAATTCTCGATACGTACGTGTCACGTTGACTGTCGGACCGACTGCCGAATAGCTTCTACTTAGGTGAGGCTATTCAGTGGTGGCGGTCGAGATGATGGAATACAAGGGTTCTGCGATTCGTTGTCTTTGCTGTCGTTCCCCGCTTTCGGTGAGGAAGCCGCAGCTCGAGTCCGCAAGACACTTCGGCGTCGCCGCTCTGCTACTCTTCGGCTGCGAGTCCGTCGCGCAGGCGGAGCCCGGCGTCACGCCCTTGCCCGCCGTCGCGGTCGACGCGCCGCAGGAAAAGCCCCGGGCGGCCGTCCGCCGAAGCGCCACGCCGGCGCGCGCCGCGCATGTGCGGCCGGCGCGCGCGCCGCGGCCGACCCGAAGCCCGGCTCCGGCTCCGGTAGTGGTCCGGGCGCCTTCGAGCGAGGGCTTCAATCCCGCGCCGGCTCAGGCGGAGATCGGCAATCTGCCGAAGGAATATGCCGGCGGGCAGGTCGCGCGCGGCGCGCGGCTCGGCATGCTCGGCAATCGCGACATCATGGACACGCCGTTCAACGTGTCGAGCTACACATCCGCTCTCATCCAGAATCAGCAGGCGCGCACGCTGCAGGACGTCCTCGAGAACGATCCGTCGGTTCGCGTGACCACATCCGCCGGGCATATGCGCGAGAATTTCAGAATTCGCGGGTTTCAGGTCAATGGCAGCGAGTTCGCGCTCAACGGCATGTACGGGCTGGCGCCGGATGGGCATGTTCCCGTCGAGTTCCTCGAGCGTGTCGAGATCCTGAAGGGGCCTGGCGCCCTGCTCAACGGCATGGCGCCTTTCGGCGCGATCGGCGGCTCGATCAATCTCGTCACCAAGCACGCCGGCGACACGCCGCTCACCCGCATCACGGGCGACTATAGTTCGCATGTCCAGTTCGGCGCGCATGTCGACGTCGCACGACGCTTCGGCGACCATGGTCAGTTCGGCGTGCGCTACAACGGCGTCTACCGTGGCGGCGAGACCGCGCTCGACGCGCAGCGGAAAGAGCGTGGCTTGAACGCGCTCGGGCTGGATTTCCGGGAAGAACGTTTCAGATTGTCGCTCGACGCCTATCACAGCATAGAAAATTTCCAGAACGGCAGCTCGATGCTGGTGAGCTTCACGGGCCCGAGCGTCGCCGCGGCGCCGCATTCGAGCACGAATCTCTTTGTCGGCTCCAACAGCAGATATGAGAACGGAGCCGTCGTCGGGCGCGGCGAGCTCGACATCGCCGAGAATATCACCGTGTTCGGCGGCATCGGCTTCGCCAGCAATGATTACGGCGGCTTCACGAACGGCACTCAGGCGCAGAACGTGGACCTGCTGGGAGACTATCGCGGGACGATCGTCAACCTGCGCGGCTATCAGAATTCGCTGTCCTCGCAGGGCGGGCTGCGCGGGCAGTTCGACACGGGACCGCTGCGTCATCGGCTCGTGGTGAGCGCGTCGTCCTTGTCGTTCACCGCCGGCACGAGAAACAATCGTTCGGAGCCATATGCCTCGAGCATCTACGCGCCCAGCGTGCCGCCGATCGCGACCGATCCGGGCGATCCGACCAAGACCTCGCAGACGCATCTGGCGAGCTTCGCCGTCGCGGACACGATCTCGGCTTTCGACGAACGAATCCAATTCACGGGAGGCGTGCGCAGCCAGCGCGTGCAGACCAAGAACATCAACCCCGCCACGGGCGCGGTCGCCGTCGTCGGCGCTGCGCTCAACGAATATGACAAGCACGCCCTCTCGCCGGCCTTCGCGCTCATCGTCAAGCCGTGGGACGAGCGGCTGTCTCTCTACGCCAATTATATCGAGGGCCTGACGCAAGGCGACCGCGTGACCGATCAGACGGCGACCAATTACAATCAGATTTTCCCGCCGTTCAAATCGGAGCAGATCGAGACCGGCGCCAAGCTCGACCTGGGCGACATCACGAACACGATCAGCTTCTTCGAAATCACGCGGCCGACGCTGATGCGGGTGGACAAAACCTACAACGCCGACGGACGCCAGCGCAATCAGGGCATAGAATGGAATGTGTTCGGCGAGCCCATCGAAGGCGTCCGCGTGGTGGGCGGCGTCGCCTACACGATCGGCGTCCTCACGAGGACCACGAGTGGACAGCTCGACGGAAAAAACGCCTATGGCGTCCCGAGATGGCAGGTGAACCTCTATGGCGAGTGGGACATACCGTATCTCGCCGGACTTACGGCGGAGGGCCGTGTCGTCTATACGAGCGCGCAATATATCAATTCCGCGAACACGGCCAGGATTCCCGAGTGGGCGCGTCTCGATGCGGGATTGCGCTACGCGACCCGCATCTATGACACGGGCGTGACCTTCCGCGCCAATGTGACGAACCTGCTCGACCACAGCTATTGGTCTGGGACGTTCAACGATGGTTTCGCGACATTGAGCGCGCCGCGCACGGTGCTCCTCTCTGCGACAGTCGATTTCTGAGATGACCGCGACACTCCTCCTTTCGACGGCCGTGCTCGGCGTCCTCGTCGGCGCAATCTGTCTTTATGGCGGAACGTCGCGACAGCTCTTGTTCCCCCGTAGCCTCACGGCGGCGTCGAGCACGCTCGGCGCCGCCGTCTTTTTGCTCATCGCGGCCGCCGCTCTGCAGCGGCTCGTGGCGCCGCTCGCCGGATTCTTCACGGAGCTCGCGCTCCTGATGGCGCTGCTGATCGCCCTTCCGGCCGCGGCGGCTCTGCGGAAGGGAAGCGGCGGATGACGCCGATCCGACGCGACATTGCGAGCAAGAGCCTGGCGGGCGTTTTCCTCGGCTTCACCCTCGCCGTCGCGCTCGTCGGCCTTTTCGCTCATCTCGGCCCGGAAGGGCTCGAGGGCCGCAACAAATATCAGCTCGTCATGTGGCTCGTCGCGCCGATCTGGCTCGGCGTCCTCGGTCTCGTCTTTCTGTTCCGGAGCGGGCTGCGCGCATGGCTCTGGCTCGGTGGCGCGAGCCTTCTCGCCCATGGCGGGCTCTACGCCTGCCGGCTTTTCCTGCATTGAGGCGAGGATGCGCGCCGACGTACTGAGGCTCTACAAGACCGTCCATACTTGGACGGGAATCGTCTCCGGCATGCTGCTGTTCATCTGCTTCTACGCCGGCGCGCTCACGATCTTCGCCGAGCCGCTCGGCCGCTGGGCGACGCCGCCCGCCCGCGGCGCCGCGACGATCGCCGGGGCGGACGAGCTGATCGCCGCGACGCTCGCGGCGCGGCCGGATGCGGCGAAGGATTTCACCCTTCATCTCGCCGCCGAGGGGCGTCCGGCGCGAATTTCCTGGCGCAAGAGCCGCGGCGACGCGGTCGCCTGGTCGGCGTCCTTCGACGAAGGCGGCGAGCTGCGCGTCGAGCGTTCGCATCCCTCGACGATCGCGGCGGTCGTGGACACGGTTCATCGCACCGCCGGCCTTCCCGTCGGTCTCGAGATCGGCGAGAAAATCACGGGCGCGCTCTCCGCGCTCTATTTCGTCGCGCTCGTCTCGGGGCTCGTGCTGGTCCTGCCCTCGCTCGTCCGCGATCTCCTCGCCCTGCGCATCTCCGCCAATCTCAAGCGCATGTGGCTCGACGCACATAATCTCGTCGGCGTCGCGAGTCTGCCGTTCCACCTCGTCATCGCTTTGACGGCCTTCGTTTTCGGGCTGCATGATCCGATCTATGCGGCGCTCGATCGCGTCGTCTATGACGGAAAGCTGCAGACGATCATGCGCTCGACCGGCGCCTTCGCGGCGGTCGAGCGCGATGAGCGTCCGGCCGCGATGAAGCCCGTCGCCGAGCTCGCCGCCGCCGTGGAGGGGGCGTCGTCCGGCTTCACGCCGAAGAGCCTGCAATATCGCGACGCCGGAACGCGCGGCGCGCTGGTGCGGGTCTGGGGCGAGGATCCGCGCTTCCTCTCGCGCGGCGGAGGCTTCGCGGCGCTGAGCGGAACGACGGGGGCGGTGGTCGATGTCGACTATCTGCCCGAGACGCAGACCTCCTGGACGAAGATCGTCTCCGCCTTCTTCGCGCTGCATTTCGGCAGCTATGGCGGCGAGACCGTGCGCTGGACCTATTTCTTTCTCGGCCTCGCGGGCGCCTTCCTGTTCTATTCCGGCAATCTCTTGTGGATCGAGTCGCGTCGGCGGACCGCGCGCCGCCATGGGGACGGGGTCTCGCAGACGAGATCCACGCGCCTCATGGCGGCGGCGACGGTCGGCGTCTGCCTCGGCTGCGTCTGCGGATTGTCGATCGCCATGGCCTCGGTGAAATGGCTCCACGGCCATGTCGAGGACGCCGAAACGGCGAGCCGGGGCATCTATCATGCAGTCTCCGCGGTCGCGCTGGCCTATGCCTTCGTGCGCGGCGCGTCCCGAGCGGGCGTCGAGCTGCTGCGCGCCGCGTCGGCGGCGACGGCGGCGCTTCCGGCGACCAGCGCGCTCGCTGCGGCGGCGCCCGGCCTCGGCCCCTGGGCCTCCGCGGATCCTTCGAGCCTCGGCGTCGATCTCGTCGCCGCCGGCGCTGCGCTCGGCTTCGCGGCGATGGCGCGGGCGGCGCGTCGACGCGTCGAGGCCGGTCCGTCCGACAGCGTCTGGTCGGCGCGCCTCGCGAACTCGCGCGACGCCGAGATCGCAGACGCGGAGAGCGTCCAGACAGCTCCCGAGCCTCGCTGAGGACGCGCAGGCCGAGGACGGCTTGAAAAGCGCTTGCGGCGCGCAAGTTCGTAACGGTCCTACTCCGTGAACGAAAGGCGCAGTCCATGTCCGAGACGCTCATAAACTTGGTCATCCAGCTCATCTCCGGCGCGGTCGGCGGCGCGGGCGTCGGCAAGACGTCCAAGACTTTCGATCTCGGCCCGGCGGCCAACGCCATTGTCGGGGCGCTGGGCGGAGCGGGCGGCGGATCGATCCTCACATCGCTCATTCCGGCGCTCGCCGGAACCGCGGCCAATGGCGGCTTCGACATCGCCGTCTTCGCCGGGCAGCTGGTCGGCGGCGGCGTCTCCGGCGCGATCGTCACCGCGATCGTCGGTCTCATCCGCAACGCTCTCGTCCAACGCCAGAGGGTATGAGGGCCCGGCTTCGCACGCACTCTGGACGCATCGGCCTGATATCGGCATACCGATTGCGTAGAACGTTTCCAAAGACGCCCCTCGCGGGGGCGTCGGAGGCGGATCGTGCGAAGGGCGAAGACAGTGGCCGATGAAGCAGAAATATTGAAGGCGCTGGAGAGCGTCTCCGGCCCCGGCGGCAAATCGATTGTCGCGGCGGGCCTCGTCAGCGGGATCAATGTGTCGGGCGGGAAGGTCTTTGTCTCGCTCAGCGGCGATCCGGCGCGCTCCAAGGAGCTCGAAGTCCTGGCGGTGGCGGTGGAAGGCGCGGTCAAGACCGTGCCGGGCGTCGACACGGCGATCGTGACGCTGACCGCCGAGCGCGCGCAGCAACCCGCCGCTCCTCCGCCGGGCCAGACGCCGCAGCGTCGGCCGATCGCCGCGATCGAGAAGATCAAATACATCGTCGCCGTGTCCTCGGGGAAAGGCGGCGTCGGAAAATCGACGACGTCGGCCAATCTGGCGCTGGGTTTCGCTGCGCTCGGCTGGCGTGTCGGCCTGCTCGACGCCGATATTTTCGGCCCCTCGGCGCCGCGCCTGTTCGGCCTCGGCGGAAAGAAGCCCGAGGTCGCCGACAACAGGCTGGTTCCGCTCGAGGCCTATGGCCTGAAGATCATGTCGATCGGCTTCCTCGTCGACGAAAATGTGCCGATGATCTGGCGTGGCCCGATGGTGGTGCAGGCGCTGGGGCAGTTGCTCGGCGAGGTGGCTTGGGGCGAGCTCGACGCGCTCGTCGTCGACATGCCGCCCGGCACCGGCGACGTGCAGCTCACCATGGCTCAGCAGGTTCCGCTCGCCGGCGCCGTCGTGGTCTCGACGCCTCAGGATCTCGCGCTGATCGATGCGCGGCGCGGCGTGGCCATGTTCCAGCGCGTCGAGATTCCGATCCTCGGCATAGTCGAGAATATGAGCTATTTCCTGTGCCCGCATTGCGGCGGACGCACCGACATCTTCTCCCATGGCGGCGCGAGGCGCGACGCCGAAGCGCTCGGCGTGCCCTTCCTCGGCGAGGTGCCGCTCGATCTGGCGATCCGCCAGACCTCGGATGCGGGAACGCCGGTCGTCGCCGCCGATCCCGAGGGCCAATTCGCGGCGATCTATATCGAGCTCGCAGAAAAGGTGAAGACCGCGCTCGAGACGCGCACGCGCCGTGCGCCGCCGAAGATCGTGGTGGGGTGAGGCGAAAAGAGCTCGTGGCCTCTCGTCTCGTCGAGGGCCGCGAGCTCCCTCAGAGGCGATCCAGATGCGGAAGGAAGGAGTGATCGCCCGGATCGAACTTATAGGTCCAGCCGATCGTGAATTCGAGGCCGCGCAGCCACAGATTGATTCTGGCGTTCGGATTATAAGCGCCGAACGGGTTCTGCGCCGACTGCGGCAGCGCCTCGAAGCCGCTCACATTGTTCTTGAAAGCGTAAACGGTCGAGAAATCGATCGTCGAGTTCTTGGTGACCGCATAGCTGAAACCGCCGCTGACGTGATGCGCGTTGACGACGGGCGACAGCACGTTGAAGGTCACCGCGCGCGCGGGCACCGGATTGGTCGTATAATGATAGCCGGCGCGCAGGGCGAGAGCCGGGGTCGTCCGCCATTCGACGCCGAGCGCAGCCGAATCCGTGTCCTTCCAGTCGAACCCCGGTCCGCCCGGCGAGCCGAGCGAATTGAGCCGAAGCGGGAAGTTGGAATTGTGGAGCGCCGGCACGCCCGAGTAGAAGATGTGCCGCCAGTCGGCCATCACGGTCAGATCCGGCGTCACGTCATAGGCGAGGCCCGCGGTGATGGTCGCCGGAATGTCGAAGCGGCCGCCATCGGCGAAGAGGCCCGCGAACTTGCGGAAGGACGTCATATACATCGGCGTCGAGGCGGCGAGGCCGAAGCGCAGCTGCTCGGTGGCGCGCCATTGCAGGCCGATTTTGACGCCGCCGCCGACCGACCAGTCGTAGCCGCTGTCGGAAATATGCGCGGGATCGGAGGAATAGGGGCCGAACATTTTCAGGCCCTGGATGTTGAGCATCTGCACGGCGACGGTCGGCGCTACGCCGATCGAGAGCGCGCCGAACCTGCGCGCATAGCCGAAGGCGGTGAAGATCTGCGCGAGATCGACTCCCGCGAAGCCGCCGCCGAGAGGACCGCCGAGCGGGGGATGGTAATTGCCGAAATCATAGGCCGTGTTGATTCCGCCATTGGTGTAGGAGGCCGTGCCCCAGGCGGACTGTGAGTCGATCGGCGCCGCGAAGGCGTTGTCGGGGATCGGGAAGAAGGGTCGGCCGCTGCGCACGTCGCCCGGCGCGACGACCTTGGGCTGGCCCGTCGTCGAATAGCCGCGCTCGGGAAGAAGGCCGGTGAAGGTGAGCTGCAGCTCCCGCGGGACGTCGACGAGGCCCGCGGGGTTGATCGACAGCGCCATGGCGTCGCGCGAATCGGCGACGCCGGCGCCGCCGAGCGCCTTTTGCCGCGCGCCATAGCCGATGAGAAAATAGCCGTCCGCGGCGAGCGCCGGCGCGCAGAGCGCACACAGGGCCGCGGCCACGGACATGAGTCCACGTCGAGAAAATCCCGCCATCGTCGAGTCGCCCCGCCTCTTCGTTCAGTCGCCGCGCATCGGCTCGTCGAGGATCAGAAGCGGAACGCTTCTCGCTGGTCTGCGGATCATCGATTCGGACCCCCTTCGGCAAACTAGCAGAGCTGCCACGGGACGATAGGCCCCGGCGGTCGCCTCGCGGCGATATTTTTCCGATCTGTAACGAATCTGCCACAGGTGGCGAGCGCGGTCCTGTGGCGCATCTTATACGGGGCTTCACTGGTTTCCGGCTCGCTCGCCGGATCGGGCTCGGCGGGAGCTCTCTCTTCGAGCCCGCTCGACTCGCGAGCGCCGGCGCTCGGGTTGACGCACTCGTCGGCCCGGCCCTACACAAGGCCGCGATCGTCGGCGTGCGCGCGGGGAAGGGTGGCCGAGTGGTTTAAGGCAGCGGTCTTGAAAACCGCCGTGGGCGCAAGTTCACCGTGGGTTCGAATCCCACCCCTTCCGCCATTAAGCGTTGATTTAATTGATGTTTTTCGATTTGGGGAAATCCTACTCACGATCTACTACAGGAAAATCGGGCGGTAGGATCGGGGCTTTATGCCCACACTTGGCGGCGCGTGCGGCCGTTGCGATCACGCGGACGTGAACGACGGGCGAGGCGCGCAAGGGACGCTTGAAGCCTGCGTCCTTCGCCGAAAGTGCGGGCTGAACAAGATAGTAGGTGCGGCGAACCCACCACATAACTTCGCTACATGATCGGCTTTCCCGGCCCTGCGCCGCCGGGAAACTGCCCACCTATATGCGTCACGGTGTCTATGACGCTGCAAACCAATTCCACGACATGCCCCTGGAGGAGACGCTGACCTGGACAATGGGGCTCGATCCGACCGACGGCAAGATCATCTGGCTGCGCGCCTACGGCGAGCGTTGGAAGACCATCTTCTGGACCGTCGGACTGCAACGCTCCGCCGCCCACGAGCACTGGCTCTACGCTCTCTGCGTCATCGCCTGGCGCTTGAACCATCGTACCGTGCCAAAGCTCAGATCCAGACGCTATGTGATCGAAATGGTGCGACGGGCTTTCGACCCTTCGGAGCTGCCCCAAGAATAGCGTCTTGCGCGTCGTAGTAGTTGCGCGCAAACGGCCGGCGGCTACGGCAGCGTGTACCAGGTCGTTCGTCCCCCGCCTTGCCGAACCAGATGCCCCTTCTCGACAAGCTGGCGGAACTGCTGTTTCAGCGTGTTTCGGCTGGCGCCCGTCAATTTGATGATATCGCCCGCGCTCACACGGCCATGCTCACGGGCATGATCCAGAATGCGCAACGACAGTTCGGGCAGGCTAGGCAGCACCAGCTTTTCGCGCTCCACCTTGCTGGCCAGCCGCTTCATCTGCTGCTGCATGGCGCGCAGGAAGAAGGTCAGCCACGGCTGCCAGTTCGGGGTTTGGCTGCGGATCGAGCCCTGTGTCTGCCGAAGGGCGAGGTAGTACCCCTCCTTGCTCTGCTCGATCACGCTTTCGAGCGAGCTGTAGGGAACGTAGGCATAGCCCGCCTGCAGCAGAAGCAGCGTCGTCAGAATCCGGCTGAGCCGGCCGTTGCCATCCTGGAAGGGATGGATTTCGAGGAACACGACGGTGAACACCGCGATTACGAGCAGCGGATGCAGTCGTCGCTGCTCCCGCTCGGACGTCAGCCAGCCGACGAGTTCGGTCATCAGACGTGGCGTGTCGAAGGGCGTCGCGGTCTCGAAGACGATGCCGATCTGCTTGCCGTCCTCATCGAAGGCGGCGACGCTGTTCGAGGAGGTCTTGTAGTTGCCGCGATGCCAGGCGTCCTTCTCTCTGTGGACGAGCAGGACGCGGTGCAACTGCTTGATATGGTTCTCGGTGATCGTGATCTCTTCCCAGGCGCGGAAGACGAGTTCCATTACCTCGGCGTAGCCGGCCACTTCCTGCTCGTCGCGCGTAGCGAAGGATTTGATCTCCAGATTGGCGAGCAGCCGCTCGACGTCTCGATCCGAGAGCTTGCTTCCCTCGATGCGAGTCGACGATCCGATGCTTTCGATGGTGGCGACGCGCCGCAAAGCCGAAAGCCGCTCTGGCGCCAGCGTTCCCAAAGCGCGCCACGCCCCCTTGAACTCGTCGATCTCGGCAATGAGCGCGAGGATTTCCGGAGTGATCAGGATCGTGTCGATATTGATCGGGTTCTGTGCCATGCCCGAATATACACCCAATTACGCCCATTTAGGCAATGCCATTTCGACGCCCATTTACGCCCGAATGGGGTGAGCCGCTGACATCGCAGGTATCCGCGCAAAGCCCTGCGGAAGATGTCCGCCCACATCGCTGCATACCTTGAGCCGGTGGGGCCAAAGCGACTCGAATTGTTCAAAATGGTCGCCGACCTCTACAACGCGCGCTCGAAGGCTGCTCACTCAGCCCAAGATACGGAGGTCGCTGCCTTGGTACAGAGCTTCGTCATCCTGCGAAACGCCCTCATTCGGATGATCGACGAGGGAGCCGTGCCCACGCAGATTGATCTGGAAAAACGCTTGTTCTGCGGTGACAGGCAATGATCATCGACGGCGCGACGAACTGGGGTAAGGACGCTCCTCGCCCTGCCGCCGGGGGCTTCGACATGGAGGCGCGGTCGAAGTCGATTTATGAGTGGGTCCGGCAGTTGCGCGGCGGCGTCCTCGCTGGCGCGTTCACGGTCGAGCGGCACATCAACGCTGCCATCATTTACTTCATGCTAGGCGACCGGATCACAATTCCCGGCGTTCACGACGCCTTTGACGAGGGGCTACTTGGGCCGCTCACCTTTGAGCGCCGCATCAACGTGGTCATGCTGATCGCGCCGTACGTCCTCTCGCCAGAGGAGGTGGCGTCTCTGAAGGCTGACCTGAGCGAGCTACGGACTTTACGGAACGCGATGGCGCACAAGCCCTTCTGGTTCCATCCCGAACTGAACGACGAGGGCGAGGTCGTGAACCTAGTGCCGATGATCCAGCGTGGAAAAGCGCCCATTCCCCTGACGACTCCGTTCATGGAACAGGTTAATACGCTGATCGCTGGTTTGACGAAAGGACCTCCAGTCTGGCCGCCACCGTTACGAAGCGCTCGCCTTGATCTACGCATGTTGCGCTAGATTCTCAGGAGTCATTTTGGAGGGCTATAGCGTAGACTTAGTTCTCCGTTTCGTCGTTTTCGCCCGCCAGTCCGCTCACAACACACATAGCCGCGCATGGAGCGTCCGACCCGGGCGCATCGGGTCGCAGCTTTGGTCGCCATGCAACGTTCGGTCACGCTTGCTCTCGCCGTCGCCGTCTGTCTCGCGGCCGCCCTAGCGCCGCGCCTGTCGCGCTTCGTCATCGCCGCGATCTACGATCCGCGCTTTCTGCCTTCGCTCTCCGAGGACGCGCGCGTTCATTTCGAGCCGGCGGCGGAGAGCTGCGCCCGCGCCGTCGCGGCGGCTCTGCCGGAGGCGATGGGTGTCGTCGAGGCGGCGCACGGCCGCGTTTTCGCGTCGGCGCCGGCGGTCGGCGTCTACGCGTCCTACGACGCCTATTCGAAGGCGAATGGGTTCGGCGATTCGACCATCGCGGCCGTGACCCTGTCCGGGCGCATCGTGCTTTCGCCGACCCTGTGCGGGGCAGAGCGGGACCGCATGGTCGGCGTGCTCACTCACGAGCTGTCCCACGCTCATCTCTTCGGCTGGCGCGGCCTCGCGCCGAGCCGCCCGCCGAGCTGGTTCGTCGAAGGTCTCGCGGTCGTCGTTGCGAGCGGCGGCGGCGCGGAGGGCGTGAGCGAAGCCGATGCGCTGGCGCGCATGAAGGAAGGGTCTGCGCTCGTCATTCGCGAGGCGGACGTCTGGGCGGATTTCTCGTCCATCCGCTTTTCCGGCGAAGACGAAGGCGAGTTCCCGAAATTCGATCTCGCCTATCGCCAGAGCCTCGGCTTTCGGCAGGCCGCAATGTTCGTCGCTTGGCTCCGAGCGCGCGACCGAGGCGCTCTTCTCGCATTGCTGCGCCGCCTGGAGGCGGACGAAGCATTTCCCGCCGCTTTGCGGGCCGCTTTTGGCGCGGATTTGTCATCGCTGCTGCGCGCCTATCGCACAGAGCTCCCGGACTGACGGGCGTCAGCTCGCCTCGCTCGCCGAGCGCGGCGGCCTGACGGGGCCGACGTCGACCAGGATCTCGTCGCCCTCCACCCGCAGCTCATAGGGGTGAAGAGCGTTGCGGACGAGATGCGTCACGCATTTGCCGTTCATCCCGTCGAAGCCCCACATGTGATGCGGGCACATCACCGTCTTGCCGTTGAAGGTCGCCTCGGTCAGCGGCATGTCGGCATGGGGGCAGCGTCCGCGATAGGCCTTGAGCTCGCCGCCCGCCGGCCAGACCAGCAGCACGCTCTTGCGGCCGGCCTGGAACAGGCCCATGCCGCCCTCGCTCACGGCGTCTTTGCTGCAAATGGAGGTGAACGCCATCGAAGGTCGCCTTCTCGTCAAAGGAAAGTTCGTCCGACACGCAAGTTGCGGACCAGGCGGCCGCCCGCGACTCGACAGGCGTCGGCCGACGCCCTATTGCCGGGGACGCGCGCCGTCGATCCGTCGACGCGCCTGAGCAAATGGAAAGGGCGCTCTTGTCGTCGGATACGCCATCGGCGCGGACGAAAGGCGGACTGCTCGAAGCCTATGCCGCCGATCTCGCCGGCCTCGCCGCGCGGGACCGGCTGCGCGCGCTCGCGCCGCCTTCGGGCGTCGACTTCACCTCCAATGACTATCTCGGCCTCGCGCGTTCGAGCGCCTATGCGCAGGCCGCCGCCGCGGCGTTGGCGCGCGGCGTTCCGCTCGGCGCGGCCGCCTCGCGGCTGCTGCGCGGCGATCATTCGGAGCACGAGGCTCTGGAGGCTGAGGCCGCGGCCTTCTTCGGGGCCGAGAGCGCGCTCTATTTCGGCGCCGGATTTTCCGCCAATGTCGCGCTGCTGGCGACGCTGCCGCAGCGCGGCGATCTCATCGTTCACGACGCGCTCGTCCACGCCAGCGCGCATGACGGAATGCGCCTCTCCCGCGCGCGAAGCGTCGCCGCCGCGCATAATGACGTCGCGGCCTTCGAGGCGGCGATCCGGGCCTTTCGGCGCGATGGCGGGACGGGCCGGCCCTTCATCGTCGTCGAGAGCCTCTACAGCATGGACGGCGATTTCGCGCCGCTCGACGATCTCGCCGCGCTCGCTGAGCGTCACGAGGCCTTCCTCCTCATCGACGAGGCGCATGCGACGGGCGTCTTCGGACCCGGCGGACGCGGGCTCGCCGCGACGCTCGAGGGGCGCGAGAATGTGGTGACCCTGCACACTTGCGGCAAGGCGCTCGGTCTCGTCGGCGCGCTGGCGCTGCTCCCGCGTGTGTTGCGTGATTTTCTGGTCAATCGCTGCCGTCCTTTCATCTTCGCGACGGCGCCTTCGCCTCTGCTCGCCGCCTGCGTGCGTGCGGCGTTGCCGATCATCGAAACCGCGGAGGATCGGCGTGCGGCGCTACGCGCGCGCGTCACGCTGGCGGGCCGCGAGCTGCTGCGCCGAGGGCTCGCGGCGCCGTTCTCGCAGATCGCGCCGATCGTCGTCGGCTCCGATGTGCGCGCGCGCGCGCTCGCCGCCGCCATGCAGGCGAGGGGCCACGACATTCGCGCGATCCGGCCGCCGACCGTGCCCGAGGGAACGGCGCGGCTGCGCGTCACCCTCACGCTCAATGCGAGCGAAGCGCAGATCGTCGCCATGATCGCGGATCTCGCCGCCGAACGGGCGAGGCTCGCGCCATGATACGCCTCGTCGTCGTCGGAACGGACACCAATGTCGGCAAGACGATTTTTTCCGCCGCGCTCGCCGCCGCGCTCGGCGCATTTTATTGGAAGCCCGTGCAGTCGGGGCTCGACGGCGAGACCGACACGGAAACGGTCGCGCGCCTGTCCGGCCTGCCGCGTGCGAGACTTCTGCCCGAGGCCTATCGGCTGCGCGCGCCGGCGTCGCCGCATCTTGCCGCGCGGCTCGACGGCGTGGCGATCGACATCGAGCGGCTCGCTCCGCCGCCGCTCGCGCCGCTCGTCGTCGAAATGGCGGGCGGGGCGATGACGCCGCTGACCGAGACGCTGCCGACCGCCGATCTGCTCGCCCAATGGCGACTGCCCGCCGTTCTATGCGCGCGCACCGCGCTCGGCACGATCAATCACAGCCTCCTGTCGCTCGAGGCGCTGCGCCGTCGCGACATTCCCGTGCTCGGCGTCGCGTTCATCGGCGACGAGAACGAGGATTCGCGACGCATCATCGCGAAATTGTCCGGCGCACGCGATCTCGGCCGTCTGCCTCTGCTCGCGTCTCTGACGCCGGAAGCTCTGCGCGCGAGCTTCGGCCGAGCTTTCCGGCTCGGAGATTTTTCGCAAGGCGGCGAATGACTCCGCTCCGTCATCGCGAGCGCAGCGAAGCGATCCAGGAGTCGCCCGACGGCTCTGGATTGCTTCGCTTCGCTCGCAATGACGGTTCGACGCATTGGTGACACGATGAACTGTTCCGAAGCCTCTCCCATCTGGCGCCCCTTCACCCAGCACGCGCTGCAAAGGGAAGCGATCGAGGTCGCGCGCGGGGAGGGGGCTTGGCTGGAGACGGCGGATGGCCGGCGCATTCTCGACGCCATCTCGTCCTGGTGGGTCATCACCCATGGCCATCGCCATCCGCGCATCGTGCAGGCGATCAAGGACCAGGCCGATCGTCTCGACCAGGTGATTTTCGCGGGCTTCACGCACGAGCCGGCCGAGGCGGCAGCGCGCCGGCTGGTCGCGCTGACGCCGCCGGGCCTCGATCATGTGTTCTATTCCGACAGCGGCTCGACCTCGGTCGAAGTCGCGATCAAAATGGCGCTCGGTTATTTCCGCAATCGCGGCGAGCCGCGCGCGCGCGTGCTGGCGCTGGAGCATGGCTATCACGGCGACACGATCGGCGCCATGTCGACCGGCGCGCGCTCCGTCTTCAATGCGGCCTATGAGCCGCTGCTGTTCGACGTGACGCGCATTCCCTTTCCGCGCGAGGGGAGCGCGCAGGCGACGCTCGACGCGCTGGAAGCGGCGTGCCGCTCGGGGGACGCCGCCGCCTTCGTCGTCGAGCCGCTCGTTCTCGGCGCCGGCGGAATGCTCGTCTATCGTGCGGACATTCTGCGCGAGATGAGGCGCATCTGCGAAGCGCATGGCGTGCTGTTCGTCGCCGATGAAGTGATGACCGGCTTCGGCCGCACGGGGACGTTGTTCGCCTGCGAGCAGGCGGGAATCGTTCCCGACATCGCCTGTTATGCGAAGGGCCTGACCGGCGGCTCGCTGCCGCTCGCCGTCACAATGTGCTCGGCGCAGATTTTTCAGGCGCATTATTCGACGGACCGCGCGCGCACCTTTTTTCATTCGAGCTCCTTCACGGCCAATCCGATCGCCTGCGCGGCGGCGCTCGCCAATCTCGATATTTGGGAGAGCGAGGATGTGCGCGGCCGGATCGCGCGGCTCTGCGCGATGCAGGAGGAGCGACTGCGCCGCTTCGCCAATGATTCGCGTTTTTCCGATGTGCGGCGGATCGGCACGATAACGGCGCTCGACCTCTGCGTCGCCGACAGCGGCTATCTGGCGACGATCGGCCCGACGCTGCTCGATTTCTTCGTCTCGCGCGGCCTGCTGCTGCGCCCGCTCGGCAATACGATTTATGTTCTGCCGCCTTATTGCGTGGAGGCGAGCGAGCTCGACGCGCTCTATGCGGCGATCGACGAGGCGGCGGATCGATTCGGATGAGAGTTCGCGCTCTCCTTCTCCCGCAAGCGGGAGAAGGAGAGCGCGTCATGACTTGCGCGCCTCGACCTCTTCCCTCAGCACGCGGCGCAGCACCTTGCCGACATTGCTCTTGGGCAGGCTGTCGCGAAATTCGAAATGGCGCGGCGCTTTGTAACTCGTCAGCGTCTCGCGACAGAAATCATGCAGCTCCTCGCCGGTGACGCTCGGGTCGCGCGGCACGATGAAGGCGAGCGGCGCCTCGCCCGAATGGGGATCGGACACGCCGATGACCGCGGCCTCCTTCACCTTCGGATGCTGCGCGAGCACGTTCTCGACTTCGGTCGGATAGACGTTGAAGCCCGAGACGAGGATCATCTCCTTGAGACGATCGACGAGCTTCACCTGGCCGTCCGGCAGCATGATCGCCACATCTCCGGTGCGCAGGAATCCGTCCGGCGTGAAGGCCGCTTCGGTCTCGGCGGGCTTGTTCCAATAGCCCGCCATCACCTGCGGTCCCTTCACGCATAATTCGCCGCGCTCGCCCAGCGGGACCGCCTCGCCCGAGGGCGCGCGAATCGACACCTGCGTCGACGGATAGGGATAGCCGATCGAGCCGGAGAACTCCGCGAGGTCGGGCCGGTTGCAGGCGACGACGGGCGAGGTCTCGGAAAGGCCGTAGCCTTCGATGATCGGGCGGCCGGTGATCTCCTTCCATTTGCGCGCGACGACGTCCTGCGTCGCCATGCCGCCGGCGATGCAGAAGACGAGGCGGGAGAAATCCACCGCCGCGAATTGCGGATGATCGGCGAGCGCCGCGAAGAGCGTGTTGACGCCGGAGATCATCGAGAAGCGCGATTTGCGCAGCGTGCGCACGAAGCCCGTGATGTCGCGCGGATTGGCGATGAGCAGGCACGAGCCGCCGATGCGCACCAGGACGAGGAGGCACGCAGTGAGGCCGAAGATGTGATAGAGCGGCAGCGCCGCCACCATCTTTTGCGGCTGTTCATGGCCCGAGGCGTCCAGCAGAAACGGATGCAGCCATGCCGTCGATTGCGCGACATTGGCCGCGACGTTGCGGTGGAGCAGCATCGCGCCTTTGGCGACGCCCGTCGTGCCGCCCGTATATTGCAGAAAGGCGAGATCTTCCGGCCCGACTTCGGCGTCATGCGGCTCCTGCGCGGCGCCTTGCTTCATCACGTCGGAAAAGCGCAGGCTGCGCGGCAGACGATAGGGCCGCACGGCGCATTTGACATAGCGCGAGACGAAATCGACGAGTTTGCCCCGGAGCCCCAGAAGATCTCCCGGCGCGACGACGACGGCGAGGTCGATCGACATCGACGGCCACGCGGCTTCGACCGTATGGGCGAAATTTTCGAGCACGAAGAGGATGCGCGCGCCGGAATCGGCGATCTGAAAGGCGAGCTCGCTCGGCGTATAGAGCGGATTGACGTTGACCACCGCGCCGCCGGCGAGCAGCACGCCGAAGATCATCGGCGGATAGGCCATCACATTGGGCGACATGATCGCGACGCGGTCGCCCTTTTTCAACCCCTGCGCTTGCAGCCAAGCGGCGACGGCGCGCGCGGCGCGGCCGAATTGCGTGAATGTCAGCGTCGCGCCGAAGCTCTCGAGCGCCGTTCTGTCGGAGTGATCGGCGACGCTGCGGCGAAAAATCTCCACCAGCGTGTGCGGCTCGTCGGGGTCGATGTCCGGCAAGACGAAGGCGGGATAGGAGGTGAGCCAAGGACGCGCGGCGTAAGGATCGAGCGCGAGAGATGCGGCTGTCATGCATGGCCTCGTGACGCGCCGGCGACGCGGCGACGAAATGAGCGAATCTCCAGAACACATAGCGCGCATCGCTCGCCGGCGCAGCCCCACGCGCGCGGTATGATGTGCGGCGATGCAGCAATCGCGATGAGGGCGTTCGAGCTCGCAGCCGAAACGGCCCCGCTCTCACGACGAGGATTGCGCCTGCCACCCCACGAGCAGCGCAAGGCCGATGACGAGCACGAAGACGGCGGCGGCGAGTTCGGCGCCGCGAAGGATCATCGTCGCGCGTCGCGAGCTTTTTTGCGTCAATCGCGCCGCGGCGTCCTTGGCGAAGACGGCCGTCGCCGCCAGCGCGCCGGTGGTGATCGCCGTCCCCGTCGACATCAGCAGGATCGCGCCGGCGCCGGCGAGGAAGACCCCCTGCGAGAGCGCGAAGGCCAGCACGAGCAGGGCGCCGGAGCAAGGGCGCAGGCCCGCGGCGAGCACGGTCGCCAGCGCGTCGCCCCAGCGAAAGCCGGCGCCGAGGGTCGCAGGATCGACCATATGCGCATGTCCGCAGTCGGGGCCGTGGATATGGGTCGGGTCGTCGGCCCATCCGCAGGCGAAGGCGCGCGCCGGGGCGAGGGCGAGCGCCGGCTCCCGCAGCGCATCCGAGAAGGCGCGGCCCTTCACATAGACGAGCCTGGCGCCGAGCGCCGCGATGACGACATAGCTCGCGGCCTCGACGAGGCGCGCGGCATCGGTCATCTGCCGGGCGGTGGCGGCGAAGGCGACGGCCGCGACGCCGACGATGGCGATCGCCACCGCCCCCTGCAGAAGCGCCGCGAGCGCCGCCAATAGCAGGCCGCGCCGCAGCGCCGTCTCATTGGCGATCATATAGGAGGCGAGCACGGCCTTGCCGTGACCGGGCCCCGCCGCATGGAACACGCCATAGGCGAAGCTCCCGGCGGCCAGCGGGAAAAAGGCGCCGCCGTCGCTCTTCAACGCCCGCACGGCGCTCTGCAGCTGCAGCTGGAACTTGCTCTGCCAGGCGATGATCAATCCGGCGAGACCGCCCGTCGCGCCGCCGCTCTCGGCGGGCCCGACCGCGAAAGGATGGCGAGCGGCCTGGGCCAGAGCCGCGTCCTGCAGGAGCAGCAGCGCGGCGACCGCGACAGCGCATGCGGCCCATGCGTTTCCGCCCCCGTCATTGCGAGGAGCGCAGCGACGAAGCGATCCAGGGACCGCCCCACGGCTCTGGATTGCTTCGCTTCGCTCGCAATGACGGCCTGTGGCCGGCGGCGCGGCCTGACCCTGCGCGCCTCGTCTCACGGGCACGCCACTACGACGCGGGTCGCGAGCTTGATGCCGAAATCGGCCCCCGGCGACATATTGCTGAAGAAGGCTTCGCTGAGCTTCTGCGTCTCGGCGGCGAGCAGGGGCTTGGGCTGCACGAGGCTGGCGGAGCAGCCGGGCGGCGAGGCGGCGAGACCGACCGGATCTTGCTTCTCGAAATCGAAGGCGACGAAATAGGTCGGATCATAAACCTGAAAGGAGAAGGGCTTGTGCGCCGACACGGGCTTTTCCAGAGGCAGCATGAAACGCATGGTCACGATCTTCTTGTCGTCGGCTTCGAGAAAGACGTCCTCGGGCAGGCCGAAGCTCGCCTTGGCGTTGTCGTATCTGGCAAAAGTGAAATAGTCGAATTCGGCGAGGGATTCGGCGTTGGTCTTGGCGAGCGGCGCGAGCTCCTCGCGCGTCGGCGGCTTGCCGTCCTTGCCGAGGCCCTGCAGCGCGAAGGCCGAATACATTTCGTCGAAAGTCCAGGAATGGCGCACGCCGGCGATCTTGCCGTCCGGCGTGAACACGACCTCGCTGCGCACCGCGACCCAGACATGCGGATGCGCCTCGCCGAGGCCGGGAAAAAATATGACGAGAATCGCGATAATTCTGGGCAGTCTCGAACGCATGAACCGCGCACCTCCGGTTGGGACGATCGGGAACTCGACACGAATCGCCGTCAAAATAGCGCTCGAAGACGGCAATCCGGCGCCGGAAGGGTCCTCACGCTTCGGCGAAACCCGCCGCACGTCCCGGCCTCCGAGGCGACACGCCCGGGCGTCGCCCCTCGTCGGCCTCGCTCCGCGGGAGGAGGGAGACCGCCTCCTTCGGAGTCCACCTCGCTTGATGGCGTCCGCCGCGGCGCCGTATAATGCCACGGGCGAAGGTTCCGCGACAAGCCGAGAGGGGGCTCGCGGCCTCGCCCCGTCACGGCGAAGCCGTCGTTGTTCAGTACAGCGTAGCTCGAGGCAATGCGGAGCGCGACGCGCCCGCGCCGCGTCTTGCGTCGTGACCTGCAGGAGAGGATACGTATGGCGGATGTGATCGCCGGCCACAAAAAAACCGGCCCCGCCTCGGGCGATGTGTCTCTCGCCGACCGTTTCGACCTTTCCAAGCCCCTGGTGCTTCTCAACGGCACGCAGGCGATCGTCCGGCTGCTGCTGATGCAGAAGGAGCTCGACCGCCGCGCCGGCCTCGCGACCGCGGGCTTCGTCTCCGGCTATCGCGGATCGCCGCTCGGCGGCATGGACGCGCAGCTCCATCGCGCAAAGGCGCTGTTCGAGAAGAACGACATCCTCTTCATGCCGGGCCTCAACGAGGATCTGGCCGCGACCGCCATCTGGGGCGCGCAGCAGGCCGAAATGCGCGGCGAGGGGAAATATGACGGCGTCTTCTCGGTCTGGTATGGCAAGGGCCCCGGCGTCGACCGCTCGGGCGACGCGCTGCGCCACGTCAATCTCGCGGGAACCTCGCCGCGCGGCGGCGTGCTGGCGCTCATGGGCGACGACCACACGGCCGAATCCTCCACCACCGCGCATCAGTCCGAATATCATTTCGTCGATGTGATGATGCCGATCCTGGCGCCGGCCGGCGTGCAGGAAATTCTCGATTACGGGCTGCTCGGCTTCGCCATGTCGCGCTACGCCGGAGTCTGGGTCGGCCTGAAGCTCATCAAGGACACGGTCGAATCGACCGCCTCGGTCGACGGCTCGCTCGATCGCGTGCGGCCCGTCGCGCCGCTCGACTTCGTCATGCCGCCCGGCGGGCTCAATATTCGCCCGCGCGATCCGGTGCTGGCGCAGGAAGAGCGCATGCAGGAGAGCAAGCGCGACGCCATGCTCGCCTGGATCCGCTCCAACCGGCTCAACCGCATCGTCACATCGGGCGGTCCGAACGCCAAGATCGGCGTCGTCACCGTCGGCAAGTCCTATCTCGACGTGCGGCAGGCGATGGACGATCTCGGCGTCGACGAGGTCAAGGCAAACGAATATGGCCTGCGTCTCTACAAGATCGCTTGTCCCTGGCCGCTCGAGCCGCAAGGCCTGCGCGAATTCGTGCGGGGGCTCGATCTCGTCATCGTGGTCGAGGAGAAGCGCTCGCTGATCGAGCTGCAATTGCGCGAGGAGCTCTACGGCGCCGCGCATCAGCCGGTCTGCATCGGCAAAAAGGACGAAGAAGGCAAATGGCTGTTCCCGGTCAAGGGCTCGCTCGACGCCAATGACGTGGCGATCGCCATCGGCCGCCGCCTGTTGAACTATCACCGCAACGACGAGCTGGAGGCGCGCGTCGCGCGGCTGGAGCGGCTGCAGGCGCGGCGCGCGACGACGACCGACGTCGCCGTGCGGGTGCCGCATTTCTGCTCGGGCTGTCCGCACAGCACCTCGACCCATGTGCCGGAGGGCATGCGCGCCTATACCGGCATCGGCTGCCATTACATGGCGCAATGGATGGACCGCTCCACCGAGGGCTACACCCATATGGGTGGCGAGGGGGCGAATTGGATCGGCGAGGCGCCCTTCTCGAGGCGCAAGCACGTGTTCCAAAATTTGGGCGACGGCACCTATAATCATTCCGGCTCGCTCGCCATCCGCTTCGCGGTCGCCGCCAAGACCAACATCACCTTCAAGATTCTGTTCAACGGCGTCGTCGCCATGACCGGCGGGCAGAAGCACGAGGGCGAGCTCACGGTCGAGGCGATCGCCCATCAAGTCGCGGCCGAGGGCGTCGTGAAAATCGCGCTCGTCTCCGACGAACCGCACAAATATTCCGCGGACACCCGATGGCCGCCGGGCCTCGCCATCTATCACCGCAACGTCATCAATCGCGTGCAGAGCGAGCTCGCCGCGACTGAGGGCGTCACGGTGCTGATCTACGACCAGACCTGCGCGACCGAGAAACGGCGCGGGAGGAAGCGCGGAGAATATCCCGATCCCGATGTGCGCGTCGTCATCAACGAGCTCGTCTGCGAAGGCTGCGGCGATTGCGGCCGCGCCTCCAATTGCGTCTCGGTGCAGCCGCTCGAGACCGAGTTCGGCCGCAAGCGCCGCATCGATCAGTCGAGCTGCAACAAGGATCTCTCCTGCCTCGAAGGTTTCTGTCCGAGCTTCGTCACCGTGCATGGCGCGCGGATGAAGAAGGCCGCGCTGCCGAGCGAGACGCAATGTCCTGCGCCGCCCGACCCGATTCTGCCGGAGATCGGCCGCGCGCCTTATGGCGTGCTCGTCGCCGGCATGGGCGGCACGGGCGTCGTCACGGTGAGCGCCATTCTCGGCATGGCGGCGCATCTCGAGGGCAAGGGCGTCGGCGTCATCGACATGGCCGGCCTCGCACAGAAGGGCGGGGCGGTCTACTGCCATGTGAAGATCGGCCGCCGGCGCGAGGATGTGCATGCGATCCGCATCGCGGCCGGCGAGGCCGATCTCGTGCTCGGCTGCGATCTCGTCGTCTCCGGCGCGCGCCAAGTGCTGTCGGCGATCGAGGAGGGACGCACTTTCGCGCTCGTCAATCGCGCGCAGGTGTTTCCCGGCGATATCGAGCGCGATCCCGATTTCACTCTGCCGGCCGAGCGCATCGAGCAGGCGATCCGCGACGCGGCCGGCGAGCGCGCCGATTTCCTCGATGTGACGGAGCTGGCGCAGGCGCTGCTCGGCGATTCGATCGCCGCCAATATGTTCATGCTCGGCTACGCTTGGCAGAAAGGTTATCTGCCGCTCTCCGAGGCCGCGTTGTTGCGCGCCATCGAGCTCAATGGCGAGGCTGTGGCCATGAATCATTCGGCCTTCGCCTGGGGCCGGCGCGCCGCCCATGATCTCGGAAGCGTCGAGGCCGTGGTCGCTTCGTTGCGTGTGCGCGCGCGCAACGAGACGCGCGACCTCTCGCGCTCGCTCGACGAAGTGATCGATCGCCGCGTCGCTTTTCTCACCGATTATCAGAACGCTGCTTATGCGGCCCGCTATCGCTCGCGCGTGGACGCGGTGCGTCGGCTCGAGAAGGAGCGCGTGCCGGGCGCGAACGCGCTCACCGAGGCAGTGGCGCGCAGCCTCTTCAAGCTGATGTCGGCGAAGGACGAGTTCGAGGTGGCGCGGCTCTTCACCGACGGCTCGTTCAAACGGCAACTCGACGAGATATTCGAAGGCGATCTGCGCATGGAGCTGCATCTCGCGCCCAATGTGCTGTCCCTGCAGCGCAAGAACGACATCGGCGGCTCACGCAAGATCACCTTCGGCCCCTGGATGTTCCATGTGCTGAAATGGCTCGCGCGTCTGAAAGGTCTCCGCGGAACGATCTTCGATCCGTTCCGCCCGAACAGCGACCGCAAAGCCGAGCGCGAGGCGCTCGTCGATTACGAGGCGCTGCTCGATGATGTCCTCCCGCATCTTTCGCCTGTCAATCACGCGACGGCGATCGCCTTGGCGCGTGTTCCGGAGAAGATTCGCGGCTTCGGCCATATCCGCGCGCGAAACACCGAGGAGGCGAGAGCCGAGATGGCCCGGCTCCATGGCGAGTTCCACAATGCGCGAGCGGATGTGAAACTCGCGGCGGAGTAGAGGGCTTTCGCGAGCGGCGGAAGGAGAGCGCCGAGGCGCGTCACCGCACCCGCGTCCAATCCTCTGCGCCGCAGATCTTCGTTCCGGTGATGCAGCCCTCGAGGCGCAGCACGGCCTCGCCGCGCAAAGCGAGGTTCGCCGTGTAATTCTGGCCGTCTTTGGCGTTGTAGATCGTGCCCGTCCACAGATTGGCGCCCTTGGATTCGACGCTGAGGATCGACAGGCCGAGCAACGAACGGCCGCGCTGGCGCGGATCGGGATTGTTCTCGTCGACGCCCTTTTCGGCCATCCAGGCGATCTTGCCGCAGATGGCCTGACCGCAGCGGCTGATCTGGACATGCGCCGTGCCATCGGCCACGCGCCATTTGCCGATCGGATCGGCGTCCGCCGCGCCGGCCGCCGCGGGGGCCGCGAGGATCGACGCGCAAATCCAGAGCCGCTTCATTTAAAGCCTCCGTTCATACATTCCGGGCCGGCAGTATAGGGCCGAGCCACACTGCAGACCAAGCCGGCTGAATCAAACAAGCTTGCTGCGCCGCACAAGCCTGCATCGTTCGTCATGTGTCGGTTCCGGCGGCCGCCAGGCTGCGCGTCGGGGAGGACTCGATTGCGCCGCAGCATCACTCTTCGATTCGCCGTTTCCCGCACTCGATCCTCGAACGCGACCCCCTTTCGGTCGAGAACGAATTCTCCCTGATAATGCGGACACGCATGTTCGCATCGGCCTCGACGCGTCGCGCGCGGCGCCCCATTTCGAGCCGGCGGACCAGCAGGCGGTTTGCTCCTGTCGGCGAATGCGGCATATTGCCGCCTCGGTTCAGCCCGTCGGGCCTCGGAGAACGGAAATGGCGCCCGATGCGGAAAATGGCGGGGAGGGCAGAGGAGCGGAGGATCGGGACCTCGCCGAGGCCGCGCCCTTTTCCGCCGAGGACCGGGCTGCGGTCTATCGCGCCATTCACACGCGGCGCGACGTCCGCGACGAGTTTCTGCCGGACGATGTCCCCGACGAGACATTGCGGCGCCTTCTGGAGGCCGCGCATCACGCGCCCTCGGTCGGCTTCATGCAGCCGTGGAACTTCATCGTGATCCGCGACATCGCCCTGCGAGGCCGTGTGCGCGAGGCCTTCGAGCGCGCCGCCGCCGCGGAGGCGGAGATGCTCGAGCCCGAGCGGCGCGAGCGCTACCGCGGCCTCAAGCTGCAGGGGATCTCGAAGGCGCCGCTCAACATCTGCGTGACTTGCGACCGCGCGCGCCAGGGGCGAACCGGCCTCGGCCGCACCCAGCAGCCGGATGCGGATATTCTCTCGACCGCCTGCGCCGTGCAGAATCTGTGGCTTGCGGCGCGCGCAGAAGGCATCGGCGTCGGCTGGGTCAGCATTCTGCGCCATGCCGACCTGCGCGCGATCCTCGAAATCCCGCCGGATATCGCGATCGTCGCCTATCTCTGCGTCGGCCGGATCGCCCGCGCCTATGTCCGGCCCGAGCTCGAGGTCCGCCGATGGGCGAGCCGCCTGCCGCTCGACGAACTGGTCTTCGAAAATCGATGGGGCGCGCCACGGAGCCGGGAGTGAGAGGTCGGCTCGAATTTGGTCACATTCGGTTCAATACAATGTCACGAACGAATCGTCCTGGCGCTGTGGCCACGCTCGAGCGATTGGACGAGCGAGCGGATCGGCCTATAGTGCGTGCGGCGCAATACGGCGATTGCGCCTCGATTGCCGTAAAAGGCTCCAGTAACGGCACGAGTATTGCTTGAGCAGAGCCGCGGAAAGCGGGGTCAGATGATGAAGCCTGCGGATTATGAACGTGTATTCGACAAGGCTATGCCGCTTTCGAGCACGACCACCCTCACGGTGACGGAAGTGCCCGAACGGCTCGAAGATTTGCTGCAATTGCTCGGCAGCGCCATGATCGAGGGTTTCGGCAAGCAGAAGCGGCTGACGGAAATTCATCTGCCGATGGCGCGCTTTCCCGAGCTCGGCTCGAAATTCTGGCATGTGCCTGTCGAAGATTGCGGCGATCTTCACGTGCTGAGGCTATTCTTCGAGACGCCCCCTTCATCGGCGCACTGATAGCGCCTCGGGCTTTGGCGGGCTCCGTGGAGCGCCGACGCGGCCGACCGACGCCGCTGCAGCTTGCTCATCAGCAGATAGATCACCGGCGTGGTGTAGAGCGTCAGCGCTTGGCTGAGCAGCAGCCCGCCGACGATGGTGATGCCGAGCGGACGCCGCATTTCCGCGCCGACTCCCGTCGCGAAGGCGAGCGGCAGCGCGCCGAGCATGGCGGCCAGCGTCGTCATGAGGATCGGCCGGAAGCGCTCGACCGCGGCCTCCAGCGCCGCGTCATGCGGGGAGAGTCCCTTCTCGCGCTCCGCCTGCAGCGCGAAATCCACGAGCATGATGCCGTTCTTCTTGACGATGCCGATGAGTAGCAGAATGCCGATCAGCGCCATGATGGTGAATTCCGAGCCGAAGGCCTCGAGCGCCAGCAGCGCGCCGAGACCGGCCGACGGGAGGGTCGAGATGATCGTCACCGGATGGACGAGGCTCTCATAGAGCACGCCGAGAATGATGTAGACGGCGATCAGAGCCGCGACGATCAGCAATGCGACGCCGGAGGCCATTTTGGCGAGCTCTTTCGCGTCGCCGGCGAAATCCGCTTGGACGCTGCCCGGCAGGCGCAATTCGTTCGCCGCCCGGAGGACGGCGGCGTTGGCGGCTTCCAGCGAATGGCCCGGGGCGACATTGTAGGTGATCGTCGCCGCCGGCGAGACGCCCTGGTGGTTGACGACGAGCGGCATGAGGCCGCGCTCGACATGAGCGAGCGCGTCGAGCGGAACCTGGGTCCCGTCGGCGGCCGCCACGTAAACCCCTGCGAGGTCGCGCGGATCGCGCTGGCGCGACAAGGGCGCCTCGACGATGACGCGATATTGATTGCGCTGGGTATAGATAATGGAGTCCTGGCGCTGGCCGAAGGCGCTGTTGAGCGCGGAGTCGATCGAGCTGATCGCGACGCCCATGCGCGACGCCGCGGTGCGATCGATGACGACCTTCGCGCTGAGGCCGCCCTGCTGCTGGTCGCTCGAGACGTCGACGAGCTCGGGCGCGCGGCGCAGGCGCTCGATCAGCTTCGGCGTCCATTCCGAGAGCTCCCCCAGGGAGTCCGCCGTGAGCGTGAACTGATATTGCGCCTTGCTCGATCGTCCTCCCACGCTGACGTCCTGCGCGGGAAACAAGAAGACTTCGACCCCGGCGACGCGCGCGAAGGATTTGCGCAGTCGCGCCATGACCTCGTGGCTCGACGAATGGCGCTCGCCGATGGGCTTCAGGGCGACGAACAGGCGTCCTTCGTTGGAGGCCGAGCCCGAGCGCCCAGAGCCGATGAACGAGGCGACGTTCATGACATCGGGGTCCTCCTTGGCGACGGCGACGACCGCCTTCTGCAGACGAGCCATCTCCGAGAAGGAGACATCCGCGGCCGCCTGCGCCGAACCGTTGAGGAAGCCGATGTCGTCCTGCGGCAGATTGCCCTTCGGAATGGCGCCATAGAGGTGGATCGTCGCGGCGATGGTCATTACGATCACGGCGAGCGTGATCCGGGGATGATCGACGACCGGGCGCAGGCTCTGCGCATAGAGGCGGGCCGTCGCCGCGAGCGCGCCCTCGACCATTCTGTCGAAACGCGTCGGGCTCCGTGGACGGGAGGGCAGCCTGGCGCAGATCATCGGCGTCACGGTGAGCGAGACGATCGTCGAAATGACGATGGCGAAGGCGAGCGTGAAGGAGAACTCGCGCAAGAGCCGGCCCATGATCCCGCCCATGAACAGCAGCGGCACGAACACCGCGATCAGCGATAGGCTGATCGAAACGACGGTGAAGCCGATCTGGCGCGCGCCGGCGAGCGCGGCCTCCATCCGGCCCATGCCGCGCTCGACATTGGACTCGATCGCTTCGATCATCACGATCGCGTCGTCGACGACGAAGCCGACGGCGATGGTCAGCGCCATCAACGAGAAATTATCGGCCGAGAAGCCCGCCGCCCACATGGCCGCGCAGGCGCCGACCAGCGACAGCGGCACGGTGACGCCGGCCGCGAAAGTAGGTACGGCGCGACGAAGAAAGACGAAGACGACCGCCATCACCATGCCGATCGTCACGAAGAGCGTGCGCTTGATCTCGTCCACGCTGGCCCGAATCGTCTGCGTGCGGTCGGACGTGATCGCAATGTCGATGCCGCTCGGAATCCATCGCTGCAGCTCCGGCAGCAGCTCTTTCACCCGCTCGACCGTGGCGATCACATTGGCGTTGGCCTGCTTGGTGATGATGAGCAGCACCGCGGGCTGGCCGTTGTACCAGCCAGCGGCGAGCCGGTTGCGCACGCCGCGCTCGACCGTGGCGATGTCCCCGAGCTTGACGACGGCTCCATTCGCCGACGAGACGACGATCTGGCGGAAGTCTTCGGGCGTCGCGAGCTGATCGTCGACGCCGAGCGTCATTGCCGTCGCGCCGCCTTCGAGCGCCCCGACCGGCGCCAGCACATTGGCCGTGACGATCGCATTCGCGACCGCGTCCATGGCGAGCCCCATCGTCGCGAGCCGCGCCGGGTCGACCTGCACGCGGATCGCCGGCTGCTCGGCGCCGCCGATCCGCACCTCGCCGATGCCCGGAATCTGCGAGATGCGCTGGGCGACGACAGTGTCGGTCGCGTCATAGATGGCGCTGGTCGGCAGCGTCTTCGAGGTCAGCGCGAGCACCATGATGGGCGACGACGACTGATTGAACTTGCGAAAAAAGGGAAGGACCGGCAGATCGCCGGGCATGTCCGTCGCCGCGGCGTTGATCGCCGCCTGCACGTCGCGCGCGGCCGCGTCGATATCGCGGTCGATGTCGAACTGTGCGATGATCGAGGTGGAGCCGAGCGAACTCGCCGAGGTGAGCTGGTTGACGCCGGCGATGCGCGCGAGGCGCCGTTCCAGCGGCGCGGCGACCGTCGCGGCCATGGTCGCCGGATCGGCGCCCGGCCTCCCGGCGGAAATCCCGATCGCCGGAAAATCGACCGCGGGAACGCTCGCGACGGGAAGGAAGAAATAAGCGACCGCTCCGAGCAGGAAGACGGCCGTCGCGAGCAGGCTCGTTCCCACCGGACGGTGTATGAACGGAGCGCAGATGTTCACTCCGCCGCCTCCCTCCGGACCTCGACCTCCCGGACGCGAGCCGCCGGCGGTGCGGCGGGCGCCCCGCGCAGCCGGATCCGCAACCGCTCCACTGCGAGATAGATGACGGGCGTCGTATAGAGGGTCAGGAGCTGCGACAGCAGCAGTCCGCCGATGATCGAGACGCCGAGCGGGATGCGCAGTTCGCTGCCGGGTCCATGGGCGAGCGCCAGCGGCAGAGCGCCGAACAGTGCGGCGAGCGTCGTCATCAAGATCGGCCGGCAGCGCAGGCGGCAGGCGCGCACGATCGACTCCCGCGCCGAGAGCCGCTCGGCGCGCTCGGCCTCGAGCGCGAAGTCGATCATCATGATCGCGTTCTTCTTGACGATGCCCATCAGCAACACGACGCCGATCAGCGCGACGAGCGACATGTCGAGGCCGGTCGCCATCAGCGCCAGCAAGGCGCCGACGCCGGCCGAGGGCAATGTGGTCAGCACGGTGAAGGGATGAGCGTAGCTCTCGTAGAGAACGCCGAGCACGACATAGATGGCGATCGCCGCGGCGAGGATGAGCCAGGGCTCGCTCGCCAGAGACTTGCGGAACTCCTCGGCGTCGGCGCTGAACATGCCGATGATCGAGGAGGGCAGGCCGGTCCGCTCCTCGGCGCGGGCGATCGCCTCCACCGCGTCGCCGAGCGCGACCCCGGGGGCGAGGTCGAAGCTGATGGTCGCGGCCGGAAACTGCTCCTGATGCGCGATGGCGAGCGGCGCCGTCGTCTGCTCGATCGTGACGAAAGCCGAAAGCGGCGTCTGCGGTCCGCCGCCGGCCGGCGCGACATAGAGCTTGTCGAGCGCCGTGGCGTCGCGCCGATATTGCGGCGCCGCCTCGAGGATGACGCGATATTGGTTGGACTGCGCATAGATCGTCGAGATCTGGCGCTGGCTGAAGGCGTCGTTCAGCGTGTCGTCGACCATCTGCGTCGTGATGCCGAGCCGGCCCATCTTCTCGCGGTCGATGTGCAGGAAGGCGCGCAGACCGCCGTCTTGCGACTCCGCGGCGACATTGCGGAACACGCCGTCCGCGCGCATCTCGTCGAGAAGCGTCTGCGACCAGCGCTGCAGCTCGGCGGCGTCGGGCGCGGTCAGCGTATATTGATATTGCGAGCGGCTGGCGCGAGTCGTGATCTGAATGTCCTGCACAGGCTCGATATAGACGCTCGCGCCCGGGATCTGTTCGGCCGCCGCCTTCAGCCGCTCGGCGATGGCGTCGGCGCCGACGCTGCGAATGTCGCGCCCGCGCAGAGTGACGGTGAGATGACCGACATTGGTCGTGGCGTTGAGCGGTCCGACTCCGAGCACGGAGACGGTCCCGGTCGCTTCCGGATCGGCGTCGAAGATCTTCGCCACCTCCGCCTGCAGCCGCGTCATCGCCGCGAAGGAGGACTCCGGCGCTCCCTCGAGCACGACATTGAGCAGGCTCGTGTCCTGGCGCGGGAGAAAGCCCTTGGGAATGACGGCGTAGAGCAGGAGGGTGAGCGCCAGCGTGCCGAAGGTGAGCGCGAGCATCGGCTTCTGGTGGCGCAGGGCGAGCTCGAGCGTTCGCGCATAGAAGGCGTCGAGCTTCGCAGTGAAACCCTCCGATCTCCCGGAGCGATGGCCGCGGCCTCGGCCGGGCTTCAGCAATTTCGCGCAGAGCATCGGCGTCAGCGTCAGCGAGACGATCGCCGAGACGACGACCTGGGCCGTCAAGGTGAGCGCGAACTCGCGGAACATGCGGCCGACGAGTCCGGTCATGAACAGCAGCGGAATGAACACGGCGACGAGCGACACGGTGAGCGAGACGACCGTGAAGGCGATCTCGCGGGCGCCGTCGAGCGCGGCCCGATGCGGCGATTTGCCGAGCTCCATGTTGCGGACGATGTTCTCGATCATCACGATGGCGTCGTCGACGACGAAGCCGGCGCCGATGGTGAGCGCCATCAGCGACAGATTGTCGAGCGAGAAGCCGGCGAGCGCCATGACGGCGAAGGTCGCGACGATCGACAGCGGCAGGCTGACGCCGGCGATCAGCGTCGCGCGCCAGCTGCGAAGGAACAGAAGCACGACGAGAACGATCAGACCCGTGGCGATGACGAGGGTCGTCTCCACCTCCTCGATCGAGGCGCGGATCGTCTGCGTGCGGTCGCTCACCACATCGAGCGTCGCGCCCTCCGGCAGCGTGCGCCTGATCTTCGGCAACTCCTCGCGCAGCCGCTCGACCGTGTCGATGATATTGGCGCCCGGCTGGCGCTGTACGTCGAGGATGATCGCCGGCTCGCCGCGATACCAGCCGCCGACGCGGGAGTCCTCCAGCCCGTCGACGACATCGGCCACGTCGCGCAGCATGATCGGCGCGCCATTGCGATAGGCCACGACGATCGTCTCATATTGCCGCGCCGCTATCAGCTGGTCGTTGGCGTCGAGCGTGTAGGATTGATAGGGTCCGTCGAGCGCGCCCTTCGCGCCGGCCACATTGGCTCCGGCGATCGCCGCGCGCAGCTCCTCCATGCTCACGCGATTGGCCGCGAGCCGGGCGAGATCGGCCTGAATGCGCACGGCCGGACGCACGCCGCCTTCCACCGCGACATGGCCGACGCCGCGCGTCTCCGAGAGCTTCGGCGCAATCATCGTGTCGGCGAGATCGCTGAGCCGCCGCAGGCTGGCGTTCTTCGCACGCAGGGTGAGGGTGACGATCGGCGTGTCGGCCGGATTGACCTTCGCATAGACCGGCGGATAGGGCAGGCCGCGCGGCAGCGTCGACGAGGCCGAATTGATCGCCGATTGCACGTCCTGCGCCGCGGCGTCGATATCGCGGTCGAGCTCGAATTGCAGCGTGATCTGCGACAGGCCGTAGGAGCTCAGCGACGACATGGTCTGCAGCGACGGAATCTGTCCGAACTGCCGCTCGAGCGACGCCGTCACCAGCGAGGCCATCGTGTCTGGATTGGCGCCCGGCAATCGCGTCGTGACCTGAATAGTGGGAAAATCGACCTGCGGCAGCGGCGACACCGACAGACGGAAGAAGCCGAGCACGCCGAACAAGAGAACGGCGAGGCTCAGCAGCGAGGTCGCCACCGGCCGTTCGATGAAGGGCGTCGAGACGCTCATGGCCGCGCCGCGCCGGCGGCGGATTTTTCGCCGCGGCCGCGCCGTGGACGGACGGGCGGCGCATTTTCCGCGCTCGGCGCTTCGCCGCCCGCCGCCGGAGCGTCGAGCACGCGAACGCGCGATCCGTCGGCGAGACGCCCGAAGCCGCTCGTCACGACCTTCTCGGTCGACGCGAGGCCGGAGGCGACCACCGCCTGCGCCTCGTCCTGGCGGACGACGACGATCGGCCGCATCGTGACGGTCGATTCTTCGTTCAACACATAGACGAAGGGGCCGTTCGGGCCGCGCTGCACGGCGGCGCTCGGCACGACCTGCGCATTGTGGATCGTGTCGACGGTGAGGCGCACATTGACGAACTGGCCCGGCCACAGCGCGAGACGCATATTGTCGAATATCGCCTTTACCTTCACGGTGCCGGTCATCGGATCGATCTGGTTGTCGATCACCTTCACGACGCCCGCGTCGAGCGGCGTGGCATTGTCCGGGCCGAGCGCGACAGCGGGAGCCGGAGCCCGACTCTGCGCCTTCTGCGCGGCCGGAAGATGCTGCTGCGGGAGGGTGAAGACCACGTAGATCGGCTTCAGCTGGGTGATGACGACGATGCCGAGCTGGTCCGAAGGGTGCAGGATGTTGCCGACGTCGACGAGCCGGATGCCCGTGCGTCCGTCGATCGGCGAGCGGATGGTGGCGTAGTCCAGCGTCGCCTTGGCGTTGTCGATCGCGCCCTGATCGGCTCTGATCTGCGCCTCGAGCTGCGTGACCAGCGCCTTTTGCGTGGCGTATTGCTGCTGCGAACCGAAATTGCTGGCGGCGAGCTTCTGATACCGGCCGACGTCGACGCGCGCGTTGGCGAGATTGGCTTCGTCCTGCGCCTTCTTGGCCACGGCCTGATCATAGGCCGCTTGATAGAGCGTCGGATCGATTCGCGCGACGACATCGCCCTTCGCGACGTCCTGGCCTTCCTCGAAGGCGAGCTCGATCAGCCGCCCGTCGACCTGCGTGCGCACCGTCACCGTGTTGAGCGCCTGCGCCGTGCCGACCGCGTCGATCGTCACGGGGACGTCGGCGATTCGCGGCTCGGCCACGGTCACCACAGTCGGCCCGTCGAGACTGCGCCGCCCTCGCCGTCCGCGCCGTTCGTCCTCCGCCGACGTCTTGTCGCCCTGCTGCGTGGGCCACATGATGTAATACGCGCCTGTGAGCGTGAGAACGGCGAGCAGAGCGGCGATGAGACGAAGTCGATGTTTCGGCCAGCTCACGGCCAAGGCCCCTTGTCCGATTCATAGGCGGCGTCTTCCGCGGCGATCTCCAGCGCGCGCGTCCCGCCGGACCAGCCGCCGCCGAGCGCCTGATAGAGGCTCGTCGCCGCCTGGAAATAGGCGAGCCGCACCTGCGCGAGCACGTCTTGGCTCTGGAACAACGTCGTTTCCGTAGTCGACAGGGTGATGATGTCGATCGTGCCCTCGTGCAGCCGCGCTTCGGCGACCTCATAGGCCTTGCGCGCCGCCGTCACCGCCTCGCCCTGCAGCTTCAGCTGGCGGCGGGTTTCTTCTATGGCGATGAGCGCATTCTCCACATCGGAGAAGGCGGTCAGAATCTGTTTTGATAAACTTGCGCGAGCTCGGCGTATCTGCCTTTCTGCAGCAGCAGCTGGCCCTGCAGATTATAGCCGTCGAACACCGGCTGGGCGAGATTGCCGGCGATCTGCCAGGCGATCGCCTCGGGCCGGAACAGCGAACGCAGCGCGACGCTCTGCACGCCGTAATATCCCGTCATCTGGATCGACGGGAAAAAGGCCGCCCGCGCCTGGAGGACGGAAAACTCCGCCGCCTCGAGCCTGGCTTCGGCCTGGGCGATGTCGGGCCGGCGCAGCAGCAGCTCGGACGGCAGGCCGGGCTCGATCTTGGGGAAGCGCAGCCGCGTCAGGGAGCCCCCCTTGACGATGGAGGTTTCGGGCGGCAGCCCCATGAGGACGGCGAGCGTGTTCCTCGTCTGCCGCAACGTCTGCTCGAGCGGCGGGAGCGTCGCGCGCTGGGTCGCGACGACCGATTCCTGCTGCGAATAATCGAGCGCCGTCGCGGTGCCGACGTCGAGCCGCGCCTTGATCGCGGCGAGGACGGTCTCGGCGATCTTGATGTTGTCCTTGGCGATGCGGATGCGATCCTGGGCTGTCAGGACCTGGAAATAGCCGTTGACCAGCGCGGCGACGGTGGAAATTTCGACCACGTCGCGGTCGAAACGGCTCGCATGGGCGAGCAGGCGCGCGGCGTTGGACGCGTCCTGATTCTTTCCCCAGAAATCGATCTCATAGCTCGCATTGAGCTGCGCCTGGAAAAAATTGAAGCGGCGCGCGCGCAAGAAGCTCGAGGCGCCGGCGCCGGTCGTGGTGGTGACGTCGGTCATGGCCGAGGTGCTGGTGGCGGTGGTGACCGACGCTGGCGTCTGCGTGCGCCGCGCCATGCCGAGCGCCGCCAATGAGGGCCAGAGCGGCGCGCTGTCGATGCGCGCCTGGGCGTCGGCCTGCTCGATGCGCGCCACGGCCGCGGCGATGTCGAGGTTCTGGTCGAGCGCTTTTTGAACGAGCGAGGTCAGCTCCGGCGAAGCGAATTCGCGCGACCACTCGCGCCCCGCCGCGATCGGAGGCGCCGAGCGCGGCTTGCCCGCGGCGCGGAAGGCGGGCGGCGTCTCGACGCTCGCCTCCGGCTTCTCCCAGTCCAGCACGCAGCCGGAAAGGGCCGCGCAGGCCGCGATCGCGCAAGCGCCGCGCAAGAATCCGAGCGGCTGGAAGAAAGGTCTCGCAGGCGACAAGCAACAGGTTCCATTCAATTGGCCGCCCCGCGCCCCGGGGCGGGCGCGGCTCCCGCGAGCGCGGGAGAATCGAGGAATGGCGACGACGCTCGCGCGCGAATGCGCTCACATGATGGCGGGCCCGCGCCTCCAGCGGCTCCGGACGTCGACGACCCCCGACGCGGGCGTAAACTGTGGTTGACAGGACGAACGGTCAAGTTACGGATTGTTAACGCGTCGACGCGGAGTCGGGGTCTTCTGCGAGGGCGTTTCCACGGGGATTTTCGTCCAGCCCTCGCTCTGGCACAGGAACGCGATGAGGCAGCCGGTGAGCGTGAGCCGTGTCGGGCTGTCCAATGTGATCGTCCCCGAGTAGATCTTGCCGTTCTCGGGATTGAACAGATCGCCTTTCCAGCGGTTGGGCTCGATCCTGGCGGCATAGCGCAGAATCAGCGCGGGCTGCATGCCCGGCGGGGGAGGCGGGAACACGCCGCGCGCGCAGAGATGCCCTTCGCAGTCGAAGAACTCGAGCTTCTGATTATGGCCGTCGCGCAGCCAGACGCCGTAAATCGGGTCGGTCGCGCCGACGGGCGCCGGCGACGCGACCGCGAGGCCGGCCAGAAATGGGATCGTCGCCGTCTTCATGAACGCGAGCCTAGCACGTCGCGAGAGCGATGGACAGGCGCGCCGCTCTGCGCGCCACGCGTCTCCTCCTCTCGCGGCTGCGCCGCTTCCTCACGCGGCGGTCCGAGGAAAGCCGGAACGATCACGAAAGCGGCGAGCAGCGTGAAGAACAGCGAGATCGCGAGCAGCTCGCCCATGCTCGCCGTTCCCGGATGACTGGAGAGGAACAGGCTGCCGAAGGCGGTTCCCGTCGTCAGTGCGCTGAAGAAGATCGCGCGCGTGAGGCTCGAGGCCAGCATGTCGGCGACGCCCCTGCGCCAGGCGATCACATAATAGATGTGGAAGGCGACGCCGACGCCGAACATCAGCGGCAGAGCGATGATATTGGCGAAGTTGAGCGACATGCCCAGGAGATCGGCGGCCTCGAGGCTCATTACGCCGGCGAGCAGCAGCGGGCCGAGCGTCAGCGCCACATCCATCGGCCGCCGCAGCGTGAAGGCGAGAATCACGAAGATCGCGGCGAAGGCGAGCGCGCCCGCCTGAATGAAGGCGCGCACGACGGTCTTGCCGGCCTCCGCCACGATCACCGGCGGGCCGCTCGCGTCGGGGGCGAGCGCCTGAACCGATTCGGCGAAGGCGATCATCACGGCGCGGTCGTTGCTGTCGCCTTTCGGCGTCACTTCCACGCGCACCTCGCCATTATGCGAAATCCAGTCGTCGCGCAGATCGGCGGGCAGGGTCTCCGGCGTGATGCGCGAGACGTCGAGCGCCCGGCGCAGTTCGCCCATCAGCCGTTCGAAATCGGCGAGGGCGGCGACCCGCGCTTTTTCGCGCGTCTCGGGGCTCGCCTTGGCGAGCGCGTCGAGAGAATCGGCGAAGCGGCCGAGCGCCGGCGGCGCGCCCTGCGCCGCCCCGGCCTTGCGGATGGTCTTGGCGGCGCGCGTCAGCGCCTTTTTGGTTTCCTCCTCCGTGGGCGCGAGCTTTCGCGTCGGCTCCAGCACCTTGCGCAGCTGGAAGCGGGCGTTGTCGATCAAGGGCAGCTTCTGGTCCTGATCGGCGGGGATCAGCGCGTCGATGGTCGTGACGTGATCGACCTCCGGGAGGGCGGCGATCTTCCGGGCGAGCTCGCGCGCCGCCGGCAGCGAGGGCGCGAGCGCCTCGATCTTGTTCGGTGCCGTCTGCGGATTTTTCGACAGATCGAGGAACGTCGCCACCGATTCGACCTTTTGATCGCGCAGATTCATCGGATTGGAGTCGAAGGACAGATTGAGCAGGAACGGCGCTCCGCCGATCACGACGAATGCGGTGGCGAGCAGCACGAGGCGGCGATGCTTGGCGATCCAATGGTCGACCGAAGCGAGCGAGGCGACGCCGACCGGCTCCGCCTCTCCCTTGGGGTTGAGCAGCAGGATCAAGGCGGGCAGGAATGTGAGCGTCGCCACATAAGCGATGATCATGCCGAGGCCGGCGATGAGGCCGAGCTCGGCGACGCCGAGGAACTCGGTCGGCAGGAAGCAGAAGAATCCCGCGAGCAGCGCCACGGCCGCGAGCGTCAGCGACGAGCCGATGCCGCGCGTCGCGCCGAGCAGCGCGCCGCGCAGATCGTCGTTGTCGTGCCGCTCCTGGCGATAGCGCGTGGCGAATTGGATTCCGAAGTCGACGCCGAGGCCGATGAACAGCACGGCGAAGGCGACCGAGATCAGATTGAAACGGCCTATCAGCAATATGCCGAGGCCGGAGGTCATCGCGAGGCCGGCGAGGAGCGTCGCGAGCACGGCGAAGATCAGCCGTTTCGAGCGCAGCGCCGCCCACAGGATGAGCGTCACCACGCCGAGAGTGGCCGAGAGGTTCAGCCCCATATTCTCGGCGACCGTCGCAAACTCCTCGTCGGCCAGCGGCACCTGCCCGGTGAGGCGGACGGAAAATCCCTCGTCCTTCACGAGGCCGAGGCCGCTCGCCGTCTCACGCACCAGACGCACCGCGTCGCGGCCCGGCTCCAGCGCCGAAAAATCGATCACCGGCTTGACGAGCAGAATGCGCCGGGGCTCCTTGCTCGGCCCGAGCGAAGGCGGGGACGGCTCTTCGCCGCCGGAAAGGAGCTTCTCCCAGGACACCTGCGCGTGCTCGCCGGCGAGCACGCGGTCGAATGCGTCGGAGAATTGGTCGAGCCCCTTGGCGTAGGCCTCGAGGCCGCGCTCGCTCGTTCCGACCTGCTCGAGGCCGGACAGCAGCGCGCGCGTCAAGCCGCGCAGCGACGGATCCTCGGCGATCGGCTGCAGGATTTCGCGCTGGGCGATGAGCGAGCTCAGATTGCGGCGGATCTCCTCGACGCCGAGGAACAGAAATCCGTTCTTGCGGAAAAAGGCGTTGTCGTCCGGGCGCCAGACCTTGGAGATCAGCGGCTTTCCGGCGAGCCCGTCGCGCAGGGCGTCGGCGGCCTTGTCGGCGGCTTCGGGCGTCGGCGCGTCGATGACCGCGACGATGAGGTCCTCGAGCTCGGGGAAGGATTTGGTGAGGCGCGTCTCATTGGCGCGCCAGGGCACCTGGGGCGCGAACAAATGAGCGGTGTCGGTGTCGATGGCGAAGCGCGTCGCCGTCAGATAAACGCCGCCCGCGGTGAGCGCGAGCGTGACGATGACCACCATCCAGGGCCTGCGAAGGCACCAGCCCACGAGACTTTCCAGCATCTAGACTCCTCGAACGCGTGTGGCCGGCCCGGCCGGCAGGGACGAAGCGCGGCCGCAGAGCGGCCCGGCTCGTCAAAAGTCGCTGGCGATTCCCCTGGTCTCCCAGTCGCCGTAGCGGGCGGGATCGAGCCCTCCGCGCCCGCCGAGTTCTCGGGCGGGGGCGGTCTGCTCGGGGCGCCGGCGACGGCGCTCCTCGGCTTCGGCGAGCGCGCGACGCGCCTCGGGCGGAAGGCGCCGCGCTTCCGGCGCATCGGGTCCGACCCTGTGCTGCTCGTCCATGTCTCCTCCTCCGTTGCGCTCGCCCGGCGCCAGCTCCGCGTGTGATATAAACGACGATTCGATCCGCGTCGAAGGTGTGATTTGATCATGAGCGACAATAAGCCGATCTCCGCCAAGGCCAAGATCAAGTCGCGCGCCGCCTTCGTGCCTGCGGAGACGGCGCGGGAGGCGGAGGCGGCGCAGGTTCCCGGCCTCGCGGCGCGCATCGCGGCGGCCCATGTGATCGCCGATGTGGTGCAGGGCGGCCGGCGGCTCGACGAACGTTTCTCGCCCCAGGCCGTTCCCCAGCGGGTCGCCGGTCTCGACGCGCGCGACGCGGCGCTGGCGCGCTCGATCGCCGCGGTCGCGATCCGCAGGCTCGGCACGATTCGCCACGCGCTCGCGGCGCTGATGGAGAAGGGCCTGCCCAAGCAGGGCGCGCGGCTCGAATGGCCGCTCATCGCCGCCGCCGCGCAGATTTTCTTTCTCGACACGCCCGACCACGCCGCCGTCGATCTCGCCGTGCGCGCGGCCCGGCTCGAGCCGAAGACCGCGCCTTTCGCCGGGGTCGTGAACGGCGTGCTGCGCAATCTCGCGCGCCGGCGGGACGAATTTCTCGACGGCGACCCGCTGGACCGCGACACGCCCTCCTGGCTCGCCCAGCGCTGGATCAAGACCTATGGCGAAGCTTCGGCGCGCGCATTCGCCCGCGCCCATATGCTCGAGCCGCCGCTCGACGTGACGGTCAAGTCCGCGCCCGAGCGCTGGGCCGAGCGGCTCGACGGCGTCGTGCTGCCCACGGGCTCGGTTCGTTTGCGAAGCCAAGCTCCAGTCGCCGCGCTCGACGCATATGAGGAGGGCGAGTGGTGGGTGCAGGACGCGGCCGCGGCTCTGCCCGCGCGGCTGCTGCGCGCCGAACCCGAGGAGCGCATTCTCGACATGTGCGCCGCGCCCGGCGGCAAGACGGCGCAGCTCGCGCAAGCGCGCGCCCGCGTCACGGCGCTCGACCGTTCGGCCGAGCGTCTGAAGCTGCTCTCCGTCAATCTCCAGCGCGTCCGCCTGCACGCCGACATCGCCGTCGGCGACGCGACGACGTTTCAGGCGCGTCCTTTCGACGCAATTCTCATCGACGCGCCCTGCTCGGCGACGGGCACGATCCGCCGTCATCCCGACGTCGCCTGGATCAAGAAGCCGGGCGATCTCGACGCGCTCGCCGCGCTGCAGTCGAAGATGCTCGACCGGGCCGCCGCCCTGCTGCGTCCCGGCGGACGCATGGTCTATTGCACCTGCTCGCTGGAGCCGGAGGAGGGCGAGGCTCAAGTCGCCGCCTTCCTGCGCCGCCAGCCGGATATGCGCCGCACTCCCGTCGATGCGGAAGGCGAGGGGATTCCCGTCGAGTTCGTGACGGCGGAGGGCGATCTGCGCACGCTGCCCTCGCATTGGCCGGCGGACGAACCGCGCCTTTGCGGCCTCGACGGATTTTTTGCCGCGCGTTTTTCGCGGCGCGGCTGACGGCGCGCGGCAGCGATGGTAAGTGCTCGGCCTTCGCCGTTCGACCGCGTGCGAGCCACAATTGCGAACAATGCGGCGCCGAAACGACGGTCGGCGCGTGAGGAGGGCGCTCTGAGCGACACGGCCATCCGCTCCGGAATGAGGCTCGCGGGCCTCTTCGCCCAGAAGGGCGCCGTTTCCCTCGCGCGCGCCGTCCGGGCGCCCTATTACGCCGTTCAGGCCATGGGCCTGAGTGCGCCGGAGCGCCTCCATATCGCGCCACAGGACATACGCACCGCCGATCCGACCGTCGCCGACGAGATCTACGCCGGCTATTTCTCCTTCGCCGGCAAGATCGTCGAAACGCAGGGGCGCTCGCCCTTCGCGATCGATCCGCCCTCCGCCGCCTGGCGGCGCTCGCTCGCGGGATTCGCCTGGCTGCGCCATCTGCGCGCCGCCGACAAGGCGCTGGCGCGCGCCAACGCCCGCGCGCTCGCGGAGGATTTCCTCGCCATTCGCCGTCCCACGCCCGACGATCCCGCCTTCGAGCCGGCGGTGGTCGCGCGCCGCACCTTGTCCTGGCTCGCGCAATCGCCCATCCTGCTCGAGGAGGCGGATCAGGATTTTTATGACCGCTTCATGGAAGCGCTCGGCGGCAATGCGCGACGCCTTCTGCGCGCGCTCGCGGCGCCGCGGGCGGGGTCGGATCGTCTCGTCTGCGCGATCGCGCTCGCCGCCTTCGGCGTCTGCGCCGATGCGAACCGCAAACTCCAGGCGCGCGCCATCGATCTGCTCGACGCCGAGCTGGCGCGACAGATCCTCGACGACGGCGGTCATGTCTCCCGCAATCCGGAGGCGCCGGTCGAGCTGCTGCTCGATCTCCTGCCGCTGCGCCAGGCCTATGCAGCGCGCGGCCGGCGGCCGCCGGAGCGGCTGCTCGGCTCCATCTCCCGGATGATCTCCTTCCTGCGGCTGATGCAGCACGGCGACGGCTCGTTGGCGCTGTTCAACGGAATGGGACGCGCGCCGCCGGACCGGCTGGCGACAATCCTCGCCCATGACGATTCCCCCGGGCCGCCGCCGCTCGACGCGCCGCAGTCCGGCTATCGGCGCCTGCAGGCGGGCGAAGCGCTCGTCATCGTCGACGCCGGGCCGCCGCCGCCGCCGGTCTTCTCCGGAGCCGCGCATGCGGGTTGTCTTTCGTTCGAATATTCGATCGGCGCCGAGCGCATCGTCGTGAATTGCGGCGCGCCGCCGGCGAGCGCCGATCCGTCGCGCCGCCTCGCGCGCGTCACCGCCGCCCATTCGACGCTCGTCGTCGAGGACCGCTCCGCTTGCCGCATCCGCGCGCAGCGCGGCGAGGAGCGCATCCTCGCCGGGCCGCGCGACGTGCGGGCGACGCGACGTGCGACCGGCTCCAGCCGCGTGCTGGAGCTCGCCCATGACGGCTATGCGGCCGAGCTCGGCCTGACGCATGAGCGCATCCTGTCGCTGACGCACGACGGCGCGCAGCTGTTCGGCGAGGACAAGCTCGTCGCGGCCCGAGCGGGCGCGACAGCGCGCGATTTCGTGCTGCGATTTCATCTCCATCCCAGAGCGCAAGTCGCGCCGCTCGCGGAAGGGCAGGGCGCGCTGATTTCCTGCGGCTCCATCCATGTCGCCTTCGAGGCCGACGCGCCGGTCGCGATCGAGGACAGCGTGTTCTTCGCCGGCGCCGGCGGCGCGCGAAAATGCGCGCAGCTCGTCATCGCCGGCCGCGGTCGCGAGGACGCGCGCCTGCGCTGGTCCTTCACGCGGGTCGACGAGCACGGCGAGGAGTTGGTTTCCGCTCCCCGGGATATATGATAAGCGCCGGGCCGACCTCTCATCCGCGACGCTCGAGCTCGCCCCGAAAGGACCCGAATGCCGGTCGATCTGCGCCCCATCGCCAGAGCCCTCGTCTCTGTTTCCGACAAGACGGGCCTCGTCGATCTCGCGCGGGCGCTGGCCGTCCGCGGCGTTCAGCTCGTCTCCACCGGCGGCACGCGCAAGGCTCTCGCGGAGGCCGGCCTCCCCGTCAGCGATGTGGCGGACGTCACCGGCTTTCCCGAGATGATGGACGGCCGCTTGAAGACGCTGCATCCGAAAGTGCACGGCGGCCTCCTGGCGATCCGCGAGAATCCCGAGCACGAAGCGGCGATGCTCGCCCATGACATTCGCCCGATCGACCTGCTCGTCGTCAATCTCTATCCGTTCGAGGAGACGATGCGCGCCGGCGCCGCTTTCGAGCATTGCGTCGAAAATATCGACATCGGCGGTCCGGCGATGATCCGCGCCGCCGCCAAGAACCACGACGACGTCGCGGTGATCGTCGATCCGAGCGACTACGACTCGTTCCTCGCCGAGCTCGAAGCGAACAACGGCGCCGCGACTTTGGCGACGCGCCGCCGCCTCGCGCAAAAGGCGTTTGCGCGGACCGCCGCTTACGACGCGGCGATCTCCAATTGGCTCGCGGCGTCGCTCGGCGAGGCGACGCCGGCCTGGCGCGCCTTCGGCGGCAGACTCGCCGAGCCGATGCGCTATGGCGAGAATCCGCATCAGTCGGCCGGCTTCTATCTCACGGGCGACGCGCGCTTCGGCGTCGCGACGGCGCGGCAGGCGCAGGGCAAGCAACTCTCCTATAATAATGTGAACGACACCGACGCCGCCTACGAGCTGGTCGCGGAATTCGATCCGGCGCGCACGGCGGCGGTCGCCATCGTCAAGCACGCCAATCCTTGCGGCGTCGCCGAGGGCGCGACGCTCGCCGAAGCCTATGTCAAGGCGCTGCGCTGCGATCCCGTCTCCGCCTTCGGCGGCATCGTCGCCTTCAATCGGCGGCTAGACGCCGCGGCGGCGCGCGAGATCGTGAAGATTTTCACCGAGGTGATCATCGCGCCGGACGCCGACGACGAGGCGATCGCCATCATCGCGGCGAAGAAGAATTTGCGTCTGCTGCTCGCCGGCGGCCTGCCCGATCCGCGCGCGCGCGGCGTGACGTTCCGCAGTGTGGCGGGCGGCTTTCTGGCGCAGTCGCGCGACAACGCCGTCGTCGACGATCTGACGCTGACGGTCGTCACGAAGCGCGCGCCGAGCGAGCGCGAGCTGGCCGATCTCAAATTCGCCTTCCGCGTCGCCAAGCATGTGAAATCCAACGCCATCGTCTATGCGCGCGATCTGGCGACGGTCGGCGTCGGCGCCGGGCAGATGTCGCGCGTCGATTCGTCCCGCGTAGCGGCCGTCAAGGCGGAGGAGGCGGCGCGCGAGGCCGGCGTGACGGAGAGCTTCGCGGTCGGCTCGGTGGTCGCGTCCGATGCATTTTTTCCTTTCCCGGACGGGCTGCTGGCGGCGGCCTCGGCGGGGGCGACAGCGGTCATCCAGCCGGGCGGCTCGGTGAACGACAAGGATGTGATCGCCGCGGGGGACGAAGCCGGCCTCGCCATGGTGCTGACGGGCGTGCGGCATTTCCGGCACTGAGGGCCACTGTCGACGCGCGTGATTCTGCGTTCCCGCGGCCTCGGGCGAAGCGCGGGTGGGGCAGGGGTCCGGGACGCTCCGGCCCCGTCCGGCCGGTTGCGTGATGGTTTACGCCGGGTCCGGAGCGTCCCGCAACGCGGTCGTCGTCCTCGTCGACATCCCGAGGCTTCATCCGGACCCGCGAATCCTGGGGTTTCCCGTTCAAGACGCGATCGAGCCCGACGGCCTGGGATCACGAGCGGTTCTTGTTTCTCCCTATGGACGGGAGAAGAACGCCGCCCGGCGACGCGCATCCTGTCCGCGGACGGGGGTCGCCGTCCGGGATGGAGCCGCCCCCCGCCCGCGTTTCCCTGACCCGGGGAACGCCCCTTCATGGGCGGGAGCGGGACGGAAGATAGGAATATTTTCAGGGGGAGTCAAGGGGCGTTGCAAGAGGCAACAGGCGTCGCCCTGCGACTCTGGATCGCTTCCTTCGCTCGCGATGACGGCTCGGGCGTGGAAGTGGCGGTCGTGGAAATGGCGCCTTCGGACTTGCTCGGCCTCAAGAATAGAATCGCGTCCCTTCCCTTGCGCCGGATGAGGTCGAGCAGGACGAGAGCAGGGCCGCTCGGTCGTTTCGCGCCGTGCTCCAATTGCGAGACATAGCCGACGGTGAGATCGAGATAGCGCGAAGACTGCTTGGCTGAGCCGCGCTTTTTCCCGGAGGCTTCGGATTGCCTCGCCCGTGATCGGCGCAAGCTCGGGCGCGGCGTCTCTTCCCAGCCGACGCAAAGTGATCTTCTCATGCGTCGACTCGTCCATGAGTCCGAGGCGGCGCATGTCTTTGGCCGTTTCTCAGAACGGCTTCGAGCAACCGGCCAAGCGCGAATTTCTTCGTCATATCGCGCCTCCTCACTCACCCGTCACCTCGATCCCATTCTCCTCGCACCACTCCTTCAGCGCCTGTTTCTGCGCCTTCGCCTCGAAGTCGTACCAGGCGTCGAGCGCGCCTCTGCGCTCCAGCAGGCCCTTGAAACGGCGGTAGGCGCCTTTGCGACGGAAGATGTCGCGAATGTCGTCGAAATCATCCGGCAGGAACTCGCGTGCGAAATCGAGCACGAGCCGCTTGCCCAGATCGAGCTCACGCCGGCCGGGAATGGGGATGTATTTTTCCTCGTCCTCGATGTCGTCGGGCAGCTCCTCGAGGTCCTCGGCGAGGTCGGAGCGCCAATAGATCTTGCCCGACTCCCGGCAGAGAAAGGCTTCTGCGTCGCCTCCGTCGTCGCCGGCGAATTCATGGGCGAGAATCAGATCGTTCCAGTCGACGACGGGCATGGCGCGTTTCCGAAGCTTCGATGGGAGATCGATTATCGCGCAGGCCGACGGCTCGGTCGAGGCCGCGGCGAGACTTCGGCCGTTCTCCGCGCTTTCGCGCCGCGGCAAAGCGCGCTAGACCAGCGGCATGGCAGAGCGTCCGACCTACACGATCACTACCGCCATTCCTTATGCGAATGGCGCGCCCCATATCGGTCACGCCTATGAGCGGATCGCCACCGACGCCTTCGCGCGCTTCAAGCGGCTCGACGGCTTCGACGTGCTGTTCGTCACCGGCATGGACGAGCACGGCCAGAAGATGCAGCGCGCCGCCGAGCGCGAGGGGCTGACGCCGCTCGAGCTCGCCGACCGCACAGCGGCCCAGTTCCAGCACATGGGCGAGACGCTGAACGCGCTCGCCGACGACGTCGTGCGCACCACCCAGCCCCGCCATGCGGCGGCCGTGCTGGAGATGTGGCGGCGCATGGAGGCGGCGGGCGACATCTATCTCGCCAAATATTGCGGCTGGTACTCCGTCCGCGACGAGGCCTATTACGACGAGAGCGAGATCGCCGAGGTCGAGGGGAAGAAGCTCGCGCCGACCGGCACCCCGGTCGAATGGGTGGAGGAGGAGAGCTGGTTCTTCCGCCTCTCGGCCTATGCGGACAGGCTGCTCGCCCATTACGAGGCGCATCCCGATTTCATCACGCCGGAGAAATACAGGAACGAGATCGTCGCCTTCGTGAAGCGCGGCCTCTCCGACCTCTCGATCAGCCGCACCACTTTCGACTGGGGCATTCCCGTGCCGTCCAAGCCAGAGACCAACGCGAAGCATGTGATGTATGTGTGGGTCGACGCGCTCACCAATTACGTCACCGCCACGGGCTTTCTGACGGGGGAGGGGGATCGCGCGCGGTTCTGGCCGGCGAGCGCCCATGTCATCGGCAAGGACATCACCCGTTTCCACGCCATCTACTGGCCGGCGTTCCTGATGTCGGCGGGCGTTCCGCTGCCCGAGCAGATCGTCGTGCACGGCTTCCTCTTCAGCCGCGGCGAGAAGATGTCGAAGTCGCTCGGCAATGTCGTCGATCCGATCGGCCTCGCCGAGCGCTACGGCGTCGACCAGCTGCGCTATTTTTTCCTGCGCGAGATTCCCTTCGGCCAGGACGGCAATTATTCGCATGAGGCGATCGTCGCCCGCATCAATGCCGATCTCGCCAACGACCTCGGCAATCTGGCGCAGCGCTCGCTGTCGATGATCGCCAAGAATTGCGGCGGCGCGGTTCCGAGCCCGGGAGAATCGACCGAGGCCGACCGGGCGCTGCTCGCGGAGGCCACGGCCGTTCTGCCCAAGGCGCGCGAGGCGATGGACGATTACGAGCCGCATCTGGCGCTCGCGGAGATTTTCCGCGTCGTCGCCGAGGCGAACCGCTATTTCGCCGGCGAGGAGCCCTGGGCGAAGAAGAAGACCGACCCGAAGCGCATGGAGACGATCCTCTATGTGACGGCGGAGACGCTGCGGCGCCTCGCGATCCCGCTGCAGCCGTTCATTCCGAACGCGGCCTCGAGCTTGCTAGGGCTGCTCGGCATTCCGGCGGCGGCGCGCGACTTCGCCCATGCGGGCGAAGCGAATGCGCTCGCGCCCGGCGCGCCTCTGCCGGCGCCGGCGCCCATCTTCCCGCGCTATGTGGAGGAGGCGGAGGCGGCGGGCGAGAAGGCTTGAGGCGGGGAGCGGATCGTGAGGAATCGAGCGCGCGCGAGTTGGCTGGGCGCGGCGGCGATCGCCGCCACGCTGCATGCGGGAGCTCTCCATGCCGAGGGCTGGCGCAGCTACCGCAACGCGCGCTTCGGAACGACGGCCGATGCGCCGAAGGACTGGACCATGGGCGAAGCGCCGGAGAATGACGACGGCCGCGTCTTCACCTCGCCCGACAAGCAATCGCGGATCGTCGTCTACGGCGGGTTTCGGGTCTTCCAGAAGGAGCAGGAGATCGCCGACCGGCTCGCGCCGGGCGAGGGCGAGACCGTGACTTATCGCCGCCGCGGCAAGGACTGGCTCGCGGTCTCTGGAACGAAAGGCGATCGAATTTTCTATCGAAAATCGCTGCTCTCCTGTAATGGAGCGGTTTGGAACAACGTGTCCATCGATTATCCATCCGCGCAGAAGAAGAAATTCGACCCGCTCGTGACCCGTATCGCGCGTTCGCTCCGCGCCGGACAAAGCGACGCGCACATGACGGACTGTCCCTGACCAGGCGTTAGACGAATGCTCATCGACACACATTGCCATCTCGACTTCCCCGATTTCGCTCCCGAGCAGGAGGAGGTCGTCGCGCGCGGGCGCGCGCAGGGCGTCGCGCGCTTCGTCACCATCTCGACCCATGTCGGGAGATTCGCTGCGATCCGCGCCGTCGCCGAGCGCTATGACGACGTCTTCTGCACGGTGGGCACGCATCCCAATCATGCGCATGAGGAGCGCGAGGCGAGCGCCATGGAGCTCGTGGAGCTGGCGCGTCACCCCAAATGCGTCGGCATCGGCGAGGCGGGGCTCGACTATCACTACGACAAGGCGCCGCGCGAGCTGGCGCGTCGGGTGTTCCGCACCCATATCGCCGCGGCGCGCGAGAGCTCTCTGCCGCTCGTCATCCATTCCCGCGACGCCGACGCGGACTGCGCGGCTATTTTGCGCGACGAAATGGGGAAGGGGGCTTTCCCCGCCCTGCTCCATTGCTTCACCGGCTCGCGCGCGCTCGCCGAGACGGCGGTCGAACTCGGGCTCTACATCTCCTTCTCGGGCGTCGTGACCTTCAAGAACGCGCAGAACCTGCGCGACATCGCCCGCGACGTGCCGATGGAGCGGCTGCTGGTGGAAACCGACGCGCCCTTCCTCGCGCCCGCGCCGCATCGCGGCAAGCGCAACGAGCCGGCCTGTGTGGCGGATACGGCGCGCGTGCTGGCGGAAGTCAAAGGCGCGACCTTCGATGAAATCTCCGCACAGACGACCGCCAATGCGTTGCGGCTGTTCTCGAAAATGGCGCCGCCCGCGGCCTGGAGCCGCGCCGCGTGAGCCTCGTCGTCACCATCCTCGGCTGCGGCTCTTCGGGCGGCGTGCCGCGCGTCGGCCAGGGCTGGGGCGCATGCGACCCGACGAATCCCAAGAACCGCCGTCGCCGCTGCTCGATCCTCGCGACGCGGACGACGGACGACGCACGCACCAATGTGCTGGTCGACACCTCGCCCGATCTTCGCGAGCAATTGATCGACGCGGGGGTCGGCCGTCTCGACGCGATCCTCTTCACGCATCCGCACGCCGACCACACTCATGGGGTCGACGATGTGCGTGGGCTGGTGCTGGAGAGCGGGCGGCGCATTCCGGCCTATCTGGACGAGCCCACGGCGAAGATGCTGACCACGCGCTTCGACTATATCTTCGAGACGCCGCCCGGCAGCTTTTATCCGCCGCTGCTCGACGCGCATCGCATCCATCTCGGCCGTGAGATCGTCGTCGAGGGACCGGGCGGAACGATCGAGGCCATGCCGTTCCGGCTCGATCATGGCGACATGGACGCGCTCGGCTTCCGCATCGGCGATCTCGCTTACACGCCGGACCTCAATTCCGTGCCGAGGGAGAGCTTCCGCCATCTCGAGGGGCTCGATGTCTGGATCGTCGACGCTCTGCGCCACAAGCGGCACGGAACGCATTTGTCGGTGGGCGAAGCGCTGGAATGGATCGCCCACTTCAAGCCGCGCCGCGCGATCCTGACCGATCTGCACGTCGATCTCGACTATGACGCGCTCGCCGCCATGCTGCCTGCGCATGTGACGCCGGCCTATGACGGGCTGCGCGTCGAGCTCGGCTGACGCCGCGCGCCAATTTCCTTATCCATGATTCCAAGTCGGCGGCGATGGCGCGGCCGGCCATGGTAGCGTTCGGGCCGCATTATGGGCTCCGAGCCATATGGGCTCCAAGCCGTTCCGACGCCTCTAAGTTCCATAATATCGATTATGCGAATTTATCACACGCAGGCGGTTGAGTTTGCACGGGTTTTATTCTCGGCTCCACGTCCCGCCCCTGTTCGGAACGATGGACACGGAACGCGGGCGCGGGCGCCCCTCGGCGACCGGCGACATTCCGCCTACAGGGTTGAATTCAAAGACCACCAGGGCGTCGAGCCGAAGCGGAACCCAGGATTTTTCGGCGATTCAGCGAATTCAACTAGCCATGATGGCCCGTTTCCTGGTAAAAAGGCGATTGCGCGGGACTATATGGCATTCAACTGGCACAGTTACCAACGCAGCGGAACCGGCTCTCCGATAGAGGCCGGCGGCTTTGCGCGTCGTCGGGGCTTCGGCGCCCGGCGAGAGACCGTGCATGTGGCTATAGCGGTCTTCAGGCGGATGGCGGAGACGAGTACATACACATGAGCAGCAAAGGTCGAGATTTCCGGGGGCCCAGGAAGCGTGGGTTCGACGACGACGCCCCCTACAGCTATGACGCCCCGCGGCCGAGCCGGCCGCCGCGATCGCAGTTCGGAGGCGGCGGTTTTCCCGACGCGGCGCCTCCCACAGGCAACGAGCCCACCGTCGACGCAGTCGTCAAATGGTTCAAGCCCGAAAAAGGCTTCGGCTTCGTCGAGCTGGGCAATGGCACGGGCGACGCCTTCCTCCACATCGGCGCGGTCCAGGCGGCCGGCTATGAGGCGCTGCCTCCCGGCGCCAAGCTGAAGGTCACGGTCACCAGCTCGGTCAAGGGACAGCAGGTGTCGCGCGTGCTCGAGGTCGACCTGTCCAGCGCGAGCGAGCGGCCCGCGTCGTCGCCTCGCGGCTTCGACCGTCCGCCGCGGCGGCAGGCTCCCGATCCGTCGACGGCCGTGCCGGTCTCCGGCAAGGTCAAATGGTTCGACGAGACCAAGGGCTTCGGCTTCGTGCAGTCGAACGACGGCGGCAAGGACGTCTTCGTCCACATCTCGATCCTCGGCCCCTCCGGCGTCAATCATCTCGCCGAAGGCCAGCCGGTGACGATGCAGGTCGTCGACACCGCGAAGGGCCGCGAGGCTCTGTCGATCACGCTGGACTGATCGCGCCGCCGCCGTAGCCGACCCACGGGTCCGGCCTAGAGACCGACAAAAACGCTTCGGATTCGGGGAACGGGTCCGAGGCGCTGTCGTTGCAAGGCGGTTCGCCCCGGACCCTCGGATCGACTGCCTTTGGGCGGAAAGGCTGAGGGCGGGTCGATGCCGACGCGCCCATGTTAAAGCAAAATGCCGCGAATCCGCCAGCCATTCGACGCGCGCTCATGCGTCATAACACCGCGCCGCCGCCATTCTCCGCAAGACCGAACGGGAGCCCATGACGCAAGACCGTCTCGCGCGCCTCCTCGACATCATGGCCGCTCTGCGCGCCCCGGGGACGGGCTGCCCCTGGGACCTCGAGCAGAATTTTCGCTCCATCGCGCCTTACACGATCGAGGAGGCCTATGAGGTCGCCGATGCGGTCGAGCGCGGCGACCTCGACGACCTCAAGGAGGAATTGGGCGATCTGCTGCTGCAGGTCGTGTTCCACGCCCGCATGGCCGAGGAGCAGCAGGCTTTCGCCTTCGGCGACGTCGTCGACGCGATCGCCGGCAAGCTCGTGCGGCGCCATCCGCATGTGTTCGGCGACGGGAGCGCGGCGACGCCGGAAGCGGTGACGGCGCAATGGAACGAGATCAAGGCGCGCGAGAAGCTGGCGCGCGCCGAGCGTCGCGGAGAGGCCAGGGCGCCGAGCCGGCTCGACGGCGTGCCGCTCGCCCTGCCCGCTCTCGCGCGCGCCGTCAAATTGCAGCGCAAGGCGGCGGACGTCGGTTTCGACTGGGCCGACGCGCGGCTGGTGCTGGCGAAAATCCGCGAGGAGACCGAGGAGGTCGAGCAGGAGTTGCGCGACGGCGCGCCCTCGCCCGCCCTCGCCGACGAGATCGGCGATCTCCTGTTCGCCGTCGCCAATCTGGCGCGCCATGTGGACGCCGATCCCGAGCAGGCGCTGCGCGGCGCCAACGCCAAATTCGAGCGGCGCTTCCATTTCATCGAGCGGGCGCTGGACGAGAAAGGAAGGAGCCCGCAGGACTCCACGCTCGAGGAGATGGAGGCGTTATGGCGGGCGGCGAAAGAGTCCGAGCGGCGATAATTGCTCTCATCGAGGCGCCGCGACGCGCGCAGCGTCCTTCGACCACTCCATCAGCACGAACCAGGGCGCTCGCAGATAGGAGGCCACGCGATCGGGATCGCCGCCGCGTGGAGTCGGCTCCGAAAAATGCTCGAGCTCGAGACCCGCGCCGAGCAGCCACGAAAAATACGCTCCGAGCGGCCGATGCCAATTCTTCACGCATATGCCGGACCATTCCACCCAGATGGGCTTCTCCTCGAGATAATCGTCGATTCGAAAATGCAGCTTCTCGCCGCTCTCGCCCTTCGCCCATCCGAGGCCCGCATCCAATCCGGCGGTCTGAAAGTTGGAGAGATTGGCGATCAGCAAAGTCGCGCCGGGGCGCAGAACGCGCGCCATTTCCGAGATCGCGCGAGACGCGTCGTCTATGTCGACGAGGGTCAGGCAGCTCACGACGAGATCGAAGGATTCGTCGTCGAATTCGAGCGCCTCCGCCCGTCCGAGACGATAGTCGCCGAGCGGATCGCGCCTTCGCGCCTCGGCGATGAGCGCTTCGGTCGGGTCGACGCCGATCGCGTCGCCGACGCCGTTTTGTTTCAGCATTCGACACAGACGCCCTTCGCCGCAGCCGACGTCGAGAGCCCTCGGGAAGCGTCGGCCCGCGAGGCGTTCGCGCAACGCCGGATCGAGGATGAATTCGCGGGAGAAATCTCCCCGCTCTCCCAGCTCGGCGATCCAGGCCGTCGCCGATTCGCTCCAACCATTCGTCATTTCAGGCTCGCTCTCGTCCACGAAATTCGTCGGGCGAGCGATATCACTTTTCGAATTTTTCCAAGACCCATTCCTCGGCGCGGCCGCCCAGGAGCCATTGCCGATAGGCCGGCAGAGCGACGATCGCGCCGATATAGTCCTGCGCCTGCGACGAGACGTCGAGGCGATAGGTCGAGAAGCGGCAGACGACCGGCGCGAACATGGCGTCCGCCGCCGTGAAAGCGCCGAAGAGAAACGGCCCGCCCGTCCCGAAACGCGCGCGTGCGTCGCGCCAGGCCGCGTCGATGCGTGTGATATCGGCCCCGCCGCTTCCGGGCTCGGCGGCGCCGTATAGGACGGCGCGCGCCGGAAATTGGTGGGAAACTCGCTGCGCAGGGCCGCAAAGCCCGAATGCATCTCGGCGCCGAGCGAACGGGCGAGCGCGCGCGCCGCCGGATCGGCCGGCCATATGGCGAGATCCGGATGGATCTCGGCGAGATATTCGATGATGGCGAGCGAATCCCACACGGTGATCTCGCCGTGCCGGAGCGCCGGCGCCTTGCCGGCCGGCGAGAAGGCGAGCAGCGCCCGCTTCGACTCGGGGCGATAGAGCGGAACGACGATCTCGGTGAACGGAATCTCGAATTGCTTCATGGCCAGCCAGGGCCTCAGCGACCAGGACGAATAGGCCTTGTTGCCGATGAGCAGCTCCAATGTCATCATCCAATATCCCGATCAGTGCGTGCTGTCGGAAAAGAAGCCGAGCGTCACGACGCCGGCGACGATGAGGCCCATTCCGGCGAGCTCTCCCGCATTCAGCGTCTGGCGAAAGGCGAACCAGGCGACGGCGGCGATCAAGGCTTGGCCGACCCCGGACCAGATCGCATAAGCGACCGCGACCGGAATGCTGCGCAATGCGAGCGACAGCAGAAAGAACGACACGCCATAGCCGATCACGACGACGATCGAGGGCAGGAGCCTGGAAAATCCCTCGCTCGCTTTCAGCGCGGACGTGCCCGCGACCTCGGACAGGATGGCGATCGCCAGAAAAATGCGGTCCATTCGAAGACCCCTTCCGCATCGATGCGAGCCTCGAAAGCTCGCGCTTCGATCCGCTATCGACGCGCATGGCGCCGCTCGGGCGCGCCCGAAAAAACCTCGGCCTGCGGAAATCGCCGCGTCACATTGTCGAAACGTTCCGGCGCGACGCGCACGACGAGACGCGCGCGGCCGTCCGAGAGCGTCTCGCGGTCCAACACTTCCGTATGAGAGTGCAGCCACGCGAAACCTTCGCCGTCGGCGGGGTCGAGCGCGATCTCGAGCTCGACGCGTCCTTCGGCGAGACGCGACTCGATGCGCTCCAGCAGCGCGTCGAGCCCTTCCCCGGTCACCGCCGAGGCGAGCGAGGGACGCTCCCTGCCCTTCACACCCTCGGACGCGGCGCGTAGCGCGACGAGCCGCTCGGGATCGAGCGCGTCGATTTTGTTCCACACTTCGAGAATGCGCGCGCCGGCTTCGCCGGAAAGGCCGAGCTCTGCGAGGATCGCCTCGACATCCTCGGCCTGCGCCTCCCAATCCTCATGCGAGACGTCGCGCACATGCAGCACGACGTCGGCGAGCATCACCTCCTCCAGAGTGGCGCGGAAGGCGGAGATCAGCATGGTCGGCAGATCGGAGATGAAGCCGACCGTGTCCGACAACAGCGCGCGCGCCCCGTGCGGAAGGCGGATCTGCCGCAAGGTCGGATCGAGCGTCGCGAACAGCATGTCCTCGGCGAGCACGCCCGCCTTGGTCAGGCGATTGAACAAGGTCGACTTGCCGGCGTTGGTGTAGCCGACGAGGGCGACGACGGGATAGGGAACCTCGCGGCGCGTCTTGCGATGCAGGCCGCGCGTGCGCCTCACCTGTTCGAGGTCGCGCTCGATGCGCGCCATGCGCTCCTCGATGAGACGGCGGTCGGTCTCGATCTGGGTCTCGCCAGGGCCGCCGAGAAAGCCGAAGCCGCCGCGCTGGCGCTCGAGATGGGTCCAGCTGCGCACGAGCCGCGATTTCTGATAGGCGAGATGGGCGAGCTCCACCTGCAGCGCGCCTTCCCTGGTGCGGGCGCGGCGGCCGAAAATCTCGAGGATCAGCCCTGTGCGGTCGATGACCTTGGCGCCCCAGGCCTTTTCGAGATTGCGCTGTTGCACCGGCGAGAGCTGGCAATCCATCGTCACCAGCGTCGCCTCGGCGTTTTTCACCGTCTCGGCGATCTCCTCGACCTTGCCCTTGCCGAGAAAGGTCGACGGCCGCACCTGCGCGAGCGAGACGGCGACCGCCTCGGCGACGTCGAGCTCGATCGCTCGAGCCAAGCCGACCGCTTCGGCGAGGCGCGCCTGCGGATCGCGCGTCGCGCCGTCCGCCGCGCTGGCGCGCGCGACATAGGGCCCGACGACCAGCGCGCGCGTGCGGTCTCCGCCCTGCCCCGGCCCGGGGCCTTCGGACCCTCTATCGTTCAATCCATCCTCGACGATCTAGCGCTGTTTTTCGGGCGCGGCGTCGGAGTCGTCCCCCGGTTCGAACATATGGATCGGATGGCCGGGCATGATAGTGGAGATCGCATGTTTGTAGACTAGCTGCGAATGTCCGTCGCGCCGCAGCAAGAGACAGAAATTGTCGAACCAAGTCACAATGCCTTGAAGCTTGACGCCATTGACGAGGAAGATCGTGAGCGGAACCTTGTTTTTCCTCACGAAGTTCAAGAAAGTATCCTGCAGGTTCTGCGCGCGTTCCGAGGACATCGGCTATCCTGTTCTCTTTTTTCGTTTCCGGGCGACTTCCGCCGCTCATGTTCCATCCGAGCCGTCCGGCGCCGCATTAGAGACCGCGCCAGCGCAATGCGCAAGCCGTGAGCTGCGCGCCGCCCTCCTCCCGGCGGCGGCCGTGCGCTGCGGATCGTGGCCGACTGTTGCGACGCAACTGCGACGGCGAGCCCGGCCTCCACTAGAGCCAAATGGCGCGCGAGCCAATAGGAAAGTTTCGCAAGCTGTTGTAACGCCGCGGTTTGTGGACGGACCGTCGTTATTCGACGCCGAGCGACTTCAGCTTGCGATGCAGCGCCGAGCGCTCCATGCCGATGAATTCCGCCGTACGTGAAATATTGTTGCTGAAGCGGTTGAGCTGGGCGATCAGATATTCCCTCTCGAACACTTCGCGCGCCTCGCGCAGCGGCAGGCTCATCAGCTTCTCGCCGCGCACGCCGGCGGGCGTCGCCGGCACCAGCTCGCCGACGTCGGGAGGCAGCATGTCCGCGGTGATCTCGGCGTTGGAATCGCCCACGGCGAGGATCATCAGCCGCTCGACATTGTTGCGCAATTGCCGGATGTTGCCGGGCCAGTCGTGCAATTGCAGCACGGCGAGCGCGTCCTCGCTGATCCTGCGCCGCGCCATGCCGCTCGTGGCCGAGAGCTGCTCCATGAAATAATCGATGAGCTCGGGAATATCCTCGCGCCGCTCGGCGAGCGAGGGCACGCGGATCGGCATCACCGACAGGCGGTGGAAGAGATCCTCCCGCAGCGACCCCTCCTCGATCGCCGCGGGAAGATCGCGCGCGGAGGAGGAGATGATCCGCACGTCGACCTGCACGCGCGTGGCCCCCCCGACGCGCTGGAAGGTCTGCTGCTCGACGAGCACGCGCAGGATCTTGGACTGCGTGTCCTTGGGCATGTCGGCGATCTCGTCGAGGAACAGCGTGCCGCCATGCGCCTCCTCGAGCGCGCCGATCTTGGGCGGGCCCTCGCCGCCCTCGCGGCCGAACAGCTCGATCTCCATATTCTCGGGCGTGATGGTCGCCGCATTGATGACGACGAAGGGGCCGTCGGCGCGGGGCGACGCCGCATGGATGCAGCGCGCCGCGAGCTCCTTGCCGGAGCCCGGCCGTCCGGTGATCAGGACGCGCGAATTGACCGGCGCGACGCGGGCGATCAGCTGCTGCAGCTGATGAGCGGGCAGCGAGCTGCCGACGATGCGGTCCGAGGCGCCGGAGCGCTGGCGCAGCGCGCTGACCTCGCGGCGCAGCTGCGAGGCCTCCAGCGCCCGCTCGGCGACGAGCACCAGCCGGTCGGCCTTGAACGGCTTCTCGATGAAGTCATAGGCGCCGAGCTTGATGGCGCTGACCGCGGTCTCGATATTGCCGTGGCCCGAGATCATCACGACGGGCAGGCCCTTGTGCTGCTTCTGGATCTGCTCCAGCACCTGCATGCCGTCGAGCCGCGAGCCCTGCAGCCATATGTCGAGAAAGACGAGATGCGGCCGGCGCGACTCGATCGCCGCGAGCGCGGAATCGGAATCTTTCGCCGTGCGCACGCCATGGCCCTCGTCGCCGAGTATGCCGGCGACCAGCTCGCGGATGTCTTCTTCATCGTCGACGATGAGTATGTCGCTGACCATTTCTCTTCACCATTCACGTGGCGCGGCGCGGCGCCGGCTCCTCTCGCGCGGGCTCTCCGCCGAGCGGCAGGATCAGGCGCACGCAGGCGCCCCTGCCCGAGGGCGCGTCGAGCAATTCGAGCCGGCCGCCATGGTCCTCGATGATCTTGGCGACAATAGGCAGGCCGAGGCCCGTGCCCTCCGCGCGCGTCGTCATATACGGCTCGAGCAGCCGCTGCCGGTTGAAGGCCGGAAAGCCCTTGCCATTGTCGATCACGTCGATCTGCGCCATGCCCTCGCGCGCGGTCAGCGTGATCTCGATCCGCTTCGGCTCCGCCGCCGCGCCCTCGTCGCGCGCGGCGATGCTCTCCGCCGCATTCTTCACGATGTTGGTCAGCGCCTGCGACAGCAGCCGGCGGTCGAAGAAGGCGGGCGCCGGCTCGTCCGGCAGGTTCAAGGTGATTTCGACGTCATTGTGGGCGACGCGCTGCAGGAAGGCCGCCTGCCGCACGCATTCGCAGAGATCGTCGCGCTCGGGACGCGCCTTGGGCATGCGCGCGAAGGACGAGAATTCGTCGACCATGCGCTTGATGTCGTCGACCTGCCGCACGATCGTGTCGGTGCATTGGTCGAAGATGTCGCGGTCGACTGTGATGAGCCTTCCGTATTTGCGCTTCAGGCGCTCGGCGGAGAGCTGGATCGGCGTCAGCGGATTCTTGATCTCATGGGCGATGCGGCGGGCGACGTCCGCCCAGGCGGAGGTGCGCTGCGCGACGACGAGATCGGTGATATCGTCGAGCGTCACGACGAAATCGGAGCCCCTTTCCTCCGTCGCCGCCGAGGTCACGCGGACGGCGAAGGTCAATTCCTTGCCGCCGCGCCTTATCATGATCTGACGCTGAATCGGGCGCGGAAAGGCCTCGGCGGCGTCGGCGAGAATAGGCGCGATCTCCGGCAGCGCCTCGGCGGCCCGCTTGCCGATCGCCGCCGCGGCGGCGCTCTTCTGCCCGCCGACGAGCAGCTCCTCGGCGGAGCGGTTGAGCACATTGATCCGCCCCTCCGCATCCACGCCGAGCACTGCGGCGGGCACGCCCGACAGCACCGCTTCGGTGAAGCGGCGGCGCTCGTCGATCTGGCGATTGGCCGAGATCAGCCGCCGCTGCTGCTGCTCGAGCTCCGTGGTCATATTGTTGAAGACGTCGCCGAGATGGGCGAGATCGCCCTGCGAGCGCTCGACTTCGACGCGCACGTCGAGATTGCCCGCCGAGACCTGATCGGTCGCGGCGATCAGCGCGCGGATGGGCGCGACGAGCCGGTTGGCGAAATCGAGCCCGACCCAGACCGCGGACAGCAGCATGATCATCGCGAGCAGCGCATACATCACGACGAAGGCCTTCTTCACCGCGCCGCGATAGGCGTCGAAGGCGTCATAGGTCGCGATGAGGCTCGCCGCCTGCTCGGGGAACTGCACGCCGAAAGGATCGACCGGACGCGTCACATAGAGGAATGTGTCGGGATAGGACGACAGCGGCCGCAGCGCGACGAAGGTGCGGCCGTCGTCGATGACGAGACACAGAGGCTCGCCCTTGCGCGCGTCCTCGAAATCCGACTGCGGCGGCGCGATGACGATCGCCGAGCCGTCCTGCGCCACATCGACGCGCTCGACGATCTCGCCTTTGGCGGTGACGATCGCCGCGACCGAAAAGCCGAGAAAGCGCGCGCGCGAGGCGAAGAACTCGTGAAACAGGCCGCGGTCGGCGTTGAACATGGCGCGGGCGCGGTCGAGATCGGAGGCGGAGAGCTGCGCCTCCTGCAGCAGCGAGCGGCATTGCGTCTCGCGGAACACGCGCGCCGCCTCGGCCGTGCTGTGGACCGAGGTCTTGACCATGGCGAGGAATTTGGGATTGAGCGCGCGCTCCAGCGTGATCGAGCCGACGATCGCCAGAATGATCGCCGGCGCCAGCGCCAGCACCGAGAAGAAGCCGACGATGCGGATGTGGAGGCCCGCCGCCGCCTCGCCGCGCCGCCAAGCGCTGATGAGGGCGCCGGCCTTGACGAGCACAAGGCCGACGATCAGGACCAGCGCGGCGGCGTCGACGAAGAACAGCACGAAGACGACGTCGCCGGTCGGGGCGATCGGCGAGAGCTCGGCCATGATGAAGAAAGTGGCGAGCGCGCAGGCGACGGCGCCGACCACGGCGATCGGCCCGAACCACAGGCGCAGCGAGCGCCGCTCCGGCGAGGGCGGCGCGGCCCGGTCTAGGTCTCCCGCCATGGACATGCGCCTGTATAGGTCGCGATAGACATCGACGCAATCAGGCCCGACGCCCCCCACGTCGCCCGCCGCCCATGGAAGAATCTATTAATCGACCGGCCTGCGCGCCGCATGGCGGAAGCGCAAGATGACGATCTCGGAGTCGGTCGCTCGATAGTCGACCAGATAGGGGTAAGGCGTGACGGCGATGCGCCGCACTCGAGGATTGCTCGTTCTACGCCCCGCGAGCGGCCTTTCTTGCAGAAGTCCCAGAATCGCCAAAAGCCTCGAGCGGACATTGCTCGCACCACGGGGAGATTTTGCCGCCAAATAACCGAGCGCGGCATCGATTTGCGCGGCGGCCCGCGCGGTGAACCGAAGCTGCATCACTCATATTTCGCCCAGAGAGCGCGCATCTCCGCATCGGTTGCGAATTCGCCGCGCTCGGCTTCCGCCAGCGCCTCTGCGAGATCGCGTTCTTCCTCCTCCGACAATCGAACGAGAGGTTGCTCCTCCCCCGCGAGCTGCAGCAGCACATGGGCGAGCGCGTCCTGCTCGGCGTCTGGCAGACGACGAAGCTTTTCGACGGCCTGCTCAAGCAAGCGGGTCACGAGAGCCTCCTTCTTCTCTTTCCGGGTCTGTCGGATCATAAAGCGACGCGTTTCGCCTCACCTCGGCGAGCGCATCAATCTTATGTCGAGATCGTTGACCTTCTTGCGCAGCGTGTTGCGGTTGAGGCCGAGCAGCTCGGCGGCCTTGATCTGATTGCCGCGCGTCGCCGCGAGCGCGGCCGAGATCAGCGGCACCTCGATCTCGCGGATCACGCGATGATAGAGGCCGGGCGGCGGCAGGCGCTCGCCATGATCGCGGAACAGCTTGGCGAGATGCTGCTCGACCGATGTCGACAGCGTCACGTCCTTGTCGAGCGACCGCTCGCCGGCGGCTGCGGCCGCCGGCGAGCGGTCGCCGGGCGCGCCCTGGCGCATTTCGTGCTCGAGCTCGAGCTCCACCACCTGCTCGGTGATGACCTCCTGCGGATGCAGGGCGGCAAGCCGGCGGATCAGATTCTCGAGCTCGCGGATATTGCCCGGCCAGCGGTAGCGCTTCATCCGGTCGAGCGCCGGCTGCTCGATATATTTCTGCGGCAGGCCCTCATTGGCCGCGACCTTGAAGAAATGATGCACGAGGTCGGGAATGTCCTCGGTGCGCTCGCGCAGCGGCGGCAGGCGCAGCGGCACGACATTGAGGCGGAAATAGAGGTCCTCGCGGAAGAGGCCCTGCTGGATCAGCGCGCGCAGATCCTTGTTGGTGGCGGCGATGATGCGGACATTGGTCTTGATCGGCGTGCGGCCGCCGACGGTCGTATATTCGCCCTGTTGCAGAACGCGCAGCAGCCGCGTCTGCGCCTCCATCGGCATGTCGCCGATCTCGTCGAGGAACAGGGTGCCGCCCTCCGCCTGTTCGAAACGGCCGATCGAGCGCTGGCTGGCGCCGGTGAAGGAGCCCTTCTCATGGCCGAAGAGCTCGCTCTCGATGAGATCGCGCGGGATCGCCGCCATATTGATGGCGACGAAAGGCCCCTTCTTGCGCTTGCCGTAATCATGCAATGCGCGGGCGACCAGCTCCTTGCCGGTGCCGGATTCGCCATTGATCATGACCGTCAGATCGGTCTGCATCAGCCGCGCCAGCGAGCGATAGATCTCCTGCATGGCGGGCGAGCGGCCGACGAGCGGCATGCCCTCCATCTCGTCCTGCCCGTCGAGTTCGCCCTTCTTGCGCGGCTCGGCCATGGCGCGGCCGACAATGCCCACGAGCTCCTTCAGGTCGAACGGTTTCGGCAGATAGTCATAGGCCCCGCGCTCGGAGGCGCGGATGGCGGTCATGAACGTGTTCTGCGCGCTCATCACGATGATCGGCAGATCGGGACGGAGCTTCTTGATGCGGGGGAGAAGCTCGAAGGCGTTCTCGTCGGGCATCACGACATCGGTGACGACGAGGTCGCCCTCCCCCGATTGCACCCAGCGCCAGAGGGTCGCGGCGGTCCCCGTGGTGCGCACCTCATAGCCGGCGCGCGAAAGCGCCTGCGCTACGACCGTGCGGATCGCGGCGTCGTCGTCGGCGACCAATATCTCGCCGTGCGTCATCGGCATCGTCTCCAGCGGAACGTCATCATGAACGGCGGTCCTTCGACCGCTCCTCCTTCTCGGCGGCGGGGCCTCTCCGCGCGCGGCGCTCGTCGGCGCGCTTCTCGTCGTCCTTGCGATACATCGGCATGAGGATGCGGAAAGTGGTTCGCCTCGGGTGAGATTCGCATTCCACGATGCCGCCGTGGTCATTCACGATCTTGGCCACTAGTGCAAGTCCGAGGCCAGTGCCCGAGGATTTGGTGGTGACGAAAGGGTCGAACAGATGCGCCGCAATGTCCTCGGGAACGCCGCGGCCGTTGTCGCGCACGCAGAATTCGAGAGGGAGCCCGACCGGCCGCCCCTCTCCCATCGTTCTCAGGCTCACGCCCGGCCGATAGGCGGTCGAGAGCTCGATCTCGCCGTCCACCGCGTCGCCGATCGCCTCGGCGGCGTTCTTCACGAGATTGAGGAAGACCTGGACGAGCTGGTCGCGGCTCGCGGCGACCGGCGGGAGCGAAGGGTCGTAATTCTCGATGAAGCGGATGTGACGGGCGAAGCCGCTGCGCGCCACCCGCTTCACATGGTCGAGGACGATATGAATATTGACCTTGTCGCGTTCCGGCGGGCGCTGGTCGGAGAACACCTCCATGCGGTCGACGAGACGCACGATGCGGTCCGTCTCGTCGCAGATGAGACGCGTCAGCGCGCGGTCCTCGTCGCCGACCGAGCTCTCCAGCAATTGCGCCGCGCCCCTGATGCCGGACAGGGGATTCTTGATCTCGTGCGCGAGCATGGAGGCGAGCCCCGAAACCGAGCGCGCCGCCCCCCTATGGGTCAGCTGCCTGTCTATTTTATCGGCAATGGTGCGTTCCTGCAGCACGACGAGCACGCCGCCGTCGCTGTCGGGCAGCGGAGCGCAGTGCACGTCGACGCGCCGGTCGCCGTCGACGCCCGGCCGGCCGAGGTCGATGCGATATTCGTTGATCGCGGCGCCCCGCTCCCGCACCTGCTCGATCAGCGCCAGCAGCGGCGAGCCGAAGGCGAGCAGACGGCTCAGCTCCTGGCCGATCAGGATCGGCTTGCCGATCTCGAAAAAGGCCTCGGCCGCGGCGTTGGCGTCTGCGATCACGCCATCCTGGCGGATCGCCAGTATGATGCTGGGCAAGGCCTCGAGAATGCAGGCGCGGTTCTCCTCGGAGAGAATCCGCAGGCGAGCTCCGAGCAGGGGCGGAAGCGCGTCCCGACGCTTGTGCGGATTGGATTCGGCCGTCATGTCGTCCCCTCGAAACTCGTTACGCAGCGTCGGGAGTCGGTCCGCCCCCGGGTAAGACACGAGATCATCACGCGCACGCCGGCTCGCGCGGCGCGTCCAGACGGAACAGCCGCGCCAGCAGCCGCCTCGCCTCCTCGGGCGTCGCGGCGCCGACGAGGGCCCGGCGCAGCCCCTGCCGCTCGCCGGCGCCGTCGTCCGGCGCGTGATCGGCGTAAGCGGCGAGATGCTTGCGCGCATGGCGCAGCCCGGCCGACGCGCCCATGAGCGCGAGCAGGCCGTCCAAATGCTCGAGCGCCGCCTCCAGCCGTGCGACGCGGTCCGGCGGCGGCCGGCGGCGGCCGGTCGCGAGAAAATGCGCGACGTCGCCGACGAGCCAGGGGCGGCCGAGGGCCGCCCGGCCGATCATGACGGCGTCGGCGCCGGACAGCCGCAGCATCTCCGCGGCGTCTTCGGGGCTCTCGCAATCGCCATTGGCGACGACCGGGATCCGCAACGCGCGCTTGACCTCGGCGATCGCGGCCCAATCCGCCCTGCCCTCGTAGAATTGCGCGCGGGTGCGGCCGTGCACCGTCACCATCGCCGCGCCCTCGCTCTCGACGAGACGCGCGACCTCGGGCGCATTGCGCGCGGCGTCGTCCCAGCCGAGCCGCATCTTTACGCTGACCGGCACGCCGACCGCGCCGACCGCCGCGCGCGCCAGGGCTGCGGCGAGCGGCGGATCGCGCATCAGCGCCGCGCCGGCGAGGCCGCCGGTCACGCGCTTGCACGGACAGCCCATATTGATGTCGATGAGCTTCGCCCCCGCCGCCTCGGCGCGGCGCGCCGTCTCGGCGATCGCTCGCGGATCCCGCGCCGCGATCTGCACGATATGCGCGTCGAGCCCGGCGCCGTCGAGCCGCTGGCGGGCCTCGAGGTCGCCGCGCGCGAGCGCGCTGGCCCCGACCATCTCGCCGACCGCCGCCGACGCGCCGAAACGCAGCGCGATCCGGCGCATGGCGAGGTCGGTCACGCCGGCCATGGGCGCGAGCAGCGCGCGCCCGGGGAGACGAAGCGAACCGATGCGCAAAGGCGTGGCTCCCATAGTCTCGCCTATAAATTCATCAGTTTTCATCGTGCCTACACTATATGCACGCGGTCTTACGTACGCAATGAGTATAACCCCGTTGCGTCGGCGAAAATTGACGCGGAAGCGAAAACGCGAGACAGGAACGGCCCATGAGCGCCTCCTCCCCCATCGCTTTTCTGACCGTCGCCGGCGGCCGCGGCTCCCGGGCCGGCGACGGCCTTCCAAAACAATATCGTGCGCTGCTCGGCAAGAGCGTCCTGACGCGCACGCTCGAGGCGTTGCACGCGGCCGCGCCCGAGGCGGCGCTGCTGGTCGTCACCCATGCCGACGACGCCCTGCTCTACCGCGAGGCCGTCGCGCTTCTGGCGCCCGATGCGCAGGCGCGTCTGCTCGAGCCGGCGGCCGGCGGAGGGACTCGGCAGGAGAGCGTGCGCAATGGCCTCGAGGCGCTGGCGCGGCTCGCCCCGGCGCCCGAGATCGTGTTGATTCATGACGCAGCGCGGCCTTTCGTCGACGCCGGCCTCATCGAGCGCGCCATCGCGGCGGCGCGCGCGCATGGCGCCGCCGTGCCCGGCCTGCCGCCGACCGACACGGTGAAGCAGGTCGACGCCGCGGGGGTCGTCGTCGCGACGCCGGATCGCACCGCCCTGCGCAGCGTCCAGACGCCCCAGGCCTTCTCCTTTCCGCTGATCCTCGCCGCCCATCGCGCGGCCGGCTCCGGGACGGAACTCACCGACGACGGCATGGTTGCCGAGGCCGCGGGTCATGGAGTTCATGTCTTCGCCGGCGACACAGCCAATTTCAAGCTCACCACCGCGGAGGATTTCTTGCGCGCGCAGACGCAATTGCTCGGCGACCTCTCCGACATCCGCACCGGCCAGGGCTATGACGTCCACGCCTTCGGCCCCGGCGACAAGGTCTGGCTCGGCGGCGTTCCCGTGCCCTATTCACGAGGATTAGCCGGCCATTCGGACGCCGACGTGCTGGCCCATGCGGTCACCGACGCTCTGCTCGGCGCGCTCGCGGACGGCGACATCGGCAAGCATTTTCCGCCCTCGGACCCGCAGTGGAAGGGCGCCGCCTCCTCCATCTTCCTCGCTTTCGCGGCGAAGCGCGTGCGCGAGCGCGGCGGGATCGTCGCCCATGTCGACGCGACCATCGTCTGCGAAGCGCCCAAGATCGGCCCGCACCGCGACGCCATCCGAGAGAGCCTCGCGAAAATCATGGAGGTGGACGTGTCGCGCGTCGCGGTGAAGGCGACGACGACGGAGCGTCTCGGCTTCACCGGCCGGCAGGAAGGGATGGCGGCGCTGGCGCTGGCGACGGTGCGGCTGCCGACGTCTGCCATTTGAGCCGCCGCCCGACTATATTATCTCGACGCCCCTGGCGCTCCTTCGGAGTCTTCTCGATGGACGGGCTCGATCGCACAATCGACCCCGAGGTGATGGACGAACGCCCGTGCATTCGCGGCATGCGCATCACCGTGGGCATGATCGTCGGGCAGATCGCCGCCGACGTCTCATTCTACCGTGCCGACGATCCCAACCAGCCCTAGACCATGCCCCACCCCGATCTCCTCCGCCTCGCCGAACGCCTCCTCGACCTCTGCCGGGCGCAGAAGCTCCGTCTCGCCACGGCCGAATCCTGCACCGGCGGGCTCGTCGCCGGGGCGATCACCGCCATCGCCGGCTCCTCGGACGCCTTCGACCGCGGCTTCGTCACTTATTCCAACGCCGCCAAGGAAGAGATGCTCGGCGTCCCGCACGACATTCTCGAGCGCTACGGCGCCGTCAGCGCCGAGACCGCGCGGGCGATGGCGCATGGAGCGGTCGAGCGGTCTTTCGCCGATATCGCCGCGTCGATCACAGGCGTCGCCGGTCCCGGCGGCGGCAGCGCGGAAAAGCCCGTCGGGCTCGTCCATTTCGCCTGTCTGCGCAAGGGCTTCGGCGTCGAGCACGTCGAGCGGCGCTTCGGACCGCTGACGCGTGAGGCCATACGGGAGGCGTCGGTTCTCCAGGCGCTGGAGATGCTGGTCGAGGCCGCTCAGCGGCGCCCATAGACCTCGCCGGCTCGCTTCACGAAAGCGTCGGCATATTTGTGGAAGGCCTGGTCGAACATCGCGCCCATCACGAGGCCGAGCGTCCGGCTGCGGAACTCGTAGCTGATATAGAATTCGACCAGGGAGCGCGGCGCGCCGTCCGGGCCCTGCGGCTCGTCGACGAAGGTCCAGCGGTTCTCGAGCTTCTTGAACGGGCCGTCGATATATTCGACGAGAATTTCGCGTTTCGCCGCGTCGCAGGTGACGCGGCTGGTGAAGCGCTCGCACACCGCCTTGAAGCCGACCTCCATTTCCGCGACGATGATCTCCTTCCCCTCCTCGGTCGTGGTCCGCCGCTTGATGCGCAGCGCCTCGCAGAGCGGCACGAATTTCGGATAGGCCTCGACGTCCCTGACGAGGGCGAACATGTCGTCGGCGCGGAAATTCACGCGACGGCGGTTGCGGAAGCTCTTCATGGCCGACGCTAGTAGCACTATTGCGGAGGCCGGGAAAATGGTCCGGTCGCCGGCGCGCGCCGACGCCCTATTCTGACCGGCGCCGGGGCGAGATCGGGTTATGCGCCATGTTCAAGATCAAGCGAGCCTACGACCCGCCCGAAGCGGAGGACGGGAGGCGGATACTGGTCGATCGCCTCTGGCCGCGCGGGTTGTCGAAGGCGAAAGCCGCGCTCGACGAATGGGACAAGGAGATCGCGCCGAGCGAATCCTTGCGGCGCTGGTACGGCCACAGGCCGGACCGATGGGCGATGTTCAAGGCCCGATATGCGCAGGAGATAGAGGAGAACCACGCCGAGGAGGCGGCCCGCCTGCGCCGGCTCGGCCGGGAAGGCGTGGTGACTTTGCTGTTCGCCTCCCGCGAGCCGGCCATGAACAACGCCGCCGCGCTCAAGGAGATCATCACCGGCCGGCGGCGCGCGTGAGGGGTCACTCCGTGGTGAAGCCCTTGTCGTTCATATAGACGTTCCGGACGCCCTTGCACCAGTCGAGCTTGAAGTCGTCGGCGCCGTAATCGTCCCAGCTGACGCGGAACGGCACGACGCAGGCGCCCTCGTTGCTGAACCAGTCCAAAGCGACGGACTGACCCGGACGCACGCGATCGCGCAGCCAGTTCTCGCTCCAGCGGCCGTTCTGATAAGTGTAGAAGCCGTTGATCGTATATCCTTTCGCCCGGTTGTGGAGGCGAAAGGCGTAGTCACTGGCGAATGCGTCTGCGGCCCAAGCCGCGAGCGCCGTCGAGATCAGCGCCCCGATCGTCTTTTCGATTTCATTCTCACCCCCGAATCGCGCGAGAACCCTCGCGCGTCGGGAGATTAGGCCGGCTAAAGCGTCGGCGGCAACGCCGTTTCGCGCGCCGCCTCGTCGACGATCCCGACCGCCCTCGCGCCGCCGTCCGCCTGGATGAGATCGATCGTCGACAGCTCGGCGAAATCGTCCGACATGGTCTCGGCGTAGGACGCGAGCGCCTGCGCGGCCGAGACGGCGGCGGAATTCGCGGATGTCGAGGACGGCGCTCGCCCGGCGAGCCGCGCGGCTTCGGCGATCTGGTTCTGGATTTCGGCCTGGTTCGCCGCGAACGCCTCGGGGCTCGCGGCGCCGGCGCTGTCCAGCGCGAGGGCTCTGGCGCTCGCCAGCAACTCGTCGATGCTGTCCATCGCCCTCTGTCCCGTCTGAACGGTTTCGACCGTCTCGGCGGCGGAGTCGAGGGCCTCGTGTCGGCTCGAGACCTGCGCCCGCCGGGCCTCGCTCTCGACGAGCGACGCAGGACCATCTCCTCCGCGATCGATCTTCAGTCCGGCGGACAAGCTCTGGAGGCGCGAGTCGAGCGGGCCGACGCTGGTCGCGGCAGCGGAAACGCCGGAAAGAGGGGAAACCATTTCTTGCTCCATTGTCGTGAGCCGCGGCTCCGCGACCGAGGTCCGAAGGATTGATGGCGGGCGAGGCTCGAGAGATCCGGTCAGGCTCCGTAGCGCGGCGCGAGCAGGCTCGCGCTTCTCGGAAGAGCGCCCAGAGACGACGAGAGAAATCGTCACGTCGGGCTCCATCCGTTCGTGGCGGCCGCTGATTTAAGACAAATCTTTTAAGTCGCGGCGTCCGCCGCCACGGCAAATCTCGATGTTTCGGAAAGGCTTTGTTCAGCGGATACGACCCGAGGCCCTGCGCGCTTCTCTCAGCCGCTCGAAATCCGCGCCCGCGTGATGCGACGATCGCGTGAGCGGAGAGGAGGCGACCATCGCGAAGCCTTTCGCGAAGGCGATCGTGCGAAGGGAGTCGAACTCCTGTGGCGTGACGAAGCGCGCCACCGCATGATGCTTTCGGCTGGGCTGCAGATATTGGCCGAGGGTGAGGAAATCGACCTCCGCCGTGCGCAGATCGTCCATCACCTGGAGGATCTCGTTACGCTCCTCGCCGAGCCCGACCATCAGGCCGGATTTGGTGAAGACCGCGGGCTCGAGCTCCTTGACGCGCTGCAGCAGGCGCAGCGAATGGAAATAGCGGGCGCCCGGCCGCACCGTCACATAGAGGGACGGGACTGTCTCGAGATTATGGTTGAACACGTCCGGCCGCGCCGCGACGACCGTCTCGAGCGCGCCCGGCTTGCGCAGAAAATCCGGCGTCAGCACCTCGATCGTGGTCGCGGGACAGGCGGCGCGGATAGCGCGGATCGTCGCGGCGATATGGGCGGCGCCGCCATCCTCGAGATCGTCGCGATCGACCGAGGTGACGACCACATGGGAGAGGCCGAGCCGCGCCGTCGCCTCGGCGACCCGCTCGGGCTCCGAGGGGTCGAGCGGGCCGGGAAGGCCCGTCGCGACATTGCAGAAGGCGCAGGCCCTGGTGCAGACCGAGCCCATGACCAGGAAGGTCGCGTGCCTCTGCTCCCAGCACTCGCCGATGTTGGGACAGGAGGCCTCGCGGCAGACGGTCGAGAGCCCCTGCGCGGCGAGGATGGCGTCGGTCGCGCGGAAAGCGGCCGAGCCCGGCGCCTTGACCCGGATCCACTCCGGCTTGCGCAGGACGGGCGTATCGGGCCGATGCGCCTTCTCGGGATGGCGAGCCGCAGGTTCGCGCTTGCGCGGGTCGTCGTTCAACAGATCGAGAAGAACGGTCATGGGGACGTCCCGCGCGATGTCGGCCGAGGTTCGAAGGCCGGCGCCGTCACGCTTCAAGATAAGCGCGGTCGGCCCGGCCGAGAAGAGCGCGACGCCGCATGCGTGCGCCCCAGTCTTGAAGCTAAACATGAAGATGAAGTAATCTATCCAATTTTTCCAGATAGTTGCGCTCACTTTTTGAAGTTCTGCTTCAGTCTATCAGATATGCTCCACGGCGGTCACGCCGGGGATCGTCATCAATGCGCCGGCGATGTCGGGCGAGACCGAATAGCCTCCCGGCAGCTTGATCTCGATCTCGCTCGCAGCACGCTCCAGCGACACGACGAGCGAGATTTCGCCTTCGCCCCGGGCCGTGAGGCGCGACTTGATCCGGTCCAGAGGCGACGCGTCGCGCAGGAAAATGCGCAGCCCTTTTTGCGCCCGCGCGACCGCGGCGGCGAGCGGCTCGACGGCGGTGATGCGGGCGCGGACGTCCTCGCCGTCGATCGTCGCGCTCAGAGTCACCATGACGGTCGCTCCCTTCTCGAGGAGGTCGCGATATTGGGTCAGCCCCTCCTGGAACAGGATCGCCTCATATTGGCCGCTGTCGTCCGAGAGCAGGACGATGCCCATCTTGGAGCCCGATTTGGTGCGCCGCTCGGTGCGATCGAGCACCACGGCCGCGAGCCGGTCGGCCGTCGCGCCGCGCTTGACCGCCGCGGTGAACTCCGCCCAGCGCGACAGGCGCCGCCGCGCGAGGACCGAGGCGAAGGCGTCGAGCGGATGGCCCGTAAGGAAGAATCCGGCAGCTTCGAACTCGCGCTTCAGCTTCTCCGAAGCCGTCCAGGGCTCGGCCTTGGGCAGGACCAGCTCCTCGGCGGGACCGCCGCCGAACAGGGCGTTCTGGCCGAGCTGCCGGTCCTCGGCGCTGCGATTGGCGGCGGCGAGGATCGTCTCGATCGCCCCCGCCATGCGGGCGCGGTCGCTCTCCAGCTCGTCGAAGGCGCCGCAGCAGGCGAGATTTTCCAGCACTTTCTTGTTGACCTCGCGCGGATTGATCCTGCGCGCGAAATCCGACAGGCTGCGGAACGGCTCGCCGCCCCGCGAGCGCACGATCGATTCCGCCTGTCCCTCCCCGACGCCCTTGACCGCCGACAGCGCATAGCGGATCGCCAGCGCGCCGCCGGCGCCCGGTGCGACGTCGAAGTCGACGCCCGAGCGGCTGATGGAGGGGGGCTCCACGACGATTCCGAGCCGGCGCGCCTCATTGCGGAATTCGGCGAGCTTGTCGGTGTTGCCCTTGTCGAGGGTCATGGAGGCCGCGAGGAACTCGACCGGATAATACGCCTTGAACCAGGCCGTCTGATAGGCGATCAGCGCATAGGCGGCGGCGTGGCTCTTGTTGAAGCCGTAGTCGGCGAATTTGGCCAGAAGGTCGAAGATATCGCTCGCCTTGGCCGGCTCGAGGCCCCGCTCGACGGCGCCGCTCACGAAGCGCTCGCGCTGGGCGTCCATCTCGGCCTTGATCTTCTTGCCCATGGCGCGGCGCAGGAGATCGGCCTCGCCCAGCGAATAGCCGGAGAGGACCTGGGCGATCTGCATCACCTGCTCCTGGTAGATGATGACGCCGAAGGTCTCCTTCAGAATGTGCTCGATCTTGGGATGGATGTAGTTCGGCTCCTCGTCGCCGAGCTTCACCGCGCAATAGGTCGGAATGTTCGCCATCGGGCCGGGGCGGTAGAGGGCGACGAGGGCGATGATGTCCTCGAAATGATCGGCGCGCATGTCGACCAGCGCCTTGCGCATCCCTGCGCTTTCCAGCTGGAACACGCCCACCGTCTCGCCGCGCCCCAGCATCTCGTAAGTCTTCGCATCGTCGAGCGGTATGGCCGCGAGGTCGAAGTCCCCGACGCGCCGGCGCACGAGATCGACGGCGGTGGCGAGCACGGTCAGGGTCTTCAGTCCGAGAAAGTCGAATTTGATGAGGCCGGCCTCCTCCGCCCATTTCATGTTGAACTGGGTGGCCGGCATGTCGGACTTCGGGTCGCGATAGAGCGGGGCGAGCTGCTCGAGCGGGCGGTCGGCGATGACGACGCCGGCCGCATGGGTGGAGGCGTTGGAGTAGAGCCCTTCGAGCGCGCCGGCGATCTTGAACAGGCGCGCGACCTTCTCGTCCTCGGCGATCGCCTCGCGCAGCTTCTGCTCGCCGGCGACCGCATCGGCGAGGCTCACCGGCTTGGCCGGGTTCTGCGGCACGAGCTTCGCCAGCTTGTCGACCTGGCCGAGCGGCATCTCCAGCACGCGGCCGACGCTGCGCAGCACGCCGCGCGCGAGGAATGAGCCGAAGGTGATGATCTGCGCCACCCGCTCCGCGCCATAGCGGTCGCGGACATATTCGATGACCTCCTCGCGCCGCGACTGGCAGAAGTCCACGTCGAAATCCGGCATGGACATGCGCTCTGGATTGAGGAAGCGCTCGAAGAAGAGGCCGAAGCGCAGCGGATCGAGATCGGTGATGGTCAGCGCATAGGCGACGAGCGAGCCGGCGCCCGAGCCGCGCCCAGGCCCCACCGGAATCCCCTTGGATTTCGCATATTTGATGAAGTCGGAGACGATCAGGAAGTAGCCGGGGAAGCGCATCTTCTCGATCGTGTCGAGCTCGAAGGCGAGCCGGACCTCGTAATCCTCGCGCGTCTGGCCCGGCGCCGGCGGATGGGCGGCGAGCCGCGCGTCGAGGCCTTGGAGCGCCTGACGGCGCAATTCCCGCGCCTCGATCTCCTCGAGAGATTCGTCGCCCCCCTCCCCGTCCCGCATGAAGCGCGGCATGACCGGCTTGCGCTTCGTCGGCCGCACGGCCACGCGCCGCGCGATCTCCACGGTCGCGCCCGTCGCCTCGGGCAGATCGGCGAAGAGGTCGAGCATCTCCTCGCGCGTCTTGAAATAATGCTGGGGCGACAGCCGCCGTCGCTCGACGACGCTGGTCACCGTCCCTTCGGCGATGCAGAGGAGCGCGTCATGAGCCTCGAAATCCTCGGCAGTCGCGAAAAACGGCTCGTTGGTCGCAACGAGCGGCAGACCGCGCCGGTAGGCGAGATCGAGCAATTGCGGCTCGACGCGGCGCTCGTGATCGAGCCCATGGCGCTGCAGCTCGACATAGAGGCGGGCGTCGAACAGGCGCTCCAGCGCGGCGAGCCGGGCGCGCGCCTGCTCCGGCCGGCCGCGGGCGAACAGCGTATCGAGGCCGCCTTCCGGCCCGCCGGTGAGCGCGATCAGTTCGCCGCTGTTCGCCTCCAGATGGTCCAATGTCACATGCGGCGCTTCGCCGAGCTCCGGCCCCAGAAAAGCGCGGGTCGCGAGACGCATCAGATTGGCGTAGCCCGCCTCCGATTTGGCGATGAGGACGATATTGCCGCGCCCGTCCTCGGAGGCGCTCCGAGTCCCGTCGCTGAAATCGACGGTGAGCTGAAGGGCGGGAATGGGCTGGAGCCCGGCCTTGGCCGCCTTTTCGGAAAATTCCAGCGCGCCAAAGAGGTTATTGCTGTCGGTGATCGCCAGCGCCGGCATTTTGTCCCGCTCGGCGAGCGCGATGAGACGCGCGATCGTCAGCGCGCCTTCACGCAGCGAAAAGGCCGTGTGCACATGCAGATGGACGAAGCCGACCCCCGCGCCAGCGCTCATGCCTTCGCTCCCGACCCGATCCGACGCCGATTGTCATATCGCTCCGCAGCAGAGGGATTCGCAATCGGGGGAGCGGCGAGACGGCCGCTTACGCACAGGCTTCGGCCAGCCCAGAAACGACAATGCCGAGCCGGACGCGCCGGCTCGGCATTGTTCGGAACGCTTCGAGGACGCGTCGAGCCGCCGGCTCACTCGGCCGAGGTATAGACCTTGGACGCGGCCGTCTCGACCGGCTTGAACGCTTCCTTGGCGAGGCTGGAATAGAGCTCGCCCAGCTTCGTCGCCTCGGCGATGAAATCCTCATAGGCGCCTTTGGCGAAGTCCGACTGCAGCTGGATGGCCTCGTCGATCTTCTTGACGCCGATCAGCTTCTCCGCCAGCAGGCGGCTCTTCTCGAACGACTTTTTCGAATAGTCGGTGGCCTCGGCGGCGATCGTCTGCCAGCCCTTGGTCACGGCCGCGGCGGCGGCGGACACGGCCTCGAATTGCTCCTTGCCCAGCTGCTGAACGCTCTCGAATGTGGCAACCATCGGTGTCGTCCTCGTGTCGCTTGCGCGGCGCCGCCCCATGGCGAACGTTCCGCACGCTCTCATTGACGACGCGATCTTATATGCGATGCACAATCCAAGTCAATACGTATGTTGCGATGCAAAACCAGGCGAGAGAAATCATTTCGCCTTAACTCGGGGGTAACCTCACATTCCTAGCATTGTAATCATGTGTCTTTTCGGCAACGCAGCGACGGGCGGAGCCGAGACCGTGACAAATATCGGGATCGCGATCAATGACGAACGGCAATGTCGCCAGCCGGCTCATGCAGCGCAAATGGGCCGTTTTTCGTATCGCCGCCCTGGCGGCGCTCCTGGCCGCCGTCTTCTCTCTTCCGGCGGAAGCTCGTCGTCATCATGGACGCGGCCATCATGCGTCGGCCCTGCGGCACGCGGCTCATCATCGGGGGGGAGCACATCTCGCCCATGCGGCCCGGCGCGGCGGCGGTCCGGCCTTCGCGGCGATCGTCGTCGACGCCAATACGGGACGCGCGCTCTATGGCAGGAACGAGAACGAGCTGCGCCATCCCGCCTCCATCACCAAGGTGATGACCCTCTATCTTCTGTTCGAGCAGCTCGAGAAAGGCCGGCTGCGGCTCGACTCGCCGCTGGTGATCTCGGCCCATGCCGCGGCGCAGGCGCCGACCAAGCTCGGCCTCCCCCCGGGGCAGACGATCGACGTCGAGAACGCCATCAAGGCCGTCGTCACCAAATCGGCCAACGACATCGCCGTGGCCATCGCCGAGAACATCGCCGGAGACGAGGACACATTCGCCGAGCTGATGACACGCAAGGCGCATTCGCTCGGCATGAGCCGGACGCATTACGCCAACGCCTCCGGCCTGCCCAATGACGCGCAGGTCACCACCGCGCGCGACCTCGCGGTGCTGGGACGGGCGATCCAGGACCGCTTCCCCCGCTATTACCGCTATTTTTCGACCTACAGCTTCACCTACCGCGGGCAGTCGCACCGCAACCACAATCATCTGCTCGGACAGATCGAGGGCGTCGACGGCATCAAGACCGGCTACACGCGCGCCTCCGGCTTCAACCTGTTGAGCTCGGTGCGCCGCAGGGGGCGGCATATCGTCGCCGTAGTGCTGGGCGGAACCTCGGGACCCGCGCGCGACCGCATCATGGCCGGCCTCATCGCCGAGCATATCGGCGAAGGCGATCAGGTCCGCACCGCGCGCGCCGTCACCGAGACCGACGCGCCCGCGTCCGCCCCGGCGACGAGCGACGCGGCCGAAGAGGACCAAGGCGCGGCGCCCGCCCCGGCGCCCCGAGCCGCGGTCGTGGCTCCGCTGGCGCTGGCTCCCATTGCGGCGGCGCCGGCCGTTCCGACGCCGAGCAAGACCGACAAGATCCGCCCGGCCTTCGTGCCCGGCGGACAGAAGCGCGCCGAGGAGGCGGACGAAGCCGCGGGATCACGGCCCGGGCGCCGCGAGAGCGCGCATGCGGCGACGGACGGCTCGACCAACACGCGTCCCGGACGCATTCGCGAAGCGAACGCCGCGACCACCCCGGCCGCGACGCCCCGGGCTCCGGAAAAAGACGCCTCCGTCTCCGCGCATTCCGGCGAGGCCGCCGAGAGCCAGAAGGCCGAGACCCGGCGTCCGCCGAATGTCGGCTGGATGATCCAGATCGGGGCGACCGACGACGCCGACAAGGCGCAGGAACTGCTCTCCCGGGCTCGCGCCAAGGGCGTCCCGGCGACGGCCAAGCCCTTCACCGAGAAGGTTCACAAGGGAAAGGAGACCCTTTGGCGCGCCCGCTTCGCCGGGCTCGAGGAGAAGAGCGCGGAAAGCGCCTGCAAGACGCTGAAACGCTCTGGATTTTCCTGCTTCGCGACCAAGAACTGAGACCGTTCAGAACCAAACCATTTTCCGTAAGAAGCGTAAACGCGTGAGCACGAGAGCCGAGTTCAATGATGACGCCGCATGAGGACTTCCTTGGCTTCGTTGACCCGGGCCGCGAGATCGGTCGTCCCGCCATGGTCCGGATGAAGCTTCTTCATCAGATCGCGATGCGCCCGCGCAATGTCCTGGCGCGCCGCCCCTTTCTTCAGGCCCAGAATTTCATAGGCCTCATCTTCCGTAATCGTGCCGTTGCGGCGGCCCGGTCCGACGCCAGGCTCCGCGCCCCCAGAGTCGCTTCGACCGTCTCCTGTCTGACGCCATCCGGGAAACCGGCGGTCGAAATACACCTCTAGAAGGCGCGCGCCGTCCGCGTCGACGCCGCGGCAGGTGCGGTAGAGCTCCATCAGCGCCGACTTGGTCAGCGCGTCCAGGCGCTTGCCCTCGTCCTTTCCGGCGAGGATCACGCCGCGGACGGCGCCGCTCGCGTGATCGAGCTCCATCTCGATCATCGCCGAGCGCACGCGCGAGACGCCGGGCCCGGTCGTTCCGAAGCGCGTTACGCCGCGCGTCAGCGCGCCGATCACCCAGGCGCCGACCGAGATCAGGAACAGTCCGGCGTCGATGCGCCCGCGCAGGATGAAGAACAGGCCGAGCGCGACGGCCCCTGCGCCCCCCGCCTGCTTGACGAGCCTCGCCAGCGCCGCCGGCGGGCGCGCGGGTGAAGGCGCGAAGGGCGTAGAGAGTGACGACCAATGCGAGAAAACCGATCAGAATGGGCATCGAAGCGCGCTCCTCACCCCATCTGCGCCAACAGGAGCCGCGCCGCTTCTTCGCCGGCGCCGGCGCGGCGCTCGAGCGCCGGCCGGCCGCCCGCGGCATAGGCGGCGGCGGCGGCGAGAAGCTCGGCGAGACGGCGCGGCGCCGACGCGTCGAAAGCGGCGTAGGCGCCGCCGGAGAGCCGGGCGATCTCGCGGAAGGCGGCGCCCGCCGCAGCATCGCGGCCCTCGTGAAACATGAAGGCCTTCACGCCGACGAGGCCGAGACGCCCGGCGAGCACGCACAATCCGTCGGCGTTCTCCTCCATCGCGTCGCCGACATAGACGAGCGCGCCGACTCGCTGCGCGCCGGCTTCGTCCAGCGTGTGACGGAGAACCTTCCCGATCTGCGTCTGCCCGCCGCGGCAGGAGATCTTCGACATCAAAGACGCGAGCCCCCGCCCGCCGTCGACGAAATGCGACGCGCGGCATTCGCCGAAGCCGCGGAAGAACACGAGCTGCACGCGCAGGCCGCCGAGCGAGGCCGCCGTCTCGAACATGCGTCCCTGGATCGATTGCGCCAGATCCCAGGTGGGCTGGCGGCTCATGGTGGCGTCGAGCGCGAAGATCAGCCGGCCGCATTCGTCCGGAGCGCCGACGGCGACGCGCCGGGCCGTCTCTATGAACGCGTCCACCGCCTCCGAACCTGCGGAGCGCGGAAGCGTCGCCTTGCCCACGTCATCGATCACGGAAGTTCACGTCGCGTCTCTGAATGTCTATATCAGATCGGGCGAACCTGCGGAATGACAAGAGGCGCGAGCCTCGCCGAGACTTCATCCGCCGTCCCCGCCGGGGGAGGATAGACAAGAACCTCTTCTCCAGGAACAGAAAAATCGCGCCGTCTCGCGGCGCCGGACGAAAGCGATGACCGATCACGCCTCTCCTCATGCCGCGGCCCGCATCGCCGCCCTGCCCGGCGAGCCGAGCGCCGACATTCAGGCGCTGATGGCGCGGTTCGCGCGCCGCCTCGCGGATTCCGGCGCGCGCGTCGCCGGCGTCACGCAGACGCGCATCGTCGACTCCGCCACGGGGCGCAGCCGCATCGCGCTGCGCGACGTCGGCAGCGGCGCGCTCGCCGCCATCTCCCAGGATCTCGGGCCGGGCTCCGTCGCCTGCAATCTCGACTCGGGCGAACTGGCGCAGGCTTGCGCCGCGATCGAGCGCGCCGCGGCCTCGGGCCTCGATCTCGCCGTCATCAGCAAGTTCAGCAAGCAGGAGGCCGCGCGCGGCGGCTTCGCCGACGCCTTTCGCGCGGCGATCGCCGCCAAGGCTCCGGTCGTCACCGCGGTGTCCCCACATTATCTCGACGAGTGGCGCGATTTCGCCGGCTCGCTCGCCGAATTCCTCGAGCCCTGCGACGCGGCGCTGGAGAATTGGTGGCGGCGCCTTCGCGCGCCTCCCGTCGCATCGGTCCGAAGCGCCGATCCGACAGGCCGGAGGGACCTATGCCCAAGTCGATCGTCGTGACCGTGCCGCACGAGCTCGGCGCCGAAGTCGCCCGCAAGCGGGTGGCGGAGGGAATCGAGCAACTGCGCAGCGCCTATGTCGAAAAGATCGCCCATTCGGAAATCGTATGGGCCGGCGATCGCGCCGATCTGAAGGTCGTCGCCTTCGGCCAGACGACGACGGCGCGCATCGACGTGCTGAACGATTCCCTGCGCATCGAGGTGTTCCTGCCCTGGATCGTCTCGGCGCTCGCCGGACGCGTCCAGGAGGCGCTGGCCGCGAGCGCGGAGAACGCGCTGCGCATCGAGCACAAGCCGCCGAAAGGCTGAGCGCGCGTCAGCGCGCGGCCTCCCGCCGGCGATAATGCTGAACGCGCGTCGCGCGCAGCCCGGGCACGCCGTGCCGATCGATGAATTTGCGCCAGGTCTCGAATTCGTCGACCGTCAGCGCGTAGCGCCGGCAGGCCTCCTCCAGCGAGAGGCGGCCGTCGCGCACCGCCTCCACCACTTCCGCCTTGCGGCGAACGACCCATCGCGTCGACGGCGAAGGCAGCGCCGACGGCGGACTCGATATATCTCGGACGCCGGCGTCTTCGGCGCCGGCCGGAGGAAACGTCGTCATGCCGCCCATCCGCGCCTTCGCTCCGCATGACATCGCGGAGCCCTGTCGGTCGAACGATCATTTTCGTCAAAGGTGAATAATCATTTAAGCGAAGAGTTCGCTTAACCACGTTCGCCACGGCGACGTCCGCGCTCGCCGACGATCGACTAGGATGAGGGACGACACGCAGGAAAGGCTTTTTCTCATGCTCAAGATTCCGCTGATCGCCGCCGCGATTCTCGCCGCCTCTCCCGCCGCGGCGAACGACGCGTCCGGCGTCGGCGGGCCGGACGATCCCGTCCTCTCCGAGCCGCAGGCTCGCGTCACCGAGCGGCGCCGTCGCCGAGAGCCGCGGCGCCGCTCTCACGGCGCCGACGTCCTTCCCGGCTATGGCGCGGCCGACGCCTATTCGGGAGCGGCGGTCGGCGAGTGGAATTACGGCCGGCCGCAGCAGGAAGCGCCGGCGCCCTCGCCGCGCGGGCTGCACAATGGCCTCTGGTATTACTGAGCCGCGGCCGATCCGCCGCGCGGCATGCGGGCGACGGCGGCGCCGACGATCTCCAGCGCAATGGCGAGCAGCGCCTCCGCGTCATTGGGCTTGACGAAGACCTTGTCCGCGCCGGCGCGCATCGCCTCCTCGTGGATCGCGGGCGCCGTCGAGGTCGTCAGCACATAGACCGGCAGATCCTTGAGCAGCAGCGAGCGGCGCAGCGACTTCAGAAATTTGACGCCGTCGAGCCGCGGCATGTTGAGATCGAGCACCAGCACATCCGGAAGCTTGTCGGTGATCTCCTCGCGCGAGACCAGGAAGATCGCGTCCAACCCATTGTCCACCTGCTCGCATTCGATCTCGCGGTTCAGAATGGAGCGCGCCGAATCCAGCGCCCGCTTGAAAAGGAAGACGTCGTCCTGATCGTCCTCTATGATCAAAACCCGGCAAGCGCGTTCCTTCGTCTCGACAGGGGGCATCGGAATCACCATCTCCTAGGCGCGCTCGCTCCTTCGGCACGGACGAGAAAACGCGATCGCCCTCGGGCGGTTATCGAGCGCGAAGGGCCCGCACGGCAAGGGGTGCGCGATGAGTTTCGACAGTATAGGCGACGATCACTTCCGCCTCGCGGTAGAATCGGCGCCGGCGGCGATGATCGTCAGCGACGCCTGCGGAACGATCCTGTTCGTCAATGCCGAGACCGAGCGAATGTTCGGCTATGGTAGCGGCGAACTGATCGGAAAGTCCATCGATATTCTGGCGCCTCCGCGAATGCGCGCCGCACACGCCACTTTGCGCCAGAGCTTCCACGCCGCGCCCAGCAAGCGGCCGATGGGCGTCGGGCGAGACCTGAAGGCGGCCCGGCGCGACGGCAGCGAGTTTTCGGTCGAGATCGGGCTGACGCCGATCGAGACCGAGAGCGGCCTCGTGGTGCTCGCAACCGTGCTCGACATCACCGCGCGGCGAGAAGCCGAAAGCGCGCTGTCGCAGCGCGCGCTCGAGCTCGAGCGCGCCAACGAGCGGCTCGCGCAATTCGCCTATGTCGCCTCGCACGATCTGCAGGAGCCGCTGCGCAAGATCGCCGCTTTCTCCGACATTCTCGAGCACGCGATCGCCTCGTCCAACGAGACGGACATGACCTACGCCAATACTGTCATGCGCAGCTCGGCGCTCCGCGCCCGCGAGCTCATCGACGATCTGCTCACCTATTCGCGCGCGATCAACGACGCGCAAAATCTGCAGAGCCTCGACCTGCGCGAGGAAATCGAGCGCGCGCTCGACGACCTCTCCGAGGCGGTCGCCGAAACGCATGCGACGATCACGGTCGAGGCGCCGCATGTGGCCTTCGAGGCGGACCGCTCGCAATTTGTGCGGCTGACTCAGAACATCGTCTCCAACGCGCTCAAATATCGCAAGGAGGACGAGCCGCCGCGCGTGCGCATCTTCACGCGGTCGTCGGAGCCCGGCCTGATCGTGATCGGCTTTTCCGACAACGGCATCGGCTTCGAGAGCAAATATGAGCAGATCGTCTTCGAGCCGTTCAAGCGCCTGCATCCCAAGGCGCGCTATCCCGGCACGGGCATCGGCCTCGCGATCTGCAAATCCATCGCCGACCGCCACCGATGGAAACTGTCGGTCACGTCGCAGCCGGGAACGGGGTCGACGTTCTATGTGGCGATTCCGGTGAATGAGAAGTGAGCAGTGAGTAGGACGCCCACGCTCGCTACTCTCTACTCCAGAGAGGCTTCCATGATCGACCTCCACTACTGGCCCACCCCCAACGGCCACAAGATCACGATCTTTCTCGAAGAGGCGGGTCTGGACTATCGCATCGTTCCGGTCGACATCGGCAAGGGCGAGCAGTTCCGGTCCGCGTTTCTGGCCATCTCGCCCAACAACCGCATGCCGGCGATCGTCGACCATAAGCCCGCCGACGGCGGCGCTCCGCTCTCGGTGTTCGAATCCGGCGCGATCCTCGTCTATCTCGCCGAAAAGACCGGCCGCTTCCTGCCGAAGGACGCGCGTTCCCGCGCGGCCGTTCTCGAATGGCTGTTCTGGCAGGTCGGCGGCCTCGGGCCCATGGCCGGACAGAACCATCATTTCCGCAATTACGCGCCGGAAAAAATCCCCTACGCCATCGACCGCTACGTCAATGAGACAAACCGGCTCTACGGCGTGCTGGACCGGAGGCTGAAGGGCCGAGACTTCCTCGCCGAGGATTATTCGATCGCCGATATGGCCGCCTATCCCTGGATCGTTCCGTTCGAGGCGCAGGGGCAAAATCTCGACGATTTCCCCGATCTGAAACGCTGGTTCGAAGCCCTGCGCACACGGCCGGCCGTCGTCCGCGCTTATGCGAGAGGCGAGGCCCTTCGCCGTCCCTCCGCCTCGGGCTTCACCGAGGCGGAGCGCAAAATTCTGTTCGGCCAGACCGCCGCGAGCGTGCGGCGCGGCGAGTGACTTTTCACTCGCCGTTCTTCGCCGGGACGGCGAGGCGGCGCTTCTTGCGCCGCCAGGACACGAAGAAGATGCAGGCCACGACGACATTTGCGCCGATCATGGCTTTGTCGGACCAGGTCAGAAAGCCCCAGATCGTTTCTATAGTCGACACCTCTCCCTCCTCTCCGAACGCTTCGACGCGCTCTTCTCTTCGTTCTTCGCCGCCGCGCGGCGGCGCGCGAGACTACGCCCAACCGCGCGGCGGATAAAGGCCGCTCACCCGGCGCGCAGCAGCCGCACCGCCTCGTCGCGCTCGAACAGATAGAGGAGAATGCGCAGCGCCTCGCCGCGCGGGCTGGAGAGATCCGGGTCGCGCCGCAGGATCAGCTCGGCGTCGTCGCGGGCCGTGGCGAGCAGCCGCGCATGGGCCGAAATATCGGCGAGGCGGAAGCCCGGCAGCCCCGACTGGCGCGAGCCGAGGATCTCCCCCTCCCCGCGCAGGCGCAAATCCTCCTCGGCGATGCGAAAGCCGTCCTCGGTCTGGCGCAGCATGACGAGCCGCGCCTTGGCCGTCTCGCCGAGCGGACCCTTGTAGAGCAAGAGGCAGGAGGATTTTCCCGAGCCGCGTCCGACGCGGCCGCGCAGCTGATGCAATTGCGCGAGGCCGAAGCGCTCGGCGTGCTCGATCACCATCACCGTGGCCTCGGGCACGTCGACGCCGACCTCGATCACCGTGGTGGCGACGAGGATGCGCGTCGTCCCCTCCTCGAACGCCTCCATCGCCGCGTCGCGCTCCGCGCCCTTCATGCGGCCGTGGACGAGGCCGACGATCCCGCCGAAGATGCGGGTGAGATCGTCGTGGCGGTCCTGCGCGGCGGCGAGGTCGAGCTCCTCATTCTCCTCGACCAGCGGACACACCCAATAGACGCGCGCGCCGGAAGCGAGAGCGCGGCGCACGCCCTCCACCACATCGCCGATGCGCGAGACGGGCAGCGCGCGCGTGTCGACGGGCGTGCGGCCGGGCGGCTTCTCGTCGAGGACGGAATTGTCCATGTCGCCGAAACAAGTGAGCGCGAGCGAGCGCGGAATGGGCGTCGCGGTCATCACCAGAACGTCGGCCGCCTCCCCCTTGGCGCCGAGCGCGAGGCGCTGCTGCACGCCGAAACGATGCTGCTCGTCGACGACGGCGAGGCCGAGATCGGCGAAGGCGAGATCGCTCTGCACGAGCGAATGCGTGCCGACGACGATATCGACATCGCCTTTCGCGATCGTCTCGTGCAACCGTGCGCGCGCCGACGGCTTGGCGCGGCCGGTGAGCAGAACGAGGCGCAGGCCGGCGCGCTCGGCGAGCGGGGTCAAGCGTTCGTAATGCTGGCGCGCGAGGATTTCCGTCGGCGCCATCAGCGCCGCCTGCCGCCCGCATTCGACGACGCTCGCCATGGCGAGCAGCGCGACGATGGTCTTGCCCGAGCCGACGTCGCCCTGCAGCAGGCGCAGCATGCGCCGCGGCGAGCCGAGATCGGCGCGAATCTCCTCGAGCGCGCGCTTCTGCGCGCCGGTCAGCGCATAGGGAAGCGCCGCCTCGATCGCCCGCGCCAGGCGTCCGTCGCCGGCGTTCTCGCGGCCGGGCAAGCGCCGCATCTTGGCGCGCACGAGGCGCAGCGCCAGCTGTTGCGACAGCAGTTCGTCGAGCGCCAGGCGCTGGCGCGCCTTGCTCGTCGGCTCGATGTCGGCGCGGGACTTCGGATGCTGCGCCTCGCGCAGCGCGGCGGCGAAATCCGGCAGCTTGTTGGCCGCGAGCGCCGAAGGGTCCTGCCATTCGGGCAGAGGCGGCAGGCGCTCGAGCGCGCCCTCGACGGCGCGCTGCACGAAGCGCTCCTGCAGGCCTTCGGTGAGGCCGTGGACCGCTTCGGCGGGCGGCAGCCTGGCGATCCCCGCCTCGTCCAGCACGCGGTCGGGATGGACGATCTGCCGGCGTCCATCATAGAGCTCGAGCTTGCCCGACACCCAGCGCGTCGCGCCGACGGGCAGGCTGCGTTCGATCCAATCGGCGTTGGCGAGAAAGAAGACCAGCTCCGCATCTCCGGTGTCGTCCTCGACCAGCACCTTGAAGGGCGCCTTGGAATAACGCCCCTGCGGCTTGCGATGCTCGGCGACGCGCACCTTCAGCACGACGATCTGGTCACAGGGCGCCTCGGCGATGGTCGGGCGCAGGCTGCGGTCGAGCAGATTGATCGGCAGATGGAAGAGAATGTCGACGAGGCGCGTCTCCTTGCCCGGCGCGGCGAGCAGCCGGTCGAACAGCTTGGCGGTCTTGGGGCCGATCCCCGGCAGAGCGGCGGCGCGGCCGAACAGCGGATCGAGAATGGAGGGGCGCATGGCGCGCCTTTTTCCTCCATCGCCGGCGCTTTGTCATGCCTCGCGTGGCCGCTGCGAGATCCGAGGCCGGCATCGGCGCCCCTCTTCTCTACCCCATCTCTTGCTCGTGGCGCGCGATCTGCAAGCGCCGTCCGACCGCAGGAGGAAAGGTGACCCACGGCGTCGACCTGCTGACCACCATCGCCGCCGCGCTCGGCCTCGCTCTCGTCATGGGGCTCGTCGCGGTGAAGCTGCGGCTGTCGCCCCTCGTCGGCTATCTCGTCGCGGGCATGATGCTCGGCCCGGGCACGCCGGGATTCGTCGCCGACGTCGCGCTCGCCGACCAGCTCGCCGAGATCGGCATCATTTTGCTGATGTTCGGCGTCGGACTGCATCTCTCGCTCGCCGACCTGCTCTCCGTCCGCCGCGTCGCGGCGCCCGGCGCCTTGGCGCAGATGACGATCGCGACGGCGCTCGGCGTGGGCCTCGCCTCCGCCTGGGGCTGGAGTTTCGGCGCGGCGCTGGTGCTCGGCCTCTCGCTCTCTTGCGCTTCGACGGTCGTGCTGCTGCGCGCGCTCGACGAGCGCGACGAGCTGGAGACGATCGACGGCCGCATCGCGGTCGGCTGGCTCGTGGTCGAGGATCTCGCCACTGTGCTGCTGCTCGTGCTGCTGCCGGTCTTCGCGGATCTGCTCGGCGCGGCGAATGGCGCGAAACTCGATTTGTGGCCCATCGTCGGCATGACGCTCGCCAAGGTCGTGGCTTTTCTCGTGCTGATGCTGGTGATCGGACGGCGCTTGTTCCCGCGGCTGCTGTTCTGGGTGGCGGGCTCCGGATCGCGGGAATTGTTCACGCTCTGCGTCGTCGCCTCGGCGATCGGCGTCGCCTACGCCTCGGCCAAGATGTTCGACGTCTCCTTCGCGCTCGGCGCCTTCTTCGCGGGCATGATGATGCGCGAATCGGAGTTCAGCCATCGCGCCGCCGACGAGACTTTGCCGCTGCGCGACGCCTTCTCCGTGCTGTTTTTCGTATCGGTCGGCATGGCCTTCAATCCGCACGCCTTCGTCGACGAGCCGTTGCGCGTGCTCGCCGTGCTCGCCATCGTGATGATCGGCAAGACGCTGGCGGCGGTCGGCCTCACGCTGCTCTTCCGCTATCCGCTGGACACGGCGCTGACGGTCGGCGCGAGCCTCGCGCAGATCGGCGAGTTCTCCTTCATTCTCGCCGGCCTCGGCGTCTCGCTCGGCCTGCTCTCGCCGGAGGGGCGCAATCTCGTGCTCGCCGGCGCGCTCGTCTCCATCGCGCTCAACTCTTTCGTCTTTACGGCGATCGAACCGCTGCGCGCACGGCTCGGACGCAGCGCGAGGCGCGCCGATCCGCTCGCCGAACTGCCCGCGAGCATCGACGACTCGCGCCTTTCCGGCCAGATCGTGCTGGTCGGCTACGGCCACGTCGGCCGCCGCATCGGCGAGACCTTGCTGGAGTGGGGCGTCCCCTTCGTCGTCATCGAGCAGAACCGCGAGCTGGTCGAGGCTCTGCGCGCGCGCGACATTCCGGCCGTGTGCGGCGACGCTTCCGAGCCCGCTTCGCTCGTCCAGGCGCATATCGCGCGAGCGAGCGAGCTGATCGTCGCGACGACCACCGACACTTGCGATCTGCAGAACATGATCGCCGCCGCCCGCCGGGCCAATCCGATGCTGCGCGTCGCATTGTGCGCCCGCGACGAGGCGGAGGCGGAGCTCCTGGAGAGCGAGAAGATCGGCCGCGTGTTCATGCCGGAGACGGAGCTCGCGCTCGGCATATTGAACTATCTGCTCGACCGCCTCGAGAAGAAGGCGTGAGCGCCTATTCGCCTATTCGATCTCGACGTCGAAGCTCGGCGCGCCGGCTGCGCCGCGAAACGCGTAATGCCACCATTCGGTCGGCAGGTTTTCGAAGCCGTGGCGGCGCATCAGCGTTTCGAGCCGCCGGCGATGCTCGCGCGCCTCCTCGCTCACATCGGCGTTGGCGGTCCAGGAGCGCTCGTCGAAATAGTCGAAGGGCGTGCCGAAATCCCAGCCGAGGACGCCGAGGTCCACCGCGAGGCCGGTCGAATGAGCGGATCTTTCGGCTATATAGCCGCGCGCGAACAGGTCGCGCTTGTTCTCGTGCGGATAATATCGCGCCTTCATGCTCTCGTCCGGGCTCTTCGCCCAGTCGATGAACGCCGAGACGGCGCGGCGGGGCCGGTAGCAATCGTAGACGATCAGCTCGAAGCCTTGCGCTGTCGCCTCGGCCTGCGCTGCGACGAGCGCCCGCGCCGCATCCTCGCGCAACCAGCATTGCGGCGCCTTGTAGCCAGGCACGGGGCGGCCGGTGAAATTATCGGGCCCTGCATAGCGCATGTCCTGCACGATCCGCGGCGCGATGTCGGCGAGCCGAACGAAGCCCGGCGGCAGTGCGGCCGCGGCCGCGGAGCAGGCGATGCAGGCGCCGGCTGCGGCGGCGATGTCGCGGGTGGTTTTCGAGGTCATGCGGCGCGGGTCCGGCGTTGACGGCGGCTCGGCGCAGTCTTAACCCGAAGCCAAGAGAGATCAAAGGCCATCGCATCAAAGGCGAGATCGACCCATGCTCATTCGCGGCGAGGCGGCCGACGACTGCTCACGAATTCGCAGCGTCGTGGACGCCGCCTTCGAGCGCATGCCCTTCAGCAATGGGAAGGAAGGCGGGCTCGTCGACGCGCTGCGCGACGCCGGCGCCCTCACGTTCTCGCTCGTCGCCGAGGAGGCGGGCGCGATCCTCGGCCATGTCGCCGTTTCGCCGGTCTCGACGGCGCGTCGCTCGGCTGGTTCGGGCTCGGCCCGGTCGCGGTTCCGCCCGCGCGCCAAAATCGGCGCATCGGCTCCGACCTGATCGACGCCGCCTTGTCGAGGCTGCGCGCGTCGGGCGCGGCCGGATGCGTCGTCTTCGGCGAGCCGCGCTATTACGGCCGCTTCGGCTTCCGGACTCGTGCAGGGCTGTGCTTCGCCGGCGGTCCGCCGGAGCTCTTCATGGCGCTCGCCTTCCGGCCGCCGGCGCCGCTCGGCGTCGTCGACTATCATCCGCTGTTCGCCTTGGTCGCATGACCGCGTGGAGGCCGCGGGCGAAATCGAATCTCACTTCTTGTCGCCGCCGAACGCCGCGAAGCGCACCATCACGTCGGTCCCGTCGGCCGGCGGCGAGGCGAGCCGGGCGCGAAAGGCCATCGTTTCGCCGGGCGCGAGCCGCGACTTGGGCGGCGTCTCGGTCCAGACATAGCGGTCGCGCCCATCCGCGCCGCGCACGGCGAGCGCCACTTTCGGCACGCGATTGGCCTCCTGGCGCAGATTGACGATCTCGCCCTCGACGGTCAGCACCTTGCGTGAACCCTCCTCGGCGACCTTGGAGGTGACGGAGCGTAGATCGAGGCCGAACAAATTGACCTTCAGCCCCGCGGCCGAATAGAGCCCCGCCGCCGCCGGCGCGAGACGCACGATGCGCTCGCGCAAGCCGATGAGCCCCATGGCGCCGATCATCACGGCGATTGCGGCGGCGATCATCGGCAGGCGGCTCGGCCGGCGCTGTTGCCAGGGCTCCGCCTCCGGCGGCGGGGCGCGCCAGAGGCGCGCATGGGCGCGTTCCCAGTCCGCGAGCGCTGCTTGCGCGCTGGCGGGCTCGTTCGGCCCGAGGCCGTCGAGAGCCGGATAAAGGGGAATGGGACGCTGAGCGATCGGTTCGCGCATGGCCGGCCTCCGAGCCGCCGCCGGCGCGCAAAAATCGGGCGCCGGTCTTCTTCATTAGCGCGCGATATGGTTAAGAGCGCGTGAACTGCTAAGGTTCGACTGGTGATTCTGACGCCGCTTCGTTAACGGAAGGCGCTCTTGCTGAGCTTCGAAGACGTCGGGCTGCGGTATGGGACGGGAAACGAGATCCTCAGCGATCTCAGCTTCACCGTCGAGCCGCGCTCCTTTCAATTTCTCACTGGGCCGTCAGGCGCCGGCAAGACGACGCTGCTCAAGCTCGTCCTGATGTCGCTGAAGCCGACGCGGGGACGAATCACTCTGTTCGGCCAGGATGCTGCGACGCTCGACAAGGACGAGATAACCGACATCCGGCGGCGCATAGGCGTCGTCTTCCAGGACTTCCGCCTGCTCGATCATCTCTCCCTCTACGAGAATGTGGCGCTCCCGCTGCGCGTCATCGGCCGCGGGGAGGCGAGCTATCGCGCCGAGGTGCTGGAGCTGCTGCGCTGGGTCGGCCTCGACAATCGCATCACCGCTTTGCCCAGCGTGCTGTCGGGGGGAGAGAAGCAGCGCGCCGCGATCGCGCGGGCGCTGATCGTGCGGCCCGAGCTGCTGCTCGCCGACGAGCCGACCGGCAATCTGGACCCGACGCTCGCGCGCCGGCTCCTGCGCCTCTTCATCGAATTGCACAAGAGCGGCACGTCGGTGGTCATCGCCACCCATGATCTCGCGCTGATGGATCAATATGAGGCCGCGCGTCGGCTGGTGCTCGCCGACGGCCGCCTGCATGTCTTCGAGTGAGGCGCGCATGATTCGAGCGATCCTGGCGCGCCGGACGATGATCGAGACGAAGGACGAGGAAGCGGCCGTCCCACTCGACGAGGCGCTCGCGCGCGAGACGCCCCTCGTTCCGACCTTCTCGATCGCCGGGCGTTCGCTCGTCATCGTCATCGCCATCATGACCTTCCTCGCGGCCCTCGCCGCCGGCGCGGCGCTGCTCGTCGCCGACGCCAGCGTCGACTGGCGGCGCGAGGTGGCGCGCGAGGCGAGCGTGCAGATCCGTCCGGTCGCCGGCCGCGACGTCGAAGCGGATGTCGTGCGCGCGACGGCCATCCTCGTCGCGACGGAGGGCGTGCGCGACGTGAAGGTCTACACCAAGGCGGAATCGGAGGCGCTGCTCGCGCCCTGGCTCGGCCAGGGGCTCGACTTCGCCGAGCTGCCCGCGCCCCGCATGATCGTGCTCAAGCTCGACGAGGAGAAGCGCGCCGATCTCGATCATTTGCGCCGAGAGCTCGCCGAGCAGCTTCCCAACGCCGCGCTCGACGATCACAGACTCTGGGTCGAGCGTCTCGGGCAGATGGCGGGCGCCGCCGTCGCCGTGGCGGCGCTGATCTTCGCGCTGATCGTCGTCGCCGCCGGCCTCACCGTCGCCTTCGCGACGCGCGCCGCCATGGTGGGCAACCGCGAGATCATCGAGGTGCTGCATCTCGTCGGCGCCGCCGATCGCTATATCGCCCGCCAGTTCCAGCGGCGCTTCGTGGCGCTCGGCCTGCGCGGCGGACTGATCGGCGGCGGCTGCGCCATGGCCTTTTTTCTTCTCGCCGGCTATCTCGCCGATCATTGGACGGCGACGCCCGGCGGCGACCAGATCGAGGCCATGTTCGGCAGCGTCTCGCTCGGTCCGCTCGGCTTCGCCGTCATTGCGGCGATTTCGGCGGCGGCGGGACTGCTCACCGGATTCATGTCGCAGGAGATCGTATTCCGCCAGCTGCGACGGCTGCAGTAGTCGGCGGGAGTCGATCGCCCTCTGGACAGTCTCCGCCGTCGCTCACACATTTCGCCAAAGGTCGCATCGCGCGACGAATCTGGGACGGAACGCGCGTGGCAACTGCCTCCGGAGCGCAGAAACGACGGCGATCGGCAGCGCCGAAACGCGCCGCGACGCTGATTCTTTGTCTGACGGGCTTCATCGTCTCCGCCTTTGTCGCGGGCTTCATCGGCTTCGCCCTGTCGCTCGAGCGCGCCGAGCCGGTCCTCACCGTGCAGGCCGAAGGGGTGGTCGTTCTGACCGGCGGGTCCGACCGCATCCAGGAAGCGGCGGAGCTTCTCGCGCGCGGGCAGGCGCGCCGACTGCTCATCACCGGCGTGAACAAAACCACCCGCGGCGCCGAGATCGCCAAGCTCTTGCCGGTCTCGCGGCAATTGTTCGATTGCTGCGTCGACCTCGGCTATGAGGCGCTGGACACGGCGGGCAACGCCGCCGAGACGCGCGAATGGGCCGAAGCGCGCGGCATTCGCGGCTCGCTCATCGTCGTCACGTCCAATTATCACATGCCCCGCGCCCTGGTGGAGCTGTCGGCCGCCCTGCCCGGCGTCGAGCTCTACCCCTTTCCCGTGGTGAGCGGGCATGTGCGGGTCGCCGACTGGCTCGACGACATGAGCGTCGCGCGCCTCATCGGCGCCGAATATGTCAAATATCTCTATGCGCTGGCGCGCACCCGTCTGATCGATGGCGGATCCTCCGCCACGTCGGCCGCGCGGAGCGGAGCAATGGCCGAGGTCGACCCTGCCCCTGCGTCGCAGCCGCCGCCAATTTTGCCGCGGCCGGAAATGCGCTAGAGAACGCCTCGACCGGATCCACTCGTCAGGCGCCCAAATGCTGTTCCTGCGCTCGCTGCTGTTCAATATCGTCTTCTTCACCAATATGGCCGTGCTGATGCTGATCTGGCTCCCGGCCCTGGTCATGCGGCGGCACGCGTCCATGGCTCTCGGCCGCGCCTGGGGACGCACGTCTCTGTGGTGGCTGGAGAAAATCGTCGGGCTGAAGGTCGAGTTCCGAGGGCTCGAGAATATTCCGAAAGGCGCGGTCATCGTCGCCTGCAAGCATCAGTCGATCTGGGACACTTTCGTGCTGCCGCTGCACTTTCCCGACTTTTCCTACATATTGAAGCATGAGCTGGTCTATATTCCCTTCTTCGGCTGGTATCTTCTGGCCGCCGAGCAGATCGCCATCGATCGCGCCAAGGGCGGGCGGGCGCTGCCGCAGATCACGCGCAAAGCCAAGGCTTTGTTCGCCCAGGGCCGGCAATTGTTCATCTTCCCCGAAGGAACGCGCCGCCCGGTCGGGGCGCCGGCGCAATATAAGTTCGGCGTCGCGCATCTCTATCACGAGACCGGCGCGTCCTGCCTGCCCGTGGCGCTCAATTCCGGCCTGTTCTGGCCGCGCCGGTCCTTTCTGATCCGCCCCGGAACCGTCGTCCTCGAATATCTGCCGCCGATCGAGCCGGGCCTCGAGCCCAAGCTCTTCTTCGAGCGGCTGCAGGAGACGATGGAGGCCGCGACCGAGCGTCTGATCGAGGAAGCTGTCGCGCGCGACCCTGCTCTCGGCGAGATCGTCGCGCGCAACCGCGCCGCCGCGGCGACGGCCTGAAGTATTTTCGGAGCCTCGGGAAAGGCTGGGCGAAGGCGATGACCGATCTACGCACGCCTCTCGAAGAGCTGGCCGCGCTTCTACCCGCGAAGGGCCGGCTGATGGGGCTCGATGTCGGAACGAAAACCATCGGCCTCGCGCTCTCCGACGTGGAGCGCCGCCTCGCTTCGCCCTTGGAGACGATCCGCCGCGGCAAATTCGCGGCCGACGCCGATCGTCTCGGCGCGCTCGCAGCGCAATTCGACGTCGCGGCGTTGATCGTCGGCCTGCCGCTCAACATGGACGGATCCGAAGGCCCGCGGGCGCAAGCGACGCGGGCCTTCATGCGCAATTTCGGCGCGCGGAGCGCGCTGCGCTACGATTTCTGGGACGAACGGCTCTCGACCGCCGCCGTCACCAGAGAGCTGCTGGCGCAGGACGCCTCGCGCGCCAAGCGCGCCGCAGTCGTCGACCGCATGGCCGCCGCCTATATTCTGCAAGGCGCCCTCGACAGGCTCCGGCGCCTCGCGTCGCCCGGCTAGACGAGCCGGCTCACCACCAGCCGCCGCGACGCCAGCCCCAGCCGCCACCCCCCCAACCGGGCCCGCCCCAGCCGCCGCCGCCGCCGAAGCCGATGTTCAGCGCGCCGCCGAGCAGGCCGGCGCCGGCGCCGAGGATGCCGCCGCCGCCGCCGCCGTAGCCGCCGCCATAGCCCGGATAGGTCACCGCCACGACCGGCACCGCCACCGCCGTGGCGACCGGCGCCGCCACATAGGCCGTGCGGCGCTCGACGATGTAGCGCGTGCGCGGAACGACATAGGCCGTGCGGCGCTCGATGATCTTGCGCACGTAAACGGTCCGATGCTCGATCTTGCGCGGCGGGCAGTAATGGGCGGAGCGGCCGGCATAGGCCGAGCGGCCGCGATAGTGCACGGACTCGGTCGCCGCGGGCGGAGCCGCCATCGCCGCATCGGCGAGACCGACCGGACCCGCGAGAGCGGCGCTCCCGCCGGCGAAGCATATCACGGCGCCGGTCGCGCCGAGCATCGACAACTTGGCAATCTTGCTCATGACTGAGGCCTCCTCGTGTTGGCCAGGCTCTGCCCCCCGTCTCCCCGCCGCCCCGAGGGACGACGAGACCGCTGCTCGCGGCGCTCACCCATGCCGGCGACGCCGGCGGAGAGATCAGCGCCGGAGACGAAGATCCGATTGTCGACGATGACGCCGATGCGTCCGGGTCGCGGCCGCGGCGGAATGCGACGCGGCGGGCTCGCGAAAGCGCGAGACGATGCCGAAGCCCAAGCGAACACCCATATGAGACCCCCAAGCGCAGCTCTAGAAAAATCAAATCATCCCGGTTGCATCCCGTGAACGATGTCGCGGGTCACCGGGAACTAACGCGCCTCTCTCGCGCGTCCAGCCCCGGGGAGAATCGAAAGCGGCTGCGCCTGCCGGGCAGCTCCTCCCGAATTTCAATCATAGGTTGTATTTGAGACAGGGCCGCCGAGGCTCGCTCCAGTCAAAAACAAGGTGGCTCAGCGCAGCCTCGAGCGCGTTGACAAGTCGCCTCGCGGCTGGCAAATTTCGACTATAAGTTGAAAGTTGGATTGGCGCGGCGCCGCCGCGGAATGAAATGAGCGAGAACATGGACGTTCCTCCCGCACGCCCGGCCATGGAGACGACGACGGCGTCGCTCGCCTCCTACATCGCCGAGATGGCGGCGGAGCTCGCGACGATGGCGGAACGCGCCGATCTCGCGATGCTCGGCTATTTTCTCAGGCTCGCGCGCGTCGAGGCCGAGAACAGAGCGCGCGAACTCGCCTCGTCCGCGCCGACCGTCGACAAATCCGGCAACGCATAGCACGAGCGATCGAGGTCGCCTCTCGCCTCAGACGAGCGAGACCAGATTGCCGCCGTGCCGTGTAACGCGTCCGGCGAGATCGAGCTCCAGCAGCGCGGCATGGACCTCGCGCGCCGGCAGGCCGGCCGCGCGGATCAGCTCGTCGATCGTCACGGGCGCCGGGCCGAGCAGCGCGACGACATGGGCGAGCGCGTCGCCCGCGGGAGGAGGCCGCGGCTCCGCCGCAGGCGGCTCGGCGCGATCTCCGGCCAGCGGCGCGGGCTCCGCGGCAAAGCTCGGCGGCCGGCGCTCCTGAAACGAGAAGAGGTCGATCTCGTCCCATAGCGGCTCGTCTTCGACGGCCGGACGGTCGCTCTCGCCGAACAGATCGCGGCCCGGCGTCGCCGTCCTGGCGAGCGCGCGCGTCACATCATCCGGCCCCGTGCAGAACGTCGCGCCCTGGCGCAGCAAATCGTTGGTTCCTTCGGCGCGCGGATCGAGCGGCGAGCCGGGCGCGGCGAACACCTCGCGCCCCTGCTCGGCCGCGAAGCGCGCAGTGATCAGCGAGCCCGAGCGGCGCGCCGCCTCGACCACCACGACGCCGCTCGCGAGACCCGAGACGATGCGGTTGCGGCGCGGAAAGTCGCGGCCGCGAGGCTCCCATTCGATCGGCATTTCCGAGATGACCGCGCCGCCCCGCGCGGCGATCTCCTCGATCAGCGGCGCATGTTCGGCCGGATAGGGCCGCGCATGTCCGCCGGCGAGCACGGCGATGGCGCCGGTCTCGAGGCTCGCGCGATGGGCGGCGAGATCGATCCCGCGCGCGAGGCCGGAAACGATGACGTAATGCTCCCGCGCGAGGCCGCGGGCCAGACGCTCCGTGAAGGCGACGCCCGCGGCCGAAGCGTTGCGAGAACCGACGACGGCGACGCAAGGCCGCGCGAGAACTTCGGCCGAACCGAGCAGCGCGAGCAGCGGCGGCGCCGATTCGATCTGCCGCAGGAGCGGCGGATAATCGCTGTCGCCGGAGGCGAGAAAGCGCACGCCGAGCGCCGCCGCTTTGTCGAGTTCGGCGTGAATCTCGTCCGGCTCGGCGATGCGGATCTCGCGTCCCTGCGCGGAGCGCACAACCAGTTCGGGAAGGGCGTCGAGCGCCGCCTCGGCGCCGCCGAAACGATTGACGAGCTGGCGGAAGGTGCGCGGTCCGACATTCTCGGACCGAATGAGCCGCAACCAGTGGAACAGCTGCTCCGGCGTCAGTCGGACCGCGGACGACGGCTCGCTCATGCCTTCCGTCCGATGCGGCTCTCTCGGCCGGCGAGCAGCCGGCGAATATTGTCGCCGTGCTTCCACCACAGAAGCGCGGCCATGGCGGTGAATGCGGCGGCCTCCGGCAGCCGGCCGGCATAGGCGAGGAACAGCGGCGCGGCGAGGCTCGCCGTGAGCGCGGACAGCGACGAATAGCGAAAGAAGCCGGCGACGGCGAGCCACACCGCCGCAAAAACGAGTCCCGCCGGCCAGTAGAGGCCGAACAGCGAGCCGAGGAATGTGGCGACGCCCTTGCCGCCGCGAAAACGCAGCCAGACGGGCGCGACATGGCCGATGAAGGCCGCCGCCGCGGCGATCACGCCGCCCTCTGGCGCGATCTGCGCGCCGATCAGCGCGGCGGCGGCGCCCTTCAGCGCGTCGAGCAGCAGAGTCGCGGCGGCGAGATCCTTGCGTCCGGTGCGAAGCACATTCGTCGCGCCGATATTGCCGGAGCCGATCGTGCGAATATCCGTCGTGCCCGCGAGACGCGTCAGCAGCAGGCCGAACGGAATCGAGCCGAGAAAATAGCCGAGCGCGAGAGCGGCAAAGTCTTGAGCCGAAAAAGACACGAGGCGCTTGTTCCGATGACTGTCCGGCCCCTGCGCCGGACGCGAGAGACGTTAGTCGCGCCCGCCGTCGCCCGCAAGGCCGGATCGGCCGGTCAGCCCGCGTGCTCCAGCGCGCCTTCCCCGACCGCCGCTTCCGCCGTGTCGAATTGCAGCCTCGCGAGCCGCGCATAGAGGCCGCCGGCCGCGACGAGGCTCGCATGTGTCCCCGTCTCGACGACGCGGCCTTGCTCCATCACGAGAATGCGCGTCGCCTCGAGCACGGTCGCGAGACGATGGGCGATGACGAGCGTCGTGCGTCCCGCCATCACATCGTGCAGCGCCGCCTTCACGAGGGCCTCGTTCTCGGCGTCGAGCGCCGAGGTCGCCTCGTCGAGCAGCAGCACCGGCGCATCGGCGAGAATGGCGCGGGCGACGGCTAGTCGCTGGCGCTGTCCCCCCGACAGAGTGACGCCGCGCTCGCCGAGCTCCGTGTCATAACCCTGCGGCAGCGCCTCTATGAAGGAAGCCGCCTGGGCGCGCCGCGCCGCCATGACGATCTGCTCGCGCGAAGCGCCTTCGCGCCCATAGGCGATGTTCTCGGCGACCGTGGCGCCGAACACGACCGGGTCTTGCGGGGCGAGCGCAATCTTGCTGCGCAGTTCGTCGGGATCGAGCCGGCGCAGATCGACGCCGTCGAGCGTGACGGCGCCGCCGGTCACATCATAGAAGCGCTCGATCAGCTGGAACACGGTCGATTTGCCGGCGCCGGAAGGGCCGACGATGGCGACGCGTTCTCCCGGCTCGACGACGAAGCTCAAATGCTCCACCGCCGCGCCGCCCGAGCCCATGGGATAAGAGAAGCTCACATCGTCGAACACGATGCGGCCGCGCGTCGGGCGCGGCAGAGCGAGGGGCGCGTCGGGCGCGGCGATCGCCGCACGGATCGCCAATATGTCCCCGATGCGGCCCGCGGCGCCCGCGGCCGCCGTCACCTCGCTCCACACCTGCGACAATTCTCCGAGCGATGTCGCCGCGAGCACGGCGTAGAGCACGAATTGCGACAAGAGGCCCGAGGTCATGCGCCCCGAAAGCACGTCATGGGCGCCGAGCCACAGCATGGCGACGACGCTCGAGAACACGAGGAAGATCGTCACTGCGGTCACGAGCGCGCGCGCGCTCGTCGCCTCGCGCGCGGCGTCATAGGCGTCCTCCGCCGCGGCGGCGAAACGGCCGGCGGCCGCGTTCTGTGCGTTGCAGGCCTGCATGGTGCGCACAGCGGCGAGGCTTTCCGCCGCATAGGCGCTGGCCTCGGCGAGCTTGTCCTGCGCGTGGCGCGAGCGCCTGCGCACCGCGCGTCCGGAGAAAATGAGAGGCAGCACGATCAGCGGAATGGCGGCGAGCGCGACGGCGGAGAGCTTGACGCTCGACAGCGCCATCATGACGACCGCGCCGACGAAGAGGAACAGATTACGCAGCGCCACCGAGGCGGAAGCGCCGAACACCGCTTTCAATTGCGTCGTGTCGGCGGTGAGCCGTGACATCAGTTCGCCGGTCTTGGCGCCGTCGTAGAAACCGGCGTCGAGGCGCGTCAGATGGCGGAACAATGCGGCGCGCAGATCGGCGACGATGCGTTCGCCGAGCGTCATCACCAGATAATAACGCGAGGCCGAAGCGAGCGCGAGAATGGCGACCACGCCGACGATCGCGGCGAAATAGGCGTTGACCGCCGCCGGATCGTCGGTCGAGAAGCCATGGTCGATCATGCCGCGCACCGCGAGCGGCAGAGCGAGAGTCGCCAGCGAGGCGGCGGCGAGCGCGACGAATGCGAGACCGATTCGGACCCGATAGCGCAACGCGAAAGGCGCAACCCGCTCCAGAGGAGCGAGAATGCGGCGCCAGCGCGGGCCGGATTCAGGGGAGGTTTCGCCGGTCATCGCGGCGATATAGCCCGCAAACCGGACTCGTTCCAACTGATTTCGCCGCCGCGGCCTCCGCCCATGCGCACCCTGCGACGTCTTAGATACTTGACTTTGTTGAAAGTCGCGAAGGACCTCGGATGGCCGAACGCAATCGGGCGTGAGAGCGACTGGACAGTCGACAAGGTTATGTTAGGCTCTGCCTGTCGACAAGACGGCCCCGCAGCAACGGGGTTAGCGCGTACCCGCCACCCTACAAAAGATAAGGCGGGACGCTCTGGAAACCGGAAGGAGTGACAGCAATGGCCGAGAAAGAATTCGAACCCACACTCTCCACCAACGTCTACCTCTTCGCCGGCATCGGCGCCCTTCTACTCGGCGGCCTCGGCGCCGCTGGCCTCGGCGGCATCGCCAACACCGTCTCCGCCGCTGTCGTCGGCGGTCTCGCGGGCGGCGTCCTCGGCTTCTACTTCAAGTAAGCCGGCCCACACGCAGGTTCCGCTTCGCGTGTGAGCAATCCGCCTCAATCGTCCGCCTGAGCGGCTCTTGCCGCCGCGGAGCGGGTCGAACGTAACGCCGACGGTCGTCTCCGTCGGCGTTACGATTTCAAAGACGCCCGCCGCCGACATCTGCACCAAACCATGAAGCACGGGCGTCGGTAAATGCGCCACATTGTCGCGCCCCCCGCGCGACCGGCGCTCAGTCCTCGAAATCGATATTTTTCAGGCGGCCGAACACGCGGTCGGCGTCGAATTGGTCTTCCTCTGCCTCGACCGGCGTGGGGGCGCTCTTGCCGAACACGTCCTCGGTGGTCGTCGGCTCGTGGTAGGGTCTCGTGGTCACTTCGGCCGGCTGCAGCGTCTGGCCCTGCTCCTCGAGCGCCGGCGGGCGATCCTTGGCGGCGCGATTGACCTCGAAATCGAGATCGATCTGCGAGCAGAGGCCGAGCGTGACGGGATCCATCGGCGCCAGAGCGGCGGAGTTCCAATGGGTCCGCTCGCGCACCGCCTTCAGCGTGCTCTTGGTCGTGCCGACGAGGCGCATGATCTGCGCGTCCTTGAGCTCCGGATGATTGCGCACGAGCCAGAGAATGGCGTTCGGCCGGTCTTGGCGGCGGGAAAGCGGCGTGTAGCGCGGACCGCGGGCGCGCTTGATCTCGGGCACCTTCACCTTGGAGACCGACAGCGTCAGACGATGGGCGGCGTCGCGCTCGCCGCGGGCGATCTCTTCGCGCGTCAGCTGCCCGGAAGTGATCGGATCGAGCCCGCGAATGCCGGCGGCGACTTCGCCGTCGGCGATGCCCTTGACCTCGAGCGGATGCAGCTTGCAGAAGTCGGCGATCTGGTCGAAGCTCAGCGACGTGTTCTCGACGAGCCAGACGGCGGTCGCCTTGGGCATGAGCGGAGCGGTGCTGCTCATCTTCTGATTCTCCTTGACGTGCGATGGCGCCGCGGCGCGCTGGCTGCGCCGCCCGCCCGAGGCTTCGCGCCTCGTCACTCGATCACCATGCTGGGGGATAGTCGCTATATAACGCGCGAAGCCGCAGAGCGCAATGTGCGCGCCGCCTTCGCGGCACGGCTCGGCCGTCCTCCTTGCGAAGAGCGAAGCGACGCAGCGATCGAGGGGCCCGACGATTCTGGATCGCTTCGCTGCGCTCGCGACGACGGGCGCATGGCTCGCCTCACTGCCCGGTGCGCGAAAACCACTCCTCCTCGCTGATCACCTCGACGCCGAGTTCCTTCGCCTTGGCGAGCTTGGAGCCGGCGCCGGGGCCGGCGACGACGAGATCGGTCTTCTTCGACACGGAGGCGGAGATCTTCGCGCCGAAGCGTTCGGCCTGCGCCTTGGCCTCCTCCCGCGTCAAGCGTTCCAGCGCGCCGGTGAACACCACCGTCTTGCCGGCGACGGGCGAAGCGCTCTCGATCGTCGGCATCGGCTCCAGAGTCACATGCGCGAGCAGCGCGTCGATCTCGCGCTCATTGTGCGGCTCGGCGAAGAAATCATAGAGCGCCTCGGCGACGACGCCGCCGATTCCTTCGATCGATTCGATGCGCTCGCGCGCCTCGTTCCCGGGCGCGGCCTCGCGCGCAGTCTCGCGCAGGCTGGCGAAATCGCCGAAATGGCGGGCGAGCCGCCGCGCGTTCGTCTCGCCGACATGGCGAACGCCGAGCGCATAGAGAAAACGATTGATCGGAACGCTCCGCCGCGCGTCGATCGCCGCGAACAGATTGCGCACCGAAGTCTCGCCATAGCCCTCGCGGTTTTCGAGCCTCGTGAGGCTCGACTGGTCGCGCTCGGCGAGCGTGAAAATCTCGGAGGCGGTGCGGATCAGCCCCTCGTTGAAGAAATATTCGATCTGCTTGTCGCCGAGTCCTTCGATGTCCATGGCGTTGCGCGAGGCGAAATGCTTCAGGCGCTCGATCGCCTGCGCCGGGCAGACGAGCGAGCCCGTGCAGCGGCGCACCACATCCTCCACGCCCTTTTCGTCGATCTCGCGCACGGCCGCCGAGCCGCAGGCCGGGCAGACATGCGGGAAATCATAAGGTTTCGCCTCCTCCGGCCGCTTCTCGAGGACCACCTCGACGATCTGCGGAATGACGTCGCCGGCGCGCTGCACGACAACCGTATCGCCGATGCGGATGTCCTTGCGGGCGATCTCGTCCTCGTTGTGCAGAGTGGCGTTGGAAACGACGACGCCGCCGACCGTCACCGGCTCCAGCCGCGCGATCGGCGTCAGCGCGCCGGTGCGGCCGACATTGACCTCTATGCCGCGCACGATGGTCATGGCCCGCTCGGCCGGGAATTTATGCGCGACAGCCCAGCGCGGCGCGCGCGAGACGAAACCGAGACGGATTTGCAAGGAAATGTCGTCGACCTTGTAGACGACGCCGTCGATGTCATAGCCGAGCGTCGCGCGCAGCGCCTCTATGCTCCGATAGTGAGCGAGCAGTTCCTCGGCGCTTCCGCAGAGCTTCGTCAGCGGATTGGTCGGCAAGCCTAGGCGAGCGAATGCCTGCACCATGCCGAATTGCGTGTCGGCGGGCATCACGCTCACCTCGCCCCAGCCATAGGCGAAGAAGCGCAGGGGCCGGCTCGCGGTGACCGACGGATCGAGCTGGCGCAGCGAGCCGGCGGCCGAATTGCGCGGATTGGCGAAGAGCGGCTTGCTCGCGGCGGCCTGCCGCTCGTTGAGCGCGAAAAAATCCTCGCGGCGCATATAGACCTCGCCGCGCGCCTCGAGAATCTCGGGGATCACGTCGCCGCGCAGGCGCTGCGGGATCTCCTCGAGCGTGCGGATGTTGGCGGTGATGTCCTCGCCCTCATAGCCGTCGCCGCGCGTCGCGGCGGAGACGAGTTCGCTCTTCTCGTAACGCAGCGAGCAGGAGAGTCCGTCGATCTTCGGCTCGGCGGTGAAGAGGAGCGGCGCTTCGGCCGGAAGATTCAGGAATCGTCGCACGCGTGCGACGAATTCATGGACCTCTTCGTCCGCGAAGACGTTGCCGAGCGAGAGCATCGGCACGACATGCTTGATCTTGGCGAATTTCTCGGCCGGCGCCGCGCCGACCTTCTTCATCGGCGAGGCGTCGGAGGCGAGTTCCGGAAAGGCTCTTTCCAGCGCCTCGTAGCGCCGGCGCAATGCGTCATATTCGGCGTCGGAAATGGTCGGCGAATCTTCCTGATAATAGCGCCGGTCATGTTCGGCGATCTCCTCGGCGAGCCGCGAATGCTCGAGCTTGGCGCGGCGGGGCGAAAGCTCCTCGACCGGAGGGCGTTCTCTTTCGCCTCGCTTGCGGGCAGAGGGACGGACGTCGTCAGCGCTCATGACAATTTCGAGCTTTTTCGTCCAACGCGCGCACCTTCTCCCGCTCGCGGGAGAAGGTGGCCCCGCGAAGCGGGGTCGGATGAGGGTTCTCGCCGTCTCGTTTACGATCAATCGCTACGCGGCGCCAAGAGGGGGCGGCGGCGAGCATGTTCCGAGTCGGCGAGAGTTCGCGCGCAAGAAGACAGGGCTATTGTAGCGGCGAACTCCCTCATCCGATCTCGCTTCGCGGGGCCACCTTCTCCCGCGAGCGGGAGAAGGGAGCGCCCTCCCTTCGGGGGACTCGGCCCCGCCTACGCCGCTTCCGGCGCCGCGCCGATCAGCCGCCGCGCCTCCACCGGCGTGATCGGGCGGCCGAAGGCGTAGCCCTGCGCATAGGCGCAGCCGAGCTGATAGAGCTCGATCGCATCCGATTCCGTCTCCGCCCCCTCGGCGATCACGTCCATGCCGAGATCATTGGCGAGCGCGATCAGCGAGCGCAGGATCACCGCGCGCGAACCCCTGCCCGTCTGCCGGACGAAGGCGCGGTCGATCTTGATCGCGTCGAAGGGAAAGCGCTGCAGATAGGCGAGAGAGGAGTAGCCCGAGCCGAAATCGTCGAGCGCGAGCCCGGCGCCGAGCTCTTTCACCCGCGCCAGCATCTCGACCGCATATTCGGGATTTTCCATCACCAGGCTCTCGGTCAGCCCGAGCTTCAGGCTGCCCCTCGCGATATCGTTGCGCATCAGCACGCTCTTCACGTCGCGCAGCAGATCGTGGCGCAGCAATTGCCGCGACGCCACCTCGACCGTGGCGAAGATGGGCGGATCGACGGCGAGCGCCCTCTGCCAGGCGGCGAGCTCGCGCGCGGTGCGCTCCAGCGCCAATAGGCCGAAGTCCACGACGAGGCCGGTCTGCTCGGCGACCTGGCCGAATTCGCCCGGATCGAGCTGGCCGAGGCGCGGATGATCCCAGCGCAGCATGGCCTCGAAGCCGGCGATCGTGCGATCCTCGAGCCGCACCACCGGCTGGAAGAACACTTTGACCTCGCCGCGCTCCAGCGCGCGGCGCAGCTCGGCCTCGAGCGTCAGCCGGTCGGAGCGCTGCAGGCGCATCGCCGGGCGGAACACCTCGATGCGATTGCCGCCGTTGCGCTTGGCGTGGCGCAGCGCGATCTCGGCGTCCTCCAGCATGTCGTGATTGTCGGGATGCAGCTCCTTGTCGAACAGCGCGACGCCGATCGACACGGAGAGCGAGATTTCCCGATCGGTGAAGCGCACCGGCGTCGCCAGCGCGCGGCGCACGGAATCGGCGAGAGCGATCACATGATCGACATGGGTCTCGGAGACGAGAATGATGGCGAAACGGTCGCCGCCGAGCCGCGCCAGAGTGTCCTGCTTCTGCAGGAGGCGCGTCAGCCGGTGGGCGATGGTCAGCAGCACGGAATCGCCGGTGGCGACGCCAACCTGCTCGTTGATCTGGCGGAAGCGGTCGACGTCGATGCTCAGCACTGTCGGCCGCACGCCGGCGTCGAGCCCGGCGAAGACCAGCGCCGTGGCGAGACGGTCGGTGAACAATTCGCGATTGGGCAGGCCGGTCAGATTGTCGTGGACGGCGTCGTGCAGCAGCCGCTCCTGCGCATTGCGCATGTCGGTCACGTCGGTCAGCGTGCCGACGACGCGGATGACCTCGCCGTCCTGGCCGATCACCGGGCGCGCGCGCAACCGATAGCACAGGTAGTGGCCGTCGGCGCCGCGCAGGCGAAACTCCTGGTTGATGCGGCCGCGCCTCTGCTCGAGAACGGCGTCGAGGCAGGCGCGGTAGCGGTCGTGCTCGAAGGGATGCAGCAGCGCCAGCCAGGACGACGCCGAGCCCTCGAGCCCGCCGCGGTCCAATCCGAGCTGCTCCTCCACCTCCGGGCTGACATAGATGAAATCGGCCGGCACGTCCCAGTCGAAGACGATGTCATTGGCCCCGGTCAGGGCCAGCGCCTTGCGCTCGATCTCCGAGACCGCGCCATGGGCGAGGCCGCCGCTGGCGAAGGCATTCTGCATAACGGTGAAGCCGATCAGCATCACGATCAGCACCAGGCCGCCGACCAGCGCCGGCGAGACGAGGTCGTTGGTGAGCCAGCCGGCCACGGTGAAACCCGCCGCGCAGACCCACAGCAGCAGCAGGAACCACGTGGGGATGAGCATGATCGCGCGGTCGAAGCCGTGGGTGGCGAGATAGAGCACCAGCACGAAGCCGACCACCGCGACCGTGGCCAGCGAGATGCGCGCGACGCCCGCCGCGACCGGCGCGTCGAAAACGGCGAGGCCGACGAGATCGGCGAGGATCAGCAGCCAGAGCGCGGCGACATGCCAGGCGCGCACATGCCAGCGGTTGAGGTTGAGATAGGCGAAGAGGAACACGACGAGCGTCGCCGAGAGCACGGTCTCGGCGCCGGCGCGCCAGATGCGGTCGGCGTTGGGATCGGCGCCGAAAATTTTGGCCCAGAAGCCGAAATCGATGCACACATAGGCGAGCACGGTCCATGCGAGCGCGGCCGCGGCCGGAAAGATCACCGCGCCCTTGACCACGAAGACGATGGTCAGGAACAATGCGAGCAGGCCGGCGATGCCGATGACGATGCCCTTGTAGAGCGTGAGGCTCGTCACCTTGTCCTTGTACGCGTCCGGCTCCCAGAGATAGAGCTGGGGCAGATTGGGCGTGCGCAATTCGGCGACATAAGTGATGGTCGCGCCGGGGTCGATGGTGAGGCGGAAGACGTCCGCGTCGGCGCTGTCCTCGCGCTCGGGCGCAAAGCCCTGGCTCGCGGTGACCGCCGATATGCGTATCGCGCCGAGGTCGGGCCAGATGACGCCAGATCCCTGCAAGCGGAAATGCGGAGCGACGATGAGCCGCTCCAGTTGCTCGTCCGTATCATTGGTGAGCGCGAAGACGATCCAGCTCGGCCGCGTGCCCGGCTCCTTGGCGCCCACTTCGATGCGGCGGATGATGCCGTCCGAGCCCGGCGCGGTCGACACCTGCAGCCTGTCGCCCTGCGAGGAGTAGGTCTCCACCGCATGGGTGAGGTCGATCGCCGCCGCGTCCTGCGGCACGCGCACCGAATCTATGGCCAGCGCGCGCGGCGCCCAGATGACGACAAAAAGCAGAGCGATCAGATATCTGGTCGAGGGCACGAATCACGTCTCTGGCGCGATGGCCGAAGGGCCCGGGGCGAAGCGGGAGGCGCTCTCGGGCTTTCGGATTTCTTCTTGTCGGAACTTTGACTGGTATCGGCTGCGACGCCGCTCCGCAAGGCGATCGACACGGTATGGTCCTTGCGTGGGCCGGCGGCCGCGCGGCCGCGCTTGCGGAGGCGGAAAGAGGCCAATATACGCTCGTTCGGCACGGCGCGGAGATATTGGAACGGGTCTAAATCGTAGCGGGGTGCGCCTCTCGGCTCGCCTCCCGAAGGCATGTCGTCGGAACAGGAACTCTGGATGCGTAGCGCTCTCGGCGGACCCCGCTTGCTGCTCCGCCGTCTTCGCGAGGTGATGGCGGAGCCGGTGAGCGCCCAGGCGCGGCTCGACAAGATCGTCGTTCTGATCGCGTCCAACATGGTCGCCGAAGTCTGTTCCGTCTATGTCCAGCGCGCCGACCAGACGCTCGAGCTCTACGCCACCGAGGGTCTGAACCGCGAGGCCGTGCATCTCACCACCATGCGCACGAGCGAGGGCCTCGTCGGCCTCATCGCGCGCAGCGCCGAGCCGCTGGCCCTCTCCGAGGCGCAGGAGCATCCCGCCTACTCCTACCGGCCGGAGACCGGCGAGGAAATCTATCATTCCTTCCTCGGCGTGCCGATTCTGCGCGGCGGCAACACGCTCGGCGTGCTCGTCGTGCAGAACAAGGTGCGGCGCGTCTATTCGGACGAGGAGATCGAGGCGCTGCAGACGACGGCGATGCTCGTCGCCGAGATGATCGCCTCGGGCGAACTGCGCTCGATCGCCAAGGCGCCGGAGAGCTTCGCGCTCGACCGTCCGCTGGTGCTGAAAGGCGCGCCCATGTGCGAGGGCGTCGGCCTCGGCTATGTGGTGCTGCACGAGCCGCGCGTGATCGTCAAGCAGCTCATCGCCGAGGACGTCGCGGCGGAGACGCGCCGTCTCGACCAGGCCATCGAGGCGATGCGCGTGACGATCGACGAGCTCGTCGCCCATGGCGACCGCATGGGCGCCGGCGAGCATCGCGAGGTGCTGGAGGCCGTGCGCATTTTCGCCAATGACCGCGGCTGGGTGCGCCGGCTGCACGAGGCCGTGCTCAGCGGCCTGACCGCGGAGGCGGCGGTCGAGCGCGTGCAGAACGACGCGCGCGCCAAGCTGCAGCGCCAGACCGACCCCTATCTGCGCGACCGGCTGCACGATCTCGACGATCTCGCCAATCGCCTGCTGCATCAGCTCACCGGCCAGAGCTATGTCGCCGACCGCGAGCTGATTCCCGAGAACGCCATCGTCGTCGCCCGCAACATGGGCCCGGCCGCTCTGCTCGACTATGACCGCGCGCGGCTGCGCGGCCTCGTGCTGGAGGAGGGCGGGCCGGCGAGCCATGTCGGCATCGTCGCGCGCGCGCTCGGCGTCGCGACCGTCGGTCTCGCGCCCAATATCGCCGATCTCGTCGAGGCGGGCGACGCCATCATCGTCGACGGCGTCACCGGCGACGTGCATATTCGTCCGCCGCCGGACGTGCAGACCGCCTATGGCGAGAAGGCGCGGCTGCGCGCCCGCCGCATGGAGCAATACGCCAAGCTCCGCGATGTTCCGGCGGTCACCAAGGACGGCGTCGAGATCGCCCTGCACATGAATGCGGGCCTCATCGTCGACGTGCCGCATCTGCACGAGACCGGCGCGCGCTCGATCGGCCTCTTCCGCACCGAGCTGCAATTCATGGTGGCGCCGCGCTTCCCGCGCATGAACGAGCAATATCTGCTCTACAAGGCGGTGCTCGACTCCGCGCCCGGACGGCCGGTGACCTTTCGCACGCTCGACATCGGCAGCGACAAGATCCTGCCCTATATGGCGACGATCGAGGAGGAGAATCCCGCGCTCGGCTGGCGCGCCATCCGCATCGGGCTCGATCGGCCGGGACTCCTGCGCATGCAGCTGCGCGCCATGCTGAAGGCGGCCGCGGGACGCGACCTGCGCATCATGTTCCCGATGATCGCCAATGTCGCCGAGTTCGACGCCGCCAAGCAAATCGCGCAGCGCGAGCTCGCCCATCTCGAGCGGCACGGCCATGCGACGCCCTCCGATCTGCGGCTCGGCGCGATGGTCGAGGTGCCCTCGCTGCTGTGGGAGCTGGACACGATCGCCGCGCGCGCGGATTTTCTGTCGGTCGGCTCCAACGACCTCGTGCAATACATGTATGCGGCGGACCGCGACAACACGCGCGTCGCCAAGCGCTATGATCCGTTGTCGGCGCCCGTGCTGCGCGCGCTGGAGCGCATCGCCGACGCCGGCCGGCGCGCCGGCAAGACGGTCACGCTCTGCGGCGAGATGGGCGGGCGTCCGCTCGAGGCGCTGGCGCTGCTCGCCATCGGCTATCGCTCGCTCTCTATGTCGCCCTCTGCGATCGGCCCGGTGAAGGCGATGATCCTCGCGACCAATCTCGACGAGGCGCAGGTGTTCGTCGCGACGCTGCTCGCCGAGGAGGACGGCGCCCCGAGCCTGCGCGAAAAGCTGCGGGAGTTCGCGTTGTCGCGGGAAATTCCGATTTAGGCCAATCTCCAGCCCGCAAAGTCTCGGCGCCGCGCCCCTTCTCCCACTCGTGGGAGAAGCAAGGTGGCCCCGCGAAGCGGGGTCGGATGGGCTCGCCCCGCCGCCACGATCGCGAAAATGGATCGTCGCCCTGCCCGCACGCGTCATTCGGTTCGAAACATCTCGAAAATAATGTGTCCGGTGAAGCCTGAAGGCTCGCGGTAGAGGGGCGCGCAGGGACCACGAACCGAGCGCAATCAGTGGCCGATACGCACGCGGCGAGCGCGATCACATTATGACGCAGGATGCTGCGCCGTCGTTACCAGCGCGGCCGAGCCGTCGGAAAAGGCACCGTCCCCTTCGGAGCGCGGCCGCCGAGTCCGTCGACCTCGGCGGTCAGCTTCACCGTCTGGCCCAGTTCGCCGGATCGGGCCGGCTGGGCAGCCGCGTGCGCGACGCGCTCTCGGCGAAGGCCGGCGTCGCGAGGGCCAGAGGCAGAGCCGCGACGGCGAGAATTCTGAAAGCGCTCATATCGAAAACTCCCGAACAAGCTCAGACTCGACAATTCGCACGACGCGAGCAAGCGCGCCGACGCTCGCTTTGCGAGGGCCGGCGAGTCGACGCAGGCGCGCCGTCACGGGACGACGGTCTGCGACCACGACCCGGTCGACGGCGTATGAAAGGCGTCGCCGGGAAAGCTCGCCGTGAACGTATGAGTCCCGGCGCCGAGCCGGTTCGTCGACAAGCGCGCGCGGGCGCGGACGAGGGTCTTCAAGCCGGTGACGGGCGTGGGCGTCAGGCGTCCCGTGGTCGTTCCGTCGCCGAGTTCGCCATAGGCGTTCAAACCCAGTATTTCGGGGAGCCGACGCCGCTCAGCGTGCAGGTGTGCATGCCGCCCGCCGCAATCACGGCGACTCCGCTGGATAGGCGGTATACCGGCGCCGGGGCATTGCGATCAGTGGTCGTCCCGTCGCCGAGCTGGCCTTCATGGTTCCAACCCCAGCACTTCACCGCGCCGGCGCTGGTCAAGGCGCAGCTATGCCAAGCCCCTGCCGCGATCGCGACGACTCCGCTGGACAAGCCCGACACCGGCGCCGGAATCTTCCCATCCGAGGTCGCTCTCCCGAGCTGACCGTATGTATTATCACCCCAGCATTCGACCGCGCCGGAGGTGGTCAGAGCGCAGGTGTGGAACATGCCCGCTGCAATCGCGACGCCAGAGTTGGAAAGCCCGGCCACAGAGGTTGGAGTTGATCGGTACTCGGTCGTCCCGTCGCCCAGCTGACCGTAATCGTTCGTCCCCCAGCACATGACGGCGCCGGCGCTGGTGAGAGCGCAAGTGTGCATTTGGGGAGCTATCGAAAAATTTTCGCCGCCGCCCGCCGCGACAGCCGCCACGCCACTGGAAAGACCCGATATAGCGACCGGGGTCGCGCTGTAACCCTTCCCCCAGCATTGGACGGCGCCGGCGTCGGTCAACGCGCAGGTGTGACCGGCGCTCGCGGTGATCGCGAAGACGCCTGTCGATAATCCCGACACGGCGGTCGGAATGAAACGCTTCGTTGTCGTCCCATCGCCGATCTGCCCATATCTGTTGTCGCCCCAGCACACAGCGCCTCCGGTCCGCGTCAAGGCGCAGCTGCTCAAGCCGCCGCCCGCGAACGTCGCCTGTCCCACGCCATTAGGCGACAGCGGCGCCGTTCCCAGCGCGGCCGAGCCGTCGGAAAAGGTCACCGTCCCCCTCGCCGCGCCGTCGCCGAGGCCGTCGACCTCGACGGTCAGCTTCACCCTCTCCCCCGCCGGCGAAGGATTTGGCGGGGAGGCGAGCAGTCGCGTGCGCGACGCGCTCTTGGCGAAGGCCGGCGTCGCGAGGGCGAGAGACAAAGCCGCGACGGCGAGAATTCTGAAAGCGCTCATGATCGAAAACTCCCTTGAAGCAAACGCAGGCTAGACAATTCACGCAACACGAGCAAGAGCGCCGGCGCCGAGGCCATCGACCTCGGCCTGCAGCAGCGCCGCATCTCCGGCTCTCGACGGATCGGGCGAGGCGATGAGGCGCATACGCGACGCGCTCCCGGCGACGGCCGGCGCGACCGCCGGACACAGAGCCGCCACGACGAGAAGTCGGAAAGCGCGCATGGTGAAAATCTCCGCGAAGGACGCGAAGGCTGGACAATGCACGCCGTGCGGACGAGGTTCGACGCGAACGCATATGCGGACGCGCGCGAGGTTACGAGGCTTGCGGCGACGGCCGTCACGGGACGATGGTCTGCGCGCGCGATCCGCTCGACTGCGAATGCGCCGCGTCGCCCGAATAGGTCGCCCGCAGCGTATGCGTTCCAGCGCCGAGCGAATTCGTCAGCAGCGGCGCCCGCGCGCGGACGACCGCGGTCACGCCGGGGACGGGCGTGACGATGCTGCCGTTGCGGCTCCAGCATCGGACGCCTCCGGAGAGCATCGAGACGCAGGCGCCGCCCTCCACCGTCGTGACGACGCCTCGCGTATATCCTGACACAACGACAGGCGTGTGGCGGTCGTGGCGGCCCGTCGCACCCCAGCACAGAAGGGCGCCGTCGCCTTTCAGCGCACATGTCCGCCAAGGTCCGGCGTCGATTGCGACCACGCCGGTCGAGAGCGTCGCAACATCGACCGGCGTCAACCGTTTGTTTTGTGCGGTGCCATCGCCGACTTGGCCATGGTAGTTATATCCCCAACATTTGACGCCGTGGGCGCTGGTCAGCGCGCAGGTGTGACCGATTCCCGCCGAGATCGCGACGACGCCGCTCGATAGTCCCGACACAGAGACGGGGGTACGACGTTCTTCGGTCGTCCCATCGCCGAGCTGGCCGGAGCTGTTCGCCCCCCAGCATTTGACCGCCCCGGCGCTGGTCAGCGCGCAGCTATGGCCATCATTGGCCGTGATCGCGACAACGCCGCTCGAGAGATCCACGACGGCGACGGGGACGCGACGGATTTGATCCGTCCCATCGCCGAGCACGCCATACTGATTATTCCCCCAGCATTTGACGCCGCCGGCGCTGGTGAGCGCGCAGGTGTGATATCTCCCCGCGGCGATCGCGACGACGCCGGTCGACAGGCCGGACACGGAGACGGGAGTGTGACTCTCCTTGCGCGACCTGATGCCGAGCTCCCCATTATTATTGTAACCCCAGCATTTGACGCCGCCGCCGCTGGTCAGCGCGCAAGAGTGCGCGAATCCGACCGCTACCGCGACGGCGCCGCTCTCGAGGCCCGACGCAACGGCGACCGGCGCCTGGCGGTACGTCGTCGTTCCGTCGCCGAGCTGTCCATGATAGTTGAAGCCCCAGCACGCAACTCCACCGTCGGCCGACAACACGCAAGCGTGCCGGTCGCCCGCCGTCAGCGTCGCCTGCCCGGCGCCATAAGGCGAGAGAGTCCCCGCCCCGAGCGCGACGTCGCCATCGGTGAAATTCACCGTCCCCGTCGGCGCGCCGCCGCCGAGACCATCGACCTCGCCGACGAGCTTCACCGTCTGGCCGAGCTTCGCCGGATTGGGCCGGGTGAGCAGCCGTGTGCTCGACGCGCTCTCGGCGACTGCCGGCGCCGCGAGAGTGAGAGACAGGGCCACGACGGCGACTAATCTGAACGCGCTCATAATCGAAATCTCCGTTTGGCAACACGCCCGACGATCAAGGAGGCCGAGGGGTCCGGAGCGACACGCTTCGCCGTCACGGCGCGATGATCTGCGACGTCGACCCGCTCGACGGCGTATGAGTCGCATTGCCTGGATAGCTCGCCCGCAGCGCATGCGTCCCTACGCCGAGCGCGCTCGTCGACAGTCGCGCCCGGGCGCGAATGACGGGCGTGAAATTGGCGACCGGAGTCGGGTTGCGCTTGAACACGGTCGTTCCATCGCCGAGCTGCCCGAAGGAGTTGCGACCCCAGCATTTGACGCCGCCGATGGTCACCGCGCAGCTGTGACCATATTGCATCGAAATCGCGACGACTCCGCCCTCGAGCCCCTTCACAACGGCGGGAATAACCCGCGGCAAGAAGTTGTGATCGCTGTAGACCTCGGCGCCCCAGCATTCGGCGCCGCCGGCGCTGTTCACCGCGCAGCTGCGTTGGTCGCGCGCCTCGATCGAGACAACGCGGCTCGAAAGCCCCGACACGGCGACAGGCGTCGTATAGTAGTAGTCTCCGCCGATGCCGACACCCATCTGGCCAGACCCATTCGCGCCCCAGCATTCGACCGCGCCGGCGCTGGTCAACGCGCAATTGTGAGCGCCGCCCGCCGTGATGGCGACGACGTTGTTCGAAAGGCCCGACACGACGGCGGGAGTCGCACGAGGATAACGCGTCCCGTCGCCGAGCTGACCGTGTGAATTGTCGCCCCAACATAAGACCGCACCGTCTCTGGTCAGCGCGCAGCTGTGTCCGCCACCGGCGGCGACCGCGACGACGTCGCGCGAGAGGCCGGACACGGCGACCGGCCTCGCGCGATTGCCGATCGCGCCGAGCTGGCCATCGCCATTGTAGCCCCAGCATTTGACGCCGCCGCTGGCGGTCAACGCGCAAGTATGATCGCCGCCCGCGGAGATCGCCACGACGCGGCTCGAAAAACCCACGACGTCGACAGGCATGTTCCGCTGTGTTCGGGTCCCGTCGCCGAGCTGCCAGTAATAATTCGAACCCCAGCACTTGACCCCACCGGCGTCGGTCAGCGCGCAGGTGTGGAAGGCGCCCGCGGCGATCGCCACGACGCCGCTCGAAAGACCCATGACGTCGACAGGCGTGTTCCGCTGCATTCGGGTCCCGTCGCCGAGCTGCCACTTATTGTTCGAACCCCAGCACTTGACGCCGCCCGCGCTGGTGAGGGCGCAGCTGTGTAAGACGCCCACCGCCAGCGTCGCCTGCCCCGCCCCGGCGCGCGCCAGTTTCGCCGAGCCCAGGGAAACGCCGCCGTCGGTGAAGCTCACCACCCCCGACGGGCCGCTTCCGCGGCCGTCGACCTCGGCCTGAAGCAGCACCGATTGGCCCGCCGCAGCAGGATTGGGCAGAGTGAACAGCCGCGTGCGCGACGCGTCTTTGGCGAATGCGGGCGCCGCGAGGGCGAGAAACAGCGCGATGCATGAGAATTTGAAAGCATTGATGCATGAGAATTTGAAAGCATTCATGATCGATAATCCCCTGAACCGAGCGCAGCCTAGACATTTCGCGCGACGCGAGCAAGCGAGCCGGCGCTCGCTTCGCGAGGCCGAGCTTCGGTGAGAGTCGTCTCGGCTCCCGTCACGGGACGATGGTCTGCGCGCGCGATCCGCTCGACTGCCAATGCGCCGCGTCGCCCGAATAGGTCGCGCGCAGCGTATGCGTTCCGGCCGCCAGCGAATGCGTCAGCAGCGGCGCCCGCGCGCGGACGAGGGCCGTCACGCCGGGGACGGGCGTGGGGGCGAGGCGCGGCACATAGTAGTTATTCCCGCTGCCGAGCTGATAGTTGTCGTTGGCGCCCCAACAATCGACGACCCCGGTGACCATCGAGACGCAGGTGTGAGCTCTTCCCGCCGCGATCGCGGCGACGCGCCTCGTATGGCCGGGCACGGCGACTGGCGTATAGCGATCCGTCTTCGTCCTGTCGCCGAGCTGGCCGTTGTCGTTGAGCCCCCAGCAGACCAGCGCGCCGCCGCCCTTCAGCGCGCAGCTGTGAGATCCTCCGGCCGTGATCGCCACGACGCCGGTCGAGAGCGTCGCGACATCGACCGGCGTCAGTCGGCCGTCTTGCGCCGTGCCGTCGCCGACCTGGCCCTTGTCGTTGCGACCCCAGCATTTGACGCCATGGGCGCTGGTCAGCGCGCAGCTGTGGTCGGCGCCCGCCGAGATCGCAACGACGCCGCTCGACAGTCCCGAGACGGCGACCGGCGTATGCCGATCCGTCGTCGTCCCGTCGCCGAGCTGGCCGTCGGAGTTCCGCCCCCAGCATTTGACGGCGCCGGCGGTGGTGAGCGCGCAGCTCTGATTCAAATTGGCCGAGATCGCGACGACGCCTCTCGACAATCCCTGGACGGCGACCGGCGTGTCGCGATTCGTCGTCGTTCCGTCGCCGAGCTGGCCAGCGACATTATAACCCCAGCATTTGACGGCGCCGGCGCTGGTCAGCGCGCAGCTGTGATGGTCTCCCGCCGCGATGGCGACGATTCCGGTCGACAGTCCCGACACGGAGATGGGAATGAGGCTCCGTGTACGCGTTCCATCGCCGAGCTGGCCAGACGTGTTGTAACCCCAGCATTTGACGCCGCCGGCAGCGGTCAGCGCGCAAGTGTGAAATTTGCCGACCGTTATGGCGATGGCGCGGCCCGCGAGTCCCGACACGACGACCGGCCCCTCGCGCGCGCCGGCCCACCCGTTGCCGAGCCCTCCGTGAACATTGCTGCCCCAGCACGCGGCTCCGCCGTCGGCGGTCAAGGTGCAAGTGTGCCGCTCGCCCGCCGTCAGAGTCGCCTGCCCCGCCCCATATGGCGGCGACAGCGTCCCGGCTCCGAGCGTGACGTCGCCGTCGGTGAATTTCACTGTCCCCGTCGGCGCGCCGCCGCCGAGGCCATCGACCTCGCCGACGAGCTTCACCGTCTGGCCGAGCTTCGCCGGGTTGGGCCAAGTGAGCAACCGCGTGCGCGACGCGCTCTTGCCGAACGCGGGCGCCGCGAGGGCGAGAGACAGTGCTATGCAGCAGAATTTGAAAGCGCTCATGGTCACACACACTTCTCTCTGAACCGAGCGCAGGCTAGACATTTCGCGCAACGCGAGCAAGCGCGCGGGCCCATGCTTCGCAAGGGGCGTCAATTCGCCGCCGCCGTCAGGGCGCGACGGTCAGCGGCTGCGATCCGCTCGACGGCGCATGGAAGGCGTCGCCCGGAAAGCTCGCCTGCAGCGTGTGCGCGCCGACGCCGAGCGATCGGGTCGACCGACTTGCGCGGGCGCGGACGAGGGGCGTCAGGCGGGCGACGAGAATGGGGGCGCCCCCGTTCGTGGTCGTCCCATCGCCGAGCTGGCCGTGATAGTTCCCTCCCCAGCATATGGCCCCGGCAATGGTCACCGCGCAGGTGTGACCCTCTCCCGCGGCGATCGCGAGGGCGCCGTCCGAAAGCGTCGCCGTCGTCGGACTCGGATGGCCCCGTGCGCCGTCGCCGAGCTGGCCATAGAAATTATTGCCCCAGCATTTGACGGCGCCGGCGCGCGTCGCCGCGCAGCTATGGTAGTCGCCGGACGTTATCGCGACGATGTCGTTCGAAAGCCCCGACACGGCGACTGGAGTTCGGCGGTTCTTCGTCGTCCCGTCGCCGAGCTGGCCGAAGAAATTCTCGCCCCACCATTTGACGGCGCCGCTCGTCACGAGCGCGCAGGTGTGCCCGAATCCTGCTGTGATTGCGATGACGTCCCCGGCGAACCCCGAAACATTGACGGGCGTGCGCCGGTCCTTTGTCGAGCCATCGCCGATATGACCGACGGCGTTCCCGCCCCAGCACCTCACGCCGCCCGCCGCGCTCACCGCGCAGCTATGGCCATAACCCGCGGCGAACGCCGCCTGCCCCGCTCCCACACGCGAGAGCGTCGCCGTGCCGCGGGCGCCATCGGAAAAGCTCACAGTTCCCGTCGGGCCGCGGCCGCGGCCGTCGACCTCGGCCTGCAGCTGCACCATTTCACCCACATGCGCCGGATCGGGCCGAGCGAGCAGCCGCGTGCGCGACGGGCTCTTGGCGGAAGCCGGCGCCGCCAGCGCCAGAGACAGCGCCGCGATGGCGAAAGCTTTGAAAGCGCTCATGATCGAAATCTCCGTGATGCGAACGGATGAACGATGCCCTCGCGTCACGGGACGATGGTCTGCGTGCGCGACCCGCTCGTCGGCGAATGGAGCGCGTCTCCCGAATAGGTCGCCCGCAGCGTATGCGCGCCGACGCCGAGCGCGCGCGTCAATAGAGACGCGCGCGCTCGGACGAGGGGGTTCATGTCCAACACCGGCTTGGGAGCGCGGCGGCTGACGCCCGTCCCGTCGCCGAGTTCTCCATAGAAGTTCGCGCCCCAGCATCTCACGACTCCGGCGTCGGTCGTGACGCAGGTGTGGCCGCCTCCCGCCGCTATCGCGGCGACGCCTCTCGTGTGGCCGGGCACGGAGACGGGCGTGTAGCGGTCCGTATTCGTCCTGTCGCCGACTTGGCCCGAGTAGTTGTGACCCCAGCACAGCAGCGCTCCTCCGCCTTTCAGCGCGCAAGTGTGAAAGCTGCCCGCCGCGATCGCGACGACGCCGCTCGAAAGGCCGGATACAGAAGCGGGCTCGGGACGATCGATGGCCGTCCCGTCGCCGAGCTGGCCATACTGGTTCCCGCCCCAGCATTCGACGGCGCCGGCATTGGTCAGCGCGCATGTGTGATTCCAGCCCGCCGCGATTGCGACGACGCCGCTCGAAAGACCCGGCACGACGACGGGAGTGCGAGTGCCGCCCCAGCATTTGACGGCGCCGGAGTGGGTCAGCGCGCATGTGTGGCCGAGGCCCCCCGTGATCGCGACGACGCCGCTCGTGAGGCCCTTGATGGCGACGGGCGTCAGCGATTTCTGATCATAGCTGATCGCCCCCCAGCACCAGACGGCGCCGCCGCCGGTCACTGCGCAGCTGCGAGCGCCGTATTGAAAGCCGCCCGTCGCGATCGCGACGACGCCGGTCTCGAGACCCCGCACGGCGACAGGAGCTCGGCGGGTCGTCCGCGTCCCGTCGCCGAGCTGACCATCCGGGTTGTAGCCCCAGCATTTGACGCGGCCGGCGGTGGTCAGCGCGCAACTGTGCTCGCTCGCCGAAGAAGCGATCGCGACGACGCCGCTCGTAAGGCCCGACACATCGACGGGCGCGCGACTGTTCCCGGGAATTCCGTTGCCGAGCTGACCAATGGTGTTGGCTCCCCAGCATCTCACGCCGCCGACTGTGGTCAGAGCGCAGGTGTGACGGTCGCCCGCGACCAAAGTCGCCTGCCCCGCTCCATAGGGCGACAGAGTCCCCGCGCCCAGCGCAACGTCGCCGTCGGTGAAATTCACAGCGCCCGTCGGCGCGCCGCCGCCGAAACCATCGACCTCGCCGACGAGCTTCACCGTCTGGCCGAGCTTCGCCGGATCGGGCCGAGACAAGAGCCGCGTGCGCGACGCGCTCTTGCCGAACGCGGGCGCCGTGAGGGCGAGAGACAGGGCGATGCAGAAAAACCTGAACGCGTTCATGATCGAATTCTCCGCAATGGAACTGAATCGATGGAAGGCGCGAGGCGCGCCCGGAGCGAAGTCGGCCTCCCGGCCGCGCCGAGCCGCCTCAGGGGACGATGGTCTGCGGCTGCGACGCGCTCGACGGGTCATGCGCCGCGTCTCCCAGAAAGCTCGCCTGCAGCGTGTGCTCTCCGACGCCGAGCGAGCGCGTCGACAGAAGCGCGCGGCCGCGCACGACGGGCGTCAGGCGAAGGACCGGCGTGGGCGTCGGTCGATGTGTGTACGTGCCGTCGCCGATCTGGCCGAAGAAGTTCTGACCCCAGCATTGAAGCGCTCCGGCGCTGGTCAGCGCGCAAGTGTGGGAGCCGCCGGCGGCGACGACGCGGACGCCCCTCGAAAGACCTGTCACCGGCCCCGGGACGGGCCGGCTGCTCGGCGTCGACGCATCGCCGAGCGCGCCGAAAGAGTTCGACCCCCAGCATAGGACGGCGCCCGCGCTGGTCAGCGCGCAAGTGTGATATTCGCCCGCCGAGATGGCGACGACGCCGCTCGAGAGACCCGACACCGCAACCGGGGTGGAGCGATTTTCATACGTCCCGTCGCCGAGCTGGCCGTCGAAATTGGCTCCCCAGCATTTGACGGCGCCGGCGCTGGTCAGCGCGCAGCTGTGGAGCCCTCCCGCCGAGAATCCGACGACGCCGCTCGAAAGACCCGGCACGGCGACGGGCGCCGAGCGGTCCGACGTGGTCCCGTCGCCGATCTGACCATGGAAATTATAGCCCCAGCATTTGACGGCGCCGGCGCTGGTCACCGCGCAAGTGTGCTCTCTGCCTCCATCGATCGCGACGACGCCGCTCGCAAGACCCGATACGTTCACTGGCGTCGAGCGGCTCGACGTCGTTCCGTCGCCGAGCTTTCCGTAGCTGTTGCCGCCCCAGCATTTGGCGGCGCCGGCCCTGGTCAGCGCGCAAGTATGGCCGTCGCTGGCCGAGATGGCGACCACGCCGCTCGAAAGTCCAGACACGCCGACCGGCCTGAGGCGGTCCTTCGACGTCCCGTCGCCGAGAATGCCGGAATTGTTGACGCCCCAGCATTTGACGGCGCCGGCGCTGGTCAGCGCGCAGCTGTGCAGACCGCCCCCCGTGACCGCGACGATATCGCGCGAGAGCGCCTGCACATCGACGGGCGTCTTTCTTTCCCTGGTCGAGCCGTCGCCGAGCGCGCCGCGGTCGTTCCCGCCCCAGCATCTCGCGCCGCCCGCCGCAGACACCGCGCAGGCATGAGTCGCTCCCCCGGCCAAGGTCGCCTGCCCGGCGCCGATGCGCGACAGCAGCGCCGCGCCGACGACGACCGCCCCATCGGAAAAGGTCACCTTCCCTGTCGGCCCGAGGCCGCGCCCGTCGACCTCGGCCTGCAACAGCACGGTTCTCCCCATCTTCGCCGGATCGGGCGAAGCGAGCAGCCGCATGCGCGACGCGCTCTTGCCGAATGCGGGCGCCGCGAGGGCGAGCGACAGAGCGACGCAGAAAAATTTGAAAGCGATCATGATCGAAAACTCCGTGAAGCGAGAGGGCTGGAGGGTGGCGGGCCGCCGTCACGGGACGATGGTCTGCGACTGTGAGCCGCTCGAAGCCGTATGCGCCGCGTCGCCCGGATAGCTCGCCTGCAGCGCATGCGTCCCGACGGCGAGCGAACGCGTCCCGAACCGCGTGCGCGCGCGAAGGAGGGGCGTCAAGCCCGAGACCCGCACGGGAGTGAGGCGAAGGGTGGTCGTGCCGTCGCCGATTCCGCCATACTGGTTTTCGCCCCAGCACTTGACGGCGCCGCCGCTGAGCGCGGCGCAGGCGCGCACGCGCAACGAGATCGCGGCGACGCCGCTCGAGAGGCCGGCCACGGAGACAGGAACGAGGCGTTTCGTCGTCGTCCCGTCGCCGAGCTGACCATTGGAGTTGCCGCCCCAACATTTCGCGCCGCCGACGCTCGTCACCACACAGCTCGAATTGCCGCCTCCCGCGATCGCGACGACGCCGCTCGAGAGGCCGGTGACGGGCACGGGGACGAGCCGCAGCGTGGTCGTTCCGTCGCCGAGCGCGCCGTCGGCGTTCCTGCCCCAGCATTTGACCGCGCCCGCGGTCGTCAGCGCGCAGGTATGAAAGTCTCCCGCCGCGATCGCGACGACGCCGCTCGAGAGACCCGAAACGGCGACAGGGACGCGGCTCCCGATTCTCGTCCCGTTTCCCAATTGGCCGCGGACGTTCTCGCCCCAGCATTTGACAGCGCCGGCGTTGGTCAGCGCGCAGCTGTGCACGAAGCCCGCCGCGACCGCGAGGACGCCGCTGGAGAAACCCCTCACGGCGACCGGCGTATCCCGGTTCGTGGTCGTTCCGTCGCCGAGTTGGCCGACGTCGTTCCGTCCCCAGCATTTGACGCCTCCGGCGGTGTTCAGCGCGCAGCTGTGCGCCACGCCCGCCGCGATCGCGACGACGCCGCCCGACATGCCCGGAACCGAAACGGGGACGGAACGCTCGGCCCCTCCGCCGGAGCCGATCTGGCCGTAGTAGTTCCAACCCCAGCATTTGACCGATCCGGCGCCGGTCAGCACACAGCTATGCCAGGAGCCCGCCGCGATGGCGACGACGCCGCTCGAAAGACCCGTCACGTCGACGGGCGTATGCCGGTCCGTGGTCGTTCCGTCGCCGAGCTCGCCGTTGTCGTTCCGTCCCCAGCATTTGACGCCTCCGGCGGACGTCAAGGCGCAGCTCGCATATCCGCCGACCGCCAATGTCGCCTGCCCCGCCCCTTTGGGCGACAGCGTTCCCGAACCGAGCGCGACGGCGCCGTCGGTGAAGTTCACCGTTCCCGTCGGCGCGCGGCCGCCGAAGCCGTCGACCTCGGCCTGCATCCGCACGACCTCGCCCGCTTTCGCCGGATTGGGCCAAGTGACGAGCCGCGTGCGCGACGCGCTCTTTGCAAAAGCGGGCGCCGCGAGGGCGAAAAATGCGATCGCGACAGCGAAAATTCGCAAGGCGTTCATGATCGAAAACTCCGTGAAGCGAGAGGAGTCGGAGAATGCGGCGGCGAGCCGACGTCACGGGACGACGGTCTGCTCGCGCGATGCGTTCGAGTGGAAATGAAGCGCATCGCCCGGAAAGCTCGCCCGCAGCACATGCGCCCCGACGCCCAGCGAGCGCGTTTCGAGCTGCGCGCGCGACCGGACGAGGCCCGTCACGCCGGAAACGAGCACGGGCGCGCGCTCCCCCCACCCCGATCCGCCGCCGAGCTGGCCATCCCCGTTTGCGCCCCAGCATTCGACGGCGCCGGCGTTGGTCAGCGCGCAGCTGTGTTGATAGCCGCCCTCGATCGCGGCGACGCCGCTCGAAAGACCCGACACCGCGACCGGCGTGCTCCGGCTCGTTGTGGTCCCATCGCCGATCTGGCCGTCGTGGTTGGAGCCCCAGCACATGGCGGCGCCGGCGCTGGTCAGCGCGCAGCTGTGCGCGTATCCCGCCGTGATCGCGACGACGCCGCGCGTAAGGCCGGAGACATTGACCGCCATAGGCCGATGCTTGTTCGTTCCGTCGCCGAGCGCGCCGTACCAGTTCGAGCCCCAGCACAGAATGGCGCCGCCACTCTTCAGCGCGCAGTTGTGCGCGTATCCAGCCGCGATCGCGACGACGCCGCTCGAAAGGCGCTTCACGGAGAGGGGGGTCAGACGCTTCAACTTATAGGCGCGCGTCCCGTCGCCGATCTGTCCATACTGATTCCAACCCCAGCATTTGACGGCTCCGGCGTCGGTCAGCGCGCAAGTGTGATAGGCGCCCGCTGTGATCGCGACCACCCCGCTCGACAGATCGGACACGGCCGTGGGAACGAGTCGATTAGTGGTCGTTCCGTCGCCGATTGCGCCAAAAGAGTTAGCGCCCCAGCATTTGACCGCGCCGGCGATGGTCAGCGCGCAGCTGTGCCGATATCCGGCCGTGATCGCGACGATCCCGCTCGAAAGGCCCGACACCGCGACTGGCGTCTTCCGGTCCGTTTTGGTCCCATCGCCGACCTGGCCGGAGCCGTTGGCGCCCCAGCATTTGACCGCGCCGGCGCCGGTCAGCGCGCAAGTGTGAAAGCCGCCCGCCGCGATCGCGGCGACGGCCGAAAGGCCCGATACGGAGACCGGAGTGGCGCCTCCTATCGACCCTCCATCGCCGAGCGCGCCGGAGCCGTTCCAGCCCCAGCATTTGATGCCGCCGGCGCCGCTCAGCACGCAAGTGTGATGGTCACCGGCGGCCAGAGTCGCCTGCCCGGCCCCGTAGGGCGACAGCGTCGCCGCCCCCAGCGCGGCCGAGCCGTCGGCAAAGCTCACCGTTCCTGTGGGCGCGCCACCGCCCAGCCCGTCGACCTCGGCTCGCAGCAGCACCGACTGACCGGCCTTCGCAGGATTGGGCAGAGCGACGAGTCGCGTGCGCGACGCGCTCTTTGCAAAAGCGGGCGCCGCGAGGGCGAGAGACGAGATCGCGACAGCGAAAAGTCGTAAGGCGTTCATGATCGAAAACTCCGTGAAGCGAGAGGAGACAGAGGATGCCGCGGCGAGCCGCCGTCACGGGAGGACGGTGTGCGACTGCGTTCCGCTCGAGGGCGTGTGGGCCGCATCGCCGGGATAGCTCGCATGCAGCGCATGCGGCCCGACGGCGAGCGAGTTGATCAGCAAAGGCGCCCGCGCGCGGACGAGGGCCGTGAAATCGGGAATCGGCTTGGGGGCGAGGCGGCGGTTCTGGGTCGTCCCATCGCCGAGCTGACCCAGCCCGTTGCTGCCCCAGCATCTGACGACCCCGGAGCCGATCATCACGCAGGTGTGATCGCCGCCCGGCGCGATTGCGACGACGCCTCGCGTGTGGCCGGGCACGGCGACGGGCGTCGTCCGATCTGTCGTCGTCCTGTCGCCGAGCACGCCCTGCCCATTGTCTCCCCAGCACAGGACGGCGCCGTTGCCTTTGAGCGCGCAGTTATACCCGCCGCCCGCCGCAATCGCGACGACCCCGCTCGACAGACCCGACACTGCGACAGGAGTGTGACGGGTGATCGTCGTTCCGTCACCGATCTGACCCTTGGAGTTCTCGCCCCAGCATTTGACGGCGCCGGCCTTGATCAGCGCGCAGCTGTGGCCCCAGCCCGCCGCAATCGCGACGACGCCGCTCGCGAGGCTCGGCACGGCGACGGGCGTCGCGCGATTCGCCGTCGTCCCATCGCCGAGCTGGCCGTAGAAATTGTAGCCCCAGCACTTGACGGCGCCGGCGGTGGTCAGCGCGCAGCTATGCTGGGTTCCCCCCGCGATCGCGACGACGCCGCTCCGAAGCCCTGTCACCCCTATGGGGGTGCGATGATAGGTCGGCGTTCCGGCGCCGAGCTGTCCTGCGACATTCGAGCCCCAGCATTTCACCGCGCCGACGCTGGTCACCGCGCAGCTGTGTACGGCGCCGGATGCGATCGCGACGACGCCGCTCGAAAGACGCGTCACGACGCCCGGCGCAGACCGGTTCGGATAAGTCCCATCGCCGAGCTGCCCGACTTCATTCAAGCCCCAGCATTCGACAGCGCCGGCGCTGGTCAGCGCGCAGCTGTGACCCCAGCCCGCCGCAATCGCGACGACATCGCTCGGCAAACCCGACACCGAGACAGGACTGCTTCGGTGGACCATTGTTCCGTCGCCGAGCTGGCCATAATCGTTGCGACCCCAGCAGCGCACGCCGCCTGCCGCAGACAAGGCGCAGCTATGCTGATTGCCCATCGACAAAGTCGCCTGCCCCGCGCCATAGGGCGACAGCGTCCCCGCGCCGAGCGTGACCGCGCCCTCGGCAAAGCTCACCGTGCCCGTCGGCGCGCCGCCGCCGAGGCCGTCCACTTCCGCTATGAGCTTCACGGTCTGGCCTGCTTTGGAAGAGTAGGGCCGCGTGACGAGCCGCGTGCGCGACGCGCTCTGCGCGAATGCGGGCGCCGCGAGGGCGAAAGAGAGAAACGCGACGGCGAGCCATCGGGCGCCGATAAGCCACTGGGGCGACGCGGCTGCGCTCTGCGAGCGAGCCGACGCGGCCGCGATGGACCAGGTCATGCACGAAATTCTGAAAAAAGGCATGATGAAACCTCCCCCAATGAAAGCGGAAGCTAGAAAATAGCACTGTCGTGAACAAGCTGCGAACCCTGTTCGGCCCCGCGTTCTAACGACGCACCTGATGCTCTGGGCCTATTGCGCGTCGAGCCGCTATGCACGGCGTCGCCCGCTCGTTGGGCCGACGAGCGGGCACGGCGGTCCAGCGCCATTTTTCTCGCTTTCCGCCGGGAAGCGGCTAAAGGAGACGCTCGCAATCGCCTCGGACCGGACATGTTCGCACAAGACAAGCTCGACCTCATTCTACGCCGCCACGACGAGATCGGGGCCAGGCTCGCCGCCGGGCCCGATGCGGCGAGCTTCGTCGCTCTGTCGCGCGAGCTCGCCGTGCTCGACGATGTGGTCGCCAGGATCAGGGCCTATCGTGCGACCGGCGCCGAGATCGCCGGCCTCGGCGAGATGCTCGCCGATCCCGCGCTCGAGCCGGAAATGCGCGCATTCGTCGAGGGCGAGCTGAACGCCGCGGAAAGCGCGCTCGAAAACGCCGCGCATGAATTGAAGCTCGCCCTGCTGCCCAAGGACTCGGCCGACGAGAAGGGCGTCATTCTCGAGGTGCGCGCCGGCACAGGCGGCGACGAGGCGGCGCTCTTTGCCGGCGACCTTTTCCGCGCCTATCAGAAATACGCCGGCGCAAAGGGCTGGAGCGTCGAGATTCTGTCGGCGAGCGAGGGCGCGCTCGGCGGCTACAAGGAAATCGTCGCCGAGATCGCCGGACGCGGCGTCTATGCGCGATTGAAATTCGAATCCGGCGTGCATCGCGTGCAGCGCGTGCCGGCGACGGAGACGCAGGGGCGCATCCACACATCCGCTGCGACGGTCGCCGTGCTTCCGCAGGCGGAAGAAGTGGATGTCGCGATCGACGACAAGGATCTGCAGATCGAGACCATGCGCTCCGGCGGCGCCGGCGGCCAGCATGTGAACAAGACGGAATCGGCGATCCGCATCACGCACATCCCTTCCGGCATCGTGGTGATGATGCAGGAGGAGCGCTCGCAGCATCGCAACAAGGCGAAGGCGATGGAGGTCTTGCGCTCGCGTCTCTTCGACGCCGAGCGGCAGCGATTGGACAGCGCGCGCGCCGCCGACCGCAAGGCGCAGGTCGGCTCCGGCGACCGTTCCGAGCGAATCCGCACCTATAATTTTCCGCAAGGCCGGGTCACCGACCATCGCATCAATCTGACGCTCTACAAGCTCGATCGCGTGATGGAGGGAGACCTCGACGAGATCGTCGACGCGCTGACGACGGACCGCCAAGCCAAGCTCCTCGCGCAGAGCGAGGAGTGACGTCGCGGCGGTCGCCCGCGCGCCGTCGCCTCGGTCGCGTCACCAGCCGCCGCCGGCCGGACGTCCGCCGTAGCCCCTGTCTTTGCTGCTGCTCGGGCTCTCGCCCCAATGCCCCGACCTCCAAGCGAAGGCGTACGCCGGAAGGGCGACGGCCATCGTCGCCGCGGCCAGATAAGCGATGCTGTTTCTCGTCATTCTGGCTCCGATGTTCTCGACGACATCGGCGGGAAACGCGCGAACGTTCCGCCAGTCCTGACGCCGCTCCCGCGGTGGCGTCCGCGCCTGCGACGCCTTCGATGTGTGCGCCCGCGCACATCGCTGTCACAGTCCCGCTTCGTAAGGTCACGACGCTCGACGCAAACGAGCGAACGAAAATTTCGAGGAGCGCGACCATGAACAAGACGATTCTGACCGCCGGCCTCACGGCCCTCGCCCTCGCGGGCTCCACTCTCTCCGCCGACGCCCGTCCGTGGCGCCATCATTATCACGCGCCCGTGGCCGACGCTCTGGGCGCCCTCGCGCTCGACGAGATCACCGATTCCGATTGCTACATCGCCCACCGCCCGGTCACCGATCGCTGGGGCAATGTGATCTATTTCCACGACGTGACGGTCTGCGACTGAGCGCGAGAGATGATCGTCCCGTCGAAGGGCCGGCGCTCCGCCGGCCCTTGCGCTGCCGCGTCGCAGCAAAGACCGCGACGCACGACTCGGAAAATCGGGGAAACCATATCGGCGAGATTCGGGCGACGCGCCCTTCGGACCTCTCGGTTTCGCCTCGCCGGGGGGACTGGGCTTCACGCCTCCTCGAACACGAGCCCATGCCGCTCGCCGATCTGGGGCAGCTTCGCGAGATCGCGCGGCAGCTCCGTGACTTCCCGATCCACCTCCTTGAAAAAAGCCTCCGCATGCGCCGGGGCGTCGAAGGTCAACATGCGCGCCGGCTCCTTCGAGACGCCGTGAAAAGCGTGCGTGGCGCCGGCCGGAGCGAAGACGAACTCGCCCGCTCCGACGCGCTCGCGCTTTCCGCCGATCTCGAACTCCACCTCGCCGGAAATGATGTAATAGGCCTCGTCCCACGAATGGCGATGCGGCGGGGGGCCGGCGTTCTCGGGGATCACATTCTCCATCAGCGACCAAGCGCCGCGCGTATCCTCCGAACGGCAGAGGAAGCGCAGGGCCATGCCCACCACATCGAGAGTTTCGCCCTGCCCTCGGCGGATGATCAAAGGGGAAGAAGTCATCGGGTCTGCCTTTCGATATGCGAATTGAGCCGGGTGTCGAATTGAGCCGGCGTGACGAGCGCCATACTCTGAGACAATATGCCACCGAGCTCTGGATTATGTCAGACGGCTCGCCTGACGGGCGCGGCGCGGAGAACGCGTCAGAACCGCGCAAAGCCGCCGAGTGGCGGCTTGACACGATCCCACGCGCCGATTTAAGTCCACTCTCATGACCGTCATCCCCGCCGCGCCCTTCTACTGGTATTTCGGCTATCCCGCGCCGGCGGCGGAGGGAGCGATGCGGACGGTCGACATCCGACCGTAAGACCCGCGAAAGTCCCCAGGAGCCGCCAGACCCGCTGGCGGCTTTTTTTTGCGCCGCCGGCCTCGTTCGAACGAAGGAGCCGCGCCGTGCCGACCGAAACCGACGACCTGCGCATCGTCAAGATCAAAGAGCTGACCGCGCCCGCCGAGATCATGCGCGAGTTGCCGCGCAGCGAGAGCGCGAGCCGCGTCGTCGCCTCCGTCCGGGCGGCGTTGCGCGAAATTCTGCGTGGCCGCGACGACCGTCTCGCCGTCGTCATCGGCCCCTGCTCCATCCACGATGCGGACGCCGCGCTCGATTATGCGCGCCGTCTCGCGCAGGCGCGCCGCGAATTCGCCGACCGGCTCGAGATCATCATGCGCGTCTATTTCGAGAAGCCGCGCACCACGGTCGGCTGGAAGGGCCTCATCAACGATCCGCGACTCGACGGCAGCTTCGACATCGAGACCGGATTGCGCCTCGCGCGGCGCCTGCTGCTCGAGGTGAACGAACTCGGGCTGCCCGCCGGCTGCGAGTTCCTCGACATGGCGACGCCGCAATATATCGCCGATCTCGTCGGCTGGGGCGCGATCGGCGCGCGCACGACGGAGAGCCAGGTCCATCGCGAGCTGGCCTCCGGCCTCTCCTGCCCGATCGGCTTCAAGAACGGCACCGACGGCAATGTGCGCATCGCCCTCGACGCGGCGCTCTCCGCCGCGCAGCCGCATCATTTCCTCGCCGTCGCCAAGGACGGCCGCTGCGCCATCGCCGCGACCAGCGGCAATGAGGATTGCCACATCATCCTGCGCGGCGGAAAGACGCCGAACTTTGACGCGGCGAGCGTCGCTGCGGCCTGCGCCGAGGCGGAAAAATCCGGCGTCTCGCCCTATGTGATGGTCGACGCCTCGCACGCCAACAGCGGCAAAAAGCCGGAGAACCAGCCGCGGGTGATCGAGGATCTGGCGCGGCGGATCGAGGCCGGCGAACGCAGCGTCATCGGCGTGATGATCGAGAGTCATCTCGTCGGCGGCCGCCAGGACCTCGTTTCCGGGCACCCGCTCGTCTATGGCCAGAGCGTCACCGACGGCTGCCTCGATTGGCCACAGTCGCTCGGCTGCCTGCGCCGGCTCGCCGAAGCCGTCGAACGTCGGCGCGCCTCGGCTGCGAGAGAGCGGATGGATGCGGCGCTTTGACGGCGCGGGCGCGGGATGCGACAATCCGCCACATGGGCGACGCACCGAGGCCATGGGACAGACGCGGCGCGGTCGCAAAGCGCGCCCGCCAGGGCAGAGGGAATTGACTCTATGGAGATTTCTCTGGATCAGGCCGTCGAGATCCACGCCCGCGTGCTCACGCATCGGCTGGCGGGCGAAGCGCCCGCAAAGGCGAGAGAACGCGCCCTCGACCTGCAGCGCGCCGGCGACGAGGAGGGGCACGAGGTGTGGCTGAAAGTGGCCGACACGGCCGAGCGTCTGCTCGATGGGACGGCCGCCTCCTCGGCCGGCGCGACGCCGCTCCAGTAACGCCGCGACATACCGGCAGGCGCCTCGGACGGCGTCGCGCGCACGACGTCGTTCGTGGTTTCTTCAGACGCCGGCCGACGCCGAAAGTGCGGCGTCGAGAGCGGCGAGAACGCGCTCGACGACGGCGTTCTCCTCTTCGAAATAGGCGCGCTCCTGCCGCTCGAGCTCGTCCGCCCCTTCCGGCTCGCAGAGCTCGCGGCGAATGTCGCACAGGCGTTCCGCCCGCCGCCGCAACGCGCCGATGAGCGCTTCTGCATCGCTGCGCGCGAGCGTGAGCACGACGGTCTGTTCCATCTTCCCCTCCTCGGCAGAAAGAACAAATGGCGTCGGCGGCTTTTCTTTGCAACGACCCAGCCGCCTGGAGCGTTGAATCGTTCGCGAACGCGCTCCTAGCGGGAAGAAATTTTCCGAAAGCAACGGAGGAACGACAAATGGAACGCCGTCAATTCGTCGCCGCCATCGGCGCCGCCGCGGCCGCGGCGACATCCGCCCGCGCTTTCGCTCAGGCGACTGCGCCGGGCGCGCCTCTCCATCACCATCCGGCGAAATACCCCGCTCTGATGGAGACGAGCGCCAAATGCGTCTCCACCGGCAATGAATGCCTGCGCCACTGTTTCGGCATGCTGTCGATGAACGACACGAGCATGGCCGAATGCACCAAGGCGTCCTATGACCTCGTCGCCGCTTGCGCGGCGCTGGAGACGCTCGCCGCGGTCAATTCGCCCACGACGCCGGCGCTCGCCAAGACGGTCTATGACGTCTGCATGGCCTGCAAGAAGGAATGCGACCGCTTCCCGCAATATTCGGAATGCAAGAATTGCGGCGAGGCCTGCAAGGCCTGCGCGGACGAATGCCAGAGAGTGTCGAGCTGAGATGTGAGGGGCCGCTCGGAGATGGGCGTTTGTTCGTCCATTCCCGATGAACGCTCGGCCCTCAGCCGCGCGTGAGCATGCGCATCGCCGCGTCGTGGACGCGGCGATCTCCGGCCGCGACGATCGCGCCGCCCTGCGCCGCCGAGCCGCCGTCCCAGGTGGTGACGATTCCTCCCGCCCCTTCGACGATCGGGATCAGAGCGACAATGTCGTAAGGGTTGAGATTGGTCTCTATGACGAGATCGACGTGGCCCGCCGCCAGCGCGCAATAAGCGTAGCAGTCTCCGCCATAGCGCGAGAGGCGCGTGAGCGCCTCGACACGGAAGAAGGCGTCGCGCAACGACTCGTCGATGAGCTTGGGCGACGTCGTCATCAAGGTCGCCTCGGCGAGGCTCGCGCAGGCGCGGGCGCTCAGCCTGCGGCGCTCTTCGGCGGCAGGCTGCGCCTTCCATGCAGGCTCCGAATGGCGGCGCGCCGGCCCGCGCCAAAAGGCCGCCTCGCCGTCCCCCGAAAAGCGCTCGCGCGTGAAGGGCTGGTGCATCAGCCCGTAGCAGGGACGTCCGCGATGAGTGAGGCCGATCAGCGTGCCCCACACGGGCAGGCCGCAGATGAAGCTCTTGGTGCCATCGATCGGATCGAGCACCCAGACATATTCGGCGTCCTCGCGCAGATTGCCGAACTCCTCGCCGACGATCCCATGGCTCGGAAAGGCGCCCTCTATGAGCCGGCGCATGGCGAGCTCGGCGGCGCGGTCCGCCTCCGTGACCGGATCGAAGGCGCCGCCATGCGCCTTGTCCTCCGCCGCGAGGCTGGTGCGGAAGAAGGGCAGGATCGCTTCCCCCGAGGCGTCGGCGAGACGCTCGACGAATTTCTCGAAATCGACGGCGGTCATGCGCTCGCTCCTCGCGCGGCCTATTCGGCGGCGGCGCGCTGCTCGCGCGGTCCGACCGTCTGCGCGAGCAGACGCGCCAGCTCGCCGAGCCGCGCGACGAGGAGATCGAACTCGTCGTTGCGCACGAGATCCTCCTCGTTCATATAGAGATTGCGGGCGATCTCGATCTGCACCGCATGCGAGCCGGCGGCCGGCCGGCCGTAATGTTCGGTGATATAGCCGCCCGCATAGGGGCGGTTGCGCTGCACGTGATAGCCCCATTGCCCGAGCCGCGTCTCGATCGTCTCGACGATCTCCGCCGCGCAGCTGGCGCCGAAACGGTCGCCGAGCACGAAATCGGGCTTGCGCTTGTCGCCGCGCGGCGTCTGGCTCTCCTTGGCGACATTGGACGGCATCGAATGGCAATCGATGAGCAGGGCCACGCCGAAGCGCCGCCGCGCGCGCTGCATCAACCCGCGCAACGCCGCGTGATAAGGCTTGTGCAGCCTGTCGATGCGGCGCAGCGCCTCGCCGACGCGAAGGGGCGCGGCATAGATCTCGCGGGCGTCGGCGACGACGCGCGGGATGGTGCCGAGGCCCGCCGCCACCCGTAGGGAGCGCGTGTTGGCGAACTCCGGCAGCGTGTCCTCGAACATGCGGGGATCGAGCTCGTAGGGCTCGCGATTGAGATCGAGATAGGCGCGCGGGAAATGCGCCTTGATCAGCGGCGCGCCGGCCGCGGGCGCCAGACCGAACAGCGCATGCACATGCGCGTCCTCCGAGCGGCGCAGGCTCGCAATGTCGAGCCGCGAGCTGGCGAGAAAGCCCGCCGGGTAGATGTCGCCGGAATGTGGGGAGGAGAAGACGAGCGGCGAGACGAGTTCCTCGGGCTCGATCACCTCGAAAGCAACGCCGAGCTCGGAATCCGCCGCCTCGGCGCGCTCCTCTTCCTGCAACGGCTCGGAACTCATCGACTGACCTCGATCTCTCCGCGAATGGCCCGATCCGCCACCATAGACCGATCGGCTCCCGGATTCCCGAATTTTTATCGATATGCGAAACAAGGGCCACGGAAGGCGGCTCGACCGTCGGCGCGTCCGCTCGGTTTCACCCGATTTTTACCAAACTGCGCCCTTATGTTGCAAACAGCGAGGAATGATATGACCGAGAAGATTTCCGCGAAAATCCTGCTGGCGGAGGACGACAACGACATGCGGCGCTTTCTGGTGCGAGCGCTGCAGACGGCCGGATTCGCCGTCAAGTCGTTCGACAACGGCCTCGCGGCCTATGACCAGCTGAGGGTCGAGCCTTTCGAGCTGCTGCTCACCGATATCGTCATGCCGGAGATGGACGGCATAGAGCTCGCCCGCCGCGCGACCGAGCTCGACCCCGAGATCAAAGTGATGTTCATCACCGGCTTCGCGGCGGTCGCGCTCAATCCGGACAATCAGGCTCCGCGCCAAGCCAAGATTCTCTCCAAGCCCTTCCATCTTCGGGACCTCGTCAACGAGGTGCAGCGTCTGCTCGCCGCCTGAAGCGGTGAAGGCAAGAGACGCGCGCTTGCTCCTCGCCGCGCATTGCGCTAAGAGCGCCGCCAATTCCCGAAAGATCGCGAGGACGAGACGATGAAGAAAGAAATCCACCCCGATTATCATACGATCAAAGTCGTCATGACCGACGGGACGGAGTATTTCACCCGTTCGACCTGGGGCAGCGAGGGCGACATCCTCAATCTCGACATCGACCCCAAGACGCATCCGGCCTGGACCGGCGGCTCGCAGCAGTTGCTCGACCGCGGCGGCCGTCTGTCGCGCTTCAACTCGCGTTTCGGCAATCTGTCTTTCGGCAAGAAGTGAGCGACGAGCCGCCGTGCGCGGCTCTCACATTCCGGTCGCGAAGGCGTTGCGGAGCTTTTGCAGCTGCGCCTCGACCGGGCTCGGCCCGGCGCTCGACGCGGTGGTCGCGGTCACGCCGTAGATCAGCTGATCGAGATGGATGACGCGCGCCTGCAGGCGCAGCGAATGAATGGCGAGATCGCGCAGCTTCTCCGGCAGATGGGAGAAGATCTCCGGATTGGAGGCGAGCTCCTGCTGTGACAGCCTCACCTTGTGCTTGTCGCTCGCCGCCTGCGCCCTGGTGATCTCCCCCTGGTTGACTGCGCGTTGCAGCAGCAGCCACGAAGCGATCTGCATCAGGCGGGTGGTCAGCCGCATGCTCTCCGCGGCATAGGCCAGCGCCTCCGGTCGCGCCAGGGACTTGGCGTCGTCGCGGCCGGCGCCGTCGAGATAGGCGGCCGCCTCCTCGACCAGCGCCATGCCCTCCCGGAACAGGGCGCCGAACGCCTCCGAACCTGCGAGCCTTTCCGCAAAGGACACGGGAGGCTGCGCGCTTCCGACCAAATCCGACGCTTGCGCCATGTGTCACGCTCTCGAACGCTTTCGCTACGTCGCGGAGTCTCGTCGTCCGCGATCCGAACGGCTACCTATGTATCGCAATTTCGCCGGGCGCGCCTTATTAGGTTTTGCTTAACCTTAATCTTCGAGTCCGTACGTAATGCTCCGCCCGCGCCAGGCGGCGCCCGAGGAAACCGCTTCCGCCGGGGCCGGCCACATGCCGCGGAACGCCTGCGCCAACACCAGGCGATCGTTCGGAAACCGCCTTTGAATTAATGGTACGCCTGATTTTATCGGTTGACGTTCACTATCCGCGGAAGCGCTGCGGAGCTCTGCTCCCCCGCTTCGGCCCGCGGCGCCTGCGCTCTGGCCCCGCCGGCATGCAGGCCGGCGAGACAGGCGAAGCCGGCCGCCAGCAGCAGCGCGGCCCGCAGGACCTGCGCCGCCGACAGGGTAGCCAGCGGCCGACGCCGGCGCATCTCGACGGCCGCCTCGCGGCGCGATTGCCTCGTCTCGCGCATGTGCGCGGCCGGCCGACGGCCCGCCCCCTTCGCCGCATCCATCGCTTCCTCCCCGAGATCACATGACCACAATTTGTCCGCACAGCCTTTACGAAGCGTAAATCTACTTGCGTGCTCGCCGCGCGCCCCCGACGCCGGCGAACTTCCTTGCGCCGGCGTGCGAAACAGGCACGCTCACGCTATGTGCGAACCGATTCTCCTTCGCGCCGGCGCTCATGACCACGCGGCCGTCTCGCCGCTCGGCGCGCAATTATTGTCCTGGCGCGCGCAGGACGCCGATCTGGTCTGGTCGCCCGACCCCGCCGTCTGGAGCGAGACGGCGCCGATCCTGTTCCCCGTCGTCGGCTGGACGCGGAACGGCCGCGCGCGGATCGGGACCCGCGAATTTCCGCTCGGCCTGCATGGCTTCGCGCGGCGCAAGCGCTTCGCGCTCGCCGAGCGGTCGCGGGCGGCGGCGCGCTTCGTCCTCGACGCGGACGAGGAGACTCTGGCCCTCTATCCTTTCGCCTTCCGGCTCGAGGCGCGCTTCGCGCTGCGGCCGGGCGAAATCGAGATCGCGCTCGTCGCGACCAATCGCGGCGATCGGCCCCTGCCCTATGCGGCGGGCCTGCACCCCGGCTTCCGCTGGCCGCTCGCCGGCTCCTCCGCCGCCCATTCGATCCGTTTCGAAAGGGCCGAGCGCGCCGAAGTTCCGATCATCGCCCCGGGCGGCCTGTTCTCGGCGCGCCGCCGGCCCGTCCCGCTCGACGGCGGCGTGCTGCCGCTGACGCGCGAGCTGCTGGAGCGGGAGGCTTTGTGCTTCCTCGACGCCGCGAGCCGGCGCCTCGCCTATGACAATGGCGCCGGCCTGCGCCTCTCCATCGAGCTCGACGACTTTCCCCATATCGCCTTGTGGTCGCGGCCCCCGGCGCCCTTTCTCTGCATCGAGGCGTGGACCGGCCACGGCGACCCCGAGGATTTTTGCGGCGATCTTTTCGAGAAACCGTCGATGCGCGTTTTGCGCCCCGGCGAGAGCGCGACGCATCGCGCGATATTCCGTCTCGAAGGCCGCTTCGCGCGGGAGACGGAATAATCCTTGCTTCTCCCTTGGCTATAAGCTAGCGCGGCTCATCCCGCGCAGAGGAAAAGGCCCATGAAATTCGCCGGAAATGTCATCGAAGCGATCGGCGCCACACCGCTCGTCGAATTGCGCGCGGCCTCCGAGGCCACAGGCTGCCGCATTCTCGGCAAGGCGGAATTCATGAATCCCGGCGGCTCGGTGAAAGACCGCGCCGCCCTGTCGATCGTGCAGGACGCGATCGCCCGCGGAACGCTGAAGCCGGGCGGCGTCATCGTCGAGGGCACCGCCGGCAATACGGGGATCGGCCTCGCGCTCGTCGCCAATGCGCTCGGCTTTCGCACCGTGATCGTGATCCCGGAGACGCAGAGCCAGGAGAAGAAGGACACGCTGCGCCTGCAAGGCGCCGAGCTGGTCGAGGTTCCCGCCGTCCCTTACGCCAATCCGAATAATTATGTGAAGCTCTCCGGCCGGCTGGCCGAGCGTCTCGCCTCCGAGCGTCCCGAGGGAGCGATCTGGGCCAATCAGTTCGACAATGTCGCCAATCGCGACGCGCATGTGCAGACTACCGGGCCGGAGATTTTCGCCGACACCAATGGCGAGATCGACGGCTTCGTCTGCGCGGTCGGCACCGGCGGCACGCTGGCCGGCGTCGCGATCGCGCTCAAGGAGCGCAAGCCCTCGGTCAAGATCGCCATCGCCGATCCGATGGGCGCCGCGCTCTTTGCCTACTACACGACCGGAGAATTGCAGGCCTCCGGCTCCTCGATCACGGAGGGGATCGGCCAGGGCCGCATCACCGCCAATCTCGAAGGCGCGCCGATCGATCTCGCTTATCAGATCACCGACGAGGAGGCGCTGCCGATCCTGTTCGATCTCGCCGAGAACGAGGGGCTGCTGCTCGGCGGCTCCTCGGGCGTCAATGTCGCGGGGGCGATCCGACTCGCCAAGGAGCTCGGCCCCGGCCATACGATCGTGACGATCCTCGCCGATCTCGGCACACGTTACGCATCGAAGCTCTATAATCTCGACTTTCTGCGCGGGCTGAACCTGCCGACGCCGCGCTGGCTCGAGCGGACGAGCAAGATCGATCCGGGATTCGTGTGAACGAGCTACGGGCTCATGCAGATCGCATGATCCTCGCGATCGCTTCCGCCATATCGACATCTTCCGGCCGGTTCACATTGAAGAACGGGTCGAAGGGGGAGATGGGCCATTCGACGACGACATTGCGGTAGCGCTCGATGAAGCCGCTCACCTTGCGTAAATCCTCCTGCACCAGCGCGTGGCGCAGCTTCTCGCGCAGCGACACGGGCCAGAGGGCGACCGCATGATGCGTGCGCTCGCTCGATGATGCGACCGCAATCTGCGCCCCCGCCGCGGCGCGCGCGGCGGCGAGCCGCGCCACGAGATCGGCCGGAATGAACGGCGTGTCGGCCGGTACGCTCACAGCGAAGGGCGCATCGGGATGTTCCGCGGCGATATGGTCGAGCCCGGCCAGCACGCCGGCGAGCGGCCCTGCGAAGCCCTCGACCTTATCGGCGAGGACGGGCAAGCCGAAGGCCGAGAAACGCTCCGGCGCGCCATTGGCGTTGAGCGCGAGGCCGACACATTGCGGCGCGAGGCGGCGAACGACATGCTCGAGAATCGGCGCGCCGCCGATCTCGATCAGCGGCTTGTCGGCGCCGCCCATGCGGCGCGCCTGCCCTCCCGCGAGAATGATCCCGAAACAACGCGCCATTTTCTCTCGGCTCCCCGGCCGCCGTTCTCAAAATCTATACCATAGGGCGCCGACGAGGCCGCGCTCGGCCGAATCATTGACGCCGCGCAACGAGGCGCGCGCGCCGATCTGGACCGCGACCGTGCGGGAGAGGTCATAGACCGCGCTGAGCTGCAGCCGGTGAGAGGCGGTGAAGGCGCCGTCCAACGCCCAGGGCGCGACATAGAAGAAACCTTGGGCCAGCAGCAGCACATCCGCCGTCGGCCGCAGTCCCGTGGCGATCTCGCTGCGAATCTCGGCGCTGTTCTGACCGGCGGACCGATAGCCGATCTGCCCCTCGGCGAAGCCGGCCATGCCGAGCAGCTCGATCGGCGAGCCGATCAGCATGCGGCCGTCGAGCTGAAAATGCTCCCTCATGTCGAGGAATTTGCGTCCCTCGCCCACCGACGCGCGCAGGCTCGCCTGCGTGGACAGAACCACCGGCCCGAGCTGCAGCAGCCGAAGCCGAGCGCCCAGCGACTGGACGCCCGGACCCGCATAGCGCGCGCCGGAGCCGACGCCCGGCGGCAGGAAGAGCGGCGCGCCGGCGCGCGCCTGCTCGGTCAAGACAGCGAGCTGCTCGGCCTGCCTCTGCGCGCCGGAGCCGCGAAAGCGCAGGTAATTCGTTTCCGCGACGAGCGTCAGCTGCTCGAGCAGACCATATTCCGCATAGAGCTGCGCCTCGAGCTTGTCATAGGCCGGCGCGGCGACGAGCCGGCCGAGAGAGTCGTAGGCTCCTCGCGCTTCGGCGACGCCCATGGTGAAAATTACGACGCCCTCTCCCGGAGGTTGTAAAAAGGCGCCTGCAATGGCGGGCGTCGTGACCCACATCGACGCAAGGATCGCGTAACCCCAGTGGCCTGCCCACCCACGCATGAAACGACGCCGCGCGACAAAGTCAGAAACAATCGTAGAGACATAGCTGTCGACAAGCTATTGCGGTACAGGGCCAAGCGCAAGAGGCGCCGCGGGCGGAAGATGCGATCTCGCCCATGCGGGCCGCGCCGCCGCTCGCGAACGGGGGGAGTTCTCGACCGGCGGCGAGATGGACCACGCCATCATGGACATCCGGTACGAGAGTCGCGCCGGCCGGTCTAAGGCAATTCGAATCCGCTCTTGTCCGCAGGAATTCGGTATCGATCGAAAAGGTCCGGGCCGAGCTCGGAGGCGGCTTTGGAAGAGCACCTCGAGTTCCGGAGAAGCCGCCCGTTCTTTTCGACGGCGACGCCCGCCCGCTCCCGCCCGCGCGCGATGCTCGTATAGACGACGTAACGGAAGGGTCCGTTGAGGAAGGCGGCATAGGCTCCGCCGCCTCCGATCAATGTGAAGGCTCCCGCGCTGACGGAGTCGCGCCATCCGTCGTCCGCGGACGGAATGCTCAATTGCGGAACTCCCGACCGCAGAAACCGATATTGGACGCGCACGCTCTCGGGCGCGTCTCCGGCGCTGCAAATCGCCGCCGTGGCGCGTCCGATCCGGCAAGCGAACAGGACGCGCTCCGTGTCCTTGCATGGTCCGCTCGCCGCATGTCCCTGCGTCGAGAGCGACAACAAGGCGACGGGAAGCATCGCGAGCGCATTCGGCCTCGATGATCGAGGCCGTCCCCGAGCAATGTCACACGGAACGATCGTATGGCGCATTTCGGCGATCCGCCTCAACCGACCAGCGACCTGCCCGTCAGATAGGCTTCCCTGAATCGATCATAACCGTGCCTTCCGCCGTTCACCGTCCTCCGCGCGTCCAGCAGGTCGTCCCTCCGAAGAGCCGATCGAATCCGTCCTTCCGCGGACTTGAGAAAGGCGGCCAACAATTTCGCCGCTATTTCGGGATCGTTGGCCAGATCGGGATTGGACACCAGCTTCCCCTCCAGACCGAGCACCTGGTCGAATTTCGTATAGTTGAAACGTCCCGTGAGTTGCACGAAGCCGCGTCCCTTGAAAGCCGCTCCATCCGGCGCGCCGCGATTGCCGAGATCCTTGCGATTGTCGTAGAGGTCGAAAGGATGGCCGTTCGGGGACGTATTGTATTTGGACTTGAATTCACTGATCGGCGTGAAGCCGGCGGTTTCCGCGCGGATGGTGGCGAGGGCGACGAGGATCATGCCCCTGTCGCCGATCCCGAACTCGTTGAGCGCGGAAAGAATTTTCGGCAAATGCGTCTTGATGTTGCCGAGATGAGCGTCCGGAAAAATCTTGGAGACGACTTCCACGGTGACCGAGCCGGTGGCGTCTCGAAGGAGCTTGGAAACCGCCTCGGCCTCTGTGTCGGTCGAGAGCCCGAGCGCGATCGACGTCAGCGGCCCGACAATCCCGTCCGGTGTCAGTCCCTCGCTCTGCTGAAATGCGATGACTGCCGCCTCCGTGCCGGGACCGAAGTCTCCATCGACGAGGCCGGGGTCGAAGCCGTTTTTCTGAAGCGCTTCCTGGATCTCGACCACCTTCGGCCCCTTTGCGCCCACTCGCAACAAAGTCATGATCTCTCTCCAACACTCGCTGAAACAAAATCGTCGTCGGTTCAAATCGTCGTCGGTTCATATGACGTCTTCGAACCGCGCCGGGCCATGATATCTTCAATTTCGTCTTGCGGGCAAACACAATCCGTCGACGGCGGGAGCCGGCGCGAGGGTCTTTCGAACGCGTTCCGTTCTTTCCGTCACCCTTCGAATTTCTCGCCCTTGTAGGTCACGCTCTCGAGCCGCAGTTCGCCTTTGGCGTCGAAGGCGTCGGGGCGCAGGCGCAGTCGTCCGTCGATCATCTCGAGGCCGAGCAGCGCATAGGCGGCCGACAGCATGCGCGCCGCGGCGCCCGTGTACCAAGCCCAGCCGCCGCGGCCGTCATAGCCCGGCCCGTCGTAGACGTCGGCCGGTTGCTGATGCGGCGCCAGGCCGTAGATATCGGCCTGCGCGGGAGTCTGCAGCTTGGAGAGCGGCGAGATCGCCACCCAGGAGTCGAAAGCGCGCGCGAACAAAGCTCGGGCCTCCGCGCTCTCCCCATGCGTCGCCGCGTCGACCGCGAGCCGCGTCAGCGCGTCGACGAGCCAGGAGACGCCATGCGAATATTGGCCGCCGTTCTCGCGCACGCCCGGCGGATATTCCGCGCTGCGGCCCGGATAAGGGCTCGAATTCTCGTCGAAATGCGGCGTCACCAGAAGAATGCGGTCGGGCCGCGCGAGCTGCGCCAGCGCGGCGTCCAGAGCCTCCTTTCCGCGCGCGAAATCGACGGCGCCGGACAGCACGGGCCAGGAGGCCGTCATGGCGCTCATCGGCGCCACCTCGCGTCCGTCGTCGGCATAGGCGCGCAGATAGCGGTCGCCGCGCCAGCAGGCGTCGAGCGCGGCGCGCAGCGCCTGCGCACGCTCGCGATAGCGCGCCGCCCGCTCCGCTTGCCCGCGCGCTTCGAACAAAGGCGCGATGTCGGCGAGAACGCCGTGCAGGAAGAAGCCGACCCAGACGCTCTCGCCGCGCCCCTGCGCGCCGAGCAGGTTGAGCCCGTCGTCCCAATCGCCCGCGCCCATCAGCGGCAGTCCATGGGCGCCGAAACGATCGAGCGTGAAGTCGATCGCCCGCGCGCAATGGCCGAGAAGATCGTCCTTGTCGCGCGAGGTCAGCGGCACGCTCGCATGGCCTTCGCGATCGGGCGGCGTCGGCTCCGCCTCGAGGAAGGTTTCGACAGCGTCGAGAATGGCGAAGTCGCCCGTGCCCGCCACATAGCGAATGGTCAGGTACGGCAACCATAAATGCGGGTCCGAGGCATGGGTGCGATCGGCGATGCCGCAACCGCCGCCCGGGGCGTCGTGCCACCATTTGACCGCGTCGCCCTCGATGAACTGATGCGCCGCATGTTTCAAGATCTGCGCGCGCGCGAGCTCGGGCGCGAGATGAATGAGCGGCAGCACGTCCTGCAGCTGATCGCGGTAGCCGGTCGCGCCGGAGCGCTGGGCCGGGCCCGTGCGGCCCCAGAGGCGCGAGGCGAGCAGCTGATAGGGCAGCCAATCGTTGACGAGCCGATCGAATTCGGGACGGTTGGTCTTTATCCGCAACACGCCGAGCCGCTCGTCCCAGGCGCGCCGCGACTCTTCGAAAGCCTGCAAGGCGTACGACGGATCGCGCGCGCGGGCGGCGAGCGCTTTCGACACTTCGAGCGAACGCGTCTGACCGAGCGCGACGACGACCAGCGCCTCGCCCTCCGCCGGCGCGTCGATCGTCCCGGCGAAGCTCGCCACCTTGCGCTCGTGCTCTGGCGCGCCGGCGTCGGGGTGGCCGTGCTCGACCATATAGGGAAGCGTCGGATCGCGACTCTCGTGACCGAGGAAGCGGCGGCGCGACGTCTCTGCGAACTCCGCCGCAAGCGAGGTCGAGACGAAGGCCCAGCCGTCGACGAAATTATTGCTCGGATTGCGAAAGTAGAGCGCGCGCTTGTCGTCGCCGACGATCGCCTCGACACGGCCGAGACTGTCGTTCGGCGTCTCGGCGAGCACCATCTCCATCATCGGCACGATCTGCAGCAGCCGCTCGTGGTCGCGGCGGTTGCAGATGCGCAGCAGCCTGTATTCCACCGGCTCGTTCGGCGCGACGAAAACGGTGAGCTCGAGATCGAGCCCGTCACGATGCGCGCGATAGATCGCATAGCCGAGTCCGTAGACGACTTCATAACGCGCGTCGCGCCTGCGCAGCGGAACGAAGGTCGCCGCATGCGGGTCCTGACGCGCGAGGTCGTAGACATAAATCGCCTGTCCGGCCGGGGCCATGCGGCCCTCGCCCATGCGGAACGGCGTCAGGGCGTTGAGCCGTGAATTGCCGTGAAAGGAATAAATGTCGCCATGATTGCCGAGCACGGCGCCCTGGCCGAAGGCGTTGGCGATCACATGCGCGTAAGTGCGCGGCGTGTCGGGCGTCAGCGTGAGGCTGCGGCCGTCCTCGGCGAAGCGATAGCGATGCTCGGCCGGCGGCGTCGGATGAATGACGCCGCGCCTCTTGGCGAGCGCCGTCTCCACCGCGTCGAAATCGACGCCTTCGCGTCCGAGATGCTTCGCGATCGCGCGCGCGGCGGCGCGTATGTCCTCGGCCCAGCCATCGACGATGACGATCTCCGCCGCGCCGCCCGGCGCGATCTCGAGCTCCACGCGCAGGCTCGCGATCGGCTCGAAGCCATAAAGCAGGCCCTCGTCGGAGCGCTCGCGCGCGGCCGCGCCGTCGAGCAGGCTGTCGGGCGCGCCGGCGGGGCCCAGCCCGTAGAAGCGCGCCTTCACGTCCTCATAGCCGATGACGCGCAGATTTGTCCCTTCGCCCGCGCCGATCGCGTGAAAGCCGACCTCGGGCGACAGGCGCCGGTCGACGTCGCGGCGCGCGCCGCCCTTCAGCAGCCGGTTCTGCGCGATGACCGCATCGAGCGCGCCGACGAACCATGTGCCGATGTGGATGGCGTTATAGGCCGCGTCGCGCTGCTCGACGCCGGTCTCGTTCAGCACCCATTCGCGCAAGGTCGCGAGCGTCAGCCGGCGCGGGCGCCGCTCGAGATCGACGAGACGCAGGCGCGTGGTCTCGACCGCTTCGTCCGGCGCGAGCGAGATCTTCGCCTCGATCGCGAAGCCGTTCTGCTCGCTGAGGACGTAGAGGAAGGTGCAGCCTTCGCTCTCGAGCGAGATCTTCTCGCAGCGGGTGCAGGTCGGCGCGGAGCCCAGCGACCACAGCTCGCCGCCCTCCTCGCGAAAGAACAGGAAGCGGCCGCGCGGATGGGCCGGGTCGTCGGGACGGCGCGTCAGATCGATCGGCGGACCGCCGCGTGCGACGCCCTCGATGCGCATCGCGCCCTGCCCGTCCTCGAACCACTGGCTGGCGGCGAGGCCGTTGGTGAGCTCGAAGGGCTTGGATCCCGGGACGCCGCCGCGGCCGGTGACGCCTTCGAGCGGTAATTTGCCGGCGCGCGCCAGCTGCATGAGCAGGAAGACGACGAGCGCCAGCGCGAGCAGCGCCGCATAGGCGAGATAGCCGCCGAAGAGATAGGCGTAGGAGGGCGGCCGCAGAGTCGACATGCGCTCGGCGGCGCTCCAGGCGGAATCCCATTCCGCCCCGCGTGGAATGTAGAAGGGCAACAGGAGCGGCGCCCAGGTGCCGAAACGGCGGAGTCCTTCCGGGATCGCCCGGCTCTTCTGCGCCTTGCCGATGAAGCGCGCCGCGCTCTCGTCCGCTGCGTCGCCGCCGACGAAGGAGAGATTGACGAGCGTCGCGACGCGCAGCCCCATGTGATCGAACCAGATCACCACGCGCACGACGTCATAGGCGAGCAGAGCGGTGAAGATGTCGAGGCTCCAGGCGCGGAAGTCCTGATCCGGCAGCACATAGCTCATCCAGGCGGCGACGCCCGTGCGGATGAGGCCGTCCTGATTGTACCAGGTCGGATCCGGCGCAGCCTTGAGGAAGGAATAGATGACCGGCGCCATCCACAGGCCCCAGCGCAGCACGCGCACGGCGTTCTCGATCAGCATGTCGAGACCTTCCCAGCTCGCGAGTTGCCGCAAGGGCGCGAGGCTCCGCTTCACCAGCGCCGTGAGGAAGAACAGATTGATCGAGAACAGAGGCGCCGCGAACACCCATTGGATGACGCCCGAGAGCGACTCGTCGAAGAAGAGGCGCACGCCGCCGTCGACGGCGCCGAGATCGGTCGCGCCCCATTTCGAGAACAGCGGCCGGATCACATAGGCGTCGAGCGGACGGCCCTCCGCGGAATAGCTCAGCGCGATATAGGCGAAGAACTTGTCGGTGATCGTCTTCACCTGGCCGGCGTCGAGATACCAGCCGATCGCGCCGCCGACGAGGCCCCCGAGCAGAGCGCCGAGCGCATAGACGCGCCAGCTGCGCAAATGCTGGCGGCGGTCGTTCATCAACGCATAGAAATCGAAGGCCGCGTCGACGCCCGCATAGGCCAGCGCGCCGGCGGCGGCGCCGAACAGGAAGCGCGCGCCGCCGCCCTGATCCGGCAGAGCGACGAGCAGCGCTGCTCCGACCGCGGCGCCGGCGACGAGTCCGCGGGGGAAATTCTCGACGCGCCGATATTCGAGCCGGAGGCGCGCGAAGAAGGGCGGCGTCGAATCCGTGCTCTCGACGATGGCGCGCGCCAGCGGATAGGCCGCGGCGCCGAAGATCGCGCCGCCGATCGGGCCCGAGGCGGCGATTACGGCGAGCGCCGGCGGAAAGGACACGACGAGCCCCACGACGAGCAGCAGCGCCATGAAGACGAGGCCATAGACGGCGCCCTTGGCGGCGCCGGTGCGCCAGTCGTTGAACACGATCACCGGCAGCGAGGGCGTTCCGCGCAGCATTCCCGCCATGGACTGGGTGACGAGATAGGTCTCGCCCCAGAGGCCGGCCTGGGCGGCGGCGGCGAGCGCGGCGGCTGCGACGACGGCCACGGGGCCCGGCAGAGACGCGACATAGGGGGTCGAGGCGAGGCTCGCGATCTCGGGCGTGAGCGCGGCGATCAGCGCCGCGAGCGAGAGCACGCCGTGCGGGCGCCATTGGTGCGGAAGATAACGGCCGAGCGCCAGCGGCGCGCCGACGATCACCGCCTCGTTCAGCAGGAACAGGACCAGAGTGCGACCGACGACGACGCGGAGCCGCTCCGGGGCGCCGAAGCCGAGGAACAGCGCGCCGCCCAACTCGCCGATCACCGGCGAGCCGAGCGCAATCAGCAGACAGAATAGGAACGGAAGCCCGAACAGCGCCGCGCGCATGGCGAAGCGCGAGGCGCGAGGCGCGACGGCGACGCCCGCGAGATAGAGCGCTGCAGCGACGCTCGCTCCGACCGGCGTCAGCGTGAACAATTGGTCGAGCCGCGCCGGCGCCCGCCACAGAACGCCGGCAGGGTCGCAGAGAAGGGCGAACGCGCCGACCGCGGCGAAATCGAGCGCGAGATCGACGCCCTGACGCAGACGGCCGGCGGCCGGACGGAGTAGATGGACCGCCGTCGCGGCGAAAAAGCCGGCGACGACCAGACGATCCCACCCCCCGCCGACCTCGAAGGCCGCGACAGCCGCGCAGACGATTCCCGCGGCGAAGCGCTCCAAGCGCCCCATCGCGAAGGACGGGCCGACGTCGAATAGCGCCATAGAGAATTCTCCAACTTGCGCTCGGGCCGCTGCCGGCGCCGAGGTCGGAATCGCAGCCGCGCGCTGTCGCTGAGACTTGCCGGATGGAGCGGCAAAAGTCGACCCTCCCCGCCGCAGGACGAGAATCTGTCGGCGCAATAAGCGTTTTCACCGAGGCGACGCCGCCGTGCACGCGCCTATCGCCATGTTTTGTCCGCTATCTCGATCCAGAAACGCAAGAATCGCTCGCGATCCTGCGCCATGCCCGCGATCCCGCGGCGTGCGTCTCTCGGCGACGCTTTCCGGTCGCCAGCGACGCACGACAGGCTATAATGTCCAGGATGCGCCATGCGGCCCTCCGTGCGAATGAGCGAGATGGACGAATCCGAACGGCGCGGCCCGGGAGCCGCAATGAGCGAGTCCTCCGCCGCGGCGGCCCTCGCGGAGCGGCGCGCCCCACGGGCGCGGGTCGCCGCCGGCGCGCGCGCCGAGCCCGCGTCCGAGAATAAAGAGGCGCGGATCGCCAATCTGACCGGCGCGCTGCGGCGCGCCCGTCTCGCCAATGCGGAACGCTCCGACGTGCTCGCCGATCTGCGCGAAGCCGAGGTCGCCCGGCTGGAGATATTGCGCGACCATCTCGCGCCGGTGCTCGCGCAAGTGCCGAGGGATTGCGATCTGTTCGACGTTGGCCTCACCCATGGCGAACGTCCGCGCCTCTTCATCGACCATGTCGGTTTCGTCGAGATGGGGCGCGACCGCCGCGTCTATCGCTTCCTCCAGGACACGCGCCACGGCCGCGTCACCATCGGCGAGAGCGAGAATGTCGCCACTCTGGTCGACGCGATCACCGAATATATCGCGCATCGCCTGGTGGAGCGCGAGCGCGCCCTCGCCTTCGATTTCGCCGGAAGGGGCGGCGCCCGCGCCTTCGCCGCCGAGGCGCCGCGCGCCGCCGTCCCGCGGCGCGCGACGCCGAGCCTGAGCGAATCGGCCTATCGGTCGGTTCTGTTCCTCGCTCAGGGCGCGGGCGCGGCGGCCTTCTTCGGCCTCGCCTGGCTGCTCGCCGCCCATCTTCTCGAGCATTGGACGCGCTGATCTCGACAAGGGGCGCGATCCTTCTCTCGCAGGCGGCACGGTTGTCTGGGGGAATGAAGGACGGCAAGTCGCAGGAGATCGTCGTGCTCACCAACGACATGACGCCGTTCGGCGGTCGAGATCGCCGCGCTCTACAAGGCGCGCTGGAGCATCGAACTGCTGTTCCGCTGGATCGAGCAGCATCTCGACATCCGCAAGTTCCTCGGCGAGAACGAGAACGCCGTGCGGCTGCAGCTCATCGCGGCGATGATCGCCTTCGTGCTGCTGCGCATCGCCGCCCACCGTCACGACGTCGAGCCGCCGCACCTGCGGTTTTCGGAGCTCGCCGGCAGGTTCCTGTTCGAGCGGCGGCCGATCGGAAGGCTCGAGCGGCCACCGCCAAAATATCAGGCCGCCCCCCGCTGGGTATCCCCCGGACAACTCGAGAGAGCCTGTGCCCGACTTTCCCCGGACAGCCGTGCGCACAGCGGGAGAAGGGACGCGCGTCGAGATTCTTGCTTACTCTTACAGCCCCAGCGCCGCCTTCAGCTCCTTGAGCTGATCGAGCTTCTCGGCCGCCAAGCGCCGCGCCTCGTCGGACTTCGCGTCGGCGACATCCTCACTCGCATTCTTGATGTCCGCGTCGATCTTGGCGGCGTCGAGTTCGGCCACCGGAATCGCATATTCGGCGAGAATGGTGAAGCCGCTCTGCCCCACATCGGCGAAGCCGCCGCGCACGAATAATTTGTCCTTCTTGCCCGCCTCGTCGATCTCGACGACGCCGGGTTTCAGCACCGTCATCAGCGGCGCATGATCCTTCAGCACGGTGAACTGGCCGTCCGCGCCGGGCGCGACGACGGCCTCGACCTCTCCCGAGAAGAGGAGCTTCTCGGGAGAGACGAGCTCGAAATGGAACGTGGCCATGGCGGGCTTCCTGCCTCTATCTGTTCTCGGATCAAGCCGCTTCCTTGGCGAGCTTGGCGGCCTTCTCGACCGCTTCCTCGATGGTGCCGACCATGTAGAAGGCGGCCTCGGGGAGATGATCGTACTGGCCCTCGACGAGGCCCTTGAAGCCCTTGATCGTGTCGGCGAGCGCGACGAGCTTGCCCGGCGCGCCGGTGAACACTTCGGCGACGTGGAAGGGCTGCGACAGGAAACGCTCGATCTTGCGGGCGCGCGCCACGGTCAGCTTGTCCTCTTCCGAAAGCTCGTCCATGCCCAGAATTGCGATGATGTCCTGCAGCGACTTATAGCGCTGCAGCGTCGACTGCACCTTGCGCGCGACCTCGTAATGCTCCTCGCCGACAATGGCCGGAGAGAGCATGCGCGAAGTCGAGTCGAGCGGATCGACGGCCGGATAAATGCCCTTCTCGGCGATGGCGCGGTTGAGCACCGTCGTCGCGTCGAGATGGGCGAAGGAGGTGGCCGGCGCCGGGTCGGTCAGGTCGTCGGCCGGCACGTAGATGGCCTGCACCGAGGTGATCGAGCCCTTGGTCGTCGTCGTGATGCGCTCCTGCAGCGCGCCCATGTCGGTGGCGAGCGTCGGCTGATAGCCCACCGCCGACGGAATGCGGCCGAGCAGCGCCGACACTTCCGAGCCCGCCTGGGTGAAGCGGAAGATGTTGTCGACGAAGAACAGCACGTCCTGGCCCTTGTCGCGGAAGTCCTCGGCGACGGTGAGGCCGGTCAGGGCGACGCGGGCGCGGGCTCCCGGGGGCTCGTTCATCTGGCCATAGACCAGCGCGGCCTTGGAGCCGGCGGCGGAGCCGTTCTCGGGCTTCTTGTTGACGCCGCCCTCGATCATCTCGTGATAGAGGTCGTTGCCCTCGCGCGTGCGCTCGCCGACGCCGGCGAAGACGGAATAGCCGCCGTGCGCCTTGGCGATATTGTTGATGAGCTCCATGATGATGACGGTCTTGCCGACGCCCGCGCCGCCGAACAGGCCGATCTTGCCGCCCTTGGCGTAAGGCGCGAGCAGGTCGACGACCTTGATGCCGGTCTCGAGGATCTGCGCCTCTGTCGCCTGCTCGGCATAGGACGGCGCCGGCTGGTGGATGGCGCGCCTTGTCGCGGTCACGATCGGGCCGGCCTCGTCGACCGGTTCGCCGATCACATTGATGATGCGGCCGAGCATCTCGTCGCCGACCGGAACCGAGATCGGCGCGCCGGTGTCTGTCACCGCCTGGCCGCGCACGAGGCCCTCGGTCGAATCCATGGCGATGGTGCGCACAGAGCTCTCGCCGAGATGCTGCGCGACTTCGAGGACGAGGCGCGCGCCCTGATTGGTGGTCTCCAGCGCGTTCAGGATCTCCGGCAGATGACCGTCGAACTTCACGTCGACGACAGCGCCGATCACCTGCGTGATGTGACCCGTGGTCGTGGGGGTAGCCATTGTCTCGTCCTCTCGACTGTTGTTCTAAGTCAGAGCGCCTCGGCGCCCGAGATGATCTCGATGAGTTCCTTGGTGATGATCGCCTGGCGCGAACGATTGTAGAGCGTCGTCTGCTTCTTGATCATGTCGCCGGCGTTGCGCGTGGCGTTGTCCATCGCGCTCATGCGCGCGCCCTGCTCGGACGCCGCGTTCTCGAGCAATGCGCGGAAGATCTGCACCGATATGTTGCGCGGCAGCAGCACAGTCAGAATCTCGTCCTGGCCGGGCTCGTATTCATAGGACGGCTGCGCGCCGGCCGCGGCTTCGGCGTTCTCATTGACCGGAATTTGCGCCGGGATGAGCTGCTGCGCCGTCGGAATCTGCGCGATCACCGATTTGAACTGCGAGAAGAACAGCGTCGCGACGTCGAACTCGCCGCGCTCGAACAGGTCGATCACCTTGCGGCCGATCGCGTCGCCGTTGTCGAAGCCGATCTGGCGCAAGCCGCGCAGCTCGACGAGCTCCAAGATGTTTTTCTCGTAATTGCGGCGGAGCTGGTCATAGCCCTTCTTGCCGACGCAGAGAATCTTGACCGTCTTGCCCTGCCCTTGCAGACGATTGATATGCTCGCGGGCGAGACGCACGATCGAGGAGTTGAATGCGCCGCAGAGTCCGCGCTCGGCGGTGGCGACGATCAGCAGATGCGTCTCGTCACGCCCATTGCCGGCGAGCAGCAGCGGCGCGCCCGAGGAGACGCCGCCCGCGAGATTGGCCAGCACCTTCTCGATGCGCTCGGCATAGGGACGCGCCGCCTCGGCGGCGGCCTGGGCGCGGCGCAGCTTGGCGGCCGCGACCATCTGCATCGCCTTGGTGATCTTCTGCGTCGCCTTGACGGAAGATATGCGGTTTCGAAGATCCTTCAACGACGGCATGAGAGAACCCGTTTCATTCCGACCGGACCCGCGCCTTCGTCATTGCGAGGAGCGGAGCGACGAAGCAAACCAGGAGTCGCCCCGCGGCTCTGGATTGCTTCGCTTCGCTCGCAATGACGGGCCATCGTTTGCGGTCCTTGGTTGCGTGCGTCAGGCGAAGGACTTCGCGTAGGCGTCGAGCACGCTCTTGAGCTCCGCGGCCGTCGCGTCCGGCAGATCCTTCGTCGTGCGGATCGTCTCGAGGATATTCGCATGCTGCGTCCGCAGCAGCGTGAGCAGCCCGTCCTCGAAGGCGCGCACGCGACCCACCGGCAGCGGATCGAGATAGCCGTTGACGCCGGCATAGATCACCGCCGTCTGCTCTTCCATCTTCAGCGGCGAGAACTGCGGCTGCTTCAAGAGCTCGGTCAGGCGCGCGCCACGGTTCAGGAGGCGCTGCGTCACTGCGTCGAGATCGGAGCCGAACTGCGCGAAGGCCGCCATCTCGCGATATTGCGCGAGTTCGCCCTTGATCTTGCCGGCGACCTTCTTCGTCGCCTTGGTCTGCGCGGCCGAGCCGACGCGCGACACCGAGAGGCCGACGTTCACCGCCGGGCGGACGCCCTGATAGAAGAGGTCTGTCTCGAGGAAGATCTGGCCGTCGGTGATCGAGATGACGTTCGTCGGGATGTACGCCGAAACGTCGTTGGCCTGCGTTTCGATGATCGGCAGGGCGGTCAGCGAGCCGGCGCCGCGGTCGTCGTTGAGCTTGGCGGCGCGCTCGAGCAGGCGGGAGTGCAGATAGAACACGTCGCCCGGATAGGCTTCGCGTCCCGGCGGACGGCGCAGCAGCAACGACATCTGGCGATAGGCGACGGCCTGCTTGGAGAGGTCGTCGTAGACGATCACGGCGTGCAGGCCGTTGTCGCGGAAATACTCGCCCATGGCGCAGCCGGCGAAGGGCGCCAGGAACTGCATCGGCGCCGGATCGGAGGCGGTGGCCGCGACGATGATCGAATAGTCGAGCGCGCCGCGCTCCTCCAGCACCTTCACGAATTGGGCGACGGTGGAGCGCTTCTGGCCCACCGCGACATAGACGCAGTAGAGCTTCGCCTTCTCGTCGTCGCCGTCGTTCAACGACTTCTGGTTCAGGATCGTATCGAGCGCGACCGCCGTCTTGCCGGTCTGGCGGTCGCCGATGATGAGCTCGCGCTGGCCGCGGCCGATCGGGATCAGCGCGTCGATCGCCTTGAGGCCGGTCGCCATCGGCTCGTGCACCGACTTGCGCGGAATGATGCCGGGCGCCTTCACGTCGACGCGAGCGCGCGTCTCGGCGTTGATCGGGCCCTTGCCGTCGATCGGATTGCCGAGCGCGTCGACGACGCGGCCGAGCAGCGCCCTGCCGACCGGAACGTCGACGATCGCGCCGGTGCGCTTGACGGTCTGGCCTTCCTTGATGTCGCGGTCGGAGCCGAAGATGACGACGCCGACATTGTCGCTCTCGAGGTTGAGCGCCATGCCGGTGACGCCGTTCTCGAACTGGACAGTCTCGCCGGCCTGCACATTGTCGAGGCCGTAGACGCGGGCGATGCCGTCGCCGACGGAGAGGACCTGACCGACCTCGGTGACTTCGGCCTCATTGCCGAAATTGGCGATCTCGTTCTTGAGGATCGCGGAAATCTCTGCGGCGCGGATAGCCATCAGCCGACCTCTTTCATGCGTGTGCGAATGGAGTTGAGCTTGGTCTTCAGCGAGGCGTCGACCATGCGCGAACCGATCTTGACGACGAGGCCGCCGATGATCGTCGGATCGACCTTCACGTCGAGATCGACGGTCTTGCCGCCGGTGACGCCGGCGAGCGCCTCGCGCAATGCGCTCTCGTGATGATCGGCGAGCGCCGCCGCCGCCGTCACCTCGGCGCGCACGAGCCCCTTGGAGACGTCATGCAGCTTCTTGTAGGCGGCGATCATGTCGGGGAGGACGAACAGGCGGCGCTTGGAAGCAACGAGCCTGATGAAATTGGCGGCGATCCCGGAGATCTCGGCGCCGGCGAGAATGGGGCCGAGCGCCTTGATCTGCTCTTCGGCAGAGAACACCGGGCTCTTCACGAGCCGCTTCAGATCGGCGCTCTCGTCGATCAGCGCGCCGAACTCGGCGAGCGCTCGCGCCACCTCGTCGGCCGAGCCCCGCTCCGTCGCGAGATCGAACAGAGCCGACGCATATCGGCCCGCTACTCCGGAAAGATCGTCTCCGCCTGAAGCCACTTGGGTCTCACTCTCGGATCGACGTCGTTCGAAGCGGCTCGCGCGCATTGCGCGCGAGAAGGTTGCGAAGGGTCCCGCAATGGCCTCGAACAACGTATTGTCGGGGGAAGGAGCGAAGGCGGCGACGCCAAAGCTCCAAGGCGCCCGTCCCCTAACACGGACCATTTTGCGGCGCAACCCTGTGGCGATCGCGCGGCGGGCAGTTTTCCGCGCCGCCCAAAAAAACGCCACTCCCCCGCGCCGGCGACCAATGGCTCCGCCTCTGGCGAGCCCGAGCGGGCGCAACCGGGCGCGCGCAGCTCCGAATCGAGATCGAGCGATCGCCGCCGCACACGATACGACCGCCCGGTCGATCGGATGAGCGCCTTCCACCTCGCCGTTGGAAAGATTCTCATTCGCAGCGAGGCGCCGCTCGTCGATCATGGCGGGATTTGTCGGCAAAGCGCTGTCCGTGGTATCCGACGCCGCTCGAATGCGGGTGAACGAAATCCAGATCGTAGCGCCTCCGAACGCGCGAGCGGGAAGCGTGGAACAATCTGGAGCGTCTGAATCGACGAGAACCTGTCGACCTCCGCAGCTACGCAGAGACTGGAGCCCCGAGCGTTTTTACGGTGAGAAGCGAAAGCATCAAAGAAATGTTGCGGATTTTTTCACGAATATTCCGGCTACGCCGTGACGAAAGGAGTTATTTCGACGCTAAATATTATTTGAACGCCTATCCGGATGTCGCGAACGCCGGCATAGACCCGTATTTTCACTTCGACAATCATGGCTGGCGCGAGGGCCGCAACCCATCCTCCTCGTTTCATACACTTTTTTACAAAGATCGCAATCTGGACGGCCATCTGTCGGAAAATCCTCTGCGGCACTATTCACAGCACGAGAACGACGCCGATCTGCGCAGATTCCCCGAATCCGAGCAGGATCTCCTCGATGTGCAGCGCCGCGTGATCGAGCCAGAATTCGATCGGCGCTTCTATAGCAAACTCTATTCGGTTCCGATCGAATCGGCATTGGAGCATTATTTGACGATCGGCTGGCGCGAAGGGTTCGAACCCAATCGGATCTTCTCGACCGCCGCCTATTCGAGAGCGCATCCGCATATCGCCGCAGCGAACGTCAGTCCATTTTATCATTTCGTCACGACCAGGGCCCAAATGCGGAAGTCTCGCTCATTGTTCCCGCTCGTGCGGGAGCATCTCTGGGCTACGCCGATCGAGGTCGTTTTCGATGTCGGCGCGAATATCGGGCAGTCTGCTCGTGAAATGCACGAGGAGTTTCCCGATGCGACAATCTACTCATTCGAGCCCGTGCGGTCGACATTCGAAATGTTGAAGGAAAATGTCGGCCACATCTCATCCATCACGCCCTACAACCTCGCATTGGGCAAGCATTCGGGACAGGTCGAAATCACGAACGCGCCGGGCGCTCTGCACAACAGCGTCTCGAAACCCGCCAGGAATGCGAAACTCTCTGTCGATACGGTCGATATCTCGACCGGCGATCAGTTTTGCAAACGAAGCAAGATCGAGCATATCGATTATCTCAAGATCGATACGGAAGGCCTCGACATGGATGTCCTTCTCGGCTTTGCGGGAATGTTATCCGCCCAAGCCATCGGTCTGGTCGAAGTAGAGGCGTCGATGAATTTACGTAACAGACGCCATGTTCCATTCGAAAAAATGAAAGCTCTGCTGGAGTCGCTCGACTATAGCGTGTTCCACATCTACGAGATGGCGAGCGAGGCCGCTTTTTCCGGGCGCCCCTATATGCGTCGAGCCAATTTCGTCTTCGTTTCCGAGGCCGTGGTCGAAGCGAATTATAGACCCGATCGACGCGCCTGACCGTCGACCGCATCGCGCCACGGAGCGGCGCGGCGCTTGCGCCTTTGCAACGCGCATGGCACTGCGAAGTGAGAGTTCGAAGAGACGTCGGAGGGAAGTTCGAAATGGCGCGCGCGGTGGTCGGCATCATCGGGGGCTCGGGCGTCTATCACCTGCCCGGGCTGCACAACATTCGCGAGGAGCGGGTCGCGACGCCCTGGGGCGATCCGTCCGACGCGCTGCATTTCGGCGAGGTGGGAGAGACCGAGGTCGTATTCCTGCCGCGCCATGGACGCGGGCATGTCCTCTCGCCGTCCGGCATCAATTATCGGGCGAATATTTTCGCGCTGAAGCAGGCGGGCGTCACAGATCTCGTCTCGGTCTCGGCCTGCGGCTCGTTCAAATCGGAGCTTTATCCGGGACTCTTCGTGCTGCCGGATCAATTCGTCGACCGCACTTTCGGCCGGCAATCCTCCTTCTTCGGCAATGGCTGCGTCGCGCATGTGTCGATGGCGCATCCAGTCGCGCCTCTGCTCGCGGCGCGAATCGCCGCGGCGGCGGAGGCGGAGAGCATCGCCGCGACAAAGGGCGGGACCTATGTCTGCATGGAGGGTCCACAATTCTCCTCCTATGCGGAATCGCTGACCTACAAGGCGGCGGGCTATGACGTGATCGGCATGACGGCGATGCCGGAAGCCAAGCTCGCGCGCGAGGCCGAGCTCTCTTACGCGACCATCGCCATGGTGACCGATTTCGACTGCTGGCATCCCGAGCACGACGACGTGGACGTCGCGGCGGTCATCGAGGTCGTGCGCGCCAACGCCGACAAGGCGAGCCGCCTTTTGGCGCGCCTGCTCGCCGATTTTCCGAAGGAGCACGAGCCCTGCCCCATCGGCTCGGATCGGGCGCTCGACAACGCCATATTGACCGCGCCCGACGCGCGCGATCCCCAGCTTCTCGCCAAGCTCGGCGTTATCGTGGCGCGCGTGAACGGCGCGCCGAATTGACGCTGCGCTCATGCGCGAGCTTTGCTCGGTCTGGAGGCCGTCATGCGTAAACTTCCGCTTCTCGCCTGCCTGATCCTGGCGTCGCCGGCGCTCGCGCAGAGCGGCGGGCCGATCAGGGATTTTCCCGTCGTCGAGGTGCGCGGATCGGCGACCCAGGAGGTCGAGCCGGATCGCGCCGACGTCACGCTCGGCGTCTTCGCCGAAAAGCCGACCGCGGCGGAAGCGACCGCCGCGCTCGCGCGCCAGTCGTCGGGGCTGACGCAGGAGATCGAAGCGGCGGGGATTGCGCGCAAGGACGTGAAGACGACGAGCGTCGAGGTGACGCCGATCTACGCAGAGGCGCGCGAGCCGAAGACGCAGATCGTCAAGCAGACGCTCGCCGGCTTTCGCGCCTCGACGCAGCTCGTCGTCACCACGAGCGACATCGAGCATGTCGGCGATCTCGTCACGAAGCTCTTGTCGACGCACGCCAACCAGCTCGAGGGCGTCGCCTTTCGCGTGAGCGACCGCGCCGAGCGCGAGGACGCGCTGCTCGGCCGGGCGGTCGCCAATGCGCAAAAGCGCGCGCGGCTGCTCGCCGAGGGCGCGGCGATGAAGCTCGGCGATCTCGTCGAGATCGACGCCGGGCAGAGCGCGCCCATGGCCTATGCGTCTCCGAAGGCGGCGCGCGGAATGGCGGCGGAAGCGGCCGCCTCGGTCGCCGTCCGGCCGGGACTGGAGCGTCTCGAGGCGCATGTGCGCACGCTCTGGCGCCTCACGCCGAAATAGCCTTACGCCGGGGGCTCGGCGCAGCTCTCGAGCCACACATCCGTAAGCCCGCGTCGCTGGCACAAGCCCGCGAGATACTTCTCGATGCGGCGCACGCGCTCGGCGTTGGCCGGCGTGCCGGGGGCGTAGTCCCGTGGATTATTGTTGGTGGCGACGAGAGAAAGAAACTCGTCGTCGTTCAAATCGGCGAGCGGCTTGCCGAACCATTTGCGCGCTGCGGATTGCAGTCCATTCACGTCGATGAAGGCGGCGAGCTGCGCGTTCTTCGAGGCGAGCGGCCCGACGGCGAATTGCGCGATGAGCGTCTGGCGAATTTTCGCGAAACCCGGCTCGAAGTTCTCGAAATAGAGCTTCTTGACCACAGATTGCGCGACCGTCGTCGCGAGCGGCGCGGCCCAGTCGACGCCGTCGTCGCGCGTCCAGAATTCCGGGTCCTGCACTTCGAGCAGCGTCTCGATCCGCTCGCTCGAAAGTTCGGACGGCGGCTTCGCGCCATTGTCGGTGGCGGCCTCGTAGGGCGCGAACAAGCGCGGCGTGTCGGAGCGCGCGAGCGCGACAGAGAGCGCTTCATAGGCGATCGTCCCGGCGAGGAGCGCGCCGGCTCCGACCACGAGAACGCGCCCGAATCGAAAAGAAGCCATGAGAAAATCCCCCTGGATCAGTGACGGCGCGAATCTCGCGGGCGATGGCGGCGGCGAAATGGCGTCATCCGGGCGTTCTGCAGGCGCGCCCGAAGGTCGGATGTCTTTCCTCGCGCGATTGCGCTATGAATCGGCGTGACCGTCACCACCCGCAGAGTTTCGAACATGCCGCTCGCATCCGCCATCCGCACCATTCCCGACTACCCCAAGCCCGGCATCATGTTCCGCGACATCACGACGCTGCTCGGCGACGCCAAGGCGTTCCGCCGCGCCGTCGACGAGCTGGTGCAGCCCTGGGCCGGAACCAAGATCGACAAGGTGGCGGGCATAGAGGCGCGCGGATTCATCCTAGGCGGCGCCGTGGCGCATCAATTGTCGGCGGGCTTCGTGCCGGTGCGCAAGAAGGGCAAGCTGCCGCATACGACCGTGCGCATCGCCTATTCGCTCGAATATGGCGTCGACGAGATGGAGGTGCACGAGGACGCCGTCGCCGCGGGCGAGCGCGTCATTCTGGTCGACGACCTCATCGCCACCGGCGGCACGGCGGAGGGCGCGATCAAGCTCCTGCAGCAGATCGGCGCGGAGGTCGTCGCCGCCTGCTTCGTGATCGACCTGCCCGATCTCGGCGGCGCCAGGAAAATCGAGGCGCTCGGCGTGCCGGTGCGCAAGCTCGTCTCCTTCGAAGGCCATTGAGGCGCGAGACCTCTCGTCTCGCATTAGCCTTTTGTTTGCCTTGTTCGGGTTCTGTAATGCGTCGTGTCGATCGGGTTTCGTCGTAACGGGTTCCCATGAGGACCAGCAAGCCGCGCCTCTTCCTGCTGGCCGTCGCTCTGTCGTTCGGCCTCGTGGAGGCGTGCATGTTCGCGGCTCTCGCCTGGAACGCGCCTATCGACGACGCGCGCCCCGCCCCGCCCGCCGACCTCATGTCGATCAGCCGCGCGGATATGGGCGAGGCTGGCTCCCCTCCCGTCGGCGCGCCTCATGGCGCGCTGCTGCAGAATTTGGGCCCCCGACGGCCGGCGGCCGCTGTCGCCGCCCTCGAGCGCATCGCCTCGCCGGAGCCTTCCGCCGCCGCGCCATTGCCGCCGGCGCGGCCGATGGAATTCGCCTCTCTCGGCTATATCGAGGTGATTGCGCCGCAACCGCCGGCGCGTCCGCGTGAATTCGTGGCGCTCGCCGAGCCGCAGGGCGCGACGGCCGCAACGGCGCCGGAAACCGCCCGGCCGGCGCCGACGATCTCCCTCGCCTCGCTTCTGCCGGCAAGCGACGCGCCGGCGCCGCTGCCCCGCCGCGAGGACGGCAATTTCCGCCTCGGCGCCGCCGCCTATGTGCGCATCTTCAAGAAGGAGGGCGAGCTCGAATTATGGCTGAAGCGCGACGGCCGCTATTCGCTCTACAGGACCTATCCGATCTGCAAATGGTCCGGCCGGCTCGGGCCGAAGCTGCGCTCCGGCGATTATCAGTCGCCGGAAGGATTCTACAGCGTGTCGGCGCGCCAGCTCAATCCGAACTCCGCCTATCATCGCGCCTTCAATATCGGCTTTCCCAACGCCTATGACCGCCAGAACGGCCGCACCGGCGGCGCGCTCATGGTGCATGGCGCCTGCAAATCGGTCGGCTGCTTCGCCATGACCGACAAGGTCATCGACGAGATCTACGGCTTCGTGGAGGCGGCGCTGCACGGCGGCCAGCACGACGTGCCCGTGCATATCTTTCCCTTCCGCCTGACCGACGAAACAATCGCCAAAGAGACGCGCGGCGATTGGACCAATCTGTGGGCGGTCCCGCCGGAGCATCAGAAATGGGCCGGCTTCTGGCATAATCTGAAGGAAGGCTACGACTTGTTCGAGCGCACGGGCGAGCCGCCGACGGCCTATGCCTGCGGCGCGCGCTACGGCTTCGAGGCGAACGGCTCCTGCACGCGCATCGCCGGCTGGTGACGAAAGCGAAAACTGTGCGCGCCGCGCTCTGACGGTTGCGCGAGCTCTGCGGCCTGCCGATCCTCTGCGCAGGCGATTCGCGACTCTCGCGCGGATCGTCGGCGGAGATCGAGCACAATGGCCGGCAAGACCAGAGCGACGACCGGGACCTCCAGCCGCAAGCGCGGCGCCCGCCGCGGCGAGGAGGCGACGAAAACACGCAAAGGCAAAGCGAAAGCCGTGCTCGAACGGGTTGCAGCGGCCGGCTGGCGCACCAGCGACGACGATGAGATTGCCGTTCGGCGATGGCGCGGGCAGACGGAGATCGGCGAGGTCGTCGCGCTGGCGCCGGAGCCCGGCTTCTTCGGCGATTTCCGCGTCGGCTCGGCGGGCGGACGGGCCTATGAGGCGGAGATCCGGAGCCTTTCGGCGCTCGTCAACTCCTGCGGCTGCGTCGACCATGCGGTGAACGGCCTCGGAACCTGCAAGCACATCGAAGGCGCGCTTTTCGCCCTGCGGCGCGGAAAGAGCCGCGCCTTCCGCGCGGCGGCGGCGGAGGGAAGCCCCTTCGTCGAGGTTTTTCTCGACCGTCGCGGGGAAGCGACGCCCGCGATCCTCTGGCCCTCGGCGGACGACGACGCCGGCGTCGCGCAGGCTCGCGAATGGCTCGCGCCTTTTCTCGAACCGGACGGCCGGCCGAAAGCGGACCCGGAAGAGATGGCGCGCCTCGTCGAGAAGGTCGCCGAGGCGCCGGAGAGCGTGCGCGTTCGCTTGCGCGTCTCACGCAGCTTTGCGCAATGGATCGAGCGGGCGCGGCGCGATCGCGCGCGCGTCGACGCAGCCGCCGCCTTTCGCGCCGATCTCGCCGCCGGGCGCGAGACGCTCGACATTCTCACCCATCCGCTGCTGCCCTATCAGCAGGCCGGCGCGATCCATCTCGCCTTCGGCGAACGCGCTTTGCTCGCCGACGACATGGGCCTCGGCAAGACCATCCAGGCCATCGCCGCCTGCGAACTGCTGGCCCGCCGCAAGGGAATCACGAAGGTCCTCGTCGTCTGTCCGACCTCGCTGAAAGCGGAATGGGAAGAGCAGATCGCGCGCTTCAGCGGGCGCGCCTGCCGCCTCGTGTTCGGATCGCGCGTGCAGCGGCTCGCGGCCTATGGCGGCGCGCCCTTCTTCTTCACCGTCGTCAATTACGAGCAGGTGGCGAGCGACGCCGACGACATCATGCGCCTGCTCGCGCCCGACGTCGTCGTGCTCGACGAGGCGCAGCGCATCAAGAACTGGCGCACCAAGACCGCGCGCCAGGTGAAGGCGCTGCGCGCGCCTCATGCCTTCGTGCTCACCGGAACGCCGATCGAGAACCGCATCGACGAGCTCTATTCGATCGTCCAATATCTCGATCCGGAGGCGCTCGGCCCGCTGTTCCGCTTCAACCGCGACTTCTACGAGCTCGACGAGCGCGGACGGCCGGTCGACTACAAGAATCTCGCACTGCTGCGCGAGCGCGTCGCGCCCTTGATGCTGCGCCGCCGCAAGGCCGAAGTGGAGAAGGAGCTGCCCGGCCGCACGATCAAGACCTATCTCGTTCCGATGTGCGAGGAGCAGAAGCTCCGTTACGAGGATTACAGCATTCCCGCCGCGCAGCTCATCGCCAAGGCGCGCACGCGTCCGCTGCGGCAGGAGGAGTTCGACCGCCTGCAACAATTGCTCGCCTGCATGCGCATGGTCTGCGACACGCCGGCGATCCTCGATCCCGCCTGCCGCGTCTCTCCCAAGCTCGAGGAGCTGGAGAAGATCCTCGGCGAATTGCTCGAGGACGAGAGCCGCAAGATCATCGTCTTCTCGGAATGGGAGCGCATGCTGACGATGGTTCGCGAGCTCGCCGCCGAGATGGGCGTCGAAGCCGCCTGGCATACCGGCTCGCTGACGCAGGAGCGCCGGCGCGCCGAGATCAACCGCTTCAAGCGCGATCCGGCCTGCCGGCTGTTCCTGTCGACCGACAGCGGCGGCGTCGGCCTCAATCTCCAGGTCGCGAGCGCCGTCGTCAATGTCGACCTGCCGTGGAATCCGGCGAAATTCGAGCAGCGCGTCGCCCGCGCCTGGCGCAAGAACCAGCAGCGTTCGGTGAGCGTCGTCAATCTGGTCGCGGAAGCGACGATCGAGCACAATATCCTGCATCTCATCGGCCAGAAGCAGGCGCTCGCCGACGGCGTGCTCGACGGCGAGGGCGATCTCTCCGCGCTCAAAATGCCCTCCGGCCGCGCCGCCTTCATCGAGCGCATGCAGGCGATGATGGAGCGGCCGCGCATCGCGCCGCGCGTCGTCTCGGCGCAGGAGCTCTTCGTCGACGAGCTCGTGCGCCGCTTCGGCGAGCGGACGCTGCTCGTCGAGGAGCGGCGCAGCGCGGACGGCGTCGCGCGTCTCATCGTCGTGCTCGACGTCGAGGAGGAGGCGCTCGCCGCCGAGACCGCGCGCGTCGCGGCGCTGGAGGCGCTGGCGGTCGACGTCATGGATCTGCGGACTTGGCGCGCGATGCGGCGCATGGCGGAGGCGGGACTGCTGCGCTTCGCCGGCGAGGCGCGCGAGCTCCACCGCTCGCCCGCGCTCCCGCGCGAAGGCGCAGCGCCCGCGCAGCGTCGCGGCGGCGACGCCATGGCCGAGGCCGACCGCGCGCTGCGCATGGCGAAGACGCTCGCCGAAGGCGGCTTTCCGGAAGAAGCGCCGACTCTGTTGTCGCGCGCGCTGCGCACTGCGGCGCAGGCCTTGCTGGCGGCGCGCGGCGAGGACTGGGCCGCAGTGGACGACGAGGACGCCGATCTTCGGCGTCTCGTGGCCTGCGGCGCATTGCCCGAAGAGACGCTGCCGTTGCTCGAGGCGACGCGCGTGGTTCCGGCGGAGGCCGGTCTCGCGGAAATCGCGCCGCTCCTGTCGTCGGCCGCGCGCGTCATTGCGTCGGTCCGGCGCAACGAGCCGTCGCTCTGCGCCTGAGGCTGCGGCGGCGCGTCTGAACGCGCGAAACGCGCGCCCGACGGGATCGCGAGAGACTGCGGCGGTTCCCGATCCGCCGCCGACCCCGCGTCGCCATCGGACGCGCGAGCTTCCCCCTCGAGGGAAACCGGTCAGCGGAACAATTGCGTCAAGGAATGCATCAGGATCAGAAAGAATCCGAGCACACCGCCGATTCCCAACAACGCTTTGGCGACCGAGTTGCTTTTCGTCTGCATGATCGACGCTCCTTCCGATAGCGAGGGCCATCGACCATGACGCTAGCGGAACGGCCTGCGCCGGAAACCGCCAACAATGCGATTGCGAAGGGTCCAGGCGCTCTCTTCAGGCCCTCTCTTGACATTTTCGGCTCGGCCGAACGAAGCTCGCAGCGGCCCTGCGACAACAACGAAAAGCCGAAACGGAGGGGTCCAATGCTGCGTCCATGGACCTTCAACCTGTCCGAACGCATCGATCCGCGCCGCGGCGCGCCGATCTATTTGCAGATCGTCCACGCGCTGATTCACGAGATCGAGCGCGGACGCCTCGTGCCCGGCGCGCCTCTGCCGAGCAGCCGCGAGCTGGCGGCGACGCTCGGCGTCAACCGCAAGACCATCGTCCTCGCCTATGACGATCTCATCGCGCAGGGGTGGTTCTCGACCGACCGCACGCGCGGGACCTTCGTCTCCGCGCAACTGCCCGAGACCCGGCCCGCGAAGAACGGCGCGCGCGCCGATTCCCGCTCTGCGGAATTCGCCTTTCGCGCGCCGCCCGAGCCGAGACTGGTCTATGCCGGCCAGGATCGCGTCGTCATCGACGACGGTCTGCCGGACCCGCGCCTCTTCTCGATCGACACGCTCCTGCACGCGCATCGCGAGGCGGGACGGCGCGCCGCGCGCTCCGGCGGGCTCGGCTATGGCGATCCGCGCGGCGCGCTCGAGCTCCGGCGCATGATTGCCGAAATGCTCGCGAGCCATCGCGGACTCGTGGTCGGCGAGGACGAGCTCTGCGTGACGCGCGGCAGCCAGATGGGCATTTTCCTCGCCGCGCGCGTTCTGCTCTCGCCCGGCGACGCCGTGCTCGTCGAAGGTCTCTCTTATGCGGCGGCGCGCGACGCTTTCGTGGCCGCGGGCGCGCAGGTCGTCGGCGTCGGGCTCGACGCCGAAGGCGTCAGAGTGGACGATATCGAGCGCGAATGCGCGCGGCGTCCCGTGCGCGCCGTCTATTTGACGCCGCATCACCAGTTTCCCACCACGGTTTCACTCACGCCCGAGCGGCGGCTGAAGCTGCTGCGGGTCGCGGCCGAGCATGGCTTCGCCATCATCGAGGACGATTACGACCATGAATTTCATTTCGAGCGCCAGCCGCTGCTGCCGATGGCGAGCTATGCGCCCGGACGCACGATCTATATCGGCTCCATGTCCAAGCTGCTGCTGCCGGGCCTGCGCGTCGGCTATATCGCCGCGCCCGCGGCGGTCGCGCGCGCCATCTCCCATGCGGCGGCGACGATCGATCGGCAGGGCAATGCGCTGACCGAACTCGCCATCGCAGAGCTCATCCGCTCCGGCGAATTGCGCCGCCATGTGCGCAAGGCGCGACAGATCTATGCGCGCCGCCGCGACGCGTTCGGCGCGTCTCTGCGCAACGCCTTCGGCGATCTCGTCGATTTTTCCGTACCCGAAGGCGGCCTCGCCTATTGGGCGCGCTTTCGCGACGAGGCGACGCTCGACGCGCTCGAGGAGAACGCCGTGCGCAACGGCCTGCGCATGCTGCCCTCGACCTGCTTCGCCGCGCCGCCGCAGACGGGCCGCGGCCTGCGCCTCGGCTATGGCAGCCTGGACGAGGCGGAGGCCGAGCGAGCGCTCCGGCGGCTCGCCGGCGCCGCGCCGAGCGCAGAGCCGGCCGAACTGGACGAAGCGGCCGCGAGGCGCCACATATGACCGGCTTCTCGCGGCCGGCGGCCGCGCCGATTGTGATCGAGGACGCGCATGGACGCCAATGAACCGACCGATCGCGACGAGCCGCACGCACAGACGCGTGCGGATGTGCGCATCCTCGTCGCCGGCGACGCGCTGTGGGCGCATATCCGCCAGGAGGCGGACGCAACAATGGCGCGCGACGCCGCGCTGGCGAGCCTCGTCATGGCGGCCGTCGTCAATCGCCGGTCTTTCGAGGACGCCGTCATCCACAGAATCGCGGCGCGGCTCGGCAATGGCGCCGTCCCGGCCGATATCGTCGTCGACGCGTTTTCACGCGCGCTCGACGACGACGCCTCGATCGGGGACGCATTCCGCGCCGACATCAAAGCGATCGTCGAGCGCGATCCGGCCTGCGGCCGTTTCATCGAGCCGCTGCTCTTCTTCAAGGGATTTCACGCGATCGAGACGCATCGCCTCGCCCATTGGTTGTGGACGAAGGGCCAGGCCGACTTCGCGCTCTATCTGCAGAGCCGTTCTTCGGACGCGTTCCAGACCGACATTCACCCCGCCGCCCGCTTCGGACGCGGCGTATTCCTCGATCACGCGACCGGCCTCGTGGTCGGCGCCACGGCGGTGGTGGAGGACGACGTCTCCATCCTGCAGAACGTCACGCTCGGCGGCACCGGCAAGGAGAGCGGCGACCGCCATCCCAAGGTGCGGCGCGGCGTGATGATCGGCGCCGGCGCGAAGATTCTCGGCAATATCGAGGTCGGCGCCTGCTCGCGCGTCACGGCCGGATCGGTGGTGCTGCGTCCCGTGCCGCGCAATGTCACCGTCGCCGGCGTGCCGGCCACGGTGATCGGCGCCGCCGGCTGCGCGGAGCCCGCGCGAGACATGGACCAGCTGCTGAGCCGGCTGTCCTACGATTCCTTCACCTATTCGATCTGAGGGCGCTCGGGCTTGGCGCGGCCGACGCGCGCGGCGAGTTCGCTGAAGGAGTCGGCGCCTTCGCTCGCGCCGAGCGCGAGACGCAGGAAACGGGCGGGGAAGCAGATGGCGTCGATATTGGCCTCGCGCAGGCGGCGCGGATCGGAAACGAGACGCTCCTCGACGCCGGCGAGCAGAACGTCGATCTCGCCCTCCTCGAAGACGCCCTTTTCGCGCAGCGCGCCGAACAACGCCACGAGCGCGGCGTAGAGGCCTTCGAGCTGAAGATTGGCCGTGTTCATGATCGCCTCACTTGGTCGTGACCGATGAGAGACTAACCGCGAGTGCGAAGATTCGATCCCTTTCCAGAAGGATGAATCTCGACGCGCCCTCCTTCTCCCGCTCGCGGAAGGTGGCCCCGCGAAGCGGGGTCGGATGAGGGAACGATCCGCCGCAGCAATCTCCGAGCTTCGACCATGCTGCGAATCGCAGCGGCCCATCCGTCGCGCATTCGCGCGACACCTTCTCCCGCAGGCGGCACGGTTGTCTGGGGAATGAGTCGATAGGCCGCAGGCGCATGCCCGGTTCTTCCGCGGCGTCTTCGCCGATCTATTCGCGCCTCTTCGTTTCGCGCCCCGAGAGCAACACCCGCTTCGCCGAGGCCGCGGATCGGGATATGCAGGAGACGCGCGGCGAAGGCTACACCGTGCTGCGGGACTGCGAAGTCCGATTCGCCAGCAAGGACGATTCGAAGCTGCCGATGCGACCGCGTCGCCTGCACATTCGACGTGACGCGGCAGCCGCAGGAGATCGTCGTGCTCACCAACGACATGACGCGTTCGGTGGTCGAGATCGCCGCGCTCTACAAGGCGCGCTGGGGCATCGAGCTGCTGTTCCGCTGGATCGAGCAGCATCTCGACATCCGCAAGTTCCTCGGCGAGAACGAGAACGCCGTGCGGCTGCAGCTCATCGCGGCGATGATCGCCTTCGTGCTGCTGCGCATCGCCGCCCACCGTCACGACGTCGAGCCGCCGCACCTGCGGTTCTCGGAACTCGCCGGCAGGTTTCCGTTCGAGCGGCGACCGATCGGAAGGCTCCAACGGCCACCGCCCAAATATCGGGCCGCCCGCCGCTGGGTATCCCCCAGACAACTCGAGAGAGCCTATGCCCGACTTTCCCCGGACAGCCGTGCGCACAGCGGGAGAAGGAAACGCCCGTTCTGCTAGAGATCGAGCGGCCCCAGATCCTCGACCGTCTCGCGGCCTTCGCCGATGCCGCGTGAGCGGCCCGTCACGACGACACCCTGCTCGTTTCGTTCGATCGAATAGAGATTATAGGCGGCCGCCCGATAATGCGCGCCGGGCCTGGCCGAGGCGGAGGCGGTTCCGACCACCGGCGTCGGGCCGTCGCGGCCCGGCAGCCGATGCACGCTGATCGCATGATTGTGGCCGTGCAGCACCAGTTCGGCGCCGCAGCGGGCGATGACGGCCTCGAAGTCGCCGGCGTCGTCGAGGCCGCGCAGCGGGCGCGCGCCGCCCCGGTGCGGCGGATGATGCAGCAGCACGACGCGCGCGAGCCCCTCGCCCCGAGTCTGCTCGAGCAGCGCCCCGAGCCGTTCGATCTGCGCCGCGCCCAACCGCCCCGAGGCGACGAAAGGCGCCGTCGGCACGGCCGAATCGAGGCCGATCAGCGCAATGCCGTCACGCCGGCGCAAGTAGGGAAAGCCCTCGCCTTCCTCCGAACTCGTCCAGGGCGCGAAAGTCTGCGCGACGCGCGCCGCTGCGGCGCGCACATAGGCGTCGTGATTGCCGGGCGTGAAGCTCACATGCTCGGGCAGACCGAGAGCGGCGAGCCAGTCGCGCGCCGCTTCGATTTCGGCGTCGAGGCCGATATTGACGATGTCTCCGGTCATTACGACATGGTCGGGCTTCTGCGCCGCAATATCGGCGACGATGCGCTCCAGTACGCCCATGTCATGGAGCTGCGCGCGCTTGCTCAGCCAGTTGGCGTAGCCCGTGATCCGCTTGGAGACGAGCTCACCGAGACGAGGGCGCGGGATCGGGCCGATATGGGCGTCGGAGAGATGGGCGAGAAGGAAGGCCATTGTGGGACCTCAAGCGCCGCCGATCAGCACGCCGGCGGCCAGCACGATGGCGCCGCCGAGCACGATCTGAAAGACGGCCTGCAGGAAGGGCGTGTCCATATAGCGCGCGCGGATGAAGGCGATCGCCCAGAGTTCGACGAACACCACTGCGGCGGCGATGGTCGTCGCGATCCTGAAATGATCGGGAATCGAATCCGGCACGAGATAGGGCAATGTGTGGCCGAGGCCGCCGAGCGCGGTCATCAGCCCGCTGACGCCGCCGCGCAGCAGCGGCGAGCCGCGTCCGGTCAAGGACCCGTCGTCCGAAAGCGCTTCGGCGAAGCCCATGCTGATGCCGGCGCCGATCGAGGCGGCGAGGCCTACGAGAAACGTCTCCCAATTGTTCTGCGTGGCGAAGGCGGCCGCGAACAGAGGCGCGAGCGTCGAGACGGAGCCGTCCATCAGCCCCGCGAGCCCCGGCTGCACATATTGCAGGATGAAGAAGCGCCGATAGGCGACGTCCTCGTCCTTGCGCGCGCCAGGGGTGAGGATGGTCGCGCCGAGGCGCACGGCGAGCGACTCGTGCCCCTGCTCCGCCGCGGCGAGATCGCCGAGCAGCTCGCGCACGCCGACGTCGGTCGCCCGCTCCGCCGCCTTCTGGTAGAAGCGCGCGCTCTCATATTCCATCACCTCCGCTTCCTTGCGGATCGTGTCGAGCGGGAGGTTGCGGGTGAGCCAGATCGGCCGGCGGCGCAGAAAGCCCTTCACATCCTCGCGGCGGATCGGCGGCAGATTGGGGCCGAAGCGCTTGTGATAGAGGCCGAGCAGCGCGTGGCGGTGCGCGGCCTCCTGCTCGGCCATCTGCTCGAAGACGTTCGCCGAGGCGGGATAGCGCTCGGCGAGATCCTCGGCGAAGCTGAGATAGATGCGGCCGTCCTCCTCCTCCGAGGCGATCGCGACGGCGAGAATCTCGCGCTCGGTGAGTTGGGAAAGGGCTTTCAAGCGGAACGGCTCCTTGCGGGCGGCGCCGGATCGGGGCTAGGCAGGCGCGGGGCGATGCGACGAGATTGGAAGCCTTCTAGAATGAGCGCGACCGAAAGGCCAGCAGAGACCGCCTGCCGCGAGGGACGATGAGCGAAAGGCGCGACGCCCGGAACGGCGGCTTGCTGAGCCGGCTGACCACCCGGCTCATCACCTATGGCGCGCTGGCGGCCCGTCCGATGACGCTCGGCGTGCGCGGACTCGTCGTCGACCCGGACGGCCGCGTGCTGCTGGTGCGGCACACTTACGTCTCCGGCTATTACTTGCCCGGCGGCGGCGTCGAGGCGGGCGAGACGATCGAGCAGGCGCTGGCGCGCGAATTGTCGGAAGAAGGCAATATCGCGCTGGAAGGACCGGCCGAGCTGCGCGGACTTTATCTCAACCGGCGCGTGTCGCGGCGCGATCATGTCGCTTTGTTCGTCGTGCGCGCCTTCCGTCAGACCGCGCCGCGCGGTCCGGACGCGGAGATCGCCGAGGCCGGCTTCTTCGCGCTGGACGCTCTTCCGGAGGGAGCGACGCGCGCGACGCGCGAGCGGCTCGCCGAGGTTCTAAGCGGCGCGGCCGTCTCGCCTTATTGGTGATCGCAGAGCTTGGCGAGGTCGCGCCAGCAATAGGCGAGTTGCGCCGCGCCGCGCCGAGAGGTCTCGCGGCCGAAGCGTCGCCCCCCGATTGTTTCGTAGAAGCGGCGCGCCGGAATATTGTCGCGCAGCACGACGAGGCTCGCCCATTTCAGCCCTTCCCCGCGCATCTGCCGGGCCATGCGCCCCATCAGCGCGCGGCCGAGGCCGCGGCGCTGTGCGGCGCGGAGCAGATAGATCGCCGAAACCTCGGCCCCACGGCCGAGCCGCCCGCGGAACGCGAATTCTTGTGCGCGCCACGCCGAAAAGCCGGCCGCGGCGCCTTCGGCGTCGAACACGAGCAGCACATTCGATCGTTCCGCCGCAAAAGTCGCACGCCAATGCGCGCGGCGCTCGTCCAGCGTCAGCTCCGCCATCGTCTCATCGGGAATGAGGCCCGTGTAGGTCTCGCGCCAGCAGGAGAGATTCAGCACGGCGACGGTCTCGGCGTCCGGCGCCGCGGCGGAACGGATATGGAAATCTCTCACCAGGACCTCGCCGGGGACGGGTCGATCAGCAGGCCGAGATCGCGCCAGCCATAGGCGACCTCCGGCACGCCGCACCACAGGCCTTCGACGGCGATTTTGCGGCCGCCGAGCCTCTCGTAGAAGCGCCGCGCCGAGAAATTATGGCGCAGCACCCAAAGGCTCGCCCATTCGATCCCGCGCGCGCGCAAATCCTCCGCCATCCGCCGCATGAGCCGCCGCCCGAGGCCGCGGCGCTGCGCCTCTCTCAGCAGATAGATGGCCTGGAACTCGCCGGCATAGCCCCGCTCTGCGAGGACTTCGCTCTGCTGCGCGCCGCTGGCGCAAAAGCCGGCCGGAGCGCCGTCCTCGCGCAGCGCGAGAAACACGCTCGGCGCCGGCCGCCCCTCCTCCGCGTCGCGGAGCGTCCGCCGCCATTGGGCGAGTCGCATGTCGAGCGTATAGGCGGCGAGAACCTCCGCCGGCGCCAAAGTCGCATAGCTCTCCGCCCAGGCCGCGACATGGAGTCCAGCGATCGCATCGGCGTCGGCATATGTCGCCGGTCTGATCTCGAGGTCGCTCATGAGGGCGTTTCAGCAAGACCGAGGCCAGCGACGCTCTTTTCCAGCGGGCGCGGCGCATGTTATGCGCGCTCGTCATGATCGATCTCGTCATCCGCTTCTCGCCGCAGACGCCGTCCGACGCCCCCGCCATCGAAAGGCTCGAGGAGCGGGCCTTCGGTCCTGGCCGCTATGCGCGCACGGCCTATCGGCTGCGCGAGGGAGTCGAGGCCGATCTGGCGCTCTCCTTCGTCGCTCATGTCGGAACGCTTCTGGTCGGCGCCAACCGCATGACCGAAATATTGATCGATTCCACGCCTGCGCTGTTGCTCGGACCGCTGACGGTCGAGCCGGCCTTCCGCTCCCAGGGCCTCGGCGAGGCGCTGGTGAAGAAATCGCTCGACGCGGCGCGGGAGACCGGCCATGGTCTCGTTCTGCTCGTCGGCGATCTCGATTATTACGCGCGCCTCGGCTTCGGCCGCGTTCCGCGCGGCAAGATCGTGATGCCCGGCCCGGTCGATCCCGAGCGCCTGCTTTTTTGCGAGCTGCGCGAGGGCGCCTTGGCGGCGGCGAGCGGCCGGATGCGCCGGCTGTAAGAACCTCCCGGCCACCGAAACGATGACGACGCGTCGTCCCCTCCTCGCGCGATATGAAGCGCTCGTCGCCGACGGCGCGCTCGAGCGCGATCCCGCCCAGATCGCGGCGCTCGCACAGCTCGAGGCGCTGGCGCTGCGCTTGTCGGAGCCGGAGCCGGCGGGAATCGGCGCACGGCTGCGCGCCCTGCTGCCCGGCGGCGCGCGCGAGGCGCCGCGCGGCCTCTACATTCACGGGCTCGTCGGCCGCGGCAAGACGACGCTGATGGATCTGTTCTTCGACGCGCTCGCCGTCGAGGCGAAACGCCGCGTGCATTTCCACGCATTCATGGCCGAAGTCCATGCGCGCCTGTTGCGCGCGCGCCGCGGCGGAGACGTCGATCCGCTCGCACGCGTCGCCCGCGACCTCGCGCACGAGGCGCGCGTCCTGTGCTTCGACGAGTTCTCGGTAACCGACATCGCCGACGCGAGCATTCTCTCGCGGCTCTTCACCGCGCTGCTGGCGCGGCGCGTCACGGTGGTGGCGACCTCCAATGTCGAGCCGCGCCGGCTCTACGAAGGCGGACGCAATCGCGATCTGTTCCTGCCCTTCATCACGCTCGTCGAGACGCGGCTCGACATCGTGCGGCTCGACGCGCGCGCCGATTTCCGGCTGGAGAAGCCGGCGCTCGGTCAAATCTATTTCGCGCCGGCGGACGACTTCGCGCGCGCGGCGATCGACGCGCTGTTCGCCGAGATCGCCGGCGTCGCGAAGGGCGCGCCGACGTGGTTGCGCGTCGGCGGCCGCGACGTCGAGATTCCCGAGGCGGCCGAAAGAGTCGCGCGCTTCGACTTCGCGGACCTCTGCTCGCGCCCGCTCGGCGCGGCCGATTATTTCGCTCTCGCCGAGGCCTTCGACACGATCATGATCGAGAATATACCGGCGATGAATTTCGACCGCCGTAACGAGGCGAAACGCTTCATCACGCTCGTCGACATTCTCTACGAGACGAAGACGCGGCTCGTGCTCTCGGCCGAGACGAAGGCGGACGTGCTCTATCGCGCGCCGACGGGGCACGAGGCGCAGGAATTCGCCCGCACGGCTTCGCGGCTGATCGAGATGCGATCGGACGCCTATCTGTCGCAGCGGGCGCGCCCCGCGACGACCAGCCCGGCCTAGCGGCCCCGCCTCTCGCCGATCGGCGACGATTGCGCCGGCGGCGCGAATTGCCCTACACGGGACCCCATGCTCTCGATCGACGATCTCACCTACCGGCTCGGCGACCGGGTCTTGTTCGACAAGGCCGGCGTGTTCCTGCCGCCGCGCGCCCGCGCGGGCTTCGTCGGCCGCAACGGCGCCGGCAAGACGACGCTGTTCCGGCTCGTCTGCGGCGAGATCGCTCCCGAGAGCGGAACCATCTCCCTGCCCGCGCGGATCAGGCTCGGACGCGTCGAGCAGGAGGCGCCGGGCGGGCCGACCGCCCTCGTCGATTTCGTGCTCGCCGCCGACATGGAGCGGGCCGATCTGCTCGCGCGCGAGACGCTCGCGAGCGATCCGCACGAGATCGCCGAGATCCAGACGAGGCTCGTCGACATCGAAGCCCATGCCGCGCCGGCGCGGGCCGGCGCCATTCTCTCCGGCCTCGGCTTCGACGCGCAGGCGCAGCAGCGGCCGCTATCCGAATTCTCCGGCGGCTGGCGCATGCGGGTCGCGCTCGCAGCCGTTCTGTTCGCGCAGCCGGAGCTGCTGCTGCTCGACGAGCCGACCAATTATCTCGATCTCGAAGGGACGCTCTGGCTGGTCGACTATCTCTCGCGCTATCCGGCGAGCGTCATCGTCATCAGCCACGACCGCGACCTGCTCGACGCCGTCGCCACTCATATTCTGCATCTCGAGCGCGGCAAGCTCACGCTCTACAAAGGCGATTACAGCTCTTTCGAGAAGCAGCGGCGCGAGGCCCGAACGCTCGCGGCCAAGGCCGGCAAGAAGCAGGAGGAGCGCCGCCGCGAGCTGCAGGCCTTCGTCGACCGTTTCCGCGCCAAGGCCACCAAGGCGCGGCAGGCGCAGTCGCGCCTCAAAATGCTCGCCAAACTGGAGCCGGTCGCCGCCGTCGTCGACGACGAGATCCTGCCGATCCGCCTGCCCTCGCCCGAGAAGCCGCTGTCGCCGCCGATCATCGCGCTCGACAAGGTCGCGGTAGGATATGGCGACCGCACCGTGCTCGCGCGCCTCTCGCTCAGCCTCTCGAACGACGACCGCATCGGCCTGCTCGGCGCGAACGGCAACGGCAAATCGACCTTCGCCAAGCTGCTCGCCGGCCGGCTCGAAGCGAAGAGCGGCCACATGGTGCGCGCCGCCAGATTGGAGGCCGGCTTCTTCGCCCAGCATCAGATCGACGATCTGAACGAAAAGGACACGCCCCATTCCGTCTTCGCCGCCCTGATGCCCGGCGCGCCGGAGGCGCGCATCCGCGCCCGCGCCGCGCAGACCGGCTTCTCCGGCGCGCGGGCGGACACCAGGGTCGAGCATCTCTCGGGCGGCGAGAAGGCGCGGCTGCTGCTCGGCGTCGCCTCCTTCGGCGGCCCGCATCTGCTCATTCTCGACGAGCCGACCAATCATCTCGACATCGACAGCCGCGCCGCGCTGATCGAGGCGATCAACGCCCATGAGGGCGCGATCGTGCTCGTCTCGCACGACCGCTATCTGCTCGAGGCCTGCGCCGATCGTCTGTGGCTCGTCGAGGGCGGAACCGTTCAGGCCTTCGACGGCGATATGGACGATTACGCGCGATTGGTGCTCGGCCGCGCCGGCGGAGACGGCCGGAAGGACCGCGAGTCGCGGGAGGACTCATCGGCGGAGAGGCGCGGAAAGCCTCCGCGCAAGGACGCCGGGCAGGCGCGCCGGCGCCTCGCGGCCGCCGAAGAGCGCGTGCAGAAGCTCGGTGAGCTGCTGGCGCGCGTCGACGCGGCGCTCGCCGACCCGCAGGCTTTTTCGCGCAATCCGCAGGAGGCGAGCCGCCTCTCGCAGCAACGCGCCGAGCTCGCCGACGCGCTGGCCGGCGCCGAGGAGCAATGGCTGAGGCTCGCCGACGAGGCCGAGAGCGCCTCAGGCTGACCTGCGCGGCGCCGCCAGCAGATCGGCATATTCCGGGTGGCGGACGATGTAATCGGCGACGAACGGGCATTCGGGAACGATCTTCAGCCCGCGCGCCCGCGCCCAATCCAGCGCGCCGCGGACGAGCTGCGACGCGGCGCCCCGGCCGCGCAGCGGCTCCGGCGTGTAGGTGTGGACGAGAACGATGGCGTCGGGGGTGAGCCGATAATAGGCGACCGCCGTTCCCTCGTCGAAATCGAGCTCGAAGCGATCGAGCTCGACATTGTCGTGAATGGCGCCATGCGCCTTGCCGCTCGGGCGGTCCAGTCGGACGATCGAATTCATCGCGAAGTCTCCTGGATAAGCCCCTCTCCCCGTCGCCGAGCCCATGCTCAGCAAGACGCGGGCCACTGGAATGGAGGGGAGGCGAGGCGCCTCGCGGGACGGATATAGGAGGTCGACTGTCGATTTTCCGTCAACGGCGCGCGCATTTTCAGCCGCTCTGTCGCTCTTTCGACGATCCGTGACGCGACGACGTCGGCGCGGCTGTTGGCATTGCCGCCCGGCCGAGCTAAAGTCGGACGAATCCGTAAGGGGATTCGCGGAACGACGGCTCGGGGCGCGCATGAACAGACTTGCGGCGATGGCTTTTCTGTGCGCGACGCTCGCGTCTCCGGCTTCGGCCGCGACCAAGATCGGCGGCGCGACGGCGATCGAGAAGGATGTGCGCGGCGATTCGGGCGCCGGCGCGAAGAAGCTCGGCGTGGGCGACGCCGTCTATGCGGACGAGATCCTGACGACCGCGGCGGCGAGCCGCGGCAAATTCGTCTTCGACGACCGCACCAATCTGCAGATGGCGCCCTCATCGCGCGTCAAGCTCGACAGCTTCGTCTATTCCGGCGGCAAGGGCGTCGTGTTCAACGCGGCCAAGGGCGCTTTCCGTTTCGTCGGCTCCCCCAAGGGCGGCCACGACTATGATGTCCGCACGCCGACGGCGACGATCGGCGTGCGCGGCACCAGCTTCGCCGTGCGCGTGCTGGGCGGCCGCACCGACGCCGTGCTCTACGGCGGCGTGATCGAGGTCTGCAGCATCGCCACGGGCCAGTGCCGCACGCTCGATTCCGCCTGCACCTTCGTGACCGTCACGGGCTCGGGCGTCACTGCGCCGAAGACCGTCGGGAAGAAGGACTGGAGCTTCGATTCGACCTGCCGCGGCCCCGGCCGCCGGGGCGACAACGCGCCGCCCGCCAATGCGCCGCCGGCCGGTCCGGGCAGCCCCGGCGGCGAGCCGCCGGCGGTTCCGCCCTTCGAGTGGGGCGGGCCTTCCTTCGGCTTTACCGCGGGCACGGCCATCGGCGACGGCGAGTTCGCAGATCCGGTGCCGATGAAGGGCGCCGGATTCCTCGGCGGCCTGCGCCTCGGCTATGACTTCAAGCTCACGCCGGAGATAGTGGTCGGCTTCGAGACGGACGCGCAATATCGCAGCGACCTCGGCGGCGGCTCCAACGGCCACGGCTCGATCTCGGGCGTTCGCGGCGGCTATCTCGGAACCTTCCGCGGGAGGCTCGGCTATATTTTCGACCGCTGGCTGGTCTATGGGACGGGCGGCCTCGCCTACGGCCATATCCTCGCGCCGAGGACGTTTTCGGGCTCGGGCGTGATCAATTCCATCCCCACTTATGGAACGAGCCGGAGCTATGAGTTCCTGCCGGGCTGGACGGTCGGAGCCGGCGTGCAGTTCGCCCTCGCCCAAGGGCTCTCGCTGCGGGCCGAATATCTCTACACCCAGCTCCAGCACAGCAGTCCGACCTATCTGACGAGCGTCGTGCCCTATCCGGTCGACGTCTGCAACAAGACGGCGATGCACGGTCTGCGCGTCGGCGTCGATTTCGGCTTTTCGCTCGCCGATCTGCTGGCGCGTCCCGCGCGCTGAGGATATCCCGCGCCGGTTCGCGCGGGAGCGATTGCCGTCGCTCCCGCGAGCGCCTATAAACTCTCGGCGTCCCGCGGAGGCGGAACGCATTCGATTCCCCGCCGAGCCATCGAGACGACATGCCCTGGAGCAATCAAGGCGGTCCGCGCAAGCCCAATGACAACGGCCCCTGGGGCCAGCAGAATCCGTGGGGCGCCCCCGGCGGCGGCCCCCCGGATCTAGAGGAGCTGCTGCGCCGCAGCCAGGAGGGGCTGCGGCAAATTCTGCCCTCCGGCTTCGGCGGACGCGGCCTCGCGATCCTCACGCTCCTGACCCTGCTCGCTTGGCTCGCCAGCGGCTTCTACACGGTGGGCCCGAACGAAGTCGGGCTCAACATGATCTTCGGCAAATACCGCGGCAAGACGCAGGCCGGCCTCAACTACAATCTGCCATCGCCGGTCGGCTCCGTCGTCAAGCTCGCCGTCACCGACCGCAATGTCATCGACATCGGCTTTCGCGAGCAGCCCGCGACGCGGCGCGGCGGCCCCCAGAGTCCCGACGCGCCGGAAGAGAGCCTGATGCTCACCGGCGACGAGAACATCGCCGACGTGAAGTTCCGCGTGTTCTGGCAGATCGACCCCGCCAAGCCCGAAGATTTCGCCTTCAACGTCGCCGGTCCGCAGGCGACGGTGAAGGCGGTGGCCGAGAGCGCCATGCGCGAGATCGTCGGCCAGTCACAGATCCAGAAAATTCTCACCGCCGACCGCAAGCTGATCGAGCCGGCCTGCCAGCAGCTCATGCAGAAGGTGCTCGACGATTATCACAGCGGCGTGCTGGTGCTGCAGGTGCTGCTGTTGTCGGTCGACCCCCCCGCCTCGGTGATCGCCGCCTTCCGCGACGTGACGGCCGCCCAGCAGGACTTGCAGCGCCTCGGCAACGAGGCCGAGGCCTACGCCAATCGCGTCGTGCCGGAGGCGCGCGGCGCGTCGGCGCGCATCCTGCAGGAGGCCGAGGCCTATCGCGAGCAGATCGTCGCCGAGGCGCGCGGCCAAGCGTCGCGCTTCGACCAGATCTACGCCGAATATAAGAAAGCGCCCGCCATCACCCGCCAGCGGCTCTATCTCGAAACGATGGAGCGCGTGCTCGGCGGCGCCGACAAGGTGATCATCGACGAATCGGCCTCGGGCGCCGGCGGCTCGGGCGTGATCCCGTACCTGCCCCTGCCCGGCTTCGGCGCGCAAGGAGGCCGCAAGTGAGAGGCGTTTCCTTCCTCCTCGCCATTTTGATCCTCGCGGGGCTGATCGCCGCAGGCGGCGCGCTGTTCACCGTCGCGCAGACCGAGCAGGCGCTGGTGCTGCGCTTCGGCGAACCGGTCGCGGGCCGCGGCCTCGTCACCGAGCCCGGCCTGCACTATAAATTTCCGATCATCGAGAATGTCATCTATCTCGATAATCGCATCCTCGACGTGGAGAGTCCGAGCCTCGAGGTGCTCGCTTCCGACAACCAGCGGCTCGAGGTCGACAGTTTCATCCGCTATCGCATCGTCGATCCGCTGCGCTTCTATCAGTCGGTCGGCGGCATCGCCGGCGCCAACAACCAGCTCGCCTCGGTGCTGAACTCGGCGGTGCGCCGCGTGCTGAGCGAGGCCAATCAGCGCGAGATCGTGCGCGACGAGCGCGCCGGCCTGATGGTCAAGATCAAGGAGCAGGCCAATCTCGAGGCGCGCAAATTCGGCGTCACCGTCGTCGACGCGCGCATCCGGCGAGTCGATCTGCCTCAGCAGATTTCCGAGAAGGTCTATGGCAGAATGCAGACCGAGCGCGCGCGCGAGGCGGCCGAATATCGCGCGCAAGGCGCCGAGCAGGCGCAGAAGATCACCGCCAAGGCCGATCGCGACGTGATCGTGCTCAAGGCGGAGGCGCAGCGCGAGGCCGATCGGATCAAGGGCGAAGGCGACGCCGAGCGCAACCACATCTTCGCCGAAGCTTTCGGCAAAGACGCGGATTTCTTCTCCTTCTACCGCTCCATGCAGGCCTATGAGAGCGCGCTGAAGACCAGCGACACGCGATTCCTCATCGGCCCCCGCTCGGAATTCTTCCGCTATTTCGGCGCGGCGGGCGGCACGAGCCGCGAAGAGCCGGCGCCGCAGAAAAAGTAATTCCGGATTTCGTATCGAAAAGGTAAGGTAAAAAGTCGAATACGCCCAATTCTCGCCGCTTTGCTGGCAGAGTGCCAACAGCGCGGCGAAGCGGGCCCGCCCCGATGTCTCGGCCCTTTCCCCCGGCCGCCGCGCGGATGCGCAACGCCGATCGTGATACGAGTGGCGGGATCGGCCGAAGGCGAGGACGCGACGCGCCCGAACGGAAATCGCGTCTCAGGAGAGCAAGAGTTATGATATCAGCGGCCAGCGTTTGGATTTTCTCGGCGACCGGAGTCCGGCGCGCGCTCGCCGCGCTGCTCGTTCCCTGCTTCGCCGGCCTGCTGGCGATTGCGCCGGCGGCGGCCAAGGGCCCCGATACGCTCGCCGATCTCTCGGCGACGGTGCAGGACGCAGTGGTCAATATCTCCGCGACGCAGACCGTCGACCCCAAGAGCGCGCACAAGGGCGGCCCCGACTCCGGCCCCGGCGGTCCGCCCGGCACGCCTTTCGACGATCTGTTCGAAGAGTTCTTCCGCCGTCGCCAGCAGGGACAGGGCGCGCCGGAGCTGCCGCGCCCGCGCAAGTCGAGCTCGCTCGGCTCGGGCTTCGTCATCGATCCGGCCGGAATCATCATCACCAACAATCACGTGGTCGCCGACGCCAATGAGGTGACGGTGATCTTCACCGACGGCCAGAAGCTCAAGGCCGAGATCCTCGGCAAGGATCAGAAGGTCGATGTGGCCGTGCTCAAGGTGAAGCCCGACAAGCCGCTGAAGGCGGTCAAATTCGCCGACAGCGACAAGGCGCGCGTCGGCGACTGGGTGCTCGCCGTCGGCAATCCCTTCGGTCTCGGCGGCTCGGTGACGGCGGGCATCGTCTCGGCCCGCAACCGCAATATCGACAGCGGACCCTACGACAACTACATCCAGACCGACGCCTCCATCAACAAAGGCAATTCCGGCGGACCGCTGTTCAACATGGACGGCGAGGTGATCGGCATCAATACGGCGATCCTGTCGCCTTCGGGCGGCTCGGTCGGCATCGGCTTCGCAACGCCCTCCAACACGGTGCAGCCGGTCATCGAGCAGCTACAGAAATTCGGCGAGACGCGCCGCGGCTGGCTCGGCGTGCGCATCCAGAAGGTCGACGACGCCATCGCCGAGAACCTCCAGCTCGGCCAGCCGCGTGGCGCGCTGGTGGCCGGCGTCGACGACAAGGGACCGTCGAAATCCGCGGGCCTCAAGGCCGGCGACGTGATCGTCAAATTCGACGGCAAGCCGATCAAGGAATCGCGCGATCTGCCGAAGCTCGTCGCCGCGACGCCGGTCGGCAAGGAGGTCGAGGTCGTCATCATCCGCGGCGGCAAGGAGCAGGCCAAGGCGATCAAGCTCGGCCGGCTCGAGGACGGCGAGAAGATCGCTTCGAACGGCTCGCCCGACGGCGGCCCGGCGGACAAGTCCTCGTCGCAGAAGACTCTCGGCCTCGAGCTGTCGAGCCTCTCGGACGATCTGCGCAACCGTTTCCAGATCAGGGATACGGTGAAGTCCGGCGTTCTCATCACCGGCGTCGATCCGCGCTCGGACGCCGCCGACAAGCGCCTGCAGCCCGGCGAGATTCTGCTCGAAATCAATCAGGAGCCGGTCGCCGATCCGAACGACGCGGTCAAGAAGGTGAAGGCGCTGAAGGACGGCGGCAAGAAATCCGCGCTGCTGATCGTCGCCAATGGCCAGGGCGACACGCATTTCGTGGCGCTGACCATCGACTGACGCCGGCGGGGCGCCGCGCCCCTGCTCGCGCTTCGCGCCGCGACGTCGCTGCGCGAAGCGGGGTGGGGCGTGGTTCGTTTCTCTCCGGCCGGCCGACGCCGACTCTGCGGCCGCGCAACCGAACCGAGGCGCGCGGCTATTCCCCGCTCACCGATTCGATCTCGAAGCCTGCGCCCGGCCCTTGCGCGAGCCGCTCGGCGAGAAAGGCGGAGAGCACGCGCGCGTCGTGAGTGAAAGTGAAGGGCGGATTGACGACGATGAGCGACGTCCGACGCAGCTTCTGATCTTCCGCCGCGCCGCCGACCGAAAGGTCGAGCCGCAAAATCTTCTTCACGCCGCTGGCGCGCAGCCGCTCGACGAAGGCGCGCGACTGCGCCTCGTCCTTGATCGGCCGCCAGAGCGCATAGATCCCCGTCGGCCATTTGCGATGCGCCTCGAGAAAGCTCGCGAGCATCTTCTCGGTCTCGTCGCGCCGCTCGAAGGGCGGATCGACGAGCACGAGGCCGCGCCGCTCCTTGGGCGGCGTGAAGGCGGAGAGCCCGACATAGCCGTCGAGACGGATCGTCTTCACCCGTTTGTCGCGCGAGAAGCGCGCCTGCAGCGCCTCGAATGCGTCCGGCCGCAATTCGCAGAAGATGGCGCGATCCTGCGCGCGCATGAGACGGGCGGCGATCAGCGGCGAGCCGGGATAGGGCGCGGGCCGCCCCTCGGCGTCGAGCGGACCGACGACCTCGAGATAAGGCGCGAGCAATTCGCGCGTCGCGGCGTCGGCGGCGGAGAGATCGGCGAGACGTCCGACGCCGGAGCGCCATTCGCCGGTGCGCTCGGCCTCGTCGGCGGAAAGATCATAGCCGCCCTCCCCCGCATGGGTGTCGATCACGCGGAACGGCGTCTCCTTGCGCGTGAGATAGAGGATCAGGCGCGCCAGCAGAGCATGCTTGAACACGTCGGCGAAATTGCCGGCATGGAACCCATGGCGATAATTCATCGGCTCTAGAGCGGCGGCGGGACCGTGATCTCGCCGCCCCGGCAGGCCTGCCGGGCGACCTCGGGACAGGCGCGGAACTCGCGCAGATCACGCGACAGGCACAGTCGCACCTCCTGCAGCGCGCCCTTGCGGCAGGTGACGGCGAGCATCCCGGGCCTCAGCCGCGGATTGGCGGCGACGAAGGCGCGCTGAATGTCGAGCGGCGCGAAAGTCTGCGCGGCGGCCGGACGCGCGAAAGACGCCGGGATCACGACGCTCTCCCATGCGCGCCGCACGTCGGCGAAATAATCGCTGGGACTCTTGCCGGAGCAGCGACCGTGCTTGCGCCATTCGTAGCGCGCGAGCCCTTCGTCGGGAAAGAGGCCCTCGGCATGCGCCAACGCGAACCGGGAAGGCGAGACGGGGCCGTCGCAATCGCTCGGGAAGCCATGCTCATATTGCGGCCACAGGCCATGCACGACGAACCCCTTGCCGGCGCCCGGCGCGCATTGGCGACGGCGCCGCGCGCCGTCGGTCTCGCAATAGCCCGGCGACCAGGAGAGACTGAGGACATAGAAGTCGAATTCCCCGACGCCACGGGGGATCGGACCGACCGTCCCATCCGCGGGATCGCCTCGCGCCACTTCCGGCCCGGCGAAAGCGACCGGGGCCGCGGCGAAAAAAGCGACGAGCGAACCGACGATGATGGGTCTGAGCATTCGTACGCTCCCCGTCGACAAGGAGAAAAAACTGCCTCGCCCGTCACGATCGTGGAATGGCCCTGTCGCGACGTCCCGTGGAGTCGATTGATGCCGGAGCGCGCAGTCGCGCGTCAAGCAGGTTCCGCATTTTCGCGACGCTCGATCATTGACAGGTCAATAGCCCACCCAAATAATGGGAATATCGATCCCGTCGGTCCCGAAGACGGAAGGAGCAAGGCGATGCGAATTGCGACGGTCATGGCATGCGCCTTCGCCGCCGCGATGTGCGCCGGCTCGGCGCTGAGCAAGCCCGCGTGCGTCTATCGGCCCGCCGCATTGCGGTCCGGCCCCGCGCAGGGCGAATATCTGATCGGAGTCATCCCGGCTTTCTCGCCCATCGTGCTGGTGAGGCGCGGCGAGACCTGGAGCCTCGTCTCTTTCGACGGCGAGACGGGCTATCTTTCGACGCGCGCCCTCTCGCGCGCGCAGGAGAAAGACGCCTCTCCACGGCGTTTCGACGAAGCGCTCAATCCGGCTCGCACGCTCGTGCGGGAGATCGATCCACTGTTCGGCGGGCCGTGGCTCGACCGGATCGCCGGCCGGCGGTCGGCGTTTCCGCGCGCGAGCTATTTCACCGGCTTTCGCCGCGCGTCTTGGACCAATATGAGCGAGGCGCGCGCCTATTCCGCGCCGGCGCCGGGATCGCCATGCGCGATCGCTTCGACATTGGGAGATCGTCATGAGCGATGAATGGGAGTATCAAATCCGCCTCGACCTCGCGGACGGATTCGCCGAGATCGCGCGGACCGATCCGTCGAGCGAAGCCGTGAGGCCGCTCGCGGAGATATTGACGAGGCACAACGCGGCGCTGCGCAATCAGTTCGACGCCTTCGCCGATTATGTCGCCGAAGCCGAGAGAGAAGGCGTCGAGCATTTTCCGCTCTACAAATGGACCAAGGCGACGGTCGAGAATCCGGAGAAGCAGGCCAGATATTCGCGCTCCTTCTCGCTTTATGTCGACGGCCGCGAAGTCTATCCCAAGGCCGCGGCGGATGCGCTCGAAGCCGAGCTGACGCCGCTCGTCGGCGGCGGATTGGTGACGAAGCTCTCCAAATACGACTCCAACCCGGAGAATAATCCACAGGCCCCGGCGCATCTGCGCTGAGCCGTCGCGGCGGGCCGCCGGCGCTTCGGGCCTTGGTCGTCGCTTCATGTCCTCGCAGGACGGTCGAGGACATGGGGCGCGTCGCGTCGCTCCGCTCGAATTCACTCTCCCATCGTCCAGTTCACGCTTTCTTTTCGGAGCAGGGCCGTCGTCTCGCTTGTCCGTCGCGGCCATTGCCGTTTTCAGCGCATCCGTCGCCAGCGCCGCCGCACAGAGCGCCGTTGGTCCTCTGATCGGCGCGCCCGCTTCGCTTCAAGCATTGGCCGAGCAAGCGGACGCTTGGGCGACGGGCCGTTCCCAACGCCACGGCCGTAGCCGACTCGTTTCTGCTCGGCTACTTCCATCGGCGTCAATTTCGCATTCACGCCCGCGGCGCGGGCCGCCCTTCGCCGACTTGGTCTCCCACCCACCCACGGGCGGGAGCGATTTCCCATCCCCTCGCAAGGGCGCGGATCGAAAAGCGCGCGTGGGCGCGCTATAATGCGGCGCATGAGATCGCCCTTCCGTCTCCCGTTTCGCCGGTGCGGCGCGCTTCTCGCGCTCGCCCTGCTGCTCGTCTTCGGCGCCGACGCCGCGCGGGCGCAGGACCCGTTCGGCGATTTCCTGCAAGGCATATTCGGCGGAGGACCATCCCCGCGGCAGGCGCGTCGCCCGCCCAATGCCGAGAGTCCGCGCATGCGGCGCCTCGTGCCTCATCGCGAATATGGCGCGCCGGCCTATTGGCGCGGCCAGACGCGCTCGGCCAAGAAGGCCAAGCCTGAGCAGCCGAGCGATCCCAACGCGCCGATCTTCCAGGTCGCAGTGATCGGCGACACGCTCGGCCAGCAACTCGCCGACGGTTTGGAGGAAGCCTATGCCGACCGGCCCGACGTGCGCATCCTCCATCGGGGCAAGGAGAGTTCGGGTCTCGTACGCGACGATTTCTTCGACTGGCCGAAAGCGGTGCGCGATATGCTGGCGGGCGAGGAGAAGATCGACCTCGCCGTGGTCATGATCGGCAGCAACGACCGCCAGGCGATCCATGAGGGAGGCCAGAGCTACGAGGCGCTCTCGCCGCCCTGGCGCCAGCGCTACGCAGATCGCGTCGACGCGATCCGCGCCGCTTTCAAGGAGAAGAAGATTCCGCTCGTCTGGGTCGGCCTGCCGGTGACCAAGAACGAGCATTTCTCCGCCGACATGGCCAAGCTCAACGACATTTATCGCGACCGCGCCACTCTCGACGGCGCGCCCTTCATCGATATTTGGGAAGCTTTCGCCGACGAGCGCAACCAGTATCAGGCCTTCGGTCCGGACATCAACGGCCGCATCGTGAAACTGCGCGCCGGCGACGGCGTGCACTTCACCGACGTCGGCGCGCGCAAGGTCGCGCATTTCGTCGAGGGCGAGATCAAACGCGCGCTGGAGGCGGCCCGCCAGCCGGCCTCGCCCGAGGCCGCGCCGGCGGCGCCCGAGGCCACGCCCGCGGGGGAAGCGGCCCTACCGGCCGAGGGGCCGCCGCAGGCCGCCGAGCCCGCCCCACAGATCGTCGCGCCGGGCGCCCCCGTTCCGGTCGCGGCGCCGACGCTGCCCGAGCGGCCGGCAATCGGCCCGGTGCAGCCGCTGACGACGGCCGCCGCCGCCGCCGATGGCGAGCTCGCGCGACGCAGCCGGCCCGCCTCCCCGCCAGCGGACGCCCGCGCCGCCGCCGCCCGAGCGCTCGTCGACCACATCTATTTGGAGGGCGGCGACCAGCCGACCCACCCCGGCCGCGCCGATGATTTTTCTTGGCCGAGGCGCGCGCCGAAGGAGGCCGAGCCGAATTGAACGAAGGCGCGGCTGCGCTCAGCCGTACCACCCTCTTGCCGTCAGCGTCCGGCCGTCATTGCGTCGCGCCGTCGGCTCTGGGTCGCGTATGGGAGATTACGGATTCTGATGATTTTCATGCAACGGACATCTTGTCGTTTCGACAGCCGTGATCATCCGCTTCCCGCCGAAACTCTTCCATGAACTCCACCCCGCCGTCGCCCGCTTTTTCCTCAAAATGAGGCGCTGCGATCAATCGACGATTCGATCTGCCGACAACGAAATCCCGCGGCCGAGGAACGTGGGCCCGCGCGCGTCATTTTGCTCTCGCTTCACCAACCCTTTGGTCGAAGGGAGAATATCATGGCAAATTCTTTGCGTGCGGGGGCGGCGGCGCTCGTCCTCGCGCTCGCCTGCGCGGGCTCGTCCGCGCAGGCGTTCGAAAATCCGCTCGCGCTTCTCTTCGGCGGCGGCGCCTCCCGCGTCTCCTACAGCGATGCGCATCTCGGCGGGGACTATGGGTCCGGCACACGGGCGGTCGTCGACGATCCGACACGCAGCCGACCCGGAACCATCACCGTCGACACGCGCAACCGCTATCTCTATCTGTCGATGGCCGACGGACGCGCCATTCGTTATGGCGTCGGCGTCGGACGGCCGGGCTTCACCTGGCGCGGCCATACGCATATCGGCCGCAAGGAGTCCTGGCCCGCCTGGACTCCGCCCTCCGCGATGCTGCGGCGCCGGCCGGACCTGCCGCGCCATATGGTCGGCGGCGCCAGTAATCCGCTCGGCGCGCGCGCCATGTATCTCTATTCCGGCAAGCGCGACACGATGTTCCGCATCCACGGCTCGAACGAGCCGTGGACGATCGGCCAAGGGGTCTCCTCCGGCTGCATTCGCATGATGAACGGCGACGTCAGCGATCTCTACAATCGCGTGAAGGTCGGAACGACCGTCAACGTGCTGTGAACGAGAGCGAACGGGCGGCGGCGGGGCCTTTCCCGCCGCCGCCCGCGCGCGTCAGCTCACGCAGTTGAGATTGGTCGTCGTCGTCATGCCGATCTGCAGGACGACCCATGCGCCGATCAGCATCCAGGCGATGCGCTTCTGCTTCTGCCCGTAGAGATAGGCGCCGGCGAGCGGCAGAGCGAGCAGCACATAGGGCACGATCGAGTTTCCAATATTCTCGCAATACCACAACGCCATCGGCATCGAACGTCACCTCGGTAGGTTTGTGCCGCCCATCAGATAGTCGTCGACCGCGGCGGCGCACTGACGGCCTTCGCGGATCGCCCAGACGACGAGCGACTGTCCACGCCGCATATCTCCGCACGCGAATGTTTTTTCGCGCGACGCCGCATAGGATTTCGTATCCGCCGCCACATTGCCTCGCCCGTCGAGCGTGACGCCGAGCGTCTCCAGCAGTCCCTCGCGCACCGGCGCGACGAAGCCCATGGCGAGTAGCACGAGATCGGCGGCGAGCGTGAAGGAGCTGCCGGGAACAGGCTGCATCTTGGCGTCGACACGCTCGCAGCGCAGTCCCGCCACCGCGCCGTCGCGGCCGGCGAACTCGCGTGTCGTCACCGCGAATTCGCGCGTCGAGCCCTCGTCATGCGAAGAGGAGGTGCGCAGTTTCAGCGGCCAGTCCGGCCAGGTGACGAGCTTGTTCTCCTTCTCGGGCGGACGCGGCATGATTTCGAGCTGCGTCACCGACAGCGCGCCCTGGCGCACCGAGGTGCCGATGCAATCCGAGCCCGTGTCGCCGCCGCCGATCACGACGACATGCTTGCCCGAGGCGAGAATGGGCTCATTGGTCGCGAGCGGCTCGCCGGAGATGCGGCGGTTCTGCTGCGGCAGGAAATCCATGGCGAAATGCACGCCGCGCAGTTCGCGTCCGGGAATGGGCAGGTCGCGCGGCTGCTCGGCGCCGCCGGCGAGGACGACGGCGTCATGGCCGTCGAGCAGCGCATCCGACGCGAGATCGACGCCGACATGCACGCCATAATGGAAGACGACGCCCTCCGCCTCCATCTGCGCGACGCGGCGGTCGATCAGATGCTTCTCCATCTTGAAGTCGGGAATGCCGTAGCGCAGCAGGCCGCCGGCCTTTGCGTTCTTCTCGTAGACATGCGCCTCGTGGCCGGCGCGCGCGAGCTGCTGCGCGGCGGCGAGGCCGGCGGGACCCGAGCCGACGATGGCGATGCGCTTGCCGGTCTTGCGCTTCGGCGGCTCGGGCGCGACCCACCCCGCCTCGAAGCCGCGGTCGACGATGGCGCATTCGATCGTCTTAATGGTGACCGGCTGATCGACGAGGTTCAGCGTGCAGGACGCCTCGCAGGGCGCGGGGCAGACACGGCCGGTGAATTCGGGGAAGTTGTTGGTGGAGTGCAGATTGGCGAGCGCCCGGCGCCAGTCGCCGTGATAGACGAGATCGTTCCAGTCCGGGATCTGATTATTGACCGGGCAGCCATTGTGGCAAAAGGGAATGCCGCAGTCCATGCAGCGCGCGGCCTGATTGCGCGTCGCCTCTTCCGAAAGAGCGATGACGAATTCGTCGTAATGGCGGATACGGTCGGCGGCCGGCTTATATTTGCGGTCCTGCCGGTCGATCTCGAGAAAACCGGTCACCTTGCCCATATCGTCGCCAACCTTCCGGCCGAGGCCGCTCCCCCGCGGGCGCCGCGACGCGCCCGTTCCCCTGTCCGATTTCTAACATGAAGACGGAAGCCGCACGACGGCAAATTCTGAGCAGGCGAGCGTCGCCGCGAGCGACGCTCGCCTGCTCAGCATCTTTCCATCCGCAGGATTTTCATCGGGGAATCGGTCCCCGCTTTTCCGGAGTCCCGCTTCATGCCGCGGCAGCCTTCGGAACGACCTCGCGCGCATAATCCTCGACGAGCATGCGCGAGAGGGCGCCCGGCGTGAAGTGATAGGGCCCCGCCTCGGCGACCGGCGTCACCTCGGCGCCCGTGCCGCAGATGAAGCATTCGCTGAAGCCCGGCAGTTCCTCCGGCAGGATGCGCCGCTCGACCACCTCGATCCCGCGGCGCCGGGCGAGGTCGATCACAGTGCGGCGGGTGATGCCGTCGAGGAAGCAGTCGGCGAGCGGCGTGTGCAGCACGCCGTCCTTCACGAAGAACACATTGGCGCCGGTGCATTCGGCGACGCGGCCCTGCCAGTCCAGCATCAGCGCGTCGGCATAGCCGCGGCGCTCCGCCCGGTGCTTGGAGATGGTGCAGATCATATAGAGGCCGGCCGCCTTGGCGAGCGAGGGCGCGGTCTGCGGGTCCGGACGGCGATAGTCGGCGATGTCGAGACGGATGCCCTTCATCTTGGTCTCGACGTCGAACATGCTCGGCCAGTCCCACACCGCGATCGCCACATGGATCGTCGAATGCTGGGCCGCGACCGCCATCATCTCGCTGCCGCGCCAAGCCACCGGCCGGACATAGCAGTTGGTGAAGCCATTGGCGTCGACGACGGATTTCTTGGCGGCGTCGAGCTCCGCCACGGAATAGGGAATCTCGAAGTCGAGAATCTGCGCCGAGCGGCGGAAGCGCTCGGAATGCTCGGTCGATTTGAAGATGACGCCGCCATAGGCGCGCTCGCCCTCGAACACGCAGGACCCATAATGCAGTCCGTGCGAGAGCACATGCAGCTTGGCGTCCCGCCAGGGGAGAAGCGCGCCGTCGAACCAGATGTGGCCGTCGCGCTGATCGAAGGGCAAGACCGACATTGGACTCTCCGCTGGGCTGTCGCTGACCGCCGCTCTCGTCGTGACCACTAGCCATGCGTCAGAAATATGTCAATATAGCTGACGTATGAGCCGGGGTGATCGGGCGACGCGACAGCGCCGCCCTTCCAGTCGAGACGCCGCCCTCCCCTCGAAGGGAGGATGAGAGGCGCCGTCGGATTTTTCCGAGCGCTCGACGACGAATATAGAGCGGACGCTGACGTGAAGACGGCTCTCGAACGCAAACTCGTCCGGGGCGCGGCGTCTCAGCCGGCGGCGAGCCGCGCCGAGGCGGACGTCCAGAACGAGCCGATGGTCGACTTCATCGAGCTGTTCTTTTTCGCCTATCGGGATTTCGTCGGCGACGCGGACCGCCTGCTCGAGAATTACGGCTTCGGGCGCGCGCATCACCGCGTGCTGCATTTCGTCAACCGCCGGCCCGGCCTGCCCATAGCCGCCCTGCTCGACATTCTGAAGATCACCAAGCAGAGCCTCAATCGCGTCCTGAAGCAATTGCTCGACGCCGGCTTCGTCGAGGCGCGCCCCGGCGCGATCGACCGCCGCCAGCGCCTGCTGTTCGCGACGCCGAACGGCGCTCGGCTGGCGCAAGAGCTCGCCGTGCTGCAATCGGAGCGGTTCCGCCGCGTGTTCGGCGAACTGCCGCCCGACGCGCAGGACGCCGCGGCCGATTTCCTGCTCGCCATGGTGAACCCTCCGGACCGCGAGCGCGTGCGCGCCCATCTCTCGCCGCGCCGCCGGCAGCGGGACGACGCCGCGTGAGCACGCCGGCCGCGTCCTCGCCGGAGGAAGATCGCGCCCGGCGCCACATCCTCGTCGTCGACGACGACAAGCGCATCCGCACCCTGCTCACGCGTTATCTCGCCGCCGAGGGCTATCTGGTCAGCGCGGCCGCCGACGCCTCGGAGGCGACCGCGCGGCTCGCCGACATGGCGTTCGACCTCATCGTGCTCGACGTGATGATGCCGGGCGAGTCCGGCGTGCAACTCGCGCAGCGGCTGCGGCAGGAGGCGGAGCCGCTGCGATCGGCGCCGATCCTGATGCTGACCGCGCTCGGCGAGACGAGGGACCGGATCGAAGGGCTCGAAGCCGGCGTCGACGATTATCTCGCCAAGCCTTTCGAGCCGCGCGAGCTGTCGCTGCGCATCGCCGGAATATTGCGGCGCACGAGCCGCCCGGCTCGCCCGCGCGGCGTGAAGTCCGTCCGCTTCGGCGCCTTCGTCTTCGACCTCGAAAAGGGCCGATTGCAGGAGCATGACCATGTCGTCCATCTGACGACGCGCGAGAGCGAGATGCTGGCGGCGCTGGCGATGGAAACCGGCGCAATCGTCCCACGGCGACGGTTGGCGCAGCGCGCCGTCGATGGCAAGATCGAGTCTGCGGGCGAGCGCAGCGTCGACGTCGAGATCGCGCGGCTGCGCCGCAAGATCGAGCGCGGCGCCGACAGCCCGCGACATCTGCAGACGATCCGCGGCCGCGGCTATCGCCTGTGGGTCGACGAGATCATCGGCGAGGACGAGGAAAACGGAAGCAAGCCATGACTTTAGCCCTTCCCGCTCCGCTCGACGCGCCGCGCCGCCTGTGGCGCGGCTTCGCCGGCTGGCTGCATGAGCGCATGCCCAAAGGGCTCTACGCCCGCTCGCTGCTGATCGTCATTCTTCCCATCGTGCTGCTGCAGTCGGCCGTCGCTTATTTCTTCATGGAGCGTCATTGGCAGGCGGTGACCTCGCGCCTCTCGGCCGCCGTGGCGCGCGACGTTGCGGCGCTGGTCGATCTCTACGACGCCGTGCCGGAAGCGACGCGGCGCGAGACTCTCCAGCGCATCGCCGGCATGGACCTCAATGTCGAGCTGCAATTCCTGCCCCGGGAGCCGCTGCCGCCGCCGACTGGCAAGCCGTTCTTCTCGCTGCTCGACCACACGCTCTCGCGCGAGCTCTCGCGGCGCCTCGCGCGTCCCTTCTGGATCGATACGGTCGGGCGCTCGCACCTCGTCGAGATCCGCGTCGCCCTAGCGGACGCGAATATGCGCGTCCTCGCCAGCCGCACCTACGCCTACGCCTCCAATTCGGAGATTTTCTTCATCTGGACGGTGATCGCCTCGCTGCTCATCATCGCGATCGCCACGTCGTTCCTGCGCAATCAGATCCGTCCGATCCTGCGGCTCGCGCGGGCGGCGGAGGAATTCGGCAAGGGTCGCGAGGTCGCCTTCAGCCCGCGCGGCGCGCGCGAGGTGCGCCAGGCCGGCGCCGCCTTCCTCGAGATGAAGCGCCGCGTCGAGCGCGCCATGGAGCAGCGCAAGACCATGCTGAACGGCGTCTCGCACGATCTGCGCACCATCATCACCCGCTTCAAGCTGTCGCTGGCGCTGATCGGCGAATCGCCCGAATCGGCCGAGATGAAGAAGGACGTCGCCGAAATGGAGCGCATGGTCGAAGGCTATCTCGCCTTCGCGCGCGGCGACGCCGGCGAGACGACCGAGACGGTCGACGTCACCGCTTTGCTCGACGAGCTGACGGCGGAGTCGCAGCGGCTCGGATTGGGGGCGGAAGCGCGCTTCTCCGGCCGTCCGCAGGTCGCCGTGCGGCCTGCGGCCTTCCGCCGCTGCCTCGCCAATCTCGTCGGCAACGCCCAGCGCTATGCGAAACGCATCGCGCTCACGGGCGCGAACGACGGCGTTCGTCTCACCATCCACATCGACGACGACGGCCCCGGAATCCCCGAGGACAAGCGCGAGGACGCCTTCCGGCCCTTCTATCGGCTCGACGAGTCGCGCAATCAGGACGAGAGCCACTCGGGCCTCGGTCTCGCCATCGCGCGTGACATCGCGCATGCGCATGGCGGCAATGTGAAGCTCGCCGATTCCCCGCTCGGCGGCCTGCGCGCGACGGTCACCCTGCCGGTGTGAGCGCTCCCGGCGTCGCCTTTGCCCGGCCGAAAGGCGAGCCCTCACCTTGAGGAGCCCCCCGAAGCGGGCGTCTCTAAGGGTCGACGAACAGCGCCTCCTGGAGCATCCTTCGAGGCTTTTTGCGTTCCGCAAAAAGCGCCTCGGGATGAGGGAGCGCGGCTTCGATCCTCACGACTCCGGCGGACAGGATATCTCCTTGGTCACGCCTTCGAGAAAGGCTTTCATTCCCGCATTGGCGCGCAAAGGGCTCGGCTTCTTGTTTCCCTCGAAGGTCAGAAAGGTGACGATGCCGCGCGGATTGATGGCGATCACCTTGTATCGCTCCGACCCGCGCGTCGCATAGCACTTGCCTTCCTTTATGTCCTCGGCCGTCAGAGCCATCGTCGCTTCTCCTCTCGCGTGATCTCACATTCGTTCCGCAAGAGCCGTGCCGAAGCTCAGTGATCGTGGTCGTGATCCTCCGCGCCTTTCTTCTGAACGACATGCTCGGTCAGAAAATCGCCGGCGGCGACGATGCCGTCGTCATCGAGCGAATGGCCCAGTCCCTTGCGCGTCATCGACCACACGCGCCCGCCGCCCGCGGCGATCGCCGCCTCGGCCTCGCGCATGGCGGCGATCGGCGCGATGTCATCGGCGTCTCCATGGATCAATAGAATGGGCGGTCCGCCCTCGCATCGCGGCGCCGGCGCGCCAAAGGGACCGCCGGAGAAGGCGACGACCGCCTTGATCGGACCCGGCCGAGCGAGCCCGGCCAGCAGGGCGAGCGTCGCCCCTTGCGAGAAGCCGACCAGCGCCAGATGCGAGGGCGGAAGACGACGTTTCTCCAGCGCCGCGTCGAGAAATCGGTCGAGCGCCGCGAGGCCGCGCTCGAGCCCGCCCTCCTCCGCCGGGTCGAACCAGCGGCCGCCCGGCGCCTCGGCGGCGAGAAATTCGGCCTTGGGCAAGGTCGGGGCCCAATTGAGCGCCTGGTCGATGATCGATTGTCCGCTCTCCCCTTCCCCATGCAGCAGCACGACGAGAAAAGCCGGCTTGCCGCAGGACAGGGCGGCGAGCGCCGGCCCTTCGACGATTTCGGTCATGGCTCCTCCGGGCGGCGCCGGCCGCGCTGGCGCCCAATCTGCTTCTCGAGATTTGGCGCCGAAGAGGGATCGGCGCCGCTCGAGAACCGAAGCCGCAAAGCAAGAGGAGGACCGCGTGGCGGACTACAAAGTGACGGTCGAGGAGCAGCCCGACGGCAAATGGGCCTGCTTCCTGCATGTGCCCGGCGAGGAGCCATACAACCTCGGCAAGACGTTCAAGAACGAGGAGCGCGCCGAAGCTTGGCTCACCGTCGGCGAAGCCACGACCGCGATCGACATGGCGGTCGCGAAGCTCGCCAAGAAGTGAACCGCCGGAAGACGTCGCGACTGCGCGCTGTCGGATATCCGACAGGCGCATCCCGTCCTCCGTTCTCATTGTCCGACGCGGGAGGGGCGGGAAGCCGCCCTTCCGCAACAGAAACGCCACGGGAGCCTCGATGACGGTAGATCTCAAAGGTGATTGGACCGACGCCGATATTGCGAAACTCATCGGCTCGGTGACCGACGACCGTGACTGGCGCCTCGAGGTGAGCGCCGAGGGAATAGCCTCGCTCGCGGACAAAACCGCCCATCCGACCGACGCCGCCTATGACGACGCTCTCCACTGCTTCCTGGAGACATGGATGCAGGGCACGGATTTCGTCGGGCCTTCGGCCGCCGGCGACAAGGAGCTCGTCGGCAAGATCGCCAAGGCTCTGCGCGAGAATTATCCGACGCTGAAGGGCCCGAAATTCGTCTATGTCGCGCTGTGACCGCGACGCGCGCCTCCTTCTCTCGATCGCGGGAGAAGGAGACGCGCGCAGGGCCCTTCGTCGCTAACGGCCCGCTCCCGCCTCCCGCGCGGACAGCAGCTTCGTCACATCCTCGAGTCCCTTCTTCGCCGGAGCGAGATTCGGATCGAGCTGCAGCGCCTCTTCGAGATCGGCCTTCGCCGGCTCCAGCTCGCGCTTGCCGCGATAGGCGTTGGCGCGATTGAGATGAGCGCGCGCATATTTCGGATCGAGCTCGATCGCCTTGCCGAAGTCGGCGATCGCCTTGTCGAATTCGCCCTTGGCGTGAAGCGCGAGCCCGCGGTTATTGTAGGAGATCGCCTGCTTGCCGTCGCGCGCGATCGCCGCATCGTAATCGGCGAGGGCATGGTCGAGATCGCCTTTGGCCTGATAGAGCGCCGCGCGCTGGAGATAGGCCTGCGCCGATTTCGGCTCCAGCTTCACCGCTGCGTCGAAATCGGCGAGCGCCTGGTCGAGATCGCCCTTTGCTCGATAGGCGCGACCGCGACCGGCGAGCGCCGTCGCCGATTTCCTGTCGAGCTGCAGCGCCTTCTCATAGTCGGCGATGGCGTGGTCGAGATCGCCCGTGGTCTGGCGCACGTCGCCGCGGCCGACATAGGCGGCGGCCGATTTCGGCTGGAGCTCGATCGCCTTGTCGTAATCGGCGAGGGCGCCCGCCTGGTCGCCCTTGGCGCGCTTGGCGGCGGCGCGGGCGGCGAGAGCCGGCGCCGCGACTTTCGGATCGATCTGCAGCGCAATGTCGTAATCTGCGATGGCGCGGTCATATTGGCCCTTGGCGTGGAAGGCTCCGCCGCGGTTTATGTGGGCGATCACCTGATTGTGCGGCGTCTCCTTGCGGCCGCTGTCGATCACCTCGGTGCAGGCCGCGATGCGCGCGTCGGGATCGGACCCGCGGCAGCCGACCCAGGGATCGCTCTTGGCGGCGGCCGCGACGACGCCCGACAGGGAGAGGACCGTCGCCGCGCCGGCGAGGCGACGGAGCTGCGAAAGATCGAGAACGAGCGAAGGACGCGCCATTTGGCCGACGGGCTCCATAAAGTTGACTATTTCAGTATGATTTCATTTCGGCGGCCCGAGAGCAATCCGAAATCGCGCGCAAGCGCTCATTCGGCGAAGGCGGGCGCGCGTTTATGGGCGACGCGGCTTTGCAAGCGGCCGGCCGAATCGCGGGCGGAAAAGTTCCGTGCGCGGGCGTGGGCGGCCGCGGCCACAGGCTCGTGCTTCGAAATCAGCGGTGTGAACGCCTAATTCGGGCGAAAGCGCGCCGAGACTCTTCAGATCGGCGCGAAATTATTCTAAGACAGAGGTCGATGAGCCTCTTGACCTCGACCGAAGATCTCGCTGCGGCCTGCGCCCGCCTCTCCCGCCATCCTTTCGTGACCGTCGACACGGAGTTCCTTCGCGAGACGACTTTCTGGCCGAGGGTCTGCGTCATTCAGCTCGCCTCGCCCGAGGAGGCCTTCGCCGTCGACACCCTGGCCGAGGGTCTCGACCTTACCCCCTTCTTCGAGCTGATGGCCGACGAGCAGATCGTGAAAGTGTTCCACGCTGCGCGCCAGGACCTCGAGATCATCTGGCGCCTCGCCCGCCTCATCCCCACGCCTTTGTTCGACACTCAGGTCGCGGCCATGGTCTGCGGCTTCGGCGATCAGGCCTCCTATGTCGAGCTGGTCAAGGCCATCGCCAAAGAGAGCCTCGACAAATCGTCCCGCTTCACCGACTGGTCGAAGCGCCCGCTCTCGCCCGCGCAGATCGACTACGCCATCGCCGACGTGACGCATCTGCGGCAGATCTACACGCATTTGCGCGCACGGCTCGAGCGCTCCAACCGGCTCGACTGGCTCGTCGACGAGATGCGCACGCTCACCTCGCCGGAAACCTACGAGCAGAGCCCGGAGAACGCCTGGGAGCGCCTGCGCCACCGCGTGCGCAAGCCGCGCGACCTCGCCGTGCTGATCGAGCTCGCCGCTTGGCGCGAGGCGGAGGCGCAGGCGCGCGACGTGCCGCGCGCCCGGGTGCTGAAGGACGACATGCTGGTCGAGATCGCGCTCGCCGCGCCGCGCAGCCAGGAGGCGCTCGGCGAACTGCGCGCTTTCCCGCGCGGGCTCGAGCGTTCGCGCTCGGGCGCCGATATCGTCGCGGCGGTCGAGCGTGGTCTCGCCCGCGATCCGGCCGCCCTGCCCCGCATCGAGCGTGAGCGGCGCAGCGGCAACGGCGCAACGGTCGAGCTGCTGAAGGTGCTGCTCCGGCAGGTGGCGGAAGAGACCGGCGTCGCCACCAAAATGATCGCCACTGTGGAGGATCTCGAGGCCATCGCCGCGGACGACGCGGCCGATGTGCCGGCCCTCTCCGGCTGGCGGCGCGCCATTTTCGGCGAGAAAGCGCTGCAATTGAAGGCCGGTCGGCTCGCCCTCGCGGTCGAGAGGGGCAGGGTCGTCACCCTCGACTGGCAAGAGCTGGACGAGCCGGCCTCCCGCTGAGGCGCAAGCCCGTCCGGAAATTCCGGGAACAAGGTTCGAACTTAACCGCCCTTTCGGGTCGGTATGGGCGGGTCGTACCGGGCCCTTCTGCGCGCCTCGCCCCACCCGTTTTGCAGCGCAAAATACGTCATTTTCACGACAACAGATAGCATTTTCAAATGCTTCTATAGGCGCACGCATGCGACAATGCGCGCCTTGATTTGCGGAGTTTGCGGCGCAACATGAACGCATGTTGCAGCGCAACCAGGACTCGACGGGAGCCTGCGCCGGGCAGAGCCCGCGCTCCTGCGAATCGAGAAGGACGACATCATGAAAACTGCAGGAGACCGCATTTTCGCTCTGGCCCTCGGCGCCGTGGCGCTGAGCCTCGCGGGCGCGCCCCTGCGCGCCGAGCCCATCATGCTGAAGCCCCTCGCCGCCGCGAGCATAGACGCGGGACCCAAACACATGGTCGGCTATTTCATCGGTTCTGGAGGCGCCTGCCGGCTGACGCTGATGATCGCCGACGCCGCCAACCTCGAGCAGGCGACGCCGGCGACCGCGACCACGCGGCTCGTCGTGCCGATCGACAGCGGCAAGGCGGCGCAGGTCGACACTTCGGTCAGCAAGACGCTCCGATTCGCCTGCTCGCCAGACGGCGAAGCCATGACGGTGACGACGATCGACCGCAGCGGGCGCGCGGCCGACTGATCGGGGGGCGCGTGGCCGCGTTTCTCGCCTAGAGCGCCGCCGCCGCCTCGATGACGACCTCCGCGCCCAGCAGCCGGGCGAGCGCCTTCGCCCGGCTCGTCAGCCTTTCGCTGACGAGATCGGCGAATTCATCCGGAAGTGTCAGCGTCAGGCGCCCGTCCCGCGCGAGGATCGGCGTGCGCGGCAGCACGCCGGGCATCGCCGCCGACAGCAGATAGGCGACGCGGAGCGCCGCCGACAGCAGCCGCGCCCGCTCGAGCAGGCGCGTCGTCAAAAGGCCGCGCACCGGCAACACGCCCTCGCTGTCCGGCCCCGCATGGCGCAGCACCGCCACCAGAGCGAGAAACGCGCGCCCGGGATGGTCCACGGCGACGAAGGCCGAATTGGTGATGACATTCATCGACTGGCCGGCGCGATAGTCCGGGTGGGCGCGCCAGCTCACATCGGAGAGGAAGCAGGCGGCATGGCGCAGCCGCGTTTCTTCTCTCGTCTCGTCGAGCCCCGAAGAGAGGAGCAGCGCGTCGGTCCAGGCGATCAACTCGTCGCCATAGCCGGGCGCGCGCGCCATAGCCTGCTCCAGCTCGCGCGCCGCGAGCACGAGCGGGTCCGCCGCACGCGCCTTTTCCGACAAGCGCTCGTACAGCAGGCCCTCGCGCACGCCGGCCGCGGAGATCACGACCTCCTTGGGCTTGGCCCGCCGAATCACTTCGTCGAGCACGATCGCGCCATAGGCGAGCAACGGACGGCGCGCCGCCGACACCGAGGCGATGTCGGCCAGCGCCTCGCTGTCGACCCGCTCCAAGAGGCTCGCGAATTCGGCCGCGTCCTCGGCTGGGATGCGGTAGTTGTGCATCACGTCGAGCGGATAATTGTGCTGGCGCATATGCAGCCGCGCGAGCGCGCGCCAAGTGCCGCCGACCGCATAGAAGGCGCGCCCCCGGAGCCGCGCCAGCGGATGCGCCTCCTCGATCGCCTTGCGGGCGATGCGCACGGCGTGGCGCGTCGAACGGCTGGAGGCGTCCATCAGCGCGAGGCCGCCGAGCGGCAGAGTGACGCCGTCGCCCATGCGCCCGGCGTGGACTTCGATCAGCTCCAGCGAGCCGCCGCCGAGGTCGCCGACGACGCCGTCCGGCTCGTGAATGGCCGACATCACGCCGAGCGCCGACAGCTCCGCCTCGCGCCTGCCGGAGAGAAGCGAAATTTCGCGGCCGACCGCCCCGCGCGCCGCGTCGAGAAAAGCGGCGCCGTTGACCGCGTCCCGCGCCGCCGCGGTCGCGATCACGTCGACGTTGCAGATTTCCATGATCTCACAAAGCGAGCGGAAGCGGCGCAGCGCCTGCAGCGCTTTGCGCATTCCGTCCTCGGGCAGGCGGCCGGTGGTGACAACGCCGCGCCCGAGGCCACACATGACTTTCTCGTTGAAGACCGGCGTCAGCGCGCGCTCGAGCGCCGCATAAGCGACGAGGCGCACCGAATTGGAGCCGATGTCGACGATCGCGACCGGCGCGGCCGCTGCGTCCACGCTCGGCTCAGCCTTCTTCTCGGGGCTTGAGGAGAGAGCGAGGGCGCCATTCCTTGAGTGACTTGCCACGGCCGGAGAGACTCGGGTTGGTCATGAAGTATTTGTGGGCGTTGAACCGCTCTTCGCCCTCCGGGGGAGTTATGCGTAAGGACGAGCCGTCCGGCAAGACTCGGTAGCTCTGTTCGTTGTCGATGAGATTGGCCAGCATGATCTGGTCCAGCACCTGCTGATGCACGGTCGCGTTGGTGATCGGCATCAGAACCTCGACGCGCCGGTCGAGATTGCGCGGCATCAGATCGGCCGACGAGATATAGACATGGGCCTTCGCATGCGGCAGCGTATGCCCGCCGCCGAAGGCGTAGACCCGGGCGTGCTCGAGGAAACGCCCGACGATCGACTTCACCCGGATATTGTCCGAGAGGCCCGGCACGCCGGGCCGCAGGCAGCAGATGCCGCGCACGACGAATTCGATCGACACGCCCGCTTGTGACGCGTGATAGAGCGCGTCGATGATCTCCGGATCGACGAGGGCGTTGCATTTGCCCCAGATCGCCGCCGGCTTGCCCGCCTTGGCGAAGGCGATCTCCTGCTCGATATGCTCGAGCAGCCGCGTCTTGAGCGAGATGGGCGAGACGGCCATGCGCTCGAGCCCGGCCGGCTCCGCATAGCCGGTGATGAAGTTGAAGATGCGCGCGACGTCGCGCGCGATCGCCGGATCGGCGGTGAACAGCGAGATGTCGGTGTAGATGCGCGCCGTGACCGGATGGTAGTTGCCGGTGCCGATATGGCAGTAGGTGACGATGCCGCCGCTCTCGCGGCGCACGACCATCGACAGCTTGCCGTGGGTCTTCAGCTCGATGAAGCCGAACACGACCTGCGCGCCGGCGCGCTCGAGGTCGCGCGCCCAGCGGATATTGGCCTCCTCGTCGAAGCGCGCCTTCAGCTCGACCAGCGCCGTCACCGATTTCCCGGCCTCCGCCGCCTCCACCAGCGCGCGCACGATCGGGCTGTTGGCGGAGGTGCGGTAGAGCGTCTGCTTGATGGCGACGACATTGGGGTCGCGCGCGGCCTGCTGCAGGAACTGCACGACGACGTCGAAGGTCTCGTAGGGATGATGGACGCAGAGGTCCTTCTGCTTGATGGCGAGGAAGCAGTCGCCCCCATTGTCGCGCACGCGCTCGGGAAAGCGCGGGTTGTATGGCTTGAACTTCAAGTCCGGCCGGTCGAGCGCGACGAGCTCCGAAAGATCGTTCAAGGCCAGCATGCCGTCGAGCACGAAGACCTCGTCGTCGGTCACGTCGAGTTCTTCGGCGACGAGATGGCGCAGCGTCTCCGGCATGTCGGCGGCGACTTCGAGTCGGATCACCGAGCCGCGGCGGCGGCGCTTCAGCGCCGTCTCGAACAGGCGGACCAGATCCTCCGCCTCCTCCTCCACCTCGAGGTCGCTGTCGCGAATGAGGCGGAAAATACCCTGCCCGCGCAACTGATAGCCGGGGAAGAGCTTCTGCGCGTTGATGGCGATCAGCGTCTCGAGCAGCATGAAGCGCTCACGCCCCTGCCCTGTCCCTTGCGCGCTCGGCAGCTTCACGAAGCGCTCGATCTTCTGCGGCAGGCGCACCAGCGCATGCAGCGTCTTGCGGTCGCCCGGCCGCACCAGCTCCAGCGCGAGGGTGAAGGCGAGATTGGGAATGAAGGGAAAGGGATGGGCCGGATCGATGGCGAGCGGCGTCAGCACCGGGAAGACGCGCGCCATGAAATGCTCGTCGAGCCAGTCGCGATCGGGCTTGGACAGATTGCCCGGCTCCACGATGACGATGCCGACGTCCTCGATCTCGGCGCGCAACTCGCGCCAGCGCCGCGACTGCTCCGCGGTGAGAAGAGCGACGCGCTCCTTGATCTTGACGAGTTGCTCGGCGGGCGTGAGGCCGTCCTGCGAGGGCGTCGTGAGCCCTTCGCGCACCTGCCCGCGCAGGCCGGCGACGCGCACCATGTAGAATTCGTCGAGGTTGTTGGCCGAGATCGACAGGAAGCGCAGCTGCTCGAGCAGCGGATGGCTGCGGTTCGACGCCTCCTCGAGCACGCGGCGATTGAACTCGAGCCAGGACAATTCGCGATTGATGAAGCGCTGAGGAAGGGAGGCGAGCTCGCCGGGCCGCAGGAGCAGATCGCCCGGCTGATCCATCACCGGAATGTCCGCGCCGGTGCGTCCCGCCTCGAGATCGTCCTGAATGTGCTTCGTCATACTGACTCTCTTTCCGTCGCGTCGGCTCGATCTTGCCATGGTTCTCGCCGGCCACAGAAGCGCTCTCGCGCGGGTTTCACGACGACTGCAGCGCTTCGAGCAGTTCGCCCGCGAGCGCGCGCGTGACGCGGCGCCCCTGCGCCAGAGCCTCCTCGTCGAGCAGGCGGACGAAAGCGCGCGCGGCGTCGAGCGAGCGCTCGAGCCGCAAGGCGACATAATCGACCAGCCCGGGATCGACCAGGAGCTGGCGATCGCGAAACAGCTTCTCCAGCACGGCGCGAATCAGATCGTCGTCCGGCGCGCCGATCTCTACGACAGGCGCGCGACGTAAACGCGACAAGAGATCGGGCAGCGCAAAGGTCTCGCCCGACGGCGGCCGGCGCGCGGCGAGGAGCAGGCTCGACCCGCTTTCGCGTAAGAAATTCATCAGATGAAACAAGGCTGTCTCGTCCTCGACCGCATCGAGGCCGTCGAGCACGGCGGCCGCAGGCGGCGCCGAGGCGAGACGCTGGGGACCGGCGATCGCAGCAGGATCGACGCGGAGAGCGCCGCTGCGGCGCGCGAAGATCGCGCAGAGATGGCTCTTGCCCGCCCCCGCCGGACCGTTGAGCAACAGAGTGGGATCTGGCCAGTCCGGCCATCGGGCGATCATCTCGAAGGCCGCGCGATTGGACGGTGAAACGAGGAAGGCCTCCTCGTCGAAGCTCGGCGCGCCGGCGAGGTCGAGCGGCAGCTGTCCGCCGCGGCGGCGCGCGAACTCGTCCGTCCCGGCCATCATCCCTCCGCTCGCGCCGGCGCCTCGACGCCGAGATAGAAACTGCTCCGACGATAGCGGCGCACCAGGAAACGCAGCACGACGCCGATCGCCGCCGCGACCGGCGCCGCGAGCAGCATTCCCGTGAAGCCGAACAGCGAGCCGGCGACGAGCAGCGCGAACATCAGCCACACCGGATGCACGCCGATGGAGCCGCCGACGAGCCGGGGCGAGAGCACATTGCCGTCGAGAAAGAGGCCGACGCCCACGAGCGCCACCGCCTCCGCCGGCAGGCGCCAGTCCGGCCAGCCTTGCACCGTCGACACGACGATCGAGAGAGCGAAGGCTGTGATCGATCCGACATAGGGCACGAAGCTCAATATCCCCGCCGAGACGCCGATCAGAAAGCCGAAATTGACGCCGAGCAGCGACAGGCCGATGCTGTACCAGAGGCCGAGGAACAGGCACACGAGCGCCTGCCCCCGCACGAAGCCGGAGAGCGCCTTGTCGATGTCGCGGGCGACGGCGCGAATGTCCTCGCGATGGCGCGGCGGCGCCAGCGAATCGAGCGTCGCGACCATATTGTCCCAGTCCAGCAGAATATAGAAGGCGACAACGGGCGTGATGACGACGAGCGACGCCATATTGACCAGCGCCGCCCCGCCGGAGACGAGCGATTGCAGGAAGGCGGCGGCCATGCGCGTCGCCTCGCTGGTGATGTCGTTCACATATTTCTGCACGTCGGTGGGCGAGTCGGCCGGCGTGAGTCCGAGCTTCTCATAGAGGCTGCGCGCGAAATCGCCCGTCGCCTCGCGCGAGACGCGGGCGAGCAGCCCTTGCAGGGTCGTCAGATAGCCGGGCAGGCTCACGACGAAATCGGAGAGCTGGCGCGTGAGAATAGGCGCGGTGAAGAAGATCACCGCCGTCAGCATGACCAGGAAGATGGTGAGAATGCACAGCGAGGCGCCGAGACGCGAGAGACCGGCGCGCTGCAGCCGGTCGGCGACGGGATCGAGCAGATAGCCGAGCGCGAGACCCGCGACAAAGGGCGCGAGAACCGCGCTGACCATATGAATGAAGAATATGAACAGAGCGATTGCCGCCGCCCAGAGCGCGATCTGCCGCTCGAGCGCCAGCCCCGCGGTTCCCCCGCGCGTTTTGCGCGCCTGACGCTCCGTCATCTCACGGTCCCATGTTCTTGACCCATCTCCACAGATAAACGGCGGCGGAAACCGTGGTCAATGCCGCGACCACGGCCGAGAGAGCGACGACGGCTGCGCCGAGCGGCAGAGCGAAGGCCTCGGCGGCGAGCACGAGCGCGGCCAAGGCGAGCTGCGCAGCCGTCGTCGCCTTGGACACGGGCAGAGGCGAAAGATCGATCCGCCGCTGCAGCAGCCAGGACACGGCGACCGCGCCGATGATCAGCACGTCGCGCGAAATGACCAGCAAGGCGAGCCAGGACGGGAGCACGCCGACGAGGGCGAGCGTCGCATAGATCGAGACGATGAGCGCCTTGTCGGCGAGCGGATCGAGCACCGCGCCGAGCTCCGTGCGCAGATCGAAGCTCTTGGCGAGCCAGCCGTCGAGCGCGTCGGACGCGCCGGCGAGGGCGAAGACCGCGAAGGCGGCCGGCCAGTTCTCGGTGACGATCATATCGATCGCCGCCGGAGTGAGCACGAAGCGGCCGATGGTGATGAAATTGGGCAGCCAGCGGAAATAGAGGGAGCGCATGCTCTATATTTGGGGCGCGCGCCGACAAAGTCATGAGGGCAACCCCTCGAGGTCTATTCCCTTCTCCCACTCGTGGGAGAAGGCGGCCCCGCGAAAGCGGGGTCGGATGAGGGCCCTGACGATGAACCATGGCCTCGAAGGCCGGCGCGCGCCCTCCCCGGCAATTCTTCGATTTTTCCCGTAGCCGGATCAGCCCTCGTCCGACCCGACTTCGTCGGGCCCCCTTCTCCCGCTCCGCGGAAACCGCCTCAGGCCGTCGCATCGTCCTGGTGATGGCGGCGATCGGCGTGGTGGTGACGGCGACGCGCCTCCTCGTAATCCTCCTCGAGCCCCTCGTCGCGCTCGCGCGCGTGATGGCGCGCGTGGCGCCGGCGGCCGGTCACGCCGCGGAACACGGCGCGGGCCAGGCCGCGCAGAGGCGCGGCGAGACGCGTCACATCCTCGATCCGCTCGATGACCGCCTCGCTGCGCGACAGCTCGCGATCGAGCGCCGCCTTGGTGCGGCAGAGATCGACGTCACTGTCCTCGAACCAGACGCCGAGCACGCGCCACCAGGCGATGGCGAGGCCCTGCAGCTTCAACGCGCCGAGCGCGCCCTCGCTGTCGATGTCCGCCGCCTCGAGCATGAAGCGCATCGAATTGACCGTCTCGCGATTGAGCGCCGCCGCCGCCAGCGGATCGGTCGTCGCCCATTGCGAGACCGCTTCGAGCGCGTTGCGATAGGGCTCCAGCGCCTCGAGCCGCCGCAGCAGAACGTCGTAGAGACGCTCCTTGGCCGGCTCCGAGGCGTAGCGGCCGGAGAAATCGTCGAGCACCTGCCGGTCGATCTTGCGCGAGAAGGCCGCCAGCACAGCGCCTTTCGACGGGAAGCAGTCGCGGAAATCGGCGAGCGAGACGCCGGCCTCGTGGGCGATGTCGGCGATCGCGATATCATCGAAGGCCCGCCGCCCGGCGAGCCGCATCAACGCTTCGACGATCTTGTCGCGCGCCGAGCCGTCCGGCGCCGCCTTGCTCTCGGCGCCCGTGTCGCCGGTCTTGTCGTTCGTCGTCATCGTCGCCTCCTGAGCATCGCTCGCGACCCTATGCAACTTGGTTAATCTAGAGCGTTTTCGCCAAATCGGAAGCCGGCAGGCGTGGATCACGGCGGAAAAATTGCGCGCCGCGTCAGCCCGACAATTCCTCTGCGCGCCGCCGCGCCGCCGCCACGGCGCGCGCGACGAGCGGCGCCAGCCCGTCGTCGGCCATCAGCGTCGCCAGAGCCGCCGCCGTGGTGCCGCCGGGCGACGTGACATTCTCCCGCAATGTCGCGAGCGAAACGCCTTCGCTCCGTCGGAGCAACTCGCCGGCGCCGGCGACCGTCGCACGCGCCAGCCGCGCCGCGACATCCTCGGGCAGGCCGGCCTCGACGCCCGCCTTGGCGAGGCATTCGACGAAATAGAACACATAGGCCGGGCCGGAGCCTGAGACGGCAGTCACGGCGTCGATCAGCGCCTCGCTCTCGACCCATTCCACCGCGCCGACCGCGCCGAGCAGCGCCGCCGCGACCGCTCGCCGTCCGGCGTCGACCGCGGGGCCGGCGTAAGCGCCGGAAACGCCGCGGCCGATCGCCGCCGGGGTGTTGGGCATGGCGCGCACGATCATTTTCGCCCGCGGCAGGCGGGCGGCGAGATCGGCGACGCGCTTGCCGGCGAGAATCGACAGCACGAGCGTATCGGGACCGGCGTCGGCGGCGATCGACGGCGCGACGGCGTCCAGCATCTGCGGCTTGACGGCCAGCACCAGCGCCTCGGCGGGCGAGCGCGTTTCGGGGTTGAGCCGAAAGCCGCGCGCGGCCGCGAGCGCGGCGACCTCCGGCGAGGCCTGCGGCTCGAGAATGGCGACTCCCTCGCCGGAGAGCCCTCGAGCCGCCCATCCCTGAAGCAGCGCCGCTCCCATTTTTCCGGCTCCGACCAGAGTCACGGAGCCGGGCAATCCGACAAAAGCGCTCACGCCTCTCCCTTGGTCTCGAAAGTCGCGGTCTCCAGCGCCTCTTTGGCGCCCTTGCCGGCCCAGAGCACGAATTGGAACGCCTGATAATAGCGCTCGCAAGTCTCAAGCGCACGGTCGAGCAGCGCCGCGCATTGGAAGCCGGAGGGTTGCGCGCCGCCGGCGAGCAGCAGGCTCTGGCGATGCATCACCACGCCCTCGGCCGGCCACATGTCGAAATGGCCGACCCAGAGCTGCTCGTTGATGGTGCGGATCAGCGATTGCGCCTCTGCGCGCCGGCGCTCCGGCACGCGCAAATCGAAAGCGCAGCTCACATGCAGAGTCTCGAGCTCGCCGAGCCAGGTGAAAGCCACATGATAATCGGTCCACCCGCCCGCGACCGAGATCGAGATCTCGTCCTCGTCGTCGCGATCGAACGACCAGTCGTTGCTGGCCGCCAATTGCTCGACGATGTCGACGGGATGCCGGGGGCGGTCGAAGTCTTTATCCGGTGCGATCAACATGATGAGCGAAACCTATGTGAGGGTCGTCCTGACGCGGCGACGGACACTTTTGGACGGCGACGCTGAACGCATGCAGGCGAGCCGAGGCTCCCGCTGGTCTCGACGAGCGGGCGACGAATCACCCGGCCCGGTCACTATACTCCACACGCTTGAATCGCCGCCGATTTTCAGCGCCGATCGAAGTGCGCCGCGACCGCGGCGTGATTTCCCGCACAGTGGTGGATTCGGCCGCGCCGGTCTACTGGCGCGGCGTCCCCTTCCACAAGCTGAAGCTTTTCGCGCTGCAAAATATCTGGGACAAGTCTCGCCCGCGCGGCTTGCGTGAGGCTGCGCGGGCGGAGGGGTCAAGGCGTCATCACCACCGTCGTCCCGACGCTGACGCGCTCATAGAGGTCGACGACGTCCTCGTTGAGCATGCGAATGCAGCCGTAGGAGGCGGCCGTGCCGACGGAGGCGCGCATCTTGTTGGTGGTGCCGTGGATCGCGACCTGGTTGCGGTCGAGCGTCAGCGCCCGCACGCCCATCGGATTATGCGGCGAGCCGCCGCGGATGAAACTGGGCAGCTCGGGATGGTCGCGCTTGACCACCGTCGGCGGAACCCAGTCCGGATTGACGAATTTCCCGTCGATATGGGCGTAGCCGGACCACTCCTTGCCGGCCTTCGGCACCGCGACCGGATAGCGGATCGCCGTGCCATTGCCCATGACGAGGAAGAGGCTGCGCTGGCGCGCGCTGATGATCACCGTGCCCGCCTCCACGGCGGCGTTATAGGCGACGACGCTGCGCGCCGCGCCCGTCCCCGGCAGAGCGGTCAGGCCGGCGACGAGCGCGGCGCCCGCCATCATGCCGCGCGCCGCTGTCACTGTGCGCGCATGACGCGAAATACGCTGAATGAACGAAGTCTCCATGGCTCCATACCTTCTCCAGGGTCGGCGCTGGTTGCGACATGTGGCGGCATTCTAGCTTCGGCCATACTTACGGCGACGCGATCCTACAGTTGCGGTTACGGTTTAACACTAAGATTTGCTTAACCCGGCGCGGCAAATCACGAGCGGTTGCGTCCGCCGCCGCGCCCCCTTGCGCCTCGGCGCCCGCTCGAGGCATGACGGGCCATGGAGCCTGCGCCGCCGACGCCCCGGATTTTCGACCGCCGCCTGCTGCGCGCGCGCTTCGCGCGGGCGGCGCGCGGCGCGGCGCCGGACTTCCTGATGCTGCGCGCCGCCGACGACCTCGCGGACCGGCTCGCCGGAATCAGGCGCGCGTTTCCGCGCTCGCTCGACCTCGGCTCGCCGGCGCCTCATTTCGCCGGGGCCGTCGCGGCGAGCGGACGCGCGGCGCCCTTGCGCGCGGCGCCTCTGCCGGCGCCCGGCGTCGATGTCGTCGCCGAGGAGGAGGCCCTGCCCTTCGCGCCCTCTTCCTTCGATCTCGTCGTTTCCGGGCTCGCGCTGCAATGGGTGAACGACCTGCCCGGCGCGCTCGCGCAGGTGCGCCGCATGCTCGCGCCCGACGGTTTGTTTCTGGCCTGTTTTCCGGGCGGGGCGAGCCTCGTCGAGCTGCGCGCGGCGCTCGCCCAGGCGGAGGCGGAAATGTGCGGCGGCGCCAGCCCGCGCGTCTCGCCCTTCGTCGACCTGCGCGACCTCGGCGGACTGCTGCAGCGCGCCGGCTTCGCGCTGCCTGTCACCGATGTGGACAGTTTCGCGCTGCGCTATGATTCGATGTTCGCGCTCGTCGCCGAGCTGCGCGCCATGGGCGCCGCCAACGCCCTCTCCGAGCGCTCGCGCAAGCCCCTGCGCCGCGCCGTGCTGCTGCGCGCGGCGGAAATCTATGCGGAGCGCTTCTCGGACGCGGACGGGCGCGTGCGCGCGACGATCGAGCTCGTCTGGCTCTCCGGCTGGGCGCCGCACGAGAGCCAGCAGAAGCCGCTGCCGCCGGGCTCGGCCGAGATGCGGCTCGCCGACGCGCTGAAGCGGTCGTCGGGAGAATGACGTAAGGCCTCGCTGCGCGGTCGTTCGAATTTTCCGTATCGCTCTAACGAGCGACGGCGGCATGCTTACTGTCGCCACGGCTGTGTCGGAGCGTGTCGCCGCGCAGGTGACATTCCGCGGGCGAGGCGGGACGCGAGATTGCGGCGCATCCGCGCGCGGCGCCGCGCCGTGCTGCTGCGCGCGGCGGACTGAAGATCAAAGACCTCGTCGCCGAGAGGCGCTTGTGAGCGTCGTCCTGGGCGCCTCGCTGACCTTGACCTGGTATTTCGAGGACGAGGCCACGCCTCCGCTCGGGCGGATGGAGATCGTCAACGCCGGCTTGCCGCTCCTCGGCCGCTTGGAAGAAGCGGAGCGCCGCTCCTCCCATTCGGCCGTCGCCCTGTGGAAGCCACGCGGCGGCGCGTGTTATAGGTGATTTCATGCAAGAGGCCCCCACGCCAGTCTCCGCCAAGCCCTCGCTCGCCGGCGCCACGCGCGCCGGGCTGGCCGAGGCGTTGCGCGCCATCGACACGCCGGAGCGCGAGATCCGCATGCGCGTCGCGCAGCTCTGGCATTGGATCTATTTCCGCGGCGCGCGCGGCTTCGCCGACATGACGAATGTCTCGAAGATCGTGCGCGGCAAGCTCGCCGAGCGCTTCACGCTCCGTCTCCCCGAGATCGTCGCCGAGCAAGTCTCGACCGACGGCACGCGCAAATGGCTGCTGCGGCTCGATCCCGCCGACGCGGCGGACAAGGGCGCGGAGATCGAATGCGTCTATATTCCGGAGAGCGACCGCGGCACGCTCTGCGTCTCGAGCCAGGTCGGCTGCACGCTCGCCTGCAGCTTCTGCCACACGGGCACGCAGAAGCTCGTGCGCAATCTGACGACCCGGGAGATCGTCGCCCAGCTCCTCGTCGCCCGCTCCCGGCTCGGCGATTTCCCCGGCCTCGCGCCGCCGACCGACGGGCTCGTGCCCTCTGGCGAGGATGTGCGCGCCGTCTCCAACATCGTCTTCATGGGCATGGGCGAGCCGCTCTACAATCTCGATGAGGTCGAAGCCGCGATCGAGATCATGTCGGACGGCGACGGGCTGTCGCTGTCGAAGCGCCGCATCACCGTCTCCACCTCCGGCGTCGTGCCGCAGATCGAGCGATTGGGCGCCGAATGCGGGCCCATGCTCGCCATCTCGCTGCACGCCGTGCGCGACGAATTGCGCAACGAGCTGGTGCCGCTCAACAAGAAATATCCGATCCGGCGATTGCTCGACGCCTGCCGCGACTATCCGGGCGCCTCCAACGCGAGGCGCATCACTTTCGAATATGTGATGCTGAAGGGCGTCAACGACAGTCCGGCCGAGGCGCGCGAGCTGGTGCGGCTCTTGAAGGGCATACCCGCAAAGATCAATCTCATCCCCTTCAATCCCTGGCCGGGCGCGCCCTATGAGTGCTCGGATTGGGAGACGATCGAGCGTTTCTCCGACATCGTGTTTTCCGCCGGCTACGCGAGTCCCGTGCGCACGCCGCGCGGCCGCGACATTCTCGCCGCCTGCGGGCAGCTGAAGAGCGAGACGGAGAAGCTGCGCGCGCGAGCGCGGCTCGCGGCGGAGTGACGCGTCGGCAGATGGCGAACGGCGCCGAACCCAGATCCCGACGCACCGCACGAATTCGGGACGATCGGCTTACGCTTCGCCGCCGATCGGTGTAGAGAACGAGCTTGGTTCCTCACTCCTGTTCGGGGCGTAGCACATGTTGACGCGGTTGACGCGGGGCAAGCCGAGCATGCGCTCGCGGCTCGATCTGACCAATTCCTGGTTCGAGCTCTCGGCCCGGCCCGCCTGGGATCAATTGATTCCGAGCGTCTCGCCGAAGCGCATCCTCGAGGTCGGCTGCTATGAGGGGGCGAGCACATGCTACCTCATCGACACGCTCGCGGATTCGCACCCGCTCGAGATCCACGCGATCGACGCCTGGGACGGCGTTCTCGAATGGGAGGGCAAGAGCACGCCGCTCTCCGAAGTGGAGGCGCGCTTTCGCGCCAATACCGCGCTCGTGTCGGCGAATCGAAAGCATCCGGTCGAACTGACGATGCACAAGGGGAAGTCGGACGCCGTGCTGCCGTCGCTGCTGGCCTCCGGCAAGGCGGAGTATTTCGATTTCATCTATATCGACGGATCGCATCTCGCCTGCGACGTGCTGTTCGACGCGGTGCTCGCATTCAAGCTGGCGCGCAGCGGCGGCGTCATCGCCTTCGACGATTACGACTGGTTCGAGGACGAGACGCGCGATCTGCTGCGCATCCCCAAGCCGGCGGTGGATTGCTTCGTCAATCTGCACCTGCGCGAGATCGATATTCTGCCGGCGCCCAAGAACCAGTTCTACATCCGCAAGCGCCGCGAGCCGGTCGACCGCCTCTATCACGAAAACGCCTAGCCTCGGAACCATCCCTCGGCGTCCAAGGATCGGCCGCGCGCGTTATGTCGGGCGCCGCCGCCATCCCGACGCTGCGGCGGCGGCGAGCGCGGTCGAGATCAGGACATTCCAATTGCTGAGCGTCAGCCCCAGCACGAACAAGGTCGGCGCGTCGCAGCGCGGGACCTTCATCTTCTCGAGCTGACTGCGGAAATCGTCGAAGGAATGGGCCCTCTTCAGAGCGCCTGAACATTCGGTCGGTCCGGTGACAATCTTCAGCTCGACGCCGGAATGGTAGAGAGCGAGCGCCGCGCCGGCGACGAACAGCAGGCCGACGAGAGCGAAGCCGAGGCGGGCGAGACGCTCCGCCCCGCGCTGCGCCGCGAGCGCCGTGGCCGCGGCGAGCGGAATCGCTGCGTAATAGGGAATGCGCTGCTTCAGGCACAATTCGCAGGGCGCATGGCCGAGGGATTCGAAAATCCAGGCGCCGCCGATCGTCGCGACGGCGACGGCGAGGATCAGGAGCGCGAAGCCGGTCGGCGTGGCCCGGCGCCGGAAGTCGACGATCGCGCTCACAGCAGTTTCGCGGTGACGACGAAGCCGATCACGACGATGCTCGCGAGAGCGGTCATGAACAAGCCGAAATGCGCCTCGAGCTTCAGCCGAATCCAATCGCCGAAATGATTGATCGCCGCGGCGAGCAGAAAGAAACGCGCCCCGCGCGTGACCAGCGAGAGAGCGATGAACAGTCCGAAATTATAGTCGAGCAGGCCCGAGACGATGGTGACGAGCTTAAAAGGAATGGGCGTCAATCCCTTCAGCAGAATGAAGAACGCGCCCCATTGCGCATAGAAGGCGCGCAACGCCTCCATCTTGGCGCCGTAGCCGTAGAGCTCGATGAGCCAATGGCCGATCGTGTCGTAGAACAAGGCGCCGATGGCGTAGCCGAGCGCCCCGCCCGCGACCGATCCGATCGTGCAGATCGCCGCATAGCGCCAGGACTGCTTGGGCTCGGCGAGCGACATCGGCACCAGGATCACATCCGGCGGCACGGGGAAAAAGGAACTTTCCGCGAAGGCGATGGCGCCGAGAGCGACGGGCGCGTGCTTGCTGGCGGCGAGCGACATGGTCCAATCGTAGAGCTTCTTGAACATTTTCCACCGTGCCGGGAGATGAGGCCGCTCCGCATAGCATTTCGGGCGAGCCGAAGCGAGGCTCGGTCGATCGAATGCCGACGAATCGATTCACGGAATCACTACGTGGTTACGCTTAGCTAACGGCCGCGCTCTCGCCGGTGGCGAATAAATCTTCGAAGGTATTTTTATGTATTCACGTCTGGGGCTGCTTTCGGCGGTCCTCTGCGCCGGCTTTTCGGCGTGACCAATACGACGATGACTGCGGCCAATCCGATTCCCAACGGGTTCGGCTTTTTCGAAATCGACCCGCCCGGCATTCTGCTCCCGCCCAACGGCTCGGTCACCACGCAGACGATCTCGACGGTGATCTGATCCGACGCGGCGCGGGGCATGCAACGCGCGGCCATCGGTCTTACCTTACGCAATTAATGGTAAGGTTAACCACCCATTAAGCGTTCTCCCGCATTTTTCCTTCACTCGGCGTTGCGCCGAGGGCCGCCTCGCGGCCCCATTCTGTGAAGGGAAGACGTCATGGGCAGATCGAGAGCCCTTTTCACGGCGGCAGCGCTCGTCATCGGCGCAAACTCCGGCGCAGCCGCCGCCGACCTGCTTCCGCCGGCCCCGATGATCGCTCCGCCTCCGCCGGCGGCCGATTACGGCGGCTGGTATCTGCGCGGCGACGGCGGCGTCGGCATAAATCAGGTCTCCAATCTCCGCTCGACCTTCGATCCGACCGTCGTCGTTCCCGCCCCGCTGTTCGAATCCTATTCGATCGGCGACAGCGCCTTCGTCGGCGCCGGCGTCGGCTATCAGTTCAACAGCTGGCTGCGCGCCGACATCACCGGCGAATATCGCACGGCGTCGAACTATCGCGCGACGCAGAGCTACACCAATCTGTGGAACAATCTGTGCGGCGGCGCCGTCGGCGGACGCTGCCACGATCTCTACAACGCCCAGCACCGCGCCGCCGTGTTCCTGGCCAATGGCTATGTCGACCTCGGCACATGGTATGGGATCACGCCCTATGTCGGCGGCGGCGTCGGTTTCGCCGTCAACTTCCTCGGCAATGTGACCGATGTTGGCCCGGAGACCGGCGGCTTCGGCCACGCCTCGGACAAGAGCCAGACCAATTTCGCCTGGGCGGCGATGGCGGGCCTCGGCTATAATGTCTCGCAGAATCTGAAGGTCGAGGTCGGCTATCGCTATCTCGACCTCGGCCGCATCAAGTCCAATGTGATCGGCTGCCCGGTGAATTGCGCGGGCGAGCGCCAGTCCTTCGACCTCGCCTCGCACGATATCCGCCTCGGCTTCCGCTATGCGCTCGGCGGCCCGAGCCTCGCGCCGCTGATGGCGCCGCCGCCCGGCCCGCTGATCCGCAAATATTGAACTCGGGACAATCCTCCCCGACGCCTTCGGCGCGCGGCTCGAAAGGGCCCGCGCCGATTTCTTTTCTAGTCGCGCAAGAGCGCTGTGTTCTGCATGTCGGGCTGCTCGACGCCAGGACCATGCGCGAGTTCGATGCGGCTTGCGTCACTCCGATCGAGCCTCTCACCGGCAAGCAAATCTTGGAGTTGCGTGAGCGGGCGGGGATCAGCCAGGGCGTGTTCGCCCGTGTGCTCAATTGTTCGCCCGAAACTGATCAGCGAATGGGAGCGCGGCGAGAAAAAGCCCAGCGGCCCCTCGCTCGAGCTTCTCTCGATCGTCGAGGCGCGCGGGCTCGACGCGATCATCTGAAAGGCGCGGCGGATGTGATCGCCCCTCGCGGCGTGGGAGAAAATCCGCCATATCTCGCCCATGGCCAAGCGTCCGACCAGACCCGCCGACGAGACCTCGAGCGACGATCCGCCCCTGCCGATCGGCGCCCCCGCGCCTGCGAGCAATGTTCCCGAGCTCTCCGTCTCCGAGCTCGCCAACGCCTTGAAGCGCACGGTCGAGGACCGCTTCGGCCATGTGCGGGTGCGCGGCGAGATCACCAATTATCGGGGACCGCATTCCTCGGGCCATGTCTACTTCAGCCTGAAGGACCAGAACGCCCGGCTCGACGCCGTCATCTGGAAGACGACCTTCTTCCGCCTGCGGGTGAAGCCGCAGGAGGGGCTCGAGGTCGTCGCCGCCGGCAAGATCACCACATTTCCGGGCAAGTCCTCCTATCAGATCGTCATCGACACGCTGGAGCCGGCCGGCGCCGGCGCGCTGATGGCGCTGCTCGACGAGCGCCGCAAGCGCCTCGCCGCCGAGGGCCTGTTCGATTCCGAGCGCAAGAAGCCCCTGCCCTTCCTGCCGGCGGTCGTCGGCGTCGTCACCTCGCCGACCGGCGCGGTGATCCGCGATATTCTGCACCGGCTGCTCGACCGCTTTCCGCGCCGCGTCCTGCTGTGGCCGGTGCGCGTGCAGGGCGAGACCTGCGCGGCGGAAGTGGCGGCGGCGATCGAGGGCTTCAACGCCCTTCCCCCCGGCGGGCCGATCCCGCGGCCGGACGTGCTGATCGTCGCGCGCGGCGGCGGCTCGCTCGAGGACCTCTTCGGCTTCAACGAGGAGATCGTCGTGCGCGCCGCGGCGGCGAGCGCCATTCCGCTGGTCTCGGCGATCGGCCATGAGACCGACACGACGCTGATCGACTTCGCCGCGGACCTGCGCGCGCCGACGCCGACCGGCGCTGCGGAGAAATGCGTGCCGGTGCGCGCCGAGCTGATCGAGCAGACGGCGACGCTCGCGCGCCGCCTCGCCGGGGCAGAGCGCCGGCTGCTGGACGCGAATCGCCGCCATCTCGTCTCGCTGCAGCGCGTGCTGCCCGCCGGTCCGCAATTGCTGATGCACCCGTTCCAGCGCAGCGACCGCGCGGGAGAGCGCCTGCGCGCCGCGCTGCGCCGGGCGCTGGACGGCCGCCGCCTGCGGCTCTCGCATCTTTCCCATGTGCTCGCCCGCCACTCGCCGCAGGCGGAGCTGGCCCGCGCCTCCGAGCGGCTGAAGGGCCTGCACGCCCGCCTGCGCCAGGGCCTCGCCGCACGCATGGCGCTGGCCCGCCGCGAGGCCGAGGGCGCAAGGCGGCGCGTGGACCATGCCGAGCAGCGGCTGCGCTCGGCGTATTTCCGCATCATCGCCGACCGCCAGGCGCGGCTCGACCGACTGGACGAGCTCCGCCGCTCGCTCGGCTATGAGAGCGTGCTGGCGCGCGGCTTCGCCCTGGTGCGCGACGAGCATGGAATGTTGCTGCGCCATGCGAGCGACTCGACGCCGGGCATGCAGATGGACATCCAATTCGCGGACGGCTCCGTGCGCGCCCGCGCCGAGGGCGACGCCCCCGCGGAGCCGCCGGCCGCCGCATCGCGGCAAAAGCGCGCCAAGGACAGGAGCGGCGGCGGACAAGGAACACTGTTTTGAAACCACGAGACAATTTTTCTCGCCCCCCGCGGCGGCGCGCCGCGGCGGCGGTTGCGCGGCCAGACGGCGCTCGCCATATGCACGAAAAGGAGGCCCTGCCCATGTTTTCGCGCCGAGCGCCGCGCCGCACCGCCGGATTGAAGCTCCAGGCCATGGACGCCGAGGATCTGGCCTGCCTCTCCGCCCTCCTCCAAGACTCTCTCGTCCGGGTCGGCGATCTCGCCTTTCTGCCGGAGAAACGCCGCTTCGCCTTCGTCGGCTCGCGCTTCGACTGGGCGGCCGAGGCGAACGGGCGGCGCGAGCGCTGCCGCTCGGGCCTGCATTTCGAAGGCGTGCGGCGGGTGAAGCACAGGCGCATCGCCCGCGACAATCCCGACGCCATCCTCGAATTGCTGGCCCTCACCTTCGAGCCCTCGCAGGAGCCGCCGGGCGGCGTCGTCTCGCTGATTTTCGCGGGCGGCGCGGCGATCTCGCTCGAGGTCGAATGCGTCGAGGCGCGCCTCTGCGACCTCGGCCCGCGCTGGCGGGTCGCCGCCTGCCCCTCGCATGAGCTTGACGAAAACGGCGAGGCGAGGTCATGACAACCGGAGATTCCGGTTGGAGATGGGCATGACTTGGCGATTGGACGCTTCGGCGGCGGATTTCGAGGAGAGCTTCGCCGCCCTCCTCTCGACGAAGCGCGAGGCCTCGCAGGACGTCGACGACACGGTCCGCGGCATCATCGAGGATGTCGCGGCGCGCGGAGACGACGCGCTCGTCGACTATTCGCTGCGCTTCGACCATATCGATCTGCGCGAGACCGGCATTGCGCTGACCCGGGCGGAGATCGACGCCGCCGAGGCGCGCGCGCCGAAGGAGACGCTGGCGGCGCTCGACCTCGCCCATGCCCGCATAAGAGCCTTCCATGAGCGGCAGAGGCCCGAGGACCTGCGCTTTCGCGACGCGGCCGGGGTCGAGCTCGGCTGGCGCTGGAGCGCGCTCGAATCGGTCGGCCTCTATGTGCCGGGCGGCACGGCCTCCTATCCCTCCTCCGTGCTGATGAACGCCGTGCCGGCCAAGGTCGCCGGCGTCGAGCGTCTCGTCATGGTCGTGCCCGCCCCGCATGCGCAGATCGACCCGCTGGTGCTCGCCGCCGCCAAGCGCGCCGGCGTCGACGAGGTCTATCGCGTCGGCGGCGCGCAGGCGGTCGCGGCGCTGGCCCATGGCACCAAGACCATCCGGCCCGTCGCTAAGATCGTCGGCCCCGGCAACGCCTGGGTGGCGGCCGCCAAGCGCCGCGTCTTCGGCCTCGTCGGCATCGACATGATCGCCGGCCCTTCGGAAATCCTGGTGCTCGCGGATAAGACAGCAAATCCCGATTGGGTGGCGATCGACCTGCTCGCTCAGGCCGAGCACGACGAATCCGCGCAATCCATCCTCGTCACCGACGACGCCGCTTTCGCCGACGCGACGGCCGCGGCGGTGGAGCGCCAGCTCGAGACTCTGTCGCGCCGCGAGATCGCGACGCGCTCCTGGCGCGATTTCGGCGCGATCATCGTGACGAAGACGCTCGAAGACGCGATCCCGCTCGCCGACCGCATCGCCGCCGAGCATCTCGAGATCGTCTCGGAAAACGCCGAGGAGCTGGCGGCGAAGGTGCGCAACGCCGGCGCGATCTTCATCGGCGCCTATACGCCCGAGGCGATCGGCGATTATGTCGGCGGCTCCAATCACGTGCTGCCGACCGCGCGCTCGGCGCGCTTCTCCTCCGGCTTGAGCGTGCTCGATTTCGTCAAGCGCACCTCGATCCTCAAATGCGACGCGTCGTCCATTCGCGAGATCGGCCCTGCGGCCGTCGCGCTCGGCGACGCCGAACGTCTGCAAGCCCATGCCCGATCCGTCGCCGTCCGTCTCGATCAGCGCGGAGCGTGAGGTGGACGCGCGACAGCGTCTGATCTCGGTGACGCTCGACGAGCAATCGATCGGGCGCGGCACCGCGGATCAGGAGCATGAGCGCGCCATCGCCATCTATGATCTCATCGAGGACAACAGCTTCGCGCTGGAGGGCCACGACGGCGGCCCTTATGCGCTGATCATCGCGCTGCACGACGCGAAGCTCGTCTTCGACGTGCGCGACGAGACGGGCGCGACCATCGTCACGCATATTCTCTCGCTGACGCCGTTCAAGCGACTGCTGAAGGATTACTTCCTCGTCTGCGAGACCTATTACGCCGCGATCCGCACGGCGACGCCGAGCCGGATCGAAGCGATCGACATGGGCCGCCGCGGCCTGCACAACGAAGGCGCCGCGCTGCTCGCCGAGCGGCTGAAAGGCAAGATCCGCTGCGACGCCGACACGGCGCGCCGTCTCTTCACTCTGGTCACCGCCCTGCACTGGAAGGGCTGACGCGATGCCGGACGAAGGCGATTCCTCGCCGCGACCGAGAGCCGTATTATTCGCCTGCACGCAGAACGCCGTGCGTTCGCCGATGGCCGAGGCGCTGGCGCGCCATTATTTCGGCCGCGAGATCTATTTCGCCTCGGCGGGCCTGAAGCGCGGCGAGCCCGACGCTTTCGCCGTGGCGGCGATGGAGGAGATCGGCATCGACATCTCGCGCCACAAGCCGCATACGTTCGAGGATATCGAAGACTCCAATTTCGATCTGATCGTGACGCTGTCGCCGGAATCGCATCACAAGGCGCTGGAATTCACCCGCGCCATGGCGGTCGACGTCGTCTATTGGCCGACGCTCGACGCGACGGCGGCGACGGGCTCGCGCGAGACGATCCTCGACGCCTATCGCGCCGTGCGCGATTCCTTGTCGAAGCGCATTCTGGCGCTGTTGTCCGTCGAGGGGGGATCGGATCGGCTCTGACCATTTCAGCCATCGTCGAAATGCAACTTTTGCGATCGGCGCTTGCCTGCCGGCGAAATCGGGAGCATCCTCCGGCCATACAGGCATCCTCAGACGAAATCGCATTCGAATACGGTATTTGCGCAGCAAAGACGTGAACCCGTCCGACGTTCGGCGTTGCGGATCAGATTTGGAGAATTGCCATGACCGAAATGGGGCCGCCACCCGACGAGATAAAAAAGAAGAAGCCTCGCCAGCAGACCGATCCCATGCTGGATTTCATGCTCACGATGCTCGATACGCGGGTTCGCGGCCTGCAACCGAGACTGCAGAACGATCAGGAAAAACTGAAGGCCCTCGACGAGATCGAGAAAAATCTGCAGCAATTCTACGAGAATGCGGGTCCGGCGGGCCGTGACCCGACGCTGCATGAAACCTGGTCCTATGCCTATTATCTCGAGCGACGTCTGGCGTTGCTGGAGCCCGACGCCACATTGCCGATGGAAGTGGCGCGCCGAGTCGACGAGGCGCGCGCCCACAAGTCCTCGGCGGCCGACCGCCTCGCGGCGTTGTTCGACAAGGCTATGCAAGATTATGTCGTCACGCCGCAACCCGACCCCGACGCTCCTCCTCCGCCGCCAACGCTCAAACCGGGCGCGGCCGAGGCGTTCCGCAGTCTCTTGAACACGACGCTGGAAGAGCTTCATTGGACCTTTCAACGCAATTTCGTGGCCGAGGAGCGTCTGCGCAAAGCGACGACCGTGACTTTGGGATTCGCGGTCGGCGCGCTGACGCTCGTCGTGGCGCCGTATTTCATCCTCTATTTCATCAAGGCCTATGACGACCCGACCGGCTGGCCGTGGTTTCCGCTCTATGCGGCGCTTTCGGCAGGATGGTTCGGCGCCTTCTTCAGCCGCCTGCAGTATCTGCAGACCAACTCCGATCAGTTGTCGCTGAAGGAATTACGCAATGCGCGCGACTTCTGGCAAATTCTCTTGCGCGGCATCGTCGGCATGGGCGGCGCGCTGATCGTCTTCTTCTTTCTCCAGTCGGGCCTCTTCACCGGACGCCTGTTTCCGAGTTTCGAAGAGCTGGGATTCACGCGCGTCGTCTGGACTGGCAAGAAGCTGGCCACGCTCCCGCCCGTTCCGCCGGGCGGACAGGGCGCGGGCGCTCCGGCGCAGCCTGCGGCCGATCAACCTCGCCGTGACTCGACGTCGGCAGAGGCGTCCTCCGCCGCGAGATGGTTGATCGTTCTTCCCAACGAAGCTCTGGCGCTGCTGATCGTCTGGAGCTTCCTGGCCGGATTCTCCGAGCGGCTGGTCCCGAGCATTCTCACCACGACGGAAAAGAAGCTCGACGACGCCAGCAGCAAGTGATCCCCCGACATCAGCTCCGCTTCCACGAGCGCCCGACGAGCCCGGCCGCCGCGTCGATCAGCCGCCGGTCCGACCAGCGCGGGCCGACCAGTGAAATCCCCGAGGGCGGCGCGCCCTGCGGCCTCGGCAAAGGAAGACCGATCTGCGGCAGGCCGAAGAAGCTCGCGAAGAGGAAGGTGCGTAACATCAGATTGCGCTTGCGGTCGAGCTCGGCCTCGCTCTCCGTCAGCAGCGGCGAGACGAAGGGCGTCGTCGGCGCGACGAGCAGCGTGTTCCGCGGCAAGATCGCGTCGACCTGCGCGCGCGCCTCGCGGCGAAAGGCGTCGGCCTCCGCCTTTTCGCTCGCCGTGACTTTCGCCGCATAGACGAAACGCTCCGCGATGCCCGGCCCGAAGCGCGGCTTTTCGCGCTCGATCCAGTCTGCGTGAGCGCTCCACGCCTCGAACGCCTGCAGATTGCGGAAATGGCGCGAGCACGCCGACCAGAAGTCCTCGCCGATGGACGCCCCGCCGATGGAGAACATCTGCGCCAGCGCTTCTCGCGCGGGCTTCGCCGCCTCGATCGTCTCCGCGTCGCTCTGCGCGAAGGCTTCCTCCAGCGCCACGGCGCGCTCGAAAGAGCCGACGGAAAGATCGGCCGGCAGCAGCACCGCGCCGACGCGCGCGAGCATGTCGATGTCGCGCGCGAACCAGCCGATCGTGTCGAGCGATTGCGCGAGCGGAATGACGCCATTCGACGAGATTGCGCCATGCGAGGGCCGAAAGCCGAAAATCCCGCAGAAGGACGCCGGCGCCCGGCAGGAGCCAGCCGTATCCGTGCCCAGCGCGAAATCGGCGAGGCCCGCCGCAACGGCCACGGCCGAGCCGGACGACGAGCCGCCCGGATGCCGGTCCGGCGTGGCGGGGTTGAGCGGCGTTCCATAATGGGCGTTGGCGCCGAGCAGGCTATAGGCCATCTCGTCCATCTGCGCCTTGCCGACGAGCCGTGCGCCGGCCGCGAGCAGCCGGTCCACCGCGGGCGCGTCCTGCGACGCGGGCCGATGCGTCTCGGCCCATCGCGGATTGCCGTTGGTCGACAGGAGACCTGCGACGTCTATGTTCTCCTTGACGACGAAGCGCGCTCCCGCGAGCGGCCCCTCCGCCCTGTGTGAAATGTCGAGCGCGACGGTCGTGGCGCGAAATTTATCGGTCATGTCCTCGAGGCTCCGATCGACGCGGCGGATGATAGAGCTACACTCGGCGACATCAAAGCCCTGCGCGTGCTTGCCAGGGGCGATCGGGTGAAGGTCTCCGCGTGCTTCGAGACGGCTCCTTCGGGGAGCCTCCTCAGAATGCGGAAACTTTCACCTGAGCGCCCTCCGCGTTCTTGCGCGCGGCCGTTGCGAAGGAGGAGTTTCGATGCTTATCCGGTTCGTGTCCGCCGCGGCGCTCCTGTTCGGCCTCCCCTGTGCGGCCGAGGCCCAGACCGTCGATCTCGCCACCTCGAAAATTATCGATCTCACCCATGCTTTCGATGCGAAGACGATCTACTGGCCGACGTCGCCTTCGGGTTTCGAGCTGAAGCCTCTGTTCAACGGCCTGACCAAGGGCGGCTTCTTCTATGCGGCGAACAGCTTCTGCTCGCCGGAGCACGGCGGCACGCATCTCGACGCGCCGCGCCATTTCGCGCAAGGTCATTGGACGAGCGCCGATATTCCGGTCGAGCGCTTCGTCGGCCCGGCGGTGGTGATCGACGTCTCCGCCAAGGCCGCGGTGAATCGCGACTATCGGCTGCAGGTGGAGGACATAGCGGCCTTCGAGTCCGCGCATGGGCGGATCGCGGAGGGCGCGATCGTGCTGCTGCGCACGGGCTGGAGCGCGCGCTGGGGCGACCGCAAGGCCTATCTCGGCGACGACACGCCGGGGGACGCGAGCAATCTGCACTTCCCCGGCTTCGGCCCGGAGGCGGCGTCTCTGCTGGCGAACGAGCGCCATGTGCGGATGATCGGGCTCGACACGGCGAGCGTCGACCACGGCCCCTCGCGCGACTTCCCCGTGCACCGCATCGTGGCGGCGGTCGATGTGAGCGGGCTCGAGAATCTGACGAATCTCGAGCAATTGCCGCCGACGGGCGCGATCGTTTTCGCCCTGCCGATGAAGATCGCCGACGGCACGGGCGGCCCCGCGCGGATCATCGCCGTGGCGCCGCGCTGACGGGCTCCCGGATAGCGGCTGTCCGGGTTGAGAAAGAGATGCAGGTTTTCGGCCTGCCTTCTGACGTTATCCGAAACGCTGGGGCGGCGTCGCCTACCGAAAGGACGCAAGGCGAAGGCTCCCGGCGAGCTCGTCCAGATCGACACGCTCTTCGTCGACATCAGGCCCGACAAGCCGGTCGAGCATTTCACCGCCTATGATCCGGTCGCCAAATGGACGATCGGCCGCGTCAGCGGCGAAGCCTCCGCGAGCAGCGCCAAAGCCTTGCTCGAAAAGCTCCTGCGCGAGGCGCCCTTTCTCATCCGCGGCATTCAGGTCGGCGGCGGCGAGTTCAGAGCCGTCTTGGAGGAGGAATGCCGCGCCCGCGGCGTCGAGCTGTAATCATCACAGGCCTCATGACGCCCTTGGCGGACAAACCCCCTTCGAGTATCTCCAGGCCACCAGACGACGGGCCCCCTCCTCGTCTCATATGTCCTGAACCCGGACACAACCTTCTCGGCGCCGCCCGGCGGTGATAGGGTCCCGCCCTCCCCGGACCATCCCGAAAGCTCCGCATGTCCCTCACTCACAAGCCGATCGGCCCCGGCAGCCATGTCTTTCTCGTCGACGGCTCGTCCTTCGTCTTTCGCGCCTATTTCCAGTCGATCCGCCAGGACGCCAAATACAACTATCGCGCCGACCGCCTGCCGACCGGCGCCGTGCGCCTGTTCTGCGCCAAGCTGTTCCAATTCATCCGCGAGGGCGCGGCCGGCGTCATGCCGACTCATCTCGCCATCGTCTTCGACAAATCGGAAAACTCCTTCCGCAAGGAGATCTATCCCGACTACAAGGCGCATCGCCAGGAGCCGCCCGCCGATCTCGTGCCGCAGTTTCCGCTGATGCGCGCCGCCGTGCGCGCCTTCGGCCTGCTGCCGATCGAGCAGGACGTCTATGAGGCCGACGATCTCATCGCCACTTATGCGAAAGAGGCGCGCGCGCGCGGCGCCGATGTGCTGATCGTCTCCGCCGACAAGGATCTGATGCAGCTCATCGACGACAAAGTGTCGATGTATGATCCGGCCTCCGGAACGCGCGAGGAGCGGCGCATCGGCTATGATGAAGTCGTCGAATATTTCGGCGTGCCGCCCGAAAAGGTGGTCGACGTGCAGGCGCTCGCCGGCGATTCCACCGACAATGTGCCGGGCGCCAAGGGCATCGGCGTCAAGACCGCCGCGCAGCTCATCAATGAATATGGCGACCTCGACACTCTGCTCGCCCGCGCGGGCGAGATCAAGCAGCCCAAGCGCCGCGAGGCGCTGACCGATCCGCAGAGCGTCGCGCTGATCCGCATTTCGCAAAAGCTCGTCACGCTCGTCGACGACGCGCCGCTCGAGATTCCGCTGGACGATCTCGGCCTGCATCAGCCGGACGGCAAGACGCTCGTCTCCTTTCTGCATGCGATGGAGTTCTCGCAGCTCACGCGCCGCGCGGCCGAGACTTATGGCGTCGAGGCGAGCGAGATCGAGCCGGATCCGAATTTCGTCGGCCCCGCCGGCTGGCGCGCGCGCAATGGCGAGGTGGCGCAAGCGCCTGCCCTGCCTGCGCCGGCGGAGCCTGCCGCGGCATTGCCGGCGCCCGCCGAGACGGAGGTTCTCACGCCCTCCGCCCTCGCCGAGGCGCGTCGCGAGGAAGGCGTCGCGTCGAAGATCGACCGGTCGCTCTATGAGACGGTGACGAGCCTCGAGAGGCTCGACGCCTGGATCGCGGAAGGCTTCTCCGCCGGCGCCGTGGCGATGGATACGGAGACGACGTCGCTCGATCCGATGTCATGCGATCTCGTCGGAGTCTCGCTCGCCACGGCCCCCGGCCGCGCCTGCTATATACCGCTCCGGCATGTCGCGCCCGCGACGCCGGATCTTCTCGGCGCCGCCGAGCCGCCGCCCGCGCAAATTCCTTTCGCGGAGGCGCTCGCGCGCCTGAAGCCGCTGCTCGAGGCGAGGAGCGTGCTGAAGATCGCCCACAATATGAAATATGATCTCCTCGTTCTGGCGTGCTGCGGCATAGAGGTCGCGCCGATCGAGGACACGATGCTGATCTCCTACGTGCTCGACGCAGGACGCAACAATCATGGGCTCGACGAGCTTTCGAAAAAACATCTCGGCCATGAATGCATTCCCTTCTCGGCGGTCGCCGGCTCGGGCCGCACATTCATCGGCTTCGCGCGCGTTCCGCTCGACAGGGCGACCGAATATGCCGCGGAGGACGCGGACGTCGCGCTGCGCCTGTGGCGTGCGCTGAAGCCGCGCCTTCCCGCCGAGCACATGACCGGCGTCTATGAGACGCTGGAGCGGCCGATGGTCGGCGTGCTCGCCGCGATGGAGCGGCGCGGCGTCGCCATCGACCGCGATATTCTCTCGCGCCTCTCGGGCGAATTCGCGCAGGACATGGCGCGGCTCGAGGCCGAGATCTACGATCTCGCCGGCGAGAGCTTCAATCTCGGCTCGACCAAGCAATTGGGCGACATTCTCTTCGGCAAGATGGGCCTGCCCGGCGCGAAGAAGACCGCGACCGGCGCCTGGTCGACCTCGGCCAGCGTGCTCGAGGACCTGGCCGAGACCGGCAACACATTCGCCGCGCGCATTCTCGACTGGCGCCAGCTCGCCAAGCTCAAATCGACCTACACCGACGCGCTGCCCGGCTTCGTGAACAAGGCGACGCATCGCGTCCACACTTCCTACGCACTCGCGGCGACGACGACGGGGCGGCTCTCCTCCTCCGAGCCCAATCTGCAGAATATTCCGGTGCGCAACGAAGCGGGCCGCAAGATTCGCAAGGCTTTCGTCGCCGAGAGCGGCCATGCGCTGATCTCCGCCGATTATTCGCAGATCGAATTGCGTCTGCTCGCGCATATCGCCGATATTCCGCAATTGCGTCAGGCCTTCGCCGACGGGCTCGACATTCACGCGATGACGGCGAGCGAGATGTTCGGCGTGCCGGTGAAGGACATGCCCTCGGAAGTGCGGCGGCGCGCCAAGGCGATCAATTTCGGCATCATCTACGGCATATCCGCCTTCGGCCTCGCCAATCAGCTCGGCATTCCGCGCGAGGAGGCGAGCGCCTATATCAAGCGCTATTTCGAGCGCTTCCCCGGCATTCGCGATTATATGGACCAGACGAGGAGGATGGTGCGCGAGAAGGGCGTCGTCACCACCATCTTCGGCCGCAAATGCCATTTTCCGCGCATCGGCTCGTCGAACGCCTCGGAGCGCGCCTTCTTCGAACGCGCGGCGATCAATGCGCCGATACAGGGAGCGGCGGCCGATATCATCCGCCGCGCGATGGCGCACATGGACAAGGCGCTCGCGGCGGCCGGCGGCGGCGCGCGCATGCTGATGCAGGTGCATGACGAATTGGTGTTCGAGGCGCCGCTCGCGGAGATCGAGGCCACGATCGCCGTCGTCAAGCGCGTGATGGAAGGGGCGCCGCACCCGGCCGTCACGCTCTCCGTGCCGCTGCAAGTGGAAGCGCGCGCCGCGCAGAATTGGGACGAGGCGCATTGAATCCGCGACGGGCGCGACTCCTTACCCCCTATGGGAGAAGGAGCGCCCTTGCTTGAGAGCGATGCAGCGGCACCGAAGGCTCGGCCTGTGTCGCGCCCGGAATTTTCCCCGGACAATCGTGCTCCTACCGGGAACCGATGCGCGCCGTCCAGGCGTTCGCTCCTCAGTGCTTCTCCGCCCGGAACATCACCGGAACCTCGAAGCTGAGACCCTCGTCGGCGACCGCCGCCGGCGGCGGCGGCACGGGATCGGCGCGCTTCATCATGGTGAGCGCCGCCTCGTCGAAGGCGTGGTCGCCGGAGGTGCGCCGCACGCTCGTCGCAACCACATGGCCGAGCCGGTCGAGCGTGAAGGCGACCGCGACCTCGGCCGAACGCCGCCCGGCCCCGCTCGGATAGCGCTTGTGGCGGTTGAGATGCGCCATCAGCGTCTTCTGCCAGGTGAGCTTGGCGGCGCGCGCCGCCTTGTCCACGCCGGGCGCGGGCGCGACCGCATGGGGCGCCTCCTGCGCCACATCGGACTTGGGCGGCGCGGCCGCCTCGGACGCCGCCGATTCGGCCGAGACGACGGGCGTCGCCTCGTGCTTCAACGGCTCCTCGACCGGCTTCTCGTGCTTTTCGGCCTGCGCATAGTCCGCGTCCTCGGCCTCGACGCGGGCGATCTTGGGATCGTCGCTGTCCCTGGTCTGGGACGAGGCGACGGCCGGCGCCGCGGCGGCGGCCTCGTCGGCCTGAGGGCCGGGCGGCGCGTCGGGCGCCTCCTCGACATGCGGCGCGGCCGGCGCGAGCGAAATCTCGATCGCCGGCGCGCCCGTGTCCTCGTCCTCCGGCTCGACAGCGAAAGCGAACAGCGCCGCCCCCAGAGCGGCGACATGAAGCGCGAGCGCGGCGGCGCCCGCGAGGCTCCAGACGCGGCGATCGCCCCCCGACGAGCCGAGCAGCGCGGCGGCGCTCATTTCTGCGCTCCGCCGGCGTCGAGCGCGACGAGGGACACTTTGAGATAGCCGCCGGCGCGCAGGCGCTCGAGGATCGCCATCATCTCGCCATAGGGAACGGCGCTGTCGGCGCGAAGAAAAATGCGCTTGCCCTTGTCGCCATTGGCGAGCGAATCGAGCGAGGAGACGAGATCATTGCGCTTGACCGGCGTCTCGCCGAGCGCCAGCGCGAGATCGGCCTGAATGGTGAGATAGACCGGCTTATCGGGCTTCTCATGCGGCGCGGAATTGGCCGCCGGAAGATCGACGGGCAGATCGACGGTGGCGAGCGGCGCCGCCACCATGAAGATGATCAGCAGGACCAGCATCACGTCGATGAAGGGCGTGACGTTGATCTCGTGCGTCTCCTCGAGCGCGCCGCGCGGCGAACCGCCGATATTGCCGGCCATGGCGCTCACTCCGCCGCGCGCAGCGCGGCATGATGCGAAGGCTGCTGCGCGCCGCGATCGAGATCGCGCGAGACGACGCGCAGCAATTCGCCGGAGAGATTGGAGACGAGCTCGAGATAGGCGCCCGTCTGGCGCGCGAGATGATTATAGATCAGCACCGCGGGAATGGCGGCGAAGAGGCCGACGGCGGTGGCGAGCAGCGCCTCGGCGATGCCCGGCGCGACGACGGCGAGATTGGTGGTCTGCGCCTTGGATATGCCGATGAAGCTGTTCATGATGCCCCAGACCGTGCCGAATAGACCGACGAAGGGGCCGGTCGAGCCGACCGATGCGAGCAGGCCCGTGCCGCGACGAATGGAAAGGCCCTCGGCGCGCTCGAGCTCGGCGAAGCTCGACGCGACGCGCTCCTTCAGCCCGCCCGAGGCCGTGAGATCGGAGGAGAGGCGGAACTCGCGCAGCGCCTCGGCGATGAGCGCATTGGCGAGCGGATCGTCGGAGCCGAGCGCGACGCGCGCCTCGGCGAGGCCGCGCGCCTCCTGCAGGCGCTCGATCGAGCCGCGCACGCGGCGGCGCGCGCGATCGAGCTCGACGGTCTTGGCGATCAGCACCGTCCATGTGCCGATCGACGCGGCGAGCAGGCCGAGCATCACGATCTTCACGACGATGTCGGCGTTGAGGAACATGCTGGAGACGGAGAGATCGTGCGGACGATTGGCGATATCCACCTGCGCCGTCTCGGCGAGCGAGAGGCTCGGGAGCAAGAGGAACACCGAGGCCGCGACCGACGCCGTCAAAATCGAATGTTTCATGCTTCCGCCCATGTGCGAATGAGATTGTGATAGACGCCGGTCAGTCTGATGCAGGCGCTGTCGCCTGCTCCGAGCCGCGCCGTGAGGCTTTGGATCGTCTGGTCCAAATCGAAAAGCAACGACCGTACCATATTGTCGCGTATCATGCTCTGCAGCCAGAAGAAGGAGGCGATGCGCTCGCCGCGCTTCACCTCCCGCACGAGATGCAGACTCGTCGACGGATAGAGCACGAGATGGCCGGCCGGAAGCTTGATTTCCTGCGCGCCGAAATGATCCTCGATGACGAGTTCGCCGCCTTCATATTCATCCGGCTCGGAGAGGAACAGAGTGACCGAGAGATCGGTGCGGATGCGCACGGGCGTGCGCGGCACGCCGCGAATGGCGTTGTCGACATGCAGGCCGAAGCTCTGCCCGGCGCCATAGCGATTGAACAGCGGCGGGAAGATGCGATGCGGCAGCGCCGCCGAGACGAACAAGGGACATGCGGCGAGCGCGTCGAGCACCATGTCGCCGAGGCCACGCGCGGCGGCGCCGTCCTGCGGCAGCTGCAGATTATTCTTGACGAGCGAGGATTGCGCGCCCGCCGTCGTGCGCCCGTCCTCCCACGGCGACTGCGACATCACGTCGCGGAAATGGACGACCTGCTCCCGGGCGAGCACGTCGGGAATGCAGATCAGCATCGGGGCAAGGTCCTCATACCTCGCTCCAATGGCGGATCAGATTGTGATAGACGCCGCCGAGCTTCATCACATCCTCGTCGCGGCCGCCGAGACGCGGCGTCAGCTCCTGGATGGCGAGATCGAGATCATAGACGAGATCGCGCACGCCCTCCTGGCGGATCATGCTCTGCGCCCAGAAGAAGGAGGCGACGCGCACGCCGCGCGTCACCCTCGTCACCAAATGCAGATTGCTCGCGGGATAGACGGCGACCGATCCGGCCGCAGGCTTCAGGCTGTGCGAATCATAGGCGTCGTCGACGATCAGCTCGCCGCCGTCATATTCGTCCGGCTCCGACAGGAAGACGGTGACGGCGAGATCGGCGCGGATGCGCAGGCCCGTCGCGGGATCGCCGCGCACGGCGTTGTCGACATGCACGTCGAAATAATGTCCGACGCGATAGCGGTTGAACATGGGCGGATAGACGCGCAGCGGAATCGCCGCCGACACGAAGCCTGGATTGGCGACGACCGCCGAAAGCATGCGCTCGCCGAGGCGGCGCGACAATTCGCCGTTGGGCGGCAATTGCTCATTATTCTTGAGCTCGGCCGCGGCGCCTCCGGTCGACGCGCCGTCTTCCCATTCCGCAGCGTCGAGAGCGCTGCGGAACCAGGCGACCGTCTCCTTGTTCAGCACATCGGGAATGGAAACCAGCATGGGAGCGTCCTCGGCTCCACATCTTCCCATGCTTCGAGGAGGCATGGGAAGATGACGGTTCCTTGTTTGAAACATTTCCAAGGGAGGGCTGAGGATCCGTGGAGTCCCGTCTCAGAATTTGGCGCGCGCTTCGAGGAAGACGGTTCGCCCCGGCGCCACCAGAGTGTAGGGCGTCCCGGTCTGATAGAAGGCGTCGTAATAGGTCCGATCGAACATGTTCATGACGGACGCCTTCAGCGTGATGTTCTCCGTGATCTTCGCTTCGACGAAAGCGTCGAACCGCCAGTAGGAGGGGAGCTCCGTCGGCCAATTGACGAAGGGACTGGCCGGGGTCGGCGCCGGCATGCGCGTCGCGAAGTTGACCGCAGTGGCTCCATTGGCGATGATGTTGTTGCCGCCGTAGATTTTGGAGCGATAGATCGCCTGGCCGCCGAACTCCAGCCGATCCGGCTCGAGGCCGAAGAGATCGCCGAACTTGTATTTGCTCAGCAGGCTGAAGGATTCATGCGCGATATTGGCGAGCTGGAGGCCGACATTGGTTAAGATCCACGACTGCTTGACCTTCGACTCCATGATGACGACGCCGCCCGTCACGCTCCATTTGTCGGTGATGTTGCCGGCGATCTCGATGTCCGCGCCCTGCACGTAATAGGCCGCGTCGCCAGTGGTGAGGCTGCCGTTCACCTCGCGCGCGCCGCTCACATCGGTGCGGAACAGCGCCGCAGTGGCGAGCAGATGCCGGTCGAACAGCTCCCATTTGGCGCCGATTTCCTTGGCGTAGTTGCGCTGCGGCGCGAAGATCTGCGCGGCGGCGTTGAGGCCGCCGTAGTTGGCGGCGCCGCCGTCGAGCTCGGCGCCGACCGGATTGCTCGAGGTGGCGTAGGCCGCATAGAGGCTCACTTCCGGCAACGGCTTCACCACGAGGCCGGCGTTCCAATTGACCATGCCGGAGTGACTCGACGCGAAGGTCGTGCCCGTTTCGTTGCGGCTGGTGATGTTGTAATCATCGTAGCGAACGCCGGCGTTGGCGATTACGATGTCCTGGAAATTTGCCGTCTCGATCAGATAGCCCGCCTTGGTGTCGACCGCGATGCGGGTCACGTTCGGATTGCGGCCGGGCGCGACCGGAAACGGCAAGTCGCTGCAGGGCGCGAACAGATTGCAATTCAGCTGGCCGCCGATGACCAGATCTCCGTTCAGCTCCGACAAGAGGCCGACATAGTTGGTTCGCGTGACGCCTTCGCGGCCGAATTCCGCGCCGATGACCACCTCGTGCTTCACCGGACCGGTGACGAATTTCACATTGGCGTCGGTCTGATTCGCCAGCACATTGGTCACCTGATAACGGCTCTGCCCGCCGATTCTGACGGTCCCCGCCGTCAGATCGGCGCTCTGCGTCAGCGTGCCGATATAGTCGATGATCGAGCGGCCCTGGCGCAGGCGGCTGTTGAAAACAAGATTGTCGTCGACGCGATATTGCCCGGTGAAGGTGCCGAAATCCTGCTGATATTTCTGGAAGTCGCGATTGAGGAGGCCATACCAGGTGTAGCGGGGCGTGATTCCCTGCGAGAATGGCCGGTTGGCGGCGCGGTTGTAGGGAACGCCGAAGTCCGGCAGGCCGTCCTGATAGATGTGGGTGTAGCTCGCGGTGAGCGTCAGATCCTCGATCGGCTTGAAGACGACCGAGCCGGAGAAGCCATAGCGGTCGTCGGTGACGAGGTTGCGTCCCGCGACCTTGGAGTCCTGGTAGAGCCCGTTGAAGCGGACCGCGAGAATCGGGCTGATCGCGTGATTCAAGTCCACAGCCACGCGCTTGGAGTCGTCGCTCGGTCCGCCCCTGAACGTCAGATCGTAGAAGTCGACGTCCTTGGCCTGCTTGGTGACGACATTGATCGCGCCGCCGGCGGTGCCGCGGCCGGCGAAGCTCGATCCCGGACCGCGCAGGATCTCGACCTGCTCGGTGTAGAAATTCTCGCGCAGGCTGACGCCCGGATCGCGGATATTGTCGAGAAAGATGTCGTTGCGGGCGTCGAAGCCGCGGATGAAGAAGCGGTCGCCGAAGGCGTTGCCGCCCTCGCCCGTGCCGAGCGTCACGCCCGCCGTGCTGCGGCCGATTTCTTTCAGCGACGTCGCATTCTTGTCGGCCAGGGTCTCCTTGGTGAGAACCGTGACCGAGCGCGGCGTGTTGAGAATCGGCTGGGTGAATTTGTTCGACGACAGCCGGTCGGCCTTATAGGGCGCGGCGGGATCGGCGTAAGGATTGGCGTCGGCGGGCGCCGCGCCCCCCGCTCCGCCGACGGCGGCCTGCACGGTCACGGGCCCGGGCGCGCTCTGGCGATCGCCGGAATGCGCAGGCGCGCGGGCCGCACGGCGCGGCTTGGCGGCGTGACGGACGACCGGCGCCGCATGGACGACGGGCCGCGGCTTCTCGTTCGGCGCGTCGACGCGCACCGCCGGCAGCGGCTGGTTCGATTCCTGCGCCGTCGCGACGCCGACGCCCACGGCGATCACGGCGGCCGCGCCCAGAACCGTGGCCGACGGCCCGTCCATGCGCGCCACGGCGCCGCGACGAAGACTGCGAAGAGAGAGCGGCGCTTTGATCTTGCTCATTTTTTTGCCCCCGTGAAACGTCAGCCCCGCGGCGGGGACTAAGTTGTTTCATCATCAGTATTTTTTCATAGGGGCAACGTCAATGAACGAGCGCGCACACTGGAATTGTTTCAAACAACTATTCTTCGGAAAATTAGCGCGTGACCTTCTGTCTGCTTTCAAACATTGTTCGAAAGCGCCTCTTTAGAAGTATTCCATATATTTTGACCAGATAATGCTTGCGTGTGGCGCCGCTGCACAGGCCGCGCCGACTCGTTCGGCGCGCTATTTGCGCTCGATCGCCGCGCGCGCGGCGTCCCGCAGCAGCCGGCGCGCGTCCTCGCGCAGATAGGCCATGTGCCCGCCGGGAGTGGTGACGAGCTTGACGCGCGTCGCGCCGCCGAAGACCGGCAGCTGATCGATGAGCAGCTTGCTGACGAAATAGGGCGTCACCAGATCGGCGAGGCCATGCGCGATCGTGACCTCGAGCCGGCGGTCGAGCGCGAGCTCGTCGCGCAGGGTCGACACGGACTGCGCCTCGGCGCGGCCGCCCGGGCCGAAGTCCCAGTCATGCGCGACTCGATCGTTGAGGATCTCATAGCGCGCGTCGCCGACGGGCCATTGCAGCTTGTCGAACGTCACGCGGGTCATCGCGGCGCCGAGCGGCGCGCGCAGGCCGTCGAGCACCGGATCGGGCCACCGGCTCTCGCGCGAGAACGGTCGCGGATCGAAGCCCACGACCTCGCCGTCATAGGCGCTCGCCACCTCCCGCTGCGCGCGCTTGCGATCGCGCAGAAACGTCTTCAATTCGATGCGTCCTCCCTCCTCCGCGACGATGCGCGGATCGAGCCCGGTGAAGCGCGCCACATTCGTCTCGACCCGCCCCATCGCCTCCGCGTCGCGCGGGCCCTTCAGCAGATCGACGACGAACTCGCCGGAGGCGTAGGCCTCGACATCGGCGAGATCGGCGCGCTGGCGCGCCTCGCGCGCGACCGCCGCATAAGACGGAAGGCGTCCGGCGAGAGCGAGGAGGTTGCGCTCTCCGTCGAGCCAGCCGAAATCGAGCGCCGGCGAGATCAGCACCAGGCCCTCGACGCCGACGCTCTCGCGCTCGCGCAACGCGCGCAGCATCTCGACGGCGCGAAAGCCGCCATAGCTCTCTCCGACGAGGAATTTAGGCGAGCCGATGCGCCGATGCGCGACGAGCCATTTGCGCACGACGACGGCGAGCGCATCGGCGTCGCCCTTGGTCGAGAAGAAGGATTTCCGGGCGTCCGCGTCTTCGGTGAGGAATTTGCTGAAGCCCGTGCCGGGCGGATCGACGAAGACGAGATCGGCGAAAGGCAGCCAGCTCTCGGCGTTGTCGACGACCGCGGGTGGCGCCGAGGGCGAAGGCGGCTGCGGCCCGAGAACCAGCCGCCAGGGCGAAATTCCGCCGAGGGAGAGCCAAGCGGAGGCCGCGCCCGGACCGCCGTTGAAGACGAAGGCGATGGGCCGCGTCGCCGGATCGGCGTCCGACCGCTCATAGGAGACGAAGGCCACGTCGACGCGCGGCGCGCCGGTTCGGGCGTCGCGCAGCCGCACGGCGCCGGCGCGTGCGACGAAGCCGATCTTCTCGCCACGGATCGTCATCGTGTGATTGGTCGCGATCTCGGCCGGCAGGCCCTTGGCGTCGGCCGCCTCTTCCGTTTCCTTCCTCGGCGCGGCGGGTGGCGGCGGGGCCGCGGAAACGGAGAATGCGACGAGCGCGGCCGCCGCGGCGAACGCAATGCACGGCTTGGAAAGCATGACGGAGCCTCATTCGAAACGTCGAGCGATAGATAGCGCTTCGCTCGAGCGCGGCGAAGTTTTTGGAACCAAAGCCGCGCAAGAGAATTGATACCGAACCCGGCGCCGCGCGGCGAGTAGCGCGCGGCGAGAGACAGGAGTTGCACAATGGAATGGAACCAGATCCAGGGCAACTGGAAACAGGTCAAGGGCAAGATCAAAGAGAAATGGGGCGATCTCACCGATGACGATCTGACCAAGATCGAGGGCAACCGCGAGCAATTCGAAGGCGCCCTGCAGAGCCGCTACGGCAAGAGCAAGGAAGCGGTCCGCAAAGACATCGACGAGTGGTTGAAAACGCTGCACTGAGCAGCGCGGGACGGCCGGAACGCCGGCCGTCCCTTTCGCCGAGCGTCAGCCTTCCCGCCCGAACGCCTTGCGCAACTCGATCTTCGCGCGCTCGAGCACGCGGCGGCGCGGCTCCGGCAGCTCCTTGCCGGCGCGATTGATGTAGAACGTCAACATCGACATGGCCGAGCGGAACGGTTCGCTCTTGCGCCTGCGGCTGGCCTCGGCCGAGCGCTTCAGCGAGCGGGCGATGGCGCGCGGATCGTCGAGCGTGAACACATTCGGCTCGAGGTCGAGCGCGTCGCTGTGGCGGGTCACCTCGCCCGACCAATATTTCTCGTCGGTCACGCGGCGCGCTCGCTCTGGCAATGCGCGCCGCCGGGCTGCGCAATGCCGCGCAACGCGGCGCCAGACAGGCCCACATCCGGCTCCATCGCTATATCGGCGAGAGAGACGATGCCGACGAGGCGCTTGCTCCGATCGAGCACCGGCATCCGGCGCAATTGCTGCTGCGCCATATTCTCCGCCGCCTCTTCCACCTCGCGGTCCTCGTAGAGATATTTCACGTCCCGCGTCATGACGTCGCGCACCTTCGTCTCGGCGCTCTTGCCGGCGGCCACGGCGCGCAAGGCGATGTCGCGGTCGCTGATCATGCCGACGAGCCGGTCGTTCTCCCCGACCGGCAGCAGGCCGACATCGAGGTCGACCATTTGTTTGGCCGCGTCGCCGATCGATTGGTTCGGATCGACGATACAGACGTCGCGGGTCATGATGTCCTTGACCTTCATCTTTCGACTCCCTCGGTCTCGCCGCGGGAAGGAAACCCCCGGGGGCCGCCCATGGTTCCCAGGCGAAATCAGCGGCGCACGAGCAGCGAAGCCGCGCCGCAGAGGATCGCGAGAACCGAGACGATGGTCATGCGCCAGCCGGGTCGCGCGCCGCCGATCCAGAAGGTGAGCGCGCATTTGGACATGGTGTTGACCACGGCGGCGACGCCGATCGCGCCGGCCGCCGTCTCCAAAGGCAGCGAGCCGCGATCGAGGCCGGCCATCGACAGCGTGATCGCGTCGACATCGGCGAGGCCGGAGACCGCGGCGAGGACATAGGCGCCGGCGGCGCCGGCGAAGCGCGTCGCGAGCCGCGAGAGAATGGAGATCGTCGTCAGCAACAGCCCGAATTTCACGACGGCGCCGAGATCGAGCGGATTCTCCGGCGCGAAGCTCTCGCCCCGAGCGGGCGGCTCCATCGCCGGACGCATGAACCACAAGGCGGCGGCGATCATCACCGCGGCGGCGCAGGCGAAGGGAACGGCGAGCATGGACAGCATCGGCAGATCGACGGCCGCGACGACGGCGAGCACGCGGAGCGCCATTGTCGCGCCGGCGAAGAGCGCGCCGGCGACGAAGATCGAACGATGCTGCGCATGTTCGCGCGCGAGCTTCGCCATGGTGACGGTCGCGGCGGTCGACGAGGCGAGGCCGCCGGCGATTCCCGTGATGACCACTCCACTCGCGCCGCCGGTCGCCTTGATGACGACATAGCCGAAGAAGGAGAGGACGGCGATCATCACCGTCAGCATCCAGATGCGGAACGGATCGACCGCTCCCCACGGATCCACGGCGCGATCGGGCAGCAGCGGCAGCAGAACGACCGTCATGGCGAGCAGGATCAGGCCCGAGCGGAGCTCGTCCCAGCTGATGCGCCTCAGCCAGCCGTGGCTCGCCCGCTTCAGCGCCAGCAGCGAGGCCGTCGCGACGCCCGCCGCCCCCGCAACCTGGATGTCGCCGACGACGGCATAGGCGCCGAGCGCGAAAGCGAGCATGGCGCCGACCAGAGTCGTCGCGCCGAATGTCTCGTCGCGCTCGGTCTCCCGATAGCGAAACAAGGCGATCGACGCCGAATAGACCGCGAAGGCGAGTCCCAGCGACACGGCGCCGCCGACGCCTGTCTGGTCGCAGATCGCGCCCCAGACGGCGCCGAGCAGAGCGGCGAGCGCATGGGTGCGAAAGCCCGCGGCGCGCTCGCCCTCCTCGCCCTCGCGCGCCTGCCATCCCCGCTCCAGGCCGATCAGCAGGCCGATGGCGAGCGCCACCGACATGCGGCGAAACAATTCCAGCGTCTCCATGGCGGTCCTTCGTGAAAATCGACTGAAGTCTCATCGACGGTCGCCGGCGAACATGCGTAGCGCGGCCGGCGTGATGCTTTGCCGCAGATCGAAATAGCCGTCCCAGGGATCGCCGCGCAAGGAGACGAGGCGCCGCTCCATCGCCTCGATCGAATAGGCGTCGGCGCGCTCGATCCGCACGAGCTCGCCCCAGGCGACCGGCGCGGCGACCGTCGGCGCATCGCGGGCGCGGGGCGAGAAGGGCGCGATGGCCGTCGCCGCGCGCTCGTTGCGGCGATAATCGACATAGATGCGGCCGGCGCGGCGCGACTTCGTCATGATCGCGGTGAAGCGCGCGGGCTCCTCGGCGGAAAGCCGCATCGCCACGCCTTTGGCGAAGTCGGCGAGCGTCGCCCAGTCGAGCCCGGGCTCGAGAGGCGCGACGACATGCGCGCCCTTGCCGCCGGTGAGCATCACGAAGCTCGTGAGCCCGGCCGCGTCGAGCAGAGCGCGGAAGTCGCGCGCGGCCTGCTTGACCGTCTCGAAGCTCAGCGCTTCGTCCGGATCGAGATCGAAGGTCAGCCGGTCGGGCCGCTCGATCCGATCGACATGCGCGCCCCATATGTGCAGCTCCAGCGCGTCGATCTGCACGGCGGCGTCGAGCCCGGATCCGTCATCGAGCGTGAGAAACTCTTCCGTCTTTCCATCGCTCGACTCGATCGGCGCGGCGCGCAGGCCCGGCGGCAGGCCACGCGCATAGTGACGCTGGAAAAAGCAGGGCCGTCCGCCGCCCTTCGGACATCTGACGAGCGACAGCGGCCGGCCGGCGAGATGCGGAAGCGCGAAAGGCGCGACGCGCCGCCAGTAATCGAGCAGCCGCCGCTTGGTGACGTGGATCGAATCCGCATAGAGCGGCTTGTCGGGATGAGTGAGCCGGATCACCGCTTCTCTCCGCCCTCCCGAGTTGCGCTCACCTGCTTCGCCGGCTTGTCCTCGCGCAGCGCGACGAAGGAGGGATGGCGGAGCACGCCATCGCTCGTCTTTTCGGCATAGGCGACCTCGACGACGAGTCGCGGCTCGACGAAGCGCGCCGCGCGCGCGATGTCTCGCGGGAGTTCGACGAACGGCGAAGTCTTCCGTTTGCGCAATCTCGCCGCCACACGCGCGAGATCGCGATCGGAAAAGCCGGCGCCGACGCGGCCGCGATAGCGTAGGATCCCGCCCTCATAGTCGCCGAGCAGCAGCGAGGCGAAGGGCCGTCCTTTCTTCGTCGAGCGCCGGAAGCCGCCGACGACGAATTCGTCTCGTCCCATGCACTTCGTCTTGATCCATGAGAGCGTGCGGCCGGAAACGTAAGGCCGGTCGGCGCGCTTCGACACGACGCCCTCGAGCTTCATGCGACAGCATTCCTCGAGAAAGCGCGGGCCGTCGCCACGCAGGTGACCGCTGTAGCGGATCGCCGCCGGCGCCGCGCGCGTGAGCTCTTCGAGCCGCGCCTTGCGTTCGGCGAGGGACGCCTTCGAAATGTCCTCGCCGTCGATCTCGAGGAGATCGAAGACGTAGAAGATCAGGACATCGGCGCGCGTCTCCAACGCCTTCTGCAACCGGCCGAAATCGCTTCGCCCGCATTCGTCGGTCGCCACGATCTCGCCGTCGACGAGCCCGCTGCGCATCGGCAATTGCGCGACGGCCTCGGCGACGCGCGGAAATTTGTCGGTCCAATCGAGGCCGGAGCGCATGAACACCCGCGCCGCCCCGCCGGCCGAAGCGACGATGGCGCGATAACCGTCGAACTTGATCTCGTGCAGCCAGTCGCGGCCCGAAGGCGGCGCGGCGGCGAGCGTCGCGAGCTGCGGCGCGCGAAATTTCGGCAGACGCGCCGGCCGCTCGTCGTCCGCGGCGATCTCGGCGAAACCGCGCCCGCTCGCGACGCTCTTCGTCCATTCGCGGATCGGATCGCGATCCCGGTCCGCGAAGCGATCCTTCTCCTTGACGAGCAGCCAATTCTCGCGCCGCTCCCGGCCGCGCCGCGGCAGACGCATGAGCGCGAAGCCGCCCGTCAGCCGCTCGCCGGCGAGCGTGAATTTCAAATGCCCCTGCTCCAGGCCGCGGCGCGCGTCGCCCTGCGGCGACCAATGGCCGCGATCCCACAGCATCACTTCTCCGGCGCCATATTCGCCTTCGGCGATGTTTCCCTCGAACGTCCCATATTCGAGCGGGTGATCCTCTGTGCGCACGGCGAGACGTTTCTCGCTCGGATCGAGGCTCGGGCCGCGCGTCACCGCCCAGCTCTTCAGCACGCCGTCGAGCTCGAGACGCAAATCGAAATGCGTGCGCCGCGCACGGTGCTTCTGCACGACATAGGCGCCCCCCGCGGCGGCGTGCGTCGCCTCGCCGCGCGGCTCGCGCGTGCGTGAAAAATCGCGCTTGGTCCGATAGGCTTCGAGCGATGCCGCGGCGCTTCGCGCGATCATCCCGACATCTCCTCACGCGCGCCTTTTTGCAGTTCCCGCTTTCTTCGCGCCCGCGGCCGTCTTCGCGCGGCCTGCGCCGCGCGTCGGCGCCGGCTTCGCGCCGGACCTGCGCGGCGACGCCTCGGCTTCGCCGACGCTGCGTTTCAGCGCCTCGATCAGATCGATGACCTTGCCGGGACCGCGTCTCTCCTCCTCGCCCGTGGCGACGATCGCATGGCCTTCGCGCTTGCGCTCGACCAATCCCCTCAGCGCCTCCGCATAGGAATCCTTGAACGCCTTCGGATCGAACGGCCGCGTCTTGCGCTCGATGAGCTCGGTCGCGAGCGAGATCATCTCCGCATCGCCCGCGACGTCGCCGATCTCGGCGAAATAGGGCTCGGCTGCACGCAATTCGTTCGCATAGCGCAGGGTCTCGACCAGCAATCCCTTACCGAAGGGAACCACTGCGACGAGGTTCTCCCTGCCGCGCATGGTGAGACGCCCGAGCCCGATCCGGCCGGTGGACCGCAGCGCCTCGCGAATCACCACATAGCCTTCGGTCGAGACGTCGCCTTCCGGCGCCAGATAATAGGGCTTGTCGAAATAGCGCGGGTCGATCTCGTCGCGGTCGATGAATTGCACCAGCTCGATCGCGCGGCTGCTCTCGAGCTTGATCTCGTCGAGCTCCTCGGGCTCCAGCACGACATAGGCGTCGTCGCCGATCTCGAAGCCCTTGACGATGTCGCTCGCCTCGATCGGCCCGACGCCGGGCGCGACCTTCTCATAGCGCACGCGCTTGCCCGAAGGCTTGTGGATCTGATGCAGCGTGGTCTTCTCGCCGCTCGAGGCGGCCGCGTAGAGCACGACGCCGATGGAGACGAGCGAGAGGCGCAGATAGCCCTGCCAATAGGCGCGCGCGCGCGGAGCCGGAGCCATGGAGCGAGATCCTTCTTCGACCTCCGCTCATCTAGCGCCGCGACGCGCACGGGCGATGGCGGCGTTGAGCTCGCCGCCGTAAATGAAGATGACCGCGCTGAAATAAAGAAAGACGAGCGCGATCATCGCTGAGGCGAGTCCTGCATAAGTGAGCACATAGCGGTCGGCGAAGGCCGAGAGATAGCCGCCGAAGGCGGCGCCGGCGACGAGCCACAGCGCCAGCGTCACGACGACGCCCGGCGCCGTCTCGGAAAGCCGCCGGCGTCCCGCGGGAAGCCAATTGTGAACAGCGAACAGAGTCGCGGCCAGAACGAAAGTGGCGATGGCGAAGCGCGCCAGCGTGACGAAGGTCCAGAAGGGCGGAAACCAGCCGAGATAATGCGCCGCGATCTCGGTCGCGACAGGCCACAGCACGACCAGCACCGACAGGATCAGCAGCGCGACGGCGCTGCCGAGAACATAGAAGATCGATTCGAGGCGCAGCAGCCACCACGACCGCGTCTCCTGCGCTTCATAAGCGCGGTTGAGGCCGATGCGCAGGCTCTCGATTCCGCTCGAGGCGAAATAGACCGCGAAAAGCGCGCCGATGGTCAGCGCGCCGCCTTGCGGCGTCGTCGCGACGCGGCGGATCTCGCCGGCGATCGGCGCCGCCACCTGCGGCGGCCAGACGTCGAGCAGCAGGCGTCCGGCCTCGTCGGCGAGGCGCGTCGAGCCGACGAGGCCGGCGAGCGCCGTCACGACGATGAGGAAGGGAAACAGCGACATCAGCGTCGACAGAGCGATATGGCTCGCGATCGCGAAACCGTCGCCCTCGCTGAAATGCAGAAAGGCGTCGAGCGGGACGCGCAGAGGCGCGGGCAGCCGCTCCGCCCGTGACGCGAGCGGCCCGAGAGCGCGCTGGAAGGTCGTGTCGTCGATTTTGTCCAGAGCGGGCCTCTTCTTCGCGCAGAACGCCACATGCGCGCATATCGTTCCGGCGCGTCGCGGCGCCAGCCCTTCGCCTTCGCCTCGTCGGGGACGCGGCGCGGCGCACGATTCGCGACCCCGACCGGAACGCGCCGGCAACCTTCGGCGCCGAGGGACGTTGTGACACATATGCCAACGCGCAGAATCGGGAGTTCGGCGATGGGATCGAAAAATGGCGGTGGACTTCAGGACGAGCTGCAGAGCCTTCGCGACCATATGAGCGAACTGGCGAGCCGGCTGAGCGAGACCGGCGACGATGTCGCCGACGATGTGAAGGAACGCATGCAGAAAATCAGCGACGACATCGACGGAGCGATCTCGCAGGCGAAAGCCAAGGGACGCGAGGTCGTGCATCAGGCCGGGCTCGATACTGTCGGCGACACGGTCGGAAGCTCCATTCGCGAGCATCCCTTCGCGTCCCTGGCGATCGCCATCGGCGTGGGCGCTCTGGTCGGAAGCCAGCTGCGCCGCTGACGAAGAGCGAGGTCGCCGCCGTGCCGTCGTTCGTCGAGACCGCGAAACATGCGATCGAGATGCGCGCGAAGAGACTGGGCCTCGGCGTCGCGATCGATGCGGCGGCGGTCCTCTTCGCCGCGGTCGCGTTGTTCTTTTTCACTTATGCGGCGTTCGTGCTGGCGCAGCGCCGATTCGGGACCGTCGCGGCGAGTCTCGCGCTCGGCGGCGTCTATCTGACGCTCGCCGCGGTCCTCTATGTCTGGTCGCGCAGATTGGCGCATCGTTCCGCCGGCGCTCCCCGATCCGACGATCCGGGGAGATATCTGCTCGCGGCGGCGACCGGAGCCGACAAACGTCCGGACTGGATCGTCGCGCCGGCCCTCATCGCCGCCGGCATAGAAGTCTTGCGGCGTATCGGCGCTCACCGCCTCATTCCGCTGTTCGCGCTGAGCGCGGTGGCGGTGGCGGCGGCGCAGACGACCATGCGCTCCAAGCCGAAAGACGACGCCGACGCGGAAGAGGGAAAGAGCCGCCGCGCATGACCGACGCGGCGACCGGGCGGCCGCCGCGTCGGCGGTTCTTCACGCGCGTCCTCGCCTGACGAGACCGCCGATCAAGGCGATGACGAAGAGCACGATCGCCACCCAGAACAGGATGCGCGCGCCCTCGACCGCGGTGCCCGCGACGCCGCCGAAGCCGAACGCCGCCGCGATGATGCCGACCACGAGGAACACGATGGCCCAATACAGAAGACCGCCCACGGACGCCTCCAGATGTCGATCCCGGCCCGGCCGATAAACGCGGGAGCCTCGAAGCGGTTTCGCACCGGCGTTCGAATCTCCCTGCGCTCGCGCCGAAGGTGACGCCATGAGTCTCGACGCCGATCGCAGCTTCACGTTGAATTTCGGCCCGGTGCATCCGGCCGCGCACGGCGTGCTGCGCCTCGTGCTCGAGCTCGACGGCGAGATCGTGCGCCACGCCGATCCTCATGTCGGCTTCCTGCATCGCGGCACGGAGAAGCTCATCGAGGACAAGACCTATCTGCAGGCCCTGCCCTATTTCGACCGGCTCGACTATGTCGCGCCGATCAATCAGGAACACGCCTTCTGCCTCGCCGCCGAGCGTCTGCTCGGCCTCGAGCCTCCGCGGCGCGCGCAGCTGATCCGCGTGCTCTATTGCGAGATCGGCCGGCTCCTCTCGCATCTCCTCAACATCACGACACAGGCGTCCGACGTCGGCGCGCTCACGCCGAACCTCTGGGGCTTCGAGGAGCGCGAGAAGCTGATGGCGTTCTACGAGCGCGCCTCGGGCGCGCGCATGCACGCCTGCTATTTCCGCATCGGCGGCGTGCATCAGGACCTGCCGGAAGCGCTCGTCGACGACATCGAGGCCTTCTGCGACCCCTTTCTGAAAGTATGCGACGATCTCGAGGGGCTGCTCACCGACAACCGCATCTTCAAGCAGCGCAACGCCGACATCGCCGCCGTGACGCTCGAGGAGGCCTGGGGCCTCGGCTTCTCCGGCGTGTTCCTGCGCGCCTGCGGCGGCGCCTGGGACCTGCGCAAAGCGCAGCCCTACGAATGCTACGAGGAGATGGACTTCGACATTCCGACCGGCCGCCATGGCGACTGCTACGACCGCTATTGCGTGCGCATGGAGGAGATGCGGCAGTCGACGCGCATCATCCGCCAGTGCCTCGCCAAGCTGCGCGCGCCCGACGGAAAGGGCCCGATCGCGGTCGAGGACCACAAGGTCACGCCGCCGCGGCGGGAGGTCATGAAGCGCTCGATGGAGGCGACGATCGAGCATTTCAAGCTCTACAGCGAGGGCGTCCACGTTCCGGCGGGCGAAGTCTACGCCGCGGTCGAGGCGCCCAAGGGCGAGTTCGGCGTCTATCTCGTCTCGCGCGGCGGCAACAAGCCCTATCGCTGCAAAATCAGGGCGCCGTCCTTCGCCCATCTCGCGGCGGCCGATCGCCTGTCCTGCGGCCATATGCTCGCCGATGTCGCGGCCATCGTCGGCTCGCTCGACATCGTGTTCGGGGAGATCGACCGGTAGCGCCGATCGCGGCCCCGGATTGCTGCGCTGCGCTCGCAATGACGCAACGAGCATCGGAAGAACGACCATGCGCACTCTCGTTCTCGGCATCGGCAATCTTCTCTGGGCCGACGAAGCCTTCGGCGTGTGCGCCGTGTAGGCGTTCCATGCGCGCTTCGAGACCGGGGAGGACGTCGCCATTCTCGACGGCGGCGCGCAAGGGCTCTATCTGCTGCAGTTCGTCGAGACCTGCGATCAGCTTCTCGCGTTCGACGCCATAGGCTACGGCCTCGAGCCCGGGACCCTGCGCGTCATGCGCAGCGGCGATCGAGCCGGCGCTCACTGCTCCGGCGCGGACGCTCGCGGAATGGGGCGTCGAGCTGCGCCCACGCGGCGCGGGAAGCCTGCGAGAGCCTGCTCGCGCATGACCTCGACCATCGCCACTACGAACGGCGTCCGCGCGGCGCCGAAGAGGAGACGAGACCATGAAAGCAATTCGCAACGTCCTGGCGGCCGCCGTCTCGCTGGCCCCGGCGTCGGCCTTCGCCCATCCCGGCGACCATCCGGTAGACCTCGTTCATCTCTTCACCGAGCCCGATCATCTCATTACCATGGCCTTCGGCCTCGTCTGGGCGGGAATGGTCTTCGCCGTCGGCTATTGGTTCAAGCCATGGCGAGCCGACTCCTGGCGCTGACGCCCGCATCGGCTTTCCCATGACGGTGATCGAAGGCGACGCCTGCGAGGCGCTGCGCGAGCAGCGGCGCGTGTCGATGGCGCTCGTCGGCGCGCAGCCCGCCGGCGCGCGCGTGCTGGTGCATATCGATTCGGCGGTCCGGCTGCTCGATCTACTCGAGGCCGCGCAGATCGCCCGCCGCTGGCGCGAGACGGATTTCGGCCGCGACGCAGCGGCGGCGCTGCTGCAGGCGCGCATAATCGATCCCGAGACGGGACGCGGCGAATTATATCACTGGGCGCGGCTCGGCGCCGACGATAAGATCGCCGATTATGCGATCCTCGCTCCGACCGAATGGAACTTTCATCCGGCCGGGCCATTCGTGGCTATCACCGGGCTCGCAGCTCTGTTCGACCCTTGCGTCGCTTTTCATGTCGAGCTCGAGGAAGCGGCCCATGCATGAGCTCGCGCTGACCGAAAGCATCGTCGAGATGATCGAGGAAGAGAGCCGCAAACAGGGTTTCACGCATGTGCGCGTCGTAAGGCTCGAGATCGGCGCTCTCAGTCATGTCGAGCCCGAGGCGATCCGCTTCTGCTTCGAGGCCGTGGCGCGCGGCGGCGTGACCGACGGCGCGCGGCTCGAGATCATCTCCACGCCCGGCGAAGGCTGGTGCCTCGATTGCGGCAAAACCGTCGCGCTCTCCGAGCGCTTCGGCCCTTGTCCCGAATGCGGCGGCTATCATGTGCAGGTGACAGGCGGCGAGGATATGCGGGTCAAGGAACTGGAGGTCGATTGATGTGCACGGTCTGCGGCTGCGGAACCTCGAGCGTCGAAGGCAAGGACTCCCACTCCCACGACCATGGCCCTCACGGGCAGGGCCATGCTCATGCGCATGGCGAGCATGGTCATCATGATCATCCTCACGACCATGACCGCCATCATCATGGTCATGCGCATGATCACGACCATGAAGCCGGCTCGGTCATCGATTTCGGCGCGGGTCCGGCCGGCGTCCATGTCGCCGGCATGAGCCAGGAGCGGATCGTCCGCATCGAGCGGGACATTCTCGGCAAGAACAACGATCACGCCCACGAGAACCGCGTGCGCTTGGCGCGGAGCGGAACCTTCGCGCTCAATTTCGTGTCGAGCCCGGGCTCCGGCAAGACCGAGCTGCTCGTGCGCACGATCCGCGACATGAAGGATCGCTCGCCCATCGCCGTCATCGAGGGCGATCAGCAGACGTCGAACGACGCCGAGCGCATTCGCGCGACCGGCGCCCCGGCGATCCAGCTCAACACCGGCAAGGGTTGCCATCTCGACGCGCATATGGTCGGACATGCGCTCGACGAATTGCCGCTCGCGCCGGGCGGGTTGCTGTTCATCGAGAATGTCGGCAATCTCGTCTGTCCCGCCGCTTTCGACCTCGGCGAGGCGCACAAGGTGGTCGTGCTCTCGGTGACGGAGGGCGAGGACAAGCCGCTCAAATATCCCGAGATGTTCGCGGTCTCCGACCTGATGCTGCTCAACAAGGCCGACCTGCTTCCTCATGTGGAGTTCGACGTCGGCCGCTGTCTCGCCAATGCGCTGAGGATCAATCCCGATCTGCAGACGCTGGTCGTCTCGGCGCGCAGCGGCGAAGGCATGGCGGCCTTCTACGCCTGGATCGAGGCGCGCGCCGCGCGTCTCGCGCAGCGGCGCGGCGAAGCAGCGGCGGCGGCGACACGATAGGAGCGAGTTCCGGCCATGGCGTCTTCGGAGCCGGCGACGATATCGAGACTGCGTCTCAGAGTGACGGGCGCGGTGCAGGGCGTCGGCTTTCGCCCCTTCGTGCACGGGCTCGCCCATCGCCATGCGCTCGGCGGCTTCGTGCGCAACGACGCCCGCGGCGTTTTGATGGAAGTGGAAGGCGAGAATGTCGAGGCGTTCGTCACGGCATTGCGGCGCGAGCCGCCGCCGCTCGCGCGCATCGACAGCCTGACCTGCGAGACAATCGCGCCGATGCACGAATCCGCTTTCCGCATCGAGGACAGCCGCGACGGCCGCACGCTGACGCGCATCACGCCGGACGCCGCGGTATGCGAGGACTGCCTCGACGATCTGTTCGATCCGGCGAGCCGCTTCCATCTCTATCCTTTCGTCAATTGCACGCATTGCGGCCCGCGCTACACGCTGACGAAGCGTCTGCCCTATGACCGTGCGCAGACCTCGATGGTCCGCTTCGCCATGTGCGGAGATTGCGCGCGCGATTACGCCGATCCGGCGAACAGGCGCTTTCATGCGCAGCCGATCGCTTGCTTCGCATGCGGCCCCCGGCTCGACCATTCGATCGCCGAAATCGTCGCGACGATCCGACAAGGAGGGATCGTCGCGCTCAAAGGAATCGGCGGCTTTCATCTTCTCTGCGATGCGCGCAATGAAGCCGCCGTGGCCGAGCTGCGTCGCCGCAAGCAACGCGACGCCAAGCCTTTCGCGGTCATGGTCGCCAATGAAGCCTCCGCCGAGCGCATCGGACTCTTCGACGCCCGGTCGATGCGCCTGCTGCGCTCCGCCGCGCGGCCGATCGTCGTCGTCGAAAACTGCGCGCCGCTCGCGCCATCGATCACGCCGGGGCTCGGGCGCATCGGCGTGATGCTGCCCTACGCGCCGCTGCATCATCTGCTGTTTCATGCCGCGGCCGGCGCGCCCGACGGCCGCCGCCGGCGCAGCGAGCCGCAGGATTTCGTCATCGTTGCGACCAGCGCCAATCCGAGCGGCGAGCCCTTGATCATCGACGACGACGAAGCGCACGAAAAGCTCGCCTCGATCGCCGATCTCGTCGTCGGCCACGACCGCGCCATCGTCGCGCGCGCCGACGACAGCGTCGCGACCGTCATCGCCGGAGCTCCCGCGCTTCTGCGCCGCGCCCGCGGCTTCATCCCCGAGCCGATCGAGCTGCCTTCCGACGGCCCGGACGTGCTGGCTGTCGGCGCGCATCTGAAGACGACCGTCACGGTGACGCGCGGACGCGAGGCTTTCGTCTCGACTCACATCGGCGCGCTCGACAATCGCGCGACGATCGACTTCCATCGCGAGACCATCGCGCGCATGCTCGATATTCTCGACGTCGAGCCCGAGCGCATCGCCTGCGATCTCCACCCCGACCTCGCTTCCACGCGCTATGCGGAGGACTGTGGCGTCCCCCTGGCGCGCGTACAGCATCACGCCGCCCATGTCGCGGCGATCGCCGCCGAGCATGGCGTCGAGGGGCCGACCCTCGGCGCCGCGCTCGACGGCTACGGCTATGGCGACGACGGCGGCGCCTGGGGCGGCGAGCTGATGGTCGTCGAGCGTGGCGAATGGCGGCGTCTCGGCCATCTCACGCCGCTGCCGCTGCCGGGCGGCGACCGGGCCGCGCGCGAGCCCTGGCGCATGGGCGTCGCCGTCCTCGCCCGCCTCGATCGCTGCGGCGAAGTTTTCGACCGCTTCCCGCAATTCCCGCTCGCGGGCCGGGTCGCAATGCTCGCCTCCTCGCCTCACGTCGCGCGCACGACGAGCCTCGGCCGCATGTTCGACGCCGCCGCCACCCTGCTGGGCGTGTGTCACGTGCAGGCCTATGAAGGTCAGGCGGCGATGGAGCTCGAGGCGCGCTGCCGCGCGCCACTCGCGCTTCCGGGCGCCTTCCGCATTCGGGACGGCAATCTCGATCTCGCGCCACTCTTCGCCACTCTGCTCGAGCCCGGCCTCGACGCCGCGCGCGGGTCCGAGCTGTTTCACGGGACGCTGATCGAAGCGCTCGCCGCGTGGATCGGCGAAGCCGCCTTCGCCCACGGCCATGAGCGCGTCGCGCTCGGGGGCGGCTGCCTCATGAACAAGGTCCTCGCCGAGGGGCTCTCCCTGAGCCTTCGAGCACGCGGTCTGTCGCCCCTCGTCGCGCGAAAAATTCCCTCGAACGACGGCGGCCTGTCACTCGGACAGGCCGTCATCGCCCGCCAGAGAAAGGCCTGAGCATGTGTCTCGCCATCCCAGCGCGCGTCGTCGAGCTGCTGCCGGACGAAATGGCGCGCGTCAGCCTCGACGGCGTGAGCAAGATCATCTCGACCGCGCTGGTCGACGATCTTTCGATCGGCGACTATGTCGTCCTGCATGTCGGCTATGCTCTCGCCAAGATCGACGAAGCCGAAGCGCTGGCCACATTGGAGCTGCTGCGCGAAGCGGCGCAACTCGGAGCGGCGCCATGAAACATGTTGACGAATATCGTGACGGCGCGCTGGCGCGAGGCGTCGCGCGCCGCATCGCCGCAGAAGCGCGTCCCGACCGCGATTATCGCTTCATGGAGTTCTGCGGCGGCCATACGCATGCGATCTCCCGCTACGGCGTCGAAGACCTGCTGCCCGAAAATATCCGCATGATCCACGGACCCGGGTGCCCCGTCTGCGTGTTGCCCATGGGCCGCATCGACGACGCCATCCGCCTCGCCGCACGGTCCGAGGTGACGCTCTGCACCTATGCCGATCTGATGCGCGTGCCGGCCTCGGGCGGAACGAGCCTGATGAAGGCGAAGGCCGACGGCGCCGATATTCGCATGGTCTATTCGACGCTCGACGCGATCGCCATCGCCGAGAAAGAGCCGGATCGCGAGGTCGTGTTCTTCGCCATCGGATTCGAGACCACGACGCCGCCGACCGCTCTCGCCATTCGGCTCGCGCAGAAGAAGGGGCTGCGCAACTTCTCGATCTTCTGCAATCACGTGCTCACGCCGGCGGCGATGCAGGCTATTCTCGAAACCAGCGACGGCGTCGAGATCGAAGGCTTCGTCGGCCCCGCGCACGTCTCCACGGTGATCGGAATATCGCCCTATCGGCGCTTCGCGACCGATTACCGCAAGCCCGTCGTCATCGCCGGCTTCGAGCCGCTCGACGTCATTCAGGCGGTGCTGATGCTGGTGCGGCAGATCAACGAGGGCCGCAGCGAGATCGAAAATCAATATCGCCGCGCCGTCACCGAGACCGGCAACGGCAAGGCGATCGACGAGATGGCGGAAATTTTCGAATTACGCGAGAGCTTCGAATGGCGCGGCCTCGGCGAGATTCCGCAGAGCGCGCTGCGCCTGCGCAAAAAATATGCGCAATTCGACGCAGAGCGGCGCTTCTCCGTCGTAACTCTGCCTGCGCGCGACAATCCCGCCTGCGAGTGCGGCGCGATCCTGCGCGGGGCCAAGCGGCCGCAGGACTGCAAGCTGTTCGGAACCGCGTGCACGCCGGAGACGCCGATGGGCTCCTGCATGGTGTCCTCGGAAGGCTCTTGCGCGGCGTATTGGGCTTATGGAAGATTCCGCCGGCTCGAAAGGCGAAAGGCGTCATGAACAAGCACGAGGCGCTCGGGAGAAAGCTCGACCTTCGCAACGGCCGTGTCGACCTGTCGCACGGCTCTGGCGGCCGGGCGATGGCGCGGCTCATCGCCGATGTGTTCCACAGCGCCTTCGACAACGACTTTCTGCGCGCCGGCAACGACCAGGCGGCGTTCGACGTCGCCGCCGGGCGCATGGCGATGACGACCGACGGCTATGTCGTCTCGCCTTTGTTCTTCCCGGGCGGCGACATCGGCAAGCTCGCCGTGCACGGCACGATCAACGACATCGCAATGGCCGGCGCGAAGCCTCTGCACATGTCGGCGAGCTTCATCATCGAGGAAGGCTTTCCGCTCGCCGATCTTTCCCGCATCGCCCGGAGCATGGGCGACGCCTCGCGCGCGGCGGGCGTGCCGATCGTCACGGGCGATACGAAGGTCGTCGAGCGTGGCAAGGCCGACGGCGTGTTCGTCTCGACGACTTGCGTCGGCGTCGTTCCGCCGGGCCTCGATCTCTCCGGCGACAAGGCGCGGCCGGGCGATGCGATCCTGCTCTCGGGCTCGATCGGCGATCACGGCGTCGCGGTGATGTCGAAACGCGAGAATCTTTCTTTCGAGACCGAGGCCCTCTCCGACACGGCCGCCCTGCACGATCTCGTCGCGGCCATGGTCACGGCGGCCGGCCCCGCCATTCGCCTGATGCGCGATCCGACGCGCGGCGGCCTCGCGGCGACGCTGAACGAGATCGCCCATCAGTCGAAGGTCGGCGCACATATCGACGAATCCGCCATTCCCGTCGCCCCGCAAGTCGCGGCCGCCTGCGAGCTTCTCGGCCTCGATCCGCTGTTCGTCGCCAATGAAGGCAAGCTCGCCGCCGTCGTCGCGCCGGAGGTTGCCGACCATCTGCTCGCGGTGATGCGCGCGCATCCGCTCGGCGAGCGCTCCGCCCGCATCGGCGAGATCGTCGCGGACGATCACTGCTTCGTGCAGATGACGACGCGCTTCGGCGGCGGCCGTATCATCGACTGGCTCTCCGGCGAGCAATTGCCGCGCATCTGTTGAGCGACACGAATGAACGAGCGCGAAGATGCAACGCGACGCGCGCAAGGGCGCGACCGGCGCCACCGTGCTGCTCGTCGACGACGGGCGTCGAGTTCTTGACGCGCGTACGCGAGCGCTGGCCCGAGCCGTAAGCATACCATCTCCGGCTACACGGACTCCGAGGACATCATGCCGGCGTCACCGAGGCGCTTTCGCACATGCGGCGGGCCTTCCGATCTGATGGCGATCAATCGGTCGCCGCTGTTCAATTCCGGGACGGCCGCAGGCGCGGTCTTCACCGGCGACCGGTCGGCGAGCTGCGGCGCGCCTATGAGGCGCTGCATCGCGCCCATGTCGAGCTGAAGCAGGCGCAGTCGCGGCCGCGAATCTCGATCGCCCTCGTTTCGATCGCCACGCGCAAGAAGGCGAATTCGCCGTGGTCGAAATCGCCGACAATGACAAGGGCGTGCCGGAAACGCTGCACAACCGCATTTTCGAACCCTTCTTCACGACGAAGACGGCCGGTAAGGGAACCGGGCTCGGACTGTGGATCAGCAATTCGATCGTTCAAGAGCATAGTGGTTCGATCGATGTCGATGCGCCGTCCGGAGGCGGCGCCCGCTTCACCGTGCGCCTGCCGCGCGGGACCGATCGACACGCCCCGCAGGAGGTCGGGCGCCGATCAGCTCGGCTTGCGTAAAGCGCCGCGCAGCAAGATGTCTCCCGCGAGCCTTTTCGAGAACTGCAGCTCTTTCCGCTCGAGCACGCCGAGCGCCACGATCAGGAGAGCATAAACCGCTGCGCCGGCCGGTATCGCCAGAGCCAAGGCGGCCGGCGTCCGCCATTCGACGACGATCAGCCGCGCGACGAGCGCGCAGCCTGTCGCCGCGAGCACGATCTTGCAGAACGTCATCAGCGGGAACGGAAGATCGAAGACCTTCGCGATATAGAGGAAGCTCGACAAGGTTAGAAAGCTCTGCACCGCCGAGCGTGCCGAGACCGCGCCCATCACACCGAAAGCCGGGATCATCGTCACCCCGGCGAGGAGAGAGAAAATGACGCCGAGCATTCCCGTTCGCACGAGAAACGAGCTCTTCTCGCATGCGAGCAGAAGCGTCGAGGCGACCGTCGAGATCGATCCGAAAGCCTGCATGGCGACCAGAACGGTGGCCGACGCGCTCGCCTCGGCGAATTCGGGGCCGAACAACACCGGCAGGAACAGCGGCGCGATCGCCGCCATGCCGAAGCACGCGGGAAACAATACGAGAGCGACGAAGCGGATCGCCGAAGCGTAAGCGTCGCGCAGCCCGCTCTGATCCTTCAACGCATGTCTTTCGGCGAACAGCGGCAGCAACCCACCGGTCATCAACAACGGCGCCTGAGCGGCGAGATTGCAGAGCGTATAGGACACGGCGAACAGCCCGGCTTCCTTGGCGCCGCGCCAATAGTCGAGAAAACCGATTTCGATGCGCGACCACACGATCACCGAAATCAGGCCGACGCCCCAATTGTTGAAGGCGAAACGCCATGCGCGCCGTCTCAGATCCTCCGGAAGGCCGGTGGTCGACCGCGCATATTGCAGCGCCACGCCCGCGCAGGCGAGGCTTCCCGTCGCATAGCCGACGAGCGCACCCTCCGCCCCGGCGTAGAGACATCCTACCGCGGTGGCGACGAGCTGCAGGGGAAGCCCGATCGCCGTCAACTTCGCCGCCACGTCGAAGCTCTGCCGCCCGCGCAGCACCGACAGACCGAAGTTATTCAAAGCCTGAACAGCGAACACGAAAGCGATCACGAACCAGATGGAGTCCGGAGACTCGCTGAATATGCGCAGCCGCAAACTGTCACGGATCCATTCCGCGCCGCCGAGCGCGAGCTCGCCGAAGAGTCCGACGACGATCATGGTCGAGACGAGGATCGGCCGAAAGAAACAGGGGCCGATCTCATCGGCATAGGCGATCTCGCCTCGCGCCATCAGCTCCGGCGTGAATCGCGCGATGGTGAGAGGGAGCCCGAGGTCGGCGAAAGTGACGGCCATGCCGGTGAGCCATATGCCGATCGCGACGGTTCCCGCCCCGACGGGACCGAGAATGCGTCCCACGATGACGAGGCCGAGAAAGCTTCCGAGCGACGAGTTCAGACTGGCGATCAGCCCGAATATGGTGTTGCGTGTGAATGTGTTCAGCGACATGTCAGGCCTATCGAAGCGCGAGCGTTCCGTCTCATCGTCCAGAAAGGCGGGCCGGTCTTCTCGAGACAGGCGCCCTCCCTTCGACTTCCGCCGAGCAATCCCGGCGCCGGGGCGCGTCTGTCCCAACTCCCGCGGCATGAGACGTGCGGATCGAACCCAACGCCTCGCGATAGGCGTCGAAATAGGCAGCTGCGACGCGCGGCCAAGCGAATTCGCCCGATAGGTCGATCGCGGCCTTTCTGATCCGACCTGCCGAAGTATCCAGTTCGGCGAATGCGCCTGCGATCGACCGGGCCGCCGCGGCCGGATCGCAAAAATCCGTGATATGGATCAGTCCTCGTCGCGACGAGAAGGCCTGATAGGCGTCGTTCGCGTGAACGACCGGCAAGAGCCCGGCGCTGAGCGCCTCGATGAGCGCTATGCCGAAACCCTCATATTCGGACGCGCTCACAAATAGGCTCGAGCGTCCGATCAGCCTGGCGACGGCGCTCGCGTCGAGCCCGACATGAACCTCGACATGCGTCTCGAGAGAGCACTGTGCGATCGCCTCGGTCAATCGCTCCTTGTTCCAATCGGACTCGATTCCGGCGATATCGAGACGCCATTGCGCGTCTTGGGCTACCAACGCGCGCATCGCGTCGAGCAGACGGTCCAGCCGCTTGTTGACCGAAAATCGCCCGATGGTGATCAGCGATCTCACCGGAGCCGGGCTCGACGCATCGGCGAATTTGTCGATGTCGACGCCGTTTTCGACGAGCCACAGATTGTTCGGCGAGATCGTCGCGAACATCTCGTAATCGCTGTCGCTGCAGGCGGCGACGACCTGGTAGCGGCGCGCCGTGAATCGCGTGACCGCGCCGAACCACAGGCGCTTCAGCCCCGAATGCGCCGCGGTGTGGAAAAATCCGCCGTGCGTCGTCGCGATGATCTGGCTTCGCGCGAAGAGCGACGCCAGGGCGACGAAGTCGAAGAAAAAATCCACCGCGTGAACATGCACGACGTCGGCGTCGCCGATATGCGCGAGCACGCCGGGCGCGATGGGATAGCGTGTCGAACCGACAAAAGGAATCCGACGGATTTCAATTCCGTCGAGAACGTCTCTTTCAGGGAGGGCGACCCGTCGATCCGTGAACAGACGATCTAGCGTCACGATCCGCACCTGCGCGCCGGCGTTCGACTGTTCTCGCGCGAGCCGATAGACGAATTCCTCGAGGCCCCCCCGCGAAGGCCAGAACTGCCGAACGACATGGACGATCTTCATCGGACGACCTTTGGTTCCCGAGCCTCGCACTCCACTCTCCGTCGCGCAGCTTAATGACTCATTAACCACGCGCCGGCTAATTCTCGGCAGCTTGCTCGCAGGATTCGACGATGACGCAGCGGACATATCTCCAGGATCGGGGCGCGGAGAGCGAACCTCCGACGCTGTCGCTCATCGTCTGCACAGTCGGCCGCGTCGATCCGCTCGCACGCCTCTTTTCGTCCCTCGTCGAGCAGACGAGCAGAGACTTCGAGATCGTTCTCGTCGATCAAAATCCGCCCGGAACGCTCGACGCGGCGCTGGCTTCGGTCGTCGATCGCCTGAAGATCCTGCATGTTACTTCTCCGCGTGGCCTCTCTCGCGCGCGCAACGCCGGCCTGCGCGAAGCGAGCGGCGCCCTCGTCTGCTTCCCGGACGACGACTGCTGGTACGCGCCGAACCTCGTCGAAGACGTGATCGGGCGCTTTGCGCGAGAGCCCGGCCTCGATCTCCTCATGGGACGCACCGTCGACGCCGATGGCGCGGATTCCCTGGGATTGTTTCTTTCCGACACCTGTCCCGTCGATCGCCGCAATGTCTGGTTCGCAGGCAATTCGAACGGTCTGTTTCTTCGCGCGGAAACGGCGAGACGGATCGGCGGCTTCGACGAGAGTCTCGGCGTCGGCGCCGACACGCCGTTCCGATCCGGAGAAGAAACCGATTATGTGCTGCGTGCGCTCGCGCTCGGAGCTCGATGCCGGTTTCATCATGACCTGACCGTCTTTCACGATCAGGCGCCGGAACGCAGCGCCGCCGCGATCGACCGAGCCAGCGCTTATGCGCCGGGTTTCGGCCGCGTGCTGAGACTGCATTACGATATCCTCTATCTCGCAGAGCGCCTCATGCGCACTCTCGGCCGCGCCGCCTTGTCGGCGCTCATTCTCGATCTCGCCACGGCGCATTACAAGCTCGTCTGGGGCCTCGGCACGATCAGGGGGTATTTATCGCCTTGTGGAGGTGAAAGAACACGATTGCCAGGGCGAAGGTGAACGCTCCGACCGTGTAGCGATAGGCAGGCCTGCGCGGTTCTCGAATCTCGCTCCACAGCCATCCCAGCCGCTCGACGCGCTGCAGCTGGAAAAACGCCAGCGCGAGCGCGAAAGTGAACGCGCCGACGGTATATCGACGAGCCAGTCGGCGCGGTTCTCGCCACAGTCTGAACAGCCATTCCAACCGCGCGCGTCGGATCCATGCCGGAGCGCGCGGCGTGGCCTCCGAGATGAAGTCGAACAAAGCGCCGACTCCGAACACGACCTTGGTGTTCAGCACATCGCGATGTGCGTCCATGAACAGTTCCTGTCGCGGATTGCCCATGGCGACGAGCAATACATCCGGGGCATGGCCGGCGATTTCCGCGACGACCGCCGCTTCTTCTTCAGGCGAGAAAAAGCCGTGGCGATAGCCGACGACCACGTGCCGCGGATAGCGCGCCATAAGATTGGCCGCCGCGCGCTCGACGACCTCGGGCCTCGCCCCGAGCAGATAGATGCGCAGCGGCCATTCGCTGCTCGCGAAAAACCTCGGAACGAAGTCCGTCCCATTCAGATTTCCGGGAAAGGCCGCGCCCGTCGTCAATTTCGAGGCGACATCGAGCGCGACGCCGTCATTCAAGACCAACATATGCGACAAGGCCCGGCGAAAAGCCGCATCGAAAAACGCATTGCTCGCCGTATGCGCATTGCAGAATGCAATGTGTCGGGATCCGGCTCCTCGAAGCGCGGCTTCGATGTGACGCAACGCCTCTTCGAAGGTCAAGTGCTCGATGCGAATCGGACCGAGAATCAATGCACGCTTCATCCCAGACCTCTCGAGAGACGATTTCTATCTCACGAGAAGAACAAGCGCCGACATCACCAAGAATATCTGAACAGATCAAAGTCCAATCTATTCTTGGTTTTTCAGTTCATATCGAAACAATTACAATTCGATTCAAACTCTGCCGAAGCCGCCCGGCCCCGCTGCGCGAGGCGCAACAGCCTACCGCCGCGACTGAAACATGGCGCAGAGGATGATCGCCCCGAGAGACAGCGGCCAGAGCGCGTGAGCGAAGACGAACAGCACGGGAGAAAGTCTTCGGCTCTCGTTCCAATTCATGGAAAGCGAAATGAGAGCGATGCCGCAGCCGATCGCCAGATAGACGTAAATGAAGGCGTCGAAACCCCACATCGGTCGCTCCCGCGTCGCTCGCCGCAGACATCGACGCCGAATCCTCGCGTCGACGCAGCGTCCAGCGTCGACATTAACATAAGCTTAAGGATAACATCCTCTATATTGGCGACGCATCCGTCCTTCGCGGCCTCGCGCGACGACCAGGAACAAAGCGTCCATGAACCGAATTCGCTCCGGCGGCGAGCCGCAGATGGATCCGAACGGGTCCCGCTCGTCCGAGCGCAATGCGGGCGCCTCCGCCGCCATGGAGTTCGACTTCGCCGAATATATTCGCTTCGTGCGGCGGCACGCCAAATGGATGCTGACGATCGCCACGATCGCCTTGATCCTCGGACTCTGCTTCTATCTGCTCATGCCCGCGCGCTATCGCTCCGTCGCCGAGATTTTGCTCGATCCGCGCGGCGTCGCGCTGGCGAAGACCGATCTCGCGTTTCAGAGCCTGGGAGCCGACAGCAATCTGCTCGATCTCGAGACGCAGCGCTATCTCATCGTGTCGAGCAGCGTGCTCGGCACGCTCGTCGACGAGGAAAAGCTCACCGAAGATCCCCAGTTCACGCGCGTCGGCCTCATCGGCAGGCTGCTCGGGACCAAGGCCAACGAAAGCAGGGAAGCAGCCATCGAAAAGCTCGCGGCGATGATCGAGGTCGTGAGAGGCGAGCGCGCGCTGATCCTCGACATCGTCGTGGTCAGTCCAGACCCTCGACTTTCGGCGCGACTCGCGAACGCGGCCGCACGCGTGTTCTTTTCGCAGAACGGCGCCGCCCAGCGCGAAGCCGCGCGGCGGGCGGGCCTCGCTCTGCAAGGCCGCGCCGAGCAATTGGCGCAGGAGCTGAAGGACGCCGAAGCGAAAGTCGAACGCTACAAGTCCGAGCATGATCTCTCCGAGACGGCGGGCAAGCTCACCGCGGAGCAGCAGCTCGCCGATCTCAGTTATCAGCTCGGCCTCGCGCGATCGCAGGTCGCGCAGACGCGCGCGCGCTATGAGGAGGTCGCGAAGCTGCAGCGTTCGAAAGCCAATGTCGATCAATTGTCCGACGCGGTGCATTCCAACACGATTTCCGGCCTGCGCACGCAATATGCGACGCTCGTCCAGCAGAAGTCGGCGATAGAGATGCAGTTCGGTCACAAATATCCGCCGCTGATGGATGTCCAGCGCCAGATCCAGGAAGTCGGCAGGCTGATCGACGCCGAGCTCGCGCGGATCGCCGGCGCCGCGCTCAGCGATCATCGCCGCGCGCAGGCGACGGAAGCCGATCTCGAGAAGCGGCTCGCGGAGCTGAAGCAGCGGTCGTTCCAGCTCAATGAAACAATGGTCGGTCTGCGCGCGCTCGAACGCAGCGCCGAAGCGATTCGCAATCTCTATCAATCTTCGCTGAAGCGCGCGAAAGAGCTCGAGGAAACGCAGGAGGTCGACAGCTCCACATCGCGGATCATCACCGAGGCCGTGCCCAGCGACAAGAAAGCCGGCCCTCCCCTGCCCCTCGTGCTCGGCGGCGCCCTGATCTGCGGGATCGGTCTCGGAAGCGCCGCCGGATATTTCCGCGACCGCATGGATGCGAAAGCGGACGATCCGGCGGAAACCTTTCGCGGATTGTTCGACCTTCCCATTCTGGCCGAGTTCCGCTTCGCGGAAACTATGAGGCCGAGCGCCTCGAAGCCCGAGTCCGAGCAGCCCTCGATGTGGCTGCTGCATTGGATTCTCGGCGTCGCCGGAGACGATGGGCCGCGAACCATCTTCTTTCTCGGTCTCGACGAAGATGGCCGCAAGCCGAAGGTCATGTTCGAGATCGCGCTCGCCGCGCTCGAGCGCGGACAACGTGTCATTGCGCTGGACGCGGATCGATCCGACGGCGCAGCATGCCGTCACTGGCGAAAGGAAGCCGTTCGATTGCTGCGCAATGGATCACGCCGCCATGACATCGAGCTGGCGACGCGCTGGCCGCACGACTCCTGTTTCGCTCTTCACGACCGCTCCCGAGGCAGCGCCGAGTTCGTCTCGATCGCGGAAGTGCTCGATTGCGACGCCCTCGAAACGCCGCCTCGACGCTTCTGGAGCGCTTTCCGAGACAGGATCCGGGCCTTCCAGAGCGCCGACATGATTCTGGTCAGCGCCAATGCGCAGGACTACGAAGCCTTCGCCGTCGACAGCTGTTCGGACGCTCTGCTCGCGCTCGTCGACGGCGATCGTCCCGAGCGGGGCGTTCTCACCCGCCTCGCCCGATCGATCGGAGCCCACATCCCGAATTCGGCCGGAGTGGTTCTCGTCGGAGAAAGGGCGGCCGCATGAGCGACGTCGCCATTTCGAGCTTTGCCGCGATCGAGGAACGAACGGAGACGACCAGGCTCCTCGCGGCGGCTCTGGTTTTCGGCGGCGTCATTTTCAATTTCGTGCTCTGCATCGTCAATGCAAAGGCCTTCTCCATCAATCCGGCGATCGTCATGCTCGCGGAGATGGGTCTCATCGGCGCGAGCCTCATGCTCATGGCCAAGGATGCGACTGTGCTGGCGGTCATCCTCGTCGGATTCCTGTCCTATGCAGCGTTTCTCAGCGCAATGAGAGCGTCGGTCGACATGAAAGCGATTCGCGACGTGATCATTCCGATCACATTCTTCTTTCTCGGCCGTCGCTTCGGCGACGCATCCATGGGCGACCGCCTCGTCAAGCTCTGCGTCTGGACGGTCCTGATCGTCGGTGCGTGCGAGTATAGCTTCTTGACGCAATATCTGAAGATCGTCGACATCCGGGCCTATTATGTCGCGCGCGGCACGGTCGATCCGGCGTCGATCGACACGACTGGAACCGGCCTCTTCGCGAGCGGCATTCGTCCGGAAGGCAGAACCCTGCTGCCCTTTCTCGGCGCCCATCGCGTTTCCTCCATCTTCCTCGAGCCGGTGTCGATGGGCAATTTCGGAGCGGTCGCATTTTCCTGGATCGTGCTGCGCAATTTCTCGAACCCGCGCAGGCTCGTGGTCGCGCTGATCCCCGCCGTCGCGGTCTTCGTCATGGCGGATGCGCGCTTCGGGCTGATGGTGTCCTCGATGGCCTTCATCATCTATCCGGCGTCGCGATACGTCGGCCGCGTCATCCTGCTTCTCGCGCCCTTCTTCGTCATTTTCGTGCTGACGGTGAACGGTTTCCTCAACGCCGACGTGATCTGGGACAATGGCCTGCAAGGGCGAATGATCCTTTCGGGACAGATGCTGTCGCGCCTCGATTTCTGGGAGGCGATGGGCTTCATTCCGGTGACGCGCTTCGTGTCCGATTCCGGCTACACATACACGCTCGCGAAATTCGGCCTCCTCGGCTGCATCGGACTCTGGAGCCTGTTCACGCTGACGCCGACGGCCAACGAGCTCGCGTGGCGTTATCGGCTGTTCGTAGGATTCTACATCACAGCGCTTCTGATCATCAGCGACTCCGTCTACTCGATCAAGACGGGAGCGCTGGTCTGGTTCTTGTCGGGTTGCCTCGAGGCTCCCGACCCTCGTGACGATTTGCATGAAATGGAACAGCGAGCGCGACGCATATGACGGAAGGGCCTCGATCATCCGCGGGAGGAACGCCGATCGCCTTCGACGGCTGTGCGGGATTCTATCATCCCGGCAGCTCCTGCATGGCGGTGCTGATCTGCAGTCCGTGGGGTCATGAAGAGCTGAGCATGCGCGCGAGCCTGCGCGAGCTCGGGGATCGTCTCGCGGATGCGGGATTTCCCACATTGCGCTTCGATTATCCGGGAACCGGCGATTCGCTCGGCGCGAACGAGCATCCCTGGCGACTCGAGAATTGGGTCGAGGCCACGAAATCCGCGGCGGCGTTGCTTCTCGATCTTTCGCGCGCGCAACGTATCGTCGTCGTCGGCCAAGGGCTCGGCAGCGCGATCGCGATCTGCGCGGCGAAAGAATTGGAGACTGTCGCTGGCCTCGCGCTTCTCGCGGGCTTCGCTCGCGGCGCGCTTTATCTGAAGCAGCTGAAGGTGAGCGCCGCCATGCTCGCCGACGCGGCCGGACTCTCGTCCGCCGCGAAGGCGAACGAAGGACTCGATCTGCTCGGCTTCAAACTGCCCGAGTCATTCGTCTCGGATGTGAAGCAGCTCGATTTTCTGACGCTCGCGCACGCGCCGGCGCCGGCGGCGCTCGTCGTCGGCCGCCCCGGCGATCGCCAGAGCGAGGCGCTCGCCGGCCATCTCGAGCGGCTCGGCGCCGCAGTCGAGAAACGGGATTACGACGATTATGAGCAACTGACGACCAATCCGCCCATAAAGACGATTCCGCTCGAGACATTCGATGCGGTAAGGTCCTGGATGCAAGCGATCGGCGGCGCCCGCGACGCCGACGCGGACTCGCCGCTCGGCCTGCTTCCCGCTGAGGTCCGCCTCGAGGACGAATGGTTCCGGGAGACGCGCTTCCGCTTCGGTCCACGCGAACTTTTTGGAGCTTTTTGCGAACCGAAAGGACAGCGCCGCGGACGAACCTTGCTGTTCCTGAATTGCGGCGCCAATCCACATGCCGGCTGGCGTAGAATGACGGTCGAGCAGGCCCGGTTTCTGGCGCAGCGCGGAATAGCCTCCTTGCGCATCGACACGTCCGGAATCGGCGACAGCCCGGCTCGGCCCGATGCGGCGACCAAGATCTATTCGCCGCACCAGGTGGAGGAAGCTCGCGCCGCCATCGACTGGCTCATCGAGCGCGGCGCGCGCGAGATCACTCTGGTCGGCGTCTGCTCCGGCGCGTACCAGGCTTTTCATACGGCTCTGGAGGATCGGCGGGTCGACGATCTCGTGATCGTGAATCCGGCGGTCTATGTGTGGGACGACAATTACCAAGTCGAGGAATATGTGAAGTTGTTTTCGCGGAGCAATCTCTCCTATTTTTCACGCCTCGCCGAGGCGGATGGTCTGATGAAGCTGCTTCGCGGGCGCGTCGCTGTGGGCCGGCTGGCCGGCGTCGTCGCCGAACGCGTTCTCGACAAGATCAAAGCGCATCTGACGGCGATGGTCCCGTGGCTTCAGGGGCCGATCGGACGGGAGGTTCATCGACTCTTCGGCCGCTTGAGAGCGCGCGACGTCCGCATCTCTCTCGTCACCTGCGAGAATGATCTGAGCGAGGACGAGTTGGCCAAGCATTTCGGCCGAGGCGGAGCGCGGCTGCGCGCCTATCCCAATGTGTCGCGATCGCGCATTCCGAAGGCGGATCACAATCTCACCACGGATGCGAGCGTCGCATGGCTGACCGATCATCTGTTCGCGCGCGCGACGGCGAGCCGCGGCGGGCCGACGCGCCACATCGTGACGGAATGCGCCGCGAAGCGTCCGCTCGAAGGAATGACGTGAACCGCCTCGCCGCGATCCTCTTCGCTTCGGTCCTCTGGTCTGCGCAGGCGCCGGCGCAGCAGCGCGCGCCCTCCGTCGCGAGCGCGACGCCGCAGATCGGCGTCAACATTTCGGGCGCCGAGCTCAATCCGGGCAAGAACCGGCGCAATTTCGACTATGTGTTTCCGACCGAGGCGCAAATCGACTATTTCGTCGCGAGGGGAATTCGCACGTTTCGCATCCCCGTGCTCGCCGAAAGGCTCTTCGCCCCGGCGCGTCCGGGGAACGAGAAGACGCAAGACTGGCCGCTGCTGCGGAAGCTGATCGACCACGCGCGCGAGATCGGCGCCACGATCATCGTCGATTTCCACCAATATGGGCGCATGCGCGCCGGCGTGATCGGCCGGGACGGCCCCGCGACGCGCGAATTCGCCGCGGCCTGGGGCGAGACGGCGCGGCGTCTGCGGCGCCATCGCAATGTGATTTTCGGCTTGATGAACGAGCCGCACGAACAGAGCGCGGCGGAGTGGCTGACAGGCGCGAATGCCGCCATCGCCGCCATTCGCGCGGCGGGTGCGCGCCAGCTGATCCTGGCGCCTGGCTCCTATTGGACGGGCGCCCATTCCTGGACGACGACCGACAATGGCGAGGTGATGAAAGGGATCGTCGATCCAGAGCGCAATTTCGCCTATGAGGTTCATCAATATCTCGACGCCGATAGTTCGGGGACGAAGCCGGAGGTCGTCGGGGGAGCCGGCGCGTCGCGCCTCGCCGCCTTCACCGCTTGGGCGCGCGCCAACGAGGCCCGCGCCTTTCTCGGCGAATTCGGCTTCGCGGCGACGCCGCAGGCGCTCGCCGAGGGCGCGGCGCTGCTCCGCTACATGGCGCAGAACAGCGATGTGTGGATCGGCGGCGCCTATTGGGCGGCGGGACAATGGTGGGGCGACTATATGTTCTCGATCGAGCCGAAGGGCGATCGCGACCGGCCGCAGCTGGATGTCCTGCTCGGAAAATGACGCGCGAGAAAGCTATGACGGAGCCGTGTGTTTCAGGGCTCTTGAAGCCGGACCGAGATTCGGATTATTCGTTTTTCCGGTCTCGGGCGCGCGCGCCGCGGGACCACAGGCAATCTCCCGGTAGCTCAGCAGGATAGAGCAACGGTTTCCTAAACCGTAGGTCAGGGGTTCGAATCCCTTCCGGGAGGCCATAGAAATCAATGCGTTATCGAAAGCATTCACGGCCCATCGCGTCCTCGGGGTATCGCTGGGGTAACTTTCGGGCAAAGAGGGGACCCTGCCGATTTTTTTGCGGCCTGGGCGCTCGGGCCAGATCGGGACGGATAGCCCGACGCGCTGAGCCTGTTCATCCGAGGTCGGGGCGTTTCACTGCGCAGTCAGGAGGGGCCGCGCTATTGATGTAGGAGGAACGGGAAACCTCCGACCCCCTCGTTCGGGACGAGGGGCGCTACCAAGCTGCGCGACATTCCGACGGAAAGAAAAAGGCCCCGTAGAAGCGTCTCTCGGGGGCCCATGCGTTGGCCTTCGCGAAGCGCCCGGAAAATCCGGCGACGGCTTCGCCTGTTGACGTGACGGCTCACGAGCGCCTGATATCGCCCCCGCCGGATCAGCAAGCCGCGGGGAGCCGATCTCCGTTTCTTCCCGAACTGTTGCGCCGCCCGAACGCCCGCAAACTCACGCCCGAGAACGGGAACAGTTCGCCGAGCGAGGACCTTATGCGCAGCTTGAACGGATGGCAGAGGATCGGCGTCGTTCTGTCGACGCTCTGGTTCCTGTTGGTAACGACGCTCGTCGGCGCCATTTGCGGACGGGCATTGCTGGAAACCAATTTCGCCGCGCTCTGGGACGTCGAGACGGCGATGAAACGTGAGGTTTCGAAGCAGCAGGCGAATGAAAAAGCGTCACCTGCACTAGGGTCTGTAGACATTTAGGCGATTGCGTGCAATGCGGCGGAGAGTTGGACAAAAGCAGCAAAGCTGGCGTCGGTTTTATCGTAGCGGGTTGCGATGCGCCGCCACTCCTTCAGGCGTTGGATGCAGTTCTCGACCAGATGGCGCCATTTGTACATTTCGGCGTCATGCGGGATAAGCTGTTTGCGATCAGCTTTGGAAGGGATGACGGCGAGAGCGCCTTGCTGCTTCAATCGCAGACGCAGGGCGTTGTTATCGAAGGCTTTGTCGGCAATGAGCGCGGCAACGTCGACATCCTCGATCAAGGGCGCAACGCCGACGCTGTCATGGCGCTGCCCCGGTAACAGGATGAAGCGCGCCAGATAGCCCAAAGCATCGACCAAAAGGACGATTTTCGTGTAAGCGCCGTTGCGACCCCATTGATTCTTCGGGTTCGGAAGGATTTTCGGATGTGAGATTCTTCTGAGGGACAGCCATGTCTCTGGAAGGATCCGAAGATGAACGAGAATGCGACGATCGAAACGGCTTTTGGCGCAGGATTTGTCGGACGTGTGGATTTTCGTCGTTCACGTTCGGGCAATCGGCTGTGGTCGAAGGAGCTGAAGGGCCGGATCGTACGAGAGAGTCTCGCGCCTGGAGCGCGCGTCGCCGACGTGGCCCGCAAATATCGGATATGCGCGCAGCAATTGACGCAGTGGCGCCGCCAGGCGCGCACCGGGCGGCTCGCGCTGGTGACCGACGGTCCCGCGGAGTTCGTGGAGATCGAGCTCGAGCAGCCCTCCGTTCGTAACGAGAGCGATGCGAAGATCGAGATCGTCGTCGGCAAGGTCGTGTTACGGCTGGATCAGGACACCGCGTCGACGCGCATCGCCGAGATCATGACGGCGCTGGAGCGCGGCGCGTGATCATTCCGTCGCAAGGGTTGCGGATCGTGCTCGCCGTGCGTCCCGTCGATTTCCGCTGCGGGCATGACGCGCTGGCCGCTCTCGTGCAAAACAAGCTCGGACTCGATCCGCATTCCGGGCTCATCGTCGTGTTCCGCTCGAAGCGAATGGATCGCTTGAAGATTTTGCTGTGGGACGGAACCGGACTCGTGCTCGTCTACAAGCGTCTCGGCGATAGCCGCTTTTCTTGGCCGCAGATCAGCGACGGCGTCCTGCAATTGAGCCGGGTGCAATTCGAAGCTCTATTCGACGGGCTCAACTGGAAGCGCGTCGGCGAGCGGATCGTGGCGACGCCGACCGCGGCGAACTGATCGCAACTTCGGCTTCATTCGGCGCCTCGCTTGCGATAGATTCGCCGACGTGACGCCGAGCTTCGATCCCTCCAGACTCGCAGAGCTGCCTGCCGAACTACGCGCATTGTTCGAAGCTCAGCGCGCCATGCTCGAAGCCGAACGCATCCGCGCCGATCATGAGCTCGCCGCGCGCCTTCACACCGAGAGCGAGCTCGCAGCGTCGAAGGAGACGGTCGAACGTCTGCAATTGCTCGTCAAGGAATATGAACGCGCGCGTTTCGGCAAGCGTTCGGAGAAACTCGATCCCGATCAGTTACAGCTCGTTCTGGAAGATATCGAGATCGCCATTGCCGAAGTCCAGGAGCGGGAAGACGATCGCGCGCGCCGCTCGGGGCGCCCGGCGACCAGGGAGCGCGCCGCCCGCGCCGCGCGCGCCTTTCCTGCTCATCTGCCGCGCGTCGAGCGCGTGATCGAGCCAGAAAGCCTCGCCTGTCCCTGCGGCTGCGGCCTGATGGTTCGGATCGGCGAGGACCGCTCCAGCCGCCTCGACGTGACGCCGGCGCAATATCGCGTCATCGAGACCGTGCGGCCCCGCTACGCCTGTCCGACAGGATGCGCGGGCGTCGCCCAGGCGCCGGCTCCTGCGCATCTGATCGAGGGCGGCGTTCCCACCGAGGCGCTGCTGGCGCAAGTGGCGGTCGCCAAGTTCAGCGAGCACATGCCGCTCTACCGTCAATCGCAGGTCTTCGCGCGCCACAGGATCATGCTCGACCGCGCCGTTCTGGCCGATTGGATGGGAACGACGGCCTTCCACCTCGCGCCGATCGTCGAGCGCATGAGCGCGCTGATGAAGCTGTCCGGCCGTCTATTCATGGACGAGACTCGGGCGCCGGTTCTCGATCCCGGCCGCGGCCGGACGAAAACTGGCTATCTCTGGGCGGTTCTGCGCGACGACCGCGGGCACGGCGGCGCCGATCCGCCGATCGTGGTCTATCATTACGCGCCGGGTCGCAGCGGCGAGCACGCCGAGCGGATGCTCGAAGGATTCGACGGCGTTCTCCAGGTCGACGGCTATGGCGGCTATCATCGTCTGGCGCGCGCCGAGCGCAAAGGTGGCGCCCCACTGCGGCTCGCCTGGTGTTGGAGCCATGGCAGGCGCGAGATCATCGCCGCCACGCCGAAAGCGGGCTCGCCCATCGCCGAGGCGATCCTGGCGCGCATCGCCGCGCTCTATGCGATCGAGGCGGACATCCGGGGCAAAGAGGCGCCGATCCGGCAGAGCGTTCGCGCCGAGCGGTCGCGGCCTCTTGTCGTCGAGCTCGAAGAGTTTTTGCGCGCCAGGCCGCTCGCCTCTCCGGCCGCAGCGACATGGGCAAGGCGGTCGCCTATCTTCTGAATCATTGGGCCGGGCTGACCCTGTTCCTCGACGATGGACGCGTCGAGATGGACACCAACCTCGTCGAAAATCAGATTCGGCCGCTGACTCTCACGCGCAAGAATGCGTTATTCGCGGGGCACGATGAAGGTGGACGTTCCTGGTCACGTCTCGCTTCGCTCATTGCGACATGCAAGTTGAACAGCGTCGATCCCTATGCCTGGATGAAGGCGACGCTCGAGGCGATCGCCGATGGCCATCCGCAGTCGCGCATCGACGAGCTGATGCCCTGGGCCTTCAAATCCTCGTCGCCGACGCCAGCCGCCTGATCGCTCACCATTGCGCTGAACCAATCGCTGACAAAGCTTTGCGCCAAAGGCTTGCAATGCCTTGTCGCAACGAATTGCAAGCTATTCTTCCATTCCAGCGGCAATGGGACGACAACGGCGCTTACATTTTCGTCGTCAGCCCGCCGCGCGAGCGGCCGATGGCCTGACTTTGAGTCCCCCTTTTGCGCCGGTTCCGTGCCGGTGAACTTTGATGATTGTGCCGTCGATCATCGCATATTCAAAATCAGGATCGCCCGAGAGCGCCATAAAAATCTGATCGAAGACATCCTTCAACGCCCAGCGGCGGAAGCGTTTCCACACCGAGGACCACTTGCCGAAACAATCGGGCAAATCACGCCAGGGTGAACCGGTACGGGCGATCCACAACACCCCCTCCAAGAACAGACGATTGTCTTCGCCGCTACGGCCCGGATCGCCTGCCTTGCCAGGAAGCAGCGGCGCTATCGTTTCCCATTGCTCATCCTTCAATGCCAAGCGAATCAAGGCTAACCTCCATTTTTCAGCCTTGAATCAAAATTTCAGCCTTGCGGGAATCCCCTTCCTACTCGAATGTCTACAGACCTTAGCACAATCGACGAAGCGCAGCGACCTAACGATGTTGCTGGGCTCTCCCAATTGCCGTGTCGTCGACGACTTCTCTACTGCTCTGTACCACGTGGCGTGGGCAGGGCGCCGAGCATTGACATGAGGGTCCTGCTTTTCTCCGGTGGCGTAGAGTCCACCGCACTTGCCTACTGGCGACGGCCAGACCTTCTGCTCACCATCGACTACGGGCAACGCCCGGCCGCCGGAGAACTGAGGGCCGCATCACACCTGGCTCGACAGCTTGACCATCAGATAGTGACAGCGAACGTGGGCGCCTTGGGCGCTGGGGACATGGTCGGCCGAAGTATGGCGTCTCACTCCAAGGTTAGTGAGGCGTGGCCTTTTCGGAACCAATTCCTTGTAACGGTAGCCGCCATGGCATGTGCGGATCGCGGCTTGAAGGAAAGTAAGCGCCGTTGTCGTCCCATTGCCGCTGGAATGGAAGAATAGCTTGCAATTCGTTGCGACAAGGCATTGCAAGCCTTTGGCGCAAAGCTTTGTCAGCGATTGGTTCAGCGCAATGGTGAGCGATCAGGCGGCTGGCGTCGGCGACGAGGATTTGAAGGCCCAGGGCATCAGCTCGTCGATGCGCGACTGCGGATGGCCATCGGCGATCGCCTCGAGCGTCGCCTTCATCCAGGCATAGGGATCGACGCTGTTCAACTTGCATGTCGCAATGAGCGAAGCGAGACGTGACCAGGAACGTCCACCTTCATCGTGCCCCGCGAATAACGCATTCTTGCGCGTGAGAGTCAGCGGCCGAATCTGATTTTCGACGAGGTTGGTGTCCATCTCGACGCGTCCATCGTCGAGGAACAGGGTCAGCCCGGCCCAATGATTCAGAAGATAGGCGACCGCCTTGCCCATGTCGCTGCGGCCGGAGAGGCGAGCGGCCTGGGCGCGCAAAAACTCTTCGAGCTCGACGACAAGAGGCCGCGACCGCTCGGCGCGAACGCTCTGCCGGATCGGCGCCTCTTTGCCCCGGATGTCCGCCTCGATCGCATAGAGCGCGGCGATGCGCGCCAGGATCGCCTCGGCGATGGGCGAGCCCGCTTTCGGCGTGGCGGCGATGATCTCGCGCCTGCCATGGCTCCAACACCAGGCGAGCCGCAGTGGGGCGCCACCTTTGCGCTCGGCGCGCGCCAGACGATGATAGCCGCCATAGCCGTCGACCTGGAGAACGCCGTCGAATCCTTCGAGCATCCGCTCGGCGTGCTCGCCGCTGCGACCCGGCGCGTAATGATAGACCACGATCGGCGGATCGGCGCCGCCGTGCCCGCGGTCGTCGCGCAGAACCGCCCAGAGATAGCCAGTTTTCGTCCGGCCGCGGCCGGGATCGAGAACCGGCGCCCGAGTCTCGTCCATGAATAGACGGCCGGACAGCTTCATCAGCGCGCTCATGCGCTCGACGATCGGCGCGAGGTGGAAGGCCGTCGTTCCCATCCAATCGGCCAGAACGGCGCGGTCGAGCATGATCCTGTGGCGCGCGAAGACCTGCGATTGACGGTAGAGCGGCATGTGCTCGCTGAACTTGGCGACCGCCACTTGCGCCAGCAGCGCCTCGGTGGGAACGCCGCCCTCGATCAGATGCGCAGGAGCCGGCGCCTGGGCGACGCCCGCGCATCCTGTCGGACAGGCGTAGCGGGGCCGCACGGTCTCGATGACGCGATATTGCGCCGGCGTCACGTCGAGGCGGCTGGAGCGGTCCTCGCCGATCCGAACCATCAGGCCGCAGCCGCAGGGACAGGCGAGGCTTTCTGGCTCGATCACGCGCTCGACGCGCGGCAGATGAGCAGGAAAGGCGCGCGCGGCGCGGGCGGCGCGCTCCCTGGTCGCCGGGCGCCCCGAGCGGCGCGCGCGATCGTCTTCCCGCTCCTGGACTTCGGCAATGGCGATCTCGATATCTTCCAGAACGAGCTGTAACTGATCGGGATCGAGTTTCTCCGAACGCTTGCCGAAACGCGCGCGTTCATATTCCTTGACGAGCAATTGCAGACGTTCGACCGTCTCCTTCGACGCTGCGAGCTCGCTCTCGGTGTGAAGGCGCGCGGCGAGCTCATGATCGGCGCGGATGCGTTCGGCTTCGAGCATGGCGCGCTGAGCTTCGAACAATGCGCGTAGTTCGGCAGGCAGCTCTGCGAGTCTGGAGGGATCGAAGCTCGGCGTCACGTCGGCGAATCTATCGCAAGCGAGGCGCCGAATGAAGCCGAAGTTGCGATCAGTTCGCCGCGGTCGGCGTCGCCACGATCCGCTCGCCGACGCGCTTCCAGTTGAGCCCGTCGAATAGAGCTTCGAATTGCACCCGGCTCAATTGCAGGACGCCGTCGCTGATCTGCGGCCAAGAAAAGCGGCTATCGCCGAGACGCTTGTAGACGAGCACGAGTCCGGTTCCGTCCCACAGCAAAATCTTCAAGCGATCCATTCGCTTCGAGCGGAACACGACGATGAGCCCGGAATGCGGATCGAGTCCGAGCTTGTTTTGCACGAGAGCGGCCAGCGCGTCATGCCCGCAGCGGAAATCGACGGGACGCACGGCGAGCACGATCCGCAACCCTTGCGACGGAATGATCACGCGCCGCGCTCCAGCGCCGTCATGATCTCGGCGATGCGCGTCGACGCGGTGTCCTGATCCAGCCGTAACACGACCTTGCCGACGACGATCTCGATCTTCGCATCGCTCTCGTTACGAACGGAGGGCTGCTCGAGCTCGATCTCCACGAACTCCGCGGGACCGTCGGTCACCAGCGCGAGCCGCCCGGTGCGCGCCTGGCGGCGCCACTGCGTCAATTGCTGCGCGCATATCCGATATTTGCGGGCCACGTCGGCGACGCGCGCTCCAGGCGCGAGACTCTCTCGTACGATCCGGCCCTTCAGCTCCTTCGACCACAGCCGATTGCCCGAACGTGAACGACGAAAATCCACACGTCCGACAAATCCTGCGCCAAAAGCCGTTTCGATCGTCGCATTCTCGTTCATCTTCGGATCCTTCCAGAGACATGGCTGTCCCTCAGAAGAATCTCACATCCGAAAATCCTTCCGAACCCGAAGAATCAATGGGGTCGCAACGGCGCTTACGATTTTCCGGAGGGTGATAATCTGATCTGACTGCCTCAGCGAAGGGGGCAACGTCCAGTGAACTCGCGCCACACCTCAAGCCTTTCGGGCTTCATGCTCCGCAACGATCGCCGCCCTTACTGCGTCCTGCGGCAACCGGTGCCTCGCCAAGGTGTAGCACGACAAGATACGCCGCTTAGAGTTTCCCTCGATTGTGACGAGACATAGGCCCGCGTCGATTTCGCGTTCCCCTCGAGGTCCGGCTCCTCCTCGAAATCCGCGTCGCCCGTCGAGCTCGTCGAGAAGAAGCAGGAGCGACTCGATCGCCTCTTCGATCAATCGGCGCATTCCGAGCGGCAATTCGATCACCCTGGCCGTGCTCATTTCGAAAGCCCCTCGTTCGCAATGTCAGGATGAAAAAACGAGAGCGGCCCGACAACAATGGCCGGACCGCTCACAGGTAATTGCCCGGCCTACGCCGCCGACTCCTTCCCGTCGACCAGAGCCTGAATCTTCTGGCGCAGCTCGGGGTCCAGCTTTTTCAGCTCCACAAGCGCGCTCGGCGGAGGGCATGCGCCGGGATTGCTCAGCAGCTCGATGTGAAAGAACTGTTGCGCGGGAACGTCCTGCAACGCGCCGAGCGCCGACCCGGCGATTTGCCCGTTGTGGTCGACCACAGTCGTCGGCCGGCCGCGCTCGGCGAGATGTTCCGCGAAGCTCTTCCTCTTCGCCGCGTCGCCGCCGATCTACGCGCCCTGCGGCTTCTTCTCCGGCGTCTTGCCCTCCGTGACGAAGAAGAACATGCCGTTGGCCCGTTCGAGAACATGCTCGTGGCCGTAGCTCGCATACGTGTCGAGCGCCAGACGCAGGCATTCCATTCTGATATCTATGTTGCCCATAACGTTCCCTTTCACTGAATTGCGAGCGGCGAGCCAATCCCGCCGCTCGGAACGCGCGCCATGGTGGCGCGTGTCACTGGCGGCCCCCTCCGTTGGTCTGCGGGGCAACCGTGATTGTCACGCTGCCGGGCGGATGCGGGATGTCCAGCATGTCGCCCTGGGACAGGGCCGACGCCATCGCCGGGACCCAATCCAGCCCGAGCTTCACCCACAATTGTGCGCCGGCACGCTCGCCGAAGCACTTCACCGCCGTGTTGACCTTTCTCAGCTTCAAGCCGTCCGGCGATTGCTCGTCGCCATCCGCGGACTCGGAACTCGGACGCCCGCCGATCGACCGGCCGTAGAAGTGGCTGAACAGGACCGCGTAGCACTCGCGCTTATAGGCGAGGACCCGCTGGCGTGTTTCCTTGTCTTTCACGCGGCTCTCGTCGATCGTGAAGAGCCAGCCGTTCACCAGATCGAGGCGGAGGCAGGTCGTCTCCTGTGCGCCGCCCGGCGAAGGTATCCCTGTGACGAGGATACCTTCCGAGAGAATCGCATCTCTGGTGAGACGCTCATGCTGACTGCTCCATTTCAAGCCCAGGGAGTCGCAGATCGGCTTGACGGCTACGAACACCCCGTCGTCGCGCTCGACGGCGAACAGCGTGTCGTTTCGGAAGTCCACGGTTACGATCTTACCCATGGTTACAGTCCTCCTCGGAGCGCCGGCCCGCCAAGACCCGTGTGCGCTCAGGTGGTCGCAAAGCGACCGCCGGGCTCCGAGGAAGCTCGGTCAGTCGCACAATCCCCATGGCGGTGGGGAATTCGAATGTCAGTGGTTCAGGCGGTCTTGAAGACGCCGGCCGCGGCGCGGATCGCGGGCGCGCATTCGCCGCCCCAGTTCGGCTCGATCACTTCAGCAATGACCAGAAGCAACGCCGCGGCGCCAACCGCCGTCGTCGGCTGCGCTTTGAACAGAACAGCCCGCTCGAACTCGCACACGGCGCCGACGGCGCGGCCTTGCGCTTCATCGGCCTCTTCTGTTCCGAGACGGTCGTTTTCGTGGATCGCAGCGATGTGCGCGGCCTCGAGGCGGCGCCATTCCTCGATCACCGCGAAGACCGGATCGGCCTCCGCCGTATCGGCAACCGCCCCGGCCACAGAGCCCGCCGAGAGCGCGGCGGCGCCCGCCAGAATGCGACGGCGGGACGGATTCGTGTTAGGATTTTCAACAGCCATTGTTGGCGTTCCTGTCGCTTGCGATGGTTAGGGCCGCCTTGGGAGTTCCAGTCCCTTGGCGGCCTGATTTTTTTGTGATACCCCTAATTCATGAGCCAGTCAATACAGGATATCCCAAAAAAGAGAGGTCGGCCAAGAACAACAGGCCGGGGTGAGGGGGTAATGCTTCGCCTTCACCCTCCTATCCTCGACGCTCTCGACACCGTTATTGCCTCGCACCCGCCAGAGGATCGCCCCTCGCGCCCTGACCTGATCCGCACTATTTTGCGGGAGTGGTTGATTTCTAACGGATATTTGCGAGAAGAGGATCGAAAGCCGTGAGCCTTGTTCACAATGAGAGGGTCAAGCTGCTCGCTACGGCCCTCAACACGGCGGCAGGCTCATCCTTCACCGTTGGGGTCCTCGCGCCGATTGCAGCCGCGTTCTACAATGTCAGCGGAACAGCCGGCGTCCCGCTCCTCACCATCGTCGCCGGTGCCGCCATTTGGCTTTTGGCCGCAGCGGCGCTACATTTGGCCGCTAGGCGGGTTCTCGGAGGATTGAAGGAATGACCGGGACACAGCTTTTCGCTTTTGTAATCCTGCCCATCGTTGTCGCGGCCCTCGGGTGGATTGTCGCGCTCGCCGCAGAGCGATACGGCCAGAATCATTAATGGCCGCCGCCGCCATCCGCTATCTGCCGGCCGCGCACCAATGACCGACGACATCGATACCCTCTTCGCGGAGATCAGGTCCGACCTGCGCATCATGAGGTGGATGCTCGTAGCCACGATCGCGCTCTCCATGGCCGTGGCCTGGAAGGTGTTCTGCTGCTGACTCACAGCCCGCTCGGATCGAAGCCTTGCTCTTGCATTTGCCGCACGACGTCGGCGCGATCCATTCCGTTGGCGATCATTTCCTGCGCCTTCGAAACAAGCCCCGCCGGAGCCGGTTTCAGATTGCTCGGCGCGCTCTTCTCCGCCGGCTTCTGCGGCGTCCCGCCGGCCGGCGCAGGCTTTCCCGACGCGAACGCCTTGAAGCTCTCATAGGGGCTCGGCAGAGCCTGAATCTTCTGGCGCAGCTCGGGGTCCAGCTTTTTCAGCTCCCTACGCGCACGAGCCACGCTCTCGATGGCGAACGCCGCCCAGCCGACGCGAATGAAGCGACGCGCAATTGCACGAGCGCGAATTGCGTGGACATCAAATGGCAATTGGTCTACGAAACTTTCGTCAGCAATTGCAGCGCATGACGACGAATTCGAGCCCCGGGCCGTCACCAGCGGACCCGGGGTTTTGCGTCCGCCATCAGGCCACTTTCACCACCCTGCCAGCGAGTCGTCGCCCGATCGTGCGGCGACCGAAACCCAACTCTTTCGCTGCGTCGCCGGCGTTCACGAGTTCCTCGCGTTCCGGGCCCGGCAAAGGCTCGCCGGGCTTGACGACTCCGGCGGCGACGAGCACGCCACGCTTGTAAAGTTCGAGATCGTGCCGGCGGAAAAAGAGCCGCCCGCGAAGACGGATCGGCGTAGGGAAGTCAGGAATATTGGACATTGGAGCCCTCGTCTCGATTTGACGAGGGCAGGATGGCGCACTCAGTAGCGCAGTCACAATGCAGTCAATTCGATTAATTGACTACCGAAGTGAAAATTATATTTATTTTCAATATATTATTGCTCGCTAAGTTAGCGCGTCTCGCCCAGCTCTCGGTTTGCGCGCTCGGCCTCTTCAATTTCACGCGCTATCCGGTCGTATTCTTCCATCGGCTTCAAATAATTCTCTCTAAGCATTTTCGGTGAAATGTTTATCTCCGGACGAAGCGCCAGTAGCTTCTCGGCAGAAATATAACCCGGATTGTCATCAACTATTTTTCTTATTTTATTAAACATATCCCAGTCTATTTGTGATGTAGGATTTCCGCGATTTCGCCTTTTTGCAGTCAATTTGAATGGAGTTCGTTTATTTGCGTCCAGCATGTCAGCGATAAAGTTCGCCAATTCAGCATCTAAATCACCGCTCCGCAGCCTGCCTATGAGGCCATCTCGCAACTTTTCCGACGATTTGCACAATGCCGTGGAAAAAGTGACTTCTGGTGGTAGTTTCGCCATGGTTCAACCCCTTGCCTTTGCCAGCTGGATGACATTGCTGGCAGCCGGCGCGCCCGTCACGATCGCGTCGACGCGTGCGGCCCATGCATCGAGCGCTCGGCGCATTTCGTCCGCATAGGAATGCCGCTGATAAACGGCGACGATCCCGGCGAAGGAGCCCGAGACATGGTTCAGCAGCGCTCGACGACATGCAGCTCGACGCCGATCGCAGCCATGCCGGACGCCGCGCTTCGGCGGATATCGTGCAGCGTCCAGGCAGAAGGCGCTTCGACTTCCTTGACGTTGTCGCCCCGCTCGCTCGCGGCCTTGCGCAGCGCCTCGAGGATCGCAGCGTCAAGGCGATCCTTCGCCCGGCTGAAACCAGACGGCGCCGTCTCGCCCGGCGAGAAAACGAAATCTGTTTCGCCCTTCTTTCGCGTGAAGCGGGGCAAGCCCTTCAAGATTGAAACGGCCGCGTCCGACAGAGGCACTTCGTGCGCGCGGCGGTTCTTCGATCGCTCGGCCGGGATGCGCCAAAACGCCTTTTCGAGGTCCAGCTCGCTCCAAATCATCCCGCCGACTTCGGACTTGCGCTGTCCTGTCAGCATAAGGAGCCGCGTGATCGGCCCGAACGGAAAACCGATCGTCCCGGCCGCATTCCAGACGAGGAGCAGTTCGTCCGCGGAGAGTACACGGTCGCGTGATTGCTCGCTCGACGGCGGCTTGACGCCCTCACAAGGGCTGCGCTCGATAATTCCCCGCTCGACGGCCCAAGCGCACATCTTCCGCAGTTGAGCGAATGTTCGATTCGCGCCGACTGGCGCGCCGCGGTCGACTATAGAGTCGAGTAGATCGCGCACATCCGAGCGCGTCACATCGGCGAGCCGACGCCCTTTCCATCTCGGCACTACGTCCTTGTCGAGCAGCCGCTTCGTCTCGCGCCAATCGCGTGTTTTCACCTTGGCGTGGCGATCGATGAATTGCTCGGCGACACGCTCGATGAGGTCGGTCTCGCGCGCCTTCTCTTCGCGCGCTGCGGCCTTCTGTTCAATTTTTTCAACCGCCGGGTCTACTCCACGCGCCAATTTCACCGCGGCTTCCTGCGCCAACGCGCGGGCCGTGCCGAGCGCGATTGCCGGATACGCGCCGATCGTCAGTTTCTTCGGCTTGCCCGCGAACCGATAGCGCCAAGCCCACGACCGAGCCCCGCTCGGTTGAAGCTGAAGGTAGAGCCCTGGGATTTTCCCGTCCGGCACTTCGCGCCGCGTCGAGCTAGGTTCGAGGCTTTTGATCCCGATCTTGGTCAGTGCCTTCGCCATGCGCTACCCCGTTACCCCGCAATCCTTCAGGGTAACGGAAAATGCCCGTCTGGCGCTGTTCCCCGCGTCTTGGACATTACCAGACAATCGCACATCATGCAATAAATACTTGGGCATTTTCGATTACGGATGTCCGGACTTGTCTGCTCGCGTCTCGGGACAACAACGGTTTCCTAAACCGTAGGTCAAGGGTTCGAATCCCTTCCGGGAGGCCACAATGTAGAGCGCGGCGAACCCGCCGGAACTGCCGCTCGATCGAGCTCAGACGGGAGCGATAGGCGGGAATGAAATGCAGTTCTAACCGTCTCCCGGCTGCGCGAGCCACTCTTGCACGAGAACGGCATGAGCGATGAGCCCCGAGCGGGCTCTCACAGACGACGCCGAATTCGCGTTCGATATAGGGCGCCGGCCTCGCACGCGGATCGCGGCAATTCAGTTGCGCCAAGCCGAGAGCGATAGGGACCGACGAGAGAAGCCGCGGCGTGGACGTGGCCGCGCGTCCTCCCGTCACTGCGTCGGCGTGCGCTCGCGCCGTCGGATCGATCTCGAGGCGCCGAACGCGCCCGACAATCGCAGCGCGCTCAAATCCGTCGTCGCCAATCTCGTCGACAACGCCCTGCGCGCCGAGCCCGAAGGCGAAAATCGCCGCGCGGGTCAGCGAATCTGCAGGTTCCGCTCGATCGACGCCAGCTTCTCGGGCAGGCCGGCCACCGTATCCGCGAGCGCCGCGGCGAGCAGGCTCTCAGCCACGTCGTGCTTGCATTCGTCGAGCAGATTATCGAGCGCGACGTAGGAATCGTCGATGATCGGCCGCGCCAGCGCGGAGGCCGCATGCGTCGAGACATTGCGCGCGATGAGGTCGAAGCGCGCCTTGGTCGGCTCGGGCAGCATGGAGAGAACCGCGCGCTCATAGGCGCCGTCGAACATGTCACGCAAAGAAAGAAGGGCTCGCGTCAAGCGATAGAGCTCGATGACCTCGAGACTGTCGGAGTTCGGCAAAAATCTTTCCATGTCGCAATCTCTTTTCGTCGCTAAGGAACAAGCGCGCGCGACTTGACCGCGACAGCTGGCGGTTGTCAAGCGGCTTGCTCCATTCAAATTACCCGGCGTCCGGCGCCCGGCCCTCGCCCCCGGCGGCGCGTCTCTTGCTTCGATGGCGCCCGCCCTCCCGGCGCCCTATCTGCCGCCTCGCCGCCATAGCGTCCGGAGGCCGGATTGGACACAGATTATCTCGTTTCGGCCTTCGTCACCCTGCTCGTCGTCGTCGAGCCGCTCGGCCTCGCGCCGGTGTTCGTCTCGGCCACTTCGGGGCTCGGCGCCGCGATGCAGAGGGCCGTCGCCTTTCGCGCCTCAGTCTATGCGCTCGCCATTCTGGCCGGCGCGGCGCTCATCGGCCAGCGGCTGCTCGGCGCCATGGGCATATCCCTCCCCGCCTTCCGCATCGCCGGCGGCTTCCTCTTGTTCTCGATCGGCTCGGAAATGGTGTTCGGCGTACGGCTGCAGCGCGACTCCAAGGCCGCGGAAAAGGCGCTCGCCGAACATGTGCACAACATTGCCGCCTATCCGCTCGCCATTCCGCTGATGGCCGGGCCGGGCGCGATCACCGCCACCGTGCTGCTCGCCGGGGACGCCCGTGGGAACGTCGCCATGCTGGCGACGCTCATCGCCGTCATCGCCGCGATCATGACGATCTGCTTCGTCTTCTGCCTGATCGCCGGCCGGGTGGCGCAATTCTTCGGCACGGCCGCCAATCTCGTTCTGACCCGACTGCTCGGCGTGCTGCTCGCCGCTCTCGCGGTGCAATTCGTCGCCGACGGCGCCGGCGCCCTCTTGGCCAAGTGAGCGGCCGAGCGAGCGCGCATACGCAAAAAAGACGTCCCGCATGCGGGACGCCTCGTCGAACGGTCCTCGAAGGGAGAGCCGCTCAGGCGGCTCGCGCCTCGACCGTCTGCATCGGCGCGCCGCCGCCGATCTCGATGCGCCGCGGCTTCTGCGCCTCGGGGATCCGGCGCACGAGGTCGACATGCAGCAGGCCGTTGGCGAGGCTCGCCTCGGTCACGACCATATGGTCGGCGAGCTGAAAGCGCCGCTCGAAGGCCCGCGCGGCGATGCCCTGATGCAGAACTTCGCGCTTTGCGCCCGCCGGCTCGGCGTGCTCCTTGGCGCCCTTGATGGTGAGCGTGTTCTCGCGCGTCTCGATCGAGAGATCCTCCCGCGCGAAACCGGCCACCGCCAGCGTCACGCGATAGTCGTTCTCGCCGGTGCGCTCGATATTATAGGGGGGATAGGCGGAGGCCGCATCCTGCGTTCCGACCTGATCGAGCAGGGAGAAGAGGCGGTCGAAGCCGACGGTCGAGCGGTAGAGCGGCGAAAGATCGAAGTGACGCATGATATAGTCCTCCATTGGAAGCGACATGTATGGCGCGATCGGGATTGCGGTCCCCGCTCGCGCCGGGGAGTGAGCGCGTCCATTGCGGCCCGCGCGGTTCTCGATGTGGGGGGCCGCCCAGCGCCGTGCAAGAGGGCGCGCGCGGCCAGGTCGCAGGTGTCGCATTTTTGTGACGGCGCGGGGATTTTTGTTCCGACGCGACCTCGGGCGTTGACGGGCAAATCCTCCCCGCCCTAGGCTGCCCGAATGGCGACGTCCTTGTCAGGCGGATGGTTCTCCCGGCGCATGCTGCTCGCGGCGCTCGGGATGGCGCTGCTCGGCCTGCAGATGCTCGCGACGGTTCCGGCGGCTCGCCACGCGGCCGTCATGGCCGCAGGCGCCTCGGCGCTCTGCGAGCCGCATACCGACGACCGGGCTCCCCCGCCGGCGCGCGAGGACCACGCGCCTTGCTGCCTCTATTGCGCCGCCGGCCGCGACGGGCCGCCCCTGCTGCTCGCCGATCTCGCCGAAGGCGAGGCGCAGCCCCCCGCCGCCTCTCCATTCTCCCGCCTCGCCTATGACGTGGACGACGGGCCGAACGGCCGCCCCATCGGTTGGGCGAGCTCCTGGTCGTCGCGCGCGCCGCCTCTGGCCCGACGCCGCGCCTAAAGCGCGAAACGTCGCCTCGAGGAGTCCGGGCGGAACGCCCGGCGGACGCCGACGGATGTCGCCCATGTCCGATAGCAAATTCAATTCGATCCGCGAGCTGTTCGCGCGCTCGCGATGCGATCTCATGCGGCTGCTCGTGCGCCGGGTCGGCCACGACGACGCGCCTGATCTGCTTCAGGAGACGTTTCTGCGCGTGATGCATCGCGAGGCGGAAACGATCATCGACCCCGGCGCTTATCTCCGCCGCACCGCCGTCAATCTGGCGATGGATTTTTCGCGCCGCCGCCGGCTCGAGACCAAGCTCTTCGTCCCGGAGGACGCGGCGCCCGAAGCGCCCTCGCAGGACGCTTCCGCCGAGCAATCGCTCGAGGCCGGCCGGCGCGCCGAGCTGCTCACGCGAGCGATCGCGTCGCTGCCGCCCAAATGCCGCGAAGTGTTCGTCATGCGCATGCACGAGGAGCTGCCGCAAGACGAGATCGCCCGCCGTCTCGGCATATCGCGCAATATGGTCGACCGGCATTTACGCATCGCCATCCGGCGCTGCCGCCAGTCCGTGAGCTAGATTTTTGTCGCGCGAACATCCCCGCCCGAGAGGCTCGATCGTCTGAGTAGAGTGACAGGCGTAGCGACGAACGGCCGAATGAACGAAGAGAACGACAGGAACGAAGAGCCGGACCTCTACGACGCGGCCGCCGCCTGGTGGGTGCGACGCGACGCGGGCCCCATCTCGCGGGCGGAGGAGCGGGCGTTCACGGCCTGGCTCGCCGCCGATCCGGCCAACGCCGCCGCCTATGAGGAGATCGCCGCTTTGTGCGGCGAGGTGCGCGCGCTGCGCCCGCGCGTCGTGGCGGCGAAAGCGCGCCCTCGCCAGCGGCGAATAGTCGTCGCGATGACGGCGCTCGCCGCTTCGTTCGCTTGTGTCGCCGCATTCGACCAGCTGGCGCTCGCATGGCGCGCCGACGCGCGAACCGGCATCGGCGAGACGCGCGTGATTCGCCTCTCCGACGGCTCGCGGGTGACGCTCGCCGGCCGATCGGCGATCACCATCGATTACCGCGAACGGCGACGCTCCATTACGCTGCTCGGGGGCGAGGCTTTCTTCGAGGCGGCGCCGGACGCCGAGCGCCCCTTCGTCGTCACGGCGGCCGGAGCGAGCGTGACCGCTCTCGGCACGGCCTTCGACATCGCGCTCGACTCCTCCGGCGCACGCGTGAGCGTCGCCGCGCACGCGGTCTCGGTGGAGAGCGGCGGCCGCGCGACGCGCGTGGACGAAGGAAGCCAGACCGCCTTCGTCGAGGGCGCGCCGGCGAGTGCGCCTTCCCCTGTCGCTGTCGACGATCTCACGGCCTGGCGACGCGGTCGGCTCATCTTCGTCGACCGGCCGCTCGGCGAGGTCGTCGACATTCTCGCGCGCTATCACCGCGGCCATATCGTCGTCGCAAGCGACGCGCTGCGGCGCCTGCGCGTCACCGGCGTGTTCGACGCGAAGGATCCGATCGGCGCGCTGCGCGCGATCGAAGCCTCGCTCGGTCTCGACGCCATCCACCTCACCGACTATCTCGTGCTGCTGCGCCGATGAGACGGATCGACGCCTTGCGCGCGCGAGACGCTGCGACATTTTTTCACGCTTCCGGCACGCGAATTTTTTCGGCTCGCACATGCGTGTTTTTTGCCTTCGCTCGTCTGAGACGGGAGAGGGACTGCTTCGTCCCGACGAAGGAAGTGGAGAACGACGAATGGCGCGGCGCAATTCTCGTCCAGAGTGTGGCGGCATGGGCGCGACGGCTCTCGCAACGGCGCTGAGCGCCTTCTTCTTCGGCGCCGACGCGCCGGCGGCGGCGCATATCGCCATTCCCGCCGACGAACTGTCGGCGGCGATGAAATCCTATGAAATTCCCGCGGGCTCGGTGACGGCGGCGCTCAATCGTCTCGCCGACTCCAATGGCGCGCAGCTCGTCTACAAATCGCGTCTCACGCTCGATCTCGCGACGAAAGGCGTCATGGGCCGATACACGCTGGAGGGAGCGCTGGACAGGCTGCTCGCCGGCACGGGCCTGCGCTATCGCCTCGACCGCAAGGGCTCGAGCGTCGCCATCGTGCTCGCGCAGAACGACCTGGTCGTCAGCGACGCGGGCGCGACCCCGCTGCCGCCGATCGACATCGCCGCCGAACGACGTGGGCGCAACGCGAATGCGAAAGGGCTCTCGAGCCCGCTGCACTCTTCCGAGCTCCCCGAAGAGAAGCTCTATACGGCGCGCCCGACGGCCAGCGACACGGCGCAATTGCTGAGCGAGGCGCCGGGAGTCGGACTTTATGAAGCGGGCGGCGTGTCGCGGCTGCCGTCCTTGCGCGGCCTCGCCGACGATCGCATCAAAATATTGCTCGGCGGCGGCGAAGTCACATCGGCCTGCGCCAATCACATGAATCCGCCGCTCTCCTACATCGACCCGAACAATGTCGGAAAGATCGAGGTGCTCTCGGGCGTGACGCCGGTCAGCAAGGGCGGCGATTCGATCGCGGGCACGATCATCGTCGAGCCGAAGGCGCCCGTCTTCGCCGGACAGACGGTTCCGACGCCGCAGGGACTGTCTCCCTGGAAAAGCGACAAGCTCGTCGCATCGGGAACGATCTCGGCCTTCTGGCGCAGCACCAACAACGGGATCAGCGTGTCGGGAACGGCGAACGCCGCGACCGAGCATTTCAGCCTGCTCTATAATGGCGGCTACACGCGCGGGACCGATTATCACGCCGGCGGCAACGGGCCGAAAGTGCTCTCGACCAGCTTCATCGCCGAAAATCATTCGGCGACGCTCGCCTATCAGAACGAAGGACATTTGTTCACGCTGCAGGGCGGCTATCAGAACATTCCCTATCAGGGCTTCGTCAATCAGCGCATGGATATGACCGGCAACCGCGCCTATTCGGCGAACGCCGGCTACAAGGGCGCGTTCGAATGGGGGCGGCTCGAGGCCAGCGCCTATTGGCGGCATGTCTCGCATATGATGGGCTTCCTCTATGACAAGCAGCCCGCCGATATGCCGATGAAGGCTTCCGGAACCGACTACGGCTATTCGATCAAGGCGGAAATCCCGCTCGGGCCGAGCGATCTCCTCCGCATCGGCAACGAGTTCCACGGCAACCATCTCGACGACTGGTGGCCGCCCGTCGCCGGCAGCATGATGATGGGGCCGAACACCTATTGGAACATCAATGGAGGCCAGCGCGACCGCGTCGGAACCCATGCCGAATGGGAGGCCGAATGGACGCCGCAATGGTCGACGCTGCTCGGCGTGCGCAACGATGTCGTGTGGATGAACACGGGCGATGCGCAGGCCTATGATCCGCGCGATCCGATCCCGATGGACATGGGCATGGGCATGGGCATGGGCATGGGCATGGGCATGGGCATGATGATGGGCATGGCCAATCCGGACGCCACTGCGGCGAAGCGCTTCAACGCCCGCGACCATCGCCGCACCGACGTCAATTTCGACATGACGGCGATGGTGCGCTATCGGCCGGACGAAGAGAGCTCCTATGAACTCGGCTATTCGCGCAAGACGCGCTCGCCCAATCTCTACGAGCGCTACGCCTTCGGCGTCGGCGGCATGGCGAGCAGCATGGTCGGCTGGTTCGGCGACGCCAATGGCTATGTCGGCAATCTCGATCTGAAGCCGGAAGTCGCGCATACGGTGAGCGTCACCGCCGCCTGGCGCGATCCGGGCCAGGACTGGGAAGTGAGGGCGACGCCCTATTTCAGTTTTGTCGAGAATTTCATCGACGTGGACCGCATCGGCGGCTTCACCGACAAGAACGGCGGCTGGTTCCCCATCCTGCAATTCCGCAATCACAAGGCGCAGCTCTACGGCTTCGACCTCTCCGGCCGCGCCAAGCTCTACGAGACGCCGGAGATCGGCCGTTTCGATCTCTCCGGCGTCATTGGCTATGTCTATGGCGAAAACCTCGACCGCGGCGACGGGCTCTATCATATCATGCCGCTCAACGCCCGCTTCGCGCTCGAGCACAGGCTGGGCGGCTGGAGCAGCGCCGTCGAGGTGCAGGTGGTCGACAGCAAGACTCATGTGAGCGTCGCGCGCAACGAGTGGCGGACGCCGTCGTATGCGCTCGTCAATCTGCGCTCCGCCTACGACTTCGGAACCGTGCGCGTCGATCTCGGCGTCACCAATCTCGGCGACGTGCGCTATTACTCCCCGCTCGGCGGATTCGACTATGCCGGCTACAAGAGGACGAGCGTTCCCGGCCCGGTTCCCGGCCCCGGCCGCACCTTTTTCGCGGGCGTGACCGTGCGGTTCTGAGCCCCGGAGCGCTCCCCCTTCCCTTCGGAATCCCCGAGGGGAGTCGGAGCGCCGTAAAGCCCAGCGCTTCGCGCTTCCCATTCGCGCGCGCGGCGCATAAATCTGCGGGCATGAGCGACGACAAGCCCGACCTGCCCGACACTCTCGACGAGGAGGAAGACCTCGGCGCGGAGAGCATGCCGGCCGAGCTCGACGCAGAGGTCGCCGAGAGCGCGCCCGAGAGCGTGAAGCGCGGCGTCGCGGTCATCAAATCCTATTGGAGGAACGCCCCCAACGGCCCGGGCGTCTATCGCATGATCGCCGAGAACGGCGAAGTGCTCTATGTCGGCAAGGCCAAGAACGTCAGGAAGCGCATCGCGAGCTACACGCGCCTCGCCGGCCATGTGAACCGCATCGCGCGCATGATCTCGGCGACCGCCTCGATGATGTTCATCTCGGTCGAGACCGAGACCGAGGCGCTGCTGCTCGAGATCAATCTCATCAAGCAGATGAAGCCGCGCTTCAACGTCTTGATGCGCGACGACAAGAGCTTTCCCTACATCCTCGTCGCGCGCGACCATGAAGCCCCGCAGATCACGAAACATCGCGGCGCGCGGGCGCGAAAGGGCGATTATTTCGGCCCCTTCGCCAGCGCCGGCGCGGTGGGGCGCGCGCTCAACGCGCTGCAGCGCGCCTTTCTGTTGCGCTCCTGCACGGATTCCTTCTACGAGAACCGCACGCGCCCGTGCCTCCTCTATCAGATCAAGCGCTGCGCCGGACCCTGCACCGGCGAAATCTCGATCGAGGATTATTCGGTGCTGGTGCAGGAGGCGCATGATTTTCTCACCGGCAAGAGCCGTTCCGTGCGCGAGCAGCTCGCGAGAGAAATGACCGGGGCGGCGGAACGCCTCGAATTCGAGCGCGCGGCGCGGCTGCGCGACCGCATCTCGGCGCTGTCGATGATCCAGGGAACGCAGGGAATCAATCCGCGCGGCGTCGAGGAGGCCGATGTCTTCGCCATCGCCAAGGAGGCCGGGCGCTTCTGCATCGAGGCCTTCTTCTTCCGCGCTTTTCAGAACTGGGGCGACCGCGCCTATTTTCCGCGCGCCGATCAGAGCCTTTCAGAAGAAGAAGTCCTCGGCTCCTTCGTGGCGCAATTCTATGGCGAGCATCCGCCGGCGCCGCTGGTGCTGCTCTCCCATGCGATCGAGGATCGCGAGGTGTTGGCCGAGGCTCTGTCCGGCAAGCTCGGCCGCAAGGTGGAGGTGGCGACGCCCCAGCGCGGCGAGAAGCGCGAGCTCATCGACCATGCGCTGACCAACGCCAGGCAGACGCTCACGCGAAAGCTCACCGAGGATGCGAGCCAGGAGAAATTGCTCGCCGCGCTCGGACAAATGTTTGGCATGGAGAAGCCGCCGCGGCGCGTCGAAGTCTACGACAATTCCCATACGGGCGGACAACAGGCGATCGGCGCGATGATCGTCGCCGGGCCGGCGGGCTTCATGAAGACGCATTACCGCACCTTCAACATCAAAGGCGCGGAGATCACGCCCGGCGACGATTACGCAATGATGCGCGAGGTGCTGCGGCGGCGCTTCGCCCGCATCGCCAAGGAGGCGGAAAAGGAAGAGACCGCCGACGCCTTTCCGACGACGCCCGACCTCGTGCTGATCGACGGCGGGCGCGGCCAGTTCGACGCGGCCAGAGCAGTCGCGGCCGAGATCGGGCTCGAGGGCGTGACCCTCGCCTCCATCGCCAAGGGCGCCGACCGCAACGCCGGCCGCGAGACATTCTTCGTCGAGGGACGGGAGCCCTTCCGCTTGCCGCCCCACGATCCCGCTCTCTATTTCGTCCAGCGCCTGCGCGACGAGGCGCATCGTTTCGCCATCGGCACGCATCGCGCGCGGCGCAAGAAGGAATTCGCCAAGAACCCGCTCGACGAGATCCCCGGAATAGGGCCGTCCCGCAAGCGCGCGCTGCTGCTCGCCTTCGGCACCGCCAAAGCCGTCGCCGGAGCCGCGCTCTGCGACCTCGAGAAGGCGCCTGGGATCAACAAGGCGACGGCGCGTCTGGTCTATGACCATTTCCAGCGCGGCGATGCTTAAATTTTGCGCGGGGCGCGAGACCGGGAGCGGGCGGAACAGAGCAAACGGGTGCTTTTACCGAGATTTCCCGCCGAACGGCCCGCAGCCGACCCGCCGACCGGAGCGCTGGAGGACGCGGCGCGACGGAGTCTCGTCTATTGACAAGGGAGGCGCTCGCCATGTTCCCTCCGGGCATGACTTCGACGGCCATACCTCCGCCGCGCCGACGGCACGCCTTCTCCCTGCCGAATATCCTCACCTATGGGCGCCTGGTCGCGGTTCCCGTCGTCGCCGGGCTGCTGCAATGGCCCGACGAATTGTGGATGCGATGGACGGCGCTCGGCGTCTTCGCCGCCGCTGGCGTCACCGATTTCCTGGACGGATATCTGGCCCGCGCCTGGGCGCAGCAGTCTTCGCTCGGGGCCATGCTCGATCCGATCGCCGACAAGCTGCTGGTGGCGGCGACGCTGCTGATGGTGGTCGCCGACCAGACCATCGCGGGCTGGACCATCTGGGCGGCGATCATCATCCTGTGCCGCGAGATCCTCGTTTCCGGCCTGCGCGAATATCTCGCCCAGCTCAAAGTGCCGGTGCCGGTCTCGGCCATCGCCAAATGGAAGACGACGCTGCAGCTCGTCGCGCTCGGCTTCCTGATCGCCGGACGGGCGGGCGAGATCGTGCTGCCGGGCACGGTGACCATCGGCTGCGCCCTGCTGTGGATCGCGGCCGTTCTCACGCTCTACACGGGCTTCGACTATATGCAGGCCGGCTGGGTCCATATGGGGGACGAGGACGGATGAGAGCGCTCTATTTCGCCTGGGTGCGCGAGCGCGTCGGCCGCGCCGAGGAGGAACTCTCCCCTCCTCCGTACGTCGCGACGATCGGCGAGCTGATCGACTGGCTGAAGACGCGCGACGAGACTTACGCCCACGCCTTCGAGAACGCCGCCGTCATCCGCGCGGCCATCGACAAGGCGCACGCCCGCCATGACGCGACGATCGCGGGAGCGCGGGAAATCGCTTTTTTTCCGCCGATGACGGGAGGATAGGCGAGTAGCGAATGGACTATTCGCTACTCGCCACTCGCTATTCGCGTCATGACCCCTACCCTCCGCATCCAATCCGCTCCCTTCGACCCGGCCCATGAGGCCGCGCTGATCGAGGCCGGCCGCCGCGACATCGGCGCGATCGTCTCCTTCACCGGGCTCTGCCGCGACGAAGGCGGGACGCTCGCGGCGCTCGAGCTCGAGCATTATCCGGGCATGGCGGAGGCGGAGATCGCCCGCGTCGCCGAGGAGGCGCTGGCGCGCTGGCCGCTGCAGGCGCTGACCGTCGTCCATCGTCATGGCCGCATTCGGCCCGGCGAGAAAATCGTGCTGGTGATCGCCGCCGCCCGCCATCGCGGCGAAGCTTTCGCGGCGGCGGAATTCCTGATGGATTATCTGAAGACCAGAGCGCCCTTCTGGAAGAAGGAGCATCACGCCGACGGTTCGGCCGGCGACTGGGTCGAGGCCAGGGCGAAGGACGACGCGGCGGCCGAGCGCTGGAGCAAATGAAAAAGGCGGCCCGCAGGCCGCCTTCATTATTCCGTGAACGCCAGGGCGCCGTCCGGCAATTGCTCCTCGACGCCTCTGTAGCGGCTCGAGCGCTGGCCCATCATCGCCTCGAAGGCCTCATGCACTTCGCCGACGGACTTCGGCTGCATCTTCTTGCCTTTGCGGGCGTAGAAGATCGGCTTGTTGGCCCGTGCGGGCCTCGGCAGGAGCTTCGCCGCCGGCGTCTCCGGCGCCTCCTCGACCGTCTGCATGAAGCGCGCGGCGTCGTCGGGCCCGAGGAAGTGGATCAGATAGGTCTCGCCCGCCGTCAGCGGCCGTCCGATGCGCTCGGCGATTTTATCGCCGTCATATTTCAGCATCTCGGCGGCGAGCGCGGCGGAGAGATAAGGGTCGTTGCGCATGGCGAGGATCGCGGTGCGCTTCTGCGGAGCGACGCGCAGATCACCGCCCTTGACCTCGATCGCTTCGGCCGCCTCCTGCTGGCCGTGGCGCCAGCCGAACATGCGCACGGCCTTGAGCCAGGTCGAGTCGATGAACTGGAACAGGCCGCTCGCCGAGGAGGTGCTGGCCTTGGCCTTGGGCGAAAAACTCGATTCCTTGTCGGCGATGGCCATCAGCAGCGCCGGGTCCGAGCCGGTGGTTTTGGCCGCGTCCACGACATGCTCCACGATGGCGCGCGCGACGCGCACCGGTCCGAACTGGAGGACGCCCGAGCTCTCGGCCTTCGCTTCCGTCCGTCCTGTCGACGACCAGGCGCGGACCGCGTCGCTCGCCGAAAAATCGGCGTCGAGCGCCACGTCGTCCTGTTTCGCGACCTTCATCGGCGTCGTCGACGCGCCGCGGCCGCGCGCGGCCATGTCGCGGCCGGAGCGCGACGCAGCCGTCTTGGCGGTCGGACCGACATCGGGCGCCGAGAACAGAATGGCCGCCAGCGCGCAAGTCGAGGCCGCTGCGACGGCCAGGGCGCGAAGGAGCATGGGGGCCGAACGGCCCGCGCCGAGAAACGGCCCGTCCGCCGCGGCGCGGGCAATGAGAACTCGAAGAAAGCGCGGCTGCTTCGGCGCAGACGCTTCCAGGCCGCGAGCGGCAGGAGCAATCGCCTCGTAAGTCACTCTGTTTCGTTCCTCTCCTGTTGTCGGGACGGGAAGGAACGCTAGCAGGGGCGAGGGGCGAAAAATCGGCCGCGTGCGTCATGCGCGCGTCACAATCCGCACGCGCGCCACGGCGCGCCGAAGCCTTGCAAAGCAAGGCTCGAACTACGTACGGGCTCCCGGCTGCGGCGACGGCGCCACAATCGCGCCCCGGGTAGTTGCTGTGAAGCCCACGCTCTTGGTCAGAAGCTCAGCAGCTTGGCGAACATGCTGCGCAGGAACTGGAACTCGGCGCCTGCGCTCGGGGTCGTGCGGGTGAGGAAGTCCACCACCTTGCCGTCCTTCAGCCCATAGTCGGCGAGGCGCTGAACATTCTTGGACTTGTCGAAATAGACGGCGAAGATGCGCTGGTCGGCGACCTCCTGCGGCATGAAGGCGAGCTGGCGCTCGAGCCGCTGGCTCACATAGTACCAGGCGTCGCCGCCGACGGTGGAGGTCGTCGAAGGCGTGCCGAGCAGCGCCAGCACCTGCGGCGCCGGCATGCCGACCTTGATCTGAGCGACCTTGCGCTCCTCGATCACGGCGCCGCGATTGATGACGCCGTCATAGCCGAGGCAGCCGGCCAGCGTCGCCGCGAGCACGGCGACGGCCGCGACGCGCCGCGCGCGAGTGGGAAGGACGACGCGCGAATTCTCCGACGCCATATCGATCTCCGCCCTGCGCCTCGTCGCCGAGGCGAGCCCTCTTGGAAAGAATGATTTGCCGATGCCTACCCTTCGCCTGGAGCGAAAGCAAGCAGCCGCGCCCACGGAGGGGGGCCGATGTTCTTTCCGCCCGCTCGATGGCTGGAAAAAGGCGAAGCTTGCAGCAGAGCGCGCGCGCACGTCTATATTCCACCCAGAGACGACGACGAGAGGAGCGGCCGATGACGCATGACGAGGACCAAGGGCGGGAGTCGGCCTTCTCCAGGCCGCTGGCGGCGGCGGACGTTCCCGAGGAGGGTTTCGATCTCCACATTGCCGCGCGCCCCGACGAATGCGCCGCGCTGGCGGCGGCGGACGGCCTCGCCGCTTTGACGCGGCTCGAGGCCGATCTGCGCGTTCGGCGCGAAGACGCCGGCGGATTGCGGGTGCAGGGCGAGCTCCGCGCCGACCTGCGTCAGACCTGCGTGGTCTCGCTCGACGAGTTCGACGCGACGCTCGTCGAGCCGATCGACGTCGCTTTCGCTCCGGAGCCGGCGCCGCGCCTCCTTTCCGAGCCGAGCCGCCGCGCGCGACGCGCGGCCGATCCCGACGATGCGGGACCCGGCCGCCATTTCGTCGATCTCGAGGAGGACGAGCCCGATCCGCTGATCGACGGACGAATCGATCTCGGCGCGATCGTCGCCGAATTTCTGGCGCTCGCGCTCGACCCCTATCCGCGCAAGCCGGGCGCGAGCTTCACGGCGCCGCCCGCGGAGGGAAACGCCGCGCCCGCTCGCTCGCCCTTCGCCGGGCTCGGCGAGGCGCTGCGCAAAGGCCGCGGCAACTGAGGAAATGCCTTGCGCCGGCGCGGCGCAAATGGCAAGTCGTTGCCGCCGACGCGGGGCGACGGGCGGCCGGCTTGCTTCCCCGCCCGCGTCCGAGCGGCCGCTCGACGTTCGTCGATGAGCGACGCCGACAGCGACGCCTCCCACGGGCCGCTCGCTCGGATCCCGCAACAAGCCAGGAGTGGATGAGGAATGGCGGAGCCCATTCGGATAGCGCTCGACGCCATGGGCGGCGATTTCGGTCCGGCGGTCACCGTGCCGGGCGCGGCCCTCGCGCTGGAGCGCCGGGGCGACTGCCGCTTCCTGCTGTTCGGCGACGAGGCGGCGATCCACGCCGCGCTCGCCGAACATCCGCGCCTCGCCGCGGTTTCGAGCGTTCGCCATTGCGACGTCGCCATCCGCATGGACGACAAGCCGAGCCAGGCGCTGCGCGCCGGCCGCCGCGTCTCCTCCATGTGGCAAGCGATCGACGCGGTGAAGAAGGGCGAGGCCGACGCCGCCGTTTCCGCCGGCAACACCGGCGCGCTGATGGCCATGGCCAAGATCTGCCTCCACACAATGGCGAACATCGACCGGCCGGCGCTGGCGGCCCTCTGGCCGACGGCGCGCGGCCAGTCGATCGTTCTCGACGTCGGCGCCTCCATGGGCGCGGACGCCAAGCATCTCGTCGACCTCGCCATCATGGGCTCGGCGATGGCGCGCGTGCTGTTCTCCGTCGAGCGGCCGACCGTCGGCCTGCTCAATGTCGGCGCCGAGGAGATCAAGGGCGTCGACGAGGTGAAGGGCGCCTCGCGCGCGCTCAAGGAGGCCGATGTCCCGCATCTCGACTATCGCGGCTTCGTCGAGGGCGACGAGATCGGCAAGGGCGTCGTCGACGTCGTCGTCACCGAAGGCTTCTCCGGCAATATCGCGCTGAAGACCGCCGAAGGCACGGCGCAGCAGATCACCGATTATCTGCGCGAGGCGATCCGCCGCTCATGGCTCGCCAAGCTCGGCTATCTGCTGGCGAGGAGCGCCTTTCGCGAGCTGCGCGACAAGCTCGACGTGCGCAATGTGAATGGCGGCGTCTTCCTCGGGCTCGAGGGCGTCGTCATCAAGAGTCATGGCGGGGCCGACGCGCATGCTTTCGCGCGCGCCGTCGAGATCGGCTATGAGATGGCGCATCAGGGGCTGCTGACGAAAATCCGCGACACGATGGCGGTCATCACCCACGACACGCCCGTCGCTCGGAACGAGGCTCCGATCTCCTCCCCTCCCCGGGAAGCCGCGCAGTGACATCCACGCTCTCTCCCTTGCGGTCCGTCGTCCTCGGAGTCGGCTCCTATCTGCCCGAGCGCGTGCTCTCCAACGAGGAGCTCGCGACGCTCGTCGACACGAGCGACGAGTGGATCGTTCAGCGAACCGGGATCAAGGAGCGGCGCATCGCCGCGCCGGGCGAGACCACCTCCCTGCTCGGCGAGCGCGCCGCGCGCGCCGCCCTCGCCGATGCGGGCCTTTCGCCCGAGGACGTCGATCTCATCGTCGTCGGCACATCGACGCCCGACTACACCTTTCCCTCGACCGCGACGCAGATCCAGGCGGCGCTGGGCATTCATCACGGCGCGGCGTTCGATCTGCAGGCCGTTTGCTCGGGATTCGTCTTCGCTCTGGCGACGGCGGACAAGTTCCTGCGCTCGGGCTCGCACATGCGCGCGCTCGTCATCGGCGCCGAGACCTTCTCGCGCATCATCGACTGGACCGACCGCACGACCTGCGTCCTGTTCGGCGACGGCGCCGGCGCGATCGTCCTGGAAGCGCGCGAGAGCCGGGGCTCGATGGACGAACGCGGCGTGCTCACGACGCATCTGCGCTCGGACGGGCGTCATCGCGCCAAGCTCCATGTCGACGGCGGCCCGTCGACGACTGGAACGGTCGGCCATCTGCGCATGGAGGGCAAGGAGGTGTTTCGCTTCGCCGTCGGGCAGGTGACCGACGTCGTGGTCGACGCCTTCGCCGCGACCGGCTACACGGCGAAAGATCTGCAATGGTTCGTGCCGCATCAGGCCAATCGCCGCATCATCGACATGTCGGCGGCCAAGCTCGGCATCGCTCCCGGGAAGATCGTCGCGACCGTGCATCTGCACGGCAACACCTCGGCCGCCTCCATCCCGCTCGCGCTCTCCGTCGCGGCCGGGGACGGACGCATCCAGCGCGGCGATCTCGTGATGCTGGAGGCGGTCGGCGGCGGCTTCACCTGGGGATCGGCGCTGATCCGCTGGTAGCTGCGCGCGCATGCGCGACGTTCGACAGCTCCCGGGCGCAGTCGCGCGCCGGGCCTAACCGCGGCGCGCGCCTGCACCCGGCGCTTGATTTCCTCCGTTCTTTCTGAAAAATAACCGAATTGAGTTTATCGCCTCCTCGCCCACGCGACGTCTTGCCCGCCGATTGCGGTCGAAAGCGACGAACCCTTCTCGCGCGACGGTTGTCACAAAGGACCATCTCCCGCTTGTTATTGATGTTTTCTCCGTATCGATAAGGCCTAACATGTCGCAGAAGCTTTCCGAGAAAGGGGCCCCGACGATCGACGCGCCGCCCGAAGAGCCGCTGGCGGACGCGTCGCCGCGCACCATCACGCGTGCGGACCTCGCCGACGCGATCCATCGCCGCATCGGCCTGTCCCGCGCGGAATCCGCCGAATTCGTCGAGACGGTGTTGGCGGAGATTTTTCAGGCCATTGTCTCGGGCGAGGATGTGAAGCTGTCCTCTTTCGGCGCCTTTCATATCCGCTGGAAGAACGAGCGCGTGGGCCGCAATCCCAAGACGGGCGCCTCCGCCCCGATCTCGGCGCGGCGGGTCGTGATGTTCAAGGCCTCCAACGTCCTTCGCGCGCGCATAAACGGCCATCGGCCGATCGGCAGGAAGAGCTGATCTCCCGTTTCGCGCTTGCCGCGACGGCGCGCGGCGACGTAGAAGCGCCCCCATGAGCGAGCGAGACGCCGATGCGGCGACGATGATCCGCAGCGCCGCGCGCATGCCCGGCGCCGTCTGGGCGCTCGGCCTCACCTCTTTGTTCATGGATTGCTCGTCGGAGATGATCCACGCTCTGCTTCCCGTCTATCTAACGGGAACGCTCGGCCTCGCCGTGGCCGAGATCGGCTGGATCGAGGGCGCCGCGGAGGCGACGGCGCTGGCCGTGAAAGTCGTCTCCGGCCACCTTTCGGATCGGATCGGCCGGCGCAAGGGCCTCGCTCTGTTCGGCTATGGTCTCGCCGCGGCGACGAAGCCGGTTTTTCCGCTCGCTTCCGGCGCGGCGGAGGTGATCGCGGCGCGCGTCGTCGACCGCGTGGGCAAAGGCGTGCGCGCCGCGCCGCGCGACGCGCTGATCGCCGATGTGACCGCGCCCGAGCTGCGCGGCGCCGCCTATGGCCTGCGCCAGGCGCTCGACACGGTCGGCGCCGTCATCGGCCCGCTCGTCGCCATCGCGTTGATGCTCGCGACACATGACGACGCGCGTCTCGTGTTCTGGGCCGCCTGCGTTCCGGCGCTCGCCTGCGTGCTCGTGCTGGCGCTGTTCGTCCGCGAGCCGGAGGAGACGCGCCCCCCGCCCGCCGGGCGCGGCCCGCTGCTCGCGGGCTTTCGCGAGCTGCCGCGCGCCTTCTTCCTGCTGACCGCATTCGGCGCGCTTCTGGCGGCGGCGCGCGTCGGCGAAGCCTTTCTCGTGCTGCGGGCGACCGGCGCCGGCCTCGCGATGGCCTTCGCGCCGCTGACCCTCGTCGCAATGTCCTTCGTCGCGGCGCTCGCGGCCTATCCGGCGGGGAAGATCGTCGACCGCTGGAGCGAGCGGCGGCTGCTCGTCGCGGCGAGCCTCACTCTGGCGATCTCGGAGGCCGTCCTCGCCGCTTCCGCAGATCTGCCCGCCGCCTTCGCCGGCGTCGCGCTCTGGGGAGCGCACATCGCCCTCGCCCAGGTCGCCTTTTCCACGCTGGTGGCGAGAACCGCGCCCGCGCATCTGCGCGCCACCGGCTTCGGCGTTTTCGGCCTCGCCAACGCCATTGCGGTGATCGTCGGCAATGTGGCCTTCGGCGTTCTCGCGGAACGGGGCGGAGAAGGCGTCGCCTATGGCGTCGCCGCCGTCACAGCGCTGGCGCCGCTCGCGCTCGTATTCGCAATGCCGCGACGCGAGCGCAGCGCTCATGGCTAAGACCCGCGCCACCTTCGTCTGCCAGAGCTGCGGCGCCGTCACGAGCCGCTGGCAGGGGCGCTGCGAATCCTGCGGCGAGTGGAACACGATCGTCGAGGAGACCGGCGCCGCCGCCGGCTTCGGCCCGCCGGCCGCGCGCGGCGGGCGCGGAAAACCCTTTGCGCTGGAGTCCCTCGCCGGCGAGGCGCGGCCCGCGCCGCGCATCGCCACCGGAATCGAAGAATTCGACCGCGTGACCGGCGGCGGCTTCGTGCCGGGCTCCGTGGCGCTGCTCGGAGGCGAGCCCGGCATCGGCAAGTCCACGCTGCTGATCCAGGCCTGCGCGGCGCTCGCCGATCGCGGCGAGCGGGTGATCTATATCTCGGGCGAGGAGGCCGCCGCCCAGGTGCGGCTGCGCGCCGAACGTCTCGACCTCGCCGAGGCGCCCGTCGAGCTCGCCGGCGCGACGCAGGTCGAGGATATTCTCGCCACCTGCGCCACAGGCCGCAAGCCGGCGCTGGTCGTCATCGACTCGATCCAGACCATGCATACGGAAGCGGTCGACTCCGCGCCCGGCACGGTGACCCAGGTGCGGGCCAGCGCCCAGGCGCTGCTGCGCCACGCCAAGCTCGGCGGCTCGACGATCATTCTCGTCGGCCATGTGACCAAGGACGGACAGGTCGCAGGTCCCCGCGTCGTCGAGCACATGGTCGACGCCGTGCTGTCCTTCGAGGGCGACAGCGCGCATCACTTCCGCCTGCTGCGCGCCTCCAAGAACCGCTTCGGCGCGACCGGGGAGATCGGCGTGTTCGAAATGACCGGCTCCGGCCTCGCCGAAGTGCCGAACCCTTCCGCCCTCTTCCTCGCCGGCCGCGACGCCGCGGCGCCCGGCGCCGCCGTGCTCGCCGGCATGGAAGGCCAGCGCCCCATGCTGGTGGAGATTCAGGCGCTGGTCGCGCCGACCTCGCTCGGCACGCCGCGCCGCGCCGTCGTCGGCTTCGACTCCAATCGCCTCTCCATGATCCTCGCCGTGCTCGAGGCGCATGGCGGGCTGAGACTCGGCCAGCACGACGTCTATCTCAATGTCGCCGGCGGCCTGCGCGCCGACGAGCCCGCGGCCGACCTCGCCGCCGCCGCCGCGCTCGTCTCCTCGCTCACCGGCGCCCCCCTGCCCGCCGAGCGGGTCTATTTCGGCGAGATCGCGCTGTCCGGCGCGGTGCGGCCCGTCATCCACGCCGGCGCGCGGCTCAAGGAGGCCGGCAAGCTCGGCTTTCGCCGCGCCGTGCTGCCGCAGGCGCAACAGGCGACCGACGAGGATGCGGGCGGCGGCGTCGCGCTCTCGCCCTGCGGCCATGTCGCCGCGCTCGTCGCGGAAATTGCCCAGGGCTCGGCGCAGTCCTCCCCCGGCCGGCGCGACGGCCCGCGGCGCGCCCCCCCGCGGAGCCCGGCCGAGGACTGATCGCCCGTCCGCGCGTCAGCCCGGCGCAACATCGGCCGCGCACCCTTCAGGGTCGCGGCCGATTCGCAAGCAGGCGCTGCGTAGTTCTACTTGCGAGATAGAAGCAACTCCCGCGATTCGCATGCGCGAATACATAAAAATCGGTGAAGGCGTCGAAGCCCGCGGTTGCAGAAAATTAACCATCGGCAATAATCATCGTCGTTCGACGAATCACGCGTTTGCCCGCGCCATGAGGCAGAAGATGCAATCTCGGGAATTTGCGGAGACGAGCAGAGAGATCGCGCGCTGGAGTGAACCTTTGGTGGCGGATCGTATATTCGGCGTCTATGAAGCTTGGTTTCGTGGACGTAGACAGATGTGGGACGCTCTCGGGCGCCAGCATTGCAGAATGTGGCGCAGTCTGCTCGAGGGCGAGACTGTTCTGGCGCGCGACGCGCGCAGCGATCTCGTGAAGCTGGCGCGTCGCGCCAATGTCGACGAGCGCTCGCTGGAGGCCATCGACGAATCGGTCATGGACGAGCTGTTCCGCGTCATCCTGCGCCGCTGGCAGGGTCGCGACGAGGCCCGCCTCAACGGCATGGCGCTGATGATCGCGGCCTCGACGCTCGGCGAGATCCGACGGGCGGCATGATCGCGCCTCCCCCTTGACGGCCGAGCCTTCTCGCTATCGCCGCATTCTCGGCGTCCGGTCCCGCGCGCCACGCGCGGGCCGGGAGCCGATCCCGCGGGCGTGACGAACAAAGACCGCTCCCTTATACTCGGCGATGAGAATCTGACGGCGACGCGAGCGCCGGCGTCCGAGCCTTCGCCGGGCGGCCGCATTCCCCCATGCGGCCGCCCGGCGAAGGCTCGGACGCATCGAGGGTTGTAGAACGACCAACACGAAGAGGCTTTCGAAATGCCGTCTTATCTCGATCTGACCGTCACCGTCGTCGTGCTGGTGTCGGGCCTGCTGGCGCTGCTGCGCGGCTTCACGCGCGAGGTGCTCGCCGTCCTCTCCTGGGTCGCGGCGGCGGCGGCGGCCTATTATTTGCATCCGCTCGTCGTGCCATATGTCAAACCCTATGTTCCGAAGGAAAACCTCGCCGTCTACGCGGGCGCGGCCGTCGTGTTCTTCGCGACGCTGATCGTCGTGTCGCTCGTCACCGTCAAGCTCTCCGATCTGATCCTCGATTCGAAGATCGGCGCGCTCGACCGCACGCTCGGCTTCCTGTTCGGGGCGGCGCGCGGACTGCTGCTCGCGGTGGTCGCCTTCCTGTTCTATGACTGGCTGGTGCCGGAGACGAGCCAGCCCGACTGGATCAAGACCGCCCGCACCAAGCCCGTGCTGCAGGCCTCGGGCGACCGTCTGCGCGAATTCCTGCCCGACGATATCGACGGATTGGTCGCCAAGCTGAAGACGAAGAAGGGCGGCGGCGCGACCGAGGAGCCTCCGAGCGAGCCGGAAAGCGATGCGGCGAAGCCTTCGGATGCGGGCGAGGCCGCCGCCGACAAGCGGACGGAGCTGACAAACCCGTCCACAGGCGCCAAATATGGCGAGAGCGACCAACAAAAGCTGGACGCCCTGGCGGCGGGGCGAAAATTGCGCTGACAACCGCGCCGGAGCCGGAAAGATGAACCATTCGCGCACGACAGATCAAACCGACGACCCGGACGGCGATCGTCTGCGCGAATATTGCGGCGTCTTCGGCATTTTCGACCACCCCGACGCGACGATCCTCACGGCGCTCGGCCTGCACGCGCTGCAGCATCGCGGACAGGAAGCGGCCGGCATCGTCGCCTTCGACGGCAAGCGCTTCAATTCCGAGCGCCGTCTCGGCCTCGTCGGCGACCATTTCTCGAAAGAGAGCACGATCCGCCGCCTGCCCGGCAATTCGGCGATCGGACATGTCCGTTATGCGACGACGGGCGAAACGATCCTGCGCAACGTCCAGCCCCTGTTCGCCGAGCTCAACACGGGCGGCTTCGCGGTGGGCCACAACGGCAATCTCACCAACGCCCAGACCTTGCGCCGCGAACTGATCGAGGAAGGGGCGATCTTCCAGTCCACCTCCGACACCGAGGTGATCCTCCATCTCGTCGCGCGCAGCCGCAAGACGCGGCTCGTCGAGCGCTTCATCGAGGCGCTGCGCTCGATCGAGGGCGCCTATTCGCTCGTCGTCCTCTCCAACAAGAAGCTGATCGGCGCGCGCGATCCGCTCGGCATTCGCCCGCTCGTCATCGGCGAACTCGACGGCAAATATATTCTCGCCTCGGAGACCTGCGCGCTCGACATCATCGGCGCGCGCTTCGTTCGCGACGTGGCGAACGGCGAGGTCGTCGTCATTTCCGAGGAGGGTCTCGAGAGCCTGCGGCCGTTTCCGGCGCAGCCGATGCGGCCCTGCATCTTCGAATATATCTATTTCGCCCGGCCGGATTCGATCGTCCACGGACGTCCGGTCTACGACGTCCGCAAGTCGATGGGCGCCGAACTCGCCCGCGAGCAGAAGATCGACGCCGATGTGGTGGTGCCGGTGCCGGATTCGGGCGTTCCGGCCGCGCTCGGCTATGCGCGCGAATCCGGCATTCCCTTCGAGCTCGGCATCATCCGCAATCATTATGTCGGCCGCACCTTCATCCAACCGACCCAGTCGGTGCGCGAGATCGGCGTGCGCTTGAAGCACAGCGCCAATCGCTCGGTGGTCAATGGCAAGCGGGTGATCTTGATCGACGATTCGATCGTGCGCGGCACTACTTCGGTCAAAATCGTGCAGATGATGCGCGACGCCGGCGCGCGCGAGGTGCATTTCCTCATCTCCTCGCCGCCGATCACTCATCCCGATTATTACGGCATCGACACGCCGCAGAAGGAGAAACTGCTCGCCGCGACGCACAGCCTCGAGGAGATGCGGCGATATATCGGCTCGGACAGCCTCGCTTTCCTGTCGATCGACGGCATCTACCGCGCGATGGGCGAGGAGCGGCGCGATCCCTCGCGCCCGCAATTCACCGACCATTGCTTCACCGGCGAATATCCGACGACGCTGACCGATGTGACGGAAGAGCGCGTGAAGGCGCAGCTGTCCCTGCTCGCCGAGGCGAGCTGAAGCGGCTCGAACCGCTCCGCGTCGAGGCGGAGACGCCATCCCGCGGAGCGCAGGCCATTCGCTTCCTTTCGATCGCCGCGGCCATCGGCTCGCGACGGCGCCGCCTACGCCGTCGCCCTCCCTGCGCAGGCCAGCGCAAAAGCCCATTCCAGCGCCACTTCCTCCAGCCGCTCGAACCGCCCCGACGCGCCGGCGTGGCCGGCTTCCATGTTCGTGCGCAACAGAACAGGTCCCCCGCCGGCCATCCGCTCGCGCAGGCGCGCGACCCATTTGAGCGGCTCCCAATAGGTCACGCGCGGGTCGGTGAGGCCGGCGAGCGCCAGTATCGCCGGATAGCGTTGCGCCGCGACATTGTCATAGGGCGAATAGGATGAAAGCCGGTCATAGGCGGCGACGTCCGCGATCGGATTGCCCCATTCCTCCCACTCGGGCGGCGTCAGCGGCAGATCGTCGCGCAGCATGGTGTTCAGCACGTCGACGAAGGGCACGCCGGCGATGATCCCGGAGAAGAGCTCCGGCGCCTGATTGGCGATCGCGCCCATCAGCATGCCGCCGGCGCTCGCGCCTTGGGCGATGACGCCGCCCTCCTTCGCATAGCCGGTCGCGATCAGATGACGCGCCACGGCGATGAAGTCGGAGAACGTATTGGGCTTATGCTCGAGCTTGCCGCTCTCGTACCAATTCCAGCCCTTGTCGGTTCCCCCGCGCGTATGAGCGAGCGCATAGACGAATCCGCGATCGACCAGCGACAGCGCATGGCTGTCGAAGCCCGCCGAGAGAGGATGCCCATAGGCGCCATAGCCGTAGAGCAAAGTCGGCGCGCCAGCCCCCGGCGTCAGATCGGAGCGATGCAGCAGAGTGACCGGAACCTGCGCGCCATCGGCGGCGGTCGCGAACAGCCGCCGGGTCACATAATTCTTCGGATCGTGACCCGAAGGGATTTCCTCGCGCTTCAACAGCGCGCGCGCGCGCGCGCGCATGTCGTAGTCATAGGTCTCCTCGGGCGTCGTCATCGAGGAATAGGTGAAGCGCAGAATATCGGTGTCGAATTCGAGGCCGGGCAGCAGATAGAGCGCATAGGCCTCCTCCTCGAAGGCGATGGCGTGCTCCTCGCCGTTCGCGAGCTCGCGGATCACGATGCGCGGCAGGCCGTTCTCGCGCTCCACCCAGACGAGATGACGCGCATAGACCGTGCCCATGACGATGAGACGTCCCGCGACATGCGGCGCGACCAGGCGCCAATCGGCGCGCGAGGCGCTGGTCAGCGGCGCGCGAAAAATCGCGAAATCCTCGGCGCCGTCGGCGTTGGAGCGGATGTAGAGATCATCGCCGTGCGGCTCGACGTCATAGCGCAGCTTCGGCTCGCGCGGCGCGACGAGACGCGGCGTCGCCGTCTTGTCGCGAATGTCGATCAGATGGCATTCGCTGGCGTCATGGCCGCGAATGGAGACGATGGCGAAACGTTCGCAGCGGCTGCGGTCCAGGGACACGAACCAGGCCGGATCGCGCTCCTCGACGATGAGCGCGTCGGTCGCGGGATCGGCGCCGACGTCATGGCGGAACACCTGCGCGGTGCGATGATTCTCGTCGACGCGCACATAATAAAAACTCTTCGAATCCGCGCTCCATACCAGCGAGCCGTCGGTGTGCGGCACGACGTCCGCCCGGTCCTTTCCGCCGGCGAGCGCGCGGGTGCGGATCGAATAATATTCCGAACCCTTGTCGTCGACACTCCAGGCGATCTGCGCATGATCGGGCGAATGGTCGATCTCGCCGATGTCGAAGAAATGCGCGTCGCCGGCCTCTTCGTCGCCATCGAACAGAACGCGCTCATCGCCGCCGCCGCGCGGCGTGCGGCAATAGAGCGCATGCTCGCCGCCTTCACGATAGCGCTCGAAGTAGGCGAAAGGGCCGTCCGGCCAGGGCGGCTCGCTGTCGTCCTCCTTGATGCGGCCGCGCAGCTCCGCCTGCAGCTTTTCGCGCAAGGCGCCGAGGGGAGCGATCACGGCTTCGCAATAGGCGTTCTCGGCCATCGCCAGCGCGGCGATGTCGACCGGCAGCGTCGCGGGATCGCTCAGCACGTCGCGCCAGTTCTCGGCGGCGAGCCAGGAATAGGGATCATCGAGGACGCGCCCGTGGATGACGCGGCGCGTCGGCCGCTTCGCGGCGATGGGCGGCGTCGCGGCGGAAAGGGCGAAGGCGGTCTTGGGATCGGCGGCGTTCGCCATTGGACTTTCCTTCTCGACAGCGTTGACTGAATTTCGAGCCCCTCACCCCGAGCGAGGAGCCCGCGTAGCGGACGTCTCGAAGGGTGGCGCCGCGCGCGCTCCGGAGCATCCTTCGAAACTTTTTGCCTTCGGCAAAAAGCGCCGCGGGATGAGGAGGCTGGGAATTCGGGCGGGCTCGGCCTGCATTTGCCGGCTCCAGCCGGAGAATAGAATTGAGGCGCTTCGATGTCTCGACTTCCGACGCCGCGGCTGATAGGCATAGCGCGCGACGCGGCCTCCGGCGAGAGGGCGCGCCGCTCTTGCCTTCGCTCGCGGCCGCGCGCCCCGGGCGGACAAAAAAGGCGCGGGCGCAAACCCGCGCGCGGGTGGAAACATCGGTTGAGGCAATGAGCAACGCGACGCTCGACGGCAAATCCATTTCTTCCGAAGACGCCTACGAACAAGCCGCGAAAATTCTGCAGGGGGCGAATTTTCCCCTGGTGGCCGGGCTCGGCGCCGATGTCGCCGGGGCGCAGGCGGCGATTCTGCTGGCCGAGCGGCTGCGCGGCGCCTTCGACCATCTCGCGTCGCGCGATTCGCTGACCGATCTCGAGGTGCTGCGCTCCGCCGGCGTCTTCGTGACGACGCCCAACGAGGCCCGCGTGCGCGCCGATGTGGTGCTGCTGGTCGGCCCGGGCCTCCCCTCCTATTGGCCGGCGATCTTCGAGCGCCTGGCGCTGGACAAGGAGACCGTCCACGGCGGCCGCACCCCGCGCAAGGCGCTGTGGATCGGGCCGAAGCGCAACGAGGCCAAGCCCGAGGGCGTCGACGTCGAGACGGTCGCGGCGACGGAACAGGAGCTGCCGGGCGTGCTCGGCGCGTTGCGCGCTCGCGTCGGCGGCCGGCCCGTCGCGGTCGGCGCCGCCGCGCTCAAGAAGCTGGACGCAACCGCTGAGACGCTGAAGGCGGCCCGTTTCGGCGTCGCGGTCTGGGCTTCCGCGGGACTCGATCCGCTCGTCGTCGAAATGCTGCAGGGCCTAATCGCCGAGCTCAACGCGACGACGCGCTTCACCGGCGTGCCGATCGGCGGCCGCGCCGGCGCCACCGGCGTGCTGCAGACCTCCGCCTGGATGACCGGCTTTCCGCCTCGCACCGGCTTCGGCCGCGGCTATCCGGAGCACGACACCTGGCGCTTCGAGGCCGCTCGTCTCGTCGAGAGCGGCGAGGCCGACGCGGCCTTGTGGATATCCGCCTATGACGGCGAACCGCCGCCCTGGAAGAGCGTGGACATACCGCTCGTCACGCTCGGGCCGCCGGGCGCAGCGACAAAGCGCGGGCTCTTCATCGCCGTCGGCAAGCCCGGCGAGAACTATGACGCGGTGGAGTTCGCGCAGGAGACGAGCTCGATGGTGCTGCGGCGGGCGAGCGCCCCGGCCGAGCTGCCGAGCGTCGCGGAGGCGATCGCCGCCATCAGCGCAAAATTTTCGGAGGACCTGCCGTGCTGATCTCGCTTCGCGGCGGCCATGTCGTCGATCCCGTCAACGGCGTCGACGCCGTGGGCGATCTCTTCTTCGAGGACGGCCGCATCGTCGCGCCGCCGGAGGGCCGCACGCCGGATGTCGAGCACGACGTCTCCGGCCATGTGGTGATGGCCGGCGCGATCGACATCCACTCCCACATCGCCGGCGGCGGCGTGAACACGGCGCGGCTGCTGCTGCCCGAGGCGCATCGCGGCCATCGCCCGCGCCCCGCCGACACGCCGCTGTCGACGGCCGGCTGGTCGACCTTCGAGACCGGCCGCCTCTATGCGCAAATGGGCTACACCACGGTCATCGAGCCGGCGGTGTCGCCCCATCACGCGCTGCACGCCCACCTCGAGCTCGCCGATATCCCGATCATCGACAAGGGTTTCTTGACGGTGCTCGGAAACGAGGACTTTCTGCTCTCGGCTTTCCGCGACGGGGCGAGCCAGGATTCGGTCGTCGATTACATCGGAGCAACATTGGAGGCGACGCGGGCGATCGGCGTCAAATGCGTCAACGCCGGCGGCGTCGACGCCTTCAAGCAGAACATCCGGCATTTCTCGCTCGACGACGTCGTGCCGGAATACGGCCTCTCGTCTCGCCAGATTTTCCAGAAGCTGCAGCAGGCGGTGCACGCCACCAAGATCCGCCATCCGCTGCATCTGCACATGAACAATCTCGGCCTGCCCGGCAATGTCGAGACGGCGCTTTCGACGATCGACGCCTCGCAGGGCCTGCCGCTGCATCTCGCCCATGTGCAGTTCTATGCTTACGGCACGGAGGGCAAGAACGGCTTCTCCTCGGCGGCGGCGCAATTCGCCGAGAAGATCAACGCCAACAAGAATGTCACCGTCGACGTCGGCCAGGTGATGTTCGCGGAGATCGTGACGATCTCCTCCGATGTGATGAAGCAGTTCAACAGCCTGCCCGGCGGACGGCCGAAGAAGGGCGTCATCTTCGACGGCGATTCGAACGGCCTCGGCGTCGTGCCCTATGCCTATCGCGTGTCGGACTTCTTCAATGCGGTGCAATGGGCGGCGGGCCTCGAGCTGTTCCTGCTCTGCAATGATCCGATGCAGGTGTTCTTCACCACCGATCATCCGAACGGCGCGCCCTTCACCACTTATCCGGAGGTGTTCGCGCTGCTGATGAGCGCCGACCGCAGAGCGCAATATTGCTCGCGCCTGCCGGCCGAGGTGCTGGAGCTCACCAATCTGCCGTCGATCAAGCGCGAATATTCCTTCTACGAGATCGCGACCATGACGCGCGCCGCGCCGCGCCGGCTCTATGGCTTCGAGGACCGCGGCCAATTGGCGCCGGGCTCGGTCGCCGATATCGCGGTCTACAAGCCGCAGACCGACAAGGCCGCCATGTTCCGCAATGCAGCTTACGTCTTCAAGGACGGCAATCTCGTCGTGCGCGACGGCAAGGTCTCGCATTACACCAAGGGGAGGACGCTGCGCGTGCGGCCGGACTACGACCGGGCGATCAACAGCCGCCTCGACAAATATTACGACGGACTCTACGGCCTGCCGCGCTCTCTGTTCGAAGTGCAGGACGCCGCGCTTCCCGCGACGGCCGGCTTCGCGGAGGTCCCATGCCGCAGCTGATCCGCAAGGGTATCCGCATCGACGAGAGCTTCGCCGAGGCTTTCCCGATGACCGGCTCCGGCGTCGTGATCACGGCGCCGACCCGCAAATGGGCGCTGCAGGCCGCGACCACCATGACCGGATACGCCACTTCGGTCATCGGCTGCGACTGCGAGGCCGGCATAGACTGCGAATTGGCGGGCCGCGACACGCCGGACGGACGTCCCGGCGTGCGCGTGCTGCTGTTCGGCTTCTCGCCGAAGAGCGTCGAGAAGGCGCTGGTCAATCGCATCGGCCAATGCGTGCTGACCTGCCCCGGCAGCGCCGTTTTCTCCGCCTTCGACGGCGAGGCGAAGATAAAAGTCGGCGATTCGATGCGCCAATTCGGCGACAAATGGCAGACGTCCAAGGCGATCGACGGGCGCCGCTATTGGCGCGTGCCGGTGATGGACGGCGAATTCCTGGTCGAATCGCAGGTCGGCCTCACCAAGAAATCGGTCGGCGGCGGCAATCTTCTCGTGATGGGCGAAGACTGGGCGAGCACCATGCGCGCGACCGAAGCGGCGGTCGAAGCCGTCCATGCGACGCCCGACGCCATCGCCCCTTTCCCCGGCGGCGTGGTGCGCTCCGGCTCCAAGGTCGGCTCGAAATACAAGGGCATGGGCGCCTCGACCAATGACGCCTACTGTCCCACCTTGCGCGGCGCGACCAACAGCGCGCTCGACGCCGATATCGGCTGCGTGCTGGAGATCGTCATCGACGGCCTCACGACGGAGGCCGTCTCGGCGGCGATGCGCGCCGGGCTGAAGGCGATCATCGCGCTCGGCTCGAAGACCGGCGCCAAGCGCGTCGGCGCCGGCAATTATGGCGGGAAACTCGGCCCCTTCCACTATCATCTGAAGGATCTCGTGTAAGTGAAGCCGCTTCTCTTCACGCTGAAAGCCGAGCCCGGCCAGCGGCTCGACCTCTCCGGCCTCACGCCGGACCGTCTCGTGCGCCGCACGGCCAAGGAGATCGAGGAGATTTCCCTCGGCACGACGCGCACGCCCGTCAAGGTCGGCGATCTGTTCAAGGTGAAGCTCGGCGAGGCGACCTCGGTGCGCTTCGACGGCGGCTCCGACCGATTCGACCTTCTCGGCGCGAAGCTCCTGCCGGGCTTCGAGATTCACGTGGAAGGCGATGTCGGCGCGCAGCTCGGCCGCGGCGCCAAGGGCGGCGTCATCACGGTGGCGGGAGACGCCGGCCCCTACGCCGCCTCGCAATCCTCGGGCGCGCATATCGACATTTACGGCGACGCGGGGGATTTTCTCGGCGCGCCGCTCGCGGGCGAAATTCCCGGAATGTCCGGCGGACGCGTCATCGTGCGCGGCAGCGTCGGCGCGCGCGCGGGGGACCGGCTGCGCCGCGGAATCATCATCGTCGAAGGCGACGCGGGGGACGATCTCGGCTCCAGAGCCATCGCCGGCACGATCATCGTGCTCGGCCAGGCGGGCGAGCGGGTCGGCTATCTCAACAAGCGCGCCTCGATCGTAATGGCCGAATCACGCGCGCTCGGCCCGACCTATGTCGACTGCGGCGCGTATCATTTCGGCTTCGCCAGGCTCTTCGCCAAGTCGCTCGCCGCGGAAAGCCGCGGGGCCTCGCGCCTGCTCTCCCGCCGGCTGCAGCGCTACGCCGGCGACACGGCGGTCTATGGCAAGGGCGAGATTCTGGTCCCGGCCTGACGGCCGCCACGGATCCGATGCGTCGCTCGCACGGCGCGCGAGCCGCGTCCTTCGATCGCCTCCACCGCTCCAGAATCCCATCGCGCAGCACGGAAATTTGCCCATCGTGCGGCCTGAAAGCGCGGGCTTGCGGGGGCGCTCTCACGACGTTTCCGAGCTTTGCGGTTCCAAACGGGAAAATTTGACGTAGGCGTGTCTCAAAATGCCGAATTGCGCGAAAAGGGCCTTCATGCTACTTCTCGGCCCAGCTCAAACCTGCCGCCTCATGCGGAAACACCGAGAGAAGCAGGATGAGGCAGCGTCCCGAAGGGACGAATTCTTCAAATGGAGGAAATGACATGGCCTGGACCGCCCCGGTGATCGTCGAAGTCTGCGTCGGCATGGAAATCACCAGCTACGAGTCCGCCGAGATTTAATATCTCGGCGCGAGCCGGCCTCACGACGGGCCGGTTAGATTTTTCGAGCCGGTAAGAAGCCTGCTTCCTCGAGGCGCAGGCTTCTTACCGGCTCGCTGTTTTTGAATGGCCGGAACTGAAGACTTCGGGACGACGATGGAACGCCGTCGCCGCGCGGCGGCGCGCGCTTTAGGGCAAGACGTAAGTCCCGTGGCCCCGGCCCTCCAGAATGGCGCGGATCGCCCCGTCGGCGGCGATCGAGAAGACCACGATCGGGATCTTGTTCTCGCGGGCGAGCGCGAAGGCGGCCGTGTCCATCACCGCGAGATTTTTCGCGATCGCCTCGTCGTGGGTGAGCGTCTCGTAGCGGCGGGCGTCGGGATCGCGCTTGGGGTCGGCGGTATAGACGCCGTCGACCTGCGTCGCCTTCAGCACGGCGTCGGCCGAGAGCTCCGCCGCGCGCACCACGGCCGGCGTGTCGGTGGTGAAGAAGGGCAGGCCCGTGCCGCCAGCGGCGATCACCACCCGCCCCTTGGCGAGATGATGCAGCGCCGCGCGGCGCGAGAAGGATTCGCACAGCGACGGCATGGGCACGGCCGAGAGGCAGCGCGCCTGCCGGCCTCGGGCTTCGATCGCCTGCTCCAGCGCGAGGCCGTTCATGACGGTCGCCAGCATGCCGATCGAATCGGCGCGCGCTCGCTCGATCCCCTTGTCCGCGCCCAGAATGCCGCGGAAGAAATTGCCGCCGCCGACGACGACGGCGATCTGCGTCCCGAGCTCGGCCGAGGCGGCGAGATCGGCGGCGATGCGCTCCAGTGTCGGCGCATGCAGGCCGTGCGGAGCATCGCCCATCAACGCCTCGCCCGAGAGCTTGACGACGACCCGTCTCCATTTCGGCAGATTTGATGGGTTCGTCATTCCCGCGCCTCTCCGTTTCGCCGATCGGATCGATCGCCGGTCTTGATAGGCGACCGACGCCGGCCGGGCAAGGACGGGTCGCGGGCGCTCGCCGAAGCCTCAAAGATCGCCGATGAAATCGTCGATCGTTTCAAAGAAATGCGCCGCCTCCCGCCGCGGAAACGCCGCGAGGCTCCGCACCGCCGCCGCGCGCCGGCGCGACCCCGGCTCGCAATAAGCGAGAACAGCGTCGCGCCAGCCGAGGCCGTCCAGCGGATCGACATAGTCCAGCGAATCGGCGGCGATCTCCCGAAACGTCTCGATGTCGGCCGCGATGATCGGCGCGCCGCAGGCGGCCGCCTCGGCGACCGGCAGGCCGAAGCCCTCGCCGAAGGAGGCGGCGAGCGCCGCGCGGGCGCCGGCCAGGAGGCTCCGCAGGGCGGGCGTCGAGAGGCCGGAGGCTTCGATCACATGGGGGCGCAGCGCCGCGCAGCGCTCCAGGAGATCGAGCACATTCTCATTGTGCCAGCCGCGCTTGCCGACCAGCACGAGCTTCGGCGTCGCGGGGCCGAGGCGCTCGGCGAGATCGCGCCAGACGGCGAGCAGCGTCATATGGTTCTTGCGCGGCTCGATCGTCCCGCAGGCGACGAAATAGTCGCGGCCACAAAGGCGCGGATCGGCGGGCGGGCCGTCCACAAACACCTCGGCGACCGGCAGGCCGGCGAGGCGGAGGGGCAGATCCGCCCGGCCTTCCTGCGCCGCGAAGGCGCGCACGCGCCGCGCCACCGCCTCCGAGCCGACGATCACGCCGGCCGCGAGCCGCACGATATTGCGCATGGCGCGAAGATGCTTGCCCTGCTCCGCCGGCCGGAAAAATTCCGGCGCGTCGAGCGGCAGCAGATCATGGACGAAGAAGACGGGCCTCACATCCGGCCGCCGCCCGAGCCAGCGGATATGCCAATCCTTGTCGAGCGGAAATTGGCTGGCGTTCACATAGACGGCGCCCTCCGGCGCCTCCTGTGTGGCGCGGCCGAGGCGAAAGGCCCAGCGGCGCATGGCGCGCCAATTTTCCGCCATCACGTCGAGCCCCGAGCGTTTCACCCGCGCCGCCCCGCCTTTCGAAGGCGGCGCGTCGAAGGCGCGGATCAGCGCCTCGAACACCGGGTCGGCGGTCGGCTCGATGAACTCGTTCCAATAGGTCTCTATGTCGACGAGCGTGCGAAAGGCGTCGGGGGCGCAGGCGAGCCGCGGCCCGAGCGCGGCGCAGGCGAGCGCGACATTTCCACCGTGCTGCGCGCCGAGAAAATGGCGCGCCAGGGCGAAATCGACCCGGTCGATGCCATTGGGCGTGCGGTTCAGGGCGCGCGTGACGAGGCGCGTCACATCATAGACGACCTTGCGCCGCGCCGATGCAGTGGTCATCGCCGGCATCGCTCGCCGAAGCGCTTGCAGCGCCAGCCGTCGATCACCTCGTTCGACTGCGCCACCGCGCGCTCGCTCTCATGCGCGAGACATTCGCGATAGCGGAACACCGAACCGACATAGGCCTCCATCTCGCCGTCGCAGGACGCGACCGCTTTGACGGCGAGGGCGCAGGCCGGGGGCTGCGGCGCGACGCATAGAGTGAAGCCGGGCGACGCCTGCGAGAAGGCGGCCGTGGGCCATGCGGCGGCGGTGACGAGAACGCAAGCGCGAACCGCCGCCGCGGGCGGAACGCGCCGCGCGCTCCGAACGAGAAACATGATCGCTCTCTAGCCGAGGATGAGTTCCCGCGAGAATTGCCTTTTCGCCGCGCTTCGCGCAAGGGCGCAGCCGCGCTCGCGCCGATCTAATCGCGCAGAACGCCGTCCGGCGCGCCGCGCGCCTCGCCGAGCACGCGCGGCTCCGTCTTCGTGCGCGCGCGGAACCAGTCGACAGCGTCGGCGAGCGCCTGGCCATAGGGGCGCGGGCGATAGCCGAGCTCGCGCTCGGCCTTGCCGTGATCGAAGAACATGGTCGTCGCCGAGAGGCGCAGGCTCTCGACATTGAGGAAGGGCTCACGCCCGGTGACGCGGGCGAGCGCCTCATTGGCGTGGGCGAGCGGGAGCAAGGGCCAGCGCGGCAATCTCACCCGAGGCGGCCGGCGGCCGGAGAGGCGGGCGACCTCGGCGAGCAGGGTCGAGAGCGCGAGATTGTCGCCGCCGAGAATATAGCGCTCGCCGACGCGGCCGCGGCGCAGAGCGGCGAGATGCCCGGCGGCGACGTCGGCCACATGGACCACGGCGAGGCCGGTGTCGACATAGGCGGGCATATTGCCGCGCATCGCCTCCAAAACGATGCGGCCGGTCGGCGTGGGCCGCACGTCGCCCGGGCCGAGCGGAGCAGAGGGGTTGACGATGATGGCCGGGAGCTTGTCCCGCTCGATCATCTCCTCCACCAAGCGCTCGGAAAGCAGCTTGCTGCGCTTATAGGGTCCGAGCCGCGCGTCGCAGGCGAGCCGGCGCGTCTCGTCGCAAAGTCCGCTGGCGTCCGGCGCCAGCGTCGCGACGCTGCTCGTATGCACGATGCGCTCCACGCCGGCGCGGAGCGCCTCCTCCATCACGAGACGCGTCCCGTCCACATTGGTGCGCAGGATCGTCTGCGGGTCCCTGGCCCATAGCCGATAATCGGCCGCGACATGGAAAACGCAGCACGCCCCCGCCATTGCCTCCCGCACGCTGTCGCGATCGGTCACATCGCCTTCGACGACCTCGAACTGCGGACGCAGGTTGGTTTTCGGGCTGCTGCGCCGGACGAGCGCGCGCACCGCAAAGCCCTGCTCGAGAAGCAGAGAGGCGACGGCGCCGCCGATGAACCCGCTCGCGCCCGTCACGAGGGCGATGTCGCGACTGTCGCTTCTCATGCCGAAAACGCCGTGAATGCTCTCCTGGGCGACGCCCGCCGCGCCAGCCCTTCAGCCGACGAACTGGCGCTCGAAATCGAAAAAACAAGGAGCCTCCGGAACAGGCCGCGTGCGCGCCGCTGCGTCGTGGCGTCTACCTCAGTGAGACGCCCTGGAGCTGAGGGGCGGGCTCGGGCGGGGGCGGCAGGGCCTGAGGCTCGGCCGTCTCGCGCCGGCGCGCGGCGAGCCGGTGGATCGTCGCGCTCGGAGCCGCCTCCCGGTCGTCCTCCGCGTCCATCTGCGCCAGATCGCGCCGAACCATCATAACGAACAGAGCGAAGGCCAGCGCAGAAAGCCCCCCGACCGTCACATCGATCCAGGCGAACCGCAAGACCCGCGCCTCGATCAGACCGGGACCCGCCCAATGCGCGATCACCGCCCAGGCCGCGACCAGCAGCCGGAACTCCGTCGCCCCCATCCCGCCATAGGACAGACGATGCACCCCCTCCGTCGCAACCCGAAGATAGGTGTAGGAGCTCATCAACAAATAAAGCGACAGCACGAACAGCGCCGACGGCATCGTGAAATAGGGCGACGCCCCGAGCCCCACCACGATCAGGCTCTGCGCGATCAGATCGCTCGAATGATCCAGCAGGAAGCCGTAGCGCGGCCGCTCGATCGAACGGTGCCGCGCCAGCGTCCCGTCCAGCGAATCGCCGAACCAGTTCGCCGCCAGGCCCGCCACCACCGCCGCCAGGAACCACCCCGACCAATGGCACAGCAGAAACCCCGCCGCCGTCACCCCCGCTCCAAGGAGCCCGACCGCCGTCAGATGGTCCGGCGTCACCGATACCGGAAGGCGCGACACGATCGCGCCCAATAGCCGCTGCTCGAAAGCCGCAAGCACGCTCGTGTTCAATCGGTCCGCCAAGAAGCCCCCTCGAGTAGTTGAGGCGCCCCGCGCCTCGCGACGCCAAGCGATCCGCGCGCCTCATCGGCGCCGAACTCGGAAAAACCCGAACCCGATCCTCACAGTCCACGCCGCCGGCCGCCAGGCCCCGCATCCCGCGATCTCCGTCGATCGCCTTTCCGCTTGCGGCGCCGCAACATCCGGCGACCTTCAGCTTGCCTGCGTCGCCCCGCCCCGTCAACCGATTATCGCCGCCCCCGCGCCTGTTTTCGGCCTCATCTGATCCGCGACTGGACCGTGAACCCCTGGATCGCAGGCTGCGTCAGCAGCGACACCAGCCGAAGCACCTTCGTCGCCTCCGTCAGCGCCGCGTTCGAAACGAACAGAATATCCTTGTCGCGCATCGCGAACCGCCGCGCCGCGAACAGCGCCTGCGGGTCCCGCATGTCCAGGTGATAGGCCACCGGAACCTGCGGCCGCGACGCCAGTTCCGGCGCCGCCGCCGGGAATTCCGCGACGATCGCGCTCGGCTCATACCGCAGCACATAGAGCCCGGACGGATCGGCCCGCTGGTCCTCGATCCCCCCGGCCTTGCCGATCGCCTCCTCCAGCGTGAGGCTGCGCGCCCCGAACTCGAGGACCGAATTCGACCCCGTCGCGCCCGCCACCGTGAAGGTCTGCGGCGTGTGCTCCACCGTCACCACATCGCCCGGCCGCACATAGATGTTCTCGCGCGGCGTCGCCAGCAGCGCCCCGAGCGGAACGCGCGCCGTCCGGTCGCCCCGCGTCAGGCTCACGAAAGTCTCGTGGATCGGCGTGCGGAACCCTCCCGCCGACGCGATCACATCCATCACACGGTCGCCCCGCAAAGTCAGCGGAACCCGCGCCCCCTGCCCGACCTCGCCGGTCACCGTCGCCATATTGCTGATGTTGTGCGTCACTGTCACCAGCGCCTGCGGCTCGATCGCCTTGCCGCGCAGACGCTCCACGATGACCGCCTCCACCTCCTGCTGGCTGCGGCCCGCCACCTGGATGCGCCCCGCATAGGGCACCGTCACCGAGCCGTCGCGCCCCACCGTCTGCTCGGGAATGGTCGCCGAGCGCGACCCGGGGCTCGTGCGGTCGCCCCCGCCCGAGGAGAACAGCCCGCCCCCAGCCGCCTCCCACACCGTGATCTGCAGCGCGTCGCCGACCCCGATCGGCTGCGTCGCCGGCGGCCGATGATCGCCGAAGGAGCCCCGCAGCGACGGTTCGCGCCGCCGCGCCAGCACGTCGAGGGAGAATGCGTCGATCTCCACCCCGACAAAGGCGGGAACGGCCGCCGTCCCCGCCTCCGCCATCGAATCGCCCGACGGACCGCTCCCCGGAAGTAGCGAGCACCCCGACAGGAGCGCTACGCCCAAAAACGTCACAACCAACAGAAATCGCTTCGAATCCACTGCAGCCTCGACCTTGCCAGGACGCGCCGGTGCGAACCGCCGGCCGCCCATGTCGGACACAAACTGAGGCATAGAACACGGCAAAGGCAAGGCCATGCGAGGGACGCCGCCGAAATAATTCCGCCGACGTGACGGAATTGCCGCACCGATGGTTAACGCCGCCGTCGTCGCGACTCGTGCGGCGAGACTGCATGGCGAGGCTTGCGCCATCGGGCCGACCTGAGTCAAAATAGAGCGCGGCGGGCTCTAAAACTCCCGAGGCGAGAGCAACCGGAGCTTCTCTTGAAATGACGACCGCTGGGAACCGATCGCGGCATCACCAGAGCTTTCTCGCGTCTGGCGAGCAAAAGCTCGTGCGAACGATCATCGCCGAAATGCCCGCGCGGATCACGCCGCTTTTTTTGACGAAGCTCGGCCTCTTCGGCGCCGCCGTCGCCGCCGCGGCGCTGATCGGCTGCCGATGGTCCCTGCTGTGGCTGCCGCTCGTGCCCGTCGGCGTCTTCCTGAACTGGTTCGGCATCGCGCTGGACGGCCCGCTCGCGCTCCATCGAGGCGAGGCGCGTCCACGGCTCGGCCTCGTCGAGCACACCTACGATCTGTTCTCGCAGATCCTGATCATCGTCGCCTTCGGCCTGTCGCCGTTCCTCACCATCGAATCGGCCTTCATCGTCCTGATCTGCTATCTGTTGTTTTCGGCCTACACCTATATCCGCGCGGTCGCGCGCCATGTTCAGCAGATGGCCTATATCGGCGTCGGCGCGACCGAATTTCGAATTCTGATGGTGGTCTGGGCCTTCGCGGCCCACTCACTGGGAATCGACGCGACGGCGGACCAGGGCGTGCCGAGCCTCGACGCCGCCATCGCCATCCTCGCGATCATCGCCGTCTGCGGCCTCGCGATCAAAGCCTTCTCAGACGCCCGCTGCGTCGCGATGGACGAGAACGGCCGCGGCGTCTAACGCGCGAGCGGCCGCATCGCGAAAGAGGGGCCGGCGCGGCGCAACCGCCCCGTGAGACGAGCATATCGAGAATTTTATTCGTAACGGGATGGACGCGAGCGCGGTGTAGGGGAAAATACGTCGGCGCTCGCCGTTCGATTCGATTTTTCGTCGAAACGGCGCGGGCCGCGGTCTCGCGGCGCGCGGAGGCGATTGGATTCTTGCGGGACGCCCCTCGCGCGCTCGAACGATGAGACGAAAGATGAGGCTGAATTCGACACTCGCGGCTTGGTTCGGCGCGGCCGCCGCCCTCGCGCTGGCCGGCGGCCTCATTGCGAGCCGGGTCGGATTCTTCGCTCCCCCCGACGTCTCCGCCCTGTGGTCGTGGTCGTTCGAATCCTGGGAGAGCACCGCCGTCTCGCCGTCCGGCGAAGTGCTGCGGATCGTCCATGAGCCGCTGGCCCTCGCCCGCAATCTCGCCCTCGCCTCCTTCGGCTTCGTCGGTCTGGCGCTGAGCGCGCCGCGCCTCATCGAAATATTCAGACGCGCCTCGGACGTTTCGGGGGACGGCGCCGACATGGGTCGGATCCTCTCTGCGCGCAAGCAGCTCGACAGCGAACTCGACACGATCCTGACGCTGGTGCGCGCCCATCTCGAGAGCAACCAGACCTATTCCGCGGCCCTGCGCAAAGGGCATAACGAGATCGTCTCCCCGGCGGCGAGCCCGGACCAGGTCCGCGCCGCCATCATCCTGCTCATCGCTGAAAATCAGAAGATGCTGCGCGAGACCGAGGAATATGCGCGCATCCTCGACGACTCGCGCCGTCAGATCGACGAGCTGCGCGCGACGCTGGCGGAAACGCAGGAGCTCAACGTTCGCGACGCTCTCACGCAAGTCTACACGCGGCGCTATTTCGACACGACGCTCGACCGGGAGGTGCGGGAGGCCGCCGCCAATGACGGCGAACTCAGCCTGATCATGGCCGACATCGACCATTTCAAGAAGATCAACGACACGCATGGCCATCTGATCGGCGACGAGGTGCTGAAGAATTTCGCCCGCACCATGTCTGGCCATGTCGAGGAGAAGGATACGGTGGCCCGCTATGGCGGGGAGGAGTTCGCGATCATCCTGCCCGCGACGAGCGTCGCACAGGCGCGGCTTCTGGCCGAGCGCATCAGAAGCGAGTTCGAGACCAAGAAATGGGCGATCAAGGGCGGGCCGCCGATCGGCCGCATCACCGCCTCCTTCGGCGTCGCGCGGCTGCGTCTCGGCGAAAGCTCGGCCGGCCTCATCGAGCGCGCGGACGCCAAGCTCTACGTATCGAAATCAGGCGGACGCAACCGCGTTTCTACGGACGAAACCTGAACCCGCGGCGACGCGCCACGCCTGCGAGCAGGGCCACGCCGGCGGCGCCGACCGCGAGCCCCGCGCCGAGGCCCGTCACACTCGCCAGGCTGTCGATCAGCCGTGGTCCCCGATCCGGGACGAAATTCTGCAAGAGTTCGAACGCCCCGGCCCCGAACGCGAAAGGAAGCGCCATCAGCAGACGCATGCGCGTCGTGCGAAAGGCGACCGCGATCGTCGCGCCGGCGATCCCATAGGCGAGCGCATGCTCCAGCTGCCCGGAGTGGAGGGCGTGCGGACGGTCCGCGCCGGGGAGGAGCGAAAGGACCGTGATCCCGGCAAATTCGATCGCGACGCCGACGACGGCGAGAGTCTTCAGCTGCGCGAACAGGCGGCCGTATTGCTCTCGTGCTCGCGCCTCCCGGCCGGAGCCGAGGGGCGCAGGCGGCGCGATCTCGGGCGCATTCGTCGAGGTCATGATTTCTCTCTCCCGCGTCGATGGCCTGCAAGCATGCGTCTCATGGCGCATGGTTCTCGCCGATCCGAGCGGCAAATGTTCGGCGAGCGTCCACATTGAAACTTTCTATACGAATGGTAGATTTCGGCGACGGCGGCGCGCTGGCGCGTCGTGCAGGCGGAGCCCGACGCGATGGACGCGACCCGGTTCGGCGAGACGCGCGACGGCGCGGCGACCTTCGCCGATCTCTTCTTCCTGAAGCCGACGGACAGCAAGCCCGTCTCCTACACTTTCGAGCCGCCGCCGGGAACGCCGCGGCAGAGCGGGGAATACGAGCCGCGCCGCGCGCGGATCGTCGACGCGCGACGCGCCGGCCTCGACGCCTCGATCGACCGCGAAGGCTTCGCACTCGTCGATGCGCCGACGATGGTCGAGGATTTCTGGGACGAGCGCCAGCGCAGAGCGGTCTATTATCCTGAGACGGAAGCTCTGCTGAGACGCGCGATCGGCGCCCGCGCGACGCATATATTCGATCATACGCTGCGGCGCCGCGGGCGGCCCGGGCCGTTGAGCTTCCGCCGCTCGGTCGAGGGCTCGCCGCGCGAGCCCGTCGGCCGCGTCCATGTCGATCAGACCGCGGCGTCCGGCCCGAAACGGCTGCGCGAGATCCTCGGAGCCGAGGCGGAGACCTTCGCGCGCGGACGCTTCGCCATCGTCAATGTCTGGCGCCCGCTGTTCGGCCCGATCGAGGATGCGCCGCTCGCCGTCTGCGACGCGCGCAGCGTGCGGCGGGACGATCTCGTCGCCTGCGATCTCGTGTTTCGCGACCGGGTGGGCGAAACCTACGCGCTCGGCTATTCGCCCGATCAGCGCTGGTTCTATTATCCACGCATGCGCAAAGGCGAGGTCCTGCTGTTGAAATGCTATGATTCGCGTGAAGATGTGGCGCAGTTTTCGCCTCACACGGCCTTCGACGATCCGGCGACGCCGAGCGACGCCCGCCCGCGTGAGAGCATAGAGCTGCGCTGCTTCGTCTCGCTGCCGGATTGAGGCTGGCCCGCCGACGACCGACCGAGGACAGAATGAACGACATTCCCTATCGCGCCGCCCTCGTCATCGGCGCCGGCCCCGGCGTCGGCGCCTCGCTGGCGCAGCGGTTCTCCGCCGCCGGGCTGAAGGTCGCCGTCGCCGCCCGCAGCGCGCCGAGCCTCGCGGCGATCGCCGCCGAGACCGGCGCCGAGGCCTTCGCCGCCGACGCCACCGACCCCGCCTCGGTCGCGAAGCTGTTCGAGGCCGCCGAGGCCAGGCTGGGGGAAATCGACGTCGTCGTCTACAATGTCGGCGCGCGCATCCGCGGGCCGCTCGCCGAGCTCGACCCTCAGGCCGTGAGGCAGTCTTTCGAGACCAACGCCTTCGGCGGCTTCCTCGCCGCGCGGGAGGCGGCGAAGCGTCTCGCCCCGCGCGGCCGCGGAGCGCTCGTCTTCACCGGCGCGACAGCGAGCCTCAAGGGCTATGCGATCTCGGCGCCTTTCGCCATGGGCAAATTCGCCCTTCGGGCGCTGGCCGAGAGCGCCGCGCGGGAGCTGGGGCCGAAGGGCGTGCATGTGGCCCATGTCGTCATCGATGGCGTCATCCGCGCCGCCGGCCAGAGCGACGCCGGCGATTCGACGCTTCATCCGGACGATATCGCCGACGCCTATGTCGACCTGCTGCGCCAGAAGCGGAGCGCATGGTCCTTCGAGGTCGCGGTGAGGCCGTGGGTCGAGAAATTCTGACGGCCGAGGCCACGCAAAGGGCTGTGCAGCCGAGCAATTGTAAAAAAACCGTCAACCGTGTGCGTCGCCGCGACAAAATGTCGCAAAGCCGACGAAAGGGTGCTACAGTGAGCGCGTCGACCGGGACGGATGTCCGCTGAGCGGTCGTTCGCCCCCCATAACGACGAAAAATGGGGAATGCGCTCATGAACACGATCACGGCTATTCTTTCGATCGTCGCGACCTGCGCCGCCGCCGCCGCGGCGATCACGGCTTTCGCGAACCTTTGACGTAGCGTCGATCCGAGGGCTGCAGGAGTTCGGCAGCCCGCCCCACAAGGTCCTCGCCGACGCGGAACGAGCGCCGGCGAGGATGTCGGCATCGGCCGGCTCTGCGTCTACGGATACGAAGTCTGGGGAGGCGAGCCTTTGGGCTCGCGCGCGCCAAGCCCGTCATTACGAGCAGAGCAAAGCAATTCAGTCGCGGGCGGCACGCTTCGCCGCCGCGCTCTTCGCAATGACCAACCGGTCAGGGAATTTCGTCCAAATCCATGAGCCAGGCGCTGGCGTTCGCGTCGCTCGGGGCGCGCCAGTCGCCGCGCGGCGACAGCGAGCCGCCGGAGCTGACCTTCGGCCCATTGGGCAGAGCCGTGCGCTTGAACTGGCTCGTCACGAAAAAGCGCCGCGCGAACACGCCGAGCCAATGCTTGATCTCGCCGAGATCATAGGCGCGCCGTTTCGCCTCCGGAATGTCGCTCGGCCAGCGGCCGGCGCCCGCGTCGCCCCAGGCGTGAAAGGCCAGGAAGGCCGTCTTCGACGGCGAGAAGCCGTAGCGCGTCGTGTAGAACAGGTTGAAATCCTGCAGCGCGTAAGGACCGACGACGTCCTCGGTGCGCTGCGTCGTCTCGCCCGGCACGAGCTCCGGCGAAATCTCCGTGTCGAGAATGTCGCGCAGCACGGGCGCAGTCTCGGCGCCGAAATGCGCGTCGCGCGCGCACCAGCGGATGAGATGCTGGATCAGCGTCTTCGGCACGGAGGCGTTGACATTGTAATGCGACATCTGATCACCGACGCCATAGGTGCACCAGCCGAGCGCGATCTCGGAGAGATCGCCGGTGCCGAGCACGATGGCGTCATGATGATTGGCGAGACGGAACAGAAGCGACGTGCGCGCGCCGGCCTGCACATTTTCGTATGTGATGTCGTAGAGCGCTTCGCCGCGCGCGGCGGGATGGCCGATGTCTTCCAGCATCTGCCGGCAGGCGGAGCCGATGTCGATCTCGTTCGCTGTGACGCCCAGCGCGCGCATCAACCGCCAGGCGTTGCCCTTGGTGCGGTCGGAAGTCGCGAAGGCCGGCAGCGTATAAGCGAGAATGTTTGCGCGCGGCAGGCGGAGTGCGTCGAAGGCCGCGACGGCGACGAGCAGCGCATGAGTGGAATCGAGTCCCCCGGAGACGCCGATCACGATTCGGTCGATCTTCGCAGCCTGCAGGCGCTGGCGCAGGCCGTGCGACTGGATGTTGAAGGCTTCGAAGCAGAGCTCGGCCAGCCGCGCCTCGTCCGCTGGAACGAAGGGGAAGCGCGGAATGTCGCGAATAAGCCCGAGGTTCCTGTCGCGCGGCGCCTCGAGATCGAAGCGCACGCGGCGAAAGCGCGTCGCGCCGGCTTCGATATCGGCGCAATCGCCGAAGCTGCCCTGCCGCATGCGCTCGGCCGTGAGACGGCCGATGTCGAGATCGGCGAAAATGAGCTGCGGAGTCTCGGCGAACCGCTCGGCGCCGGCGAGGCGCGCGCCGTTCTCGTAGATCATCGCCTCGCCGTCCCAGGCGAGATCGGTGGTCGATTCCCCCTGTCCCGCCGCCGAATAGAGATAGGCGGAAAGGCAGCGCGCCGAATGGGCGGCGCAGAGCGTCGCGCGATAATCGGATTTGCCGACGATGGCGTCGCTCGCCGAGAGATTGAGCAGCACGGTCGCCCCGGCGAGCGCGGCGCGCGTCGAGGGCGGGATCGGGACCCAGACGTCCTCGCAGACTTCCGCATGGATGACGAGACCTGGAAAGTCGCGCGCCTCGAGCAGCACATCGGAGCCGAAGGGCGCGACGCGCCCGGCGACCTCGATCTCCTCGCCGGCGACGAAAGCGCCGGAGGCGAAATGGCGCTTCTCGTAAAATTCGCGATAATTGGGCAGATAGATTTTGGGCGTGACGGCGAGAATCTCGCCGCGGCGCAGCAGCACGGCGCAATTATAGAGGCGGCCGCGCCAGCGCAATGGCGCGCCGACCGCGAGAATCGGATGAAGCGCGCGGCTCGCCTCGAGAAGCTCGCCGAGCGCGCCCTCGACGGCGGCGAGCAGCGCATCCTGATGCAACAGGTCGTCGATCGCGTAGGAGCTGACTCCGAGCTCGGGAAACAGCACGATCGAGGCGCCTCGCGCATCCGCCTCGCGCGCCATCTCGATCGTGCGCGCGATATTGAACGCGGGATCCGCGACTCGCGTGCGCGGGCCGCCGACCGCGACGCGGACGAAGCCATGGCTGTGGAGCGAGAAGAACGGGTGAGTCATGAGGAGATTATAGGCCGGCGGCGGCCGATGCAGAAATGGCTCGGAGAGATCGGCCAGTTCTCCAGGAAAAGCGATCGCTTCTCGCCGCCGTCCGCTCGGCGCTGGCGCGGCCGTCGGTTTTTCGCCGCCTTCGTCGTAGAAGAAAGATCGCGTCTTTCGTCGGAGGAAGAAAAATGTCGTTCCGTCGCCGCTTCGTCCTCGGCCTCGCCGCTCTGGCGCTGACCGCAGCGCCGGCTCTCGGCCAATATTACTATTGGCCCGACGGCTCCAACGGCCGACGGGACGCCTATGATCTCTGGGACGACGACCGCGAGGACGACGCCCGCCCGCGGCGCGGCCGCGATCCCTGGCGCGAGGACCAGCGCGACCGCCGCCCGGCCCCATCCGGCGCGGCGCGCGACAAGGGCGCCAAGGTCGCGGCGCTGCCGCCCGACGCCGATCCCGATTATTCGACGCCGATCGACTATGACCATCAGGTCGATATGCGCCGGACGCGCCGCCGCTTCGTCGCGGATCGCACGGGCGAAACGCCCGGCACGCTGACCATCGACACGCGCGCGCGCCGGCTGCTTCTTTCGCTCGAGGACGGGCGGGCGGTGGAATATGCGATCGGCGTCGGCCGCACCGGTTTCGCCTGGAAGGGCGAGGCGCAGATCGGCCGCAAGGCCTTCTGGCCCGGCTGGACGCCGCCGCCGGAAATGCTGGAGCGCCGCCCCGACCTGCCGCCGCATATGGACGGCGGGCTCGACAATCCGCTGGGGGCGCGGGCGCTCTATCTGTTCCAGGGCGCCAAGGACACTCTGTTCCGCATCCACGGCACCAATGAGCCGGAGAGCATCGGCCATGCTGTGTCCTCGGGATGCATTCGCATGCTGAATGCGGATGTGATCGATCTCTATCAGCGCGTCGCCAAGGGCGCGCGCGTCGTCGTGCGCTAACCTATGACGGGAGCGGTCGGGTTCGATTCATGTCACGCCGCCCGTAGCCGGCCGGCGTCCGCGCGCAGCGCGTCGAGCAGGGAGGCGATGGCGCCGATCGTCGCCATGCTGCGGCGGTTGAGCATCGACTTGGGGAATTCGACGGCCAGCAGGCGCTCGAGCTCCAGCATCACCTGAATGGCGGCGAAAGGCGAGAGCCCGGCCGCATAGAGGTCGGCGTCGAGCGGAAGGCTCGCGACGCTCAAACGGCCCTTGTCCTCGATGGCGCGGCGGATGGTCTCGATCATGGCGGCGGCTCCCTGAATTGGCGTTTCCCCGCTCGTATCGGCGAGCGTTCGGACCCTAGCCGGGAGCACGCCCGTCTTCTGTGCGCCGCCGCACATGCGGATTGCCGCGAAGCAGCGTCCGCCTATATGCGCCCTCGTCGACGGCGCCCGGCCGTCGCTGATCGAGGACGCCCCATGGCCGATCCGGCTCTCGCTCTGCCGCCGCCGGACACGCGGCGCGCAGAGAACGATCTTTTCGCGCATCTCGTCGCGACGCGCGACTTGACGCTCGAGCTCGCCTGGCCGCTGGAGCCGGAGGACATGGTCGCCCAGGCGATGGAGGAAGCGAGCCCGACCAAATGGCACCTCGCCCATACGACTTGGTTCTTCGAGACCTTCGTCCTTTCCCCCTTTCTCCCCGGCTACCGCCTGTTCGATCCGGCTTTCGGCTATTGCTTCAACTCTTATTACGAGGCCGCGGGCGCGCGTCAGCCGCGGCCGAAGCGCGGCCTGCTGACCCGCCCTACGCTCGAACGCGTGCTCGCGTTCCGCCGCCACGTCGACGCGGCGCTGCAGACGCTGCTGGAGCGCGGAGCGGATGAGGAGGTGGCGCGGCGGATCGAGCTCGGCGTCCACCACGAGCAGCAGCATCAGGAGCTACTGCTCACCGACATTCTAGCGCTGTTTGCGGCCAATCCGCTGCGGCCGGCCTATCGCGCGGCTCGGCCGCGCCTCGCCGGGCGTGCGCCGGAGCCGACGCGCTGGCTCTCTTTCGCCGGCGGCGCGGCGCGCATCGGGCGTCACGGCCCGGGCTTTTCCTTCGACAACGAGACGCCGCGGCACGACGCGCTGATCACGCCTTTCGCCCTCGCCGACCGGCCGGTCGCCAATGCCGAATGGCTCGAATTCATCGAGGACGGCGGTTACTTCACGCCGACGCTCTGGCTCTCCGACGGCTGGGACGCCGTCCAGCGGGAGGGCTGGCGGGCGCCGGCCTATTGGGAGCGGCGCGACGGCGAATGGCTGGCCATGACGCTGGAAGGCCTCGCTCCGCTCGCGCCCGACGCGCCGGTCGCACATGTCAGCCTCTACGAGGCCGACGCCTTCGCCCGCTGGGCGGGCAAGCGCCTGCCGACCGAATTCGAATGGGAATTCGCCGCGGCCGCCGCGCCGCTCTCGGGCAATCTGCTCGCGAGCGGCGCGCTGCGCCCGCTGGCGCCGGCCGAGCCTTTCCGCCGCCGTCCGCGGCAAATGTTCGGCGACGTGTGGGAATGGACGGCGAGCGCCCACCTGCCCTACCCCGGCTATGAGCCTTCGCCGGGCGCGCTCGGCGAATACAATGGCAAGTTCATGTGCGACCAGCATGTGCTGCGCGGCGGCTCCTGCCTCACGCCGCAGGGCCATATCCGGCCGAGCTATCGCAATTTCCTCTACGCTCGCCAGCGCTGGCAATGTTCCGGCCTGCGCCTCGCGGCGGAGACGCGCCGATGAGAAACGCCCTCGCCTGCGCCGCTTTCGCCCGGCCGAGCGGCTTCGCCGCTGATGTGATCGACGGTCTTTCTCGACCGTGCAAGACTCTCTCTTCCCGCTACCTGTACGACGCGGCGGGAAGCAGCCTGTTCGACGAGATCACCCGCCTGCCCGATTATTATCCGACCCGCGCCGAAACCGCGATCCTCGAGGCTCACGCAGCCGAGATCGTCGACGGCGCCGGAGAGGACACGACGCTCGTCGAATTCGGCTCGGGCTCCAGCCGCAAGACCGAGATCCTGCTGGAGCGCTGCCGCCGCCTCGCCGCCTATGCGCCGATCGATATTTGCGCAGAAGCGCTGGAAGCGGCCCGCGCGCGGCTCGCGCGCCGCTTCCCCGAGCTCCGCGTGCGGCCGATCGTCGCCGATTTCGCCGCGCCTTTTGTACTCCCCCGCGAGATAGCCGGCCGCCGGGTCGTCGGCTTCTTCCCCGGCTCGACGATCGGCAATTTCACGCCGGCCGAGGCGGGCCGCCTGCTCGCCGCTCTCGGTCTCGCGCTCGGCGCCGGCGGGCGGCTCGTCATCGGCGTCGATCTGAAGAAGGACCCGGCCCGGCTCCTCGCCGCCTACAACGACGCGCGCGGCGTCACCGCCGCCTTCAACCTCAATTTATTGGCGCGCATCAATCGCGAACTCGACGGTGGTTTCGATCTCGACGGCTTTTGCCACCAGGCGATCTATGACGAGGCCGAGGGGCGCATCGAAATGCGCCTCGTGAGCCGCCGGCGCCAGGAGGCCGAGGTCGCGGGCCACGCCTTCCGCTTTCGCCGCGGCGAGGCCATCCACACGGAGAATTCCTACAAATACGCCGTCGACGAATTCCGCGAGACAGCCCGCGCCGCCGGCTGGTCGCCGCGGCGGGCATGGACGGACGAGGCGGGCCTGTTCAGCGTCCACGAGCTGCTTTCGCCGTGAGGCGCGTTCTTCCCCGCGAGGGAGGAGGACAATCGGGATCAGTGCGCCTTTTCCCAGATCTTGCGCTTCGTGAAATAGACCAGAGTCGAGAGCACGATCAGGAACAGCACGACGCGCAGGCCGATCTCCTTGCGCGCGTCCAGATGCGGCTCGGCCGTCCACATCAGAAAGGCGCTCACGTCCTTCGCATATTGGTCGAGCGTCTGCGGCGCGCCGTCCTCATAGGTCACGACGCCGTCGGAGAGCGGCGGCGGCATGCCGATGCGATGGCCGGGCATATAGACGTCGAAATATTGCCCGGCCGGCAGCTCGACGCCTTCGGGCGCATCCGCGTAGCCGATGAGCACTGCGACGATATAGTCGACGCCGTGCTCCTGATAGGAAAAGCCCGGCAGCGCGTCGGCGAGGAACAGCGGAAAGCCGCGCGAGAAACCGCGCGCCTTGGCCAGCACGGACATATCCGGCGGATAGGCGCCGTTGAAGGCCGCGCGCGCCGCCTGCTCATTGGCGAAAGGCGGCGGGAGGCGATCGCTGAGCCGGCCCGGACGCTCGAAATAATCGCCCGAATCATTGGGCCCGTCCTTGATCTTGTAGCTCTCGGCGAGCGCTTTCGCCTCCGCCTCGGAGAATTGCGGACCGCCCTTCTCCGCGAGATTGCGGAAGGCGAGCCTATGGATCGAATGACAGGCGGAGCAGATCTCCTTGTAGACCTTGAAGCCACGCTTCAATTGCGCGGCGTCATAGCGGCCGAACATGCCGGCGAAGCTCCATTGCTGGCGCGGCGGATTGGGCTGCGAATGTGCGCCGTCTGAAGCGAGCGCCGGAAGGGCGAGCGCGAGGCCGGCGCAAAGGCCGAAGGCCGAACGGCGGAACGTCGCAGACACCACGGTCGCCATCCGAAAGCGCGCGTCACGCATGAGCCCTCTCCCCGCTGGCGAGCGACGCCTCGATCGACTTGGGCTCCGGCAGAGGTTTCTCATATTTGCCGAGCAGCGGCAGAACCACGAGGAAATAGAGGAAATAGCAGGCGGTCAGAATGCGCGCGGCGATCAGATACACGCCCTCGGCCGGCTGCGCGCCGAGATAGCCGAGACCGATCGAAACCGCGACGAAGGCCCAGTAGAATTTCTTGAACTGCGGCCGATAGACGCCGGAGCGCACTTTCGACGTGTCGAGCCAAGGCAGCGCCGCGACGATCAGGATCGAGGCGAACAGAGCGATGACGCCGACGAGCTTGCTCGGGATCGCGCGCAGGATCGCGTAGAAGGGCAGGAAATACCATTCCGGCACGATATGCGGCGGCGTCACCAGCGGATTGGCCTCGATGTAATTGTCGGGATGGCCCGTGTAGTTGGGCACGAAGAAGGTGAGCCAGGCATAGAGGACGAGGAAGACGGCGATGCCGACCGAATCCTTCAGCGTCGCATAGGGCGTGAAGGGCAGCGTCTCCTTCTTCATGTTCTTCACTTCGACGCCGGTCGGATTGTTCTGCCCGGTGACATGCAGCGCCCAGACATGCAGGCCGACCACGGCGACGATGACGAAGGGCAGAAGGTAGTGCAGCGCGAAGAAGCGGTTCAGCGTGGCGTTGTCGACCGAATAGCCGCCGAGCAGCCAAATGGTGATCGAATTGCCGACGACGGGAATGGCTGTGAAGAGATTGGTGATGACCGTCGCCGCCCAGAACGACATCTGTCCCCAGGGCAGCACATAGCCGAGGAAGCCGGTCGCCATCATCAGCATGAAGATCACGACGCCGAGAATCCACAAGACCTCGCGCGGCTCCTTGTAGGAGCCGTAATACATGCCGCGGAAGATGTGGATATAGACGGCGAGGAAGAACATCGAGGCGCCGTTGGCGTGCGCATAACGCAGCGCCCAGCCCCAATTCACATCGCGCATGATGTGCTCGACCGAGTCGAAAGCGAGCGTCGTCTCCGGCGTGTAGTGCATGGTCAGCACCACGCCGGTCACGATCTGCGCCACCAGCATGAACGACAAAATGGCGCCGAAGGTCCACAGATAGTTGAGATTTTTCGGCACCGGATAGGCGACGAAGGACTCGTGGATGAAGCCGAGGATCGGCAGGCGCCGCTCGAGCCAGCGCGCGAAGCCGCTCTTCGGCGTATAAGTCGAATGTCCGCTCATGAGGGTCGTCTCGGGAAGGTCTTGCTGTGACGGGACGGCGCGCCGCGCTCAGCCGATCTTGATCTTCGTGTCGGTGAGGAAAGCGTATTGCGGCACATCGAGATTGGTGGGCGCCGGGCCGCTGCGGATGCGCCCCGAAGTGTCGTAGGTCGAGCCGTGGCAAGGGCAGAACCAGCCGTCGAACTCGCCCTCGTGGCCGGTCGGAATGCAGCCGAGATGCGTGCAGACGCCAATGACGACGAGCCATTCCGGCTTCTGCACCCGCGCCGAATCGGGCTGCGGATCGGGCAGCGCGGCGAGGCTGACATTCTGCGCCGACTCGATCTCCTTCTTGGTGCGATGGCGGACGAAGACCGGCTTGCCGCGCCATTTCACCGTGACGATCTGCCCCTCGGGAATGGCGGAGATGTCGAGCTCGGTCGACGCCAGGGCCAGAGTGGAGGCGTCGGGATTCATCTGCGCGATCAGCGGCCAGACCGCCGCGCCCGCGGCGACCGCCGCGCCCGCGCCGGTGGCGATGAACAATATATCCCGGCGGTTCGGCTCCGCCTTCGTCGCATTGCTCACTTCAACACCCTCTCTCGCGAGTTCGATCCCGTTTCCTCTCGGCCGAGGCCCATGGCGGCTCCACGGCGCAAATGGAAAATCCACTCGCCCCCGGCGCGCCCGTTCTTCGGGCGTTCCGCTTCGAACCGCTGGCGCCCCCCGGCGCGCGCCGATCAGTGGCGTGGATCGCGACACTTGTCCACAAACGGCCCCCGGGAAAATTTGTCAACCGCCGGAATCGATTGCGCCCGGCGACGCGCGGGTTCGCCGGGGAAAAACCGCGCTCGGCCGCGACGACTCGCCGCGGCCGCGGGAGCGGCCTGCGCCGCCCCCCGAGCCGCATCGTCGCCGAGGCGGTCCTGCGCAATTCCCACAATCGCGCATGCCGAGCTTTCGGCGCTAGCGTTCCTTCGGTTCATCGGACGTCTCGATCGCCGGTGGCCAGAGACGCGCGAAAGCGGAGAACCGGCATGGGCGTCTACATTGCTCATACCAGGCGCAAGATCAAACCGTCCAAGGCCGAATGCGCAGACGCGGTCGACGCCGAGGCGCTCGCCGCCCGCGAGCGGGAACTCGCCGCGAGGCGCGAGCTGCAGCGGGCCGCCGAAGAGCGCGCCAGGGCCGAGAAGGCCGCGCGGACGCTGCTACGGGCCGTCGAGAAGCGCATGTCGCCGGCCGAACCCGACGTGTCCGGGCGCCGGCGCACCGCCGTGCGCGCCGCCGGAATCGTGCTGATCTCCGCGACCGGCGGACTGCGGACCGAGAGCGTCGCGCTGCATCGCCTGCCGGGCAGCGTCGGCTCCGAGCTGTGGCGCGCCGACGTTCGCTTCGAGACCGAGAAAGGCGTCACCCATTACATCAACGATCCCGGCTCTCCCGCCGATCTCGACGCGCTCCACGCGATGCGCGCCCTCGCCCCGCGAATCGCCGAGCATCTGTTCATGGGGCCGCCTTTCGACGATCACATCGACTCCAATAATCTCGTCACGGCGCAGCGTCTCGCCGAATCCTTCATGCACAAGTCGCATTACACCGCCTCCCTCGGCGAAATGCAGAAGCGCGAGCTGTGCAGATCGATCTTCGACCAGCTGCGACATGTCGCGGCGATGCGGCTTCGCCACTTGGGCGGCTCGGCGGAGCGCATCGTCGACGTCTTGATGCACAAGACCAGAATGTCGCGCTCGGAGTTGAACGCTCTCCTCGCCCCGATCTACGACGGCTATGAAGAGTTCCGCCGCGCCGAGGCGCGGCTCGGCCCGCCGCCGGGCCCTGTCGGAGAGCCGCCGGCCGAAGCGGAGCGCCCGCTCGAAGAGGAGCGCCGCTCGGCCACCGGCACGCACGGATTCTGATCCGTCGGACCATCGCGAGATGAGACCATCGCGAGAAAGGCGCCGAATCCGGCGACGATCAGCAGCAGCGCCGCGGGAGCGACGAGTTCGATGCGGCCGACGCTCGCCGGATGAGTCTGCGAATCGTCGAGCAGACGCCGCGTGTGGACGAAGCGCCATATGGCGATGGCGATGAGCGCGATCCCGTCGAGCGCCCGACCGGCCCGGAGAGGCGCTCGAGCCGGCGCGCGATCCAGGCTCCGGCAGGGCCTTGGAGCGCGATCGAACCGCCGACCGTCAGCACGAACAGATTGAACTTCTCGATCACGAAGTCGAGCGCCATCACCGCGATCCCGGTGCGCACCCAGGCGAGAAATGTCCGCTCGCTGGCGGCGTGATTTGAATAGTCGCGAATCATTTCGGTCTCTCCCGACGAAGAGGGGCGCGCGCCGCGTCGCCTGGACGGGATCGACGGTCTCATCGGAAAAGCAAGCGCGTCCGTCGGCCCCGGCCCGGGATTCGTCGGGGATCTTCTCTCTGCGTTCGAGGTCGCGAACTCGTCCCCGCGTCGTGCCGGCGACGAGCCGACCCGCATTCCCATAGACCCGCGCGCGTCGAACGCTATGTGATTTCGCCAGGGCGGGCGGAGGCGCGGGGATCGATCGATGAAGAGGCTACTTTCCGCCGTGATGTTCATCGCCGTTCCGGGAACGAGCGCCGCAATCGAGCCGAGATGCCGCCAAGGGGACGACGCCGGAAAAGCCTTGTGCGTCGCGGGGGTGCTCTTTCGCTGCGCCTGCCGCGAGGTTTCGGGCGCCACTGTCTGCAGTTGGAACAACGCCGCCTCGGCTTGCTCGGCGCTCACCGCGAAGGAAGGCGACACGCAGCCGATCCTGGTCGGCCGGCCTTTCCCGCCGATGGAGAACTAGAGCGGGCTGCGCCGCAGCCGTACGCCGCGAAGCGGTTCGTGCGCTCGCCGTGACGCGCAGCGGTGCGCACTGAGATGCGCTCCACGATGGAATTTGATCTTCACGGGCGGACAAGCTGGAATTGCCGGGGACGAATTTCTTTGGAGCGCGACATCTTCGGAGCGCGACTCAGGGGAATCGGGTGAAGGATTTTCAGGCTGCGACGAGGCTTGCGAGGAATTCGTCGTCCCAGGCGGCGGTCATTCGCTCGAGGCGCTGGGAGTCTTTTCCGGGCGCTTTGCGGATCAGATTATTGGCCATGTGCTCGAGCGTGGTGAAATTTGCCGGGGCGTTTTCGGTTCGCACGCGGCATTCGTCGTCGCGGAAGACCATGTCCAGGACCCAGCGCAGGCTGTTCTCGATCGCCCAGTGATCGCGGATCATCGGGCCGGCCAGAGCGGCGGCGAGCGTCGACGAGGTAATGTAGAACCTCGTTTCCTGCGTGCTCTCGCCGTCGATCTCACGCCGGCTCTCGACCATGACCACGCCTTCGAGGACCACGCCTTCGAGCCTCGGCCAATCGTGTCTCTCTTTCAGCCAACCGATGTCGTGGAACGCCGTATAGCGACGCGTCTCGATGCGGCCATGCTCGCCGTCGAGCGTCTCGTGGCGGCTGACCGTGGCGTCCCCGAATCCATTGGCTTTCTGCTCGGCGGCGAACAGCTTTACGTCTTCATGGAGCGTTCCCTGATTGCCTTTGAGCGCAATGATGTAATCGGCCTTCTTGTCCTTGATCTTCTTGGCGATGGCGTGCTGGCAGCCCATCGCGTCGATGGTCACGACGGCGCCTTCGATCGCCATCATGTCCAAGAGCGCGGGAATGGCGACGATCTCGTTGGATTTTTCCGCCACGGCGACCTGCCCCAGGACCAGACGCTGCCTGGCGGCGAAAGCCGAGACCATGTGGATCGGCTGCTTGGAGCTCTTCTTCGCCCCGGACCGGCGCGAGGTCTTGCCGTCGATGGCGATGACATCGGCGGGCGCCTTGGTCAGCGCGGCGGTCCAGGCGACAAAGCAGCGCTGGAACGCCTCGGCGTCGAGCGTGGCGAAGATGTCGCCGAGGTGATCATGCGCCGGCGCGCCGTTTTTGAAAGGCCGGAAGCGACGCAAAAGATCGAGCTTCTTCTCGCCGAAGCGCGCGATGTCGGTGAAGGCCTCCGCCCCGGCCAGCACGGCGAGCAGGCACAAGAGCAAGATCTCGTCGAGCGGATACATCACCTTGCCGGGCCGCCGTTCGTCCGGCATGTCGTTAAAATAGTGCAGGAACACCGTCGTCTCGGCCAAAGCCGCGCAATCCGACCCGCTCTCGTCCATCGACCTGACCTCCTGCCCGAATCACAGGAGGTCGACTGATTCAGCACGAAAGCGATCTGTCACCTACTTCTTCACCCGATCGCCCTGGAGCGCGACTCTTGCCCGGTCGAACGTAGCGGTTTATAGACCTCTCGTCGCTCCCTTCGTCTAGCGGTCTAGGACGTCGCCCTCTCACGGCGAAAACAGGGGTTCGAGTCCCCTAGGGAGCGCCATTTGCGTATAAAACCGCGAACACCCTTGCCGATTTGTTCTCCGGCGACGAATGGCCTGTTCGAGGCTGGTTTTCGAGCCGTGAATGCGGATGACGTGGTCGTCGGCCTCGACGACCGCCCGCAAATAGGCCCTGCGGAACGACGTTTCGCCGACTGTGATCTTCTCGCGCATGAAGGCCCCGAATCGCTCGAGCTGGTCCGGTCCGAGCTGGATTTGCGGCGCGGCCTGGGCTTTGATCCGCTCCAGCGCGGCTTTCTCCCGCTCCGACTTGAGCGCGGCGAGACGTTCTCGAAGCAGATCGTCCATGTCGGTGACGCATCCTCGACCATTTTGTAGAGGCGCTTGATCTTGCCCTCGGCTTGGGCGATTTCCGCTTGGAGAGCTTCAACTCGATTGCAGACCTCGTCGTCGCCGGCGGCGCGCTTCTGGGCCAGGGACGTCAAGATGCCGGCTAGCCGGTTCGGGCCGAACAGCCGCTTGGCGAGATGGGGCGTGACCAGCCCGTCGAGCCGGTCCATCGGGATCAAGCGCCCCGCGCTTCTCGCTTTTATAATAATAGCTTTTATAATAATAGTATGTGGAGACAGTGGTGCCTATCACTATCGATATAAGCATGATGATTACAACAACCATTGTTGTTGGTGATTTCAGTTCGCTTTTTATCTCATCAATTCGACGCTATCCGGCACAAAACTACGAACAACATTGGGCGGCGCTCGGTCGGCGCCGATAGTCATCTGTCCAGGCTCTGACCTGGCCAGGAGACGAAATCATGCCGCCGAGGTTATATTGAAATATTTCCCCACGGAAATTCGTCGCGCGCGGCGCACAGACGCTACTCCAAGCCGCGAGAGAACGCTCACATTCGGCTCTTTTGCGCCGAGTTCGGAATGCGCGAGGAGCGCGTGCAGGCCGGCGAGTCGCGCCGAGAGCGTCCAGATCGGCCAAGAAATATAGATTCCGCCGCTTTCACTGTAAGCGGCGCCGCGGACCAGAAAACGTGTCTCGTTCCGCCGTCGGATCGCCGCCCCCGACAGGACCGGGAGACCGACCGCGGCCAAGCGGTTGGCCCCGTGCCGCGTTCCTCCCGGATCGCTCGAAGGGTCGAACGCTCGCAACGCGTAGCGGCGATCCTCCGCCGGATCCCAGCGGAAGGAATCAGTCGAGTCGCGGCGCGCCCAGGGCGTGAACAGCGCTTCCGCGATGTAGGACGGCGCATTCAAATCCGGCGGATTGCGCAGTTTAGCGAGAGGCTTCGGCAGTTTTCCTCTCGGCACGTCGGCGAGGCGCTCGAGGAAATGCTGATGACCTTGTCCGAACAGGAAGCACAAAGGAGTAGGCCAGACGCGCCCGTCCTCGCGCGTGGCGCCGTCGGACATCAACGCGCCGAACAATTCTCCTTTTCGAGCGTCGGAGCGCATGTCATCGAACATCTCCCGCGCCTCGCCGATGTCATACGACAAGTCCTTGCGGTCGAAGTCATGAACGGCGGCGAGCGTCGCCGCCCCCTCCGCGGCCGCCTCGGCGATCGCCTCTCGGGTCTGCGGGGCAGCCAGTTCCAGCACGGGGCGAATCGGCGGCTTCGCGCGCCAGAAAGCACGGGCGCGCCATTGTGGACGCGCCTCGTCGAGCGCGCGCAGCAGACCGAGCAGCGCGAGGAAAGCAAGAAAATTGTCGGGCTCCAGCCCTTCGAGCGGCTGCCGAGTCGTCTCGCTCACGCGCCTCCGCCTTTCTCCATTTCTTCCGACGCGCGATGATCGCCGAGCCGCAACGTCGCCTCGGCATGAGCGAGGCCCCAAGCGCCATAGCGCGCATTCAACCGCTCGAACAGTTCCGCCCAGTCGCTCCCCCTCCCATTGAAATCGAGCCGCTCCGGCCCTGCGCCCGCCGGCAGCAGCGCGCCGAGCAAGCTGCGATCATCGCACGAATCCCAAGGGTCGTCGTGCCGAAAGAACGGCCGGCCCTGGCCGTGATGCGCGCCAATCAGGAACAGCGCCAGCTCCGCATCGATGTCGTCTGGATCCTCGTCGAGCTTTCGCGCGGCGAGGCGCACCGAGAGGGCTTCGTGGCGCCAGCAGGCCGGCAAGCCGCTCGCGGCCCGGACACGCTGGTCCGCTGTTCCGCGCGGCCTCGAAGCGCCGCTCTTGGCGAGAAGCGACGCGTCGGGCGCAGGCGCGGCGCCGCCGGCAAGATATTTCTGGAATCGAGGATCGGCCTTGCCGGCGTCGTGCCATGCCGCGGCGAAGGCGATGGTCTCCACGATGGTGCGCGGCAGTCCGATGCGCTCCGCGAACGCGCGCGCCTTGTTCGCGACTTGTCGCAGATGCAGATCGAGCTGCAGGGCTGAGCGGCGAAACGAACCAGCGTCGCCGTCCTCGGTGATCGACTCGGCGGCTTCGTCGGCTCCACTCGCGTGCGGAAGGCCGAAGGGCGCAACGACGATGACTCCTCGGGACGGATCGTCCTCGTCGTACCACTAGCGAGCGAGCTTGGCGGCTGCGAGGAATTCTTCGAGCCGCCGACCCAGCGCCGTGACTGCAGCGTCTGCCTCTTCCTCGAGCGCCGTCAATAGGCCTTCGAGTATCGGCTTGGCGGTCTCGTCTCGCCGCTCGGCGAGAACCCCGGCGATCAACGCCCAGTTCTCCATTCCGGGCAGCCTCGGATGCAGCCGCAACGTTGCCCGGCGACCATCGAAAGGCTTCGCCACAGCGTCCGCGATATCCCCGACCTCCGTTTCGCTCAGGGGCGCCCAGCCGAAAACATCGCAACCGCCATAGGCGGATGGAACGACGATCAGGTCTCCCGGACGAAGGAGATGAGGCGCGACGAGCTTCGTCTCCTCATCGTCTGCTCCACGCCAGAGCAACGCCCTCCGCGGCCTCGATTCTTCGGCCTCCGTTCCGGGCGCCGCGACGCCCTCCACGTCGCCGACATCGGCCGCGGCCTTTCTGGAAAGCCAGATCTGCGCCTCCCACAAGGGGATCTGCAGCGCCTCCGTGGCGCGCGGCGGCAGGCAGGCGACGATCTGCTTCGCATCCTCCGCATTCGCCTCGTTCAGCCCATCGGGAAGATCGGCGCGCCAGACGATCGAGACGTCGGCGTCGGCGCGCGTCTCGCCGTGCAGGAAAAGCGGAGATAGGGGTCGGGCGACGGACGCGGATTGATCATGACGAAAAAGCCGACGTCGGCCGTACGCAGAACGAGCGCGTTCTTCTGCTCTGCGTTCGCGTCACGAAGAGCCTCGGGGTTTTCTTTTGTCAGCCTGTCGAAGGCGTCGGGACCGAAATCCACATGCGGCGCCCCGCCGGCCGTCGTCGTCTCCGCGACAGAGATCAGCCCGTCCCAGGCATTTTTTTTCGAACGGTCTCCGTAGATCGCGTCGGGCTTGGCGCTCTTGCCGACCTCAGCCGTCGCCGCGATGATCGCGCCTTCCGTCTCGCCGCGTTCGCCCGCCCGGTCGAGGCGGCCGAAGCGCTGGCGCAGGGCGTCGAGCGGCGCGATCTGCACGACCATCGCGTCGAAATCATAATCGGCGCCGACCTCGAGACATTGCGTCGCGACGACGAACAGAGACGGTTCGCCCATCAGAGCCGCTTTCTGACGGTCCTCGTCCTTGCCCTCGAGTCGCACGCGATGCTTGTACGTCAATTCGTCGCGCGCGAACGGACGCGTGCGGCCCGTCAGCAGAACGACAGCGTCGTTCCCTTGCCGCACCGCCAGTTCATCGCGAATGGCGCGCGCGAGTGAAACGCGATTGACGATGATCGCAATCGTCGCGCCGCCCCCTTGGTCGGCAAGAGCGATGGCGCGCTCGACGAACAGCGCGACATGTTCCTTCGATCCCGGCGCGACCTTCTCCTCGGCGAGCTCGACACGTTTTTTCGCACGCAATCGGCGCGCGATCGTCTCTTCCTCGCGTTCGGAGTCGCGCAGCGAGAAGACGTTTTCCGCGTTGCGCGGAGTCGCCGTGAGGGAACAGAAGGACCAGGGCAGGCCGAGTCCGCCTTCTTCTTCGCTCCGCGCCTGCAAGCGGCGCACGCCCGCGAGCGTCTGGCGGAAGGGTTCGGAGAGATGCGCCTCGTCGAGCAGCAGCAGCGCGTCCTGTCCGAGCAGCCCGGCGTGAACCGGCGCCATGCTCGGCGAAACGCCATAGCCACGAAACAGCAGCCGCGAGCCGAGCTGGTCGATCGTCGTGCAGAGGATCGTCGGCCGGTCGGGCGCCTGAGCCCAATCGTCCTCGCACGGAATTCCGCCGCGCAATTGCGCGACGTGCGGCGCCCCGCCGAGCGCGTCCGCGACGCGACCGAGAACACCATCTTTCGCTTGCGCCAATGGACGGCGCAGCCTTTCGGCGCGCGAGAACGCCTGATCGACGATGACGCGGCGATCGACGACGAGGACGATGCGCATCGGCGCGCGACGCGGCTCCGCTCCGCCGGCGCGCCGCCGATCCAATTCGAGCGCGAGATGAAACAGCGCGATGTCGATGACCGCCGTCTTGCCGGCGCCGTCATTCGACAGGACGGGGTTGTCGTCGGCGAACATTGCCGTCGCTTCGGACGCGAAGAAACAGCCTATAATCCTTGGCATTACGTGCCTGTCCTTGCGAAGAAGCCCGGCGCTCTGCGCAATGGCGCGCCGTTCAAGGACTGGGTCCTTCCCGCCGCTATGGAAAAAATCCGGCGCAAGCTCGCCGGCTCGGCCAATGGCGATCGGCAGATGGTGAAAATCTTCGCCGCCGTTCTCGACGACGGGCTGCCGGCGGTCGAGGCCGCCTGCGCCGAAGCGCTGGATCAGAGCGTTCACTCCGCCGACGTCATTCTGAACATACTCGCACGGCGCCGCGATCCCGGTCCGCCAGTGACCATCCTCACGCCGGACGCGCTGCGACTGAGGCGCGCGCCGCGCGCCGACTGCTCGAGATACGACCAACTGAGGAGGTCCGGATGATGATGGAGCGCACGCAAATCTTCGATATGATGGGAGAGCTGAAGCTCTTCGGCATGAGGAGCGCTTACGATGAGACGCCGGGGGTCGGCTCGAGCGGCAACACGAGCCGCCGCAGATCGTCGGGAGCCTGCTGAAGGCGGAAATCGCCGAAAAGCAAGCGCGCTCGATCAAATATCAGATGACGATCGCCAAGCTTCCTCTGGCCAAGGACATCGACGACTTCGACTTCGAAGCCGCCGACGTCAATGAGATGCTGGTTCGCGATCTCGCCGGCGGCGTCTTCGTCGCTCATCAGCGCAACATCGTGCTCGTCGGCGGAACCGGCACCGGCAAGACTCATCTCGCCATAGCCATCGCGCGATGCTGCATCCGCGTCGGCTTGCGTGGCCACTTCTTCAACACCGTCGACCTCGTCAATCGGCTGGAGGCGGAAACACGTGCCGGACGTCAAGGTCGCATGGCCGACTATCTCACGAGAATGGACTTCGTCATTCTCGACGAGCTCGGCTATCTGCCCTTCGCGCAAGCGGGCGGACAATTGCTGTTCCATCTCGTCAGCCGGCTCTACGAGCGCAGCTCGGTGATCGTCACGACCAATCTCGCTTTCGGCGAATGGCCGAGCGTCTTCGGCCACGCCAAGATGACGACGGCGCTGCTCGACCGCCTCACCCATCACTGTGACATCGTCGAGACCGGCAACGAAAGCTGGCGTTTCAAGAACCGGGCCTGAGGCGGTCATCCGGTCGAGCCGCCGCGGTTGTCGGCGTAACTGCGGTCGGGCTACGCCCGCCCTCCGTCACGCCGACAACCGCGGAAAGCGCACACTCGAAAGGGGTCCCTTTTGGATGCAAATATGGGATCCCGTTTCAATGCCGTTTGACACCGGCGCCGGAAGGCGAAATCTCTTGGCTCGCCTTTCGCATTTTCGGATGAGAAAGGCTTTCACATGTCCCATTTCGATCCGCCCTTTATCAACCCCGTTCAAGGCGAGTTGCCGCTGCACGCGCCGCCGGCCTCGAGCGACGAGACGCTCGTTCCGGCCCGCATGATCAACGAATGGGTCTATTGCCCGCGTCTCGCCTTTCTCGAATGGGCGCATGGCGAATGGGCGGGCAGCGCCGATGTCGCCGCCGGCAGGCGCGCCCATCGCGACCGAGACCGGCCGCGCGCCGGCCTTGCCTGCGCCAGACGCGCTCGACGATCGTAAGCCCTTCACGACGCGCCGCCTGTCGCTCGCCTCTGAGCGGCTCGGCCTCGCCGCCGAGATCGACGTGCTCGTGGCCGACGACGGTCGCGTCGTTCCGGTCGATGTCAAGGTCGGCAAGCGCCCGCATGTGGCGGAGGGCGCCTATCTGCCCGAGCGCGTGCAAATCTGCGTGCAGGGGCTGCTGCTGCGCGACGCCGGCTATGTCTGTGACGAGGGCGCGCTCTGGTTCGCCGAGAGCCGCGAGCGCGTGCGCGTCGCTTTGGACGAGGAGTTGATCGCGGCGACCCTGCACGCCGCCTCGGAGCTGCGGCTCGCCGCCGCCTCCGGCCGCATGCCGGCGCCGCTCGATCATTCCCCCAATGTCCGCGCTGCTCGCTGCTGCCGATCTGTCTGCCGGACGAAGTGTACTGGTTTCGCAAGGGCGCGCTGCCGCGCACGCCGCCCCCGCCGGTCAGCCCCGCCTTGCCGATGTACGTCCAGACGCCGGGCGCGCGCATGACGAAAAAAGACGCGACCCTGGTCGTGGAGGTCGAGGGCGAGAAGAGCCGGCGCGTTCCGCTCGACGAGATTTCCGAATTGGCGCTCGCCGGCCCCGTCGCCCTCACGACGCCCGCGATGCACGAGCTGCTGCGGCGCGACATTCCCGTGGCCTGAATGTCGTCGGGTTTCTGGTTCCTCGGCTCGACCGGCGCGCAGGGGCCGCGCAGCGCCGCCGTGCGCACGGCGCAATACGCCTGCGCCCGATCCTGCGCGACGCCTCGCTTTCGCGCGTGATCTCGTCAACGCCAAGATCCGCAATCAGCGAACGATGCTGCGCCGCAAATGGCGCGGCGCTCACGTCTTTTCCGCCACGGCGGTCGCCGGCGCCAGCGGCGCGGCGTCCGCCGTCTGCGGCGAAGCCGCGCGGCGGCGGGCGTCGGCGACGGTCGCGGCATAGAGCGTCTCGGGCTCGTGCAGGCCGACGCCGAGCAGCGCGCGGCGCACATTGGGCCGCGCCCCGGCGACGCAGACCGTCACGCCCGAGCGCCGCAGACGCGCGACGAAGGCTTCGAGCGCCCGCGCCGCCGTGCTGTCGATGAGCGGCGTCTCGCTGAAATCGAAGATGAAGACGCGCGGATAGCGGCCGATCTCGTCCAGCGCCGCGCTCACCGTCCCCGAGGCGCCGAAGAAGATCGCCCCGCTGATCTTATAGACCATGACCTCGGGGTCGGAGGCCGCCGTGGCGTCATAGGCGACGCGCGTTCCGCCATAATCGTCGGCCTGGTCCTCGTCCAGGAAGGCTTCGCCGGTCTGCACCTCGACGGTCTCGGCGAGACGATGCAGGAACAGAAAGGCGCCGAGTGTCACGCCGACGCCGATGCCGATGGCGAGATCTTCGAAAATGGTGAGCAGGAAGGTCGCGAGCAGCACCAGCGCGTCGCCGCGCGAGGACCGGAGCAGCGCGACGAACTCCTTCTTCTCCGCCATGTTCCAGGAGACGACCGCCAGCACGGCGCCGAGCGAGGCGAGCGGAATGTAAGAGGCGAGCGGCGCCGCGACGAGCATGAAGCCGAGCAGGAAGACGGCGTGCAGCATGCCCGCGACCGGCCCGCGCGCGCCGCTGCGCACATTGGTCGCGGTGCGGGCGATGGTTCCCGTCACCGGCATGCCGCCGAAGACGGTGGCGGCGATGTTGGCGACGCCCTGGGCCGCCAGTTCGCAATTGGAGCGATGGCGCCGTCCGCTCATGCCGTCGGCGACGACCGCCGAGAGCAGCGATTCGATCGCGCCGAGCATGGCGATGGTGAGCGCATCCGGCAGCAGCGCGCGCATGGTCGAGAGATCGAGCGTGGGAAACGCCGGAGCGGGAAGCGTCTGCGGCACGCCGCCGAAGCGCGTTCCGATCGTCTCCACGGGAAGATGCAGCAGCGCCGTCGCCGCGGCGCAGAGTCCGACGGCGATCAGCATGCCGGGCCAGGCCGGCCGAAACCGCCTCAGGGCGAGAATGACGAAGACCGCCAGCGCCGAGAGCGCCGCGGTCGCCGGCTTCGCCGCGCCGATCGCGCCCGAGATCGCCACGAGCTTGGGCGCGAGCGCCGCCGGCTCGTTCTGGAGATCCAGGCCGAGCAGATCCTTTATCTGGCTCGCGAAAATGATGACGGCGATGCCGGCGGTGAAGCCGACGGTCACCGGAAAGGGAATGTATTTGACATAGGCGCCGAGCCGCAGAAGCCCGGCGGCGAGCAGGACGACGCCGGCCATCAGCGTCGCAGTCGCGAGACCGGAATAGCCATGACGCTCGACGATAGAATAGATGAGGACGATGAAGGCGCCGGCCGGACCGCCGATCTGGAAGCGGCTGCCGCCGAACGCCGAGACCAGAAAGCCGCCGACGATCGCCGTATAGAGGCCGCGGTCGGGCCCGAGGCCCGAGGCGATGGCGAAAGCCATGGATAGCGGCAGAGCGACGATGGCGACGGTCAATCCGGAGATCGCGTCGGCGCGCAGATCGGCGAGACGATAGCCCTCGCGCAGAATAGTCACGAGCTTCGGAGTGAACAGCTCCACGAAAGTCGGCTGCCGAAAACGTCTATCTCTCATCGAGACTCCTCGGGCGCAAGGAGCGGCGGGATCGTCGGCGCGAGGTCGGCGGTCGTCGTCGCGGACTATTCGGTCGCAGGCGCGTTGCGCGATCCGGCGCGGCGCAGCCGCACGCCGCGGCCCGCCCCTTCGCTCCGGGCGTTCTCGCCGATCAGCTCGACGCCCGCCTCGTTCAGCGCCTCGACCACTTTGGTGAGCGTGTCGACCATGCCGCGCACATTGCCCTCGCTCGCCTCCATGCGCTGGATCGTCGGCAGGGAGACGCTAGAGAGCTCGGCCAGCTTCTTCTGATCGATGCCGAGCAGAGCTCTCGCAGCGCGCATTTGGGCGGCGGTGATCATTTCACAGGCTCACGTGTACCCTATTAGCAGAGATGTGTCAGATCCACAATATGATGCTCTAAACATCATACTTTCACATTCGCACATGCGAAATGCGCGGCGCGGCGCCGTCCTCGCTCATTCGGCGCGCCCATGATAGCCTCGAACTCATGAACAAACCGGTTCGAATGGACGAAAGCTGGAAGCTCCGCCTCGCCTCCGAGTTCGACCAGCCCTATTTCGAGGAGCTGCGCCGCTTCGTACGCGCGGAATATGAGAAGGGCCCGGTCTATCCGCCGGCCAAGCAGATTTTTCGCGCCTTCGACGAATGCCCGTTCGACGCGGTCGAGGTGGTCATTCTCGGCCAGGATCCCTACCACGGTCCCGGCCAGGCGAACGGGCTCTGCTTCGCGGTCGAGCGCGCAGTCGCGCCGCCGCCCTCGCTGCAGAACATCTTCAAGGAGATCGAGGACGATCTCGGCCGAAGCGTTTCGCGCGACCCCGACCTCTCGCGCTGGGCGCGCCAGGGCGTGCTGCTGCTCAATGCGACTTTGACGGTGCGCGAGGGCGCCGCCGGCTCGCATCAGGGCAAGGGCTGGGAGCGCTTCACCGACGCCGCGGTCGCGGCGCTCTCGCGCGAGCGCAAGGGGCTCGTCTTCCTGCTGTGGGGCGCCTATGCGCGGCAGAAGGGAGCGGGCGTCGACCGCCGGCGGCACCTCGTCCTCGAATGCGCCCACCCCTCCCCGCTCTCGGCGCGCAACGGTTTCTTCGGCTGCCGGCATTTTTCCAAGGCCAACGCCTATCTCGAGGCGCGCGGAGCGCCGCCGATCGAGTGGTGAGGCGCATCCCGTCATTCGAGAAGCGTAGCGACGAAGCAATTCAAGAGCCGCCCCACGGCTGAAGGATTGTTTCGCTTCGCTCGCGATGACGGTCAATTCGCCGGCGGGCGCCGTTTGGCGAACAGGCCGACGATCACGGCGCGCGCGACATGCTCGGCCATGCATTGGTAGCCGAGATCGTTGAGATGGAAATTGTCGCGCGCCATCAGCTGCAGATTGGCGCGGTTCTGGGCGATGAAGCGCATCGCGTCGTAGCGGCGCACATAGGCGACGTTCTCGGCCGCGGCGACACGCTGCAGCGCGTCGCGAATGGCGAAATACTCGCTGTCGCGCGAGAACCGCGAGCTGTATTGCAGCCCGACGAGCACAGTGTCGACCTCGTTGTCCTTCAGCCAGCGGATGGTCGAGCGCACGGTCGCCTCGAACTCCTCGGGCGCGATGCGGACGAGCGCGTCATTGGTGCCGAGCTGCCAGAGCAGGAGATCCGGCTTTTCGAGAGCCACCTCGCTCTTGATCCGCTCGGCGGCGACCGCCGCGACCTCGCCGGAAACGCCGCGATTGGCGATGACGACATCGACATCGGCGAGCGCGCCCTCGAGAATCGTCTCGAGCTGCGCCGGATAGGACTTCGCCTCCGAGGACGCGCCCACGCCCGAGGTGGAGGAGGAGCCGATCGCCACGATGCGCAAGCGTCCCCGCCGCAGGGCCGCGACCACGTGCGGAAGCTGGGCGGGCGCGGCGATGTCGCCCGCCGGCGCCTCGCAGGCCGGCGACAGCGGAGGCGGCGCGACCGGCGCGGCGGCCTCCTGCGCGCAGCCAGCTGCTGCCCACGCGCCCAGAACTAGGCCGCAGAGGCTTTCAATGATTTTGCGCGCAACCTGTCTCGCCATTCCGAGGCCCATGCCGCCGCTCCCATGGAGCAGACGCCGAAGATAACGATGGCGGCGTCGGTGACAATACCGCCGCCCGTCACGAAGCGGATGATCTGCCCCGCGAGACTGAGCAGCGAGGCGGCGCAGAACACATTGAGCGAATTGCGCCCGAGCAGCGAGAGGAAATCGCAGCAACGCGGCGCCCATCGGGCGAAGGTCGGATAGAGGCCGGCGAACAATGCGACGAGAGCGAGGCTGTGCAGGAGCCGCGCCGGCGACAGATAGGTCTTGTCGAACATGAAGAACAGCTTGGGCTCGGGCAGATTGATCGGGTCGGGCGAATAGTCGAGCCGCGCCGCGGCCGCGCCGAGAACGAGAATGGGAATGGCGACGAAGCGTAGCACGCGCAAGCGCCGGCGCGCGAAGCCGCCGACGCCGTCCTCGCCCGCGAGCAGAAAGCCGAGGACATAGATGAACTGCCAGGACAGAGGATCGAAGAACCAGACGCCTTGGCTCGGCCATGTCGAGAAATTGAAGCCGGACGCGAGCGCGGTCACATAGATCGCGAGCGCGACGAGCGGCAGGGCCGGCGGCGCATGGCGATGCGCGAGCGCGATCAGCGGCGAGACCAGCAGCAACACGACATAGAGCGGCAGAATGTTGAAATAGCCGAGCTGATGGGACAGCGTGACGAGCCCGACATGCGCTCGCACGGGATCGTAGAAAATGCTGGACGCATTGTGCCAGTCGAGCAGGAAGGGCGCGTCGAGCAGGATCGAGGCGGCCGCGAGAAGCGCAATAGCGGCCTCGGTAAGGATGAGCTGCGCGACATAGACGGTGAAGGCGCGGCCCTCGAGCCGAAAGAACAGCCAACGCGCCGACAGGCTCGCGGCCGGGCCGTCGACCAGCTTGCGCAGCGCCCAGCCGGCGAGGAAGACGAACAGCTCGGCGGAATCGGAGAGCGACAGATTGCGGAAGGTGAAGCGCTCGAAGAACACGCCGGGAATATGATTGACGAAAATGGTGACGAGCGCGAAGCCGCGCCAGAAATCGATCTCGTTCGGCTCCCGCATGCGCGTTTCGGCGCTCCGTCTCTTCTTCTCGCCTGTCGTGCGCGAGAAGCGCCCGCCCCGGCCTCCAGATCGGCCCCGTGCGCGCCGCCCCGAATCGGACTGCCGAGCGACGGCGACCCTGTGTGCGCCGATTGTCGTTTTTTTGGCAATGACACTCCAGCTCAAGGAGAGCCGCGCGCACGCAAATGGGCGAGCACGCGCGCGGCCGCCGCTTCGCTCGGGCTCGCGCCGCCGGAGAGGATCAGCGCGCGCGCGCGAGACAGACCACGGCGCTGGGCTTCGCGCTCCGGTCCGCCGTCGAGAAGCGGAGAGAGAGCCGCGGCCAGCGCCTGCGGCGTCGCCGCCTCTTGCAGGAATTCCGGCGCGATCCGCTCGCCGAGCACGAGATTGGGCAGAGCGAAACTGTCGACTTGCACCAGGAATTTCAACCGCGCCTCGATGGGCGCGACCTTGTAGGCGACGACCATGGGCGTTCCGGCCAGCGCCAGCTCCAGAGTGACGACGCCGGAGGCCGCGAGCGCGGCGCGGGCGCCGCGGAAGGCCCCGTATTTTTCGGCCTGCGTCAGAAGGCGCGGTCGGATCGGCCAGGACGCCAGCCCGGCTCGGATCTCGGCCTCGACATTCGGTACGACCGGCAGAACGGCGTCGAAGGGGCCGCGGCGCGCCAAAATCGCGAGCGTCTCGCCGAACGCCGACATGAGGCGCGCGACCTCGGCGCGGCGCGAGCCGGGCAATACGACAAGCAGCGGCGGCGAGGCCTCCCGCCGAACCTCGTCCTCGGGCGCGGGCGTCAGCTCGGCGAGGCGATCGATCAGCGGATGGCCGACATAGGCGCAGGGCGGGCCGCCGAGCCGCCGGAACGACGCCGGCTCGAAGGGCAGAACCGCGAGCGCCTCGTCGACATAGGCGCGCATCGCGCGCGCGCGCCAGGGGCGCCAGGCCCAGACCGTCGGCGCGACATAATCGACGATTCGGATTTCCGGCCGCGCCCGCCGCACGCGCCGCGCCACCCGATGGGTGAAATCGGGCGCGTCGATCAGCACGAGAACGTCGGGCTCGGCCGCCAGGACGGCGCGGGCGGTTTCGTTCATGCGCGCGATGAGAAGCGGCAGCCGGCGGAGCACCGGCGCCAGCCCCATCACCGCGATGTCGCTCATGGGAAACAGGCTCGCGAGCCCCTCCCCCGCCATCGCCTCGCCGCCGACGCCCGAGAAGCGGACATCCGGCCGCGCAGCGCGCAACGCGCGCATCAGCAACGCGCCGAGCAGATCGCCGGACGGCTCGCCTGCGACGAGGAAGAGGCGTGGAGCCGCCGCCACGCCGCTAGCCCCTCCGGCGCGGCGCGCAGAGCGGACGCTCGCGCTCCGCGTGCAAGAAGCCGATCAGCGCCTCGACATCGGCGTCGCCGGAAAAATCGCGCGCGGCGCTCTCGATCCGCTCGGCGAGGACCCCCTGCCCGGCCTCGTCGGAAAACAGCAGCCGAAAGGCCGCGCGCAGCGTCGCGAGGCGAGCGTCGGAGAAGCCGCGCCGCTGCAGGCCGACCAGATTGAGGCCGAAGAGATGGGCGCGATTGCCGCCGGCGAGGCCGAAGGGAACGAGATCGCCCTCGAGGCCCGAAAGACCGCCGACATAGGCGTGCGCGCCGATCCGCACATTCTGATGCACGACGCTCGCGCCGCCGACCGCCGCATGATCGCCGATCTGCACATGGCCGCCGAGCAGGACCTGATTGGCGAGCACGACGCCTGCGCCCAAGCGGCAGTCGTGCCCGACATGCGAATGAGCGAGAAAGGCGCAGCCGTCGCCGATCCGCGTCTCGCCGCCGCCGGCGCGCGTGCCGGCGTTGAGAGTGACGCCCTCGCGGATGACGCAATCGGCGCCGACCACGAGCGCGCCGGCCGCTCCCTTGGCTTTCAGATCCTGCGCCGGCGCGCCGATCGAAGCGAAGGGATGGAGGATGGTCCGCGCGCCGATCCGCGTGCGTCCCGCGACGACGACATGGGAGAGGAGCGTGACGCCATCGGCGAGCTCGACGCCCGCGCAGACGTGGCAGAAGGGACCGACGGCCACGCCCTCGCCGAGCCGGGCCCCGCTCTCGACGATTGCACTGGGGTGAATGCGCGGGCTCATCTTCCGCCTGGAACGCGCTTCAGCCGGCGACCTTGGCGCTGACCTCGGCCTCGCACGCCAGAGCGCCGTCGACCAGGGCGCGGCCCGAATACCAGACGAGGTCCCGCCTCTGCGCCGTCTTCGTCATATGAAACTCGATGCGGTCGCCGGGCTGCACCGGACGGCGGAACTTGGCCTTGTCGATCGTGACGAAGAAGACGCTGCCCGGACGCTCCAGCGAGGGCCGCGCGTTCAGCGCGATCGCGCCCGCCGTCTGCGCCATGGCCTCGATCAGCAGGACGCCCGGAAAGATCGGCCGCTCGGGAAAATGCCCCTGAAATTGCGGCTCGTTGACCGTCACATTCTTGACGCCGATCCCGAAGCGGTCGCCGTCGACGTCGACGATTCGGTCGATCAGCAGAAAAGGATAACGATGCGGCAGCAGCTGCATGATCCGCGCAATGTCGATCGTCGCGCGCGTCGTCGCGGTGTCGTTCATTTTCTTGGTCCTCCCCTCCGGCGCCGGCGTCTTGCGGCCGACTTTCCGTACGATTGCTCCGGGCGCGCCTCAGCGCTCCGGCCGCCCGCCGTCACGCCGGGCGAGCCGGTCGAGCAGCAGTTCGCCGCGCAGATGGCGGCGCGCCGGCCGCGCCGGAGCGCCGCTCAGACGCGCGAACGGCGGCGCGTCGCGCGTCACGCCCGATTTGGCGGCGATCTGCGCGCCCTCGCCGATGGTCAGATGGCCGCCGATCGCCGATTGGCCCCCGAGCGCGACGAAATCGCCCAGCTCGCAGGAGCCGGCGAGGCCCGATTGCGCGACGATGACGCAGCCGCGCCCGATCACGACGTTGTGGCCGATCTGCACCAGATTGTCGATCTTCGTTCCCTCGCCGATGATCGTGTCGCGCGTCGCGCCCCGGTCGATGGTGGTGTTGGCGCCGATCTCCACATCGTCCTGGACGATGACGCGGCCGATCTGCGGCGCCTTTACGTGACCGTCGCGCGAGAGAACGAAGCCGAACCCGTCCTGCCCCAGCCGCGCGCCGGGATGGATGATGACGCGGTCGCCGATCAGAGCGCAGAGGATGCTGACCCCCGCGCCGATCGAGCAACCGCGGCCGATGCGCACGTCCGGGCCGATCACCGCCTGCGGACCGATGACGCTGCCCGAGCCGATCTCGGCGCGCGGGCCGACCACGGCGCCGGGGTCGACAATGACGCCCGGCTCGAGCCGCGCCGAGGGGTGCACGACCGCGCCGGGGGAGACGCCGCTCGAGGCGAACAGCGACTGCGGCCGCAGAGCGTCGGGGAACAGCGCCGCCACGACCTTGGCCATCGCCTCATGCGGCTGCGCCACGACAAGGCCTGCGACGCCCGGCGGGAGGGCGGGAAGGTCGCGCGCGCGCAGCAGGCAGGCCGTGGCGCGGCAGAGCCGCAGCGCTTCGGCATAGCGGGACCTGCCGTCGTAGAAAGAGAGATCGCCGGCGTGAGCGTGGTCGAGCGCCGCGACGCCCACGATGACCGCGCCCTCCCCCGCATCGGGTCGCGCGAGGCGCGCGCCGGCGATCCCGGCGGCCTCCGCCAGACTCGAGGGTCGGTCGAGACGGAAGAATCCGCCCGCGCTCATCGCTCGTCCTCCCGATCGAAACAATCGCAGCCTTATTCGCGGAGAGCCTCGCCGCGCCCGTTCCGCCGCCGCGTCCCACGAAGAGAAATCCCCGGGCCGTCCCTCTCGGGCCGCCCGGGGATTTGAGAAAATCTATCCGGCGCGCGACGCGCGCGAAAGACGAGGACTTCAGAAATTGGCGCCGCCGGAGAAGCGGAACCGCTGTGTCACATCGCCAAAGGCCTTGGACAGCACCACCGCATAATCGAAGCGGATCGGACCGAGCGGCGACTGCCAGAGCGCCGAGGCGCCGACGGAGGAGCGGATCTGCGCCTGGTCGCCGGAGACGATGATGCAGGTGCCCTGGCTGTAGCTGGGCGGCGTGTAGGGATAGACGCAGGGCAGGTTCGCGACGCCGAACAGCGACTGGCTGAAATTGGTCTGTCCATCATAGCCCCACAACGTGCCGGCGTCGGCGAACAGAGCGCCGCGCAACCCGATATCCTTGGGCAGGCCCCAGATCGGGAACTGCACCTCGAGCGAGGCTCCGAGATAATTCGTGCCGCCGAGCGCGTTGCCGTAATAGCTCGTCCAGTTCGAGATATCGCGCGGACCGAGGCCGCCCGGCGCGAAGCCGCGAACCAGCGTCGGGCCGAGATTGAAATTATCGACGACGCGGAACTTGTAGTCGCCCAGGCCGAACATGTTGCCGCCCTGCACGCGCGCGATGCCGACGACATCGTCGAGGAACGGCAGCTCGTGGAAATAGCGGATGTCGCCGGTCGTGCGCACATAGCGGCTGACGCCGCCGAGGCCGGCGATGTCCTGCGACAGCGTGGCGTGCACGCCGTTCTTCGGATTGCGCAGATTGTCGAGCGAATTGTACGACAGCGTGTAGCCGACCAGCGACGTGAGCCGCGAGCCCTGCGATTCCTTGATCGCCAGCGACGCCTCGCCATTAGTCTGACAATTGTAATAGAGGCCGACGTCGGCGGGCGTCGGCGCGAAGACATAGCCATAGCCGGGCGTGTAGCCCCATACCGGATACTGACAATCGTTGAAGGGACGACGGCTGTTGTTGGGGATCGAGATATCGGTGTTGTAGATCGAATAGCGCGGCGAGAAGCTGATCTCCTCGGTGATCGGCACGCCGAAGCGCAGCGTGCCGCCGATCGAGGTCGTGCTGTAGTAGGAGTAGTAATAGGCGTCCGACTTCTTGGCGAAGATGTCGAAGCCCGCCGAGAGGCGCTGATCGAGGAAATAGGGCTCGGTGAAGCTGAAGCTGATGCCGCGCGCGCGCTGACCCGCCTGCAGCGACACGCGCGTCGCCTGGCCGCGGCCCATGAAATTGCTCTCGGACACCGACACTTCGCCGATGAACCCTTCGATCGTCGAATAACCGCCCGAGATGCCGAAATTGCCGGTCGCCTGATCCTCGACGTCGACATTGATGACGACGCGGTCGGGCGAGGAGCCCGGCTCGTTGGTGACGCGCACTTTCTTGAAGAAGCCGAGGCCGTTGAGCCGGCGCTCCGCGCGGTCGACCAGCACGCGGTTGTAGGCGTCGCCCTCGCCGATCTCGAATTCGCGGCGAATCACATAGTCGCGCGTGCGCGTATTGCCGCGAATGTTGATGCGCTCGATGTAGACGCGCGGACCCTCGTCGACGACGAAGCGGATCGCCACCGTCTGCGCCGCCGGATTGCGCTCGCCGCGCGGACGCGCCTGCGAGAAGGCGTAGCCCTTCTTGGCGATCTCGCGCGTCAGCGCCTCGACCGTCTTCTCCACCGCGTCGCCATTGTAGATGTCGCCGGCCTCGATGCGCAGGTCGTCCCGCAGCGACTGCGGATCGATGTCGGGCAGATGCGATTCGATGTCGACGGTGGAGACGCGATATTGCGGCCCCTCCTCCACGACGATGGTGACGATATAGCCGCCCTGCGCGGGATCGAACACGGCGTCGGAGCTGACGACATGGAAATCGGCGTAGCCGTTCTTCAGATAGAATCGCCGGACCAGTTCGAGGTCGGAGGCGATGCGGTCCGGATCATAGACGTCGCTCGTCTTCAGGAACGACAGGAAGTTCATCTCCGTCGTCTCCATCAGATCGACGAGACGACCGGTGGAGAAGACATTGTTGCCGACGAATTTGACTTCCTTGACGCCGGTCTTCTCGCCTTCCTCGACGGTGAAGACGACGTCGATGCGGCCGTTCGGCAATTCGACGGTGCGATAGGTGATCTTCGCGCCGGCGCGACCCGAGCGCTTGTAGATCTCGAGAAGGCGCGCGATATCCTGCTCGATGACGGTCTTGTTGAAGGAGCCGTGCGCGCGCGTGCGCACTTCCGAGGTCAGAGTCTCGGTCTTGACCTTGCTGTTGCCCTCGAAGACGACGCGATTGATGAGATTGGTCTCGGACACGCGAACGACGACGCGTCCACTCTCGCGCGACGCCGACACGCTGGAGAAGCGGCCGCTATTGCGCAGCGCCTGCAGTCCCTGCTCGATCTCCTGCGGGCTCGTGCCGGCGAAATAGGAGCGGATCATGTCCGCGTCGCCGCGCGTGTTGCCGACGACGACGATCTCCTCCGCATAGGCGGGGCGGACCAGGACGAGGACGACCGCCATCGCGGCCAAGACACAGGAACGTTTCCAGAAAGCCTCGATGGACTGCATCATAAATCCTAGGTCCTCGTCGCCGCGTCTGCCGCCCGAGAAGCGGCGCGGCTCACGTGCCGGGACAACGCACGCACGCCGACCGCACGCCATCCGATCCGATCCTCAACCTTCTACAAGGTTTACCGACTACTGCAAATGCCGTTCATGTCGTGGTCCTTCAATTTGTAGAGCCCGTGGCGAACATGCCACGAATTATGGTCATCGCGGCGTTAACGCCGAGCCGGCGCCCTCACGCGAAGGACCCCGGCGGACGAGGCGCCGCCGGGGTCCTTCGATCGTCGTCAGAAAGATGGCGAAAAGCTGTCGAATCGTCCGGCCTCGGCAAAAACTCGGGACTTTTCCCGATGTGGCGATTCCGCTCTCGTCAGTCCTCGCCCGAGCCGGTCAGCTTGCGCAGGAGGCGCGCGACGTCGTTGTAGGTCGAGAAGACCATCAGCGTCGTCACCATCGCGAGGCCGAGTCGGAATGCGTATTCCTGCGTACGTTCGGCGAGCGCGCGTCCCCGCGCCGCCTCGATCGCGTAGAACATCAGATGGCCGCCGTCGAGCAGCGGCACGGGCATCAGGTTGAGCAACCCGATCGAGATCGACAGAATCGCGATGAGATTGAACAGCGGCGTCAAGCCGACCTTGTCGATCGCCTTCGCCATCTGGCCGGACACCTGGGCGATGCCGATCGGACCGGACAATTGGTCCGCGCCCTCGCGCCCGGCGACGAGGCCGCCGAGATAGGCGCCCGTGCGCTCGATGATCATCCAGGTCTCGCCGGCGGCGAGCAGGACGGAACGGCCGAGACCGAAGCGCTCCTCGCGCAGATCGGAAGGATCATTGCTCGCCTGCAGGCCGAGCATGCCGATCCTGGTCTTGCCGAGCGCGGTGTCGATCTCGCGCAATTGCGGCGTCGCCGTCAGCGTCTCCTCCTGATCGGCGCGGCGCACGACGATCGTCAGCGGCCTGCCGGTGGACGAGGCGACGATCTCCTGCATGCGGGCGAAGCTGTCGATCGGCTGACCGTCGATCGACAGCACGAGATCGCCCGGCCGGAAGCCCGCCTGCTCCGCGGCGCTCGCCGGAGCGACCGAGGCGACGCGCGGCGTCAGCACATTGCGGCCGAGGGTCGCGAACAGGACGGTGAAGATGACGATCGCCAGGACGAAATTGGCGAGGGGGCCGGCGAGCACGATGGCCATGCGCTTCCACACCGGCTGGGCGGCGAAGGCGACCTTGCGCTCCTCGTCGGGCATGGCGGCGATGCGCTCGGGGTCGGGAACGCTCGCGCCATTGGCGTCGCCGTGGAATTTGACATAGCCGCCGAGCGGGATCGCCGCGATGCGCCAGCGCGTGCCGCGGCGGTCGTCGCGGCCCCAGAGCTCCGGACCGAAGCCGATCGAGAAAGCGTCGATCTTGACCCCGCACCAGCGTCCGACCAGGAAATGGCCGAGCTCGTGGAAGAAGACCACGACGGTCAGCACGAAGACGAAGGGGACGATGTAGGTGAGGATCGACATGATGATGTCCAGCAAAGCGATACTCCCGGCGAACGCAAGACTCGACCAAGAGTTGCGCTCTTGCGGAGCGGCCGTCTTGGTTACGGAAGCGTTAACATGCCCGAAGCCGCGGTGATCGCCAAGGCGGCGCGCGACCTTTCTCTGACAATATGGTCAATGTCGAGCGCGTCTTCCACGCTTCCCGGCTCGCGGGCCGTGCCGTCCTTGAGCGCGGCCTCGCAGGCGGAGGCGACATGGCGGTGGATGCCGTCGAAGCCGATTCGCCGCGAGAGGAAGCCCTCGACGGCGATCTCGTTGGCGGCGTTGAGCACGGTCGGCAGGCCGCCGCCCTCCGCGAGCGCGTCGAGGGCGAGCCGCAGCGCCGGAAAACGCTCGAAATCCGGCCGCTCGAAGGTGAGCTGGCCGATCGCCGCCAGATCGAGCCGCCGCGACGGCGTCGTCAGCCGGTCGGGAAAAGCGAGACAATGGGCGATCGGCACGCGCATGTCGGGAACCGCGAGCCCGGCCGTCACCGAGCCGTCGGAGAAAGAAACGAGACCGTGGACGATCGACTGCGGATGCACCACCACGTCGAGCCGAGCCGCGGGCACGCCGAACAGATGATGGGCCTCGATCAGTTCGAGGCCCTTGTTCATCATGCCGGCGCAGTCGATGGTGATCTTCGGGCCCATCGCCCAATTGGGATGGGCGAGCGCCTGTTCCGGCGTCGCCTCGGCGATCGCCTTGCGCGTCCAGGTGCGGAACGGGCCGCCCGAGGCGGTCAGCGTCATGCGCTCGATCGTCGCCGGATCGGCCCCGCCGAGCGCCTGGAAGATGGCGTTGTGCTCGCTGTCCATCGGCAGCAGCCGCGCCCCGGCCTTCTCCGCCTCGCGCATGAAGGGCACGCCGGCGCAGACGAGGCATTCCTTATTGGCGAGGGCGACGTCGCGGCCGAGACGCAGCGCGGCATGGGTCGGGGCGACGCCGGCCGCGCCGACGATGGCGCTGACGACGAGGTCGGCCTCGCGCTCGGCGGCCTCGACCACGGCCGCGGGTCCCGCGGCGGCCTCGATGCCGCTTCCGGCCAGCGCCAGTTTCAAGGCGCCGAGCGCGCCGGGATCGGCAATGGCGGCGAATTTGGCCCGAACGGCGCGGGCGACCCGGGCCAGAGCCTCGGCGTCGCGGCCGCCGGCGACGGACGCGACCTCGAAGCCCTCCGGATCGCGCTCCAGCAGGTCGACGGTCGAGCGTCCGATCGAGCCCGTCGCGCCGAGCAGGACGATGCGCCGCGGACGCCCGGACTTGGCCGCAATGGGGAAATCGTCGCTTCGGGTGCCTGTCGCCATGACGCGCCTACCAGATGAAAAGTCCGGCGGCCAAGGATTCCTGGCCGCGCAGACCGCCGAGCAGCGCCGCGAAGGCGCCGGCGAAGATGAAGCCGTCGACGCGATCCATCACGCCGCCGTGGCCGGGAATGAGCCGGCTCGAATCCTTGACGCCGAACCGGCGCTTGATCCAGGACTCGAACAGATCGCCGAGCTGCGCGAGCGCCGCCGCGACGAGCCCCACCCCCAAGAGCTCGCGCGAGGCCGCCTGCGGCCAAGGGCCGAGGACGGCCACCGCGAAGCCGCAGAAGGCGCCGCTGACGACGCCGACGATCGCGCCCGACCAGGTCTTGCCGGGCGAGACTCGCGGCCAGAGCTTCGGGCCGCCGATCAGCCGCCCGCCGAAATAGGCCATTACATCGGCGCCCCAGACGACGGCGAACAGCCAGGCGATCGAGAGCGCGCCGAAATCGGGCGAGCGGCGCATCACATTGGCGGACACCACCAGCGAGCCGGCATAGACGAGCCCGAGCGGCGCCCAGAAGCGGCGGCCCGGCCCGGCCAGCACGGCGAACAGAACGGCGAAGGCGCCGAGCGAGGCGAGCGCCAGCGGCCCGGCGCCATGCGCCGCAAAGGCCGTCGCCGCGGCGAGCGAGGCGCCGCCGAGGGCGATGCGCGCGAGGCCGAGCGAGCCGCCGATCATCCCCTGCCACTCCCAGGAGACGGCGAAGGCGGCGAGCAACCAGAACAGGGCGAAGACGTCGCCGCCGAGATAGAGGGCGAGCAGCGCCGTCGCGATCAACGCCGCCGCGGAGAGCAGGCGCGGACCGAGGTCCCCGAATTTTCCGTCCTTCTCGCCGGCGAGGGCGGGACCCGACCGCAGGGGTTCGCTCATGAAGCTGTCTTCGCGCGCCGTCCGACCGGCGCGAGTCCGCCGAAACGCCGGTCGCGATTCGCGTAATCTTCGATCGCCGCCTCGAAGTCCGCCCGATCGAAATCGGGCCAATGCACCGGAACGAACAATAGCTCGGCGTACGCGGCCTGCCAGAGCATGAAGTTCGACAGGCGCTGCTCGCCGGAAGTGCGGATGATGAGGTCCGGATCCGGAATGTCGGCCGTGTCCAGCCGCGCCGAGATCGCGCGGGCGTCGATATCGCCGGGCCGCAGCCGGCCGGCGGCGACTTCCTCGGCGAGCGCGCGCGCGGCCGCCGCGATCTCCTGCCTCGCGCCGTAATTGAAGGCGACGACCAATGTCAGGCCCGTGTTGGCGGCGGTCTTTTCCTCCGCTTCGCGCAGCAGGCCGGCGATATCCTCGGAGAGATCGATACGGTCGCCGATCACCTTCACCCGCACATTGTTGGACCGCAGCTCGGCGAGATCGTTGCGGATGAACCGGCGCAGCAGCGCGAGCAGGCTCTGCACCTCCTGGTGCGGGCGCGACCAGTTCTCGACCGAGAAGGAATAGACCGTGAGATAATCGACGCCGAGCTCGATTGCGGCCCGGACCGTCTTGCGCAGCGCCTCGACGCCGCGCCTGTGGCCCTCGAAGCGGGGCAGACCGCGCGCGGCCGCCCAACGGCCGTTGCCGTCCATGATCAGCGCGACATGACGAGGCGCGGATCTCGGCGCGAGCGCCGCCGCGCCGAATTCGAGAACTCCGCCGTCTCCCATCGTTTCGACCCACACCATGGCTGTCGTGGAAAAATCTCGACACTATACGCGGCGCGCGCCTGTCTCGGCCCCGGTCGGGCCCGACAGCGCGACGAAAAACTCAAACTTGCAGAATCTCTTTTTCTTTTTGCGTGAGCGCGGCGTCGATGTCGCGCACGACATCGTCGGTCGCCTTCTGCACCTCGGCCTCGTGGCGCTTGGCGTCGTCCTCGGGCAGAGCATGATCTTTCAGCAGCTTTTTCAGAATGTCGAGCCCGTCGCGACGCACGTGGCGGACCGCGACCCGCGCGTCCTCGGCATATTTGTGCGCGACCTTGACCAACTCCTTGCGGCGCTGCTCGTTGAGCTCGGGCGTACGGATGCGCAGCACCTGCCCTTCGACGGTCGGCGTGAGACCGAGATTGGAGTCGCGGATCGCCTTGTCGACCGCAGAGACGAGCCCCTTGTCCCACACCTGCACCGAGAGCAGGCGCGGCTCCGGGACGCTGATCGTCGCGACCTGATTGAGCGGCGTAGACTGGCCATAGGCTTCGACATGAATGGGCTCGAGCAGGCCGGCCGAGGCGCGCCCCGTCCGCAGCCCGCCGAGCTCGTGCTTGAGCGTCGCGAGCGCGCCCTGCATGCGGCGTTTCAATTCGGGCAGATCGAAAGTCTGGCTCATGAGTAGGAATCGCCTGTCTGCTCTGTCGATCGTCGCGGGAGGCGCCGCGCCATCGGACAGCACCGCCTCCCATAGACCAAAACCAGCCGCAGGGGAAATCCTGGACCTTGCGGGTCGGGGCGATTTTCGTCGCCGGCGGGGCGCTTCGTCGAATGGATGGGCCTGCGCCCGCTCGCTCCGTTCGAAGCGCCGGCTCGAAGGTCGCGCATCGACCGGGATTTCCTCTACAAATGATGCGGCCGGCGTAACGGTCATCCGTTGCTCGCCGTGCAGAACGGAAGGCAAATCGAATTTGTCGGGCGTGGACGCCCATGGGCGTGAAGAGGAACCGTCTCGCCGTCGAATCGACTTCGTCCGATCTCGTCGACAATGCGCCGGGCGCTGAGCCGCCGGGGCCGGGCCGCGAGGCTCGACCCCGGCGGCGCGGCGCAGATCAGTTCTGGACGACGGGAAGCGCCTTGGCGGCCGCGGTCGCGCCGGCGTTGCCGGCGCCGCCGCAAGCGGGATGTCCCCATCCGCTCGCGCTCACGCCCGCGCCGCCGGCGGGATTGGCCGTGATGTCGAAGACGATATTGTCGGGACGCGTGGCGTCGCCCGACACGCCGCCGATCGCGCCGAGATGATCGAGGCCGAGATTCTTGCGCACGCGCCAGGCGACCAGATGGTCCGTGCAGGAGGTGTCGCCGCTGACGCCGACGCCGCCCAGCTTCGCGCCGCCGGTCCCATACAGTCCGAGTCCGCCGCCGAAGACATTGACGCCGCCGATCACGAGGCCGATCATCGGATCGTTATCCGTGCCATAGGTCGCCGTGTCGGCAGGCCCGATCGGGACGCCGCCGCTGGTCCTGTCGCCATAAGCCTCGGGCGCGGCGACGGGATTGCTGTGCTGCAGGCCGAACAGGCTGCCGCCGGGCTGGACCGCCGAAAAGAGATTCGCCGTCGAGAGAGCGAGCTTGCCGGTGGCGAGGCCGGTCTTCGAGCCGGAATTCGGCGTCGGTCCGAGGCTCAGCGTCGCCGCGGTGAACGCCTTCTGCGCGGAGATCACGCGGCTCGCCAGCCACTGCCCCTGAATGGGATCGCTGCTCGAATTGGCGACGACGCACACTCTTCCGTCCGCCGCGACGATCGTCGCCCACATATTGAGACCGAGGCCGAGCTTGCCTCTCGTGTCGGCGACAGCCTTCTTCAGGGCGAGCCGGAGATCGGCGCGAGACACGGCGGGACACGCGGCGTTCGCCGCCCAGGCCCCGGTCGAGAACGAACAGGCGGCGACCGCCGCGATCAGCATCTTTCGAAACATCAAGTGCCCCTCCCCTGCGAATGGCGAATATCGATTTCATTCGGCCATTCCGACAAGCGATGTCGCTGTTGAAAAAATGCAACGAATTGTCGCGCCGGAACTCAATCATAACTCGTTCCCCCGCGCAACTCGACGCGCCGCGCCGGCTGTTCGGCGATGCGACCTCTTGTTGAATCCTGCGAAACGAAAAAATACATGCCCGCGGCAAGGACAGGCGACGGTCGAGAGATCGTTCGCTGGAGGAGCCGTGGCGCTTTATACGTCGAGCGCTTCGACGGCCATATCGTCCGGGCCCGCATGAATGATTTGACGTCTCGAACGCCGAGGCAGCCCTTCGCCGCCTCCGCGTGGCGAAGGGCGGACCGGCGCGAGAATCGATCTCGATGACGAGCGTGTGACGCAGCGGAAGACTTCTCGCGGAGCGGGCGCCGCCCGCGGCCTTCCGAAATATTGATGTCGCGGCGCGACTGGTCCAAAATGCGCGCGCGCCTCGTATCGACTCCGATCGAGGCGATTGGTCTCCACGCCACATTCGAGAGCATGACATGACGCGCAGCAGCCGGGCCCCGTCGACCTCCTTCGCCGCGCGCGCGCCGCGCCTTCGCCGCGCGACGCGAAGAGCCGTGAGTCGGCGCGCCGGCTTCACGCTCGTCGAAATGCTCGTCGTGCTGGCGATCATCGGATCGATCGTCGGCCTCGTCGGACCGCGCGTCCTCAACTATCTCTCAGAATCCAAAGTGAAGACCGCACAGATTCAAATGGAGAACATCTCCAGCGCGCTCGATCTGTTCTATCTCGACACCGGCCGCTATCCATCGACGGAAGAAGGGCTCGGCGCTCTGGCGCGCCGTCCGTCGGGAACGGCGGTGTGGAACGGCCCCTATCTGAAATCCGTCAATGTCCCGAAAGATCCGTGGGGGCATGAATATCTCTACCGCGCGCCGGGCCAGAACGGCCCCTTCGATCTCGGCTCGCTCGGTCCCGACGGTCGTCCGGGCGGCGCGGCGACGGTGACGCGCAACCGCGACGCCGCCGCGCGCTGATCGCGTCCCGCTCGCGTGGCGTCGGCGCGTCCGCCTCGCTCCGCGCGGCGGGGCTTTGCTCTTCTCGTCGTCATCTGGGGCGTCGGCGTCATCACGCTGCTGATCGTCTCCTTCATGACGACGGCCCGCTCACGCCTGCAGGCGGCGTTCAACGGCGCCGGCGCGACGCAGGCGCAGCTGCTCGCCGAAGCGGCGAGCAATCTCGCGATCATGACGCTTCTGTCGGAGCAGACGACATCGGCGGCGGTCGAGCGTCCGACGCATGACGGCGCCCCCTCTTATTGCTCCCTCGCCGGCGCCGCCGTGTCCGTCGCCATCGAGGACGAGGAGGGCAAGGTCGATCTGAACACCGCCTCGGAACAGATGCTGAAGGCGACGATGATCGGCTTCGGCGTCGAATCGCGCGACGCCGACGCGATCACGCGCGCCATCGTCGAATTCCGCGAGCAGCCGGGCAACGAGATCGAAGCGGGGGCCTCGACCTCGCCCCATCCGGATCGCCCGTTCGGCCCCAAGCGCGCTCCGTTTCAGACGGCGCTGGAGCTCGATCAGGTCGACGGCGTCGAGCCCGCCCTCGCGCGACGCCTGCTTCCGTTCGTCACCGTGCACTCTCGCAACGCGAGCGTCGACCCGAAAGTCGCGCCGTCCGCTCTGTTCGCCGCTCTCGCCGGTTATCGCTCCGACGTCGTGCGGGAACTCGCCGCGCATCCCGACCCACGCGCGGTCGACCGCCGCGACCCGCGCTTTCCGTCCGAATTCGCGCAGGAAGGCGCGCACGCCGGCGCCTATCTCGTCCATGTCGAGGTCGCGCAGCCGAGCGGTCACGCCGGCGCCCTGGACACCATCGTTCGCATCGGCGCCGCCGGCGGCGAACCTTTCACCATCCTCGAGCTGCGCCGCGGAGAATCGCGCGAGCGAGCGCGGCTGCGCGCCCTGGCGGGGCGCAACCTGCCGCCCTGCTGACCAGGGAGCCGGCCTCGCCTCACTGACCGTCGAGCAGGATCCGCCGCGCGGAGTTCTCCATGCTGTGCGGCCGCACGATCGCCTTGGTGGAGATGTGCAGCATCTTGCGCTTGAACTCGTCGGTGATGTCGCGCGCCTCGGCGAGCGTGCGCACGACATGCGGCGTGATCATGATCAGCAGCTCGGTCTTGCCGGCGGAGTCGGTCTTGCTCTTGAAGGCGTTGCCGAGTATCGGCACGTCGCCGATGACCGGAATCTGGCTCGTTCCGCGGCTGCGGGAATCCTGGATGAGGCCGCCGAGCATCAGCGACTCGCTGTCGTTGACGACCACCTGCGTCTTGACGCGCCGCTGCTGTATGGTCGGCGTCGTCGAAGCCGCGCTGGTGCCCGGCGCGACATTGGACACCTCCTGCTCGAGCTCGAGCATCACGCGGCCGCTCTCGTTGATGTGCGGCGTGATCGCGAGAATGACGCCGGTGTCGCGATAATTGACCGAGTTGAAGGAGGAGACCCCGCTCGTCAGATTGGCGCCGGAGAAAGTGGTGACGGGCACCTGATCGCCGACCTGCAGCACCGCCTGACGATTGTCGAGCACGGTGAGCGAGGGCGTCGAGATGATATTGACGTTGGTGATCTTGTTGAGCGCGGTGAGCGTGACTTGCGCATTGGTGGCGCGCAACGCGTAGGAGAAGCCCGGAAAGGCCGCGCCCACCGCAGCGCCGAGAAGATTATTGCCCAATGTGTCATTGGCCGCGGGCGTGCCGCCGTCGTCCGAGAAGGCGCCCATCGACGCCCTCTTCTGCAGGAACCAGCGCACGCCGAAATTGAGGTCGTCGTTGAGCGACACTTCGGCGATGGTCGCCTCGATGAACACTTGATTGGGCAGAACGTCGAGCGTCTGCACCACCTTCAGCAGCCGCTTGTAGTCTTCCGGCGTCGCCATCACCACGATGGCGTTCTTCGCTTCGTCGACGGCGAATTTGAAGCGGCCGTCGTCGCCGAGCGCAGTGTCGTGGCCCGAACCCGACTGAGAGCCGTTCTGGTCGCTAGAGGAAGAGTCGGAGCCGATCTTCGACGACGAGCCGAAGGAGCTCCCGGAGCCGCCCGAGCCGCCGAGACCGCCCGAGCCCGAACCGAGACCGCCCGTACCGAGGCCGCCCGAGCCGAGACCGCCGCCGGACCCCGCGCCCAGCGAGCCGAGAGGGCTCGACGATCCGCCCGAGCCGGATCCGGAGCCCGAGCCGAACCCGCCCTGGGACAGAGCGCCGCCCGAGGACATGGACGATTGGCCGAAACGCGGCGACGCGTCATTGCCCGAGGCGCCGGATTCACGCCCGAACATCGCGGCGAGCACGCGCACGAGCTCCTTGGCGGGACGATTCTGCACGCGATAGCTGAAGAACTGTTTCTCCGTGCTCTCGGCGCGCGCGTCGAGACGCTCGATCCAGGCGCGGGCGCGGGCGAGATAGGCGCGCTGCGGCGAGATCACCAACATCGCGGAGAGGTGCTTGTTGCCGACGAACTGGATCATCCCGTTCATCGGCCCCTCTTTCTCGGAGCCGAACACCTTGCGCAGATCCTCGGCGAGCGTGTCCGGATCCGCGCTGCGCACGGGAACCATCGCGAAGGACATGCCTCGCATGGCGTCCACGTCGAAGATCGCGATCGCCTCCTCGAGCGCGGCGATCTCCTGAGCGGTTCCGCTCAGCGTGAGCATTCTGCGGCTCTCGTCCGCCTGGACGATGCCGCCGCGCTGGGAAATGGGCTCCAGCACGCGCTTCATCTCGGAGGCCGACACATAGCGCAGCTGGACGACGCGCACGCCATTGCCGATCTGCTCCGACCCGCGTCCTCCCGACGCCGCGCCGACGGAGAGCGGCGCGCCGGAGGTCGCCGCCTGATCGGCCGGAACGATCTTGTAGGCGCCGTCGCTGTCGACGATCGCCGCGCCGGCGACGCGCAGCGAGGATTGGAACAGATCGATGGCGACCGATTTCTTCACGGGCTTGGAAGTGTGAACCGTCACCTTGCCCTCGAGCCGAGGATCGACGACATAGTCGGCGCCGACGATGTCGCCGAGCACGACTTTGGCGGCGTCGGCGATCGGCAGATTGACGAGATTGAGCGTGACGCCCTCTTCTTCCGAGGCGTCGGCCGCCTTTCGGCGCCCGCGCGGCGAGCCGACGAAGCGCCCGCTTCCGAGGACCGTCTCGGTCCGCCCCGCGCCGCCTCCGCCGAGCCGTAACCCGTTCTGGCCGGAGCCGCGGCCGCTCTTGGCGTCGCTGCGAACATCATCGGGACGGAGAGGGGCGCGGCTCCATTCGGAGACCGGCGGATCGCCGGTGCTCTCGCACCCGGCGACGGCGACGGCGACACACGTCAGCAGAACTCGACGGATAAACACGACCACTCCGACTCAACTCGAGCAACGCCTCAAGCTACGCTGTCACTGAGGCACTATCATGATCGGCGGCGCTGCGCCACTTCGCGCGCGCCGACCGCGGCGCTTTCACTCTCCTGGCTCTTTTCCAGAAGGTTCGTTTTCGGGCGGTTCTTTCTCGGGTGGTTGATCGGATGGTTCTTTTTCGGATGGTTCCGTCTCGGGAGGCTCGTTCTCGGGAGTCTTGGCCGGCGCGCCTTCCGGCGTCTCCGAGTAGAGCCGCAGCCGCGACGCCTGCGCGCCGTCGGTCACGGTGACCTCGAAATCGGCGATCTCTTCGACCGTCCAGCCTTCGACGGTCTCGCCCTTCTCCACCCATTGTCCCTCGGACCCGCCCGACGCCATTACGAAGGCGCGCGCCCTCCCGCCGATCTTGACGATGCCGCCGAGCGTGAGGCCGCTCGCCGAGCTCGCGGCCTGCGCGGCCGCATCGGTCTTGCGGGCGGAACGCGACGGCGGCGGCGCCCGGCGCGAGCGCCAGAAGATCGGCCTCGACAGGGTCGCGAGCTCGTCGCCGAGGAGGCCGGAACGCTCCTCGGGGGGCGCGAGCAGCTGAGGAGGACGCCATTCGGTCTTGGGAGGCACTCGGTCTTCCCCGATGCCGACGATCGCGCCGATGGCGAAGACGAGCGCCGCGAGGTCCAGAGCCGCGAGCAGCGCGAGGCGCAACGCCGAAAGAGGCGACAGCCCGAAGGCGTTGGCGGCGGCGCGCAAACGCGTCGCGGCGAGCTCCGTGATCCTGCCTCTCATGAATGATCCTTCGAGGCGCCGCCGAAGACGTCGAACTGACCTTCGAGCGTATTATCGCCGCCGGCGCCGCTCTCCGGCTCCTCGGTCCATGCGCCCGACTGCTTGCGCAACGAGGCGGCGAGCACCAGAAGCAGAGGCGGGTCGCTCTCGAGCGAGCGCGCGAGCCGGCTCAACGCCTCGAGCGGTCCTGTCACGTCGAGCCGTGCGCCGATCAGCGACTGGCCGCTCACCACCTTGGCCGGCAAGGCCTGGAGGGAGACGACCGTTGCGCCGGACTGCTCGGCGAGAGCCTTCAGGCGCGCCTGCAGATTGGCGTTGACGACGCCCTCGCTCTCCCCGGTCAGCAGCTCGCCGCGCGAATTGCTCTCCTCCACCTGCCGCGCATAGTCCTTCACCACATTCTCTTGCGCGGCGATGGACTCGTAGCCGGCGAGCGTCGCGCGGCGCTCGGCGATCGCCTCGGAGCGCTCGGCCAGAAAGCCGAACAGCGGCTCCACCGCCGCCAGATAAACGACGAGGAGCGCCGCCAGATTGGCGCCGAGGAAGAGCGCCCGCCGTTTCGTCTGCGGATCCGAGATCGCCGCGGCGTTCAAAGGCATGGAGCCGTTCCCGTCATTTCGAGCTGCGAATATTGGCCTGCAACGAGAAGCTCTCGCGCTTCTCGACCGGGTCGGGCGTGATGGGCGCCGTGAGCTTGGCCTCGAAGAACAGCGTCGAGCGATCGAACAGAGCCGGAAGGCTCGCCGCGGACTCCGCGAAGCCGGTGAGTTCGATCGAGCGCCCTCCCTCGCGCCGCTCGGTGAGACGCAGCTCGGCCGCATAGGCGCCGCCCGGAAGGATGCGCGAGACCTCCTCCCACAGCTCCGCGAAGGTCGGATTTTTCGCGCGCTCCTCGCGCAGCGTGGCGAGCAGGCGGCTGTCGGTCGCGGCGCGTTCGGCGATCTGCCGCGCGCCCGCCGCCCGCGTCGACGCCGCGGCGATCGCTTCCTCGAGGGCCGCAGAGTCTTCCTCCTGGCGCCAGACGGCGACGCCGATCCCGGCGACGAACAGCGTCACGGCGAGCGCGGCGGCCGCGAGCGCGATCCGGCCTTCGCGATCGGGTCCTTCCGCCGCAGCGACGCGCACCGCCATCGTCGGCGGCGGCGTCGGCGCGTCCTGCGGCCACCGCGGCTGCACGAGGTCCACGTCTTCGACCTGGAGGCTCGAGCCCGCGACGGCGCGCGCGAGCAGATCGCGGCGCAAGATCCATTGCTCGACCGCGATCTTCTCGGCGCCGCCCTGGGCCGCGCCGGCGCGCGGCGCGACGACATGTCCGTGCAGCACGTCGGCCGGCTTGAACGGCGTCTTGCGCTCGAGCTCCATGATCAGCAGGCGCGGCAGATCGGCGAGCGCGGCGGCGGGCGCCTCGAAGCGGCGAACGAAGAAGGCTTCGCGCGGCAGCTCCACCACGATCTTGGTCGCCGCGCGCGTCACCCCGCGTGCGGCGAGAACCGCGTCGAGCGAGGAGGCGGCGATTTCATCGGGCGTGATCGGCGGCGCCGGCTCGTCGCCCTCGGTGGCGAGGAGATGCAGAGCGATCGGCGTCTCGCCGACGCGCAGAGCGAGGCGGCGCTCGCCCCGATCGAGTAGAAAGGCGAGGGTCGCGGGCGAGAACAGCGCGAAAAATTCCGTGCGCCACCACGCCCATAGCCGGACCGCCGCCTCTGCGGTCGAGCCTTCGAACAGTTCCTTGCGCCAAATCGACGACGACATCGACACCTTCACGCGCCGGTCGCGCGGCCGGCTAGTACATGCGCCCCGGCGCCCTATGCGCGACGCGCCCGAAGCCGTTTGCTCCGAATGCGCACGGGCGCCGCGGCCGTGCGTTTCCTCTTGCGACAAATCGATGACGGCGTCGTTCCCGAGCGCGCTCAGATTAACATGTTAACATGCCCCAGCCCCCGTCTCCAAATCGCGGCTCATTCGATGAACGGCGCCGAGCGCAGGCGCTCGCGTCGCGCGCTCTCCGACTCGCGCGTCGCCCGCATCGCCGGTTGCGGCGCATCCGCCTCGCCGTCGAACGCATCGCCAGGCTCCGCGCTCGCCGTCTCTCTCACCGGCCCGCCGATGCGGAACCGGCCGCTCGCCAGGATCGGAGCCCAGGATTCGGTGATCGGCTGGATGAGCCTGGAGATGGGACGATTGGCGAACAACCGCGACGTATCGACGCCGAGAACCGGCGTGGCCGACCAATGACCGCTCTCGCCGCCGACGATCTCTATGCCGAGCAACGCCGCGCGCCAGACCCCCTCCTCGCCCTCGGCCTTCTCGCACAGGCGATAGCGCGCCTCGCAGCGGCCGCGCGAGGCGAACCCCTCGGTCCGCGCCCGCACATCGGTCTGCGCATTGGTGAAGGCGATCCCGCATTCGCGCCGTCGGAAGATTCCCGAGGATGCGCAGGCGTGCGGGGTCGCGTAGAGAAAAGTCCCGGCGGCTGCGGCGGGCGCCGGCGCCGCGAGGGCCGCGCCGATCGCCGCGAGAACCAACGCAGCCGCGCGCGGCGCGGCGGTTCTCCAACGGGCTCGCCCAATGGCCTTTTCCTCGAGAGGAAAAGGCGATATGCGTCGCCTCGCACGCACTCTTCCACCCTACCCGATACGATCTTGCGCGATTGCGCTCGAGCTTGCTCACGGTTACCATCCGGCGACCGGAAGCGCCAGCGGAAACCTGCGCTGAAAGCGACCCCGCCGGCCGCCCGCCGGCACGACTCGAACAGGCGTTCGTCTCAATGACACATGTCGATCCGTCGTCGCGGCAGGCTTCCGATCCGGATCGCGCCGATGCGCGCAGCGGCGCCTTTCTGCAAGAGTTCGGCGCCTATCTCGTGCAGGAAAAAGCGATCGACGAGCTCGCTCTGCAACGCTCGCAGCGCGCGGCGCGCCAGAGCGGGGAGCGCTTCGACCGCGTGCTCACCAAGCTCGGCCTCCTCTCCGAGAACGATCTCTGCGCCCATCTCGGCAAATTCCTGCGCATCCCCGTGATCGCGCCGGCCGATCTGCCGGAGGAAGCCCCGCTCGCCGAGCAGATTCCGCAGAAGTTCCTGCGCGCCAACGGCATTCTGCCGCTCGCGGCCAGCGACGGCGCGCTCACCCTCGCCGTCACCGATCCGCTCGATCCCGGGCCCGTCGAGGCGCTCGCCTATTCGACCGGCCTTCCGGTCGATCTGCGCATCGTCACCCCCGCTCTGTTCGAGAAGGCGTGGTCGAGCCTCTATGGCCAAAAGGCCGAGGGCGTCGCGCTCGTCGACGACGACCGCGCGCAGGATGCGAGCGATTACGATCTGCAGCGGCTGCGCGACATCGCCAATGAGGCGCCGGTCATCCGCCGCGTGAATCAGATCGTCGGCGACGCGATCGAGGCGCACGCCTCCGACATCCACATCGAGCCCGGCCTCGACGCCGTGCTGGTGCGCTATCGCATCGACGGCGTGCTGCGCACCTCCGACACGCTGCCGCCGGGCCTCAAGGCCGCCATCACCTCGCGCATAAAAATCATGGCGCGGCTCGACATCGCCGAGCGCCGCCTGCCGCAGGACGGGCGCGTGAAGCTCGCCGTGCGCGGCGTCGACATCGACTTCCGCGTCTCCACCATTCCGACGGCGCATGGCGAGAGCATCGTGCTGCGCATCCTGGACCGCAGCCAGGTCTCGCTCGATTTCGAGGCGCTCGGCTTCGAGCCCGAGACGATCGTCACGCTGCGCAACCTGATGCACAATCCCAACGGCATCGTGCTGGTGACGGGACCGACGGGCAGCGGCAAGACGACGACGCTCTACACGGCGCTGAAGGAGCTCTCCAATCCGGAGGTGAAGGTCTTCACCGTCGAGGACCCGATCGAATATCAGCTCACCGGCGTCAATCAGGTGCAGGTGCAGCCGGCGATCGGCATGGATTTTCCGGCGAGCCTGCGCGCCATGCTGCGCCAGGACCCGGACATCATCATGATCGGCGAGATTCGCGACGCCGAGACGGCGAAGATCGCCATTCAATCCTCGCTCACCGGCCATCTCGTCTTCTCGACGCTGCACACCAACAGCGCGGTCGGCTCGATCACCCGCCTCATCGACATGGGCGTCGAGCCCTATCTCATCGCCTCGACGGTCAAGGGCGTGCTCGCGCAGCGCCTCGTGCGGCGGCTCTGCCCGCATTGCTCGAAGCCGATGGACGCGCGCCGGCAATGGCGCGAGCGCCTCGCCGGCGAAGCTTTCGCGCGCGAGCCGGAGCGCCTCGGCGCGCCGGTCGGCTGCGGCCATTGCCGGAACTCCGGCTATTCCGGCCGCTCGACGATCGCCGAGCTCTTGATCCTCGACGAGCCCATGCGGCGCCTCGTCTGCGAATCGGCGCCCGACGGGGTGATGACGACGGCGGCGAAGGACGCGGGCATGACGACGATGTATCAATGCGGCATGGCCAAGGCTTGGCGCGGCGAGACCACCGTCGACGAAGTGTTGCGCGTGACGCGTATGGATTGATCATGTCGATGTTCCGCTATCGCGCCTATTCGGCGCAGGGCGATCTCGTCGAAGGCGAAATCGAGGCGCGCTCCCGCGAGGAGGCCGAGGAGCAGCTCTGGGGCCGCGGCGTCACGCCCTTCGCCGTGCAGGAGAAGCGCGCCGAGACGAATTTCTCGCTCGCCGGCCTCTTCTCGAAATCCGGCCCTTCGGCGGCCGAGATCGCCTCTTTCACGCGCGAATTCGCGACGCTGGAAGAAGCCGACCTGCCGCTCGACAACAGCCTGCGCATATTGGCGCAACAGAGCGCCTCGCCTGCCGTGCGCGCGCTGGCGGAAGAGATTCTGCGCCGCGTCGTCGACGGCGCTTCTCTCTCGGACGCGCTGAGCGCACGCGCGGAATTGTTCGGCGCCGATTACATCAACATCATTCGCGCCGGCGAGACGATGGGCAATGTCGCGCAGGCGCTCATCGACATCGCCGACATGCTGGAGCGCCGCCTCGAGATGCGCGCGAAGATTCAGAGCGGCCTCGTCTATCCTGCGCTGCTGATCGTGCTCGCCATCATCTCCACCGGAGTCGTGCTCGGCACTCTGGTGCCGAGCATCGCGCCGATCTTCGCCGACAATGGGCGGCCCATGCCCAAGGGCCTGCAATTCATCATCGATCTCGAGGGCGCCTGGCCGATGATCGCAACGGGCTTCGTCGCGCTCGGCGCCGGGCTCTATGGGCTCAAACGCTACGCCGCGGGCAATCCGCCGCTGCAGATCAAGCTCGACCGCGCATTGCTCGATCTGCCCTACGCCGGCGACATCATCGCGAAATTCCAGGCGGCGCGCTTCGCGCGAACGCTCGGCGCCATGTCGCGCGCCGGCGTGCCGCTGCTGCAGGGGCTCGAGAGCGCGCGCGCGGTCGTCTCCAACGCTCACTTTCGCTCCGAGCTCGCCGGCGCCATCGAATCGGTGCGCGGCGGCGGCGCGCTCAGCGCCGCGCTCGAGCGCATCGAGGCGTTTCCTGTCGCGGCGGCGCAGATGACGCGCATCGGCGAGGAGGTGGCCAAGCTCGACGAGCTGCTGCTGCGCCTCGCCACAATGTTCGAGCGTCAAACCCAGCGCGGCATCGAGCGCGCGGTCGGTCTCGTCACCCCGATACTCACCATCCTCATCGCCGCTGTCGTCGGCGGGCTCGTGATGACGGTGATGGACGCCGTGCTGGGGATCAACGAGCTCGCCGGCCAATGAGCAGCAGGACGCCGAGGCGCGCGAACGCGCGGGCAGGATTTTCGCTGATCGAGATGCTCGCCGCGCTCGCCATTCTCGCGCTCGTCGCCGGCCTCGCGACGCAGCTCGGCCGCCGTCCCTCGCCGCGGCTGCGCGTCGAGAGCGCGACGCGCTCCCTCTGCGCCGCGCTGCGCCAGACGCGCATGCGCGCGATCGCCGCCAATGAGGACATGGCGCTGACGATCGATTTGCGCCGCAAGTCCTTCGTCTCTCCGGTCGTGGCGGAGACCCCGCTGCCCGATGACGCGCAAATCGATCTCGCCGTCTCCGCCGTCGAGCGGCGCAGCCGAGACAGGGCCGATTTCGCCTTCTATCCGAGCGGCGGCTCGTCGGGCGGCGAATTGTCGATCGCGCTCGCCGGCGTGCGCGCGCAGATCGCGGTGAACTGGCTGACCGGAGCGACGCGATGCGCCGTGTACTAGCGCGGGCGCGCCATGCGCGGGGCGGCTTCACGCTGATCGAATCGCTCGTCGCCTTCGTGATCCTCACCCTGGCCATCGGCGCGCTGATGCAGGGCCTCGGCGGCGGCGCGCGCAACGAGGCGCGCGGGGATTTTCTGCTGCGCGCGGCGCGGCAGGGCCGCTCGCAGCTCGAGGCGCTCGGCGCCGCGACGCCGCTTTCGGCCGGAGAATCATCGGGCCGCTACGCCGACGGGCTCGTCTGGCGCCTGATCGTCTCGCCCTATCGGTCGGTCGTCGCCGCCGACGGGAGCGGACGAACCACCGCTTTTCTCGCGCGCCTCGCCGTGCGGCGACCGGGCGGCGGGCCTTCCGCACAAGACTCTCTGACCTTGACGACGATCAAGGTCGCAATCGCCAAGCCCCGTCAGTGAGGAGCGCCCCACCATGAGGATCGCGCGCCGGCGGGCCGGCTTCTCCCTGCTCGAGGTCCTGCTCGCGGTTACCCTGCTCGCGATGATCACGTCCGCGATCCTCGGCGGCCTGCATCTCGGCAAGCGCGCCTGGGAGACCGGGCGCGATTATGAGAGCGTCGGCGAGGTCGAGGAGGCGGCGGGCGCCATCGCCTCGATGCTGTCGCGCGCCTATCCGGCCGCCATCGCCCAGGGCGAGGAGCAGACCGTCGCATTCCGCGGACGCGGCGACGATCTGCGTCTGGTGACGACCTATGACGGCGGCGCGAGCTGGGCGGGACTGATGCTGACCGAGATCGGCCTTTCCGGCGGCGATCTCTCGATCTGGACCAATGTGTTCCGCGCCGACGGCTGGCGGAGGTCCGAGCGCGGACGCCCGGTGAAGGCCCTGACGAACGTCGAGAAATTCGAGCTCTCCTATTTCGGCTCGCCCACGCCCGAAGCGCCGCCGCGATGGACGAACTCCTGGATCGATCAGCACATGGCGCCGCAGCTCGTCGCCGTGAAGCTCGTCGCCCTGCGCAACCGCAAGCGCATCGACGCATCCTTCACCGTCGCGCTTCGCCAGCGGCCGGATTGACGGGGCGTGAGGCCTCGAGGCTCGCCTCAACCGATCTCGAACGATCCGAGGCACCACGACAGCCAAAATCCCAGAGCGAGATGCGGCCCGAAGGGAATGGGCTGGCGCATGCTCTCGATCCCACGCGCCTCGATCAGCGCGGAGACCAGCGCCGAGGCGCAGGCGACGACGAGGCATCCCGGCAGCGCCGCGAGTCCGAGCCATAGTCCCGCGAGCGCGAACAGCCTGGCGTCGGCCGGGCCGAGCCCCGCTCCGCCGCGCAGCCGCGCATAGACGAGATCGGCGCCGCGCAGCGCCGCATAGCCCGCGGCGGCGGCGGCGAGACGGTCGAGAACGGCGCTCGCCTCGAGAAAGGCCAGCAGCACGGCCCCGCAGACCAGCAGAACGAGCAGCGGTCCGTCGGGGATCAGCAGATAGCGCGCGTCGAACAGCGCGACGAGCAGGAGAGACGCGAACAGCGCCAGCGTCGGCACACCCCACCAGCCGAGCGATCCGGCGTCGGCGAGCAGCAGCGCCCCGCCGGCGAGGGCGATCCAGGCGACATGGGCGAGCGGCCGCCCGTCCCCTTGCGCGAGAAGAATCGAGCGCGCGGGCGCGCCGAGCCGCGCGCAGCGGCGGAAGCGCCCCCTCATCGTCATCGCCACGGCGGCGCCCTAGAGATCCTCGTGAATATCGCATCCATAATCGGAGACGGGACGAAAGGCCTCGTCGGCGATCCTGTTCCAGCAGCGCCCGATTCCGCCGGCGATGCGCCGATACAGGAACACGCCGTTATATTCCTCGACCCGCTGGTCGGCGACGCCGCGGCGGCCGAGATAGTTGAAATAGGAAATGGCCACGTCGCCATGGCAGCGATAGACGACATAGCGGTCCATCTTGAAGGCCGCATGATTGTCCTTCGCTTCGCCGACGCAGTAGGAATAATGCTGGAGAGCATGCGGATCCATGCTCACATCGGCTCGCGCCGGACGTCCGGGGCCCGATGCGAGGACGAGCAGCCCGAGCCCGAACAACGTCCCAACGCGCATGCGACCCACTCCGCTCCCGACGACGGCGGCAACTTAGCCGACCCGGCATTTGCAAGCAACGCTCATGCGTTGCGGCGATCGGGCGACGGTCCGCGTGCTTCGAGACGGCTCCTTCGGAAGCCTCCTCGGCATGAGGAAACCTTCAACCGATCGGCCTCGTTGCGACGCCCAGGTCGCCGGTCCGGAGCGATGTCGCGACCATCAGCTCCCGCGTCCGCCCTGCTGCTCGTCCCAATAGGGCCGCGCGTGATAATGCTCGTGCACGCGCCGCTCCCATTCCCGGTCGGACCAGCTTTCGTCGGAAAATTCCGGCGCGTCATGGAGCTGCTGCTCGGTGACGTCGGCGATGAAGACGCCCCGTTCGCGATCGTAGGTCAGGGAGCTCCACGGCAGCGGATAATGGCTGTGGCCGAGGCCGAGAAAGCCGCCGAAGGCCATCACCGCATAGCGCACGCCGCCGGAGCCGCAATCGATCATCAGATGATCGATTTCGCCGATCTCGTCGCCCTTCGGATCGAAGACGGTCACGCCCTCCAGCTCCTCGCTGGAGATCAGATTGAAACCGAAATCGGCAGAGGCCATGGCCCCCTCCTGTCGCAGGTCTTCACGGCGCGGGAACGCGCCCGCGCCGGGAAAGGTTCCCGCGGGCGACCGCCGGCTCCGGCGAGGCGAGCGTCGCCCTCGGGCCGCCGCCGGCCGCGACGACCATCAGGTCACGTCCGCGCAAACGGCGGCGATGGCCTCCAGATCGGGCGTTTCGGCGCATGAGGAAAGCCTCGGATCGACAGGCTCCGCCGCCGCCGGCAATATGACGCCTCGATTCTGGAAACCAAATCATTTTTCGCGAGACAGGGAGACGCGTCGATGAGAGCGTTTCGCACGGCCGGACTCGCCGCGGCGGTCGCAGCGGCCGCTACGCCCGCCGCGGCGCAATGGGACGGCTTTCTCGTCCCGGACTGGACGAAGCGGGCGGAGACGCGGACCTCGCATCTCCTGCTCGGCGCTCCGACGGCGGCGCCCTACTCCTATTATTACCGCTATCCGGACCCCTACCCTTACGCCTACGCCCCGCGTGGATGTCTGGTGGATGCGGCGATGTTCGACGATTGGGGAATCTTCCGCGGCTATCAGAGGCTGCGCGTCGCCTGCTGATCGGAGACGCGCTTGTCGAGCAAGATCTGATTGGCGTCGAGCGAGAACTCGCGCCAGGCGGCGGCGATGTCGCGCAGCGTCGCGCTGAGATAATCCTTGGACGGCTTGTGCTCCTCGGGGAAATTGGAGAGGGCGCAGGACGTGCGGTTATAGTCGATGACGCCGTCGAGCAGCTCGTGGATGAAGCCGTCGAAAGCGGCCTGCGCCAGCGGCGTCAGATCGGAGCGGCCCTTCTCGACGGCCACGCCCGAATGATCGAAGGGAAGGCTCTCCAGCACAGCGAGCGCCTCCTTCAACACCGCCTCCATCGCGCCGAGCATGGCGCGCTGCGTGACCTGCTCGCGCTGGCCGTTGGAGAGGCCGAAATTCAGCCGCTGGCGATAGCTGGCGAAGACCGGCCCGCGCTTCGACTGGACCCATTCGCGAAAGCGTGCGAGGCTCGCCTCGTTGAGCGCCTCCGGCGACGTCGCCTCGATCGTTCCGGAACTCATGATCGGCGCCTCCTTCTTGTCGAGAATCCGCAAGGCGATGCGCTTCGCCGCATTGAGCGCGCCTTCCACATAGCCGCCGCCGTCGCGCGCCGTCTCCGTTCCGCCGAGGAACAGCTTGCCCTCCCAGAACGACTGCCGCAGCAGCGGATCGCCATATTCGGGGTGCTCGGAAGGCGGCGTCTTGTCGAGGCTCGCGCAGGTGAAGGGCTCGCGCGCCCAGTCCTGCACATGCTGCTCGCCGGCGCCCTCGAGCGGCTTGCCGAACAATTGGACGAGCTGACTGTCGAGCAGCATCGGCATGCCGCCCGCGAAGGCTTCGCGCCATTCGATCGAGAGCGCGAAGAAGCCGCCGATCGCCGCGCGCTCGCCCGCGGCGTCGCAGGCGTCGAAGATCTCGCCGAGCACGGCCTGCTCATGAGTGACGAAAGCGTTGCCGGAATGGCCGTCGGCGCGCCACGCGGGCTTGCCCTCATAGCCGACCACGGCCTTGGCGTGGGCGGCCATCCAGGTCGGAGCGTTGCGCATCGCGTTGCGGGTCAGCGCGTCGAGCGGCGGATCGAAGGCTATTGTCTCCTCGACGAGCCGCGGCGGCAGCGCCAGCACGGCGCGGCGCGCCTCGACGACGACCGGCTCGCCGGCGATGTCGAAGCGCAGTTCGACATGGTCGCCGCGCTCGGCCGCGTCGCGCAGCACGGCGTTCAGATGAATCGATTCGGCCGGGATGTTCTCGGCCAGCGCCTCGATCAGCGAGGCCATGCCGCCCTCGATCCGGCGCGCGCCGGAGTGGAGGTTCGGCGTCATGCGCGTCTCGGGCTTCTTGTCCCCCTCGGCGAGCAGCAGCGCCGTGCCCGGATCATATTGCGGGAAGTCGGCGAGCCCGAGCTCGGCGACGAGCGCGGTGATCGTCGGCTGCGTGTCGGGCCAGAACCAGGTGGGGCCGAGATCGACGCGCAGTCCCGACTTCCGATCCTCGGCCGACAGCACCCGGCCGCCGAGACGCGAGCGGGCCTCATAAATCGCGAAGCTCACGCCCGCCTCGGCCAGATCGCGCGCGAGCCCCAGGCCGCACGCTCCGCATCCGACAATCACGACATCCAGCATGGTTCCGCTCCACGGCCGAAAGAATATTGGGCGGAAAGGAACGCAAAGGACGTGCCGCGCATTTTGTCGCTTTTGCGCCCCGCGGCCTGCGCTTTTCTCACGGAGCGATCGGAAACCTCACGGCGGCTTCGGCGCCCGGCGGCGTAGCCGCGTGGGGCTTTTCCGCCGCGACGACGATGCGCAGACGCCCGTCCGCGAGCGCCTCGGCCTCGACCACGGTTCCGGCCAGTTCCTGTCCACTGATCGAGACGAACGCCGGATCGCCCACCCGCACCCGCGGCGCGCTCCCCGCATCGAGCGTCAGGGCGACGCGCAGGGGCTGCTTCGGCTCGATGAGGAACAGCGGCTTCGGGTCCGAGGGGCCGACCTCCCGGCTCGGCTCCGCATGGCGCTCGGCCACGGCTCCCGTGATGGGCGCGACGATCTCCGTGACGGGGCGATCCGCCTGCGCCTTCGCGAGCTCCGTCTTTCGACGCTCGACCTGCGCCTCGTATCGAACGAGCAGCTTCTCGGCGCCGGCCAGCGCGGCGCGCGCCCGCGCCAAGACCCGGCTCGACCTCTTACGGGCCTCGACGCGCGCCAGCTCGGCTTTCGCCTGCTCGACCGCCGCCTTGCCGCTCTGCGCGCGCCGCGCCGCCGCCTCCAGCGCCGCTCTCGCCTGCGCGACCGCGGAGGATTCGATGCGGGCGCAGACCTGGCCGGCCGCGACCGTCTCGCCGACAGCGCATTCGACCGAGCCGAGAACGCCGGCGATCTTCGCCGCGACAGGCTGCGGAGGCGCGAGAGAGACGGGGCCGCGCGCCTCGACCGCGCGCGCGGCCGGCGCCTCGGGCGCCTCCTCCCGCCCGACGATCGGCTCGCGCCGCGTCGCGAGATAGAGCGAGCCTGCGATCGCGGCGATGGCGATGCTGCCGACGATGGTCGCCCGGCGCCAGTCGGCGGCGGCGCGTATCGGGGCACCTCGCGCCGCCGCCGGCGCAACGCGCGCGCGCCGGCGCCGCGCCAGCCGCTTGTCGATCTCCATCACGACGAGAAGCGACGCGCCGGCGAACATGAGATAGCCCCATTCCCGGAAGGTCACCGGAGATATCCGCAAGATTTCCGCGAGCGGCGACCAATGCATGGCCGCGAGATGGATGAGCTGCGCGCCGACGACGCTCGCGAGCAGGAACGGGCTCGCGAACAGGCTGCGATGAAAAATCGAATGACGCTCGGAGCGCGCGTTCAGCGCTTGGAAATTCTCGAAGATCACGAACAGCAGCAGCAGAAGATTGCGCGCATGGGCTTCGTCATAGCCATGGTCGAGCAGCCAGTCGAACACGCCGAAGCCGACGCAGGCCATGACGATCGCCGAATAGACGCTGCGCTCGATCATCACGCGGTCGAAGACCGGCTCCTCGGGCCGGCGCGGCGGATAGGTCAGCTCGTCGCCCTCGGGCTTCTCGGCGGCGAGCGCCACATGCTGCACGCCATTGGTGACGAGGTTGAGCCAGAGCAATTGCACCGGCAGCAGAGGCATGGGCATGCCGAGCGGTATCGCCAGCAGAAAGAGCAAGAGCTCCGCCGCGCCGGTAGACACCAGCAGAAAGATCACCTTGCGGATATTGGCGTAGGCGACGCGGCCCTCGCGCACGCCGCGCACGATCGAGGCGAAATTATCGTCGGCGACGATGATGTCGGCGCTCTCCTTGGCGACATCCGTGCCGAATTTACCCATGGCGACGCCGACATGCGCATGCTTGAGCGCCGGCGCGTCATTGACGCCGTCGCCGGTGACCGCGACGAAATGGCCGTTGCGCGCGAGCGACAGGACGATCGCGAGCTTCTGGATCGGCTCGACCCGCGCATAGACGCGCGCGCGGCGCGTGAGCTCGTCGAGCGTCGCCTCGCCCTGCTCTTCGGCGCGCCGCACCTCGGCGCCCGTCACGACCTGATCCGGCGTGAACGCCATGCCCGCCTGCGCCGCGATCGCGGCGGCCGTGCCGGGCGAATCGCCCGTCACCATCGCGACCTCTATGCCGGCCTGATAGCAGGCGCGAATGGCGCGCGCGGCCTCCGGACGCAACGGGTCCTTCATGCCGGCGAGGCCGAGGAAGACCAGATTCTCGAGATGGCCGGGGCCGTAATCGCCTTCGGGCTCGGCCGCGATCTCGCCCTCGACGAAAGCGAGCACGCGCAGCCCTTGCGCCGACAGCGCGTCCTTCTGCGCGATCAGGGCGTCGCGGTCGATCGGCGCCGCCTCGCCGCCGACGTCCATCCGGCTCGCCATGGCGATCAGAACCTCGGGCGCGCCCTTGGCGAAGACGCGGACCGTCGCGCCCTTCTCGTGCCGATGGAAGGAGGCCGCATAGCGCAGGTCCGGCTCATAGGGAATGCGCTTGATGAGCGGATAGCGCTCGCGCAGCTCGTCCTGCGGAACGCCGCCCCGATGCGCGGCGACGAGCAGCGCGACGTCGACCGTGTCGCCGACGGTCCGCATCCCTTCCCGCTCTTTCCAGATCTCGGCCTCGTTTGGCAGGGCCGCGGCGCGCAGCAGGGCCGCGACGAGCAGATCGGCCCGCTCGCCCGCATCGTCGCCTGTAGGAGATTCGCGCGACAGGGTTTCTCCGTCCGGCTCACAGGTCAGAACCGTGCCGTCGGGCAGAGCGATGGTGGTGACCGTCAGCTGGTTGAGCGTGAGCGTGCCGGTCTTGTCCGAGGCGATCATCGTGCAGGAGCCGAGCGCTTCGACCGCCGGCATTCGCCGCACGACGACATTGGCGTTGGCCATCCGGCGCATGCCGATCGCGAGGGCGACCGAAATGGCGACAGGCAGTCCTTCGGGAATGGCCGCGACGGCGAGCCCGACCGCCATCATGAAAATCTGGACGAGCGGCATCTGCCGCGCGAAGCCGATGACGGCCAGGACCGCGATGGCGACGCCTATGAGCGCGGCGATCATGCGCGAGAAGCGCTCCATGCGGATCATCAGCGGCGGCTGGGCGATCGAGGGCTGGACCAGCGCTTCGGCGATGCGGCCGACCTCCGTCGCGAGCCCCGTCGCCTCCACGATGCCCGCCCCGCGCCCGCGCGTCACCATGGAGCCGGCGAAGGCCATGCCCGCGCGCTCCGCCTCGCGGCCGGCGTGCCCCGTCTGCGGCGCCTTGCGCACGGGCAGGGATTCGCCGGTCAGCAACGACTCGTCGCAGCGCAGATCATCGGCTTCGAAAAGCTTTATGTCGGCCGGCGCGCGCCGGCCGGCCTCGAGCAGCACGCAGTCGCCGGGAACGAGATCGCGGGCGTCGATCTCCATCCGGACGTCGTCGCGGACGACGAGCGCATGCGGCTGATCCTGCTCCTTCAGCGCCGCCGCCGCCTGGCCCGCCGAATATTCCTGGACGGCGCCGATCACGCCGTTGAGCAGCAGCACGACGCCGATGAACAGCGCGTCCTTGGCGTCGCCGATGACCAGCGCGACGACCGCCGCCCCGACGAGGATATAGATGAGCGGGCTCAGGAACTGCCGCAGGAAGATGACGAGGAAGGACGGCGGCCGCGGCTCCGGAAGCGTATTCGCGCCAAATCTCTGCAAACGCGCGCGCGCTTCGGCGCTGGTCAATCCCTGCATCTCACCGCCTCTAGAAAGCCCCGGCGGCGAGCGAAAGCTCCCCGCGCCGCATCGAACGAGATATCAGATAGCGCGCGCCCGGCTCGGGCGACGCGATCCGCGACCCTCCGCCTTCGCCTCGCCGGGCCGGCGGAAGAAACTGTAGCATATACCGCTGTTTACTTTACGTCGCTTCGAGCGACCCTGGGCGCCGCTCGTCGACAGAGAGATTCGGAAAAAAACGAATATCAGATTTCTCGTCCCCCTGTCCCGTACGACGCCGCCGATCGCCTCGGCGAGCGGGACCGTCGTCGCGGCCGGTCCCTACGAGCAATCGAGGCGCTTTCCCGACCGCCGAGCGCGAACTCCGGCTACATCGACCGCTTCCTCGACCTCGGCCTGTGACGGGGGCGCGACAGCGAAGCGGCGGCGCTCTTGCCGCGCCCTGCTCCCGCCGGATAGAGAGGGCTCGCGGCAAACCCGTCTCGCCAGGAGCCCGAAGCAATGGCCCGCCCCTCTTTCCTGTTCGTCGCCGCCGCGACGCTCGTCGTCGTCGGCGGCGCGACATGGTATTTCGTCCTTCGACGCACGCCGGCCTGCGTCTCCGGCGGAACGCTGATGGCGACCGCCCAGCAATGCCGCAGCCTGGGCTTCGACGCCGCCGTCTGCGCCTCCGCGGTCGAGACGTCGCGCGCCCTCGCGTTGCGCGCCGCGCCGAAACAGGACACGTCCTTCGCTTGCGAGGTGCTCTATTCGGAATGTTTCGCGGGACCGGACGGCCGCTTCACGCCTTCGCCGTCCTTCTGCCTCGCGCCGGGCGCGACCGCGCCGACGGAAATCCGCTATCTCGAATACGGCTCGGACCGGATGAAACGCAAGAAGCTGCAGGAAGTGCGGCTCGACTGAGGCCGCCCGCGGAAACCTGCGCTCCCTTCTCCCACAAATGTGGAAGAAGGGAGCGCACGACGGCTCCGCCTCATTGATCCGAGGCCTGCCGCCTGCCGCCGAGCCGGAATTCGGCCGGCGCGACGACCAGCATTCCTGCGGATGTGCGCAGCGCGAGCCGATAGGGCACGACCATATGGGCGTTGGGCAGCGGCGCGAGCCACACCGTAATATCGTTGTTCTCCGCCATGAAGCGGGTCGAGACGCTGTCCGGCCGATGTCCGGAGATCGGCGTATAGCGCGCCATGCACACCGACACCGGGCCCTCATAGCCGCGCGTCTGCACCATGCGGGTCTCGACATATTGGAGCGTCACGTCGAAGCGCGTCACGCCGTCGAACACCGGAATGGTGCGGTTACAGGCCGAGGGGCCGGTGAGCGGCTCGTTCTCCGGCACGCTCATCAGCAGAGCGCTCACCGGATCGGTGATATGGGTCTTGTTGCTGTCGGTCACCGGAATGCGGACCGGCAGGTCCCAGGGGACCGGCTCCACCTGCACGGCGCGCACCGCATTGCCGGCGAGCGCCATTCTCACGGTGCGCGTCTCATAAGAATTGGAAGTCGTGTTGGCGTAGCGCGACGGCTGCGGCCCGCCGCGCGACAGGGCGCCGGCGGCGGTGGCTGCGCCGCGCGTGTCGTTGACGAGGGAGGCGAGCCCCGATGTGTGCATCGCAATGTCGATGCGATACGTCCGCCCGTCGAACACGCCCTGCGCCGACGCATGGCCGATGGAGAAGCCGATGAGGCTCAGCGAATATTGCGCCTTCAAGGTCTCGGCCGAGGTCTCGCCGCCCGCCGCCGGCTCCGCCGCGGCCATTGCGAGAAGCGACGCGGCGACGCCGCCGGTTCTTGCGAGAACGAATGACACTTGCGTCATGCCGGGGTCCGCGATCGATCCAATCATCCGCCACAAACAGCGCCGCGACACGTCGCCCCGGCGCTTCGCTCGTCCGGCGGACGGGCCGCTCAGACCCATTCGCGCCAGCTTCCATCGGCGAAGACGCGCCAGGCGCGCAATCCCGCTTTGGCGACCACGATGCGGCCGGCTTTCGCCTCGCTCACGAGGTGCTTGAATACGAGCTGATTGCGCCAGGAAAACGGCTTTTCCGGGTCGCAGACCGCATGATATTCGTCGCTGTCGGGATCGTCCATCAGCAGTGTCCCCACCCTGTCCGGCCTCAGTTGCGGCCCGAGGTCGCGCTCCTCCTTCCAGCGGCAGTGATAGTCCCGGCACACTCGAGGGCGCGTCGCATAGACGCCGCAGCCGCTCGTGCGCGTGCAGTGCCCGCACCAGACGCCGGCCCTCTTGTCGAATTCGTCGATCTCGAGAACCTTGCAGCAGAAGGCGCAGGGGCCGCAGTCCTTGCCGGGAATGTCGAGCATGAGGGTTTCGCGTCGGCGCCGATTGGGAGGAGCGAATCGTTCTGCTACACTGGTTACAACGATCGCGCCGCCCGCGCCATCGCCTTCGCCGCCGAGCCGAGATGAACGAACGGGCAAGGAGCACGAGCATGACGAGACCCGATCCGCAGAATCTGTTCGTCTCCACGCAATGGCTCGCCGATCATCTCCACGCGCCCGACCTTCTCGTCTTCGACGCCTCTTGGCACATGCCGGCCGCGGGCCGCGACGCCCACGCCGAATATCTCGAGGGCCATATTCCCGGCGCCGTCTTCTTCGACATCGACGCGATCGCCGATCGGTCGACCTCGCTGCCGCATATGCTGCCGGACGCGGTCGCCTTCTCCTCTGCGGTGCGCAAGCTCGGCTTCGGCGACGGCATGCGCGCGGTCGTCTACGACAGCCTCGGCCTGTTCTCGGCGCCCCGCCTGTGGTGGACGCTGCAAGTATTCGGCGCGAGCGAAGTGTCGATCCTCGACGGCGGCCTCCCCGCCTGGATCGCCGAGGGACGTCCGCTCGAGCAAGGGCCGCCGACCCGCCGGCCGCGTCATTTCACGGCCCGCGTCGACCACGGTCTCGTCGCCGACGCCGAGGATGTGAAAAAGGCGCTCGCCGACGGCTCGGCGCAGGTCGTCGACGTGCGCTCCGCCGAGCGCTTCCGCGGCCTCGTCGCGGAGCCGCGTCCGGGCCTGCGCTCGGGCCACATGCCGGGCGCCCTCAACCTGCCCTTCGGCGCGCTCGTCGCGGAAGGCCGGCTGAAGGACAGGGCCGGGCTCGAGAGCGCCTTCGCCGAGGCGGGCGTCGATCCGGACCGCCCGATCATCGCGAGCTGCGGATCGGGGCTCACCGCCTCGATTTTGAGCCTCGCGCTCGCCGCCGCGGGTCGCCGGCCGGCGACCGTCTATGACGGATCGTGGTCGGAATGGGGCGCGCGCGCCGATCTGCCCGTCGCCTTCGAGGTTTGATTGATTACTAGGCGCCGCCGCCCGTCTAATGGGCAGCTTTGCGCATTTTCGACTTTGCGCATTTTTCGACATGGCGTGAGATTGTGACAAATGCTATGAGCGCGGCGGTTCCTCGCCTCCTCGCAACGCTCGGGCGAGGCGGGAAACCACGGGTCGGGATGCGGGGAAAGGTGAATGAAGAAAATCGAGGCGATCATCAAACCCTTCAAGCTCGATGAAGTAAAAGAGGCGCTGCAAGTCGCCGGCCTGCAAGGCATTACTGTCACCGAGGCGAAGGGTTTCGGTCGCCAGAAAGGGCACACCGAGCTCTATCGCGGCGCGGAATATGTGGTCGATTTCCTTCCCAAGGTGAAAATCGAGATCGTGCTCGCGGACGACGCCGTGGACCGCGCGATCGAAGCCATCCGCAAGGCCGCGCAGACGGGCCGCATCGGCGACGGAAAGATCTTCGTCTCGAATGTCGAAGGCGCGATCCGCATCCGCACCGGCGAGACCGGCGCGGACGCGATCTGAGCCGGCGCCGATTTCGCTAAACTCGACGCGCCCCGCGGCTTCATCTTTCGCCCGCGCATCGCACTCCGGTCGCTCCACAACGAACCAAAGGCTCCACGACATGACGACGGCCAAGGACGTTCTCAAGCAGATCGCCGACAATGACGTGAAATATGTGGATTTCCGCTTTACGGATCCGCGCGGCAAGTGGCAGCACGTCACCTTCGACGTGTCGATCGTCGACGAGGACGCGCTGAACGAAGGCATCATGTTCGACGGCTCCTCCATCGCCGGCTGGAAGGCGATCAACGAGTCCGACATGACGCTGCTGCCGGACCTCTCCACGGTCGCGACCGATCCGTTCTTCGCCGCCTCCACCCTGTCGATCGTCTGCGACATCGTCGAGCCGACCACCGGCCAGCCCTACAACCGCGATCCGCGCGGCATCGCCAAGAAGGCCCAGGCCTATCTGCAGTCGACCGGCGTCGGTGACACCTCCTTCTTCGGTCCGGAAGCCGAATTCTTCGTCTTCGACGACGTGCGCTTCTCCGCCGATCCCTACAACACCGGCTTCACCGTCGATTCGACCGAGCTGCCGTCGAACTCCGACACAGCCTATGAGGGCGGCAACCTCGGCCATCGCGTGCGCACCAAGGGCGGCTATTTCCCGGTTCCGCCGATCGACTCCGCCCAGGACATGCGCGGCGAGATGCTCGCGGCCATGGCGTCCATGGGCGTGAAGGTCGAGAAGCATCATCACGAAGTCGCGTCCGCCCAGCACGAGCTCGGCCTGAAGTTCGCGACGCTGGTCGAAGTCGCCGACCATCTGCAGATCTACAAATATGCGATCCATCAGGTCGCGCATTCCTACGGCAAGACGGCGACCTTCATGCCGAAGCCGGTCTATGGCGACAATGGCTCGGGCATGCACGTCCACCAATCGATCTGGAAGGAAGGCAAGCCGGTCTTCGCCGGCGACAAATACGCCGGCCTCAGCCAGGAGTGTCTGTGGTATATCGGCGGCATCATCAAGCACGCCAAGGCGCTCAACGCCTTCACCAATCCGTCGACGAACTCCTATAAGCGCCTGGTCCCGGGCTTCGAGGCGCCGGTGCTGCTCGCCTATTCGTCGCGCAACCGCTCGGCCTCCTGCCGCATCCCCTTCGCGACCAGCCCGAAGGCGAAGCGCGTCGAGGTCCGCTTCCCCGATCCGACGGCGAACCCCTATCTCGCCTTCTCGGCCATGCTTCTGGCGGGCCTCGACGGCATCGCCAACAAGATCGATCCGGGCGCGCCTGCGGACAAGGATCTCTACGATCTGCCGCCGGAGGAGCTGAAGGCGATCCCGACGGTCTGCGGCTCGCTGCGCGAGGCGCTCGACAGCTTGAAGGCCGACCACGCATTCCTGACGGTCGGCGGCGTCTTCAACGAGGACTTCATCGCCTCCTACATCGACCTCAAGTATCAGGACGTCTATCGCTTCGAGATGACGCCCCATCCGGTCGAATACGACATGTATTATAGTTACTAAAATCTAGGGGTCCTGATTTCCTTTAAGTTAAAGGAAATCAGGACCTTCCTGGTGGGCTCGCTGGTGGGTCTACTGGTGGGTGGAGGCCCTTTTCGACCCCCAGGATCGGCGTTAGCATGGGCGGCATGAAGCCGCCCTCCTACGTCGTCAAATTCGATCATTCGGCAAATTGGCAATACCGTCGCGACGTGCCGCCGGACATCCGCCCGTTCGTCAACGGAGTCACACGCTGGTGTCACTCGCTCGGATCGGCAGTCCTACGCGAGGCAGCGATCGAAGCGGCCCGCCATACGCATCGCTATAACGAGCTGATCCGCGCCATCCGCGCCAAGGGCAAGCTGACTCCCGAGGAAGCGGCGAAGATTGAAGAAACCGGCGGAGAGAGCGCCTTCGTCGATCAGGTGGACGCCCACCTAGAGGCCGCAGAGAAGGCCGAGAGAGACGCCGCCTATATCCCCTCAATCGCCGAGCTGGACGGTCCTGTCAGGGGCTCTGATCCGTTCTCAGTTGTCGCCCGCGACCTTCTGAACTCGACCCGCGTCGCCTTCCCCTCCCCCGCCGAGTCCCGCGCCAAGATCAAAGCCTTAAAGGCCGAGGCCGAGAGCCTACGAGACGAAGTTAACCAGGGTGCCGAGCTGGTCACGAAGCTGCGCCCTACGTCCCGCCTCGCGACCAAGCTCGCCGATCGCCCGCTTTCACCCGACACCGCGACCCTCGGCTCGCTTCTCAGCGCATGGGAGAAGGCCAGGAAGCCGACGAACACAAATCAGTATGTTGTCCCTGTCCGATCGTTCGAAGCGCTCCACGGCCGGCTACAACTCGCCAAGATCACCAAGGCGCACGTCCGAGAGTTCCGCGACAATCTCGCCGAGGGAGGACTCAAGCACCCGCCACACCTTCAAGGACGGCTTCCGCGCCAACGCTCAGCCGCCTGTCGACGCCAAGGACAAGTCTTTGGAGGTTCGCAAGGCCAAGTCCGCACAGCGCGCCAGTGACCTCGCCCCGATCCTCGCCGATCTCCGCTCCGCTGGCGTCACGTCGCTCGCCGCCATCGCCAAGGCCCTGACAGAGAAGGGAATCCCGACCGCGAAGGGCGGGACGGAATGGCAGGCGGTCCAAGTCAAGCGAGTGATGGATCGGCTCGGGTAGCAAGGCGCGAGCACAGGTCGGGGGCAGAGTCAACCTCTGTTGACTCCAACGCCGTTGATTTTCCTCAGAAAACATCCAGTAACGTTAACGGAGGGACCCAAGGCCGTCCCTACCCCTGGGGTAGGGGAGAGGGCGCATCCACTGGCGTCCAGCTACAACTATAATCGACTTTAGCCTGTAGGTTGGCGCGGACAGAACAAAAACACAAACCCACGCCCAGGGGTGGCATGCTGGTGGGTCTACTGGTGGGTGAGCAAAAAATAGGCATAACTAACTATTTGTTTTTATATATACTATTTCGATTTTGCGGGATACGACATGTATTACTCCTACTGACGACGGACAGAGGGCCCGGTCTCCGTCACGGGAGACCTAGCCCTTTTTTCGTCTGTCTGTTCGCCCGGGACGAAGCGCTCAATCGAGCAGCCGCGACGGCCCCGGCTGCGCGCCGGTCGTCGGAATGACCAATGCGGAGCTCTTCAGATTCCAGTCGAGCGTGTTCAGGATCACGGTGTTGACGACGATGGTCAGGGCTTCGGATGTGACGTTGGACATGCTGTTGAAGGTGATGTTGCGGCTCGGAAGATAGATCAGCCCCTGAAAGCTGTGGCCGGCTTGGCCGTTGATCGTGAAGGACGAGGTCGAAAGGCCCGTCGGCTCGTACATCAGAATGTTCGCATAGGTTCCGCTCGTCGGAGCGGTCAGATTGGCGACGACGCCGCTGTTGATCTGAATATAAGACGTGTCGGCGAAATAGAAGGTCACGCCGGCGCCGTTCATCGTCCAGCCGGAATTCATGTTCCAGCCGGCGCCCTTGATGACGTAGAGCCCCGGCAGAAAGGTCACCTTGCCCGTGCCGTTGAAATTGAAATTGCCGCAATAGACGCCGGGCGAAAGAGTGACATTGCCGCTGTAGTTCTGATTGCTCACCGTGCAGGCGCCGACGGTCACGGCCGGCAGCTTCCCGGCGAAAGGATCGGGGGCGACCGTGCAGCCGGTCTTCAGCACCGGCATCGAACCATTGTTGTTCAATATCTGCGTCCCGGCCACGCACAGCTTGGCGACGTTGAACGTATTGCCGCTGTTGAAGGTCGCCGCCGGATTGCCGGAACTCGACGCCACATCGATCTCGCAGCTCGTCGCATTGATCCGGACATTGGAGTTGGCGAGGAGGCCGGGGCTCGCGGTCTTGCTCATCGCGAGCAGGCAGACGCTCGTCGTGCTCGTCGATGCGCCGTTGACGGCGGTCGCCTGCGCTCGGATCGGGACCGACGTCACACTCGCGAGCTTCATGAAAGCCGTGAGCACGGACGCCGAGGCCGAGACCCGATAGGAGTTCGCGGACGGCTCGGTCTCGGAAACCACCAGATTGATGCGGGACGCCAATGTTCCGAGATTGGACAGGATCAGATCCCTGGCCAGCTCCTGGCGGCCCGCCTGCGTCAGATCCGTCCGCCGCGAGATCGCCAGCGCCGCAATGTCGGTCGCCTGCTGCAGACGCGTCTTCGCCGAGACCGCGCGCGAATAATCGACCGCGGCGCCGACCGACAGCACGAGTGGAAGAAAGGCCAGACCGAAGATGATCGACACATTGCCGGCCCGAGCCTTCGCGACGCGCGCGAAAAAGACGTCGACGGCCGACAAAGCTGACATCGCTACTCGCACGCGGCCTCCTCGACGCTCGTCGCCTCCCTTTGTCGGGCTCACTCTGACAGGCCTCGCGTTAAGGAATCCTCTCGGTCACGATTATCATCACATATTTTCGCGCAGATTCTCGAGCGGAGATCGAGAGGGCGACCGCAGAGCGGCCGGATGAGGCGCTATGGCTCCAGGACTTTCTCGTCCAGAGCGGGCCTTTCCCTCATCCGACCCCGTTCTCTACCGGCGCAGCGCTCTCGGCGACCTCCCCTCCCCCGCAGTTCCCCTACGCCCTACACCGTGCTAGACGGGCGTCCTCTCGGATGCTTCGGACCCGACCGCGCTCATGCCCCAAGTCGTCACGCGCTTCGCCCCCTCGCCCACCGGCTTCCTACATATCGGCGGGGCGCGCACCGCTCTGTTCAACTGGCTCTACGCCAAGCGCCATGGCGGGCGATTCCTGCTGCGCATCGAGGACACGGATCGCGAACGATCCACCCAGGCGGCCATCGACGCCATTCTCGACGGAATGCGCTGGCTCGGGCTCGATTGGGACGGCGACGTCACTTATCAATTTTCCCGAGCCCCGCGCCATCGCGATATCGCCGAAGAGCTGCTCGCCGCGGGCAAAGCCTATCGCTGCTACGCCAGCGCGCAGGAGCTCGAGGAAATGCGCGAGGCCGCGCGTCGCGAGGGACGCCCGCCCCGCTATGACGGACGCTGGCGCGACCGCTCGCCGGACGAGGCGCCGCCGGGCGTCGCGCCGGTGATCAGGCTGAAGACCCCGCAGGAGGGCGAGACCGTCATCGAGGATGCGGTGCAGGGCCGCGTCGTCTTCCCCAACAAGGACATCGACGATTTCGTGCTGCTGCGTTCGGACGGCGCGCCGACCTATATGCTCGCCGTCGTCGTGGACGATCACGACATGGGCGTTACGCAGATCATCCGCGGCGACGATCATCTCACCAACGCCGCGCGGCAGAAGCACATCTATGACGCGCTCGGATGGACGGCGCCGGCGCTCGCCCATATTCCGCTGATCCACGGGCCCGACGGCGCCAAGCTGTCGAAGCGCCATGGCGCGCTCGGCGTCGACGCCTATCGCGCGATGGGCTATCTGCCCGCGGCGCTGCGCAATTATCTGCTGCGCCTCGGCTGGAGCCAGGGCGACCGCGAGTTCTTCTCGACACGAGAGATGATCGAGGCATTCGATCTCGAGAGCATTCATCGCTCGCCCGCGCGCTTCGATTTCGTCAAGCTCGAGAACATGAACGGGCATTATCTTCGCGACACGGATGATTCGGAACTATTGGAGACGCTGCTTTCCTCCCTCCCCTATCTGGAGGGCGGAAAGGCGATCGCGGCAAAGCTCGACGAGACGCGCAAGGCTCAGCTCGCCGCGGCCATGTCGGGATTGAAGGCGCGCGCCAAGACGCTCGAGGAGCTTCTCGAAGGCGCGAGCTTCCTGTTCGCCGAGCGTCCGCTGCCGCTCGACGCCAAGGCGGCGGCGCTGCTCTCGCAAAAGGCGCGCGAGGGGCTCGCGGCGCTGACGCCGCGGCTCGCCGCGCTCGAGGAGTGGAGCGCGGCGACGACCGAGGCCGTGGTGCGCGAGACGGCGGCGGCGCAGGGGGTCAAGCTCGGCGATCTGGCGCAGCCGCTGCGCGCCGCGCTCACCGGCCGCACCACGTCGCCGGGCATTTTCGACGTGCTGGCGATCCTCGGCCGCGACGAGAGCCTCGCGCGCCTCGCCGATCAAGCGCATCCGCAGTCGCCGAATGCGCATGTCGCTTGAAGGATGAGCGGGGAATGCTATAGTTTGTGCAATGCACAACCATGAGGTTGCGGCGCAAGCGCCGCACCCCCCGCGCGCCCGAGCCGTCTGGACGAGACGCCGAACCGGCCCCGGGCGCGCTGCCCAAGTGACTGAGTCGACGGCAATTCAACGCTTGCTCGCCGAGGTCGGCCGCCCTGCGCTTCCGCTCCATGCGCGATCGAGCCCCGTCCACGAGACCGGCGCCCGGTCGCGGCCTCGGCTTCGTCTGGCGCAGAATATGCTGCAATCACAGATCGTGAGCTCGACTAGAGCGGCGCGCGAAACCAAGGTGGTGGGGCCATGACGACCAAAGACGCTTCCTTTCATGCCGGCGACAAAACCGTGACCCTGCCGATCATCGAGGGAACGATCGGGCCCGCTGTCGCGGACATTCGCAAGCTCTACGGCGAAACCGGAATGTTCACCTATGATCCGGGCTTCACCTCCACGGCGAGCTGCGAGTCCAAGATCACCTATATCGACGGCGACGCCGGAATCCTGCTCTATCGCGGCTATCCGATCGACCAGCTCGCCGAGCACGGCGACTTCCTCGAAACATGCTATCTGCTGCTCTACGGCGAGCTGCCGACCGCGACGCAGAAGGCGGATTTCGACTATCGCATCACGCGCCACACCATGGTGCACGAGCAGATGGCGCGCTTCTTCCAGGGCTTCCGCCGCGACGCGCATCCGATGGCGGTGATGGTGGCCTCGGTCGGCGCGCTCTCGGCCTTCTATCACGACTCGACCAATATCGCCGACCCGGTCGAGCGCATGGTCGCCTCGACGCGCATGATCGCCAAGCTGCCGACGCTCGCGGCGATAGCCTATAAGTATTCGATCGGCCAGCCTTTCGTCTATCCGAAGAACGATCTCGACTATACTTCGAACTTCCTGCGCATGTGCTTCGCCGTGCCGTGCGAGGAATATAAGGTTAATCCGGTGATGTCGCGGGCGCTCGACCGCTTCTTCATCCTGCACGCCGATCACGAGCAGAACGCGTCGACCTCGACCGTGCGGCTCGCCGGCTCCTCGGGCGCCAATCCCTTCGCCTGCGTCGCCGCCGGCATAGCCTCGCTGTGGGGGCCGGCGCATGGCGGCGCCAATGAGGCGGTGCTGAAGATGCTCGGCGAGATCGGCACGCCGGACCGCATTCCGATCTATATCGCCAAGGCCAAGGACAAGAACGATCCGTTCCGCCTGATGGGCTTCGGCCATCGCGTCTATAAGAACTACGACCCGCGCGCGAAGATCATGCAGCGGACGACGCGCGAGGTGCTGGCCGAGCTCGGCGTGAAGGACGCTCTGCTCGACGTCGCCGTCGAGCTCGAGCGCATCGCGCTGCACGACGACTATTTCATCGAGAAGAAGCTCTATCCCAACATCGACTTCTATTCCGGCATCACGCTGAAGGCGATGGGCCTGCCGACGACCATGTTCACCGTGCTGTTCGCCGTGGCGCGCACGGTCGGCTGGATCGCGCAGTGGAAGGAGATGATCGAGGATCCGGGCTCCAAGATCGGCCGCCCGCGCCAGCTCTACACCGGCCAGACGCAGCGCGACTATCTGCCCATGACCAAACGCTGAGCTTCCATCTGTCTGTGCGCCGGCGCACAGCGCTCCCTTCCGTCGCGGGCGAGACTGCCTGCGACGCAGCGGGGAGACGGACATGGACACGGCCGAGAATTGCGAGCTCATCGGCTTCGACGAGGCGCGGGACCAACTGCGATTCGACAGATGGATCGGCCTCGGCTCGATCGACTTGTCCTCCTTCCGCATCGCCTATTGTCCGGGCGACCTCCGTCATGAGGGCCGTCTCGAGCTCCATGAATGGATGTGGCGCGACAAGACCGCCGGCCTGGTCGTCGACGGCGATCTGACGATCGACGGCAATCTCGAGGACAATTCCTTCGACGGCGCCGCCGCCTTCATCCTGGCGCGCGGCGATCTCGAGGCGAGAACGATCACGCTGGGCGGCGCCGACGTCGTCGTGCTCGGCGACGTGCGCGTGCGCGGCCCCGTGTTCAACAGCCGCGGCGGCGGACGTGTCGAGATCGGCGGCTCGCTGCAGGCGAGCCATCTCGTCACCGACGATCACGCGACGATGGTCGAGGGCGCGCTGCCGGCGCGCGCCTATGCGCTCGGCTTCGTCGAGGCCGCGATGCGCGACAGACTGCGGCGCATCGAGTCCTATCACGAAATTCTGACGCCCATGGCGATCGCGGAACTGGCCGACCGCGGCGGCCGGCTCGAAGGACCCAATGTCGCGCTCCGTCTCGTCGAGGCGGTCCGCGCCGGCCGCGCGGCGCTGCGCGATTGAGTGGGCCGCGCCTGGCACGCTGGATGCCACGACTGTTGCTCGCGCGCTCTCGAAAACGCGCGCGTTCTGCGGCAACATGCGCGCGTTCGTCCGATTCGTTCGCCCATTTTCCGACTGCGATTTCCATGCGGCCCGCCCGGCGCCGCCGTTCAGATTGCGCTCATGTGTCCTTTTCCCCGCCGAGATCGCGCGCGATTCCCGGCCACGAGCACACGAGGCAGGCCAAGGCCGGTTCCCCGCGACGAGCCGGGGCGTCGGCCCGAGGGAGAGACGATGGTTGCTGTGAACGGATCGGCGCGGCGGCCGATGCAGGAAGCGGCGAACGCGCGCCCCTGGAGCGAGCTCGAGACGCAATATCGCGAGGAATGCGCCGCTCTGCTGCGCGACGCACGCCGCCATCTCGAGCAGCGCGTCGCGGGAGAGCAGGCCAAGATCGAGAATGCGCTCGCAGCATTCGCCCAGGATTTCGACGCTTGGCTCGAGCGTGAACGGCGCGGCGACGCCTCGCCCAAACCGAGTCTTTCCACGCTGTTCGAAATCTGGCTCGAGCGCGGCGCGCCGCGATCGCCCGACACTTCCGCCGAGCGGGCGAAACGCCGCGCCGCCGAGCGGGAGGCCGCGGCGCTGCGCGAGCGGCTCGAAGCCGAAACGGCGCGCGCCGACACGCTGGAGCGCCGCTTGTGTGACGCCGAGGCGCAGGCGGCGTCCGACGCGCCTGCGCCTCGGCGCGGGCTGCGTGCAATGGTCGCCGCCGTCGCCCTGGCGGCCCTCGGCGCGCTCGCCGGGGCGACGGCCTCGGCGCCGCCGCTCGCGCAATGGCGCGCGAATGTCGAAGCGAAGGCGCGTCATGCGCTCGCCGAGATCGCCGCGCGTCGGGCGGGCGCGGAGACGCTGACCGCCCTGCTCGCCGCCGACAAGGAGGGGACCCTCGCTCGCGTGATCGCCGCCGATCCGCCGGCGGCCCGCGCCCGGCTGCAAGAGATCACGCCGAAGATCGCCACGGCGCCGGAGCCGGTCGAAGCGTCGTCCCTCCCCGCCGCCGAGCCGCCCGCGCCGCGGCGGCCCGAAGCCCTCGCGCCGCAGATTGCGGCCTTCCGCCAGGGCTTCGACAATCTCGACATCGCCGGGACGCAGATCGCCGTCCTGCGCAATCTGGACTTGCCCTCCTGCCTCTCCGCCTGCCGCGGCCGCCCGGACTGCCGCGCCTATGTCTTCGACAAATGGAACAAGGCCTGCCGCCTGAAATCCGCCGTCGCGGGGTTCCGGCTGAACCCGCGCGCGACGAGCGGGCTGCGCGAGGACGTCGCCATTCCGCCTCCGCCCGCCGGCCCCGTCGCCATGGAGCGCTATCCATCCAAGGCCTTTCCGGGCGAGGGCTATCGGTCGGAATCGAGCGAGGGACCCGCGGCTTGCGAGGCGCTCTGCCGGGACGACGGCGTCTGCGTCGCCTTCACCTTCCGCCTTGCCGACGGCCTCTGCCATTTGTTCTCGACGACGGGGGAATATTTTGCCAATTCGCTCGCCGACAGCGGCGGCAAGCGGCAGGATTAGATCTCCCGGTTCGCCTCGGCGAGGAGGACCACGCCGACGGCCTTGTCGACATTCATGTCGCTCGCATCCTTGTGCGGGCCGAGCTGCGGCTTGTCGTCGGGATAGCGGTTGAGCATGACGAGCGCCATCATCGGCGCGCCGCAATCATGGAGACTGTCCTCGGCCCCCGGAACCATCACCCGCGCGGAGGCCGGAAATTTCTGCAGCGCTTCGATGAGCTCGCCCACCGTCTTCGGACGCTCGCGCGTGAATGACCGCTCCTCCGCCACGATGTTCTCCTCTCTTCGACCGCGGCCGGCCGCCGCGCTCGTCCGGAGCTGCGCGGGCCGTTCGCCCCGTCCGCGTCCCGCATGCAAGATTCGGCGCGCGGCGGCCGGACCGAAGATCGGGATCGTGGCCAGCGTCCGTCACGCCGCCGCATGCGCCTCCGGGCGCGGCGGGGCGAAGGCGAGCTGGGGCTCCCAGTAATTGCCCTTGTCGAACATGTGCCGCGCCTGCGCATATTGGAACATGATGCGCGCGACGATCGTCACCGTCTCGGGCTTGCGCAGAGCCGCGCCCCACACCTTGTTCCACATGCGGCCTTCCTTGTCGCCGAGCTTGCGCACGTCGGCGGCGATCTGCATCGCCTCCTGCTCGATCTCGCGGAACGAGGAGGCGTCGGGAATCTTCGCGTCGATCGGCGCGCGCGCACGGCCGAAGCCGTCGATGAAGCACAGCACGCGATCGCCGAAGGCGGCCGGCGAATAGAGCGCGTTGCACAGATTGTGCAGGCCCGCGTTCAGCTCCTCCATGCTCATGGTTACGGGACGAATGTTGGAGCCCCAGGGCACCGCCTGCGTCTCCACCGTGCCCTGCAGCAGGCGGCCCTCGCGGGTGATGCGGTCGAACAGCGGAGTCGCCTCGGAAGCCATCAGCGCGCCGAGGCTGAAGATCGGGATCGCCGTCGACATGGCGAACTCATATTGCTGTGAGAACACGCTCGGCCCGTCGTGATCGAAGCCGACGATCATGCCGCCCATCACCGATATGCGGCGGTCGATCAGCTTCTGCACCTCGCCGGCGATGTCGATCTTCAGATTCTGCCTCTTGCCGGTCTCTCGCAGGCTCTCGATATTCGGCGTCTCGATGCCGACGAACACCTGATGCACGCCGGCCTCGGCCAGCATGTCCATCAGCTCCCCGTCGCGCGTCGCGTCGATCGAGATCTGCGTGACGAAGTCCATCGGATGGCCGTTCTTCCGCCAATGCGCCATCGCCTCCAGCAGCTCCTTGCAATGGGAGCGATAGGCGGTGAAATTGTCGTCGGCGAGGAAAGTCGCGCGAAAGCCGTGATTCCACAGATTGTCGAGCTCGGCGATCACCTTGGCGATCGGCTTGTGACGCTGCTTGCGGCCGAGATATTGGATGACGTCGCAGAACTCGCATTCGAACGGACAGCCACGCGAAGTCTGCACGGCGCCGAGCATGGCGCGCCGCGTCGGATAGAGCTCCCAGCGCGGCAGCGGGCTCTTGTCCAGCGAGGGCTTCTCGCCGAAATAGGCGTCGCGCGAGCGGCCGGAGCGCAGATCGGCGAAAATCTCCTCGGCGATCTCCTCCGCCTCGCCGCAGACGAGCACGTCGCAATGGGCGCGCAGATGGTCGGGGCTGAGGCTCGCATAGGGCCCGCCGATGATGACCTTCTTGCCGCGGCGACGGAACTCGTCGGCGAGCGCGATCATACGGCGGCGCTGGCTCACCTTGCCGGTGATGGCGATCCATTCGGCGGGATGGTCGAGATTCACGGGCGCGACGCCTTCGTCGCAAATCTCGATCTCGAGATCGGCCGGGGCGAGCGCGGCGACCGTCGTCGACGACAGATCGGCCATCATCACGCCGGGACGCCGGCCGGAAGCGGCGAGGATCTCTGCGCCGAAATAGGTCGGGAAATCGGCTGCGGGATTGACGATGTAAAGAGACATTTCAGCAGGCCCCCTGCTCGGCAATCGTCGATTAAGGGCATTTTTTTCGAGCCCGGGCAAGGCGGGAAAGCCGGGAAGCAGCGGACCGGCGCGCTTCTCGAAGGATGCGAACGGTTTATGAAAATAGAGCTGCGCAATCACTTCAGAAAAGAGCGCGCCCTTCTCCCACTCGTGAGAGAAGGTGGCTCGACGAAGTCGGGTCGGATGAGGGCTCGCCTCGCCGCAAAGACCTCTAGAAAATTCCAACGCATCACGAACCGCGGCCGCCCTCATCCGACCCTCGCTGACGCGAGGGCCGCCTTCTCCCGCTCTGCGGGAGAAGGAGCGCGCGTCCGGATTCGACTGATCCGTCAGGCCGCCTCGGCCCGCGTCAGCGCGTCGCAAATGTCGTCGACGACGCTGGTCACGAGATCGGGATTCTCGCCCTCGCCCATCACGCGGATGACCGGCTCCGTGCCCGAGGGACGGATCACCAGACGCCCGGCGCCGTCGAGCCGGCGCTTGCCCGCCTCGATCGCCGCGACGACGACCTCCTCCTCGAGCGCGTGGGACCCGCGCACGCGCACATTCTTCAAGACTTGCGGCAGCGGATCGAAGCAGCGGCAGACCTCGCTGACGCGCCGCCCGAGCTTCTTGACCGCGGCGAGCGCCTGCATGGCGGTGACGAGGCCGTCGCCGGTCGTCGAATAATCCGAGAGGATCACATGGCCGGACTGCTCGCCGCCGACGTTATAGCCGCGCTCGCGCATGCGCTCGATCACATAGCGGTCGCCGACGGCGGTGCGCTCGAGCGTCAGGCCGAGCGAGGCGAGATAGCGCTCGAGGCCGAGATTGGACATGATCGTCGCCACGACGCCGGGCTTGGCCAGCCATCCCTCGTCGCGCCAGCTGCGCGCGACGACCGCCATCAGCTGGTCGCCGTCGACGATGTGGCCGAGCTCGTCGACCATGATGACGCGATCGGCGTCGCCGTCGAGCGCGATGCCGACATCGGCACGCATCTCGCGCACCTTCTCCTTGAGCTTCTGCGGCGCGGTGGAGCCGACGTCGCGGTTGATGTTGAAGCCGTCGGGCGCGTCGCCGATGGTGATGACCTCGGCGCCGAGCTCCCACAGAGCCTCCGGCGCGACCTTGTAGGCGGCGCCGTTGGCGCAATCGAGCACCACGCGCAGCCCCTCGAAGCTCATGTTCCGCGGCAGCGTGCGCTTGGCGTATTCGATATAGCGGGCGCGCACGTCCTCGACGCGCTTGGCGCGGCCGAAGCCCTGCGGACCGGCGAGCCTCGCCGTCAGATCGCGCTCGATCAGCTTCTCGATCTCGGCCTCGGTCTCGTCGGAGAGCTTGTAGGCGTCCGGGCCGAACAGCTTGATGCCGTTGTCCTCGTAGAGATTGTGCGAGGCGGAGATCATCACGCCGAGATCGGCGCGCATCGAGCGGGTGAGCATGGCGACGGCCGGCGTCGGCATGGGGCCGAGCAGCAGAACGTCCATGCCGACCGAAGTAAAGCCGGCGACCAGCGCATATTCGATCATATAGCCGGAGAGGCGCGTGTCCTTGCCGATGACGACGCGATGGCGGCGCTCGCCGTCGCGATTGAAGATGAGGCCGGCGGCCTGCCCGACCTTCATCGCCAGCTCGGGCGTGATCTTCTGATTGGCCCTGCCGCGAATGCCGTCCGTGCCGAAATAGCTGCGCGTCATGTGCCTCTTTTCTCCCGAGAAAATGTTCCGGCCGCGCTCGGCCGGGATGAAATGAGCGTCCGATTGTGGGCATTTTCGGACGGTCCCGACTCCGTTCTCGACGGCCATGAGAATCGCCCTTAAAAAATATCGCTACAATCACGATGAGCGCGTCGCCTTTCGCGCCGATGGTTAACGGCGCGGGCGAGGCGTCGTCGCTTGTAGCATGGCGGGCGCGTCCCGTCGAAGGGGGCAGGATAGGATGCGCGTCGTCATCTATCATAATCCGGCCTGTGGAACGTCCCGCAAGGTGCTCGCCCGGCTCAAAGAAGCGGGCCTCGAGCCCGAGGTGGTCAATTATCTGAAGACGCCCCCTGACCGTAAGGCATTGAAATCACTACTGAAGTCAATGGGGAAAGGGGTCCGCGACATTCTGCGCGAGCGGGGAACGCCCTATGCCGAGCTCGGGCTCGACGACGCCTCTCTCGGCGACGAGAAGATTTTCGACGCGATCGAGGCGCATCCGATACTGATCGAGCGGCCGATTGTCGTCGTCGACGGCAAGGCGGCGCTGTGCCGCCCCCCGGAGGTGGTGGAGACGCTGCTGAAGTGAGCAGGGCCGCGACGCGCGTCCCTTCTCCCACTCTGCGGGAGAAGGGAGCGCCCTTTTTCGTCGATGGACGGGATACTCGGTTTGCCTTATCGGCGGCGCCACGCCAAGGAGACTTCAAACTCGTGACCGCTTCGAAAACTGTCGCCTTTCTCGGCCTCGGCGTCATGGGCTATCCCATGGCCGGCCACCTGCACGCGCGCGGCCATCGCGTCGCCGTCTATAACCGCACCGCCGAGAAGGCGGCCCGCTTCGCCGCACAATTCCCCGGAGCGGCCACCGCGCCGACGCCGCGCGCCGCCGCCGAGGGCGCCGAGGTCGTCTTCGCCTGCGTCGGCAATGACGACGATCTGCGGCAGGTGACGATCGGCCCCGAGGGCGCCTTTCATGGCATGAAGCGCGGAGCGGTCTTCGTCGACCACACCACCGCCTCGGCCGAGATCGCGCGCGAATTGAACGCGCGCGCGAAGGCGATGGGCCTCGGCTTCGTCGACGCGCCGATCTCCGGCGGCCAGGCGGGCGCGGAAAAAGGCGCGCTCACAGTGATGTGCGGCGGCGCGCCGGAGGATTTCGAAAAAGTCGAGCCGGTCGTCGCCGCTTACGCCCGCGCCTGCCGGCTGATGGGGCCCCCCGGCGCCGGCCAGCTCACCAAAATGGTCAATCAGATCTGCATCGCCGGGCTGGTGCAGAGCCTCGCCGAGGCGCTGGACTTCGCGACGCGCGCCGGGCTCGACGGCGAGGCCGTGGTCGATCTCATCAAGAATGGCGCGGCGCAGTCGTGGCAGATGGAGAATCGCCACGCGACCATGCTCGCCGGCGAGTTCGACTTCGGCTTCGCGGTCGAATGGATGCGCAAAGACATCGCCATCTGCCTGGCGGAGGCCCGCCGCAACGGCGCGAGCCTGCCGGTCGCCGCGCTGGTCGATCAGTTCTACGCCGAGGTCGAGCGCATGGGCGGGAGGCGCTGGGACACCTCCAGCCTCATCGCGCGGCTGCGCGCTCAGCGCAGCAGCACATAGCCGCGCCTCGGGGAGAACATTCTTTCAAATACGGGCGCCAATGCTATGGTCACGATGGGTCCGCAGGCCCGGCTCGCGCTTCCGCGGAGGAGGAAGGCGGAATTGGGAGAACGACAATGAAGTCCAAGATCGTTTCGGGCTCGACCCTCGCGGCTGCGGCCATCGCGCCGGCGCTCGCCGGCGGCGTTTCGACGCATGCCGCCGCCAAGCATTCCAAGCATCATGCACTATGGAAAAAGGTCAGTGCGGGGGTAAAACGAAGCGCATGACCAAGAAGGGCGCCTGCAAGCGCCACGAGGCGGGCTGCGGCTCCAAAGCCTGCTAGGGCCAACTGAACCGCAGTCGATCGATCGCGCCGGTGCGGTCGGTCTCGTAGCGGGGAGCCGCGCGAGGAGCGCGCCAGCTTTTCGTTTGGAGCGAATTCTAATCGCTCGAACGACCGTTCGAGCGGAAAGCGCTCTAGGAGGAACGACCATGACGCGACCCGCGCCGCTCGGATTCGGCCTCGGCCTAAGACCCCTCTATTACGAGGAGATCCTCTCCACCCATCCCGATATCGATTGGTTCGAGATCATCTCCGAAAACTACATGACCGGCGGCGGCCGGCCGACCGCCATGCTCGAGCGCGTGCGCGCCGATTATCCGATCGTGATGCACGGCGTCGCCATGTCGCTCGCCTCGACCGACCCGCTCGATTTCGACTATCTGCGCGAATTGAAGGCGCTCGCCGAGCGCGTCGAGCCGGCCTGGGTCTCCGATCATCTCGCCTGGACCGGCGTGCACGGGATCAGCCTGCATGATCTCCTGCCGATTCCCTATACGCGCGAGGCGCTCGATCACGTCGCCGAGCGCATCCTGCGCGTGCAGGATTTCCTCGGCCGCCGGCTCGTCGTCGAGAACGCCTCGACCTATGTGACCTTTCGCGAATCCGAGATGAGCGAATGGGACTTCATCGCCGAGCTCGCCCGCCGCGCCGATTGCCTGCTGCTGCTCGATGTCAACAATGTCTTCGTCTCGGGCTTCAATCATGGCTTCGATCCGAACGCCTTCATCGACGCCATTCCGGTCGAGCGCGTCGTGCAGTTCCATATGGCCGGACATACCGACAATGGCACGCATCGCATCGACACGCACGATCAGCCGGTCTGCAAGGACGTGTTCGCGCTCTTCGAGCGCGCGCGGCGGCGCTTCGGCGAGATCTCGACCATGATCGAGCGCGACGATAATTTCCCGCCTTTCGGCGATCTGCTCGCCGAGCTCGGGCGCCTGCGCGAGATCGCGGCGCGCATCGACGCGGAGGGAGAGAGGAGCGTCGCCGCATGACTCTCGCCGAGCTGCAGGCGCGCTTCCAGGCCGGCGTGCTCGCCGGACACGAGGACGGCGCGACCATTCTCGATTGCGTCAAGAATTCTCGGCGCGCCGACCGCACGACCCTGTTCGGCGTCTATGTGAACGCCTATCATCTGCGCCTCGTCGAATTTCTCATCGCCGATTATCCGGCGTTGCGCGCGCTCCTCGGCGAGGAGGCGTTTCAGGCGCTCGCCGACGCCTATATCGACGCCGAGCCGTCTCGCAAATGTAATGCGCGCTGGTATACGAGCCGGCTTCCCGATTTCATGCGGGGGAGCGACGACGGGCCCGCGCATGCGCGGGCGATCGATCTCGCCTCGTTCGAACGGGCGCTGACCGACGCTTTCGACGCGGCGGACGCGGACTCCCTGCGCCTCGACGCGCTCGCCGGCTTCGCGCCGGACGATTGGCCGCGCCTCGTCTTCGGCTTTCATCCGAGCCTCATTCTGCTCGAGCTCGCGGCCGGCACGACGGCGACGCATGCAGCGGCCACGGAGGGCGCCGAGCTTCCCGAGGCGGGCGCGGGGACGGAACACGTCGCCGTCTGGCGCGCCGATCTCGACTCCGTCTATCGCCGGCTCGAGCCCGACGAGTTCCTGGCGCTCTCGCTCGCGCTCGAGGGCCACGCCTTCGGCGACATCTGCCAGATGGCGGCCTTCCGCGACGAGAGCGAAGCCTCGCCCGAGCGCATCGCACAATTGCTCACCGGCTGGTTCGAGGAGGGGCTGGTGGTGTCGGCGGGGGTGCGGGAGGGGTCGGAGAGCGAATAGCTCGGCGTCAGGCCGCCGGCGTCACGAAAAGCTTATAGGAAATGAGAGATAGTGTTGAAGTGCTCGAGAAGTGAGAGCGGGCGTCGTCAAGAACCGATCAATCCGACTTCTGCCCAGAAAATTGCCCATTGTAACCCTTAATCTGGCGTGCCTAATGTTTGTTCAAATATCAACTGGCATATCGCCATACCAGATCGTAGCTTAATCGGGAGTGGCCCATGGTTTACGATCTCCAAGCGAACACACCCGTCAAAACCAGCATGTATAGCGGCGCGGTTATGTGCACTGAAAGGCCTAAACGCGCTAAAGAGCTCTTCCCTTCGACGCGTGCTGCATATTTTGTGTCAAGCCTCAGGTCGACAGACTCTCTTGTAAAAGCTAATATAAGATTATCCCTCTTTAAGTATATAGCCATCATCTGGCATCGTAACTTTCGTTGTAACCTCTTTTAGCGCCTCCTCGGCGCCAACCTTACGTTTCATAGGATCAAAAACAGTGTCTATGCCGATGTCGGCTTTTTGCTCGTTGAATATAGTAAGAACTGGATCTAAAGTAAGGTCCACACTCGTAGAGCTGTAAGCTTCTTCGGAAAGGATCGGATCGATAATGATCGCCCCTTCCCGAATCGCTGTACGAATTTCTCTATCTGTAAGAAGCACGCGACGACTTTCCCCGAAGTGGTCTCTAATTGCCCTCTATCGACCCAGACGCGCCATTTCCCAGAAGATGTCTCTCTCGGGAGTTCCACCAAAAAAGCATTCCCTTCACTCCGTATCGGGTAGCCGACTTGGATATATCCATCCGCCACAGAGCGCTTTCCGAGCACGAGGCCCTCATCGCCGGAATTGGTATGGATGCTAACGACGACCTCGCTATGATGCAATCCTTCCCCGAGTTCTTTCACTTTGAGTCTCATCATAGCCGCCTCCTGGTCCCGTTCGAATCTGAGAGCTTCTTTATTCCTTGACGCGTAGCACACCCTCTCAGCGCGCCCACTTACAGATCGTTTTTCAAAACTAGAACTTACAGGGAACAACGCAACGCTTTTCTGACATGGCCTTCCATATGCCGCCACAATCAAACTGGCCCACAACCCCACATTGACTCCCCGCCCCGCCCCGCCTAAAAGGCGGGCAATCTCGTCAGAGATGACGGTCTCATGAGAGATCTCGGACCCGCCCATTCGCCCGCGAGGCGAAGGGTCAACGCCCGGCAGCGCGATGCGCCCCCGGGCGCGATTTGCTTTGGAGAAGCGAATGGCGAGTAGCGAATAGATCGAGCTTCGGCTCTACTCGCCATTCGCTACTCGCGCTACTCGCTCCCGCAGGAGACACGCATGTTCGAGGGCCTTTCCGACAAGCTCTCCGGCATATTCGACAAGCTCACGCGACGCGGCGCGCTGACCGAGGCCGATGTCGCCGAGGCCATGCGCGAGGTGCGCCGCGCCCTGCTCGAGGCGGATGTCGCGCTCGACGTCGTGCGCTCCTTCACCGACAAGGTGCAGGAAAAGGCCGTCGGCGCCAATGTCGTGAAGTCGGTCTCGCCCGGCCAGATGGTCGTCAAGATCGTCAATGACGTCATGGTCGAGACCCTGGGCTCGACCGCGCAGCCGATCGATCTCGACGCCGCCCCGCCCGTCCCCATCATGCTCGTCGGCCTGCAGGGCGCCGGCAAGACGACGACGACCGCCAAGATCGCCAAGCGCCTGACCGAGCGTCACGGCAAGCGCGTGCTGATGGCCTCGCTCGACGTGAAGCGCCCGGCCGCGCAGGAGCAGCTCGCCATTCTCGGCCGGCAGGTGAATGTCGACACTCTGCCGATCGTGCCGGGCCAGGATCCGGTCAAGATCGCCAGGCGCGCCGAGGAGACGGCGCGGCGCGAAGGCTATGACGTGCTGCTGCTCGACACCGCCGGCCGCACCCATATCGACGAGCCGCTGATGGAGGAGATGGCGCAGATCAAGGCCGTCTCCAAACCGCACGAAATTCTGCTCGTCGTCGACGCGCTCACGGGCCAGGACGCGGTCAATCTCGCCAGGAATTTCGACGATCGCGTGGGCCTCACCGGCATCGTGCTGACGCGCGTCGACGGCGACGGCCGCGGCGGCGCGGCGCTCTCCATGCGCGCCGTCACCGGCAAGCCGATCAAGCTCATCGCCACCGGCGAGAAGATGGACGCGCTCGACGAATTCTCGCCGGCGCGCATCGCCAACCGCATTCTCGGCATGGGCGACATCGTAGCCCTCGTCGAGAAGGCCGCCGCCGCGGTCGACGCCGAGCAGGCGCAGCGCGCCGCCGAGCGCATGGCCAAAGGCAAGTTCGACCTGCAGGACTTGGCCGATCAGCTCGCGCTGATGGAAAAGGTCGGCGGCTTCGGCGGCATCATGGGCCTGCTTCCCGGCGTCGCCAAGATGAAGGAGCAGATCGCCTCCGCCAATCTCGACGACAAGATGTTCAAGCGCCAGCGCGCCATCATCCAGTCGATGACGCCCAAGGAGCGGCGCAATCCCGACATCCTCAAAGCCTCGCGCAAGCGCCGCATCGCGGCGGGCTCCGGCGTGAAGGTGGAGGAGATCAACAAGCTCCTGAAGCAGCACCGCCAGATGGCCGACATGATGAAGGCGATGGGCGGCATGAAACGCGGCGGCGTGATGTCCAAGGCGGCGCAGATGATGGGCCTCGGCGGCATGCCCGCGCCCAGCCAGGAGCAGATCGCCGAATTGCAGAAGAAGATGGGCGGCGGGGCGCCGCCGCCCTCCCCGGGCCCCGGCGCCGGCATTCCCGCCGCGCCGCCGGCTTCCGCATTCACGCCCAAGCCGACCCTGCCCGGGCTCGGCGGCGGCGGAGGTTTTCTGAGCGGGCTCAATCCGTTCGGGAAGAAGAAATGAAAAAACGAGTGGTGAGTAGAGACCAGCGCCACTCACCACTCACCACTCACTCGACAAAGGAAAACTGGAATGTCCCTGAAGATCAGACTCTCCCGCGGCGGCGCCAAGAAGCGGCCCTTCTATCGCGTCGTCGTCGCCGATTCGCGCTCGCCGCGCGACGGCCGCTTCATCGAGAAGCTCGGCACCTTCGATCCTTTGAAGCCGAAGGACGCCGCCGACCGCCTCGTGCTCGACGCCGAGAAGGCGAAGGAATGGATCGCCAAAGGGGCGCAGGCGACCGACCGCGTCGAGCGCCTGCTCGAGAGCATCGGCGTGGGCAAGCGCGAGCCGCACAATAATCCAAAGAAGGCCCAGCCGAAAAAGAAAGCGCAGGAGCGCGCCGCCGCCGCAGCTGCGGCCGCCGAGGCCGCGGCCTCCGCGTGACGAACCCGTCATTGCGAGCGAAGCGAAGCAATCCAGAGTCGCGGGGCGACTCCTGGATCGCTTCGTCGCTGTCGCTCCTCGCAGTGACGCTCGCCGCCGCATGAAAGGCGCCGTTCTGCTCGGGCGGCTCGGCGCCGCGCATGGCGTGCGCGGCGAGATCCGCCTGCAGAGCTTCACCGCCGATCCGGCGGCGATCTCCACCTATGGCCCGCTCTTCGACGCGAGCGGCGCGCGCCGCTTCGTCATCTCCTCGCTGCGGCCTCTGGCCAAGGACATGTTCGTCGCGCGACTCGCGGGCGTCGCCGACCGCGCCGCCGCCGAGGCGCTGACCGGCGTCGAGCTCTTTCTCCCGCGCGAGGCGCTTCCGGCGCCCGACGAAGACGAATTCTATCTCGCCGATCTCGAAGGGCTGCGCGCCGAGACGCGCGCGGGCGAGACGCTCGGCGCCGTGATCGCCGTGCGCAATTTCGGCGCGGGCGACATTCTGGAGATCGCGCCGCCGGACGGCGGCGAGACTTTGCTGCTGCCCTTCACCAAGGCCGTGGTTCCGCTCGTCGATGTGGCGGGCGGCCGCATCGTCGTGGACTTGCCCCAAAGCGACCAGGCCGACGCGTCTTCATGATGCGCGCGCTTCATGATGCGCGCGCTTTTGCCGCTCGCTCCGCCATGCGATAAAGCCTCGTCAGAGAGAATCGCGCGGCCGCCGAGAGCGGCGGACGGCGGATCGCAGGAGAAGCTCGTGGAGCTCGTCGCAACGCCGAATAATCCGGTCCCGCCGCGCGGCTCGGTCTTCGCCGTGAGCACCTCCGACGAGCGGCGGCTGCGCGTCGCGACCTTCTCGCCCGAGGGCGAGCCGCGCGGCACGATCGCGCTGTTTCCGGGACGGGCGGAGTTCATCGAGAAATATTTCGAGACGACAGGCGAATTGCTCTCGCGCGGCTATCACGTCGCGACGATGGACTGGCGCGGACAAGGCGGCTCGGAGCGCGACCTCGCCGATCCGCGCAAGGGCCATATCGACGATTTCGCGCTCTATCAGCGCGATCTCGACGCCTTCATCGGCGAGACGCTGACGCTCTCCTGCCCGCGGCCCTGGCACGCGCTCGCGCATTCCATGGGCGCGGCGATCCTGCTCGACCGCGCCCATTCGAACCGCTCGCCCTTCGAGCGGCTGATCCTGCTCGCGCCGATGATCGACATCGAAGGCCTGCGCTTCCCCAAAGGCGCGCGCGCGCTCGCCGATACGCTCGACATGTTCGGGCTCGGCGCCATGTATGTGCCGGGCGGCTCGGGCAAGTCGCTGTTCGAGGAGCCCTTCGAAGGCAATCGTCTGACCTCCGACCCTGCGCGCTTCCTGCGCAACGCCGAGGCGCTCGCCGCGGCGCCGCATCTCGCGATAGGCGATCCGACGGTCGGCTGGATCAACGCCGCCTTCCGCCTGATGAAACAATTCGCCGCGCCGGAATATGCGCACGCCATTCGCGCGCCGGCGCTGCTCTTCTCCTGCGGCCGCGACCGCATCGTCTCCTCGCGCGCGATCGAACGTTTCGCGCGGCGCCTGCCGATCGGCAATCTGGTCGCGATACCCGGCGCGCGCCACGAGCTGTTGATGGAGCGCGACGAATTGCGCGAGCAATTCTGGGCGGCCTTCGACGCTTTCGTTCCTGGCGAGGCGACGCCGGCGGAGAGCTGACGCGGCTGCCCGGCCGTCATTGCGAGGAGCGCAGCGACGAAGCAATTCAGGGGCCGCCCCGGTAGTGTCTCAGTTTGAAATTTCCTCGACCGACTTTTTGTAGGGACCGCGCTTTCCCGGCTTCGGCGCGTCCGCGTCCATCGCCTCGACGATTTGCTCCCACGTCATGACCCTATCAGACAGGCTGGCGGCCATAGCCGGCGTCACGCGAAGCGTTTTATGGATGCGAAGGAAATTGTACCAAACAGCATAGATCGCGACCATATGGGCATGGTTCTCGAATTTTTTCGAGAACGCATTCGTGAGGCGCGTAAATCTGCGGTTCGCCATGCGCATCGTGAGATTGGAGCGCTCGACGTAGGAGGTCGAGACGTGCGCCATATCGGGCTTGCCTTCGATCTTCGTCTTTTTGATCCCCGTGCAATCCGCCGGGCTGTAGCGGCCCTTGGCACTTTCGGGCGTCGCGCCATAGAGCTTGATGAGCATGGCGTAATCGACGTCAGCGCCGAACGCGCCTTCAACCGCTTCAAGGTAGGCCTTATGGCCATCGCTCGTAAGCTGAATGCGCGTAACGACGCGCTCCGCAACGTCGTTCATGAACCACGCCGCGCACTCGCCATCACGACCGCCGCAGAAGTGGGAAATCAGAAGCTTCGTATCGGCTTCGATCGCCGTCCACGTCCAGACGTCGCCGGCGCCATCGGGCGCGGCCTTCGCATCGGCGACGTTCTTTTCCTTCGCGTAGCAAAACGCCCAAGCTTCATCGACCTGAACCCGCTTCGCCTTCACGCCGCGAACCTTGGCGTCATGAAAGCCGGCGCAGAAGCGCCCCGCGTCCACCAGAAGCTTCGACACGGTATTGATGCTGGTATCCGTCAAGCGGGAGACGGAACGCATCGAAGCGCCTTCGCAGAGCATGGCGAGGATTTGCGCGCGGGTCTTGGTGTCGAGCTTGTTCATAGCCCGAACATATGAACTTTTATGCTTAGCATCAAGCTAGTTTTTCATTTCACAACCCGCAATACCGGTCGCCCTTTTGACTCGGGCTCAATGCGGTATAGCTCATGCACGTCGTCCTCGCTAATGCACAGCATTCTGGCAAAATCACTACAAGAATAATTTAAATCATTCTTGTGAAGGTCAATGATGCGCTCGAACAACTTTGCACTCTCGCGTGGAAATTGTGTTTCATCCGGTTCTGTCTTTCTCCAGCCGCGAGCGCTTAATTGACGCCACAAATATGAAGATTGATTTTCCGAAATAACTCGTGCGGACCCAGCGCGATATAACAAAGATGCCACGGAAACGCGCCAATATTTCTTGAGCTGAACAAGCCGCTCAAGGGTGACTTTTCCGCCGATTAAATCAGAACGTAGTTTGCTGGCTGGCACCAGGAGCTCGCCAGCGAAAGCGTCCGCCTGTTCCTCCATATCTTCATGGGGAACGGAATGCATGATCATATGCCCAAGCTCGTGAGCCAAAGAATGCCTCATTCTATCGGCGGGAGCGCGACCATTCAAAAATATCATGGGTGGCAAATTACGGCCACGCATCGTCAACCCATCGACGTGTTCTATAAAATTTGCGACAATAACAATTATACCGGCGCGCTCGCAAATAGCAGTAAGACTTTTTATTGGGCCATCCGGTATCATCCAAGCGCGCCTAATCAATTTGGCGACAGCCTCAGCTCCGCCTGCTTCGTCAACGTCTATGCGAGGCAACGGCAACTCAGATTCTATGTCAATTGAAGTCAAAAATCTACGAATATGCATGGTTCTGATATTTAGTTCAGCGTGAAGTCTCTTCAAATCACTAGCGTTTACACACGACTTTTTTCTCCATGACACATCATGGACACTGATTGGAAGCCCAGAAAGCTCGTCAGATTGAGTAAAAAACTCAATTGGAAAGTTTAATGCTTTGATTATCGCATCAATAGTAGCCTCAGAAGGCGAAGCGTTCAACAACCCTCGCTCAATACGAGAGTAATGCCCCTGGTCGAGACCAGAAGCCTCTGCGACATCTGCTTGGCTTGCGCCTCTAAACTGTCTCGCAAGGAGGAGCAGTTCGGTATTAAGTTCCTTTGCCATAGCTTTCAGCCGCTTCCCTTTTCTTTCTTGTCCTTTTCATCGGCGGAACGCCTCAGCTTGGCGAGAGATGTAGCGTCGTGCTCTTCTTCCGCTTCCAAAGGTAGAGTGGGAATTTCGGGCGCTACCCCCTTATCTGAAAGCTCTATTTTCCAAAGATGACGTCCGTTGCTACGAGCAGAAACTCCAACCCAGACAATGTCAGTTTCAAACTCATTCAACACGTAACATATCTCAACACGCTGAAGGCCGGTGTACCCATATAGGTCTACATCATGATTATCAAAATCACGCGCTTCCTGTGTCGGATAGTTTGACGTTGTCAAAGCTATGTCTGCATGCTTTACTCGAAACAGAACAGAGTCTTCCGCTATGAATGAGGCAGTATCTCTATGCTCCAAAATCACGAAATCGCCATCTTCGCTGCTTATTATAGCGAGTTCTTTTACTGTTTCTTCCCACATTAATCCGCGAAACGTCGCCTTGCGTCGCCAGATCGCCCTCTCCGGGTATTTTTCGCTGGCAGTTTTCCACGCGCGATGCACAGCGGCGTGGACGCGCGCTCCGCGGTCGTTTTCAAGCAGCACCTCCAGCACAAAATCTCTCAGCGGCAGCGGCATGGGTGATTCTCCCTTGGCCGCGACACTATGGCATGAGTTTTACAAAAACAATATCAAAATATGTACGAAATTATGCGCCGGCCTTTTCCCACCTTTTCTGGGCGGCCTTCTTCGCGATCTCGGCGCGCCGCTCGGGCGTCATCCCCTCGGCGCGCTTCTTTCCGCCCTTGCGGCCGAGTTCGGCTGCGGCTTGGTTTTTGGCAGGCGCGTTGCCGTAATCCTCCGGCTCTTCCCCCGTGAGGATGCGCATCACCTTTACGGCGCGCGCGATGGCGTCGGCGGGGCGTTTCTCGCCTTTAGGACCAGTCGGCATAGCGCAGAGCCCTCGTTACTTCTTTCTCTCGGTTGCAGACGGAACAAGCCCCATTGGCTCGATCGAAATCCGTGGTCAGGCCAAGCGAACGAGCTATGACGTTGATTTGCTGCCTAGGCGAAATTGCCGTCTTCGTTGAGAGGCAATCATCGCAGAACCGAGCAGGGGCTCGTTCGACCAGGAAGTGGTGGACTTTTTCAGGGTTATCCATGCCGCCAAGCATAGCACGGGAGACCGGGCCTAGCGAGCCGGTGTCAAGGACCTCAAAATTCAAACTGAGACACTACCGCCGCCCCGCGACGCTGGATCGCTTCGCTCCGCTCGCGATGACGGCTCGAATTCGGCGAGCGCGAGTCGCGCCGCCTCGATCGCGCCCGCCTCCACGGCGGACGACAAAGGCGCGCCATGCGCGAAGCACTCGCCTTCGATCGCATAGACGACGCAGACCGGCGGCAGGTGGCCGAGCGCGCGGGCGAGCTCGATCGCCGCCGCGAGGCCGAAGCCATGCGTAGAAGCGCCGAATTCGTTTTGCGGCAGCGGTTCGCGCGCAACGTCGAAACGCCGCACCGCGCCCAGAGGCGCGCCGGAGACGCAAGCGTCGACGAGAACCACCTGCGCGGCGCCGTCCATCGCCTCGAGCAGCGCCGTCGCCTCGCCGTCATGCTCGATGAGCTCGACGCCGGGCGGCGCCGCATTGCGCAGCAGAGCCGCGGCGCGGCGGCCGGCGGCGTCGTCGCCGCGATGAAGATTGCCGACGCCGATGACGATGCGCCGTTTCATATCGTAGCACATGTGCTTCGAGAAACGAGCCTGAAGAGCCCGACGGAAAATGCCCCCTTCACCCTGGAGCCCACGACGCGGGCGTCTCGAAGGATCGATGAGCAACGCCTTCTGGAACATCCTTCGAGGCTTCTCGCGTTCCGCCAGAAGCGCCTCAGGATGAGGGAGCGGGATGTTCGGTCGGATTCTCGAGGCTCGCTTCTCATTTCGACTTGAATGACGCACGCCATTATGCGCGATCGATGTCGAGCCGCAGGAAATGCGTCGAGCAGGAGATGCAGGGATCGAAATTACGCACCGTCTGCTCGCAGCGATGGCGCAGCTCCTCCTCCGGCAGATCGAGGAAGCGGCCGACGAGGCTCTTCAGATCGTCCTCGATCATGCTCTGGTTTTGCGACGTCGGCGGCGTGATGACCGCGTCAGCGATCGACCCGTCCGCCTCGAGCCGATAGCGATGATGCAACATGCCGCGCGGCGCCTCGGTCGCCGCCGCGCCCTCGCCCGCGCGCGGCTCGATGGCAATGAAGGGGCGATCGGGCTCCTCGTAGCGGGCGATGATGCGCAGCGCTTCGTCCAGCGCATAGAGCGTCTCGACCGCGCGCACGATGATGCTCTGGTAAGGATTTGCGCAGACCGGTCCGAGGCCCACCTCGCGCGCGGCCTGCCGCGCGAGCGGCGAGAGAGAAGCGAAGTTCAGCGCATAGCGCGCGAGCGGGCCGACGAGGTAAGGCCCGCCGCCGTGGCGCATGCGCGCATGGAGCGCTGTCGAGCGCTGGACGTGGAATTCCTCGAAATACGCGTCGAATTCCGACGCGCCGATATCGAGGCCACGGCTCGACACGATGCGGCCGCGCGTGAACGGATATTCGCCCGGATGCCGCAGCGACACGAAAACGTAGTCGCGCTCGCAATCCGGAAAATCGAGGCCGGCGACGAAGCGCACGACATCGAGCGCCGCGTCCCTGGCGCGCTCGAGCTTGTCGACGAGCGTGGCGAGCTCGCGCTTGCGCGGCGCGCGATAGAAACCGCCGACGCGCACATTGATCGGATGAATCTCGCGGCCGCCGACCAGCGTCATGATCTCGTTGCCGACCTTCTTGATCGCAAGGCCGCGCCGCACGACGTCGCCATGATCGCGCGCCATTTCGACGCCGCCGGCATAGCCGAGGAAATCCGGCGCATGCAGCATATGCACATGCAGCATGTGGCTCTCGATCCATTCGCCGCAGTAGAGCAACCGGCGCAGATCGGCGAGCGGACCCGTCACATCGACGCCGAGCGCCACCTCCATCGCATGGACCGCGCTCATCTGATAAGCGACGGGGCAGATGCCGCAGATGCGCGCCGTGATGTCCGGCGCCTCGGAGAAGTCACGCCCGCGCAGCAGCGCCTCGAAGAAACGCGGCGGCTCGAATATATTCAGCGCGGCGCTCTTCACTTCGCCGTCGCGGATCACGATCTCGAGCCCGCCCTCGCCCTCGACGCGCGCGAGCGCGCCGACCTTTATGGTCCTACTTCCCATGGCGCTCGCTCTCTTCGCGAAACGGTCCGGCGTCGGCGTTGAAGGTGCGATAGACGCGCCGCAGATCGCGCTCGTCCATGCCGAGCCCGGCGAGCCTTCGGCTCAGCGACGGCGCATTCGGCGTCTCCATCGGGCCGAAGCAGCCGTAGCAGCCGCGATCGTAAGAGGGGCAGAGCGCGCCGCAACCGTCATGCGTGACAGGGCCGAGACAGGGCGTCCCATGCGCGACCATCACGCAGACATTGCCCTTCAGCTTGCATTGCAGGCAGACGCTGTGCGCCGGCGTCACCGGCTTGCGGCCGGCGAGAAAAGCCGAGATCACCTCGATCAGCCGGCTCTTGTCGATCGGACAGCCGCGCAATTCGAAATCGACCTTCACATGAGCGGCGATCGGCGTCGAGGTCGCGAGCGTGTGGATATAGTCCGGACGCGCATAGACGATCGAGGCGTATTCGCGCACATCGGCGAAATTGCGCAGCGCCTGCACGCCGCCCGCGGTCGCGCAGGCGCCGATGGTGACGAGGCTGCGCGAGCGGCGCCGCACGTCCTGGATGCGCTCTGCGTCATGCGGCGTGGTGACCGAGCCTTCGACGAGCGAAAGGTCGTAGGTCCCGCGGATCGGGGCGCGCGTCGCCTCGGGAAAATAGGCGATGTCGAGCGCCTGCGCGACGGCGAGCAGCTCGTCCTCGCAATCGAGCAGCGTGAGCTGGCAGCCGTCGCAGGAGGCGAATTTCCACACCGCGAGCCGCGGCCTGTGCTTTTCCGCGCTCATCTCACAATTCCTTCGTCGCGAGCAGCCCGCGCAATTGCGCGTATGTGAAGACCGGACCGTCGCGGCAGATGAAGACCGGACCGAACTGGCAATGGCCGCACCAGCCGATCGCGCATTTCATATTGCGCTCCATCGAGAGATAGACCCGCTCCTGCGACATCCCCGCGTCGCCGAGCGCGTCGGCGACGAAGCGCATCATGATCTCCGGTCCGCACAGCATGGCGAGCGCGTTTTCGGCGTCGAAAGCGGCGCGCGCAATGAGCTTCGTCACCACGCCGACATTGCCGCGCCAGTCGCCGCGCGCGTGATCGACCGTCGCCTCGACCTCGGCGTCGAACCGCCCGCGCCATTGCTCGAGCTCGTCGCGATAGAGAATATCGAGCGGGCTGCGCGCGCCATAGAGCAGAACGACGCGGCCGTATTTCCCGCGCTCGGCGAAGAGGCGATAGAGCGCGGGACGCAGCGGCGCGAGGCCGAGACCGCCGGCGACGACGACGACGTCGCGGCCCTGCGCCTCCTCCATCGGCCAGCCGCGCCCGAAGGGACCACGCAGGCCGATCGGCTCGCCCACGTGCAGCTCGGTGAGCGCGCGCGACACGGCGCCGACGGCGCGGATCGTATGGACGAGCCGCGAGGCGTCGGCCGGATCGCCGCTGACGCTGATCGCCGCCTCGCCGACGCCGAAGGCGGTGAGCATATTGAACTGGCCGGGCGCGAAAGCGAAATCGCCGGCGTCGATCTCGAGGGTGACGACATCGGCGATCTCGCGCCACTTGCGGCGCACGCGCGCGACGCGCGGAATCATCGCATCGGAGGCGGGCGCGGGAAGGACGAGCTCAGCCATGGACGCCATAGACGTCGATCATCTGCAGCCGCGCCGCCTGCAGGCGCTCGACGAGCGGCGGCGTGAAGCGCTTCATCATCTCATAGCCGAAGCGCGGATCGGCCTCGCTCTTGCGACGCAGGCACGCCGCATCGATCGCGATGGCGCGCACGCCCTCCAGCGCGCATGCGTCATAGCTCCAGCGATAGGGCGGCACGAGCCAGGAGAGGCCGCAGACCTCGCCCGCGCCCAGCGTCTGCAGCGTCACGGCGCCGCGCGCCGGATCGCGCAGCTCGAGCGCGACGCGCCCTTCGCGCAGCAGATAGAACCAATCGGCGCTCTCGCCTTGGCGGAACAAATATGTCCCCGCCTCGAAGCGCACATTCTTCGCACAGCCGGAGACGAGCGCGACGAGGGGCGCCTCCAAGCCGGCGAAGAAGGCGTGCCGCGCGACGATATGCTCGAGGCCTTCGATCATGTCTCGCCTCCCGTCGCCTCGCTCTCGCGAATGGCGCGCGCCTCCTCGGTGATGTCGATGCCGACCGGGCACCAGACGATGCAGCGCCCGCAGCCGACGCAGCCGGACGATCCGAACTGATCATGCCAGGTCGAGAGCTTGTGCGTCATCCATTGGCGATAGCGCGACTTGACGCTGCTGCGCACGCTGCCCCCGTGGATATAAGAGAAATCCAAGGTAAAGCAGGAATCCCAGCGCTGCGAGCGGGAACTCTCGAGGCCGGCGAGATCCCTCGCATCCTCGACGGAGGTGCAGAAGCAGGTCGGACAAACCATTGTGCAGTTCGTGCAGGCGAGGCAGCGCGTCGCCACTTCGTCCCACCGCGGATGCTCGAGATTGCGCGCGAGCAGAGACGCGACGTCCGGCTGCATCTCGCGCCCCATATTCGCCGCCGTATGATCGACGACGGCCTGTGCGGCGGCGATGTCGCCGCGGCTCGCGGCGCGATGCGGCGCGCCGTCGAGCAGCGCCCTCCCCGCCTCCGTGCCGATCTCGACGAGAAAGGCGTGGCCATCGTCGCCGATCAGTTCCGTCAGAGCGAGATCGAAACCGAATGTCGCCTTCGGTCCCGTGTTCATCGACACGCAGAAGCAGGCGCCGCCGGCGACGCCGCAATTCAAGGCCACGACGAAGACATTCTCGCGCCGCGCCCGGTAATGCGGATCGGCATATTCGCCGCCGATCAGCACGCGGTCCTGGATGGCGATCGCATGCAGCTCGCAGGAGCGCGCGCCGATGAAGGCGAATTTTTCATTTCGCTCGGGCTCCGCCGCGACGCGCAACGCGTCGCCCTCGCGCCGCGCGCTCCACAGGCGCAGCACGGGCGGATGCAGAAAACGCTTCCAGGATTGCGGACCCGCGGCATAGCCGAACAGAGCGTCGTCGTCCCGCCGCGTGACGCGGTAATGGCCGCCGTCCTGCTCGTCGCCGCAGCCGCGCGGCAGATCGGCGACGCCGGCGATCTCGTCATAGACGATCGCCTCGTCGCGCAGGGTCGGGCCGAGCAAGGAGAAGCCCTGCCCGCGCAGAGCGTCGAGCAACGCCTGCAGCCCGGCCTCGTCGATGATCGCCGGCGCGCAGTCCATGCAGCCATCCCTTGCGTGATACGCGACGTCCGAGCGGGCGCTCGAAGGTTCGTATATGCTATGGTGCCGGAATAATGCAATTTCTCGACGATCGCCCGAACCCGCTCGAAACTGGCGGCACGCCGACGCCTCGGCAGGAAGAACCGGACATCTGCAGAGATATCAACCGGCCTCCACTCTCACATGGCGCGAGTGGACCCATCCCGCTCGACACGGCCCCGTATAAGCCTTTTCGGACGGCCAGGGCGTCGAGACGCCGCATTGCTCCTCGGCGGCAGTCGCATAGACGATCCCATACCACGATCCGCTTTCGCTACATATCCAAACGTCTCGTCCGTTGTGGAGGCGGTCGATCGCGCGAAACCGCGAAGCCGGACCGGCGCGAACCGACAGGAACCCATCCTTCGCGGGATCCAGGCCGATCACTGCGCCTTTGCTGGAGCAGGCGTCAGAATTGCGATCGCCGCCGAGAATGATCGGCTTCTCCAGCCGGACGTAGCGGCTTGCGACGACCGAAGCTCCAAAGCCGACGCCGGTCAGAGCCAGGAGCGCGCCGACCGGCAATGCGAGAGTCGATGCGATCGAGCTTCGATCCATATTCAAGGGACCCTGACCTAGGCCTCGTTCGTGGATAGTCGGTGGGAAACCGGCTCGTCGAACACGCGCTCCACCACCTTGCTCGAGATCAAGCTCGCGGTCTTCGGCCAACGCGCGGCCAGCAGGCGATCCTTCGCGATGCGAGCCAGGTTCACGCTATTGCTCTGATTGCCTCCGAGAACGGTATAGGCCTCCTTGTCCTGGGAGTAATAGAAGCCGACATGACCCTTGGCGCCGTTCCTGGAGCCCCGCCAGAACACCAAGATAGCGCCCCGCCGTGGCGACGTCGACTCGCCGAACCTGGCCCAGCCTCTGGCCCATAAGGGATTGGGAGGCAATGGCTCGTTCGACAAGGTCGAGCCGATTGCGTGAGCGACGAACAAGCCACACCAAGGGACATCGTCATCGTCGTAATCGATATCGAGGTCCTTTGCCCATTGGATGATCTCTTTGTTCGACCCCCGCCCGACGATCTCTTTCGTTCCGACGAGATTCTTCGCCTCCTCGAACCATGGGAGTGGAACATCGGCGAAAGCCGCCTGCTCCGGCTGCGGGAACAAAGCCGCTATCGTCTGGGGGCCGACGACTCCGTCGACGGAGAGCCCCCGCGTCTTCTGAAATGCGCGCACGGCCGCCTCCGTGCGGCGTCCCCAGACGCCATCGATCTCGCCGGGGTTGAAGCCCTGCGCCTGAAGCGCGGATTGTATGGCGGCGATCTTCTCGTCCCCTCGAATTGGACTATCGTTCATTTCACAATCTCCCGACACTTGAAAACGCTAGTGGCGCGCGTCGTCTAATCGGGAACCTTCTGAGAGCGAAGCCGAAAGCTCGCGGCCCAGGGGCGCGCAGACCACCACTCGTCGAGCTTGATACGATTTCAGATCGTGGTCAATTCACTTTCGACTCTCTCGCTTTTGAAACTCTCGCGACAGCGAAAAAGCGAGCAATGATCTCGCCGCGGCTCACGGCGCCTCGAAATGCTTGGAGAGCTTCAGATCCTGTCCCTGGTAGTTGGAGACGCCGGCCTCGCCGTAGAGAATCCTCGGCTCCATCGCCATCGGCTCGTAGACGAGGCGGCCGATGACCTGCCCGTCCTCGAGGATGAAGGGCACGTCGCGGCTGCGCACTTCCAGCACGGCGCGGCTGCCCGGCCGCCCCTCGCTCGCGCAGCCGAAGCCCGGATCGAAGAAGCCGGCGTAATGCACGCGGAACTCGCCCATGGCCGGATCGATCGCCATCATCTCAGCCGAGAGATGCGCGGGAATGCGCAGCCGCTCGCGCGAGGCGAGGATATAGAACTCGTCGGGGTCGAGAATGAGCTTGCGGCTCGCGCGCACCGGCAGACGCTCCCAATACTCCTCGATCGCGTAACGAGCGACGAGATCGACGTCGATGACGTCGGCGTGTTTCTGCGCGCGATAGCCGACGACGCCGCCGGCGAGGCCGTCGAGCGCGACGCGCAAGATCACACCCTCGCGCAAGGTGAGGTCGCCGTCGACGAGCGCCGCGCGCGCGTGCTCGGCGGCGAGAGCCGCGTCGGAAACCACGAGATCGGCGCGCGGATCGCGGCGGCGGAAGCGCATCTGATCGAGGCGCGAGCCCTCGCGAACGCGTACGCTGAAACTGCGCGGCGAGACCTCCGCATAGAGGCGCCCGTGATAGCCGGCGGCGACATGATCGAAGATTTCGGAATTGTCGGCGATGAGGCGGGTGAAAATGTCGAGCCGTCCAGTCGAGCTCTTGGGATTGGCGACGGCCGAGACGTCCGACGGCAGAGCGAGGCTCTCCTGCAGCGGGATCACATAGACGCAACCGCGCTCGAGCACGGCGCCGCGGCCGTCGAGGGCGATCTCGTCATAGGCGAGTTCGCCGAGCAGCGTCTCGACGCTGCGGCCCTTGCCCGGGAGAAAGCTGGCGCGCACGCGATAGGCCTTGGGGCCGAGACGAAGATCGAGGCTCGCCGGCTGGCGCTGCCCGTCGTCGATCGGCCGCGCGGCGAGAATGGCGCCGGCGGCGGTCAGTTCGGCGATCTGCTCGCAGGAGAGCACGCCGAAGGGGGCGTGGGAGGAAGGCGTCGCGTCGGCCATGGGTGCTTTCGGGCTCGGTCGCTCGGAGGTCGTCCCACGACCTTTAAGGTTTTTTTGGCGACTGGTCGAATGCGGGCCACGATCGAGGCGTTACGAGTCCTTGCCCCGAGCCTCTCGGATCAGATTGTCGGCCGTATGTTCGAGCGTGACGAAGCAATTATCGACGACGCGACTTCGCGTGACTTGCGCAGAGGCGGCCGGCTCTTTCGATTCCGGCCTCTCCCGTCGGAGCGGATTTCGAGCGCTCGAACGATGCCGTCCGAGTGGAAAGCGCTAGCGGACGAACTTGACGGCGGCGAGAACGACGCCGGCGAGCGCGACCTGGGTCACGACGAGCCAACGCAGGATGTCGACTTTGAGATTGGCGGCCGAGGTTTCGATCTTGGAGTCGAGCTTCTCGATCTTGATCTCGAGCTCCCGGAGATCGCCTTTCGTAGCGAGCGCGGAGGCGTCGATCTCGCGCAAGGCGGCGACGGCGACCTGTTCCTCTGTGAAGCCGTGCTTGCGCGGCGTTTGCGAGACCGCGAGCGTGTCGATCGTCAATGCGCTCATGTCGGTATCATAGCGCGGGCGGCGCTGCGATCAATCCAGCGGCGCGGCAACGAAAAGAAGAACTGGTCGGAGTGAGAGGATTCGAACCTCCGACCCCCTCGTCCCGAACGAGGTGCGCTACCAGGCTGCGCTACACTCCGACAGGCGGCCAGTGTCGGCCGCCGCTGGTGACGGCTTATAGCTTCACGCTTCCTCCCCCGCAACAGCTCTTTGCGCCGCGTCGCCGCGCGTCCGCTCGAGCCGCACGAAGGCGAAACCCGCCTCGTCTCCGGCGCCGCGCGGCGGGACGGAGCGCTCCATCTCGCGCCAGTCGCGCGGATCGAGGGCGGGAAAGACCGCATCGCCCTCGATCGTCAGCGCCACTTCCGTCAGATGGATCACATCGGCCTGCGGCAGAAAGGCCGCATAGATTTCCGCGCCGCCGACGACCGAAGCCTCCCGCTCGCCCATCGCCCGCGCCAGCGCTGCGGCGAGGCTCAGCGCCTCCTCCGGAGACCGCGCCACATGCGCTCCCTCCGGCCGGAAGGTTGGGTCCCGCGACAGGGCGATCGTCTCGCGCCCGGGCAGAATGCGGCCGATCGAGTCGAAGGTGCGCCGGCCCATCAGCAACGGCTTGCCCCAGGTCAGCGCGCGAAAGCGCTTCAGATCGGTGGGCAGGCGCCAGGGCGTGCGCCCCCGCGCCCCGATCACGCCATTACGCGCCGCCGCGACCACGAATGCCAGAGTCGGCGTCAAGGCTGCGCTCCCTTTCGTTCGGTTTCTCGCGGCCCCTCTTTGCTCGGCCGCCCCCGCGTCCCTATATAAGCTGCGCCCGGGCGATTCTGCGTGCGGGCGACACCCTTCGAGGAAAGATATGTCGTTGCGGACATCGCACTCCAAATCCCTGTCGGCGCTCGCTCTGGCCGCGCTGCTGGCGCTCGCGCCGGCGGTCGGCGAGGCCAGGATGGGCGGCGGGCTGAGCTCGGGGAGCCGCGGCTCGCGCACTTTCTCGCCGCCGCCGGCGACCAACACCGCGCCCCGTCCCGCCGCGCCGATGCAGCGCTCGATCGAAGCGCCGCCGGCCGCGACGCAGGGTCCGGGCCGTCCGGCCTTCAGTCCGGCGCCCGCGCCGAGCATGGGCTCCTTCGGACGCGGCCTGCTCGGCGGCCTCGCCGGCGGCCTGCTCGGCGCGGGCCTCTTCGGCCTGCTGTCGGGTCATGGCCTGTTCGGCGGGCTCGGCGGATTTGCGTCGATGATCGGCCTGCTGCTGCAGCTGGCGCTGATATTCGTGCTCGCGCGGCTCGCCTTCCAATGGTTCGCGGGCCGCCGGCTCGCCGCCGCCTATGGCGGGACGGGCGGCGCCGGCCCCCGTCCGGGCTTCGCCTTCATGGGCTTTCCCGGCGGCGGCGCGGCCGCGCGCCCCTCCGGCGCCCCGATTTCCCTGGCCCAAGCGGATTTCCCCGCTTTCGAGCGGCTGCTCGCCGAGACGCAGGACTCCTATAGCCGGGAAGACGTAGCGCGGCTGCGCGAGCTGGCGACGCAGGAAATGGCCTCCTATTTCGCCGAGGATCTGAAATCCAACGCGCGCGAGGGCGTCGTCAACCGTATCTCTGGCGTGAAGCTGCTGCAGGGCGATCTCGCCGAAGCCTGGCGTGAGGGCGGCGACGAATATGCGACGGTCTCCATGCGCTTCTCGCTGATCGACCAGTTCGTCGACCGGGCGACCGGCAAAGTGGTGCGAGGCGATGCGGCGCCGACGCAGTCGACCGAGGTCTGGACATTCCGCCGGCCGGCGGGACGCGGACCCGAAGCCTGGCGCCTCTCGGCCATTCAGCAGACGGCCTGACGACCCCGCAGTCGAACACATCGAGCGCCCCTCCCCGAGGGGCGCTTTTTTTTGGCGTTCGACCGGGCCGGCTCACTGCGCCGCGCGCCGCCTCACCCCAAATCCAACTCCATCGCCGCCTCCACATGCAGCGGCAGGCGGCGCGGCGCGATGAACACGGCGTCGGCGCGCAGCACGTGGTCCGCCGCCCAGGGATTGGCGGCGAGCCAGCGCGAGGCCGCGCGAGAGAGACGGCGACGCTTCTCCTCGGTGATGGAGATCATCGCTTCCTCGAGCGTCGCGCGCGCCTTCACCTCGACGAAGGCGATCGTGCGTCCGCGCCGCGCGATGATGTCGATCTCGCCGCCGCGCAGGCGATAGCGCCGCGCGAGGATTTCATAGAGCTTGCAGCGCAGCCACAGCGCGGCGACCGTCTCGGCGCGCAGCCCGCCGAGGTGGCGCGCACGTCGCGCCGCGCTGTCCTCGCTCACGACTCTCGGCCCGCAGCGAGCTTGATCGCCCGGGCGTAGACCTCGCGGCGCGGACGGCCGGTCGAGGCCGAGACGACGCTCGCAGCGTCCTTCACCGAATGATCGGCGAGCGCCGCTTCGATCTTCGCGTCGAGCTCCGCTGCGCTCGTCTCCTCCGCCGCCGCATCCGGCGGCGCGATCAAGAGCACGATCTCGCCTTTCGGCGGCTCCTCCTCCCGCAGCGCCGCCGCGAGCGCGTCGAGCCGGCCGCGGCGCACCGATTCGTAGAGCTTGGTCAGCTCCCTGGCGATCGCCGCCTCGCGCGGCCCGAGCACGGCGGCGCAATCGTCGAGCGTCTCGGCGACGCGCCGCGGCGATTCGAAAAACACAAGAGTGCCGGGAATGCGTGCGAGCTCCGCGAGGCGCGCCCGCCGCGCGCCGCTCTTCGCCGGCAGAAACCCCTCGAAAAAGAAGCGGTCGGTGGGCAGGCCGGCGATGACCAGCGCCGCCAGAACGGCCGAAGGCCCCGGCACAGAGGTGACCTTCACGCCGCGCTCCAGCGCCTCCGCCACGAGCTTGTAGCCGGGATCGGAGATCAGCGGCGTGCCCGCGTCGGAAACGAGCGCCAGCGCCGCGCCGGCCTCGAGCCGCGCGATCAGATGCGGCCGCATCACTTGCGCATTGTGCTCGTGATAGGCGACGAGCGGCGTCGAAATCCCATAATGGGCGAGCAGCGTCTTGGTGACGCGCGTGTCCTCCGCCACCACGGCGTCGGCCGCGGCGAGCGTCGACAGCGCGCGGAACGAAATATCCTTCAGATTGCCGATCGGCGTCGCGACGAGATGCAGGCCCGGCTCGATCTTCTCCGCTTCGGCGCGCAGGCCGAAAGCGGCGTAGCCCGGCGCCCTCGGAGCGTCTTCTCTGATCGCGGCCATCGAAATCCTCCTGCGTCCGCGTCGTTCTGATAATCGACCGATTGTTCTTTTTACAGAACGACGGCGCGGCGTTCAAGGCCGCAATTTCCCCGTAAAAATCGCATCTAGTGAATTTTAGGGATTGCCGTTTGCTGCCCGCGGTCGCGTATAGGACTGGTTTCGCGTCGCGCGGTTCGAGCGGGAGGCTTGGTTCGGATCATGGGTCATGTCGGCGAATTTTCGCGGCGCGGCGCGACCGCGGGGTTTGCGCGCGCGTTGCTCGTCGTCGGGGCGGCGTCGTCGCTTTTCGCCTGCAACCCGCTCTCCGGCCCCGGCGTGCCCGGCGCGCGCGATCTGAAACTCGCGGCTCCGGTCGGCTCGGTCGAGGTCGGCCCCCTCGCCGACGGCGCGGAGCAGATCGGCAATGGCGCGACGCGCATCGCACTCATCGTGCCGCTGACGCAGGCCTCCGGGCCGAGCCAGGTCGGCGCCTCGCTGCGCAACGCCGCCAAGCTCGCCTATGCCGAGAGCGGCACCAACGACGTCACGATCCTGGTCAAGGACGATCACTCGACGCCCGCCGGCGCGGCGCAAGCGACGCAGGCGGCGCTGAGCGAGGGCGCCGAGATCGTGATCGGCCCGGTGTTCGCCGGCTCGGTGCGGGAGGCGGCGCGCGTCGCGCGCGGCGCCGGCAAGCCGGTCATCGCCTTCTCGACCGACGCATCGGTCGCGGGCCACGGCGTCTATCTCCTGTCCTTCCAAGTCGAATCCTATGTGCAGCGCATCGTCGGTTATGCGGCCGAGCGCGGCAAGAAATCGGTCGCCGTGCTGGCGCCGGAGGGCGATTATGGCAATGTGGCGCTGGCGCAATTCCAGCAGAGCGCGGCCGAACATGATCTGCGCGTGTTGACGATCGAGCGCTACAAGCCGGGCGCGCTGCAGCCCTCCGTCCAGCGCATCGCCGCCGCGAGCGAGCAGATCGACGCTCTGTTCATCCCCGAGCAGGCGGAGGCGATGGCCTCCGTCTCGCGTGAATTGCTGGCGGCGGGGATCGACTTGAAGCGAATCCAGATACTCGGCACCGGCCTGTGGAACGACGCGCGCGTCTCGAAACTGCCGGCGCTGCAGGGCGCCTGGTTCGTCGCGCCGGAGAATGCGGGCTTCAACGCGCTCGCCCAGCGCTATCGCGCCAAATTCAACTCCGATCCGGCGCGCATCGCGACACTCGCCTATGACGCCGTCTCGCTCGCCATCGCCCTGTCGCGCAGCCAAGGCTCGCAGCGCTATTCGGAGAGCGTGCTCACCAATCCCTCCGGCTTCAACGGAGCCGACGGCGTGTTCCGTTTCAGGGGGGACGGCTCCAACGAACGCGGCCTGTCGGTGCTGGAAATTTCCAATGGCGCAGCGAAAGTGCTGGCGCCGGCGCCGCGCAGCTTCACCGGCAACGGGGCGTGAGGCCGAAGTTTGGTTTCCCGCCGTCATGACACGGCTGTCAGGCTCAAGATAAGCATAGTATTGGCGAGGATCTTGATCGTTTTTTGGCGGCGGCGCGGGCATGTCGACGAGGCTCTTGCGATGCACGAGATTAGCCTTCACGAGTCTTGCGAGGTGGAGGAAGCCACGGCTGTTCTTTTCGATGTTTTGCGCGAGGCGCAGCAGCAAAAACGATAGGGGATCGGGCTCGAGCCGCGCACATAGTTCGTCAGGCGGTCGTTGCGGTCATAGGAGAAGGATTTGACCGCGAGATTGCTCTCCGAGATCGATTTGATCCGCCCGCCGTTGTCATAGGCGTAGTTCAGATTATTGTTGGTCGAGGAACTGATTTTCGTGATGCGGCCGTCGGCATTGAAGCTGAGGACATAGGAGCCGCCGCCGGAGACATTCGGGCTCCAGGACTTGACCGGCCCGAAGGGCGCGTAGGAGATCGCGCCGATCAGCGTCGACTGCGCCCCGTCCGGCCGCTGGAGGGTGATCGCGCTGACGCGCCCGGCGCCGTCGTAGGAATAGAGGAGCTTGAAACCGGACGGATAGGTGTGGCCGGTGAGACGCCCGTTCGTCGCGTGATAGAACCATTTCGTCGTGAGCGTGACGGCGCCGGCGGTCTGCGTCTTCTGCACCACATGGCCGAAACCGTCATAGGCGAAGCTGGTCACGCCGGTCGAATCGGTCACCGAAGTGAGACGGCCGATTCCGTAAGCTCCCTGGTCATAGACATAGGTCGCTTTGGAGCCGTCGGCATAGGTCGCCTTCGCGAGCCTGTTCAGATTGTCATAGTCGTAGGTCGTCGTCTGGCCGAGCGCGTCGGTCGAGGTCTTCACATTGCCGGCGGCGTCATAGGTCTTGGCGGTGACGCGCGTGTCCGGGCTCGCAATCTGCTCCGGCAGGTCGAGCAGATTGTTCGTGTAGCGCGTCACCAGCCCGCGCGGGTCGGTGACGCTGGCGAGGCGGCCGTTGGCGTCATAGGCATTGCGGGTGAGGGCGGCGCCCTACGACTCCGTCTTCTGCTTCAGGCGATCCAGCGCGTCATAGGCGAAAGTGGTCGTATTATTGTTCGGGTCCTTGGCGCTGACGACATTGCCCGTCAGCCACTCCGCCACCCTCGCAGCGGGACGCCGTGTGACGCCTCGACATTCCCCAAAAAGCCCTCGTAAAAGCTACGTGTGGAGTCCGATTTAAATAACTGAATCGTCTTTCGCGCGAAGTTTGCGGCGGTATCCGACCGTCCCAATTTCAGATAACCTAGAACTAGTAGAAATGCCTTTGCACCACCGGTTTCGAGTGTATCCTCGACTTCGTTTACCGCCCGTTCGAGATTGTGAAAGGGACGCAGCACCTGCGGCAGTAACGTGCATAAGCGCTGTATTAGCTCCTGCGCGTCCAAAGGTGTGAGTGCAGACGTAGCTGAAGGATTTCGCCCCCTCGATGGCAACTCGATATATCGGCTTACCGGAGAAAAAACGAACGGTATTAAGGAAGGAGGAATCCCGTCCAAAGGTGCTATGCCGGGCTGAGCCGGAAGAGCATCTCTCATTTCTGAGCTGAGGCCTGGAAAGACTACTCCAGCGTTTACTATGTAGAAGTAGGAATTTCCGGCAACAGACAACCAATCTGCAGGCTCTCCTTCGCCACCCTTCGTGAATATACCTTCCTTGTGCGGCTTATACCCACACGATGTTAGGCCCTGACGAACCTCTCTGTAAAAATCGAACTTCTGGTTACTTACTGACATCCATCTGCACCGGGTTCGCGCCTCAAGGAAAAATTCAACGGGCCTGCATCAACACCTACACCGGGAATAAAACCAGCCCTCAGAGCATTAAAACCCCGAGGGACAATGGTGCCTCCACTTCCTGCTATAACGCCATAAACGTCCGGCTGACCGCGCTCCAATTGACCACCTCCTGTCTTTACTTCAATGATCAGAAAAGGATCGGGAACTGGGAACGCCGGGTTGCTGATCACCAAATCGGCGACCGCAGATGCCCCTGTTTGCGGATTCGTGAAAGTGACATTGGGTGTAACGACCTTGCCAGCAGCTAGGTATTCAAGCCCTATCTTTGCGACCGCCTGTTCGTGCCGCGCTCGGTTAGCAGTGCAGGTTACTTTGCTCTTCGGGTCGAGCCCGAACGGATCGATCAGGCTGAGCGGATTGTTCCCGGCATAGGCGTAAGTGTTGATCCCGCCCGCGAGCCCGATGGGGTCGCTCTGGATATAGCGGCCGAGGGTGGGAGAATAGTCGCGAAAGCCGTTGTTGTGAAGCCGCGTCTCGGAATCGTAGATCTGCCCCGGGAAGCGCAGGTCGTGCGAAAAACCCGCCGCCGCCGTCGGCGTTCCATTGCCGAACGGGTCGTGGTCCCAGAACCACACACGCTGGTTCGCGGAATTCACGATCTCATGCGGCGCGCCGAGATGATCCGGCATGATGTAATAGGCCACGCCGCCCTGCAGCGTCGTCACCGGCAGGTCGCCGAACCAGACGATCTCCTCCACCGCCGCGCCGCTCGCGCCATAGGTCCCGATGATATGGCCGGAGAGGTCGTAGAGATATGCGACCTGTCCGCTCGCCCCGTTCTTCGTCACGCGCTGGCCGAGATCGTTGACGCCGTAGCTCGTCGTCAGCGCCCCGACCTTCGCCTGCACGAGGCGATTGCGCTTGTCATAGGTCAAGGAGAAGTCGCCGGCCTGATTCTTCAGCCCGCCGACCTGATCCCAGACGAAGGATTGGGTCGAGCCCGAGCTGTAAGTCACCTCGCTCATACGATTGCTGCTCGGCACGATCGTATAGACGGCGCCGCCGATCGAGGTGCGATTGCCCGTCGCGTCATATCCGTAGGGGATCGAGGTCGAGCCGCGCACATAGTTCGTCAGGCGGTCGTCGACGTCATAGGAGAAGCTCTTGACCGCGAGATTGCTCTCCGCGATCGACTTGATCCGCCCGCCGTTGTCATAGGCGTAGTTCAGATTATTGTTGGTCGAGGAGCTGATTTTCGTGATGCGGCCGTCGGCATCGAAGCTGAGGACATAGGAGCCGCCGCCGGAGACATTCGGGCTCCAGGACTTGACCGGCCCGAAGGGAGCGTAGGAGATCGCGCCGATCAGCGCCGACTGTGCGCCGTCCGGCCGCTGGAGGGTGATCGCGCTGACGCGCCCGGCGCCGTCGTGGGAATAGAGGAGCTTGAAACCGGACGGATAGGTGTGGCCGGTGAGACGCCCGTTCGTGGCGTGATAGAACCATTTCGTCGTGAGCGTGACGGCGCCGGCGGTCTGCGTCTTCTGCACCACATGGCCGAAGGCGTCATAGACGAAGCTGGTCACGCCGGTCGAATCGATCACGGATGCCGAACCAGACGATCTCCTCCACCACGGCTCGCATTGTAGGTGCTGAGCACATGCAAACGAAGGAACCGCTACTCTCTAATATGTCGTTGCAGAAGCTCGACAACATCTCCAACAGTGACAACCGTCGCCCATTCCGCTCTCGGCACCCGGACCTTGAGCTTCCGTTCGAGGTCCAGCGCCATTGCCGTCGCATCGTCAGAGAGTAGCTTGAGATCATCAATGATCCGGTGTGATCGCTCGATGGTGGTACCGCGCGGTGTCAATGTTCTCAGGACGGCGAAAACTTCATTTTCAAGGTCTTGTTTCATCTTTACTTCCCTCGCCCGCAGAGCCGACGCACCCAGAGGTGCAAATGCCGATTGAGATAACGTCATAAGCGGCGAATCCTGTCCCGACAATCGGCACGGCTCGACCAATGATACCGAACACGCGGGTCGTGCCGAGGACTCGATAGGGAAGTCGAGGCTCGGAGGCGCCCAATAAGAATCCGAGATAGCTAATCGGGTTGGTATTGGGACTGGCTCTTCCGACAACGGGCAAACCGAGCATAGACTTCGGGATGGGCGCTGAGCCTGCGAGGAGGCCTGCGCGTGTGGCGATACCACCGAGACCATAGTGGTCGCTGACACAAGCAGCAAAGCACTGCAGCCATGGCGGTGAGGCCGTTTTGGAGACTTTGGGCTTCGGCTGCTGCGCGGCTATGTCGATCACCGGCAAAGCTTCCGGATTGTCTTCTTCTTTGCTCTCCGGGTCGAGCCCGAGCGGGTCGATCGCACTGACCGGATTGTTCCCGGCATAGGCATAGGTGTTGATCCCGCCCGCGAGCCCGATGGGGTCGCTCTGGACATAGCGGCCGAGGGTGGGAGAATAGTCGCGAAAGCCGTTGTTGTGCAGCCGCGTCTCGGCGTCGTAGACTTGGCCCGGGAAGCGCAGGTCGTGCGAAAAACCCGCCGCCGCCGTCGGCGTTCCATTGCCGAACGGGTCGTGGTCCCAGAACCACACACGCTGGTTCGCGGAATTCACGATCTCATGCGGCGCGCCGAGATGATCCGGCATGATGTAATAGGCCACGCCGCCCTGCAGCGTCGCCACAGGCAGGTCGCCGAACCAGACGATCTCCTCCACCGCCTCCCCGCTCGCGCCATAAGTCCCGAGCAAATGGCCGGAGAGGTCGTAGACATATGCGACCTGTCCGCTCGCCCCGTTCTTCGTCACGCGCTGGCCGAGATCGTTGACGCCATAGCTCGTCGTCAGCGCGCCGACCTTCGCCTGCACGAGGCGATTGCGCTTGTCATAGGTCAAGGAGAAGTCGCCGGCCTGATTCTTCAACCCGCCGACCTGATCCCACACGAAGGATTGGGTCGAGCCCGAGCTGTAAGTCACCTCGCTCATACGATTGCTGCTCGGCACGATCGTATAGACGGCGCCGCCGACCGAGGTGCGATTGCCCGTCGCGTCATAACCATAGGGAATGAAGGTCGAGCCGCGGACATAGTTCGTCAGGCGGTCGTTGCGGTCATAGGAGAAGCTCTTGAGCGCCAGATTGCTCTCCGCGATCGACTTGATCCGCCCGCCTAAGTCGAAGGCGTAAGTCAGCCTGTTGCCGGTCGAGGAGGTGATGTCGGCGATGCGGCCGTCGGCATTGAAGGTGAGGACATAGGAGCCGCCGCCGGAGACATTCGGGCTCCAGGACTTGACCGGCCCGAAGGGCGCGTAGGAGATCGCGCCGATCAGCGCCGACTGCGCCCCGTCCGGCCGCTGGAGGGTGATCGCGCTGACGCGCCCGGCGCCGTCGTGGGAATAGAGGAGCTTGAAACCGGACGGATAGGTGTGGCCGGTGAGGCGCCCGTTCGTCGCGTGATAGAACCATTTCGTCGTGAGCGTGGTGACGGCGCCGGTCGTCTGCGTCTTCTGCACCACATGACCGAAACCGTCATAGGCGAAGCTGGTCGTTCCGGTCGAATCGGTCACCGAGCCGAGACGACCGACGCCGTAAGCTCCCTGGTTATAGGCATAGGTCGCTATGGAGCCGTCGGCATAGGTCGCCTTCGTCAGACGGCCGAGCCAATGGCACGGCGAGTGGATTGGTGCCAAACGTCAGGAGCTTCCTCCGCCAGAGATTCTGGAACGCGCCATTTCGACGAGGTATCTGTAGTCTGGACGAAATGGCTCGGTCAAAGTCTTCTCCAGCTGTCCATGCAACTGCCAGAGAACCTGGCGTTCCGCTTCATGTTCGCACGGCGCGGTATCCGACTCGTCCAGACGAGACAGCCATTCAAAGAAGACCAGCGCCTGGTCGTGGGTCAATTCCAACTTCATAAGCGCCTCATTAGAACAAGCGCCCAGTGGACAGAACGCTTTCCAGTTGCTCAGCCCCCAGCCGCCATCCACTGATGAAGTCGCCCCCTGGGGTCGCGATAATGTTCAGTCCCGACGCTGGGTCAAGGTAGTGAATAACGGGATTGCCCCGGTAAGTGCCATCTATGGCGCGAGTCGCCGGGCTATTGATGTGCTGATGGATCGCTATACGGGCGTCCGCCGCTCGAGATGGTCTCCAATTACCCCCTAAGCCGAAATCATCGCCGTGCTTCGTGAAGAATTTTTGTAGATCCCGAGGGGTAACGCCAAGATTAGTGGTTTGCCCCCTGCCAATGGCCTTTGTTGCGGCATTGTACGTCCTCACGAAGAGTTCCCAAAGCGCAGAGCCACGCCCTCCTTTTCCCGCAATTTCATAGGGTGACGGCACCTTTCCGGAGGCAGCGACATCGATCTCCGGCGATGCTTCCGGTTCTTCCTTGCTCTCCGGATCGAGCCCGAGCGGATCGATCGCATTGACCGGATTGTTGCCGGCATAGGCGTAGGTGTTGATCCCGCCGGCCAGCCCGATGGGGTCGCTCTGGACATAGCGGCCGAGGGTCGGGGAATAGTCGCGGAAGCCGTTGTTGTGCAGCCGCGTCTCGGAATCGTAGATCTGGCCCGGAAAGCGCAGGTCGTGCGAAAAGCCTGCCGTCGCCGTCGGCGCGCCATTGCCGAACGGGTCGTGGTCCCAGAACCACACCCGCTGGTTCGCCGAATTCACGATCTCGTGCGGCGCGCCGAGATGGTCCGGCATGATGTAATAGGCCACGCCGCCCTGAAGCGTCGTCACCGGCAGGTCGCCGAACCAGACGATCTCCTCCACCGCCGCCCCGCTCGCGCCATAGGTCCCGATGAGATGGCCGGAGAGGTCGTAGAGATATGCGACCTGTCCGCTCGCCCCGCTCTTCGTCACGCGCTGGCCGAGATCGTTGACGCCATAGTTCGTCGTCAGCGCGCCGACCTTGGCCTGCACGAGGCGATTGCGCTTGTCATAGGTCAAGGAGAAGTCGCCGGCCTGATTCTTCAGCCCGCCGACCTGATCCCACACGAAGGATTGGGTCGAGCCCGAGCTGTAGGTCACCTCGCTCATACGATTGCTGCTCGGCACGATCGTATAGACGGCGCCGCCGACCGAGGTCCGATTGCCCGTCACGTCATATCCGTAGGGGATCGAGGTCGAGCCGCGCACATAGTTCGTCAGGCGGTCGTCGACGTCATAGGAGAAGGATTTGACCGCGAGATTGCTCTCCGAGATCGACTTGATCCGCCCGCCGTTGTCATAGGCGTAGTTCAGATTATTGTTGGTCGAGGAGCTGATTTTCGTGATGCGGCCGTCGGCATTGAAGCTGAGGACATAGGAGCCGCCGCCGGAGACATTCGGGCTCCAGGACTTGACCGGCCCGAAGGGAGCGTAGGAGATCGCGCCGATCAGCGCCGACTGTGCGCCGTCCGGCCGCTGGAGGGTGATCGCGCTGACGCGCCCGGCGCCGTCGTAGGAATAGAGGAGCTTGAATCCGGACGGATAGGTGTGGCCGGTGAGGCGCCCGTTCGTGGCGTGATAGAACCATTTCGTCGTGAGCGTGACGGCGCCGGCGGTCTGCGTCTTCTGCACCACATGGCCGAAACCGTCATAGGCGAAGCTGGTCACGCCGGTCGAATCGGTGACGGAGCCGAGACGGCCGATTCCGTAAGCTCCCTGATCATAGACATAGGTCGCTTTGGAGCCGTCGGCATAGGTCGCCTTCACCAGCCGGCCCAGCTGGTCATAGAGGTAGGTCGTCGTCTGGCCGAGCGCGTCGGTCGAGGTCAGCACATTGCCGGCGGCGTCATAGGTCTTGGCGGTGACGCGCGTGTCCGGGCTGGCGTGCGGGCGAGCGCGCCCGCCGAATCGTACGCCTCCTCCTTGATCCGGCCCCCGGCCGCGTCCAGCGTATAGACGATGCGATTGCCGAAGCGATCGCTGATGCCCAACCAGTGTATATCGTGAAATATATGCAATTCATATTATATTACCGTAATTTCTACGTTATAAAGCGCACTCCGTCGGCTTATGGCACTACAAATTTTGATCAACTTTCTCCACTGCAACAAGTATTACTTCGTCTTCAACTGTGCGCTCCTCACATCGCACGAGGCTACCTGGAACAAACTCCCAATACTCGAATTCAGGATCATAGTTGGCTGGCTTCATGAGCTGAAAAATGTTCTGAGACACTTCGGTGCCTTCGGTAGGCCGCATTACATCGGTCCCCTCCTCTAAGAGTCTTACATACACTGTCTTGCTTTCAGTACTTGAAGCCATCGCCGCCGACATGGATCACTTCTCCCGTAATGTTATCAATTACCACAGATCGGCCTGTTTCGGGATGAACGAATCGTGTTGCTCCGTTCGCCGGATTGAGATTGTTCGGAGCAGGGAATTGAATCCCGGATCCCAGCGCTTCATCAATCTGGGTCGGCGTCCATCCGCGTCGTTCCATTTGACCGGCCCATTTAGCGGCGGACTTGCCTTCGCCAAGGGTCCAAGAGCGTTGCTTCGTTGGACTCGGGGCCTGTAGCGCCGGGGATGGTGGCTCGCCTTCCCATAATCCTCGAAGCCACTTCCCGAAAGCTTTGAAACCTTCACCCCTATGCCTGCTCTTGCCCTTACTCTTATATGCGGCAACTTCGATCACCGGCAACTCATCGTCGTCGTCGCGCTCTTTGCTCTCCGGGTCGAGCCCGAGCGGATCGATCGCGCTGACCGGATTGTTGCCAGCATAGGCGTAGGTGTTGATCCCGCCGGCAAGCCCGATGGGGTCGCTCTGGACATAGCGGCCGAGGGTGGGAGAATAGTCGCGAAAGCCGTTGTTGTGAAGCCGCGTCTCGGAATCGTAGATCTGGCCCGGGAAGCGCAGGTCGTGCGAAAAACCCGCCGCCGCCGTCGGCGTTCCATTGCCGAACGGGTCGTGGTCCCAGAACCACACACGCTGGTTCGCCGAATTGACGATCTCATGCGGCGCGCCGAGATGATCCGGCATGATGTAATAGGCCACGCCGCCCTGCAGCGTCGTCACCGGCAGATCGCCGAACCAGACGATCTCCTCCACCGCCGCGCCGCTCGCGCCATAGGTCCCAAGCAGATGGCCGGAGAGGTCGTAGAGATATGCGACCTGTCCGCTCGCCCCGTTCTTCGTCACGCGCTGGCCGAGATCGTTGACGCCGTAGCTCGTCGTCAGCGCCCCGACCTTCGCCTGCACGAGGCGATTGCGCTTGTCATAGGTCAAGGAGAAATCGCCGGCCTGATTCTTCAGCCCGCCGACCTGATCCCACACGAAGGATTGGGTCGAGCCCGAGCTGTAAGTCACCTCGCTCATACGATTGCTGCTCGGCACGATCGTATAGACGGCGCCGCCGATCGAGGTGCGATTGCCCGTCGCGTCATAACGATAGGGGATCGGGCTCGAGCCGCCGACATAGTTCGTCAGGCGGTCGTCGACGTCATAGGAGAAGGATTTGACCGCGAGATTGCTCTCCGAGATCGATTTGATCCGCCCGCCGGGGTCATAGGCGTAGTTCAGATTATTGTTGGTCGAGGAGCTGATTTTCGTGATGCGGCCGTCGGCATTGAAGCTGAGGACATAGGAGCCGCCGCCGGAGACATTCGGGCTCCAGGACTTGACCGGCCCGAAGGGCGCGTAGGAGATCGCGCCGATCAGCGTCGACTGCGCCCCGTCCGGCCGCTGGAGGGTGATCGCGCCGACGCGCCCGGCGCCGTCGTAGGAATAGAGGAGCTTGAAACCGGACGGATAGGCGTGGCCGGTGAGGCGCCCGTTCGTGGCGTGATAGAACCATTTCGTCGTGAGCGTGACGGCGCCGGTGGTCTGCGTCTTCTGCACCACATGGCCGAAGGCGTCATAGGCGAAGCTGGTCACGCCGGTCGAATCGGTGACGGAGCCGAGACGGCCGATCCCGTAAGCCCCCTGGTCATAGGCATAGGTCGCTTTGGAGCCGTCGGCATAGGTCGCCTTCACCAGCCGGCCCAGCTGGTCATAGAGGTAGGTCGTCGTCTGGCCGAGCGCGTCGGTCGAGGTCAGCACATTGCCGGCGGCGTCATAGGTCTTGGCGGTGACGCGCGTGTCCGGGCTCGCAATCTGCTCCGGCAGGTCGAGCAGATTGTTCGTGTAGCGCGTCACCAGCCCGCGCGGGTCGGTGACGCTGGCGAGGCGGCCGTTGGCGTCATAGGCATTGCGGGTGAGGGCGGCGCCCTACGGCTCCGTCTTCTGCTTCAGGCGATTCAGCGCGTCATAGGCGAAAGTGGTCGTATTATTGTTCGGGTCCTTGGCGCTGACGACATTGCCCGTCAGCCACTCCGCCACCCTCGCAGCGGGACGCCGTGTGACGCCTCGACATTCCCCAAAAAGCCCTCGTAAAAGCTACGTGTGGAGTCCGATTTAAATAACTGAATCGTCTTTCGCGCGAAGTTTGCGGCGGTATCCGACCGTCCCAATTTCAGATAACCTAGAACTAGTAGAAATGCCTTTGCACCACCGGTTTCGAGTGTATCCTCGACTTCGTTTACCGCCCGTTCGAGATTGTGAAAGGGACGCAGCACCTGCGGCAGTAACGTGCATAAGCGCTGTATTAGCTCCTGCGCGTCCAAAGGTGTGAGTGCAGACGTAGCTGAAGGATTTCGCCCCCTCGATGGCAACTCGATATATCGGCTTACCGGAGAAAAAACGAACGGTATTAAGGAAGGAGGAATCCCGTCCAAAGGTGCTATGCCGGGCTGAGCCGGAAGAGCATCTCTCATTTCTGAGCTGAGGCCTGGAAAGACTACTCCAGCGTTTACTATGTAGAAGTAGGAATTTCCGGCAACAGACAACCAATCTGCAGGCTCTCCTTCGCCACCCTTCGTGAATATACCTTCCTTGTGTGGCTTATACCCACACGATGTCAGGCCCTGACGAACCTCTCTGTAAAAATCGAACTTCTGGTTACTTACTGACATCCATCTGCACCGGGTTCGCGCCTCAAGGAAAAATTCAATGGGCCTGCATCAAACGCCTACACCAGGAATAAAGCCAGCCTTCGGAAGCATATAAGACCCCGAGCACAATGGCGCATGTGTTCCACAGGCACCGCCAATAAATTCATTTATTTGTAAATAACATCACCAATTTCATAATTAATTTTGATACCATCAACCTCTTTAAGCTGCTTCTTAATATATAAAATCATATCGATGGAGATTCGAATGTCCTCATTATCCCATTTTATGGTAGGACTGACATCTTCTCGGCCAATAGCGGGGTCAGCGTTCTTTCTCCCATATTCAAATATAACTATTTCTTTTTTGTCTAATTTTGAAATAAGCATCACAGACATTGTGTCCGATCCGGCAATGCCGTCACACCCCGTCTCAACAACCTTTACATCGTAGTTGGATGGTCCGGCAACTATCTGATCGACGTGGCTTTCACAGTATACCATGGGACGAACGAGCGTGTAGTAAACGGAACCAACTCCTCCAACGACTAGCATCAAGGAAGCGATGGTAAGAACGATCCTGCTTTTCTTCATGATACACACCAAAGTTAGGTTATGGCTACCTACGGCAAGCGCCGCTAGCGGCAGCATCCCATCCGCGTCCCCACCACGCTGCCTGAGCTGGATTGCCAGCGTTGCGCGAAAATAAGGACGCGAATGAGTTGGCGTAATCTATGGCGCCTTGCCGGCTCAGGCCGTAGCCGTTCAGACCTATACCGACCGCATAGTTTGAAGCATTCGTGTATGCAGGGATAAACGTGTTGCCGTTCCTTTGAAAATCAAATGTTCCCCAGTGACCGAAGTCTGCGTTGAGCGTGAAAGGCCCCCAAGTGGCAGCCGCCCTTTGCCCTGCCGCGTAAGCGGCCTGAAAATCAGCCGCTTCAGGAGCATAAAACTTTGTTCCATCAGGGGCCTCAACAACTACAGAATCAGGGGGAGGGCTGCTACGGTCCCAGTTTGTTATCCCTCCTGATGCAGGAGAACGATTTGCTGGCGCTTTTGCGCTTCCAGATGCGCGGGGGCAAGGATCGTTTTGTTTCTTTTCCTTGTTCTCCGGATCGAGTCCGAACGGATCGATCGCGCTGAGGGGATTGTTCCCGGCATAGGCGTAGGTGTTGATCCCGCCCGCGAGCCCGATGGGGTCGCTCTGGACATAGCGGCCGAGCGTCGGGGAATAATCGCGGAAGCCGTTGTTGTGCAGCCGCGTCTCGGAATCGTAGATCTGCCCCGGGAAGCGCAGGTCGTGCGAAAAACCCGCCGCCGCCGTCGGCGTTCCATTGCCGAACGGGTCGTGGTCCCAGAACCACACCCGCTGGTTCGCCGAATTGACGATCTCATGCGGCGCGCCGAGATGATCCGGCATGATGTAATAGGCCACGCCGCCCTGAAGCGTCGTCACCGGCAGGTCGCCGAACCAGACGATCTCCTCCACCGCCGCCCCGCTCGCGCCATAGGTCCCAAGCAGATGGCCGGAGAGGTCGTAGAGATATGCGACCTGTCCGCTCGCCCCGCTCTTCGTCACGCGCTGGCCGAGATCGTTGACGCCGTAGCTCGTCGTCAGCGCGCCGACCTTCGCCTGCACGAGGCGATTGCGCTTGTCATAGGTCAAAGAGAAGTCGCCGGCCTGGTTCCGCAGCCCGCCGACCTGATCCCAGACGAAGGATTGGGTCGAGCCCGAGCTGTAAGTCACCTCGCTCATACGATTGCTGCTCGGCACGATCGTATAGACGGCGCCGCCGATCGAGGTGCGATTGCCCGTCGCGTCATATCCGTAGGGGATCGAGGTCGAGCCGCGCACATAGTTCGTCAGGCGGTCGTCGACGTCATAGGAGAAGCTCTTGACCGCGAGATTGCTCTCCGCGATCGACTTGATCCGCCCGCCGTTGTCATAGGCGTAGTTCAGATTATTGTTGGTCGAGGAGCTGATTTTCGTGATGCGGCCGTCGGCATTGAAGCTGAGGACATAGGAGCCGCCGCCGGAGACATTCGGGCTCCAGGACTTGACCGGCCCGAAGGGAGCGTAGGAGATCGCGCCGATCAGCGCCGACTGTGCGCCGTCCGGCCGCTGGAGGGTGATCGCGCTGACGCGCCCGGCGCTGTCGTGGGAATAGAGGAGCTTGAAACCGGACGGATAGGTGTGGCCGATGAGACGGCCGTTCGTCGCGTGATAGAACCATTTCGTCGTGAGCGTGACGGCGCCCGCGGTCTGCGTCTTCTGCACCACATGGCCGAAGCCGTCATAGACGAAGCTGGTCACGCCGGTCGAATCGGTCACCGAAGTGAGACGGCCGATTCCGTAAGCTCCCTGATCATAGGCATAGGTCGCTTTGGAGCCGTCGGCATAGGTCGCCTTCACCAGCCGGCCCAGCTGGTCATAGAGGTAGGTCGTCGTCTGGCCGAGCGCGTCGGTCGAGGTCAGCACATTGCCGGAGGCGTCATAGGTCTTGGCGGTGACGCGCGTGTCCGGGCTCGCGATCTGCTCCGGCAGGTCGAGCAGATTATTCGTATAGCGCGTCGGCAGCCCGCGCGGGTCGGTGACGCTGGCGAGGCGGCCGTTGCCAATTCCTGCCTCACGGCAGCTGCTGTGCTTCCGTTCCCAGCTTTTCCTGTAAATATTTACTTCTCTCGCCGACGAAAAACCACTCTTTCTGGAGGCGTTGGCCAAGCCAACACGCTAGAATTAAGCTCTACCTCGATGCTGCAGTTAATCATCCTGTCCTGCAATGCTTCAAATTCAACAAGTATATCGTCTATTTCTGCGCGGTCTTCATCATCATATTTGTCAAGAACGATTCTTATATTCCAACATTCTTTATTGTAACTTAATGATACCATTCGAAAATTCGGTGAAATCACTCCCGACAACGCCTGAACAAGCGCTACAGTTTGGCGATTCCATTCAACTAGATCAGGGGCATGACTCATCGTGGCCTCCAATTTGGGTTTGTAGGGACGATGCTCGGATTCTCGGTACCTTTGATAATAAAGACGTTCGTGGGTTGGTTGGCAAAGCCTGCCCCGATATTCACGTTAGTACCAGTGATTCCTTCCACGCGTACGACAGGAGAACCTGTCCGCAAGGTTTTTCCTAGAATCGCGGCCTTTCCTGAGTGATAGGCATCCAGCACTGCTTGCGCATCCTCAATGCTATTTAAAAATCCGCCCCCACGGTATTCATTACGTCCGGCTATATGTCGCATTTGTTTCTGACTAATTTGAGAAGAAATTCTAGGGAGATCTTTAATAACATCCTTTGCCTCGTGCTTGACGATATCCTTCGCCTCTCTGCTGAATAGCCTGCCGAGGAGCTTAACGAAAGAATCGGCCGCTCCTGCCTCGACTACTTCGGGCAACCCGTCTTCGAGACCGCTCTCCGGGTCGAGCCCGAGCGGATCGATCGCGCTGACGGGATTGTTTCCGGCATAGGCGTAGGTGTTGATCCCGCCCGCGAGCCCGATGGGGTCGCTCTGGACATAGCGGCCGAGCGTCGGGGAATAATCGCGGAAGCCGTTGTTGTGCAGCCGCGTCTCGGAATCGTAGATCTGCCCCGGGAAGCGCAGGTCGTGCGAAAAACCCGCCGCCGCCGTCGGCGTTCCATTGCCGAACGGGTCGTGGTCCCAGAACCACACCCGCTGGTTCGCCGAATTGACGATCTCATGCGGCGCGCCGAGATGATCCGGCATGATGTAATAGGCCACGCCGCCCTGAAGCGTCGTCACCGGCAGGTCGCCGAACCAGACGATCTCCTCCACCGCCGCCCCGCTCGCGCCATAGGTCCCAAGCAGATGGCCGGAGAGGTCGTAGAGATATGCGACCTGTCCGCTCGCCCCGCTCTTCGTCACGCGCTGGCCGAGATCGTTGACGCCGTAGCTCGTCGTCAGCGCGCCGACCTTCGCCTGCACGAGGCGATTGCGCTTGTCATAGGTCAAAGAGAAGTCGCCGGCCTGGTTCCGCAGCCCGCCGACCTGATCCCAGACGAAGGATTGGGTCGAGCCCGAGCTGTAAGTCACCTCGCTCATACGATTGCTGCTCGGCACGATCGTATAGACGGCGCCGCCGATCGAGGTGCGATTGCCCGTCGCGTCATATCCGTAGGGGATCGAGGTCGAGCCGCGCACATAGTTCGTCAGGCGGTCGTCGACGTCATAGGAGAAGGATTTGACCGCGAGATTGCTCTCCGCGATCGACTTGATCCGCCCGCCGTTGTCATAGGCGTAGTTCAGATTATTGTTGGTCGAGGAACTGATTTTCGTGATGCGGCCGTCGGCATCGAAGCTGAGGACATAGGAGCCGCCGCCGGAGACATTCGGGCTCCAGGACTTGACCGGCCCGAAGGGCGCGTAGGAGATCGCGCCGATCAGCGCCGACTGCGCCCCGTCCGGCCGCTGGAGGGTGATCGCGCCGACGCGCCCGGCGCCGTCGAGGGAATAGAGGAGCTTGAAACCGGACGGATAGGTGTGGCCGATGAGGCGCCCGTTCGTCGCGTGATAGAACCATTTCGTCGTGAGCGTGACGGCGCCTGCGGTCTGCGTCTTCTGCACCACATGACCGAAACCATCATAGGCGAAGCTGGTCGTTCCGGTCGAATCGATCACAGAGGCGAGACGACCGATTCCGTAAGCTCCCTGATCATAGGCATAGGTCGCTTTGGAGCCGTCGGCATAGGTCGCCTTCGTCAGTCGGTCGAGCGCGTCAGGTTCGTAGCTCGTCTTCTGACTGAAGTGTCAATTTGTCTGGCCTCCCTTGATTTCACTCCTGTGTATCATTGAAAATCCGCATTTCGAGCTGCCGATCTCCAAATACGCTCAAACTCATCCTGCGTTATTTCAGACGGGATGAATTGCTTATCTGAGGCGATGAACTCAAGACTTGGCACTGGTTCGAGACCTAGAGCAGTTTGCTCCGTCTCTTCGCCCGGTCCGGCACGCTCACGGCGTCCATCTGCGAACACATGAACCTTTCTGATTTCCCATCGATGCTCGTCGAGTTCGCTATAAATAGTAACGGGTTCGGCAGGGTCATCGATAAGCCAGTCGCATTTCATGTATTGCATGTCAGTTTGCTCCAAATCCCCGAATCCGTCCGGATATATCTAGGGGAACTGTGTTAGGGACTACATAAACATGCGGCCTGCCGAGTTGAGCATTTAGGCCCCGGACATTAACAGCGACATAGTTCGAGAATTTCGCCCCGTGGAATGGAAGATTGACGAATATGCGGGAGAGCTGCGCATTGGAGCGAGTTCCAGGCAGGATGTCGCTAAAATATTGACCGTCGCCATAACGCGCATCGGCCGCATTCGCAGCCTTCAAGGAAGGGTTGATGCGACCAGTAGCCAGAATTCCGTTCATCCCTGCCTCATTCGTATAATGGAACAGGATCAGCTCTCTGTTGGGGTCGCACGCTCCGGCATCACATGTATCTGTTGCAGATGTTGATGACGGGTAGAGGATGCCGACAACGAAAGCCCCCGCGCCGGCAATTGCGGCGGAGCCAGTTCCAGTCGCAAATCGAGAAACAGCCGAGACTACGTCTGTAATTGCGGTAGCTGAGCGAACTTCGGCCGCGGCGCTGATCGCCGACAAAGCTGCAGGACCGTCTGACCTCTCCGGATCGAGCCCGAGCGGATCGATCGCGCTGACCGGATTGTTCCCGGCATAGGCGTATGTGTTGATCCCACCCGCGAGGCCGATCGGGTCGCTCTGGACATAGCGGCCGAGGGTCGGCGAATAGTCGCGGAAACCGTTGTTGTGCAACCGCGTCTCGGCGTCGTAGACTTGGCCCGGGAAGCGCAGGTCGTGCGAAAAACCCGCCGCCGCCGTCGGCGCGCCATTGCCGTAGGGGTCGTGGTCCCAGAACCACACCCGCTGGTTCGCCGCATTCACGATCTCGTGCGGCGCGCCGAGATGATCCGGCATGATGTAATAGGCCACACCGCCCTGCAGCGTCGTCACCGGCAGGTCGCCGAACCAGACGATCTCCTCCACCGCCGCCCCGCTCGCGCCATAGGTCCCGATGATATGGCCGGAGAGGTCGTAGACATATTCGACCTGCCCGCTCGCCCCGTTCTTCGTCACGCGCTGGCCGAGATCGTTGACGCCATAGTTCGTCGTCAGCGCGCCGACCTTCGCCTGCACGAGGCGATTGCGCTTGTCATAGGTCAAGGAGAAGTCGCCGGCCTGGTTCTTCAGCCCGCCGACCTGATCCCAGACGAAGGATTGGGTCGAGCCCGAGCTGTAGGTCACCTCGCTCATACGATTGCTGCTCGGCACGATCGTATAGACGGCGCCGCCGATCGAGGTGCGATTGCCCGTCGCGTCATAACCATAGGGAATGAAGGTCGAGCCGCGCACATAGTTCGTCAGGCGGTCGTTGCGGTCATAGGAGAAGGATTTGACCGCGAGATTGCTCTCCGAGATCGACTTGATCCGCCCGCCGGGGTCATAGGCGTAGTTCAGATTATTGTTGGTCGAGGAGCTGATTTTCGTGATGCGGCCGTCGGCATCGAAGCTGAGGACATAGGAGCCGCCGCCGGAGACATTCGGGCTCCAGGACTTGACCGGCCCGAAGGGCGCGTAGGAGATCGCGCCGATCAGCACCGACTGCGCCCCGTCCGGCCGCTGGAGGGTGATCGCGCTGACGCGCCCGGCGCCGTCGTGGGAATAGAGGAGCTTGAATCCGGACGGATAGGTGTGGCCGATAAGGCGCCCGTTCGTCGCGTGATAGAACCATTTCGTCGTGAGCGTGACGGCGCCGGCGGTCTGCGTCTTCTGCACCACATGGCCGAAACCGTCATAGGCGAAGCTGGTCACGCCGGTCGAATCGGTGACGGAGCCGAGACGGCCGATCCCATAAGCTCCCTGGTCATAGACATAGGTCGCGATGGAGCCGTCGGCATAGGTCGCCTTCCTGAGCCTGTTCAGCTTGTCATAGGCGTAGGTCGTCGTCTGGCCGAGCGCGTCGGTCGAGGTCAGCACATTGCCGGCGGCGTCATAGGTCTTGGTGGTCACGCGCGTGTCGGGGCTCGTGATCCTCTCCGGCAAGTCGAGCCAATTATTCGTGTAGCTCGTCACGAGCCCGCGCGGATCGGTCACGCTGGCGAGGCGGCCGAGGGCGTCATAGGCGTAGCGGGTGAGGGCGGCGTCCTGCGGCTCCGCCTTCTGCTTCAGGCGATCCAGCGCGTCATAGGCGAAAGTGGTCGTATTATTGTTCGGGTCCTTGGCGCTGACGACATTGTCGTTGGCGTCATAGGAGAAGGTCGAGGTCTGGCTCGCCGCGCCGATGTCCTGAGAGAGCCGCTCGAAGCCGTCATAGGCGCGCCTGTGCGTGCGCGCCAGCACGCCGCTCGGATCGAACGCCTCCTCCTTGATCCGGCCCCCCGCCGCGTCCAGCGTGTAGACGACGCGATTGCCGAAGCGATCGCTGATGCTGGTGAGCCGATGCGCGGCGTCATAGGCATAGTTCAGCACGGCGCCCGATGGCTCCTGAATCTTGGTGAGCTGGCCGGCCTTGTCATAGGTGTAGGTCGTCGTCTGCCCCACGGTTACCCGCGAGGTGACCTGGCCGCGGAAATTATAGGCGAGCGTCGTGGCGACCCCATTCGGGTCCGTGATCGTTCGCGGACGGCCGTTGACGTCGTAGTTCGAGAAGGAGGTGACATGTCCGAGCGGATTGGTCACGCTCGTGAGGTTGCCCATCGCGTCATAAGCATAGCTCGTCACATTGCCGACCGGGTCCTTCGCGGTCAGCACCTGCCCTTTGGTGTTATAGGTATAGACGCTCGTGCTCGTCGACGAGCCGGAGGCGACCTTCGAGGTGAGCAGATTGCCCTTGGCGTCATAAGTGAAGGTGGAGGTGCGGGCGCCGTCGACGATCTGTGTCGGCAAACGGAAATTCGGATGCCAGCTCGTCGTGATCGTGCGCGCGAGCGAGGTTCCGGCGGCCAATGTCTGCGACGTCGGCAGATTGCGCGCCTCGTCATAGACAGAGGCGGTGCGATTGCCTTTGAAATCCGTATGGCTCGTCACATTGCCGTGGCTGTCGTAGACATCGGAGTCGCTCTGCCCGGCGTCGCCATTGGGAGAGCAGCCGGAGCAGCCTCGCCATTCCCCGACCTGCTTCGCCAAGCCGTCGACGGAAGTGAGCGTGAATTTTTTCGTGGCGCCGAGCGGAGTGGTGACCGACACGGGATCCCAGGGAAAAAAGGGATAGCTCACAGTGAATCGGTTCGCGCCGCCGCCGAGCTGCGTGGAGGTCGCGCGCCCCGTATACCAGTCATAGGAATAGCTCGAATAGCGAGAGTTGTTCTCGTCGAGGATTCCCGTGAGCGCTCCGGAATGCAGAGCGTTCTCGTAGAGAAACTTGCGCTTCGATCCATCGGGATAGGTCACCGAGGTCAAGTGAGAGTACCAATCATATTCATAAGTGTAGATGCCGCCATCGGGCGCCTGCGCCCGGGTGATCTGGGGATAGATCGTGTCATAAAAAAACGTCAGCGTGCGGCCGAAGGAATCTCTGACCGTCATGAGGCGGCCCAGCCCTTCATAGCTCAACGTCAGCGTGAGGCCCGCGCGATTGGCGAAGGACAGAAGCTTGCCGGAGCTGTTATAAATTTCTGTTTCATCCTGATCGGTGATCAGCGTGAAGTTGCCGCCGGACACGCCCCCGGACAGTCGGTAGCTGGAATAGGCCGGCGGCGTCCAGGAGCCGGTCCACCACGACGCCAGAGTGAATTTCAGCATCTGCCCGTCGTCTCGCGTGACGATCGCGATGTCCCCAGAAACAGTGATGGAGCGGCTGTAGGACACCCGCCAGGTCCCGAGAAGGTGCGGGCCTTGGTCCTGGCTGTTGTAGTAGCGCGCGAGCACGAGCGGGAAGCTTCCGGCCGTGGTGTAGTCTGTTTCGCTGTTATAGGCGTTGCCGATGGCGTAATTGATAGGATCGCCGACATAGGTGCCGCCCGACCCGCCCTGATTCTGCGATTGGCCGCCGCCGGACTGTCCGCCCGAGCCGCCCGCACCTGCGCCTCCGCCGCCCCAACCCGTGGAGACGCCGGCGGTATAAATTCCACTCCCGCCCCAATAGCTTCCATACCCGGCTGTGCCGTGGTGACTCGCTCCGAGGTTCGGCCCGCATGGGCGCGGGAATTCCGCAACATTAGGGTCACCGTGGAATGTTGTCTCGATGCAGCCGAGGTCTTCTTGCGCCTGCGCGGAAACCGTCAGCGCGACCGGCCATCGAAAGCCGCCGGTGTTCCGCGAGCCGGAGACGCCGAACCCTGAAATCACGAGGCCGAACACTATCGTGACGAGGAGCCTGAATCGTGAAACATGCCTTCCCATATTCGGCCTCCAAATATGCCGCCAAAAATCTTCGTATCGAATGCGCCGACAGAACGCCGCCCGCATAGTCGAGCTCCAGCTATAGGAAATCATCCGCTGGTTGTTGTCAAGCCGCCTCACCACCCATTGTTTTCCATGCGGCCCAGAGGGCGGCGGCGGGATTCGACGCTGCGCACCTACAAAACCGTCGGCGATCAGCAGCGATAATCCCTCGCGCTGCCTCTTGTTCTGCGAAGGAAGCCGCGCCGATGGGTGGTGAGGAACCTCCTGCGCTTTGCTGGCGCGCCGGTTGTTTCCCCGTTATGCTGCGCGGCCGATATCGAGAAAGCCACATGACGACCGCCAACCCGCTGCTCGACGCCTCTGTCGCGCCTTTCGGCCTGCCTTCGTTCGGGGCGATCGACAGCGCACATTTCCGCCCCGCCTTCGAGACGGCGATGGCGGAGAGCCGCGCCGAGATCGAGCGCATCGCGACCGATCCCGCCGAGCCCGATTTCGACAATACGATCGCCGCGCTCGAGCGCTCCGGCCGCCGCCTGCGCGACGTCGGCGCCGTCTTCTGGAATCTCGCAGCGACCGATTCGACGCCCGAGCTGCAGGCCGTCGAGCGTGAGATGTCCGGCGCGCTCGCCCGTCACGAGACCGAAATCCTGCTGAACGCCGCGCTATTCGCGCGCGTCGACGCGCTATTCGCGCGCGTCGACGCGCTCCATGCGAAGCGCGCCGCGCTCGGCCTCGACGCCGAGCAGGAACGCGTGCTGGAGCTCGCCCATACGCGCTTCCTGCGCGCCGGCGCGCGGCTCGACGAGGCGGCGCGCGCGCGCATGACGGCGGTCTCCGAGCGCCTCGCCAATCTCGCCACCCGATTTGCGCAGAATGTGCTCGCCGACGAAGCCGCCTATGTGCTGCTGCTCGAAGAGGCCGATCTCGACGGCCTGTCCGAGGATTTCCGCGCCGCTGCGGCCGAGGCCGCGCGCGAGCGCGGCGCGCCGGGCAAATATGGGGTGACGCTCGCGCGCTCCTCCGTCGAGACCTTCCTGCAGAGCTCGTCGCGCCGCGATCTGCGCGAAGCCGCTTTCCGGGCGTGGGTCGGCCGCGGCGAATCGGGCGGGGCGACCGATAATCGCGCCGTCATCGCCGAGATTTTGCGGCTGCGCGAGGAACGCGCGAAACTGCTCGGCTTCGACAATTTCGCCGCCTACAAGCTCGACGACACGATGGCGAAGACGCCCGGCGCCGTGCGCGCGCTGCTGGACCGCGTCTGGGAGCCGGCGCTCGCGGCCGCGAAGGCCGAGCGCGGCGAGCTGCAGGCGCTCGCCCGGCGCGCGGGCCATGATATCGATCTCGCCGCCTGGGACTGGCGTTTCTACGCCGAGCGCCTGCGCGAGGAGCGCTACGCGCTCGATCAGGCGGCGCTGCGTCCCTATTTCTCCCTCGATGCGATGATCGCGGCCGCCTTCCACGTGGCGGAGCGCCTGTTCGGCCTGCGCTTCGTCGAAGTCCATGGGCTCGAGCTCTATCATCCGAGCGTGCGCGCTTTCGACGTGCGCGATGCGAGCGGCGCCCATGTCGCGCTGTTCCTCGGCGATTATTTCGCGAGGGCCTCCAAACGCGGCGGCGCCTGGATGTCCGAGTTCCGCGGCCAGGAGAGGCTCGACGACGATGTGCGGCCGATCGTCGTCAATGTGATGAATTTCGCCAAGGCGCCGGAGGGAGAGCCGACGCTGCTCGGCCTCGACGACGCGCGCACTCTGTTCCATGAGTTCGGCCATGCGCTGCACGGCATGTTGTCCGACGTGACCTATCCGTCGATCGCCGGAACGAGCGTCGCGCGCGATTTTGTCGAATTGCCCTCGCAGCTCTACGAGCATTGGCTGCTCGAGCCCGAGATCCTGCGCAATTTCGCCCGCCACGCGACGAGCGGCGAGCCGATGCCGGAAGAGATGCTCGAGCGCATCGCCCGCTCGCGCTATTTCAACCAGGGCTTCGCCAGCGTCGAATTCTGCGCCTCGGCCTATGTCGATCTCGATCTGCACGAGCGCGGCGCCGGCGAAGATTTCGACGCCGACGCATTCGAGCGCGAGAGCCTCGCGCGCATCTCCATGCCCGAGGAAATCGTGATGCGGCACCGCACGCCGCATTTCACCCATGTCTTCGCGGGGGACGGCTATTCGGCCGGCTATTACTCCTATCTCTGGGCCGAGACGCTCGACGCCGACGCCTTCGAGGCCTTCGTCGAAGCGGGCGACATTTTCGCGCCGGACGTCGCCGTCAGCCTGCGCGAGCATGTCTACGCCGCCGGCGGACGGCAGGATCCGGCGAACGCCTATCTCGCCTTCCGCGGACGCATGCCGAGCGTCGAGCCGCTGCTGCGCCAGCGCGGCTTCGGCTGAGAGAGGCGCCGACCCCGCCGGCCGCATCGACGCGCCGACGAACGTTTCTCGGAGGTTAGGCGTTCGTTAAGACGTTCATGCGACTAGTAGCGGTGCGAAGCCCCCGGAATCCGGCGGCGTCGCATTCGCGCCCAAGGGACAGATGATCTGTCCGCAGCCGGCCCCGACGGGACCGCGGAGGCTTCGAGCCCGCAGGACTCCCTTTGTCGGAGAGCCGGTCTGACGCGACGGTGTTTTCCTCACGATCGACGAAACGACGCACCACAGCCACGCGCCGAGCGACGAGCCCGCGCGCGGCCGTCGGCGGCGCGCCTTCGCCCGATGAAGACGGACCGAACGGCGAAACGCCGTCCGGTTCGGCGCAGCAGCCGCCTCGTAACTCGCTTTCATCCGTACACGCTTTTCGCCAACGGAGCGCCCGATGACCTCGATTATCTCGTCCCTCACCGCCACTCAGGTTGCCGGGCTCACCACCACCGTCATCGCAAATCTGACGACGACCGACATCGCCGCGCTGACCACGACCCAGGCCGCGGCGCTGAAAGCGACACAGCTCAATGCGCTCAACACGACCGAATTTCAGTATTTCGCCACGACTCAGATCGCAGCGCTGACGGCCAACGCCATCTCCGGCCTCTCACTCTCGCAGGTCGAAAATCTCACCGAGACGGAGACCGGCGCGCTGACGACGACGCAGATCGCAGCGCTGTCGGCCTCGCAGATCGGCGCGTTGAGCTCGACCGAGCTGCAGGGCTGGTCGACCACGCAGCTCGCCGCCCTCACCTCCAAGCAGGTCGGCGGATTGACGACGACCGCGATCAGCAATCTGTCGACGACGCAGATCGGCTCGCTCACGCAGACGCAATTGGGCGGTCTCACGAGCGCTCAGCTCAATGCGTTGAGCACCGGCGTTCTCATCGCCCTCACCGTCTCGAGCCTGTCGACCTCGCAGATCGGGAGCCTCACCAGCGCTGCGGTGACCAATCTCAGCACGACCCAGGTCGCCGCCCTTTCCTCCGCCCAGCTCGGAGCGCTCACCTCGTCCGCCTATGAGGCGCTCACCACCACCGAGGTCCAGAACCTCACCACCACTCAGCTCGCCGGCCTCACCGCCACGCAGATCGGCAAGCTCACCACAACCGCCCTCGCCGATTTCTCCACCACCCAGATCGGCCAGCTCACCGCGACACAGGTCAAAGGCCTCACAACCACCCAGCTCAACGCTCTCGATGTCGCTCTGTTCGACGCCATAGACATCACCGCGCTGTCCACCACACAGCTCGCCGGGCTCAATGCGACGGCCGTCGGCAATCTCACCACGACGCAGGTCGCCGCCCTCTCCGCCGCCCAGCTCGGAGCCCTCTCCACCGCCGGCTTCGACGCCCTGACATCCACAGACGTCCAGAGCCTCTCCACCACTCAGCTCGCCGGCCTCACCGCCACGCAGATCGGCAAGCTCACAACCGCAGCCCTCGCCGATCTCTCCACCACCCAGATCGGCCAGCTCACCGCGACACAGGTCAAGGGCCTCACAACCACACAGCTCAACGCCATCGGCGCCGCCTTCCTCGACGCCATCGACGCCGCCGCTCTGTCCACCACGCAGATCGCCGGACTCGACGCCACTGCCGTCGGCAATCTCACCACGACGCAGGTCGCCGCCCTCTCCGCCGCCCAGCTCGGAGCCCTCTCCACCGCCGGCTTCGACGCCCTGACATCCACAGACGTCCAGAGCCTCTCCACCACCCAGCTCGCTGGCCTCACCGCCACGCAGATCGGCAAGCTCACCACAACAGCCCTCGCCGATCTCTCCACCACCCAGATCGGCCAGCTCACCGCGACACAGATACGCGGCCTCACCACCGCTCAGCTCAACGCGCTCGATGTGGCTCTGTTCGGCGCCATCGACGCCGCGAGCCTCTCCACGAGCCAGGTCGCCGGCCTCAATGCGACCGCCGTCGGCAATCTCACCACGACGCAGATCGCCGCCCTCTCCGCCGCCCAGCTCGGAGCCCTCTCCACCGCCGGCTTCGACGCCCTGACATCCACAGACGTCCAGAGCCTCTCCACCACCCAGCTCGCCGGCCTCACCGCCACGCAGATCGGCAAGCTCACCACAACAGCCCTCGCCGATCTCTCCACCACCCAGATCGGCCAGCTCACCGCGACACAGATACGCGGCCTCACCACCGCTCAGCTCAACGCGCTCGATGTGGCTCTGTTCGGCGCCATCGACGCCGCGAGCCTCTCCACGAGCCAGGTCGCCGGCCTCAATGCGACCGCCGTCGGCAATCTCACCACGACGCAGATCGCCGCCCTCTCCGCCGCCCAGCTCGGAGCCCTCTCCACCGCCGGCTTCGACGCCCTGACATCCACAGACGTCCAGAGCCTCTCCACCACCCAGCTCGCCGGCCTCACCGCCACGCAGATCGGCAAGCTCACCACAACAGCCCTCGCCGATCTCTCCACCACCCAGATCGGCCAGCTCACCGCGACACAGGTCAAGGGCCTCACAACCACACAGCTCAACGCCATCGGCGCCGCCTTCCTCGACGCCATCGACGCCGCCGCTCTGTCCACCACGCAGGTCGCCGGCCTCGACGCCACCGCCGTCGGCAATCTCACCACGACGCAGATCGCCGCCCTCTCCGCCGCCCAGCTCGGAGCCCTCTCCACCGCCGGCTTCGACGCCCTGACATCCACAGACGTCCAGAGCCTCTCCACCACTCAGCTCGCCGGCCTCACCGCCACGCAGATCGGCAAGCTCACCACAACAGCCCTCGCCGATCTCTCCACCACCCAGATCGGCCAGCTCACCGCGACACAGATACGCGGCCTCACCACCGCTCAGCTCAACGCGCTCGATGTGGCTCTGTTCGGCGCCATCGACGCCGCGAGCCTCTCCACGAGCCAGGTCGCCGGCCTCAATGCGACCGCCGTCGGCAATCTCACCACGACGCAGATCGCCGCCCTCTCCGCCGCCCAGCTCGGAGCCCTCTCCACCGCCGGCTTCGACGCCCTGACATCCACAGACGTCCAGAGCCTCTCCACCACTCAGCTCGCCGGCCTCACCGCCACGCAGATCGGCAAGCTCACCACAACAGCCCTCGCCGATCTCTCCACCACCCAGATCGGCCAGCTCACCGCGACACAGGTCAAGGGCCTCACAACCACACAGCTCAACGCCATCGGCGCCGCCTTCCTCGACGCCATCGACGCCGCCGCTCTGTCCACCACGCAGGTCGCCGGCCTCGACGCCACCGCCGTCGGCAATCTCACCACGACGCAGGTCGCCGCCCTCTCCGCCGCCCAGCTCGGAGCCCTCTCCACCGCCGGCTTCGACGCCCTGACATCCACAGACGTCCAGAGCCTCTCCACCACCCAGCTCGCCGGCCTCACCGCCACGCAGATCGGCAAGCTCACCACAACAGCCCTCGCCGATCTCTCCACCACCCAGATCGGCCAGCTCACCGCGACACAGGTCAAGGGCCTCACAACCACACAGCTCAACGCCATCGGCGCCGCCTTCCTCGACGCCATCGACGCCACCGCTCTGTCCACCACGCAGGTCGCCGGCCTCGACGCCACCGCCGTCGGCAATCTCACCACGACGCAGATCGCCGCCCTCTCCGCCGCCCAGCTCGGAGCCCTCTCCACCGCCGGCTTCGACGCCCTGACATCCACAGACGTCCAGAGCCTCTCCACCACCCAGCTCGCCGGCCTCACCGCCACGCAGATCGGCAAGCTCACCACAACAGCCCTCGCCGATCTCTCCACCACCCAGATCGGCCAGCTCACCGCGACACAGATACGCGGCCTCACCACCGCTCAGCTCAACGCGCTCGATGTGGCTCTGTTCGGCGCCATCGACGCCGCGAGCCTCTCCACGAGCCAGGTCGCCGGCCTCAATGCGACCGCCGTCGGCAATCTCACCACGACGCAGATCGCCGCCCTCTCCGCCGCCCAGCTCGGAGCCCTCTCCACCGCCGGCTTCGACGCCCTGACATCCACAGACGTCCAGAGCCTCTCCACCACCCAGCTCGCCGGCCTCACCGCCACGCAGATCGGCAAGCTCACAACCACAGCCCTCGCCGATCTCTCCACCACCCAGATCGGCCAGCTCACCGCGACACAGGTCAAGGGCCTCACAACCACACAGCTCAACGCCATCGGCGCCGCCTTCCTCGACGCCATCGACGCCGCCGCTCTGTCCACCACGCAGATCGCCGGCCTCGACGCCACCGCCGTCGGCAATCTCACCACGACGCAGGTCGCCGCCCTCTCCGCCGCCCAGCTCGGAGCCCTCTCCACCGCCGGCTTCGACGCCCTGACATCCACAGACGTCCAGAGCCTCTCCACCACTCAGCTCGCCGGCCTCACCGCCACGCAGATCGGCAAGCTCACCACAACAGCCCTCGCCGATCTCTCCACCACCCAGATCGGCCAGCTCACCGCGACACAGATACGCGGCCTCACCACCGCTCAGCTCAACGCGCTCGATGTGGCTCTGTTCGGCGCCATCGACGCCGCGAGCCTCTCCACGAGCCAGGTCGCCGGCCTCAATGCGACCGCCGTCGGCAATCTCACCACGACGCAGATCGCCGCCCTCTCCGCCGCCCAGCTCGGAGCCCTCTCCACCGCCGGCTTCGACGCCCTGACATCCACAGACGTCCAGAGCCTCTCCACCACTCAGCTCGCCGGCCTCACCGCCACGCAGATCGGCAAGCTCACCACAACAGCCCTCGCCGATCTCTCCACCACCCAGATCGGCCAGCTCACCGCGACACAGGTCAAGGGCCTCACAACCACACAGCTCAACGCCATCGGCGCCGCCTTCCTCGACGCCATCGACGCCGCCGCTCTGTCCACCACGCAGATCGCCGGACTCGACGCCACTGCCGTCGGCAATCTCACCACGACGCAGGTCGCCGCCCTCTCCGCCGCCCAGCTCGGAGCCCTCTCCACCGCCGGCTTCGACGCCCTGACATCCACAGACGTCCAGAGCCTCTCCACCACCCAGCTCGCTGGCCTCACCGCCACGCAGATCGGCAAGCTCACCACAACAGCCCTCGCCGATCTCTCCACCACCCAGATCGGCCAGCTCACCGCGACACAGATACGCGGCCTCACCACCGCTCAGCTCAACGCGCTCGATGTGGCTCTGTTCGGCGCCATCGACGCCGCGAGCCTCTCCACGAGCCAGGTCGCCGGCCTCAATGCGACCGCCGTCGGCAATCTCACCACGACGCAGATCGCCGCCCTCTCCGCCGCCCAGCTCGGAGCCCTCTCCACCGCCGGCTTCGACGCCCTGACATCCACAGACGTCCAGAGCCTCTCCACCACCCAGCTCGCCGGCCTCACCGCCACGCAGATCGGCAAGCTCACCACAACAGCCCTCGCCGATCTCTCCACCACCCAGATCGGCCAGCTCACCGCGACACAGATACGCGGCCTCACCACCGCTCAGCTCAACGCGCTCGATGTGGCTCTGTTCGGCGCCATCGACGCCGCGAGCCTCTCCACGAGCCAGGTCGCCGGCCTCAATGCGACCGCCGTCGGCAATCTCACCACGACGCAGATCGCCGCCCTCTCCGCCGCCCAGCTCGGAGCCCTCTCCACCGCCGGCTTCGACGCCCTGACATCCACAGACGTCCAGAGCCTCTCCACCACCCAGCTCGCCGGCCTCACCGCCACGCAGATCGGCAAGCTCACCACAACAGCCCTCGCCGATCTCTCCACCACCCAGATCGGCCAGCTCACCGCGACACAGATACGCGGCCTCACCACCGCTCAGCTCAACGCGCTCGATGTGGCTCTGTTCGGCGCCATCGACGCCGCGAGCCTCTCCACGAGCCAGGTCGCCGGCCTCAATGCGACCGCCGTCGGCAATCTCACCACGACGCAGATCGCCGCCCTCTCCGCCGCCCAGCTCGGAGCCCTCTCCACCGCCGGCTTCGACGCCCTGACATCCACAGACGTCCAGAGCCTCTCCACCACCCAGCTCGCCGGCCTCACCGCCACGCAGATCGGCAAGCTCACCACAACAGCCCTCGCCGATCTCTCCACCACCCAGATCGGCCAGCTCACCGCGACACAGGTCAAGGGCCTCACAACCACACAGCTCAACGCCATCGGCGCCGCCTTCCTCGACGCCATCGACGCCGCCGCTCTGTCCACCACGCAGGTCGCCGGCCTCGACGCCACCGCCGTCGGCAATCTCACCACGACGCAGATCGCCGCCCTCTCCGCCGCCCAGCTCGGAGCCCTCTCCACCGCCGGCTTCGACGCCCTGACATCCACAGACGTCCAGAGCCTCTCCACCACCCAGCTCGCCGGCCTCACCGCCACGCAGATCGGCAAGCTCACCACAACAGCCCTCGCCGATCTCTCCACCACCCAGATCGGCCAGCTCACCGCGACACAGGTCAAGGGCCTCACAACCACACAGCTCAACGCCATCGGCGCCGCCTTCCTCGACGCCATCGACGCCGCCGCTCTGTCCACCACGCAGGTCGCCGGCCTCGACGCCACCGCCGTCGGCAATCTCACCACGACGCAGATCGCCGCCCTCTCCGCCGCCCAGCTCGGAGCCCTCTCCACCGCCGGCTTCGACGCCCTGACATCCACAGACGTCCAGAGCCTCTCCACCACCCAGCTCGCCGGCCTCACCGCCACGCAGATCGGCAAGCTCACAACCACAGCCCTCGCCGATCTCTCCACCACCCAGATCGGCCAGCTCACCGCGACACAGGTCAAGGGCCTCACAACCACACAGCTCAACGCCATCGGCGCCGCCTTCCTCGACGCCATCGACGCCGCCGCTCTGTCCACCACGCAGATCGCCGGCCTCGACGCCACCGCCGTCGGCAATCTCACCACGACGCAGGTCGCCGCCCTCTCCGCCGCCCAGCTCGGAGCCCTCTCCACCGCCGGCTTCGACGCCCTGACATCCACAGACGTCCAGAGCCTCTCCACCACTCAGCTCGCCGGCCTCACCGCCACGCAGATCGGCAAGCTCACCACAACAGCCCTCGCCGATCTCTCCACCACCCAGATCGGCCAGCTCACCGCGACACAGATACGCGGCCTCACCACCGCTCAGCTCAACGCGCTCGATGTGGCTCTGTTCGGCGCCATCGACGCCGCGAGCCTCTCCACGAGCCAGGTCGCCGGCCTCAATGCGACCGCCGTCGGCAATCTCACCACGACGCAGATCGCCGCCCTCTCCGCCGCCCAGCTCGGAGCCCTCTCCACCGCCGGCTTCGACGCCCTGACATCCACAGACGTCCAGAGCCTCTCCACCACTCAGCTCGCCGGCCTCACCGCCACGCAGATCGGCAAGCTCACAACCGCAGCCCTCGCCGATCTCTCCACCACCCAGATCGGCCAGCTCACCGCGACACAGGTCAAGGGCCTCACAACCACACAGCTCAACGCCATCGGCGCCGCCTTCCTCGACGCCATCGACGCCGCCGCTCTGTCCACCACGCAGATCGCCGGACTCGACGCCACTGCCGTCGGCAATCTCACCACGACGCAGGTCGCCGCCCTCTCCGCCGCCCAGCTCGGAGCCCTCTCCACCGCCGGCTTCGACGCCCTGACATCCACAGACGTCCAGAGCCTCTCCACCACCCAGCTCGCTGGCCTCACCGCCACGCAGATCGGCAAGCTCACCACAACAGCCCTCGCCGATCTCTCCACCACCCAGATCGGCCAGCTCACCGCGACACAGGTCAAGGGCCTCACAACCACACAGCTCAACGCCATCGGCGCCGCCTTCCTCGACGCCATCGACGCCGCCGCTCTGTCCACCACGCAGGTCGCCGGCCTCGACGCCACCGCCGTCGGCAATCTCACCACGACGCAGATCGCCGCCCTCTCCGCCGCCCAGCTCGGAGCCCTCTCCACCGCCGGCTTCGACGCCCTGACATCCACAGACGTCCAGAGCCTCTCCACCACCCAGCTCGCCGGCCTCACCGCCACGCAGATCGGCAAGCTCACCACAACAGCCCTCGCCGATCTCTCCACCACCCAGATCGGCCAGCTCACCGCGACACAGATACGCGGCCTCACCACCGCTCAGCTCAACGCGCTCGATGTGGCTCTGTTCGGCGCCATCGACGCCGCGAGCCTCTCCACGAGCCAGGTCGCCGGCCTCAATGCGACCGCCGTCGGCAATCTCACCACGACGCAGATCGCCGCCCTCTCCGCCGCCCAGCTCGGAGCCCTCTCCACCGCCGGCTTCGACGCCCTGACATCCACAGACGTCCAGAGCCTCTCCACCACTCAGCTCGCCGGCCTCACCGCCACGCAGATCGGCAAGCTCACAACCGCAGCCCTCGCCGATCTCTCCACCACCCAGATCGGCCAGCTCACCGCGACACAGGTCAAGGGCCTCACAACCACACAGCTCAACGCCATCGGCGCCGCCTTCCTCGACGCCATCGACGCCGCCGCTCTGTCCACCACGCAGATCGCCGGACTCGACGCCACTGCCGTCGGCAATCTCACCACGACGCAGGTCGCCGCCCTCTCCGCCGCCCAGCTCGGAGCCCTCTCCACCGCCGGCTTCGACGCCCTGACATCCACAGACGTCCAGAGCCTCTCCACCACCCAGCTCGCTGGCCTCACCGCCACGCAGATCGGCAAGCTCACCACAACAGCCCTCGCCGATCTCTCCACCACCCAGATCGGCCAGCTCACCGCGACACAGATACGCGGCCTCACCACCGCTCAGCTCAACGCGCTCGATGTGGCTCTGTTCGGCGCCATCGACGCCGCGAGCCTCTCCACGAGCCAGGTCGCCGGCCTCAATGCGACCGCCGTCGGCAATCTCACCACGACGCAGATCGCCGCCCTCTCCGCCGCCCAGCTCGGAGCCCTCTCCACCGCCGGCTTCGACGCCCTGACATCCACAGACGTCCAGAGCCTCTCCACCACCCAGCTCGCCGGCCTCACCGCCACGCAGATCGGCAAGCTCACCACAACAGCCCTCGCCGATCTCTCCACCACCCAGATCGGCCAGCTCACCGCGACACAGGTCAAGGGCCTCACAACCACACAGCTCAACGCCATCGGCGCCGCCTTCCTCGACGCCATCGACGCCGCCGCTCTGTCCACCACGCAGGTCGCCGGCCTCGACGCCACCGCCGTCGGCAATCTCACCACGACGCAGGTCGCCGCCCTCTCCGCCGCCCAGCTCGGAGCCCTCTCCACCGCCGGCTTCGACGCCCTGACATCCACAGACGTCCAGAGCCTCTCCACCACCCAGCTCGCCGGCCTCACCGCCACGCAGATCGGCAAGCTCACCACAACAGCCCTCGCCGATCTCTCCACCACCCAGATCGGCCAGCTCACCGCGACACAGGTCAAGGGCCTCACAACCACACAGCTCAACGCCATCGGCGCCGCCTTCCTCGACGCCATCGACGCCACCGCTCTGTCCACCACCCAGATCGCCGGCCTCGACGCCACCGCCGTGGGCGATCTAACGTCCACTCAGATCGCGGCTCTCTCGGCCGCGCAGATCGCCGCGATCGCTTCGAGCTCCATCAATTCGCTGACGACCACCGAGTTCGGCGCGCTCACCTCGACGCAGGCGGCCGCTCTGACGAGCGCACAGATCGCCGGGCTGACGACGACGAACTTCTCGTCGCTGTCGACCGGCAGCCTCTCCGCGCTCACCACCACGGCGATCGCCGGCCTGACGACGGCCGACATCGAAGCGCTGACCACCACCCAGGGCTCCGCATTCACGACAGCCCAGATTCAGGCAATGTCCGTGGCGCAAGTTGTGGCGCTCGTCACTCTCCTCGGCTGATGACGGAAGAGCGGCGAGCCGCGTGGCGACACGCGTTTCGAAAGATCGGCGTCGCGGCCCAGCGCGGCCGCACGCCGTCAGCCTCGCCGAATGGACGTCGACATGCCCAATCAGCAGAACGAATCGGAGCCCGCGCTCGCACTGTTCAAAGCGTCTCTGGAGAAGGCCGCCTCGCAGACGCTGCCGCTCGTGGAGCTGTTCGAGGCGGCCGCCCGGCTGAAGGCGGCCCGCCAGGACCGTCCTGTCGTCGAGCTCTACAAGACCTGGATCGCCTATAATTCCGACAGCCCCCTGATCTACGCCGCCTATTTCAACTATGCCTCGGCGCTCGCCGACACCGGCGACCGCCCCGGCGCGATCAATGCGCTGCGCGAGGCGCTGCGCGTGAAGCCCGACTTCCATCCGGCCCACATCAATCTCGGCCGCCTGCTCGAGGACAGCGGCCTCGCCGGCAAAGGCGTCGCGCAATGGATGACGCTCGTCGAGCAGCTCGCATCCGTCACCGGCGATTCCGTCGCCCACAAGCTCAGCGCGCTGCAGCAGATCGGCCGCGTGCTCGAGGGCCACGAGAAGGACGAATCGGCGGAGGACGCGCTCCGCCAGAGCCTCGAGATCGATCCGCGCCAGACGGAAGTCGTGCAGCACTGGATCGCGTTGCGCCAGCGCCAATGCGAATGGCCCGTCCTCACGACCTCGGAGCGCGTCTCCCGCGCACATCTCCTCGACGGCATCTCGTCGCTGTCGCTCGCCAATCTCTCCGACGATCCGATGTTCCAGCTGGCCAAGGCCTATCGCTACAACAAGCGCGCCATCGGCCGCATCCCGCCTTTGCCGCGCGAGGAGACGCCGCGCCGACGTCCTGGCGAGCGGCTCAGAATCGGCTATGTCTCATCGGATCTCCGCGAGCATGCGGTCGGCTTCGCGATGACCGACGTCATGGAGACGCATGACCGCGCCCATTTCGAGATCTACGCCTATTACTGCGGCGTCGCCCGCAATGATCCGACGCGCGAGCGCATCACGGCGGCGGTCGACCGCTGGACCGAAATCAACGGCATGAGCGATGAAGCAGCCGCGCGGAGAATCGCCGAGGACGGCGTGCATATTCTCGTCGATCTCAACGGCTACACCAAGGACGCGCGCACCAAGGTGTTCGCCATGCGGCCGGCACCGGTCGTCGTGAACTGGTTCGGCTTTCCCGGAACCATGGGCACGCCCTATCACCATTATGTGATCGCCGATTCCGTGATCGTCCCGAAGGAAGCGGAGATTTATTATTCCGAAAAGGTCCTGCGCCTGCCCTGCTATCAGCCCAACGACCGCAAGCGCGTCGTGGCGTCGGAGCGGCCCTCGCGCAAAGACGCAGGACTTCCCGAGGACGCATTCGTCTTCTGCTCGCTGAACGGCATGCAGAAGCTCACGGCGCTCACTTTCGATCGGTGGATGACGATCCTCTCCGGCGTTCCCGACAGCGTGCTCTGGCTGCTCACCGGGGCGGAGGCGACGAACGAACGCTTGCGCCGCGCCGCAGCGGAGCGCGGCGTCGCGCCGGAGCGCATCGTCTTCGCGCAGAAGATGCCCAATCCGCGCCATCTCGCGCGCTATCCGCTGGCCGATCTCTTCCTGGACAATTTCCCCTATGGCGCTCACACGACGGCCGCCGACTCGCTCTGGATGGGCGTGCCGATCCTCACCTTCGCCGGCCGCAGCTTCGCCTCGCGCGTGTGCGCGAGCCTCGTGCAGGCGGCGGGCGTCGGCGACCTCGTGTGCGCGAACGCCGACGACTATGTCGCACACGCCATCGAGCTCGGCCGGGACCGGCGGCGGCTCACGGCCATTCGCGACAAGCTCGTCGGCGGGCGCGAGCGCTCGGCGCTGTTCGACACGCCGTCGCTGGTCGGCCATCTCGAAGATCTCTATCGGGAGATGTGGCGCGACTATGAGGCCGGCGACCTGCCGCAGCCCGACCTGCGCAATCTCGACGTCTATCACGAGATCGGACTCGAGCTCGATCACGAGCGGCTCGAGCTGCTCGACGACGACGCCTATCGCGCGCTTTATCGCGACAAGCTCGCGCAATGGGACAGGGCCGAGCCGATCCTGCAAGACGATCGCTTCTGGCGGGAACGCTGAATCGCCCTCGAGCCGCCGGCCGATTCCCGCTTCGCGCCGCGAGCGGGAGAAGGGAAACGTGAGCTTTCTGAGGATACCGCGAGACGGATGCGCGCATCCCTTCTCCCACTCGGGGGAGAAAATGGCCCCGCGAAGCGGAGGACGGGGCTGTCGCCGTCCCGTCCCTGCAATCTCAGTGATTCACGCGCGTTTGCCCATCGCTGCGATTCGCCTTCGTATCGAGCGCGGCGTCGGCCTCATTCGACCCGGCTTCGCCGGGCCGCCATCTCCCGCAGAGCGGGAGATGGGGAACGCGGACTGATCCGAGGGCGCGTGGAAAGTTCTATGACTCCGCCACGCTCACTCCGCGAGAATGCGCTTCAGCAGCTCGATGACCTCGGCGAGGTTCTTGTCCTTGGCGGCGAGTTCCTCGACCTTGCGCACGGCGTGCAGCACCGTCGTGTGGTCGCGTCCGCCGAAGCGGCGCCCGATCTCGGGCAGGGAGCGCAGCGTCAGCACTTTCGACAGATACATGGCGATCTGCCGCGGGCGCACGACATTGGCGGTGCGGCGCGAGGAGAGAATATCGGCGCGCGAGATGTTGTAATGGCTGGCGACGAGCTTTTGAATGTCGTCGATCTTCACGCGCTTCGGCTCGTGGCTGCGCACGAGATCGCGAATGGCGGTCTCCGCCGTCTCGACGCAGAGCGGCGCGCCGTTCAGCGTCGAATGGGCGAGCAGGCGGTTCACCGCGCCTTCGAGATCGCGGCCATTGGTCACGATCGTCTTCGCGACATAGGAGATCACCGCCGGCGGCACGTGGAAGTTCGGCTGCGCCTCCTGCGCCGCCGAGATGCGCGCCTCGAGAATTTTGACGCGCAGCTCCTCGTCGAGCGGGCCGATGTCGACGCACAGCCCGCCCTTGAAACGCGACAGCACGCGCTCGTCCAAGGTCTCGAGATCGGACGGCGGACGATCAGCCGCCACGACGACCTGCTTGCCGTCGTCGATCAGCGCATTCAGCGTGTGGCAGAACTCCTGCTGGATCGACTTGCCTTGCAGGAACTGAACATCGTCGATGATCAGCACGTCGATATTGCGCAGCTTCTCCTTGAACGCCATGGAGGTCTGCGCATTCAGCGCCGATACGAAACCGCTCATGAACTTTTCGGCGGTGAGATAGATGACGCGGCGCTTGTTGTCATTGGCGGCGCGCGCCACCGCCTGCAGCAGATGCGTCTTGCCGAGGCCGACGGCGGCATGCGTGTAGAGCGGATTGAACAGCGGATGATCGCCGGCGCGCGCGTCCGCCACGCGGCAAGCCGCGGCGTAAGCGAGCTGATTGGAAGGCCCGACCAGGAAGGTCGAGAAGGACAGGCGCCTGTCGAGCGGCGAACCGTTGAAACTGTCGATGTCGACACGCGGCGCCGCACGCCCCGCGGTCCTCACATGCGGCTCGGCCTTCTCGACGGTCGGCGACGCCACGAGAGGCTCCGCGGGCGCCTTCTCGGCCGGCTGAGGGACGGCGGACTCCACGTCGCGCGGGCGCGCCCGGCGCGAGGGCGAACGCACGTCGATGACGACGCGGTCCGTTCCCGCGAATTCGGCGCAGAGCCGCGCCTTGATGCGGTCGGCGTAATGCGACTGTATCCAGCTCTTCAGAAATTTGGTCGGCACGGTGAGGAGGATCGCGCCGTCCGCCGCCGTCTCGAGCTCGAGCCGCGCGAACCACGAATTATAGACGGCGTCGCCGAGCTCGGCGCGCAGCCGGCCACGCACCCGCTCCCACTTCTGTCGATCGGCGCTCGACAATTCGTGGGAAGCCGGTTGATGATCGCTTTGTTCGGGCATGATTCTCTTTCGCGCAGAAGACGAGCCGAGCAACGAGGGCGCCGCAGCGGCGCCCAAGCGGAGGGCCGGACAGACCGAATGGATTTGATCGCTACGCCGTCACGATACGCGGGGCGACGGCCGCGGCGCCGATCACTGGCTGAAGTCGTATGGTCGCGCGCGTGCTGCGGGTCGACTTCGTGACGCCGTCGCGCTGCGCCTCACATTATCGTTCAGCATCGTGTCGGCCCGCCGCCCCAAAGCCATCACATCACCCCCGAGTCCACGAAAAGCCGAGCCCTTCGCGGTCCTGACAGTCTTCCAATTACTGATACGCAGACAGAAAATGCACCGAGCGGTGTTTCAGCCGATGCATTCGCGGCATGGTGGACGCGGTTGCGGAGCGCTGCTCGATCCTGTCGTCGAGTCTGGGGTCTTCACCCAGTCGCCCGCATGAGCTCTCTGTCGTTCACATTCGCAAGGCCTGTCGCAATTCCATCCCACAGTCTTGAAACTACACGCCTCCATTTCGCAGCGCAATCATCCTCGAGCCACAGTGCGCGCGCTTCTCGGCGCACAGGCGCCTCCCTTTCCGACAACGCCCAACCTTCGCCCGGATAAAGGCATGATTCGCCGCCGAGAAAAAACAGGCGCCCGGCGCCGATCGCAGCGGCGGCATTCGGTCGGGGACCCGCTGCCGAATGGTCGACACGAATGTCAAGCGGGCAGAGGCCGGCGCAAGGTCCCGGCCTTGATCGCACTATATTGATTTTGAATAGTCTTCTCTGCGCGCAAGAAAAACGTGTGATAAATTTCTGGCGCTACGCGGGATGGCGCCGCGGCGCCCTACGCGCCGGTACGCGAAAAAGCGAAAGCCCGGCGGAGCCGGGCTTTCGACTTGACGACGACGGCGATGTCGGGGTGTTTCGTCAGGCGGAGAGCGCCTTCACGCGCGCCGTCAAGCGCGACACTTTGCGCGACGCCGTGTTCTTGTGAATGACGCCCTTCTGGACCGCGCGCATCACGATCGGCGCGACGCTCTGCAAAACCGCGGCGGCGGCCGCGGCGTCGCCGCTGGCGATCGCCTCCTCGACCTTGCGAACCTGCGTGCGCAGCTGGCTGCGGCGCGAACGATTGACCGCCGTGCGACGGGCGATCTTGCGAACGGCCTTCTTGGCCGAGCTGGTGTTGGCCATCTGTCTTCCCTCGAGGACGATGCGGAGCGGCGGCGCCGCCAAAGAAAAGCGGCCGCGAAGCCGCGGCCGATGTCCGCGCCTTATAAGCGCGCGGGCGCTCCCGCGTCAATGCCGCTCATTTGTGCGCGAAGCGCGGCGGGCGCTTCTCGATGAAGGCGCTCATGCCCTCCTTCTGATCCTCCGTAGCGAACAGGGAATAGAACAGGCGCCGCTCGAAGCGCACGCCTTCTGACAGAGACGTCTCGAAAGAGCGCTCGACGGCCTCCTTGGCCATCAGCACGGCGGGCAGAGACATGGAGGCGATCGTCTGCGCCGCCTTCAGCGCCTCCTCGAGCAGGCGGTCGGCGGGGACGACGCGCGCCGCGAGCCCGCAGCGCTCGGCCTCCTCCGCGCCCATCATGCGGCCTGTCAGCACCATTTCCATGGCCTTGGACTTGCCGACCGCGCGCACCAGCCGTTGCGTGCCGCCCGAGCCCGGAATGACGCCGAGCTTGATCTCGGGCTGGCCGAATTTGGCGGTATCGGCGGCGAGAATGAAGTCGCACATCATGGCGAGCTCGCAGCCGCCGCCGAGCGCAAAGCCCGCGACAGCGGCCACGATCGGCTTGCGAGCGCGAGCCAGGCCGTCCCAGCGGGAAAGGAAATCGTCGAGATAGGCGCCGGCGGCGGTCTTGTCGCGCAGCTCCTTCACATCGGCGCCAGCCGCGAAGACCTCCGCCGAGCCGGTCAGCACCATGCAGCCGATCCCCGCATCCGCCTCGAAATGCGCCAGCGCCTCGGCGAGTTCGCCGATGAGACGCGCGTTCAGCGCATTGAGGGCGCGCGGGCGGTTCAATCGCAGCAGCGCGACCCGGCCATGCGTCTCCGTCTCGATCGTCTCGTAATTCACGGCCGGCCCTCCATTGCTTCAGATGTCGAAATCGCCTTCGGCGGCCTCCGCTTCGCCGAAGCCTTCGCCGAGCGCCGCCGCGTGTAATTCGTCGAGTGTGATCTCGTCGAGCCGCGCCAGAGCGAGACGTTCCGCCTCCGCGAAAATCGGATCCACCACGCGCGAGAGGAGAAGCGGGTTGTCGCCCCCGTTCGCCTCCTCCTCCGCACGCAGGGCGACGCGCACGATCTCGCCGACATAGAGTCGGCGCCTTTCCTTGGCCAGCTCGTAGCCGCCGGACGGCCCGCGCACGCTCTTCAAGATCCCGGCCCGCACCATGGTCTGCAACATGCCCTCGAGATGACGCGGCGGCAGATCGTGTCGCGCCGCCAACGCCCGCGACGACACCGGCCGCACGCGCGAATGCAGCGCGACGTCGAGCGCCGCCATCAAGGCGAGGCGCGCGGACCGCGGCAGCAGGCTCATTGCGCCTCGCTCCGCCCCGTCCCCGTCGAGCCGAAGCCTCCGGAGCCGCGCTCCGTCTCGTCGAGGGCGGCGGCCTCGACGAGCTCGACGCGCGCGCATGCCGCGATCACCATCTGAGCGATTCGCATGCCACGAACGATCTCGAACGGATGCGTTCCCAGATTGACCAGAAGCGCCTTCACCTCGCCGCGGTAGTCCGCGTCGATCGTGCCCGGCGCGTTCAGAACAGTGACGCCGTAGTCGAGGGCGAGGCCGGAGCGCGGCCGCACCTGCGCCTCGAAGCCCTCGGGCAGCATGAGCGCGATGCCGGTCGGCACCAGATCGCGGGCGCCGGGCTCGAGCACGAGCTTTTGTCCCGGCGCGAGCGCGGCGAGGAGATCGAGCCCGGCCGCGCCGGCGCTGGCGTAGGCCGGGGCCGGCAGGCCTTCGCCATGAGGAAGCCGGCGCAATGCGATCTTCATCGGGCGGGCTCCCTTGCGCGGAGACGCGCGGCGAGGCGCGCGACGAGCCGCGCCGCCACTTCCGATTTGTCGAGGCGCGGCCAGGACTCGACTCCCTCCGGTCCGACGAGATGCACCTCGTTGGCGTCGCCTCCGAAGACGGCGGCGGCAGCGCTCACGTCATTGGCGACGACGAGGTCGCAGCCCTTGCGGGCGAGCTTTTCCTCGGCGTTGGCGATGACGTCGCGCGTCTCCGCCGCAAAGCCCACGACGAGGGCGGGACGACCGCTTTCACGACGCGCGACGCGCGCCAATATGTCCGGATTCTCTTGGAGAACGAGCGTCGGCGGCGCGCCGCCCGGCTGCTTTTTGATTTTGTCCGGCGCCGACTCGACTCGCCAGTCGGCGACGGCGGCCGCGCCGATGAAGAGATCGGCGGGCAGCGCGCTCTCGACGGCGGCGAGCATGTCTCGCGCGGTCTCCACATGGCGCGTCTCGACGCCCGGCGGATCGTCGATCTCGACCGGGCCGCTGACGAGGGTCACCCGCGCGCCGGCGCGCGCCGCCGCTGCGGCGATGGCATGGCCCTGCTTGCCCGAAGAGCGGTTGGAAATGTAGCGCGCCGGATCGATCGGCTCGCGCGTGGGCCCGGAAGTGACGACGACATGCCGGCCGGCGAGAGGCAGGCTCGCGCCGCTCTGCAGCGCCGTCTCGATCGCCGCGAGAATCGCGAGCGGTTCGCTCATGCGGCCCGGACCGTATTCGCCGCAGGCCATCTCGCCCTCGTCCGGCCCGATGAAGAGGACGCCGTCGGCGCCGAGCCGCGCGACATTGCGCCGCGTCGCAGGATGCCGCCACATGCGGACATTCATCGCGGGCGCCACGAGAACGCGCTTGTCGGTCGCGAGCAGGAGCGTCGTCGCGAGATCGTCGGCGAGGCCCTGCGCCATGCGCCCGAGAAGATGCGCCGTCGCCGGCGCGACGACCACGAGATCGGCCTCGCGCGAGAGGCGGATGTGACCCATCTCCTGCTCGTCCGTCAGTGAGAACAGGTCCTCGAAGACCCTCTCGCCGGAGAGGGTCGCGAAGGAGAGCGGCGTGACGAAGCGCGCCGCCGCCGCAGTCAGAGCGACTCGGACGCGCGCCCCCCGCTCGCGCAGCCGGCGCAGGAGCTCGAGCGACTTGTACGCGGCGACGCCGCCGCCGACGACGAGCAGCACGGTCCGTCCGGCGAGGCTCTGCTCTTGTACGAAAAGGGTCACCGACGGCTCCGCTCGCATGGGCGTTCCGAAGAATACTCTTTTTCCGCCTCGCGCGAAAAGACCGCCCGCCGGATCAGCCGGCCTGAGCGGCCCGCTTCAGCATCGCCTCGACCTTGGTCTCCAATTCGTCGAGCGTGAAGGGCTTGCGCAGGATCTCGACATTGGGCTCGGCCTGCAAGCCGTCCAGCGATTTGCTGGCGTAGCCCGTGATGAGCAGGATAGGCATGCCGCGCCTTCCGGCGCACGCCGCCTCGGCCAGCCGGCGGCCGCTCACGCCGGGCAGGCCGACATCGGTGATGAGCAGGTCGAACGGCTCGTCCGACTGTACGATCTTCAGTCCCTCCGAGCCGTCCTCGGCCTGGACGACCGCGCAGCCGATGCCCTCGAGGGTCGAGGCGATCTGCATGCGCACCTCGATCTGGTCCTCGACCAGCAACGCCTTTCGCCCTCGCCCGCACGCGTGTTGGGCCGCCGCGGGGCGCGAGTCCTCCTCCGGCGCGAGCAGCGGCCGTTCCTCGCCCGGCAGGTAGAGGCGGACGCTGGTTCCTTCGCCGGGAGAGCTGTCGATGCGCACGAAGCCGCCCGACTGCCGCGCGAAACCGTAGATCTGCGAAAGCCCGAGCCCTGTTCCCTTGCCGGTCGGCTTGGTGGTGAAAAAAGGCTCGAAGGCGTGGCGCAGAACCTCCGGCTCCATGCCGACGCCCGTGTCGGTCACCTCGATCTCGACATAGTCCGCAGGCCCCCTGCCCGGGTCGGCCGAGTCCAGCATCTCCCTGCGGTCCGCCGTGGCGATGCGCAGCGAGCCGCCTTTCGGCATCGCGTCCCGCGCATTGACCGCGAGATTGAGCAGCGCGCTCTCGAGCTGAGACGGATCGCAGACGACGCTCCAGCAACCATGGCCCGGCTGCAGATCGAGCCTTATGTCCGGCCCGAGCGTCCGTCGCAGCATCTCCTCGAGGCCGAGGATCAGCCTGTCGGGCTCGATGACCTTCGGCGCCAGCGCCTGCCGCCTCGAGAAAGCGAGCATTCGGTTGATGAGGCGCGAGGCCGTCGCCGAGGCCTTGCGTATGGCTGCGATCGAAGGCGCGATGTCATTGCCGCGCCCGCGCGCCACCTGCCGCTCGATCACGCCGAGCGAGCCGGTGACGACCTGCAGCACATTGTTGAAATCGTGGGCGATGCCGCCGGTCAGCCGCCCGATCGCCTCGAGCTTCTGCGCATGGGCGAGGCGCTCCTCGCTCTCGAGCAGGGCGGCGTTGGCCTCGCGCAGCTGTCGAGCCGAAGGCAGGGACAGAAAATTCGGCAAGGTCCACCACATGGCGACCGCCGTGGCGAGAGAGGCGAGCGCCGTCGCCGCCTTGACGCCGCCTTGCAGGCCATAAATCGGAGACCATAGGGTCACGACGTCGAGCCAATGGGTGGCGCCGCAGAGCAGAATAAAAGCGGCGAACAGCCAGAGCATGGGCCGGAAGACGAGATCGCCGCGCCGCCGCCCGATGACGGCGAGCGCCAGCGGGATCGAGAAATAGGCGAGGCCGATCGCGGCGTCGGAGACCGCATAGAGCCAGACGAGCCCGGGCTCCCACAGCAGGCAATAACCGTGCGGCGCGAGATCGGACGCGCCGAAGAGCCACTCGCTGAGCTTGGCGAACATGTCGAGGTGTCCTCCTCCTCGGAAAAATTGCGGGCCGGCATCGAAAGGCAACGCCCTGCCATCGATTCGCCGGACAGCGGCCGCGGCCGCGCCTCCCGAGCGCCGTCTCGCGATTTGGCGCCGCATGACACGGACGATCTCGCGCTTCGATCGGACGAAACGCCGCTGCGGCGCCTCGCCGCGGGCGCTTTCCTTGTTGTCAGCCGCGCGGGAGCGGCTAATGTGCGCGCCCATGACCGAGAAGAGAGAAGCCGTGATCGGCGTCGTCACCGCCTCCGACCGCGCCAGCGCCGGCGTTTACCGAGACGAGAGCGGCCCCGCCATCGCCGCCTATCTGCAGAAAGTCCTGACGAGCCCCTTCCGCATCGAGCGGCGCATCATCCCGGACGGCTTCGAAAGCGTGCGCGACACGCTGATCGACCTCGCCGACAATGTCGGCTGCGACCTCGTCGTCACCACCGGCGGCACCGGGCCCGCGCCGCGCGATCTGACGCCCGAGGCGACGCTCGCCGCCGCGCCGCGCGAGTTGCCCGGCTTCGGCGAGCTGATGCGCAAGGTCTCGCTGGCGCAGACGCCGACCGCCATCCTGTCGCGCCAGACAGCCGCCCATCGGGGCAAGTGTCTCGTCATCAACCTGCCCGGCAAGCCGGCGGCGATCGAGCTGTGCCTCGACGCGGTGATGCCCGCCGTCCCCTATTGCCTCGACCTGATCGGAGCAGCCTATATAGAAACCAATCCGGCGCTCGTCGCGGCGTTCCGTCCCAAGGGCAAGTGACCGCGGTCCAGCTCGGAGCAGAGTTCGAAGCGAAAGCGGGTCGGGCGCGGCTTCGCCCCGCCGATCGCATCCGAGTCGAAGGCTATCGCATCCGAGTCGAAGGCTCGAGCAGTCCATTCGGGCCGGCTTCTCTTCGGCCCGCAGGGACTGTATAGAACGCTGCCGAGCCGCCCTTAGGGGCGGCGCCGGCCCAATTCGTCCGATTGTCTCGGGGAGCAGGATCATGAGCGAGATGCGGCTGGTCGTCGCCGGCGCCGCCGGCCGCATGGGCCGAATGCTGATCGCGGCCATCGGCGATTCGCTCGGCGTGACGCTCACCGGCGCGCTCGAATATCCCGGCTCTCCCCACATCGGCGACGACGCCGGCGTGCTGATCGGGCGCCCGGCCAGCGGGGTGGCTCTCTCCGCCGACCCCTCCTCCGTTCTGTCGCAGGCAGATGCGCTCATCGATTTCTCGAGCCCCGCGGCGACGGTCGCGCTCGCGGCGCAGGCCGCGCAGAGTGGCGTCGCCCATGTCATCGGCACCACGGGCCTCTCGCGCGAGGATCTCGCCGCCATCGCGGCGGCGGCCGAAAGAACCGTAGTCGTGCGCTCCGGCAATATGAGCCTCGGCGTCAATCTGCTCGCCGTCCTCGTCGAACGCGCCGCCGAAGCGCTCGGCCCGGCCTGGGACGCCGAGATCGTCGAGATGCACCACAAGATGAAGGTCGACGCGCCATCGGGCACGGCTCTGCTGCTCGGCGAGGCCGCCGCGCGGGGACGGGGCGTCGAGCTTTCCGAGCACAGCGCGCGGACCCGCGACGGCGTCACGGGTCCGCGGCGGGCCGGCGACATCGGCTTCGCCTCGCTGCGCGGCGGCACCGTCGTCGGCGACCATATGGTGATCTTCGCCGGCGGCGGCGAACGCCTCGAGCTGGCGCATCGCGCCGAGGATCGCGGCATTTTCGCGCGCGGCGCCGTCGCCGCCGCGCTCTGGACCCGGGGCCGCGCCGCCGGCCTCTATTCGATGGCCGATGTGCTCGGCCTCGGCGACGCTCGCGTCTGACGCGCCGCGGACGCAAGCCTCGAGGGACAACGCCCCCATGGATCGCATTCTCGTCCTCCTTCGCCATGGCGAAAGCGAATGGAACGCGAAAAACCTGTTCACCGGCTGGAAGAATCCGGACCTGACCGCCAAAGGCGTCGAAGAGGCGCGCCGCGCCGGCTACGAGCTCAAGCGGCTCGACCTGCGCTTCAACATCGGCTTCACCTCGCTGCTGCTGCGCGCCCAGCGCACGCTCGATTTCGTGTTCCAGGAACTCGGCCAGAAGGATGTGCCGATCATCCGCAGCCGCGCCCTGAACGAGCGCCATTACGGCGACCTCTCCGGCCTCAACAAAGACGAGGCGCGCCAGCAATGGGGCGATGAGCAGGTGAGGCTGTGGCGGCGCTCCTATGACGTGGCGCCGCCCGGCGGCGAAAGCCTCAAGGACACGGTCGCGCGCGTGCTGCCGTTTTATTGTCAGGAGATCCTGCCGCGCGCGATGCGCGGCGAGCGCGTGCTCGTCGCGGCGCACGGCAACTCGCTACGCGCGCTCGCCATGGTGCTCGACCGGCTCACGCCCGATTCTGTGCCCGCGCTCGAGATCGCGACCGGCGTGCCGATCGTCTACCGGCTCAACTCCGACTCGACCGTCGCGATCAAAGACGTGCTGAACCGGTGAGCCCGCCGCCGCGGGAAAGGCGCGCATGGAAATCGAGCCGGGAGTCCATCTCCATCGATCCTATCTCGACGAGGCGGCGCAGACCGCCCTGCTGCGCGAGATCGAGCATGCGATCGCGCGGGCGCCGCTGTTCACGCCGACGATGCCGCGCAACGGCAAGCCTTTCTCCGTCCGGATGACCAATTGCGGACCGCTCGGCTGGGTGAGCGACAAGACGGGCGGCTATCGCTACGAGCCACGCCATCCTGTGACCCGTGAGCCATGGCCGCCGATTCCGGAGGCGCTGCTCGCGGCTTGGCGCGCGCTCGCCGGCTATGCGCATCCGCCGCAAGCGTGCCTCGTCAATTTCTACGATCCTTCGGCGCGCATGGGCCTGCATCAGGATCGCGACGAAGCCGATCTTTCGGCGCCGATCCTGTCGGTCTCGCTCGGCGCCGACTGCCGCTTTCGCCTCGGCGGGCCGAAGCGCGGCGATCCCTCGCGCGCCTTCGCGCTCTCCTCCGGCGACGCGATGACGCTCGGCGGCGAGGGACGGCTGCGCTTCCACGGCGTCGACAGAATCCTGCCCGAGATCGCGCCGCGCTTCGACTCGCCGCTCTTGGCCGGCGGCGGGCGCATCAATCTGACATTGCGCCGCGTCGACTGACATGTTTTCAGCGCCTGTTCAGACTGCGGAGCATATTGTCTGAAAAAGCGCTCCGATATAGGTTCCCCGCCGCGGGATGAACGATCGGCGCATGGCGGAACCATCGCCGGGCGAACCAAGACAGTCGGTCCGGAGGGGACGACGCTTCGAGGAAAGGGACGAGGATGAAATCGATTTCCATGCTGACGCTCGCTGCGGGCGTCGCTTTCGCCATGACGGCCGGCCCGGCTCTCGCCGCCGGCGATCCCGCGGCGGGCGAGAAGGTGTTCAACAAGTGCAAGGCCTGCCATCAGGTCGGCGAGACCGCCAAGAACGCCGTCGCGCCCGAGCTCAACGGCATCGACGGCCGCAAGTCCGCTTCCGTCGAGGGCTACAACTACTCGGAGCCGTTCAAGGCGCTCGGCATCACCTGGGACGAGGCGCAGTTCAAGGAGTTCATCGCGAACCCGAAGGCAAAGATCCCCGGCACCAAGATGATCTTCCCCGGCCTGAAGTCGGAAACGGAGCAGGAAAACGTGTGGGCCTATCTCAGCCAGTTCGGCGCGGACGGCAAGAAGAAGTAAGGCGGATTTCGATCGATCGGACGGAAGCGGCCCTCCGCGGGCCGCTTTTTCTTTGGCCTTTGCGCCCGCGCGGTTCGGGACTAAATGGCGCGAGGCGCTTTGCCGAAGAGACGAAAGTGACGCGAAAGCCAGACGAGGTTCCCGCCGAGCTGATGCGCGATCTCGCGACGCTGCCGGTGTTCTATGCGCTCGAGGGACGCCGCGTCGTCGTCGTGGGCGGCTCCGAGGCGGCGGCATGGAAGGCCGATCTCGCGGCGGCGGCGGGCGCTCGGGCGCATGTCTTCGCGCCATCCCCTTCGCCGCGGCTGAAAGCCGTCGCCGCCGCGCGCTCGCATTTGACTCTCTTCGAGCGAGCCTGGCGCGCGGACGATCTCGACGGCGCGACGCTGGCGCTCGGCGCGATCGAGGACGACGCCGAGGCCGAGCGCTTCCGTGACGCGGCGAAGGCGCGCGGCGTGCCGCTCAATCTCGTCGACCGGCCCACGCTGAGCGATTTCTCGATCGGCGCCATCGTCAATCGCTCGCCGCTCGTCGTCGGCGTGTCGACCGGCGGCGCCGCGCCGGCCTTCGCGCAAGCGCTGCGCGCACGTCTCGAGACGCTGATCCCGGCGAGCTTCGCCGCCTGGGCGAGGGCCGCACGCGACTGGCGCCCGCATGTGCTCGCCTCCGGGCTCGACTTTCTCGCGCGTCGCGACTTCTGGCGACGCTTCACGCGCGAAGCCTTCGCGCGCATCGAGCAGGCGCCGAGCGTTTCCGATCGGGAGACGCTGCTCGACGAGGCGCGCCGCTCCGCCGCCATGCCGACGCGCGGCCGCGTGACGCTGGTCGGCGCGGGGCCGGGCGACCCGGAGCTCTTGACGCTCAAGGGACTGCGCGCGCTCGCGAGCGCGGATGTCGTGCTGTTCGACGATCTCGTGCCCGCGGCCCTGCTCGATCTCGCGCGCCGCGAGGCGACGCGCATCAATGTCGGCAAGCGCGGCTATGCGCCCTCCGTCGCGCAGGACGAGATCAGCGCCCTGCTCGTCGCGCTCGGCAAGGAAGGCAAGAATGTCGTGCGTCTCAAGGGCGGCGATCCGATGATCTTCGGCCGCGCCAATGAAGAAATCCGCGCGATCCGCGCGGCCGGACTCGACGTCGACGTCATTCCCGGCGTCACGGCGGCGCTAGCAGCCGCCGCCGCGCTCGAAGTGTCGCTCACCAGCCGCGACACGGCGCGCCGCGTGCAATTCGTGACGGCGCATACGAGCGACGGCAAGTTTCCCGAGGACATCGATTGGCGCGCGCTCGCGGACAAGCGCGCAACGACGGCCGTCTATATGGGCAATCGCACGCTGCCGGAACTTTCGCAGCGCCTCGTCGCCGAAGGCATGGATCCGGCGACGCCGGCCTTTCTCGTCGAACGTGCGAGCACGCCGCAGCAACGCGTCATCGCGGCGACGATCGCCGATCTTCCCGAAAAGACGGCGCAGGAGACTCTCGTCGGTCCGTGCCTCGTGCTGATCGGCGCGACGCTCGCCGGCGGATGAGAACATGCGTCATCGCGAGCGAAGCGATCCAGAGCCGTGGGGCGGCTCCTGAATTGCTTCGTCGCTGCGCTCCTCGCAACGACGCCGGAGTCCGTCGGCTCGGCGTCAATATTTGCAGGAGAGCGTCGCCGAGATCGATCGCGGCTCGCCGCGGTAGAACAAGCCGCCGGAGGTGAAATTCGGCCGATCGGTCAGATTGGAGGCGCTCACGTCGAGGCTCCAATGATCGTCGAAACGATAGCCGAGCGACGCGCCGAGGGTTTGCTGAGGCGAGAGCGTGAAGCCGCGAACATTGGGCAGAGTCGCCTCGGTGCGGCTCGCGTAATAATAGCTCGCGCCGAGCGAGAGCCCGCGCAGATCGCCCGCCTCGAACGTATAGCTCAGATCGAAATTATAGACGCGGCGCGGCGCGCCGAGCAGATCGCTGCCGGCCTGCGACGGCGTGTTCGAATCCAACGTCACCTGGGCGTGGAGAAAAGTGGCGGCGGCCGAGGCCTTCAATCCGGGCAGCGGCTCGACCGAGACACCGGCCTCGACGCCGTGGCTGTGCTGCCGGCCCGTGACGAGAGCATAGAATCCGCCGGGATTGGCCGGATCGGTGATCGCGACATGATCGCGCGTCACATCGAACAGGGCGACCTCGAAACTCGCTTTCAACTCCGCAAACTCGCGCCCGAAGCCGATCTCGTATTGCGTATCCTGCTGCGGCGGCGGCGCGTCTCCGCTCTTCATCCGAACCGATATGTTGGGAATGAGCGAGCGCCCGAAGGCGGCGAAGACACGCGTGTCGTCGGAGGGACGAAACAACAGGCCCGCGCGGGGACTGAAATAGCCGGCGATTCCCTTGCTGAGGCTCGTGGTCGGCTGGCCCGCCATCACGCCGAAGGGATCGAGCATGGTCTCGCGCTGCGCGAGCAGATCATAGCGTCCGCCGAGGAGAATGCGCCATTGCGGCGAGAGATCGATCAGGTCCTGCGCATAGACCGATTGGCTCCAGGCGCGCGCCGCGCCATTGGTCCAGAAGGCGTTGCGGAAATCCACGCCGAGCGGATAGACCGGCGCGCCGATATCGATCGGCGGCAGGGGATCGCGCGCGACCGTCTCATTGTGGCCGACGAAATAATCCCAGTGCTCCAACCCGAGGAACACGGAATGCTCGAGCGGACCGGTCGTGAACCGCCCCTCGAGGCGCAGCTGCGCGTCGAAATTTCGCGAGGCGAAATGCGAGCGCGCCGGCTGCCCGAGCGTCACCGCGCGCCGACCGTCGTAGCCCCAGTTCAAGAACCAGCCGTAATCGTTCCCGGAGAGCATATAGTCGACGAGCGTCGTCAGCTTCCAATCCCTGTCGAACGCATGCTCATAGGTCAGCGCGATTTCGGCGATGTGAGGCGTCTCGTGCTCGTTGACCGGCGCGCCGGCATAGAACTCGCGCGGAACCCGCAGAAAAATCGGCGCCGCCGGCACGCCGTCGCGATAGACGAGGTTCGTCGCCTGATATTCGGAACGAAGCGTCAGCCTGTCGCCATTGTCGAGCAGGAGCGTCGCGGCGGGCGCGACGTCGAAGCCGCGCGAACGCACGAAGTGGACGAAGCTCTCGCGCGTCTGTGCGAAGCCGGTGACGCGGAACAGCAGATTTTCGGCGAAATCCGACGGCGCGTCGAGATCGAAGGTCAGGCGGCGCACGCCGAAGGAGCCGAGCGTCGCCGACGCATGCGCGAAGCCCTTGCCCATCGGCTTCTTGCGGATGTAGTTCGCCGCGCCGCCATAGCCGCCGAGCGCCTTGCCGAACAGCATGGCGCTCGGCCCCTTGTAGAATTCGACATGGTCGACGGTGGTGAGATTGACGTCACTCGACATGAAGCCGTGCGCGGCGCCGTCGAAGAGCGTGAGGCCGCTCGGAAATCCGCGCATCACGAAGCCGGGCGAATAGCCGGAATCGCTGGTCGACGAATTCACGAACACGCCCGACTGATCCTTGCCGAGAGTCTGCGCGCGCGGCGCTCTGTCATTGTCCTTCGACTCGCGGCGTTCGCCGTCTCGTTCGAGGCCCGGCCCGATCTCTTCCATCGACGCGGCCTCCTCGGACAGCGCCGGCGTCGCCAGCGCGAGCGCCGACAGAAGGACGATGTGTCTATTCGGACGAAGGCGCCCACGATCGAGCGATGCGCCCTGGATGAGATCGGAGCGCGAGCCGGCGGCTCTGCGACGAAGACGCCTGGAAAAAATCACGACGCTCACCAACGACAACACATAAGGACAAATGTCACGCGAACCTCGCAAGAGCGCGGCGCGGATGACGACGCCGAACATTGCGATCGGCTGTGGCTTCTTAACACTCGCGTCGCGCCCGCCGCAATCGGCCGTGTTCGAGTTGCGCCAACCCTGTCGTCAATCTATCACGAAGATCACACGAAACCGACGTGACGTCGACGCGCCGCATCGTCATCGCCGATCATGCGCCGCAGGCGCCCCATGTAGCCGTGAGACTCACATCGGCGCATGCCGAAGCGGGAACCCTCGACTGTCCCTCCTCTCGCGTCGGAACGGCCTCGGAGAGCGGCGTTCGAGAAAACGAGTCTGCTCAGCGCAGCGCTTCGTGCAGCGCTTCGAGAAAGGCTTCGCCGTAATGCGACAGCTTGTGATCGCCGACGCCTTGCACGGCGCGCATCTCGGCGAGAGTCGCGGGCCGGCGCGACGCCATTTCGATGAGCGTCCGATCGGGAAAAATCATATAGGCGGGCAGGCCCAGTCCCCGAGCGAGCTCGAGGCGCTTGCGCTTCAACGCCGCGAGCACGCGATCGTCCGGCGCGTCGAGCGTCTCGCCGCGCGAGGCGTCGCTGCGCCGCCCGCGCGCCGCCAGCGCGTCGCGGCGCAGCGCGATCTGCGCGTGGCCGAACAATATGTCCTCGCCCTTGGGCGTCAGCGCGAAGCCGCCGTGCTCGGTGCTCACGAGCGCGCGCGCGGCGAATAATTGGCGAATGATCGCGTTCCACTCGTGCTTCGAGCGATCCTTGCCGACGCCGAAGGTCTTGATGCGCTCGTGGCCATTGCGTCGCACGGCCTCGCTCGCCGCGCCGGTCAGAACGTCTGCGAGATAATTGGCGCCGAAACGCTGTCCCGTGCGCGCCGCCGCCGACAGCGCCTTCTGCGCGTCGATCGTTCCGTCATAGATCTGCACGCGTCCGAGGCAGATGTCGCAGCGTCCGCAAGGCGCGCTCTCCTCGTCGAAATAGGCGAGCAGCGTCTGGCGCCGGCAGACCGGCGTCTCGCACAGCATGGCGAGCGCGGAGAAGCGGTCGTGCTCGATGCGCTTGCGTTCGTCGCTCACCTCCTTCTGATCGATCTGCCGGCGCCGGAAGGCCATGTCGTCGAGGCCATAGAGCGTGAGCGTGTCGGCGGGCAGTCCGTCGCGCCCGGCGCGGCCGATCTCCTGATAATAGGATTCGACGCTCGACGGCATGTCGGCATGGGCGACGAAGCGCACGTCGGGCTTGTTGACGCCCATGCCGAAGGCGATCGTCGCGACGGCGACGATTCCGTCCTCCTGCAGGAAGCGGTCCTGATTGCGGTTGCGCACCGCCTGATCGAGCCGGGCGTGATAGCAGATCGTCTCGTGCCCCTGCTCGGCGAAAAAGGCCGCGAGCTTCTCGGTCGCGTCGCGCGAGGAGCAATAGACGATGCCGCTCTCGCCGCGATGCGTGTCGAGAAAGCGCTGCAGCTGGCGTCGCGGCTGATCCTTGGCGGCGAATTCGAGCGCGAGATTGGGCCGGTCGAAACTATGCAGGAAGACCCGCGGACTCGTCTTGAACAAACGCCTGGCGATATCGTCGCGCGTCGCTCTGTCGGCGGTGGCGGTGAGGCCGACGACCTGGGCGCCGAGCGTCTCGGCGGCGGCGCCCAGCTCGCGATATTCGGGACGGAAGTCGTGGCCCCATTCGGAGACGCAATGAGCTTCGTCTATGGCGAGGCGAGTCGCGCCCGCGCGCGCGAGCTCGGCGAGAACGCCCGGCGCGAGCAGCCGCTCCGGCGAGACGAACAAGAGACGCAATGCGCCGGCGCGCAGCGTGCGGCGCGCCTCCTCGTTCTCCTGCGCGTCGTTCATCGAATTGAGCGTCGCGGCGGCGACGCCGAAGGCGCGCATCTGCCGCACCTGGTCGCGCATCAAGGCGATGAGCGGCGAGACCACGACGGTGAGCCGCTCGTCGACGAGGGCGGGCAGCTGATAGCACATGGATTTGCCGCTGCCGGTCGGCATGATGGCGAGCACGCCCTCGCCGGCCAGTACGGCGGCGATGATCTCCGCCTGTCCGGGCCGAAAATCCTCATAGCCGAAAACGGATTTGAGCAGCGCGCGCGCTTTTTGCGGAAGCTGTGGCATGCGAGCGGAGTAGCACGCGGTCGCGCCGCGCGCGAGCGAGGCCGAGACGCCGCCCGTCGGCTCGGGCTCCCTTTGGGTCGGCTCGAGCGATCGAGCCCCGGCGTCACTCCCGCCGCAGAGGAGCTATTCGCTCGAGCGCCGTGATGGAGAGGAAGCCGCCGAGCCAGGAGCCGATCGCGGCGAACAGCACATAGGCCCAATTCGACGTGTAGCTGATCACGGCGAATGCGGAGAGCAGGTACCAGACGCTGCTCCAATTGGCCGCCGCGACGCGCTTTCGCGCCGAGACCGACGCATTGAACATCACATAGGCCGCGTCGGTGACCGCCGTCGACAGAATGACGCCCGCGGCGATCAGCGGATCGATCGAGGGAAGGTCCATGGCTTCTCCAGACGGCGAGCGAATATAGCGTTCGAGGGAACTGCGGCGTCGCCTCTCACGCCGTCTCGCTGGACCACCGCCGCGAGCGGAACGCGGCGGCGATCGCCTCGGCGCGCGCCTCGGAGGTCGAGGATGCGCCGAGCGGCGCACACGCCTCCAGCGCCGCGGCGAGCAGCGCCGCCTTGGGATAGATCTTGTCCCTTTCCCCATGCCCGCGGAAATCGCAGGCGCAGACCATCATCAGCCGGTCGAAGCGCTCGCGCGCGTCAAAGGCGCCGAGCCGCTCCAGCATCAGGGCGACGGGACCCGCGCGCACCTCGGAGACGCGATGCACGCGCTCGCATTCGGCGAGCGCCAGCAGCGCCAGCTCACGGCAATCCGCCGGCGCGCCGAAGCGCGCCGCGATCCCCTCCACGCGCGGCGCGCCGCGCTCGATGTGCTTGTAATGCACGGGCAGATGCTCGGGCGGCGAATCCGACTTGCCGACGTTCATGGTCAACAGAGCGAAACGCACGGAGAGCGGCGCGCCGATCGCGGCGGCTTCGTCCAGCGCGGCGAGAAGATGCTCGCCGAGATCGACCTCCCCCTGCCCTTCCGAAATCTGCGGCACGCCGAACAGCGCGTCGACCTCCGGCAGGATCCGCTCCAGCGCGCCGCAGCCGCGCAGAATTCTCAGCATTCCGGCCGGCGTGCGGCCCATGAGCCCCGGCTCCAGCTCCGCCCAGACGTCCGCCTCGGCGACGCCTTCGAGGCTGCCCCCCTCGATCTGCTGCGCCATGAGGCTCGGCACGTCGTCGCCGGCGGCGTCCGCCGCATCGGCGAGCAGGACGGCCATGCGCAAAACGGCGAGGCCGGGATGGGTCTGCCCGAAATCGGGCGTCGGAAACGAAGCGTCTGACATTGCGAGACCGAAGTTGTCATGTTTTTCCGCACAGAGCAAACGGCGGGCCGCGCGGGTGATGGGCCCCCGAGCGGACATTCGGGGGAAGCCCGGAGTCTGGGAAGAAAACGAAGCGCGGGTTTCGCACAGATCTTTTGTAATACCCAACCCATTGAAAATATGGGTATCGAGCAACCGTGCAAAAGTCTCGACTTATGCACGCTCCGGCGTCGCCAGCATGTCGAGCACGGGACATGACGGGGCAGGGTCGTCCGAACAACGGGCGATCGTCTCGGCGAGAATATGCTCGAGTTTGGTGAGGTCGGCGAGTTTCGCCCGCACCTCGTCGAGGTGCGTCCGTGCAATCTCTCTCACTTCGGCGCAAGAAACGCGGGACGGTTCGGCGAGAGCGAGCAGGGCGCGGATGTCCTCGATGCCGAATCCGAGCTCGCGGGCGCGGCGGATGAAGGCGAGCCTTCGGATATGCGCCGCTTCATAAGCGCGACGTCCGCTCGCCGTCCGTGGGGGCGGCAGCATGAGGCCGATGCGCTCGTAATAGCGCACGGTCTCCAGATTGACCCCAGCTGCCGACGCGAGCCGTCCAATCGTCAAAGGCTGCATGGTTTTTTCTCTTGCACCCGTAGTCGCTACAGGGCGCAGGATAGCGCGACCATCGACGAAAGGCGAGCCATGACCATCAATGCCGCGCGAGAGACGACGCCAATCGTCGCATCTCCTTCCGCCAACCCCTCCGCTCCAAAATGGTTTGCCGCCTCGGGACTCGTCGCCGGTCTCGGCGCGGTCGTCGCTTCCTCGTGCTGCGTCATTCCCCTCGGTCTCGCCGCGCTGGGCGCAGGCGCGAGTGTTCTCGGCGGCCTCGAGAGGATCGCCGAATGGCGCGTCCCGTTTCTGGCGGTTGGCGCCTCGACGATTGTCGCGGGATGGGGCGCATGGTGGTGGAAACGTCCGGCTCCTTGCGCCTCCGCTTCGGCCTGTGCGTCGCCGCGGCGTTCACGCGCAACGCTCGGGCTGCTCCTGTGCGCCTCGCTCACTATGGCGCTGGCGGCGAGCTGGGGCTACATCGACCCCATGCTGCTGAAACTCCTGACGGGGCGGTGAATGCAAATCATCTCGACGATAACCTGCCCCTCTTGCGGCTATCGAGCGGCTGAGACCATGCCCACGGATGCCTGCCAGTTCTTCTATGAGTGCGGAGGCTGCGGGGCTTTGCTCAAACCAAAGGCGGGGGACTGTTGCGTTTTCTGCTCCTATGGCGACACGCCATGCCCGCCGATTCAGGAAGCAGAAGAAGAAGGCCGCGCCGCCGGATGCTGCTCCGGCCGTTGAGGTCTGCGCGTTCGCTAAGCGGCGAATATGGAACGTCGTGGGAATGGGCCGCTCATGGCGCATAGTGGAAATTCGAACTGAGCCGCGCGGCGATCCGGCTCAGCGCGCCAAGCCGCGGATGCGGGAGGCGAGCTCGTCCTGATCATAGGGCTTGGCGAGGAAGGGCGCGTCGGCGAGCGGGCCTGGCAATTGTCCCTGCAGATAGCCCGACAGAACGAAGAACGGCACATGACGCGCGCGCAACGCGTCGGCGACGCCGACGCTGCTGACGCCGCGCAGATTGGCGTCGAGGATCACCCCGTCGATCCGCGCGTCTTCGATCAGCGACATCGCCTCGTCGACCGAGCTCGCCATGCCGCCGATCTCATAGCCGACCTCCTCGACGACCCAGCACAGATCGGCCGCGATCGCCGGCTCGTCCTCGATCACCAGAATGCGGATCGACTCGTCTTCGTTCATCTCGAGGCTTCTCCCTGGGGCGGCTCGATCACATTTTCAGGCGGCGCGCGCACCGTCCATGCGATCCCGGCCGGCGCATAGTCGAGGGTCACCTGCCCGCCGAGCGAATGCTTGACCATCTGCAGAATGACCATATGGCCGAAGCCATGGCGCCTCGGCGGAACGACGGCCGGCCCGCCGCTCTCGCGCCAGCTCATCTCGAAGCGCGGCCCGCCGCCCTCGTCGGCGGCGACCCCGAAGGCGATGCGCACCTCGCCGACATCCGTCGACAGCGCGCCATATTTGCCGGCGTTGGTCGCGAGCTCGTGCAGCGCCATGCCGATCGTCTGGCCGGCGGACGGCTTGACGATCGTCCGCGGCCCTTCGATGCGGATGCGCGAGCCGAACAGATCGCGGAAATGGGCGAGCTGCGATCTCGCCAACGCCTCGAGGTCGACGCCGCGCCACTCGTTCTGCACCAGCAGATCGTGGCTCGCGCCGAGCGCGGCGATGCGGTGGTCGAAGCGCTGGGCGAAGGCCGCGGGCGAATCCCGGCGCGCGGTCTGGCGCGCGACGGCGCGCACCACGGTGAGCAGGTTCTTGGCGCGATGGGTCACCTCGCGCATCAAGAGCTCGACGCGCTCCTCGGCCTTCTTGCGCTCGGTGATGTCCTGGATGGTGCTGCGCAGGCCGACGATCTCGCCGCTCTCCTCGCGCACCGCTTCGCCGCGGATGGTGACGAAGATGCCGGCCCCGTCCACGCGACGCGCCGGCAGGTCCAGCTCGAAACCCTCGCCGGAACGCAGAGTGCGGCGCGCCGCCGCCTCGAGCCGTTCCCAGTCGGCGGGCGCGTAGAGCAGGCCCTTCTGTTCGGCGAAGCTCGGCGGCGGCCGTTTCGGATCGAGCCCGAAGATCTGGGCGAGATAGGGCGAGGCGCGGCCGCTGTCGCGGCGCCGGCCGCTCCAGCGCCAGCTGCCGATGCGGCCGAGACGCTGCGCCTCGCGCAGCTCCGCCTCGGTGCGCCGCAACGCCTCCTCGCGCGAGCGAGTGGCCTCGGCGCGGGCGCGCTCGTCCGCATAGGCGCGGGCGTCGACCATCGCCGAGCCGATCTTGGCTGCGACGCGGTCGAGGAAATAGGCGTAGGCGGCGTCGAGCCGCTTGCAGGCGCTGACGCCGGCGATCAAGGCCGCGGCGGCGCGATTTTGTCCCGGCAGGACGACGGGGAACAGCACCGCCTCGTCGGGCGCGGAAGCGCAGGCGCCGCGCGGCAGCACGCCATAGCGCGCGTCCAGCGTGCGCATGGCGACGCGCCCCGGCCGCAAGCCCGCGACGTCGGCGAGGCCCCAGATGTCGCCGCGAAACGGATCGGGATCGCCGAGCCTCAGCCGCGCGGGGAAGGCGCGCGCGCCGGGCGGCGCGCCGGTGGAGGCCATCAGCGTCGCCTCGCCCGGCGGCTCGTCGAGCCGGTAGATCGCGGAAAAGGGAATGTCGGCGTCATTGACGGCGAGCACGCTCGCCGCGACGCGGCATGCCTGCGTCTCGTCCACCGCCCTGCTCACGGCGACGAGATCGCGCAACGTCCGCAGCCGCCGCTCGCCGATCACCCGTTCGGTGGTCTCGACGACCGGGCAGAAGACGCCGCCGACCGAGCCGTCGTCGTCGAAGATGGGTCCGTAGGAAAAACTGAAATAGGCCTCGTCGCGGCGACCGTTGCGTATCGGATCGAGCTGCAGATCCTCCGAACGGGTCGGCCGCCCGTCCGCCAGCACGCCCTGCAGCATGGGGCCGATCACGTCCCAGATTTCCGGCCACACCTCGCGCGCGGGCCGGCCGAGCGCGCGCGGATGTTTGTCGGCGAGAAAGACGTGATAAGCGTCATTATAGAAAAGGCGCAGCTCCTCGCCCCAGAAGATAGCGATCGGAAATGCGCTGTTGAGGCACACTTCGAGCATCACGCGCAACCGCTTCGACCAGCGGCGGGAGTCGCCGAGCGGCGTCGCGGACCAATCCGTTGCGGCGATCAGTGCGGCCGTTTCGCCCTCGCCGAGGAAGGACCGTTCGGACGGCCTCGCGGCGGCCTCGATCTCGGTTGCTGTCACCAGTGTTCGATTCCGAATACGCCCCCTCGCCGCCTATATCGAAATCGGCGGCGGCCGATTCAAGCACTCGCGCCTGCGACGCCCCGCTGGCCCTTCGTCGCGGGCTGGTGTAGGCAGTCGCTGCGATCGAGGGAGACCATGAGCGAAGCCGAGGAGAAAAAGGGCTTGTTCGCGCGCCTGTTCGGGAGCGGCGCGGGCGCCCCGACGACGGGGGCGCCCGAGGAGCCCGGACGCAAGCGCTCCTGGTGGGAGCGGCTGACCGGGGGGCTCGCGCGATCGTCGCAGGCGATCGTCCAGGGCATTTCCGACCTCTTCGGCAAGCGCAAACTGGACGCTCTGACCCTCGAGGAGCTCGAGGACGTGCTGGTGCGCGCCGACCTCGGCCTCGCGGCCGCCCAGCGCATATCCGCGACGGTCGGCAAGGCGCGCTACGAAAAATCGATCGGGCCGGACGAGGTGCGGGCGATCCTCGCCGAGGAGGTCGAGCGCGTGCTGACGCCGGTCGCGCGCCCCTTCGCGCTCGACGAGAGCAAGAAGCCGTTCATCGTCCTGGTCGTCGGCGTCAACGGCTCCGGCAAGACGACGACCATCGCCAAGCTAGCCGCGAAATGGACAGCCGAAGGGCGCAAGGTGATGCTCGCCGCCGGCGACACTTTCCGCGCCGCCGCAGTAGAGCAACTCCGCTTCTGGGGCGAACGGCTCGATGTGGCGGTGTGCTATGCGCCCGAAGGGGCGGACGCAGCCGGCCTCGCCTTCGACGCGATCAAATCGGCGCGCGAGCGCGGCTCCGACATTCTGCTGATGGACACCGCCGGCCGCCTGCAGAACCGCGCCGAGCTCATGGCCGAGCTCGCCAAGATCGTGCGCGTGATGAAGAAGGCCGAGCCTGAGGCGCCGCATGCCGTGCTTCTCGTGCTCGACGCGACGGTCGGGCAGAACGCCGTCGCCCAGGTCGACGTCTTCGGCAAGACCGCCGGCGTCACCGGCCTCGTGATGACCAAGCTCGACGGAACGGCGCGCGGCGGCATTCTCGTCGCCATCGCGGAAAAATACGGCCTGCCGATCCACTTCATCGGCGTCGGCGAAGGAGCGGAGGACCTCGAGCCCTTCACCGCGCGCGATTTCGCCCGCGCCATCGCCGGGCTCGAGCCGGACGGCGGCGAAGAGAAAACGGAAACCACCCCATGATCGACGAAACGAGCGCCGGCCTCGCGCCGCGCAAGAAGCGCCTCGCGCCGGGATTGAAGCTGGCGCTGGAGATGGGGCCGCTCGTCCTGTTCTTCCTCGCCAATCAGAAGTTCGGCATTTTCTACGCGACCGCCGCGCTGATGGCCGCGGTGGTCGTCTCGCTCGCCGTCTCTTATTCGATCACGCGGCATCTGCCGGCGATGCCGGTGGTGACGGCGATCTTCGTGCTGATCTTCGGTTCGCTGACCTTCTTCCTGCAGGACGAGAGCTTCATCAAGCTGAAGGTCACCATTCTCTACGCCCTGTTCGGCTCCGCGCTGCTCGGCGCGCTCTGGTTCGACAAGCTGCTGCTGCCGGCCGTCTTCGATTCCGCCTTTCACCTCGACGACGCCGGCTGGCGCAAGCTCACTTGGCGCTGGAGCTTCTTCTTTTTCTTCCTCGCCGGTCTCAACGAGGTCGTTCGGCGCAGCGTCGGCACCGACGTGTGGGTGAATTTCAAAGTGTTCGGCATATTGCCGCTCACCCTGCTGTTCGCCTTCGCGCAAATTCCGCTGATGCTGCGGCACGAGTTGCGCGACGCGAACGCCGAGGATCCGGATAGCCACTTCTGACCGCCCGCGCCGTGCGACGATCGAGCGCCGACCCGCGTCCCTGAATTTTCAGCGAGCCGGCTCTCCCTTCGTTCGACTGTCACAATAAGGCCCTATCAAGTCGCGCCTGTCGAATATCTTGTATCGACTGGGGCTATTGGGGGCTTTAGAATGAAAAACAGCAGCTGGCTTTTGGCGGCGGTCGGCATCGCGTCGGCCCTGCCGGCTTTTGCGTCCGACCGTTTCAACAAGCAGAGCGGGACGGTCGGCGCGACGACGGCCGAGACCGTGGGATCTGGACCCCTGCGGCACATCTACCGTGTCGCGGGCGTGCGTGACGACGGCCAGGCGCAGAATCAGGGCGTGGCGACCTCGTTTCACTGTACAAGCCGGAGCGCCGTTCCGGAAAGCATCTCCTTCCGGATCTACAATCACGACGGCGCCACCGTCCGCATCGCGACCTATACGATCGGCGCCCTGCAGACCTTCACGGCCTCGACGCACGCGACCGCCCAGTTCTCCGAGGACGCGCTCCTTTCCCAAGGCGTGTATGTCGACCAAGGGTCGGCCGTGATCGCCGCGACGACCGCCAATGTGCATTGCTCGGCGATGATCGCGAGCGCTGCGAGCGCCGAGCCGGTCGGCATCGCGCTTCATCTGGTCCGGCTCAGCCTTCAGCCCGGAACCGTCGAATAGGACCGGGCGCAACCGAAAGCGTTCGCGGCGCATAGCCGCGGCGCATCAGAAAAGGCGATGGCGGTCGGAAGCGTCTTCGACCGCCGTCTCCGACTACACGCTCCCGGCCGATGGCTCGACCATCAGGATCGTGTAGGGGATGTCGAAATAATCGGGGACCGGGCAGCGAACCGCCGCCTCTCCGCCGAGCAGGACCGCCGGGATCCAGGCCGCGCCCAGTCCGGCCTTCACCTGAGCCAGCAGCGCCTCGGCCGAGGCGCTCTCGCAGACCGGCCGCTCCCGGATCCGAATTCGATGAGCGTCGAGCATGGCGGCGATCCGCGCGCCATATTGCGTGCCGGGCGTGTAGAGCATCAGCGGGCCGACGAGCCGGTCATCCGCCAGCGCCACCGGCGCCTTCGAGCCACGGCTCTGCGCCAGGATCAGACGATCTTCGCCGATCGCGCGCGTCGCGAGGCCGGCGAGCGCCTCGGTGTCGCCGAAATGCGGCGTGAGCGCCAGATCGGCGTGCCTGCGGCGGACCGCCTCGAGGCAGCCGGACACGGAGGCGACGATCAGTGAATAATTGCGCAGCCCGCACTCGATCAGCCAGGGCGACAGCACCGTCGCGGCGAGCGTATTGGTGGTGTAGACGCGCAGCGATTTCTCGAGATGGCTCGACACCGCGAGGACCGCGCGGCGGGCGTCGAATATGTCGTCGCGCAGCCGATGCGCGCGAGAGAGAAACTCCTCGCCGGCGGGCGTGAGCGCCACCGGCCGCCGCTCGCGATCGAACAGAGGCGCGCCGAGCCAGTCCTCCAGCCGCTGCATCCGCCGGCTATAGGCCGATTGCGTCGTGCAGCGGGCCTGCGCGGCCCGGGTGAAGTTGCGCGTCTCGCAGAGGGCGAGGAAATCGTCGATCCATTGCAGCTCCATGATGCGCAAATTGCATCGTGGAATCGGAAACGACAATTGGACTCCCCCGCATCCGGCGAGAAATATCCCGCCACGGGCGGAAAGTCGGAGAGCGCGATGAGCGAGCGGGCGATCTTGAAGAAGGCGGAGGGCGTCGGCTGCGCCGCCGAGCTCGGCCCGCTGCCCAGGAGCGTGCGCCTGCTCGGCGCGCCCCGCGCCGACAGCGACGGGCTCTGTGAGTTCGAGGTGGTGAGCGGCAACGCGGCCTATCGCGAGGGCGAGCGCTTTTATCTGACGCCGGCCAAGGCGCAGAAGGCCTATCCTGCCGCCTCGCTGTCCTGACTGTGCGCGACCGCACTGCGGAACGGATAGATCGGAGCGACGAGACGATGGTCGGCCGCCCGCGCCGGCGCAATCGCTCGCGCCGCGAGGCCGCCGCCCCTCTCACGCTCCGCCTACGCCATGTCGAAAATCTGCTTCCTCGGGAAAGTCGCCGCCGCGGCGACGCTGTATCTGCTGGCCATGCCGGCTCCGGCGGCCGCCGAACGCGCCGACGACGTCGCGGCGCCCGGCGTCGCCGTCGCCGCCCCGCCGCTGCTTCTCTCACGCACGGATCGCGGCGGCGGCGGGACGCGCGCCCTCTCCGTAGATCTCACCGGTGGAAAGGGGAGGCGCGCCGACAGAGATACGAAGAGAGGCGCGCCGCCCGCGCCGGCGGGACAGGCTCGCCAGTAACGTTCGAGCAACCTCCTTGCGCCATAGTTCGCTCGTCTCGCGGATGTTGCGACCGAGTTCGCAAGCGTCGAATGTATCGTGTGCCGGAGAGTGGAAATGAAATCGCGAGATGCCTTGATCCGCCTGAAGCGCTTTCAGGCGGAGGAGTGCCGCCGCCGGGTGGCGCAGCTACAGACGATGATCGCTGAATTTTCCCGCATGACCGGCGATCTCGATCGGGAGATCGCGCATGAGGAGCAGCGGGCGAACATCAGCGATCCCAATCATTTCGCCTATCCGACTTATGCCCGCGCCGCGCGCGCGCGGCGCGACAATCTCATGCGCTCGGTCGCCGACCTGCGCAGCCAGCTCGCCGAGGCGGAAGATCATCTGAAGGACGCATCCGAAGAGCTCGCCAAGGCGCAGAGCCAGGAGGCGCGGGACCGCATGCTGGACGTCGTGCCCGACCGACACGGCCAAGACCGGCGCGAAGCCGCTCGCCGCGTCTGAAGCGTCGCCACACGTCCGCGCGCATCACGGTTGCCGTCGTCGCCGCGCCACGCGAGCGCTCGCACGCCCATGCTCCCGTTGACGGGACTTGCGGTTGTGCCGGCGCCGTGCGACTGAGAGCCGCGTCCCCGCGGGGGGACGTCTCGCCTCTGAAAGCGTCAAAGCGTCGCCGCATGAAAAAAATCCTGGAATATGTCTGGCCCGTCGTCGGCCTGCTGGCCGTCGTCGGATCTTTCTACCTGCTCTACGGGGAGTTTCGCGGCGAGGCGGTCGGACAAGAGGTCTGGGCGGATCTGAAGGCGATCCCACCCACGCACTGGGCCGCAGCCGCGGGCTGCTCGCTTCTCGCCTATGCCGCGCTCGCCTGGTACGACCGCATCGCGCTGCTGCACCTCGGCGTGAAGCACATCTCCTGGCTGTTCATCTCCTTATGCTCCTTCACCACTTACGCGCTGTCGCACAATATCGGCGCCTCCGTCTTCTCGGGCGCGGTGGTGCGCTATCGCGCCTATTCGACGAAGGGCCTCACCGCCGGACAAGTGGCCGTTCTCGTCGTGCTCTGCTCCTACACGTTCGGGCTCGGCACCGTGCTGCTCGCCGGCCTGCTGCTCACCTTTCAGCCGAGCCTGCTGAGCCGCCTGTCCGGCATGCTGCCGGATGTGCTGACCCACGAGCACACGGCGCTGGTCGTCGGCCTCTCCGCCCTCGGCGCGGTCGCGCTCTATGTCGTCGGCTCGCTGATGCACTTCAAGCCGATCACCATCGGTAAGCTGCGCTTTCTCTATCCGCGGCCCGAGGTGATGATCCGCCAGATGTTCGCGGCGCCGATGGAGCTGATCGGCGCGGCCGGAATCATCTATTTCGCTCTGCCGGCCGGAAGCGACATGCCCTATCTCGTGGTGCTCGGCACTTTTCTCCTATCCTTCTCGGCCGCCCTCGTCTCGCACGCGCCGGGGGGGCTCGGCGTGTTCGAGCTGGTGTTCATCAAGGCGATGCCGGACGTGCCGCGGCTCAATGTGCTGTCGGCCCTGCTCGTGTTCCGTCTGCTCTATCTGATCGTGCCGCTGATGTGCGCCCTCGTCGTCGTGGTGCTGTTCGAGCGCAGACGCCTCGCCGAAGCGCTGCGCAACCGCGGCTGAGGGGACTGGAATACACGAAGAGCCGGCTCCGCCCCTTCTCGGCGGACCGGCTCTTTTCCGTATTCGTCGTCATCCCTTTCGCGTCAGACGCGATATTGCTGCAGGCGCGTCGTCCGCAATCCGGCGAGACCGTGCTGGTCGATCGACATCTGCCAGCTCAGGAACTCGTCGACCGTCAGCGTGTAGCGGCTGCACGCCTCCTCGAGGGAGAGCAGCCCGCCCCGCACCGCCGCGACGACTTCCGCCTTGCGGCGGATCACCCAGCGCTTGGTCGTTGGCGGCGGCAGATCGGCGATCGTCAGGGGGCTCCCGTCCGGCCCGATCACATATTTGACACGCGGACGATGCGTCTCGGTCATTTTGCTACTCGCATACTCTCGACCATACTCGACTAGCCGATCTATAGGCGCGCCGATTTAATATTTGCCTAAGCGAAACTCCTGTGTTTGCCGCCAATTATGCTTAGGATTTTACGGATATGGGCGCCGCCGCCCGGAACGCTTTCCGCTCGAACGCAATCGTTCGAGCGGACAGAATTCGCACTGAATGAAAAACTAGACAGTTGCCGACCCGGTGGGATCGGCGAACGTCTAGCGCTCCGACACTTTTTCGACCTTCACCCGGGCGAGGCCGGCCGAGCGAAAGCCGAGGCTCTCGGCCGCATGGACCGACACGTCGATGACTCGCCCGCGCACGAAGGGGCCGCGATCATTGATGGTGACGATCACCGATCGATCATTGGCGATATTGGTCACGCGCACCTTGGAGCCGAAAGGGAGCGTGCGATGCGCCGCCGTCATATGGCCCACGCGCGCCCCGCTCGCCGTGCGCCCGCCATAGCCGTAGTAGGACGCCTTGCCGGTAAAGGACTGCCCGAACGCTGCGCTCGTCGAACCGGAAACAACCGCCAAGCCGATGATGAAATGCTTCACTCACTCTCCTCCTCGCGCCCGTCGCAACGCCTCGAGCGTCGCCGTGGTCAGGTAGACCCGCGCTAAGGACAAGATGTGATCGAATAGTGGCGGCCGAGTCCGTCGATCAGACGATCGAATTTGCGCTGCAGCGCGACAAATGACGCCAACAAATATTTGCGGCTAATCTATACTATTGGCTCGAGTAGCGACGGACGCATTTTGCAATATTCAGACACCTCGATTACTTTATGTGATAAAAATGCAACATTCAGGGAGAATCGGCGCCTTCGCTGTGCGACAGGCGCCGTTTCGCTCATTTTTCGCCGCCGGCGGCGGCGCCCCGATCGAGCGCGAAGCGCCCGGGCCCCGCGGCGGCGAAATAGAGAAAGACGACCAGATAGAGGAACGCCAGCTCGCCCTGGTTGTGGATCGGCAGCGGCGCCTTGCCGGCATGGGCGACCCCATAGGCGACGGCCATCTCTATCGCGAGGATGAAGGCGACCGGACGCGTGAACAGCCCGACGAGCAGCAGCAGGCCGCCGACCAATTCTATGATCCCGGCCGCGCCGAGCAGCGAGAACAGCCGGAGCCCGTCGAACATGGCGACATGGGGAACGCCGAACAGCTTGGCGGTCCCGTGCTGCAGGAACAGGACGGCCGCAACGATGCGCAGCACGCCTCGGAAACTCGGCGCCAGCTCGGACGCCCGCCGGCTCCAGTCCATGAATAGCACTCCCTCAGAGGATGGAGGCGATCTCGTCGAAGGCGAAGCGCGGGCCGCGCGGATAGAGCTTGGCCGGATCGCCATAGCCTATATTGATCAGGAAATTGGATTTCACATTCCCCTCGGGGAAGAATTCCGCGTCGACCTTGGCGTTGTCGAAGCCGCTCATCGGCCCGACGTCGAGCCCGGCCGCGCGCAGGGCCAGGATGAGATAGCCGCCCTGCAGAGTGGCGTTGCGGAACGCCGTAATCTCGATCAGCGGCTGATTGCCGGCGAACCAGGAGCGCGCGTCGGTCGCCGGATAGAGGCGCGGCAAATGCTCGTAGAAGGCGAGGTCGTGGGCGACGATCGCGGTTGCGGGCGCGGCCATGGTCTTGGCGAGATTGCCCGGCGCGAGCGCCGGCGCGAGACGCTCCTTGGCCTCCTTCGATCGGACGAAGACGAAGCGCGCAGGCAGGCAATTGGCGCTGGTCGGCCCCCACAGCGCCAGCGTGACCGCCTGCCGCAGCAGCGCGTCGGGAACCTCCCGGTCGAGCCAGCCATTGTGCGTGCGCGCCTGCGTGAACAGCTGCGCCAGCGCGGTTTCGTCGAGACTATCGTGCGGCTCTCCCGTCATCCCTGCCTCCGTCGTTCACCGCGGGGAAAACGCTCGCCCGCGTCAAATGTCCCGGCCCGTCATCTCCTGCTCGAGACGCTGCTCGGCCCGGCGCCATTCCTCCCGGCGCGGATGGAGGGCGAGGGCGCGGCGATAGGCGTCGAGCGCGCGCGTCGGCTCTCCGGCGCGCTCACGCAGAACGCCAAGGGCGCCCAATGCGTCGAAGCGGCGCGGATCGAGCCGCACGGCGGCGTCGAGATCGCCCTCGGCGCCTTCGGCGTCGCCGAGGGAGAGCCGCATCTCGGCGCGGGCGACCAGCGCCTGCGGCCAGGCAGGCTCCAGCCTGACGATATGGTCGAGGAGATCGAGGGCCAATCGATTTTGGCCGGCGCGGGCCGCCAGGGCGGCGCGCCCGATCAACAGATCCGCGGTCGCCGAGCCGGAGCGCGCCCAGATGCGGCCGATCGCCTGCACGAGAGCTTCGGCCTCTTCCTCGCTGCGCGCTTCGGAGAGGCGAGCGAACAAGGAATCGATCCCGTTCGGGCGCGGCGCGGCTTCGCCGATTTCGGGAGACGGAGCCGCAAGCGGCGGCGCCGCATGCGAGGGGCCGAACACGGTCGCGCCCGGCGGCAACGGGATCGGAACCCGGCCGAGGCCGGGAATGTCGAGATAATGCTCGTGCGTCTCCGCCGCGAATGCGACCGGCGGAGCCGCGCAGACCAGACAGAGCGACAGCGAGATGGCAGGGATCGCCTTGCGCATGAACGCGAGTTTAGCCCACTCCCCGCTCATGAGAAAGGCCGCCCGTGGGCGGCCTTTCCATTTCGGTGCGGGATCAGAGCGCCTTCAGCCGATCCGCCGCGGATTTGCCGGTGCGGCGATCCTGGGTCAGCTCATAGTCGACCTTCTGCCCTTCGCGCAGATCGCGAAGTCCGGCGCGCTCCACCGCGCTGATATGGACGAACACGTCCTTGCCGTTGTCGTCGGGCTGGATGAAGCCATAGCCCTTTTGCGCGTTGAACCACTTCACGGTTCCAGTCGCCATTCACGTCTCTCCCATTGGAGAAGAGGCCCGCAAGCGTGCAGGCCGGGTCGATCGATATTTGGGAGAGGTCGTCAGCGGCTTCGTCTCCGAAGCGCGGCCAAGTCGTCAGGCCGAAAAATCGATGAGGCGAATATAGAAACGCGTCCGGCGCCTGGCAACGATGGACCCGCCCTCCGCGCGTACGCATTTTCCACAGGAGAAAGATTCTGCTTACCCTTTCGATCGAGTCGCCCCGCAATTCATGCGGCGTTCAGAACGAGGGCGGCAATCTTAACCTCGGATTCACGGACGATCGGTCGAATGATCGGCAAATCCTCGTGAACGGCGGATTTCGGCGACGCGACGCGCGCCGCCGGCGGACAGCAGGACCCAAGGGAATGATCGACCTCGTGCGGCAAATGATCGACGAACACGGAGGCCTGCCGGCGCCGGCGCGGACGCTGTCGGCGAATGCGGATCTCTATGAGATCGGCCTCACCTCCTTCGCCGCGGTCCAGATCATGCTGGCGCTCGAGGAGGCGCTCGGCCTGCAATTCCCCGAGCGCATGGTGCGTCGCCAGACCTTCGCGACGATCGACTCCATCGTGTCGAGCCTGCGCCAGCTCGAGCGCAAGGCCGCCTGAGTTCACAGCTGGGCGCCCGACGGGCAATAGCGCGCCGTCGGATCGGCGGCGGCGAGGAGACCGGCGGCCGGCCATTCCCGGTCGACGTGAAAGGCGAGCAGACCGGGAAGGACGGGCGGCGACGATTCCATCCAGCGCCGGACGGCGATCGCGCTGCGCCCCTCTTCCGGCCCGCCGCGCGCGACGATGCGGCCTTTGGCGTATTCCAGGCCGGAGACCGGGAGGAGATTGTCGAGGCCGCATTGCGCGAACAAGGGCTCTTCGCGCGACGGCGCGGCGGCGGCGCGCTGCACGGAGACGAAGATCGCGAACAGCGCAAAAGCGATCAAGCCGAGAAACAGCGCGCCGATTTGGCGCGCGCCGAATGCCGAACGCGACATGACGAACCTCCATGCGGCCGCCCTTCGCGACCTCGCCGGTCAGATGGCGCGATGCGCCCGCATCGCCAGCGACGGCGCGGCGAATTCCGACCATGGCTAATGTTTCGTGAGGCCGGCGTCATGAGCCGCGCAAGGCTGCGCCGTCTGTGCGCGGACGCACGCCGGCGCCGACCGGCGTGCGATCAGAGGTTCGGCTCGGAGCCCTTTCCTCGCATCGTTCGCGTATTGCGGCTCGATGGCGATGGGAGCGGCGATCGCCGGCGCGGCCGAACATGTGTCGTATCGAGTCGACCAGTTCTGATCCTCAGCCGGCGAGCTCCTTGAGCCCGCGCCGGATCAGCGCGCCGGCGTCGGCGCCCTCGCCGAGCGCCTTCAGGCTCGCAGCGACCGCCGCGGACGCCTGCGGCCGGCCGTAGCCGAGATTGACCAGCGCCGATATGGCGTCCCGCGCCGCCTGGGGCGCGCTCGCCTCGGCCTCGCCCGCGAGACGCGCGACCGCGGGATCGATGGCCGCGAAGGCCGGCGCCTTGTCCTTCAGTTCTGCGACGATGCGGGCGGCGAGCTTGGGACCGACGCCCGAGGCGCGCGCCACCATCGCCCTGTCCTGCCCGGCGATGGCCGCGGCGAGCTCGCCGGGACCGAGAATGGAGAGAATGGCGAGGGCGACCTTGGCGCCGACGCCCTGCACCGTTTGCAGCAGGCGGAACCAGTCGCGCTCGGCGTCGGCGGAGAAGCCGAACAGGCGGATCGAATCCTCGCGCACCTGCGTCTCGATGGCGAGCGCCGCGGCCTCTCCCGCCGGGGGCAGCTTCTGGAGCGTGCGCGTCGAGCAATGCACGACATAGCCGACGCCCTGCACGTCGAGGATCACGAAATCCTCGCCATAGGAATCGACGACGCCTCTGAGCTTGCCGATCATCGCGCCCGCTCCATTCGCGCGCGGTTCGAATGCGAGCCGGAAGGCTCGGGCGAAAGCTGTCAGATCTTGCGTCCGATCGACAGAAATTTCTCCGCCCGGGCGTCGACGATCTGCGCCCGCGACAGATTGCCGAGTCCCGCCAGCGCATGGTCGATCGCCTCGCCGACCGCGGTCACCGCGGCCTGCGGATCGCGATGCGCGCCGCCCGGCGGCTCGGCGACGATGACGTCGATGATGCCGAATTTGAGCAGGTCCTGGGCGGTGATCTTCATGCTGGTCGCCGCATCCTGCGCCTTGGTGGCGTCGCGCCACAGGATCGAGGCCGAGGCCTCGGGCGAGGCCACCGTATAGACGGCGTGCTCCAGCATCAGCACCTTGTTGCAGGTGGCGATGGCGACGGCGCCGCCCGAGCCGCCCTCGCCGACCACCACGGCGACGTTGGGGACGCCGAGCGACAACGAAACCTCCGTCGAGCGGGCGATCGCCTCCGCCTGGCCGCGCTCTTCGGCGTCTATGCCCGGAAAGGCGCCGGCGGTGTCGACGAGCGAGACGACCGGCAGGCCGAAGCGGTCGGCGAGCTCCATCAGCCGCGCCGCCTTGCGATAGCCCTCCGGCCGCGCCATGCCGAAATTATGCGCGAGCCGGCTCGTCGTGTCGGAGCCCTTCTCCTGTCCCATGACGCAGACCGGCTCGCCGCGAAAGCGCGCGAAACCGCCGACGACCGCCGCGTCCTCGCCGAAGGCGCGGTCGCCGGCGAGCGGGGTGAACTCCTCGAACAAGAGCCGCACGTAATCGGAGAAATGCGGCCGCTGCGGATGGCGCGCGACCTGAATCTTCTGCCAGGGGGTCAGAGTTGCGTAGAGATCGGCGAGCGCCTTGGCCGCCTTGCCCTCGAGCTTGGCGAGCTCCTCGCCGATCGACACCCCGTCGCCCTTGGAGGCCAGAGCGCGCAGCTCCTCGACCTTGGTCTCGAGCTCGGCGACGGGTTTTTCGAAGTCGAGATAGAAACGCATGAGGCGGGCGGACACGGAGATTGCGGCGAAGAGCCTGGCGGCGAGGCGCGGAAACTGGCCGCATCGGAGCCGGAAGTCAAGAACGCGGACGGCGCGGCCGAAACCCCGATTTTCTTCTTGCGCGATACCGGCCGTCGCGACCATGAGGGAACGGACGGAAGAGCGAGCTTCCGTGTCGCGCCGGATCGGGAAAGTTGCAGGACGTCTCCGCCACCGAACTGCTGCAAGCCGGAAAACCGAGCCGCACGGCGCTCTGGGTCGCCCGGCTTCGCGCCGTCCATCAGCTCATCGACGAGCCGATCGTTCTCGAGGACTCTTTCGCCCTGCCGATCCTCGGGCGCGAGGCCGAGGCCGAGCTGCGGCATGATCCGTTCCAGCTCGACGATCCGCTGTCGCGGAGCACCCGCGCCACCGTCGTTCTGCGGAGCAAATTTGCGGAAGAGGAAGTGGACCGCGCCGTCGCGGCGGGCGTCTCGCAATATGTCGTGCTCGGCGCCGGGCTCGACACATTCGCCCTGCGCAATCCCCATAGGGGTCTTCGCGTCTTCGAGGTCGACCATCCCGCGACGCAGAGCTGGAAACGGCGGCTCCTCGCCGAGGCGGGCCTCGCGCCGCCGGACGGACTCGCCTTCGCGCCGGTCGATTTCGAACGGCAGACCCTGGCGCAGGGGCTCGCCGACGCGGGATTCCGCGCCGATCTTCCGGCCTGCGTCTCTTGGCTCGGCGTCGCCGTCTATCTGACGGAAGAAGCGGTGATGGAAACGCTCGCCTTCGTCGCCTCCCTGCCGCGCGGCAGCGCGATCGTCTTCGATTTCCGTCCGCCGCCGACCCTCCTCGATCCGGTCGCGCAGGCGACCGCCGAGACGATGCGCCGCAACGCCGCCGACATGGGCGAACCCTGGCGTTCCGCCTTCGACCCTGCCGCGTTGCGCGAGCGGCTGCGCGCGCTCGGCTTCACGCAGGTCGAGACATTCGAGCCCGAAGAGCTGAACGCGCGATATTTCGGCCGCCGCGAGAACGGCCTCCACGCCTTCGTGCGGCTGGCGCGCGGGCGCGTCTAGCTCCGCCGCCGGCTCGGCTCGAGGTTGATCCTTAACCATCTGTCTGAGACAAAGCGGCAGACGCCGCGCCGGACGATTCGCGCCGAGCGGCCAAGGCCTCGCTCGGAGAAGGTCGCCTCGTTTTTCGGAGAAGGCTACATGGCCTCGGCTTGCACCGCCGGACTCGACACCGGCTTCATCGAGCTCGGCTACGCCAAGGTCGCGGCGCTCGGCGTCGTGCAGGGCATAACCGAGCTGCTGCCCATCTCCTCCACCGCGCATATGCGCATCGTGCCGGCGCTGCTCGGCTGGAAGGACCCGGGCTCGGCCTTCTCCGCGGCGATGCAGCTCGCCGCCCTCGCCGCCGTGGTGAGCTATTTCTGGGGCGACATCCGCAGCCTCGCCGTCGGTTCGACGCGCGCGCTGCTGCGGCGCGATTTTCGCGACTGGAGTTTTCGATTCGTGGTCTGGATCGCGCTGGCGACCGTCCCGATCGGTCTCGCCGGCATCGCGCTGTCCCACACGCTCAACACTTGCGGATCGCCTCTGCGCAGCCTGCCGGTGATCGGCATCTCCTGCCTGGTGATGGCGGCGCTCCTCGCCATCGCCGAGCTCTATTGCAACCACTCGCGCACCATCGACCATGTGAGCCTCAAGGACGCGCTGATCGTGGGCTTCGCCCAGGTGGGCGCGCTCATTCCGGGCGTTTCCCGCTCCGGCTCGACGCTCACGGCGGCCCTCTTCCTGGATCTGAAGCGCGAGCAGGCGGCGCAGTTCTCGTTCCTGCTCGGCCTGCCGGCGATCACCCTCGCGGGGCTGAAGGAGCTCTACGAACTGCACAAGGCCCATCTCGACGCGCATGGCTGGTCGGTGCTCGCCGTCGGCCTCGTCGTCGCCTCCATTTCCGCCTTCGCGGCGATCTGGGGGCTCCTGCGCGTGCTCGAGCGATTCTCTGCTTGGCCCTTCGTCGCTTACCGGGCCTTCATCGGAATCGTGCTGCTCGTCGGCGCGTCGACGGGCCTGCTCGCTTGAGCGGCCCGGCGGCGGCTCCGCTCCCGCCTGCGCCGAACGGCGCGCCCCGCGGTCATCTTTCATTTTTGTTCGCTTTGTCGGCGCCGGACACTTGCCGAACAGGGGCCTCGGGACCTAACATCGCCCCATGGTCAAGATCGCCTCCTCCATTCGTCATGCCGGCCCCGGCGACGCCGAGGCGATTACCTATGTGCATGATCTCTCATGGCGCGACGCCTATCGCGGCGTCATTCCCGGGGGCGAGCTCGAGCGCATGATCGCCCGCCGCGGCCCGCAATGGTGGGCGCGGGCCATCGTGCGCGGCAGCGGCATTCTGGTGCTGGAATTCGGCCGCTCGATCGTCGGCTATGTCACCTATGGGCGCAACCGCGTCCCATCCATGCCTTATTCCGGCGAGATTTTCGAAATCTACCTGTTGCCGGAATATCAAGGCCTCGGCTTCGGCCGCGAGCTGTTCGCCGCCGCCCGGCAGGAGCTCGCCGAGCACGGCTATCTTTCCACCGTCGTCTGGGCGCTGGCGGACAACGACAAGGCGCTCGGCTTCTATCGCCGGCTCGGCGGCCTGCCGATCCGGCAGGCGGAGGAGCGCTTCGGCGACGATATGCTGACGCGCGTCGCCTTCGGCTTCGTCTCCGCGCCCGTCCGCTGAATTCCCCTCACAGGAGCTTCCTGCATGCGTCTCGACGCCATACAAATCGGCGTGAATCCCCCTTTCGAAGTCAATGTGGTCATCGAGGTGCCGCTCGGCGGCGAGCCGATCAAATATGAGCTGGACAAGGCGTCGGGAACTCTGGTCGTCGACCGTTTCCTCTACACGTCCATGCGCTATCCGGGCAATTACGGCTTCATCCCGCACACCCTGTCGGAGGACGGAGACCCGTGCGACGTGCTGGTCGCCAATACGCGGCCGATCGCGCCGGGCGCCGTGATCGCCGTGCGGCCGATCGGCGTGCTCTATATGCGCGACGAAGCGGGCGGCGACGAAAAGATCATCGCCGTGCCGGCGCCCAAGCTCACCAAGCGCTACGAGAAGGTGGAAAACTACACCGACCTGCCGGAGATCACGACCCGGCAGATCGAGCATTTCTTCGCCCATTACAAGGATCTCGAGCCCGGCAAATGGGTCGAGTCGACCGGCTGGGGCGACGCCGACGCCGCGCGGAAGATCATCTCGGAGGCGATCGAACGAGGGAAAAAGGAGTGAGGGGCGAATAGCGAGTGGCGAGGAGAACTATTCGCTACTCGCTATTCGTTCATCTCGGCGCCGGCGGCGTGCGCGACACGCCGCCCCTGCGGAACGCCTCGGGCCGATCCTTCTTCGGCACGCGGCCATTTTCCGAGGCGGCGTAGAGATGAAGGGACTGGACGAGGTCATCGACATCTTTTTCGGCGTCGAAATCGCCGAGCACAATGGTCCATTTCCCCGGGGAGGCCATGGCCAGCGTGCAGGGCCTGGTGCAGACGCCGAGACATTCGACGGTCTCGACCGAGATGATCTCCCGATCCTGCGGCGTGAGCCGCGCCTCGAGCCGCTCGACGAGCTGCTGGCCGGGACGCACCTCGGGCTCGTCCTTCTGACGGCAGACGGTGCAAATATAGACGGTCATTTTGTTCGGCATGAATCCCACCTCGAACGGGCGGCTCGGCCGGCCCTGAGCATCGAGGCGGTCTTACACGCAGATCGAGAACGGCTCAACGCGACGCCGCGGAGCGAACCAGAGAGGCGACGCGCTCGGCCCAGACGGACGCCGGCTCGCCCGCCGTCACGCGCATGGCGTAGGCCTCCGGCGGCGCGAACAGGCGGTTGGTGTCGGGAAAGCGCCCTTCGCTGATCCGGTCGACCCAGACGACCGTCGCCGCGCCGAAGGCCGCGCGCGTCTGCGGCGTCGGACAGACGAAATCGGCGATGGCGATCCCGCCCGCCTCGACGACCTTGTCGCAGAGCCAGCCCATGCGGCGGGCGTGCTCGATGCGGTCCTCGAGCGAGAAGCCCAGATCCTTGTTGAGATTGGCGCGAACCTCGTCGGCGTTGAACAGCACCGCGCGCAGCAAAGGCGCGAGCGCGCGGGCGAGAGTGGTCTTTCCGGCGCCGGGAAGGCCCATGATCAAAATTTTCCGATGAGCGTGGCCGGTCATTCTCACAGGATCGCCGCGGGAGGAGGATCGAGAGCGGAGAGCATTAGGCCAAATCCCGGCCCGCGCCAAATCCGCCCCGGCGTTGCCCGCGCCGGAACCGCCTCCGCTCCCCTCCATCGTTTCACGCGTCGGTCGTCTGGAGCGCCGGCGCCGGCGCGTCCGACGCGCGCTTCACCCGCGCCTTGCGCTTTTTCCACCAGATGTAGACGCCGGTGCCCGACAGCGTGGCGATGACGACGCCGAGGACCGAGACGAAGATGCGGTAGGGCAGGCCGAAGACATTGGCCGTGTGCAGCGCGGCGAGCCAGCTGGTGATCGTATTGCCGAGGCGCCGCCCGCTCGGCAGCTCGACGCGGAGGAACGCGCCCGTATAGGCGTCGAAAACGACGCTCGTCGCTCCATGTCTATCGCCGATGTCGAGCGACGAGCGCACGCGATATTGGAAGACGCCTTTCTCGCGCATCAGATAGAAGGCCTCGAGAGCCTCCACGGTGAAATCATGCGCGCGGGCCTGCTCCTCCGTCAGCCGGGCGCCGATCGCCTGCGCCTCCTCCCAGGCGAGCGACTGCTTGCCCGGCGCAGACTCGATCTCGAGCTCCTCGGCCCAGGCCGACTGCTCGTAATCGAACAAGAGGCTCATGGCGCGCGTGTAGAAGCCGTTCAAGTTCCAATAGACGCTGGACCAGGCGAAGATCAGCAGCGCGATCCACATCCACAGGCCGCTGGCGCGATGCAGATCGAAATTGATGCGGTAGAACGAACCGCGCAGCTTGACGAGCCAAGCCGGCTTCCAGCGCGAGAGCCAGCCGCGGGCGTTCGCGCGGCTCGGCAGCGGCAGGGTGAGATAGAAGCCGACGAAGCAGTCGATCGTCCAGGCGAGCGCGATCAAGCCGAGCACCCACGCGCCGATCGTGCCGGCCGCCAGCTGGTAATGCAGGCGGTAGACGAAAGGCATGATGGCGGCCGATGTCGTCGGCAGGTCGCCCCATTTGGTGCGGCCGAGCTCCGCTCCGGTGACGCGGTCGAGAACCAGATCGTCATAGTCGAGCGCCGGACCGCCCGGCCGCGGCTCGACGCCGATATGGGCGACGCCTTCCTCGCCGAGATAGGCGGTGTCGATGAGCGCGTCGGGCGCCAGCGCCTCGGCGCGCCGCATGAGCGTCGCCGGATCGAGCTCCACGCCCGGATGGCGGCCCGGATGCAGCTCCGGAGCGAGCCAGTGCTCGAGCTCGGGCAGAAAGGCGAGCAGGCTGCCGGTCAGTCCGACGATGATGAGAAAGCCCGCCATGGTCAAACCGACCCAGCGATGCAGCGATACAAAAAATCCGCGTGTCATGAATGGCCTCCACTTCCGCATCCCAGGCGAGCGCGGGGCGCGCGCATATGCCTCGATCCGCCGCGCCGCGCGCCTTCCGGGCCGTCCGCTCGGCCCGCCGCCTGTGCGGCCAGCGTATGACGCCGGTCACGAAAAGCAAAGACCGGACGAGGCGGCGACCGACGCCGATGCTCGGCCGGTCCAGCCGAACGCCTATCCCGAATGCAAGTGTCGACGTACGCGGTCCTCTAGAAGCGATAGATCACCGAGCCGATGACCGTGCGGCGCGGCCCCAGAAACAGAAGGCGGTCTGGCAGCCGCGATATCGGATGTCGGCGAGATTGCGCCCATTCACCTGGAGCCGCAGGCCTTCGAGGGCCGGATCGATCCGGGAGAGGTCGTATTGGAGATTGGCGTCGATATAGGTCGTCGGGCCGGCCTTGAAGGCCAGCGTGTTCGCATCGTCGCCGAACGTTCTGCTCGCATGACGCACGCCGAAGCCGGCGCCGAAACCCGCCATTACATGGCCGGGCTGGAACGCATAGCCGATCCACGCCTTGACCGTTGCGCGCGGAACGCCCGAAACTCTGTTGCCGCGAATATCGGATTGCGCGCCCGCGAATCTCAGGTCGAGATCGGCGTAGGCGAAAGACAGGTCCCAGCCCGGCCCGACGCTCGCGACGCCCTCGATCTCGAAGCCGCGCGAGCGCACCGCGCCCGTCTGCTCCTGAAAATTCGGATTGAAAGAGGCAGGCTGCAGAATGCCCGATTCCCGAATGTCGAACCATGACGCCGTGATCAGAGCGTTCCAGCCGGGCGGCTGGAATTTGACGCCGAATTCCTTCTGCTCGCTGCTCTGGGGCCGGAAGGCCGACCCATCCGGCCCCGTCCCCAGCAACGGAACGAAACCCGTCGCATAATTGGCGAAGGGCGCGACGCCGAACGGCCCGAGATAGACGCCGCCCACGCGCCAGGTGGAGGCCTTGTCGCTCTGCTGCGTCTGCGAAGAGGCGACGGGCGAGGTGAAGTCGCCGGCGTCCGAAGTATCCGTCTTCGTATGCACCCCAGTCCTGGCGCCCGCCCGCCGTCAGCACGACGGGGCCGAGCTTCGCCTGTTCCTGCACATAGATGGCGAGCTGCTCCTGCCTCTGCGCCACATTGTAGGAATAGGCGGGCGAAACGATTCCCACCGCCCCGTAGGACGGCTCGGGGTAGAGAAGCAGGTCCGGCACGAAATCGAAGCGGTAGCTGTATTTGTCGTCGTTCTGCGCATAGGTCCATTCGAGACCGGCTGCCGCCGTGTGCTCGACGAAGCCGGTCGAGAATTTTGCCTCGATCCGATTGTCGAGGCCGACCGTGTTCAAATGATCGACGACGCGCCCCGCTAGGCGACTCATGACTCCCGCCGCGAAGTCGACATCGAGCGGATCCACCCAGCGTCCGTCGGCGACCAGATTGACGTAGCGCGCATTCTGCTTGAACGTGACGCGCTCGTCGAACCTGTGCACGAATTCATAGCCGATGCGGCGTTGATTCTAATCGTAATTGGCGAAGTTCGGATCGCTCGTGTAGAAGCGTGAGAGCACGCCGTCGACATAGTTCTGATAGAAGAACGGCGCCGCGTCGGTGCGGTTGAACAGATATTCGCCGAAGACGGTCAGAGAGGTGGAATCGTCCGGGCGCCAGGCGGAAGGCCGGCGCGATGGCGTAGCGTTGATCCAGGCCGCTCGGCAGCCAGTCCTAGCCGTCGCGGAACACGCCGGTCAGCCGATAGGAGAAGACGCCCCGCTCGTCGATCGGACCGCCGAGATCGATATTGCCCTGGTAGCGATTCCATTCGCCGATCTGCAGCTGAACCTCGCGCAACGGCGTCAGCGTCGGCCGCTTGCTCTGAAGGTCGATGATGCCGCCGGGAGAGCTTATTCCATAGAGCGCGCCGCTCGGCCCCTTGATGACGGCGACCGATTCGAGACCATAGGGCTCGTGCCGGAAAATGCCGAAAGGCGCAGCCGGCTGACGCAGGCCGTCACGATAAAGTCCCGTGTAGGTCATGTCGAAACCGCGCAGCTTGAACACCTCGAAGCGCGGCTGATAGCCGAAATCGTCCGCGATCACCCCCGACGTATATTCGAGCGCCTGGGTGACGCTCTGGACATTGCGGTCGTCGAGTTGCTTGCGCGTCACCATCGAGATCGACTGCGGAATTTCGATGATCGGCGTCGCGGTCTTCGTTCCGGCCGTCGTCGCGAGCGGGACATATCCGTCGACGACCGTCGCGGCGTCGCGATCCGCGGATTTCGTCTTGTCCGCACGCGTGTCATGTCCGATGTCGATCGTCGGCAGGGCTTCCTGCGCATGCGCGCCAGATGCCGCGAGAAGGCCGACCACGATCGCCGACGCCGCAGAACGACAAGTCATCCGAACACGAATACGAACCATGATGCGAGCCCTCCCAAGTCTTGCCCACATCGTCATCCGACTCGTTTAAGCTTGATCGGCATCACCTGCAATAATACAAACGCCTTGTTGCAATACATCCAATTCTAGACAGGCGAGATGACGCCGTCCTGCTCGCCATGACGAGGCGCAGATGAACCCCTGTACGATCAAATCCTTTGGATTTCGTGTCGGATCATGCTCGCCGGTGGCGCGGCGCGGCGTCGCGACCGTCGAAAATTCGGGTCGGTTCAAATCTTCATCCGCTCTGGCCCCGTCTTCGCATGTCGCACCTCGTCCGAACCCGACGGCGCGACAAGAGCGGTGCGAGCCCGAAGGCTCGCTTTCGCAGCGAGGATGAGAAATGACCGAGGGGCAGGGATTTCGTAGGATCGACGTCGCCGCCGCGCGCGGCGTCCTGAGCGGCGGCGACACGCTCGTCCTCGACGTGCGCGACCCTGCGTCTTTCGCGCGCGGGCACATAGCCGGCGCCGAGAATGCGACACAGGACGATCTCTCTTATTATCTCTTCGAGACTCCCAAAGAGACGCCGGTGCTCGTCTGCTGCTATCATGGCAATTCGAGCCAAGCCTACGCGAAAATTTTCGCCGATATGGGCTTTTCGCAGGTCTACAGCCTCGACGGCGGCTATGAGGCCTGGGCGGCGGCCGAGCGCGCCGCCGCGTCGGCGCCCGCGCTCGGCGCGGCGCTGACCGCCTTCCTGGTCGAGAACGGCTTTCCGCCGGACGATGTGAACGCCAAAGACAAAACCGGGGCGACGCCGCTGATGGCGGCCGCGCGCCTCGCGCCGCCGCAACTCGTGAAGGAGCTCCTCGCCGCCGGCGCCGATCTCCATGCGGTCAACGCCGACGGCAATCAGGCGCTCTGGCTCGCCTGCGTCGGCGAGAGTGTGGAGAACATCCGCATCCTGATCGAAGCGGGAATCGACATCGGCCATGTCAATCTCACCGGCGCGACGGCGCTGATGTTCTCGGCCTCCTCCGGCCGCGCGAAGGCCGTCGCCGCTCTGCTCGCCGCGGGCGCCGATCCGCAGCAGGACACCGATCTCGGCCTCACGGCGCTCGACATGGCCGCGACCAAGGAATGCCTGGACCTGATGCGCGAGGCCGCGCGGCGCCGGAAAGCGCAGAGCTGACGGCTCCGCCGCGGATACTTGCGCTCTGGTCCCCACATTGCCATAAGAGCCGCCGGCCTCAACCCAGTCGGCGCTTCGCTCATGACCAGCTTTCCCCAACGCGTCTTCTCCGGCGTGCAATCCACCGGCAATCTGCACCTCGGCAATTATCTCGGCGCGATCGTGAAATTCGTCGAGCTGCAGCAGAGCTTCGATTGCCTCTATTGCGTCGTCGATCTGCACGCCATCACCGTGCCGCAGGACCCGCTGAAGCTGAAGGCCAACACGCGCGAGATCGCCGCCGCCTTCATCGCCTGCGGCATCGATCCGAAGAAGAACATCGTGTTCAATCAGAGCCAGGTGGCCGAGCACGCCGAGCTCGCCTGGGTGCTCAACTGCGTCGCCCGCATCGGCTGGCTCAACCGCATGACGCAGTTCAAGGACAAGGCCGGCAAGGATCGCGAGAACGCCTCCATGGGCCTGCTCGACTATCCGGTGCTGATGGCCGCCGATATTCTCATTTATCGCGCCACCCATGTGCCGGTCGGCGACGATCAGAAGCAGCATCTCGAGCTCTCCCGCGACATCGCGCAGAAGTTCAACAACGACTTTTTCGAATCGATCGCGCGCAACGGCTTCGGCGAGGCCTTCTTCCCGCTGCCCGAGCCGCTGATCTCCGGCCCGGCCACGCGGGTGATGAGCCTGCGCGACGGCGCGAAGAAAATGTCGAAGTCGGACGCTTCGGATTATTCGCGCATAAATCTCGCCGACGACGCCGATCAGATCGCGCAGAAGATCAGGAAGGCCAAGACCGATCCCGACGCTCTGCCGTCGGAGGAGAAAGGCCTCGAGGGACGGCCCGAGGCGGATAATCTCGTCGGCATTTTCGCGGCGCTGTCGCAGCGCGCCAAGGCCGATGTGCTGGGCGAATTCGGCGGCGCCAATTTCTCGACCTTCAAGAACGCCCTCGTCGATCTCGCGGTCACGAAGCTCTCGCCGATCACCGCCGAGATGCGCCGCCTCTCGGCCGACGAGGCCTATGTCGACGGCGTGCTGCGCGACGGCGCCGACCGGGCGCGAGAATTGGCGCGCGCCAATATGGACGCCGTAAAGGATATCGTCGGCTTCCTGCGCTGAGACGCGACGATGGCGATCACGCCCGACAGCCCGGCTGGACAAGCGAACAAGAGTCCCGACGCGCGTCTCCTTCTCCGGCTCTGCGGGAGAAGGCGGCCCCGCGAAGCGGGGTCGGACGAGGGCGTCGCGACATCGTCGCATCGGATCGAACGTCGACGATATCTGGCGAGATCGCCACTCTCACGCGAACCCGACCACCCTCATCCGATCCGGCTTCGCCGGGCCGCCTTCTCCCGCTCCGCGGGAGCAGGACGCGCCCCTACGATCAACATGGGGCTCGCAGCAGCGATCCTGCTCGCGATCGGCGAGCCGTGCTCGGCCGGCTGCGAGGTCATCCTCGCCGAGACCGACATTGCAGGCGTGCGGCTCGACGACGAGGCGAGCGCCGAGCGCGTTCTCGGCGCGCTCGACAAGCTTCCCCTGGCCGGCGACGATATGCCGACCCTGCTGCTCTTCAACCGCGAGAAGAACGAGATGGCTGTGCTCACGCAATATCCCGGCGCGGTGCGCGGCGCGTTCGGCGTGATCGAGGTGCGCTCCGCGGTCGGCGCCTCGCGGCGCCCCGGCAAGACGCTCGACGCCGAACATCTCGCGAGCGAGCGCGGCGTGCGGCTCGGCGTCTCGCAGGAGTTCGTCATCGATCTGCTCGGACTCTGCTTCACGCAGAAGAAGACCAAAGGCGGACGCATGACCATCCGCTACGAGACCGACGACCCGAACCATCCCTTTTTGAAGCGTGTCGGCATGCCGAATTATTTTGCGGAATATACCTTTCGCCACGATCGGCTCGTCGCCTTCCGCTACGGCTCCGACTATCCCTGAAGCGCCGCCGGCCGCGGCCCGCCGCAGGCCCAATCGATGAGCTCGATCGTATGGAGGATCGGAAGGGAGGTCCCCTGCCCGATCTGGATCATGCAGCCGAGATTGCCGGCGGCGACCGCTTCCGGCGCGAGCCCTTCGATATTGGCGACCTTGCGCACGCGCAATTGCGTCGAGAGCTCCGCCTGCAGCAGATTATAGGTTCCCGCCGATCCACAGCAGATATGGCCTTCGGGCACGGGAACGACGTCGAAGCCGGCGCGGCGCAACAGCTCCATCGGCAGATCCGTGATCTTCTGCCCGTGTTGCAGCGAGCACGCCGAATGATAGGCGATCCGCAGCGCGCCGACGTCGATCGCAGGCGCAAAGCCGAGATCGGCGACGACTTCCGTGACGTCGCGCGCCAATGACGCGACGCGCGCCGCCGGTTCGGCGAGCGGATCGTCGCGGAACAAGTGGCCGTAATCCTTCACGCTCGTCCCGCAGCCGGATGTGTCGACGACGATATGATCGAGTCCGCCCGTTTCGATCTCGCGCGTCCAGGCTTCGATGTTGCGGCGCGCGAGCGCGTGCGATTCGTCGACATGGCCGAGATGATGCGGCAGCGCGCCGCAACATCCGGCGCCCTCCGCCACGACGACCTCTGCGCCGAGCCGCGTGAGCAGGCGCACGGCCGATTCATTGATGCGCGTGTCGAGCACGGTTTGCGCGCAGCCACTGAGCAGAGCGACGCGCATCCGCCGCGGCGCGCCGGCGGAAAACACCTGCGGCCGATCGACCGGCGACGGCGCCGGAACGCGCGCCGGCGCCATTTCGACGAGAGCGGAGAGACGCTTCGGCAGAAAGCGCGCGAAGGGACGCGCGAGCGCGGCGGCGCGCAGCGATGAGCGGAACATCGCCGGCCGCGTGAGCGTGAAAGCGAGCGCGGCGCGCAGGAGACGATCGAAGAGCGGACGTGTGTAGGTCTTCTCGATATGCGCCCGCGCATGATCGACGAGATGCATGTAATGCACGCTCGATGGACAGGTCGTCATGCAGGAGAGGCAGGAGAGGCAGCGATCGATGTGCCGCACCGTGCGCGCGTCGGCCGGACGGTCGTTCTCCAGCATCTCCTTGATGAGATAAATGCGTCCGCGCGGACTGTCGAGCTCGTCGCCGGTCACGAGATAGGTCGGGCAGGTCGCGGTACAGAAGCCGCAATGCACGCAGGCGCGCAGAATCTTCTCCGATTGCGCCATGTCGGAATCGGCGAGGAGCTCGGGTGAGAAATGCGTCTGCATCGTCGCCGTCTCAAAATTCCGCGCGCATGCGGCCGCGCTCCAGAATATGGCGCGGATCGAACGCTTCTTTCACACGCCGCGTGAGCGCGGCGAGCGGCGCCGGCTGCGGATGAAACACTTCGACCGCGGCGCGCGTCGCGGCGTCGGCGCGAATGAGCGTGGCATGGCCGCCGAGCCGATCGACGATCATGCGAATGGCGCCCGCATGCGCGTCGGGCCCAGCCTCGAGCCGCAGCCAGACGAGGCCGCCGGCCCAATCATAGACATGCGCGAGCAGCGGCGCGCCCGCGCGCCGCAACGCCGCGACGAAAGCGAAACCGTCGGTGGGCGCGAGCGAGACGCGCCAGACGACTCCCTCCCCTTCCGCAATGGGCTCCGCGTCGCGCAGGCGCCGCCAGAAGGCGCGGCTTTGCTCCTCTTCCAGCGTGTCGACCGTAGCGAGCAGAGCGACGAGATCGTCGCGCCGCTTCGCCACGGAAATCCACGGTCCCTCGAGGCGCAGCGCGGCGACATTTTCGCTCGGGTCGAAGGCGAGGCTCGATGCTTCATAGGGCGAGCCCGACGCCTCGCGCAGCGCTGCGAGTCCCTTCTCCTCGCCGAGGCCGGCGAGCAGCAGCGTCTCTTCCGTCTCGGCCCGCGGCAGAACCTTCAGCGTCACCTCGGTCAGCGCGGCGAGAGTCCCATAGGAGCCGGCGACGAGCTTGGAGAGGTCATAGCCGGTGACGTTCTTCATCACGCGGCCGCCGGACTTCACGATCTCGCCGCGGCCGGTGACGCAGCGAAAGCCGAGCAGATGATCGCGCGCCGCGCCCGCCTTGATGCGGCGCGGCCCGGAGGCGTTGACGGCGACGACGCCGCCGATGGTGGCGTCATCGCGGGCGCCGCCGAGCAGCGCCGCGTGATCCATCGGCTCGAAGGCCAATTGCTGACGATGTGAATCGATGAGAGCGACGATTTCGCGCAATGGCGTGCCGGCGCGTGCGGTGAGCACCAGCTCATCGGGCTCGTAGAGCGTCACGCCCGAGAGCGCGGCGAGCGAGAGAATGCGCTCGCGCGGCGCCGCTCGACCGAGCGCGGCCTTGGAGCCATGCCCTTCGATCGCGAGAGGCGCATCCGCCGCGAGCGCGTCGCGGATCGCGTCGACGACATCGGATTCGTCTCGGGGGCTCAGCCGCATTTGGAAGGCTCGCGCCCCTTCTCCCGCTCGCGGGAGAAGGTGGCCCCGCGAAGCGGGGTCGGATGAGGGCTCCTTCCGCGACAGCGATCGATGTCGATTTTTCCCCTTGGACAAGTCCCGAGCGCCGACGAACCGCAGCGGCCCTCGTCCGACCCGGCTCCGCCGGGCCACCTTCTCCCGCGAGGGGGAGAAGGAGTTGCGCACGACGGGGATTGGAAATGAACGATCACCTCAAAACCTCGGCAGATCGGGAAAGGGCAGCCGCCCGCCCTGCACATGCATCGCGCCCAGCTCGGCGCAGCGATGCAGCGTCGGAAACACCTTTCCGGGATTGAGCCGGTGCTGCGGATCGAAGGCGCATTTGACGCGCTGCTGCTGCGCGAGATCGGTCTCGTCGAACATCTCGCCCATCAGATCGCGCTTCTCGACGCCGACGCCATGCTCGCCGGTGAGCACGCCGCCGACCTCGACGCAGAGCCGCAATATGTCGGCGCCGAGCCGCTCGGCCCGCTCTATGTCGCCCTCTTTCGACGCGTCATAGAGAATGAGCGGATGGAGATTGCCGTCGCCGGCATGGAACACATTGGCGACGCGCAGGCCGCAGGCCTTCGCCAGCTCGTCCATGCGCGTCAGCACGTCGGGCAGGCGGCGGCGCGGAATCGTGCCGTCCATGCAGAGATAATCGGGACCGATACGGCTCACCGCCGGAAACGCGTTCTTGCGCCCGGCCCAGAAGCGCAGCCGCTCCGCCTCGCTCTGCGAGACGCGAATCTCCGTCGCTCCTTCCGCTTTCGCGATCGCCTCCACCTGCGCGACCAGATGATCGACCTCGGCGGGCGTTCCGTCGAGCTCGACGATCACGATGGCGCCGGCGTCCTGCGGATAGCCGCAGGGCTGGAAATCCTCGACCGCGCGAAGGGTCGCCTGGTCCATCATCTCGAGCCCGCCGGGAATGATCCCGCGCGCGATGATCGCGCCGACGCAGCGCGCGCCGGCCTCGACCGTCGGAAACGGCAGCAGCAGGCCGCGCGCGGCTTGCGGCTTCTGCAGCAGCCGCACGGTGACCTCGGTCACGACGCCGAGCAGTCCTTCGGAGCCGGTCATCAGCCCCAGGAGGTCATACATCTCGCTGTCGAGATGCTTGCCGCCGAGCCGCACGATCTCGCCGCCCATCAGCACGATCTCGAGGCCCAGGATGTTGTTCGTCGTGAGGCCGTATTTCAGGCAATGCACGCCGCCGGCGTTCTCGCCGACATTGCCGCCGATCGTGCAGGCGATCTGCGAGGAGGGATCGGGCGCGTAATAGAAGCCGGCGTGCTCCACGGCGCGGGTAATGGCGAGATTCTGCACGCCCGGCTGCACGCGGGCGCAACGGTTCTCGAAATCGATCTCGAGAATGCGATCGAATTTCGACATTCCGAGCAGAATGCCGTCTTCGAGCGGCAGCGCGCCGCCCGAGAGCGAGGTGCCGGCGCCGCGCGGCACGACCTTGACATTCATCTCGGCCGCGAGCGCCATGATGCGCGAAACCTGCTCGACCGTCTCGGGCAGAGCCACGACGAGCGGCAGCGTCCGATACATGGCCAGGGCGTCGCATTCATAGGCCCGCCGGGCCGTCTCGTCGGCGACGACGCTCGCCGGCGGCAGGATCGCGCGCAGCCGCGCGACGATCTCGTCGCGGCGCGAGAGGATCGCGGGCTCCGGCGGCGGCATTGTGAGTGGCATGGGGTCTCGCTCGAGGACGCGCTCGGCGCGGTGGCCGGCTTGCCGCGCCGGCCGTTTCATGGTCCTCCCTATGCGAGCCGGCGCGGGCGTGCAAGCCTCGCCGTGGAGCCCGATCCACACGGGCGAGGAGCGGACGCCATGCAGACCAAATTCACGCTCACTCTCGCCGACGCCAGGCGGATCGCCGACGCCGCCGAGGCGGAGGCCCGCAGGAACGGCTGGAACGTGGTCGTCGCCATCGTCGACGACGGCGGCCATCTCGTCCTTCTGCAACGTCTCGACGGGACGCAGGCCGCCTCGAGCGAGATCGCGACGGCCAAGGCGCGAACGGCCGCGCTGTTCAAACGGCCGACCAAGGCGCTCGAGGAGGTCGTCGCCTCCGGCCGCACGGCCATGCTGAGCCTTCCCGGGATCACGCCCGTCGAAGGCGGCGCGCCCATCCTCTATCGCGGAGAGGTGGTCGGCGCGATCGGCGTCTCCGGCGTGCAATCCTTCCAGGACGGCATTATCGCCGCCGCCGGCGCCGCCGTCGCGGAAGACGGCTGAAGGCGGTGGGGCCCGTCCTTCGAGCCGCCCGCCGCGCCGGAGGGGCCGGACATCGCACGGCCGCGGGACGGACTCCGAGCCGCCGTATCCGCGCCCTATTCGAAGCCGGTTCCGCCGAGCGCGACGCAAGCGGCGGCGACGCGCTGCGGATCGCAGTCTTCCGCGTCCGCGAAAGCGAGCAGCAGCGATTCGTCGGCGCAGACATGCTCGAGCAGCGCGCGCAGAAAGCCGTCGTCGCCCGCGAGCGCGCGAATCTCGCCCGGATCCGCGCCGGTGAGCGCCAGGAAGCGCTCCATGCGTTCCGCGTCCTGCGACAAAAAAATCAACGACTGCAAAGCCATGGATCGCGCATCGGCAATCGAGGGGCGCATCGCCCGCTTTTCGCCACCTCCGCGGTGTGTAGTCTTTCCGATTTTCATTTCATCAATCTTCCTCTGCTAACCAGAAGACGATCTCGTCTTCGAGCCGTTCCGCCCGCATATGCTGCGGCGGCGGGGGCCGAGGAAGACGCGTCCGAGGCGGCCTCGCGCCGGCGGAAGACGCGACATGAAGAAGAGCCGAGAGTCGAGCGCCCATGCAGAAGACCGTCCTCATCGTCGAGGATAACGAACTCAATATGAAGCTCTTCAACGATCTTCTCGAAGCGAATGGGCATGCGACCCTGCAGACGAAGAGCGGCGTGGAGGCGATCGCGCTCGCGCGCCGCCATTCTCCGGATCTGATCCTGATGGACATCCAGCTGCCGGAGGTGTCCGGCCTCGAGGTGACGCGCTGGCTCAAGGACGACGAGGAGCTGCGCTCCATTCCGATCATCGCCATCACCGCCTTCGCGATGAAGGGCGACGAGGAGAAGATTCGCCAGGGCGGCTGCGAGGCCTATCTCTCCAAACCCATTTCTGTGGCGCGTTTTCTCGAGACCGTGAACGCATTTCTCGCGGATAGATGAGAGGCCCTCGGCCATGACCGCACGCATTCTGATCGTCGACGACCTCGCCCCCAACATCAAATTGCTGGAGGCCCGTCTCACGGCCGAATATTTCGACGTGCTCTCCGCGACCAACGGGCCGGACGCGCTGCGATTGTGCCGCGAGGACCGGTGCGACATCGTGCTGCTCGACGTGATGATGCCGGGCATGGACGGCTTCGAGGTGTGCAGCCGGCTCAAGGCCGATCCGGCGACGGCGCATCTGCCGGTGATCATGGTGACGGCGCTCGACCAGCCGGCCGATCGCGTCCGCGGGCTCGAGGCCGGCGCCGACGACTTTCTGACCAAGCCCGTCGACGAGGTGGCCCTGCTCGCCCGCGTGCGCTCGCTCGCGCGCCTCAAGATGATGCTCGACGAATTGCGCGCCCGCGCCGTGACCTCCGCGAGCCTCGGCCTCGTCGAGTTGACCCGCTCGTCCTTCGACGCCGGCGAGAACGGCCGCATCCTGCTCATCGAGGATCGCGCCGGTTCGGCGGAGCGCATCGTCTCCGCTCTGCGCGGACTGCATGATGTGACCATCGAGGCCAATCCGCAGGAAGCCTTGTTCCGCGCGGCGGAAGGCGGCTTCGACATGGCGGCGATCAGCCTCGACCTCGCCGATTTCGACGCTCTGCGTCTCGCGAGCCAGATGCGCTCGCTCGAACGCACGCGCGCCCTGCCCATCCTGATCATCGCCGATCTGGACGATCGCACGCGCATTCTTCGCAGTCTCGATCTCGGCGTCAACGACTATATCGTCCGCCCGGTCGACCCCAATGAGCTGATCGCGCGCGTGCGCAGCCAGCTGCGCCGCAAGCGCTACGCCGACAGCCTGCGCTCCGACGTGCAGGCGGCGATCGAACTCGCCGCCGTCGATCCGCTCACCGGCCTCAACAACCGGCGCTATCTCGAGACGCATCTCGCCTCGCTCCTCGATCATGCCGCGCATCAGGGCCGGGCGCTGACGCTGATGATCCTCGACATCGATCATTTCAAGGCGGTCAACGACACTTACGGTCACGACGCGGGCGACGAGGTGCTGAAGAACTTCGCCCGTCGCATGCGCCGCGTGGTGCGCAGCGCCGATCTCATCTGCCGGCTCGGGGGCGAGGAATTCGTCATCGTGATGCCGGACACGCCGCTCGCCATCGCCACCCGCGTCGCCGAGCGCGTGCGCGCCACTATCCAGTCCGAGCCTTTTTCCATCGACGCCGCCGGCCGCGCCATTCCGGTGACCGCCTCCATCGGCATCGCCGAGCGCGGCCGGGAGGCCAATCCCGACGCGCTGCTGCGCCGCGCCGACAAGGCGCTCTACGAATCGAAGAGCGCCGGCCGCAATCGGGTGACCGCCGCGGCGGCGTGAAGGGAAGCAGCGAGTAGTGAGTAGAGTTCTACTGCGTCAAAAGAAGCCGCGACTACAGGGCGGCGTCATTGCGAGGAGCGAGCGGAGCGAAGCAATGACGAGTAGGCAGCCGTGAGTGGGGAACTCCTGTCGCCTACCGCCTAACGAAACGCCCGTCGCCTCCCCCTCCCCCAAACGTCCTAGACAAAAAAACCTGCCCGAGAGACGCTCGGGCAGGGAGAGTTGGGAGCCCCACTCGGAGGAGAGCATCCGAGTGAAGAGGAGACGCCGCGGCCCGGAGGCCGCCGCGGATGCCTGGAAAGCCGAGACGAGCTCTCGAGGAAGAGCGCCGGCGGGCGTGAGAGGGCAGGAAGGAGCCATCACCGGCGCGCCATCGAGGAGCGAAGCGCTCTGACGAGAAGCCTCGGATACATGACGCTCACCGCGTCATAGATCGCTTTGGTTCGGGGAAAGTCGCATGCGACCGGCCCGCGCTCGTCAAAGAAAGGTCAGACGAGATTCGCGGGAGGCGCGCGTGGCGATAAAGGCCGCAATTCCGGTGTGGCGCCGGCAACGTCTCTGCGGAATTCGGACCAGTGCGTCGTGACCGGACGCTCCCGCCGCAGCACGGTGACGGTGGCGGCGGCGCCGTCGATCTCGATCGCCGAGCTGCAGTGAATGACGCAGCAGGGACACACGTGCCGCCGCTCGACCGGAGAAGAGCCCGAGGGGCCGTCGCCGCCGTCCGACGTGACGCAGGCCACTCCGAGCGGCCCGTCGGCGACGCTCGCCATCGCCGAGCCGACGAAGCCGAGAGACAGCGTCTGCAGAACGAGGAGGAACGCCGCGACCACATTCACGGCCGCTCGTCCGATGCTCGTCTGTCTCTGGGCTGCTGCTCTCACGTCCGCACACTCTGAGCTACAGGGGCACGCTATGAGAGGGGGGCGGAAGGGTCAAGAGCCGCCGGGCGACGATCATGCGGCAAGTTGTCGCGCGATCTTATCGATATCCCTCTTCCGCCAGCACCTGCCGCACCGCCGGCCGCGTCTTCATCAGCTCGTAATGGGCGCGGCAATGAGCGGGCAGCTCCATGCCGATCTTGTCCGCCCAGAATTCGACATAGAACAGACCGGCGTCGGCGATCGAGAAGCTCCCGGCCACATAGGATTGTCCATCGAGCTCGCGATTCACCTTGTCGAAGGCCTCGGCGACGATCTCGCGCCCCTGCGCCTTGGTCGCCTCGATGGCGCCCGCCGCCGCGTAGCGCTCCGGCGTGAAGACGCGGCGGAAACCCTCGCCATGGATGTAGCGGGTCGCGAAGGCGAGCGCGTCCAGCGCACGGCTCTTGGCTTCCGGGTCCTCCGGCAGCAGCTTGCGGCGCGGATATGTCTCGGCGAGCCATGTCGCGATGGCGACAAAATCGGTGAGCGCGACGCCGTCGTCGCGCACCAGCGTCGGAATCGTGCCATGCGGATTGATGGCGAGATATTCCGGCTTCAGATGGTCGCCGCGCGGCAGATTGAGCACATAGGCCTCGAAGACGAGGCCGATCTCCTCGAGCAGGATGTGGATGCCCGTCGAGCAGGACCCCGGCGTCATATAGAATTTCATCGCGCGCCTCCCGGCGGCGCGAAGCAAGCCCTGCGCCAAGACAGGGCTCACGCCTTCGTGGTCTTCAGCCCATAGGTCAAAAAGCGCTCGATCTCGCGGGCGATCTCCTCCTCGGCCAGGATCGCCGGCTCGCCGGCGAGGCGCGCGAGATAATAGACCCGCGCCAGAGTCTCGAGCTCCACCGCGCGCCACATCGCGCGATCGAGGCTGTCGGCGGTGACGATCATCCCGTGATTGCCGAGCAGCACGCCATGCGCGCGGCCGATGCCCGCAACGGCGAGGTCGGAGAGCGCCTGCGTGCCGAAAGGGGCGTAATCCGTGCAGCGGATGCGCGAGGTCCCGAACACGCCGATCATATAATGCACGGCGGGAATGTCGCGCCGCAGCGCGGCGAGAACGGTCGCATAGGTCGAATGCGTGTGCACGACCGCATTCACATCCTCTCGCGCGCGCAGAATGTCGCGGTGCATGCGCCATTCGCTCGACGGCGCGATTTCGCCCTCATAGCGGCCGTCGTCGAGGAAAACCAGCGGGATCATGTCCGGCGTCAGCGCGTCATAGGGAACACCGCTCGGCGTGATCCGCATCGCCGCGCCTTCGCGAATCGACAGATTGCCCGAGGTTCCCTGATTGATGCCGAGCGCGTTCATCTCCCGCGCCGCGGCGATGAGCGCTGCGCGATCATCCGATCCGGCCACCCTCGCCTCCTCCTTTGCGCGCCTCTTGCCGAGGCGCTCGCGAGCCCCTACATCCGCAGGACTCTTTTCAGGCCGAGGCTCGGATGACTCTGGAACAAGATACGAAGCCGGCGGGCTGGCATGCGACCACCATCGTCCTGGTGAAAAAGGGCGGCAGAACGGTCATCGCCGGCGACGGACAAGTGAGCCTCGGACAAACGATCGTCAAGGCCAATGCGAAGAAGGTGCGCCGCCTCGGCAAGGGCGATGTGATCGCCGGTTTCGCGGGCGCCACGGCCGACGCCTTCACTCTGTTCGAGCGGCTCGAGGGCAAGCTCGAGCAATATCCGGGACAATTGACCAGGGCTTGCGTCGAGCTCGCCAAGGACTGGCGCATGGACCGCTATCTGCGCCGGCTCGAGGCGATGATGCTGGTCGCCGACCGCGAGGTGGGCCTGACCCTCACCGGCGCCGGCGACGTGCTGGAGCCGCAGGCGTTCGAGCACGGCGCCGTGGCGGCGATCGGCTCGGGCGGCAATTACGCGCTCGCCGCGGCGCGCGCGCTCATCGATACGCCGCTCGAGGCCGAGCCGATCGCGCGCCGCGCGATGGAGATCGCCGCGGAAATCTGCGTCTACACCAACACCAACATCGTGGTCGAAACGATCTGATCGCGCCCGCCGCCCGAGGACTTTGAACATGGCCGATTTTTCGCCGCGCGAGATCGTCTCCGAGCTCGACCGCTACATCGTCGGGCAGAAGGACGCCAAGCGCGCCGTCGCCATCGCTCTGCGCAACCGCTGGCGGCGCCTGCGGCTCGAAGGGCCGATGCGCGAGGAGGTTCTGCCGAAGAACATATTGATGATCGGTCCGACCGGCTGCGGCAAGACCGAGATCGCGCGCCGACTCGCCCGGCTCGCCAACGCTCCCTTTCTGAAGGTGGAGGCGACCAAATTCACCGAGGTCGGCTATGTCGGCCGCGACGTCGAGCAGATCGTGCGCGACCTCGTCGAGGTGGCGATCCTGCTGGTGAAGGACAAGCGCCGCAAGGGCGTCGAGGCCAAGGCGCAGCTCGCCGCCGAGGAGCGCGTGCTCGACGCCCTCGTCGGCCCCGCCGCTTCGCCCGCGACGCGCGATTCCTTCCGCAGGAAGCTGCGCGCCGGCGAGCTGGACGAGAAAGAGATCGAGATCGAGATCACGCAGTCGGGGCCGCAGGTTCCGATGTTCGAACTGCCGAACATGCCGGGCGCGAGCGTCTCGGCCTTTTCGATCGGCGACATTTTCGGCAAGGCGTTTCAGGGTCGCGCCAAGCGCCGCAAGATGCAGGTGAAGGACGCCCATGCGCCGCTGATGGCCGAGGAGAGCGAAAAGCTCATCGACCAGGAGGAGAGCGTGCGCGAGGCGATCGCCGAGGTCGAGAACAACGGCATCGTCTTCATCGACGAGATGGACAAGATCTGCGCGCGCGAAGGACGGGGCGGAGCGGATGTCTCGCGCGAGGGCGTGCAGCGCGATCTGCTGCCGCTGATCGAGGGCACGACGGTCGCGACCAAGCACGGACCGGTGAAAACGGACCATGTGCTGTTCATCGCCTCGGGCGCCTTTCATGTGGCCAAGCCCTCGGACCTGCTGCCGGAGCTGCAGGGCCGGCTGCCGATCCGGGTGGAGCTCGCCTCGCTCGACGAGGAGGACTTCCGCCGCATCCTCACCGAGACCGAGGCCTGCCTGACGAAGCAATATGTGGCGCTGATGGCGACCGAGGGGGTCATGCTCGAATTCTCGCCCTCGGCGGTGGACGCCATCGCCCGGGTCGCGGTGCAGGTGAACTCCTCGGTCGAAAACATCGGCGCGCGTCGCCTGCAGACGGTGATGGAGCGGGTGCTGGACGATGTGAGCTTCTCGGCGTCCGACCGCGCCGGCGAGACGGTGACGATCGACGGCGACTATGTGGAGAAGCACATCGGCGATCTGGCCAAGAACAGGGATTTGAGCCGTTTCATCCTGTGAGCCGAGATGAGGCCGACGACGGGCTTGCGGCGCGCGTCGGGCTGAACTATACAGCCGACGCGCCGGCGGCGACGAGTCGCCGGAACGCCCCGCCCTTTCCCGAGAGGGCGGCGAAAGAACAGTGGGGCCATAGCTCAGTTGGGAGAGCGCTTCAATGGCATTGAAGAGGTCGTCGGTTCGATTCCGTCTGGCTCCACCAAAGCAATCAAACGGTTAGATCTCGATTTTCGGACGAAGACGGCGACGAAAATCGCCGAGCCGGCGGATACTGGCGGCATGTCGGCTTTTCCGCCGAGCCGCCTACAGCGGAACATCGAGCGATCGTGCTCGAAACCAATTGGCGAGTGCGTCCTCCGTCACATTTCCCGACGCGAGTTTCTTCGAACATTCGAGCGTCGCCGGCCAGAACGCCGCCGTCTCCGAGACCGGCGACGGCTCACACGTCCAGATTCGCGACATTGAGCGCATTCTCCTGGATGAACTCGCGGCGCGGCTCCACCACATCGCCCATCAGCTTGACGAAAATATCCTCGGCCTCGGCGGCCTCCTTCACCTTCACCTGCAGGAGCGAACGCACCTCGCGGTCGAGCGTCGTCTCCCACAATTGCTCGGCGTTCATCTCGCCCAGGCCCTTGTAGCGCTGGATCGTGAGACCCTTGCGGCCGAGCGCGGCGGTCGCGTCATAGAGCGCGAGCGGACCGGAGAGCGGCGTCTCGTCGCCGCGCCGCACCAGGGCCGCGGCGCCGGCGAAGATGTCGCGCAGGCCCGCCGCGCGCTCGTGCAGCTTGCGCGCTTCGCTCGAGGCGAGCAGCGCGGCGTCGAGCGTGACCGCCTGCGCCACGCCGCGCAAGGTGCGGCGGAAGACATAGCCGCCCTCGCGCAATTCGCCGCTCCAGCCGCGCTCGGTCTCCTCGGCGATGACGTCGAGCCGCTTCGCCACCGTCTCTGCGAGCGCCTGCGCCTGCGCCTCGTCCGGCGGCGGCGGCGCCAGCGCGCCGGCGATCGCCGTCTGCTCCGCCACGCTGCGATCGTAGCGCGAATGCAGGCTGGTCATGATCTGGCGGAAGGCGCGCGCATCCTCGAGCGAGCCGCGCAAATCTTTGCCGGCGCGCTCCTCGCCATTGCCGCAGCGAAGCACGGCGCCGTCCAGCACCGAGTCGATCAGATAATCCTCGAGCGCGCGCTCGTCCTTCAAATATTGCGTCGATTTGCTCTTGGTCACCTTGTAGAGCGGCGCCTGAGCGATGAACACATGGCCGCGCTCGATCAGCTCCGGCATCTGCCGGTAGAAGAACGTCAGGATCAGCGTGCGGATATGGGCGCCGTCGACGTCGGCGTCCGTCATGATGATGATCTTGTGATAGCGCAGCTTGTCGGCGTTGAACTCGTCGCGGCCGATGCCGGTGCCGAGCGCGGTGATCAGCGTGCCGATCTGCTCGGACGACAGCATCTTGTCGAAGCGCGCGCGCTCGACGTTGAGAATCTTCCCGCGCAGCGGCAGGACGGCCTGGAACTCGCGATTGCGGCCCTGCTTGGCCGTGCCGCCGGCCGAATCGCCCTCGACGATGAACAGCTCCGATTTGGCGGGATCGCGCTCCTGGCAATCGGCGAGCTTGCCGGGAAGATTGGCGACGTCGAGCGCGCCCTTGCGGCGCGTCAGCTCGCGCGCCTTGCGCGCCGCCTCGCGCGCGACCGCCGCCTCCACCACTTTGGAGACGATGGTCTTGGCCTCCTGCGGATGCTCCTCGAGCCATTGGTCGAGCAGTTCGCCGACGACATTCTCGACCGCCGGACGCACTTCCGAGGAGACGAGCTTGTCCTTCGTCTGCGAGGAGAATTTGGGGTCCGGCACTTTCACCGAGACGACGCAAGTCAAGCCTTCGCGACAATCGTCGCCGGTCAGATCGACCTTCTCGCGCTTGGTGAGGCCGGAGCGCTCGGCATAGCCGGTGATCTGCCGCGTCAGCGCGGCGCGAAAGCCGGCGAGATGCGTGCCGCCGTCGCGCTGGGGAATGTTGTTGGTGAAGACCAGCACATTCTCGTGATAGGAGTCGTTCCACCACAGGGCGACGTCGACATGGATGTGCTCGCGCTGGCCGCGCACGAGGATCGGCTGGGCGATCAGCGGCGTCTTGGCGCGGTCGAGATAGCGCACGAAAGCCTCGAGCCCGCCTTCGTAATAGAGTTCCTCGCGCTTCTGCTCGGCGTGACGCGCGTCGGTGAGAACGATGCGCACGCCCGAGTTCAGGAAGGCGAGCTCACGCAGGCGATGCTCGATCGTCGCATAGTCGAACTCGACCATGGTGAAGGTCGCCGGCGAGGGCAGGAAGGTCACCTGCGTGCCGCGTTTCGACTTGCCCTCCTCGATCGGCGCATCGCCGACGACGGCGAGCGGCGCCACGGCGTCGCCATTGTGGAACTCCATGAAATGCTCGCGCCCGTCCTGCCAGATGCGCAGCTTCAGCCAGACGGACAGCGCATTGACGACCGAGACGCCGACGCCGTGCAGGCCGCCGGAGACCTTGTAGGAGTTCTGGTCGAATTTGCCGCCGGCGTGCAGTTGGGTCATGATGACCTCGGCGGCCGAGACTCCTTCCTCCTTGTGGATGCCGGTCGGAACGCCGCGGCCATTGTCGGTCACGGTGCAGGAGCCGTCGGCGTCGAGCGTCACCGTGACCAGGGTGGCATGGCCGGCGAGCGCCTCGTCGATGGCGTTGTCGACGACCTCATAGACCATGTGATGGAGGCCGGTTCCGTCGTCGGTGTCGCCGATATACATGCCGGGACGCTTGCGGACGGCGTCGAGGCCGCGCAGCACCTTGATCGAATCCGCGCCGTATTCGGCCGGAGTCGCAGCTTCTTCGGCGTCATTGCTCATATTTTTCGGGGGCTCCTGGGGCGGGGCGATTCTCGGGCGCTGATTTTACCGCGAAATCGGCGCAAGATGCACGAAAAACCGGCGCTGGAGCCCGGACGGACCGGAGCCGCGGGAGCGCCCGCCTCACCAATAACGCTCTGTTCAGGCGAAAGGCGGCCGTATATGAAAGACCGCCATGAAATCCGGCCCGCTGCCGGCCGAGAAGAGTTCCCCGAGGAGCCCGACGTTGACCGAACTGAAAGACCTCTACGACATCGGCGAAATTCCGCCTCTCGGCCACGTGCCCGCCAAGATGCACGCCTGGGTCGTCCGCAAGGAGCGGCACGGGCCGCCGGAGGAGGCGATGCAGCTCGAGGTCGTGCCGACGTGGGAGCTCGACAGCCATGACGTGCTGGTCCTGGTGATGGCCGCCGGGGTCAATTACAACGGCGTCTGGGCCGCGCTCGGCCAGCCGGTGTCGACGCTCGACGTCCACAAGCTCCCCTACCACATCGCCGGCTCCGACGCCTCCGGCATCGTCTGGGCGGTCGGCTCCAAGGTCAAGCGCTGGAAGGTCGGCGACGAAGTGGTCGTCCACTGCAATCAGGACGACGGGGACGACGAGGAATGCAATGGCGGCGATCCGATGTTCTCCTCTTCCCAGCGCATCTGGGGCTATGAGACGCCGGACGGCTCCTTCGCCCAATTCTGCCGCGTGCAGGACCGCCAGCTCATGGAGCGGCCCAAGCACCTCACCTGGGAGGAGTCGGCCTGCTACACGCTGACGCTCGCCACCGCCTATCGCATGCTGTTCGGCCATGAGCCGCATCGTCTGAAGCCGAGCGACAATGTGCTCATTTGGGGGGCCTCGGGCGGCCTCGGCGTGTTCGGCGTGCAGCTCTGCGCGGCGGCGGGCGCCAACGCCATCGGCGTCATCTCCGACGAGAGCAAGCGCGACTATGTGCTCTCGCTCGGCGCCAAGGGCGTCATCAACCGCAAGGATTTCAAGGGCTGCTGGGGCCAGCTGCCCAAGGTGAACTCGCCCGAGTTCAACGACTGGTCCAAGGCCGCGCGCAATTTCGGCAAGGCGATCTGGGACATCACCGGCAAGAAGGACGTCGACATCGTCTTCGAGCATCCGGGCGAGCAGACCTTTCCCCTCTCCTGCCTGGTCGTGAAGCGCGGCGGCATGGTGGTGTTCTGCGCCGGCACGACGGGCTTCAACCTGACTTTCGACGCGCGCTATGTCTGGATGCGCCAGAAGCGCATCCAGGGCTCGCATTTCGCGCATCTGAAGCAGGCGGCGGCGGCCAACCGCTTCGTCATCGACCGCCGCGTCGACCCGTGCATGTCGGAAGTCTTCCCGTGGGCGAAGATTCCACACGCGCACACCAAGATGTGGAAGAACGAGCACGCCCCCGGCAATATGGCGGTGCTGGTCAACGCCCCGGTCGCCGGCCTGCGCACGCTCGAGGATGTGATCGAGGCGGGACGGAAGTGAATCTCGCGCCGTAACGCATTCAGGCGTTCGCCGCGGAGCGGATCGGCAATCGCTCCAGGACCTTCTCCAGCATGGTCGGATCGTCCATGACGCGGGCGAGCAGCACGCCGCCTTCGAGGGCGGCGAGAATCGCCTCGGCCGCGCCGCCCTCCTCGCCCAGCGCGGCGCGCAGCCAGGAGAGCGTCTCGGCGAAGAAACGGCGCGCCTCGGCGCCGACCTCGGGCGGCAGCGCGCCGACTTCCGCCGCCATCATGCCGAACAAGCACATGCGCTTCTTCTCGGCCACTGTGCGGCGGAACATCGCGCCGAGCAGGCCGAGGGCCTCCGCCGGAGCGCGCGACGCCGGATCGCCGAGCTCGGCGAGGCAGAGATCGGCGTAGCGCCGCGCCACGGCGGCGGCGAGCGCGGCTTTGGTCGGGAAGAAATAATGGACGCTGGCGCTCTTGACGCCGACATCGGCGGCGATGTCGCGGAAACTCACGCCATTATAGCCATAGCGGCACAGACGCTCCTCCGCGCTGTCGAGAATCTTCTCGGCCGTCCCCTCCCCGCGTCGCGCCGTCGCCATTTCGTCTCGTCCCTCTCGCCGACGCGAATACAGCGCCATTGACAGGCTTCCCGTCAATGACGCATGGTCGACCTATCGTACGATAGGTCGACCATGCGTGAGGAGGAACGTCCATGTACGACATGAAAAATCTGAAGCGGCTTCGCGAGATCGGCGAAGCGGCTCCGGCCGCCTGGGAGGCCTATCGCAAATTCGACGAGGCGGCGCTGGCCGACGGCGCGATTCCGAAGAAATACAAGGAGCTGATCGCGCTGGCCGTGGCCATGACGACGCAATGCGCCTATTGCCTCGAGGTGCATCGCAAGCACGCGCTCGCCGCCGGCGCGACCGAGGCGGAGCTGGCCGAGGCGATCTTCGTCGCCGCAGCGCTGCGCGCCGGCGCGGCGGTCACGCATGGGACGCATGTCGTGACGGACTGACGCGAAGCGTCTCCCCCGACGACGCGTCATCGCGAGCGGCGCAAGGCGATCCGACGCTGCGAGACGGCCAGATGTCCGCGTGCTTCGAGACGGCTCCTGCGGAGCCCTCCTCGGCATGAGGAAACCGTCACCGATCGCCCGCGTATGGTTCAGCCCGCCGCCTTCAACGCCTGATCGAGGTCGGCGAGAATATCGTCGATATGCTCGATGCCGATCGCAAGACGCACATAGCCGGGCGTCACGCCGGTCGCGAGCTGCGCTTCGGGCGAGAGCTGCGAATGGGTGGTCGTCGCCGGGTGAATGGCGAGGCTGCGCGCGTCGCCGATATTGGCGACATGATAGAAGAGCTTCAGCGCGTCGATGAAGCGGCGGCCCGCCTCGAGCCCGCCGGCGAGCTCGAAGCCGACGAGCGCGCCATATTTGCCCTTCAGATATTTGTCCGCCCGCTCGCGTTCGGCCCCTCGCTGGCGCGAGGGATGGATCACCTTCACGACCTCGGAACGCTGCGCCAGGAAGTCGGCGACCGCCTGGGCGTTCGACACATGCCGCTCGATGCGCAGCGGAAGAGTCTCGATCCCCAGCAGCGTCAGGAAAGCGTTGAAGGGCGAAGGCGCGGAGCCGAGATCGCGCAGCAGGGTCGTGCGCGCCTTGATGATATAGGCGACGGGCCCGAGCGGCTTCACCGCCTCCACCCAGACCGCGCCGTGATAGCTCGGGTCCGGCGTGTTGAGCGCCGGCTGGCGATCCGGAAACTTCTCCCAGTCGAAATTGCCGCCGTCGACGATCGCGCCGCCGATCGAGGTCCCATGGCCGCCGATATATTTGGTCGTCGAATAGACGACGATCGCCGCGCCATGCTCGAAGGGTTTTACGAGCAGCGGCGCGGCGGTGTTGTCGGCGATGAGCGGAACGCCATATTCGCGGCCGATCGCCGCCACTTCCGCGATCGGGAAGACGACGAGCTTCGGGTTCGGCAGCGTCTCGGCGTAATAGGCGCGGGTGTGCGCGTCTGTCGCGCGTCGAAAATTCTCCGGATCGCCCGGATCGACGAAGCGGACGTCGAGCCCCTGCTCCTTCAGCGTATTGGCGAAGAGATTCCAGGTGCCGCCATAGAGATCGGTGGAGGCGACGACATTATCGCCGGCGCGCGCGATGTTCTGCAGCGCGAAGGCCGAGGCCGCCTGGCCGGAGGAGAGGGCGAGCGCCGCGACGCCGCCCTCGAGCGCGGCGAGGCGCTCCTCGAGGATCGCCGTCGTCGGATTGCCGATGCGCGTGTAGATATTGCCGAGCTCCTTCAGCGCGAAGAGATTTGCCGCGTGTTCCGAGTCCCGGAACTGATAGGAGGTCGTCTGATAGATCGGGGGCGCGACGGCGCCCGTGGTCGGGTCCGCACGCCAGCCGGCGTGGAGGGCCAGGGTCTCCGGATGCTTGCTGTCCAAGGGCATTTCATTCTCCCACTTCTCGCCGCTTCGCGCCGGCGTCGGATTAAAACGGATTATTATTCTACTGGCAATGTAGGGTTTCGCATTCGGCGGCGGCCGCGCCGTCCCCATGCGACCGACCGTCGCGCCTCCCGCGCAGCGCCGCCGATTGGAATTGAAACGATTCTTGCTTGTCCCGAGGTCGCAATGAAGCAAGGCGGCGCCTCTCCGCCGGCGCCGCGAGGGGATCGCATTCGGAGAGACTTCCATGGCCTACAAGATCATCGCGTCGCAATGCACCGTCTGCGGCGCCTGCGAGTTCGACTGCCCCACCGCCGCCATTCGCATGAAGGGCGACACCTATATCATCGACCCGAAGAAATGCACGGAATGCGACGGCGGCACGCCTCATTGCGCCGAGGTTTGTCCGGTTCCCGACACTTGCGTCCCGGCGTGAGGCGCGCCCTTTCTTTCGGGGGTTGAGGGAATCGCACGTCTCTCGCCCTGGCCCGGCCTCGTCCGATGGCGGGTGGGTCGGACGGCCATCGCCATAGCCCGGCGCTTGCGACGGCCGTTCTTTCACAACGCCCTCGGGCTCCGCCCGCTGAATGTCTCGATCTTGATCGAGGCTTCACCCGCGAGTTAAGCTCGGAATACGGTCGCCTCCGGCCCGCGGCGAAATTATGGGATCGGGCGCGCCGGCGCGCCGCTCTCCCGCGGCGGATCGTCGAGGAGGCCACAATGAACGTCATCATCCGCGACATTTTCGGAACGGACCGCGCAGTTCGTCGCGCGGCCGCCTATCGAATCGTCTGGCGCTGGCATTTCTATGCCGGCTTCTTCTGCCTGCCCTTCGTCTTCGTGCTGTCGATCACCGGCGCGATCTATCTGTTCAAGCCGCAGATCGACGCTCGGCTCGACCGTCCGTACGACCATCTGGCGCTGGCGAACGAACCGAAGCCCCTGGACGAGCAGGTCGCCGCCGCGCAAGCGGCGATGCCGGGCGCGCGCCTCACCGGGATCGAGCTGCGCGCCGATCCTCGAGACGCCGCCCGTGTCGCATTCTCGAAAAACGTCGCCGCCGCGCCCGCGGAAGAATTCGTGAACTTCCGCGTGATGGTGCGGCCCGACACGCTCGAGATCCTGGCGATCGAGGACGAAAGATTTCGCCCCTCCGCGATCGTCGGCGACATTCATGGCGACATGCTGCTCGGCGCGCCCGGGCACATAGCGATGGAGCTCGCCGGCGCCTGGGCGATCGTCATGATCGTCACCGGCCTCTACCTCTGGTGGCCGCGCGATTCGCAGAGCCTCGCCGGCGTCCTCTATCCCCGCCTTTCATCAGGCCGGCGCCTGTTCTGGCGCGATCTGCACGCCGTCACGGGCGTCTGGATCTCTTTCTTCGCCTTGTTTCTGCTGCTCACGGCCCTCCCCTGGACGACTGTCTGGGGCAAGAGCTTCCGCTATGTCCGCAGCATCGGCGAGCAGGCGTTCGTCAAGCAGGACTGGACCACCGGCCCGGACGAGAAGCAGGCGCAGCGCAAGGAAGGATTCCGGCAGGCGGCGCCGGCGCCGAGCGCCGATCCGCACGCCGGCCATCACGGACGCGGCGGCGCGTCGGCGCCCGCCGGCCACACGCCGCTCGGCTTCGACAAAGCGGCGGCCGCCGCTTCCGGTCTCGGCCTCGCCGAGCCGGCGACCATCGCGCCGCCCTCGCCGGGCAAGCCCAATTGGGTGGTGAAGTCGACGACGCAAAACCGCCCCCTGCGCCGAACCGTCGAGCTCGATCCGGCCAGCTTCGAAAAGCTGCGGGAGACCGGCTTCGCCGACGCTTCGCTCATCGACCGTGTGTTCGCGGTCGGCATCGCCGCCCATGAGGGCCAGCTGTTCGGCTGGGTCAACCAGCTGCTGGGGCTGCTGACGGCGATCGGCTATCTCGTGCTGGTCGCCTCCTCGGTCGTGATGTGGTGGCGTCGACGCCCGCAGGGCGCGCTGGGCGCCCCGCCGGCGCCGTCGTCCGAGCCGCGGCTCGCGCCGCTCGCGCTCGGCCTCGTCGTCGCGCTGGCTCTCTTCCTGCCGACGCTCGGCCTGTCGCTGCTGCTCGTTCTGGCGTTGGAGCAGATCATCCGCCGCTTCCTTCCCGGCGCGGGCGGATGGCTCGGGCTGCGCCCGATCTGACCGCAGGCCGCGACGACCCGGCAAATCCTAGCGCGAGACCCGGCTTTTCTCGCGCACGATCTTGCCCTGCAGTTGGAAGCGAGACAGGATGCGCCCGCGCCGGAGCTCGCCGCTCCGGCGCCCTCACACCGGAAGAAACGGCGCATCATGAAGTTCTTCGTTCCAATGTCCTTACCGGCGGCTCTCGCCGCCGCGACGGCCGCTTTCGCCGCCGGAAGCGACGGCTCGCTTCTCGCCGACGCCAGACAGGTCTTCCAGCCCCTGCCCGCGTCGCCGAGCGCGGCCAGCGAGCAGGCCGCGCTCGGCCGCCGGCTGTTCTTCGAAAATCGCGTGTCGGCCGACGGCAATGTGAGTTGCTCGCATTGCCATCTGCCGGGACTGCAGGGCGCCGATGGACTGCCGAAGTCCTTCGGCGTGTTCGGCAAGGCCAATCCCCGCAATGCGCCGACGATTTTCAATGCGGCGCTGCAATTCAAGGCGCATTGGCGCGGCGACCGCGAGACGATCGAGGAGCAGGCGGAAAAATCGCCGACCGGCGCGGCGACCTTCGGCAATCCCGATTTCGCGACGGTGATCGCCAAGCTGAAATCGATCCCGGGCTATGCGGAGCTCTTCGCCAAGGCCTTTCCGGGCGAGGCCGATCCCGTGACGCAGAAGAACTGGGGCAAGGCGATCGGCGTATTCGAGCGCACCCTGCCCCGGCCGACGCGCTTCGACGCTTTTCTGAAAGGAGACGAGAAGGCGCTGACGACGGCCGAGCAGGCGGGACTGCGCAAATTCATCGCCGTCGGCTGCGCCGGCTGTCACGACGGCGTCGGCCTCGGCGGAACGAGCTTCGCCAAATTCGGCGTCGTCACGGATTATTGGAAGGAGACCGGCGTCGAGACGCCGGACAAGGGCCGCGCCGACGTGACCAAGAACGACGCGGATCTCTATGTCTTCAAAGTCCCGAGCCTGCGCAATGTCGCCGAGACGGGGCCCTATTTCCACGACGGTTCGGTCGCGGAGCTGCCGCGCGCTGTGCGCGTCATGGGCAAGACGCAATTGGGCGTCGATCTCTCCGACGAGGAGATCGCCTCCATCGTCGCCTTCCTCGGCGCTCTGACGCAGCCCGCGCCGGCCGATTATTCGGCGCCCGAACCGCTGCCCGACGCCGCCGAGAAATGAAACGAGGGGGCGGCCCCCGGGCGGGGCCGCCGCCTCGATCGCATCAGCTCTCCTCGTCGGTGTCGATGTCCCCGTCGATGAGGCCCGAGACGTCGTCGTCCTCCTCCTCCTCGTTCTCGAGAAAGGTGTCGTCCTCCTCGACGGCGTCGTCGATCTCGACGTCCTCGTCCACATCGATCGCATCGGCCTTCGACTCGTTCGCCTCGACCTCGTCGAGCGACACGATCTCGGCGCCTTCCTTCTCTCCTTCCGTCGTTTCCTCCTCCGCCGAGGCGCGGCTCGCGATACGCGTCGACGCCACATGGAAAATCGCTCCGCACTTGGGGCAGACGACCGGATCCTTGTTCAGATCGAAGAATTTGACGCCACAAGACTGACATTGGCGCTTGGCGCCGAGTTCGGGTTTGGCCACGGTCCTTGCTTCCTCGATGTAGAGCGCCATGGGAACGCCCGGTGGAGACGGGCGCTCGGGTTAGTGTGCGCCTCTGCGGCTGTCAAATGAGAAATGCGCCTGCGGCGTGTCAAGCCGATCGCCGGCGCCGGCGGTGAAAAAGCCTTTGTCCACACGAGGAATCGCTCATCCGCCGGATCGGGAAAAGGACCGGCCGCGCACCGCTCCACTTCACCCATTGCCAAGCGCGGCGCGACTTGGCATATCGGACAGATCGCGGGTGTAGCTCAATGGTAGAGCAGCAGCCTTCCAAGCTGAATACGAGGGTTCGATTCCCTTCACCCGCTCCAGCTCACTGGATAATTTGTCCACGATTTCAATGACATTGTTGTCATTCCGGCTCCTGACGCGGCGCTGTTGAGCGAAAATTCCCGACATTTCGTCCAACACAGCTCGCGCTCCATGCCTGATCTCCTCACCTGCCGCGGCTCTGTTTGGCGCTTCGTCCGACGCGTTCCGGCCGAGTTCGCGGCCTTCGGCCGTCGCAGCTGCGAGCTCGGCTTCCCCCATGCGTCCAACGCCAACTGACCGCCTTGCCGATCGAACGCATCCTTGAGCGACTGGAAGAGCTGGTCACAAAGGGAAGCGGTTCAGGACACCGCCGCCCGCGCCGCGCCTCTCGGAGCCGAAAAACCGGCAGCCTTTCCCCTGTCACGGCTCTTCGAGGAATACGAAGCCGCTACGAGGGATGAAATCTACGATTTGTCCTCGGATCAACCGCGGATTTGGCGCAACGGCCCCATCCGTTCCGTCGGTCGATACCTCGGATTGCCGAGCGTCAGCCATGACGCTGTAATTCCGTAACAAGATTGTAGAATTCACGGTTGGCCGCCCGACAATCCGTCAGCGCGTCATCATATCGGACGGTCACGTCGACATAACGTTTCCAATCTTCATACCGGCAGATGACGGGAGCATGCTTCAAGCGGTAGAGTTTCGACATGTTGGGAACGGCAAGCACGCGCCGACCGAGAAGTGTCGCCCAATAGGCGCCGTGATATGAATTCGTGACGACGACGTGGGCCGATCCCAAGAAGGCGATTACAGCATCTATATCGTTGCCATTGTTGGACATTCGAGGAAATCCCTCGATCGGAATCGGGATTCGCTTGTGCTCGTAGATGCAAATCTCTCTGGTGATCTCGTAATCGCGATCGAAGTGAGGCAGCATGCAACTCGCACAAGGCGCCCAGCGATATTCCGCGCCGAAATCCCGCACACCGACCAAATCAAAAGCGCTCAAGTACGCTGGCAACGGACCGGCGTACGGCGTTACGAAACCGCCCGCTCGATCGACAATCTGGGATTCTCCCACTCCCCACGCTACTAGGCTCTTCAGCCTGCGTCGGCATGCCGTGAGCCGTTCCATGTGGCGATGAAACGTCGCGGCGAGCAGACCGCCTCCACCAACGACGACGTGGCGATGGAGTCGGTCCGGCGCAAAGTCCAGGATGTCGGCGTCTCGATCGTTTTCGAATTTGAAGTGCCGATGGGGCGGGCAATGCCAATCCCCGACATTGGTGATGTCGGCTCGGAAGATGTGGCCAATCGTCATGCGACAGGCGCCTCGCGCGAGAAATCGTACAGTCGCTCTTTCGCTCCGACAGGAACGATGGCGCGCAACGCGAGCCCAGCTTCACAAGCAAGCCCCACCAGATCCGCCGATCGGAGGTCGTTGAACCAGCCATGAGCACGCCGATCTCGCCCCGAGTCGAGATCGGCTGGATTGTAGCTGACGATCAGACGCGGCCATCGAGCGCCGAGAATGATCATCAATTTGCGGGGGTCGTGGACGTATTCGAGGACACCCAGCATTGTCGCGATGTCCGCGGCGACCTTTGGAAGCTCGCCCCTATTGAGGTCGCAAGGCAAGGTGCGCGCGTCGCGCATCACGATGTCGGCCGGCACATAACTGACGCCGGCGACGAGTTCAGCCTCGAGATCCATTCGCCCGCAGCCGAGATCGAGCACGCGAGCCGGAGCCTCGATCAATCGTGCGGCCAGGCGTGCGCGCGATGACCATTTCTGCTGCAGGTTTGCCGGGTCAGCCCATCGAACCAGGTCGGACGCGCCGTCGCGCATCATCGTGAGCGTCGATGTTCGGCGCTGCTCTGGCGGAATCGATCGATATGACTGAAGCGTGGCTTCGCCTGCGGGTGGATCGTTGATGCCGAGCATTGCTTCGATCTTCTCGACGCGGGAGCGTCGGCTTTCCAAGCGCAGGAAGCCCTTGCCCCTGATACGCCTTTCGGGCAACTCCCGGCTGGCCTGAAGATGCTCGATGATCGGTACGACGGGAGGATTGTATTTCTTGTCGAACACACAGCACAATTCGATCGGCAGATATTGGATTCTGGGTCCGGAGGCGGGGCTCGCGAGGCGCGCCATCACGACATTATGGAGACTATGCTGATCCCAAGCATTCGGGTCAAGGTCCTGTTCGGCGAGCCAAGCCTCCAGAAACCGAACGGCTCCCTCCGTATCGTTGAGGAGCAGGGTTCCGCTGATGACATTCGCGCCGTGATGCGCCGAAACGGCGACGTCGCCGTCATATCCCCGAAGGTAGGGCCACGGGTCGGCGTGCGCCACCGCGTCCACGTCGATATAGAGCAGAGGCCCTCGCAGGCGCTTACGCTCTTCGAGCAGAAAGGCGGGCTTCCGCCTCACGGCGGTGAGCCAGTCGGCTCCGTCCATATCGATCGCGGTCAGGCGCAACGGAATATTCAGGCGGGCGATCGATGCGGCCATCCGCTGAGCCTCGGCCTCGTAGCGGGTGCCTGCAGTGTAATAGCCGACGATCGTGCCGGGCTTGTCGTCGAATGCAGCTGGAACAGTTGCGGCGAGAGTGTCGAACCAATCGCGATCCGCCGCGTAGCCCCAGCGCGCGAGATCATCGAACAGCGCCGGCGCCAGCCGGAACTGTCTCACGACCCGTTCGGCATGCTCGGGGCGGCTCCAAGCTGGCGTCGAACCCCGGCGCAAATACGGGTAGAGCGCGGAGAGGCGATCAGAAAATCGCCCCGACATCGGCAGCTTCGTCGACTGGGCGAGCCGCGCTTGAATCGCGTCCGGATCGGCTATCAAATCCTCATAGCGCACGACATCGACTCGCTTGCCGTATTTGGCGGCGTGGCGGATCAGCGCGTTGACATGAAGGACGCCGGGACTGGTGTATGTCGGGAGCCCCTCATCGCCGATGTAGATCGACCGGTCGTAGCCATATGCATACTCGCCGGCCGCCGCTGCGGTCCGAACCGTCAGCAAATCTCGCGGGTCTCGCATCAATAGGATGCAATGTACGGTCCGCTGGTTCTCCTCCCGCGCCAGGATAGATTTCAGCGCAGAAACGTCGCTGTTCCAACTCGTGACGACGAAAGGCTCACCGCGTTCCATCAGCGTGAGACCCGAAACGCCTCTAGCGCAGATTATCGGCGTAGTCGCGGACGCCCAGATTAGATCGATGAGCGGGTCGCACTCGCTGTGAAAGTGCCCACAGATGACCACATGGGTCGAAACATCGGCTGCCGACATGCCCTGAATCCGCGCTCCTTTGCCGATGCCGGTCAGCCGGCACTGGAGCCATAATATTTACGCATCGACCTATCCTCAACCGTGAACAACTGCCCGGACAGTCGTGGAGCTATGGCCGAAAGCGCGTGATGACGGCGTGAAAAGAGCAGCCTTTCGCGCGCGAGGCGCTGGAACGCTCCGGCGCCGACGGCCTCACGATCGTGGTGACCAGAGCAAGGTCAACACGCTCGTCAGATGGTCATGGTCTCGTTGCGCGTCGGCGAGCGGGCGGCTGCGCTGCAAGCAGGGCCTGCTCGTCTTTCAGAACGGAGGCGAGACGACGTGGCGGCGGACCATGGTGTGCGCTGGCGCATAGAGGCGATGTTCTCTGATTACGAGAGCGCGGCTTCAATCTCGAGGCCAACCACATCGAGAGAACCGATCGTCTCGACGGGCTCGTGCTGGCGTCGAGCTTCGCGCTCTACTGGGCCGTTTCCGCCGCATGTGGGATGTCCGAAAAACACGAGCGTCGACGCACGCAGCCTGATCTCTTGGTTCAAGCGCGGCCTGTGAAATATTTCGGCTCAGCCGCGAGACGATGCAGTAAATTCGTACGGCTCATTACGATACATTCTCTTAACTGCGAATTTACGAAGGTCGCATCAGCCTGACCTCGTTCTCTCTCTTTTGGAGTAACCGCTCATGTTACGATTTCTTAACGCTTTATGCATCCTGTCCCTTGTGGCTTTCTTCGGACTGCAACGGGGACAAGCGGGATCTTTGCCCGCACGACCCCAATGCTGGTCGGAGGTCGACGGCATGGATCACCGCAAATTCGAGCTCGCCGCGCTCCGCTCCCCAGCGAGATCCGTCGCCGGCGCCCCGGTCGATCCCGAAAGATCGCGCTCGTCCATTCCGCCTCCCGCGAATTGGGCGCCTCCGGTCGAAATCGCGGCAAAGATTGCGGCCGGTCGAAGCCCCTCCGCAGGCGCCCTCGTTTGGCTGCCGCCGTCGGAAATCGCATCGGCGCCTTCGGCGCAGTGGGCCGTTCCGGCGGAAATCGCCGCCGAAGCTCCTGTCATCGAGCACCGATCCGCCGTCGGCGAAAGCGCCCTCACTTGGCGGCCGCCGGCGGAGATCGCATCCGCGGGAACGATCGTCGACGTCATGCCGGTCGGCCGCATCGATCGCCCGTCGCCCGCACCGGCTCCCGCCGCTTGGGCTCCTCCCGCGGAGATCGCGGCCAAGGTTTCGGCGCTGGAACGCGGGACCGCAGTCGGCGCCGGCCCGCTCATTTGGCAGCCGCCGATGGAGATCGCGTCCACGAGAATCGTCTCCAGCCGTCGGGCCGATCGAACAGGACAACGTGTTTGACGTCCTGCGCATCGATGGAGCCGCGTCGGCGTTGCCGACAGCCTGAATGACCACGCGAACACAGCGTCCCTGCGCCCTCGACCAATATAAAACATTCCTCGATCGGCCTTCTTCCGCGAGCTCACATCTCTTCCCTTTGCCGCAGCCGGGGAGAAAACGAGAGCGGAGAGGCCGATCGATCTCCAGTCCGGCTCTCGTCTTCGAACAAGGACGCGACGAAGCCGCGGCATCACGAAAGACGTCGTCGGCGTCGCGTCCGGGAGCGCCTTCCGAGCGGATGGACAGTGGGCCGTCACTTCTGGCATTCGCGGCAGAAGAAAGTGGATCGCCCGCTCTGGGCGATCCGCGCGACATGTCCCCGGCAGCCGGGCGTCGGGCACGGCGCGTCCTCGCGGTCGTAGACGCGGAAGGAGTGCTGGAAATAGCCGAGCGAGCCGTCCGTCTGGCGGTGGTCGCGCAGGCTCGACCCGCCCGCCTCGATCGCCTCGCGCAGCACCTCGCGAATGGCGCCGACGAGATCGGCTAATCTACGCTTGGGCCGCCCTCTGGCGTCGACCAGCCCGCCCGCCGCGCGCAGCGGCGAGAGATGCGCGCGGTGCAGCGCCTCGCAGACATAAATATTGCCGAGGCCGGCGATGATCCTCTGGTCGAGCAGCGTCGCCTTCAACGGCGCCTTGCGGCCGGCGAGCGCGCCGGCCAGCCGCTCGGGCGTCAGCTCCGGCCCCAGAGGCTCGACGCCGAGGCCCGCGAACAAGGAGTGCGCCGGCAGATCGACGTGCGGTTCGAGCAGCATGAAGCCGAAGCGGCGCGGATCATTATAGGTGACGCACGCCCCGCTCGCGAACCGGAGCACGACATGATCGTGCGCCTCTTTCGCGCCGCGCGCGCGATGAAACAGGCCCTCGGGATCGTCGGCGTCGATGCGGAAGGAGCCGCTCATGCCCAAATGCATGACGAGCCCCATCCCATCGTCCAGCTCGCCGACGAGATATTTGGCTCGCCGGCGCAGCGCCAGGACGCGCCGGTTCGCCAGCCGCGCCGCGAAGCCCTGCGGAAAGGGAAAGCGCAGATCGCCCCTTCGCAACTCGACCCGCTCGATCGCCGATCCGGTGAAGACGGGCTCGAGACCGCGCCGCACCGTCTCGACCTCTGGCAGTTCCGGCATGAGATGGCTCGAACGACTCGTGCTGAGAGATTGAGCGAAATCGCGAAACGATTGCATCGGACGAGCGGCGCGGATTGTCAATCCGACGTCTCCATTCGCCGTTCCCGGCGGCGATCGAACCAGCTTTGCAACCAAGCATTAAGGTGAATGCTTCTAATTCGGCCGAACTCTGGCTGGGCTTTGCGGCCCGGTCGTGGAGCGAGAGCCGCCGGCGAAATGGCGCGCCAGTCGTGGAGTTCAGTTCGATGAGAGTTATCCGTCTTTCCGCCTTGCTCGCATCCGCTCTCGCCTCCATGGCGAGCGCCGCCGACCTGCCGCGCCGCAGCGTCCCGATGGACGATTATTATTCGCCGCCGCCGGCCTTCGCCTGGCAGGGATTTTATCTCGGGATCAACGGCGGCTATGGCTTCGGCGCGTTCCAGAACGGAGGCGCCGCCGTGCTCGGCGAGCCCGACGGCTGGCTGGTCGGCGCGACCGGCGGCTTCAATTATACGTTCGGCCCGAACTTCCTCATCGGCCTCGAGGGCGATTTCGACTTCAGCGGCGGCAAGGGCGGCGGCTCGCCCATCGCCGGCGTCGCCGGCGGCAGCGGCGTCGACAATATCATGACGCTGCGCCCGCGCGCCGGCGTGACCTTCGACAGCGCGCTGCTGTTCCTCACCGGCGGCTTCGCCGGCGTCGTGACCACGGCGACGATCGGCAACATCTACAACGGCTTCTATGGCCAGCAGTCGAAATTCCTGCCGGGCTGGGCGCTCGGCGCCGGCATAGAATACGGCCTCGCGCCCAATCTCTCCGCCAAGGCGGAATATTTGTTCACCTCGGTCGGCGGCGAGCGCTACTTCGAGTTCACGCCGAACGCGGTGCGCTCGACGCTCGATACGTCGCTGATCCGCGGCGGGTTCAACTATCACTTCTGAGAACGTTCGCGCGCCGCGTCGGCTGCGGCGTGCGAGGAGCCTATTGCAGCGACGTGTTCCCGAATGTTCCGACGGCGCCGTTGCCGACGACGGCGCTGGTCGTGAATGACTGCACGACGCCGAGATTGGCCTGGCTGGCCGCCCGTCCCGTTCGCCGTCAGGTCCGAGCGCGTGAAGCGGAGCGCCGCGCCGGAGCCGGACGCCGAGACGCCCATGACGTTGTCGAAGGCCGCGCGGCGCCCTCGACGAGGACCACGGCCGCGGCGCCGTTCGAGACGGCGGCGACGCCGGTCGTCGCATTGGCGGAGACGACACTGTCGCGCACGAGCCCCTTCACGGAGCCCGTGGTCGCCGAGGCGTCGAAGAGAACGCCCTCCGCTCCGCCGCCGCTCACAGCCATGCCGCTGAGCATCACATTCGCGCTCGCGCCCCCCGCCGGCTCGACGCGAACGCCGACGCCCGGATTTTCGGCGATGATCGTATCGATCGCCTGCAGCCTCGTCGTCGCGCCGGGGACGCTCGGGACGACATTGATCCCCGCGACGTGAAAGCCGCGGATCGTGGATTTTCCGATCGCCACCGACCGCGCCTGCAGAACGCGGACGCCGCTGAAGCTCGTCGTCACTCCGCGGATGTGCAGACCGCTCGGCAGAATGTCGTCGGTCGCCGCGGCGCTGACCGTAATTGCGTCATTGTTGACGACGAGCACTTCCGCCCGCACATCGTCGCACACGATGGAGAGCGATTTCTGGATCGAGAAGAATGCGCCGAACGGACCCGAATCGACGCAATTGATCTCGCCTCCCGCCGCCGTCTTTCCGATCGCGGCCGCGAACGTCTTGCAGGGCGCGGGCGGCTGCAGGGCTTCGTGTCGTCGCCTGCGCCCGATACGAAGGTCCGCGTCGCCTGAGCCTGCGCGCCCTGCGGCGCGAAGGCGAGCAGCGCCGCGATCGCTATGCGGCCGGCAATGAAACTCGAATTATCATGACGATAAGTCCTCATCTTCGATCGCGCACCGCCTACTTCAGCAGCGTCGTGCCGAATGATCCGTTGCCGCCATTGCCGATGACGGGGTTGTTCGCGTAGCTCTGTGTGATTCCCGAATTCGTCTGCGCGGCGCCGACGCCATTGGCCGACAGATTCGTGCTGCCGAAGCTGACGATCGAACCGCTGCCATTGGTGGCGAGGCCGGTCGCATTGTCGAAGACGGAGCTGCGGTCGAGCAGAGCATGCGCGGCGGCGCCGGAGGCCACGGCGCTCACGCCGTTTGCGGCGTTGCCGGCGATCACGCTGTCGACGATCACGCTCTTCACGACCCCCGTCGTCCCCGTCGAATCGAGCTTGACGCCATCGACCCCGCTCCCGCTGACATTCACCCGGTCGAGCAGAAGGCGGCAGCTTGCGTTGGACGTCGGCTTGACGATGATTCCGGAGCCCGGATTGTCATAGAGCAGAGTGTCGACCACCTCGACCTTCACGAAGCTTCCCGCGGCGCTCGGCGCGACATTGACGCCGGCAGTGGAAAAGCCGCGCACCTTCGACTTGGCGATCCGCACGGATTTCGCCTGAAGAATATTCACGCCACTGACCGCTCCATTGAATCCGAGGAGGTCGAGGCCGCTCAGAAACACGGTGTCGGACGACGCGGCGTTGACGACGATTCCGTTGCTGTTCGAGGCAAGAACGCCCGCCTCCACGCCGTCGCAGACGATGGCGATCGATTTGGTGATCGTCACCGCTCCATAGGCGCCATTGTCGACGCAATTGATCTCGCCGCCGGCCGCGGTCTTTCCGATCGCGCCCGCGAAAGTCTTGCAGGGCGCGGTACGGCTGCAGGGGTTGACGTCGTCGCCGACGCCGGACACCCAGGTGCGCGACTGCGCCCGCGCATGGTTCGGAGCGACCAGGAACAAAGCTGCGGCCGCAGCCGCGACCAGCCAGAAAATGCGAATTGTCATAACGAAAATCCTCCGCTTGTGTTCATGCCTCGAAGACGGACGCATCAAACTACGGGACGAAGATCATACCTGTGCTCGGCCGCACGAGGCGGTCTTCGCCGAGGCCGGGCCCGAAGGCTGTCGCCGCATGGGCCGAACAACATGACGATCGTCCACGCGATCCAGTGGAGCGGCCGCTCACTTAGCTTATTCTATTGTATTCGCTATAGTCGAACCTCGGTCGACTCGCCTGCAGTCGACCAGAAAGAGAAGATTTCATATTCGATCGCAGGAGCAAAGCATTTCCGCCGTCAGGCCTGCGGCGCCGCGCGCATCGGCCACGGCTCGGGCCGCGCCGTCGCGGACGGCGGTTGCGGGCTCCCGCTCCTTGGGATAGTTCATCGCTGGTCTGGAGCGCTTTCCACTCGAACGGAATCGTTCGAGCGGCCAGATTTCGCTCGATACGCAAAGCTAGATCCGTTTCCGATCCCAACCGGTCGAAGCGGGTCTAAAGAAAAAACGCCCGAAAAGAGAGCCGCCATGCCGCCGTTCCGCTCCCGCACCACCACCCATGGACGCAATATGGCGGGCGCCCGCGGCCTCTGGCGCGCGACCGGCATGAAGGACGACGACTTCGGCAAGCCGATCATCGCCGTCGCCAATTCCTTCACCCAATTCGTGCCCGGCCATGTGCATTTGAAGGATCTCGGCCAGCTCGTCGCGCGCGAGATCGAGAAGGCCGGCGGCGTCGCCAAGGAGTTCGACACGATCGCCGTCGACGACGGCATCGCCATGGGCCATGACGGCATGCTCTATTCGCTGCCCTCGCGCGAGATCATCGCCGACAGCGTCGAATATATGTGCAACGCCCATTGCGCCGACGCGCTCGTCTGCATCTCCAATTGCGACAAGATCACCCCCGGCATGCTGATGGCCGCGCTGCGGCTGAATATTCCGAGCGTCTTCGTCTCCGGCGGGCCGATGGAGGCCGGCAAGGTCGTGCTCTCCGGCAAAGCCCATGCGCTCGATCTCGTCGACGCCATGGTCGCGGCCGGCGACGATCGCGTGAGCGATTCCGACGTCGCGACGATCGAGCGCTCGGCCTGCCCGACCTGCGGCTCCTGCTCCGGCATGTTCACCGCCAATTCGATGAACTGCCTCGCCGAGGCGCTGGGCTTCGCTCTGCCCGGCAATGGCACGACGCTGGCGACGCATGCCGATCGCGAGCGCCTGTTCGTCGAGGCCGGACATCTCGTCGTCGACCTCGCGCGCCGCTGGTACGAGCAGGACGACTTGAGCGTGCTGCCGCGCTCGATCGCGACATTCGAGTCCTTCGAGAACGCCATGACGCTCGACATCGCCATGGGCGGCTCGACCAACACCGTGCTGCATATTCTCGCCGCGGCCCATGAAGCGGAGGTTCCCTTCACCATGGCCGACATCGACCGCCTGTCGCGGCGCGTGCCGGTTCTGTGCAAGGTGGCGCCCTCCGTCGCGGACGTGCATCTCGAGGATGTGCATCGCGCCGGCGGCATCTACGCCATTCTGGGCGAGCTGGCGCGGGCCGGCCTGCTGCATACCGATCTGCCGACCGTGCACAGCCGCACGCTAGGCGAGGCGCTGGCGCGCTTCGACGTGCGCGTCTCCAACAGCGAGAGCGTTTCGACCTTCTTCCGCGCGGCGCCCGGCGGCGTGCCGACGCAGACCGCGTTCAGCCAGAACCGCCGCTTCGACGCGCTCGATCTCGATCGCGAGAAAGGCGTCGTGCGCGAGGCGGCGCACGCCTTCTCCAAGGACGGCGGCCTCGCCGTGCTGACCGGCAATCTGGCGCAGGACGGCTGCATCGTGAAGACGGCGGGCGTCGACGAGTCCATCTTGAAATTCGCCGGCCCGGCGCGCGTGTTCGAGAGCCAGGACGCCGCGGTCGGCGCGATCCTCGATAACAAGATCGTCGCGGGCGATGTGGTGGTGATCCGCTATGAGGGGCCGCGCGGCGGGCCGGGCATGCAGGAGATGCTCTATCCGACGAGCTATCTGAAATCGAAGGGCCTCGGCAAGGCTTGCGCGCTCATCACCGACGGCCGCTTCTCCGGCGGCACCTCCGGCCTTTCCATCGGCCATGTCTCGCCGGAAGCGGCCGAGGGCGGCCTCATCGGCCTGGTGAAGGAAGGCGACAGAATCGAGATCGACATTCCGGCGCGCGCCATCCGCCTCGCCGTCTCGGACGAGGAGATCGCGCTCCGCCGCGCGGCGGAGGAGGCGCGCGGCAAGGACGCCTGGAAGCCCGCCGCCCGCGCCCGCAAGGTCTCGAAAGCGCTGCGCGCCTATGCGGCGATGACGACGAGCGCCGCACGCGGCGCCGTGCGCGAGGTCCCCGAGGAGTGAAGAGGCCGCTCAGCAAGCGCACTGCTGTCGGGGAAAGCTCCAGCGACCGCAATTGGACGACGCCGCCACGGCGATCTCACAAGCACGGGCGTGAACCCTCTCCCAAAGGGAGAGGGTGGCCGCGGAGCGGCCGGGTGAGGGGCTTCCCAGACCTCGCTTCGCGAGGCCGCCTTCTCCCTTAGGGAGAAGGAGTCGCGCCCGATCGTGGCTGGTATCGGTTCGCTCGAGCGGGGCGGAGGCGACGCCCCACCTCGCTCAGCGCGGAAGCACGGCCCAATAATCGAGATCGAGCAGCACAGCCGGATGCGGCTTGCCGTCGGGGCCGGTGAGCGGGAAATCGGCGGGGGGATGGTCCTTCGTCGCGACGAGGCGCAGACGCAGCGCGCCGATGTCCGAACGGCCGGGAATCTCCGCCTTGTCCAGCACCTCCGACCATGCGAACACCGTGCCGCCGGCGAACAGCGGATTGACATGCCGCCCGCCGTTGACCGCCGCGATGTGGAAAGCGTTCTCGAGACCGTTGAAGGACAGCGCGCGGGCCAGCGAGATCACATGGCCGCCATAGATGATGCGCTTTCCGAACCGGCCCTGCGCCTCGTAATATTGGTTGAAATGCACCTTGGAATTGTTCTGGTAGAGGCGCGTCGCGATCTGGTGCTCGGCCTCCTCCACGGTCATTCCGTCGATATGGTCGATCTTCTCGCCGACTTCATAATCGCCCCAGAAATAGGGCGATCCGGCCAGATCCTTGTCATAGGCGGCGACGTCGATTCGCGGAACCGCCTTGCCGAGATCGGCCGGCGCGACGCTCTTCGGCAGACTCGGCGTGACCTCCGGGCCGGCCGGCGCATTCTTGTCCCGCTTCTTCACCATCACCCAGCGGGCGTAGTCGAGCACGGTCTCGCCATGCTGATTCTTGCCGGTCGAGCGCACATAGACGACCCCGGTCTCCTTGTTGGAGTTCTCCTTGAGGCCGATGACCTCGGAGGTCGCCGTCAGCGTGTCGCCGGGATAGACGGGCGCGAGGAATTTGAAGTCCGCATAGCCGAGATTGGCGATGGCGTTCAGCGAGACGTCCGGCACGGTTTTCCCGAGCACGAAATGGAAGACGAGAATGTCGTCGATCGGCGCCTCGCGATAGCCGATCCGCTGCGCAAAGGCCGAGGACGACTGCACGGCGAAGCGCGGCAGATAGAGCGCCGTATAGAGCGCGACGTCGCCCGTCGTCACCGTGCGCGGGGCGGCGTGGCGAATCACCTGCCCCAGCGAAAAATCCTCGAAGAAGTTTCCGACCTTCGACTTGCTCATGCCTCAACCATCGTTTGTCGCGCCGGATTTCTCCAGCGCCGCGACCAGGGAAGCGGGATCGCCCGCAATGAACAGCTTCTTGAGCCGCGCCGTATGGCCGGCGGCGATCTGCACCGATCGCCGTGGCGCTCCGAGCGCCTGCGCGATCAGTTCGACCAGCGCCTCGTTGGCGCGCCCGTCCTCCGGCGCCGCCCGCACCCGCGCCTTCAGCACGGCGCGGCCGTCGGCGAGCGTCTCGACGCCTGCGAGCGCGTCGCGCCCGCCCTTGGGCGTGAGGCGGACCCAGAGGGCCACGCCCTCCCCTTCGACGCTCCAGGCTTTCGGATCGTCCATATCACCCCGAGACGAGCGCGCCGGCGATCAGATTGCGCAGGAATTGCAGCGCGAGCAGCAGGATGATCGGCGAAATGTCCAATCCGCCGAGGCTCGGCAGCACATTGCGAATCGGCCGCAGCACCGGCTCGGTCAGCGCGTTGAGCGCGTTCCACAGCGAATAGACGACCTGGGAACGTGTGTTCACCACATCGAAGGCGATGAGCCAGGACATGATCGCCATGGCGATGACCACCCACCAATAGAGATCGAGGATCGTGAAGAGGAGATTGATTACGGCATATTGCATTTGACGTGTTCCACCGATCGAGCTGGCGAATGTCTAACCTTCCTGCTCCGCCGCCGCAATCCCCGGGATGGGCGAGGCCGGCCGGCCCTGCGCCGCCGGCTGGCGTTCGCCGGCAGCCTGTCCTAATCTTTCTGAAAACAGCGGAGCGGCCGGATGGAGCAGAACGCCGACATAACCGCCGCCGTGCTCGTCATCGGCGACGAAATCCTCTCTGGCCGCACCCAGGACCAGAACTCCCATTACATCGCACGCTATCTGGCCGAGATCGGCGTCGACCTGCGCGAGATCCGCGTCGTGCCGGATGTCGAGGAGGAGATCGTCGCCGCGCTGAACGCGCTGCGGCGCCGCCACACCTATGTCTTCACCACCGGCGGCATCGGCCCCACTCACGACGACATCACCGCCGACGCCGTCGCCAAGGCCTTCGGCGTCGAGATCGGCGAGGACGAGCGCGCCCTCGCCATGCTCCTCGAGCGCATCCCGCTCGAGCAGCTCAACCCCGCCCGGCGGCGCATGGCGCGCATTCCCGCCGGAGCGACGCTGATCGAGAACGCCATCTCCAAGGCCCCCGGCTTCATGATCGGCAATGTCGTCGTGATGGCGGGCGTGCCGGTCATCATGCAGGCCATGCTGGACGCGGCGGCCGGGCATATCGTCAAAGGCGCCAAGGTGCTGGTCGCGACGATCGACGCCCACGACATTCCGGAGGGACGCTACGCCGCCGAGCTCGAGGCGATCGCCAAGGCGCACGAGAAAGTAACCGTGGGGTCCTATCCCTCCTTCTCCAGCGCCGGCGTGCGCAATCAGATCGTGCTGCGCAGCCGCGACGCCGCCGAGCTCGAGAAGGCGACGCAGGAGGCGCGGTCGCTGATCGCGCGCCTTTCCGGCGAGCGGACATTGATCTGAGGGGGCAAGAGTTGACGCCGACAGACGAAAAGTCCTTCCCCGTCTCCTGGGACGCCTTTCACCGCGACGCGCGCGCGCTCGCCTGGCGCCTGTCCGCGATCGGCGGCTTTTCGGCGATCGTCGCCGTCACGCGCGGCGGGCTGGTCCCCGCGGGCGTCGTCGCCCGCGAGCTCGGTGTCCGCGTCATCGACACGATCTGCGTCGCGAGCTACCAGGAGGAGAACCAGCGCGGCGACGTCGTCGTGCTGAAACCCTTGTCGGAGACGATCCTCTCGCGCCCGAGCGAGGAGGTGCTGATCATCGACGATCTCGTCGACACCGGCGCGACCGCCAAGGTCGTGCGCGCGCTGCTGCCCAAGGCCCATTTCGCCACCGTCTACGCCAAGCCGCAGGGACGGCCGATGGTCGACACTTTCGTCACCGAGGTCTCTCAGGACACCTGGATCTTCTTTCCCTGGGACACCGGGCTCTCGTTTCAGGCGCCGATCTCGAAGCGAGGCTCCTGACCTTTTTTGCGAGATTTCATGCGCGACATACGATCTCCCGGCGCCGCCCTCCGCGTCGAGGCGCTTCCGACGGCGCTCGCCGGCCTCGTGGTTCTCGTTCAGGCCTATCTGATTTTCGTCCATGTCCCCTGGCGTGACGAAGCCCAGGCCTATCTTCTGGCGACGCAGCCGCGCCTGTCCGATCTCTTCGCTTCGCTGCATTACGAGGGCCATCCGGCCCTCTGGCATCTGCTGGCGCGCGGAGCCGCCTTCGTCGCGCCCTCGCTCTTCGCGCTGAAGCTCGTCCAGCTGCCGATCGCGCTCGGCTCCGCCTGGATCGTCTGGTTTCACGCGCCCTTCAGGCCCTGGCTTCGGCTCGCGCTGCTGACGAGCTATTTTCTCCTGTTCGAATATGGAGTGATCGCGCGCTCCTATGGGCTCGGGGCCCTTCTTCTGTTCGCCTTTCTGGCGCTACGCGCGAGCTTCTGGCGCTGGGCGATCCTCGCGCTGATGGCCAATGTCTCGGTGCATCTCCTGCTGCTGTCGGCGGTCCTCGTCGCGACGCCTTTCCTCGGCGAGCCGTGCAGCCGCTGGCCCAAGATCGACGCGCGTTTTTCGGTCGGCGTCGCCCTATGGACGGCGGGCTGCGTCGCGGCGCTCGCGACCATGTGGCCGGCGCCCGATGCGCGACCGGCGATGTCGCTGCTTCCGACCGTGCCGATGAATGTGATGATGGCGCTGCATTGGGCCTCGGCGTCGGTTCTGCCGGGCTTGCGTCAGTGGGGAATCGGCCTCTATGCCCCGGCGAGTCTGTGGCTCGGCGCGGCCGTCGCCGTCCTCGGCGTGGCGGCGCTCGCGGCGCGACCGCGCTCGGCGGCGATCTGGCTCGGATTTTATTGCCTCGTCATGTCCCTTTCGACGCTGGTCTATCCCGCCTATGGCCGGCATGTCGGCCTATGGACGCTGCTGCTCGTCGCGCTTCTCTGGATCGCCGCGGAAGACCATGGCGTGAAGCCCAACGTCCTCGCCCGCGCCTGGATCGGCGTTCTCTCCTTCGCCGGTCTGATCTTCTCGGCAGGAGCGCTCGCCCTGCCCTTCTCCTCCGGCGATATGGCGGCGCAATGGCTGAAATCCAACGGTCTCGATCGGCGGATGATCTGCGCCTATCCGGGATGGAACGGCATCGACCTCTCGGCGCGGCTCGGCGCGCCCTATTTCAATCTGCAGACCGGCCGCGCGACGCGCTTCGAGACCTGGAACTATCGCGCCGAGCCGCGCGAGGACGCGCGAGAGCTGGCGGCGCGGGCGCGCGAGGCGGCGAAGACGCTCGGCCCCGACCTCGTCGTCTATTCAGAAGCGGACAGCAATGTCCTGGCCGAGCTCGGCGCGACGCCTCTCGTCTCGTTCCCGCGAGCGCACGATGGCGAACGCAAGGCGATCTACAGGCTCACCATAGGAAGCGACGGCGCCTTCTAGCCGACGCCCTTCGTCAGGAATTTGCGGGCTCCCGCCTGCGCGTCCTTGTGCTCGAAGCGCCGTCCCTCGCCCGTTTTGCCTGCGCCCTTGGGCTGCCAGCCGGGCACCAGCTGATGCTTGCCGGGGCCGATCAGATCGGCGCGGCCCATCGCTTTCAGCGCCTCGCGCAGCAGCGGCCAGTTTTCCGGATCGTGATAGCGCAGGAAAGCCTTGTGCAGGCGGCGCTGGCGCAGCCCTTTCACCGCATCCACCCGCTCCGACGCGCCGCGCCGCACCGGCTTCAGCGGATCGAAGCCCGAATGATACATGGCCGTCGACAGCGCCATCGGCGACGGCAAAAAGGTCTGGACCTGATCGGCGCGATATTTGTTGCGTTTCAGCCACAGCGCGAGATTCATCATGTCTTCGTCGGTCGTGCCCGGATGCGCGGCGATGAAATAGGGGATGAGGTAATATTCCTTCTTCGCCGCCCGCGCCGCAGCGTCGAACAATTGCTTGAAGCGGTCGTAAGAGCCGATGCCCGGCTTCATCATCTTCGACAGCGGCCCGCTCTCGGTGTGCTCCGGCGCGATCTTCAGATAGCCGCCGACATGATGCTCCACCAGCTCACGAATATAGGCCGGGCTCTTCACCGCGAGATCATAGCGCACGCCCGAGGCCACCATCACCTTCTTGACGCCCGGAATCGCGCGCGCCTTGCGATAGAGCCGGATCAAGGCGTCATGGCTCGTGTCGAGATTCTTGCAGATGTCGGGATAGACGCAGGAGGGCCGCCGGCACAGCGCCTCCGTCTCTTTGTCGCGGCATGCCAGGCGATACATGTTCGCGGTCGGCCCGCCGATGTCGGAGATGATGCCGGTGAAGCCTTCCGTCTTGTCGCGGATGATCTCGATCTCGCGCAGGATCGACTCTTCTGAGCGCGATTGGATGATGCGGCCCTCGTGCTCGGTGATCGAGCAGAAGGAGCAGCCGCCGAAGCAGCCGCGCATGATCGTCACCGAATGGCGGATCATCTCCCAGGCCGGAATCTTCGCGCCTTGGTAAGACGGATGCGGCGCGCGCGCGAAGGGCAGGTCATAGACGCCGTCCATTTCCGTCGTGGTCAGCGGAATGGGCGGCGCGGTCAGCCATACGTCCTTGTCGCCATGGCGCTGCGTCAGCGGGCGCGCATTGCCGGGATTGCTCTCCTTGTGCAGCACGCGCGACGCGCGCGCATAGGCCTCCGGATCGCGCGCGACATGCTCGTGAGAGGGGAGACGGATGACGACATCGCGCAGCGCCCGCGAGCGGCCTTCGTCGGGACTGTCGAGATCCTCGGCCGAAGCTTCGCTCCAGCCTTCGGGCGTCGCATCGCGCAGCAGAGCGAGCCCGCGAATATCGGACAAGTCCTGATCGAGCCCGCGCTTGGCGATGCGATGCGCGACCTCGACCAGCGCGCGTTCGGCATTGCCGTAGAGCAGCAGATCGGCCTTTGCGTCGAGCAGGATCGAACGACGCACCTTGTCCGACCAATAATCATAATGCGCGATGCGTCGCAGCGAGGCCTCGATCCCGCCGAGCACGATCGGCGCGTCCGAAAACGCCTCGCGGCAGCGCTGCGCATAGACGATGACGGCGCGATCCGGCCGTCTGCCGCCCTCGCCGCCGGGCGTATAAGAATCATTGTGGCGCAGGCGACGGTCCGACGTATAGCGGTTGACCATCGAATCCATATTACCGCTGGTGACGCCGAAGAACAGATTGGGCTTGCCGAGCGCCCCGAATGCGGAGGCGTCGCGCCAATCGGGCTGCGCGATGATCCCCACGCGAAACCCTTGCGCCTCGAGCAGCCGGCCGACGATCGCCATGCCGAAGCTCGGATGATCGATATAAGCGTCGCCCGTCACCAGGACGATGTCGCAAGAATCCCAGCCGAGCGCCTCCATCTCCGCCCGCGACATGGGCAGAAAGGGCGCGACGCCGAACCGATGAGCCCAGTACTTCCGATAGGCGAACAGAGGCTTGGCGTCTTGCGGAGGAGCGATCGAGGAGGCCATGGGCGTACTACGCGGGTTTTCCGCGGGCCGTCAATCACAGAACGCGTTCGGAGCTGGAACGCTCCGAGGCGGCGGCGCGACGCTCAGCTCGTCATTTTCCGCAGGCGCACCGCCTCCGGCGCCGCCCGGGAGCGCGGGACCGGAAAAAGGTTTCGCCGCAGAAAGGCGTCGATCGACCTCGGAGCGCTGACCAGATAGCCCTGAATTTCGTCGCAGCCGAAGCGGCGCAGCATGCGCAGCTGCTCCTTCGTCTCGACGCCCTCCGCCGTCGTCTTGGCTCCGAGATCGCGGGCGAGAGCGACGATCGTCCGGACGATCGCCGCCGTCTCGGGCCGGTCCACGATTTCCTGCACGAAGGAACGGTCGATCTTGATGCGATCGATCGGAAAGACGCGCAGATGCGACAGAGCCGAGCAGCCCGTGCCGAAGTCGTCCAGGGCGATGGACACGCCCATTCTCCTGATGTCTTCGAGGCAGGCCAGAGTCGCGGCGTTCTCGATCAGAAGCGACGATTCGGTGATCTCGAGCTCCAGCCGCAGCGGCGACAATCCCGCCGACGCGATCGCCTTTGCGACATCGAGCGCGAAGCCCGGCTTCTCGAGCTGCGTTGGCGAGAGATTGACGCAGATGCGCGTGGCGGGCGGCAAGCATGTCGCGAGGGAGCAGGACTCCCGCAGCACCCAATCGCCGATCTCGTTCATCAGTCCCGCCTTTTCCGCGACGGGGAGGAATTGCACGGGCGAACGGAGCCCGTCACGCGGATGCCGCCAGCGAATGAGCGCTTCGAAGCCGCACACATGCCCCATGGCGAGATCGACGATCGGCTGGAAATGCAGATCGAACTCATGGCCGGCGATGGCCTGCTTCAACTCGAGCCTGATCAACCGATCGGCGGCGACGCGGGCCTCGATCTCGCCGTCGAAGAAACGCAAACGGCCGCGACCGTTCGCTTTGGCTTCGTACATGGCGATGTCCGCTTTCTTCATCAATGTCGCGAGGTCGAGGCCGTCGTCGGGCGCGAAGGCTATCCCGATGCTGGCGCCGATCGCCATCGCGGCATCCTCGAGCTCGAAGGGCTCGGCAATGGCGTCGGTCAGCCGCAGGGCGAACTCTCGAGCTTCGGCTCTCGACGCCACGTCGGCCTGCACGATCACGAATTCATCGCCTCCGACGCGCGCAAAAAAATCGTCGGACTTCAATCGCGCCGAGATGCGCTCGGCCGCCATCTTCAGCAGAAGATCTCCGGCGCGATGACCAAAGGCGTCGTTTATCTCTTTGAAGTAGTCGAGATCGATGCAATGGAGAGCGACGCTCGTCCCCTTCGAGACCGCCGCCGCTACGATTTGCTCCGCCTTTTGCTCGAAGCCGACGCGATTGGCCGCGCCCGTGAGCGAGTCGTAGAAGGCGAGCCGGTGGATGCGGGCGTTCCGCTCTTCCTTCTCCAGCGCGATGGCGCAGAGATGCACGCAAGCGTCGACGATCGTCCGCTCGAGCCCGCTCGCTCCCCGGCATGTCGGAAAATAGAAGGCGAATGTGCCGATCACTCGGCCGTCGGAGCCGTGGATCGGCGATGACCAGCAAGCACGCAGGCCGAGCGGCAGAACCAGCTCCGTGAACCCCATCCAGCGAGGATCCGCGGCGATGTCGGCGCTTTCGACCGGCTCGCCGAAATAGGCGCAGGAACCGCAGGAGCCGACGTCGGGACCGATCGCCAGACCGTCGATCGCGGCCGAATAATGGTGCGGAAGACTCGGAGCCGCGAGTGTGTGCAGCAAACCGTTCCGATCGACGGACAGAACGGAGCAGACGACCCCCGGAGCGAGGAGCTCCGCGTGACGGCACAGCTTGTCCATGGCCGCGCCGATCGGCTCTCCTCGCGCCAGACTCTCGAGCACGCTGTGCTGTAGACCATGCAGACACTCGGTCGCTTTCGAGCAGGCGCCAGAATCGAATTCGAGCATTCGTCCAAGTCCTCGACGACCCGTCAACGCTGCGCAGCGAGCTCGATCGACGCTTCGGCGTCGGTCGCGGCGAGGCGCATGGCGTCGCGCGACCCGATGTCGAGCTCGCAAGCAATCGGCTTTCCCGCGGAGCCGTTGCCAACAGCGTCGGCTCGACGAGCGCCGAGATAGACTCATATCTCATGTCTCATTATATTTTGATTAAAGTCGCTCAAAGCCCCCGCGCCCACGCCGGCCGCAACGGCGCGGATTCGGGGGAAGCGATGGCCGCGCGCAGCTCCTGCAGCAGCCGCGGCTTGTCCGCGCCGAGCGTCCCTTTGAGGATCAGCCAGTTCGACGCATGATCACTGCGAAAGACCGTGCGTTTCAGTTCGAGCGCGGAGAGGAACAGCTCCATCTCCTCCATGAGGCCGAGCACGCTCTGAGGTTCGAACTCGCCGAATTTTTCGCGAAAGCGCGTCTCGCCTCTCGGAAAACTCACCACCAGAGTGGCCAGAAACTCCGGCTGGGCGGCATTGATCAGCGCGGCGGAGTTCAGCGCATGTCGCCGCGACAGGATGCGGCCCCCGAGCCCGTTGAGGATCATCACCGAGCGCTTGATCCCCGCTTCGCCGAGCTTCTCCAAAGCCTCGCGCATCGTCTCGAAGGTCTCGCCCTTGTCGACGCGCGCGAGAACCTCGTCGTCGCCGGATTCGGCGCCGACATAGACGAGCGAGAGGCCGAGCGCCGCGAGTTCGCGCAATTCATCGACCGACTTCTTGCGCAGATTGCGCGGCAGACAATAGCTCGATACGCGCCGCACGCCCGGCAGATCGCGGCGGATCGCCGTGAGGATCGTCGCGAGGCGGCGCGTCGAGAGCGTCATGGCGTCGCCGTCGGCGAGGAAGACACGCTTCACGCTCTCGCCATAATGCGCGCCGCAGCGCCGCAGGCTCTCCATGACCTCGGCCTCGTCGCGCGGACGAAAGCGCTTCTGCGGATCTGTGTACATTTCGCAGAAGCCGCAGCGGTTCCAGGAGCAGCCGTCGGTCACCGGCAGGATGAGCGAATCCGCTTCGCTCGGCGGACGAAAGACCGGTTCGACATAGCGGATGGGAGGGAGGGTCATGGGCGCGCCTCTCGGCTCGGAACGGACGGTCCACTTAGCGCCGATCTCGACGCGCGTCTCCCCGCCGCAGTCATCGCGAAAACCAGCGCCCATCCCTCGAACCGCGGCGGCCCTCTTCGCGGGGCCGCCTTCCCGCTCGTGGGAGAAGGACGGGCGCAGCGAGATTCTAGATAATTTTCAATGGATTTTCAGAAATGGGCGCTCTGCGCGGCCGGGGAGAGGGAGGACGAAACGCGCCCCATATTCCGCTAGGCGGCGCGGCCTTCGGCTGATAAATATCGACCATGATCCTGCGCCGCAGCATTCGAATTATGGGCCCGGACCGCGCTAGAGCTCGAGGCTCGCGCGGCCGCCGGGGTTTTTAGCGCCACATCGCGCGTTTCCGCCTCCCCTTCCGCCATTCGCCGCGCCGACCCGCACGTCCGCGCTCCGCTCCCGGTTGCCGACGCCATGAACGATCAGAAAAACGATCAAGACAAAGGCCCCGACTATTCCAAGAGCCTCTATCTCCCGCGGACGGATTTTCCGATGCGCGCGGGCCTGCCCCAGCGCGAGCCGGAAATCCTCGCCCGCTGGGAAGAGATCGATCTCTACGGCAAGCTGCGCGAGGCGGCGAAGGGCCTGCCGAAATTCGTGCTGCACGACGGGCCGCCCTACGCCAACGGCAATATCCATATCGGCCATGCGCTGAACAAGATCCTCAAGGACCTCGTGACCCGCAGCCGCCAGATGGCCGGCAAGGATTCGAATTACGTGCCGGGCTGGGACTGCCACGGCCTGCCGATCGAATGGAAGATCGAGGAGGAGAATTATCGGGCCAAAGGCAAGAAGAAGCCGGACTTCGCCGATCCGGCCGCGATCGTCGCCTTCCGCCAGGAGTGCCGCGCCTACGCCGCGCATTGGCTCTCCGTGCAGCGCGAGGAGTTCAAGCGCCTCGGCGTCGCCGGCGACTGGGCCAATCCCTATGCGACGATGAATTTCCCGGCCGAGGCGCAGATCGCCCGCGAGCTGATGAAATTCGCCGCGAACGGCCTGCTCTATCGCGGCTCGAAGCCGGTGATGTGGAGCGTCGTCGAGAAGACCGCGCTCGCGGAAGCGGAGGTCGAATACGAGGACCATGTGAGCGACACGGTGCATGTCGCCTTCCCGGTGAAGGACGGTCCCGGCGCGGTCGTCGTCTGGACGACGACGCCCTGGACGCTGCCCGGCAATCGCGCGATCTCTTTTTCGCACAAGATCGCCTATGGCCTCTATCGCGTGACCGCGGCGCCGGACGACAATTGGGCGAAGGTCGGCGCGACTTATGTCCTCGCCGACAAGCTCGCCGCAGACGTGTTCAAATCCGCGAAGGTCGAAGGCTTCGAGCGTCTGCGCGACGCGCCCGCGGCGGAGCTCGCGGGCTTCGTCGCCACGCATCCGCTCGCCCGTCTCGGCTATGAGTTCGCTGTTCCGCTGCTCGACGGCGACCATGTCACCGACGACACGGGCACGGGCTTCGTCCATACGGCGCCGGGCCATGGCCGCGAAGACTTCGACATCTGGATGGCGAGCGGGCGCCTGCTCGCCGAGCGCGGAATCGATGCGCGCATCCCTTACACGGTCGACGCCGACGGCTTCTACACCGACGACGCGCCGGGCTTTCCCGGCAAGCGCGTGCTGACGGAGAAGGGCGAGAAGGGCGACGCCAATGACGCCGTCATTCAGGCGCTGATCGCGGCCGGCAATCTCGTCGCGCGCGGGCGGCTGAAGCATCAATATCCGCATTCGTGGCGCTCGAAGAAGCCGGTCATCTTCCGCAACACGCCGCAATGGTTCATCGCGCTCGACAAGAAGTTCTCGCAGTCGAACCCTGTGAGCGCCGTCTCGAAGGGCAAGGGTTCGCCCCGCGGCCCATCCTTCGAGACGCCGGCTGCGCCGGTTCCTCGGGATGAGGGCGTTGGAGCGAACGCGCCCACTTTGCGCTCGATCGCGCTCGATGAAATCTCCCGCACGCAATGGGTTCCGGCGGCGGGCGAGAATCGCATCCGCGGCATGATCGCCAATCGTCCGGATTGGGTCGTATCGCGTCAGCGCGCCTGGGGCGTGCCGATCGCCGTCTTCGTGAAGAAGGGCGGCCACGACATTCTCGTCGACGAGCGCGTGAACGCGCGCATCGTCGAAGCCTTCGAGACGGAAGGCGCAGACGCCTGGTACGAAGAAGGGGCGGCGAAGCGTTTCCTCGCGCCCGACTACGACCCGGCCGCTTACGAGAAGATCGACGACGTGCTCGACGTCTGGTTCGACTCGGGCTCGACGCACGCCTTCACGCTCGAGGACCCGGTGCATTTCCCCGGCCTCGCCGGCATTCGCCGCAAGCGCGACGGCGGCGAGGACGAGGTGCTCTATCTCGAGGGCTCGGACCAGCATCGCGGCTGGTTCCATTCATCGCTGCTCGAATCCTGCGGCACGCGCGGGCGCGCGCCTTACGACATCGTGCTCACCCATGGCTTCACGCTCGACGAGCAGGGCCACAAGATGTCGAAGTCGAAAGGCAATGTCGTCGCGCCGCAGAAGGTGATCGCAGACGCGGGCGCCGATATTCTGCGCCTGTGGGTGGCGAGCGTCGATTACAGCGACGATCAGCGCATCGGCCCGGAAATCCTGAAGAGCGTCACCGACAACTATCGCAAGCTGCGCAACACCATCCGTTGGATGCTCGGCACGCTCGCGCATTATCGCGCGGAGGAGAAAATCGCCCACGCCGACCTGCCGGAGCTCGAGCGGCTCGTGCTGCATCGCCTGTCGGAACTCGGCGAGGAGGTCGGCGACGCTTACGCCGCCTTCGACTACAAGAAAGTGGTCGCGCTGCTGACGCCGTTCCTGACGAGCGACCTGTCGGCTTTCTATTTCGACATTCGCAAGGATGCGCTCTATTGCGATCCGCCATCGAGCGCCAAGCGCAAGGCGGCGCTGACCGTGGTGGAGGAGCTGTTCCGCGCCGTGACCGCATGGCTCGCGCCGATCCTCGCCTTCACCGCGGAGGAGGCGTGGCTGTCGCGCTATGCAGACGCCGTCTCCGTGCATCTCGAGATCTTTCCCGAGCCGCCCGCCGCCTGGCGCGACGCCGCGCTCGCCGAAAAATGGGAGAAGCTGCGCGCGATCCGCTCGGTCGTCACCGGCGCGCTGGAGATCGAGCGCGCGCAAAAGCGCATCGGCTCCTCGCTCGAGGCGGCGCCGATCGTCCATGTGACGGACGCCGATCTGCGCGCGGCGCTCGCGGGCGTGGATTTCGCAGAGGTCTGCATCGTGTCGGATATCGCGCTTCGTTCGGACGAAGGCCCGGCCGACGCCTTCCGCCTGCCCGATGTCGCCGGCGTCGCCGTGGTCCCGCGCCGCGCCGAGGGCGTCAAATGCGCGCGTTCATGGAAATATTTCGATCCGGCGACGGCCGAGCCCGACTATCCCGGCGTCACGCCCCGCGACGCGCAGGCGCTGCGGGAGCTGGCGGCGGCGGGAAAATGGCCGGCGTGATCGGCTCGGCGCCCTTCCCGGCCCTCCCCCCTCCCGCGGGAGAGGAAGGGGATTCGGCGCTTCATCGAAGGTTCGCGCAACGCCCGCCGCCGGATTCAAGGGAGCCGGCGGAAGGGATTGCCCGAGGCGCCGGTGAGATAAGAGATCGCGGCGAGCGCCAGCACGACCGGAAGCAGCACCAGAAAGGCGCTGGTCAGAAAGATGAAGCCGAGCGCCAGAATCACCGCGAAGGCCAGGGCCAGCAGCAGGCTGCCGAAAGGCCCGACCTTGATGACTTTCACGCCCCGAGTCCCGCCGATCCAGATTCGCGAGCGTGTTCCCGAGCGTGGCGGGGGCGGCAGAATCTCGATCTCGGGCGTCGGCTCCTCGGCCGAGGGCGGCAGATGTTTCGACATGACGCGTCTCCGGGACGGGCGGGCCAGCCCCGAACATAAGCGCTCCCACGCCTTTTCGCCATGGCGCCGGCGCCGCAGAAGGGCGGCCCGCGGCGAGGCTTGCCTGCGCCTTGCGGGCGTGACCGCGAGCGGCGTCCGGTCGCGCGTTTACGTCTTTTTAAGCTCTGGACAAACCTCCCCGGCCAGATTCGAATGGCGTTGATTCGGAGTGGGATGCGCCGCGTTTTCTCTCCTCTTCGCCAAACTGCCGGGGACGACCGATGTCGCGCTCATACGCGGCCGATGCGACGACTCACGCCGAAACGCCGAGGCGGGCGCGCTTCCGCGGCGCCGGCGGCGCGCGCGCAGGCCGCTTGCCGCGGCCGCGCGCCGCCCTGGCGGCGGCCGGATTCTGCGTTCTCGCGCTCGGCGCGCTGCTCGCCGTTCTCGCGGAAGCCTCCTACGAGCAGGCGCTGACCGAAGCGGCCGCCGATCTCGCGATTTTCGCCCGCGCCACGGCCGGCGACGTCGAGGCGGAACTGCGCGCCGGCGCGGCGCCGACGCCGCCCGACTATGCGACCGCGCGCGGCCGGCGCGTCGCCGTCTCGGACGCGAGCGGCCGCGTCGTCGCGGCGACGGCGCCGCTGCCGACCGGCAGCGCCCTCGCCGATCTGCTCGGCCCTCATCCACTGCTGACCGAATTCGCCGAAAAGGCCGGCGTCATGCGGATCACGCTTTCCGACGGCGCCCGCGCTCTGGCGACGGTGCGCAATCTCGGCGGCGGCGGCCAGGTCGCCGTGATTCACCCCTTCGAGGCCGTCCTTGCCGATTGGCGCGGCTCGACGATCCGCTGCGCCGCGGTCGCGGCCTGCTCCGCCGCCGTCACCGCGGCGGCAGGGCTGGCGCTGCGCCGGCAGACGCGCCGCGCCGCCCTCGCCGAGCGCGCCCATGCCGCGATGCGCCGGCGCGTCGACGCCGCGCTCGGCAGCGGACGCTGCGGCCTCTGGGAGTTCGACCTCGCCCGCGGGCGCATCCATTGGTCCGACTCCATGTTCGAATTGCTCGGCCTTCCGGTCGAGCGCCGGCCCATGTCCCTCGGCGAGATCGCGCTTCGCCTGCATGCGCAGGACGGCGACCTCGCCGATATGGTCGAAGCGGCCGCCGCCTCGCACGGCGCCTTCGACCATCAGTTCCGTATCGCCGACGCCTCCGGCGAATGGATATGGCTGCGGATGCGCGCCGAGCTGATCGAAGAGGAGGGCGGCGCCGGCTCGCGTCTCGTCGGCATCGCCGTCGACGTCACCGAGCACCGCGCGCTCGCCGAGGGCGCCGCCGCCGCCGACATGCGGCTGCGCGACGCCATCGAGACCATTTCCGAAGCCTTCGTATTGTGGGATGCGCATAATCGCCTCGTCGTCTGCAATTCGAAATTCCTCGGTCTGCACGGCCTCGCCGCCGATGTCGCGACGCCCGGCGCGAGCTATGCGCGCATCATGTCGAGCGCCGCTCCGCTCGCACAGAGCGAGATCGTCGGCGATGCGGCGCCCTCGGCGAGCGAGCGCACCTATGAGGCGCGGCTCGCCGACGGCCGCTGGCTGCAGATCAACGAGCGCCGCACCAAGGACGGCGGCTACGTCTCGGTCGGCGCCGACATCACCGCGCTGAAGCGCAATCAGGAGAAGCTGATCGATTCCGAGCGCCGCCTCACCGCCAGCGTCGCCGATCTGATCCGCTCGCGGCAGACTCTGGAGACGCAGGCGCAGCAGCTCGCCACGCTCGCCGAGCAATATCATCTGCAGAAAGGCGAGGCGGAGGCGGCCAATCTCGCCAAGTCGCAATTCCTCGCCAATATGAGCCACGAGCTGCGCACGCCGCTCAACGCCATCATCGGCTTTTCGGAGATGATGCAGGCGCAGGTGTTCGGCGCGCTCGGCTCGCCGAAATATGTGGAGTATTGCAGCCATATCCATCAGAGCGGCCGCTATCTGCTCGACGTGCTGACGGATATTCTCGACATGTCGCGGCTCGAGGCCGGACGCGTGCGGCTCGAGGAGAGCGAGATCGATCTCTCCGGCGCCGCCCGGGCGACGGCGGAGAGATCCCGACGCGCCGCCGAAGCGAAGGGAATCGAGCTGATCGTCGACGCGGGCGAGGAGTTGCGCTGCTGCGGCGATCACGACGCGATCGTCAAGGCGATCGGCGTTCTGGTATCGAACAGCCTGAAATTCACCGGCGCGGGCGGATGCGTGCGACTGCGCGCGCGCCGCTCCTATCGCGCCATGCTGATTTTCGTCGAGGACACGGGCTGCGGCATCGACGCTGCGGCGATCCCGAAGCTCGGCCGCCCCTTCGAGCAGCCGACGGCGGTGATGGAGAACGGCATGAAGGGCTCGGGGCTCGGTCTCGCCATCGCGCGCTCGCTGCTGGCGCTGCACGGCGGCGCGCTGCGAATCCGCTCGCGCGTCGGCGTCGGCACCATCGCCATGCTGAGCATTCCGGCGAAGGCTCGCGCCATCCCGTCGCGCCCTCCTTTGCGCACGTCGCTGGAAAAGGCGGCCCCACGAAGCGGCGTCGGATGAAGGCCGCCGTGGTGCATGGCGGCGCATGAGAGCTCAGAATGGCGACGATCTCGTTGCTCTTCTTGTCGACCGCCTCTTGACCGAGCACGAGGCGCTGGCGCGAGGCCCAGGCGGAGACCAGATGCAGCGGCGAGCCGTCCTTGCCATGCGCGCGGCGCGAGGTCTTGCCGTCGATCGCCACAATGTCGGGCTCCTTCTCGCGCAGGCTCTCGACCCGATTGGTGAAGCATTCGGCAAAGAGCGAGGCCGGCAGGGCGTTCATCACGTCGTTGAGCGCGTCATGGGAGGGGACGCCCTTCGCGAAGGGCAGGAGACGCCGCAGAAAGTCGAGCTTTTGCCTGGCCCAGCGCTCGATCTCGCAGAAATCCTCGGCCCCGGCCATCGTCCCGCACAGGACGATCAGCAGGATTTCCGGCAACGGGTAGACGACCTTCCACGCTTGGCGCGGGTCCTCGAGGGCGGAAAAATGGTCGAGAAGACTGGTCTTGGACATCGAAGGCCTCAGTGAGTCGAGGCCCTCTATGAATCACGGCAATTCCCGCGCCGAAACTCCCCTCCAGTTCGAGCGATTGCCCTGCTGCGAGCGTTCGGCGTTTGCCGGTCCGGCCACGCTGCGCTATCAGAACCGTCGATGCGGACGTGGCGGAATTGGTAGACGCAAGGGACTTAAAATCTTCTCGTGTCTGCGAAAAAGCGCAGCGTTTTCATGCCCTTGTGGCCGCGTCAGCTCCCGGAGGCCCGAGATGGGCCCGACGCGCGCGGCTCGCATGAGTCGCGGGCATGGGCTATTGGGCTGGGGGATCGGATGGCCGCTTGCCGGAACCGGTAGACGGAAGGCACTTAAAATGCCTCGGGCATCGCCCGTGTGGGTTCGAGTCCCACAGCGGCCACCAGCTTTTCGCGAGGCTCGCAGCGCAGTTCTTCGACTATCAGGCCAACGGTCGCGGTAACACCACACCATCCTCCGTCGCGACTTCGCATCCCCAAACCACGAGCACTCGCCAGCCAAGGGCGCGAAGCGCCGCGTCCTTCTCCGCATCACGCCTTACGTTTTGAACCGCCCCGGGTTTGCCGGAGGCCGTTTTGTTTGAGCCACGCCGCCATGGCGTGCTCTTTGATCTGCGCATAGTAGCGCGCTTCGGCTTCGGCCGGGGGGATGTTTCCGATCGGCTCCAGCAGTCTCTTGTTGTTGAACCAGTCCACCCATTCGAGCGTGGCGAACTCGACCTGCTCGAGGCTGCGCCACGGTCCGCATCGCCAGATCACCTCGGCCTTGTAGAGCCCGTTGATCGTTTCGGCGAGCGCATTGTCGTAAGAGTCGCCGACGCTGCCGACGGCCGGCTCGACGCCAGCGTCGGCGAGGCGCTCCGTGTATTTTATAGAGACATATTGCACGCCTCGGTCCGAGTGATGCACGAGACCGCCGCGAACAGGCCGGCGATCATGCAGCGCCTGTTCGAGCGCGTCGAACACGAAGGGCGTCTTCGCCGAACGCGAGACACGCCAGCCGACGATCCGCCGAGCAAAGACATCGATGACGAAGGCCACATAGACAAAGCCCTGCCAGGTCGCGACATAGGTGAAGTCCGCCACCCACAGCCGGTTCGGCCGATCCGCCGCAAACTGCCGGTTCACCTTGTCTTGCGGGCAAAGCGTCTTCTTGTCGCTCACCGTCGTCTTGATCGCCTTGCCGCGCACGACGCCCTGCAAGCCCATGCGCCGCATCAGCCGCTCCACCGTGCAGCGCGCGACATCCTCGCCCTCGCGCCGCAATTGCCGCCACACCTTTCGGGCGCCGTAGACCGAAAAATTCTCCGCGAAAACGCGGCGGATCTTCTCGGTGAGCCCGGCGTCGCGCCGCGCCCGCACTGAGCGCTTCGAGGGATCACGCCGCTGCGCCGCATGCGCCCGATAGCTGGACGGGGCGATCGGCAAGACCTCGCAGATCGGCTCGACCCCGTAGCTGTCGCGGTTCTCGTCGATGAAGGCGATCATGGCTTCGACCGGCGGTCGAGCTCCGCCTGGGCAAAATAGGCCGACGCCTTGCGCAAAATCTCGTTGGCCTGCCGGAGTTCGCGGTTCTCCCGCTCCAGCGCCTTTAAGCGCGCCCCTTCGTCGGTCGTCAGACCGGCGCGCGATCCGGCGTCGCGCTCCCCTTGCCGGACCCACTGCGCAGCGTCTCCCCGGTGCAGCCGAACTTCGAGGCGATCGAGTTCAGCGCCGCTCATTCCGACGGATATTCGCCGCGATGCTCCTGAACCATCCGCACCGCCCGTTCGCGGACCTCAGATGAAAATTTGTTCGTCGTCTTCTTTGCTTCCATGACCCCAGTCTCTCAAGAGTTGGGGCCTCCGGCATACCCGGGGCGGTTCATTCGCACGCGGCATTCGTCGTCGCGGAAGACCATGTCCATGACCCAATGCAGGCTGTTCTCGATCGTCCAATGGTCGCGGATCATCGGGCCGACTACATCGGCGGGGAGCATCAGCGAGGTGATGTAGAATCTCGTTTCCTGCGTGTCTCGCCGTCGATCTCACGCCGGCTCTCGACCATGACCACGCCTTCGAGGACCACGCCTTCGAGCCCCGGCCAATCGTGTCTCTCTTTCAGCCAACCGATGTCGTGGAACGCCGTATAGCGACGCGTTTCGATGCGGCCGTGCTCGCCGTCGAGCGTTTCGTGACGGCTGACCGTGGCGTCCTCGAATCCATTGGCTTTCTGCTCGGCGGCGAACAGCTTCACGTCTTCGTGGAGCGTTCCCTGATTGCCTTTGAGCGCTATGATGTAATCGGCCTTCTTGTCCTTGATCTTCTTGGCGATGGCGCGCTGACAGCCCATGGCGTCGATGGTCACGACGGCGCCTTCGATGGCCATCATGTCCAAGAGCGCGGGAATGGCGACGATCTCGTTGGATTTTTCCGCCACGGCGACCTGCCCCATGACGAGACGTTGCCTGGCGGCGAAGGCGGAGACCATGTGGATCGGCTCCTTCGCACCCTTCTTCTGATAGGACCGGCGCGAGGTCTTGCCGTCGATGGCGATGACATCGGCGGGCGCCTTGGTCAGCGCGGCGGTCCAGGCGACAAAGCAGCGCTGGAACGCCTCGGCGTCGAGCGTGGCGAAGATGTCGCCGAGGTGATCATGCGCCGGCGTGCCGTTTTTGAAAGGCCGGAAGCGACGCAAAAGATCGAGCTTCTTCTCGCCGAACTGCGCGATGTCGGTGAAGGCCTCCGCCCCGGCCAGCACGGCGAGCAGGCACAAGAGCAAGATCTCGTCGAGCGGATACATCACCTTGCCGGGCTGCCGTTCGTCCGGCATGTCGTTGAAATAGTGCAGGAGCACCGTCGTCTCGGCCAAAGCCGCGCAATCCGACCCGCTCTCGTCCATCGACCTGACCTCCTGCCCGAACCACAGGAGGTCGACTGATTCAGCACGAAAGCGATCTGTCACCTACTTCTTCACCCGATCGCCCTGGGTCTGCGGCGGCCCGGCCTTGATCGCGCACGCGGACGCGTGCTATCTGGCGTAGCCCCGGCGAAGGCGCGCCTTCGCCAGCCTCCGGAGAGGTGGCTGAGTGGTTGAAAGCACCGCACTCGAAATGCGGCATACGGGCAACTGTATCGGGGGTTCGAATCCCTCCCTCTCCGCCAGACGATCAATAAAATCAACTATTTAGGCGTAATTTTTGGCCGAGACATAGCTGGCGCCATAACTCAGGCAGAGAACTGATTCCGCCCCCGCCGGCCATTCGTCCCGACCTTGGTCCTCTCCCGGTTCGCTTTGCAGTTGGCGAGGCGATGTTTACGCCGGCAGGCGGCGCAGAGCTTGGCAGAGGCCTTCTTCGCGCCCACAATCGGCGCCCGGCACTCGACGCAGATCAGCGCGGCGCGGTCCTCAGCGCGCCATCTCTTGTCCTCTTCCTGTTGTCCCGCATAGCAGCATTCCTTGCTGCAATAGATATTCATGATGCTGACAGGCTCAAAGCTCTTCTTACACCATGCGCACTTTTCTCCTGGCAAATCCTCCAGCTTCTCGGCCGCAGAGCGTCGAGCAATATTTTTGCCGGTGGAGTCTCGGCTTGAAGGCTTTTCCACAAAGCTGGCATTCCCGCGCCGGCTGCTTTTCAGTCCAGGCAGCCATGTAGATTTTGTGCTTTGCGTAGCGCTCATCCTTGTCCTGCCTCTGTTTTTGGTCGAGCTTCGCGGCCTTGGCGCAGATCGCGCCGCAATAGCGAAATTTGTTTTCTGGCAGCGGCTTGGCGCAGCGTGCGCAGCGCTCGCGCGTCTGTGGGACATGACCGTCTTGCGTGTATTCCGGCTGTCCCTGCTTCCAGTCCGGGCGCTTCGCCCCGCTGCGGGCCAGGGCTGCTTGAACGGCCTCGGCCGCCGCTGCGTCGGCTTGGCCCCAGGACCAGGATGCTTCACACAGCCGAACGCGGATCGCTGCCCGCGCCGGCCCCTCGAGGGCGAAGGCGGTCGGCTCGGCCTCGCGCATCATCCGTGAGAGCAAATCGATGATTGCCTCGCGCCGATGGCGCGGAAGCTTTTTCGCCGGCGCCAGGCGAATGGGCGCCAGCGTGACCGGGGCGCGTGGTTCGGATCGCAGCCGCAGCAGCGCGGCGGGCGTCACCATCAGCATATCGGCGCTCCTGCATCACGATTCCCAGTCGAGCCGGCGATAGGCCGCCGCCAGCGCCTCGGGCGGGAGTCCGGCCTCTTTGGCGTCCGTCATCGCCCGGACCAGCGTCGAGAGCGCGCGCGCCGCGCCGCCGGCGTCGAAGGCCTGCGTCGGGCGCAACACGTCGAGCTTGACCTCGCCCCCGAGCTTTGCGCTCGCTTCTTCCGCGATGAGCTCGGCGATCGGCTGCAGCGTCCAGGCGGCGAGGTGCCGTTGCGATTCGCGAACCATCGGCCCGGTGGTCTGGTGGTGGAAAAGGCCCGGCAACACGCCGAAGGCGCCGCAGATCGCGTTGCGCGCCGCGTCCAGCGTCTCGGTCGTCATGGCCTTGGAGATGTCGGGCGTCACGTCCTGCGGCTTCCAGTCGCTCGCCGGCGCCGGCCCGCCTGCGGCCTGGACGTTCACAGACTCACGTAGCAGCACACGCCCGCGCCGGCCGCGGAAGCCTCGCCCGAGGGTTTCGAGGTCGACATCTTGCGCCTCTGGGAAAGGGACAATCTGCGAGCCGAGCGGCGCGTTCTCATAGACATCGGACAATGCCGCCTCGATTGTCTGCAACAGGCCCGCCGTCAGCGCCGATCGCCGCAGCGGCGCCGATCCGAGCCACGGGGTCGACGTATCGGCCCCGGTGCGGATATGCAGCACTTCTGCGGCGAGCGCCGTCTCCGTTCGGCCGCCGCCGGCTTCGGATATGAAAACTCGGTAGGCGGTCGGGATTCCGTTGCGCGTCCGAAGATCCCAGTCGCGACAGGGAACGAGCCGGTCCCGGATCAGAAACACCGCCTCACCGCGCAAGGCGAGCGAGCGCCCGATCAGCGCCAGGGAACGGCGATCGATCAGCGGCGCGCCGGCGACATCGGCGAGACCGAGCCCTCCCTCCCACAAGCTCACACATGACTGCGCCGTCGCGGTCAATTCAGCGACGCCGCTGCGGCCCGAGATATAGGACTCGCGCGCCGCCATCACTTCCGCGGTGAAACCGCTCGACGCGCTGCGCTTCTCCGTCTTCTTCCAAGGCCAGCGCCATGCCATCAAGCGGCCCTCCGATAGGGGCGCAGAAGATCGCCGGCGCCGCTGCGCTCCATGGCGCGCGTAATGGCCGAGGCGTCGTAGCTCGCAGAATAGACGCCGTCGACGCTGCGCTCGCGCAAGCCAGGCTTCGCATTCGAGGTCGCCGCGGCGAGATATTCGGCGAGCCTCTTATAGGCTTCGGAGACGAGCGCGGGCGCGGCTGGCGTCGCCGGCCCGGCGGTTCCCGTGAACCGATAGGTCGCCACGCGCAGCATGTAGCCGCCCAGGGGCGAAGCGCAGAGGGTCGCATCTTCCACCCATGCGCCGGACTCCCATCGCTCGATCGAGTCGATCGTCGCGGGCGCGAGCGGCGGGAGCCAAACGCCGCCGCCTTCGGCGATCCATACGACGGCGCGTTGCGACCAGCGAAAGCCGCAATAGCCTTCCAGGCGGCCCCAGATCAGCGCCGGCGCCAGCGCCGCCGCCGCAGCGGACAGGCCGCTCGGCGAGGCGGCCGCTCGGCGAGGCGGCATAGCTCTCGGGCGCCGCCTCTGTCTGCTTGATCGTCGTCGCCAAGCTCATCTCCATCTATCGAATGCGTTCCATGCCGGAGCGCGTTTCGAGCGCGCCTCGACGCTCGTTTGCGAGTAAGCCGGCCAGCTCTGCACGATCGATATTTCGCGCAGCTCGACGGCGCGCAGCTCGCGACGATTGCCATTCCAATGCTCGCCTGTTGCCGTGAAGCCGAAAGACATGCCGCCGACATCGCCACGCTCGGCGAGCGCCAGCACGTCGCGCGCGGCCTGTGTGTCCGGCAGGTCGAGAGAAAATGCGAGACCGCGCGTATCTTCCGCCAGGCGCAGCGTTCCGCTTCGTGTCCGGCCGAGAACGCGCGTCGGATCGTGATCGACCAGGGCCAGCACATCGGCGCCGCTGGCAAGCGTCGCCTTGAACGCGCCGGCGCGAATCGTCTCGAAGAAGTCGCCGACGCGCGCCTCACTGTCGAAGGTCGCGGCGTAGCCCTCGAGGCGTCGGGGATTGCCCGACGCGCGAAGCTCGATTTGAAGCGCGCGCCGTTCCATCACTGAATCCCGGTCAGGATTTGCAGCTGTGCCGGCCGCGCAATGGTCACGTCCATCGTGGCGAGCGCCGTGAGACGCAAGCCGCCCGATGCGGCGTCGCTGTAGGGGTCGCGAATGAGATCGATCGCTCCCCATGCGCCGACGAAGATCGGCGCGACGCCGCCGGCGTTCGTCGTGAGAAGCGCTTTAGAAGCCGCCGGCGAGCCGGTCGGCGCCGCGAGCGCATTCGACGACATCACGATGTTGTTCACTGGAATCGACTTCAGCAGCCGGTCCATCTCCGACACCGCCGTCCCTTCGATCAGCGCGCCGTCCATCGCGTCCCACACCTCGGGACGGAGCAGCAGCCGCGCGTCCGCCGGTGAGCTTGCGGCATTGGCGATCAAGAACCGCTTGAGCGCGCCGCGAAACGCCGCCCATGACGCCGCCGCTGCGATCGACGTCGATGTGATGCTGTAGGAACCCACTAGCACGCCCGCCGGCTCGCCAGACGAACCGGCGCCGAGAAAGACGGCCTTGTCCATCGCCTCGCCGATGGCGCCGTTCATATCGCGCCGCACGGCCTGCTCGAGCGAGTCGCCCGTCTGCTTCATCGCCTTGCGCGTCAGCTTCATCGTGACGCCCAACGTGTTCGCGGGCGTCATCGGCCTGTCGGTCGTGGCATAGGCTGTCGGGCCACCGACGGCGCCCGTCTCGCTCGACGCCCACGCCGCCGCGACGCTCGAGGTGGTGACGGGATACTCGACATCGCCGGAGTCGATGGCGATCATGCTCGCGCCCATACGCGCGGCGGCGGATTGCGCGAACAAGCGATCGATGATCGGCGCGGTTCGCATCGGATTCGGCGTGCCGCTCGCGACCGTCTCGCCGCTGCGCTGCTCCAGCGCGGCCCACGGAATCGGAACGCCCCTATAGCCCCCGCGATTGCGCAGCTCGGACACGATCTCCGCGGTCGGACCATTGAGCATGCGGCCTTCATCCAGGTGCAGCGCGACCTGCCGAAGTTCGAAGCGCGACATGAGGTCGGCATATTCGCGCTCGCCGCGCGTCTCGAGATCGTCCTTCGCGTCGCGGCGCTCGGCATCCTCGGCGATCAGCGCGGCGCGGTAGCGCGTCTCATTGATACGATATTCCGCGTCGAGCGCAGCCATCTGTCGCGTCTCGTCTTCGCTCGGCGCGTCCTTGCCGACGACGGCCGCGAGCGCCTGTCGGATTTCCGACTGTCGGCGCGCAATCTTCACAGATTCGAGCATATCACCTTGTCCTTCTTTTCAGGCCGCGCGAGTTCAGCGACGGCTTGCTTCCACGCAGATCGCGCAGCATTAGGCGCGCGGCCCAATTCCTTGTCCGTCTCGGCTGCATGACATGCGCGGCAGAGCGTCTTCAGATTGCAGAGATCGAATGCGAGGTCGGGCCGATCGCGCACACGCTCGACGTGATGAACCTCGAGCCGATCGCGCGAGCCACATTCGACGCAGCGAAATCCGTCGCGGCGCTTCGCGAGAAATCGTGCGCGCTCCCAACGCTTGCTCGAATAGACGGCGCGGCCTGCTACACCCATGCCGCAGCCCTCGACTTCTTGGCCGCGCGCCCCGTGGCGCGAGCGCCCTCGGCGACGGCGAGCAATGTCGCCGCAGCGGCGTCGATGCGACCATTCGAGCGGCCCTTCGCCAGCTTGTGGTTGCCGGCCGGATCGACGAGCGTGATTGCGTCCGCGAAGGCCGAACGCAATAGCAAGGACTGGCGAGCTTTCACCCGTCCGTCGAAAACAGCGCGCCGGAAGCGCTCTATGTCTTCGCTGCCATCCTTCCAGCCGAAACCGCGCCACACCAGAGGCGCCCGGACGCCGGCGTGATTGATCGCCTCGGCGAGCTCGCTCTGCTTGAATCGATCCATGACGAGCGCGCCGATCGGCTGGCCTTCGATATGGCGCATCACATCCGACAGCCAGGCGGCGACTGGCACGGTCGCCTCGCCGAGCACGAACAGCTCGCCACGATTGTGCATCTCGACGTAGCGACCCGAAACGCCGTCTGTGTGGCCGCGGTCGATCAGCGAGGGCTTCGTCGGAAAATGCGCGATTGCTTCGAGCCGGCCGGTCGCCGGCCAGAAGAAAGCCGCCGCCGACATGGACGCGGAACCGCCGAGGTCGATCCCGACAATGACGGGACCTTCGCGAGGCGCGAAGAAAAGGTCATCACTTTCGCAGCTCAACCACTGGTCCGCGGTCAGCAAGACGGACCGATTTTCGTCGGCCACGCGCTGATTGAGATTGTAGAGGCGCCACGCGGTAAGCGCCGACCCGCCACGCGCGACCGCTCGGCGCGCCTGCGCCTCGAGCCATTCCAGCGATGCTCCGACGCCGAACTCCGCGCCGGGATTCGCAGCCCTGATCGCCTCGATGTCATCGGGCGCGCAGCCGTCCGGCGCACGATGCTCCTGGACGTAGGAACCGGGGAGAGGTTCATCGATCCAGCGCGAAAAAGCGTGCGCGTCGTCGCTGGCGCTTGTCGATACGAGGAACATCCGGCCACCGCGCTTGCCGACGCCAGACAATAGCGCGTGCTCGAGCGCGTCGCCTTTCTCCTTCTCCCAATGGCCGCGCTCATCGCAGATGCAGAGCGTCGGCGAAGTGCCGAGCGCCGTTCGGCCGTCCGCTGGCAGGACGCGCCCGATGTGCGGCCCCGTGTCGTCGTCGAACTCGATCTCGAGCCGTGGCGCGCGGCGGAACGTCAGGCGCTTTTGCGTCTCATCCGGCAGCGAGCGGGCCAAGCCGCCGATATAATCCCACACCACGCGCGCCTGGTCGCGCGTTCGGGCGCCGATCAGGCATTCGCGGCGCGGTTGCGGATCGATCTCGCCAAGCAGATGGCCGAGCGCCACGCCCGCCGAGATCGCCGACTTGCCGGCCCCGCGCGCGACGGAAAGAACGCCGATCGTGACGCCCTCGGCGAGCGCCCCCTCGAGGAACTGGCGCTGATAGGGGGCCAGCGCGATCGGCTGACCCGACAACGGCCCCGTGGGGACCGTTAGACGCTCGATGAAGGCGATCGCCTTTTCCGCCTCGGTCATGAACAGCCCATCGACTGAGAGCGCGAAAAGAAAAGTTGGATGTCGGTTCGTAGGGGCCGAAAAAGTCGCCGGCATTGGAACCGCTCGCTGCGCTCTGTGTCGTAATGGTGGCGCATCGGCCGGCAGACGCCAGCTCATGCGGCTGTCATTTCCAGCGGCTGCGCCGTCGTGCGTCGTCAATGGCGTCCATGTCGCCCATACGCGCCGCAAAGAAGTTGTGGATATCATGCCGCGACCGCGCTCCGCTCTTATGGCCGAGCGTATCAGGCTCCGCTCGCAGATCGCGTGTGAGCGCAGCGCTGCGCTTGCGGGGCTGCGCGCTGCGCTCACACTGGCTATACTAAGTGTGGCAACTACAGTTGCCTATGGGGCTGTGCATAACCCGCCTTAGCAGGCAACTGTAGTTGCCTGTTGGGATACTCTCAGGCAACCGCAGTTGCCTATACAGGCAACGAGAGTTGCCTACTAAGGCAACTGTGGTTGCCTGTGCGCCGACCGCCGAGCGGAGCTTTCCACAGGGTTATCCACAGCGCCGCATATCCTGCGATATTCGTGCGTCGCCGGCTCGCCCGTGATGTCGTTGGGTAGATGCGTGAGCCGATATTCTGCCGCTCGCCGCGTCTGGAACGCCGACGCGCGCGTCACGCGCAGGAAGCCGGCGTTCTCGAGTTCGCGGATGATCTTCGTCGCGCCTTGATGTGTCGCCCCGATGCGCCGGCCCAACTCCCGCGCCGAGATAGCGAGAGCGCCGTTGTTTCGACCATTGTGCATGAAACCGATAGCAAGCCACGCCTTGACGGCGAGCCCTGACAGGCCGCGCCAAGCATGCGTCGCCTCCATCTGCTCATAGACGCGCACGTGGCGCGCGTCGTGAGCCTTGGAGCGGCCTGTTCGGTTATGCTTTGCCACGATGGTCGCGCTTCGCGAGGACGGCTCGGGCGGGAACGCGGGCGAGAAACGCCGTCATTGCCGCCCCCTGCGCTTCCACGCCCGGAACTCCAATCGTTCCGCGCGCGTCGGCCTATAGTCGGCGCCCGACTCGACGCGCTCTCGCGCGAGCCGGTCGCGCTCGCGCGCTGCGCGAACCTGCGGAAGGCCCGACTCTTCTTCGGCCGGCTCGCCGAAGATGCGCCGCGCCGCGGCGAGAATTTTGACACGCGCGCTCATCACGCGACCCTCTTCGCGTCGCGCTCGGCGATGCGGGCCTCCACCCACGCCAGCACCTCCGCACGCACGAATCCGAGGCGTCGTTCACCGAGCGAGACGGCTTGCGGGAACTCTCCCCGCGCGCGCTTGAGATTGATCGTCGTACGGCTCAAAGAGGTGAGCTTGCACGCGCCCGCCATCGAGACGAGAACAGGATCGTCTGACATTACCGCTCCTCTGTGTGTGAGCGGCTGTGTCGTCTATGCCGCCCGTGTGGAACGGTTGCCAATCATGCGCATGTTCGAGCGCTCTGCTACAGCACCCGCCGAGATCGGGTCGGCTCTTTTAAGCCCCGACAAAAATTGTGTCGTCTCTTCTAAGCGCCGACATTTTTGTCGACTTTGTAGATGCGGTCCCTGACCGCTTGCCACGTGAGCCGCGCGATTCCCTTTTCAAATAGATCGGCATTCACTGCCTTGACAATTTGTTTAGCAATTGCCGGAGCGCCCGCCTTGGTCTTATGTTCTGCCCGATATGCGTCAAGATGATGCTTGATTGCTTCCTGCACGATATCGCTTCTTATCTTCTTTGCAGCCCTCATATGCTCTGCAGTGTTGTTTTCTTCGCGCTTCTTGTTTTTGAATACGGCCTGCCTTCTGCAACGTGTCTTCATATCAAGCCAGAATTGTATGCTCATTATGCGACCGGAAAGCGCAATTTTGCTATCAATTGAGCCGAATTCAGGACTCTCGATAACCCTACACATTTCGTCTAAACTCTCATAAATCTTTTGCACTCCGAGGTTGTGCGCCATCACATCTGACTCGATTGATACTGGCGACTCGACAGGCCGCTCTTTTGCTTCCAATTCGAGCATTAGCTTCGCGCGATCTTTAGCGCCCGCCTCGCGAATCAGACTGATTTGACGCGCAAGAGCGTTGACGCGCTGTCCGTCGTCATCTTCCTCGCTCATCAGCTCACGCCCCCGATCGCGACCACATTCGCCGGCCGGACGGTCGAGCAGTAGGACTCCCAATCCTCCATCAGCTTCCGCCGCTTCGCCACGGCCGTCTCGTGCCGATAGGCTTGCTCGGCCTTGTCGCCGACGACATGCGCCAATGCCGCCTCGGCGGTCTCCCGTGCGGCATCTGTCTTGTCGCCGCACCAATCGCGGAAGGCGCTGCGCATCCCGTGCAGCGTCGCCGCCTTATCGGGTGAGGCGAGCCGCAGCGCCTTCGTCATCGCAGTGTCCGAGATCGGCCGGCCCTCGACGCCGCCTCCGAAGATCAGCTCTCCCGTCGCCTGCTGGCGCATGGCCTCCACGATCGCCAGCGCGCGGTCGCAGAGCGGCACAACATGCGGGCGCGCCGATTTCATCCGCTCGGCCGGAACCGTCCAAGTCCGAGCCTCTGTGTCGATTTCGGCGAAGGTCGCGCCGCGGGCCTCGCCCGCTCGCGCAGCTGTCAGAACCAGGAACTCGACGCAGCGCGCCGAGACGCCGTTCGACTGGCGCAAGGCCACCATCATCGCCGGGACGGCTGCATAGGCGAGCGCGGCGTGATGTCCGCGCTCGAGCTTCTTGCGTCCCGGCATCACCTTGTCCAGCAGGCCCCGCCAGATGGCGGGATTGCCGGCCGTGCGCCATTGGTGAGCAATGGCGTAGTCTATGACGGCCTGGATCCGAGCGCGCAGTCTGTCGGCTGTCTCCGGCCGTTCCTGCCAATGCGGGGAGAGACAACTCTTCACGTCGCCGAGCGCGATATCGGCGACGGGGAGATCATGCAGCGGCTTCGCATACTCCCGGAGCGTCATCTCCCATTGCGCCCGATGCTTGTCGTTCTTCCACTCCGATGATTTGGCCGCGAGCAACTCGTTCATGCAATGCGCGAAGGTGACGACGCGCGGCGGCTTCCGCTCTGCGGTCGGGTCGAGCCCCCTCGCCAGCTTCTCCCGGATCGCCTGCGCCTTCTCCCGCGCGAGCGCCAGGGACACGGGCGCCGTGCCCTGCCCATAGCCGCCGAGGCCGAGTTCCCGGCGGACGGTCCCGCGACGGAAGATGAAGAACCATTGTTTGGAGCCGCCCTTGCGGACCCGCAAAAACAACCCGTCACCGTCCGAATAAATTCCGGGCTTGTCGAGGGTCCGAATCCTCGTTTCGGAGAGCAGCCTCTGCGCCAATTCCGCGTCCTAATGCCATAACTACGAAATCGACCATAGCGACAATTTCGTAAACATCAATGGCTTATTGGCAGAAAAGACGGCAAAAACGGCGGAACGGCGGGCTCCCTCTCCTCCAAAGGTGTCGCAACCGGATGAGCGTCCAACTTCGCCTTCAGCCGTTGCGAAATCGAGTTCAAGGCGCCGGCGATCGCAAATGTCGAGGATGCCAGGAGCTTCCGCAAAACGAGCGTCATCAGCGAGCGTTGCCCGGACGGCAAGGCCTGCAGATTGTCACGCTGCAGATAGTCGGAGACGAGCTGATAGAGGCGGTTCTCACCGTCGGCCGGTGTGAATTCCTCGACCAGGGGAAGACGGCGTGTGTAGGGGATGTATGCGGTTACCTGGCGCCTAAGGGTGCGGTGGCAAATGGGCTTCAGACGCTCCTTCAGCGCCTCGAAATTGCGTTTGTCACCCGGGTTTGCGAATTGCTCGCGGAAACTTTTGACATCGCCGAAAGCGTGCTCATCAATGAAACTGACGAGGCCATACAGCTCCAAGAGTGAGTTCTGGAGCGGAGTTGCGGTCAGGAGCAGTTTATTTTTCTGGGCGAGTGCATTTTTTAGTGTATTCGCAATCACATTCGATGGCTTGTACACATTTCTAAGTCTGTGAGCCTCGTCGATGACGACCAAGTCCCAGGGAACCCTATGGACGTCCGACGCTTTCGACCGAGCGAACTGATATGAGCAAATTACGATCGCATCCTTGACGTCGAATGGCTGCAAGCTCCCCTCGCGGATGGATTGGTTGTAGGATTTCGATTCCAGTATAATACAAGGAAGCAGGAACTTTTCGTTCAACTCCTGATGCCATTGCTTGCGCAAATTCGATGGCGCGATCACCAGAATACGGCGCTTCCGCTCCGCCCATCGTTGGGAGATGACAAGCCCGGCTTCGATCGTCTTTCCAAGGCCGACTTCATCGGCAAGCAGCGCACCCTTTGAAAGGGGCGACGCGAAGGCAAACAGAGCCGCATCAACCTGATGCGGGTTCAAATCGACCTGGGCGCCTGCGACAGCCCCCGCTAAACGCTCGGAACTATCTGGGGCGCATCGTTTGGTGAGTTCGTGGGCAATATACTTCGCGTGGAAGTCAGTGATCATTCTGCCTCCCACGATTTTTCACCATTCCCTCCGACGACTTGGCGTCAGTCGCTTGTGTCGGCTGGTTCTGGATGACCTTTTGTGCCTCAATCCAACGGTCCAGATCGACCCGCTTGAACCTCCATTGCCCTCTAACTTTGAATGCTGGGATCTCCGCGCGTTGCGCCATCGTGTAGACGGTCTTCTCCGCCACCTTCAGCAGACCCGCCACTTCTGGCAAAGTCAGAATTTCATCAGGCATCGGCGGCGCCTCGGTTAAAGTTTGGCAAAGAATGCCAGAGTCCGCCTGCTAATGCTAGCCTAGGTGCTACCCCGACCCGTCAGAATGTGAAAAATCGACCTCTCTGCCGCTCCCACTCCACCGGAAGCGGTTCCAGCATCCGCTTCCAGCAGAGGGCGCGGGTCAGGGTCGGAAACGCACAGCCGGAGAAGCGGATTAATCTTGCAAGCTAGCGGTGTTCAGGCCCAACGCGGCGAAAGTCTCCAACGTCTTGATGCACCCTCGGCATCGCCCGCATCCAACGGTCTCCCTATGGCACGAGAACGTCCAGCAAAGCAGGGAGTGCGGCAGCCCGCTTTCGCGGACGAGTTCGACAGTCGTCATGTTGATCGCCGGTGCCATTACGCGGGCGTCGGGCAGTTCGCAGCGAATCAAAGCGTCGATCGCACTGACGAACTCGGGATTGCCGTCGGGATGAACGCGGTCTGTGATCACCGTTCCCACGGCAATTTCCTTCGTAAGCGCCGTTGCGACCCCATTGATTCTTCGGGTTCGGAAGGATTTTCGGATGTGAGATTCTTCTGAGGGACAGCCATGTCTCTGGAAGGATCCGAAGATGAACGAGAATGCGACGATCGAAACGGCTTTTGGCGCAGGATTTGTCGGACGTGTGGATTTTCGTCGTTCACGTTCGGGCAATCGGCTGTGGTCGAAGGAGCTGAAGGGCCGGATCGTACGAGAGAGTCTCGCGCCTGGAGCGCGCGTCGCCGACGTGGCCCGCAAATATCGGATATGCGCGCAGCAATTGACGCAGTGGCGCCGCCAGGCGCGCACCGGGCGGCTCGCGCTGGTGACCGACGGTCCCGCGGAGTTCGTGGAGATCGAGCTCGAGCAGCCCTCCGTTCGTAACGAGAGCGATGCGAAGATCGAGATCGTCGTCGGCAAGGTCGTGTTACGGCTGGATCAGGACACCGCGTCGACGCGCATCGCCGAGATCATGACGGCGCTGGAGCGCGGCGCGTGATCATTCCGTCGCAAGGGTTGCGGATCGTGCTCGCCGTGCGTCCCGTCGATTTCCGCTGCGGGCATGACGCGCTGGCCGCTCTCGTGCAAAACAAGCTCGGACTCGATCCGCATTCCGGGCTCATCGTCGTGTTCCGCTCGAAGCGAATGGATCGCTTGAAGATTTTGCTGTGGGACGGAACCGGACTCGTGCTCGTCTACAAGCGTCTCGGCGATAGCCGCTTTTCTTGGCCGCAGATCAGCGACGGCGTCCTGCAATTGAGCCGGGTGCAATTCGAAGCTCTATTCGACGGGCTCAACTGGAAGCGCGTCGGCGAGCGGATCGTGGCGACGCCGACCGCGGCGAACTGATCGCAACTTCGGCTTCATTCGGCGCCTCGCTTGCGATAGATTCGCCGACGTGACGCCGAGCTTCGATCCCTCCAGACTCGCAGAGCTGCCTGCCGAACTACGCGCATTGTTCGAAGCTCAGCGCGCCATGCTCGAAGCCGAACGCATCCGCGCCGATCATGAGCTCGCCGCGCGCCTTCACACCGAGAGCGAGCTCGCAGCGTCGAAGGAGACGGTCGAACGTCTGCAATTGCTCGTCAAGGAATATGAACGCGCGCGTTTCGGCAAGCGTTCGGAGAAACTCGATCCCGATCAGTTACAGCTCGTTCTGGAAGATATCGAGATCGCCATTGCCGAAGTCCAGGAGCGGGAAGACGATCGCGCGCGCCGCTCGGGGCGCCCGGCGACCAGGGAGCGCGCCGCCCGCGCCGCGCGCGCCTTTCCTGCTCATCTGCCGCGCGTCGAGCGCGTGATCGAGCCAGAAAGCCTCGCCTGTCCCTGCGGCTGCGGCCTGATGGTTCGGATCGGCGAGGACCGCTCCAGCCGCCTCGACGTGACGCCGGCGCAATATCGCGTCATCGAGACCGTGCGGCCCCGCTACGCCTGTCCGACAGGATGCGCGGGCGTCGCCCAGGCGCCGGCTCCTGCGCATCTGATCGAGGGCGGCGTTCCCACCGAGGCGCTGCTGGCGCAAGTGGCGGTCGCCAAGTTCAGCGAGCACATGCCGCTCTACCGTCAATCGCAGGTCTTCGCGCGCCACAGGATCATGCTCGACCGCGCCGTTCTGGCCGATTGGATGGGAACGACGGCCTTCCACCTCGCGCCGATCGTCGAGCGCATGAGCGCGCTGATGAAGCTGTCCGGCCGTCTATTCATGGACGAGACTCGGGCGCCGGTTCTCGATCCCGGCCGCGGCCGGACGAAAACTGGCTATCTCTGGGCGGTTCTGCGCGACGACCGCGGGCACGGCGGCGCCGATCCGCCGATCGTGGTCTATCATTACGCGCCGGGTCGCAGCGGCGAGCACGCCGAGCGGATGCTCGAAGGATTCGACGGCGTTCTCCAGGTCGACGGCTATGGCGGCTATCATCGTCTGGCGCGCGCCGAGCGCAAAGGTGGCGCCCCACTGCGGCTCGCCTGGTGTTGGAGCCATGGCAGGCGCGAGATCATCGCCGCCACGCCGAAAGCGGGCTCGCCCATCGCCGAGGCGATCCTGGCGCGCATCGCCGCGCTCTATGCGATCGAGGCGGACATCCGGGGCAAAGAGGCGCCGATCCGGCAGAGCGTTCGCGCCGAGCGGTCGCGGCCTCTTGTCGTCGAGCTCGAAGAGTTTTTGCGCGCCCAGGCCGCTCGCCTCTCCGGCCGCAGCGACATGGGCAAGGCGGTCGCCTATCTTCTGAATCATTGGGCCGGGCTGACCCTGTTCCTCGACGATGGACGCGTCGAGATGGACACCAACCTCGTCGAAAATCAGATTCGGCCGCTGACTCTCACGCGCAAGAATGCGTTATTCGCGGGGCACGATGAAGGTGGACGTTCCTGGTCACGTCTCGCTTCGCTCATTGCGACATGCAAGTTGAACAGCGTCGATCCCTATGCCTGGATGAAGGCGACGCTCGAGGCGATCGCCGATGGCCATCCGCAGTCGCGCATCGACGAGCTGATGCCCTGGGCCTTCAAATCCTCGTCGCCGACGCCAGCCGCCTGATCGCTCACCATTGCGCTGAACCAATCGCTGACAAAGCTTTGCGCCAAAGGCTTGCAATGCCTTGTCGCAACGAATTGCAAGCTATTCTTCCATTCCAGCGGCAATGGGACGACAACGGCGCTTACTTTCCTTCAAGCCGCGATCCGCACATGCCATGGCGGCTACCGTTACAAGGAATTGGTTCCGAAAAGGCCACGCCTCACTAACCTTGGAGTGAGACGCCATACTTCGGCCGACCATGTCCCCAGCGCCCAAGGCGCCCACGTTCGCTGTCACTATCTGATGGTCAAGCTGTCGAGCCAGGTGTGATGCGGCCCTCAGTTCTCCGGCGGCCGGGCGTTGCCCGTAGTCGATGGTGAGCAGAAGGTCTGGCCGTCGCCAGTAGGCAAGTGCGGTGGACTCTACGCCACCGGAGAAAAGCAGGACCCTCATGTCAATGCTCGGCGCCCTGCCCACGCCACGTGGTACAGAGCAGTAGAGAAGTCGTCGACGACACGGCAATTGGGAGAGCCCAGCAACATCGTTAGGTCGCTGCGCTTCGTCGATTGTGCTAAGGTCTGTAGACATTCGAGTAGGAAGGGGATTCCCGCAAGGCTGAAATTTTGATTCAAGGCTGAAAAATGGAGGTTAGCCTTGATTCGCTTGGCATTGAAGGATGAGCAATGGGAAACGATAGCGCCGCTGCTTCCTGGCAAGGCAGGCGATCCGGGCCGTAGCGGCGAAGACAATCGTCTGTTCTTGGAGGGGGTGTTGTGGATCGCCCGTACCGGTTCACCCTGGCGTGATTTGCCCGATTGTTTCGGCAAGTGGTCCTCGGTGTGGAAACGCTTCCGCCGCTGGGCGTTGAAGGATGTCTTCGATCAGATTTTTATGGCGCTCTCGGGCGATCCTGATTTTGAATATGCGATGATCGACGGCACAATCATCAAAGTTCACCGGCACGGAACCGGCGCAAAAGGGGGACTCAAAGTCAGGCCATCGGCCGCTCGCGCGGCGGGCTGACGACGAAAATCGTCCTTTTGGTCGATGCTTTGGGCTATCTGGCGCGCTTCATCCTGTTACCGGGGCAGCGCCATGACAGCGTCGGCGTTGCGCCCTTGATCGAGGATGTCGACGTTGCCGCGCTCATTGCCGACAAAGCCTTCGATAACAACGCCCTGCGTCTGCGATTGAAGCAGCAAGGCGCTCTCGCCGTCATCCCTTCCAAAGCTGATCGCAAACAGCTTATCCCGCATGACGCCGAAATGTACAAATGGCGCCATCTGGTCGAGAACTGCATCCAACGCCTGAAGGAGTGGCGGCGCATCGCAACCCGCTACGATAAAACCGACGCCAGCTTTTGCTGCTTTTGTCCAACTCTCCGCCGCATTGCACGCAATCGCCTAAATGTCTACAGACCCTAGTGCCACTACAGGGAGGCCGATGCGCGTTGCATAGCCCACTTCGAATAGAGTTCCCGGGTCGCCACCATCCAGAAGGGCGAGCACCGCCGTGGATTGGTCTAGCGCGGCGAGGTCCGCCGGAACGACCCCGGACGGCTGGCCGAGCCCAATCTCGTGGTAGGGAGAAAAGACCTTTACCCCCAGCTCTTTCAGCCCGCGATACGCTTCCTCGACAAGCCAAAGCTCATGTGTCGTGAAGAAAGGCCCCGCAATATAGACCTGCCCGCCTGAACCGGGCTTGATTGGCTCGCCGACACCAGTGGCCTCTTCCACTCGAACGGCTGGCGTACGCGTCTGCGCATAGTGCGCGACGCAGCGCGAGGCAGCGTCAGCCGCATCGGGCGCTGATCGCCCCGCCAACATCCAGTTCTCTGCGAACGCGGCGCTGAAGACATCGCCCGTGCCAATCTTGTACACGCGAGCGGATTGATGCGGATTGATAGGGTGGCACTTCCGCGGAAAGGCACGCGTTCTCGTAAACGCGGCATCCGTCCGCCCCAGCCTTGACAATAAGGGCTGAGAGGTTCCCGCCTGCGAAGAGTCGCTCCACAGCGCTGGCCTCATCCGGAGCCCGCCCTAACGCAAGGACTTCGGACAGGTTCAATACGATGACAAGCTTTGAAGCGCTGGAGCCATTCTCGCGGAAATCCGCAGGGTCCCCTTGGGGATCGTATACGCAAGTTTCAGCCTTTACGACGCCAGTGCCTTCCATGAGCCCGAAGCGCAGCACGGCTGCGCCCTCGACAACCAGGGGCTCGGCCCTTGGCAATGGGAAGGGGAGATACTCGGGACGAGCGAGCGGGTGAGTGTAGCGGAACGACACAAGCGCATCGCTGGCAGCAGGTGCGTGCTCTAGGTTCTCATGCGCCACGGTGCGCGTCGCGTTCAGCTGCTCGGAATTTGGGCAGTAATACCGCCAACGAACGCGCCTACCCGCGGCAGCAAGCGCAAGCGCTGCTCGGCCGCCCGAGCCGAAGCGGGCGTCCACCTCGGGCGAGACGCAGCGCTCGGCATAGTAGCCGCCGACGACTATGATATCGGGTTCCATGCCGCTCATGCACGCCGCACTCGAATGCGCACGCGTCCCGCGGCGCTATTCTTGACGTCGACGACATCCGCGGCAAAATCTACACCGTCCTCAAGGCAGCCGATCAACGCGGGAAGCTGCACGTGCCCCGCCAAGAGTGCCGACCTGCGTGCCGCCATCCAGAAACACACCTACGGCGTTCGCGGGGGTCAAACGAACCGCAAGGACCTGCCCCTGCGTAAGTCGATCCGCGACACCAGCAACCGGGGAGTAAAGATCGTCTTGAAAAGATATCGCACATGGGTCTGCGCTGGAATGGCCTGCCCCGGAGCCCGATCCGCCGCTGCCACCGCCTGTCCTGCTACCTCCTTTAGGATAGCTCGGATCACCGCCGCTTCCGCCCATGAACCTTCCTCCTTGTTGATTGAAATAGCCTATTCGACAGCGGCGCGCTCCACCATACGCGATCCGAACCGACGCATGTCGTCCCATATTACTGCATCAAGTATTGACGGCCGAACCTCTAGCGCCGTTGCGAAATCAATGAAACGTGCCTCAAGACGTTCATAGTCTTCAGGCAGGCGCACGCGGTCGGGAAACAGCTTCAGGTGCCGGCCGAGCCTAAGAACATGTATATCTAGAATCGCAACATTTTCGGCGCCCAGCCAGTTGCGGGCAACCCAACTCGCTGTCTTGGGACCGACGCCAGGCATGGCCATTAGCCTATTGCGAAAAATACGTGGGGCTGTCGCGTGCGCCGAGCGATCGGGCGCCAGTTCGTCAGCCAGCGCAAGGGAGCGAGCAAGCCACGCCGCCTTCTGACGCGGGAAACGATAATTCTGGAGTCTCGCCCCGCGCGCATCGGAAACTGGTATCCGATCCGAGAGTAAATCGAACAGATCCTCCTCCGACGGTCGCGCGCCCCATTCAAGGACGCCTCGTTCTCGGAGATGGCGGAAAAAAGCGTCGTTTACCTCAACGCGCACTCCGTATCCACCCAAGAGACAGAAACCCAGCTCTTCGTGCAGCGTGGATTCTCGCGCGACATAGCCCTCGCCGGCTTCCTCTGCATTTGCGCAGCGCCAGCGCCAATAGGCCGGCGAGAGGATCACATCAGGTCGCCCCAGCGCGACGCCAGGAAGGATTTCCGTTCGCCCGTTTGCATCAAGCACGGGCGGTGAGAAGCGGCTGCGAGAGGTGTGGGCTACACAAACGGTCATGCATAGTATATGCATCAATTTATGCATGAGAACAAGCTCGATCAGCCTGCATTCGGTGCTGCTCTTCAGCGGGCACGAAGGCGGCTTGGACTTTCGCAAAATGCTATCTCGGCAAAGGTCGGACTTGAACAGAGCACTTTGTCTCGAATCGAAAAAGGCGTTGTTAAACAATTATCTAAGGCGAAGGAACTGAGGGCGATTGTTAATAGTGCGGCGATGGATCATGACTTAGAGGGCATTGTCGCAGATGTGGCGCGCTCACCGGAGCTTCGCGCACTGGTCGCGCGCATTCTCGATGCCAGCATGCATAAGTGATGCATGCTGTCTGTCGCTGCATGCTGTTGAGCGCGATGCTTCAGGAGTGCCAGCATGCCAATGCTATAAATGGCTGAGAGCCAGCCACTCGACGGCTGAGGTCAAGATGCGGGATCGCGTGATGGGCGCGCTATCGGCGAGCAGAGACGGAGAAATGCGATTGCTGCCTCTCCCACTCTACTGGGAACGGCGTGAGCAGCTCGTCCAACTGAAGTCCCGCGGATTGACGTCCATCGAGGATCGCCTCAACGATGTCGGGCGCGAGCAGGGTCAGGCGCAGGATGCGGGCGATATAGGATGGGTTGATTTTCTCGGCCGTAGCAAGGTCCTGGACGGTCGGATAGTGGCCGGTGTCGAGCAGCTTCTTCCATCGATGGGCGCGGGCGAGCGCCTTCACCATGGTGTTGTCGATGCGTGCCCGCGGCGGTGCCCAGGCATCGGCGCCGTTTGAGGCAATGACGAGCTTTCGCCCGCCGCGCTTCTTGAAGGTCATCGGCACGGTGACAGTCAGCGCGTCCGTGTCGTGGAGGATCGCGCCCCTCGTCATCACGCTGCCTCCTGCCGTTGGCTGATCGATTGAAGTTCGGCAAGCAGCGAGGCGAGGCCGCCGGTGCGGAGCCGGATCGCGATGCTGTCGATCTTCACGTCGACCCGCTCGACCAGAAGCTGGACGAGACGTGCTTGCTCGGCAGGGAACAGTTCGTCCCATACGGGATCGAGCCGCTCGAAGGTCTCTCGGACCTCCGATTCCGTAATGCGGTCGTCATGCGCCGTTGCGGCCATCCATGTCCGGACGATCAGTTCAGGCGCGCGCAGAATTCCACGAAGCGGCTCGACCACCGTCGCTTCGATCTCGGCGGCGGGAACACGCCGGACCGGGCAGGTTTCCGGCCTGCGCTTCAACACCGACTGGGTGACATAGTAACGGTAGAGCCGGTCCCCCTTTCGGGTGTGGCTCGGCGACATGGCGTCGCCGTTGGGGGAAAAGATCAGGCCCCGCAGAAGCGCCGGTCCGGACAGGCGGGTCTTGTTGGAGCGGGTGCGCGGGCTTTCCCCCATGATGGCGTGGGCACGGTTCCAGAGATCGATATCGATGATCGCCGCGTGCTCGCCAGGATAGGCGACACCCTTATGGACCGCATCGCCGATATAGACCCGATTGTTCAGAAGCTTGTAGAGCGCGCCCTTGTCGAGCGAGTGGCCGCGCCGGCTGCGAACACCGGCTTCATAGAGTTCCCGCATCAGCAGCTTGATCGATCCAAGTTTCACGAAGCCCTCGAAGATCCGGCGAACCGTCGCCGCCTCCACCTCGTCGATCACGAGCTTGCGGTTGTCGACGCGATAGCCGAGGGGCACATAGCCGCCCATCCACATGCCTTTCTTGCGCGAGGCTGCGACCTTGTCGCGGATACGCTCGCCGATGACTTCCCGCTCGAACTGGGCGAAGGAGAGAAGAATGTTGAGCGTCAGCCGCCCCATCGACGTTGTCGTGTTAAACGACTGCGTGACGCTGACGAAGGTGACGCCGCGCCGTTCGAACACCTCGACGAGCTTGGCAAAATCCATCAATGAGCGGGACAGGCGGTCGATCTTGTAGACGACCACGACGTCGACCTTGCCGAACTCGATGTCGGCGATGAGACGCTTCAACGCCGGGCGTTCCAGCGTGCCACCCGAAATCCCGCCGTCATCGTAGTGGTCGGGCACCAGCACCCAGCCCTCCGGCTTCTGGCTCATGATATAGGCTGCGCATGCCTCGCGCTGGGCGTCGAGGCTATTGAACTCCATGTCGAGCCCTTCCTCCGTAAGCGCCGTTGTCGTCCCATTGCCGCTGGAATGGAAGAATAGCTTGCAATTCGTTGCGACAAGGCATTGCAAGCCTTTGGCGCAAAGCTTTGTCAGCGATTGGTTCAGCGCAATGGTGAGCGATCAGGCGGCTGGCGTCGGCGACGAGGATTTGAAGGCCCAGGGCATCAGCTCGTCGATGCGCGACTGCGGATGGCCATCGGCGATCGCCTCGAGCGTCGCCTTCATCCAGGCATAGGGATCGACGCTGTTCAACTTGCATGTCGCAATGAGCGAAGCGAGACGTGACCAGGAACGTCCACCTTCATCGTGCCCCGCGAATAACGCATTCTTGCGCGTGAGAGTCAGCGGCCGAATCTGATTTTCGACGAGGTTGGTGTCCATCTCGACGCGTCCATCGTCGAGGAACAGGGTCAGCCCGGCCCAATGATTCAGAAGATAGGCGACCGCCTTGCCCATGTCGCTGCGGCCGGAGAGGCGAGCGGCCTGGCGCGCAAAAACTCTTCGAGCTCGACGACAAGAGGCCGCGACCGCTCGGCGCGAACGCTCTGCCGGATCGGCGCCTCTTTGCCCCGGATGTCCGCCTCGATCGCATAGAGCGCGGCGATGCGCGCCAGGATCGCCTCGGCGATGGGCGAGCCCGCTTTCGGCGTGGCGGCGATGATCTCGCGCCTGCCATGGCTCCAACACCAGGCGAGCCGCAGTGGGGCGCCACCTTTGCGCTCGGCGCGCGCCAGACGATGATAGCCGCCATAGCCGTCGACCTGGAGAACGCCGTCGAATCCTTCGAGCATCCGCTCGGCGTGCTCGCCGCTGCGACCCGGCGCGTAATGATAGACCACGATCGGCGGATCGGCGCCGCCGTGCCCGCGGTCGTCGCGCAGAACCGCCCAGAGATAGCCAGTTTTCGTCCGGCCGCGGCCGGGATCGAGAACCGGCGCCCGAGTCTCGTCCATGAATAGACGGCCGGACAGCTTCATCAGCGCGCTCATGCGCTCGACGATCGGCGCGAGGTGGAAGGCCGTCGTTCCCATCCAATCGGCCAGAACGGCGCGGTCGAGCATGATCCTGTGGCGCGCGAAGACCTGCGATTGACGGTAGAGCGGCATGTGCTCGCTGAACTTGGCGACCGCCACTTGCGCCAGCAGCGCCTCGGTGGGAACGCCGCCCTCGATCAGATGCGCAGGAGCCGGCGCCTGGGCGACGCCCGCGCATCCTGTCGGACAGGCGTAGCGGGGCCGCACGGTCTCGATGACGCGATATTGCGCCGGCGTCACGTCGAGGCGGCTGGAGCGGTCCTCGCCGATCCGAACCATCAGGCCGCAGCCGCAGGGACAGGCGAGGCTTTCTGGCTCGATCACGCGCTCGACGCGCGGCAGATGAGCAGGAAAGGCGCGCGCGGCGCGGGCGGCGCGCTCCCTGGTCGCCGGGCGCCCCGAGCGGCGCGCGCGATCGTCTTCCCGCTCCTGGACTTCGGCAATGGCGATCTCGATATCTTCCAGAACGAGCTGTAACTGATCGGGATCGAGTTTCTCCGAACGCTTGCCGAAACGCGCGCGTTCATATTCCTTGACGAGCAATTGCAGACGTTCGACCGTCTCCTTCGACGCTGCGAGCTCGCTCTCGGTGTGAAGGCGCGCGGCGAGCTCATGATCGGCGCGGATGCGTTCGGCTTCGAGCATGGCGCGCTGAGCTTCGAACAATGCGCGTAGTTCGGCAGGCAGCTCTGCGAGTCTGGAGGGATCGAAGCTCGGCGTCACGTCGGCGAATCTATCGCAAGCGAGGCGCCGAATGAAGCCGAAGTTGCGATCAGTTCGCCGCGGTCGGCGTCGCCACGATCCGCTCGCCGACGCGCTTCCAGTTGAGCCCGTCGAATAGAGCTTCGAATTGCACCCGGCTCAATTGCAGGACGCCGTCGCTGATCTGCGGCCAAGAAAAGCGGCTATCGCCGAGACGCTTGTAGACGAGCACGAGTCCGGTTCCGTCCCACAGCAAAATCTTCAAGCGATCCATTCGCTTCGAGCGGAACACGACGATGAGCCCGGAATGCGGATCGAGTCCGAGCTTGTTTTGCACGAGAGCGGCCAGCGCGTCATGCCCGCAGCGGAAATCGACGGGACGCACGGCGAGCACGATCCGCAACCCTTGCGACGGAATGATCACGCGCCGCGCTCCAGCGCCGTCATGATCTCGGCGATGCGCGTCGACGCGGTGTCCTGATCCAGCCGTAACACGACCTTGCCGACGACGATCTCGATCTTCGCATCGCTCTCGTTACGAACGGAGGGCTGCTCGAGCTCGATCTCCACGAACTCCGCGGGACCGTCGGTCACCAGCGCGAGCCGCCCGGTGCGCGCCTGGCGGCGCCACTGCGTCAATTGCTGCGCGCATATCCGATATTTGCGGGCCACGTCGGCGACGCGCGCTCCAGGCGCGAGACTCTCTCGTACGATCCGGCCCTTCAGCTCCTTCGACCACAGCCGATTGCCCGAACGTGAACGACGAAAATCCACACGTCCGACAAATCCTGCGCCAAAAGCCGTTTCGATCGTCGCATTCTCGTTCATCTTCGGATCCTTCCAGAGACATGGCTGTCCCTCAGAAGAATCTCACATCCGAAAATCCTTCCGAACCCGAAGAATCAATGGGGTCGCAACGGCGCTTACCTTCCTCCGACGATTTTCGCGTATAGATCGCGCACCGGATCTTCGGCGTGACCTTTGTCGCAGGATGTTTGGCGGCCGCTGTCCGGGTCATGAGCCGCTCCTCGCGCTTTTCAGCCCGAAGAAAACCCAGCCGTTCCATTTGACGCCGGTGATGGCGCGCGCGGTCGCCGAAAGCGATTTGTATGGCCTGCCTTGGTACTCGTAGCCTTCGAGGGTAACCGTCACGACGTGTTCGATACCGTTGAACTCGCGCAGGAGCCGCGTCCCTGCGATCGGCTTCCGATCGGTGCGAATGCGGCGGGTCTTCGGGTTGGTATCCTCGACGCCGCGGGCGAGCGCGTCGAGCCGCTTCACGGTTTCGGGTTTCAATCCGCCATAGGCGAGTTCCTGAACCCGATAGGCCAAGCGGCTTTCGAGGAAGCGCCGATTGTAGGGCGGCGCTTCCGTTCCGTAGAGATCGCGCCACATCGTTTTCAGCGCGGGTGTCGGCATGGTTTTGATGGCGGCGACTCGCGCCAGCACGGGATCATTCATCGTCGGTCTCCGTCGACTTCGGCATGACCGCGTTGGTCGGCGAACAAGTCCAGCCAACTCTCTCCGGGCTCGCGAGATAAAGGTGTGGGCCGTCCCTCGCGTCGCTGCCGAAGCCGGACCATGCCGCGTGCAAGGATCTCGGCCGCTTCCGCAAGCCGCTCGGCATCGCTCATCAGGTCGGGGCGCAGGGCGTTGGGACCAGACCCCAGGGAAACAAGATCGAAAGCGTTTCGCATGAGAGAAACGCTAGGCAGTCATCCAAATAAAACAAGCAAAATCCGCGTGTTATCAGGATTCTGCGCATCAGATCGAAAACATTCAAAAAGCCAGCGAGGCGCATTCACAGCTACAATTCGCTTGGAAACCAAACACACGAGCGAATCGGTCACCCGATGCGAAGACGAATCATGCCTGTCCGCTCTGGACAAACTGATCGTAAGTGTCCGGAACATGCTCTTCGGCAAGCGAAACGCCGGAAGAGGCGCGGTCAAACATCAGCAGCGTGACGGACAGCCCAAGCCGCTCGGAAAAAATGGTGAGTTCCCGCACCGGCTCTGAACCACGGCGAAATGTCCAGACGCCCGCGGGCAACTGCATCGCTCGATCCTGGTCTTTCAATGCCGACGGCCCCGTCCCAGCGATGGAGTTCTCCGGAATCGGCATACCCGACGGGATGAAAATCCCGCTCCTGAGCGCAGCATCGCTCGCACGTCCCCAGCGCGCAAAACCATCGTATGCCACCACCATTGCGGCGCGGGTATCTGTGAACTCTATCCACTTCCTCACCGCTGCGATCAATGAAACGCCGTATCTGCGAGTGATATGCGCGAGAAGCTCACGCGACATTTCATTTTGGCCGATCTGAGTTCGATAGTCGTCAATTGGCATCAGCAGATATGATGCAAAGGTGTCAGCCTCTTCCTCTCGCTCCCGGTCGGCCTGTTTCCACTCGTTCGACTGCAGCGGCAAGCACTCGAAGCCGCATTCCCTGCGCAGCACACCACCCGGGTAGTCAGCTTCCGACAGTTCGGGACGATGCAGCATGTAGTGCCCGAATTCGTGGGCGATCGTAAAACGCTCTCGTCCCCGATATTGCGGGTTGCTCGAATAGACGATGTGCCAGGCGGGACGTTTCTTGTGTGGCCGAAGCATACCCTCGAAACCCGGCAACTCCTCACCGACGATCTTGTCGATCGGATCGCCGTAGTTGCGAGAGACTTCTTTTGCGAGCCCCGTGACGTCAACCGGAAAGCGATCGGCTCCGAGGCTGATTTTAAGCAGCTTCGAGAGGCGAATGGCTTCCTTCCACGGTGACTTCGGAGCCGCATCGACCATCAGTCGTCATCCAGGATATCGAGCATCTTGCGCAGTCGTTCCTTCACGGGTGCATCGAGTTTCTTGTACTTGCGATAGAAAGCAATGTCAGTAGCGTCCTCGGCTTCGTTGGCGCCATCGCCTTCCAACAGATACTCAGCCGTGGTTTCCAGTGCTGCAGCTATTTGCGCGAGCTTCTCTGCCGAGGGACGCGCAACCTCTTTGTTCTCGATTTCCCACATGTAACTCTTGCTGGATCCGATTTTTTTGGACAGCGCTTCGAGTGTAAGGCCGCGTTTGCGCCGTTGCTCTCGAACTCGTTCACCCAAGGGGGTTGGCACTGAACATCCTCCTGCCTGTGCGTGGTTCGTTTTCGCGATACCCCTAGTCCTTGACACGCCATACCGGCAACACTTATCTTGCGCAGAAGTTCGTGATAACGAACTTAATTTCTCGCAACTGCGAAATACAGGAGGTCGGCATGGCCAAGGGTAAGGGGTCTGGGACCCATCACGTTGTTCCGAACTCGGGTGGAGGCTGGGACGTCCGCCGCGGCGGTGCCGATCGCGCCAGTGGGCACTTCGACACCAAGCAGCAGGCGGTCGACCGCGGCCGGGAGATCAGCCGCAACGCCGGAACGGAATTTAAGATCCACAATCAGGACGGCCGCATCGGCCAGTCCGATTCGCACGGGAACGACCCGCGCAACATCAAGGGCTAAGGAGATGTGACAATGGCCTCAGTGACGAGCTTTATTCGCAACACGCCTGCCTCGTCGCTGCAGGCATATTTTTCGCCGGTGGGATTCTTGGCCTCGCTGCCGATCGATTGGTCCGCTGCCGAACCCGACGTTGTTCGTGGCGCGCTCAAGGCGGTCGACGAAATGGACGATCAGGCACGAGCCCGGGTCATCAACGATGCCGAGCGGGTCAGCGGGCTCGCAGACGATGCCGGCCAGACCGCGCTATACAGCGTGATCGATGATCGAGCGCTCCTCGACGTTCTCGCGAATGGCCATGCTCGTTCACTCTGGCTGTTTCTGAATCACCCGGTCCTGTTCCGTCACGCCGAGGAAGTTCGGTTCACTGACGAGAAGCGACGTGGCCGCAGCTGGGATGGCTTCATCATCGAAGCCGGGGGAACGGTTCGTCGCGATCAGATTTCCATTGAGGCTTTCAAAGCGTCGCTCCGCACCCGCTTTGCGTCTGCGAACGTCCATGTCGACATTTTTGAACGTGTGCGCCCCACATTTGAGGGAGAAGACTGCGACCTCGTGCAGATCACCGTCTACCGGGAAGGCCTGCCGGACGACCAGCTCGCCTTCGATGACGGTGGCATACTTATCCGGCGCGCCTATCGTCCGGTGTTCGAGGCGGCAATGACTTATGAGCCGGCGACCGGAGTCATCGAGGTTGTCGCGAGTGACCGGGAGAGCCGCGCCGAAATGGCGCTGTTCCTGGCGCGCGATCTCCTCGGCGTCGATTTCCAAAACGAGAAGGTCCCGGTTCGTCGCTACGATCTCGATGTGCTGCTGTCGCCCTTCGATTTTCCGACCGACCTTGATGACGGCATCGAACGGGTCGACGTCCGCCTGTTGCGGCTGATGCCGCTCGATGCTGTCGGCGAGCGCGTCACGCTGGAGTGCATGGCCAAAGCGGGCCGCACGATCTGGAGCATGGCGGAGGAGCGGCTTGGGCCGGGCAATCCGATCGATGGCGGGTGGGTTGCCACACAGGCTAAACTGACCATCAAGTTCCATCCGAAGGGCGACGCGAGGCGCGGTCGGACTCTCCCTCTGACGATCACTATGCCGCATGGCTGCAATCTCAAGGACCAGACCGAGGAAGAGCAACTGATCGGCGAAAAATATCTCCGCCGCTGGGGAATCCTCGCCGATGATGCGATCGCCGCGAAGTCCTGATCAGAAGGCACTGGCCCTGGTCTGCGCGATCGCTCAGACCCGTGACGCGCGCATCACAGCCGCTGCCCTGTCGAATCATTATCCGGCAGTCGGAGCGCAGCTTCAGGCACTCGATGTGCTGACCCCGGTGGGAGACGAGGCGGCGGTGACGTCCATGGCTGACCATGACGACTCGCCGATTTCGCTCGTGCGATCACCGGATGGTCGTTCGTTCGGCTATTTCAGCCCGCAGGCAGGCTGGGTGACGGCGGCGCCTGGCGAACAGACCGTCTTCGCTCTGGACTTCGAATCTCTTCTGCCGAAGCTGCTGGAAGGGCTCGATTGCGCTCTCGCCTCGCGTCCTGTGTCTCTGGTGCCCGGATTGATCTGGGAGGTCGGCGCCGCGCGTCTACCTGGGCGCACGGCTCGCGTGCCCGTTTGGGTCGGACGTCGGCTTTCGGATCCGACGGCTTGGGCTTCTTTTCTTGAACAAACCAGGCAGCGACCGGCTCCCGGCGTGCGACTCGTATTGTCGCTAACGCCCGAATCGAAGTTGCCCAAAGACTATGTGAGTGGGCACGAGATCGTCGCTGTGCAATCGATCATCGACGTAAACCAAGGGCTGCGCATCGATCCTCAGATCCTCGCAGCTCGCCTGTCGCACCGGCGCGATGACGGACAACCCGTATCGATGACTGCCGATGGCGGCTCGATCATCGTCAGGGGCAAGACCTACATATTCACCGGCACGAAGCATCGCGCAATCATTCGACACCTCTTCGAGGCGTGGCAGCGGGGCGAACCCGAATGTCTGACCGCGGCCGTCCTGGAGGCTGCCGACTCCGGCGACCAGGTTCAAACGCTCGGAAAGGCGTTCAAGGGACGCACCGACTGGCGCGAATTCATCAAGGAAGAGCGCGGGCGCTGCTGGATCGATCTTTGATACCCACCTGATCCTCGTTCAAACCGCCTTCGGGCGGTTTTTTCATTTCAGCCCGCGGAGCTGCGATTCCTCCGCTGGCTCCTTCCTTTCTCCTCCCCGGCTCCTCCCCACGCCCGCGCCATCCTCTCCGCAGGTTTTCGACTGAGACCGAAGGAGACGCAGATGTCGGTCAGGCATTTGAACCAGATCGAGCTCGCTGCTCGCTGGAACATCAGCCACCGCACCCTCGAACGGTGGCGGTGGTCGGGGGAAGGGCCCCGCTACATCAAGATCGGCGGACGGGTCGTCTACCGGCTCGAAGACGTCGAGGAATACGAGAAGGAACAGATCCGCGCGAGCACGGCCAACAGGTCGGCCCCGAAAATGGCGGCGGGGGCGCGCTGGCCATGATCGCCACCCCCATCACGCTCGACGCGATCCGCGCCATGCCGATCGGCGAGATCGCCACTTTGCCGGCCGATGCCCTGGCCACTCTCCAGGAAGATGCCGACGCCGCTCTAAAGAGCGCGAAGACGCTGAAAGACTGGCTCGACGGTGCCATCGCCCTGAAATTCGGTGAGCGTGCCCGCGAAGCTCGCACCGCGCTGGCCAAGGACACCGGCACGGTTCGCTTCAGCGACGGCGCGATCACCATCGTCGCCGACCTGCCGAAGAAGGTCGAATGGGATCAGGGCAAGCTCGCCGCCCTCGTCGAGACGATCCGCGCCTCCGGCGAGGACCCCAACCAATACATCGAGATCAGCGTTTCCGTTTCCGAGCGCGCTTACGGCGCCTGGCCGGACGCGATCCGTCGCGCCTTCGAGCCGGCTCGAACGCTCAAGACCGGCAAACCGACCTTCCGACTTCTCCGTGACTGAGAGGACCAACCGATGTTTTCGTTCGCCAAGATCAAGCCCGAAGAACCTCTGTCCGCGCTCGAAACGCTGCGCGAGGCGCATTGCGGACTCGCCACGCTCCCCGATGCCATCCGTGTCCCGGCGTTGCCGGGCCAGGATGCGATCGACGCCAAGCCGATCACCGAGGCGACCCTCGACGACATCGCCTTCGCCCTTCGCGGGCTGGAGGCTGCGTCCAACGCGCTCATCGATCAGATGTACGCGCTGCGCAAGCTCAGCCAGATCGCGCGGGATGCCGGCGGTCGTGGGGCAGACTGCGCTGTCGATCTCGCCGCCCGCGCGACGAAGGAGCGTTGATCATGGCGCTCCCCATCATCACCGCGGATCAGCGGCTCGCCGAAGCCCGCGGCGTCAAGGGCTGCATTTTCGGCAAGTCCGGCATCGGCAAGACCTCACTGCTCTGGAGCCTCGATCCGCAGACAACGCTCTTCATCGACCTCGAGGCGGGCGATCTCGCCATCGAAGGTTGGACCGGCGATGCGTTCCGGCCGCGCACCTGGGCTGAATGCCGTGATCTCGCAGTGTTCATCGGCGGGCCGAACCCGGCGCTGCGCCCGGATCAAGCCTATGGCGAAGCCCACTTCGCCGCTGTGGCTGAACGCTTCGGCCCGCCGAGCGCCCTCGATCGCTACGAGACGATCTTCGTCGACTCAATCACGGTCGCCGGCCGGCTCTGCTTCCAGTGGTGCCGCGGCCAGCCCGAAGCCATCTCGGAGAAGACCGGCAAGCCCGATGTACGCGGCGCCTACGGCCTGCATGGCCGCGAGATGATCGCCTGGCTCACCCAGCTTCAGCATGCCAGGGCCAAGAATGTCTGGTTCGTCGGGATCCTCGACGAGCGTCTCGACGACTTCAATCGTCGCGTCTTCTCGCCCCAGCTCGATGGCTCGAAGACCGGCCTCGAACTGCCCGGCATCGTCGACGAGGTTCTGACGATGGCGGAGGTGAAGGCCGAGGACGGCGCCAGCCGGCGTGCCTTCATCTGCCAGACGCTGAACCCGTTCGGCTTCCCCGCAAAAGACCGCAGCGGCCGGCTCGACATGGTCGAGGAACCGCATCTCGGCCGCCTGATGAAGAAAATCCGCGGGCCTGCACGGCAGCCGCTCGATTTTTCCGGCCGCCTGCCGGGCCACCTCCATCTCGACGCCTCTTCGAGCCATCCGACCAAGGAGTGATCCGCCATGTCCAATTGGAGCGATTTCAACGACGCCAAGGCGACGACGAACGTCATCCCGAAAGGCGCCATCGCCAAGGTCCGCCTCTCGATCCGCCCCGGCGGCTATGACGATCCCAGCCAGGGCTGGACCGGCGGATATGCGACGCGCGGCTCGACCGGCGCGGTCTATCTCAACGCCGAGTTCACGGTCCTCGAAGGCCCCTATGCGCGACGCAAGATCTTCTCGCTGATCGGTCTCTACAGCCCGAAGGGTCCCGACTGGGGCAACATGGGCCGGGCGCTGGTGCGCGCGATCCTCAACTCGGCGCGCGGCATCTCCGACAAGGACGTCTCGCCGCAGGCGCAGGCCGCCCGGCGCATCCGCGGCTTCGTCGATCTCGATGGCATCGAGTTCGTCGCCAAGATCGACGTCGGCACCGACACCAACGGCGATCCGAAGAACGAGATCCGCACCGCCGTCACGCCCGACCACAAGGAATATGCCGCGGCGATGGGATCGGTGCCCCAGTCCTTCGGCTTCCAGGGCTCGGCTGGCGCACAGGCGCCGGCTCAGCCTGCCACTGCTCCGGCCTCCGGCATGCGTCCCTCCTGGGCACAGTGAGGCGATGCCATGCTGCTTCGCCCCCGCCAGAAACTCTTCGTGGACCGCAGCGTCTCGGCGCTGCGCTTCCACGGCAACACGATCGGCGTGGCGCCCACGGGCGCCGGCAAGACGATCATGCTCTCCGGCGTCGTCGGCGAGATCCTGAAGGACAGCCATGCCAAGGCCTGCGTGCTCGCCCATCGCGACGAGCTGACCGCGCAGAACCGCGCCAAGTTCACCCGCGTCAATCCAGAACTTTCGACCTCGGTGATCGATGCGAAGGAGAAGTCCTGGAGCGGGCGGGCGACCTTCGCCATGGCGCCGACGCTCGCGCGGGAAACCAATCTCGGCCAGATCCCGGCGCTGGACCTTCTCGTCATCGACGAGGCGCATCATGCCGCGGCCGACAGCTATCGTCGGATCATCGACCGGATCCGGGAGCGCAATCCGAACGCTCTGGTCTACGGCGTCACCGCGACGCCGAACCGGGGTGATCGCAAGGGGCTGCGCCCAGTCTTCTCGAACGTCGCCGACCAGATCCGGATCGGCGAACTGATCGCCTCCGGACATCTCGTGCCGCCGCGGACCTTCGTGATCGACGTTGGCGTGCAGTCCGACCTCGGCAAGGTGCGCAAGACCGCCGACGACTTCGACATGACCGAGGTCGCCAGGGTCATGAACCGCACGCCGGTGACGGAGGCGGTGATCCAGCATTGGCGCGATAAGGCCGGCGACAGGCAGACGGTGGTCTTCTGCGCCGATGTCGCCCATGCGACCTCGGTGGCGCAGGCCTTCCGCCAGGCCGACGTGCCGACGGTGCTCGTGACCGGCGAGATGCCGGATGCTGACCGCAAGGCCGCGCTCGCCGATTTCGCGGACGGCCGGGCGCGCGTCGTCGTCAACGTCGCCGTGCTCACCGAGGGCTGGGACCACCCGCCGACGTCCTGCGTCGTGCTGCTGCGTCCCAGCTCCTATCGCTCGACCATGGTTCAGATGGTTGGCCGGGGTCTCAGGACGGTGAACCCGCAGGAGCATCCGGACATCCTCAAGACCGACTGCGTCGTATTGGATTTCGGCACCTCGACGCTCCTGCACGGCTCGCTGGAGCAGGACATCGATCTCGACGGGCGCGAGGTGTCCGGGGACGCGCCCACCAAGACCTGCCCGTCGTGCGAGGCGATCATTCCCCTCTCGTCGCGGGAATGCCCCCTCTGCGGTCACGCCTTCGCCTGTGACGACGGGGGTGATGAGCCGCAGCCGCTCGGCGATTTCGTGATGAGCGAGATCGATCTTCTCAAGCGGTCGAGCTTCAAGTGGTGCGATCTCTTCGGCGACGACGCCGCTCTGGTCGCCACCGGCTTCACGGCCTGGGCAGGTGTCTTCTTCCTCAACGGGCGCTGGTATGCGGTCGGCGGTCGGCAAGGACAGCCCACCACGCTCGTCGGCGCCGGCGAGCGCATGGTGTGCCTCGCGGCGGCCGATGATTGGCTCAACGAGCACGAGAGCGACGAGAGCGCGCACAAGACCCGTCGCTGGCTCTCCCAGCCGCCTACGACCAAGCAACTCGCGCTTCTGCCGGCGGAGTATCGGCAGGACTTCGGGCTCACCCGCTACCAGGCTTCGGCGCTGATCGCCTTCCAGTTCAACAAGGCGGCGATCCGCAGGCTCGTGTTCGGGGCCGATCGCAGCGTTCTGGCGAGGGCGGCGTGATGACGGACGACGCCCATGACACCCACACCGCCATCGGACCGGAAGCGGCTTTGGCATCCGCGTGGGATTCCCTGCGCCATCTGTTGGCGACCAGCGCGCGGCTTTGGCTGGCACGAGCCCTTCCATACGAGTCGGCCGCGCCCGGATCGCTGGTTCTGCTCGATCACCTGTCAGGCCTTCTGGTCCTCGTCGGCACGGAGGCGCTCCGTGGTTGACCTCACCGAACAGGAACGCGCGGCCATGCGCGCGGCACTGAAACCCGTCGCCGAACTTATGGAGGAGATCGGCTGGGCGACGCCACTCGCCAGCCTGTCGGAAACGCAGGTACTCACGCTGATCGAAGCGGCCGTCGGCGCCTTCCAGGAGGCGATGGCGGCGAGCGCCGCGCGTGCGAGCACGGAGATTCCGTTCTGATGCTCGACTTCAACCATCGCGCCAGCATCGCCGATCATCTGAACCAGCGCATCGATGCCGCGCTCGCGGCGGAACGCGCGACGACACCGATGCGCACCTATCTCGGCGCCTCTCGTCTCGGCACGGCCTGCGATCGCGCGTTGCAGTTCGAGTTCACGGACACGCCGCATGACGCTGGTTCGGACCTCGACGGTCGGACGCTCAGGATCTTCGAGATTGGCCATGTGCTCGAAGATCTGGCGATCCGCTGGCTGCGCGCTGCCGGTCTCGATCTTGTCACCCGCACGAAGGACGGCGGTCAGATCGGCTTCTCGGTGGCGGGCGGCCGGATCCGCGGCCATGTCGACGGCGTCGTTTTCGGCGCACCCGGTATTCCGGCTCTTCATGTCCCGGCGCTCTGGGAATGCAAGACCATGAACGCCAAGGCGTGGCGTGAGACCGTCGCCAAGGGGGTCGTGCTGGCAAAGCTGATCTATGCCGTCCAGATCGCGCTCTACCAGGCCTATATGGAACCGGCGCTGCCGGGTGTTTCGGAGCATCCCGCGCTCTTCACCGCGATCAACAAGGACACGGCGGAGCTTCACCATGAATTCGTGCCCTTCGACGCCGCCCGGGCGCAGGGCGCAAGCGATCGCGCAGTGCGCATCCTGCGCGCCACCGACGCCCACGAGCTTCTGCCTCGCATCGCGCACGACCCGGCCCACTACGAATGCCGCTTCTGCCCTTGGGCCGAACGCTGCTGGGGGCTGCCCGGATGAGCGGAGACGACGCCTCGACCGACAATGTCGTGCGCATCGACATGGCCCGTGGGAGTTCTTGGCGGGACTTCAACGACGCCCCGCCGGTCGCCGATCCCGCGCTCAGTCCTGACGCCGAGGCGATCGCGCTCTTCGTCGACCGCGTCTTTGGCTATTGCGACGGGCTGATCCCGGTCCATGGCCTGCCCGAGAAGGGCAACTCCGGCCGGCCGCACACATCCTGGCTTCCCATCGACTCCGAGGCGGCGGCACGCATTCACACGACGGCGCTGTGGGCCGCCCGCGAAGGCGCCGCGCTCTATGTCGTGCCCGGCACCGTCGCCGAACGGGGGCACGCCAAGGCGGATGACATCCGGCAGGTCCAGACGATCGTCGCCGATCTCGACACCGGCGATGTCGAAGCCAAGCTCGCGCACCTCAAGCAGTATCTGCCACCACCCGTGATGGTGGTCGAGAGCGGCGGGCGCAGCGAGGCCGGCGCTCCCAAGCTCCACGTCTGGTGGCGGCTCAACGAGCCGGCGGAAGTCGCGGACATCGATCTCGTCTGCACGTTGCGCGGGATGATCGCCGACAAGGTCGGCGGCGATGGACATCGAAATGATCGTCGCTGAGGGCCTGAAGGCGGGCGAGCGCGGTGTCGATCTCGGCCTTGCGCTTCATGAAAGCGTTGAGGGCTTCGTCGTTGGTCTGGCGGCGGGTCATGATCGTCTCCGGCTTTTGATGACGACATACAGGCGCTGCTTCGGAGACGAGCCAAGCGAATAAGCACCTCATCCGATTAGATTTTTTGACTGTGAGGGCGAGCCGTGGGCGTTTCGATCCGCGCTTATGCGCGAAGCCGTGGCGTCTCCCACGTAGCTGTTCTGAAAGCTGCGAAATCGGGCCGGATACCGCTCGAAGCCGATGGCAGCATCGACCCGGCAAAGGCGAATGCGGCGTGGGAACGCTCGACCGATCCCGGCAAGGCGAAGGGAACCGCCAAGCCCGCGCCCGAGGTGATGAAGCCCGTGCCGGAAGCGGCGCTCGGCTCCGTCCGCGAGACGCTCAAGGAACAGGGGCTCCCTGCCAGCGGCAACGTCACCTTCGTGCAGGCGCGGACCGCGCATGAGATCGCCAAGGCCCATCTTGCCCGCCTTCGGCTGCAGCGCATGAAAGGCGAACTCGTCGATCGCGCCCGCACGACCGCGCTCGTCTTTCGCCTGGCGCGGGAAGAGCGCGACGCTTGGTCGGTTTGGCCCGCTCGTATCGCCGCGCTGATGGCGGCTGAACTCGGTCAGGACGCGCACACCATGCAGAAGGTTCTCGAAACATATGTCCGTGCGCACCTCGCAGAACTCGCCGAGGTCGCCCCGGATTTTAGGTGAGATCGTCACATTCGACGGCGCGGAGGCGATCCTCGGCGCCTGGGGCTCGGGGCTCACGCCCGATCCCGCGCTCACTGTCTCGGAATGGGCCGATCGCGAACGGTTCTTGAGCCCGCGCGCATCGGCCGAACCCGGTCGGTATCGCACCGATCGCACGCCTTATATGCGCGCCATCATGGATGCGTTGTCGCCGACGAACGCAACGCGCCGGATCGTGTTTATGAAGGCGGCGCAGGTCGGGGCGACCGAAGCCGGCAACAACTGGATCGGTTATGTGATCCACCATGCGCCGGGGCCGATGCTCGCGGTCCAGCCGACCGTTGAGCTCGCCAAGCGCTTCTCGCGCCAGCGCATCGATCCGCTGATCGCCGAGAGCCCGGCTTTGCGTGAGCGTGTGAAGCCGCAGCGTTCGCGCGATGCCGGCAACACAATGCTCTCGAAGGAGTTCCCGGCGGGGCTTCTTGTCATCACCGGCGCCAACAGCGCCGTCGGCTTACGCTCCATGCCGGCGCGCTACCTGTTTCTCGACGAGGTCGACGCCTATCCGCCCTCGGCCGACGATGAAGGCGATCCCGTCGCTCTGGCGGAAGCACGCACGCGGACTTTTTCCTGGCGGTCCAAGGTCTTTCTGACCTCGACGCCGACGATCCATGGCGTGTCGCGGATCGAGCGCGAATTCGAAGCGAGCGATCAGCGCCGCTTCTTCGTCGCCTGTCCGCATTGCGGGCATCGGCAATGGCTCAGGTTCGAGCGGCTGCGCTGGGACAAAGGCGAGCCGAACACGGCACACTATGCTTGCGAAGCCTGCGATGGCGCGATCGCTGAGCACCAGAAGACGGCCATGATGGAGGGCGGTGAATGGCGCCCGACGCGGCCGGAGAGCACGAGCGGCACCATAGGCTATCACCTGTCGGGGCTCTATTCCCCGGTCGGATGGCTGTCCTGGGCGGACATCGCCCGCATGTGGGAAGCCGCGCAGGCGAGCGACGAGGCCAAGCGCAGCTTCAAGAATGGCGTTCTCGGCGAAACCTGGATCGAGACCGGCGAGGCGCCCGATTGGCAGCGGCTCTACGAGCGGCGCGGCGCTCACCGCTTCGGCATGGTCCCGAGTGGCGGGCTGTTCCTGACTGCCGGCGCCGACCTGCAGAAGGATCGCATCGAAGTTTCCGTCTGGGCCTGGGGTCGCGGTTTGACGAGTTGGCTCGTTGATCATGTCGTGATCCCGGGCGGCCCGGACTCTGCCGCTGCTTGGGCTGAGATTACCGAACTTCTCGGCCGCACCTGGCCCCATGCCCATGGACCGCGCCTTGGAATCGTGAAGCTTGCGGTCGACACCGGCTTCGAGACCGCGGCGGTCTATGCCTGGGCACGCGCCCAAGGCGCCACGCAGGTCGCGGCGATCAAGGGTGTCGACGGCTTCAACCGCGTGAGCCCGGTCACTGGCCCTACCTTCGTCGATGCGACGGAAGGCGGACGCAAGATCCGTCGCGGCGCACGGCTCTGGACCGTCGCGGTCTCGACCTTCAAATCGGAAACCTATCGCTTCCTGCGGCTGGCCCGACCGACGGACGAAGAGCGCGCCGAAGGCGTGGTCGATCCACCGGGCGCCATCCATCTGCCGCACGGCGTCGACGCCGAATGGGTGAAGCAGCTCGTCGCCGAGCATCTGGTCACCGTCACGACCAAGCGCGGCTTTCAGAAGCTCGAATGGCAGAAGATGCGCGAACGCAACGAGGCGCTCGACTGCCGTGTCTATGCGCGGGCCGCTACCTGGATCGTCGGCGCCGATCGCTGGACGGAAGAGAAATGGCGCGACCTCGAGGACCAGATCGGGCCTTCGCAGGGCGATGACGCCGCCGAGGCTGATCATGAGGCCGGGCTTCTCGCGCGGCCGTCCGCACCTGCGGCGAAGCGGTCGAGCGACTGGCTCGGTCCCCGCAAGAAATGGCTTTGAAGGCAAACGGACATGGCGTGGACCACGGCGGAACTCGACGCGCTGAAGCGCGCCTATGCCAGCGGCACACTGCGCGTGAGCTATGACGGCAAGACGGTCGAATATGGCTCCGCCGACGATCTTCTGAAGCGTATCCGCACCATTGAAAGCGAGATCGCGGCAACGTCGGGTGGCCCGGCACGCCCGATCGCGGGCTTTGCCGGGTTCGGTCGGGGTGATCGATGAGCGAGGTGATGCTGATCGATCGCCTCGTGGCCTGGGCCTCCCCGGAAGCCGGCGTCCGGCGCGCCATTGCCCGGCGCAGTTTCGAGGCTCTGGCGAGCGGCCGGCGAATTTATGACGGCGCAGCCAAGGGCCGCCGCACCGACGGCTGGAAGGCGCCGGGCACATCCTCCGACACGGAGATCGCCGCGGCCGGCGCTCTGCTCCGAGATCGTATGCGCGATCTCGTGCGCAACAATCCGCATGCGGCGAAAGCCGTGTCGGTGCTGGTCAACAACATCGTCGGCAGCGGCATCATTCCGCGCGCCGCGACCGGCGACACCAAGCTCGACGAGAGCGTCAATCGGCTATGGGAGATCTGGTCGCCGCTCGCCGATGCCGACGGCCAACTCGACATCCTCGGCCTGCAGACTCTCGCCGTGCGCGAGATGATCGAAGCGGGCGAAGTGTTGCTGCGTCGCCGCCCCCGACGCGCAGCGGACGGGCTTCCCCTGCCGCTGCAGGTTCAGGTGATCGAAGCCGACCTTCTCGACGCCACCCGCAACGGCGATCTCGCCGATGGCGGACGGCAGCTGCAGGGCATCGAGTTCGATGCGATCGGTCGCCGTCGCGCCTATTGGCTTTACGCCCAGCATCCGGGCGATGCGGTCGTCTCGATGCGCCGTCGTTTCGACAGCGCGGCAGTGCCGGCGCGTGACGTCCTGCATCTTTACGAGAAGCAGCGCACGCAGGTGCGCGGCGTTCCCTGGGGGACGCCGGTGATGCGGGCCTTGCGCGATCTCGACGATTGGACGCAGGCCGAACTCGTCCGCAAGAAAACCGAGGCCTGCGTCGTCGGCATCGTGCTCGGCGCGGATGAGGCCGACCAGGGCATTGCGCCGGCGGTCGTCGACGCCGACGGCCAGCGGGTCGAGCAGTTCGAGCCGGGGCTGATCGCCTATGCGCGCGGTGGCAAGGACATCCGCTTCAATCAGCCGGCGACGACGGCCGGAACAGGGGAATGGCTGCGCAGCCAGTTGCACATCATCGCGGCCGGTTTCCGCATGCCCTACGAGCTGCTGACCGGGGATCTCTCCCAGGTCAACTATTCCTCGATCCGAGCAGGGCTCGTCGAGTTCCGCCGGCTGATCGATGCGATCCAGTGGCAGATCGTCATTCCCTGCCTCTGCCAGCCGCTCTGGATCTGGTTCTGCGAGGCAGCCTGGGCGGCAGGCAAGTTGCCGCGCCCCGACATCGCGGTCGAATGGTCGCCACCGCGCTTCGAGGCTGTCGACCCGCTGAAGGACGCGATGGCTGATCTTCTGGCCTTGCGCTCCGGCACCATGACGCTCGCGCAAGCGATCGCCCGGCAGGGCCACAACCCTGATGCCGTGCTCGCCGAGATCGCGGCGATGAACGCCAAGATCGACACGCTCGGGCTCGTGCTCGACAGCGATCCGCGCCGCGTCACCAAGACCGGCGTCATGCAGGCGGTGCCAACCGACCCGTCGGACGCCTGACTTCCAAGGACATCGACATGAACCGTCACATCGATCTGCCGCCGCTTATGCGGACGGCAGACCTCTTGCCGTCCTCGATCGACCGGGAGGCCCGCACCATCGAGGTCGTCTGGTCGACCGGCGCGCGTGTCCGCCGCCACCCGTTCTTCGGCGATCCCTTCGACGAAGAACTCGCCATGGATCCGCGCTCGGTCCAGCTCGATCGCCTCAATGGCGGCGCGCCGCTCCTGAAGGTCCATGACGCCTCGGCGCTCGACAGCGTGATCGGCTCTGTCGCGCCAGGCAGCGCCAGGATCGAGAACGGGCGCGGCCTCGCCCGCGTTCGCTTCTCGGAGCGCGAGGACGCGGAAGCCGTGTGGCGGGACGTCGAAGCCGGGCACATCCGCGCGGTCTCGATCGGCTACCAGGTCCATCGCTTCGAAGTGACGAAGCAGGTCGGCGCACCGGAGCTTTGGCGTGCCGTCGACTGGACGCCTTTCGAGATCTCCGCCGTGCCGATTGGCGCCGATCCGGCCGCCGGCTTCCGCTCGCACGACGCCGAGAATGGAACGCCGCTCATTCCCTGCGTGATCGTGCGGACCAACGTCGCCGATGCGCGCACAGACCCGTCGCCGACCCCGTCAACACCCATCCGCGCCTCCACCCCTCAACGCAAGGAGCCTGTCCCCATGGACGAAACCGAGACCATCGAAACCGTAACCGCCGGCGGCGCGGCCGAAACCACGCGGGCCCCGGACAATGCCGCCAACGCGCCCGATGCGGAAGCGATCGCGTCCCGCGCGCGGGACACCGAGCGTGAACGTGTCGCGACCATCTACGACTTTGCCGGGCGGCTCTCGCTCGACCGAGGCTTTGCCGAAGACCTGGTGAAGCGTGGCGTCGCCATCGATACGGCGCGCGCCGCCATTCTCGACAAGGTGGCGGCGGAGGCGGACAAGGTGCGCGTGGCCTCTCAGGTCAGCGTGCCGCTCGGCGGCCGTGACGAACGTGTCACCCGCCGCGACGCGGTCGCCAATGCGCTTCTCCATCGTTACGCCCCGACGCTTTTCCCGCTGACGGATCCGGCACGGGAATATCGCGGCATGACGCTGCTCGAACTCGCCCGTGAGCAGCTGAGTTCGGCTGGCGTCAACGTGCGCGGCCTCTCGCGGGACGAGATCGCAACGCGCGCGCTGCATTCGACCTCGGATTTCCCCGAGATCCTTTCGGCGGTGACCAACAAGACGCTGCGCCAGGCCTATGAGGTCTATGCGCGGACGTTCATGCCCTTCTGCCGGCAGGTCCTCGCCACCGACTTCAAAGCGATGAACCGCGTCCAGATCGGTGAAGCGCCGCAGCTCCTGAAGGTCGACGAAGGAGGCGAATTCAAGCGCGGCACCATCGCAGAGTCGAAGGAGAGCTATCGCATCGAAACTTATGGCCGTGTCGTCGCCATCACCCGCCAGGTCCTCATCAACGACGATCTCGATGCCTTCACCCGCATCCCGGCCATGTACGGCACGGCGATCGCAACGCTCGAAAGCGATGTGGTGTGGGGCATCGTGACCGCAAACGCCAACATGGCGGATGGTGTCGCGCTCTTCCACGCGACCCATAAGAACCTTGCGTCTCCGGCTTCCGCGCTCAGCGTCGCCGCGATTGGGGATGGCCGGACGGCCATGGCGAAGCAGACCGGCCTCGACAAGAAGACCGTCCTCAACGTGCGCCCGGCCTATGTTCTGGTGCCGGCTGCGCTCGAACTCACCGCCGAGCAGATCATCGCGCAGAACCTCGTCCCGGCAAAGACCGGCGATGTGGTGCCGCAATCCATCCGGACGCTCACCCCCATTGCCGAGCCCCGGCTCGACGCGGCGAGCGCCACCGCTTGGTATCTCGCCGCGAACCCGGCGCAGATCGACACGATCGAATACGCCTATCTCGAAGGTCAGCAGGGCGCCTATATCGAGACCCGCAACGGCTTCGATGTCGACGGGGTCGAGATCAAGTGCCGTCTCGACTTTGGCGCGAAGGCGATCGACTGGCGCGGCCTTTATCGCAATCCCGGCGCCTGATCCGGTCGCGATCGTCATCACCTTTCCACTCAAGGAACAGAAGCCATGAAGAACTACGTCCAGCCCGGGCGCACGATCACGCTTGCCGCTCCTTATGCCGTCGTCTCCGGCGATGGTCTCCTCGTCGGTTCCATTTTCGGCGTGGCGACCGCCTCCGCTGCGCTTGGCGAACTGGTCGAGGCACATCTCGTCGGTGTCTTCGACCTGAAGAAGACTGCGAGCCAAGCCTGGTCTGTCGGCGACAAGGTCTATTGGGACAACACGAACAAGGAAGTCACCAAGACCGCCAGCACCAATACGCTAATCGGTGCTGCGATCGAGGCCGTCGGCAGCGGCGCCGGTGAAACGATCGGGCGCGTTCGGCTGAACGGCACGGCCTAAGCGCCTCTGCTCGGCCAGGATGAAGAAGAAATCGCATGGAAGCGTTCCGCGCTGCGATCGACGTGCTCTTCGCCGATCCCAACCTTGCCGAGACCGCGCTCTGGAAGGTGGACGGGGTCGGACCTGGCACGTCCGTCGCGATCATTCGCAAGGTACCGGACGTCACAGATGGCTTTGGCGACACCCGCGTCGTTCTGCCGACGGTCGTCCTGGATGTCCGGAGATCCGACATATCGGCGCCGGCCGAAAGCGACCTGGTCGAAATCGGCGCTTCGACCCTCAAGGTGATCGGAACGCCCATGATCGATCGGCTCGGCATGGTCTGGACCTGCGAAATGGTCGAACTGTGAGATGCGCCTGACAATTCAGATGCCTGATCTCGGCAAGGCGCTCGCGGGCACCGAACAGGCGATCGAAAGCGCCGTTACATCCGGGATGCGCGATGCGACGACCGGGCTCAAGGAGGCGCTGCGTCAGGACATCGTCTCCTCCGGGCTCGGCGAGCGGCTGTCGCGGACGTGGCGCGGGAAAACCTATCCGCAAACCGGATCGAGCATGGAGGCCGCAGCCTTCGTCTGGTCGAAGGCGCCCAAGCTGATCGACGCCTTCGATCGTGGAGCGGTGATCCGCTCGAAGAACGGCTTCTGGCTGGCGATCCCGACAGCTGCGGCTGGAACGAGCGGCATCGGCGCGAATGGCCGATCGGCGCGCATCACGCCGGGGGGCTGGGAGCGCAGGACCGGCATGCGGTTGCGCTTCGTCTATCGTCGCGGGCGCCCTTCGCTGCTTGTTGCCGATAATGCCCGCATCAACAGCAAGGGGCGCGCTGCGCCGAACCGGAGAAAAACGGGTCAGGCGACGGCTGTGATCTTCCTGCTTGTCCCGCAGGTCTCCCTGCGCAAGCGCCTCGATGTCGACGCTGCGGCTCGGGCATGGGCTGGCCGGGTGCCATCTCTCATCGCCCGACATTGGCGAGGATGATGCCGGATCAATCCGTGTGCCGGCGTGCGGCAGTCTTGTAGACTTCGTTGCGCTCGCGCTTGCCGACCGCCACGACGAGAACGACCAACTCCTGATCGCGAACCTCATAGACCAGGCGGAAACCAGCACTACGCAGCTTGATCTTGTAGCGCTCTTTCGCGCCATGCAAACGAGCGGAGGGAACTTTCGGATTTTCCAGCCGCTCGGCGAGCTTGGCCTTGAATTGGTCTCGCGTGGTGCTGTCGAGCTTGCGCCATTCCTTCAACGCTTCGTCGAGGAAGGCCAGCTCATAGGTCATCGAGCGAAACCTTGTGGATCGCCTGTCCTTCGCGCGCGTCCGCAATGGCGTTCAGCTCGAGGTCTTCGAGACGCTCCAGCAGATCCTCATAGGCCTTGGCCGGGATGCAATAGAACGCCGGTTCGTTGCGGTTGAGGATCGCAACGGGGAACCCTTCGCCGGCAGCAACGGTGCCCATGGGGTTCTTCTTCAGGTCCGAAATGCTGGCGACCGTGGTCGCGTGAACGGCATGTGCCATGGTGAAGTCTCCTTTAATCGACCTCTAAATAGACCTCTTAACAGGTCTTTTCAAGGTCGCCGCCGGCACAACCTGGAAAGAGACCATGACCTCGAAACGCGAAGCGGTCCTGAAGGCCGTCACCGCCCGGATCGTCGCGGCGCTGCCTGGCGCCGAGGTGAAGCGCAATCTCGCCAAGGCGGAACGGATCGGCCCCGGCGGCCTCGTCGTCATCCGCGACGGCGATCCCGGCGAGCCGGAGGTGACGCTGTCACCACTCAGCTATCTCTATAGCCACCGCATGCCCGTGGAGATCGCGGCCTATGAGAGCGCGACGCTGACCCGTGAGGCGGTCATCGACCAGACGCTCGGCGCCATCGGGACGTCACTTGCCAGCGACCGCACGCTCGGGGGTCTCTGCGACTGGGTCGAGGCGGAGGCGCCGGTGATCGACGATGTCGAGACGCTTGGCGCGGTGCCGGGGCGCGTCGCCGAATTCTCGATCCTCGCCATCTACGCGACGCCCGACCCGCTGGGCTGAACGCGGATCGGTCCGCGCAGGCGGACCACCAATTCTGACCATTCCCACCAAGGAGCATCGACATGGCGCGCGCACGCGGCGCGAACGCCGGCCTCGCGGCCGTGTTCGAATCGACCTACGGAGTCCCTCCGGCCTCCGGCTACCGCAGGCTTCCCTTCGTCTCGGCCAATCTCGGCGAAGAGCAAAGCTTGATCGAGAGCGATCTTCTCGGATTCGGGCGGGAGCCGCAGCAGCCAGCCTATGACGTCATCAACAACGAGGGCGACGTCGTCGTCCCGGTCGATCAGCGCAATATCGGCTTCTGGCTGCGCGGACTCATGGGGCCGCCGACCAGCGCGGCCGTAGTCGCGGCCAGCGGCTCGATCGTGTTCGCGAGCCAGCCCGCCAACAACTCGACGATCACGCTGAACGGCATCGCCTGGACCTTCGTCAACACCTCACCGAGCGGGAACGAGAGCCAGATCGGCGCCAATCTCGGGGCGACCCTGACGAACCTCGTGACCGCTCTCAACGCCTCCGTGGTCTCGCAGATCGCTGCGGCGACCTACGCCCAGACGGGGGGCACGACGCTCACCATCACCCATGACACGATCGGGGTCGCTGGCAATGCCTATACGCTCGCCGCACAGGCGACGTCGAACGGCACTCCATCGGGCGCGACACTCACCGGCGGCGCCAACAGCCACACCTTCATCTCGGGTGCGCAATCCCTGCCGTCGCTGGCGATCGAGATGCAGCTGCCCGACGTGCCTTTCTTCGGCATGACCTATGGCGCGCGGGTCAATCGGTTCCAGGTCCAGGCGCAACGCTCCGGCCTTCTCTCGGCAACGATCAACGTCATTGCACAGGGCGAGAGTGTCGCGACGAGCACGCAAGCTGGAACGCCCACGAGCCTGGTGCTCGATCGCTTCTCGCAATTCCAGGGCGAGGTGAACCGCAACGGCGTGGCGCTCGGCAACATCGTCTCGGCGGAGCTTGCCTATTCCAACAATCTCGAACGGGTCGAAGTCATTCGCTCGGACGGGCGCATCGCCGACGCAGACCCCGGCATCATCGCTGCGACAGGCACGATCACCACACGCTTCGCCGACACCACGCTCGTCGATCAGGCGACGAACCGGACGCCTTGCGAACTCTCCTTCGGCTGGACGGCGGGTCCGAGCGCGTCCCTCATCTGGACGCTGCATCGCGTGTTCCTGCCGCGTGGGGACCGACAGATCCAGGGACCAGGCGGCATCCAGATCCCCTTCGGACACGCCTGCCGATCTCGACCTCCTGCCGGGCGTTCGCGTCACTGCGCGTCCGATCACCGTCGCCGCGATGCTGCTGGCGCGCGCCGCGGCCGCCGAGGTGTTGCGCACGGCGGAAGGCAATGCCGACGCCACCATTGCGGCGGGTGAGGCCTTCACCCGTGCGCTCGCACGGCACACCATCGTGAGTTGGGAAGGCATCGGCGACAAGGACGGTACGCCGGTGAAGCCAACCCCGGAGCGCATCGACCAGCTCATGGATTGTTGGCCGGCTTTTGACGCCTTCGACCGGCTCCATGTCGGGCCGGCTCTCACGGGGTTCGATGAAAAAAACGCCTGATCGCCCTCGCCACATGGCACTTCGACGGGGGCGAAAGCTATTGCTCGGCGTGTCCGAGCAGGTGCCCCGATTGCCCTTATGAGATCAATCAGCCGCAGACTGGCGACGGGCTTCTTGCCTGGGAAGTGATCCATCGCTCAGCTGGGCAAGTCCGTGCCGTGATGGGCGCAGCCTATGCGCTCGACTTCGGCGCGATCCTGGCGCTCGCGCAGGCCATGGGAGCCGGCTCCGCGCTCCTTGCTGACATCTTGCCCGAAATAGAGCCGATCGTCGTTGCCGCTTATCGGCGTGGGACGGACGGCGCCTGAGTCCGGAAAGCCGATCCACCCCCATGTCCACCGCCAATGTCTCGATCCGCCTCGGGCTCGAAGGCAAGGCGGAGGTCAAGCGGGGCTTCGAGGAAGTCGCCGGATCCGGACAGGCGGCATTCGGCCAGGTCGAACGCTCGATCGATCAGGCTGGCGCCGCCACCGACCGGCAGACTGCCCGGCTGAAGCGCCTTGCGGAAACCGCGAAGCTCGCCACTGCAGCCGATGCTTCACAGCAGCGCTTCAACGCGATCCTCGGTGTCGACAATGCCGTCTCGAAATCGGCGCGGGACTCGGCCGCCGTCTTCGAGGAGGCGGCAAGCGAGGCCGAAAACTTCGCTCGTCGCGCGGCGGCGCTCCGAGCTGAACTCGACCCGCTCGGCGCCGCGCAGGACCGCCTCAACCGCGAACTCGGGGAGTATGCGGCGCTCGCCAAGCGCGGCGCCATCAACAGCACCGAGCACGCGGCGGCGCAGACGCTCGCCCGCCAACGCTTCGAGGCGACGGAAAAGGCGCTCAAGGGCGTGGGCAGCGCAAGCTCGCTGTCGCGCCAGCAGCTCCTGACGCTGCAATACACGTTCAACGATGTCGTCGCCTCGCTCGGCTCCGGCATCTCGCCCATGACCATCCTGCTCCAGCAGGGTGGTCAGGTGACGCAGGCTTTTGGCGGTCTGCGGGGGACGCTCGTGACGCTCGGCTCCGCGATCGGCGTGGTCGGCGGTATCATCGCCGGCGTCGCGGGGACCGTGGTCGGGCTCACGGCCGCCTGGATCGCCAACGACGCCTCGACCCGCGCCGTCGCCACGGCCCTCACGGGCGTTGGCCGGGCTTCGGGCTCGACCACCGCCGAACTCGAACGGATCGCCCGGACCTCCTCGGAAGCCGGCCGGGTGTCCGTCTCGTCGGCGCGCGAGATGGAGGTCGCGTTCCTCCGCACCGGCAAGATCGGCGCGGAGGAAATGGGTCGGGCGATCGGCATCGCTCTGAACTTCGCGGTCACCCTTGGCGTCGAGACGCGCCAGGGCGCCGAGCAATTGGCGGGGGCGCTCGCCGATCCGGTCCGCGGCGCTGACGAACTTAATCAGCGTCTCGCCTTCCTCGACGACCGCACGCGGACCTATATCCGCACGCTGGTCGAGCAGAACAACCGGACGGAAGCGCAGCGCGTTCTTCTGAACGCCCTCATGCCGGCGCTCGCCAATGCCGAACAGGCGACCAATGCCTTCGGTCGCGCTTGGGACTATGTCAGGCGCCAGGCTTCGAACGCTTGGAACGCCATTGGACGCGCAGTCGATCGGGCGGTCGATGGTCGCACACCCGAGGAAGAGCTCGATCTCCTGCGCTGGCAACGCGTCAGGCTTCAGGAGAATGCAAACAGTGCGGGCTTCGTGCCCCTCATGCTGCCGCAGGTCGAGCAGCGCATTGCGGAACTCGAACGGCAGCTGGACGAACAGCAGCGCCGCGCCCGTGAGATCGCCGCGGACGCCCGAGCGAACGAGCTTTCAGTCCGCGCTGGAGAGACCGCGCGGGATCTCACGCCGGGTTATCGCGATCTCCTGCGTCTGCGCGAGCAGGAAGCCGCGCTACGAGCGGCGCTCTCCGACCCGCAGGCACGCGCCAAGCTCGCCGACGTTGGGCAGGTCGAGCAGGCCTATGCTCGCGTCCGGGCCGAACTCGACCGCTATCGCGACGGCCTTGGAACTGCCGCAGTCGCTGCGGAGGCGTTCCGCAGCCGCTCGGATATTGCCGCCGAAGCGTTGCGGTCGCAGTCGAATGTCACCGAAGTCACGGTCCGGGCGACGCTGGCGCTCGCTCGGGCCTACCTCGAAGGCGCGACTGCCGCCGAGACGGCTGAGGCCCAACGGCAAGGGCTGATCGATCAAGCGCGCGACGGAATCGACGCCGAAACCCGCGCCCGCCAGGCCCTGCGCGAGCGGATCGCCGAAACCGCGGCGACGGCCGCCAAACAGGTTCAGGATCTGGGCCTCGAGGCGGACGCACGCCGTCGGGTCAACGATCTCATCGCCTCGGGCACGATCACGTCGTCGCGCGCCCAGCAGCAGCTTCAGCTCGAACAGGCCCTACGGCCGCTCATCACGGCGCAGGCCTTGGCGGAAGGCGATGCGCGCGCGACGCTGACGCAGATCATCGAGCGCCTGCGTGAAGCCTATGGACGCCTCAACGCGGAGGAGGCTCGCGGGCAGGCGCTCTCGGCGATCGAGGACAAGCGGCGCGAGATCGAACTGCTGCAGCGGCAAGTCGGGCTCGTCAATGCGAGCGTCGCCGCCCGTTCGAGCGCGTTGGCGATCCTGCGCGCCGAGCAGGAGCTGCGCCAGCGCGGCATCGACATCGCTTCCGCCGAAGGACGCGCCTATGTCGAAGCGGCGGGCCAGATCGAGAGCCTCGGCCGAAGCCTGCGCGGCCAGGAGCGCCTTGTCGAGCAGCGCGAAGAGATCGCTCTTCTCGAACGCCAGGTGGCGCTCGTCGGGGCCTCGGTCGCCAAGCGCGGCGACGAGCTTGCCGTCCTTCGCGAGATCCAGGCGCTTCGCCGCGCCGGGATCGACAAGGACAGCCCGGAAGGACAGACGGCGCTCGCGGGCGCGCGGCGCATCGAGGAACTGACGCGAACGCTCACGGGGCGTCAGGCGATCCTCGACCAGCAAGACGAGATCAAGCTTCTCGAAAAACAGATCGAGCTTGTCGGCCGCAGTGCCTCCGAGCGCGGTCTGGTGATAGCCCAAATCCGCGCCGAACAGGGCCTGCGCTCGCGCGGCATCGATCTCGCCTCCGAGGAAGGTCAGAAGATCGTCGAGAATGCTGTTCGTATCGAGCGCCTGACGCAGGAGCTGCAGAAGCAGGATGCGGCCTATCGCGGCCTCGAAAACGCGGTCGGCTCGGCGCTCGACCGCTTCGGCGACGTGCTGGCGCAGGGCAAGACCGACTGGAAGTCCTGGGCGGATGCTGGACGCTCCGCATTGCAGGACATCAGCCGCGAGATCATCAAGCTCGCGGTCCTCAATCCGCTGAAGAACTTTCTGTTCGGCGGCAATTTGCCGACGCTCTCGAATACCGGCGGCTTCTTCGGTCAGATTTTCGCGGGCCTCTTTCACGAGGGTGGTCTCGTCGGGACCGGCGGGACCATGCTCATGATGCCGGCTCTCGCTTTCGCAGGCGCGCCGCGGCTTCACGGCGGCGGCTATCTCAAACCCGACGAGATGCCGGCAATCCTCCAGCGCGGCGAGAGGGTTCTGAACCGGACGGAAGCCGCGGACTATGAGCGCGGTCGCGGAGGAGCGTCCTCGCCGATCATGCTGACCTTCAACGTCTCGACGCCGGATGCCTCTTCGTTCCGGCGTGCGCAATCGCAGATCACCGCCGAGATGGCGGCGGCGATCGAGCGGTCGCGGCGCAATCTCTGACGGATGTTCCGATGGGCTTTCACGATGTCCGGTTTCCCGATGCGATCGCGCGTGGCGCGACCGGCGGTCCAGAATACTCGACCGACATCATCGCGGTCGCCTCCGGCTTCGAGCAGCGCAACATCAACTGGCAGGCCGCGCGCGCCCGCTACGACATCGGCACCGGCATCCGCACCCGCGAGCAGATGGCCGAGGTGATCGCCTTCTTTCGCGCTCGCAAGGGCCGCGCCTATGGCTTCCGGTTCCGTGACTGGACGGATTTCGAAGCGGCGGGACAGGCGATGCTGGCGACCGCCAACCCGCTCATCTGGCAGTTGGTGCGACGCTATCCGAGCGGACCGGGCGAGGATGTCCGTCTCATCACCAAGCCCGAAGTCGGCTCGGTGATCGTGCGGGTGAGCGGCTCGCCCGTCGGCGTCACCATCGATCACTTGACCGGCAGGGTGACGTTCCCGTCCGCGCCTGGGGCCACGCCCTATGCGGACTTCCGCTTCGATGTGCCGTGCCGCTTCGACACCGATCACCTGCCAGTGGTCGCGACCGCCTTCCACCTTCAGCAGATCTCGTCGATCCCGATCGTCGAAATCAGGACTTGAGCCGCCTCCCATGAAGACCATGAGTTCCGGCCTTGCCGCTCATCTCGACGGCGAGGTGACGACGCTCGCCTGCCTCTGGCGTCTCGAACGCGCCGACGGCTGGGTGCGCGGCTTCACCGACCACGATCAGGACATCGCCTATCTCGGCCTCAACTACGTCGCCTCGACCGGCTTCCTGCCCTCTGCGATCAAGTCTGGCGCCGATCTCTCCGTCGACAACCTCGATGTCGACGGTTTCCTCGACGATGACGCCCTGAAGCCCGAGGACCTGACGGCGGGACGCTTCGATGGCGCGCGCATCGACATCATGCTGGTCAACTGGGCCGATCTCGCGCAGGGGCATGTCCTGTTGCGTCGCGGCTGGCTCGGCGAAGTGAAGCGCGCGGATCAACGCTTTTCAGCTGAAGTGAGAGGCATCGCCAATCGGCTGCAGCAGACCTCCGGCAAGCTCTATTCACGGCTCTGCCGCACGGATCTCGGATCGGCCGAATGCACCGTGGATCTTGCAGCGCTCACCGACACGCTCACCATCTCGGCGGTCGCGTCCGGCGATACCTTCATCGTGCCGACGGCACGCTCGTCGGGCTTCTACACGTTCGGCATCTGCACCTTCCTCACCGGCGCGAATGCCGGAGCGGCGACCGAGATCCTGTCCCAGGTCGGGCAGTCGGTGACGCTCTTCACACCGATGTCTCGACCGATTGCGATCGGGGAACAGGTCCGCCTCGTCGCAGGTTGCGACAAGACCATTGAGACCTGCCACAGCCGCTTCTCCAACGTCCTGAACTTCCGGGGCGAGCCGCACATCCCTGGCAACGATAAGGTGTTCAGCTATCCGGTGCGTGACTGATGTTCACCCCCGACGACGTCATCGCCGAGGCCCGCACATGGCTTGACACGCCCTGGCACCACCAGGCCGCCGTGAAGGGAGCGGGGTGCGACTGCATCGGCTTCATCCGCGGCGTCGCCGAACCGTTCATCGGCAAGGTCGATATTCCGCTCGACTACACACCGACCTGGCATCTCTACCGCGCCGAGCCGCGTATGTATCTCGGCTTCAAAGCCGTTGCCGAAGAGATCGACCCGACCGATGCACTGCCCGCCGACATCCTGCTCTTCGGTGCCGGCAAAGGCCCTGCGCATCATTGCGCGTTCCTCACGCCCGAAGGCGGTTTGATCCACTGCTACCAGGAAGCCGGGCGCGTGGTCGAACACTCCTTCTCGGACTTCTGGCGGCCGAAGCTGCGGCACGCATTCCGGTTTCCTGAAGTTTTGACAAACGGGTCTGATCCGATAACCCACCGGTCACGATGATGTCGGCAGCCACTCAATTCATGTTTGCGTTCGCGGCCAAGTCAGTCGTCCTTCGCTGCCACGTAAGCATGATAGCTGCAAAGGCCATCGTGTTCGTAGTAATCCTCGGCGCTCAGCGCTTCGCCGCAAATCGCACATTCGGCATCTTCTGGAACGGCAAAGTCGCAGGCCGCACAACGGCGTTCATCAATCACATAGGTCTCCTCGCCACATTCAGGGCAAGTCGCGATAGGCGGTTCACCTCCATCCTTGATAGCAATATGGGCCTCGCCGCCGAACGCCTCATCGAAGGCCAAAGAAAGAACGGGACCAAGCTCCGATTCCGTCCCGCAAGCTGAGCAGATTAATACGGTATTTTGCTGGTTTATGTTGCTAACTTCACGTTGTCGAATCAGCGACGATCGACAGGCAGGGCAGGCGAAATCTGAAAGAGCGCGAGCGGCCGCGTCAGTTTCCCAGTCGATCACCTCAAGTGTCCGCCTGCAAGCCCGCAGCTCGGCATCGAACAATTCAGCGTTTTCAAGAAGTGCATTCCAGCATTCTGCGCCAAGCACCTTCAGAGGGTCTTCCTGCAATACCTTAAGCACCTGTCGAATGACGAGAAATGCTTCGGCAACGGCTTGCCGCGCCCGATCCCGCGACCCTTTGAAATATGAGTGCTCCATATGGTGCCGGATTTCGGCGATAGCGTCGAAGCCCTTCCAGTCAAAGGCAATATCAAATGCCTTGAAGCGCTTCTTAATGTCTTCGAGACCAACCGTATTCCGTCCAACCCCCTCAATCGACACTCCGCCAGTGGCGGTCGGCTGCGGTTCGAAGCGCTGCGCCAGTAAGATCTCATCGTCAGGGGAAAGGCGACGGAGCTTTTCTTTGCACAACAGGAGGATGCCAGCGTGAATGTTGCGAACGGCCGACAGCACACGGCGGTCGTCATTCTTCAAGAAATCCTCGACCCCAATCTGAATGGACTCGACCGCATTATCGAACAAACTCATGGGTGCTCCCGGAAGTAGCCGGCATAGCGGCTCGACCATCTCAATAGTTGGCCTGTCCAGGAGCCCGGTGCGATTCACTTCGAGACGTCGCTCCTGCCTTCCTTGCTCTTTTGATCGGTCGCTATAGATTCATGGCCCGCATCGTACTCACAATCGGCGGTTACGTCCTTGGCAATCTGCTGCTGCCCGGCATCGGTGGCGCCATTGGCGGCGCGATCGGCGGCTATGTCGGAGGCATGGTCGACCAGCAGATCTTCGGCTCGGGCACGCCCGATCAGACGATCTACGGCGCACGGCTGCAGGACCTGCGCGTCCAGTCGTCAAGCTATGGCAGCGTGATCCCGGCGCTCTACGGCAAGGGGCGCCTTTCCTCGAACATCATCTGGATGCGCGGCTTCGAGGAGGAGACGCGCACCACGACCGAGACCGTCGGTGGTAGTGGCAAGGGCGGCGGTGGCGGCAGCACGACGACAACGACCGTGGAATACCACTATTATTGCGACGTGGCGGTCGGGCTCTGCCTGGGGCCGATCGCCTCGGTGCCACGCGCCTTTGCGGACGGCAATGCACTCGATCCAGCCCATGTATCCGACATGCGCGTCTACACCGGTTCCGGTTCGCAGGGGCCGGATCCCCTGATCCAAGCCGTCGAGGGCGTGGCGAACACCCCAGCCTATCGCGGGCTCGCCTATATCGTTCTCGAACGCTTCCACATCACGCCCTACGGCAATCGGCTTCCCCAGCTCTCCTTCGAAGTGGTGACCTGATCCATGGCTCAGCTCGTGCTCACGCTGGCGGGTGGCGCGCTCGGCCAGGCGGTGGGCGGAGCCTTCGGCCAGGGACTCGGCGCGCTGTTCGGCGCGACCATCGGCGGCATCCTCGACCAGCAGCTCTTCGGGCCACAGACCGGCCGGCAGACGCAGGGCGAAGGCAAGGTCACCGATGTGCGGCTCTCGGGATCGGCATACGGGCTGGCCCGACCGAATGTCTATGGCCGAGGGCGGATCCCGGCCAATATCATATGGGCGCGAGGCATCCGTGAGGAAGTGCGCACGACCACCGAAACGGTCGGTGGCGGCGGCAAGGGTGGCGGCGGCGGATCGCAGACCGTCGTCACGACCAGCTACCACTACTACGCTGATGTGGCGCTCGGTCTCGGCGAAGGCCCGTTGACCTCAGTCTACCGCATCTGGGTCGATGGCCAGCCGATCGACAGTGACGATGTCGACGAGATCCGCATCTACTATGGCGACCAGGCGCAAGGCCCCGATCCACTGATCCAGGCGGTCGAAGGCGTAGATCGCACGCCGGCGTTCCGGGGGACGGCCTATGTCGTCCTCGAAAACCTCTACCTCACCGCCTACGGCAACCGCTTTCCGAATTTCGAGATCGAGGTGTTTCGCGGATCGCCCGCGGGCACGGCGGATGCGCGCCATCTCGTCGAGAGCGTATGCCTCATCCCGGCATCGGGTGAGTTCGCCTACGATCCGGACGTCGTGTTCTCAAACCGACATGGTGCGGGCAGCGGCTTCAAGGCGGCAATCAACGCCCATGCCGGCCAGAAGCGCGCCGACTTCTCGGTCGCGATCGACAATCTGCAGCGCGAGCTGCCGAACGTCGAATGGGTCTCGCTGGTCTATGCCTGGTTTGGCACGTCGCTCGATGTCGCGACCTGTTCGTTGCGCCCGGAATGCGAGACGGGCGTCTATGCCGATCAGGTGCCGGAGAGCCGCCCGCATGTCTGGAGCGTCGCCGGCATCGGCCGTCCGCTCTTCGGCATGGATGGTGAGATCTCCGGTATGCCGCATTGGCCGATGGTCTCGTCCTACACCAATCCCGACGGTTCGCTCGGCCTCTACTATGGCGGGACGATCGCCGACGGCGCCGTTGTGCGCGCAATTCAGGACCTGAAGGCGCGCGGCGTGAAGGTTCTGTTCTACCCGTTTATCCTGATGGACATCCCGCCGCCCGATCCGGCGCCCTTTCCGTGGCGCGGGCGCATCACCGGCGCCGCCATGGACGTGCCCGGCTTCTTCACACGTTCCGACGGATATCTGCGGCTCATCCGTCACGGGATGACGCTCTGCGAGCAGGCGGGCGGTGTCGATGGCTTTGCAATCGGTTCGGAAATGGTTGCGCTCAACCGCATCCGGGACGCCGGCGGCACCTATCCGGCGGTGGCCTACTGGAAGCAGATCGCCGCAGAAGCCAAAAGCCGTCTCGGGTCCGTCTGCAAGGTGACCTATTGTGCCGACTGGTCGGAATATCGCTATCACGATCGTGGCGGCGCCGATGTCGATTTCCCGCTCGATGAACTCTGGGCCGATCCGAACATCGATGTCATCGGGATCGACGCCTATTTCCCGCTGACCGATGTGCCACGCGCCGTCCAGGACAAGGAAGCGATCAAGGCCGGCTGGCAGAGCGGTGAACTCGTCGATTACTATTATGCGAGCCTCTCCGACCGTGATCTCGACCGGCGCGGGCTTGCGCCGATCCGGTCGCCGATCTCCGAGCCCTTCTGGGCGATCAAGGCGCTGCGCTGGTGGTGGGAGAACATGCATATCCCACGGGTCGCCGGCGTCCCGATGGGATCTCCGACGGATTGGGCGCCGCGCGCCAAGCCGATCTGGTTCACTGAGATCGGCTTTCCGACGGTGAACTGCGCCACGAACCAGCCGAACGTCTTCATCGACCCGAAATCGGTCGAGAGCTTCGCGCCCTACTATTCGACGGGCGCGGTCGACCGCGTCGTCCAGCGCGCCGCGATCGAGGCGACGGAGGAGTTCTGGCGCGACCCGGCCAACAATCCCGTCTCACCCGCCTATGGCGGGCCGATGTTGGCCAGGCGCTTCGTCTGGTGCTGGGACGCGCGGCCCTATCCGTGGTTCCCGACGCTGTCGAATGTCTGGAGCGACGGGGCGAACTACCGGCTCGGCCACTGGATCAACGGAAAGATTGGCAACATGCGACTCTCCGACATCGTCGGCGATCTATGCCTGCGTGCGGGGTTGCTTGCATCCGAGTTCGATGCCTCGGCGCTTGATGACGAGGTCGTCGGCTATGTGGTGACCGAACGCAAATCGATCCGCGACATGATCGCGGTGCTCCAGACGGCCTACTTCTTCGATTGTGTCGAGCGCGACGGCAAGCTCGTCTTCGTCAAGCGCGGCGGCGGTGGCATCGTGGCGATGGATGCTGAAGACCTCGGCGCCTCGGACAGCGACAGCGATCGTTCGCGGGTGAAGATCGAGCGCACGCAGGATACCGAGCTGCCCATCGCCGTCGATGTCGTCCACATCGACGAGGGACGCGATTATCAGTCCTCGACCGTCACCATCCGCAAGCAGGTCGGCCGCTCCGACAGCGTCACGACCTTCTCGTTACCGATCGTGCTTTCGGTCGAGCAGGCGCAAACCATCGGCCAGCGGGCGCTGCGCGAGATGTGGCAGGGACGTGAGGCGATCGATCTTCGCCTGCCGACCCGCGGACTCAAGATCGACCCGACCGACGTCGTCGAGGTGCCGGTCGATGGCGTGCTGCGGCGATACCGTGTGACTTCGGTCACCTATGGCAAGCCCGGCCTCGTGCTGGTGCGCGGCCAGGCGACCGATGGCGGCAACCCGGACTTCGTCTCGACACCAACAGGATCGGGGAGCCTGCCGCCCGCTGCTCCGGAGCCGGTCTCGCCGGTGCGCATCGAGCTTCTCGACATGTCGATCCTCATTGATGCGCACGAGACATCATCGCCGTCTTTCTACATGGCGGCATGTCCGCTCGGCGGCGGTCGGTTCCGGGGGGCCGGCCTCTTTCAGCCGACCGCCGATGGTCTCGATTATGTTTCGGCGACCGTGGCGACGCTTGCCTCGACCATCGGGGCGACGGTGACCGTTCTATCTTCCGGGCCGGTCTGGACCTGGGATCGCGGGAACAGCGTCGAGGTCCAACTCGACTACGGCACGCTGCAATCTCTGCCCGATGAACGGGTGCTGGCGGGATCGAACGCGGCGCTGATCGGCAACGAGATCGTCCAGTTCGCGACTGCCGAGCTGATTGCCGCCGGGCGCTATCGCCTCTCGCGCCTCCTGCGCGGCCAGCGCGGCACCGAGGGCGAGGTCGTCACCCATCCGGCCGGATCGCGCTTCATCATGCTCGACCCCGCCCGGCAGGTGCGCCCCACCTTCTCAGTTTCGCGGCTCGGTTTGACGATCGCCTACAAGGGGACGCCCGTGCCGGAAGGGCCTGCCGGCGATCATGCGCTGTCGCTGCCCTTCGCCAATGGCGGACGTGGCCTGAAGCCATTCGCGCCGGTTCATCTGAGGGCGAGCCGTGAAACCGGAGGCGATGTACGCCTCTCCTGGATCCGACGCAGCCGCATCGGCGGCGATTCCTGGTTTGCCGAGGTGCCGCTCGGCGAAGAGGCCGAGGAATACGATGTCACGATCCTCAGCGGTTCGACCGTGCTCCGCACGACGCGGGTGACGAACGCGAACCTCGTCTACACGGCGGCCCAGCAGGTCAGCGATTTCGGGGCACAGCCGGCGACGCTCAAATGGCGCGTGGCGCAGGTCTCGCGCGTTTTCGGTCCGGGCAGAAGCGCCGAAATCACCAGCACGCTCTGACCGCATCCTTCAAACGACAGGAACGATCATGCCGACGACCAATCTTGGTCTGCCGCAACTCGCGGCCGACCAGGCGCAGAAGCACGTCACCGTCAATGAAGGGCTCGCGCTGCTCGATGCCCTCGTCATGCCGGCGGTGAAGACCCGCAGCCTCTCTGCACCGCCCGCAAGTCCGAATGAGGGCGAGCGCTGGCTCATCGGGGCAAGCCCGACGGGCCTTTGGGCGAGCAAGGCGGGCCAGATCGCAGTCTGGCTCTCGGGAGCTTGGACCTTCCTCATCCCGAACTCCGGTTGGACGATCCATGTCGAGGATGAGCGCGTGGCGCTCACCTGGTCCGATGGCGCCTGGCGCGACCGGATCGTCGGCACGCCGAACGGTGGGGCTATCCGCCTCGTCGCGCTGGAACAGGAGCTTACCCTCTCCGGCGCCTTCGTTGATGCGACCACCGCCGTGATTGCCGACCGGATGATCGTTCTCGCCGTCGCGTCGCGGACCACGCAGGCCATCACTGGAGCGACGTCCTACTCGGTCGGCGTCGCCGGCAACACCAGCCAGTTCGGCGGCTCGCTCGGGGTCGCGCTGGGCTCAACCAATATCGGTGTGATCGGTCCAACCGCTTTCTACGCCGACACGCCCATCCGCGTGACCTCGGCGGGCAGCAACTTCACCGGCGGCAAGGTGCGCCTCGTCCTCTACGCGCTCGCCTTCACGGCCCCCAACGCCTGACCGGCCAAAGTCGCGCGACAGGCGCCCCGTGGGCGCGACCGCGCGCGCCTGCGGGGGGAATACCGCGTTCCGCCTGTCCTTCGCGCCCGTGCGCCACGTGTGCGCCACCGTTCGCCAACCCAAAGCCCTTGAGAGGAGCCACCATGTCCGCAGTCCCTGCGGCGGCTGTCACCGTCGCGCCAGATGCCATCACGATCACCTGGGTGGTCGCGGGCGGCATCATCGCCGAGCTTCTGATCTTGATCGTGTTCCTCGTCAGGGTTGCCTGGTGGCTGTCCGGCCGTTTTGCCCTGATCGACGCGAGCTTCGCCGCGAACGCCCGCGAGATCGCAGAGATCAAGATGGACGTCTCGAACGACATCGCCGGCCGCAAGGTCGTTGCCGAGGCCCGAACCGACATCGCTCAGATGAAGGCGACGCTTGGCGAGCTGCGCGAGCGCATCGACCGCCTTGAAAACCATGAGGACCGGCGCAAGCACGCCTGACCTGCCGCCCATTCCCCCGCCATCCAGCCCGCCCTCCGGCGGGCTTTTTTGTTTTGGATATCCCGATGTTGCCCAAAGACTACCGCTGGCTCGGAAGCGAGCCTGGACCACGCATGCTGGTTGAAGCCCTGAAAGAGTTCGGGGTGATGGAGGCACCGGGGAAAGCGGACAATCCGCGCATCCTCGGCTGGCAGCGCGAGCTTCAGGCGGCGGGCCTCGGCCGCAACTATGGCGGCTTCTACGACGCCGATGCGATCCCGTGGTGCGGATTGTTCATGGCGGTGATCGCCCACCGGGCGAACGTCGAGCGCCGGCCGGAACGCAATCCGCCGAAACTCTACCTGTCGGCGCTGGCCTGGACTGCGTTCGGCAAGGCGATCCCGAAAGGCTCCGCAGCGCTTGGTGATGTCCTCGTCTTCAAGCGCAGCGGCGGCGGGCATGTCGGCCTCTATGTCGGCCACGACGCCTCGGCCTTCCATGTCCTCGGCGGAAACCAGTCCGACCGCGTGACGATCTCCTGCCTCTCCAAGCAGCGCCTCGTCGCCGTGCGCCGGCCCGCCTACCTGGCTCAGCCCGCGAACGTGCGCCCCATCGCGCTCGGCTCTTCCGGCAGCCTCTCGGTCAACGAGGCCTAATCGTCATCTGAAGGAGAACATCCATGAACGCCATCCTGCAGTTCGGCGCGGGCTACCGCACCTACATCATCGCCGCGACGCTGATCCTCGTCGTGATTGTCGAGAAGGGGGCTCGGCATCGACGTGCCCGGCGTCGATGTCGGCTCCGATTGGCTCACCCAGATCCTCGCCGCGCTCGGCCTCGGCACGCTGCGTGCCGGCGTCGGTAGCGCACCCAAGTGAGGAAAAAGGGGCGTGCCGACGATCCCTGGCCTGGTCCGGCACGCCCCGCTCCGCATCGAAATGCCGGTGCAAGCCGGCATCCGGCCGGCGAAAACTCAACCGGCCTTGTGGGCTCCGAACGGGTTCGCCGCCATTCCCACCACCGCGCTTGATCCGCCCCACCGTGCGGCTTCTCCCGCGGTCCCCGCGCTTATCGGGTCCGGGTCCCCATCATCGTCGTCAAGACCGGCGGTCAGGACAATTCGGCCGGCAAGGTCGACGTCATTTCTGCAATCGTCTGAAATTCACCGACAAACTCGGGGCGATGCATCATCAGATAGCGGACGATGCGACCGTTCCCGAACCGCCAACTCTACACTATAGCCCGGTAATTGGTAATTTGCTCCTGGCGCCATGATCGCCAAAATCCGGAATGTTTAAGACCAAGCTTTCATGACGTAATTTGGCCGGTAGACGACAGTCGGCATTCCGGAAACACGGCGATTTCCTTCGCGCGAAGAGCTGGCGGTACATTCGAGCGATGTTCCTTCAAGCAAACAAAGCTCAGCCGTCAGCGACGACGTCCTCCGGCACCGCTTGAGTGGAACGCCTTGCCCCAGAGTCGAGCGCCGCAATCAAATGCTCGGTAAAATATCCCCGCATGAATAGGTGCATATCGGGCACGATCGGTGGCGGAAACTGAACATGCCGGGCGAGCGCAACGCAGAAATCATCGCATACCGCGAGCGTTCGAAAGATCAGCGTCTCGATCGCGGGCAGCAGCGGGACCAGATCGTTTGGGTAGCGCTCGCTCTCGTCCCACAATACCATGTCTGGAAACGGCGTGAAGCGCGAAGCGATCAGGAAGCATCCGTCTCTGTCGAAGATATGTTGCAACTGCGAGCCGTGATGCACGATGTTATCGCGGAAGCGGCGCAGCGCGAGGAATATGTCAGCGGCCCTGCCGTAGCAACTCGCGATTTCCATTGGCATTCTGACTTGCCCCTGAAAAATCCCACCAGCATCGATTAGAGTCCGGCCGATTGCAGGACGGACACGATGAAGAAGAAACGGTTCACGGAAGAGCAGATCATCGGGATTTTGCGGGAGCAGGAAGCCGGCGCGAAGGCGGCGGACCTCGCGCGCAAATACGCGGTTTCGGAGACGACGTTCTACAATTGGAAGGCCAAGTTCGGCGGCATGGACGTTTCCGAGGCCAAGCGGCGGAAGGCGCTGGAGGAGGAAAACGCGCGTCTGAAGAAGCTCTTGGCCGATCAGATGCTCGACGCGGCGGCGCTTCGGGAGCTCTTGTCAAAAAAATGGTAGGGCCCGCCTCGAGCGCGACGCCGTCGCGCACCTTCGGGCCGTGATGGGCCTGTCGGAACGTCGGGCCTGCCGGATCGTCGCCATCGATCGCAAGACGGCGCGCTACACGTCGAAGCGCCCGGCCGACGCCGAGCTTCGCGCCGAGTTGCGCGATCTCGCCAATGCGCGTCGGCGCTTCGGCTACCGGCGGCTGTTCATCCTACTTCGGCAGCAGGGCGAGCGCTCGGGCAAGAACCGCATCTATCGGCTCTACCGCGAGGAAGGGCTGACGGTGAGGAAACGCCGCGCGCGCCGCCGCGCCGTGGGAACGCGTGCGCCGATTCTCGTCGAGGCGAAGCCGAATGCGCGATGGTCTCTCGATTTTGTGCATGACCAGCTCGCCAGCGGGCGGCGATTCCGCATCCTGAACATCGTCGACGACGTGACGCGCGAATGCCTGGCTGCGATCCCGGACCCCGGGCTATCCCCTTTGTCGCTCTTCCGAGAGCGATCGACTTCTGAATGCCTCCCAATACCATGGCGCCGGGCGCATCGCCGATCGACGCCTGAACGCCCGGATCACAAATCGCGCCGCAGTCGTCCAAGGCCGCACCCAAGCTCGACCCGAGATCGCTCCAATAACGCCACGGATCGAAGAAAAAATCATGGAAGGCTCGTCCGACCCCGCTCTTCGGGTCGAGCCCGAACGGATCGATCAGGCTGAGCGGATTGTTCCCGGCATAGGCGTAAGTGTTGATCCCGCCCTCGAGCCCGATGGGGTCGCTCTGGACATAACGGCCGAGGGTCGGGGAATAGTCGCGGAAGCCGTTGTTGTGAAGCCGCGTCTCGGAATCGTAGATCTGGCCCGGGAAGCGCAAGTCGTGCGAAAAACCCGCCGCCGCCGTCGGCGTTCCATTGCCGAAGGGGTCGTGGTCCCAGAACCACACACGCTGGTTCGCCGCATTCACGATCTCATGCGGCGCGCCCAGATGATCCGGCCTGATGTAATAGGCCACGCCGCCCTGCAGCGTCGTCACCGGCAGGTCGCCGAACCAGACGATCTCCTCCACCGCCGCCCCGCTCGCGCCATAGGTCCCGATGAGATGGCCGGAGAGGTCGTAGACATATGCGACCTGTCCGCTCGCCCCGCTCTTCGTCACGCGCTGGCCGAGATCGTTGACGCCGTAGCTCGTCGTCAGCGCGCCGACCTTCGCCTGCACGAGGCGATTGCGCTTGTCATAGGTCAAGGAGAAGTCGCCGGCCTGGTTCCGCAGCCCGCCGACCTGATCCCAGACGAAGGATTGGGTCGAGCCCGAGCTGTAAGTCACCTCGCTCATACGATTGCTGCTCGGCACGATCGTATAGACGGCGCCGCCGATCGAGGTGCGATTGCCCGTCGCGTCATAACGATAGGGGATCGGGCTCGAGCCGCCGACATAGTTCGTCAGGCGGTCGTCGACGTCATAGGAGAAGCTCTTGACCGCGAGATTGCTCTCCGAGATCGATTTGATCCGCCCGCCCGTGTCATAGGCATAGGTCAGCGCATTGCCCGTCGAGGAGACGATCTTCGTGATGCGCCCGTCGGAATCGAAGCTGCGGACATGGGAGGCGCCGGAGGCGGGCCTGCCTCCAGGAGGCCACGGGCCCGAAGGGGTGATAGGCAATCTGGTCGACGAACGTCGTCCATAACGTCTCGTCCAGCGCGCGAAGCTTGATCGCGCTCACCCGCGCCTTGGCGTCATAGACAAATCTCACGGACCAGTTGCCCCGTAGGCATGCGTTTGTACGCAATAGAGCTTTAGAGCTTTGCCGTCTCCGTCTATTTCACGAAGATTCTTTTCAACTCGGCGCCAGTTTGCTGATCCAACAGAATCTTCAGGCCACTCCATGTTGTCGCAAAAAGACCTTCAGAGGTTGATGTCACATCCAGAAACACGTCTGGGCTCGTCGGCAATTTGGCGACCCAAACAGGGATCCCCCTTTGATCAATACAGAGCAAATTTTCGAAGGCTGAGCGTTTGCTCGCATCTGGGTCGAGCAAGAGGATGCAATGCGTACCATCATCGCTTGGAATCGCGCGTCTAACAGCTGCGCCATTATATTGGCCCGGCCACGAGTACGACCCATCTGAATTGCGCGACACGATTACCTCCTGATGGAGCGAGGAGAAAACGACACTCATATGGGTATCATCCTCAGGGTGGAAGCGGCGTGGCCCGTCCAAAGCTTGACAATGGGATACGCTCAAGGAGCTGAATCTGAGTTCCGCCTCCCATCTGGCCGAAAGCTCCCGCAGTAGTGTAAGCGCCGTTGCGACCCCATTGATTCTTCGGGTTCGGAAGGATTTTCGGATGTGAGATTCTTCTGAGGGACAGCCATGTCTCTGGAAGGATCCGAAGATGAACGAGAATGCGACGATCGAAACGGCTTTTGGCGCAGGATTTGTCGGACGTGTGGATTTTCGTCGTTCACGTTCGGGCAATCGGCTGTGGTCGAAGGAGCTGAAGGGCCGGATCGTACGAGAGAGTCTCGCGCCTGGAGCGCGCGTCGCCGACGTGGCCCGCAAATATCGGATATGCGCGCAGCAATTGACGCAGTGGCGCCGCCAGGCGCGCACCGGGCGGCTCGCGCTGGTGACCGACGGTCCCGCGGAGTTCGTGGAGATCGAGCTCGAGCAGCCCTCCGTTCGTAACGAGAGCGATGCGAAGATCGAGATCGTCGTCGGCAAGGTCGTGTTACGGCTGGATCAGGACACCGCGTCGACGCGCATCGCCGAGATCATGACGGCGCTGGAGCGCGGCGCGTGATCATTCCGTCGCAAGGGTTGCGGATCGTGCTCGCCGTGCGTCCCGTCGATTTCCGCTGCGGGCATGACGCGCTGGCCGCTCTCGTGCAAAACAAGCTCGGACTCGATCCGCATTCCGGGCTCATCGTCGTGTTCCGCTCGAAGCGAATGGATCGCTTGAAGATTTTGCTGTGGGACGGAACCGGACTCGTGCTCGTCTACAAGCGTCTCGGCGATAGCCGCTTTTCTTGGCCGCAGATCAGCGACGGCGTCCTGCAATTGAGCCGGGTGCAATTCGAAGCTCTATTCGACGGGCTCAACTGGAAGCGCGTCGGCGAGCGGATCGTGGCGACGCCGACCGCGGCGAACTGATCGCAACTTCGGCTTCATTCGGCGCCTCGCTTGCGATAGATTCGCCGACGTGACGCCGAGCTTCGATCCCTCCAGACTCGCAGAGCTGCCTGCCGAACTACGCGCATTGTTCGAAGCTCAGCGCGCCATGCTCGAAGCCGAACGCATCCGCGCCGATCATGAGCTCGCCGCGCGCCTTCACACCGAGAGCGAGCTCGCAGCGTCGAAGGAGACGGTCGAACGTCTGCAATTGCTCGTCAAGGAATATGAACGCGCGCGTTTCGGCAAGCGTTCGGAGAAACTCGATCCCGATCAGTTACAGCTCGTTCTGGAAGATATCGAGATCGCCATTGCCGAAGTCCAGGAGCGGGAAGACGATCGCGCGCGCCGCTCGGGGCGCCCGGCGACCAGGGAGCGCGCCGCCCGCGCCGCGCGCGCCTTTCCTGCTCATCTGCCGCGCGTCGAGCGCGTGATCGAGCCAGAAAGCCTCGCCTGTCCCTGCGGCTGCGGCCTGATGGTTCGGATCGGCGAGGACCGCTCCAGCCGCCTCGACGTGACGCCGGCGCAATATCGCGTCATCGAGACCGTGCGGCCCCGCTACGCCTGTCCGACAGGATGCGCGGGCGTCGCCCAGGCGCCGGCTCCTGCGCATCTGATCGAGGGCGGCGTTCCCACCGAGGCGCTGCTGGCGCAAGTGGCGGTCGCCAAGTTCAGCGAGCACATGCCGCTCTACCGTCAATCGCAGGTCTTCGCGCGCCACAGGATCATGCTCGACCGCGCCGTTCTGGCCGATTGGATGGGAACGACGGCCTTCCACCTCGCGCCGATCGTCGAGCGCATGAGCGCGCTGATGAAGCTGTCCGGCCGTCTATTCATGGACGAGACTCGGGCGCCGGTTCTCGATCCCGGCCGCGGCCGGACGAAAACTGGCTATCTCTGGGCGGTTCTGCGCGACGACCGCGGGCACGGCGGCGCCGATCCGCCGATCGTGGTCTATCATTACGCGCCGGGTCGCAGCGGCGAGCACGCCGAGCGGATGCTCGAAGGATTCGACGGCGTTCTCCAGGTCGACGGCTATGGCGGCTATCATCGTCTGGCGCGCGCCGAGCGCAAAGGTGGCGCCCCACTGCGGCTCGCCTGGTGTTGGAGCCATGGCAGGCGCGAGATCATCGCCGCCACGCCGAAAGCGGGCTCGCCCATCGCCGAGGCGATCCTGGCGCGCATCGCCGCGCTCTATGCGATCGAGGCGGACATCCGGGGCAAAGAGGCGCCGATCCGGCAGAGCGTTCGCGCCGAGCGGTCGCGGCCTCTTGTCGTCGAGCTCGAAGAGTTTTTGCGCGCCCAGGCCGCTCGCCTCTCCGGCCGCAGCGACATGGGCAAGGCGGTCGCCTATCTTCTGAATCATTGGGCCGGGCTGACCCTGTTCCTCGACGATGGACGCGTCGAGATGGACACCAACCTCGTCGAAAATCAGATTCGGCCGCTGACTCTCACGCGCAAGAATGCGTTATTCGCGGGGCACGATGAAGGTGGACGTTCCTGGTCACGTCTCGCTTCGCTCATTGCGACATGCAAGTTGAACAGCGTCGATCCCTATGCCTGGATGAAGGCGACGCTCGAGGCGATCGCCGATGGCCATCCGCAGTCGCGCATCGACGAGCTGATGCCCTGGGCCTTCAAATCCTCGTCGCCGACGCCAGCCGCCTGATCGCTCACCATTGCGCTGAACCAATCGCTGACAAAGCTTTGCGCCAAAGGCTTGCAATGCCTTGTCGCAACGAATTGCAAGCTATTCTTCCATTCCAGCGGCAATGGGACGACAACGGCGCTTACGCAGTAGTGCCGAATTGTATCTGTGTCCCGCCCGGAATTCGGACCGGCGAAATGAATTCTGCCGTGTTGGCGCGAGGCAACGCGAGCAGGCTTCGCGCTGCCGTGCCCGAGTCGGGCGCAACTGGAGACAGCCAAGCACCGGCCTCGGCGCTTTCGCCTCCCCAGATTCTGAAAGCAGTCATTCCCCCTTTCGGAACCGTTCCCGAAGTAATCGTACCGCTCCATGCTTGCACGGTACCTGCCGCAGGCTCTTCGAGCGCGCCTGCACTTGCGGCCCGCGAGCCCCCCGCCCGTCGTCCGAACGTCGCCCACGTGTTGCGCAGCACGCCGACGAAAAACCGAACGACAGGCGCGGCTTGCGCTTCGATTACATAGGGCGACTCGTCTTCGAGACCGCTCTTCGGGTCGAGCCCGAGCGGATCGATCAGGCTGAGCGGATTGTTCCCGGCATAGGCGTAAGTGTTGATCCCGCCCTCGAGCCCGATGGGGTCGCTCTGGATATAGCGGCCGAGGGTGGGAGAATAGTCGCGAAAGCCGTTGTTGTGAAGCCGCGTCTCGGAATCGTAGATCTGACCCGGGAAGCGCAGGTCGTGCGAAAAACCCGCCGCCGCCGTCGGCGTTCCATTGCCGAATGGGTCGTGGTCCCAGAACCACACCCGCTGGTTCGCGGAATTGACGATCTCATGCGGCGCGCCGAGATGGTCCGGCATGATGTAATAGGCCACGCCGCCCTGAAGCGTCGTCACCGGCAGGTCGCCGAACCAGACGATCTCCTCCACCGCCGCGCCGCTCGCGCCATAGGTCCCGATGAGATGGCCGGAGAGGTCGTAGAGATATGCGACCTGTCCGCTCGCTCCATTCCTCGTCACGCGCTGGCCGAGATCGTTGACGCCGTAGCTCGTCGTCAGCGCCCCGACCTTCGCCTGCACGAGGCGATTGCGCTTGTCATAGGTCAAGGAGAAGTCGCCGGCCTGGTTCCGCAGCCCGCCGACCTGATCCCAGACGAAGGATTGGGTCGAGCCCGAGCTGTAAGTCACCTCGCTCATACGATTGCTGCTCGGCACGATCGTATAGACGGCGCCACCGATCGAGGTGCGATTGCCCGTCGCGTCATAACGATAGGGGATCGGGCTCGAGCCGCCGACATAGTTCGTCAGGCGGTCGTCGACGTCATAGGAGAAGCTCTTGACCGCGAGATTGCTCTCCGAGATCGATTTGATCCGCCCGCCGGGGTCATAGGCGTAGTTCAGATTATCCCGAGACGGCCGATCCCATAAGCTCCCTGGTCATAGACATAGGTCGCGATGGAGCCGTCGGCATAGTCGTCCTCGTCAGCCGGTTCAGCTTGTCATAGGCGTAGGTCATCGTCTGGCCGAGCGCGTCGGTCGAGGTCTTCACATTGCCGGCGGCGTCATAGGTCTTGGTGGTGACGCCAGCGTCTGGATTGGTGATTCTCGGGCTAATTTTATCAGTGGCGAGTTTCTCCGAGATGCTCGTTAATGATTCGTTCCGTGAGCGTGTTGATGAGCTGTTTAAATTCGTCTATTTGTTCCGACGACGCTCCAAGCCCTGCCAAATGGGGTGCCGACGACTCGATACCGACCATATATTCACGAATTTGCTGCTCGAAGGTACCGCTGACGAATATGTCATAGTTCAGCTGTGGCGCGCAGTCGAAAATCATTTGCTTTTTTCTCAACTTAGAGCGCGCAGGATAACGCTCTCGCATGCCCTCGGGCATCACGATCGGAACATAACGTAGCTTTGCCTCGATGTTTGCGAGGCTCGATCTTTCGAATGCCACATTCAATAGCGGTTCTACGACAAGGCGGGTCTTATTCAGCGCCGGGTCGGCAGGCTGAAATACCTCAGCCGAGGCCCAAAAACGCATTTTGCTCCTCCTATCGAGTCACCTTGTTCAGCCTCGGCAGAGAGCCGTGTTCAATGCGATACCACACAAGACGGATGTTCTCGTCAACCATTGCCGGATAACGAGACGAATATTGAGTTTGCGCCGCATACCGCACGTTCTCCGAGTCGAGATAAGACTGTGGATAACGGCCAGTCGGATTAGACGTGATTCCGATTTTGTCGATCGCGCCGCTCGATAGATTTATCAGATAATAAACTTCTGTTGGCTTTTGGCTTTGAGACGAGTTTCCGTGAACTTGGGCAGCGCCCCGGTTGGCATCGTTCTGAGCTGCGGCAATGGTGCCAGCGCCTGTGGCGACCGCGAGACTACCTAAGGCGATTTGGCCTGCCGTCAGTCCAGCGCCCGCAGTGCATCCCAGCGGCCCAGCGGCGCACAGCGCCATGGCCTGTTGAGCATATTGCTGTCCTGCGACCGGGATATCCGGCGACGCGTCCGAAACAACCTTCGGATCGAGCCCGAGCGGATCGATCGCGCTGACCGGATTGTTGCCGGCATAGGCGTAGGTGTTGATCCCGCCCGCGAGCCCGATGGGGTCGCTCTGGACATAGCGACCGAGGGTCGGAGAATAGTCGCGGAAGCCGTTGTTGTGAAGACGCGTCTCGGAATCGTAGATCTGACCCGGGAAGCGCAGGTCGTGCGAAAAACCCGCCGCCGCCGTCGGCGTTCCATTGCCGAATGGGTCGTGGTCCCAGAACCACACCCGCTGGTTCGCCGCATTCACGATCTCATGCGGCGCGCCGAGATGGTCCGGCATGATGTAATAGGCTGCGCCGCCCTGAAGCGTCGTCACCGGCAGATCGCCGAACCAGACGATCTCCTCCACCGCCGCGCCGCTCGCGCCATAGGTCCCAAGCAGATGGCCGGAGAGGTCGTAGACATATGCGACCTGTCCGCTCGCCCCGCTCTTCGTCACGCGCTGGCCGAGATCGTTGACGCCGTAGCTCGTCGTCAGCGCCCCGACCTTCGCCTGCACGAGGCGATTGCGCTTGTCATAGGTCAAGGAGAAGTCGCCGGCCTGGTTCCGCAGCCCGCCGACCTGATCCCAGACGAAGGATTGGGTCGAGCCCGAGCTGTAAGTCACCTCGCTCATACGATTGCTGCTCGGCACGATCGTATAGACGGCGCCGCCGATCGAGGTGCGATTGCCCGTCGCGTCATAACGATAGGGGATCGAGGTCGAGCCGCGCACATAGTTCGTCAGGCGGTCGTTGCGGTCATAGGAGAAGCTCTTGACCGCGAGATTACTCTCCGAGATCGATTTGATCCGCCCGCCGTTGTCATAGGCGTAGTTCAGATTATTGTTGGTCGAGGAAGTGATTTTCGTGATGCGGCCGTCGGCATTGAAGCCGCGGACATAGGAGCCGCCGCCGGAGACATTCGGGCTCCAGGACTTGACCGGCCCGAAGGGAGCGTAGGAGATCGCGCCGATCAGCGTCGACTGCGCCCCGTTCGGCCGCTGGAGGGTGATCGCGCTGACGCGCCCGGCACCGATCGAACGCCTCTTCCTTGACCCGATTCCCGAAGCGATCACTAACGCCCAACTGGCGCATGTCGTAACATATATGCTATCATGTCACCGTAATTCCAAATTTTTAGCGTATTGAATTAGTAAAAAACGTTAAATTGCAAAAAGCTTAACAATATCAGTTTTGCTAATCTTTCGTTTTGAACGCCAGCACCCTCGCGCAACACTGGCTTTTATTGATAAACACTGTCGGCAACGTGACAGAATCATCCTTACCAGTTATCCACCGCAATCCATCTGCCCCACTCGTAACAACGACCTCAGCAAGAGCCCTAATAACAACCTCCACATGATGACAATTATCACCCATCTCAGGAAAAGAAACAATTCTATTGAATACAGCGTAATCAATACCACGTCGCTTCAACCAATCGATTTCTGAAGAAAATATCCACCATTCTCCAAATTTATCTATTGTTAATGGAAGCGCTTTAGATACAATAAGATCATCAGCAAGTTGCCGCGCAAGAATCTCCCCACGAAATACCGGTCCAACAAATTGTTCTTGATTGCGTCGGATATAATCGATCGCATCGCTCGCTATATGTAGATCACGTTCGTTGTAATGATTCATTTTCTTTTCCTTCGTTTCCCTCGACCGCCAAGGATCAGGCGGTCGTTCAAGAGCCGATTGAAAAATAGCGCTTCTTATGGCCAAGGAGCAACGGTTATGTTCCCGGAAGTCCTCAGAGAATTGAATGTAGGAAACGCAGTCGAAGGGACCAGCATTTGGTTGCCTGCGAATCCACCCCGCATCCCACCGGGAGGAATAGGCCCGACCGTTGCCCCTGCCCCCATTAAGATTTTAACAGCTGAATCTGAGAGCGAGTACCGCAACACGGTGCCGGGGCTTCTCCGCAAGGCAAAGTACTCCGCATCTCCTGGGTCCGAAGCCAAGAAGAAGCCTGCGGGGCCGTCAATTTTGTTGGCGTTCGCTATTTCGGCATTAAGAGAGGCGCCGTTGAGTAGCGCTAGTCCAGACGCAACGCTGGTGCCATGGTAGTATATGTTGTTGTTTCCACAGCTCTGGCACGTATCGCCTGTGAGGGCAAGAGTTCCCCCGATTGCGGCGCCGCCCAATAATAACTGACCTGTGGTTATCCCAGCGCCGACAGCGCATCCTATAGGCCCACCGGCGCATAAGCCCAGAGCCTGCGCATATTGCTGTCCGCCGACTGGAATATCCGGCAATGCATCCGATTGGACCTTTGGGTCGAGCCCGAACGGATCGATCAGGCTGACCGGATTGTTCCCGGCATAGGCGTAGGTGTTGATCCCGCCGTCGAGCCCGATGGGGTCGCTCTGGACATAGCGGCCGAGGGTCGGCGAATAGTCGCGGAAGCCGTTGTTGTGCAGCCGCGTCTCGGCGTCGTAGATCTGACCCGGGAAGCGCAAATCGTGCGAAAAACCCGCCGCGGCCGTCGGCGCGCCATTGCCGAACGGGTCGTGGTCCCAGAACCACACGCGGGCATTCGCCGAATTGACGATCTCATGCGGCGCGCCGAGATGATCCGGCATGATGAAATAGGCCGCGCCGCCCTGCAGCGTCGCCACCGGCAGATCGCCGAGCTACACCGAATAGGTCGTCCAAATATCAAAAATGACGTGCATTCACCCTACAGGCCAGCGTCCATGATTCGCGGCATCGAAAAGAACGGCGACCGTTAAGGGAGCCCGCACCGTCCCCTTCCCAAAGGCTGATTTGATGGCCGGGATGAGCCGAAATCCTTCTCCACCGAAGTAATTATCGAAACGAAAAGTCGATAAATCGACGTTGAATTCGCTCTGAAAGCGCTGCATGAACTCCTCCGCATCGTCGCCGTCGACGCCCAAATCCCTTGCAATATCCGTCTCGAACGACAAATGCTTGCGTGTTCGTGTCTCCGAAGACACGAAACGCAAGATTTTTTCGTAGAGAGCCTGTTCCTCTGGAAGTAGAGTCATTCTAGCCACTCCCTATTTCGTCAGGCATTGATAGGTACAAACGCCAATCTGGGCTGCGTCGTAGCCCAGTATGCCCCATCCGATAACTGGGACCCATCTTCCCGCAATGCGGCCAACGACCACCGATTGAGCCCAGGGGTTGTTCCAAGTCGGCGCCGGCACCCTGAACGGGAGCCGTTGAGGGAGAGCCTTCGCAAGTAACTTTGACGCGAGCGAAGTGCCTGCCGACGATCCGCCCAGCACCATCGGCTTTTCAAGCAGAGGTAGTCCTGCACCGATTGCACCCGCGCCAAAGAAGCTCTGGATTCCGAACTGCTCAGTAAAACAGTTGGTAAGGCACTGTGCCGGCGGCGTCGGCTCCTTGGGCGTCAGCTCCTTAGGCTTCGGTTGCTGTGCAGCGATATCGATTTCCGGCAGGGCTTCCGCATCGTCCTTGCTCTCCGGATCGAGCCCGAACGGATCGATCAGGCTGACCGGATTGTTCCCGGCATAGGCATAAGTGTTGATCCCGCCCGCGAGGCCAATGGGGTCGCTCTGAACATAGCGGCCGAGGGTCGGGGAATAGTCGCGGAAGCCGTTGTTGTGCAGCCGCGTCTCGGAATCGTAGATCTGGCCCGGGAAACGCAGGTCGTGCGAAAAGCCCGCTGTCGCCGTCGGCGTTCCATTGCCGAACGGGTCGTGATCCCAGAACCACACTCGGGCGTTCGCCGCATTCACGATCTCATGCGGCGCGCCGAGATGATCCGGCATGATGTAATAGGCTGCGCCGCCCTGCAGCGTCGTCACCGGCAGGTCGCCGAACCAGACGATCTCCTCCACCGCCGAGCCGCTCGCGCCATAAGTCCCGAGCAGATGGCCGGAGAGGTCGTAGACATATTCGACCTGTCCGCTCGCCCCGCTCTTCGTCACGCGCTGGCCGAGATCGTTGACGCCGTAGCTCGTCGTCAGCGCGCCGACCTTCGCCTGCACGAGGCGATTGCGCTTGTCATAGGTCAAGGAGAAGTCGCCGGCCTGATTCTTCAGCCCGCCGACCTGATCCCACACGAAGGATTGGGTCGAGCCCGAGCTGTAAGTCACCTCGCTCATACGATTGCTGCTCGGCACGATCGTATAGACGGCGCCGCCGACCGAGGTCCGATTGCCCGTCGCGTCATATCCGTAGGGGATCGAGGTCGAGCCGCGCACATAGTTCGTCAGGCGGTCGTCGACGTCATAGGAGAAGGATTTGACCGCGAGATTGCTCTCCGAGATCGATTTGATCCGCCCGCCGTTGTCATAGGCGTAGTTCAGATTATTGTTGGTCGAGGAGCTGATTTTCGTGATGCGGCCGTCGGCATTGAAGCTGAGGACATAGGAGCCGCCGCCGGAGACATTCGGGCTCCGGGACTTGACCGGCCCGAAGGGCGCGTAGGAGATCGCGCCGATCAGCGTCGACTGCGCCCCGTCCGGCCGCTGGAGGGTGATCGCGCCGACGCGCCCGGCGCCGTCGTAGGAATAGAGGAGCTTGAAACCGGACGGATAGGCGTGGCCGGTGAGGCGCCCGTTCGTGGCGTGATAGAACCATTTCGTCGTGAGCGTGACGGCGCCGGCGGTGCGGATGGCGGCGGCTACCGCTTAAGGAACGGCCATTGCTATAATTTCCGACCGTGACAACCGTTCGCGAGGCTCTTTGAGAATTCGTCCCTCCAAAGCAGCCTGATCGCCCTCCACTATTTGGCGGACATCATAAGCGATCGGGAAAATTGCATTGACAGGACGCCGCAAAAACTCGGCCAGCGCATCAGGCCCACGCTCAGCGAAGTCGAAATCGTGATACCTCGCCAATCCAAACCAAATACCCTCACGCTCCACGGAAACCGTCAAGAAGTGCTCCGTCAGCCGTGGGTTTTTCGGGTCGATATTTCCTAATAGCGCCCAAACCCGCTCGCCATCAGAGAGCAACACCTGCGTGCCGACGACCTTACCTGCGAGACTGCTGACTGGCGTGCGATGAATCGGACGGACGTAAGTCTCGTTACATTCGCCGTTCACATACTGCCAAACAGGAAATCTTTGAAGATCTTCTGCGCGCAGAGAGTCGACCGGTTTCGAATTATCGGTCATGGCCAGAAGAACCCGTGTTGGAGGATCGATTCATACAGCTGCGTACCGTATTTGATATCAAAAGCCTGAGTATAGTCGGCGAGATCACGCTGCATCTGTAGTCGCGCTCCTTGACCGAGATTCGCGTAGTACGCAGCACCCCACTGCCTCGGGAGAATTTTGTCCAGCCCGCTGTGGTAGGCGTTATGTATCGGCGTAGGCAACCGCACTAGGTCTTGCGCGTTGGGCCCGCCAAGGTACTTTGGCCACGGATGGTGAGACTGTGACCCTCCGTTGTCGGAAAACCATGTGAGATTGTATAGGGCTTCACCAGCAGCGGCTCCAGCATTCACACCCCATTGTGCGCCAGCATTAGCTCCAGCTATGGCGCCGGCAATGGCGCCCACGGGCGTTCCAATGATCGCCCCGGGCCCGGTGACCGCGCTCAATCCAAATCCTTCGCCCCCGCCGATTGCGAATCCGCCGAGAGCTCCCACGACACCCCCACCGATCCCGAGAATTATGCTCCCCGAGGTCCGGTAGCAAGACCGGTCGCATTTTTCCGGATCGAGCCCGAACGGATCGATGGCGCTGACCGGATTGTTTCCGGCATAGGCGTAGGTGTTGATCCCGCCCTCGAGCCCGATGGGGTCGCTCTGGACATAACGGCCGAGCGTCGGAGAATAATCGCGGAAGCCGTTGTTGTGCAAACGCGTCTCGGCGTCGTAGATCTGGCCCGGGAAGCGCAGGTCGTGCGAAAAACCCGCCACCGCCGTCGGCGTTCCATTGCCGAACGGGTCGTGGTCCCAGAACCACACTCGGGCGTTCGCCGAATTGACGATCTCATGCGGCGCGCCGAGATGGTCCGGCATGATGTAATAGGCCACGCCGCCCTGAAGCGTCGTCACCGGCAGGTCGCCGAACCAGACGATCTCCTCCACCGCCGCGCCGCTCGCGCCATAAGTCCCGATGATATGGCCGGAGAGGTCGTAGAGATATGCGACCTGTCCGCTCGCCCCGCTCTTCGTCACGCGCTGGCCGAGATCGTTGACGCCGTAGCTCGTCGTCAGCGCCCCGACCTTCGCCTGCACGAGGCGATTGCGCTTGTCATAGGTCAAGGAGAAGTCGCCGGCCTGATTCTTCAGCCCGCCGACCTGATCCCACACGAAGGATTGGGTCGAGCCCGAGCTGTAGGTCACCTCGCTCATGCGATTGCTGCTCGGCACGATCGTATAGACGGCGCCGCCGACCGAGGTCCGATTGCCCGTCGCGTCATATCCGTAGGGGATCGAGGTCGAGCCGCGCACATAGTTCGTCAGGCGGTCGTCGACGTCATAGGAGAAGCTCTTGACCGCGAGATTGCTCTCCGCGATCGACTTGATCCGCCCGCCGTTGTCATAGGCGTAGTTCAGATTATTGTTGGTCGAGGAGCTGATTTTCGTGATGCGGCCGTCGGCATTGAAGCTGAGGACATAGGAGCCGCCGCCGGAGACATTCGGGCTCCAGGACTTGACCGGCCCGAAGGGAGCGTAGGAGATCGCGCCGATCAGCGCCGACTGCGCCCCGTCCGGCCGCTGGAGGGTGATCGCGCTGACGCGCCCGGCGCCGTCGTAGGAATAGAGGAGCTTGAAACCGGACGGATAGGTGTGGCCGGTGAGGCGCCCGTTCGTGGCGTGATAGAACCATTTCGTCGTGAGCGTGACGGCGCCGGCGGTCTGCGTCTTCTGCACCACATGGCCGAAACCGTCATAGGCGAAGCTGGTCACGCCGGTCGAATCGGTCACCGAAGTGAGACGGCCGATTCCGTAAGCTCCCTGATCATAGACATAGGTCGCTTTGGAGCCGTCGGCATAGGTCGCCTTCACCAGCCGGCCCAGCTGGTCATAGAGGTAGGTCGTCGTCTGGCCGAGCGCGTCGGTCGAGGTCAGCACATTGCCGGCGGCGTCATAGGTCTTGGCGGTGACGCGCGTGTCCGGGCTCGCGATCTGCTCCGGCAGGTCGAGCAGATTGTTCGTGTAGCGCGTCACGAGCCCGCGCGGGTCGGTGACGCTGGCGAGGCGGCCGTTGGCGTCATAGGCGTTGCGGATCTTCGCGGCGTCCGGCGCCGTCGTCACCGTGAGCCGGTTCTGCGCGTCATAGGCGAAAGCGGTGGAATTGCCGTTCGGATCCTTCACGCCGACGATGTTGCCGTTGGCGTCATAGGTGAAGATCGACGGCGTCGGGCTTGCCGCGCCCCGATCCTCGGTGAGACGGCCGAGAGCATTATAGATGCGGCTGTGCGTGCGCGCCGGAGCCGGCGCGGCGCCTTCGAACACCTCTTCCTTGGTCCGGTTTCCCGCGGCGTCGAGCGTATAGACGATGCGATTGCCGGCCGTGTCGCGAATGCTCGTGAGCCGATGCGCGCCGTCGTAGCCGAAGTCCAGCCCGGCGCCCGTAGGCTCGCGTATCTTCAGCAGCTGGCCGACATTGTCGTAAGTGTAGGCCGTCGTCTGCCCGAGAGTGACGCGCGAGGCGACCTGGCCGCGGAAATTATAGGTCAGCGTCGTGACGACGCCGTTCGGGTCCTGGATCGTCAGCGGCCGGCCATTGGCGTCATAGCTCGTGAACGCGGTGACATGACCGCGCGGATTGGTCACGCTCGTGAGATTGCCCATGGCGTCATAGGCGTAGCTCGTCACTCGGCCCAGCGGGTCCCACGCCTTCAGGAGCTGGCCGAAATCATTATAAAGATAGGAGCGCGTGCTCGACGCCGACGGCGTTGCGACCGTCTCGCTCGTCAGATTGCCGTTCGTGTATTTGTAGGTGAAGCTGCGCTCGCCGTCGGTGATCTTCGCCGGCAAGCGGTATTTGGGGTTCCATTCGGTCGTGATCGTGCGTGCGACCGACGTTCCGGAGGCCACCGTCCGAGACGTCGGCAGATTGCGCGCCGCGTCATAGGCGATGACCGTCTTATTGCCGTTGAAATCCGTATAGCTCGTCAGATTGCCGCGGCCGTCATATTCCTTTTTGTCCTCGCTGGTCGAACAGTCGGAACAGCTGCGGAGCACACCCTTTTCCCGCGCGACGCCATCAATTTCTCCGAGCGTGTAGACTTCCTGGCCGCCGAGCGGCGTCGCGATCGTCACATAGCCCCAGGGCAGAGAGGTATAGTCCAAGCTATGCGCATCCGCGCCGCCTGCATGTTGCGTGGAGACGGCGCGACGGGAGCCGTCATAGGAATAGCTCGTGAAACGAACGCCCTTCTCGTCGATGACGCCCGTGAGCGCACTCGAGTACAGCCCGTCCTCGTAGAGATATTGGCGGCTGAAATTGCTGGGGTATGTCACTGATGTCAATAATATACCGGAGACATCATAGCCATAGATATAGATGCTTCCATCGGGCGCCACCGCCTTGATTATTTTTCCGGTCCAGTCATTATAGAAGAAGGTCAGCGTGCGCCCGAACGCATCTTTGATTTTCCAGAGGCGGGCCGCCCCGTCATATTCGATCGTCTGCGTGAGACCCGCGCGGTTGGCGTAGGAGAGGAGCTTGCCGTTGGCGTCATAGGTTTCTTTTTCGTCCTGATCGGTAGTCAGCGTGAATTGCGAGCCCCAGCCCCCTCCGGACAGCTGGTAGCTCGAATAGACTGGCGGCGTCCACGGGCCGACGTATCCAATCACTACAGCCCGTGTGAATACCAGCACCTGCCCGTCGTCACGCGTGACCTTTGCTGTTTTAAAATCAGTGGAAAGGGAGATAGAACGACTATAAGACGAGCGCCAACTGCGTCCAAACTGGTAGGAGCCCAAATCCTGACTATTGTAATAGCGCGCGAGCACGAGCGGGAAACTCCCGGCCGTGGTATAATCCACTATATTGTCGTAGACGTTGCCCGTGGCGTAATTAATGGGATCGCCGACGTAGGTGGTCCCCGAACCGCCCCGATTTTTCGATTGACCGCCACCCGAGCCGGCCGCGCTTGCGCCTCCCATGCTAGAACCTGGAGAAAGGCTAGGCAAATAACTTCGGCTGAACCCATACCAATCAGACCTAGACCGATCTATGTGTTTTAATCCATCCCAATCTACGTCATTTCTTCCGAGGTTCCTCTCCTCGATCGGGCAGAACGAGTACCCCCCACCCCCCGCGCAGGGTTCCGCCTGTGCGGAAACTGTCAGCGCGACCGGCCATGGAGAGCCGCTACTGGTCCTCGAGCCCGAGACGTCCAACCCTGAAATCACGAGGCCGAACACTATCGTGACGAGGAGCCTGAATCGTGAAACATGCCTTCCCATATTCGGCCTCCAAATATGCCGCCAAAAATCTTCGTATCGAATGCGCCGACAGAACGCCGCATAGTCGAGTTCCAGCTATAGGAAATCATCCGCTGGTTGTTGTCAAGCCGCCTCACCACCTGCGCGGTCGAGAGCCACGCCCCGCCCTTGCGCTCCGCTCCTCCGCCCGCTAACCCTGCGCGCGAGACCCGCCGAGGAAAGCCGAAGCCCATGAAAGCCCGCGTCATCGTCACCCTCAAAGCCGGCGTGCTCGATCCGCAGGGCAAGGCCATAGAAAGCGCCCTGCGCTCGCTCGGCGTCGAGGGCGTCGCCGGCGTGCGGCAGGGCAAGGCGTTCGACGTCGAGCTCGACACGACAGACCGCGCCGAAGCAGAAGCGAAGCTGAAAGCGGCTTGCGAAAAACTGCTCGCCAATACGGTCATCGAGAATTTCGCGATCGAGATCTAAAAGGAACCGCGCATGAGAGCCGCCGTCGTCGTCTTCCCCGGCTCCAATCGCGAGGGCGATATGGCGCGCGCCCTGCGCCAGGCGACCGGACGCGCGCCGACGATGGTCTGGCACGCCGAGCATGAGCTGCCGCCGGGAACCGATCTCGTCGTGCTGCCCGGCGGCTTCTCCTATGGCGATTATCTGCGCTGCGGCGCGATCGCCGGCCGCGCGCCGATCATGGCGGCGGCGCGCGCCCATGCGGCGCGCGGCGGGCTGACGCTCGGCGTCTGCAACGGTTTCCAGATTCTCTGCGAGTCCGGCCTGCTGCCGGGCGTGCTGATGCGCAACGCCGGCCTGCGCTTCGTCTGCCGCATGCAGCATCTGCGCGTCGAGCGCGCCGACACCGCCTTCACCCGCCATTACGCGCCGGGCCAGACGATAAAGGTGGCGATCGCGCATGGCGAGGGCAATTACGAGGCCGACGACGAGACGATCCATCGGCTCGAGGGCGAGGGGCTCGTCGCCTTCCGCTATTGCGACGCCGCCGGCGTCGTGGGCGGCGCGGCCAATCCCAATGGCTCGCGCAACGACATCGCCGGAATCTATTCCGAAGGCCGCAATGTGCTCGGCCTGATGCCGCATCCCGAAAATCTGATCGATCCGCTGGTCGGCGGGACGGATGGACGCGGCCTGTTCGAGAGCCTCGCCGCCGCGTGAGGCGTCAATCGGCGTCGCGCCTGTGGAGCCAGGCGAGCGCGAGCAGCGCGGCCGCCGCCGAGGCGACGCATAGCGCCGCAGCGTAGAGGGTGCCGTATTCATTCTCGGCGAAGAACAGATTTTTCGTGTTCATGCCGAATATGCCCGAGACGAGCGTCGGCGGCATGAGCAGCGTGCCGAGAATGGTCAGCACATAGAGCTGGCGATTGGTCTCGGCGGTCAGATTGGAGACGATCTCCTCCTGCAGCAGGCGCGCGCGATCCTGCAGCGCCCCGAGCTCCTGATGCAGCGCGTCGAATCGTTGGGAGAGCCGCCGCAGCGCCGCCTGCATCGGCTCGCCGATGCGCGTGGATTGTCCCGCGCGGGCGAAGACGCGCTGCGCGTCGGCGATCTCGCGATGCAGCCTTATCGTCTGCCGGCGCAGCCCGCCGAGCCGGCGGCGCTCGTCGCGCGCCTCGTCGTCGAGCACGCGATCCTCGATCTCGTTGAATTCGGCGAAGAGCGCCTCGATCGCGGCGTCCAGGGCGGAGAGCGTCTCCTCGACGATCAGCTCGAAGAGGTCGAGCGGCGAGGCGACGCGGGCGCCTGCCAACGCCGCCTGCCGGGCCGCCGCCGACGATTGCACGGCGTAGCGACGCGCGGTGACGACGCCATGTGCGGTGACGACGATGCGCAAATGGCGCAACACGTCCTCCGGACGCTCGAGATCGCGTCCGCGGTCGGGCAGCACGCCCCACAGCGCCGTCTCGTCCGCGGCGAGGCGCTGATGCGTGTCCGGCTCGACGAGCAGGGCCTTCGCCTCGGCGGGAATCTGCCGCTGCGCGGCGACCCAGTCGCGATAGCGCAGATCGGCGACGTTGAGATGCACCCAGACGAAGCCGCCGCCGGCGGGCTCGAGGCTCGGCGCGCCCGGGTCCGAGACGAGCGTCGCAGCGCCGTCGGCGTCGAAGCGCAGCACCCAGAGAAAGGGAGAATCGCCGACGATCGCGCCGCGCGGCGGCTTCAGCCTCATGAGGGTCGGTCTCCCGAAAGACGGGCGCGTGACCGAAGCCCCTCCTCGACCTCCCGCTTCGCGGGAGAGGGGCCGACCGGCTTTTCGCGAGCCTTCGATGACGCGCCGAATCCGCTCCCTCTCCCGCGAAGCGGAGGAGGGCCGGGGTTGGGGCCGCACGAGAGCGAGCCTTTATCTCCCCGATGCGACAATTCGCCGACACCGGAGGCGGGGCGTCACGGTCCCCAGAAAGGAACGCCGTCGCTATAGGGCACGACGTCCAGCCGGCGGCGGTTCGGCAGCGTCTCCTGCATGAACCAGCTGCGCTGATTGTTCTCGATCGGCTGATAGGCGAAGAACGTATTCTCGACGAAGTAGCGATTGGTGGTTCCGACCGGAACCACGGGTCCGGGATCGAGCCAGCTGCGGCGCGGGACGGCGAGCGGCACGCGGACATAGGGGATGGGGGCGTCGGAGACGACGACCACTCGAGGAGGCGCGGCGCGGCGGGGCTTGGCGAGCGCGTCGCCGGCCGTCGCGATGGCGCAGAGGCAGGCGAGGCCCGCCGACAGACTGACGAAAAGACGCATCCTCTTCTCCCGGTTCCGACACTCTCTCGCGGATCATAACCGCTCGCGGCGGAAAACGATACGTCGCGCGAACGCGTTGCGCGTCGATGTCCGCGAATGTGTGCGACGAAGCATTAATCGCTGGCGCGCAATCGTCGGTTTCGTCGCATCAATGACGTGCGCCGCGTTTCTTGGCGGATGCGCGCGCTCCCGCCGCGGCGCTCGCCTCCACGGCCGGCGCGGCGAAGCACGACGGCGCATCCGCTCTGGCGAACGCCTTCTGCAGCGCCTCGTTCTTGCCGCCCGGCAGGTAATAGAGCCGGTCGAGGAGGCAGGTCGCGACGCGGCGGTCGACCGCCCGCCCGGCCGCCCCGCAGGCGAGGCCGGCGATCTCGATCGAAAGGGACGAATCGATCAGCCGCACCGCCGCGCAGCCGCGCTCCGTCGCCGGGCCGTCGCCTCGTCGCTGCGAGAGCCGTATGTCGGCGGCCTCGAAGGCGCCGGCGCGGCCCACGAGCGGCGTCGGCTGCGAGATCCGCACGACCGCGAGGCCGGCCTCCGCGGCGTGGCGCGCCATGTCGAGGAAGAAGTCGGAATTGCCGAGCTTGTCGCCGGTGGGCTGGAGAATGTCGATCCGCAGATAGAAGCGGCCGGCGTCGAAACCGCCGAAGCTCATGGTCTCCTGCCGTCCGCCCGTCTGCCGCGCCGGCCCGACGGAGGTCGTCTTCTCCTTGGCGAGCTCGGGGACGTCGAGATCGAAGGCGGCCTTGGGAGCGACGGGCATAGCCGCCTCGGCCCGGGCGGGAGGCGTCGGGCGCGGCGCTATGGTCGCGGTCGGGAGCTCGTCGACCGCCGGCGTCGCAGGCCGAAGGAAAATCACGAAGCCGGCCAGAACGAAAAGGGCGGCGAGTCCCATGGAGGAAGCGGCGAAGCTGCCGAGAGGCCGCGCCCGCAGCGGGCCGCTCTCACAGACGGGAAAGTCTTCGTCGGAAGCCGACCAACTCATAACCCCACTCCAAACGCCCGGCGGGTCGCGCCGGAAACATGACGACTTCCCCGCACCCTGCCGAACAATCTCGAGGTCGAGGTTACATGGGCGCCACCATTTGCCCGAAGGGTAAACATTCGGTTGAGCGGAACCATCTTTCCGAAGCGGAGGAGACAAACTTCGGACAAGAATTTTTATGACATGGAGAACGGCTGTAGCGTCGATCTCGACGCGGGGGGAGAGGAACACCGGCTCTTTTCGAGGAAACGGCATGAAGCTCCCTGCGCTCGCGGCCCTGGCGACCTGTTTGTCGCTGCCGGCTTACGCGGAAAAAGTCACGATCGGCTGTCCGCTCGTGACGCAATACGGCGAGAACGAGGTCAATTACCTGCTGAACGAGGTCCGCTCCGTCGTCGGCGATCAGGAAGCCGGGCGCATCTACGCGCATTACCTCGATCTGCGGAACGCTTGCCGCGTCAATGGCGACGCGGTCCGCACCGTCACGGTCTCCCCGACCCTGCGCGATTGGCTGGCCCAGAACGGCGTCGACATCCGCCGCTTCGCCCGGCGGCTCTGATATCCGGACGGGCGCCGCTCAATGGCGGCGGCCGCGCTTCTTGGCCTTGGACGCGCCGACGATCTGCGCCCGGCACGCGCGGCTGAGCGAGCCGAGATTGGATTTGAGGCATTGCGCCACGGCGTCGGCGTCGGGCACGAATCTCTCGCAGAAGCGATAGGCGTCATTGGTGCAGGCCGAGCGCTGCCGGGCCGTCCCCTGGGCGGACGCCGGCGCGGCGGCCATGATCGCAACGAAAAGCGAAAGCCCGAATATCATGCGCATCGCAACCTCTCCTTCGGCGGCCGAGGCCCCCGAGGTCAATGATAGGGCGCGGCTGCGCGCGGCAATCGCCCGGACGGATTAACCTTTCATCAGAGAACGCCCGAGAACGGGCTTGCTTTCCCCGGCGGCCGGGCATTTAATAAGCGTACTCATGACAAGCCAAACAAAGAACAGCTGGATCAATGAGCCTGCCGCCGCCCAACACATTCTGCTTTCTGCTGTCGGACGCGGCGCGGCTGATGCGCAAACGGTTCGAGCAGAATGCGCGCGAACTCGGCCTCACCCGCGCGCAATGGCAGGCTCTCGCCTATCTGGCGCGCAACGAGGGCGTCAGCCAGTGCGGCTTGGCCGATATGCTGGACATCGAGCCGATCACGCTCGGACGGACCATCGACAGGCTCGAGGCGCAGGGCCTCGTCGAGCGTCGGCCGCACGACACCGACCGGAGAGCGTGGCGGCTCTATCTACGCGAGGCCGCGCTGCCGCTCATCGCCGCCATGGCGCCGATCTCGGAGCAGACCCGCCGGGAGGCGCTCGCGGGCTTGAGCGAAGCAGAAGCGGCCGCCTTGATGCGCGCGCTCGAGGCCGCGCGGGCGAATCTGAGCGAGGCGATGAGCGCGTCGCCGAAGCGGCCCAAGGCCAAGGCGGGGTGAGAGAGGACGGATGCGCGGGCGCGAGCGCGGAAAACGAGACGCCCTTCGAGATCATAACGGCATTGCTCAAGTCGATTGGTTCGCCGGAGCGCGGTCTGCCGCCGCTGCCGGCCATGAGGTCGGACCCCTATGGAGCTCGTCAAATATGCCCTCAAATTCCGGCTGACGTTCTACGTCATCGCCATTTTGACGACGCTCCTCGGCGGCGCGGCGATCGTGTCGACGCCCAAAGACGTGTTCCCGAACGTCGATATCCCCGTCGTGACGGTGATCTGGACCTACACCGGCCTCTCGACGACCGAGATGGCGCAGCGCGTCACCACTTACGCGGAATTTTCGACCTCGAACAACGTCAACGGCATCAAGAACATGGAAAGCCAGACGCTCCAGGGCGTCGCGGTGATGAAGATCTTTTTCCAGCCGGATGTGAACATAGAGCTCGCCATCGCGCAAGTCGTCTCCTCGATGAATTCCATCCGCGCCCTGATGCCGCCCGGCATCAATCCGCCGACGGTGATCCGCTATACGGCGTCGCAAGCGCCGGTGCTGCAGCTCGCCCTGTCGAGCAAGAGCTTCAGCGAGCAGCAGCTCTATGATTTCGGCCTCTACCGCATCCGTCAGGCGCTGACCGCGACGCCCGGCGCGACGCTGCCGACGCCCTGGGGCGGCAAGCAACGCCAGATCATGATCGATCTCGACATCGCCAAGCTGCAGGCGCGCGGCCTCACCCCGCTCGACATCGTCAACTCGGTCAACACGCAGAACGTCACCGTTCCGTCGGGCCTCGTGAAGTTCGGGGAGCTGCAATATGTCGTGCGGCTCAACTCCACGCCCGAGGCGCTGGAGACGCTCAACAATATTCCGATCAAATATGTCGACGGCGCGCCGGTGCTGCTGCGCGACCTCGCCCAGGTGCGCGACGGCAGCCCGCCGCAGCAGAATATCGTGCGCGTCGACGGCGTGCGCTCCGTTCTGCTCACCGTGCTCAAGAACGGCAACGCCTCGACGCTCGACGTCGTGGACAACGTCAAATCCGCCATCGCCAAATTGCGCGAGGCGATCCCGCCGGAAATGCGCATCGACGAGCTGTTCGATCAATCCGTCTTCGTTTCCCATGCGATCGCCGACGTGCTGCGCGAAGGCGCGATCGCCGCGGCCCTCACCGGCCTCATGATCCTCCTGTTTCTCGGCTCCTGGCGCTCGACGCTGATCGTCATCATCTCGATTCCCCTGTCGATCCTCGTCTCTCTCGCCATTTTGAGCGCGCTCGGCCATACGATCAACATCATGACGCTCGGCGGCCTCGCCCTCGCCGTCGGCATATTGGTCGACGACGCCACCGTCGCCATCGAGAACACCTATCGCCTCTTCGAGGAGGGCAAGGAGTTCCGCCATGCCGTGGCCGAGGGCGCGTCCGGCATCGCCAAGCCGGCGCTGATCTCGACGCTCGCCATTTGCGCCGCCTTCGTGTCGGTGCTGTTCCTCACCGACGTCGCCCGCTATCTGTTCACCCCGCAGGCGCTGGCCGTCGTTTTCGCCATGCTCGCCTCTTATTTCTTCTCGCGGACGCTGACGCCGATCCTGATGGATCAGCTGCTCGCGCATGAGCATCACGGCCGCGAGCTGGAGCGCGACGCGCGGCGCGCCGGGGTAGCCGGCGCCCTCGCCCGCGCGCAGGTCGCCTTCGAGCACGCCTTCGAGCGCATGCGCGCCCAATATGGCCTGCTGCTCGCCGCCGTTCTGCGCCGCAAAGCGCAGACCTTCGCCGGCGTCGCCGGCGTTCTCGCTCTCGGCGGCCTGCTGTTCGTGAATGTCGGCGAGGATTACTATCCGCAGATCGACGCGGGTCAGATGACTCTGCATGTGCGCGCCCGTCCGGGCCTGCGCATAGAGAACACCGAGCTCTTCTTCCAGAAGGTGGAGAATGTGATCCGCGAGGTCGTGCCGGAGCATGATCTCGCGCTGCTCATCGACAATATCGGCCTGCCGCAGATCACCTATAATTTCGCCTTCACCGACGGAACCGTCGTCGCCTATTTCGATGGACAGATCATGATGTCGCTGCGTGAAGGGCATGCGCCGACGGCCGGCTATATGAAGAAGATGAGGGAGATTCTGCCGCAGCGGTTCCCCGAGGCGATCTTCTATTTCCAGGCTTCCGACATCATCACGCAGATTTTGAACTTCGGCCTGCCCTCGCCGATCGCTCTGCGCGTCGTCGGCCGCGACGTGGAGGGCAATCAGCTCGTCGCGCGCAAGCTGCTGGAGCGCGTCAAGGACGTGAAGGGCGTCGTCGACGCCCATATTCACCAGATCCTCGACGCCCCAGAATTCTTCGTCGATATCGACCGCTGGCGCGCGCTGCAGCTCGGCGCCAGCACGCAGCAAGTGGCGAGCAACGTCAATGTGTCGCTCAGCTCCTCCTTCCAGGTCGCGCCCAATTTCTGGACCGATCCGCAATCGGGCATTCCCTATTCGATCGCCGTGCAGACGCCCGAATATCGCATCGCCTCGCTCGACGCTTTCGCCAACACGCCCGTCTCGGCCGTCACGAACGCGCCGACGGCGCAGGTCGATCTCCTGACCAATCTCGCGCAATGGCGGCGCGGCATAGAGCAGACCGTCGTCACGCACTCCAACACGCAGCCGACCTATGACATCTACGCCAACCTGCAGGATCGCGATCTCGGCGCCGTCGAGCGCGATATCGCAAAAGTCGTCGCCGAGCTCGAAGGCGAGCTGAAGCCCGGAAACTCGATCGTCCTGCGCGGCCAGATCGAGAGCAAGAATCTCGCGTTCCGCCGCATCGGCCTCGGTCTCCTCGCCTCCATGGTCTTCGTCTATCTGCTGATGGTCGTGAACTTCCAGAGCTGGGGCGAGCCTTTCGTGGTGATCCTCGCGCTGCCGATCGCCTTCTGCGGCATCGTCTTCGGTCTCTATGTCACGGGCACGACCTTCTCGATTCCGTCCTTGATGGGCGCCATCATGTCGGTCGGCGTCGCCTCCGCCAATTCGATCCTGCTCGTCACTTTCGCGCGCGAGCATCGCGAAGAAACCGGCGCTTCGGCCGAGGAAGCGGCCTATCTCGCCGGCATGACGCGCATCCGTCCCGTCCTCATGACGGCGGCCGCCATGTTCGTCGGCCTGTTGCCCATGTCGCTCGCGCTCGGCGACGGCTCCGAGCCGAACGCCGTGCTGGCGCGCGCGGTCATGGGCGGCATCGCCTTCGGCACTTGCTCGACGCTGCTCGTCGTGCCGCTCCTCTATTCGATCTTGCGCCGAGGCGAACCGCGCGCGCCGAGGGACTATCTATGAGCGACACGCCGCATCCGCGCGGCCCACTGACGCCGGCCTCGGTCGCAAGCGCGCGCCCCGAGCCGCGCCTGCGAAAGGGTCCTCTCGTCGTGCTCGCTCTGCTGCTGCTCGGCGTGCTGTGGCGCGGCGCGGCGCGCCACGCCGATCGTGAGCGCGAAGCGACCGCCTTTCAGCAGGCGCAGGCCGAGGCCGCGCTCAGCGTGCGCGTCGCCGAGGTGAAGAAGGTCGCGAGCCCCTTTCACATCGAGCTGCCGGCGCAGACGCTCGCTTTCGAGCAGGCGCGTCTCTTCGCCCGCGCCACCGGCTATATCGCGGAGCGGCGCGTCGACATCGGCTCGAAGGTGAAGCAGGGCGATCTGCTTCTGCGCATCGCCGCGCCCGATCTCGACCAGCAATATGCGCAGGCGAAGGCGCAGCTCGCCCTTTCCAAGGCGCAGCTCCTGCAGTCGAAAGCGCAGATCGAGCAGACCAAGGCCAATCTCAATCTGGCCAAGGTCACCTATAACCGCGCCGCGACGCTCGCCAAGAATAATTTCGAGAGCAAGCAGAACGCCGACAATGCATTCGCCAATGTCGAGGCGCAGACCGCCAATCTCCAGGCGGCGCAGGCCGGCGTCGAAGTCTCACAGGCCAATATCAACGCCAATCAGGCGAATGTCGACCGGCTCGCGCAGCTCGTCGGGTTCAAGGATGTAACGGCGCCGTTCAAGGGCGTCGTCACCGCGCGCAATGTGGATATCGGCGACCTCATCAGCGCCGACGCCAATGGCGGAACGGCGCTGTTCTCGCTCGCGCGAGACGATGTGCTACGCGTCCAGGTCTCGGTGCCGCAGGCCGAGGCGCAGGGCCTCGTCGACGGGCTCGAGGCGAAGATTCTGGCGCCCGAGCTCGGCAAGACTTTCAAAGGAAAGGTGACGCGCAACGCCGTTTCGCTCGATCCGGCGACGCGGACGCTGCTGACCGAGATCGACATCCCCAATCCGACCGGCGAATTGCGCCCCGGCCAGTTCGTGCGCCTCGTGCTCGACATTCCCCGCGTCCATCCGCATGTGAATGTGCCGGCGCCGGCGCTCCTGTTCGGCTCACAGGGGCCGCGCGTCGCCGTTGTCGGCAAAGGCGACGTGATCCGCATGGCGCCGATCGTGATCGCCCGCGACTATGGCGCATCCGTCGATGTGGAGGAGGGTCTTTCCGGAGAGGAGCGCGTCGTGCTCGATCCGCCGGTCGATATTCGCGACGGCAGAAAGGTGACGATCCGGCAATGACCGTCATTGCGAGCGCAGCGAAGCAATCCGGAGTGGTGCGAGGCCCCTGGATCGCTTCTCGTCGCTCCGCTCCTCGCAATGACGGCGGGCGTCACTCGACGTCGAGCGGCGCGACGCCTTTGGGCTGCCCGTCGGCGGCGAGCGTGATCTTCTCGATGCGCGCCTCGGCCGCGCGCAGCAGAGCGTCGCAGCGCTTCTTCAATGCTTCGCCGCGCTCGTAGAGCTTCACCGATTCGTCGAGCGAGACGCTCGCCTTCTCGAGCTTGCCGACGATCTCCTCGAGCTCCTGAATGGCCTTCTCGAACGGCAGGGCGTCGATGTCGGAATTGTCGTCGGACACGGGACGAGCTCCCTCGCTGCTCTGTGGATCATCCGCCGTTTCTAGCACGAAACGCCGCCGTCCGAGCGTCTCATACGGTTCGTTTCGCCCGCGGCGGGGCCCGTCTTTGCGAGGAGCGAAGCGACGAAGCAAGCCGGGGGCCCGCCCCACGACTCTGGATCGCTTCGCGCCGCTCGCGATGACGGCCGGAAATCGCATCACGAATGATCGTCGATTTCGGCGTGGCCGGCGATGCGCAAAATGTCCGGAAATTCGGCGCGCATCGCCCGCTCCGTCTCGTCCACCGCCGCATGCGCGGCCTCGACCGAGAGGCGCGGGTCGACGCAGCAATGATAATTGACGACCAGCCCCTCGGCCGTCTCGCGCGCCCGCACATCGTGGATATTGGTCAAGGTTCCAAATCGCGCCGCGTGGCGCGCGAGCGCCTCCGCGACGCGGCGGCGCGTCTGCGGCTCCGCGTCCCGGCCGATGAGCAAATGCGGCTCCAGCGGCTCGATATGGGTCTCGATCTCGACAGCCGGGCCGAACTCTTCGAGGATCGCCTGCTCGAGGCTCGTCGCGATCGCATGAGCGCGGCCCTGCGGCATGGCGCCGTCCAATTCGAGATCGAGCGTGATGGAGAGCCGCTCGCCGATCTGCTGCGCGATGACGTGATGCACCTGCAGTCGCCGCCGCGCGGCGACGAGCAGGATGCGCTCGAGCACGGTCTCGTCGTCGAGCGCGATCGGATGGGCGGCGAGCGTGATCTGCGCGCCGGCGAACGCCTGCGCGATCGCCGCGCCCGCCTCGTCCTTGATGCGCGTCGCGCGCTCCAGCGGCAGCGTGCGCGAGACGCCGAGCACGGCCTCGCCCATCACCTTCGGCCCGGCCATGCGCAGGCGCAGGCTTTCGACGGCGATGACGCCGGGCGTGGCGCGCAGGATCGCGTCGATGCGCGGGACGATCTCCTGCGGCGCCGCGTCGAGCAGAGTGGCGACGGTGCGCCGGCCGAGGCGATAGCCCGCGACGGCGATGAAAGCCGCGACGCCGAAGGCGGCGAGCGCGTCGCCCTGCGGAAAACCGGCGCGCGTCGCCACGAGTCCGGCGACGACCAGGGCCGAGGAGACGAGATCGCTGGCGAAATGCAGCGCGTCGGCGGCGAGCGCGTCGCTCTGCGTCTCCCTGGCGACGGCGTCGAGGCGTCGCGAGCGGAAAAAATCGACGACAATCGACATGCCGAGCGCTGCGAAAGCCGGCCAGCCGGCGTCGATGTCGAGCGCGCCATGGCCGAGACGCTGCGCCGCCTGGACGGCGACGATCAGCGCGAGGCCGAACAGGAGGCCCGTCTCGATCAGCGCGGCGAGCGACTCGACCTTGCCGTGTCCATAATGATGTTTCTCGTCCGCCGGCTTCTCGGCCTGCCGCACGGCGTAGTAAGTGAGGATGGTGGCGGCGACGTCGGCGGCCGAATGGCCGGCCTCGGAGATCAGCGCCAGCGAACCGGACCAGATTCCGGCGGCGAGCTTGGCGATCGTCAGTCCCGCGCTGGCGGCGATCGACGCCTTGGCGGCGGCGGCCTTGCGCGAGGCGACATCATGACGAAGGATGACGGTGTCCTGCATGCCGTGACGCTCCGCCGCCGGCTTAGCAAATTCGCGGCGCCCCGGGCAATCTCTCGCTCGAACGCAGAGGCCGGCGACGAGCGCCGGCCTCCGAATTCACAAAATCGCGGCGACGCGCGGACTCACGCCTGCGGCGCGCCGAGCGACGCCACATCCACCTTGACGCCCGGCCCCTGGGTGGAGCTCAGCGCCACGCGTTGGATGTAGGTTCCCTTGGCGCCGGCGGGCTTCGCCTTGGCGACCGCGTCGACGAAGGCGCGGATGTTCTCGACGAGCCTGCCCTCTTCGAAAGAAGCCTTGCCCACCGTGCCCTGCACGATGCCGGCCTTCTCGACGCGGAACTCGACGGCGCCGCCCTTCGAGGCTTTCACCGCCCCCGCGACGTCCATCGTCACCGTGCCCACCTTGGGGTTCGGCATCAGGCCGCGGGGCCCCAGCACCTTGCCGAGGCGGCCGACGAGCGGCATCAGCTCCGGAGTGGCGATGCAGCGGTCGAATTCGATCGTGCCGCCCTGGACGATGGCGACGAGGTCCTCGGCGCCGACGATGTCGGCGCCGGCGGCCTTCGCCTCGTCGGCCTTGGGGCCGCGCGCGAAGACGGCGACGCGCAGCGTGCGGCCGGTGCCGTTGGGCAGATTGACCACGCCGCGCACCATCTGGTCCGCATGCTTGGGATCGACGCCGAGATTCATCGCGATCTCGACCGACTCGTCGAATTTGGCGCTCGCATTGGCGCGAACCAGCTTGATCGCCTCGTCGACGGGATAGAGCTTGGTGCGCTCGACGCCCTGGCGGGCCTTGGCGATGCGTTTTCCGATATGGGCCATGATCTCACCCCACCACTTCGAGGCCGATGGAACGGGCGGAGCCCTCGATCATCGCCGCGGCCGAGTCGATCGACGTCGTGTTGAGGTCGGCCATCTTCTTCTCGGCGATCTCGCGGATCTGCGCGCGGGTCACCTTGCCGACGAAATTGCGGCCCGTGGTCTTGGAGCCGGACTGAACGCCCGCCGCCTTCTTGAGGAAGTAGGAGACCGGCGGCTGTTTCAGTTCGAAGGTGAAGGAGCGGTCCTGATAGGCGGTGATGATGACGGGGATCGGCGTCCCCTTCTCCATCTGGCCCGTCCGGGCGTTGAACGCCTTGCAGAACTCCATGATGTTGAGGCCGCGCTGACCGAGCGCGGGACCGATGGGCGGCGAGGGATTCGCCGCGCCGGCCGGCACCTGCAGCTTGATGTAGCCGGCGATTTTCTTCGCCATTTCTCATCTCCAACGAAAGGCGGCCGTGGGCTCGCGCCCACGCCGCCGGTTGCAGCTCGTGGTCCGGCGCGTTCCCCCTTTGGCGAAAAGGGCGCGCCCGCCACGTTCTCGTCTCCCCGCAACGGGGAGTTCTTCCTTCTCCCGCTTGCGGGAGAAGGTGTCGCGCGTATGCGCGACGGATGAGGGTCCCTTGCAGCGGCCCTCACCCGACCCCGCTTCGCGGGGCCACCCTCTCCCGCTCCGCGGGAGAGGGGAGTCTCAGACCTTCTCCACCTGCGCGAACTCCAGCTCCACCGGCGTCGGGCGGCCGAAGATCGACACGGCCACCTTCACGCGGGAGCGGGCGTCGTCGACCTCCTCCACCACGCCGTTGAAGGAGGCGAAGGGGCCGTCGGCGACGCGGACCGTCTCGCCGACCTCGAAGGAGATCGACGGCTTCGGCCGCTCGACGCCTTCGGCCACCTGGCCCTTGATGCGCTGCGCCTCGGCCTCGCTGATCGGCATCGGCTTGTTGTCCGCGCCGAGGAAGCCGGTCACCTTGGGCGTGTTCTTGATGAGCGAGAACACCGCATCGGTGAGGTCGCACTTCACCAGCACATAGCCGGGGAAGAATTTGCGCTCCGAGCTGACCTTGCGGCCGCGGCGCACCTCGACCACCTGCTCGGTCGGCACGAGGATCTCCTCGAACTGGTCCGAGAGATTGCGCTGCGCGGCGCCTTCCCGAATGGATTCGGCGACCTTCTTCTCGAAGTTCGAATAGGCGTGAACGATGTACCAGCGCATGCTCATGACGGCGCGACGGCTCCGATCTCTCTTCTCGCCCTGCCGATCAGGGCGCGCGGGCGACGTGCGCCCCGCGGAAACAGCGCTTACTGACCTATCCGCAACAGGAGCCCGACGGCGACGTGCAGCGTCTTGTCGACGAGCACGAAGAACAGGCTCGCGAACAGCACCATCAGGACCACCAGCCCGGTGGTGATCAAGGTCTCGCGGCGCGTCGGCCACACGACCTTGCTCGCTTCCGAACGCACGTCCTGCAGGAATTGAAACGGGTTGGCCATTTGCTCACCGAGTTGGTCCACGACGCGGAAGACGTCGCGGCCGCATCTTACGCGAGGCGCGCCGCGATGCAGCGAAGCGCGCCACAAAACAGTCGCGGCGCGGGACCGACAGGCCACGCGCCACGAGAATGCAGTTTATATTCCACTCGCGCTCGCGCGCCAAGCAGAAAATTCCGAACAGGCGCCCGACGCTCAGCCCGCCGGCGGGCGCGCGTGCTTGGCGAACCAGGCGCGCGCCTCCTCGCGCGTGCGCTCCAATTCCCCGAGCGCGGCGTCGAGCTTGGCTTCGTATTGCTCGAAAGTCTCGCTGGGATCGAACACATCCGCCGCGAGCGAATAGGGCGTCGCGATCTTGAGCTCGGCGCGAGGGCCCTCCTCGGTTTCGACAGCGGCAAAATAGAATTTCGTCATTCTCGCCCCTCCTCGGCACAGGCGCTACGGGGTCAAGATAGAACGGCCAGAGCCTGCGCCAATGCGACGAATCCGCCGATGTCGATCTCCTCCGCGCGCCGCGTCTCCCCTATCTCCGCCGCAGCGAGCAGGCGCGCGACGTCGAGGTCCGGAAAAGGCAGGGCTTTCAGGCTCTGGCGCAGCATTTTGCGGCGTTGGCCGAAGGCGGCCTTCGTCACCTGCGACAGCAAGCGCGCCTCGCAGGGCGCAGGCGAGGGGTTCGGGGCGAGCTCCACGACCGACGACACCACCTTGGGCGGCGGCGTGAAAGCCGAAGGCGAGACGTCGAAGAGGATGCGCGCGCGCGCGCGCCAGCCGCAGAGCACGGCGAGGCGTCCGTAATCGGCGCGCTGCGCAGGCGTCGCGACGATGCGCAGCGCCACCTCGCGCTGAAACATCAGCACATAGCGGTCGAAGACGGAGGGCCAGGGCTCGGCCTCGATCCAGCGGCAGAGAAGCTCGGTGGCTATGTTATAGGGGAGATTGGCGCAGATGCGGGCCGGCCCGCCGAGGCCTTGGTCGCGTGCGAGAGCGGCCGGGTCGGTCGCGAGCGCGTCGCCCTCGACGATCACGAGCCGGTCCGGATAGCGCGCCCCGATCTCGCGCAGCGCCGGGATGCAGCGCGCGTCGCGCTCCACTGCGATGACGCGGCCGGCGCCTTCGGCGAGCAGAGCGCGGGTGAGGCCGCCGGGGCCGGGTCCGATCTCGACGATGGTCGCGCCATCGAGCGGGCCGGCGGCGCGCGCGATGCGGGCGGTGAGATTGAGGTCGAAGAGGAAATTCTGGCCGAGCGCCTTGCTCGCCATGAGGCCGTGGCGGGCGACGACCTGGCGCAGCGGCGGCAGATCGTCGATCATCGCGCCGTCATGCGGTCGGCGAGACGGATCGCCTCGACGAGGCTCGTGGCGTCGGCGACGCCCTTGCCCGCGATGTCGAAGGCCGTGCCGTGATCCGGCGACGTGCGCACGAAGGGCAGGCCCAGCGTGACATTCACGCCGCGGTCGAAAGCGAGCGTCTTGATCGGGATCAGCGCCTGATCATGCGTCGGGCAGATGGCGACGTCATAGCGCGCGCGGGCAGCGGCGTGGAACAGAGTGTCGGCCGGATGCGGCCCGCTCGCTTCGATCCCTCGCGCGCGCAGCTCGGCGATGGCCGGAGCGATGACGTCGACTTCCTCGCGCCCCATCGCCCCGCTCTCGCCGGCATGCGGATTGAGCCCTGCGAAGGCGAGGCGCGGCGACGCGATGCCGAAGCGCGCGGAAAGATCGGCGGCGACGATCGTTCCGGTCTCGACCAGCAGCTCCCGCGTCAAGAGACGCGGGACCTCGGCGAGCGGCACATGAATGGTCGCGGGAACGACGGCGAGCTCCTCGGCCCAGAGCATCATGACCGGGCGAAAGGCGCGGCCGAAGCGGCGCTCGGCCAGGGCGGCCAGAAATTCCGTATGGCCCGGATGCGCGAAGCCCGCGGCGTAGAGCACATTTTTCGCGATCGGATTGGTGACGAGCGCGCGCGCCTCGCCCATCGCCACGAGTTCGACGGCGCGCTCGATCGATAGAATGATCGCGGCGGCGTCGCCCGGCTCCGGCGCGCCCGGAAGGCCGCGGACCGCGCGCCCGAGCGGCGCCACCGGCAGAGCCACGGGGAAGATCGCGGCGGCCTCGCGGGGCGCCGCCTCGCGCAGCGGAATATCGAGGCCGAGCGAAGCGGCGGCGCGGGCGAGATGCGCCGGATCGGCCAGGACGAAAAAAGGCGGAAGGTCCCGATCGACGCGGGCGCGCCAAGCCTTCAGCGCGAGCTCGGGACCGATCCCGGAGGGATCGCCTTGCGTGACGACGAGAGGCGTCGCTCGAGCGTCGGACATGGCGCTAGCTCGGTTCTCTGCGGCTCGCGCGATCACGGACGCGCAAATCTCGCCAGCGCCAGGACCGCGCCGAGAATGACGGACGTCTGAAAGCCGATCGCTCCGATCCACGCTTTGACGATTTCGGTCTTGCTCGCTTCGATCTTCGCCCCGAGGCGCAGCTCCATTTCTCTCGGGTCCGAGCGGAGGGTGTCGAATTCGATCCCGAGGCCGGCCTCGGCGGCGATATCCTGGTTCATCGCCTTCGCGGAGGTCCGAGCCTCCGGGAAACCGCCGTCCTCGAGCTGCTCGACGAATTCCGGCGTGTCGAAGGCGACGGCGGCGCTCATCTGCGATCCTTTCGTGAGCCGTCTCGAATATGGCCCGGCTTCGCCTTCGCGTCCAGCACGCGCCGGCTGCCTTCTCCCGCTGCGCGGGAGCATGAGCTCTCTACTGAATTCTCGAAGAATTTCCATCTCTCTTCCCTCTTCCCCGGATTCCCTCTAAACAGCCGGGCCATGATCTGGCTCGTCTTCGCTCTTCTGACCGGCGCCGCAGTGATGAGCGTGCTGTGGCCGCTCGCGCGCCGCGGCGAAGCCGCCGATCCGGCGGCGACCGACATCGCCTTCTTCGAGGAGCAGATCGCCGAGATCGATCGCGAGAGCGCCGAAGGACGCCTCTCGCCCGCGGATGGCGAGGCCGCTCGCGCCGAGGCCGCCCGCCGGCTGTTGCGCGCGCGCGCCGCGCTCGGGAGCGAAGCCGGATCGTCGCGGGGCAACGCCGTCATCGCCGCAGCCGGCGCCATCGTCGTCATTCCCGCGCTGGCGCTGTTCGTCTATTCGCGCCTCGGCCATTCCCATCTGCCTGATCTGCCCTTGCAGGCGCGGCTCGAGGCCGCGCCCGGCCACACGGACATCGCCGGCGCCGTCGCTCGCATAGAGGAGCATCTCGCCGAGCATCCGGAGGACGGACGCGGCTACGAAGTGGTCGCGCCCTTCTATCTGCGCAACGGCCGCGCCGCCGACGCGGTCGACGCCTATCAGAAGGCGCTGCGTCTGCTCGGGCCGACGCCGCAACGCCACGTCTCGCTCGGCGAAGCGCGCGTGCTCGCCGCGCAGGGCCGCGTGAGCGACGAAGCGAAACACGATTTCGAGGCGGCGCTGGCGCTCGATCCGAAATCGGCCATCTCCCGCTATTACATCGGTCTCGCCGCAGCGCAGAACGGCGAGCGCGACGAGGCGATCGACGTCTGGTCGAAGCTGCTCGACGACGCGGCCCCGGACGCCCCCTGGCGCGAACGCGTCGCCGCCCTGCTCGCACAAGTGCGCGAGGCGCCGGCGGGCGAGGAGGGCGCGAAGATCGCCGCCATGCCTCGGGACGCGCAGCTGCAGGCGATCCACTCCATGGTCGAGCGTCTGCGCGGCCGGCTCGAACAAAACGGCGGCGATGTCGACGGCTGGCTGAAGCTCATCCGCGCCTATAGCGTGCTCGACGAAGCCGAGAAGGCGAGAAGCGCGCTCGACGGCGCGCGCAAGGCGCTCGCGACGGACAGGGACGGCCTCGCTCGCGTGGACGCTCTGGCGCGCGAGTTGGGCGTCGGAGGATGACGGGATGACGCGCAAGGGCAAGAGGCTGGCTCTGATCGGCGGAGCGCTCGGCGCGCTCGCGCTCGCCGTCGGCCTCGTGCTGTTCGCGCTGCGCGACAACATCGTGTTCTTCTATACGCCCTCCGAGCTCGCGCAGAAGCAGCTCGCGCCGGGCGCGCGCCTGCGCATCGGCGGGCTGGTGAAGGAGGGCTCGGTCACGCGCGGCGAGAATCGCGACATCGCCTTCGTCGTCACCGACAAGACCAGCGACCTCGGCGTCGCGTACACGGGCCTGCTGCCCGATCTCTTCCGCGAAGGACAGGGCGTCGTCGTCGACGGGACTCTCGCGCCGGACGGCGTGTTCCGCGCCGACAGCGTGCTCGCCAAGCACGACGAACGCTATATGCCGCGCGACGTCGCGGATGCGCTGAAAAAGCAGGGCGTCTGGAAAGGCGATGAGAAATGAGGCTTCCCATCATCGTGAGGAGCGACGGCGACGAAGCGATCCAGGACCCGCCCCACGGCCCCGGATCGCGTCGCTTCGCTCGCAATGACGGCGCAAGGGAGGCGAGGAGATGATCGTCGAGACCGGCCATTTCGCGCTCGTGCTCGCTCTCGCTCTCGCTCTCGCGCAGGCGATCGTTCCCTTCGCCGGCGCGCGATTGCGCGACGCCTCCTTGACGAGCGTCGCGCGCCCCGTGGCGCTCGCGCAATTCGGCCTCGTCGCCATCGCTTATGGCGCGCTCACTTACGCGCATGTCGTCTCGGATTTCTCGCTCGTCAACGTCATCGAGAATTCGCATTCGCTGAAGCCGATGATCTACAAGATCTCGGGCGTGTGGGGGAATCACGAAGGCTCCATGCTGCTGTGGGTCCTCGTACTCTCCTTTTTCGGCGCGCTGATCGCCGTGTTCTCCGGCGCCATGCCGGATCGCCTGCGCGCCGATACGCTCTCCGCGCAGGGGCTCATCGGCGCGGCGTTCGTCGCCTTCATTCTCTTCACGTCGAATCCCTTCGCGCGCGTTTCCGATCCGCCCTGGCAGGGCCGCGACCTCAATCCGATCCTGCAGGATCCCGGCCTCGCCATTCATCCGCCCCTGCTCTATCTCGGCTATGTCGGCTTCTCGATCGTCTTCTCCTTCTCCGCGGCGGCGCTGATCGGCGGGCGCATCGACGCCGCCTGGGCGCGCTTCGTGCGGCCCTGGACTCTCGCCGCGTGGATCTTTCTCACGCTCGGCATAGCGATGGGCTCTTACTGGGCCTATTACACGCTCGGCTGGGGCGGCTTCTGGTTCTGGGATCCGGTCGAGAACGCGTCGCTGATGCCCTGGCTCGCCGGCACGGCGCTCTTGCACAGCGCGGCGGTGATGGAGAAGCGCGAGGCGCTGAAGGTCTGGACGATCTTCCTCTCCATCCTCGCCTTCTCGCTGTCGCTGCTCGGCACTTTCCTGGTGCGCTCGGGCGTGCTCACCTCGGTGCACGCCTTCGCCAGCGATCCCGAGCGCGGCGTGTTCATCCTCGCCATTCTGGTGTGCTTCATCGGCGGCGCTCTGGCGCTGTTCGCCATTCGCGCGAGCGCCCTGCCGACGGGCGGACTCTTCGCCCCGATCTCGCGCGAGGGCGCGCTCGTCGTGAACAATCTTCTGCTCACGACCTGCTGCGCGACCGTCGTCATCGGCACGCTCTATCCGCTCGCGCTCGAGGCGCTGACCGGCGACAAGATTTCGGTCGGCGCGCCATTCTTCGACACTGTTCTCACTCCCATAGCTCTGCCGCTCGTGCTGCTGATGCCGATCGGCCAGATGCTCGCCTGGAAGCGCGGCGATTTCCTCGGCGCCCTGCAGCGGCTGCGCGCCGCCTTCGCGGCCGCCGCCGTCGCGCTCGCCGCTTTCGGCGCGCTGCATGGCGCGCCCTTCCTCTCCGTGCTCTGCGCCGGCCTCGCGATCTATCTCGTCGTCGGCGCCTTCTGCGATATCGCGATGCGCGCCGCGCCGCGCGGAACGCCGCTGCGCTCGGTGGTCTCACGTCTGCGTGGATTGCCGTTCTCAGCCTGGGGAACGTCCATTGCCCATGCCGGCGTCGGGCTCACTCTGCTCGGGCTCGCCGCGACCGGCTGGGGCGTGGAGCAGACCGTGGCGATGAAGCCCGGCGTCGCCTATGACGTCGGGCCCTATCGAATCGCGATCGAGAACGTCGCGTCGCGCCCCGGCCCCAATTACGCCGAGACCTATGCCGTCATGGCGGTGCGTGAAGGCGATGAGATTCTGGCGCGCATAGAGCCGGCGAAGCGTTTCTATCAAGCTCGGCGCATGGCGCGCACGGAGGCCGGCATCGTCACACTCGGCCTCGGCCAAGTCTATGCGGCGCTCGGCGAGCAGCACGAGGACGGAACCATCGACGCGCGGCTCTATTACAAGCCGCTGGTGCTGCTGATCTGGCTCGGCGCCGTGGTGATGGCCATCGGCGGCGCCTGCTCGCTCGCCGACCGGCGTCTGCGCATCGGCGTCGCCGCACGCGCCCGCGTCGCAGCGCAAGCACAGGCCGCGGAATGACGGGTTTTTTTCCGAATCTCGCCGCTCTCTCCTTCTCCCGCTCGCGGGAGAAGGCGGCCCTCGCGAAGCGAGGGTCGGATGAGGGCGGCGCAGGCCCTCATCCGTCTCGACGTCGTCGATCCACCCTCTCCCGCTTGCGGGAGAGGGGAATCGCGCACCTCGTTTCCGCTTTTCTCTTCACCGTCGCGCTGCTCTCCCCCGCCCTCGCCGTGGAGCCCGGCGAGATGCTCGCCGATCCGAAGCTCGAGGCGCGCGCCCGCGCCATCGCGAGCGAATTGCGCTGCCTCGTCTGCCAGAATCAGTCGATCGACGATTCCGACGCGCCGCTCGCCAAGGATCTGCGCCTCATCGTGCGCGAGAAGCTGAAGGAAGGCGCGAGCGACGCGGATGTGCGCGAATTCGTCGTCGCTCGCTATGGCGACTTCGTTCTGCTGCGCCCGCCGATAAAGCCCGAAACCCTGCTTCTGTGGGCCGCGCCGCTGCTCGCGCTCGGCGGCGGCGGCGCCGCCATTTATTACTTCGCCGCGCGCCGGGGACGCCACACGAGCGGCGGCGCGCTGACGGAGGCGGAGCGCGGCGAGCTGCGAGCCTTGGGCGTTTCCGTCGATCCGCCCGCGCCAGACAGTGAGCAGAATCGCTGATCCATTCGCGGAGACGCGTAAGTATCGGCGCGCATGTGACCGTCTCGTCACAGCGTCGATAAATCCCTGCATTCGCGAAAAACCACGAAACTGCTCTCATTGACGCGGCGTAAACGGCCCCGGTAAATTGAACCGATCGATTTCTGTCTCGCTTGTTCTTCTTTCGGGCGCTCCAACCGCTCGCCCCCTTTTCGGATCGAGGGTCCTTGCCGATGAAAGCCTTTCCCTTCGCCGCGACGATCGTCTTGTTCGTGGTCTGCGGTCGAGCCGGCGCCGCCGATCTGCCATCCGTCGCGCCGCCGGCGCCGCCTCCGCCGCCCGTCTTCTCCTGGACCGGCGTCTATCTCGGCGCCAATGGCGGCTATATCTGGGGGGCGCGCACGGGGATCAACTCCTATGGCGTCGCCGTTCTCGACAATGATCCTTTGTTCGGCGCGACCTCCGCGCTCGGCGCGAGCGGCGTCTCCTCGCCGAACCTCGAGGGCGCCTTCGGCGGCGGGCAAATCGGCTATAATCGCCAAATCGCCCCCCGCATCGTTGTCGGCTTCGAGGCCGACGTGCAGGCGACCACCGTGCATGGTTCCGAAGGACGCTATTCGCTGCACACCGTGCCCAACCTCACCGGCTATTCGATCTCGACGGAGACACAGACCTCGAGAAATCTCGATTATCTCGCCACTGTCCGCGGCCGCTTCGGCTTCGCCGTGCAGCCCGAGGCGCTGCTCTATCTGACAGGCGGCCTCGCCTTTGGACGGACGTCGCAGACCGTCACTCACACGCAATACGCCTCTTGGGCCGGCTCGCCGCGCTTTCCGGCGGCCTCCGACGCCTTCGGCTTCGCTTCCAGCCAATTCGCCGACACGCGCGTCGGCTGGGCCGCGGGCGGCGGCGTCGAATGGGCGTTCCGCGGCAATTGGAGCGCCAAGGTCGAATATCTCTATTACGATCTCGGCAATATCCGCGCCACCGGCGCGCTCGTCTTCGACACCAACGCCATTCCCGGGCCCGGCTCGGGCGGAACGGGACTCGTCACGATCGAGTCGAGATCCCGCTTCAATGGCCATGTCCTGCGCGCCGGCCTCAACTATCGGCTCGACTTCTTCCGCCCGCCGGTCGCCGCGGCCTATTGAAGCGAGGCCTCTCATGGACAGCGACGCGCTGCTCGAGTCTCGCGATTATTACGAGGCCGATTTCGCGGTGGCGACCTTCACCGTCGACGGCGGCCTCTATGCGATCGAGAAGGAATGGATCGCTCGGCATTTCCCGGCGCCGCCCGCGCGCGTGCTCGACATCGCGTGCGGCTCCGGCCGCACGACGAGTCCGCTCGCCGATCGGGGCTATGACGTTTATGGGCTCGACATTTCCTTTCGCCTGCTCGCCGAGGGGCGCATCCGGCGTCCGGACATTCCTTTCGTCCAGATGAACGCCGAGAGACTGGGCTTCGCCGACGCCGTGTTCGACGCCGCGCTGTTCAGCGTGCAGGGCCTCGACCACCTCTTTCCGTTGAAGGCGCGGCTCACGGGATTGAGCGAGATCTTCCGCGTGCTGCGGCCGGGCGGCGCGCTGGTGATGAGCACGCATAATCTGATCGGCGAGGCGCTGCAGCCCGTGCTCTGCTCGAGGCCGCGCTTTCGCCATCCGCTGCGCCTCCTCGGCTGGCAGCTCGGCAATCGGCGCCTTTCGCAATGGTACGCCCGCTATGTCGACGAAGGCGGCGCCATGCTGGGCTATGCCGCGCCTCCGTCACGCACCAAGTCGCAGCTCGAGCGGACGGGCTTCGAAGTGCGGTCGGTCGCCGGCGCGAACTGGACCGAGGATTTCGACACGATCGAGACCCGCAACGGCTTCCTGCGCAGCACCTTCGTCTATTTCGCCGCGCAAAAGCCCGCGGCGGCGCGACGGCCCGACTCCCTCATCCCCAGACCCGCTCCCTCATCCTGAGGCGCTTTTTTGCCTCCGGCAAAAAGCCTCGAAGGATGCTCCAGAAGGCGAGCGCGCTTCGAGACGCAGGCAAGTCCTTCGCGGACTCCTCGAGGCGCTGGGACGTCGTTTCGAAAACGACTCAGACGGACGCTTCTTCCTCCTCTCTCTCCTCCTGCTCCGCCGCACGGCGCAACGCGCGCTCGGCGGCGTCGGCCTCGCGCTGGCGGCTCCACATCGCGGCATAGACGCCGCCCCGCGCCAGCAATTGCCGATGCGAGCCCCGCTCGACGATGCAGCCTCGATCGAGGAACAAGATCTCGTCCGCATCGACGACGGTCGACAGGCGATGCGCGATGACGATCGTCGTGCGCCCGCGCGACACGCGCGAGAGAGCCTCCTGAATCTCATGCTCGGTGAAGCTGTCCAGCGCCGACGTCGCCTCGTCCAGAATGAGGATCGGCGGCCCTTTGAGAATGGTGCGGGCGATGGCGACGCGCTGCTTCTCGCCACCCGAGAGTTTCAGCCCGCGCTCGCCGACCTGCGCGTCATAGCCGTCCGGCGCGGAGCGGACGAAATCGTGGATCTGCGCGAGCCGCGCCGCCTCGCGCACCTCCTCCATGCCCGCGTCCCAGCGGCCGTAGCGAATATTATAGGCGATGGTGTCGTTGAACAGCACCGTATCCTGCGGCACCATGCCGATGGCGTCGCGCAGGCTGCGCTGCGTCACCGCGGAAATATCCTGTCCGTCGATGAGGATGCGGCCGGACTGCGGCTCGTAGAAGCGGAACAGGAGACGCGAGATCGTCGATTTGCCGGCGCCCGACGGCCCGACGATGGCGATGGTCGCGCCGGGCGGCGCCGCGAAGGAGACGCCGCGCAGGATCGGCCGCTGCGGATCATAGGCGAAAGCGACATTGTCGAAGACGACGCGCCCTTCGCAGACGACGAGATCGCGCGCGCCCGGCTTGTCGGCGATCTCCGGCTGCTCGGAGAGAATGGCGAACATCTTCTCGATGTCGACGATCGCCTGACGCGTCTCGCGATAGAGCGTGCCCATGAAATTGAGCGGCTGATAGAGCTGGATCATCATGGCGTTGACCAGCACGAAATCGCCGACGCTGTTGCGTCCCGATCTCACGTCATAGGCGCACATCGCCATGATGGCGGTGAGCCCGGCCGTGTAGATGAAGGCTTGGCCGGCGTTGAGCACGGCGAGCGAGACATAGGATTGGACGCTCGCGCTCTCATAGAGCGCCATGGATTTGTCGTAGCGCTCGGCCTCGCGCCGCTCGGCGCCGAAATATTTCACCGTCTCGTAATTGAGCAGGCTATCGATCGCCTTCACATTGGCGTCGACGTCGCTCTCGTTCATCGCGCGGCGGATGGCGATGCGCCAATTGGTGGCGATGAGCGTGTAGACGAGAAAGGCGGCGATCGTCAGAGCCGCGGCAAGCGCATAGGCGAGATCGAACTGCACGAGGAGCACGCCGAGCACGAGAATGAATTCGATGACCGTCGGCGCGGCCGTCGACATCACGAGGCGCGTCAGCGTCTCTATGGCTTCGCGGCCGCGCTCGAGCACGCGCGTGAGCCCGCCGGTCTTGCGGGAAATATGGAAGCGCAGCGAGAGTTGGTGCATATGCACGAAGACATGGTCGGCGAGCCGCCGCACCGCATGCATGGCCACCGCCGCGAACAGAGCGTCGCGCGCTTGCGTCAGGAACGCATAGAGCGTGCGCAGCGCGCCATAGAGAATCGTGAACGCGACAGCGCCGATCAGCACGGGCGCGGCGTCGCCGTTCGCGAGCGAATCGGCCGCCCATTTGAAGGCGAAGGGAACGGCCATGTTCACCAATTTGCCGATGACGAGCAGGACCAGCGCGATCAAAACGCGCCGCTCGAGATCACGCCGTCCCTTCGGCCAGATATAGGGCCAGAGCCCGCGGATCGTCGCCATTACGGAAACGTCGCCGAGAGGCTTTTCGATCTCCTCGGCCGCCCCATGTACCGAAGCTTCCGCGTCGTCTTGCTCGACTTGTCGCATCACCCTCGTCCCGTCCCCTCGTGCAGGAGCAGCATCCATGACTTCCAATGTCCATATAAGAGCTTTACGGGGGGAACGCACGAGCGTCCCGGCGGCGTCGCTGTCGGCGGCTCGAGGAGAAGGCTCGAGCGCCGGCCTTGACGCGAACGCGCCGTCGCGCCATCAACATTGCATGAATGATCGTCGGAAGATCGAGCGCATTTGCGTTTATTGCGGCTCCTCCACGGGCGATGATCCGGTCTTCGCGCAGGCGGCCGAAGCGCTCGGCGCGGCGATCGCGCGCGAGAAGATGGAGCTCGTATTCGGCGGCGGCTCATGCGGGCTGATGGGCGTCGTCGCCGGCGCGGCGCTCGCCCATGGCGCGCGCGTCACCGGAATCATTCCAGGTTTTCTCGACGAACGCGAGATCGCGCTGCCGACCGTCTCCGAACTGCAGGTCGTTCCCGACATGCATACGCGCAAACGGCTGATGTTCGAGAAATCCGACGCTTTCGTGGCGCTGCCGGGGGGCGTCGGCACGCTCGAAGAGCTGACCGAGCAATTGACATGGATTCAGCTCGGCCGCCACAGCAAGCCGCTCGTCATCGCCGACATCGGCGGCTTCTGGAAGCCGCTGCTGTCGCTGTTCGCGCATATGCACAACGCCGGCTTCATCCGTCCGGGCTATGAGGTGCGCTATATGGTGGCCGAGCGTATCGAGGACGTGATCCCCATGCTGCGCGCCGTCCACCTGCCGAAGCAGGAAGGCGAGGAGCAGGACATAGAGCGGCATTTTTGAAATCGAGGGCGTCCCTTCTCCCGCTCGCGGGAGAAGGGACGCGCGAACTCACTTCGCTCCCGACTTCACCAGCTTATACACGATCGCGTCGACGAGCGCCTCGAAGGAGGCGTCGACGACATTGGGCGAAACGCCGACGGTCGACCAGATCTCGCCCTGGGCGCCGGCGCATTCGACCAGCACGCGCGTCACCGCATCCGTGCCGCCCTGGAACACGCGCACGCGATAATCGACGAGCTTCACATCCTCGATGAAGGATTGATACTTGCCGAGGTCCTTGCGCAGCGCGACGTCGAGCGCGTTGATCGGGCCGTTGCCCTCGGCGGCGGAGATCGTCGATCTGCCGTCGATGCGCAGCTTCACGATCGCCTCGGCGCCCGCGTCCTCGACGCCGAGATCGGCGCCGAAGCGGCGGTCGACCGCGACGCTGTAGCGCTCTATGTCGAAATAATGCGGCAGCTCGCCGAGCACGCGCTTGGCGAGCAGAAAGAAGGATGCGTCGGCGCCTTCATAGGCATAGCCCTGCGCCTCCTTCTCCTTCACTTCCTCGAGCAGGCGCGTCAGGCGCGGATCGTCCTTGCGCAGCGTCAGCCCGAGGCGCTCGAGCTCGGCGACGATATTGGATTTTCCGGCCTGATCCGACACCAGCACGCGGCGCCGGTTGCCGACGCTCTCGGGCGGCACATGCTCGTATGTGCGCGGATCGGCGAGCACGGCGGAGGCGTGAATGCCGGCCTTGGTGGCGAAGGCGCTGGCGCCGACATAGGGCGCGTGCCGGTTCGGCGCGCGATTCAGCAATTCGTCGAGCGCATGGCTCGCGCGCGTCAAGCCCGTGAGGCTCTCGCGCGTCACGCCGATCTCGAAGCGCTCGGCGAATTCGCTCTTGAGCAGCAGAGTGGCGATGATCGTCGTGAGATTGGCGTTGCCGCAGCGCTCGCCCAATCCGTTCAGCGCGCCCTGGATCTGCCGCACGCCGCCGCGCACCGCGGCGAGCGAGACGGCGACCGCCTGTCCCGTGTCGTCATGCGCATGAATGCCGAGCCGCTCGCCCGGAATGACGCGCGCGACTTCCGACACGATGCGTTCCACCTCATGCGGCAGCGAGCCGCCATTGGTGTCGCAGAGCACGATCCATCTCGCGCCGGCTTCGTGCGCTGCAATGGCGCAGGCGAGCGCATAATCGCGATTGTCCGCGTAGCCGTCGAAGAAATGCTCGCAATCGACGAGAACCTCCTTGCCGCGTGCGACAGCGGCGGCGACGGATTGGCGAATGCCGTCGAGATTGTCGTCGAGCGTCGAGCGCAGCGCGACGCGCACTTGATAGTCCCACGCCTTGGCGACGAAGGTCACGCAATCGCAATCGGCGTCGAGCAGCGCCGCGACGCCCGGATCATTCGCGGCGGAGCGGCCCTGCCGGCGCGTCATGCCGAAGGCGGCGAAGCGCGCCTTGATTTGCGGACGCTTCGCGAAGAATTCCGTGTCGAGCGGATTGGCGCCGGGATAGCCGCCTTCGATGTAATCGATGCCGAGATCGTCGAGCAGCGTGGCGATCTGGCGCTTGTCGGCGAGCGAGAAATCGACGCCCGTCGTCTGCGCGCCGTCGCGCAAGGTCGTATCGAAGATCGTCAGTCTCTCCCGCGTCATCGCGCCTGCGCCTTTTCGTCCAGCGTCTTCTTCATCGTGGTGTTGCCGAGCCATTCGCCGCGCAATTCGCGCATGTTTCGCCGATAGGGGACATAGCCGCGCGCGGCGAAGAAATCGCGCGCCGTGTCGGACGCGTCAACGCTGATCTCGCGCGCGCCGCGCCCGCGCGCGAGTTTCTCGAGCGCGTCCGCGAGCGCGGAGCCGACGCCGCGTCGCGCCGCGCGCGGATGGACATAGAGCATGTCGAGCAGCGTCCCGTCGCGCAGCGAAGCGAAGCCCGCGATCTTCCCCTCGAGCGAGGCGACGATGGTCAGCGCGGAGGCGAGGCGCCGCGCGAACGCCTCCTCGTCGTCGGCGCCGGCGGCCCAGGCGGCGCGCTGATCCTCGTCGTAATCCTCGGCGGCGAGCGTCTCGACGCTCTCGCGAAAGAGCTCCTCGAGCAGCGGCGCATCGGCCGGCAGGAAGGGACGAAGGCTCGGAGGCGGCGCGGCGCGGCCCATGGTCAGATCACCTCGAGCGCGCTCAGCACATGCCAGGCGAAGGCCGCGGCCAGAGCGAGGATGATGAGCTTGAAGAGGAGATACGAGGCCCAATGGCCGGGAAAGGGGAGGTATTTGCGCCAGTCGGTTTTAGGCATGGGCGTGTTCTCGCGGTTGCGACGCTTGATTTTGATGCGATCCGGCAGGAAGCTCGCGACCATGTCGAAGCTCACGCCCTTCGCACGGCGCTTGCGCGCCGCGAGCACACTCGCGGAAGCGCGGTTGTGGCGCGAGTTGCGGGCTTCGAAGCTCGACGGGTTGAAGTTTCGACGACAGACGCCGATCGGCGGATATATCGCAGACTTTTGTTGCTATGAGCTCGGCCTGACGATCGAACTCGACGGCAGGCATCATGCGGAGCAGCCGATCTCCGACGCGGAGCGCCGCACGGTGATCGAGAATCACGGCTATCTGGAGCTGCGTTTCACCAATGACGAGGTGAAGGAGCGGCTCGACTGGGTGCTGCAGGAAATCCGTCGCGCGGCGGACATTGCCCGTTGCCGCGCGCCGAGACGCCCGTTTCCGCGCCTGGACTAGATTCCGAGTCGTCGTGCGCGACTCCTTCTCCCATAGGGAGAAGGTGGCCCCGCGAAGCGGGGTCGGATGAGGGGAACCCCTCTCTCCGCGAAAGCGCCCGGCGCCGTAGCCCCTCACCCGGCCGCTCCGCGGCCACCCTCTCCCTATGGGAGAGGGGTTGTGCGAGCTTGGAAAGGTGGTGAGCGTCACCGCTTCACCTCCCAGCTCGTCGTGCCGTCCTTATTGTCTTTCAGCACGACGCCCATGGCGGCGAGCTCGTCGCGGATGCGGTCGGACTCGGCCCAGTTTTTTTCTGCACGGGCGGAGAGGCGGCTCTCGATCAGCCCGGCGACCTTCTCCACATCGATCTCTTGCCGCGTCTCTTCCTCCACCCAGCGCGAATAGGCGCGAACATCGACGCCGAACAGCTTCAGCGCGCCATCCAGCTCCGCCCCACCGAGCTCGTGCAGAGAAGCGAGGGCCAGCGGCGTGTTGAGGTCGTCGGCGAGCGCGTTCAGCACATCGCGCGAGACGCCGGGCGCAGCGCATGCGTCGCCGACCTGCGCGCTCCATTTGCGCAGGCTCGCCTCCGCCTCCTCCAGCGCCTTCACGGTGAAATCGATCGGCTGGCGGTAATGCGTCCTCAGCATGGCGAGCCGCAGAACCTCGCCCGGCCATTTGCGCCCGCCGAAATTCTCCGTGTGCAGCAATTCGTGAATGGTCACGAAATTCCCCAGGCTCTTGGACATCTTCTCGCCCTCGACCTGCAGGAAGCCGTTGTGCATCCAGTAATTCGCCATCGCCTCATGGCCGAAGGCGCAGCGCGTCTGGGCGATCTCGTTCTCGTGATGCGGAAAGACGAGATCGATTCCGCCGCCGTGAATGTCGAAAGTTTCGCCGAGATGCTTCCACGACATGGCGGAACATTCGAGATGCCAGCCCGGCCGCCCGCGCCCCCAAGGCGAATCCCAGCCGGGCTCGCTCTCCTTGGACGGCTTCCACAGCACGAAATCCATGTCGCCGCGCTTATAGGGCGCGACGTCGACGCGCGCGCCGGCGATCATCTCGTCGAGCGGGCGGCGCGACAGCCGGCCGTAATCGGCCATGGACGGCACGTCGAACAGCACATGGCCGTCCGCCGCATAAGCATGACCGGAGGCGACGAGCTTCTCGACGATGGCGATCATCTCGGCGATATGCTCGGTCGCGCGCGGCTGCACGCTCGGCTCGAGGCAGCCGAGCGCCGCGACATCGGCCTGGAAAATGGCGTTGGTGCCCTCGGTCAGCTCGCGGATCGAGATGCCGCGCTCGGCGGCGCGGGCGTTGATCTTATCGTCGACATCGGTGATGTTGCGGACATAAGTCACATGCTCGGCGCCATAGAGATGGCGCAGCAGGCGGAACAGCACGTCGAAGACGATCAGCGGCCGGGCGTTGCCGATATGGGCGTAGTCATAGACGGTCGGCCCGCAGACATACATGCGCACATCGGCCGGGTCGAGCGGCCGGAAATCCTCCTTGGCGCGCGTCAGCGTATTGTAGAGCTTCAAAACGGGAGCGTCGGACGGCATGATTTCCCCTCGGCCTGCCGGCCCGGGCGTCATGGCGTTTCGATGAGGGACGTGACGGCTCCGGCCAGCGATTTCGCTAGCTGATAATGATCCGACAAATGCGGGAGCGGAGCGTGCGCATCATGACGCCAACATGCGCGCTCCCGCGGTCCGCGTCAAGGCGCCGCGGCGCGGAACGAGGCGGAACAGATGATCGAAAGCTGGGAAGAGCTCGCCCGCGCCCGGACGGCGGCGGGCGACGAGCTGATCCTTCGCCGTCGCGCCGGAATCTTCGAGATCCGCTGCAATGGTTATGAGCTCATGTCCAATCGCGCACATCGCTCCGAGGAGGCGCTGGCGCAGCTGGCGCTCGAAGAGACGGGCGGGTCGGCGCGGCGCATTCTCGTCGGCGGCCTCGGCCTCGGCTTCACCTTGCGCGCCGCGTTGAACGCCGCCCCGCGCGAGGCGCGCGTCGCGGTTTGCGAACTGCTGCCCGAGATCGTCGCCTGGAACCGCGGTCCGCTGGCCTCGCTCGCCGCTCGTCCGCTCGACGATCCTCGCGTCGAGCTGCGCGTCGGCGACGTCGCCGCGCTCCTCGCGGCGGCGCGCGAATCTTTCGACGCCGTGCTTCTCGACGTCGACAATGGCCCGGACGCGCTCTCCTGCGCGGCCAATGGCGCGCTCTATTCGCCCGAGGGCCTCGCTCGCCTGCGGCGGGCGCTGGCTCCGCAGGGCGTGCTGGCCGTGTGGTCCGCCGATCCGTCGCCGGTTTTCGAAGCGGCGCTCACGGAAGGGAGATGGGCTTGGCGCGCGCAAGACATTCCGGCGCGCGGCATCGCGGGCGATCCTCTGCATCTGATCTATACGGCGCGCCGTTCCTGAGCGCCGAATTCCACGAGGCGGTCGCTTTTCGCGCTAATATGCGGCCCGCGAATCTATCCTCGAGAGGATCGGCGAATGCGACTTTCCTGGCGTCAACTCATTGCGGCGGCTTTTCTTTGCGCGCTCGGAGCGGCGGCGCGCGCCGGCCTTTCGGACGCGCGCGCGCAACAACGCGTCGCGCCGCAATCGCACGCGGACGCCGTTCTCTCCTTCTCGCCGATCGTCAAGAAGGCGACGCCGGCGGTCGTGAATGTCTTCGCGACGCGCGTGGAGCAGCGGCCGGTCAATCCCTTCTTCGACGATCCGATCTTCCGCCGCTTCTTCGGCGAGGGCGGCAGCCCGCGCGGCCCGACCGCGCAGTCGCTCGGCTCCGGCGTCATCGTCGATCCGGCCGGACTCGTCGTCACCAATAATCACGTCATCGAAGGGATGACCGACGTGAAAGTGTCGCTCGCCGACAAACGCGAGATTCCGGCCAAGATTCTGCTGCGCGACCCCCGCACCGATCTCGCCGTGCTGAAGCTGACCGAGGGCGCGAGCTTTCCAACCATGGAGCTCGGCGATTCGGACGCGCTCGAGGTCGGCGATCTGACGCTCGCCATCGGCAACCCCTTCGGCGTCGGGCAGACGGTGACGCAGGGCATCGTCTCGGCGCTCGCCCGCACGCAAGTCGGCATCTCCGACTACGGCTTCTTCATCCAGACCGACGCCTCCATCAATCCCGGCAATTCGGGCGGTCCGCTCGTCGACATGAACGGGCGCGTCGTCGGCATCAATTCGGCGATCTTCTCCAAGTCCGGCGGCTCGGTCGGCATCGGCTTCGCGATCCCGGTCAATATGGTCAAGATCGTCGTCGCGGCGGCGAAGGGCGGCGGACGTCAGGTGAAGCGGCCATGGCTGGGCGCAACGCTGCAGAATCTGTCCAAGGAGATTTCCGACGGCCTCGGGCTCGAGCGGCCGGCGGGCGCCCTCATCGCCGATCTCTTCGCCAAGGGGCCGGCGTCCGAGGCGGGGCTGAAGCGCGGCGACGTCATCGTCTCGGTCGACGGCCAGTCGGCCGATGATCCGGAGGCGGTCGGCTATCGGCTCGCCACCAGGCCGCTCGGCGGCCAGGCGACGCTCGGCGTGCTGCGCGGCGGCAAGACCGTGTTCCTGCCGCTGCGTCTTTCCCCGGCGCCGGAGACGCCGGCGCGCGACCCGGTGAAGGTGAAGGGCGCGTCGCCTTTCGCGGGGGCGACCGTGGTCAATCTGTCGCCGGCGGTGATCGAGGAGCTGTCCGTACAGGGCGTCGCGACCGGCGTGGCGGTGACGGAGATCGACGAAGATTCGGTCGCCGCGCGGCTCAATCTGCAGAAGGGCGACGTGATCCTCGCCATCAATGACGAGAAAATCGGCACGACGCGCGAGCTGGAGCAGGCGACCGGCGGCCGCCGCTATTATTGGAAGATCACCTTGGCGCGCGGCGGCCAGGTGTTCACGACGGTGGTGGGGGGATAGGAGGCGCCATCATGCGCCGTCGGCCGGCGTCTTGGCCGTCGGCGCATCTTCCGGCTCGCCGCGCCGCTCTCGCCTCGCATAGCCGGCGCGTGCTGAGCCGCACATAATTCATGAGAGGAACCAACTAGATCTCCGCCATCGACAGAGCGGCGCCGGGCCGCTCCGAAACGAGAAACAGGAGATCGAAAATGTTCGCTTCCTTCGCTTCCAAGACCCTTCGCTCGGCTCTGCTCGCGATCCTGCCCTGCGCGTTCGCCGCTCCGGCCTTCGCGGCCTCGCCCGTCACCTATGTCTCGGCGACCGGAGCCGACGCCGGCGCCTGCGCCACCGCCGCCACCGCCTGCCGCACCTTCGCCTACGCCATCGGCCAGACCTCGCCGGGCGGCGACATGAAGGCCATCGACGCCGGAGAGTTCGGACCCTTCCTCGTCAACAAGGCGATCTCCGTCACCGGCGTGCCGGGCGCCAGCGCCGGCCAGAGCGGTCCCTTCGACGTGATCACCGTCACCGCCGCCGTCACCGACGCCGTCAACATCAGCGGCCTCACCATCCAGGGCCTCAACAACACCGGCTTCGTCGGCGTGAAGGTCAATTCCGCAGGCTTCGTGACGATCAAGAACTGCCATCTGCGCAATCTCAAGGGCACGGGCGTCCTCTTCTCCGCCGCCGGCGCCGCCGGCGGCAAGTCGCGCTATCTCATCGAGGACACGACCATCGCCAAGGTCGGCGGCCACGGCATTTTCCTCAGCGCCAACACCAATGTCGCCGACGGCATTATCAGCCGGGTCTCGATCAACGGCGCCACGAGCGCCGGCGTCGCCTCGGAAAAGTTCAGCTATGCCGATGTGACCGACACGGTCGTCGTCAACAGCGGGATGGGCTTCAAGGCCGGCTCCAACGGCTGGATCCAGCTCGCCCGCTCCACCGCCATGGCCAACACGACCGGCCTCCTCATCGATCCCAACGCCTATGCGGTGTTCAGCACCGGCAATAATCTCATCTACCACAACAGCAGCGCCAACATCTCCGGCGGAGCCCCCTCCCTGCTGCCGCTCAAATGACGACGACATCATAGACTAGCGAAGGAGGCCTCGGCGCCCGCGCCGAAGCCTCCTTCTTACGCTCGTCAGTGGAGGCTGACGGTCTGCAGCTGGTGCTCCCAGGCGTTGGCTCTGGCGCCTTCTTCCGTATCGGCGAGCACGATCGGGCTGCCGTCGGCGCCGAGCAGAGCGAAGAGGGTGATGCCCGGCTGGATCGGAGGAGCCTGAGGATAGAGCCGCGTCACATCCTCCGACCGCATCGTCCTCACATAGGCGATGGATCCATCGCCGAGATGGGCGAATTGCTCGGGGGTCAGAGGGGGGAGCTTTCTCTCGGTTGCAGTCTTGCCTTCCATGACATTCTCCTCGGCGGTCGACACGACCCGCCTGACGGGCGCCTACCTTCGTAGCACAGGAGATATTTGTACATCGTAGCCCCGGATTGTTAGGGGCCGGCTTGCGGATTTCGATTCTGGTAACGCTACAGGTCGAGCACGAGCCGCGCCGGGTCCTCGAGCGACTCCTTGACCCGCACCAGAAAGCTCACCGCCTCCTTGCCGTCGACGATGCGATGGTCGTAGGAGAGGGCGAGATACATCATCGGCCTGATCTCGATCTTGCCGGCGACGACCACCGGCCGCTCCTCGATCTTGTGCATGCCGAGAATGCCCGATTGCGGGGCGTTGAGGATCGGCGTCGACATCAACGAGCCATAGACGCCGCCGTTCGAAATGGTGAAGGTGCCGCCGGTCAGGTCCTCGAGGTCGAGCCGGCCCTCGCGGGCGCGGCGGCCGAATTCGCCGATCGCCTTCTCGATCTCGGCGACGCCGAGGCGGTCGGCGTCGCGCACCACCGGCACGACCAGGCCCTTATCCGTGCCCACGGCCACGCCGATGTGGCAGTAATGCTTGTAGATCACGTCGGCGCCGTCGATCTCGGCGTTGACGGCGGGGATCTCCTCGAGCGCCCTGCAGCAGGCCTTCACGAAGAAGCCCATGAAGCCGAGCTTCACATGGTGCTTCTTCTCGAACAGGTCCTTGTAGCGGTTGCGCAGCGCCATCACCGCCGACATGTCGACCTCGTTGAAGGTCGTCAGCATGGCGGCGGTCGATTGCGCCTCCTTGAGGCGCTTGGCGATCGTTTGGCGCAGGCGCGTCATGCGCACGCGCTCCTCCCGCTGCGCGTCGCCCGGCGCGGGCGTGGGGCGCGGGGCCGGCGGGACGACGACCGGAGCGGGAGACGCGGGCGGCTGCGCGGCGGGCGCCGGCGCCGGCCGGGCGGCGAGCGCCTCGACATCCTCCTTCAGCACCTGCCCCCGCTTGCCCGAACCGAAGACGCCCGAGAGGTCGAGGGCCCGCTCGCGGGCGATCTTGGCGGCGGACGGGGCCGGCGGACGGGGCTCCTCGGCGACCGCCGCGCCGACCGCGACCGCAATGGGCTCGGGCGGCGGCGGGGCCGAAACCACGGCCACGACCGGAGCGGCCGCCCGCGGCGCGGCGGCGGCGGCGCCGTCCGAAATCTGGCCGAGCAGCGCTCCTGGAGTCACCGTTTCGCCGTCCTTGGCCAGCACCTCGGCCAGCACGCCGGCGGCCGGGGCGTTCACCTCGAGGGTCACCTTGTCGGTCTCGAGCTCGACCAGCGGCTCGTCGGCGGCGACGGGATCGCCCGCCTTCTTGAACCAACGGCCGATCGTCGCCTCGGTGACCGATTCGCCGAGCGTGGGGACGCGGATTTCCGTCATGATCACTCCGCCGCCATGGAAGAGACGCGCGCCGAGAAGGCCTCGTCGAGAAAGGCGCGAAGCTGCGCCTGATGCTTGGACATCGTGCCGGCGGCCGTCGCGGCCGAGGCCGGCCGGCCGATGTAGCGCGCGCGCTTCGACTGGCCGCCGACCTGGGTCAGCACCCATTCGAGATAAGGCTCGACGAAGAACCACGCGCCCATGTTCTTGGGCTCTTCCTGACACCAGGAGACATCGGCCTGCTTGAAGCGCGACAGCATGGTGACGAGGCCCTTGAGCGGGAAGGGATAGAGCTGCTCCACGCGCAGCAGATAGACGTCATTGGCGCCGCGCGCCTCGCGCTCCTCCAGCAGATCGTAATAGACCTTGCCGGAACACATGATCACGCGGGCGATGCGATCGTCCGGCGCGAGGCGGAAAGAGTCGGACGGGTGCAGCTCGGCGTCGTCGGAGATGAAGCGGTGGAACATCGTTCCCTCGCCCATCTCGTCGAGGCGCGAGACGCAGCGCTTGTGGCGCAGCAGCGATTTCGGCGTCATCAGCACCAAGGGCTTGCGGATGTCGCGATGCAGCTGCCGGCGCAGGATGTGGAAGTAGTTCGCCGGCGTCGAGCAATTGGCGACCTGCATATTGTCCTCGGCGCAGAGCTGCAGATAGCGCTCGAGCCGCGCCGAGGAATGCTCCGGCCCCTGACCCTCGTAGCCGTGCGGCAGCAGGCAGACGAGGCCCGACATGCGCAGCCATTTGCGCTCGCCCGCCGACAGGAACTGGTCGAAGATCACCTGCGCGCCATTGGCGAAATCGCCGAATTGCGCCTCCCACAGCACCAGCGAGCGCGGCTCGGCGAGCGAATAGCCATATTCGAAGCCGAGCACCGCCTCTTCCGAGAGCATCGAATTGATGACCTCGAAACGCCCCTGCCCCTGGCCCAGATGATCGAGCGGCAGATAGCGCTGCTCGTTCTCCTGATCGACGAGCACGGAATGCCGCTGGGAGAAGGTGCCGCGCTCGCTGTCCTGGCCGGAGAGCCGGACATTGTAGCCTTCCGTGAGCAGAGAGCCGAAGGCCAGAGCCTCCGCCGTCGCCCAATCGATCCCGGCGCCGCTCACGATCGCCGCGCGTCGCGAATCGAGGAAGCGCTGGATCGTGCGATGAATGTGGAAGGTCTCGGGGACCTCGGTGAGATCGACGCCGATGCGGCGCAAAGTCTCGACCGGAACGCCGGTCTTGCCGCGCCGCTCGTCCTCCGAGGATTGATAGCCGGGCTTCACGCCCGCCCAGCGGCCGTCGAGCCAGTCCGCCTTGTTGGGCCTGTAGGATTGCGCCGCCTCCATCTCCTGCTCGAGGCGTTGGCGCCATTCGTTCTTGATCGCCTCGACGTCCTCGCGCGTGAGCTGCCCCTCGCCGATCAGCTTCTCGGCATAGAGATCGAAGGTCGTCTTGTGCGACCTGATCTTCTTGTACATCAGCGGCTGGGTGAAGGCCGGCTCGTCGCCCTCGTTGTGGCCGAAGCGGCGGTAGCACCACATGTCGATGACGACCGGCTTCTGGAATTGCTGGCGGAACTCCGTCGCGACGCGCGCGGCGTAGACGACCGCCTCCGGATCGTCGCCGTTCACGTGGAAGATCGGCGCCTCGACCATCTTCGCCACATCGGAAGGATAAGGCGAGGAGCGCGAATAGCGCGGATAGGTGGTGAAGCCGATCTGGTTGTTGATGATGAAATGCACCGAGCCGCCGGTGCGATGGCCCTTCAGCCCCGAGAGGCCGAAACATTCCGCGACGACGCCCTGTCCGGCGAAGGCCGCGTCGCCGTGGATCAGCAGCGGCATCACGCAGCGCCGCTCATTGTCGGCGCAATGATATTGATCCTGCTTCGCGCGCACCTTGCCGAGCACGACGGGATCGACGATCTCGAGATGCGAGGGATTGGCGGTGAGCGAGAGATGCACCTTGTTGCCGTCGAACTCGCGATCCGAGGAGGCGCCGAGGTGATATTTGACGTCGCCCGAGCCTTCGACCTCGTCCGGCAGGAAGGAGCCGCCCTTGAACTCGTGGAACAGCGCGCGATGCGGCTTGCCCATCACCTGGCACAGCACGTTGAGGCGGCCGCGATGCGCCATGCCGAGCACGATCTCCTTCGCGCCCAGCGCGCCGCCGCGCTTGATGATCTGCTCCAGCGCCGGAACGATCGCTTCGGCGCCGTCGAGGCCGAAGCGCTTCGTGCCAGTGTATTTCACGTCGAGGAATTTCTCGAAGCCTTCCGCCTCGACGAGCTTGCGCAGAATGGCCTTCTTGCCCTCGGCGGTGAAGGCGATCTCCTTTTTCGGTCCCTCGATGCGGGCCTGGATCCAGGCCTTCTCCTCGGGATTGGAGATATGCATGAACTCATAGCCGATCGGGCCGCAATAGGTGCGGCGCAGGATCGCGACCATCTCGAAGACGCTGGCGTATTTCATGCCCATCACGCCGTCGATGAAGATCTTGCGGTCGTAATCCTCGTCGGAGAAGCCATAGGTGCCGGGATGCAGTTCGCCATGGTCCTGGCGCTGCTCGAGCCCGAGCGGATCGAGATTGGCGTGCAGATGGCCGCGCATGCGATAGGCGCGGATCATCATCAGGGCGCGCACGCTGTCACGCGCGGCGCGCTGGATCTCCTCGGCCGAAGGCGCGGCCGCCTTTTCGGCTCCGGCCTCGGCGGGCGCGGACTTCGCCGGCTCGCCGCCGGCGAGCGCCGAGGCGAGTTCGTCGGTGGGAAGGATCGGCCAGCCGGGCCGCGCCCAGGACGGACGCGCCGGCGCTCTGCTTTCCCCCATGGCGCCGAGGCTCGCGAAATAGTCCCGCCAGGCCGGGCCGACAGACGAGGGGTCGGCCTCATAGGCCGCGAGCAGATGTTCGATATAAGCGGCGTCGACGCCCTGCAGAGCCTCGCCCTGCGACGCTGCGCTCCTGCGCGGCTGGGGAGCGTTTCCCGCCGAACCGCCATTCGTCTCGAGACGCGCCATTTTTGTTATCTCCCGAGCGTCGAGCTCGTCTCAAATAGAGCGAAATCTTTTTTACGCTTCATTACGATTTCGCTCCGTCGCCGGAGACGACGACACGCCGGCGCCTCGCGGCGTCGGCTCGTTCGTCGGGCCCGGCTTCTGGGTCGCCTGCGTGAAAAAGGGCGCTCATGAAGCCCCCACCCCGCCCCCGCTTCGCGGGAGAGCGCGTCGATTCCCCGCCTCGTCGACCGTGGGCGAGACGCCGTCCGCCCTCTCTCCCGCGGAGCGGAAGAGGGTGAGGAAGGCGGTTGTTCCGTGCGCGATTCGAATCGACGCTCACCCTTCAGCCGTTCAGCGTCTCGACGAGAGTCTTGCCGAGACGCGCGGGCGAAGGCGACACTCGGATCCCGGCCGCTTCCATCGCCGCGATCTTGCTCTCCGCGTCGCCCTTGCCGCCGGAGACGATGGCTCCGGCATGTCCCATGCGCCGCCCCGGCGGCGCCGTGCGGCCGGCGATGAAGCCGACCATCGGCTTCCTGCGGCCGCGCTTCGCCTCGTCCAGCAGGAACTGGGCCGCGTCCTCCTCGGCCGAGCCGCCGATCTCGCCGATCATGATGATGGATTTGGTGGCGTCGTCGGCCAGAAACAACTCCAGCACCTCGATGAAGTCGGTTCCCTTGACCGGATCGCCGCCGATGCCGACCGCGCTCGTCTGGCCGAGGCCCTCGCGCGTCGTCTGGAACACGGCCTCATAGGTGAGCGTGCCCGAGCGCGAGACGACGCCGACGGAGCCTTTGCTGAAGATGTTGCCCGGCATGATGCCGATCTTGCTCTCGCCCGCGGTGACGACGCCCGGGCAGTTCGGCCCGATGAGCCGCGACCTGGAGCCCGTGAGCGCGCGCTTGACGCGGATCATGTCGTGCACCGGCACGCCCTCGGTGATGGCGACGATGAGCGGGATCTCGGCGTCGATCGCCTCGCAAATGGCGTCGGCCGCGCCCGGCGGCGGCACATAGATGACGCTGGCGTCGGCGCCGGTCTTCTCCCGCGCCTCGGCGACCGTGTCGAAGACAGGGAGATCGAGATGCGTCGAGCCGCCCTTGCCCGGCGAGACGCCGCCGACCATGCGCGTGCCGTAGAGAATGGCCTGTTCCGAATGGAACGTGCCGTTCTTGCCGGTGAATCCTTGACAGATGACCTTAGTGTTCTTGTCGATGAGGACGGACATTTTGGCCCCTGGGGCGTCGCGGCGCAGTCTCGCCGCCGGAATCGGACCGCGGACCTCCCTCTCGGACGTTCTGTGGAGGGCGCCGCAGCGGATTTTCTGGCCGGGAGGCGCGTCTTGGCTGCGCTTCGGCCGGCACGCTCGCAAAATATCGAGACGGGCGGACTCCATCAAGACGCCGAGGCGCGGAAGGGGCTTCAGCTCCTGCGCGAAATTACGGCAGAATGCCCCTCCTTTCCCAGGGACGGAGAATTTCTAGGCGCCGGTCCGCCTCGCATCGCGCCCGAAAATGCAGGACGCGCCGTGCTCCGCGAGCCTATATCTTATCGGCGGGCCGCATCGCGGCCCGGAGCGAACGAGAGAGGCGCATGGATCGCCAGGCCGTGCGGCGCGAGAGCCGCTTTCTTTCCGCCGCGGACGGTCTGCGGCTGCATTTCGTCGACTACCTCCCCGCGCAGGGCGCCGATGCGACGCCGGTCGTCTGCCTGCCCGGCCTCACCCGCTCGGCCGAGGATTTCGAGCGGCTGGGCGAAGCGCTGGCGCTGCGCGGCCGGCGCGTGCTGGCGCTCGATTATCGTGGACGCGGCCTCTCCGACTGGGATCGCGATTGGCGCCGCTACAGCCTGGACGTCGAGGAAGCCGATATTCTGGCCGTGCTCGAGGCGGAGGGCGTGAGCAAAGCGAATTTCATCGGCACGTCGCGCGGCGGCATCCATGTGATGCGCTTCGCCGCGCGGCGGCCAGATCTTCTCCGCTCGGCAGTGGTCAACGACATCGGCCCGATCGTCGAGGCGGGCGGCTTGCGTCGCATCAAGAGCTATGTCGGTCGAATGCCGACGGTCCCCTCTCTCTCGATCGCGGTGGCCACGCTGAAGCTCGTCGCCGGCCCGCAATTCCCCGCGCTGACGCAAGACGAATGGGAGGCCTTCGGTCGCGCGAGCTTCGCCGAACGCGACGGGCGGCTGACGCTGCGCTACGATCCCGAGCTCGCCCATGTGCTGGACGATATCGGACCGGACAGCGGACCGCTGCTGTTCAAAGAGGAATGGAAGGCCATGGCGCCGATCCCTGCTCTCGTCATCCGCGGCGGCAATTCCGATCTCCTGTCGCCCGAGACGTTCGACGCCATGGGCGACGGCCACCCTCTGCTCGAGCGGCTGACGGTCGAAGGCCAGGGCCATGCGCCGCTGCTGCTGGACGCGCCGACGATCGCTGCGATCGCAGATTTTATCGAGCGGCGGGGGTAGCGAGAGGGTCCTTCATATCCCCGAATCTCGATCCGACAGCGGATGCAGATCGCGCACCATGGCGCGGATGCGCTCGTCGAGCACATGGGTATAGATTTGCGTCGTCGAAATATCGGCGTGGCCGAGCAATTCCTGCACGACGCGCAAATCGGCCCCGTTCTGCAGGAGATGGCTGGCGAAGGCGTGGCGCAGCGCATGCGGGCCGATGTCGCGCGAGACGAGCCCCGCGGCGTCGGCAATCGTCTTCAGATCGCGGGCGAAAGCCTGGCGCGTCAGATGCCCTTCGGCGGCGTCGGAGGGGAAGAGGAAAGGCGAACCTGCGAGTCCCGGCGCGTGCTTTGCGAGCAGCGCGCGATAGGCCGCGAGCGCGGCTCTGGCGCGCGGCGTCATCGGCGCGAGCCGCTCCTTCGACCCCTTGCCGCGCACGGTGAAGAAGTCGTCGCGGCTGCGCGCCGCGCTCGCGGGCAGCGAGACCAGCTCCGACACGCGAAGGCCGGTGGCGTAGAGCGTCTCGAGCAACGCGTAGAGCCGCGCCGCGCGCAGGCGCTCGCCCGGCGGGCGGCTCTCGTCGTCGAGCCCTTCCCGCGCCGTATCGAGCAGGCGCTCGACCTCGGCCATGGAGAGAATGTCCGGCGCGCTGCGCTGGCGGCGCGGGCCCTCGAGCGGAGCGGAGGGATCGTCGGCGCGATAACGGTCCACATAGAGGAACTTATGAAACTGGCGCAGCGCCGAGAGGCGTCGCGCGCTGGTCGCGGCGGTCATGCCGCGCGTTTCCAGCGCCGCGAGATAGGCGCGCAGCCCCTCGGTCGCGACGCCGAGCGGCTCGGCCCCGGAGCGCGCGAGATGCGCGACATAATCCTCGAGGTCGCGCCGATAGGCGTCGAGCGTGTTGCGCGCGGCGCCGCGCTCGGCGGCGAGCATGTCGAGAAAGGCGCCGATCAGCGGATGGCGCGTCGCCTCGCCCATGTCCCTCTCACTTGTTGAGACGCTGCGGATTGATCGTCTGCGTCATCTCGCGCGGCTGTGGCGCGACATAGGCGACGATCGCCAGCATGCCCGCATAGGCGAGGCCGGCGAGAATGGCGACGATGACCAAAAAGCGGATCAAACTGGGCAAGACGACGCCCTCTTCGTGGAAATCGACTCGGCGGGTATCGCCCGAAGCCGCAGCGAATGCAACGGCGCCGGCATGTCTAGAATATCGGCGCCGCCGGCGCATCCGTCCATGGCGGAAGCGGCGACAGAGTCAACGAACCACGACCCGCGTGCCGACATGCACGCGGTCGTAGAGGTCGATCACATCCGCGTTCATCATGCGGATGCAGCCGGAGGAGACGTTCTGGCCGATCGTGTAGGGCTCGTTGGTGCCGTGGATGCGATAGAGCGAGCCGCCGAGATAGAGCGCGCGCGCGCCGAGCGGATTGGCCGGACCGCCTGCCATATGATGCGGCAGATCGGGCCGGCGCGCCAGCATTTCGGGCGGCGGCGTCCAGTCCGGCCATTGCGCCTTGCGGGTGATCGGCTTGACCCCGGTCCAGGTGAAGCCCGGCCGGCCGACGCCGATCCCGTATCGGACCGCGCGGCCATGCGCGAGCACGTAATAGAGCAGCTTATTATTCGAATCGACGACGATCGTGCCCGGCCGCTCGCCGCCGCCGTAATCGACCTCCGCGCGCTGGAAGACCGGATCGATCTCCCGCTGCACATTGGCCTCCTGCGCCGGCGCATAGGCGGCGAGCTGCGTCCGGGACTGCGGCTGCGGCGCGCGACGCGCGTAAGTGGGGGTCGAGCCCGTCACCAGCAGCTCGATGAAGCCGCCCCCATAGGCCCCGGGGACGGCGGCGACCGCCGTCGGCGCCGGCTCGGGGATGCTGCTCGGCTCCGCCGGCGCCGCGAACAAACGGGCCGCTTCGCGTTCGCCTATGCCGGAGACGACGCGCGGCTCGGCGCGGGCGGCGCCCGAAGCGAAGGTCAGACAAAAGGCGGCCAGGAATGCGCCGCGCGGCGCAACTGTGCGTGAAGTTCTGAACATGGAACGCGTCACTTCCCCTGCGCCGGAACGAACAGGCGGCGCGATCGACGATCTATTCGCCGAGCAGGATAACCCCTCGATTTTAGTCGTAAATCGAAAGCATATGTAATGGTTATCGATCGACAAACAGCCGAGCTTTCGTAGAAATTCGGTAACTATATTTATAGTCGATATTCCATGAACCGCCCTCATCCCGAGACGCCCGCTTCGCAGGTCCCTCGGCGTGAGGGAGATGGTCAAATCCGCTCCCTCGTCCTGAGGCGCTTTTTGCCTTCGGCAAAAAGCCTCGAAGGACGCTCCAGAAGGCGGCGCTGGCGAGAACTCGACGTCAGCGCGAGGCGTCGACGCGCGCGGCCGGCCGGGCGTCCTGCTCCGCGTCGCCGGTCGTCTCATAGGCTGCAGGCGTCGCGAGCAGCGTCTCCAGGAGAGCGAGATTGAGGCGGTGGCCGCCGCGATAGGAGCGGAAGGAGCCGATGATCGGCGCGCCCGCGAGGGCGAGATCGCCGACGACGTCCAGCATCTTATGGCGCACGAATTCGTCGGCGAAGCGCAGCCCTTCCGGATTGAGGACGCGCCCGTCGGCGATCACGATCGTATTGTCGAGCGCGGCGCCGAGCGCGAGGCCCGAGCGCCACAGCCGCTCGGCGTCGGCGAGAAAGCCGAAGGTGCGCGCGCGGGCGAGCTCGGCGCGGAACCTCGCCGGCGTGAGAGAGAGCCGGCGGCGCATGCGGCCGATCGGCGCGCCGGGATAGGAGATTTCCACATCCATGTGGAAGCCGCCGGCGGGCGCGGGCGCGAGCTCCGCCCAGGCGGCGCCGTCGCAGACGCGCACCGGCGCGCGCACGCGGATCGCTCGCCGCGCCGCCGGCAGGGACACGATCCCCGCCTCGTCGATCGCGGCGACGAAGGCCGCCGCCGATCCATCCATCGCGGGGACTTCCGGTCCGTCGACGTCGACGACGGCGTTGTCGACGCGAAGGCCGCTCAGGGTCGCCATCAGATGCTCGATCGTGGCGACGCCGGCCGCGCCGGCCCCGATGCGCACGCTGAGATCGGTCGAGGAGACATTGCGCCGCAGCGCGGCGACGGGCTCCAGAGCATGGCCGCCGCGCAGGAACACGACGCCGCCCCCCGCGTCGCCGGGCGAAAGGATGATGCGCGCAGGCCGACCGCTATGCGCGCCAACGCCCTCCACCGTCGCGGTCGTCGCCAACGTCGTCTGCAGATTCGTCGATGGACGCGATCTCATGAGCTCATGCCGACCCGAGCAAGGAAACGACGGTCGATCGGGGCGCCGGATGGCGGACGTCCGAGGTCTCGCGCATTCGTGGTCACCATAATCGCGGCCGGGGCGCTTCGCCAGTCACGCTTTCTTACAGATTGTTACCAGCCGTCGCGACGGAAAAGGCCCGCCGTGGCGGGCCTTTGGCATGGACGTCCGGCGAGCGGACGGATCAGGAGTTCACCTGCCGGCGCAGGAAGGCCGGGATCTCCAGCTGCTCGTCCTCGAGCGAGCGGACGGGCGCGCGGCGGCCGTGCGGATCGAGCCCGGCGTGGCCGGTCGGCGCCGGCGCCGGAGCGGCGGGGCGCTTGGCGTAGTCCGCATGGGACGGCGCAGGCGGCGCGGCGGGCCGCTGCGGCGGGCGCGGCGCGGCGGCGGGGGCGGCCTGCATCGCGTCCTCCTGCCGGCTCGCGCCGAAGGAGGCGAGACGCTCGAGCAGCGTGCGCCGGCGCGCGTCGGGCGCCGACGCGGCGGACGGCTGCAATTGCTCCGTGCGCGCCTGGCGATATTGCTCCTGGATCGGCCGCGGAAAATCCTCGATCTGCGGCAGGCGCGTGCGCGGCAGCTCGGGCGCCGGAGGAATATACGGCCCCTCGGGCTCGGGCGCATGGGCGCGCGCCGGCTCCAAGACCGGCTCGGGCGCCGCATAGGTCGGCCGGGCGGTCGGGACCGGCTCGATATAGACGCCATGCGACGAGACGGGCGCCGCATGCGCGGTCTCGGCGTAGAAGGCCGGGGCGGGCCGCTCGGGGGCCGGCGCCGGACGCGGCTCGGCATAGGCTTGCGAAGCCGGCTGCGGCGCACTCTCGACGATGGTCGGTTGCGCCGGCGCAGGCTGCGGCCGGTGAGAGGCCGCGGTCTGCGCGCGCAGGCGCTCGGCGGCTTCGGCGAGGCGCGCCTCGGCGGCCGCCGAATCCTCGAACGCCGTGCTTGGCAGGTCGATGCCGGTCGCCACCACCGACACGCGCACCACGCCCTCGAGCGAGGAGTCGAAGGTCGCGCCGAGAATGATGTTGGCGTCTTCGTCCACCTCCTGGCGGATGCGGCTCGCCGCCTCGTCGACTTCATAGAGGGTGAGGTCGTTGCCGCCGGTGATCGAGATGAGCAGACCGCGGGCGCCCTTCATCGACACTTCGTCGAGCAGCGGATTGGCGATCGCCGCCTCCGCCGCGAGGCTCGCGCGGCGCTCGCCGGTCGCCTCGCCCGTGCCCATCATCGCCTTGCCCATGCCGCGCATGATCGAGCGGACGTCGGCGAAGTCGAGATTGATCAGGCCTTCCTTCACCATGAGGTCGGTGACCGAGGCGACGCCCGAATAGAGCACCTGGTCGGCCATCGCGAAAGCGTCGGCGAAGGTGGTCTTCTCCGTGGCGATGCGGAAGAGATTCTGGTTCGGGATGATGATCAGCGTGTCGACCGACTTCTGCAGCTCGGCGATGCCCGATTCGGCGATGCGCAGGCGGCGCGAGCCCTCGAAATGGAAGGGCTTGGTGACGACGCCGACGGTGAGAATGCCCATCTCGCGCGCGATGGAGGCGATGACCGGCGCCGCGCCCGTGCCGGTGCCGCCGCCCATGCCGGCGGTGACGAAGACCATATGCGAGCCGGAGAGGTGATCGCGAATCTCCTCGCGCGCCTCCTCGGCGGCGGCGCGGCCGACCTCCGGCTGGGCGCCGGCTCCGAGGCCTTCGGTCACTTGCAAGCCCATCTGGATGATGCGTTCGGCGCGGGCCGAGGCGAGCGCCTGCGCGTCGGTGTTGGCGACGAGGAAGTCCACGCCGGAGAGGCCCGACATGATCATATTGTTGACGGCGTTGCCCCCGCCGCCGCCGACGCCGCACACCAGAATGCGGGGCTTCAATTCCCGGAGTTCGGGCGCTTTGAGATTGATCGTCATCTTTTCAGGCCTCTCGACTGAATTCCCATGCAACTCGGCGTCGGCTTCCATTCCCCCGGAGCGCCTCGCCGACGCGCGCGTCGCTCTCGTCGTTCGCGAAACTCTAGAAACTCTCTTTCAACCACTGACCGACCCGCGCCATGTAGCCGCCCGCCCCCGCCGCCCGCGCTTCTTGTTCGCGCCTCGGCTCGAAATATTCGCGGCCGGCGAATTGCGGATAGACGAGCAGGCCGACGGCCGCGGCGAAGGCCGGGCTCCTGGCCGATTCCGGAAGTCCGTCGATGCCGGCCGGACGGCCGACGCGCACCTGGCCGCCCAGAATGCGCCGCGCCGCCTCGGGCAGGCCGGTGAGCAGGCAGGCGCCGCCGGTCAGCACGATGCGGCGTCCGGCATGAGCCGGATAGCCTGCGGCGGCGAGACGGTCGCGCAGGAATTCGAGCGTCTCCTCGACGCGCGGGCGGATGATGCGCACGAGATGCGATTTCGGCGCATGGGCCGAATGTTCGCCGCTCTCCCCCACATGATCGAAGGCGACCGTCTCGCGCTCGTCGGACGGCGAGGCGATGGCGGCGCCGTAGAGCGTCTTCAACCGTTCGGCGTCGGCGAGCCGGCAGTCGAGCCCGCGGGCGATGTCCATGGTCACGTGATTGCCCCCGAGCGTCACCGCATCCGTATGCACGAGCGCTCCGCCGGAGAACACGGCGACCGAGGCGCCGCCGGCGCCCATGTCGATGACGATGGCGCCGAGCTCGGCCTCGTCCGCCTCGAGCACCGCGAGGCCGGCGACATAGGGCGCGGCGGCGGCCGCCTCTATGGCGAGATGGGCGCGCTCGACGGCGACGAGCAGATTGCGCATCGCCGCCTGGTCGACGCTCGCCACATGCAATTCGACGCCGAGCTCGGCGCCGACCATTCCGGCCGGCTCGCGAATGCCGCCGGAGCCGTCGAGCGAGAAGCCGGTCGGCAGGGAGTGCAGGACGACGCGTCCGCGCTCGACCACATGGGTCGCGGAGGCCTCGAGAACGCGATGCACGTCGCAGGCCGCCACGGCCGCGCCGTCGATACGCGTCTTGGCCGCGAAATGCTGCGAGGCGAGCCGCCCGCCGGAGGCGGTGACGACGACGCTGTCGACCTGGGTCCGCGCCATGCGCTCGGCGGCGTCCACCGTGCGGCGGATGGCCCCTTCCGCCTCCTCCATATCGACGATCTGTCCGGCCTTCACGCCGCGCGAGCGCTGATGGCCGATGCCCAGCACACGGGCGCGGTGGGTGCGGCCGCGCGCGCTGGGGCCGTCGTCGCCGACCGGCGTGAGCCTGGCGATGAGGCAGGCGATCTTCGAGGTCCCGACGTCGAGCGCCGCGATCGTCGCGCTGCGGCGCGCCGGAAGCTGCTTCATACGGGGCGGGAACAAGCGTGTTTTCATGTCTGGCGACCCTTGCGCCCATTGCGCGCCTGCGCCGCCGCCCGCGCGGCCGCGCCCTCCTCGGAGAGGCGCACTGCGACCAGCCCGGGGGCGCGCAGATCGACGGAGAGGATGTCCTTGTCGAGAATTCGCGCCTCGCGCTGCAGCTTCTGCAGGAGCGCCAGGGCGGCTTCGGGTTCGGCTTCGGGCAGCTTGACCTCGACGCCATTGGTCATGGCGAGCGTCCAGCGCCGGCCGGAGACGAGCATGCCGGCGCGCACGCGCGACTTCAATTCGCCGGCCGCCTCGAGCAACCGCACATATTCCGTGAGCCGCGTCTCGGCGCCGGCGCCGACGACGAAGGGAAGGCCGAGGAAGCGCTCGTCCCGCGCCTCGTCGACGACCATGCCGTCGGCCGCCACCACGGCGAGCTTGCCGTCGCGCTGCCAGAGCGCGAAGGGCTTGCGCTCCTCGAGCGCGATCACCAGCCGGTCGGGATAGAGCTTCAACACCCGCGCGCTGTCGACGAGCGGCAGAGCCAGCAGCCGCGCGCGCACCGCCTCGGCGTCGAGAAAGGGAAGCGTGTCGGTCGGGCCGACGCCCGAGGCGGCGAGCACCTCGTCCTCGCGCAATTCGTCGAGCCCGGAGATGGTGACCGCCTGGATCGAGAAGCCGAGCGCGCGGGCGATCATGTCGCGCGGATGTCCGTAGCGCGCGACGAATTGCGCATAATCGCCGTTCTGGGACGCCGCCGTCAGGCCGACCGCGCCGAACAGGGCGACCATCGAGGCGACGCCGACGCCGGGCAGGGACAAGAAAGCGGCGAGCCGCGACCAGCGGCCGGGCGGAGCGTGAGAGACCGGCGCCGCGGCGGACAGGGCCGCGCGCGGCCGCTGAGGGACGGGTTGCGGAAAGGGAGCCGCGAAGGCGGGGCTCTGGACGGGACGCGCGAGCGGGAGGGCGGCCGAGAACGGCTCCCTCAGCGATCGCAGGACGCGTCTTCCACCATCCATCTCACCAGCCCGCCAAACGAATAGCCGGCATGCGCGGCCATTTCCGGAACGAGTGAGGTCTCGGTCATCCCCGGCTGGGTGTTGACCTCCAGGACGACGAGGTCGCCCGTGCCGCCGGGAGAATCGTCGTAACGAAAGTCCGCGCGGCTGACGCCGCGACAGCCGAGAGCCCGATGAGCCTCGAGCGCCAACTGTTGGACCTCTTGGTAAATATTTTGTTTAAGATTTGCCGGAAGCACGTGTTTGGAGCCGCCTTTGGCGTATTTCGCGTCGAAGCCGTAGAACGCCTCGGAGACTGGGAGAATCTCGATCACATCGAGCGCCCGGTCGCCCATCACGGCGCAAGTGAGCTCGCGGCCGTCCACAAAATTCTCGGCGAGCAGAAAGTCGCCGTGCCGCCAGTCGGGCGTGGCGATTTCCTGCGGGGGATGCGAGCGGCCCTCCTTGACGATGAACACGCCGAAGGACGAGCCCTCGCTGACCGGCTTCAGCACGTAAGGGGGCGGCAGCGCATGGGCCTTGGCCGCCTCCTCCCGGCGCAGCACGCGGCCCTTGGGCACGGGTACGCCCGCCCCGGCCATCACACTCTTGGCGACGTCCTTGCGCATCGCCAGCGAGGAGGCGAGCACGCCGGAATGGGTGTAGGGAATGCGCAGGATCTCCAATATGCCCTGGATGCAGCCGTCCTCCCCGAAGCGGCCGTGCAGCGCGTTGAAGGCGGCGTCCGGCTTCAGCGCGGCGAGGACCTCGGCCACGTCGCGGCCGACGTCGACGCGGGTGACGCGGAAGCCTTCGCTTTCCAGCGCTTCCGCGCAGGCTTTTCCGGAGCGCAGCGAGATCTCGCGCTCCGAGGAGAGCCCGCCCATGAGAACGGCGACGTGAGCTGTCATGACGAGGCCTCGGCGGTTGGGGCGCCTCGGCGCCCGAGGATAGGAATGCGACGCGCGCGTTCCGGCACTCCGGACGGCGCCCTGAACGGCGGGAAGAGGCGAGCCGTCCTCGCGGGTCGGAAGGAGCGTATGGTCGAGTCACAGATCGGAATAAGCGCGTTCGTCATCGTCGCTCGCCCATTCCGTGAAGGTCACGAAGCGGTCGTCCGGCGATGGCGCCCGTTCGATCCGCATTGCTCCCGCCTCGAGGACAAAGCGCAGACGATCGCCCGGGCGTAGGCCGAGGCGCCGACGCACGGCGGCCGGGACGAGAACGCGGTCATCCGCTTCGACTTTCGTATAGACCGTCCGACGCCGTGATGTCGTCATCGCCGCCTCTTCTCACTGGAGTCCGACTCCTCCGCCATTATGGAGTCGTTCCCGCTCGGGGGCGACACGGTTTGTTCCGCTCTCCGCCAGATTTCGACCTCTCCGGCGCGCTCGGCGAGGCGGTAGCCGTCGAGCGCCCCCGTCGTCTCCGGCCGTCCGCGCACAAAGCGGCGGGTCGCCTCGTCCTCCACGACGATAATGTCCGGCCGGCCTTCGCGAAGATCCTGCGCCAGCGCCTCGAGATCGGCACGGAGAAAGGCTTCGAGCCGGGCGCGCCGCTCGGGACCGGCGGAGGGCAGCAGGCGGCCGACCAGGGCCGTGACCCAGAGGGCGTTCTGCCGCCCCACCCATTCGCCGTCCAGCTCGCGAACCAGCGGATGGCCGAAATCGAGCTGGCGCGCGATGGTGGCGACGCGCGGATGCGGCGGGGCGACCGAAGCCGCCGCTCGGAGCAATCCTGGATGCTCCTCCGCGTCGGCGATGAGATCGGCGAGGCCGAAACACGCCGGGGCGGCGACGAGGGCCGGAACGAACAGGAATTTGATCAGCGCCGACGGCGCGCGCGCGGCGCGGATGCGCAACGCCAGCAGCGTCCAGGCGAGGAGGATCAGCGCGAGCGCGGGAAACGCGTGATTGATCCAGCCCTTCCCCTGGACGAGGAAGGCCGCGAAGAAACCGGTCGAGGCGAGCAGAAAGACGAGCGGCGCGCGGTCGAGGACTGCGCCGCGCGCCGCGAAGAGAAAGCCGGCGAAGAGCGCCACATAGGCCGGCGCGAGCGAAAAGACCAAGAGATGGCCGAGATGGTCGCGCGACGGCGCATAGACCTCGAGCGCGAGCGGCAGCGCCCGATCGACATAGGCGGGAAACAGAAGGACGACCGCGACGGCGTAAGCCCCCGCGGCGACGGCCGCCGCGACGAGCTCGTCCCGCCACAGCGCGCGAAGCGAGCGCTCGCGCCAGGCGAGCGCCAGAGCCGGCAGGAGAATGGCGAAAGCGAAATGCGGCTTGAGGGCGATCGCGGCGGCGCCGCCGAGCCCGGCGAGCAGGCGCGTCGTGCGCGCCGGGGCCGGACGCCGGCGCTCCATGGAGAGCGCCGCGAGCAGCGGCAACGTCGCGAGCAGAGCGATGTGCTCGCGCTCGGCGAAGACCAGCGCCGGCGCGAGCAGCAGCAGGAAGATCATCGCATTGACGAGCAGCAGGGAGTCGCGCCGGCTGCGCAGGGCGCCGAGCCGCAGCAGACGATGGGCGAAGCCGATCGAGCCGGCGGCGAAGAAGAAGACCAGAGCGGCGACGGCCGCCTCCGGCGCGACATGCAGCGCGCGGGCGAGCAGCACGGCGGGAACGAGCGAGAGGAAAGATGCGGGCGGATTGGGATCGGTCACGTCGACATAGGCGGTTGCGCCGGCGACGATTTTCTCTGCGAAGGTCAGGAACCAGGAGACGTCGCAATCGATATGGCCGGCGAGCTGCGCGGCGATCGCCGCGACCGCCAGCGCCGCGCCGAGCCAGGGGCTGCCGAGCGCGCGCGCGAGCGCATCCGGCTCGGCGGCCGTCCGGCTCTTCTCGATCGCGCTCATGGGACGCCGATCCGCTTGATCTCCCACTGCAGGAGCACGCCGCTCTGGGCTTCGACGCGCCGCCTCACCTCCTCGCCGAGCGCCTCGATCTCGGCGGCGGTCGCTTTGCCGCGATTGACCAGGAAGTTGCAGTGCATCTCGCTCACCTGCGCGTCGCCGAGCGTGAGGCCGCGGCAGCCCGCGGCGTCGATCAATTGCCAGGCTTTGTGGCCGGGCGGGTTGCGGAAGGTCGAGCCGCCCGTCTTCTCGCGGATCGGCTGCGAGGCTTCGCGCGCCTGCGTGATGCGCTCCATTTCCGCGAGAATGGCGCGAGGATCGCCCTTGCGGCCTTGGAACAGAGCCCGCGTGAAGATCACATCCTCCGGCGCCTCGCTGTGGCGATAGGAGAAGCCCATCTCGGCGTTGGTGAAGACGCGGATCGCTCCGGAGCGGTCGACGCCGCGCGCCTCGATCAGCGCATCCTTGGTCTCGCCGCCATGGGCGCCCGCGTTCATGCGCAGCGCGCCGCCGACGCCTCCCGGAATGCCGCGATAGAAGGCGAGCCCGTCTATGCCGGCCTCGGCCGCCGCGCGCGCGGCCTTCACATCCGGGACGGCGGCGCCGACGCGCAGTCTTTCACCCTCTTCGACTTCGATCTCGCCGAAACCCTTGGCGCCGAGCCGCACGACGACGCCGGGCACGCCGCCGTCGCGGATGATGAGATTGGAGCCGAGGCCGATCGCCGTGACGGGTGTCTCGCGCGGCAGCCGTGAGAGGACATAAGCGAGATCGGCCTCGTCCGCGGGCGAGAAGAGAAGCTGCGCCGGTCCGCCGACGCGGAACCAGGTGAGCGGCGCGAGCGGCTCGTTCGCGGAGAGTCGTCCGCGCAGATCGGGGAGGAGAGCGGAGAGTTCGGATAAATTCATCCCCAACTCCGTGCGCGAATCCTTCTCCCGCGAGCGGGAGAAGGGACGCGCGTTCTGGAAGAGCGCGCGGGCGTCATCGGGAGAGCTCCGCGAGCTGGCCAGGCAGCGCATGGGCCCATTTCGTAATGTCCCCCGCGCCCAGGAACACCACATAATCGCCCGGCGCAGCCGTTTGGGCGACGATCTGCGGCAGGTCATCGGGAGAGTCGAGCGCCAGCGCGCGCACGCCCTGCGCCGTCGCGGCGCGCGCGAGCGCTTCGCCGTCGACGCCCTCGATCTTCGTCTCGCCGGCGGGATAGACATCGGCGATCAGCGCCACATCGGCGTCGCCGAAACAGGCCGCGAATTGACCGAACAAGGATTGCAGCCGCGTGTAGCGATGCGGCTGCATGATCGCGATCACCTTGCCCTTGGTCGAGGCGCGCGCGGCGCGCAGCACGGCGGCGATCTCCACCGGATGATGTCCGTAATCGTCGAAGACCGACACGCCGTTCCACTCGCCGGTCTTGGTGAAGCGCCGCTTCACGCCCGAAAAGCTCGCGAGCCCGGCGCGGATTTTTTCCGCCGAGACGCCGAGCCGATGCGCGACGGCGATCGCCGCCGTGGCGTTCAGCGCATTGTGACGGCCGGCTGCGGGCAGCACGAGATCGTCGATGCGCGTCTCTTCACCCATGTCGCGGTCGCGGATCACCACCGAGAAGCGCCCGACGCCGCCCTCGAGATCGAGATCGACGAGCCGCGCCTCGGCGCGCTCGTCCTCGCCATAGGCGATGACGCGACGGTCCTCGACCTCGCCGATGATCTCGCACGCCGTCGGATGATCGATGCAGACCGCCGCGAAGCCGTAGAAGGGCAGATTCTCGATGAAAGCGCGAAAGCTCTGCTTCACGGCGTCGAACGTGCCGAAATGATCGAGATGCTCGGGATCGACATTGGTGACGATCACGACCTCGGCCGGCAGCTTCAAGAATGTGCCGTCGCTCTCGTCGGCTTCGACGACCATCCAGTCTCCGGCGCCGGGACGCGCATTGGCGCCATAGGCGTTGATGATTCCGCCGTTCACCACGGTCGGATCCAATCCGCCGGCGTCGAGCAGCGCCGCGACGAGCGAGGTCGTCGTGGTCTTGCCATGCGTGCCGGCGACGGCGACGCAGCGCTTGTCGCGCATCAGCTCCGCCAGCATTTCCGCGCGCTTCACGACGGGCAAGCGGCGCCTGCGCGCCTCCATGAGCTCGGGATTGTCGCGCTTGATCGCGCTCGACACGACGACGACGGCGGCCTCGCCCAGCCATTTCGCGTCATGGCCGACATGCACGCGCGCGCCCTTGGCGGCGAGACGCTGCAGATTGGCGCCATCGGCGGCGTCGGCTCCCTGCACCTCATAGCCGCGCGCCAGAAGTATCTCGGCGACGCCGGACATGCCGATGCCGCCGAGGCCGATGAAATGAATGGGGCCGAGCCGGGCCGGCAATCTCATTTTGCGCTCCTTCGCTCGGGCAGGGCGAGCACGAGATCGGCGAGGCGCTCGGCCGCATCCGCGACGCCGACCTCCCTCGCCGCTCGCGCGTGCTCCTCCAGCAGCTCGGGCCGCGCGGCGAGATCGGCGATGCGCGCGGCGAGCCATTGCGGCGTGAAGTCAGACTGGCGCACGACCTCCGCCGCGCCTGTGCGCGCGAGCACGGCGGCGTTGGCCGCCTGATCCTGATCGAGCGCATGCGGCAGCGGCACGAGAATGGACGGCCGGCCGATGACGGAAAGCTCGGTCACGGTCGATGCGCCGGCGCGCGCGATGACGAGATGCGCCACAGCGATGCGCTCGGGAAGATCGGCGAAGAAGGGCGCGATCTGCGCGACGATTCCCGCGCGCGCATATACGGAGGCGACGCGCGCGAGATCCTCCTCGCGCGTCTGCTGCGTCGGCTCGATGCGCTCGCGCAGCTCTTTCGGCAGGGATTCGAGCGCGGGCGGAACGATATCCGCCATGATGCGCGCGCCCTGCGAGCCGCCGGTGACGAGCAGGCGCAGCTTGCCGTCGGCGAAATCGGGATAGGGCCGCTTCGCGGCCTCGAGCGCAGCGGGACGCAGCGGATTGCCGGTGACCGTGATCTTGCCGGCGAGCGCCCCCGGCGCGCCGGCAAGCGGGAAGCCCGCCGCAATCGCGTCGACGCGTTCGGCGAGAAAAGCATTGGCGCGGCCCATCACCGCATTGGCTTCGTGCAGCACGGTCGGAATGCGCAGCAGCGTCGCGGCGAAGAGCGGCGGCACGCTCGGATAGCCGCCGAAGCCGACGACGGCGCGCGGGCGCATGCGCCGCAGATGGCGCAGCGCCTGCAAGCTTCCGAAGCCGAGCAGAGCGATCGCCTTCGCCTTGTCGAAGACGGAGCCGTCGCGCGGGGTCGCCGCGGAAATGGTGTGCATGGCGCGGGCCGGAAATTCGCCGCCATAGCGCAGCGCGCGCTCGTCGGTGACGAGCTCGACCTCTATGCCGCGCGCGCGCAGCGCATGGGCCAGCGCCTCGGCCGGAAACAAATGGCCGCCGGTGCCGCCGGCGGCGAGGAGAACCGGGCCGCTCACGCCGCAGCTCCCACCGGCGCGAGGCCCGCCGCCGCTTCTATGTTCGGGCGCTTGCGCGTGACGGCGAGAAGGAAGCCCATGCCGAGCGCGAGCGAAATGAGCGAGGAGCCGCCATAGGACACGAAGGGCAGCGTCATGCCCTTGGCGGGCATCAATTGCAGATTGACCGCCATATTGATGCAGCTCTGCAGGCCGAACAGCATCACGAGTCCGGCCGTCGCGAAGCCGCAGAAGGCGTCCTCGTTGCGCGCGGCGGACAATAGGCCGCGCACGACGATGAAGGCGAACACGGCGGCGAGCGCCATGCAGACGATGACTCCGAACTCCTCGCCGACGACGGCGAAGATGAAATCCGTATGCGCGTCGGGAAGGATGCGCTTCATCGTGCCTTCGCCCGGGCCTTTGCCGAACCAGGAGCCGCCGATGAAGCTGTCGAGCGCGGTGTCGGCCTGGAACGTGTCGGCCACGCCCTGGCCCGTCGCCTGCGGCTCGAGAAAGCGTGTGATGCGCGCATGGACATGCGGCAGGAATTTATAGGCCGCGACCGCGCCCATCAGCCCGGCGCCGCCGACGCCGACGACCCAGAACCAATGAATGCCGGCCATGAACAAGAGGCCGGCCCAGACGAGCGAGATCAGCATGGTCTGGCCGATATCGGGCTGCAGCACCAGCGGCGCGATGGTGACGGGCAGAAGGGCGATGGCGAGCAGGCTGCCGGGAACATCCTTGCGCTTCGCTCCTTCGGAGAAGGCCCAGGCCACGACGACGACGAATGCCGGCTTCAGAAATTCCGAGGGCTGCACGCCGAAGATCCAGCGGCGCGCGCCTTTGACCTCCTGGCCGAAGAACAAGGTCGCGACGACGAGGCCGAGCGAGACGAGCCACAGCGCGAGCGCCGCGCGCCGCACATGACGCGGAGAGAGAAAGGAGACGCCGATCATCACGACGAGCGCGGGCGCGAGATACATCACCTGCCGATTGACGAAATGGAAGGTGGAGAGATGCAGCCGCTCGGCGACCGCCGGACTCCCGGCCATGGCGAAGACGAGGCCGCCGACGATCAGCAGAGCGATGCTCGCCAGCAGCCAATGATCGATCGTCCAAGCCCAGTCGGAAAAGGTCGTACGTTCCGCGCGCGAGATCATCAGTTTTCTCCGGCGTCTCGAGATTGTGCATGCAAATCGTGCGCGAGGCGCCGGAAGGCGTCGCCGCGCGCTTCGAAATTGGCGAATTGGTCGTAAGAAGCGCAGGCCGGCGACAGCAGCACGACGGGCTCGCGCGCGTCGCTCAGCGCCGCATCCTCGGCCGCGCGCGCGACCGCGCGGTCGAGCGTTCCGCATTGATCGAAGGCGACGGCGCCTCGAAGCGTGCGCGCGAAATCCTGCGCCGCCGCGCCGATCAGATAGGCCTTGCGAATGCGCGGAAACAGCGGGCGCAGCGGCTCTATGCCGCCCTCCTTAGCCTTGCCGCCGGCGATCCAGAAGATGTCGTCGAAGGAGAGCAGCGCCTTCTCCGCGGCGTCGGCGTTGGTCGCCTTCGAATCATTGATGAACAGCACGCGGCCGCGCCGGCCGACCTCCTCCATCCGATGCGGCAGGCCCGGATAGTCCGAAAGCCCCGCCGCGATCTCCTCGCAGGTGAGGCCGCAATGCCAGGCCGCCGCGGCGGCGAAGGCCGCGTTCTGCGCATTATGCGCGCCGCGCAGCGCCTTTGCGAGCAAGAGATCGCCGAGCGTCTCCGCCTCCTCCGGCCCACGGCCCGATTCGTGATAGATCACCTTGCCGTTCTCGACATAAAAGCCCCAGTCGAGCGTGCGCGCCGCCGAGACGGGAATGACGCGCTGGCCCTCGCAATGCGCCTGCGTCAATCTCGCGCCGATCGCATGGGAATAGACGTCGTCGACGCCGACGAGCGCGATGTCCGCGCTTTCGACGAGACGCTCCTTCACCGCCGCGTAAGTCTCCATCGCGCCGTGGCGGTCGAGGTGATCGGGCGTGAGATTGATCAGAATGCCGATCGTCGGCGCGAGCGAGGGCGTCAGATCGATCTGGAAGGAGGAGCATTCGATCACGTGAATGCGCTCTTCGGACGGCGGCTCGAGATCGAGGATCGGCGTGCCGATATTGCCGCCGAGCTGCACATCCTTGCCGGCGCGGCGCAGAATATGGGCGATGAGCGCCGTCGTCGTCGATTTGCCATTGGTGCCGGTGATGGCGATGAAAGTCGCGCCGGGCGCATGCCGCTCGCGCTCGCGACAGAACAGCTCGATGTCGCCGATGATCTCGATCCGCGCAGCATGCGCGCGCTCGACGGTCCAATGGGGCTTCGGATGCGTGAGCGGCACGCCGGGCGAGAGGATCAGCGCGTCGAAGCACGACCAGTCGGCGCTCTCGAGATCGAGGAGCTCCACGCCCTGCTCCGCCGCCTCGGCGCGGCCGGCTTCGCCGTCGTCCCAGGCGGCGACCTTCGCGCCGCCCGCGAGAAGCGCGCGCGCCGTCGAGAGGCCGGAGCCGCCGAGACCGAACAGAGCGACGCTGCGATCCGCGAATGTCGTGACCGGCGTCATGGCTCACCTCAGTTTCAGCGTCGAGAGCCCGATGAGGGCCAGCACGAAGGAGATGATCCAGAAGCGGATGACGATCTGCGGCTCGGTCCAGCCCATCTGCTCGAAGTGGTGGTGGATCGGCGCCATGCGGAACACGCGCTTGCCGGTGAGCTTGAAGGAGGCGACCTGCACGATGACGGACGCGCCCTCGAGCACGAACAGGCCGCCGATGATGACGAGCACGAACTCCTGCTTGATGGCCACCGCGATGGCGCCGAGCAGGCCGCCGAGCGCGAGCGAGCCCGTGTCGCCCATGAAGATCTGCGCCGGCGGCGCGTTGAACCACAGAAAACCGAGACCTGCGCCGATCACCGCGGCGCAGACGATGGTGAGCTCGCCGGTGCCGGCGATGTGATTGATGCCGAGATAATCGGAGAAGATCGAATTGCCGGCGAGATAGGCGATGATCGCAAAGGCCGCCGCCGCGATCATCGACGGCACGATGGCGAGTCCGTCGAGCCCGTCGGTGAGATTGACGCAATTGCCGGCCGCGACGACGACGAAAGCGCCGAAGACGAGAAAGAACCAACCGAGCGAGAGCACGAAGCCCTTCACCATGGGCAGCGCGAGCTTCGACATGTTCTCGCCGCCGATGCGCGTCAGCGCATAGCAGGCGAGCGCCGCAACGAGAAATTCCAGCGCGAGCCGCGCCCGTCCGGAGAAGCCCTTGTGCGACTGCTTCGTCACCTTCAGATAATCGTCGTAGAAGCCGATCGCGCCGAAGCAGGCGGTGACCAGGATCACGATCCAGACATAAGGATTCTTGAGATTGGCCCACAGCAGAGTGGCGACGAGCAGGCCCGAGAGGATCATCAGGCCGCCCATGGTCGGCGTGCCTTTCTTGGTGAGGAGATGGCTCGCCGGACCGTCCTCGCGGATCGGCTGGCCCTTGCCCTGCTTGATACGCAACGCCGCGATGATGCCGGGACCGAAAAAGAAGACGAAGGCGAGCGCCGTCGCCGCCGCGCCGGCGGCGCGGAAGGTGATGTAGCGAAACAGATTGAGCGGACTGAACAGATTGGAGAAGTCCGCGAGCAGCGTCAGCATACGTTGGTCCTCACCTCCGCCGCGCCGTCGGGCGCGGGAGCGAATTTCGCTCTTATCGCTTCGACGATCCGCGACATGCGCGAGCCGTTCGAGCCTTTGACCATCACGACGTCGCCGGCGCCGATCGAATCGAGCACGGCCTCCTCCAGCTCGCGCGCCGCGCCGCGATGCGCGCCGCGCATCCGCTCCGGCGCGGCGTAGAAGAGCCTCGCCATCAGCGGGCCGGCGGTGAAGAGAAGATCCACGCCCGCCGCCTCGAGATCCTGCGCCAGCTCGGCGTGCAATTCGCCGGCGCTCGGCCCGAGCTCCAGCATGTCGCCGAGCACGGCGATGCGCCGGCCGATCGGCCCTTCGGCGCCGAGCAGCTCGAGCGCGGCGCGCATGGAGGTGGGATTGGCGTTGTAGCTCTCGTCGATCAAGGTGAGCGGAACCGCGCCGGCCGGCAAGAGTTCGCGCCGCCCGCGTCCCTCGGGCGGCGCGAATTCGGCGAGCGCGGCGGACGCCTGCACGAGGTCGAGATCGAACACATGGACGATGGTCAGCACGGCGAGCGAATTGAGCGCGAAATGCCGTCCCGGCGCCCCGAGGCGATAGCGCAGCCGTCGCCCGAAGATTTTGGCCTCGACGAGATTGTCGCGCGGCTCGTAGGAGAGGAGCCGCGCCTGCGCGTCTTCCGCGACGCCGAACCCGAACACATGGGCGGCCCGAGAGGCGGCGGCGGCCTCGAGCATCCGCTCGAATGTTTCATCGTCGCGATTGAGAATGGCGACGCCGCCTTCGACGAGGCCGGAAAAGATTTCCGCCTTGGCGTCGGCGATGGCGTCGAGCGAGGCGAAATGCTCGAGATGCACCGGCGCGACGCGCGTCACCAGCGCCACATGCGGCTCGACGAGAGGAACGAGCGAGGCGATCTCGCCGGCGTGATTCATGCCGATCTCGAACACGCCGAAACGCGTCGCGGCGGGCATGCGCGACAGCGACAGAGGCACGCCCCATTGATTGTTGTAGGACGCGGCCGAAGCGTGAGTCGCGCCGAAGCGCGACAGCGCCGCCGCGGCCATCTCCTTCGTCGACGTCTTGCCGACGGAGCCGGTGACGCCGACGACATAGGCGTTCGCGCGTTCGCGCGCGCGCGCGCCGAGACGCTCCAGCGATTCCTGCACGTCCCTGACGACATAGAGCGGCGCGAGGCCGGCGAGCGCGGGAGCATGCGCCTCGTCGACGACGGCGCCGGCGGCGCCGCGCTCGAAGGCCGCGGATACGAACTCGTGTCCGTCGCGCGCTTCCCCCTTGATCGCGAAGAAGAGATCGCCCGGCGCGAGGCTGCGCGTGTCGATCGAGACGCCGGAAGCGTCGCGCGGCAGGCCGCCGCTGACGCGCGCGCGCAGCGCTCCGATCAATCCCAGTCCCGACCAAAGCGGTTCTGCTTTCATCCGGCCTCGCCTCCCAACGCCGCCTCGACGACGGCCCGATCCGAAAAGGGGAGGACCCGATCGCCGATGATCTGGCCCGATTCATGACCCTTGCCGGCGATGATCAGCGCGTCGCCTTCGCGCAGCCAGGAGATCGCCGTCTCGATCGCTTCGTGGCGATCGCCGATCTCGTGGATCTCCGCCTTCGCCACGGCGCGCGCGGCGTTCAGAATGGCGGCGCGGATCGATGCGGGCTCCTCGCCGCGCGGATTGTCGTCGGTGACCACGACGACATCGGCGGCGCGCGCGGCGATCTCGCCCATCAGCGGGCGCTTGCCCTTGTCGCGGTCGCCCCCGGCGCCGAACACGACGACGATCCGTCCCCTCGCCAACTCCCGCACCGTCGCCAGCACCTTGTCGAGCGCGTCGGGCTTGTGGGCGTAGTCGACGAACACAGGCGCGCCGCCGCGAGCGCCGATCAATTCGAGCCGTCCCGGCGCGCCGCGCAAATGTTCGAGCGCGGCGAACACTCGAGCCGGCGCCTCGCCCGCGGCGATCGCCATTCCGGCGGCGACGAGCGCGTTCGAGACTTGAAATCCGCCCGCGAGCGGCAAAGCGACGTCATGAGCTTCGCCCGCATGGCGCAATCGCATCCGCGTGCGCAGCGCATTCGGCTCGGCGGAAAGCAGCGTGATCGCACGGCCCTTCTCGCCGACGTCGAACAGAGCGAGGCCGCGCTTCGCGCAAATCCCGGCGACGCGGCCCGCGACTGCGCTGTCGGCGTCGACGATCGCCGTTTGGCCGGGCTGCAGCAGCGTGTCGAACAGGCGCATCTTCGCCGCGAAATACTCCTCGAGGTCGCGGTGATGATCGAGATGGTCGCGCGAGAAATTGGTGAAGGCGCCGACCGAGATCCGCACGCCGTCGAGGCGGCGCTGATCGATGCCGAGCGAGGACGCCTCCATGGCGAGGCGCGTCACGCCGCGCGCGGCGAGATCGTCCAGCGTCTCATGCAGCGCGACCGGGCCGGGCGTCGTCAGCGCGCCATATTGCGCGCCGCTCTTGTCGACGACGCCGATCGTGCCGAGCGACGCGGCCTCACGTCCGAGCGCGAGCCAGATCTGGCGCAGGAAATCGACGACCGAGCTCTTGCCGCTGGTGCCGGTGACGGCGGCGACGATCTCCGGCTGGCGCGGAAGGAATGCCGCCGCCGCATGGGCGAGCGCGGCGCGCACATCGGGAACGACGACGAGCGGCAGTCCGACTTCCGCCGCGCGCGGCGCCACGACGACGACCGCCCCCCGCGCGTGCGCGTCCGCGGCGTAGGCGAGGCCGTCGCCGGCAAAGCCCGGCACGGCGAAGAAGGCGTAATCCTTCCCGACCTCGCGGCTGTCGGCCGCGAGGCCGGCGATCGCGAGATCGCCGAGCCCGGCAGCCGCCGCTTCGCCGAGAAGCTGCGAGAGCTTCATCAATGTCCTCCCCCGCCGGAGGCGGGCGTGTTCGCACGGGCGTAGCCGAGCTTGGCCAGCAGCGGGAAGGGCTGCGGCGGCGCCTCGAAGCGCGGCGGCAAGCCGAGAATCGGGCCGGCGCGCTCGATGATCTGCGCCGTCACCACGCCGGCGTTATAGGCGGCGGTGGCGTAGCCATGAGTCTCCGGCAGGCCCTGCGGCTCGTCCATGATGGTGAGGAACAGATATTTCGGCTTGTCCGACGGCGCCACGGCCATGAAAGTGGTGAAGAGTCGGTTCTTCGAATAGTGCTTGCCGACGACCTTTTCGGCCGTGCCGGTCTTGCCGCCGACGAAATAGCCGGCGACGTCGACCTTCTTGGCCGTTCCGATCTCGGCGTTGAGCCGCATCAGATAGCGCATTGCCTCGCTCGTCTCCGCCTTCACCACCTGCGGCGCGTCCTTCTTGGCTTCGGCTTCGCTGCGCTTCAAGAAAGTCGGCGTGACGAGATAGCCGCCGTTCATCAAGGCGCCCACCGCCATCATCGCCTGCAGCGGCGCGACGGCGAGACCGTGGCCGAAGGCGATGGTCATGGTGTTGAGCTCGCCCCAGTTCTTCGGAACGATCGGCTCGGCGCTCTCGGGCAGCTCCGTGCGCATGCGGCCGAGCTGGCCCATCTTGCGCAGAAAGGCCTTGTGCCGCTCGACGCCCTGGCCGAGCGCCATGCGCGCCGTGCCGATGTTCGACGAATAGGTGAACACTTCCGGCACGGTGAGCGCGCGGTTCTGCGCGTGGTAATCGTGGATGCGGAACCGGCCGAAGCTCAACGCGCTGCGCGCGTCGAGCCGCGAGTTGAGGTTGACCTTGCCGGAGTCGAGCGCCATCGCGATGGTCAGCGCCTTGAACGTCGAGCCCATCTCATAGACGCCGACATTCATGCGGTTGATATAGGTCTGATCGCGCATGTCCGGCGGCTTGTTCGGATCATAGTCGGGAAGCGAGGCGAGCGCGACCACCTCGCCCGTGTTCACATCCAGGATCGCCGCGGCGCCGGCCTTGGCCTTGAAATGAGCGACGCCGCGCTCGAGCTCGTCGCGCAGCGCATGAGTCGCCCTGATGTCGACCGAGAGCGAGATCGGCCGCAGATCCTCGGGCGTGAGGCTGAAGCCCGCGCCATGCAGATCGGCGAGACCCTGGCCGTCGATATATTTCTCGATACCGGCGATGCCGGCGTTGTCGATGTTCACATAGCCGAGCACATGGGCGGCGATCGGCCCGGCGGGATAGACGCGCTTGTTCTCCGGCAGCAGGCCGACACCCGGCAGGCCGAGATGGAACACCTCGTCGCGCTGATGCGGCGTCACCTCGCGCTTCACCCAGACGAAGCCCTTGCGCGACCCTAAGCGCTCGCGCAGCTCGCGCGCGTCGACATTGGGCAGCACGGCGGTCAGGAGCTCGGTCGCCTCGTCCTTGTCGATGATGCGGCGCGGCTCGGCGAACACCGACATGGTCTTCACATCGGTGGCGAGAATCTCGCCGTTGCGGTCGAGCACGTCGGGACGCGCAGCCGCGACCGCGTCGGCGGCGGCGCGGCGCACGGTCGGCGGCTCGGGCTTGAAGCCGAGATAGACGAGACGCGCGCCGATGCCGAGATAGAGGCAGAGGAAGCCGCCCGCGACGAGCCGCATGCGCGCGCCGCTCTTGTCGAGCGAGGTGGAGAACAGCGCGGACAAGACATGCGCGCGCGGCTTCGGCGCGGCCGGTTGCGGCGTCGTCATCGCGCTTTTCCTTTCGGGGTGGTGGGCGCCGGCTCGCTGGCGGCGGGAGTGGTCGCCGCGCCGCCGAGGCCCAGCGCGTCGAGCTTGCGGCCGATCGAATCGACCCGCTCCGGCTTCTCGGGAAGGGATTGCGCCGTGACGATCTTTCCGACGCCGAGCGGCTCGAGGTCGAGATATTGGTCGGCGAGCTGCTGCACGCGCTCGGGGCGCGTCAGGAAGGACCATTCGGCGCGCAGCACGGCGATCGCGTCCTGCTCGGCCTTCACCTCGTGCTTCATCTTGGTGATCCGCTCGGCGCGCAGGATCGTCTGATATTTGATCGAATAGGCGTAGACCGCCGAGCCGATCAGCGCGAAAATCGCGACGACATTGAGAAAGCGCAGCATCAGCGTCTCCTCGGAAGGCGGTCGGGCAGACGTGCGAGGCGCGCGAGCGCGTCGTCGACCGGCCGCGGCGCCGCGTCCGTCCGCGTCGCGGCGCGCAGCCGGGCCGAGCGTGAGCGCGGATTTGCGGCGATCTCCCGTTCGGACGGCGCCAGAGGTTTGAAATCTTCGACGACAAAGGTCGGCGGCGGCGGCGGCGGCTCGCCCGGCAGGCGGCGCGAGCGCGTCTCGCCGCGCCCCGAGCGCTCGGCGAGGAACTGCTTCACGATGCGATCCTCGAGCGAGTGAAAGGAGACGACGACGAGCTTCCCGCCCGGCTTCAGGACGCGCTCCGCGCCGGCGAGCGCGGCGACGAGTTCGCCGAGTTCGTCGTTGACGGCGATGCGCAGCGCCTGAAAGCTCTTCGTCGCCGGATGGATGTCGCCCGGGCGGCCGGGCGCGGCGCGCTCGATCAGCGAAGCGAGGGCGAGAGTGGTCGCGATCGGCCTTTCGTTGCGGGCATGGACGATGGCGCGAGCGATGCGCCGCGCCGCGCGCTCCTCGCCATAATGATAGAAGATGTCGGCGAGCGTCTCCTCGTCCGCCTCGGCGACGATGTCGGCGGCGCTGCGGCCGCGGCCCTCCATGCGCATGTCGAGCGGGCCGTCGTTGCGGAGAGAGAAGCCGCGCTCCGCCTCGTCGAACTGCATGGACGAGACGCCGATGTCGGCGACAATTCCGTCGAGCGGGGCGAGCCGCGAGCGCTCGGCGACCTTCGCCAGCTCCGAGAAGCGCGCTTCGACGAGGGTGAGCCGTCCGCCCGCGGCCTCGACCAGGGGCAGACCGTCGCGGATGGCGCGCGGATCGCGGTCGAGCGCCAGCACGCACGTATTCTCGCGAGCGAGAAGGGCGCGCGTATAGCCGCCGGCTCCGAAAGTGGCGTCGAGATAGACGCCGCCGTCGTGCGGCGCGAGCGCCGCCATCGCCTCCTCGAGCAGCACGGGAACATGCCGCGCGGGCTCCGCCGGGCGCATCGGCGCTCCGGTCGCCGTCATGACGCGGTCCCGCGCCATGCGCCGGCGCACGAAGGTCGGTCCCGCCGAGCATCCGGAAGCTTCATCGGTGTGAACACGAACGGAGAGCATGGAGAACCGAGAGGCGTCGACATCGGCGCGGCGAGCGAAAATGCGGCGAGGCGCCGATGCGTCATTAAGACGTCCTCAGGGTTAAGGGAGCGTTGACGGGGTGGGCGGTCGGCAGTGGGCGGTCGGCAAGAGACGGCATGGATTCATTGCCGGCCGACCGCCCACTGCCCCGAAAGAGCCAGCCGGCCTGTAAGCCGGGTTCTGTATGGCGCGGTCTCCCGCGCGCGATGGCCATTCCTCTGGGACGGCGGTTGCCTGCCGCCTCTAGCGACCAACCCGGGCGACGGCCCGGAGACGGGCCGGGGAAACATCGCTGCTTCCGAAATCGCCCCTATTCGGTCTTGCTCCCGGCGGGGCTTGCCATGCCTCGGACGTCGCCGCCCGAGCGGTGCGCTCTTACCGCACCCTTTCACCCTTGCCGCGCGCCTTTACGGAACGCGGCGGTTTGCTTTCTGTGGCGCTTTCCCTGGGGTCGCCCCCGCCGGACCTTATCCGGCGCCGTGTCTCCGTGGAGCCCGGACTTTCCTCTGCTCGAAGAGCAGCGGCCATCCAGCCGGCTGGCTTTGCCAGCGATAGGCGTCGCGACCCGGAAGGTCAAGAAGAATGCCGGCTGCGCGCGCCCACCGGGCGATTTCCCGCCGTTTTTGGGGCGACGGGCGCGGCTCGCGGCGCGCCTCCTGCTCTGGTCCCGAGGCGGATCAGAGCGGCGCATCAAATCCGAGGCGAGCCAGCGCGGCGGCCAGAGGCGGAGCCGGGCGGGCGCCGCTGGTGAAGATCGCCCGGCGCGGTTCGAGCGTCGCCGCGCGCTCGGCGCCGAAGCGCTCGCCGAGCAGGCGGTCCGCTCGGCGGGCGATGGCCGGAGCCGGGTCGATCCATTCCACCGGCCAGGGCGCGAGTGGGGGGAAGAAATCGACGAGCAGCGGATAGTGGGTGCACGCCAGCACGATCACATCCGTGCGCGCGCCATCCGTGTGCGCGACGAAACAGGGCGCGATCTCGGCGGCGATCTCCGCCTCTGAAATCTCGGCGCCCCGCAAAAAATCCTCCGCGATCGGGGCGAGGCGCGTCGAGCCGACCAGGGTCACCTCGCAGCCCCCGGCGAAGCTCGCGATGAGCGCGCGCGTATAATCGCGCGCGACCGTGCCCGGCGTCGCCAGCACGGATATGAGGCGTGAGCGCGAGCGCTCCGCGGCGGGCTTCACCGCGGGCACCGTGCCGACGAAAGGGACTTGCGGCCAGCGCGCACGCAGATGCGGCAGAGCGAGAGTGGAGGCCGTATTGCAGGCGATGACGACGAGATCGGGCGAATGGTCGGCGACGAGCCGCTCCATGACGAGCATGACGCGAGCGACCAGCGCCTCCTCCGATAAGGACCCGTATGGAAAGCCCGCATCGTCGGCGCAATAGAGAAAGGTCGCTCGCGGGCGCAGCTTCGCGACCTCGGCGAAGACGGTGAGGCCGCCGAGGCCGGAGTCGAAGACCAGGATCTTTGGGGCAGTGAGCGACATGTGGGCCAGGGGCGAGGCGGCGATGGACATCGGCAAAGCGTAGTTGCGCAGAACCGCCTACCGCCCCCGCCGACTGCTCGTCGATAGAACCCCTTTCGTCGGCGAAGATCAACGTCAGAACGGCAGATTGAACACGCGCGAGGGCTCGAGCGCGCCCTCCACCACTTGGCCGAAAGCGACCGGCACGCCGCCGCAGGCCGCATAGACGATTCCATCGTGCGGCGCGTCGCGACCGCGCAGGATCACCGAGCCGCCGCGGCGCAACCGCGCCGCCGTGTCGCGATCGACGATGACGCAGGGCAGCTCGGTGAGGCCCGCCTCGACAGAGAGCAGCGCATTGCCCGCTTCGCCGCCCTCGATCTCGTCGAGCGTGTAGGAATCTTCCTCATGGAAGGGGCCGACGCGCGTGCGGCGCAGCGCGCTCACATGGCCGAAGCAGCCGAGCAGCCGGCCGAGGTCGCGGGCGATCGAGCGCACATAGGCGCCTTTGCCGCATTCCATGACGAGGCGCGCCTCGTCGGCGGTCGCGTCGAGGAGAGAGAGCCGATGAATGGCGACGGGACGCGCCTTCAGCTCCACGGTTTCGCCGTCGCGGGCGAGATCATAAGCGCGCTCGCCAGCGATCTTGATCGCCGAAAATTGCGGCGGCGTCTGCAATATGTCGCCTGTGAAGCGCGGCAGCAGCGCCTCGATCTCGGCGATGGTCGGACGCGTCTCGCTCTCGCGCGCCGGCTTGCCGTCGGCGTCGTCGGTGTCGGTCTCGATCCCCCAGCGCACGGTGAAGGAATAGGCCTTCTCGCCGTCCTGCACGAAGGGCACGGTCTTGGTCGCCTCGCCGAAGGCGACCGGCAATATGCCGGAGGCGAGCGGGTCGAGCGTGCCGGCGTGGCCGGCCTTCTTGCCGTTATAGATGCGCTTCAAACGCGAGACGGCGTGCGTCGAGGTCATGCCGACGGGCTTGTCGAGCACCACCCAGCCGTCGACGACGGCGCGGGTCGATCTTGATTTGTTCACGATCAGCTCTTTTTCGAAGGGATGTGTACGAAGAGCGCAGCGGTCTTTGCGACGCAGTGCGGCGGAAGCTTCTGGCGCCGATTCTTGCCATCGACTTCCCACTGATTTTGCCGCATCAGGTTTGCAACGAGATAGCCGGCCGTCATGGTGCTCTCGTAGGTCTCCCTGTAATCCTTCCCGAGTTCTTCCTGCAGCATCGGATCGATCTCCGCCATTGGCGCAATGCCGTTCCTCGCCGCCTCGAGGGCCGCGGCCTTCGCCTTCGACGAGAAAATGATGGCTTGCATCTTCTTGCCGAACGGAGATTCGAGCGTCATGCCGCGCTTCGATCGGGGAACGCCGATCATCTCGATGAGCGACAGAGCTTCGTCGGCCTCGGGAGCGCCGCTCAGCTCCTGACAGCGGGCGTGGAGCGAAAGAAGCCGATCCTCGCTCAGTGCGCGCAACTCGGCTTCCGTCCACCGCTTCAGCTTCGTCATTCTTGGTCGCCCTCCCTTTCGAGAGGATGCTCCAGGTCGCGGCGCACGCGATCGGAATTCAAGAGTGCGTCGATGCGCGCCACATTGTCGAAACTGTCGTCGATGCGAAAGCGCACCTCGGGCGCGAATTTGAGATTGACGTTATGCGCGATCTCGCCGCGCAGGAATTTCTTGTGGCGATCGAGGGCGCGCAGCACCTCGCTCTCGTCCTTGCCGCCGAGCGGCATGACATAGACGGTGGCGAGCTTCAAATCGGGGCTCATCGTCACGCGCGAGACGGTGACGACATGCGTCTCCAGCACGGGATCGACGATCTCGCCGCGCGCGAGCATCTGGGCGAGGGAATGGCGGACGAGCTCGGCGACGCGCAACATGCGCTGCGACGGCTCCGCCCCATGGGCGTGATGGGCTCTGGACATTTCAAGTCTCTGTTCGAAGCTCAGCGCTTTCTCGTGCGGGACTCTTCGTCGTCCGCGGTCTGGCCGGGCGTGAGAGCGATCGATTGAGAGAACAGCTCCGCCGCTGCGCGAGACGTTCTCCTGTCGATCTGCTCGTCCAGGCTGTTCTGGACGAATCCCAGCAGAACTTTCAATTGGCCTGCTCGTCTCCGTCGGCGGGAGTCAGCAAGCCAGCAGATGATCGAGCGCGGCGCGATTTTCGCTCTGCGCTCGGTCGATGCGATCGCCCCACCGCCGACATCTCGGCAAGAGCGACGAAAGTGGCTCGCCGTTCCTCCGCCAGATCGGCGACGGCGCGCGCGAATTGCGTCACTTCATCATCGAAAGTCGCGGCTGCGTCGATGTTAGCGACATCGAGATCGACCGCTTCGTGGGCGCCGCGCCTTCTCTGGAGCATCTCTGCATAGCGAGCGAAACGACCAGAAAAATTCCGAGAAGGTTGCGTCACGCGCTCTATGCGCAACAGAGAGAAACCCGCCGAACGTTCCGAGCGGAGCGAGTCCGCGAGTCCGTTCGAGCGCTCTTCCAACACCTCGATCACCTTGTTCACGATGCGATCCAGATCGTGCGCCCGCGCACCGCCAACGGCTCTGCGGACCGTCTTGCGTCGCTTGCCCGAGAAGCCCGCCGGTCATTTTTGCGTCCGATCCTTCGTCTGCCGCGCCGTCCAACCCTGCCCCTCACAGCGTCCGCTTGATCTCCTCGACCCGATAGCACTCGATGACGTCGCCGACGCGCATGTCCTGATAGTTCTCGAAGGCCATGCCGCACTCCTGTCCGGCCTGGACTTCCTTGACCTCATCCTTGAAGCGCTTGAGCGTCGAGAGCTTGCCTTCGTGAACGACGACATTGTCGCGGATGAGACGCACATTGGCGCCGCGCTCCACCGAGCCGTCGGTCACGCGGCAGCCCGCCACCTTGCCGACCTTCGAAATGTCGAACACCTCGAGAATCTGCGCATTGCCCAGCATGGTCTCGCGCAGCGTCGGCGCCAGCAGGCCGGACATGGCGGCCTTCACATCGTCCACGAGATTGTAGATGATGTTGTAGTAGCGGATTTCAATGCCGCCGCGCTCGGCCGCCTCGCGCGCCTCCTTGTGAGCGCGGACGTTGAAGCCGATGACCACAGCATTGGACGCTTCCGCCAGTGCGATGTCGGACTCGGAGATGCCGCCCACGCCCGCATGCACCATGCGCGCACCCACCTCGTCGGTGCCGAGCTTGTCGAGCGCCGCGGCGATCGCCTCCACCGAGCCCTGCACATCGCCCTTGATGACCAGCGGGAACTCCTTGCGGCCGGCCGTCTTCAACTGGCTCATCATGTCGGTGAGCGAGGTGCGCGCGCCGCCGCCGCGGGCGACGAGCTTCTCGCGACGCTGACGCTCGCGATATTCGGTGATCTCGCGCGCACGGGCTTCGGACTCGACCACGGCGACGCGGTCGCCCGCCTCGGGCGTGCCGGAGAAGCCGAGTATCTCGACCGGGAAGGATGGACCGGCGTCCTGCACGGTCGCGCCCTTGTCGTCGAGCAGCGCGCGCACGCGGCCCCATTGCGAGCCGGCGACGATGATGTCGCCGATATGCAGCGTGCCGCGCTGCACCAGCACGGTGGCGACCGGGCCGCGGCCCTTGTCGAGCCGCGCCTCGATCACCGTGCCTTCGGCCGAGCGATCGGGATTGGCCTTGAGGTCGAGCACTTCCGACTGGAGGATGATCGCGTCGAGCAGCTTGTCGAGATTGAGCTTCTCCTTGGCGGAGACCTCCACCTCGAGCGTTTCGCCGCCGAAGCTCTCGGTCTGCACCTCGTGCTGCAGCAGCTCGGTGCGCACGCGCTCCGGTCTCGCGTCGGGCTTGTCGATCTTGTTGATCGCGACGATGAGCGGCACCTCCGCCGCCTTGGCGTGATGGATCGCCTCGATCGTCTGCGGCATGACGCCATCGTCCGCCGCGACCACCAGCACGACGATATCCGTCACCTTGGCGCCGCGCGCGCGCATCGCCGTGAAGGCGGCGTGGCCGGGCGTGTCGATGAAGGTGATGGGCGCGCCGCTCGGCGCCTTCACCTGATAGGCGCCGATATGCTGCGTGATGCCGCCCGCTTCGCCCGCGACGACATTGGCGTGGCGGATCGCGTCGAGCAGCGAGGTCTTGCCGTGGTCGACATGGCCCATGATGGTGACGACCGGCGGGCGCGACTCGAGCGCGCCTTCCGCGTCGGGCGCGTCGAACAGGCCTTCCTCGACATCCGATTCGGCGACGCGCTTGACAGCATGGCCGAGCTCTTCCGCGACGAGCTGCGCCGTGTCGGCGTCGATGACGTCGGTGATCTTGTGCATCGCGCCCTGCTTCATCAGCAGGCGGATCACATCGACGCCGCGCTCCGACATGCGGTTGGCGAGCTCCTGAATGGTGATGGTCTCGGGCAGGATCACCTCGCGCGAAATCTTTTCCTTCTGCTCCGCTTGGCCGAAGGACTTGAGGCGCTGCGTGCGGCGGCGGAACGCCGCGACCGAGCGGGTGCGCTCCTCCTCCTCCGACGTCGCGGTGGAGACGGTGAGGCGGCCGCGGTTCTTCTGCTCGCCGCCGCGCGACGGCGTCGGTCGCGGCGGCGGCGGCGCCTTGACGGCGATGACGCCGGCGGGGCGGCGCGCGACGCGCTTGGCCTCGGCGTCCTCGCCGGCCGGCTGCGGCGCCGCTTCCGCGGCGGGGCGCGCCGCGGCCGTCGCCGGACGCGGCGCCGCGGGACGAGCGGCAACGCCCGGGGCGGGCGGCTCGGGCGCGCCGCCGCCGGCGAGGCGCCGACGCGCCTCCTCCTCGGACTTGCGTTTCGTTTCCGCCTCGCGCGCGAGGCGGGCCTCCTCCTCGCGCTTGCGCGCCTCGGCGGCGGCGCGCTCGGCGCGCTCGCGCTCCTCGCGCTCGGCGCGCGCCTTGGCTTCGGCCTCGGCTCGGCGCCGGTCCTCCTCTTCGCGCGTGCGGGCGTCGACCAGGGCGCGGGCGCGGGCTTCGCGCTCCTCGTCGGTCAGGGCGCGCAGCACGACGCCGGCGCCGCGCTTGGGCGGATGCGGCGCGCGGGCTTCCGAGCGCGGCGGCGGGGGCGCCGCCGCCGGGGCTGCGGGAGAGGCCGCGGGCTTGGTCTCGACATGACCCGGGGCGCGGCGCTTCACCTTCTCGACCACGACCACCTTCGAGCGGCCGTGCGGGAAGCTCTGCCGCACCATGCCGCCATGTTCCGTCGGACGCTGCTTGAGATGCAGCGTCTTCGACGGAGCGGTCAGCCCCTTCTCGCCGGTGTTCTCGGTTTCACTCATCCAGTTTTCCGATCCTCGGGCTGCGCCGGTTCATTGGCGTCGGCCGTCCGGCCGACGGTGTTCGCGTCGTCGTCGCCGCTCTCTCCCGCTTCGTTTCGAGCGTTTTCGCCTCGATAGGCGGATAGACGGCGGCAGCGCGTCAAAAAGGCTTGCGTCGGTCCGCCCGGCGCGAGGGCTGCATGTATCACATTTGTGCGGCCCAAAGCCAAATCCAATTGCGACGAATCGAAGAGAGAGATCGTCACGGGCGGCTCGGCGGCTCGTCCGGCCGCCGCGGCAGCGCGCCGGGCCGCCTGCGCGAGCTTGCGCCGGCCCTCCGCAGAACCGTCGCGCGCCTCGAGCAGCGCGGCGACGGCGCCTTTCTCCAGCGCCTCGCACGCCTTGCCGAAACCCATCGTCACCGCGCCGGCCTTGTTGGCGAGGGCGAGCGACTGCAGGCAATCGGCCTCGAGCAGGCGGTCCACATCGGCGGGAAGCGTCGGCGAGGCGGCGACATCGGCCTTCAACTGGCGAGCAAAAGCGCGCTTCTTCAAGGCTTCGGCGACGAGATCGGCGCGCGCGGTCACCCAGGCGCCGCGGCCCGGCAAGCGCGCCCTGATGTCCGGCGTCAGGACGCCGTCCGGCGCGCGCACGAAACGGATCATCGCCTCCGGCGGCTCGCGCCGACGCGTCACGATGCACATCCGTTCGCTGGCCTCCGATTCTCTCACCCGGCTCCCCGCTCCTATTCGGCAGCTCCGTCCGCCGATTGCGCCTGCGTCTCTTCGGCCGCTTTCCCCTCCTCCTCGGCGGGTTGCGGCGCCTCGATCCATCCCGCGCGCACGCGCGCGGCCATGATCAGCGCCTCGGCCTCCTCGCGCGACAGATCGATCCCCTCCAAGAAACCGGCCTGCTTGATCGTCTCGCCATTCTTCTTCTCGGTCCAGCCGACGAGATCGTCGGGCACGCAGCCCGCGAGATCCTCGATCGATTTCACATCGTTCTCGCCGAGCTTCACCATCATGGCGGTGGTGATTCCGTCGATCTCCTTCAGCTCATCGAGCACGCCGAGCTCCTTGCGGCGGGCCTCGTTCTCCGCTTCGACCCTTTCCAGATAGTTACGCGCGCGGTTCTGGATTTCGGCCGCCGTATCCTCGTCGAAGCCCTCGATCGTCGCCAGCTCGGCGAGATCGACATAGGCGAGGTCCTCGACCGATTGGAAGCCTTCCGAAGCGAGCAGGCGGCCGACCACCTCGTCGACGTCGATGGCGTTCATGAACACTTTCGTCCGCTCGACGAACTCCCGCTGCCGACGTTCGGATTCCTCGGCCTCGGTCAGAATGTCGATGTCCCAGCCGGTGAGCTGCGAGGCGAGGCGAACGTTCTGGCCGCGCCGGCCGATGGCGAGCGACAGCTGATCGTCCGGCACCACCACTTCGATGCGCGCCGTGTCCTCGTCCAGCACCACTTTGACGACCTCGGCCGGCTGCAGCGCATTGACGATGAAAGTCGCCGCGTCCGCCGACCAGGGGATGATGTCGATGCGCTCGCCCTGCAATTCGCCGACGACGGCCTGCACGCGCGAGCCGCGCATGCCGACGCAGGCGCCGACCGGATCGATCGAGGAATCGCGCGAGATGACGGCGATCTTCGCACGTGAGCCCGGATCGCGCGCCACGGACTTCACCTCGATGACGCCGTCGTAGATCTCCGGCACCTCCTGGCGGAACAGCTTCGCCATGAACTGCGGATGCGTGCGCGAGAGGAAGATCTGCGGTCCGCGCTGCTCGCGGCGCACGTCGTAGACATAGGCGCGCACGCGATCGCCGGGGCGGAAGGTCTCGCGCGGGATCATCTCGTCGCGGCGGATGATCGCCTCGCCGCGGCCGAGATCGACGATCACATTGCCATATTCGACGCGCTTGACCACGCCGTTGACGATCTCGCCGATGCGGTCCTTGAATTCCTCGTATTGGCGGTCGCGCTCCGCCTCGCGCACCTTCTGCACGATGATCTGCTTCGCCGATTGCGCGGCGATGCGGCCGAAATCGAAGGGCGGCAGCGTCTCCGAGATCCAGTCGCCGACCTGGGCGGCCGGATTGCGCTTGCGCGCGTCCTCGAGCGCGATCTGCGTCGCATCGTTCTCGAGCTGATCGACGACGAGCAGCAAGCGCGAGAAACGCACTTCGCCGCTCTTCGGATTGATCTCGGCGCGCACCTCGGTCTCCTGCCCGTAGCGCGAGCGCGCCGCCTTCTGCAGCGCGTCCTCCATGGAGGCGATGACGATCTGACGGTCGATCGACTTCTCGCGCGCGACCGCATCGGCGATCTGCAGGATTTCCAACCTGTTGGCGCTGACGGCCATCTGTCGCTCCTCAATCGAGAATCAAGGCCGGCTCCGGCGCGGCGCGTCACACGCGCGAGCGACCGGGCCCGCCTTCCTTCTTCAACCCCGCCTGAATTCCGGCCGGAACCAGCGGCTTGGGCTTCTGCTTCGCCGCGGCGGTAAACCGGCCCGGGCCGCGGCGCGGACGCTCCTCGCCCGGCTCGGCGTCTTCTCGCTCTCGCTCCTGCGCGGTCTCGGCCTTGCCGGCGCGCAGCGATTCGCGGATCAGCGCGTCCGTCAGCATCAGCTTGGCCTCGTCGAGATCGCGGAGAGGAAGGCGGACCGTCTTCTCCTCGTCGGGCGGCGCATCCTTGCGCGCGAGCGTCACCACCGCCTCGCGGCCATCGCCCTCGACGGCGACGATATCGCCGCGAAATCGCTTGCGGCCGGACGCCAGCGGCTGCGTCAACTCGATCTTCGCCTCGTGGCCGATCGCCCGGCGAAAATCCGAGACCCGCACCAGCGGCCGGTCGATGCCGGGCGAGGACAGCTCGAGCCGATAGGCGTCGGCGATCACGTCTTCGACGTCGAGCTCGGGCGAGAGCGCCTGGCTCGCGGCCTCGCAGTCGTCGATGGTCATGGTTCCGTCGGGCCGCTCAGCCATGATCTGCAGAACGACGCCGTTCTGCGAGAGGATTCGCGCGCGCACCAGGCGAAAGCCGAGCTGCGCCAGCACGGGCTCGGCGATATGGGCGATGCGCGCCGCGACGCCCGTCTCGCCGCAGAGGCGCGGCTCGTCGAGCGGAGAGGGCGCGTTGTCGGCGCCGGCGGCGGGCGTTTCTGCCAAGCTCATCCTCGGGTTCGAAGCGTCACGGGGACCGGGCAAACAAAAAAGAGCGGGGTCCCGGCCGGGCCCCACTCTCAAACAGCGATCACCGGATCGTGATCGTTATGAGATGGAAACTGCGCGCTTATACACTCGAGAGACGGCGGGACGCAAGGAAAAGCTGCGAGAGCGACGCTTCCGCTCGGACGAGCGGGGCCGACGGCTCAGGGATGGCCGGCGGGAAGATAGCGGATCGCCGCCAGAATGACGCCGACGGCGATCACCATGATCGAGCCGAACCAGATTTTCAGATCGCGCTTCGAGAGCTCGATCTCCGATCGCACCGAGCTGATTTCCGATTTCAGATCAGCGCGAATCGCCGCGGTCTCGGTCCTGAGCTCGTTGCCGACCTCTGCGATCTCGCTCTTGAGTTCGTTCCTGACCTCTGCGATCTCGCTCTTCAGCTCGCTTCTGAGTTCCGCGATTTCGCTTTTCAGCTCCGTTCGAGCGGCCTGGATTTCTCTCTTCAGCTCGGTCCGAACCGTTTCGATCTCCGCCCCCAGCCTCGTTCCGAGGGCGGAAAGATCAGATTTGGTCGCGAGTTCCTGGCTCGTCGCCTCGGCGAAGGCTTCGGCGGCCGCCTTCGCCTGGCGGCGGTCGAAGCCGCCCGCCTCCAGCGTCTCGACGAATTTCAGCGTATCGAATGCAACGGAGCCGCTCATGCTGCGAACATAGGCGGCGGCCGCTCTCGAATCAATCGCGTCCGCGGCCTCGTCCGCTCATCCGAACAGAGCGACGAGCGGCGCGATCAGAGGCGCGTCGGCGGGCGGCATGCTCGAAGCGTCCAATTCGCTCGGCCGCATCCATGCCAGCGCCTGTCCCTCGCGTGAATGCGGCTCGCCCCTCCAGCGGCGGCAGACATAGAGCGGCATCAACAGATGGAACGCCTCATAGGCGTGGCTGGCGAAGGTCAGCGGCGCGAGGTCGCGAATGTCCACGACGACGCCGAGCTCCTCGGCGAGCTCGCGCGCGAGCGCCTCCTCCGGCCGCTCGCCGGGATCGAGCTTGCCGCCGGGAAACTCCCAGAGACCGGCGAGTTGCTTGCCGGGGGGACGCTGCGCGATGAGGACGCGATCCTGCGCATCGATCAGCGCGGCGGCGACGACGAGGAGAAGCAACAATGGCGTTTCCTGCTTCAATTGCCGGAGAGGATCAGGCGAATCGGCTCGCTCTCCTTTCCGGTGACCTCGATCTCGTCATACATCGCGCCGCCCTCGGCGAGCCAGCGGCCGCTCGGCGTCCAGGTGAGCTGCGTCGCCACGAAATAGCGCCCCGGCGCGAGCTTGTCGAAGGCGAAGCGCCCCATGGCGTCGGCCTTGGTCGTGCGCATATGCTCCAGATAATCGGGGTCCTGCGTCGGCGATTGCGCAAGCAGCGCCGGAACGAATTTCTTGTCGCCGTAGAATTGGGCGAAGCGCGCCCTCGCATAGGCGGTCGCCGGAATCAGGCGCACGACCTCGCCCGAGGCGTAGCGCACATTCACGTTGCCGTGAGGGTCGCGCAGGAATGCTTGGCCGTGAATTGTCGTCTCGCCCTGCCGCCGGATGAAGGCCGCCTCCGCCGGATCGAAGCGCCCCTGCGGCGCGGCGCCGTGGCAGGCGCAGAGCGCGAAGAGCGCGCAAACCGCGCCCAGAACGAAACGCATAGGACGACTCCTCGAAAACCTTCTCCATCCACTCTCGCCGCATCGGCGATCGAAGACAAGGCTCCGCTTTCGCCGCTCCGAGCAGCGTTCCGTATCGCGAGACGCGAGAGAGCAGAGACGCGAACAAAAAAAGAACTTGGCGGCGAGAACAAATAGGATACAATAAAGAGGTTCGATGTTCCCCGGCGCACAGGACATTCAGGACGGGAGCGGGAGGCGCGAGCGCCACGTTCCTCAGCCGAGATGTCTTTGCGCCGATCCTCATCATTGCGTCAGCCGCCTCACCCGTGCCAGAAGGAATCATCGCCGTGAGCCAAGCCAATCTCCGCCTCGTGGAAGGAACCTCCGTGGACAAGACCAAGGCGCTGGACGCCGCTCTGTCGCAGATCGAGCGGGCCTTCGGCAAAGGCTCGATCATGCGGCTCGGCAAGAACCAGAAGGCCGTCGAGATCGAGACGATCTCGACGGGCTCGCTGGGGCTCGACATAGCGCTCGGCGTCGGCGGCCTGCCGCGCGGCCGCGTCGTCGAGGTCTATGGGCCGGAATCCTCGGGCAAGACGACTCTCACCCTGCATGTCATCGCCGAGGCGCAGAAGAAGGGCGGCGTCTGCGCTTTCGTCGATGCCGAGCATGCGCTCGATCCGGTCTACGCCCGCAAGCTCGGCGTCAATCTCGAGGAGCTGCTGATCTCCCAGCCCGACACGGGCGAGCAGGCGCTCGAGATCACCGACACTCTGGTGCGCTCCGGCGCGGTCGACGTGCTGGTCGTCGATTCGGTCGCGGCGCTGACGCCGCGCGCCGAGATCGAGGGCGAGATGGGCGAGGTGCAGCCGGGCCTGCAGGCGCGGCTGATGAGCCAGGCGCTGCGCAAGCTCACCGCCTCGATCGCGCGCTCCAACACGCTCGTCATCTTCATCAATCAGATCCGCATGAAGATCGGCGTCATGTACGGCTCGCCGGAGACGACGACCGGCGGCAATGCGCTCAAATTCTACGCCTCCGTGCGGCTCGACATCCGCCGCATCGGCGCGATCAAGGATCGCGACGATGTGACCGGAAATCAGACGCGCGTGAAGGTGGTCAAGAACAAGGTCGCCCCGCCGTTCAAGCAGGTCGAGTTCGACATCATGTATGGCGAAGGCGTCTCCAAGGTCGGCGAACTGATCGACCTCGGCGTGAAGGCCGGCGTCGTCGACAAATCGGGCGCCTGGTTCTCCTTCGACAGCCAGAGGCTCGGACAGGGGCGCGAGAACGCCAAGGCCTTTTTGAAGCAGAACAAGGAGGCCGCCGAGCGGATCGAGGCGGCGATCCGCGAGAACGCCGGCCTCATCGCCGAGCGCATTCTCGATGCGGCCGACGACGACGCCGCCGAGGATTGAGCTCCCGGCGACCCGAACCTCGCTCATCCCACGGAAAGCCCTGTTTCCCTTCGCTGGCAAATGCTCTAGAAGGGCTCGGTTCGCGCCCGGCCCTCGCGACGCGGGCCCGGAGCGAGAAACGAGAGCGTCGCGTTCTGCCGGTCACGACCGGCCGAACGCCGCCGCGATATGACCGGCAAACCCGGGCCGAATGAGCACGATGAGTGGCGTCAACCAGATCCGCACGACCTTCCTCGACTTCTTCTCGCGCAACGGCCACGAGAAGGTCGCATCCTCGCCGCTCGTCCCGCTGAACGATCCGACATTGATGTTCACCAATGCGGGAATGGTGCAATTCAAGAACGTCTTCACCGGCTTCGAGAAGCGCCATTACGCCCGCGCGACGAGCGCGCAGAAATGCATGCGCGCGGGCGGCAAGCACAATGATCTCGACAATGTCGGCTATACCGCCCGGCATTTGACCTTTTTCGAGATGCTCGGCAATTTCTCCTTCGGCGATTATTTCAAGGAAGGCGCGATCGAGCTCGCCTGGACGCTCGTCACGCGCGAATTGGGCCTGCCGCGCGAACGCCTGCTCGTCACCGTCTATCACGACGACGACGAAGCCTTCGAACTCTGGAAGAAGATCGCGGGCTTTTCCGAGGACCGCATCATCCGCATCGCGTCGAGCGATAACTTCTGGAGCATGGGCGATCTCGGACCCTGCGGTCCCTGCTCGGAAATTTTCTACGACCAGGGAGAGAGCGTCGCCGGCGGACCGCCCGGCGGCCCCGACGAAGACGGCGACCGTTTCCTCGAATTCTGGAACCTCGTCTTCATGCAATATGATCAGACGGCGCCGGGCGAGCGGATTCCGCTGCCGCGCCCGTCGATCGACACGGGCATGGGCCTCGAGCGCGTCGCCGCTCTGCTGCAGGGCGCGCATTCGGTTTTCGACATCGACCTGTTCCGTCGCCTGACCGCCGCGGTCGCCGACGCGACCGGCGTGGACGTGTCCGGACCGCAGGCGGCGAGCCACCGCGTGATCGCCGATCATCTGCGCGCCTCGGCCTTTCTCGTCGCCGATGGGGTGACGCCCTCCAACGAGGGGCGCGGCTATGTCCTGCGCCGCATCATGCGCCGCGCCATGCGCCATGTGCAGCTGCTCGGCGCCGCCGAGCCCCTCATGCACAGGCTGGTCGGCTCGCTCGTCGCGGAAATGGGCCGAGCCTATCCCGAGCTGCCGCGCGCCGAGACCCTCATCCGCGACACGCTGCTCACCGAAGAAACGCGCTTTCGCCAGACGCTGGCGCGCGGCCTCGCCATTCTCGACGAGGAGACCGCGGCGCTCGCGCCCGGCGCGAGCTTCTCCGGCGAGACGGCGTTCAAGCTCTACGACACTTACGGCTTTCCTCTCGATCTCACCGAGGACGCGCTGCGCCCGCGCGGCATAACGGTCGACAAGGACGCGTTCGAGACGGCGATGGCGCGCCAGCGCGCCGAGGCGCGGAAGGCCTGGGCCGGATCGGGCGAAACGGCGACGGAAGCCGTCTGGTTCGCGCTCGAGGAGCGCGTCGGCGCCACGGAATTTCTCGGCTACGACACGGAGAAGAGCGAAGGCGTGGTCGTCGCCCTGCTGCACGAGGGCTCCGAGACCTTCCGGCTCGCGGCCGGCGCGCGCGGCGCGGTGATCCTCAATCAAACGCCCTTCTACGCCGAATCCGGCGGCCAGATCGGCGACGTCGGCGTCATGCGCGCCAAAGGCGTGCGTTTCCGGGTGATCAATACGCAGAAAAAGCTCGGTGGGCTGTTCGTGCATGAAGGCGTGGTCGAGGAGGGCGCGCTCGTCCCCGGCCTCGCGCTGGAGCTCGAGGTGGACCACGCGCGCCGCAACGCCGTGCGCGCGAATCATTCGGCGACGCATATTCTGCACGAGGCGCTGCGCCGCGTGCTCGGCGATCATGTCGCTCAAAAGGGCTCGCTGGTCGCGCCGGACCGCCTGCGCTTCGACTTCACTCATCCCAAGCCCCTCACCGAAGAGGAGGTCGCCGATGTCGAGCGCATCGCCAACGAGGTGGTGCAGGACAATGCGGCGGTCGAGACGCGGCTGATGGCGCAGGACGACGCCATCCGATCCGGCGCGCGCGCGCTGTTCGGCGAGAAATATGGCGAAGAGGTGCGTGTCGTGTCGATGGGCCACGCGCCCGCCGATCAGAGCCGCGCCTTCTCGGTCGAGCTCTGCGGCGGCACCCATGTGCGCCGCACCGGCGACATCGGCCTCGTCAGCATCGTGTCGCAAGGCGCCGTCGCCTCCGGCGTGCGCCGCATCGAGGCCAAGACCGCCGAGGCGGCGCGCGCGCAGCTCGTCGCCGATTCGCGGGCGCTGCGCGAAGTGGCGGCGCTGGTGCGCGCCCCTGTCGAGGAGACCCCGGGGCGTCTCGCCGCCCTGCTCGAGGAGCGCAAGCAAATGGAGCGCGAACTCGCCGAGGCCAAGCGCAAGCTGGCCATGGGCGGCGGCGGCAATGGAGCCGCGCCCGTGCGCGAGATCGCCGGCGTCAAGCTGTTCTCCCGCGCCGTCCAGGGCATAGACGCAAAGGACCTGAAGTCCCTCGTCGACGACGCCAAGAAGACGATCGGCTCCGGCGTCGTCGCCATCGCCAACGCCTCGGCCGACGGCAAGGCCGGGGTTGTCGTCGGCGTGACCGCCGACCTCACTCAAACCTACAACGCCATCGAACTCGTCCGCGCCGCCAGCGAGAAGCTCGGTGGCAAGGGCGGCGGCGGACGTCCCGATCTCGCCCAGGCCGGCGGTCCCGACGCCTCCGCGCTCGACGCCGCCCTCGCCGCGATCGAGGACAGGCTGCGCGTGAAGGCCGCGCAATGATGGACGAGGCCTGTTGGGGCGCGCCTCGCGCCCCCTTTGATCCGCTCGCGACGTCGACAAGCTCGCCGCCGTCGACGAGGCGGTCGAGTGCGTGAGCCTCGCTCTCTGGGCGGCATTTCTCGTCCGGCAGGCCGATCGTCTGCTTCGGCCAGAAAGGGCGTCACCCGCGGCGGAAGACTCATCGTCGTCCAGCGGCGCGATTCAGCCATTTAGAATGGGGAAGGTCGGGTAGAGGCTTTTGAGCTCGATGCGGGGTCCGCGGGAGTGAAGCGCCAGTCCGCTTTTGCCCGATGCTCGTTGCGATCGGCGACCCAGGCGCCGACTTCGGCGCGCACGCCTGGTAGAGCGAGGCGGGCTTGTGCGTGTTCAGATTGTTCTGGACGAGCACGATCTTCGTCGCCTGCGGAAACACCGCCTCCGCGACATGCTCGAGCGCATGGTCGTAATCGATCGCCGTATGGCGCGCTCGGTCACCATATCAGCTCGTAGCCCGCCAGCTCCCATCCGGCCGCTTGCAGGCCCGGCCCTTCGCCTGCTGCGGACGCCCCCGATGAACACCTTGTGCGTATAGTCGCGGCAGCCGCCGGGCGCGTCCTCCGCCGCTGGCTCGATGAAGCCGTAGGCGCCATGAGCGCCGCGCCAGCTCTTGCGCTCGCCGGAATTCACCGCTTCCTGCTGCGCGGCGATCGCGGTCGCGCGATCCGCCGCATCCAGTTCGCGACCGACCGCCGAGCCGACCACGCCCGGCGCCGGCGGCTCCGGCGCCGGGGGCGCGACCTTCGCCGCCTCCGGCGCGGCTGTGTTGCATCCCCCGAGCATCGCGACGAGGCCGACGGCCGCGAAACATCTGACGATCGACCACATGGACGCCTCCCCCTCGCGCGCATCCGCAAGGGTCATGACCGAATGCGCGCCGCCTGTCAAAGCCCCGGGAGCCGCGCCTGCGCGCGCAAGCCGCCGAGCGGACTCTCCGACAGACGCAGCGAGCCGCCGTAATCGGCTGCGAGTTCGGCGACGATCGAGAGGCCGAGGCCCGAGCCCGGCTTGGTCTCGTCGAGCCGCTGGCCGCGCGCCACGGCGCGCTCGCGCAGATGCGGCGCGAGCCCCGGCCCGTCGTCGTCGATGGTGACGACGAGCACGCTGCGGCCGGCCGCGCCGCTTTCGAGGGACGCCTCGAGGCGCACTTCGCCCGCCGCCCATTTCCCGGCATTGTCGAGCAGATTGCCGACGATCTCCTCGAGATCCTGCCGCTCGCCGAGAAAGCGCGAGCCCCCCGCCGCGCTGCCGGAGAAAGCGACGCCACGCTCGGAATAAATCTTGGCGAAGATGCGCAGCAGCGCCTCGACCACAGGCGCGACCTCCGTCGTCGCGCCGATGGCGCCGGCGCGCGCCGCCGCCCGCGCCCGCTCGAGATAAAAGGCGATCTGGTCGCGCATCAGTTTCGCCTGCTCGCTCACTTTTTCGGCGAGCAGGGAGGGCGCGGCGTCCGCCTCGTTGACGATGACGCTGAGCGGCGTCTTCAACGCATGGGCGAGATTGCCGACCTGCGTGCGCGAGCGCTCGACGATGTCGCGATTGGCCGAGATCATCAGATTGAGCTCTTCCGCGAGCGGGGCGATCTCTGTCGGATAGACGCCTTCGATCCGCGCGCGCTCGCCGCGGCGGATGATCGACAGCTCGTGCTGCATGAGACGCAGAGGACGAAGGCCGAAACGGACTTGGAATGCGGCGCCGAGCGCCAGAGCTATGGCGAGCAGCGAGAAGGCGACGATGAGCGACCAGCGGAAGCGGGAGATCTGGCTCTCGGTCTCCTCTGTGGTCGCCGCGACCTGCACGAGATAGACGCCGATGTCGCCGACGTCGATGACGCGTTCGACGATGCGCAGCATGCGCGCGTCCGGCCCCATCGTGACGCCGCGCCGCACGCCGCCGGTCTCGGCCGGAATGTGAAGGTCGGAGAGCTTCGGCAACCGGGCGGCGAACAGAGAGCGGGACGCCTTGATCTCGTGCTTTTCATCGTCGAGCCGGGTAATCTGCCAATACCAGCCGGAACGGGCGAGCTCGAATTGCGGATCGCCGAGCTGGCCCGGCCCGGTGCGTCCGTCCTCGCCCGATTCCGAGACGTCGGCGACGATGGCGCGGAGATAGACCTCGAGCCGCTGCTCGAACACGTCCTCCGCCGTCGCGCGGTAATATTCGGTGAGGGCGAATCCGGCGAGCATCAGCACGGCGGAGCTCAGCGCCGCCGCGGTCAGGAACAGGCGCGCCGCGATCGACCGGCTCGGAAAGCGCAGCCAGCGCATGAGCGCGAGTCAGCGTCCGCCGGCTTCGGGCGCCGCCGCCATATAGCCGAGGCCACGAATTGTCTGGATCACGTCGACGCCGAGTTTCTTGCGCAGGCGCCCGACGAAGACCTCGACCGTGTTCGAATCCCGGTCGAAATCCTGATCGTAGAGATGCTCGACGATCTCGCCGCGCGAGATCACCCGCCCGCTGTGATGCATCAGATAGGCGAGCAGCCGATATTCGTGCGAGGTCAGCTTGACCGCCGTCCCGTCGACGACGACGCGGCCGGCCTTGGTGTCGAGCCGCACGGGTCCGCAGACGATCTCGCTCGTCGCATGGCCGGCCGCGCGGCGCAGCAGCGCTCGGACACGCGCGAGCAGTTCCTCCATATGGAAGGGTTTGGCCACGTAATCATCGGCGCCGGCGTCGAAGCCCTGCACCTTGTCGCTCCAGCGGTCGCGCGCGGTGAGGATCAGCACGGGCATGGTCCGCCCGGCCTTGCGCCACTGCTCGAGCACGCTGACGCCGTCCTTCCTCGGCAGGCCGATGTCGAGCACGACCGCGTCATAGGGCTCGGTGTCGCCGAGGAAATGCCCCTCTTCGCCATCGAAGGCGCGGTCCACGGCGTAGCCCGCCTGCTCGAGCGCGGCGGCGAGCTGGCGATTCAAATCCTTGTCGTCCTCGACGACCAGCAGGCGCAACGTCCCCTCCCCCGATCGAATCGCGTCTTTGTCACCGCGATTTGTGACCAGGATGCGGCTGGCCGTTCGTCGCGTCGAGATAAATCCGCAATACCCGCCCATCGCGGCGCAGCATGCTGATCTCGTAGACGAGCCCCTCCCGGTCGCGGCAGAGCTTCGCGGCGATCGGCTCGGCATGGGCGGCCGAGCTCGCCGCCTGCATGGAGGCGAAGGGATCGACGAGACGGCGGTCGGCGATCAGATGGCGCGTCTCCGCCGTGGGAAAGCACTGGAACGTCGCCTCGTCCCCTCGCGCCGCGGCGGGCATGGCGAGCGCGAGGACGGCGGCGGTCTGCAGCCGGAACGGGACAAGGGCGGGTGTTTTCACGAATCCGATTATGAGGAGGGGCGTCTGAACGATGCGTGAACGAGAAGCGCGGCGGCGCGGCCGGCGCCGCCGCTCGCAGCGTCAGCCGCGCCGCTCCGGCACGACCACGGCGAGAACGCCGCCGATCGCGGCGCCCAGCGTGAGCAGGCTGTCGCCGAGCAGGCCTGGCGCGAGCGAATGCACGAGCGCGGCGACGACGCCGGTTCCCGCCCAGGTGCTCGGCTCGGCCAGGCGGGTGGCGAGCCACATCCAAACGCCAGAAGAAAAAGACAAGGCCATATGCGTCATCCTCGCTGCTTCGCCGGGAGGCCGCCCGGCGCGGCGCGGGCGCCGTCGCCCGCGAAGAGCCTCACGGATAGAGCGACCAGGGCAGCTGGAAATGCGGCCCGTCCTTGAACGTCCGCCAATCGCCGCCCCATTCGATCGTGACATGCTCGGTGAGCGCCGCCGCCTTCATCGCGCGGGCGATCGGATAGATCTGCGGCCACAGCCATTGCGGGCGCCCGTCGACCAGGGGAACGAGATCGACCGCATGCGAGACGAGGCCGAATTTCGAATCCTTCGTCGGCACATGCCGGCAGCGGAACGGATTCTTCAACGCCGTCTTGCCCTGCGCGATCAGCGACCGCTCGCGCGCGAGCGAGCGCACCCCCTCGAAGACGATGAACTTCTGCTCGCAGAGAGCCGCGGCGCGCCGCACGACCCGGACGAGGTCGGGATGAACGCCGACGAGCTTTTCCTCGGACGCGCTCTCGAGCGAGTAGCCGTGCGACTTCTTCGCCGGCGCAGTCGCGGATTCGGACATGAAATCTCCTTTCCCTGCTCGAAGACAAAATGAGGACGATGCGCGCCGCCGCGAGAAGCGGCGCGTGACGTCCCGCGATGTGGATCGAATCGGCCGCGCGTCAGGCCGGCCAGCCGCTGTCCAGGTCGATCGCCTCGAGGGCGTCGTCATCCGCGGCGGCCGCGATCTCCTGCGCGAGCGCCGCCTCGCGGTCGAAGCACGCCTGCACATGGGCGCGCACGCCCTGCGCCGCGGCGATCAGCGCCGCATGATCGAGCAGCGTGAAAGAGCCGTCGGAGAGCTTCCAGCGAACCTGATAATCATTGTCCAGAACCGAGGCCACGACGGCCGCAGTCAATTTCGCCTGGGACTTCTCGTCGGTGGAGAAGCTCATGTCGCCGATCGTCGCTCCGCCCGTCTCGACGCGCCACCGCTGCTCGGCGAGCGCCGCGAGTATGCGCGCCTTCCGCGCGGCGAGCGCCGGCGCCTCCGCGGCGCGCCGTTCCTCCTCCGTGGCGAACAGCGAGGACTGTGGCCACCATCCCTCGCCGCCTTCCGCATAGGCGACGCGATAGGTCGGCTCCTCCGTCGCGGCGCCCTCGGCGGCCTCGAGGACCGTCGCGGCGCCCCGGGAAGCGCCCGCCAGAAAGACTTGCCCGCCCGTTTCATGGATCGCCATTTCATCACCTGTAGGAGTAGCTGTACGCCGATTTGCTCGTCATGACGCGGTTGCCCGCGCCGGTTTCCGCCACCGCCGCGAACAGTCCGAGCTCACGCGACCAGCAGACCGAAAACCAATTATTGTTCGCCGCGCTCGTTCTCGATGTCCAATTGATCCCGTCCGGCGATGTCATCACACGGTTGCCCGCGCCAGAGGTGGAAACGGCGACGAACAAACCGACTTCCGGCGACCAGCAAACCGAAACCCAGTCATTGTCCGTGGCGCTCGTGCGCGTCGTCCAATCGATCCCGTCCGGAGACGTCATCACACGATTGCCCGAACCGGTGACGGACACCGCCGCGAACAGTCCGAGTTCGCGCGACCAGCACACCGAAAACCAATTATTGTCCGCCGCGCTCGTGCGCGTCGTCCAATCGATCCCATTCGGAGACGTCATCACACGATTGCCCGAACCGGTGATCGAAACAGCGACGAACAATCCGATCTCGGCGGACCAGCAGACCGAAAACCAGCTATTGTCCGCGGCGCTCGTTCGCGTCGTCCAGCTGATCCCGTCCGGAGACGTCATCACACGGTTGCCCGCGCCCGAATACGCCACGGCCACGAACAGGCCGGCCTCCCGCGACCAGCAGACCGCAAACCAATCATTGTCCGCCGCGCTCGTCCTCGAGGTCCAATTGATCCCGTTCGGAGACGTCATCACACGGTTGCCCGCGCCGGTGGAGGCCACGGCCACGAACAGGCCGATCTCGCGCGACCAGCAAACCGAACGCCAACTATTGTCAGCGGCGCTCGTTCGCGTCGTCCAGCCGATCCCGTCCGGAGACGTCATCACACGGTTGCCGGCGCCGGTGATCGCCACGCCGACGAACAGACCGAGCTCCGGCGACCAGCAGACCGAGCGCCAACTGTTGTCCGCGACGCTCGTCGACGAAAGCCACGCGTTGCTCGTCACCCAATTGCGCTTCGGCGCGTCCGGATCGACGAACAGAGCGTCGTCGCGACGGCCGCACAGCGACAGCTCCACGGCGCGCGGGCGCCTCTCGAACGCCGTCGGATAAATTCCGGGCTCGAGCTGCGGCCGCAGCACCGTCCCAGTGGAGAATTCGACCGCCGTGAAGACGCCCGCGCTCGATCCCGCGACGACGAGGCCCGTGGCGGGCACGCTCGCGAAGGCGCCAGACGGGCTCGTCTGCCAGACGCGCGCCTGCGCGGTTCCGGCGTGCGAGAGAACATAGGCGCCGCCCTCGACCAGCGCCGCGTCGATCGGAAGCACGATCGAGCCGGCCGAGATCGTCAGCATCGTGTCGACGCCGGAGGCGGACGTCGAATAGGTCGCGCCCGACGCGCCGGCCCTGAGCCCGTCATGACCGGGCGCGCCGGGGGCGAGCGTCACCGTCGACGGCATGCGCCGCTGATTGATCCTGAAGCTCGCATTGCGCAGCCGGTTGCGAAAGCCTGCGGGCGATCCGTCGCCGGCTCCGTTCGGAAAGGCGACGCGGCCCGTGGACTTGTCGGCCTCGAGCGCCGTCTTCCACGCCGAACCGTCCGGCGAGACCTTGATGCGAAGATCGTCGGAACCGATGAGTCCGATCTCCGCGCGTCCCGACCAGGCCGTCTGGAAGAGATGCGACGCCGTCGCGCCGGCCGCATCTTTTTCCAGCGTCACGCGCAGATCGCCCGATCCGCCCTCCGCGATCGTTTTCGCGGCGAACAGCGCGGCGTTGGACTTCACCGACAGGCGATTGACGGAGTCGGCCGTCGTTCCCACGCCGAGCAGGCTCAAATTCTGCACGGGGCCGAGCGCGGAGCCGAGCGGCGCCCAGGCCGAGCCGTCGTAGAGAACGGAGAGCGCCTCGCTCTGGACATGAGCGAGCCAGCCCGCGCGCGGCGCGAAAAAGCTCCAGCCGCCGGAAAGCCATGCGACGACCTTGCCGGCCTGTCCCGAAAAGGCGCCGGTCGCGCCTGCGCCGATGATGTAGCGGTCGCCCTCCGCGGGCGAGGCCGGCGGCGCAATCTGGTCGCGCGCGACGACGGAAAGCTGCGCGAGCGCGTCGAGAATCTGCAGCGCTTCATTGTGCGTCACATGCTTTTGGGCTTGCGCCGCATCGATATAGGGCAAAGCGAGATGGGTCGTCTGCGTCATGGCTCGGTCACTCGATCGTGAGAACCGCCGCGAGCGGGAAGCCGCGTCCCGCACGCGCGCTGATCTGGAATATCCGCAGCTCCAGGCTCGTCTGCGGGGCGCCGAAATCGGCGAGCTCCGCGCTCGTCGGATAGAGGATCGCGGTCGTCGTTCCGCCGAGGAGGCGCACGCCGCCCCCCGGCAGGACGATCTCGATCTCATAGGCTTCGCTCGCTTCGCCGAGCGGTGTCTCGATAGGCTCCCAGGCGTCGGCGTCGATGCGCCCGCGCCGAATGAACGAGATCGTCACGCCCCCTGCCCCGCGCCGCGCGCGCGCATGCGTCGGCGCGTAAGGCTGCAGCGCCTTGCGCGTCGCCGCGACGCTCGCCTCCACATAGGTCGCATCGCCATGGTCGCGGTCGATCGGCCCGATGCGATAGATTCGCGGCGAGTCGATCTCGGCGACGTCGCGCGCGAGCGGAACGAGAGCGTCGTCGAGCAGCACGACCGTCGCGCCCGCCGCGACGCTGCGCCCCGCGAGCGCATCCTCGCCGCCGAGTCCGCGCAGCAGACGCGACAGCCGATAGGTGTTCGCCGCGACGAGCTCCGCATGTGTGAAGGCGACGATCTCCCACGCGCCGTCGGCGCCGCGGATCGCGATCGCCGAGCGCAGAGCGAAAGCGGCGGCGTCGTTCACCGAGGCGAGCACGCCGGAGAAGAGGCGCACGGTGACGCCGGACCCGCGATCGAAACGTCCCGTCGGCCCCGGCGCGAGCGCATCCAGCGTCACGCCGATCGTCGCGCGCTTCTCGATGACGCCGGCCGCTTCGAAAGACGGGCCGACCTTTCGCAACAGAGCGAGCGCGCCGGGCCAGGGATCGGCGAAAGCCGCGACATGAGAGAGCGATGCAGCCTCCGTTCGCGCGAGCGCCAGATCGAGCACGACGATGCGCGGCGGTCCGATCGACGCGGGCGGCGCGAGCGCCGGCCGAGGAAACGGCCGCGCCGCGACGTCATAAACGCTGGGATCGATCGCGCGCGCCTCGACCGCGCGCTCCGCGCCATCGGTGATGCGCGTGATCTGGAGCAGGCGCCCCGGCGCCGCGGCCAGCGTGACGACATCGCCGGGCTCCAGCGCCGCGAGGCCCGGCCGCAACGCGAAGCTCGCCGTCTCGCGACTCGCCCACAGGCTCTGGAGCCACGCGTCCGCGAGCCTCTGCGCGGCGGAGCGGCCCATCATCACCGCCGCCTGCGCTTCGCTGCGCCGCGACGAATAGCCCTCGAGCCGCCGCGACAGCACGCGACCCGTGCGATAATCGAACTCCGAATCGCAGAAGGACAATGCGATCTCGTGCGGCAGCTCGCTCTCCTGCGCGCGCCGCAGATCGATGAGCCGTCCGTCCTTCTGCGCGACGAGATCGTCCGCGCCGATCTCCCGCACGGGCTTTCCCGCGCGCGAGACGAAGCGCAGCGCTCCGCCGGAGACCGCCGCGTCGAATCCGAACAGATCCGCGAGCGGCTCGATCGCATCGCGCGGCGACATCGTCGCATCGAGCGCATAGCCGTCGAGAAAGCCGTGGATCGCCGGCCGCGCGGCCGCGAGCTCGCCCTCCACGGCCGGCGCCGCCAGCGCGCCGACCAGCCGATCGAGCGCGACGCCGTCGAGACGGCCGTTCAGCCAATGGCCCGTCTCCCAGTTCGGCGCATCGGCCCAAATGTCGCTGCACGCCGGAAACGCCGGAAACGGCCGGGCGTCCCAGCACCAGATATGGATGCGCGAGACGTCGACCATGCGCCCGCCATAGACCGGCGACAGCGGATTCCTCTCCTCGCCTCCGGGCGACGTCGGATCATAATGCGTCAGCATCGCCTCGATGAAGCGCGCCTGCATCAGATCGTCGCGCCCGCCGCGCGAAAAATGAGGCAGACCGCCGTCGGACGAATGCGCGTCGGGAAACACATTGGGCGCATTGGCGCCGCGATCGACGGCGGGACAGCCGGTCTCCATGATCCAGATCGGCTTTCCACGCGGAGTCCAGGCGGTCGGCGCGGAGAGCTCCACGCCGCCGACGCGCTCGACATGCGCTTCGCTCCACCAGGAGAGCAGATCCTTCTGGCGGAACATCCACGCCTTGCCGAGTCCGTCCGTAATAGGCGTGCGTGTCTGCGCCTCGCGATCCGCCTCGCTCGCGTAGAACCAATCGAAGGCTTCGCCCGAGGCGACGCGCGCGCCGAGATAATCGAGATCATAGACGCTCGAGGCGACCGCCGCGTCGAGATGCTCGGCGCCGTCGCGCCAGTCCGACAAGGGCCAATAGACATCGACGCCGACGAAATCGATCGCCGCCGACGCCCATAGGGGATCGAGCGGAAAGCGCGCCTCGCCAGCCGATGGAACATGGACGCCATATTCGGTCCAATCGGCCGAATAGGAGATTTTCGTCGTCGCGCCGACAATGCCGCGCACATCGGCGGCGAGCGTCTGCAACGCCGCGACGGCCGGATAGGCGCCCGGCCCCGAGCGCACGCGCGTGAGCTCGACCAGCTCCGACCCGATGAGAAAGGCGTCGACGCCGCCGGCCGCGACGCAGAGATTCGCATAATGCAGAATGAAGCTGCGATATTGCGTGAAGAAGGCCGCGACCTGCGCCGCCGCCGCATCCGTTCCGTCGACCGCGCCGCTCGTTCCGGGCGCCGGATCGCAGGTGACGCGTCCGCGCCAGGGAAAGGCCGGCTGCGGCGCGGAGCCCGTATGCGGATCGACGAGCGCATTGTCCGGCGGGACGTCCATCATCACGAAAGGATAGAAGGTGACGAAGAGTCCGCGCGCGCGCAGATCGGCGATCGCCGCGCGCACGGATGCGTCGCTCGGCGTGCCGCCATAGGCGGCGCGGCCGTCGATCTGCGAGACGAGCCGCGCGCCGGCGCGATCGATTCCGGCGACCGACCAGTCCGGCGGCCACTGGCCGCCGACGAGGTAATCGAACTCGCCGATCGTCTTGAAGGTCGCGTCGACCCGCGGCGCGATCGTGCAATGACCGGCGCGCAGATCGTCCCCGAACCAGGCGACGACGAGCGCGACGCTCTCGAGGTTCGGGCACAACGCCTGCAGCGCGTCCATCGACGCGACCCAATCGGTCGCCGCCGTCGACTGATGGCGATTTTCCGCGCGCGTCTCGCCCGGCGTGAAGAAATTCAGCTGCAGCGTCGGCTGATAGCCGGCCTCCGTCGCGCCGGGAATGATGTCGACTCCGCGGATCATGTCGCCTGCTCCGGCGACGGGCTTCACCACCTCGAAAGTGAGCTGCGGAATACGATTGCCGAAGGCTGCGAGCGCCAATTGCTCGAACACGACATAAGCGAGTCCGCGATAGGCGGGCGCATTCTCCGCGCCCTCCTTGGCGACGATCAACGGATTGGGAAGCTGCTCCTCGTCGCCCTTGTAGATGCGCATGGGCAGGCTCGTCATGTCGAGCTCGGCGCCGTCGGCGAACACGCGGCGGACGAAGGCGGTCGGCCCTTCGCAGAGGCCGACCGCGAAATTGGCGAAATAGGAATAGGTCACATTCACGGTTCGAGCGCGGCCGCCGCCACCCTTGCCGTTATTGCTCGAGCTCTCCACCGACGCGCTCGCCTGCTCGAGAAAGCGCGTCGCCCAGATCACTTGCCCGCCGATGCGCGCGCGGCCGTAGACGCGCGGAATCGCGGCGCCTTCGGTCGAAGCGATTCCATCCATGGATTTAAGACGCGGACCGGTCGCATAGCGCGTCGCCGGCCGTGGCGTCAGCGCCATATCGACGAGCGCGCCGGCCGCCGCGCCGGCCACATTGCCCAGTAGGGAGCCGACCGGCGCGGCGAGAGCGCCGACCGACTGCAGCAGCAGCGTCGCCATGATGTCCTCGTGAAGCCGCGTTCAGTCCACGACGCCCGGAAAGGCGAAGGCGCCGACGATACGCCGGCGCCAGAGGCCGATCGGCGCCTCCGCGACGCAGGCGCCGCCATGGGCGTGAACCATATGAGTCGCGCTCGTAGCAACGCCGAGATGTTTCGCCGGCGCGCCGTCGCGAAAGCGAAACAGCAGCACGTCGCCGGCGCGGAAGGCGCGCGCGTCCACGGCGACGAAATGCCGATGCGCGGCCAGCGCCAGCGTCTCCTCGCCCAGAGCCTCCGCCCAATCGGGCGTGTAGGGCGGCGGCGCCTCCGGCTCCGGCCCGACCAGCGCGCGCCATACGCCGCGCACGAGGCCGAGGCAATCGCATCCGGCATGAATGAGCGACGCCTGATGCCGATAGGGCGTGCCGATCCAGAGCCGCGCCTCGGCGACGACCGCCGCGCGCGTCAGAGGCTGCGCGCTCATCGAAACAGGCTCCCGCCGTCCATCGCCGGCGCCGCCGAGCTCGGATAGGCGACGACGAGATCATTGCCCGGCATATGCGGAAAGCCGCGAAAATTGACGATGTTCGCGAATTTCACCCGGCATGTCTCGACGCTCTTGTCGCAGCCGGCGACGAGATCGAACTCATCGCCCGACGCGATCTCGCCGGCGAGCGGCGACCACAGCGCGAAGCTCGCATGATCTCCTGCACGGCGATGCGATTTGATCGTCGCGCGCGCGCCGGAATTCGCCCCGCTCGTGAAAGTCAACCGGCCGGCGGTGAAGAACGCGTCGTCGAATTCGCCGGACAGGCTCGCGACGAAGGCGCCGGGAGACGATTCGGCGACCACGCCCGACGCGCGATAGGTCGCGGCAGAAAGATCGACCTTGCAGCGCGCGTCGCCGAGATCGGCGGAGCAGCCGCGCTGAAAGGAATCGCCGCGCGGCTGATCGAACAGATGCGCGAGCGAGCGCAACTCCGCGGCAAAGGCGAATTCGCTGCGCCGCACCTCGCCGATCGTCGCGGCGTCAATCAGCAGCCGGTCGTCCACATTGCTCCAATCGACGAGCCAGATCTCGACGGAAGCGCCGTCATAGAAGCCATTGGCGAGATCGGCTTCGCTCATTCCGTCCGATCGCAGCGCGCCTAGCGCAGCGACCAGCGCGGAGTCGCTCGCGAGGCGGAAGATGATCGCCTTGCGCAAGGCGACGATAGGCGAAACGCTCATCCCTTCTCCTCAGTGTTCGATATCCTCGCAGCGGCAGAGAAGAAACCTTCGCAGCCCGTCGGGATCATAAACCGAATGAATGAGCAGCTTTCGCGCGCCGGCGACGAGGCGCATGCGGCTCGTCACATCGGCGCGCCAGCGAATGAGCGCGAGGCAGGAGATCGCCTGCTCCTCCCGTTCGGCGACGAAGCGCGCTTCGCCGGAAAGCGGCGTCACCTTCGCCCAGAGCTGGGCGAGCGGCGCATAGCTGCGCGTCGTCGAGCCGCTGTCGTCCGGCGCATCCACCGGCGCCTCGAGCGTCATGCGCAGGCGCAGCGCGCCGATCGTCGCGGCGCTCATGAGAGCCGCTCACGCCGATAGGGCCGCGCGAGCGCGGCGACCAGCGTCGGCAGGCGCGCCGCCGCGTCCAGCTCGTCGCCTCTGTTCTCGTGCCAATGCGCGACGAGCGCGAGCACGGCGCGGCGCAGGGGTTCGGGCGTATCGCTCGCCGCATCGCCATAGCCGGCGACGATGTCGATCTCGATTCCGTCGGCGCGGCGCCCCGGCGCTCGCGGCGCTTCGGCGAACACGATCCGCCCGCGCTCTTGCGCAGGCGAAGCGCGATAGCCGCTCGAATCGAGCGTCGTCGCCACATCCTGCTCGTCATAGACGCGGATCGCCGCGACGTTGCGCAACGGAGCAATCGGGAGCGGGAGCGTGCGCCGGCGCATGGCGGACGCCGGCCAGGCGTCGAGCGTCATGCGCCAGCTCTGCGTGACGAAGAAGCGTCGCGTGAAGGCTTCGAGCGTCAGCCGCGCCGAGACGATCAGCGCCGACAGCAGCTCGTCCTCGTCGCTCGAATCGAGCCGCAGCCATGCTTTCGCCTCTATGAGCGATACGGGCTCCACGAGGGGCCCGGAAAGGAGAGACAGGATCATGTGTCCATCCGAATCTCGCGCCGAGAATCGGCCGCGCGAGCGCGCCCGCGCGGCCCGTGACATCAGGCCGTGCCGAACTTCAGCAGCTTGATCGCCTCGAAGTCCTGCACGCCGCCGCCGACGCGCTTCGTCGTGTAGAACAGCACATAGGGCTTGGCGGAATAAGGATCGCGCAGCACGCGGACGCCGAGCCGGTCGACGACGATATAGCCGCGGGCGAAATCGCCGAAGGCGACCGACAGGCTGTCGGCGCCGACATTCGGCATGTCCTCGGCTTCGACGACGGGGAAGTTGAGCAAGGTCGCCGCCGCGTCGAGGCTCGCCGGCGGCGCCCACAGATATTCGCCGGCCGTCGTCTTGAACTTGCGGATCGTCGATTGCGTCTGCCGGTTCATCACGAATTTGCCGTTCTGGCGATAGCCGGCGCGCAACGCATAGACGAGATTGAACAGCGCGTCGGACGGATTGCTCGCCGCGAAGCCGCCGGAGACGCCCGTCGCCACATAACCGATGTTTCCCCAGCTCCAGCTCGCGTCGGCGACCGTCGTATAAGCGAGAAAGCCCTTCGGCCGATCCGTTCCGGAACCGCTGACGAAGGCGGCGCCCTCCTGCTCGGCGAAGGCCGTCTGCACTTCCTCGGCGATCCATTGCTCGATGTCGACGGCGGCGTCGTCGAGCAGAGTCTGCGTCGCCGCCGGCATGGCGTAGATCTCCATCGCCGGAAAAGAGAGATCGACGATCTGCTGATTGGTGGTCTGCGGACGCGCGGCGGTCTCGGCCACCCATCCGGTCGCCGGTCCCTGCGTCGCACGCGCCTTGCGCAGCGAATGCGTGGAGATTTCGCGCACGCTGGCGATGGCGCGGATCGGCGACAGACGCGCGAGACGGCGCAGGATCTCCTGCTCGGCCGGCGTCGGCACGAGATAGCCGCCGTCGGGACCCGAGCCCGCCGACAGCGCTTTCGATTCGAGCGCCTTCAGCCCCGCCGATTCGCCGGCGCGCATGTAGAGCGCGAAGGCGGATTTATGCTCCCGCGCGGTCTCGTCCTCGCGCGGCGCGGCGGAGAGGCGCGGCCGCGCCAGATCGAGCGCGACACGGTCGATGCGCCGCTTCGTCTCGTCGATGGCGCGATCGATACGCTGAAGCTTCTCCTCGGTCACGATATCGGCGCCGAGCCGCGTTTCGATCTGCGCGAGCCGCTCCTCGTTCGTCTCCTTGAAGGCGGCGAAAGCACGATTGAGATCGGCGAGGACGTCCTCGCCGGCGACGGATTTGATTTCGAGAGACGGCATGTGCGAACAACCTCTTCCTGCTGGAGAAAATGCGCGACGACTCTTCGCGAGCGCGAAAGTTCGTCGAGACGACAAGCCGGAGTCGTACGCGGCTAGCGCCGGTCGAGCGCGCGCTGCAGTTGCATCTCGAAGCCGCGCGCCGCGCGCTGCATGCGCAGCCGCGCCAGCTTCTGGCCGAGTTCCGCAGCCGGCCGGCGCCACGGCGCGGGACGCGGCGGCGCTGCGGCGATGCGCGCCTGCGGCAGCGCGGGAAAAGTCACGATCGAAATTTCGATCAGATCGATCTCGACGAGGCGCCGTCCGCCGTTGCGATCGCGCGATGCGCGAAGAGCGCGAAAGCCGATCGACAGGCCGTCGAGCGCCCCGGCGCGGATCAGCGACAGCGCTTCGCGCGCCCGCGCCACGGCGAGGTCGAGCCGCCCCTTCACCTTCAGGCCGCGCGCGTCCTCGCCGATCTCCGACCAGACGCCGATCGGCTCCTCGGGCCGATGCTGCCACAGCATCTTCACGCCCGCGGCGCCGCGGCGGCGCAGGCTCGCGGCGAAGGCGCCCGGCGCGACGATGTCGCCGCATGTGTCGCGAATGTCGAAGAGGCTCGCATAGCCCTCGAACACGCCGTCCGCGCCGGCCGACGCTATGCACGAGGCGGCGCGCTTCGTCTCGAGCGGCAGAGGCGCGAAAGCACAGGCGCGAATGTCATGTAACGTTTTTCCGCCCATCAGGCCTTCTCCCGCGTGGCCGCGAGAGGAGCGCGCGGCGCCTCGCGCAGCCGTTCCAGAGCGCGCACGAACGTCTTGAACACGATCTCCGCGTCGACCCGCGGCGCCTTGCGCGCGAAACGACGCTTTGCGAAGCGGGGATGCAAAGTGACGAAGCTCATGAATCGCTCCCGTAACGTCGGTTGAAGCGTGCGAGCTCGCGCACGAAGGCGTCGAGCCGGCGCGTCGAGGCGCCGAGCTCGCGCAGCGCGCGCAAGGCGAAGGCCGTGGCCGCGCTCGCCCAGAGGAACAGCGCGAGATGGGCGAGATCGCCGCGCTCGATGATTGAGGTGACGATCTCGGTCATGGCGAACTTTCGATCAACGCGAGGAGTCCGGACGCGCCGCGCGCTCGTTCATCGGGCCGTAGCCCGCCGCCTCGCGCTGCTCGTCCACGGTGAGGAAGGCGGCGCCGCCGATGCGTGTCCACTCGAGCGCGCGCTCCTGCGCCAGCGCATCGATGCGATCGGCGTTGTAGTCGAGCCGGAACGGCGCGAAGCCCGGCTGCGTCCAGGCGTGAAAGGATTTCTGCAGGCGCTGCACGAGCGGGATCACCGTCTGGCGCCAGAAGGCGCGGTTCGCCTCCTCGTAATTGCGGAACGTATTGTCGCCGGGCAGGCCGATCAGCAGTGGCGGCACGCCGAAGGCGAGCGCGATCTCGCGCGCGGCCGACGCCTTCGTCTCGGAAAAATCCATGTCCCTCGGCGAGAGCGACAGCGTCTTCCAATCGAGCCCGCCCTCGAGCAGCAGCGGACGTCCCGCATTGTCGGCGCCGGAGAAATTCTCCTCCAGCTCCTGCTTCAGCCGCTCGAATTGCGCATCGGTGAGATGGCCGCCGTCCGGCCCGGCATAGACCAGCGCGCCCGAAGGCCGCGCGGAATTGTCGAGCAGCGCCTTGTTCCAGAAGCTCGCCGCATTATGTGTGTCGAGCGCCGTCTGCGCGGCGGCGAGCGGCGCGAAGCCGTAAATGTCGTCGACCGGATTGAACAGGCGGATGTGCAGGATCGGTTCGACGCCGCGACGCTGCATGTCGAAGCGCACGCTCTCCCCGGCCGCCGAATAGACATAAGCCGACGGCCATCCGTCGCGGCCCGTCACGACGCTCGTGCGGTCGGGACGTAGGCAATAGATCTCACGCAGCAGCCCGTCGACGAAGACGCCTTCGACATAGGCGTTTCCATAGAGCAGCAGATTGGAACAGAGCGCCTCGATGAAGGAGACGCTGGTGTCGCTGGAGTTGGGCCGCTCGATCAGCCGCAGCAGCGGATGCTCGGGATTCTCGGTCCGCCCTTCGTAAAGCAGCCAGGGCACGGAGGCGCAGCCCTCCGCGATCATGCGCACGGCGCGATAGCAGACGGCGTTGCGCTCATAGCCGGCGCGCGTCAGCGCCACATTGTTGCGCGCCGTCCATTGCGGCGCGCCGACCGCATGCAGAGCGAGAGTCGCCGCGCGCGAATTCTTCTGCTCGGGCGCGCGCGCGCCGAACAGGCGGGAGAGGAAGGAGGGCATGAGAGGTCCGTTCGAATGAATAAGAGAGGAATGGAATAGCGAATAGTGAGTAGCGAGTAGTGATGGGAGCCATTCACTACTCGCTACTCGCCATTCACGCCGTCCTCACAACCGCCGCATTCGCGGCTCGGCGGCGCGCGGCGTCAGCGCCAGAGCGGTGATCGCCCAGACCAGCGCGTCGAGCCGGTCGGGACTGCGGCCGGACGACAGGCCGTCCGGGCCGAAATCGCACATCTCGTCCTCGAGAGCGGGAAAGGCGCCGACATGGCGCACCCTGCCCTGCTCATAGAGCTGCGCCGCCGGCGCCGCGCGCAGATATTTGCCGCGCGTCGCGCGCGCCTCCTTCACCGGCACGCTCGGATCGGCCTCGTGAATGACGGCGCGCACCATCTCGCCGCCCTGATTGACCTCGGCGACGAGCGCGTCGGCGGAGAGCTTGTGATAGAGCGCGACCGCCGCGCGCGCCCATTGCGCCGGCCGCGCCGCCTCCAGCGTCGCATCCTCGAGCACATGGACGATATTCTGCGCGATCCCCGCCGCCACTACGCCGCAGCGGTCGGCGCGCCGGCCGGACGACGCCGGCGGATCGACCGCGACCACGATGCGCTCCAGCGCCGGCGCCGAAGCGACGCGCGCGCGCTCCATCATGCCGCGCGTCCACAGAGCGTCGGCGCGCTGCTCGACGATCTCGCCGTCGAGCTCCTGGCGTCCGAGACGCGTGCCCGCATATTGAGCGAGCACGGCCTCGAGGAAGGAGGGCGCGAGATTGGCGGCGTTCGCCCGCGTCTTCGCGCGCGTCACCGCGACGTTTCTCTCGTTCAGCAATCGCTTCACGAGAGGAATGGGCCGCGGCGTCGTGGTCACGAGCTGGCGCGGCCAGTCGCCGAGGCGAAGCCCGAATTGCAACATGTCCCAGGTCTCCTCGGCATAGCGCCATTTGGCGAGTTCGTCGCACCAGGCGGCGGAGAATTGCGGGCCGCGCAGACTCTCCGGATCCTCGGCGGAAAAAGCCTGCGCGACGACGCCATTGTCCCAGGTGAGCCGCCGGCGCGAGGATTCCCATCGTGGCCGCTCGCCTCGCGCATGAGCGGCGAGAATGCCGGACACGCCTTCGACCATCACGTCGCGCACGTCCGCCACGGTCTCGCCGACGAGCGCGATCGGCGACAGCGGACGCGTCGAAAATTGCAGCCGGCCGAGCGCGATCCCCTTGACCCATTCGGCGCCCGCTCGGGTCTTGCCGGCGCCGCGCCCGCCGAGGATCATCCACACGCGCCAAGGGCGCCCGTCCGGCGCCGACAGCGGCGGCCATTGATCCTCGCGGGCGCAAAACTCCCAGTCGGCGAGCAGCAGCGCGATTTCGCGCGCCGAGAGTCCCTCGAGGAGATCACCCAATTTGCCGGCCGCCGCACAGGCGCTCGAGGCGGCGAGCAAGCTCCTCGCGGAGTTCGGCCAATCGGCGGGGAGGCTCGTCGGCGCCACTCGTGTCCTCCTCTTCGCCGCGCGGCGCGGGGCCGGCGTCGCGAGACATTCGCTTCAATTCGGCGAGGCTGCGCACGAGGCTCGCGAGCACGCGCGCGCTCTGCTCCATGTCCTTCGGCCCGCCCTTGTCCAGAGCCGTCTCGGCGCGCTCGAACTCGCGCTCCACCGCCTCTTCGAGCCGCGCGATGAGGCTCTTCGAGGGTTTGTGCTTCGGATCGCTCGCAGCGCTCTCGGCGCGTCTGATCGGCGACGCGCGCATCGGCCAGCCCTGCGCAATGCGAAAGGCGCGAAATCGACGCTCGCTCATGCCGAGCATCTCGCGCAGCTTGTCGACAGGCACGACGCCGGCGTCGTAGAGAAGCTTCGCCTTGTCGATATCCGCGCGCTCGCGCGCGGCGCTCGTGCGCGCCATGCGAAGAATCTCCGATACGATCGATGACGACCCATCGCCCGCGAGAAAGGGCGCTCCCTTCTCCCGCTGGTGGGAAGCAAGGTGGCCCCGCGCAGCAGGGTCGGATGAGGGCTCGAGGGGCGATGCAATATGCGACGATCATGCGCAGTGGCGCACGACGCGATCTTTATTCATCACGCACGGCGCGGAGCGGCCCTCCTCCGACCCGGTTGCGAGGGTCCGCCTTCGAACGCCGAAGCGCAATTGTGGAGCATGACCCTTGTCTATAGGACCATCGTCTCGGTGTCAAGGAATATTTTCATATCTCACGCCGCCCGCCGTTTCCGCCGCCGTGGCCAGCGCTTCGGCCACAGCACGATGAAATGCGGCAGGTCGTCGGTGTCCACCTCGCATTCCAGCGCCGCCACGCGTCCGCGCACGGAGACGCCCGCGCGATGCACGCTGTCCGGATCGCCGGTCAGCAGCGGATGCCAGTCGGGCAGGTCCTTGCCCTCCGCGCGCAGCCGATAGGCGCAGGTCGGCGGCAGCCAGGCAATGGCCTTCAGCGCCGAGACGCTCAGCCGCACGCAATCCGGAACCTTGGCCTTTCGCCTCGCATAGTCCCGGCAGCGGCCGCTCGCCGGGTCGAGCAGATCGCAGCCGACATTGGTGTGATGGATCGCGCCCGTGTCCTCGTCCTCGAGCTTGACCAGGCAGCAACGTCCGCAGCCGTCGCACAGCTTCTCCCATTGCGCGCGCGTCAATTGCTCCAGCGGCAATGTCCAGAACGGCTCGCCCGTCTTCTCGTCCTTGCGGCTCATTCCCTTACGCCCGACCCTCGTCCACGGCGCTTCGCGCGCTTATTTCATTCTGCCGGCGAGCGACAGCGAGCCATCGTCAAGACGGCTCCGGAAGTGCTATCATCCGGGCTCCGGCGCCAATCGGTCGGCAGGGGAGCGACGAATTGCTCGAGCGTATTCGATCCTCGCGTTTATACAAGCGTATCGCCAGGCTGCTGCTGGCCCTCGACGCCTATATCGACTCGAGCCTGTTCGATTCGAGCCGCGGCGCTCGCGAAGCGTACGAGAATTTCTCGGCTTTCATGCGCCGCTTCCAGGTGCGCGGACTGCGGCGGATCGCCGTCGAGCTCGGCTGCGAGACGCTGACGCTCTCGCTCGGCGGCGCCGTGGTCGCGGCCGCGCTCGCGGTCTCGGCCATGCGCATGACCAGCGACGACTGGCTGAAGAAGCAGGACCTCTCGATCACCGTCCTCGACCGTTACGGCGCGGTGGTCGGCCAGCGCGGCATCAAGCACGACGACGCCGTGCCGCTCGACCAATATCCCGATTACGTCATCAAGGCCGTTCTCGCCACCGAGGACCGGCGTTTCTACGAACATTTCGGCATAGACGCCATCGGCACGCTGCGCGCGGTCACCGTCAACGCCCGCTCGGCCGGCGTCGTGCAGGGCGGCTCGTCGATCACCCAGCAGCTCGCCAAGAACGTCTTTCTCTCCAACGAGCGCACCATCGCCCGCAAGATCAACGAGGCCTTCCTCTCGCTCTGGCTCGAGCAGCGGCTCACCAAGCAGGAGATCCTGAAGCTCTATCTAGACCGCGTCTATATGGGCGGCGGCACCTTCGGCATTCAGGCCGCGGCGGAATTCTATTTCGGCAAATCGGTGCGCGACGTCGACCTCGCCGAGGCGGCGATGCTCGCCGGCCTGTTCAAGGCGCCGGCGAAATATGCGCCGCATGTCAATCTTCCGGCCGCGAGAGCGCGCGCCAACGACGTGCTCGACAATCTCGTCGTCGCCGGCTTCATGACGCAGAGTCAGATCGTCGCCGCCCAGCGCAATCCCGCGACGCCGATCGAGCGCAGCCGCGACCAGAGCCCCGACTGGTATCTCGACTTCGCCTTCAAGGAGGCGCAGCGGCTGGCCGAATCCGGCAAACTCGGCGACAATCGCGTGCTCGTCATCCGCACGGCGCTCGACCCCAATATTCAAAAGCGCGCCGAAGAGGTGATCGAGGAAAATCTGCGCGAGAGCGGGCGCGCCTATCGCGTCAAGCAGAACGCCTCCGCCTTCATGGACCTCGACGGCGCGGTGCGCGCCATCGTCGGCGGGCGCGACTATGGCGTCAGCCAGTTCAACCGCGCGACGGAGGCGGCGCGCCAGCCCGGCTCCTCCTTCAAGCCCTATGTCTATCTCACCGCGCTGATGACCGGCAAGTTCAAGCCGACCACTGTCGTCACCGACCGGCCGACCTGCATCGGCAATTATTGCGTCCACAATTACAGCGGCGGCTACGCCGGCTCGCTGCCGCTCTCGCTGGCGCTCGCCAAATCGCTCAACACCATCGCCATTCAATTGTCGATCTCGATCGGCAACGGCGAGTCGCGCGTCGGCCGCGCCAAGATCATCGACACTTGCCGCCGGCTCGGCATCACCACGCCGCTCGAGGACACGCCCTCTCTGCCGGTCGGCCAGAGCGATGTCATCCTGCTCGAGCACGCCGCCGCCTACGCCGCCTTCGCCAATGGCGGCAGGAAGACGACGCCCTATGCCGCGACCGAGATCCGCAACAGCCGCGGAGAGCTGCTCTATGAGCATGACCGCGACGCGCCGCCGCAGGAGCAGGTCATCCCCTTCGAGAAGATCGCCGAGCTCGACACGATGATGAAGCGCGTCGTCGACGAAGGCACGGGCGGGCGGGCGCAGCTCGGCCCGGGCGTCGACGTGATCGGCAAGACCGGCACCACCAATGGCTACAAGGACGCCTGGTTCTGCGGCTTCACCGGCAACATGGGCGGCTGCGTGTGGTACGGCAACGACGACAACGAGACGATGAACAATATGACCGGCGGCACTCTGCCGGCGAAAACCTGGCACGACATCATGGCCTATGCGCATCAGGGCATCGCCATCAAGCCGATCCGCGGCCTCGCGAGCCCGGCGTCGCTCGCCGCGCTCGAGGCCGCGCCGCCCAAGACAGTGGAGCTCGGCGCGCCGGCGCGGCCGGCGGCGCTGTCGCGCGGCGCGCTCGACGCGCTCGGCGAGATCGAGTCGAAGATCAAATTCATCGACGCCAAGCGCGCCGCCGCGCCGACCGCGGCCAATGTCCCCCCGGCGCGGGGCCACGGCGAGAAGCGATGAGCGATTGCATCCTCACATGAGCAATTACCTCAAGGCCTTCGCCGTCATGATCACGGGTCTCCTGATCGGCTTCGCCATGACCGCCGTCTCTCTCGGCCTCGGGCGCGGCTTCGGCGCGCTCGCGGCGGGGCCGTGGACCGCCTGGCCGCGCCACGGCGGCGCCGACATCGATCCCTATGCGCGGGCCATGCTCGCGCGCACGGGCGAGGCTCCGCTCGGCCATGACCAGGGCCTCGCCTTTATCGCCCGCGCCGATTCGGGCGGCGCGACGCTCGACGGACGTTGCGTCTATCGCATCGCCGATCCGACGCCCGCGGCCCGTTTCTGGACGCTCGGCGCCGCGACGACGAGCGGCGCGCTGATCGACAATCGAGCGCAGCGCTACGCATTCACCTCCGCGGAGATTCTGCGCCGCGAGGGCGGCGGCTTCGAGATCGACGCCGCGGAAGAGGCGCGTCCCGGCAATTGGCTGCCGACGCGCCGCGGCCCCTTTCTGCTGATCCTTCGTCTCTACGATACGTCGCTCGACACGGAGGTCGCGCCCGATCCCTCGACCTTTCCGAAGATCAACAAGCTCGGCTGCGCATGAAATTCTTCGATCGATTGCTCGATTGGCTTCCCTGGCTGCTGGCGACGGTCTGCGTCGCGGGCGCGGTCCATATCGTCTCGGTGCTGCTGATGCCGGAAGTGGCGCCGCGCAACGCTTTCGCGCGTCTCGCGGCGGCGGCGCGCGACGCGCCGACCACGGAGACCGGCGTCGCTCTGCTGCCGCGCGACGCGCCGGGTGCGGAAATCATGCCTTTCGAGGATCCGGCCTTCGCCGAAGGCGTCTGCCTGTTCGATCTCTCCAAGGGCATGATGCGCATCCTCACGGATGCGGACGCAGAAGATTATCTCGCGCTCTCCTTCCACGCACGCACGGGACGCGTGTTTCACGCGGCGACCGACCGCTCGGCGATCAAGGGCAAGATCGAGGTGATGATCGGCGATGCGCGCCAGATCGAGGCTCTGGAGAGTCAGGACGAAGAGGCGCCGCCCGCCCAAGTGCGCGTGACCTCGCCGACGAAGCGCGGCTTCGTGCTGATCCGGTCCCTGGTGAAGCGCACGAGCGACCGCGACCGCGCCGAGCAACGCCTGCGCATGGTGAAGTGCGAGACGGTCGCGGAACCCGAGAGCTGACGAGCGGCAATGAAAGAAGTTCGCGCCCTCCTTCTCCCGCTCGCGGGAGAAGGAGGGCAGCTCGGAGATTTCGCGTTTATTCCTCGATCAGCCTCGCGCGCGTCAGGCCGCGCAGCGAATTGCCCATATGGAATTCCACATCGGCAAAATCCTCGAGCCGCAGCAAGCGCTCCCGCGCCACGCCGCTCGCGAGAAGATGCGCGCGCAATGTGCCCGGCAGCAGGCCGCAAGAGAGCGGCGGCGTCAGCAGCGCGCCCGCGCGCGCGAGAAACACATTCGTGCGCGCGCCTTCACAAATTTCGTCGCGCTCGTTGAGGAAGAGAACCTCGTCGGCCTTGCAGCGCAGCGCCGCCTCGGCGAGCTCGCGCTCGTAAATGTCGCGACGCGTGGTCTTATGGCGAAGCATCGGATCATCCGAGAAGAACCGCTCCTCGGCGACGGCGACGCGCCAGATCGTCTCGGGCGGCGTCGCATCGAAGGGCAGCGCGCTCGTCTCGAAACGCCCGTCGCGCGCCAGCACGAAGCGCACCCGCAGCCGCTCGTCGAGCGGATCGTCGACTGCCTCGCGCAAGGCGGAAAGAAACGTCTCGTCCTCATGGACGAATCCGAGCGCGCGCGCGGAAGAGCGAAGACGCGCGACATGCTCGTCGAGACAATAGAAGCCGGTCCCGGCGGTCCACAGCAGAGTCTCGATCAGGCCGAAGTCGTCAGCGCGCCCGTCAGGAATTTCGCCTTGATCAGACATTCCTCATATTCCTCGCGCGCCCGCGAATCGGCGACGACCGCAGAGCCGACGTTGCAGACGAGTTCGCCGTCCGGGAACAAGGTGAGCGTGCGGATCGCCACATTGAAGCGGATCGCCCCGTCCGGCGCGATGAGGCCGAGCGAGCCGCAATAGACGCCGCGCGGCGCACATTCGAGATCGCGGATGATCTCCATCGCGCGGATTTTCGGCGCGCCGGTCACCGAGCCGCAGGGAAAGAGCCCGGCGAAGAGTTGGGCGAGCGTGACGCCCCGTCGCAGCTTCGCTTCGATGCCGGAGGTCATCTGATGCAGCGTCGGATAGGTCTCGACGGTGAAGAGATCGGTGACGCGCACCGAGCCGACCTCCGAGAGACGCGAGAGATCATTGCGAAGCAAGTCGACGATCATCAGATTTTCGGCGCGCGATTTCTCGTCCTGCGTCAGCAGCGCCGCACGCGCCATGTCCTCCGTCGGCAGAAAGCCGCGCCGCGCGGTGCCCTTCATCGGGCGGGCGCGAATGACGCCTTCGCAGACGTCGAAGAAGACTTCCGGCGACAGCGAGACGATTCTCTCCCCGCCCAGCGCGACGACGCCGCCATAGGCGACCGGCTGGCGCTTGCGCAGCGCGCGATAGAGCGCCGTCGCCTCGCCCTCGTAGCGGCCGTACATCGGGAAGGTCAGATTGATCTGATAGACGTCGCCCGCATAGATGAACTCGCGGCAGGCGTCGAAGCGCTCGGCATATTCGCGAAAGCTCCAGGCCGGCCGCAGCGCGATGTCGATCGTCGGATCATCGGCGGCGAGCGAAGCGGCGTTGCGCCACTCGTATCGGCGCGGCGTGCGGAAAGCGCCGAACAAGAGCAATGGCGTGCGCGCGCGGGGAACGGCGCCGCTCATGAACTTCTTCTCGAGCGCATAGCCGAGTTCGTAGCCCGCATAGCCGGCGAGATAGAGTCCGCGGCGCGAAGCGGCCTCCATGCGCGTGAAAGCCTCGGAGACGTCCTGCGGCTCATGCGCCGCGATGATCTCTTCCGGCCCGTCGAACAGCAGCGCCCCGCCCTCGCGGCCGTCCTCGAACACCACGAAGGGTCCGTCCGGGGCTCTGCTCGGATCATAAGGCTCACGCCCGCGAATCTCGGCGATATGGAACAAAGCGCGGAACTCCGGTTCCGATCGTCGAACGATCGCGCGGGGCGAAAGCGCTTCGCGGCCTCCTCGCTCTCGGGAAAGCCGAAGCGCTCCCTTCGGGAGAGAGGAACGAGCGCCATCTCGAGCGACCGCTCTCGAATTACGAAGGTTTATCTTACATCAGCGCGGCTTCCGTATGAAGCCGCAAGTGATCGGCGGCCCGAGAGAGCGGGGCAGGTGAAAACGCCTCTTCCGACGCTGGCGATGATTTCCTTTGCCAGACACGCCCTTGGCGCATAGGCAATAGTTGCCTATAATCGGGAGGCGGGAGCCTCGATGCCGACAATCCGCCGTTTCGCCGACTGCAAGATCGCGATCTACGCGGACGATCGCCTCCCCCCGCATTTTCATATCGAAGGACGGGGCTTCCGGGGGGTCGTCGACATCGAAACCTCGAGGTTGCGGGCAGGCGAGGGGCGCACGCTGCTCGTGACGTGGAAGGGCGGCGCCGAGAGCCCGGTGGATGTCGGCGAGCACATCGCGCGCTACGCGATCTTCGCGCTGCTGCGGATCGACGACGCCGCGTTCCGCGAGGTCGCGGTCGGAGAATGGGGATGGAGCGCCCATTGGACCGACGACATGGAGCTCTCGTCAGACACGCTTTGGCGGCTGGCGCTGGAACAGGGCGGCGCATGGCTCCGGGCCTGGCGCGAAGCGCATCGGATGACGCAAGCCGAAGCGGCCTCCGCATTGGGCGTCAGCCCGCGCATGTGGCGCGCTACTACGAAGCGGGACAGCGCCTCTTGCCGAAAACGGTGCGTCTCGCCTGCGCCGGTTTCGACGCGCAGGCCGCGGCGGCTTGAACGTCGTCACGCATAGGCTTCGTCGATGGCGAGCCTCCGACCGAGAAAGCTTCCGACCGAGAAAATTGCTCATTCGCCCCTTGCGCTATATGCAACCTCGAAACGTCCTCCCGCACCGCGAGCGCTCGATGACCCATCACCCCGACCAGCCGCCGAGAGAGCGCGGAACGCGCCTCCTCTTCATCGGCGATGTGGTCGGCCGGGCCGGGCGCAAGGCGGTGACGGAGCGCCTGCCGGAGCTGCGCCGGCGCTGGTCGCTCGATTTCGTCGTCGTCAATGGCGAGAACGCGGCCGGCGGCTTCGGCATAACCGAGACCATCTGCGACGAAATCCTCGAGGCCGGCGCCGATTGCGTCACCACCGGCAATCACGTCTTCGACCAGCGCGAGGCGATGGTGTTCATCGAGCGCCAGCCTCGCCTCTTACGCCCGGTCAATTATCCGCCCGGCACGCCGGGCCGCGGCGCCAATCTCTACACGGCCGCGAACGGCCGCCAGATTCTGGTCGTCAATGTCATGGGCCGCGTGTTCATGGACGCGCTCGACGATCCTTTCGCGGCGATCGAGCGCGAGGTCGGCGCCTGCCCGCTGGGCGCCGCTTGCGACGCCGTGGTCGTCGACATACATGCCGAGACGTCCAGCGAGAAAATGGCGATGGGCCATTTCGTCGACGGCCGCGCCTCGCTGGTCGTCGGCACGCACACCCATGTGCCGACTGCGGATGGACAGATATTGCCGCATGGCACGGCCTATATGACCGACGCCGGCATGACCGGCGATTATGATTCGGTCATCGGCATGGAGAAGGAGGAGCCGCTGCGCCGCTTCACCCGCAAGACGCCGGGCGCCCGCCTCGAGCCCGCGCAGGGCGAGGCGACTCTCTGCGGCGTGGCGGTCGAGCTCGACGCCGCGGGCCTCACGCGGCGGATGGCGCCGGTGCGGCTCGGCGGGCGGCTGGCGCAGGCCGCGCCCTTCTTCTGGGAGCAAGAGACGAAGGAGCCCGAGGCGTCCGAACGGGCGCTGCAGGCGAGCGGAGCGCCGCAACCATGAGATGGGAAGATTTTCGCAGGTCCGAGAACATAGAGGATCGCCGCGCGTCCGATTACGCCGAGGGGAGCGCGGGCTCCGGCTTCGGAATCGGCGGGGGAGGGCTCGGCCTCGGCACGATGGTGGTGCTCGGAATCATCGCCTATGCGCTCGGCATCAATCCCGCGGTGCTGATCGGCGGCGCCGAAATGCTCCACAAGATGGGCGGCGGCGGCCAGGTCGCGCAGCAGCGCTACGACCGCCCCACCCGCCAGGCGCCGTCCGGCGCGCCCGCCGACCGCCAGGGCCAGTTCATCGCCGCCGTGCTCGCCGAGAACGAGGACGTCTGGTCGCATGTGCTTCCGGATCAGAAGGGCGTGCGCTTCACGCCGCCGCGCCTCGTGCTGTTCAACGGCGTCACCGGCTCGGCCTGCGGCCGCGCGCAATCGGCGATGGGGCCGTTCTACTGCCCGCTCGACCGAAAAATCTATCTCGACACCTCCTTCTTCCGGGACATGGACCGGCGCTTCGGCGGCGGCGGCGACTTCGCCTACGCCTATGTGATCTCCCATGAGATGGGCCATCACATCCAGAACGAGCTCGGCCTCCTGCCCAAAGTGCAGCGCGCCCAGCAGATGGCGTCGAGCCGGGCCGAGGCCAATTCGATCTCGGTGCGCGCCGAGCTGATGGCCGACTGCCTCGCCGGCGTCTGGGCGGCGCACGCCGACAAGAACTGGCGGATTTTGGAGCCCGGCGACGTCGAAAAGGCGATCCGCACGGCGCAGGCGATCGGCGACGACCGCCTGCAGCGCTCGGCGCAGGGCTATGCGGTGCCGGACAGTTTTACGCACGGGTCTTCGGCGCAGCGGGCGGAATGGCTGCAGAAGGGGCTGCAGTCGGGGCGGGTGGACAGCTGCAATACGTTTTCGGCGCAGAGATAATAATTTAAGGGCGCGCCCTTCTCCCGCTTGCGGGAGAAGGAGACGCCCTCAAATCGTCCGCCGCGCCCTGGTCGTCATCTCCGCCGCCCGCAGTCTTTTCGCCAGCACGGCGAGGTCGCCCGCCGCGCCGAAGGCCGCGCGGGGAGCGATGAGGCCGACCGGCTCGGAGAGGCGCGGGGCGAGGCGCGTCAGCAGCGAATGCGGCGCGGCGCGCAGCACCAGCGCCTGTGCGCGGTCGCCGAGCTCATGCGCGTCGCGCAATTCGTCGACGAAGCCGCGCTCCGGCGCATGGCCGGCGCGCAGCACCAGCACGTGCGGATAGCGCACGCCCGGCAGGGCGCGGGCGAGGCCGGAGCGCGCGTCCACCGCCTCGACGAGGCCGCAGCCGGCCTCCTCGGCGATGACGCCGAGCCCCGAATCGGGCGGCCCCACCAGAACCGCGTCGGCGACGAGCCCGGCGACGCAAGCCTCGACCAGCGAGGCGAGCGTGCGCACGATCCCCTCGCGCGCCGCCCCCTCCCTCGCGCCGGTCCCGGCGCGGGGCGTGTCGAAGGCGAGGATGAGGGCCGAGAGCATGAGCGTTGCTTCGATTTTCGTTCGTGTGGAAAACTTATTCCACACTCACGCCCCGCGCGGCAAATTCGCCCGCTTTCGCGAAAGCCGTTGCGGAGGACGACGCCTTCGGCCACCATTCCGCCATGCCGTACGGCCCCTACCCGCCCGAGCTCCTGACCACCGCGCAAATGGCGCGGGCGGACCGACTCACCATAGAGAGCGGCGTCGCCGGCATGACGCTGATGGAGAAGGCCGCCGCGGCCATCGCCGCCGCCGCCACCGCCTTTCTGGTGAAGACCGCCGGGCGCCGCGTGCTGGTGCTGTGCGGGCCGGGCAACAATGGCGGGGACGGCTATGTCGCCGCGCGCATCCTGCGCAGCCAGCGCTTCAAGGTGCGCGTCGCCGCGCTCGTCCCGCCCGAGGCGCTGCGCGGCGACGCGCGCGAGGCGGCGGCGAGCTGGGACGGCCGCGTCGAGGACGCGGCGAGCTGCGACTTCAAAGGCGTCGATCTCGTCATCGACGCCCTGTTCGGCACCGGCCTCGCCCGCGACATCGACGGACCCGCCGCGACGCTGATCGAGCGGCTCAACGCCTGGCGCGCGGAGACCAAGCAGAAGATCATCGCCATCGACATCCCCTCCGGCGTCGACGGCACCAGCGGCGCCATTCGCGGCGTCGCCGTGCAGGCCGATTCGACCGTGACCTTCTTCCGCTTGAAATGCGGCCATCTGCTGCTGCCCGGACGGCTGCGCTGCGGGACGATCTCCTGCGCCCATATCGGCATCCGCGCCTCCGTGCTCGCACAGATCCGGCCACAGACTTTCGTCAACGAGCCCGACGCCTGGGACGAAGCGTTGCGCCCGCCCCGCGTGGAGGGACACAAATATGCGCGCGGCCATGCGGTGGTGGTCTCGGGCGGCGCCTCGCATACGGGCGCCGCGCGGCTCGCGGCGACGGCGGCGCTCCGGGCCGGCGCCGGGCTCGTCACGCTCGCGACGCCGCAGGACGCCTTCGCCGTCAACGCCCCCGCCCTCACCTCTGTGATGGTGCGAGCGGCCGACGGCCCGGCGGGACTCGCCGGCCTGCTCGAGGACAAGCGCAAGAATGTGGTCGCCCTCGGCCCCGGGCTCGGCGTCGGCGAGGATTGCTGCGCCCTGGTCGAGGCGGCGCTCGCCCCCTCGCCCGAGCCCCGCGCCGCGGTGCTCGACGCCGACGCGCTGACGAGCTTCGCCCTCGCGCCCGAGCGGCTGAGCCGAGCCGTCGCGAGCGCCCCCGGCCCGGTCGTGCTGACGCCGCACGGCGGCGAATTCGCGCGCCTCTTCCACGGCCAGCGCTGGGAGCGGACCATGTCCGGCGCGCCGATTTCGAAGCTCGAGCGCACCCGCGACGCGGCGCGCGAGATCGGCGCGGTCGTGGTGTTCAAAGGCCCGGACACCGTGGTCGCGGCGCCGGACGGGCGCGCCTCCATCATGCCGGAGGCCTCGCCCTGGCTCGCCACCGCGGGCTCGGGCGACGTGCTGACCGGGATCGTCACGGGATTGCTGGCTCAGGGCATGGAGCCCTTCGCGGCGGCGAGCTGCGCCGTCTGGATGCACGCCGCCGCCGCAGAGGACTTCGGCCCCGGCCTCATCGCCGACGACATCATAAATCGTCTGCCGGCGGCTTGGCGAAGGCTGGTCCCGATGCAATCTTAAGACCTGCGGGGCCGAATGAAACCGACGCGTTCCCGCGGCGTTTTGCGCGGACGGGCGGCGAACGGGCGCGTCGCCGCAAAGCCTTCGTCCGGGCGACATGTTCATGCGCTTCGATGCGGGCGCGCGTCCTCCCACGAAAAGGAGACTTTCATGTCCGATCTCGTCGTCATCGTCTATCCGACCGAGGCCAAGGCCGAGGAAATCCGACAGAAGCTTTTCGACCTGCAGAAGGAATATCTGATCGAGATCACCGACGCCGTGATCGCGGTGAAGGAGCCGAACGGCAAGATCAAGCTGAACCAGCTGCTCAACACCACGGCGGCCGGCGCCGTCAGCGGCACGTTCTGGGGCGCCTTGATCGGGCTCATCTTCCTCAACCCGCTGCTCGGCGCGGCGATCGGCGCGGGCGCCGGCGCGCTCAGCGGCGCGCTCACCGACTATGGCGTCAACGACAATTTCATGAAGCAATTGTCGGAGACGCTGCAGCCCGGCAACGCCGCGCTCTTCGTGCTGATCCGCAAGCTGACCGCCGACAAGGTTCTGGAGGCGGTGAAGGGAACGGGCGGCGTCGTGCTCAAGACCTCGCTCGACCACAGCAAGGAGCAGGCGTTGCGCGAAGCGCTCGCCGCGCATGTGTCCGCGCCGCCGGCGGAGACGTCGTCCTCGGCGCCTTGACGTAACGCTCCCGACCGCGAGCCTGAAGGCTTCGCGTCAGGGCGAAAACCCCTCGAAGACGATCTGATCGGCGAAGGCCAGAGCGGCCTTCGCCTGCGCCGCGGAGCGCACGGTCCAGACCGTGACCGGAACGCCGAGCTCCTCGCGGCAGCGGCGTGGAATCTCATGCGGGAGATCGTGCACGTCCCACGACAGAAATTCGGGCCGCGTGCGCGGCGCATGCTCGAAATGCGCGAGCTCCCGCCGGCGCGCCGCCGAGAGAAAGCTCCAGCCCTCGCCGTCATAGGACGCCTCGGCGACCATCCCGAGCGGAACGCCGGCGAGGCCGAAGCTCTCTCCGCTCGTCCGCAGCTCGGCGATCGGATCGGGATCGAAGCTCTCGATCGCGACGAGCCCGCGATGATCCGAGACGATCTCGGCGACGCTTCGCGCGAGCGCGAGATTGCCGTCGAACCGGCTCTTGATCTCGACGACGAGCGGAACCGCGCCGCCGATCGCCGCGAGAAGCTCGCGCAACGTGGGAATTCCCTCGCGCGCGCCGCGCAGCGTGAAGCGCCGGAGATCGAACAGGCTCAGCGCCTCGAGACGTCCGGCGCCGTCGGTCAGGCGCTCCAATGTCTCGTCGTGAAAGACGACGACCTCGCCGTCGGCCGTCGCCTGCACGTCGCATTCGATCGCATAGCCCGCGCAAACGGCGGCGCGCGCCGCCGAGAGGGAGTTTTCGATGATTCCCTTCGCGGCGTCGTGCAGCCCCCGATGCGCGATCGGACGCTCGACGAGCCAGGGATGTGGATCGTCGCGCACGGGCTAGCCGCCCGCATCGACGAAAGCGAAGCGCCGGCGACTGCCGCGAGCGCCCGAAGACAACCCGCCACGATCGGGCGCGACTCCTTCTCCCAGGGGGAGAAGGCAGCCTCCTCCCAGGGGGAGAAGGCAGCCTCGCGAAGCGAGGTCGGATGAGGGGAGCGCCGCGCGAAAATCGGCGAGAGGGAAACCCCTCACCCGGCCGCTCCGCGGCTGCCCTCTCCCTCTGGGAGAGGGGCGCGCCCTTATTCGTGAGAACGGCGCAGAGGCATCACGCCAAAATGCTCTCATCGAGCCAATATCTCGAAGGTCGCATCCACCTCGACCGCCGCGTCGAGCGGCAGCTGCGCGACGCCGACGGCGAAACGCGCATGGCGGCCGTTCTCGCCGAGCACGGTCGCCACGAGGTCCGAGGCGCCGTTCAGCACTTGCGGCAGCTGGCCGAAATCGCCGGCGCTGTTGATGAAGCCGCCGAGCCGGAGGCATCGCAGCCGGACCAGATCGCCGCCCGCCGCCGCAGCCGCCTGCGCCAGCACGTTGAGCGCGGCGATGCGCGCCGCGCCCTGCCCCGCCTCGAGCGCGACGCCCGCGCCGAGCTTGCCCTTGTGCGCCGGGTCGATGGCGCCGCCCGCGCCGATCGGCAGCTGGCCGGAGACGAACACCAGGTCGCCGGAGCGCATCCAGGGAACATAATTGGCCACGGGCGCCGCCGGGGTCGGAAGCGTGAGCCCGAGCGCCTCGAGCCGCGCCAGAGGCGTCGATTGCGATGTCGCCGTCATGCGGTCGTCCTTTCAATTCGCGAAAAATTTGCATTCGCTCGGACCCGACCGTAATTTGGTCAAGGTCGGGAGGCAATCGATGACGATACGACGACGCCTCGACAGCCCGCTCCTCGCGGCGCGCCGTTCACTCGAGAAATAGCGCACGCCTTCGCCCGGCGGTGGTCGCCTGATCCGAAAGCTCTGCTTCTGCGACGCGAGCGGAACGCTACCCACGAATTCGACCAAGGGAGACCGACCCCGCATGGCCCCAGCACGCATCCTCGGCGCGATCATCGGCTGCGCCTCGATCATCGCGCCCGGCGCGGCGCTGGCGGACGCCGCCGCGGCGGCGGTCGTCTCGCCGCCGCAGCTCGCGCCGCATCGCGCCGTCTATGATCTCGCGCTGGGCCAAGCCTCCGGCGGCAAGGCGCCCGCCTCCGCGCGCGGGCGCATCGCCTTCGACTTCTCCGGCTCCGCCTGCGAAGGCTATATCCAGAACTTCCGGCAGATCACCGAGCTGCAGCCATCGGAAGGCCCGGCGCGCCTCTCCGACATGCGCTCCAACACATTCGAGACCGGCGACGGCAAGGATTTCCGCTTCCGCATCGAGACGCGGCTCGACAATGTCCCGTCCGAGGACATAGATGGCAAGGCGAAAAAGGACGGCGGCGCGTCACTGTCGGTCGATCTCGCCAAGCCCAAGCATTCCTCGCTCGCGCTCGACGGCGGAGCCCTGTTCCCGACCGAGCATCTGCGCCACATTCTCGCGGCCGCGGGCGGAGGCGAGACCATTCTCGAGGCCAAGGTCTTCGACGGCTCCGGCGACGGCGAGAAAGTATTCGACACTCTGGCCCTGATCGGCAAGCCGGCGAGCGGCGCGGTCAGCGAGAAGGCCGCGCAGATCAAGCCGCTCGAGGGAATGCGCCGCTGGCCGGTGTCGATCTCCTATTTCGAGCCGGGCAAGCGCGACGAGCAGCCCGTCTATGTGCTGTCCTTCGACCTCTACGAGAACGGCATCTCCCGCGCGCTGAAGCTCGATTACGGCGATTTCGTCCTGACCGGCGAGATGACGGAGCTCGCGCTGCTGCCGGCCTCGTCGAGCTGCAACAAGATGTGAGCGCGAGCGCCCGAGCGCGGACCGCGGAGATTCCCAGGCGACGCGAAACAGGATAGGGTGCGGCGCGCTCGAGGGAGCGTTCGACGCATTCTGCAAGGTCCGGCATGTCGCTTCCGCACGATTATCTGATCGACCGCCGCCGTCTGCGGCGCAAGCTCTCGCTCTGGCGCGTCCTCGCCATCTCGGCCGCCGCCGCCGCGGCGCTCGCCCTCTTCGCCCGCTACGGCGACGGCGCGCTGGGGCCGGCGGCCAAGCTCTCTCCCCATGTCGCGCGGCTCTCCGTCAGCGGAATCATCACCGGCGACAAGGAGACGCTCGACCTTGTCAAATCCATCGGCGAGTCCCATGCGAGCGCCGTGCTGCTGGCGATCGACAGCCCCGGCGGCACGACCACCGGCGCCGAGAAGCTGCACGACGCCTTGCGGCGGCTCGCCGAAAAGAAGCCGGTCGTCGCCGTCGTCGGCACGCTGGCCGCCTCCGGCGGCTATATCGCCGCCATCGCCGCCGACGAGATCGTCGCGCAGGGCAATTCGCTGGTCGGCTCGATCGGCGTGCTGTTCCAATTCCCCAATGTCGGCAGGCTGCTCGACACGGTCGGCGTGAAGATGGAGACGGTGAAATCCTCGCCGCTGAAGGCCGCGCCGGACGGCTTCGAGCCGACGAGCGAGGAAGCGCGCGCGGCGATCGCGGCGCTCGTCGCCGATTCCTACGACTGGTTCAAGGCGCTGGTGAAGGAACGCCGCAAGCTCGACGACGACGAGCTCGCCAAAGTGGCCGACGGACGCGTCTTCACCGGCCGGCAGGGACTGCCGCTGAAGCTCGTCGACCGCCTCGGCGGCGAGCGCGAGGCGATCGAATGGCTCGAGGCCGAGAAGGGCGTCGCCAAACGCCTGCCGGTCGTCGACTGGAAGAAGAAGAGCGCGATCGAGCGCTTCGGCCTCGTCGATTCGGCCGCCGGCCTCGCGCAGGCTTTCGGCCTCGACGCGCTCGCCGAGACGCTGCGGCGCGTCGGCGCCGTGGCGGAGCGCGGGCTGCTTGACGGTGTTGTCGCGATTTGGCAGGCTCCTTCCCCCGACTGAGGGATGGATGCGGCGCTTCAGTCAATCTGGAACATCCCATGATCAAGTCCGAATTGATCCAACGTATCGCTTCCCGTAATGGACATCTCTATCAGCGCGACGTCGAAACGATCGTGACGACCATTCTCGACGAGATCGCCCTGGCGCTCGCGCGCGGCGATCGGGTCGAGCTGCGCGGCTTCGGCGCTTTCTCCGTCAAACGGCGGGAGGCGCGCACCGGCCGCAATCCCCGTACCGGCGAACAGGTCGCCGTGGAGGAGAAATCCGTGCCCTTCTTCAAGACGGGCAAGGAAATGCGCGAGAGGCTGAACGAGCCGCGCAACGGCTGACCGATCCAGAGGACGTATGCGCGCAACGGGTGGGTGAGATGAAATCGGTCCTACGCATCATCGTCTTCGCGCCGCTCGCGCTGCTGTTCCTATTCTTCGCCATGGCCAATCGCGCGCCGGTGCGGATATTCATCGATCCTCTGCCCGGCGGGGACGCGGCGGGCCCCTCCTTCGAGGCGCCGCTCTATCTCGTCGTTCTCGCCTCGATCGCGCTCGGCGTGCTGGCCGGCGGACTGTCCTCCTGGATCGCCCATGGCCGCTATCGCCGCGCCGCGCGCGCCGCGCGCGCCGACGCCAAAGTGGCGCGGAGCGAGGCCGAGCAGCTGCGCGGCCAGGCGCTCGCGAGCCTCTCGCCCGATCCGTCCTCCGGCGGACGCGCGCTGCGGCGCAACGGCTGAGACGCTACTCCCGGCCTCGCGCCGTCGCCTTCGCCGCCCAATCGAGATAGGCGGGATCGCCGGCGGCGATGTCGAGACGCAGGATTTCCGGAACCTCGTAAGCGTGAACGGCGCGGATCGCGGCGGCGAGCGTCTCGTAATCGGCGATGCGCGCCTTCATCTGCACCAGCAGCTCCGCCTCGTCGCGCAGCTCGCCGTTCCATTCGTAGAGGCTGCGGATCGGGAGAATCTGCACGCAGGCGGCGAGCTTCGCCGCCAGCGCCGCGCGGGCGAGCTCCTTCGCGCCGGCTTCGCTGTCGATCGTCGTGACGACGACGCAGAATTTGACGGACTCCTCGGTCACGTCGCGAGAATGCGCGCGCCGCGCCGCAAAATCAATGTATCCGCCGTGGCGGCGCTGCTTTTGCTTGGGCTCCGGGAGCGATCGCGGCCGTCGCGCCGACCGGAGGTTCCGACATGTTTCAAAGAGTGTGCAAGGAAGATACGATCTTCGAAGGCGGCATGCGTCTCGTCATCGCGGATTCGCATGTGATCATCCTGGCTTGGCCGCTCGGCGGCGATATCGGCGCCTTCCAGGGTGTGTGTCCGCACACCAACTACCCGCTGGATGAGGCGGAGTTCGACGGCGAAGTCTTGACCTGTCCCCTCCACGCCTGGACCTGGAACCTCCATACAGGCGATCCGATTCAGCCTCGGGAGAGCGCGCTCGCCCGATATCCGGTGAAGGTCGAGGACGGCGTCGTCTATATCGACACCGAAGGGGTGGCGCCGCTGTTCGCCCCGCGCTAGGGAAAGCCCGCGCCTTTCCTCGACTCCCGTCATTGCGAGGAGCGCCGACGAAGCGGTCCGGACCCGGAAGCGGCCGCCGGACGGGCGTCGCTTCGCTCGCAACGACGGTTCACCGAAAAGATTCCGCTTTTGCCGAATCATGAAAATTCCTATGGTACATGTCGGATGCGTCTCTAGGCCACAGAGAGAGGTAGGAGATGAACCTGTCCGAAGAGACCGCCGCCCCTGTCGCCGAAGAGACGACGGGCGGGGCCGACGTCGCCAGCCTGGACACGCAACTCAAGGCGGTCGCGGCCGAACGTGACCGCCTTTCGGCCGACAAGACGAAGCTGGTCGCCAAAGTGGGCGCGCTCGGCAAGGAGCTCGAAGCGGCGCGGGCCGAGCTCGCCGCCGTCTCCGGCCAGCGCGACAGCCTGCGCAGCGAGCGCGACGCGGCCGCGGCGCAGCGGGAGGCCGCCATCGCCGAGCGCGACCGGCTCGCCGCCGAGGCCGCAGCGGCGGCGCAGGAGACTGCGCGGCTGACCGAAAAGCTCGCCCATTTGTCCGATCCCGATCCCGCCGTCGTCTTCGCCGATCTCGCGACCGAGAAGACCAAGGCGCTCGTCGCCTGGACGCGCTCGAAATTTCCGCCCGACAGTCCCCATCTGGCCAAATTCGACCGTACGATCGAGACGCTCACCAAGGCCGGCTGCGTCACGGTGAAGACGACGCGCGACATCTATCGCTGGGCCGCGCCGCGCGCAGTCGAAGCCTACGCCTGGGCCAAGCCGCGCGCGCTGGAGCTGTACGGCAAGGCCAAGACGGCGTTCGACGACAAGAAGAGCTGAGAGAGCCGCGCGGCGGTCATTCACCGAAACGTCGCGCCGCTCGCCTTTCGTCATGCCGATCGCAATGACCGCGCTCCCTCGGCGCGTGCGTCTTCGGTTGCCTCACCGCCAAGCCGAGCCGGCGGTCCGCTGTGAGCCGCCGCGCCATGGCGCGACCACGGGCGAGCGTCGCTCGAAGCGCGCTGCGGATCACGAAGGAGCGTGAAGACGCTCGCCTGTCGGAAACGCCGCCGCAAGGGAGCAGAGCGCAGCGGCCCCTGTCAAATCGCCGCTTCCCTTCCCTCTCCGGCGCTGCTATCCCGCCGCCATGACGACGCGCAAGATCGACAATATCCGCAATTTCTCCATCGTCGCGCATATCGACCACGGCAAGTCCACGCTCGCCGACCGCCTGATCCAGGCGACCGGGACGCTCGCCGCGCGCGAGATGGTGGAGCAGGTGCTCGATTCGATGGACATCGAGCGCGAGCGCGGCATCACGATCAAGGCGCAGACCGTGCGGCTCGACTATGAGGCGAAAGACGGCAAGCCTTACGTCCTCAACCTGATGGACACGCCCGGCCATGTCGACTTCGCCTATGAGGTGTCGCGCTCGCTGAAAGCCTGCGAGGGTTCGCTCCTCGTCGTCGACGCGAGCCAGGGCGTCGAGGCGCAGACGCTCGCCAATGTCTATCAGGCGCTCGACGCCGGCCACGAGATCATGCCGGTCTTGAACAAGATCGATTTGCCCGCGGCCGAGCCCGACCGCATCAAGGAGCAGATCGAGGATGTGATCGGCCTCGACGCTTCCGACGCTCTGCTCATCTCCGCCAAGACCGGGCTCGGGATCGAGGACGTGCTGGAGGCGATCGTCACCCGCCTGCCGCCGCCGCAGGGCGACGAGGACGCGCCGCTGAAGGCGATGCTGGTCGACAGCTGGTACGACGCCTATCTCGGCGTCGTCGTGCTGGTGCGCGTCGTCGACGGGCGCATGCGCAAGGGACAGAAGATTCTCATGATGGGCACGAACGCCCATTACGAGATCGACAAGATCGGCGTGTTCAAGCCGAAAATGCAGGACGTTGCCTCGCTCGGGCCGGGCGAGGTCGGTTTCATCACCGCGCAGATCAAGCAGGTCGCCGACACGCGCGTCGGCGACACCATCACCGAGGACAAGAAGCAATGCGACGCGCCGCTGCCGGGCTTCAAGCCGGCGCAGCCCGTCGTGTTCTGCGGGCTCTTCCCGGTCGACGCCGCGGACTTCGAGGATTTGCGCGCGGCGATCGGCAAGCTGCGCTTGAACGACGCGAGTTTTTCCTATGAGATGGAGACGTCCGCCGCGCTCGGCTTCGGCTTCCGCTGCGGCTTTCTCGGGCTCCTGCATCTCGAGATCATTCAGGAGCGCTTACGCCGCGAGTTCGATCTCGATCTCATCGCGACGGCGCCCTCGGTCGTCTATAAGATCGAGCTGACCAATGGCGAGGAGATCGAATTGCACAATCCGGCCGACATGCCGGATGTGGTGAAGATCGACGAGATTCTGGAGCCCTGGATCCGCGCGACGATCATGACGCCGGACGATTATCTCGGCGCCGTGCTGAAGCTCTGCCAGGACCGGCGCGGCGTGCAGGCCGATTTGAACTATGTCGGCAAGCGCGCCATGGCGGTCTACGACCTGCCGCTCAACGAAGTGGTGTTCGATTTCTATGATCGGTTGAAGTCGATCTCCAAGGGCTACGCCAGCTTCGATTATCACATCACCGATTATCGCGTCGGCGATCTCGTGAAGATGAGCATTCTCGTCAATTCGGAGCCGGTGGACGCCCTCTCCATGCTGGTGCATCGCACGCGCGCGGAATCGCGCGGCCGGCAGATGTGCGAGAAGCTCAAGGAGCTCATTCCGCCGCATATGTTCCAGGTGCCGATCCAGGCGGCGATCGGCGGCAAGATCATCGCGCGCGAGACGGTGCGCGCCTTCCGCAAGGACGTGACGGCGAAATGCTACGGCGGCGACGTGACGCGCAAGCGCAAGCTGCTCGAGAAGCAGAAGGAAGGCAAGAAGAAGATGCGCCAGTTCGGCAAGGTGGAGATCCCGCAGGAGGCGTTCATCGCGGCGCTGAAGATGGAGGAGTAGGCGCGGGCGGCCTCGACTCGAGACGAATGTCCCCGGCTTTGGACGAAATCGCCGACCCTGCTACATTACGTTCTATGCTCAGGACCCTCGCCTATCCCCTCGTCATCGAGCGCCACGAGAAAGATGGCGGCTATCTCGCTTTTTTCCCCTCCCTGCCCGGTTGTCAAACCTGGGCCGAGACTTACGAGGGCGCCGTGCGCAACGCCGAGGAGGCGCTGGCAGTCTATATCGAGACGCTGACCGCCAATGGCGATCCCATCCCCGAGCCGACTCCGATCGAAGGACCGCTGTCGTGCCTCTCCGCAGCGGCGACGTGAAGCGGCCGCTTCTGAAAATGATCCTCCTCCAGGCAGATCAGTTCTCCGAGCTGTCATGACCGGCGCAGTCGTGCGCATTCATTGCAAGCGGGGCCCTCGACATGCGCCCTTTTTTCCGAGTGAGAGACGCTTGCAGAAGTACTCATTTACGTACATATTCTCTACATGCGCACCACTTCCTATAGCGACCTCCGCAAGAATCTCGCCGCAACGCTCGACCGCGTGACCGAGGATCACGAACCCGTGGTGATCACGCGCGATCGCGGCAAGCCGGCTGCCGTGCTGATTTCGCTCGAGGATTTCGCCTCCTATGAGGAGACGGCGCATCTCCTGAAAAGCCCGCGCAACGCCGAACGTCTGCGGGCGGCGATCGATGCGCTCGACGCGGGCGAAGGCGTCGAGCGCAAGCTCTCGGAATGAAGCTCGTCTTCGCCGAGCAGGCCTGGGAGGATTACCTCTATTGGCAGGCGCAGGACGCGAAGATTCTCGAACGCGTCGACCAACTCATCAAGGAATGCCTGCGCACGCCCTTTTCCGGAACGGGCAAGCCGGAGCCGTTGCGCGGCGACCTGCGCGGCTGGTGGTCTCGGCGAATCACGCTCGAGCATCGGCTCGTCTATCGCGCGGAGGGCGAGAGCTTGTTGATCGCGCAGTGCAGGATTCATTACTGAGGGGGCCTGAGCGAGACGAGCCCGATTTTCTCGGACGGCCGCGCCGCGAGCGGGAGACAAAGACGTCCCTTTCGCAGCGTCTCGCTCTAAGCCCGCGCCTCTCCTCGCGCCGCCAGCGCCGAGAACAGCGCCGTATCCGCGTCGACGCCCGGATTGCCGGTCGTCAGCAGCTTCTCGCCATAGAAGATCGAATTAGCCCCGGCGACGAGGCACAGCACCTGCGCTTCGCGCGAGAGGGACGAGCGGCCGGCCGAGAGGCGCACGCGCGATTTCGGCATCACGATGCGCGTCGTCGCGATCATGCGCACCAAATCCAGCGGATCGACCGGCGGCCGTCCGTCGAGCGGCGTGCCCTCCACCGCGACCAGCGCATTGATCGGCACGCTCTCGGGATGCGGATCGAAGGAAGCCAGCACTTGCAGCATATGGGCGCGATCGCGCACGCCCTCGCCCATGCCGATGATGCCGCCGCAGCACATCTCGAGCCCGGCGCGGCGCACCGCGGCGAGCGTCGCGAGACGGTCCTCATAGCTGCGGGTGGTGATGATCTCGCCGTAGAAATCCGGCCCGGTGTCGAGATTATGGTTATAGGCGGTGAGGCCCGCCTCGACGAGCCGCTGCGCTTGGCGCTCGGTCAGCATGCCGAGCGTGACGCAGGCCTCCATGCCGAGCGCGCGCACGCCGCGCACCATGTCGAGCACCGCGTCGAAGCGCTTGCCTTCCGGCGCCTGCCGCCAGGCCGCGCCCATGCAGAACCGGTCCGCCCCCGCCTCTCTCGCACGCGCGGCCGCGCAGAGCACATCTTCGACCTCCATCAGCTCGACACGGTCGAGCTTCACTTCGCGGTGATGGGCCGATTGCGGGCAATAGGAGCAATCCTCCGGACAGCCGCCGGTCTTGATGCTGAGCAGCGCCGCCTTCTGCACCTCGTTGGGATCGAAATAGCGGCGATGCTCGGCGCTCGCCCGCGCGACGAGCTCGAGGAGCGGCGAGTCGTGGATGGCGGCGATCTCCTCCAGCGTCCAATCGTGACGGAGAGCGAAATCGGCTGGAGCGTTCATGGCGGTCCTTCGGCCAGAGGGCGATCAGCGGGATTTTTTGGCGAGGCGGCGCTCGTTGCGGGTGAGCTTGATCTCCGACGCGGAGGCCGGCGCCTTGCGCTGCAGGGAGGCGTCGAGCCCGGCGAGGATCGCGACCACGAGATAGAGCGCGATCGCCGCATCGAAGCCGGAGAGGCCGAGCGTGAACCAGGAGGGCGTGAACACCGAGCCGGTGCCGAGGTAATGGAACTGCACATGCCAGAACGGATGCAGCGCGAAGCCCGCCGCGAGCCACCAGGGCGAGCCGACGAGGCCGAGCAGGCCGAAGGAGCCGAAAATGGCGAAGCCGGTCATCTCGATGCCGAACCAGGCCTTGGGGTTATCTGAGGCGAAGGCGAGCCCGACATAGAGCGCGGCCGTGGCGACGAGCGCATAGCCGAGCGCGCGCCGCGAGCCGAATTGCGGCCAGCGCGCGGAAAACCGTGCGAGAAGGACGAAACCCGCGCCGAGAGCCGAGCCGACGGCGGCGGGAATGAGGATCGGGGTCAGCTCTTCCATTTCGGGTGCTCGTTATCGATTTTGTCGCCGCGAGCGAGGTCTATAGGACGGGCGGGCAGTGGGAACAAGCGGGGCGACGGATCGTGGCGGACACGGCCGTCGGCTCCGCGCCCGATCCCGCCCCCCTGCATCCGCAGATGACGCTCCTCGACCTCCGCCGGACGGTTCGCTCCAATTTCCGGCCTTCCGAGCCGGCGGCGCGTGAAATATCATCCGGCAGCCGCGAGGCCGCGCTCGCGGCGCTCGACGGCCCCTCCCCCCGGAGAAAACGCTCACATGGCATGGTTCATTCTGTTCCTCGGCGGCATGTTCGAAGTCGGCTGGCTGATCACGCTCAAATATACGGAAGGTTTTTCGCGGCTGGCGCCGTCGATACTGACCTTGGCTCTGATGGGGGCGAGCGTCGGATGTCTCGGAATCGCGGTCAAGACGATTCCGATGGGAACCGCCTATGCGGCCTGGACCGGCACGAGCATCGCCGGCGCCGCGCTCGTCGGCATCTGCTTCTTCGGCGAATCGACGACGCCGCTGCGCCTCGTCGCCATCGCGCTCATCCTGTTCGGCGTCATCGGGCTGAGGATGGAGGTCTGAATGGCGCGGGCGGCGGGAGCCCGCGCCGAACGCGCCGATCAGAAATAGCTCTCGAGCGCGCCGCGCCGCCTGATGTCGAGCGTCGCGCAATGGAACGAGCCGCCGAAGGCCGCATAATGCATGAAGGAGCAGGGGATCGGCTCCAATCCCCATTTCTCCATCGCCCGCATCGTGCCGGTGTGATGCGGATCGACGATCACGCGCTTCTCGTCCAGCATCAGCACATTCATATTGAGCCATTTGCCGCAGAGCGATATCTTCTGCAGGAAGGGATCGGTGATCGGGTCCGGCTCCGGCGCGACCAGTATGTCCCATTTCTTCAGGATCGGCGGCAGGCGCTCGACATCGATATATTCGGGATTGACCAGCAGCCTGCCGGGCCCGAGCGGCAGGACGGTCGTGTCGATATGCATCGGCGTCGGGCAACGGCTCTCGATCTCGTGGATCGAATAGGTCTCGCCCAGATGGCGGCGCAGCCAATCTATGCCGAACGCGTTCGTCACATTGCTGCGCGTGACGAAGAGATCGCGGCCGCAACGGAAGAAATCGGCCGCGTCGAACACCGGCTCGAATTCGGTCACGACATAAGAGATCGGCTCGCCCTTCTCGGGGATGCGGTAGTTGCGATCATAGAGCTCGTCGGTGAGCTGAGGTTTCGGCGCCGAGGTCCAGCGCGCGCCGCGGCGGAAATAATCTTTCAGGATCGGCCGGTAGGAATGGGTCTCGAAATAGCGGCAGGGCCAGGCCATGGGCGTCTCGATGATCTCGTCGCCGATCACCAGCATGCTGTCGCGCGGGCAGGAGTTGCAGAAGCCGCGCGAGGACCAGCCCGGCGCGCCGAATTTCTCGCGGTAGTCGACCGGCTCCGGCCGCGTCACCGTGACGCCGAGGGAGGTGAGCAGATCGACGAATCCATCGAGCTCTCGCTGCGCCTTGGCGACCATGAAGGCCGGATAGCGGAAGCCGGCGACGAGCGGCATGAGGCGCGCGGTGAAGCCGGGAATGACGCTGGTGACCACAGGATGGCCGGAGGGCATGACGGCGCCCTCCAGCCGCCCGACGATCACCTCCTCCAGCGGGTCCCACTCATTGTGGGAGTTCACCGGCGATGTGAACGCGGCGGGAGCATTGTGCGAATGGTCGGTCGCAACGATGACATTCATGCCTTCAGGTCTCCGAAACAGATCGTTTCTCACGCCGCGCGACGCCCGCATCCGCCCGCCGTTCGAGGTCACGCGCGGCGGCGGCGATCCGACGTGGATGGGATTTATATTTGATTACGGCGGAGTGGTTCAATGCGGGGGCCGACTTCGTTACCGGTATCAAATTCCAACGCCCGTGGTTGGACCACCTGGACCGCCGCAGACCAGTGTCAGATCGCAAATCGCTCGACCCAGCCGCGAGCCGGGACCGTTACTCTTCGCCATGAAGCTACCGGGCAGGCATTCTTGCTCTCCGCCGCTGTTGTTGGGTAATCCCACCCTTGCGCTTAATGCCATTAGGCAGTCTAAAGATATCGGGAACATCCACTTTTCCTGTGGTCACCCGATTCTCAATAACGCCGATGTCTGTCATTGCTTTCAATAGGTTATGAAAAAACCCGCGCTTGGACATCGCGGTTTCTGCTAGCCACGGCGGCCGCTTTGGAAATGGCACATTTTCCCGCAGCTTTTCCATCAAGCCATCGGCCGCCTGCCACTTGCTGATCATTTCGTCAGGCGAACAAGGGACGAGCGCTCCGGCGAGCGTCCGAAGCGCCAGTGGTACCCAAGGGTAGTCCTCCTTCAAATCGTCGACCCGATTCTGAGAAGCTTGCCTCACGCCCTCGTAAATTCCCAAATGATCGATGGCCTTGTCAGAGGGGGCCGGCGCATGCTCTGCCGCGAACTTCAACGCTCGTAGAAACGTTCGCGGAGACACCTGGTTCCGGGCATCGGCAAGATGTGACACGAGCCATGTATATGGTAGGCCTCGCTTACGAGACCCCATTGCATCTCCGGCAATGAGATCAAATACCCGATGCTGTTGCTCTTCATCATCCCTCAGCTGAGATGGCATTTGTTCTCTTGATGAAAGTGAAACGTCTGCTTCGCGGCAGACAGCAAGGAAGTCCTTGCGCGCGCTACGAAGGAGACGGGAATAGAGTAGGCCATAAAGATCGACGCTCCGCCAGTCGAGAACTAGTGCATCGCCCCTTATTTTTGAAGCGTCAGCGAAAGAGAATAGTCGATCCTCAGCGAAGTGATCAGGACGCATAAAAACTTTGACCCGTAGCCCACGATAGCTCTTAAAGGCTAAAGCCAACCTCAAAATCCCTTGGGTCAGGTCGGCGCGCAACTCAAGATCGTCTGCAAGTTGCTCCAACTGATCGAAAACGAAAACTAGTTTGCCGTGCTTTGTTGACAGACGCGCATCGGCCTCGCGCATTATCTCGCGTACCTTGTTGGGTTCGTTGGTCGCCAACGAAAGTCGTTTGTCAAGAGTGCGTGGAACCGCAACGCCAGCATATCGTGCTATATCAGGCAGGGTGATCGCCCGCCAGATTTGCTCGACTGTCGAGCCTAGTCTCGCAGATTTAGCTAGCTCGTCCCGGCTGATTCCTACCGCTCCTTCGCCTTCGGCGAATCCGAAGCGCACATCGATGTTATCCCCAAGGCGCGCTTCTGGAAGCGCTGATATGATGCGACTACGAGACTCTGCGCCGGACAAAGCACTTGCCCAAAAGCTCTTCCCCATGCCTCGGTTGCCGATCACCAAAGAGCGATCCGGATCGAGCGCCGCTGCATGCGATTTAGGAAAATAGATATCGTCGAGGTCAATTGGTGTGTTAGGCGCATGTGCTTCTAGGGGAAGAAATTGCGCTATGACGGCTCGCAGGGCGACCAAGTGAGACGCCAGATCAGTCATTCTGGTCTCTCCCACCCTAGCAACTGCCACGCTCGCTTCAAGAACGCACCAAAGGGGCCACGATAGATATCCTCGCGTAGCACCTCCTCCCGCCCTAGCGGAGAAAAAGGGTCATAATCAGGGTGATAGGCAATGAAAGTCGCATCATGAGGAACGTTAAGTCCCTTTTCATCGAAAGCAAAGTTGAACACCCATCCAGTAACTTCTTCGCCCTCTTCGTCGTATAGAGTTTCTGCGCACAAGTCGTACAGCTGCTCGCGGAAACGAGCCTGCCCATTACCTGCACTGGATACCTTCGCTTGAGCAAACGTGATGCATGTTCGCCACTCGTCCTCTGGCGCGCTTGGAGCGCCTAACGTTTGAATTAAGTGAGCCAACACATAACGGTAGCCTTGGAATGTCTGGGGTTGATCGGTGGCGAACAACAATAGTCTAAGAGCGCCAAGTCCTAGCCAGCTCCCCGCCGTTACCTCACCTAGACCAGCTCGCGCGTCTACTAAGACGGCGTCATATTCCCCGAAACTGACGAAACGATCGACCATTTGCCGCACCTGTATCGCCACGGATTGTCGGCCGGCCGCGACGATGTCTTCGATCAAGCCGCGCGCTAGCTTGCCGATCATATTTTCTGGATGTTCATCAGTTACCCGACCAACGGTGGGCAGCACATGAATAACTCCATCGGCAAGATCGGCGAAGTGGCTGATACCAATGAAGTCAAAAAGCTCATCGTCCTGGATTCCTCCCAGGCCGTTTTCAACCAGATAGTCAAGCGCACCATATTTTGGCCGCCTGTCATCTTCTGCGTTACATCGCAGCAACATGCTAGCGAGCCCTGGAGCCTCAAGATCGAGGTCTATGCACAACACACGTTTGCCCTTGCTCGCTAGATCCGCGGCAAGTACCGCAATCGCAGTGGTTCGGCCAACCCCGCCCTTCAGTGAGCAAAACACCAAACGTGGCGGCCCCTCGGCCGGCGGTGCCAAATCTGACAGCCAATCCGCACCAACAATTCGGCGGTCTACGAGACGAATCCAAACAAAAGCTCCACCCTCCACTGCAACAGCAAGATCACGCGGACCCATTGCGTCAATTGAAGAGAACATCGCTGATGGTAGCACAGGCTCCTCTAGAGCGTAGGCCCCAAGGGCTTCACGCAGCTTCGTGGCCAAGTCAGCTGATTTCCGGCGGCTCGGGAAAACGATACCTAGTCGCCCAGAAGCGTCACGCAGAACTACGACGTCCTCCGCGTAGAGGTCCACACTGGCGGCCTGTGCGACGCGTATCAACGCGGGGAGGGCGTCGTCGTAGCGCATCGTCATTCTAGAATACCCCACTGTTGTAGAGAGCTACCGCATCCGCCTTCCAAACAGAGACATCCGCCAACCTCACCGGGCAGTGACGATCGTCGGCATAGCGAATGTCGAGCGACCAATTGGCGAATCGGTACGAGAGCAGGCCATGCGCCAGATCTGTTCCCAATGCACCGCCAAGTCGCCCCGCCTTCAAGGCGGCGATTGTGCTTGCATGCGTTTCAATGGCCGCCTGAAGCGATCTTCGCGGATTGTTAATGTGGCGCAGCAGCGCGTCGGGCAACGGGTAGCCTAGCGCCTTAATGAGCGCTGCTTTCAATGCCATTTCCCCAACCAGTCCATAATGGTACGCAGCATCGTCCGTGCGTCCTTCCACTTCCAGCAGCTCGGCTGTTTCTAGATGCCGCAATGCGGCGTCGCCAAATCGTTCCACCATAACTAGGCTTTCATAAAGGAAAATCACATCGGGATGCTGCACCCGCTTTCATCGCGTTTATCGTAGAAACCGTGCGAGAGCCGTTTGCACTCGCACCACCCCCTCACCCCGTATTCCTCAACCCCGCCGCCACGCCATTGATCGACATCAAAATCCCCTGCCGGATATCGTCGCCCGTCTGCCCGCCGCGCCAGCGGCGGATCAGCTCCACCTGGAGATAGTTCAGCGGCGCGATATAGGGGAAGCGGTGGTGCAGCGAGCGCGCCAGCGACGGATTGTCGGCGAGGCGCTGGCTCGAGCCCGTGATGTCGGCGAGCGCGCGATTGGACCTGCCCCACTCCGCCTCGATCTCCCCATAGATGCGCTCGGCGAGCGCCTGATCCGGCGCCAGACCCGCATAATGGCGCGCGATCGACAGATCGGTCTTGGACAGGATCATGTCGATATTGGAGAGCAGCGTGCGGAAGAACGGCCATTCGCTGTTCATGCGCCGCAACAGGGCGAGCCGCGCGCCGTCGTCGCCCTCGAGAAAACGCGCGATCGCCGAGCCGAATCCATACCAGCCGGGAAGCGCGAGACGCGCCTGCCCCCAGGAGAAACTCCAGGGAATCGCGCGCAAATCCTCGATCCGGCGCGACGGCTTGCGCGAGGCCGGCCGCGAGCCGATGTTGAGCGAGGCGATCTCCGAGATCGGCGTCGAGGCGAAAAAATAATCGACGAAGCCCTGCCGTTCGTAGACGAGGCCGCGATAGGCGTCCATGCCCCATTGCGCGAGATCGGCGGCGGCGTCGAGAAACTCTTGCGGCGGCGCCTTGCTGTGCGAGAGCAGCGTCGCTTCGAGCGTCGCGGCGACCAGGAGCTCGAGATTGATGCGGCCGATCTGCGGATTGGCGTATTTCGCCGCGATCACCTCGCCCTGCTCGGTCAGGCGGATCTGTCCGTTCACCGTGCCCGGCGGTTGCGCGAGAATGGCGTCGTAGCTCGGGCCGCCGCCGCGCCCCACCGTGCCACCGCGCCCGTGGAAGAGGCGCATGGCGATCGACGGCAGCCCGGAGAAGAATTCGGCGAGCGCCGTCGAGGCGCGATAGAGCTCCCAGATGCTCGCGAGAATGCCGCCGTCCTTGTTGCTATCGGAATAGCCGAGCATGATGTCCTGCTGCGCGCCGGAATTGGTGACGAGCTTCACGATTCCGGGCAGGGCGTAGAAATCGCGCATGATGCCGGCGGCGTTGCGCAGATCGCCGATGGTCTCGAACAGAGGCACGATGATGAGGCCGGACGCGACGGAATCGGCGTCGCAAGGGTCCAGCGTGCCGCGCATCAGGCCGCATTCCTTCTGCAGCAGCAGCACCTCCAGGAGATCGCTCACCGTCTCCGTATGGCTGACGATGTAATGGCGGATCGATTCGCGGCCGAATGTCACGCGCATCGCCGCGGCGGTCTCGAAAATGGCGAGCTCGCTCGCGGTGTTGTCGGAATAGCCCGCGTCGACGAGCCGGACCGGGCGCGGATCGCAGAGCAGGCGCAGGAGGAGCTGCTGCTTCTCCTCCTCGGCGAGCGCGGCGTAGTCGTCGGCGACGCGCGCCGCGGCGAGCAATTCGGCGATCGTCTCCTCGTGGCGGTCGGAGCTCTGGCGCAGGTCGACCGTGGCGAGATGGAAGCCGAACACTTCCGCCGCGCGGATGAGCGGCTCCAGGCGCTGCGAGGCGATCACCTCGCTGTGATGGCAGCGCAGCGAATCGTCGATGATCTCGAGATCGGCGAGAAAGGCGCGGGCGTTCGGGTAGGGATTGGCGGGCGCCACCGCGTGGCGCTGGGCGTGCTGGCCGGTCAGCTCCTCGAGCGTCGCGGCGAGGCGCGAATAGACGCCGATCAGCGCGCGGCGATAGGGCTCGTCGTCGCGATGCGGATTATCGTCGCCCGAGCGCGCGGCGAGTTCGCCCAGCGCCTCGCTGCAGCCGGCGTAGCGGCGCGAGATGGAAAGCTCGGCGCCGAGCTCGTGCACCTCGGTGAGATAGAATCGCAGCGCCGTCTCGCTCTGCAGGCGCAGAGCGGTGACGAGCGATTCGGCGCGCACATTGGGATTGCCGTCGCGATCGCCGCCGACCCATGTACCCATGCGCAGGAAGGGCGGAATGCGCAGGCCGTCGAGCCGCTCCTCGATGTCGGCGTAGAGCAGCGGGATCTGTCGCAGGAAGGTGGTGCGGTAGTAGCTCAGCGTATTGGCGATCTCGTCGCGCACGGTGAGCCGCGCCTCGCGCAGGAGCTCCGTCTGCCAGAGCTGCGAGACGCGGGCGCGCAATTGCAGCTCGTTGCGGGCGAGCTCGGCCTTGGTCTTCGCATGCTGGCGGGCGAGCAGCAGCGCGGAGATGGCGTGCTCGGCGTCGAGCAGGCTCTTGCGGCGCACCTCGGTCGGATGGGCGGTGAGCACCGGCGAGACCCAGCCGTTGGAGAGCACTTTCGCGACCTTGCCGGCGCCGATCGAGGCCTTGCGCAAATGGGCGAAAGTATTGGCGAGGCCGGGCTCCCTCCCGCCCTCCTGGTGCAGAGGGTGCAGGTCCTCGGCGATGTTGGCGAGGTGGGAGAAATAGCTGAAGGCGCGGATGACCGTGAGCGCCTCCGTGGCCGAGAGCGAGCGCAGCAGCGCGTCGAGCTTGCGATCCGCCTCGAGGTCTCCGTTGCGGCTGACGGCGACGGAGAGGCGGCGGATGGTCTCGATCCGCTCGAAGGCGGCCGCGCCCTCCTGCTCGCGCACCGTGTCGCCGAGCAGGCGCCCGAGCAGACGGATGTCGGCGAGCAGCGACTGGTCGCTGAGCACGGCGGGGGAGCTGAAATCGGCGGCGTCGTTTTCGACTTGCATGTCGGATGCTGTTCCCGAGGATGCGCGGCGGGCGGCCGCCGCGAAAATTTTCCTTCACCATATCAGCATATCGGGGCGGAATAGACGAGAGGGACAGCAGTGTCCTTCCCGAGCGACTTCGGCTATGCTGTCAGGGGTCCTTCGCGTCGCGCTCGCGACGCTCGCCGCCATATCGACGCCTTCGGCGCCGCTGCCTCCCCCCTGGACAGCGCGAGAGCCGTCTTCCCGAACGCGGCGACCAACGCTGTTGCGCTCGACACATGACGCAACCGGCGGTCGCCGTCGAGCCGTTGATTCTCGACGGCTTCGAACCGAATATTCCGCATGGCTGCGCTGCGCAGGCCGCACGGCGGATCGAACCCGTCGGGAAAATAGACGAGCGCGACATTCCGTCGCGCCTGCCGACGCTCTGAAACGCTGCGGGGCGCGCCTACATTGAAAAAGAACAGGAGAGCGCCCCATGTTTGCAAAGATACTCGTTCCTCTCGACCTCACCGAGCCCGATCTCATCCGTCAGGCGCTCGACGAGGCGCTCGCCGTCGCCAAGGGCGGGAACGCCCGTTTGCGCCTCGTCAATGTGCAGTCGCTCGTGCCCGTGGCCTTCATCGACTACATACCGGCCAATTTCGACGAGGAGCTGCGCTGCTCCGCAGAGCAGGAGCTCGCGGACATCGCCGCCAAGCTCGACTATCCGAAGGAGCTGGTGACGACGGTGGTCCGCTTCGGCGCCATCTACCCGGAAGTGCTCGCCGAGGCCGAGGACTGGGGCGCCGATCTCATCGTGTTGAGTTCGCACCGGCCGGCGATGTCGACCTATCTCTTGGGCTCCAACGCCAAGACCATCGTCCGCCACGCCAAATGCTCGGTCCTGGTCGTGCGGCGCTGAGCGGGCGCGGTCAATCGCGCAACCGTTCCCTGACGCAGTCGCGCAGGAAGTCGCGCAACGCCGATTTGTCGACGCCCTTCGCCGCCGCCTCCTGACGGCAGCGCTGGCGGTCGCCCCTGTGCGCCAAGCGATTGGCATAGCAATTGGCGATGAAATTCTCGCGCTCGGCGCCGGCGAGCCCGCGCTCGGCGGCGCAGGCGTGACGCATTTTTCGGGATTCGTATTTCGACACGCGCCGCCGCGCCGGATCCGATCGTGCGCCGGCGACGCTGGCGCCCTGCTGCGGGGCGAAGAAGGGGCGGTCTTGCGACGCCGCCGCCGGAGCCGGCGTCGCCGCCGTCAGCAAGAGGGCGAAGACGGCGCGCGCGCCGCTCCGGACGAGACCCGCCAGGAAAGAGAGCTTCATCTGAACATCTCGCATGAGGGTCGGCCGGCTAGCCGTTCTTGTCCGGGCGAAGGCCGCGGCGACGGAAGCCGTCGCGCAGGTTCAACATGTCTTTGGGAAGAACGTCGTCGGCGATGCGCCGCTGCTCCTCGGAGAGCGAGGCGAAGAAGGACGACTCGGCGTCGGCGAGGGCGCGGAGACTGTCGGCGTGGCGATTCAGCCGCTCGGCCCGAGCCCGCAGCGGCGCGCCGGGGTCGCGGGCGAGCCGCGCGTCCCGATTTCGGTCGATGGCGGCGGCGACGGTGGCCGCGTCCCGTTCCTCTGCGGCGCGCCGCAAATGCCGTTCCATCGCCCGGAACAGCTTCTCCTGCTCGCCGGAGAGGCGCAGCGCCTGCCGCCACTCGTCGAACCGCCGTTCGAGCGGCCGGACCGGAGCGACAAACGGATTGTCCCTCGCCGCCCGATCCAGCGGCTCGGCGATGGGCGATGTGGAAAGCAGGCCGACGAGCAGAGTCGCCGCCGCGACAAATCCGATACGCAGCAACATCGCCGTCGAACCTTCGAGCCGAACCGCGAAGCGAATTGCGCTGCCTTATGCGCCGCCATTGAGACAGAACCAAGGCTGCGCCCGAATTCGGCCGATTTGCGCCGCGGCCGCGGCTTAACCTTTTTCGCGTGGTCGCGTTCACGATCTCGGCGGCCGGGGATGAAGCGCGTCGCGCGGCGCGGCCCGTCGTCTTGCGCGGCGCGAAGCGAAAAGCACGAGCGCGTCGAAGACGATTCGTCCGATCGATCGAATTGCATACATTACGTTCATCCGATGTCATCCTTTCGGACGATGCCTGCAAATCTAAATCGCTTCGCGTAAAATCCGACATGTCCGCTTATGCGGAGAGAAAAAGACGAAAACTATTCTCGTCTCCGGATCGGGGAGACGAACGATGTCCGCCTTGGCGACGAGAACAGCGATGGTTCTGGCGCTTTCCAGCGCGATCTATATTGCGCCGGCCGCAGAGAGCCGCGCGAGCGAGCAAATCCTCTACGCCGCGGTCGGCCCGGAAACCAGCATTCCCTTCGGCTGGCTCGACTTCTGCCGCCGCTATCGCGGCGAATGCGACGGCGACGGCGCGCCGCCGCGGGAGATCGACCTCACCGCCAAGGCCTACAAAGACATTCTCAACGTCAATCTCTTCGTCAACCATTCGATCCTGCCGGTCTCGGACATGGATCATTGGGGCGTCGTCGACCAATGGGACTATCCGACCGACGGCAAGGGCGATTGCGAGGATTTCGCGCTGGCCAAGCGCCGCCTGCTGATCGAGCGCGGCTATCCCCGCCAGGCGCTGCTGATGACCGTCGTCAAAGAGGCCAACGGCGATGGGCATGCGGTGCTGACCGTGCGCACCAATCACGGCGAATTCGTCCTCGACAATATGAACGACGCGGTCAAGCCCTGGACGATGACGCCCTATCGTTTCGTGAAGCGCCAATCCCAGCTCGACCCCAATCTCTGGGTCTCGATCGGCGGCGGCGCGCCCGCGCCGATCTATGTGTCGCGCTGAGCGTCAGGCGATCGGCTCGAGGCCGCTCGCATAGCGGCGCGCGTTCTCCACATAATGGGCGGCCGATTCGAGGTGGCGCGCCAGCGCGCCGTCGTCGAGCGTGCGCACCACGCGCGCCGGCGAGCCGACGATCAACGAATTGTCGGGAAACTCCTTCCCCTCGGTGACCAGCGCATTGGCCCCGACGAGACAGTTGCGGCCGATCCTGGCGCCGTTGAGGATCGTCGCGCCCATGCCGATCAGGCTCGCCTCGCCGATCACGCAGCTGTGCAGGATGACGCCATGACCGATCGTGCAATCTGCGGCGATGGTCAGCGGAAAGCCCATATCCGTGTGGAGGATGCTGTTCTCCTGGATGTTGGTCCGCGCGCCGATCGTAATCCACTCGTTGTCGCCGCGCAGCACGCAGCCGAACCAGATATTGGCGTCCTCCTCGAGCTGCACGCGGCCGATTACATGGGCGCCGGGCAGGACATGATAGCGGCCCGAGGCCGGCAGGCGCGGCGCGACGCCGTCGATCTTGTAGAGTGGCATGGGTCTCGGTCTCTCCCCCTGAGGCAGGCGGCGCCCCGATCGCGATGCGCCGCGCCCGTTGTAGAGCCTTTGCCGCCGCGGAGGAAAGGGCGCGCGCGGCCGAGCGGCGAATGGAGTCACATGGACGGCTGCGACGCCCCCCGCGCCCGCATCCACCGTAGCGATCCGCGCGCGAATGCGCGAATTTCGGCGATGTCGAGCGCGACGGCCATCGCCGCATAGGCGACGACCCCGGCCGAGACCAGCAGCGCCAGTCCCGCGAAAGGCGGCAATGTCGCCGCTTCGCCGGAGAGAGCGCGGACGACGATCGTCATTCCCGCCGTCGCGGCGACGACGCGGGCGATGCGGCCGGGCGGAAAAGGCAGGACGAAAGCGCGGCGGCTCAGGAGATAAGCGTTGGCGAAACCGAAGATCTCGGCCGCGAGCCGGCCCCAGACCGCGCCTTCGACGCCGAAGCGCAGGATCAGCAGCGCAGAGACGACGAGATTGAAGAGCAGGATCGAGCCCGTGTTGATCAGGTAGAAGAGGTTGCGGTTCGACAGCAGGAAGCTCGTATGCGTATATTGCTGCGTCAGAATCTGAAACGCCAGAGCCATCGCCAGCACGGGCATGGCGAAGCGCGCCGTCTGCCGAAAATCCGGGCCGAGCAGGAGATCGGCGAGCTGCGGCGAGACCAGAGCGAGGCCGGCGCAGGCCGGCAGCGCCGTGGCGAGCAGCAGCTCGAGCGAGCGCGTGAGCCCGGCGCGCGCCGCCGCTTCGCCCTCGTCGGCGAGCAGCCGCACCGCCATGGGCACGAAGGCGGCGGAGACGCTGACCGCCGGAATGATCAGCGCCTGTCGCACGAGGTCCAGGCTCGCCGCATATTCCGCCGCGGCTCCCACTCCGGCGAGCTCGGCGAGCAGAAAGCGGTCGGCGACGGCGGCGAGCGCCATCAGCGACATGGAGAGCGTGAAGGGCAGGCCCGCCCTGGCGATCTCGCGAAAGCGCGCGCGGTCGAAATCAGGCCGCGCCGAGCCCCAGGCAGCGCGCCAGAACAAGATCGCCGCGAGAAGATAAGCGCAGGTCGAGGAGGCGAGCAGCGCCGCGCCGCCCGCGACGGTCAGCGCGACGCCGACGCCGAGCGCCGAGACCGCGAGCGCCCGGAAAATCGTGCCGCGCAGAAGGGGCGTGGTCTTCTGTTCGGCGCGCAGCACATCCTGGCTGATCTCGAGCAACGACATGGCGAGCGCGAGCATGGTCGAGGCCGCCGCCACCGGCGGCTCGAGCCCGAACAGCCGCCCCCCCGCGTAGAAGGCGGGGACGGCGGGGAGAAAGAGCAGCAGGGCGGCGAGCACGACCCCCCGAATGTCGGCTCCGCGCGCTTGCTCGCGAAGGATCGCGAGCTTGAGCGCGCTCCCGAGCAGCGACACGAGCAGAGTCGCGAAGGCGAAGCCGAGCAGATAGTCGCCATAGGCCGTCACGGCGAAGAGGCGCGTGAAGATCATCGTGTTCGCGAGGCCGAACACGGCCGAGAACAGATTGGCGGCGAAATAGACGGCGGTCTGCCTCGCGAGCATCGGGCGTTTCGTCCTCGATAATGCGGCGGCGGTCGCCGCCTCTCGTTCCAGAGGTATCGCGTGAAAGTTTCCTCATTGCTGAGGACGCTTTCTGCCCTTCCCTTCGTTGCAGATCGAACGCGCCTTTCGGAAGCCGCGTCGCCCGCGCTGTCCCGATCGGGGACGGCGCGGCGATCTGCGCACCCCCGGTCCAAGAACCGCGCCATGGCTCCGCGCCGATATGACGTGCGAGACGATTGGCACGGATCCTTCTTATTTCCCTGCCGAATGAAAGTCTCTGCGTCGAACTGCAACAGCAAAGATCGAGCCTTTCAAAGAACAGGATCGATCTTTGGAAAGACGGAGTAGAGAACATCGCGACCCTGAAAAAAGACGATGCGGCCTTGCTGCGTGTGAACCACACGAGCAGGACCACAGCCGTGACGATCGGGCCGAGCTTCGGTTGGTTTCATCATGCGAACGGCGATCGCGGCGTCGTCATGTGCGCGTCGATCGGTTATGAAGGTCTCTGCGCGCACCATTCGTGGCGCGCGCTCGCCGATGTTCTGGCCGCGGCCGGCCTGCCGACGCTGCGCTTCGACTATCCGGGCGAAGGCGATTCGCTCGGCGAAAGCGACGATCCCGCTCTGCTGGACGGCTGGCGCGGGTCGATCCGCGCGGCCGTCGACTGGATGCGCGAGACGATCGGCGTGCGCGAGGTGACGCTCGTCGGCCTGCGTTTCGGCGCGAGCCTCGCGGCCGAGGTCGGCGGCGTCGAGCGTCTCGTCCAGATCGCTCCCGTCGTGAAGGGCCGGAGCTATCTGCGCGAGCTCGAGGCGATGTCGCGCATGCTCGCCGCGACCTCGGGCGCGCCCACGAGTCCGAAAGGCGGGGAGATCGAGCTCGAAGGCTTCGTCCTGTCGCCCTCGACCTGCGACGCGATCCGCGCCGTCGATCTGACGCGCCTTTCCGTCTCGCCCGCGCCCCGCATCCTCGTGATGCGCGATCCGGCGGCGCGGACCGTCGCCGACTATGTCTCTCGCCTCGAGGGGTTGGGCGCGGCGGTGGAGACGCGGGACTTTTTCGATTATGCGGCGCTCACGCCCGCGCCGCTGCCGGCGCCGCCGCCCTGCGCCGATTTCGACGCCATCGTCGCCTTCGCCGGCGAAGGCGCGCGGCACACGCCGATCGCGGCTCCGGCTCCGGCCGGGCTCGCGACGGATGTCTTCGTCGAGACGGCGCTCCGTTTCGGGGCCGGCGGCGAGCTCGTCGGCGTGCTGTGCCGGCCGCGCTCGACGCCGGGCGCCGCCGTGCTGATGCTCGACACGGGCGCCAATCATCACATCGGCTGCGGGCGCTCCGCGGTGGTTCACGCGCGCGCGCTCGCCGAAATGGGCGTCGCCTCGCTGCGCATGGACAGTCTCGGGATCGGCGACTCCGCCCGCGTCGAGGGCGGCCCGCGATCGGCGCTCTATCGTGAGGAGCGCGCAGAAGACGTCAGCGCCGCGCTCGATTGCCTCGCCGCGCGCGGACTGTCCCGCGTCGTCGTGTTCGGCGTCTGCAGCGGCGCGACCCTCGCGCTCTTCGCCGCGCTGCGCGACGCCCGAATCGACCGGCTGATCCTTGCGAATATCCAGGTGTTCGGCCGCATCGACGGCGCGACGATCGACGAATTGCTGTCGACCGGCTTCGGCGCCACTTCGACCTATGTGTCGAAAGCGATGAGCGCGCGCGCCTGGGCGCGCGTCGCCTCGGGCGAGGTCTCGCTGCGCAAGCTCGTCTCGATCTTCGCCGCGATCGCGCGACGCAAGGCGATCGGCCTGCTCGGCGCGACGCGTCTCGGGCCGGGACGCGGCAGAGCGATCGAGGCGCGGCGGAATTTCTCCGCGCTGGCGCGCCGCGGCGTGCGCATCCTGCTCCTTCATGGCGATCGCGACGTGGGGCGGGAGGAGCTCGACCTCTGCTTCGGCGCGGACGGACGTTTCCTGCGCCGGCTCGACGGAGTCACGCTCGACGTCCTATCCGGCGCCGATCACGCGCTCGCCTCGCGATTCTCGCGCGAGGCGGTGCTCGAGCGCCTGTCCGTGTTTCTGCGGTCGGCGCAGACGAGCAGCGCCCCCGCGCCGCGCCGGCGGTCCAAGACGCTGGCCGGCGCGCTGGCGCTCGCGGCGATCGGAGCCCTCGCCATGTTGTTGCACCTCGAATGACGTCGATTCTCCCCATCGACGGCGCGGCGCCCCGTGAACCGGACTCCGGCCGGATCGAAGCGGTCGTCTGCATTCCGACCTTCCGCCGTCCGGAGATGCTCGCTGCGACGCTGCGCTCGCTCGAGGCGCAGGCGACGAATGTGGCGTTCCATGTCGTCGTCGTCGACAATGACGCGCGCGAGATGCGCGGCGTCGAGGTGGCGACGGAGTTTTTCGCCGCGGGCCGCATCGACGGGCTCGTGTCGGTCGAGCCGCGGCAGGGGAACGTCTTCGCCATCAACGCCGCGTTCCGGCTCGCGCGCGAGCGCTATCCGGCCGCCGATTATTTTATGATGATCGACGACGACGAGACCGCCGAGCCCGCCTGGCTCGACGAAATGGTGCGGACGGCGAGAGACCATCGCGCCGACATCGTCGGCGGGCCGGTGCTGCCGGAATTTCCGGAAAATGCGTCCGCGGCCTTCCGCCATCATCCGGTGTTCTGGCCGGCTTTCATGCGGAGCGGGCCGGCGCCGATCATCTATGGCACCGGCAATTGCCTGATCGACCGCCGTGTGTTCGAAGGCCTCGCCGCGCCCGCGCTCGACGAGCGCTTCAATTTTCTCGGCGGCGGCGACACCGAATTCTTCACGCGCTGCCGCCGCGCCGGCTTTTCGTTCTACTGGCGTCAGGAGGCGCGCATCCACGAGAGCGTGACGCCGGGACGCCTGACGCTCGGCTGGGTGCTGCGGCGCAGCCTCGCGACCGGCGCGATCAACTACAGCATCGACCGGCTGGCGGCGCGAGGCGTCGCCGCGCGCCTGCGGCTCGTCGCCAAGAATGTCGTGCTGACGCCGGTCTCGCTGCACCGCGCCTTGCGCATGCTCGCGGCGCGGCGGCATCCGCTCGCCGCCGCCCATCCGATCGGCGTCGCGATCGGACGCTGGCTCGCCTCCTTCGGATTGCTCCCGCAACCCTATCGCCATTCGTGACCGCGCATATGGCCGAACGAAGAGAGGATGGGCTCGCCGGGGGCGAGCTGCGGGCGGCGCTGTTCTGCGCCATCCTCCTCGTCGCCTGGATCACGTTCAAGCCGTTCAGCGATCTCGCGTCGCCCGACACTCTGGAACTCGCGGAAGGGCGCGACGTCGAACTCTATGTGGCGTTCGGATCGATGGCCGCGGCCTCCGCCTTTTTCGTCTGGCGGACCGACCGCGCCGGCGCCGCCTGTCTCGCGACGCCGGTCAATTTCGCGCTCGCCGGCTGGATCGTCGTGACCTGCGTCACCTCGGCCGATCTCTCCGCCTCGCTGAAGCGCCTGATCATGCTGGTCTGCGCTTCGGTCTGCTGTCTCTCCTTGTTCCTGCTGCCGCGCGATCGCGGCGAATTCGCGCGGCTCCTGAGCGTCGTGGCGCTCGTCATCGTCGGACTGTCCTATTTCGGCGTGATGTTCATGCCGGAGCTCTCGATCCATCAGGCGACCGACATCGGCGAGCCGCAGCTCGCGGGCGACTGGCGCGGCCTGTTCGGGCACAAGAACATCTCCAGCGCCATGTTCTCGATCCTGTCCTTCATCGGCCTGTTCGTGCTGCGCGCCGGCAGGCCGGCCGAGGGCTGGCTCATTTTCGTACTGTCGCTCGTCTTCGTCTTCGCCTCGGGCGGCAAGAGCTCGACGGCCATCTGCCTCACGACGATCGTCCTCTCCTTCGTCGCGGCGGGCCTGCGCAATGCGGCCCTCTGGTGGATCGTCGTGATCACACCCTTGGCTCTGCTCACTCTTTTCGGTCTCGGCGGGGTCGTCTTTCCGCAATTGAAGGCGCTCACAGCCGCATTGCCGGTCGACGCCACTTTCACCGGGCGCATCGACATCTGGACATTGGCCGTGCCCAAGGCGCTCGAAAAGCCGATTTTCGGCCATGGACTCGGCGCATTTTGGAACACGGCCGAGTTGCGCTTCGGCGGTGACGACACCAATATCTGGGCCGGCGCCGCCGCCCATGCGCACAACGGCTATCTCGACGCCGTGCTCGCGCTCGGCCTTCCGGGCCTCGTCCTGCTCTTCGCCGCGCTGATCCTTCAGCCCGCGCGCGACATCCGCCGCGTCCTCGCGCGCGGCGACGAGCCGGCTCTCGCCTTGATGTTCCTGCAAATATGGATGTTCGGCCTCTATCTGAACGCGCTCGAGACCCTGTATTTCGATCGCGCCAATCCCAATTGGATCGCTTTTCTCTTCGCCGTGTTCGGCGTCCGTTATCTCGCGGAGTTCGAGATCCGGCGCTGAACCGGCGGACGGTCCCGCCTTTGCGACCGATCAGAAACATTCGCCGATCTGTCTTATTTTGGCACGGACAGGCCCGCGAAGGACCAATGGGGACCCCGCCATGAACAAACGGATCGCGCTCATCACGCCGACCTATCGGGGCGATCTCGAGCAGTTCGAGCTCTTGTGCGAGAGCATCGACCTGCGCCTGACGGGCTATGAGCGTCACTATGTGATCGTCAACGACGACGACATGCCGCTGTTCGCGAAATTCTCCGTCGGGCGGCGCATCGTTCTTCCCTGCTCGCGTTTTCTGCCGCGCTGGCTGCGGCTCGTTCCTCCCTTCCTGCTGCGCAACGGGCGCCGCATCTGGTGGTCGTTCCGCTCGCGGCCCGTGCATGGCTGGCATGTTCAGCAGATCGTCAAGATCGCCGCGGCCCTGCAATTCCCGCAGCAGCGGTTCTGCCTCGTCGATTCCGACAATGTGATCATCCGCAATTTCGACATCGGCGCCTATGCCGGCGGCCCGCGCACGCCGCTCTATGTGGCGCGCGGGGCCATCGAAGCCGATGCGCCGCTGCACGCCAGATGGACCGCCAATTGCGACCGTCTGCTCGGACAGAAGGCGACCGCCTTTCCCGCCGACGACTACATCGGCAATCTGATCATCTGGGACAAGGACGCGCTGCGCGACATGACCCGCGCGATCGAAGCGGCGACCGGCGTCGACTGGTTCCTCGCTCTGTGCCGCACGCGCTCCTTCTCGGAATATCTTCTCTACGGCCATTTCGCGCGCAATAATCCGACGCATCGCGTCGCCCACGAACTCGTCACACGCAGCCTCGCCGTCGCCTATTGGGACGCCGAGCCGCTCGACCGCGACAGGCTCGCCGAGCTCGTCGCCCGCGCGCCGAGCTCGAAGATCGCGCTGTGCGTCGAGTCCTTCTCGCACACGCCGATCGAGGCGATCCGCGACGTCGCGGGCCTTTCGCGTCCCGCTTTTCCACCGCCGTCCTCGCGCCTCGCCGGCGACGCGGCCGCCTGAGGAGCGCGCCGCCTGCCTCGCCGCGCGACATCGTCATTTCGAAGGACGCCGCTTGACAGGCGCAAAGCCGTCGAGACACTCCGCGCAGGGCGGGAGAAAGCCGTCGGGGGACGCTATGGCGAAGGACGAAAAGGGCTCGAGGACGCCCGCCAAAGGCAGGAAGAACACGGAGGCGCTCGCCGTTGCGCTGCGCGCCAATCTGACCCGCCGCAAGGCCGCGCGCCCGCGCGCCGACGGCGCCGCGCCGGCCGGACAGGGCCGCGAGCCGGAGGGAGATCGCTGAAGCTCGGCGCGACGAGCTCCAGGTTGACAGCGGACGCGTTTCGTCCCACTAGTCACGCTATATTGCGCCGCAATATCGCTGGCCGCCCGCGCGGTCGCGACCACTCGATCGGGGAGTCGCCATGATGACAATCGTCATGTTTCGTCGTTCCCCGGGCCGAGCCTGATCGTTCAGGCGCCGAGCCCGGCATAGCTCCGGGCTCTCTCAGGCTCCCGCCGCGTCCCTCGGTCTTCGACCGGACGCCTGCTTCCGAAACGCCCCGGAACGAGCCGCGACGCTTCCCGCGTCGTTTCTTCGATTGTTCTCTCAGGGAGCGGAACGCCGGCGCGTTCCGCGCGACCATGACCGCTTATTGGCAGACGCTGCGTTTCGCCGCAGCCTATTGGCTCCTCTCGCCCCGCCTCCTCGCCCTGATGCTGGGAGCGCGCTTCGTCTCCAATGTCGTCGACGTTTTCGTGCCGGTCGCTTCCGGCCGGCTGGCGGACGCCGTCGCCGCCGAGCCGCGCGCGCTCGGCCCCGCCATGAGCGCGCTCGCGGCCTTTCTCGGCACGGTGCTGCTGTTCCACATGCTGCGCAATTTCGTCGCCTTCTCCATCTGCCATGTGGCGGCGCATGGCATGGCCGCGCTGGTGCGCGACGCCTTTGCGCGCGTGCAGCGATTCTCGGCGGATTGGCACGCCAACGCCTTCGCCGGCGCGACGGTGCGCAAGATCACGCGCGGCATGTGGGCCTTCGATTCGCTCACCGATACGCTGATCTTCGGCATCCTGCCGGCGGCGACGGTCATCGTCTCGATCACCGGGCTCTTGTCCTGGCGCTGGCCGACGCTCGGCGTCGTCGTCGCCGTCGGCATCGCGCTCTTTCTCGCCATGGGCGTCGGCCTGTCGCTCGGCTGGATCAGCCCGGCGGCGCAGGTCTCGCAAGCGCTCGATTCGGCGGTGAGCGCGCGGCTCGCCGATTCCATCACCGGCAATCAGATCGTCAAAGGCTTCGCCGCCGAAGCGCGCGAGGACGAGAGCTTCGCGGCTCTGGTCGCCGAATGGACGAAACGCACGCTCGTCTCCTGGTACCGCGGCTCGACGGTCGGGCTGCTGCAGGCCATCGTGCTCATCGTGATGCAGGCGACGCTGCTCGGCTGCGGCCTGTTCTGTGGTCCGAGGGCCAGATGACGACCGGCGATGTCGTGAGCCTCATCGGCATTCAGGGCCTCATCAACGGCTATCTGCGCGACATTGGCGAACATGTGCGCAATCTGCAGCGAGCGGTGAACGAGATGGAGGATGTCGTCGCCTTCTCCGCCGCCGAGCCGGAGGTCGTCGACGCGCCGGGCGCGACCCCGCTCGTCGTCACGCAGGGCGAGATCGTCTTCGATCGCGTGTGCTTCGGCTATCCCGCCGCCGGCAAGCCGCTCTATGCGGATTTCTCGGTGACGATCCGCCCCGGCGAGCGCGTCGGCCTCGTCGGCGCCTCGGGCGCCGGCAAGACGACCTTCGTCAAGCTGCTGCAGCGCCAGTTCGATCTCGACGCCGGCCGCATCCTCGTGGACGGGCGGGACATTGCGCATGTGACGCAGGCCTCGCTGCGCCGCGCGATCGGCATCGTCGCGCAGGAGCCGATCCTGTTTCATCGGCCTCTCGGCGAGAACATCGCCTATGGGCGCCCCGGCGCCGCGCCTTACGAGATCGCCGAGGCGGCGCGGCTCGCCCATGCCGACATCTTCATCGAGCGTCTGCCGGACGCCTACGAGACGCTCGTCGGCGAGCGCGGCGTGAAGCTCTCGGGCGGCGAGCGACAGCGCGTCGCCATTGCCCGCGCCATCCTCGCCGATACGCCGATCCTGGTGCTGGACGAGGCGACCTCCTCGCTCGACTCCGTGTCGGAGTTCCACATCCGCGCGGCGATCGAGCAATTGTCGGCGGGACGCACGACGATCGTGGTGGCCCATCGTCTGTCGACCGTGCAGCGGCTCGATCGAATTTTGGTGTTCGATCACGGCGGCGTCGTCGAGGACGGATCGCATGCGGAGCTGCTGGGTCTGCCCGATGGCGTCTACCGCCGGCTGTTCGAGACTCAGGCGGGCGCGAGCGATCTCATCGATGCGTCGGCGGGCTGACTGTCATTGCGAGCGAAGCGCGATGGATCGCGTCGTCGTCTCGCTCCTCGCGATGACGGATGCAGCCAATTCCTTTCCCTCGCCCCGAGGAGCCCGCGCAGCGGGCGTCTCGAAGGGCGCTCCGGCTGGAGCGTCCTTCGAGGCTTGTTGCGTTCCGCAAAAGCGCCTCAGGATGAGGGAGTGGGATGTCGGCGCATCGCCTCGATCGCGGCTTCGGCTTCGCGCTGCAGCGCGTCGGCGGTCTCTTTCGTCAGAGCCCGGCGCGGCGTCGCGATCTCCAGCGTCGCGCCGACGCGCGCGGGGCGCGTCGACAGCAGAAACACGCGGTCGGCGAGCTCGATCGCCTCGCGAATGTCATGGGTGACGATCAGCGTCGTCACCTTCTTCTCGTCGATCAGCGCGGCGATCTCGCCGCGCAGCTCGCGGGCGAGCGCGGCGTCGAGCGAGACGAAGGGCTCGTCCATCAGCAGAAGGTCGGGCTCGACGGCGAGCGCGCGCGCCAGCGCGACGCGACGCGCGAGGCCGAGCGACAATTCGCCTGGAAAATGCTCGGCGTGCTCGGCGAGGCCGAGCCGCGCGAGCAGGGCGGCGAGCACGTCCGCGCTCGCCTGCGGCGCGGCGATGCGCAGATTGTCGACGACGCTACGCCAGGGCAAAAGGCGCGGCTCCTGGAACACCATGCCGAGCCGTCCGCCCGCAGGCAGGCGAATCGAGCCCTGAAATTGCGCGTCGAGGCCGGCGATGAGGCGCAGCAGCGTGGTCTTGCCACAGCCGGACGGTCCGACCACGGCGCCGGCGCGTCCGGCCGGCAGCGAAAACTCCAGATTTTCGAGGACGCGCTGCGGACGGCCGCCGGCCGTCACATGGTCCTTAGACGAGACCCTGACTTCGAGCAGGGCTGCGGCGCCATCGTGAGACATGTCGTTCGAGAGGCTGCACCAGAAGCGTTTCGACGCCGAGCATCAAGAGGACGAAGGGGATCGCATAGGCGAGCAGCAAACGCACGTCGAAAAGCTGGAACGCCAGATTGATCTCGAAGCCGACGCCGTTGGAGCGGCCGATCAGCTCCACCACCAGCACGATCTTCCAGACGAGCGACAGGCCGGAGCGCGTCGCCGCGGCGATATAGGGCGCGAGCTGCGGCAGGGCCACATGGCGCAGCCGCGCCGCCGGCGAGAAGCGGAACGCCTCCGCCATCTCGTCGAGCTTCTCGTTCAGCGCCCGCGCGCCCTCGCGCATCACGACGATGGCGTTGGGCAGCTTGTTCAGCGCCACCGCGCCGATCGCCGCCGCCTCGTTGAGCCCCGCCCAGAGATAGGCGAGCACGATGACGACGAGGGCCGGCAGGTTCAGCAGCACGACGACGGGAGGGTCGAGCAGCCGGTCGACTATTCTCCGCCGGCCCATGGCGTAGCCGAGCGCCGAGCCGAGGCTCATGGCGATGAAAAAGGCGGCCGCGACGCGCGCGAGCGTGGCGGCGAGATTCGAAAAGAGCGCGCCGGACTGCGCCTGCTCGAGGATCGCCGCGAACACCGGCGCGGGACCGGGAAGCAGGCGCGGATCGGCGACGAGCGCCGCCCCCTGCCAGGAGAGCAGCAGCAGGGCGGCCGAGAGGAGACGGATCACCGCTCCGCGTCCGCCGGCGCGGCGTCGTAGAAGGTCCCGGGCGGCAGGCGCGCCGCTCTGCCGACCAGCGCCGCCCCGCCGATCTCGGCCAGAGTGGCGTAGAGCGCTTCGGCGTCCTTTTTCTCGTCCTCGACCGAGCGGACGGGAATCCCTTCCGCATAGCGCCTGCGATAGACGGCGAGCTTCGCCTCGTCCTTCGTCGGAATGCGCGCGGCGGCGATGCGCCAGGCGGCGTCCGAGGTCGCGATCAGGCGCTTCGCCTTCTCCGCCACGGCGAAGAAGCGCGCGAGCGCCTGTCGCTTGCGCGCGGCGAAGCGCTCGTCGAACACATAGCCGGTGACGATCGGCGCGGCGGCGGCGCCGAGCGCCGTCTCGACCTCGCGCATGTCGATGGCGCGAGAAAAGCCGCGCGCCTCGAGATCGGCGGCGAAATTCCAGAACTCCAGCGCCGCGTCGAGCTCGCCTTGCGCGAGCTTCTCGGCGATGAGCGGCGGCGCGCCATAGACCACGGTCGCGACGGCCTCGAGATCGACGCCCCGGCGCCTGGCGTAGGCGCGCAGCAGCAGCCAGCTCTTGTCGAGCGGCCCGCCGGCGACGCCGAGCGTCTTGCCGACGAGATCGGCGACGCTACTGACTTTGGCGTCCCTCGTCATCACCGCGCCGATGGCGGTCGAATGCGGGTAGAAAGTGAGCGCGGCCCCGTCGCCGCGCTGGCGGGCGACCCACAGCCAGTCGGAGATCACTATGTCGGCGGCGCCGTTCTGAATGGCGATCTTGGCCGCGTCCGTGCTGGCGAGCTCGGCGACTTCGAGGTCGAGCCCCGCCTCTCTGGCGAGCCCGAACGCCTCGACGACGGCGAGCTCCCAGGCGCCCGTGCCGGTCTTCTGCAGCGCGAGGCGGATGCGGTCGGCCGCCTGCGCCGGGACGCAGAGCGCAGCGAAGAGCAGCGCCGTCAGGAAGTTTCGGAACGCCTGCCGCAAATCGATCCCGCCCGTCCAGAGGGGTTTGTCTCGGCAGGACTATAGAGCATTTCCCGCATCGGCGACACGGCCCATGCGGCCGGGCCGGTGCGCGGGCCTCACCCTTCCCGCGTCTTGCCGTCCAGCAGACAGCTCACGGTGACATCGCCCATCACATTGATCGCCGTGCGGCAGCGGTCCAGCAGCCAGTCGATGGTGAGAAGCAGCGCGATGTAATCCGTCGGCAGGGCCACGGCGCGGAACACCATGGTCATGGTCACGAGGCCGGCTTCCGGAATGCCGGCCGCGCCGACCGAGGCGAGCACCGAGGTCAGCACCACGAGGAGCTGCTGGCCGAGCGTCAGCTGCAGGCCCAGCAGCTGCGCGACGAACAGGGCCGACATCGCCTCGTAGAGCGCCGTGCCGTCATTGTTGAAATTGGAGCCGACGAGGGCGCCCATGCTCGCCGATTGCTCGCGCAGGCCTATGCGGCGCAGGCGCTCGTAGGTGAGCGGCATGGTCGCCGTGGAGCTGCCGGTGGAAAAAGCCATCAGCAGCGCGTCGCGCACGCCGGCGACGACATCGACCGGCCGCACCCACGAGCCGAAGCGGATGCGCAGCGCGTAATAGCAGAATTGCAGCGCGAGCGCCGTCAGCACGGCGATGAAGAAGCCGCCGAGCGCGATGAAGTCGCCGAACCCCTTCACGCCGACGATGCTGGCGACGAGGCCGAAGACGGCGAGCGGCACGACGTCGATGATCCAATGCAGAATGACGATGAGGCTCGACAGCGCCACATGCAGGAGGTCCTCGACGGTGCGAACCTCATGCGCCCGATAGCTGCGCAGTGCGACGCCGAAGGCGACGGCGATGAAGATGACGCCCATCACCGCGCCATTGTCGGAGAAAGGCCCGACGATGCTGCGCGGCACGCTGTCGAGCAATTGCGCGAGCGGATCGGCGGCGGCGCTCGCGGCCTTCGCCGGCGCGGGGCCGGGAGCAGCGCTCGTCCAGCGGCCGGGCTGCATGAGATTGGCGACGGCGAGGCCGATGAGGATCGCGACGAGCGTATTGGTGAGCAGCAGCGTGATAAGGCGGAGCGCCTGCCGTCCACCCAGATGCGCGCGCATGAGCGCCTGCACGATGGCGAGCAGGATCAGCGGCGGCGCCAGGGCTCCGAGCAGGCGCAGGACGAGCTTGGCCGGCGTCTCGAGCATGCGCGCGGACTCGCCGAGAGCGAGGCCCGTGGCGACGCCCAGCGCCACGGCGACGATGATGCGGACGTAGAGCGGGACCGCGCGCCAATGCGCGACGAGGCTCGGGAGGTTCTTCGTCTCGTCGGTCGAATGCACGAGTGTTCCCTCTATGATTCATCCGCGCACGCGACGACGCCGAAATGACGCGAATCGGAAATCTTATAGGTGTATTCTCATGCGTCCGGGAGTCTCATGCACGACGCGTCCTTCGCCCTGATCGTCAATATCATGATCGCCGCGCTGTTCGCGGCGAGCTTCGTGATCATTGCCCGGGCGAACCCCGCCGCCCGCGCGGCATTCTGGTTCGCGGCCAGCTATTCGCTCGGAACGCTGGCGCCGCTGAGCCTGTTGGCCCTCCCGTTCACGCCCTGGCCGATGTTCTTCGGCGCGGTCAATTACGCCGCCTTTTGCGCGGGCCTTTTTCTGATGACGGGCGCTCTGCCGGTCTTCTACGGCCGGCGCCCGCGCTGGAGCGCGATCGCCGGCCTGTATGGCGCCTCGCTCCTCGTCGGCTGGTCGATCGCGGGACAGCCGCAGGACAATCTCTCCTTCAACCTCGTCTATCAGGCGCCCTTCGCGCTGGCGACCGCGATGGCGGCCTGGATCATTCTGCGCGTCGGACGCCGCCAGCCGCTGGAGATCGCGCTCGCCGGCCTCTACGGGATCATCGCGGCGCATTTCACGCTGAAGCCCTTCTACGCCGTCGCCTTCGGCGTCGGGCGCGGGCCGGACGATTATGTCGCGAGCGCCTATGCGGTCGCCTCGCAATCGGTCACGGGCGTGCTGCTGACGGCGGCGGGCCTGCTCACCTTGCTGATCGTCGCTCAGAGCGCGATCGCCGAAGCGAGGCGCGCATCGGAGACCGATCAGTTGACGGGTCTCCTCAACCGGCGCGGCTTCGACCTCTATTGCGCGAGCCGGCTGCAGGCGGCCAGGAAGCGGAGTGAGCCGGCGGCGGTGGCGCTCTTGGATCTCGATCATTTCAAAGAGATCAACGATCGGTTCGGCCATGCCGTCGGCGACGAGATATTGAAGGATTTCGCCGCGCTGCTCACCCGGATGCGCCCGCGGAACGCGATCGTCGGCCGCATGGGCGGAGAGGAGTTCGTCGTCTTCTTCGGCGGCGCCGGGCTCGGCGAGGGATCTCGCGCCGCCGAGGCGATCTGCCGGGCCGCGGAATCGCGGGCCGCGCCGCGTCTGCCGAAGATCACCGTCAGCATCGGCGTGGCCGAGATCGCGCCGCACGAAGCCTTCTCCGAGGCCATGCGGCGCGCCGACAAGGCGCTCTACCGGGCCAAGGCGATGGGCCGCAACCGCGTCTGCGTCGCCGACCTTCCCGCGAGCGCGGCCGAAGCGCCTCTCGCGCCGAGCGCAGAATAGACGGAGACGCGCTCACGCCGCCTTCTTCTTCTCCGCGATCGACGCCAGCGTGCGCAGGATGCGTCGCGCGCCCTCCAGCCGCTGCTTCATGCCGGCGAAATCGCGGATGAAGACGATGCGCATGTCGGGCCTGACCTTCGCCTGCGAACCCTGCTCCATCACGAAACGCGCGAGGCCGGCCGGATCGGCGAAATTGCCGTCGCGGAAGGCGACGATGACGCCCTTCGGCCCCGCCTCCACCTTCTCCACATGGGCGCGGCGGCACAGCGCCTTGATGGCGACGATCTCGAGCAGCAGCTCCACCTCCGGCGGGAAGGCGCCGAAACGGTCGATGAGCTCCGCCGCGAAGGATTCGATGTCCTGGTCCGTCTCCAGCGTCGAGAGGCGGCGATAGAGCTGCAGGCGCAGCGTGAGGTCGGGGACGTAATCCTCCGGGATCGTCACCGGCGCGCCGATGGCGATGGTCGGCGACCAGGCCTCCTCTTCCGGCTCCTCTATGCCGGCCTTCAGCAGAGCGATCGCATCGCCCAGCATCTGCTGATAGAGTTCGTAGCCGACTTCCTTGATATGGCCGGACTGCTCCTCGCCCAGGAGATTGCCGGCGCCGCGAATATCGAGATCATGGCTCGCGAGCTGGAAGCCCGCGCCGAGCGTGTCGAGGCTCTGCAGCACTTCGAGTCGCTTTTGCGCCTGCGGCGTGATGGTCTTGTTGGCGGGCGTCGTGAACAGCGCATAGGCGCGCGTCTTGGAGCGGCCGACGCGTCCGCGCAATTGGTAGAGCTGCGCGAGGCCGAACATGTCGGCGCGCCAGACGATCAGCGTGTTGGCGGTCGGAATGTCGAGGCCGGATTCGACGATCGTCGTCGAGAGCAGAATGTCGTATTTGCCGTCGTAGAAGGCGGTCATGCGCTCTTCGAGATCGCCGGCCGCCATCTGGCCATGCGCCATGACGAATTTCGCTTCCGGCACATTTTCGCGCAAGAATGCGGCCGCATCCTCGAGGTCTTCTATGCGCGGGCAGACGAAGAAGGCTTGGCCGCCGCGATAGCGCTCGCGCAGCAGCGCTTCGCGCACGATCAGCGGATCGAAAGGCGAGACGAAGCTGCGCACGGCGAGACGGTCGACCGGCGCCGTCGCGATGAGCGAGAGCTCGCGCACGCCGGTCATGGCGAGTTGCAAAGTGCGCGGGATCGGCGTCGCCGAGAGCGTCAGCACATGCACCTCGGCGCGCAGCTCTTTGAGGCGCTCCTTGTGGCCGACGCCGAAATGCTGCTCCTCGTCGATGATGACGAGGCCGAGATCCTTGAAGGAGATCGTCTTGCCGAGCACCGCATGGGTGCCGACGACGATGTCGACGGTTCCGTCCGCTATGCCGCTCTTGGCGAGGCGCGTGTCGGCGGCGCTCGTCATGCGCGACAATTGCGCGACGCGGATCGGCAGTCCCGAGAAGCGCGTGGAAAAAGTCTTGTAGTGCTGGCGCGCGAGCAATGTCGTCGGCACGACGACGGCGACCTGCCTGCCGTTGATCGCCGCGCAGAAGGCGGCGCGCAACGCGACCTCCGTCTTGCCGAAGCCGACGTCGCCGCAGACGAGCCGGTCCATCGGCCGGCCCGCGCCGAGATCGTCGAGCACGGCGTCGATCGCCGCGGCCTGATCCTCCGTCTCGTCATAAGGGAAGCGCGCGCAGAATTCGTCGTAGAGCCCTTCCGGCGGGACGAGCTTCGTCGCTTGGCGAAGGCTGCGCTGGGCCGCGATCGCGATGAGGCCCTTGGCCATCTCGCGAATGCGGTTCTTCATGCGCGCCTTGCGCGTCTGCCAGCCGACGCCGCCGAGCTTGTCGAGCTGCGCCTCCGTGTCCTCGGAGCCGTAGCGCGAGAGCAGCTCTATGTTCTCGACCGGCAGATAGAGCTTGTCGCCGCCGGCATAGTGAATCTCGAGGCAATCGTGCGGCGCGCCGGCTGCGGTGATCGTCTCGAGGCCGATGAAGCGGCCGATGCCGTGATCGACGTGCACAATGAGATCGCCGGCCGAGAGCGCCGCGATCTCGCCGATGAGATTTTCCGCATGCTTGGTCTTGCGGCGTCGGCGCACCAGGCGGTCGCCGAGAATGTCCTGCTCGCCGATGACGGCGAGGCCGTCGGTCTCGAAGCCATGCTCGACGCCGAGCACGGCGAGCCCGGCCGCGCCTTTGCCGAGCGCCAGGGCCGCCGGCAGCGACGCGACGCTTTGCAGATCGCGCAGCCCGTGTTCGGCGAGCACATGGCCGAGCCGCTCGCAGGAGCCGTCCGACCAGCCGGCGACGACGACGGTCTTGCCGGCGCCGCGCAGCGCCTTCACATGGGCGACGGCGGCCTCGAAGACATTCGCCTCTTCGTCGTTGCGCTCGGACGCGAAATCGCGCCCCGCGTGCGCGGCGCAGTCGATCGTCGTCTTGCCGGCGCTTTCGGGCGCGGCGAAGGGCGAAAAGCGCGCCTGGCCGCGCGCGTCGATCTGCCCACGCCATTCCTCGACGGAGAGATAGAGCTCCGTCGGCTCCAGCGGCTTGTAGGCCGTCTCCGACGGCGCGGCGTCATAGGCGAATTTGCGCGCGTCGTAGTAATCGGCGATCTGCGCGAGGCGCTCGGTCGCCGCCTCCTCGACCAGCGAGTCGAGCATCAGAGGAACATTGCCGACATAATCGAACAGGCTTCCCATGCGCGCGTAGAACAGCGGCAGCCAATGCTCGGCGCCCTGATAGCGGCGGCCTTCGCTGATCGCCTCATAGAGCGCGTCGCCGCGCGTCTGCCCGCCGAAGCGCGTCGTATAGGCTTGGCGGAAACGGCGCATGGAATCGCTCGTCAGCCGCAATTCGCTCATCGGCACGAGATCGAGCGCGCGCAGCTGGCCCGTGGTGCGCTGGGTCTCGGGATCGAAGCTGCGGATCGATTCCAGCGTGTCGCCGAAGAAATCGAGCCGCACGGGCGTCGGCATGCCGGGCGCGTAGAGATCGAGAATGCCGCCGCGCTGCGCATATTCGCCGGTCTCGCGCACGGCGGAGGAGCGCAGAAAGCCATTGGCCTCGAGCCAGCGCGCCAGCTCGTCCATGTGAACCACATTGCCCGGCGCCGCGGAAAAAGTGTCGGCGGCGACCGCCTCCAACGGCGGCACGCGCTGGATCAGGCAATCCACCGTCGTGGTGACGACGCGCGGCCGCTCGGCCGATGATCTGGAGCGGGCGAGGCGCGCGAGGGCCGTCATGCGCCGCGCGCCGATGGCGGCGTTGGGCGACACGCGGTCATAGGGCTGGCAGTCCCAGCCCGGAACGTCCAGCGTCTCGACCTCGGGCGCGGCGAAGCGCAACGCCTCGCGAAAGGCGGCGGAGCGCTGCGCGTCGCGGGCGACATGGACGAAGACGGCCGCGCGCCCTTCGGCGCCGCGCGCCAGCGCCCGCGCGAGATCGGCGCAGACGAAAGCGTCGAAGCCATCGGGAACGCTCGCGAAAGCGAGCGCGTCGCCGGCTTCGATGCGGGCGATCGCCTTCTTCAGATCGGTCACGCGCCGCGCTCCCGCTCGAGCGGCCCATCGGCGTGGAAGGCCGCGATCTTGTGGAACAGCGGCGTGTCGAAGGGCGGCGGGACCGGGACCGCGCCTGAAAGCCAGAGATAGACGGCGTCGTCGTCGGCGTCGAGCAGCGCCTCGAGCTGATCCAGCTCGCCGTCGCCGAGCCCGCGCACTTGCGCATCGACGAAACCGCCCATGATCAAATCCATTTCACGCATGCCCCGTCGCCAGGCGCGGAAGCGGATGCGCCGGCGGCGAATGTCGAGATCGTCGAAGGAACGGTCCATCATCATGAGAGTGGGATGGTCGCCGCGACGCAGCGCGGCGCGAGGTCGCGGCGCCGAACGCCGTTTCCGGCGCCGTCGCTGATGGGCGCGCTGTCTAGCGCAACCGCAGAGGAAAAGATAGGGAGCGTCCGTTCGGACTCGCTATGGAGAAAGCCGCTCCGCGCCACGCTTTCCAGGCAGGTCCCCTGTAAGCGACGGCTTGCGCGCGAGCGTCAGCCGTTCGGCTGCTCGACCCTGGCCAGGAACTCGCGGATGCGCGGCGCGATCTCCTTGCAGAAGCGTGAGCCGTTGAACACGCCGTAATGGCCGACGCCCTCCTGCAGATGGTGCTGCTTGCGCGCCTCGGGAATGTTCGCGCAGAGCTCCTGCGCCGCGAAGGTCTGGCCGACGCCGGAAATATCGTCCTTCTCGCCCTCGACGGTGAGCAGGGCCGTTCGGCTGATCGCCGAGAGGTCGATGATTTCGCCGCGATGGCGCAGCCGCCCTTCCGGGATCTCGTGCCGGATGAACACCTTCTCCACCGTCTCCAGATAGAATTCGGCGGCGAGGTCCATCACGGCGAGATATTCGTCGTAGAATTCGCGATGTTTTTCCGCCGAATCGCCGTCGCCCTCGACCAGATGGTTGAACATTTCGACATGGGCGGCGACATGGCGCTCGAGATTCATCGCCATGAAGCCCGAGAGCTGCAGAAAGCCCGGATAGACGCTGCGCCCGAGCCCGGCGTGCGGAAAGGGCACGGTGTGGATGCAATTGCGGTGGAACCAGTCGACGCCCCGCTCCACTGCGAGGCGGTTGACCGCGGTCGGGCTGCGGCGCGGGTCGATCGGGCCGCCCATCAGCACCATGGATTCGGGCGCGTCCATCCCGCCCTCGCCCTCGAGCGCCGCCACCGCACAGATCAGCGGCACCGAAGCCTGGCAGACGCCGAGCGTGTGCAGCGGAACGCCGTCGCCGCGCTTCGACAGGAAACGCATCATCTCCAGGAGATAATCGACATAGTCGTCGAGCCCGAAGGAGCCGCGCTCGGTCGGAACGACGCGGGCGTTGCACCAATCGGTGATGTAGACGTCGTGGCTCGGCAGGAAGGCTTCGACCGTGCCGCGCAGCAGCGTCGCATAATGGCCGGACATCGGCGCGACGATCAGCAGCTTGGACTGGCGCGGCGCACCCGCCGCGCACTGGCGCCGGAAATGCGTAAGCCTGCAGAACGGGCGCTCCCACAGCACTTCCTCGACGACCGGGACGACGAGTCCGCCGACCGTCGTCTCCTTCAGTCCGAAGGCGGGCTTGCTGTAGCGGCGCGTCATCCGCTCGAACAATTCCGCCGCGGCGGCGACGCTGCGGCCGACGGAGGTATGCGCGAAAGGATTGAACGGGTTGGTGAAGGTCGTGAATGTCGCGTCCGACACCGCGCGCGCCGGCGCGAAGGCCAGATGCATCATCTCATAGAGCTGGTAAGACAGCCGATCCATTGTTCCCCAGACTCCAGCTCTCGCGCCGCGCCGCTCGAGAGAGCGACGTCGCGTCGACCGAAGACGAACTTCTACCATAGCTCAGTTTAGGCGAAATGAAAACTGCCGTCTATTTGTTCCGACCGCATAAGAATCTTCTTTGCTCCGCCTAGAAAGCAGGCAGTGGTGGTGGTCGGGGCGAGACGCGTATCCGGGCGCGATAGGCGGCGACCGCGACGGGCGGCGTCGAGAGAGGGAGGAGTTCGTCCCCCCGGCCTTTGCCCGAAGGGACGCGGAGCGGCTCATGATCCCGAAACCTTCCGCCATCGGCCGAATGGCCTCGCGTCTATATGGCGCCGCTGGAAAGGCTTAACAAGATCCGAACGTTTCCGGCGCCTCACCGTCCATAGAGGCCGGTGAGGCTCGCCTTGGCGAGGACGTTCTGATTGACGAGGAAGCCGACGAGCGAGGCCGTCGCGCCCTCCGGCGCCTCGATCTTCTCGGCGCCGAGCGCATAGAGGGTGAAGACATAGTGATGCGGCGGGTCGCCCACCGGCGGACAGGGTCCGCCCCAGGCGGCGAAGCCGTAATCGGTGCGGATCTGCTTCGCGCCCGCCGGCAGGCCGGCGCCGTCCGGCGTTCCCGCGCCCTGCGGCAGCGCGCGCGCGGAAGCCGGAATATCGACGACGAGCCAATGCCAGAAGCCGGCGCCGCCCGTCGGCGCGTCCGGATCGTGGCAGAAGAGGGCGAAGCTCGCCGTTCCCGCCGGCGGCTCGCTCCAGGCGAAGCCGGGCGAGACATTGCCGCCGCCCCCGCCGAATCCGTCGAAGGCGAATTTCAGATCGATGACGGCGCCGTCCGCGATATCGGGGCTCGTCAGGACGAAGCCGCCGCCTGCGGGCTCGGCGGCGGCGAAGGCGGCGAAGGGAAGACGATTGCGCATGGCTGCGGCCTCCAGTGCGGCTGTGGCGAAGGGGCGCTCCGCCCGGCCCTTTCTCTAGACGATGGCGAGAGCCCTGTCGCCCCTCGCGAAACGAGGGCGCCTTTCCGCTTAACCCGGCGGCCGTCGGGCGGCTATTGTGCGCGCGCCGGATCACGCAGAAAAGGGAAGAGACCGAGTGAACAAGCCGCCGATGGAGCTCGCGCGAAACGCGCCGACGAAGAGCGAGCTGATCCAGATCATGATCGGCCTCGGCCTCGCCATGCTGCTCTCGGCGCTGGACCAGAGCATCGTCGCCACCGCAATGCCCACCATCGGCGCAGATCTCGGCGATTTCGCCCATCTGCCCTGGATCGTCACCGCCTATCTCGTCGCCTCCACGGCGGTGACGCCGCTCTACGGCAAGCTCGCCGACATCCACGGGGCGCGCGCCATGCTGCTGATCGGCGTCGCCACTTTCGTCGCCGGCTCCATCTTCTGCGCCCTCGCGCCGAGCATGGGCCTGCTCGCGCTCGCCCGCGGCGTGCAGGGCATGGGCGGCGGCGGGCTCATCGCTCTGGCCCAGACGGTCATCGCCGATCTCGTGACTCCGCGCGAGCGCGGCCGGGTCATTACCTATTTCTCGGTCGTCTTCATCGCCGCCAGCGTCGGCGGGCCGGCGCTCGGCGGCGTCTTCTCCGAATATCTGCATTGGTCGCTGATCTTCTGGATCAACGTCCCGCTCGGCGTTCTCGCCTTCTGCATGAGCTGGTTTCATCTCGGCCGCCTGCCGGAGCGGCGCCATCCGCACCGGCTCGACATCGCCGGCGCGCTGCTGCTCGTCATCGGCTCGAGCGCGACACAGTTCGCGCTCTCCTGGGGCGGCGAGCGCTATGCCTGGAACTCGGCCCCGACCCTCGCTTTGCTGGCGGCGGCGGGCGCGGCCTGGGCGCTGTTCGCCTGGCGCACCCGCGCGGCCGAGGAGCCGCTGATCCCGCTCGCCGTGCTCGGCGACGCCGTGGTGCGCGACGCGACGCTCTCGGGCGCCTTCGGGCTCGGGACCTTCATCGCGCTGACCATGTTCCTGCCCATTTATTTCGAGGGCGCGCTCGGGCTCGGCGCCGACCAATCCGGCGTCGCGCTCATTCCGCTCACCGTGGCGACGGTGACGGGAGCGACGATCTCCGGCCGTTTGATGAGCCGCTTCCGCCATTACAAGGCTGCGCCGCTCGTCGGCCTCTCGGCCGCGACCGTCGCCATGGCCGCGATGTGGCTCTCGCTCGGCGCCCTGCCTCTGCCCGCGCTCCTCGCGCTGCTCGCGGTGGTCGGGCTCGGCGTCGGGGCCATGCTGCCGGTGACGACCGTATCGGTGCAGAACGCGGTTCCGGCGCACAACCTCGGCACGGCGACGGCGGTGACGCAATTCTCGCGTCAGCTCGGCGGCGTGTTCATCGTGGCGATTTTCGGCGCCATCGTCATCGGCGGCCCCTCCTCCGCCCCCGCCGAGCCGGAGGCGCTGCGCGCCGCCTTCCGCACGGCGCTCGGCGTCGGCGCGCTGTTCATGCTGGCGAGCTTTCTGTTCATCGCGCGGATGGAGGAGAGGAATTTGCGTGGAGAGGGGTAATCGAGGGGGCTCCAGCGAGCGGGGAATTTGAAGCCCCATTTGCATTCCGCCCCTAATTCCCCCACTCTCCCCGCATGCGCAACCGCAGCCGTCTCCGCGCCTTTCTCTCCGGCCTCCTCGCCACCGCGCTCGCGGCGCCCGCCCACGCCGAGGACAGCGGCCCACGCGTGTCGATCATCCGCGACGCCGAGATCGAGCAATTGCTGCGCGATTATACCGCGCCCGTCTTCAAGGCCGCCGGAATCCATACAGGCGCCGCAAAAATCATCCTCGTCGGCGACCGCTCCTTCAACGCCTTCGTCGCCGACGGGCAGAAGATCTTCGTCAATGTCGGCGCGCTCATCGAGGCGAAAACCCCCAACGAGATCATCGGCGTGCTCGCCCATGAGAGCGGCCATATCGCCGGCGGCCATCTCGCCCGCGGCCGCCAGGAGCTCGCCCGCGCCGCCATTCTCTCCGTCGCCGGAATGCTGGCGAGCGCCGGCGCCCTCTACGCCGCCCGCGGCTCCTTCTCCCGCTATAACGGCTCCGTCGGCATGGATTCGGCCGGCGCCGCCGGCATTCTGATGGGCCCGCAGGAGGCGGTGAAACGCTCGCTGCTCGCCTATCAGCGCGGCGAGGAACAGGCCGCCGACCGCATGGCGGTGCGCTTCCTCACCGCGACACGCCAGTCGGCCAAGGGCATGCTGGAAGTCTTCGACCGCTTCGCCAGCGAAACCCTGTTCAAATCGACGACGATCGATCCCTATCTGCAGTCGCATCCCCTCCCCAACGAGCGCATCTCCAATCTGCGCCAAGCGGCGGAGCAATCGCCCTACTTCGAAACGCCCGATCCGCCGGCGCTGCAGGCGCGGCACGATCTGATGCGCGCCAAGCTCATCGGCTTCACCGGCGATGTGGGCGAGGTGGGGCGGCGCTATCCCGTCTCTGACCTGTCGCTGCCGGCGCGCTATGCGCGGGTCATCGCCGACAGTCGCTTCGGCCGGCTCGAGGAGGCGCTCGCCGGCGCCGACGCGCTCGTCGGCTCCCAGCCCAAGAACCCCTATTTTTGGGAGCTGAAGGGGCAGATTTTGCTGGAGGCGGGCCGAGCGACACAGGCGATCGCCCCTCTGCGCAAGGCCGCCGCGCTCGGAGGGCCCAAGGCCACGCCGATCCGCGTGCTGCTCGGCCATGCGCTGGTCGCCTCGGAAAACCCCGCCTTCACCGACGAGGCGATCAAAGTGCTCGCCAACGCCACTCAGGCCGACGAGGATTCGTCCGAGGCCTGGGAGTTTCTCTCCATGGCCTATTTCCGCAAGGGCGATTCCGCCAAGGCGCAGCTCGCCGCGGCCGAAGGGCTGTTCGTCGCCGGCAAATATGTCGAGGCGCGCACTCAGGCGTCGCGCGCCCAGGCGCAATTCAAGGAAGGCTCGCCCGGCTGGCTGAAGGCGGACGATATTCTGACATATCGCCCGGCGGGGTCCGAATGAGCGCGCCCCTCAGAAGGGCATGCCGACTCCCATTCCGCCGCTGGAGTTCATATTGACGGGCGCGCGCCCGTAGCGGGGCGCATCGTCGTCCTTTTCCTTCTTCTTCGGCGGGGATTTTCCGGGCGACCAGCCCTCGAGCTCGCCGAACTGGCGGTTCTCCCCCTTTCCGTTCGCGGCGTCCTTCTCGGGCTTCGCGGCGACATCCGGATTTGCGACGACGCGTCGCGGCTTCGCCTTCTTGACCTTGGCGGGAGCCGAAGAAGCGCCGCGCGCCCCGGTGTCGAGCGTCCACTCCTGCGCCCCCGCGCCGCCGGCGACGGTTGCCAGGGCGAGCACGGCGGCGATCGTGAGATGCGGGCGCAATCGCATGATGGCTTACTCCACGAGCATGTCCACTGGCGAGAGGATGCCCCCTCGAACGCGGAAACACAAGCGGCGCCCGCCCGCGATCGTCTCCGGACCGCTTCGCGAGCGCGACGGCAATGCGGCTCACTCTTTCTTCGTGTTCTGCGCAATGGCGAGATTCTTCAGCTCGGCGATCGCCGTGCCGGGCCGCAGGCCCTTGGGGCAGGCGTTCGAGCAATTGAGAATGGTGTGGCAGCGATAGAGGCGGAAGGCGTCGTCGACATAGGCGACGCGAGTCTCCGTCGCCTCGTCGCGCGAGTCGGCCACCCAGCGCTGCGCCTGCAGCAGCGCCGCCGGGCCGAGGAAACGGTCGGAGTTCCACCAATAGCTGGGACAGGAGGTGGAGCAGCAGGCGCACAGAATACATTCATAGAGCCCGTCGAGCGCGTGGCGCTGTTCCGGCGACTGCAGCCGCTCCTTTTCCGGATCGGGGCTCGCCGCCTGCAGCCAGGGCTCGATGGCCGCGTGCTGGGCGTAGAAATCGCCGAGATCGGGCACGAGATCCTTCACCACCGGCAGATGCGGCAGCGGATAGATTTTGATCACGCCCTCGATCTCGTCCATGCCCTTGGTGCAGGCGAGCGTGTTGAGCCCGTCGATGTTCATCGAGCAGGAGCCGCAGATGCCCTCGCGGCAGGAGCGGCGGAAGGTCAGCGTCGGGTCGACCTTGTTCTTGATCCAGAGAATCGCGTCGAGCACCATCGGCCCGCAATCGTCGAGATCGACGAAATAAGTGTCTATGCGCGGATTCTCGGCGCTGTCCGGGTCGAAGCGGTAGATGCGGAATTCGCGGAGCCGCGTCGCGCCCTCGGGCGCGGGCCAGGTCTTGCCCTCGACGGGACGGGAGTTCTTGGGAAGGACGAATTCGACCATTTCTTCCTCAACGCTTGCGGTCGCGCGCGGAGCGACCCGCCTCATAGCCGAGAAAGTCCATTAATGCGTCCTCCTCGGTGATCTGCAACATTCGGATATCGCGAACCGAGGGCTTGAACCAAGGGAAAAGCGCGTCGTCCGACGATGGAGCGCCGCGAGCTCCTCGATCCGCGCGATCGCCTCGGCGCTCAGGGTTCGGATGGCGATCGCGTTCATGGCGCACCTATTCCTGATTTCGAACGAGGTGGTTGCTTCTCGGCGACGCCGTGCTCGAGACAATGCTCAATACACACGCGCCTTCGGCTCTATATAAGCCACCTCGTTGGACAGCGTGTAGCTGTGCACCGGGCGATAGTCGAGCGCTGCCGTCTTGCCCGCGTCGTCGATCGACGCGAGCGTATGCTTCATCCAATCGGCGTCGTCGCGGTTCGGGAAATCCTCGCGGGCGTGAGCGCCGCGGGATTCGGTGCGGTTCTTCGCCGAATCCATCGTCACCACCGCCTGGGCGATCAGATTGTCGAACTCCAATGTCTCGATGAGGTCGGTGTTCCAGATCAGCGAGCGGTCGGTGATCCTCAGATCGGCGCTCTCGCGCCAGACGGCGTGGATCGCCTGCGAACCTTCCTCCAGCACCTCGCCGGCGCGATAGACGGCGCAATGCGACTGCATCACGCGCTGCATCTTCAGCCGCAGCTCGGCGGTCGGCGTTCCGCCGGAGGCGTAGCGGAATTTGTCGAGCCGCGACAGCGCGAGATCGGCGGAATCGGCCGGCAGTTCCGGCTGCGTCTGCCCCGGCTTCACCACCTCGGCGGCGCGCAGGCCCGCGGCGCGGCCGAAGACGACGAGATCGACGAGCGAATTGGAGCCGAGGCGATTTGCGCCATGCACCGAGACGCAAGCCGCCTCGCCGATCGCCATGAGGCCCGGCACCACGACATCCGGATCGTCGCCCGTCTTGCGCAGGACCTCGCCGTGAAAATTGGTCGGTATGCCGCCCATGTTGTAGTGCACAGTCGGCAACACCGGAATCGGCTCGCGCGTCACGTCGACGCCGGCGAAAATCTTGGCGCTCTCGGAAATGCCCGGCAGGCGCTCGTGCAGGATCGCCGGATCCAGATGCTCGAGATGCAGATGGATGTGGTCGTTGAGCTTGCCGACGCCGCGCCCTTCGCGAATTTCCACCGTCATCGCGCGCGACACCATGTCGCGCGGCGCGAGATCCTTCACCGACGGCGCATAGCGCTCCATGAAGCGCTCGCCTTCGCTGTTCGTCAGATAGCCGCCCTCGCCGCGCGCGCCCTCGGTGATGAGGCAGCCCGCGCCATAAATGCCGGTCGGATGGAATTGCACGAACTCCATGTCCTGCAGGGGCAGGCCGGCGCGCAGCGCCATGCCGCCGCCGTCGCCCGTGCAAGTGTGGGCGGAGGTCGCTGAGAGATAGGCGCGGCCATAGCCGCCGGTGGCGAGAATGGTGAGCGCGGCCCGGAAGCGATGGATGGTCCCGTCGTCGAGTTTGACGCATACGACGCCGCGCGCGGCGCCCGATCGATCCATGATGAGATCGATGGCGAAATATTCGACGAAGAAGCGCGCGTCATAGCGCAGCGCCTGGCCATAGAGCGTGTGCAGCATGGCGTGGCCGGTGCGATCGGCGGCGGCGCAGGTGCGCTGCGCGGGCGGCCCCTTGCCGAAATCCGTGGTCATGCCGCCGAAGGGGCGCTGATAGATGCGCCCGTCCTCGGTGCGCGAGAAGGGCACGCCCCAATGCTCGAGCTCGTAGACCGCCTCCGGCGCGTTGCGGCACAAATATTCGATCGCGTCCTGGTCTCCGAGCCAGTCGGAGCCCTTGACCGTGTCGTACATGTGCCATTTCCAATCGTCCGGCCCCATATTGCCGAGCGCGGCGGCGACGCCGCCCTGCGCCGCGACCGTGTGCGAGCGGGTGGGGAACACCTTGGTGACGCAGGCGACGCTGAGGCCCGCCTTCACGCAGCCGACGACCGCGCGCAGCCCTGCGCCGCCCGCGCCGACCACCACCACATCGAAACTGTGGTCGATGATCGGATAGGCTCTGCCGCCGATATTGGCCGTCGTCGTGTCGCCGTTTGCAGACATCTCGATCCTCGTCGAAAGAAAAGCGCGTCCGCTCAGCGCGGCGCGGCGATGATCATGATCGACAGCGTCCACGTAGCGGCGATGGCGATCGTCAGCCATTTGTTGATGAGCAGAGCCCTTTCCTTCACCGCTTCGTCATGGACGTAATCCTCGACGATGGTCTCCATGCCGAGGCGGGCGTGATAGGCCGCGACGCAGATGAAGACGATCAGCGTGATGGCCGGGAAGGGTCGGCCGAGCTCCGCGCGCGCCACCTCGAACGGCTTGCCGGAAAGTTGGGCGATGAACCAGATCGACAGCAGGCCGAGCGGCGCCAGCGCTTTCGCGCTGTGACGCATGGCGAGCGCATGCAGCGAGCCGGAATGGTCGGACGTGAAGGCGGCTCCTTTGCCGCTGCGCCCGCTGTCGAACATGGCCTTTCCTCCGGTAGGGACCGCGCATAACGGATTTGGAAAATGGGACGAGGACGCGGCTCGTCAGCCGAAGAGGGCGACGCCGCTCCACAGGACGATGGTGAGCGCCACGCTTCCGCCGAGCGTCGCCTTGGCGAGGAGCTCCCGGCCGGGGCCGTCCAGATAGAGGCCGCGATCCCAGATCGCATGGCGCACGCCGCCGAGCAGATGATGAAACAGAGCCCAGCTGAACAGGAAGACGAAAGCGCGGCCGATGACGGAGTCCACGATCCAGGACACGGCCGAGAAGGCCGACGGGCCGAGCGCGAGCCCGAGCAGATAGAGCGCGAGAAGGATCGCCCCCGCATAGAGCGCTCCGCCGCTGATGCGATGGGCGATCGACATCACCATCGTGAAGATGGGCTTGTAGACGGAGAGATGTGGTGAAAGCGGCCGCGCTGCGGCGAGCCTCTCGCTCGAATCGGCTTCGGCCATGCTCGTCCTCTCTTTCCCAAGTCCCCGCTGAGAGATAATTCAATCGCGCTGCGGCTGCAACAACGCATTCGCGAAGGGCGCAAAGGCTTCGTTCAAATGACGTATCTCGTACGTCGGGTCTCCGTTCGCATCGATTTTTTTGCGGCGCCGCATCGCTCTTTGGCCACGCATCGCGCCAAAATGCGTTCCCATTGCCGCTCGATCTGTTAACATGCCAGAGCCGACGTCGCGTAGAGGCCAGCAGGCGCGGTCATTCGGTCGACCCTCGTCGAGATTTTTCGGCGCGTCGATCGCTGTGTGCGAGTTGCGTTTCCGTATTTGTCGAAATGCGTCGGACCGCCGGGCAATTTCTCCCGGCGGAGGGTGGCCTGCCGGTCTCATCATTACTTTTTGGTCCACACATCTCGAGAGCGATCTATGAATTACGGTGAAACCATCCATATCTGCGGCATCGATCCGATCATTCGGACGTCCTTGAAAGCCATATTGGACAAGACCGATTATCGCGTCCGGCTGCACGATGACGCCGGGCGCTTCTTCGAAGCCGTCGAGCCGGAAAGCCGCGGCTGCGTCCTCGCTTATATCGACATGCCCGATCTGATCGGTCTCGACTTCCTCGAGACCGCGAAGACACATCGGATCGAACTGCCCGTTATCGTCATTACCGCGCAGGCGAATGTGCGCGGCGCAATCCAGGTGATGAAGGAAGGCGCCTATGATCTGCTCGAGCTGCCGCTGAACGAGGACAAGCTGCTCGCCGCAATTCAACAGGCGATGACGCAGCGCGTCGACTTCCGCGCCTATCGGGGACGTCCGCGGATGACGCCGGGTCGTCTCAGCACGCTCACCAGCCGCGAGAACGACGTGCTCGCCGGCCTGGTCGAGGGCAAGCTCAACAAGGTCATCGCGCATGAGCTCGGCATCAGCGCGCGGACCGTCGAGACACATCGTTCGCACATCATGACGAAGATGCGGGTGAAGAGCGTCGCCGACCTGGTGCGCATCTCGCTCGGCGCCCCGCGGCACGATCCGAGTCGGATCATGCCGCCGGCCTCGCGCCAGATGACGGCGGAGGCCCCCGACAGCCGCCGCTGATCGCGGCGCCCCGATCGCGAGACGAGGAGGCTCCGGGGCGTGGCCCGCGCAACCGCATGACGCGTGCGATGCGGCCATGCGGACGCCACGCTCCGGCGCTAGAATATCATCTATGCGAATCGATCGATCGGCCCGAGCGCCCATGAACGAGACCGTCCCGGCGCAGGCCGCGACGCTCTGGGTGGATCTCACGGCGCTCGTCGCCAATTGGCGTCTGCTGGCCGCGCAAGCGCCGGGCGCCGATTGCGCGGCCGTGATCAAGGCGGACGCCTACGGGATCGGCGTCGAGCAGGCGGCTCGCGCGCTCGGCGCCGGGGGCTGCCGCACATTCTTCGTCGCCACCGCTGAGGAGGGCGAGCGCGTTCGGGCGGTCGCGCCCCGCGCCATCGTCTATGTGCTCGAGGGCCTGCCCAGAGACGGCGCCTTCATGCTCGCCGCGGCGCGCCTGCGCCCGGTGCTCGCCTCGCTCGAGGAGATCGGCGAATGGGCCGCCTTCGGTCGCTCGATCGGCCGGCGCCTGCCCGCCGCCCTCCAATTCGACACCGGCATGAACCGTCTCGGCCTCGCCTTGCGGGAGGCGGCCGCGGCGGCGGCGGCGGCGCAGGATGTGGATCTGACGCTGGTGATGAGCCATTTCGTCTGCGCGCAATGGGCGGACGATCCGCGCAACGCCCGGCAGATCGCGGATTTCCAGGAGGCTCTGCGGTTTTTCCCGGGGGCGCCGGCCTCGCTGTGCAATTCATCGGGGATTTTTCTCGGGGCGAAGCCGCATTTCGATCTGCTCCGTCCCGGCTATGCGCTCTATGGCGGCAACCCGACCCCTTCGGCGCAAAATCCGATGCGGCCGGTCGTGCGGCTCGAGGCGAGCGTCCTGGCCGTGCGGGAGATCGAGGCCGGCGAGAGCGTCGGCTATGACGGCGTCTGGACGGCGACCCGCCCGACGCGCCTTGCGACGCTCGGGCTCGGCTATGGTGACGGCCTTCCGGCGAGCGCCTCCTCCGGCCCGGGGCGCTCGGGCGCGGAGGCGATCGTCGCCGGCCGTCGCTGCCCGCTGGTCGGCCGCGTGTCGATGGATTTCGTGATGCTCGACGTGACCGACATCCCCGAATCCTCGGTCCATCGCGGCGCGACCGCCGAAATTCTCGGCGCGACGATCGGCGTCGACGAACTGGCCCAGCGCAGCGGGACGATCGGCTATGAGATATTGACCCGGCTCGGCCGGAGATATGAGCGCCGTTATATCGGCGTCTGACGGTCGGTCACCGTCGGTCGCCGGGCGAGGTCGTGTCGCGTCCGAGGATGAGCGGAACACTCGCGTCGATCTGCGTCGGGCGGTGGGCGCTCTTTTCCATCACGGCGACCTCGATCGCCAGATCCTCGATCCTCTGATTCAGCCCGCCTTGCACGGAATTGACGATATTCTGAAGAGATTTGATGTTCTCTATGACTTGCAGGTGCTCGGCGAGCTCTTTCGCCGCCTGTGCGATCTTGTCACGTCCGAGCATCTTTCAGCAGAACTCCGGCTACGGCGCGGCCGATGTAATCGAGATGCGCCTGTGGAGAATCGAGCAGTTCGGCGCATACCAGAGCAAGCGCTCGGGTTTTTATCAGTTCATATTCGGCGCCGGCGAATTCCTCCTCTTCGGAGACGGTCGGCGCCTCGGTGCGAGGCGCAGGCGCATGGGTCGTGAAACAGAAGAACGCATCCTTTCCCTGCTCGCTCGACTGCACGAAGCCGAAGCCCCTGCCCTCGTCGAACCATTTCACCGTTTCGGAGGTCGCTCTCTTCGAGGCGCGGCCTCCCGCGAGGCGCGCAAGAGCCGTCTTGACGACGAACGACATCAGCCCTTCGCCCGCCCGAGACGCCCCGCGGTCATCCTCCTCCTGGTCGGCGACTTTTCCTGTCGACATAAGCTACTCGTCGAAACGGAAATATCCACCGGTTTCGTGAATCGCGCGTTCGGCCCCGCTCTCACGCCCGCTCGAACCAGGGCGTCAGCACCGGATAGCCTTCGCCCCCCAGCAGGGCTGCGGTTTCATAGAGCGGCAGGCCGACCACGGCCGAATAGGAGCCGATGAGCCGCACGGCGAAAGCGCCGGCGAGGCCCTGAATGGCGTAGCCGCCCGCCTTGCCGCGCCATTCGCCGGAGGCGAGATAGGCGTCGATCTCGGTCGAGGACAAGCGCTTGAAGCGCAGCCTCGTCTCGACGAGGCGGCGGCGCTCGGCGCGGCGCGGCGTGAGCAGGGTGACCCCGGTGAACACCCGGTGCTGGCGGCCGGAGAGCAGCCGCAGACAGTCCTCGGCCTGCTCCACATCCTCGCATTTGGGCAGGATGCGGCGGCCGACGGCGACCACGGTGTCGGCGGCCAATATATAGCACCCTTCGAGCTCTGGGCGGTAAGCGATCAGTTTGACGGCGGCGGCGGCCTTCTCGCCGGAAAGACGCTGCGCGAGGCTGCGCGGCAGCTCGTTGCGCTGCGGAGTCTCGTCTATGGCGGTCGGCAGCAAGGCGTCGGCGTCGAGGCCGATCTGCTGCAGAAGCGCGAGCCGCCGCGGCGAGGCGGAAGCGAGGGCCAGAAGCGGCCGCGCGGCGGTCTGAGGGGACGTCACGGCGAACGGCTCCGCGCCCTTGTGGCAATCATTTGAAACGATAGGTGATCCGCCCTTTGGTCAGATCATAGGGCGTCATCGCGACCAGCACCTTGTCGCCGGTGAGCACACGGATGCGATTCTTGCGCATCTTGCCGGCGGTATGGGCGATGATCTCGTGATCGTTCTCGAGCTTGACCCGAAACGTCGCGCTCGGCAGCAGCTCGGTGACGATTCCGGGAAATTCCAGCAGTTCTTCCTTGGCCATGTGGTTCCTTCTTGCCGGGCTCGCGCGCGTCGCGCGGCCCTCCATAGCGAAAGGCCCGCTGATCGCGGGCGCAGCTCGAATATGGGATCGGAATCGGGACGCGCAAATCCGCGCCGGACCCTAGCCGAGAACGGATGACTTGTGAACCGGGGCGCGAATTCGCCGGGACGGAATCCGGCCGCCGGCGCGCGCGGCCGCACTCTCGCCACGCCCCTGCTGTCGGTATAAGGAGAGCCGCAGGGCGCCTTCGACGCGCGCCATGGCGTCGTGAAGAGAAAAGGAAGGCCCTTCCGCGTGAAAAAGGAAGAATATCGCTACATCGCCGGATTGCGCGCCGTTTCGATCGTCGCCGTCGTCGCTTTCCACCTCGCGCCGCAGACGATGCCGAGCGGCTATGCCGGCGTGGACGCCTTCTTCGTGATATCCGGTTTCATCGTCTCGGGGTCCTTGCACAAATACAGCTTCGCGAGCGTTCGCGAGTTCCTCCAGTTCTTCTACGCGCGCCGCTTTCGGCGCATCGTCCCCGCCCTGGCCGTCATGCTGCTGACGACCTTCTTCCTGGCGGTCCTGTTCATTCCGAACATGATCTTCGGCAGCAATATGCGCGAGGTCGCGACTGCCGCCTGCTTCGGCTTTTCGAACATCGTGCTCGGCCGGGGAACCGACTATTTCGGGACGGACGGCGCCTTCAACGCCTTCACCCACACGTGGTCGCTCGGCGTGGAGGAACAGTTCTATCTGATCTTCCCGGCGCTTTTCTTCCTGATGCGATGGCGCGCCGACGCCTCGCGCCTGCTGCTCGCTCTCGTCCTCTTGTCGCTCGCCTCCGGCTTCGACTGGCGCAAAGGGACCTTCGACGCCGGGTTCTACTCCAGCCTCGCGCGCTTCTGGGAGATCGGCGCGGGCGTCCTCGCCTATCGAATGCTGGCGAAGAGAGGTCTCTTCGAGCCCGACGCCGACGCCGGCAGGGAACTGACGCCGCTCACCCTGGCGGGGACCGCGCTGCTGGCCTTCGCCTTCTTCTTCTCGAAGGCGGAAACCTTCCCGACGCCGGGCGCGCTGGCTCCGGTTCTGGGAGCGCTCTGCCTCATCGGCGCGCTCCATGCCCGCCGGCCGACGAGCCTCATCGGCAAGACGCTCGTCTGTGGTCCCGCCATGTGGCTCGGCGCGCTCTCCTATTCGCTCTATCTCTGGCACTGGCCCATCATCGTCCTGTTCAAATGGACGATCGGCATACAGACGCCCGTATTGAAGGCCGCGGCCCTCGCCGTGAGCGTCGCCGCGGCGCTCGCCTCCTATGAATTCATCGAGAAACCTTATCGCTACGGGCCGTGGCTGCGTTCCCAGAGGCGCGCCATCGCCGTGTCGCTCGCGGCGCTGGTCGCGACCTGGGGCGGCATTACTCTGCTGCGTGCGCTGGCGCCGCAGCTGTCGGCGAGCGTCGTGGTGCACAATGCGCCGGACTGGCTTCCGCATCTCAATCCGATCACCTCGGAAGGGGCGTGCACGGTGACGACCGAGAGACAGGTCGAAAGACAGGTCGACGGAGAGGAGATCGCCGAACGCATGACCCGCGTCGGATGCGGGCAGACGGGCGCGCGGACGCTCCATATGGCGGGGGACAGCCACGTCTGGGCCTATCGGACATTCGCCCAGCTCTATGCATTGCGTACGGGAACGCGCGTTTCGGTGCGCTATTTCCCCGGCTGCGCCATGCTCCATACGCTTCCCGTCTCCACGGAATGCGTCCAGCGTCTGCGGCGCTGGACCGCCGAGATCGCCGCCGAGATCGCGCCGGGAGACGCGATCTTCCTGCCCGGGCTGCGCACGATCCGATACAGAAACAGCTATGTCGACCAGCTCGAGCCGCTGACGCCGGATCTTTCGAGCCGCATGCGCGAGGCGAACGCGCTCGAAGACGCACGCGCGATTTTGCGCGCGCTCGACAAGCCCGGCGTTCATATTCTGGTCGAAGCGCCGAAGCCGATGTACAAGACCGCGCTCTTCAGATGCGTCGACTGGTTCGACCGGAACAATCCGGTCTGCGCCGAAGGCGATCGCCGGCCGCGTGCCGAGGAGGAGGAGCATCGCCGGCCGGTGATGGAGATGCTCGCGACGCTGAAGGCCGAATTCCCGCGGATCGAAATCTTCGATCCGCTGCCCTTCCTCTGCGGCCCCGAAGAATGCTCGGCCTATCTGGACGGCAAGCCGCTCTATCTCGACAGCGATCACGTTTCCGGCTTCGCCAATCACGTGATGCTGCCGCCGATCGCCGAGGCGCTCGCGCGCTTCGGATTTCCCCGGCCGACCGTCGCCGATGCCCGCGAAAGCGACGCTTCGCGATGAAGGACGAACGTCAGCCGAAGGGGAACCGCGATTTTGCCAGCATATAGGCCGCGACGGCGAAGACGACGATGGCGAAGGCGATGGTGAGCCGTCCCGTCTTCTTCGACAGGCGTCGCGCCGCGGCGACGCCGAACATTGTTCCAACGGCGCCGCTGCCGATGAGCACCGCCGCGAGCAGCCAATCGACGAGATCCGAAACGGAATAATTGAAGGCCGTCGTCAGGCCGAAGACGGCGACGGCGACGAGCGACGTGCCGACGGCGTTGATCAGCGGCATTCCGGTGGAGCCGACGAGGCCCGGCACGACCAAGACGCCGCCGCCGATGCCGAAGAAGCCCGAGAACAGGCCGGTCACGAAGCCATAGGCGCCGACCTTCGGCGCGCGATCGAACGTGCATTCGACCGCGGCGTCCCCCGATCTGCCGCGGCCGCGCAGCATCAGCACGCCGGTCATGATCATCACGAAGGCGAAGAGCAACAAGAGTTTTTGGCCATTGAAGCTCTTGCCGAGCGTCGAGCCGACCGCCGCGCCGACAGTTCCCGCCGCCGCATATATGCCGCCGCAGCGCCATTTCACCGAGCCGGCGCGCGCGTGATTGAACAGGCTGAAAGCGGCGTTGACGGCGACCGCGAAGGCGCTCGTCCCGATCGCGACGTGCGGATCCTCGACGCCGACCACATAGACGAGCAGCGGCGCCGCCAGCACCGAGCCGCCGCCGCCGATGAGGCCCAGCGTGAAGCCGACGCCGACGCCGCAGGCGGCGGCGATCACATATTGGACGAGCTCCAGGGCCACGCTTCCCTCGTCATTCGGCGGGTTGCGCGGATATCTCGATCATATGCGGCTCGCACAGCCATTCCTGGCCCTCGAGCATCATGTTCCAATAGATCGGCGGCAGCAGCCGCTCCTTGAGGAACCACGCGACGCGCGACGGCCTCGTCCCGTCGATCAGCCATTTCGGAAAGCTCGGCAGCAGCTTGCCGCCATAGCCGAACTCGGCGAGCACGATCTTGCCGCGCTCCACGGTGAGCGGGCAGGAGCCATAGCCGTCATAGCCGACATGCGGCTGCTTCTCGTCGAGAACCGACAGCACGTTGACGGCGACCACCGGCGCCTGCTTGCGCGCCGCCGCCGCGGTTTTCGCATTGGTCGTGGCGATTGCGTCGCCGAGCGCGAAAACGTTTCCGTAGCGCGTGTGGCGCAAGGTCTGGGGATCGACGGCGATGAATCCCGTCTCGCCGGCGAGCGGACTCGTCGCGACGAAATGGGGCGCTTTCTGCGGCGGCACGGCGTGCAGCATGGCGAATTCGCGCTCGACGCGAACGATATTTCCGCCGACGTCCTTTTCCTCGAAGGTCGCGGCATTCGAAGCGCCGTCGACGGCGACGAGCTTCGATTCGAAGCACAGATGAATGCCGTAGCGCTCCACATATGCCATCAGCGCCGGCACATAGGCGGGCACGCCGAAGAGGATCGCGCCGGCGTTGTGGAACTCGACCTCCATTTCTTTCAGCACGCCCGCGCGGCGCCACGCATCGCAGGAGAGATACATGGCCTTCTGCGGCGCGCCGGCGCATTTGATCGGCAGGGGCGGCTGCGTGAACAGCGCGCGGCCCTTGCGCAGCGAACTCGCCAGCCGATGCGTGTAGGGCGCGAGATCGGCGCGGTAATTGGAGGTGACGCCATTCTCGCCGAGCGTCTCCACGAGGCCCGGGATCGCGTCCCAATCGAGCTCGAGACCCGGCGAAGCGACGAGCGCGCGATAGCGCAGGCGCGAGCCGTCGTCGAGAACGACCTCGTTCGACTCCGGCGCGAATTCGGCGACGGCCTGCCTGATCCATTCGGCCTCGTCCGGAATCACAGAGGCCATCGGCCGCTTCGTCGTCTCCGGCGAGAACACGCCGGCGCCGACGAGCGTGAAGCCGGGTTGATAATAATGCACGTCCGCCGGCTCGACGATCGCGATCGAGAGCGAAGAACGGCGCTTCAGCAGGCTCGCAGCCGCCGCTATGCCGCCGCTGCCGCCGCCGACGATCACGACGTCATAGTCTTTGCGCCCACGATCGCCGCGCGCGAGGATGCCCGTCTTCGGCGGCTCGATATCCACGCCGGCGCCTTTCGCCGCAGAGGCGCCGGACGTCTTCGCTCGGGAGAGCGCCCAGAGCGCGCTCGCACGGCGGCCCGACTTGCAATAGCCGAGAACTCTTCCATCCGCCTTCGCCAGCGCTGCGTCGAATTTTTCGATCGCGTCATCGTCGAGATCGGCCATCGTCACCGGAACATGCGCCGCCGCGAGGCCATGCGCGGCGGCCCAGCCGGCGACATCGGCGAAGCTCGGCTGGCCTTGCTCCTCATTGTCGGGCCGACAATCGACGATCAGTCGAAATCCGTCGCGCGCGGCGCGAGCGACATCGTCCTGCGAGAGTTGCGGCGAAATGGAAAAATCGGGAGTGAGAGCGACGAAGCTCATGATGATGTCACCTTCTCGGATCGCGGCGATGCGTCAGCGACGCGCGCAGGTGGAGACGCCCAGCAGCCCATAGGCGGGACAGAAGGAGAAGAGACTGGTGAGAAGCGTGGCGAGCGCGACGGCGCCGAGCACGATGGCGATCGTTCCGCTCAGATGGCCGAGCCCATAGGCGACGGCGATGGCGGCGACGACGAGCAGTCGAAGGAGGCGATCGACCATTCCGACATTCTTGGACATGATGTCACTCTTTCCGTTGGACGAGGTTTCGGCGACTGCGAATGCGTTGCAGAAACATTCCGAGCGTCATTGCGGCGACGAAGGGCGCGGGACGGGGCGAGGGCGAGATCGGCGAGCGCAGGTCGGATCGAATGCGCCGAACAGATCGCGAAAGCCGCAAGACGAACGGCGCGAGCGGCGTCAGAACACGTCCAGAGGCAGCTTCAGGTAGCGGGTTCCGTTGTCCTCGGCCGGCGGCAGCCGTCCGCCGCGCACATTCACCTGCACCGAGGGCAGGATCAGATGCGGCAGGTCGAGCGTCTTGTCGCGCGCGGTTCGCATCGAGACGAAGGCGTCTTCCTCGATCCCGTCATGGACATGGACATTCTTCGTCCGCTCGTCGCCGACCGTCGTCTCCCAGAGGAAATGATCGCGGCCGGGCGCCTTGTAGTCGTGGCAGAGGAAGAGGCGCGTATCGGCCGGCAGCGACAGCAGGCGTCGGATGGAGCGATAGAGCGCGCGGGCGTCGCCGCCGGGGAAATCGGCGCGCGCCGTGCCATAGTCCGGCATGAACAGAGTGTCGCCGATGAAGGCGACGTCGCCGATCACGAAGGCGACGTCGGCCGGCGTGTGGCCGGGCGCATGCAGCGCGATCGCCGGAATTTCGCCGACCGCGAATGTGTCGCCGTCGCCGAACAGCCGGTCGAACTGCGAGCCGTCACGGGCGAACTCGGTTCCGAAGTTGAACAGCTTGCCGAAGACGTTCTGGACGATGGCGATCTCGCGGCCGATGGCGAGTTTTCCGCCGAGCTTCTGCTGGAGATAGGGCGCGGCGGAGAGGTGATCGGCATGGGCGTGGGTCTCGAGCAGCCAGTCGATTTTCAATCTTTCATGATTTACGTAATCGATGACCTCATCCGCGCCCTTGGTGGAGGTGCGGCCGGAGGCGGCGTCGAAATTCAGGACGCTGTCGACAATGGCGCCGCGACGCGTCGCGGGGTCGAAGGCGACATGCGTAGCGGTAAAGGTCGGCTCGTCGAAGAAGGTGACGACCTGGATCGAAGGTCGCGTCCCGGCGGCGAGGACCTGCTCGGTGGCGCGCCGCAGCGCTGCGTCGGTCATTGGCGAATCCTCTTAATATTCATTATTACATTAATTATGTAATCGTATAAGAGGTTGTGTCAAGCGCCGAAAGGGGGCACAGAGAACCCATGGAAAAAGAACCGATTCCAGCTCCGGCGGGGGGCTGCGGGGGGTTGCGCATCGGCGATGCCGCGCCGGTCTTCCGCGCGCGCTCGACCAAGGGCGAGGTGCGACTCGACCAGTTCCGCGGCCGCTGGCTGATTTTTTTCTCGCATCCGGCGGATTTCACCCCGGTCTGCACCAGCGAATTCGTCGCCCTCGCCCGCGCCGCGCCGCGCTTCGAGGCGATCGGCTGCGCCCTTCTCGGCCTGTCGGTCGACAGCCTCTATTCGCATCTCGCCTGGGTGCGGGCGATCCGCGACATCTTCGGCGTGGTCGTGCCGTTTCCGATCGTCGAGGACCCGTCCATGGCGATCGGCCGCGCCTATGGGATGCTGGACGAAACCGCCCAGGATTCTTCGGCGATGCGAGCCACTTATTACATCGACCCGCTCGGGATCGTGCGGGCGCTGACCTGGTATCCGCTCACCGTCGGACGCTCGGTCGAGGAGATGGCGCGATTGGCGACGGCTTTGCAGAGGACCGCTTCGGGCGAGGTGATGACGCCGGAGGGGTGGACGCCCGGCGGCGATCTGCTGCTGCCGCCCGCGACCGGCGTCGCCGAAGCGCTCGCGCCAGGCGCGCCCGATGATTGGTTCTACCGGACCTGCAAAGACAAATGACCGCGATCCACCAGTCCCGCGAGCGCGCCAACGAGGCGGCCGAACGGCTGAAAATCTACGCTCAGCCGCAGCGGCTGATGATTCTCTCCTTTCTGCTCGCCGGCGAGCGCACGGTCGGCGAGATCGAGGCGGCGACCACGATCGTCCAGCCTGCGCTGAGCCAGCAGCTCGCCGAGCTGCGCCGCGCCGCTCTGGTCGAGACGCGGCGCGCGGCCAAGCAGGTCTATTACAAGCTGGCGGATGCGCGCGTCGCGCTCTGCGTCCGCTGCGTCGAGGCCATATTCGAGGGGGCCGATCCCGAGGGCGCATTGGCCGAGGCGCTGCGGAGCCCGAGCCCGCAGAGGGAGGCGCACAGCCACGCCGGCGCCGCGGGCTTCGCCGAGATCATTCCGTGACGCTCGTCATCTCCCCGCTTTCGTCTATAGTGCCGCGCAAATCGCATCCGAAGGACGCTCGTCCATGCTTCATCTCGCTCGGCCGCGCAGCAGGGCGGCGCTGATTCTCGCGCTCGCGCTCGCCGGCCTCTCCGGCTGCGGGCGGCGCGGCGCGCTCGACCTTCCGCCGGAGGTTGCGGCGCGGCCGAGGGAGGCGGTTGTGCAGAAGACCACGGTCACGCCCGAAGGATCCGAGAAGCCGGTGGCGGAAGACGTGAAGGCGGTGGAGTATATCCCCGGCACGACCGGCTTCCGGCCGCCCGAGCGCTATCCCTTCATCCTCGATCCGCTGCTCGACTAGGGACGCGCGTCGGTCTATCGGAAGCACAAAGGCCGCCTCCCGGCGTTCGGCGCAGGCGGGTAGGATCCATCGATGCATCATTTCGACTATCGCGCCGGCGTCCTCCACGCCGAGGACGTGGCGCTGCCCGAGATCGCCGAGACGGTCGGCTCGCCTTTCTATTGCTACTCCGCGGCGACGATTCGGCGGCATTTCACCGTCTTTTCCGCCGCTTTCGCGGGGCTGGACGCGCTCGTCTGCTATGCGGTGAAGGCCAATTCCAACCAGGCCGTCCTCACTCTGCTCGCCGGCCTCGGCGCCGGCATGGACGTCGTCTCGGGCGGCGAGTTGCGCCGCGCCCGCGCCGCCGGCGTCCCTGGCGGGAAGATCACTTTCTCCGGCGTCGGCAAGACGGCGCAGGAGATTGCGCTCGCCATCGACGAAGACATTTTCTGCTTCAATGTCGAATCGGAGCCCGAGCTCGCGGCGATCTCGCAGATCGCCGCCGTGAAGGGCGCTCGCGCGCGCATTTCCCTGCGCGTCAATCCGGACGTCGACGCCAAGACCCACGCCAAGATTTCCACTGGGCTCGCCGAGAACAAATTCGGCGCGCCATTGTCGCGCGCGCGCGACATCTATGCGCAGGCGGCGCGCCTGCCCGGCCTCGAGGTCGTCGGCGTCGACATGCATATCGGCTCGCAGATCACCGATCTGCGTCCCTTCGACGAAGCCTTCTTACTGCTCGCCGAGCTCGTCGTCGCCCTGCGCGCCGACGGACATGCGATCTCCCATGTCGATCTCGGCGGCGGACTCGGCATTCCCTATCACGCGGGCGAGGACCCGGCGTCCTATCATCCCGACCGCTACGCCGAGATCGTGCGCCGCCATATGGGGGCGCTCGGCTGCAAGCTCGTGTTCGAGCCGGGGCGGCTCGTCGTCGGCAATTCCGGCGTGCTCGTGACGCGCGTCCTCTATGTGAAGCAGGGCGAGGCCAAGACCTTCGTCATCGTGGACGCGGGCATGAACGATCTGGTGCGTCCGACGCTCTATGACGCCTGGCACGAGATCATCCCCGTGGCGCAGCCCGCGCCGCATGGACGCGAAATCCTCGCCGACATCGTGGGCCCGGTCTGCGAGACGGGCGATTACATCGCGCTCGGCCGCGCCATTCCGGAACCCGCGCCGGGCGATCTGCTCGCCGTCCTCACGGCCGGCGCCTATGGCGCCGTGCAGGCGGGAACCTATAATACGCGCCCGCTGGTTCCGGAAGTTCTGGTCGACGGCGCGCGCTGGGCGATCGTGCGCGAGCGGCAGAGCGTCGAAGATCTGATCGCGCTCGATTCGGTTCCCCGTTGGCTGCGCGATCCGTCGAAGGGGCCGTGAGCGAGCCTCGAGGCCGCGCCGCGACGATCGAACCGCCGTCGCTCCATCGTCGTCGCGAGCGAGGCGAAGCGATCCAGAGTCGTCGGGCGGCCTCTGGATTGCTTCGTCGCTTCGCTCCTCCAATGACGGCCCGCCGGATCAGTCCTCGAGGAGGCTGCGCAGCATCCAGGCGGTCTTCTCATGGACATTGAGCCGCTGCGTCAGCAGATCGGCGGTCGGCTGATCATTGGCTTCCTCGATCAGCGGAAAGAGACCGCGCGCCGTACGGGCGGCGGCCTCCTGGGCGCCGACGAGCAGGCGGACCATCTCCAGCGCCTTGGGCGCGCCGTCGACCTCCTCGATGGAGGAGAGCTTCGCATAGGCCCGATAGGAGCCGGGCGCCGGAAAGCCCAGCGAGCGGATGCGCTCGGCGATGAGGTCGAGCGCGGCCCATTGCTCGGTGTATTGCTGCATGAACATCAGATGCAGCGTATTGAACATCGGACCGGTCACGTTCCAGTGGAAATTATGCGTCATCAGGTACAGTGTGTAGGAGTCGGCGAGGAAGCACGACAGGCCGTCGGCGATCCTCGCCCGCGTCTCTACAGGAATGCCGATATCGATCGGAGTTGAATTCTGCCCCATGTGATTGCCTCCGCAATTTTCGGACGCGTCGCGCGCCTTGGCCGCGACGGCCGAGCGTCTGCTCGATGTGGGCGCGGCGCCGAGGAATTGGAAGAGGTCGCAGAGCTTTCCGAAAGTTTTCCGCCGAATGGGAGGGAGATACGACATGTCGACTGTCGGACTATTGCGCGACGACGAGCTCTCGGAGGAGGCGAGCGCCGTCTTCGCGGACATTCGCGCGACGCGAAAGAGCGATTTCGTCAATAATTTCTGGCGCGCGCTCGCGCATGATCCGCCCACGCTGAGGCGCACATGGGAGAGCCTGAAGGAGGTGATGGGTCCGGGCGTCCTGGACCCGAAGGTCAAGGAGATGATCTATATCGCCGTCTCGGTCGCCCATGGCTGTCCCTATTGCATCCATTCGCATACGGCGAGCGCGCGCGCCAAAGGCATGACCGAGGACGAATATCGGGAACTGCTGGCGATCATCGGCATGGCGTCGGAAACCAATCGGCTGGTGACCGCTCTCGGCGTGCCGATCGACGACGCCTATGACGTTCGCTGAAGACATCCGGGGAGACTAAGCATGACGATCCGGATGGTGTCGATCGCGCTCACGACCGTGGATATTTCTCGATCGGTGAGCTTTTATGTCGAGCAGCTCGGCTTCACATGCGTGGTTCGGTCGGAAGGCTTCGCCCGGGTGAGGTCGGGCGAAGCCGACATCATGCTCGCTCTGCCCAATGCGCATGAAGCCTGGTCGGGACCGCGCTTTACCGGGGCGGTCTATCTCGACGTCGACAATGTCGACGAGCTCTGGGAACGTCTGAAAGACCGCGCCCGCGTCGTCTACCCGATCGAAACTATGGAATACGGCCTGCGCGAATTCGGTCTGCTGGACGACAACGGCTATCAGCTATCCTTTGGCCAGTGCGGCGGCGGCGGCGGCGCATGAGGCCGGCGGCTGGAACAGTCTCGTCACCCGTAATAGCTTCGATGCCATTCGACCAGCGCCGCGACGCCCTCCGCGACGGAGGTCTGCGGGCGATAGCCCGTCAGCCGCTCGAGCAGCGCCGAATCGGCATAGGTCCGCCGCATGTCGCCTTGCTGCATGTCGAGATAGTTGCGGATCGCCGTCTTGCCCGTCGCGCGCTCGATCGCCGCGATGAAATCCATCAGATTGATCGGCTCTCCGCGCCCGATGTTGACGACGCGCCAGGGCGCGGCCGGCGACACGGAGGGATCGTCGGCGTCGATGCGCGGTACGCAGTCGACGAGCCGCACGATCGCCTCCACGAGGTCGTCGACATAAGTGAAGTCCCGCTCCATGTCTCCGTGATTATAGACGTCGATCGGCTTGCCCTTCTCGATCGCCTCGACGAATTTATGGGGCGCCATGTCCGGCCTGCCCCAGGGCCCGTAGATGGTGAAGAAGCGAAACAGGGTCGTCGGGATCGACCAGAGATGCGCATAGGAATGCGCCATCGCCTCATTGGCCTTCTTCGTCGCCGCATAGAGCGACAGCGGATGGTCGGCGCGCTCGCTCTCGAGGAAAGGCACATGCGCGTTCGCGCCATAGACGGAGCTCGTCGAAGCCATCAGCAGATGACGCGGCTTCGCGATGCGCGCGAGCTCCAGAATGTCGAAGGAGCCCACGATATTGGAATCGACATAGGCGCGCGGATCCTCGATGCTGTAGCGTACGCCCGCTTGCGCGGCGAGATGGACGATGATGTCCGGCTCGGCGGCTTCGGCCGCGCGCGTCAGACTCTTCATGTCCTCGAGCTGCGCGACCGAAGCGTGAAAATGCTCGCTGCGCCTCAGGATCGCGTGGCGCGCCTCTTTCAGCCGCACGTCGTAATAGCTCGTCATGCCGTCATAGCCCGCGACCCGATGGCCGAGCTCGAGCAGGCGCCGCGCGAGATGAAAACCGATGAAGCCGGCAGTGCCGGTCACGAAGAAACGCATGAGCCCGATCCGATCGCGAGGCGCGGCGGCCTCGCGTTCGCTGTCGCGGAAAAGGCGGGGGCTGTCAACTCGGGGAGGCTGCGCCGGTTCGGGCGGGCGCCGGCGGCGACAATCGCCCTTCGCGACGCGAATTCGGCAGAGCGAGCGCCGCCCGGCGCTCGTCGCAGGTTCCCGAAGACGAGGCTTCCGCTATGCTGATCGCCCGTTCGCCGAAGATTCCCGCTTCCGAGATCACGCCGCGCTCGACCTATCTGCGCCGGCGCGCATTTCTCGCGGGCGCCGCCGGCCTCGGCCTCGGAACTCTGCTCGGCCCCTCCGCCGCGGCGCCGCTCGCGGGCGCGAAGAGCCCCTTCTCGACGGACGAGAGGCCGACGCCGCGCGCCGATGTCGTTTCCTACAATAATTTCTATGAATTCGGGGGGAGCAAGAGCGATCCCGCCGCGCGCGCCGAATCGCTCACGACCTCGCCTTGGACGGTCGAGATCGGCGGCCTGGTGGCGAAGCCGGCGAAATACCGGCTGGAGGATCTGATCCGCCCGTCCGAGCTCGAGGAGCGGGTCTATCGCATGCGCTGCGTCGAGGGCTGGTCGATGGTCATCCCCTGGCTCGGCGTGCCGCTCGCCTCCGTTCTCGCCCGCGCCGAGCCGCTCGGCTCCGCGAAATATGTGGCCTTCGAATCTCTGGTGCGGCCGGAGGAGATGCCGGGCCAGAAGGGTCTGCTCCAGCTCCTGCCCTGGCCCTATGTCGAGGGGCTGCGGCTCGACGAGGCCCTGCACCCGCTCGCCCTTCTCGCGGTCGGCCTCTATGGGGAAACCCTGCTCAATCAGAACGGCGCGCCATTGCGGCTGGTCGTCCCCTGGAAATATGGATTCAAGGGAGCGAAGTCGATCGTGCGAATCCAGCTCACCGAGACCGAGCCCAAAACCTCCTGGAACAAGCAGAACCCGCGCGAATACGGCTTTTATTCCAATGTGAACCCGCAGGTCGACCATCCGCGCTGGAGCCAGGCGACCGAGCGCCGCATCGGCGAGGGCGGGCTGTTCGCCAAGCGGCGGCCGACGCTGATGTTCAACGGCTATGCCGACGAGGTCGCCGGCCTCTACGCCGGCATGGACCTCGGGAGGTACTTCTGATGCGCGCCCGCTCGGCCGTCCCGCGGCTCGCCGTCTATATCGTCGGCCTCGCGCCGGGCGCCTGGCTGTTCTGGCAGGGCCTCGAGGACCGGCTGGGGCCGGAGCCGATCAAGGCTCTGGAGCAAGGGCTCGGCCTCTGGGCGCTGCGCTTCCTGCTCGCCTGCCTCGCGGTGACGCCGCTGCGGCGCTTTGCGGGGGTCGATCTGCTGCGCTATCGGCGCGCGCTGGGCCTGCTCGCCTTCTCCTATGCCGTTCTTCATCTTGCCGCCTATGTCGCGCTCGACTTCGGCTTCGACTGGGGGGCCGTCTGGGCCGATATCGTCAAGCGCCCCTATGTGACGATGGGCATGGCGAGCTTCGCCGGTCTGCTCCCGCTCGCGCTCACCTCCAATGCCGCGGCGATCCGCCGCATGGGCGGAAAGGCCTGGGCCAAGCTCCACCGGCTGGTCTATCTGTCGGCCCTCGCCGCGGCGGCGCATTTTCTGCTGATCGTGAAGTCCTGGCCGGCCGAGCCGCTGATCTATGCGGGGCTGACGGCGACGCTGCTGCTCGTGAGGCTCGCGCCCGCGCCGGAGAAAAGCCGGCGGGCCGCAGCCTCGGCCTGAGAGCAATGAGACGCGGCTACGGCCTCGGCGCGGAGTTATTCGCGGAGTTATTAAAGAGTCGCCCTTCGCCGCGCATGGTCGAGGCGCAGCCCTTGAAACCTCGAGGGGGAGGATGGCGGAGTCGACGGCTACCTCTATTTCAAGCCGGACGGAAAGATCACGGAAAAGGCCGTGGTCTCGGTGAAAGGCGGCGGCAAATGTCGACCTCATCGCCACGGTCGAGCGCGACCGCGCAAAGATCGGCGTCTTCCTCGCCCTCGAGGATCCGACGACCATCATGCGCCGCGACGCGACCGCCGCCGGCTTCTACGAGAGTCCTCTTCTGCATGGCAAATTCCGGAACATCCAACTCCTCGCTGTCGAGGAGCTGTCCGGCGGCCAAAAGCCGCATCTTCCCAGGACCGGCCCGAGCGTCTTCGAGAAGGCGAAACGGGGAAGATCGGACATCGAGGCGATCTGGATTTGTAACCGCTTCGACACGATGGGCGCGCAAAAAGCCCGGTCGCGCCGGGGGTCGGCCTTCCCGGCAACAAGATCCTCCCCATAGATGGATTCATCCCGCGTTCAGCGGATGCGGGATATGACCATTCCCGGCCGCCACGCCGTGAGCAGCGGGACGAGCCGTGCGCGGAAATATGATGCAAATGAATGAGTTGAACCCGTATTTCCGGCAAGCCTCGCCGCTCGCGGCGGGCGAGCCGCACGCCGAGCCCGGCCTCGCCGGGCGACGCGCCGTGCTGCGCGGCGCCGCCATGCCGCATCTGCTGCGCGACGAGCTGCTCTGCGAGATTTTCGCCGCCCGCGTCGCCGCCAGCCCCCATGCGCTGGCGATGTCGACCCTGGAGCGGCGCTTCACTTATCGGGAGGTCGACGCGCAGGCGAACGCCATCGCCCATGGCCTCATCGCGCGCGGGGTCGGCCCGGGCCAGATCGTCGGCCTGTGGATGTCGCGCGGTCCGGAGCTGTTGATCGCCCAGATCGCCATCGCCAAGACCGGCGCCGCCTGGCTGCCTTTCGACGCCGACGCGCCGGTCGAGCGCATCGCCGTCTGCCTCGCCGACGCCGACGCCGTCGGACTCCTCGCCTCGCCTCTCTTCGCCATCAAAGCCGCGGGCGCGGTCGGCGTCGAGATTCTGGTCGATGCGGAGGTCGCCTCACGCGGGGACGACCCGGCGCCCGACCCGCGCCTCGCGGGCGCGGGCGCGGAGGATCCGGCCTATCTGATCTACACCTCGGGCTCGACCGGCACGCCCAAGGGCATCGTCGTCACCCAGCGCAACATCTGCCATTATCTGCGCTCGGCCAACGAGATCTACGGCATCTCATCGGCCGACGTCGTGTTCCAGGGCGCCTCGGTCGCTTTCGACCTCTCGATGGAGGAGATCTGGATTCCCTATCTCGCCGGCGCCTCGCTGTTCGTGGCGACGCCGCAGATCATGGGCGAGACGGAGGCGCTTCCCGATCTTCTCGAGGAGGCGGGCGTCACCGTGCTCGATACGGTGCCGACGCTGCTCGCCGCCCTGCCGCGCGACGTGAAGACGCTGCGCAAGATCGTGCTCGGCGGCGAAGCCTGCCCCCCATCCGTCGCCGAGCGCTGGGCGCGCGCGGGCCGCACCATCTTCAACAGCTACGGCCCGACCGAGGCGACCGTCGTCGCGACCGTCTCGGAGGTGTGGCCGAACGAGACGGTGACGATCGGCAAGCCGATCCCGAACTACAGCTGCTATGTCGTCGGCGAGAATCTCGAGCTGCTGCCGCATGGCGTCGAGGGCGAGCTACTGATCGGCGGGCCCGGCGTCGCACGCGGCTATCTGAAGCGCGAAGAGCTGACGGCGGAAAAATTCATCGCCAATCCCTTTTCCGACGACGGCTCCGATCCGATCCTCTATCGCTCCGGCGACGCGGTCGTGCTGGACGAGAACGGCAATCTCGCCTTTCGCGGCCGTATCGACGATCAAGTCAAGATTCGCGGTTTCCGGGTGGAGCTCGGCGAGATCGAGGCGGCGCTGTCCGCGCTCGCCCATATCCGCCAGGCGGCGGTGGTGCTGCGCAGCCAGGACGGACTCGACGAGCTCGTCGCCTTCCTCGTCGGCGCGGCGGCGGTCGTGCCCGATCCGCGCGAGCTGCGCGCGAAGCTCCGCGAGTTCCTGCCCTCTTATATGGTCCCGGCGCGTTTCGAGGTGGTCACGTCGCTGCCGACGCTCGCCTCCGGCAAGGTCGACCGCAAGGCGCTGAAGCGCGCGCCGCTGACCGCCCCGCTCCTCGACGCCGAAGCGCAGGAGGAGCCGCGCGGCGAGACCGAGGCCAAGCTCCTCGACGCCGCGCGACGTGTGCTGCCGCCGGGCGCCATTCCCTTCGACGCCGATTTCTTCACCGATCTCGGCGGCCACTCTCTACTCGCCGCGCGTTTCGTCTCCGTGGTGCGCGAGACCGAACGGCTCTCCTCGATCACGCTGCAGGATCTCTATGCGCAGCGCACGCTCCGCACGCTCGCGCGCCATCTCGACGGCGCGGCGGCGGTCTCGGCCGCGCCACGCGATCTCTCCTTCACGCCGCCGCCGCTGCTGCGGCGTTTCCTGTGCGGCCTCGCCCAGGCGGCGGCGCTGCCCTTCATCCTCGCCTTCGTCACCGCGCAATGGCTCGGCGTCTTCGTCTCCTACATGCTGCTCACCTCGGCGGACGCGAACATAGTGGAGGAGGCGATCGCCCTGCTCGGCGTCTATATGTGCGTCAACATCGCCACCGTAGCGGTGTCGATCCTCGGCAAATGGCTGACGATCGGCCGCACGAAACCGGGGCGCTATCCGCTGTGGGGCGTCTATTACTACCGATGGTGGCTCTCGCAGCGGCTCATCGGCCTCACCCACGCCAAATGGTTCCAGGCCTCTCCCTTGATGCGCCTCTATCTGCGCGCGCTCGGCGCTGAGATCGGCGAGGACGCGCTCATCGGCGAGGTGGAGTTCGGCGCAATCGATCTCGTGACCATCGGCGACGGGGCGAGCCTCGGCGGCAAGCTGAAGCTCGCCAACGCCCGCGTCGTCGGGAACGAGCTCGTCATCGGAACGATCGACATCGGCGCCGACGCCTATGTCGGAACCTCCTGCGTCATAGAGGAGAATGTCGTCCTCGAGGACGGGGCGGCGCTCGAGGATCTGAGCTCGGCCCCCTCGGGCGCGCGCATCGGCGCCCGTGAGATCTGGGACGGCTCGCCGGCTCGCTACAAGGGGCGGGTCGACGTCGAGACGCTCGATCCGCCGTCTGCCGTCGCGGCGCCCCGGCGCGTCGTCATGAGCATATTGTTCGGCATGGTCGCGCTCGCCCTGCCGCCGCTCGGCCTGCTGCCGATCTTCCCCGCCTTCTGGGTGTTCGACAAGTTCGACGCCGGGCTCGGCCTCGCCGACGGCGAGCACGCCTATTATCTCGCCGCCATTCCTCTGTTCGCCTGGCCGACCGCCTTCGTGCTGGTGCTCATCACCGTCGCCTTCATCGTCGCCTTCCGCTGGACCGTGCTGCCGCGCGTCTGCGAGGGGACCTATTCCGTCTGGTCCGGATTCTATTTGCGCAAATGGGCGGTCGGGCTCGCGACCGAGGTCACCCTCGAGACGCTGTCCTCGCTCTTCGCGACGCTCTACATGCGCAGCTGGTATCGGATGATGGGCGCGAAGATCGGCAAGGATTCGGAAATCTCCACCAATCTCTCCGGCCGCTACGACCTCGTCGAGATCGGCGAGAAATGCTTCATCGCCGACGAGGTGGTGCTCGGCGACGAGGACATGCGCCGCGGCTGGATGTATTTGAAGAAGGTGAAGACCGGCTCCCGCGTCTTCATCGGCAATGACGCCGTGGTTCCGCCCGGCTCGGAAATTCCGAACGGCGCTCTGATCGGCATCAAATCGAAGCCGCCGGCCAACAGCGAGTTGTCCGAGGGCGACACCTGGTTCGGCTCGCCGCCGATCAAACTCCCGGTGCGCCAGACCTTCGACGGCGGCGGCTCCGCATGGACCTACCAGCCGCCCTTCTGGAAGAAGGCCGCCCGCGCCGCCTATGAGGCGGTCAACGTCTCCCTGCCGACCATGCTGTTCATCACTTTCGGCACCTGGGCGGTCGAGAGCTTCGGACAGAAGCTGATCGACGGCGAATATGGGACGGTGTTCTGGATGTTCGTCCTCTGCTCGACGCTGATCTCGCTCGGCATGACGCTGGTCGTCGTCGCGGTGAAATGGCTCACCATGGGCCGCTACGAGCCGCAGGTGAAGCCCATGTGGTCCTTCTGGGCCATGCGCACGGAGGCCTGCGCCGTGCTCTATTGGGGCCTCGCCGGCAAGATCCTGCTCGAGCATCTGCGCGGCACGCCCTTCCTCCCCTGGGTCCTGCGGCTGTTCGGCTCGAAGCTCGGCAAAGGCGTCTTCATGGACATGACCGACATCACCGAATTCGATTGCGTCCGCGTCGGCGATTACGCCGCCCTCAACATGGTGGCGGCGCTGCAGACGCATCTCTACGAGGACCGGGTGATGAAGGTGGGGCGCGTCGAGGTCGGCCGCGGCGTGACGGTGGGCGCCGGCTCCACGGTGCTCTACGACACGCATGTGGGCGAATTCGCCCGGCTCGGGCCGCTCACCGTGGTGATGAAGGGCGAGACGATCCCGGCCCATTCCGAATGGGTGGGCGCCCCGGCCGAGCCGGCGCGGAACGGGCAGGCTCCCGCCCTGCGACAGGCGAAGGCCGCCTGACCAAAAAGCCCTGCGCGCTCGCCCGGAAGCGCGCGATGTGCGCGAGCGCACATTCGGCCCCCCCGGAACCCTGCTACTGTGCGCAGCGACAAAGGCGATAGGCTCGCGGAGCCGAAATCTCTCGCCTTGGTTGATCTTCGAGGCGAGCTCGAAGATACTCGTCGAAACCATATGCGCATTGGGGAGGGTTTCATGTCGAAATCGGAGCCGCGCCTCGGCCGCAGCGCGATGTTGGCGGCCGCCATCATATTTTCCGTCCAGGGTCTCGCCACGGCGCAGGAGCTGAGCGCCGCGGCCATCGTCAAGGCGCTCTCGCAGCCGGTGACGCGCGGATTGACCACGGGTCCGTCGGTCACGCCGGAGCATATCGCCGAGGAGCAGTTCGTCAACGGACTGCGCGGGCGCACGCGTTCGCTGTCGATCTCGGAAGTGTCCAAGCTCGACGCCATCGTGGCGACGCGCCGGGACGTCGATTTCGAGATGCGCTTCGGGCTCAATTCGGCCGAGCTGCGCGGCAAGGATCGCGAGATCGTCGCCAAGCTCGGCGAGGCGCTCGCCAGCTCGGACTTCAGGAACAGCACCTTCCTGATCATGGGCCACACCGACGCCCGCGGCTCGGCCAAGTCCAATCAGAAACTGTCGGAGCGGCGCGCGGACTCCGTGAAGCGGGCGCTCGTCACCGAATATGGCGTCGCGCCGGAGCGTCTCGTCACGGTCGGCTATGGCCAGACGCATCTCAAGAATGCGAGCAACCCGTACGCCTCGGAGAATCGGCGCGTTCAGGTCGTGAACATCATGGCCTTCAAGGCGGCGGAAAATTGATCCGGATGAAGAGATCGGGCCTCGTGCGGCGAAATCTGCGCCGCGAGCGAACGAGCGAGCGCGCGCGGAAACGCTGCGCGCTCGCGGCGTTGTCGGGTCTCGTGGCGATGGGCGCCGCCGCCGAGCCGACGCCTCCCGCCGCCAAGAGCGTCGGCCAGGTGACGGTCGCCACCGTGCGCGCGAAGGAGGCCTGCGTCAAAGTCGACGCGCGGGTGACCGGCTTCGCCATTGCGCGCGAGGAGACCGGGGCCAATGTGCCGCCCGGCTATCGCGTCACTGAAATTCTGGTCGGCGAGGGCGATCGTGTCGCAGCGGGCCAGGAGCTGCTGCGCGCCGTGCGCGAAGGAGCCGAGGCGGCCGCCGCAGCCCCTCCTCCCGCGGCGGCGCGAGGCGCCGCCGCGCCGGCCGCCGCTTCGGCCGGGGGGCTCGGCTCGACGGTCGTGCGCGCGCCGATCGCCGGCATGATCGTGCGGGTCAATATCCGCGTCGGCGACATTTCCGGCGCGCCGCAGGCGGCGGCGGCGACCGCAATGGCGGCGCAAGGCGCTCCACCCGACCCGCCTTTTGTCATTTCGGCCGGCTCCAACGTCGATCTCGTCGTCGACATTCCGAGCCTCTATGTCGGCCAGATCCGCAAGGGCGCCGTCGCCAAGGTGACGAGCGACGAGGGCGTCCTGGCCAAGGGCGTCGTGCAGTCGCCGGCGAGCGAGGTCGATCCCGCGACCCAGCTCGGCCGCGCGCGGCTCTCGATCGAGCCGGCCTCGGCCATCCGTCCGGGACAATTCGCCAGCGCCGTCGTCGAGACGGCGCGCGACTGCGGCGTCGTCGTTCCCACTTCGGCCGTCAGCTATCGCAATGGCGAGGCGTCGGTGCAGCTGGTGAGCGGAGCCTCGGTGCAAGTGCGCCCCGTGCGCGTCGGGCTTTCCGACGGCGGCAAGGTCCGCATTCGCGAGGGGCTCGCGGTCGGCGAGGAGATCGTCGCGCATACGGGCGCCGCTCTGCACGCCGGTGACCGCGTCAATGCGGTTCTGATCGAGGGAGCGGGCAAATAGTCACGCCGCCCCGAAGCCGCGTCCCACGGCGGCCTCTCGCGAGCGGCCCGTCCGTTCCGTGTCTCGGACCCGAGACCGAATGTTTCGCAGATAGGGGCGCCTAGCCGATGTCCTTCAATGTCTCCGCGCTGGCCATCAAGCGGCCGCTGCCGTCGATCGTCTTCTCCATCATTCTCCTGTTTCTCGGCTGGACGAGCTTTCTGCAGCTGCCGATCACCCGCCTGCCCAACGCCGACATTCCGATGATCTCGGTCGTCGTCTCGCAATTCGGCGCGGCGCCCGCCGAGATCGAGGCGCAGGTGACGAAGACGATCGAGGACGGCGTCTCCGGCGTCGAGGGCGTGCGCCACATCTCCTCCTCCATCACCGACGGATTGTCGGTGACGACCATCATCTTCCGGCTCGAGACCAACACCGACAAGGCGCTCAACGATGTGAAGGACGCGGTGACGCGCGTGCGCTTCAACCTGCCGCGCAACATAGAGGAGCCGCTGGTCCAGCGCGTCGACGTCGTCGGCCTGCCGATCGTGACCTACGCCGCCTCGGCGCCGGGCAAGAGCCCTGAAGAGCTCTCCTGGTTCATGGAGAACACGGTCAAACGCTCGCTGCAGGACGTGAAGGGCGTCGCGCAGATCGAGATCATCGGCGGCGTCTCGCGCGAGATTCTCGTCTCGCTCGACGCCGACCGTCTGCAGGCTTTCGGGCTTTCCGCCTTCGACGTGAGCCGGCGCCTGCGCGGCACCAATGTAACCGTCACCGGCGGCCGCGCCGAGATCGGCGGCCGCGATCAGGCGATTCGCACCATCGCCTCGGCCAGGACGCTCGAGGAGTTTTCGGGGCTGATGATCGCTCTGCCGACCGGCGGCGAGGTGCGCCTGCAGGATCTCGGCACGATCACCGACACCATCGCCGAGCGCCGCACTTTCGCGCGTCTCGACGGGCGGCCGGTCGTCGCCGTCGGCGTCAAGCGCGCCAATGGCGCGAGCGACGTCGACGTCGCCTCCGCCGTCGAGAAGCGCGTCGAGGCGCTGCGCGCGAAATATCCCGACTATGATCTGAAGCTCATCGACACGTCGGTCGAGGTGACGCGCGGCAACTACGACGCGGCGATCCACACTCTGTTCGAGGGCGCTTTCCTCGCCGTCGTCATCGTGCTTTTGTTCCTGCGCGACCTGCGCGCGACGGTGATCGTCGCCATCTCGCTGCCGCTGTCCATCTTCCCGGCCTTCTGGGTCATGGACTTTCTGGGCTTCTCGCTCAATCTGGTGAGCTTTCTCGCCATCACGCTCAGCACCGGCATTCTGGTCGACGATTCGATCGTCGAGATCGAGAATATCGTGCGCCATATCCGCATGGGAAAATCGGCGTTGCAGGCGGCCTCCGACGCGGCCGACGAGATCGGCCTCGCGGTGATCGCGATCAGCCTCACCATCGTCGCGATCTTCGCGCCGGCGAGCTTCATGCCGGGCATAGCGGGACAGTTCTTCAAGCAGTTCGGCGTCACCGTCGCAGTGCAGGTGCTGTTCTCTCTGCTCGCGGCGCGTCTCGTGACGCCGATGCTCGCCGCCTATCTGCTGAAGCCGCATCAGGAGGAGGAGAAGCCGCCGGGCGCGATCCTGCGCGCCTATGAGCGGCTGGTCGCCTTCTCCGTGCGCCATTACAAGGCGACCGTGCTGGTCGGCCTTCTGTTCTTCGCCGCCTCCATCACCAGCATCAGCCTCTTGTCCAAGGGCTTCCTGCCCGCGCAGGATTCCTCGCGCTCGGTGATGATGGTCGAGCTGCCGCCGGGCTCGCAAATTTCCGACACGGAGAAGACGACCGAGGACATCGCCGCCGTCATTCACGAGTTGCCGGAAGTACAGAACGTCTTCGTCGACGGCGGCCGCGTGTCCAACGGGCCGATGGAGGCGCGGCGCGCGACGCTGATCGTCAACTACACGCCGAAGTCGGATCGCAAGATCACCCAGCGCGATCTCGAGCAGGAGATCGGCCGCCGCCTGCGCAAGGTTCCCGACATCCGCTATTATTTCGTCGACGAGAACGGCCTGCGCGCGATCTCTCTGGTCGCGCACGGCTCCGAGCCGCGCAGGGTCGCGACGGTGGCGAACGAGCTGGCGCGCCAGATGCGCCGTCTGCCCGGCATCGACAATGTGATCGCCGACACGACCCTCGACCGTCCCGAGTTGCTCATCCGTCCGCATCTCGATCTCGCGACGCGCCTCGGCGTGACGCCCGAGACGCTGGCCGAGACGATCCGCGTCGCGACGATCGGCGACGTCGGCCCGGCGCTGGCCAAATTCGTCGACGGCGACCGGCTCATTCCCGTGCGCGTGCAATTGGAGGATCGCGCGCGCTCCAACAAGAATGTGCTCGGCCAGCTGCGCGTGCCCATGGGCCTTTCGGGAAGCGTGCCGCTCTCGGCGGTCGCCGATCTGCAGTTCACGCAAGGGCCGACCAACATCACCCGCTACGACCGCAATCGCCAGGCGACGGTGGAGGCCGATCTCGTCGGCTCCGCGGCGCTCGGAGACGTGCTGGAGGCGATCGAGCAATTGCCGGTGAAGAAGTCGCTGCCGCCGGGCGTGACGGTGGGCGAATCGGGCGACGCCGAGAGCCTCAACGAATTGTCGGACGGCTTCGCCCAGGTGCTCGGCGCGGGACTGTTGATGGTCTATGCGGTGCTGGTGCTGCTGTTCAGCAGCTTCCTGCAGCCGATCACCATCCTCTTCTCACTGCCGCTCTCGATCGGCGGCGCCGTGTTCGGCCTGATGCTGGTCGGCAAGCAGCTCACCGTTCCGGTGTGGATCGGCATTCTGATGCTGATGGGCATCGTGACCAAGAATGCGATCATGCTGGTCGATTTCGCGCTGGAGGCGGTCTGGCGCGGCGAGCCGAAGGATCTCGCGATCATCGACGCCGGCCGCAAGCGCGCGCGGCCGATCGTGATGACGACGATCGCGATGATCGCCGGCATGACGCCGAGCGCGCTGGCCTTCGGCATCGGCGGCGAGTTCCGCTCGCCGATGGCGATCGCGGTGATCGGCGGCCTCGTCTTCTCGACGCTGCTGTCGCTGATCTTCGTGCCGGCGGTGTTCATGATGGTCTCGACCTTCGGCGAGAAGCTGCGCAATTTCGGCCCTGGGAGGGCGCGGCTCGCTGCGCCCGCGAGCGCCGACCCGTCGGCGACGCCCTCGGAATGACGACCGGCCGTTGAAAGAAACCGGACCAGGGGAATCGCTTGAAACTCATCGCCACGGCTGGGTTATGGCTCGGAAGAGGTAATCATCGTTCCAGGCGGCTGTTTTCTTTTTGATTTTGAGGCTGGCCTTATCGGGGATGTCCTTGATGAGGTTGAGAGCGGCATGCCTGATCGTCGCCATGTTGGCGGGCCCGTTCTCGGTGCGAAGACGCATCAGGTCGTCATGGAACACGACGTCGAGCACCCAGTGGAGACCGTTCTCTACACTCCAGTGGGCCCGGGCCGCGTGGGCGAACTGCTCGGCGGACAATAGCGCCGAGGAGAGATAGTAACGGCGCGCCACGCTCGTCTTTCCATCCCGCTCCACCGTCGCCTCGATCATGCCGATCATGGCGAGCGCCGGAAAGCGCGGCTCGCCGGGAAAGCGGCGGTCGGTCGAGAGCCAGTCGACCGTGTGAGACACATAATGACGGCGAACCTCGATGCGCCCATGATCGCCGTCGGTCGTCTCGTGAATGTCGCAGGCTTCCCGCTCGCGCTCGAAATAGAAGCGCACGTCCTCGGCGAGCGTCGGCCAATTGTCCTTCAGGGCGAGCAGATAGTCGGCTCCCTCGGCGCGGATTTTCTCGGCGATCTCGCGCTGACATCCCATGGCGTCGATAGTGACGAGCGCGCCCTTCGGTTCCAGGCGGTCGAGCAGCAGCGGAATGGCGACGATCTCGTTGCTCTTCTTGTCGACCGCCTCTTGACCGAGCACGAGGCGCTGGCGCGAGGCCCAGGCGGAGACCAGATGCAGCGGCGAGCCGTCCTTGCCATGCGCGCGGCGCGAGGTCTTGCCGTCGATCGCCACAATGTCGGGCTCCTTCTCGCGCAGGCTCTCGACCCGATTGGTGAAGCATTCGGCAAAGAGCGAGGCCGGCAGGGCGTTCATCACGTCGTTGAGCGCGTCATGGGAGGGGACGCCCTTCGCGAAGGGCAGGAGACGCCGCAGAAAGTCGAGCTTTTGCCTGGCCCAGCGCTCGATCTCGCAGAAATCCTCGGCCCCGGCCATCGTCCCGCACAGGACGATCAGCAGGATTTCCGGCAACGGGTAGACGACCTTCCACGCTTGGCGCGGGTCCTCGAGGGCGGAAAAATGGTCGAGAAGACTGGTCTTGGACATCGAAGGCCTCAGTGAGTCGAGGCCCTCTATGAATCACGGCAATTCCCGCGCCGAAACTCCCCTCCAGTTCGAGCGATTGCCCTGCGGGCGTGGACAGCGGCTTGAAATCGATCGTCGGCGCGGCTAAGAGAAGCGCCGCTAGGATCGGCCCGAGGCTATCCTGCCGCAATAGCTCAGCTGGTAGAGCACATCATTCGTAATGATGGGGTCGGGGGTTCGAATCCCTCTTGCGGCACCACTACCCTTCTTTCGAAGAGTTCCGAAGTAGCCCGAGGCAGTCCAGCCCGGGCTACTTTGCTATTGAAACATCAGCATCTTAATCATGCTACTCGGAAGCCTTCGGTTCCGGCAAGGTCCGGTTGAAGCCGAAACATTTGGGGGTAAAATCAGGGGTATTCGCCGATACCCCTTTAAGAGATACCCCCGTGTCCCTGACCGACTCCAGTGTCAAGAACAGCAAGCCGCAGCAACGCCCCTACAAGCTGGCGGACGGCCAGGGCTTGCATTTGCTCGTCAATCCGAACGGCTCCCGTCTCTGGCGTCTCAAATACCGCGTCGGGGGTAAGGAGAAGCTGCTTTCGATTGGGTGATACCCCGAGGTCTCAATCAAGATGGCGCGCGAGGCCCGCGACGACGCGAGGGGGCTTCTCGCCGCCGGAGTCGACCCTTCGCAGGTGAAGCAGCAAGCCAAGCGCGCGGCCGTCGAAGCCGTTCGCGACACCTTCGCCCTGGTCGCCGATGAATACGTTGCCAAGCTGAAGCGCGAAAGCCGAGCGCCGACCACGCTCGGCAAGGTCGAGTGGCTTCTCGGCCTCGCCAAGGACGCGATCGGCGAGCGGCCGATTCGCGAGATTACCGCCGCCGAGGTTTTAACCGTCCTGAGAAAGGCCGAGGCCCGCGGCGTCCACGAGACGGCGAATCGGCTGCGATCGACCATCGGCGCGGTGTTCCGCTACGCCATCGCCTCGGCTCGGGCCGAGAACGACCCCACGGGAGCGCTGAAGGGCGCTCTCACCCGCCCCATGGTGACCGCTCGGCCCGCCATAACCGATCGGAAGGCGCTTGGCGGACTTCTGCGGGCCGTGGACGGCTTCGACGGCCAGCCGACCACCAGAGAGGCGCTGAAGCTCTTGGCGCTCCTGGCGCCCCGCCCTGGCGAGCTGCGGCTCGCCCGCTGGACGGAATTCGACCTCGAGGCGGCCGTGTGGACGATTCCGGCCGAGCGGACGAAGATGCGCCGCGAGCATCGCGCTCCCCTGCCTCGGCAGGCCGTCGAAATCCTGCGGCGGCTCCCCACGACAACAATATCGATATGTATGATTGGATTGCCGGGATTTGCGCCGTCTGTGAAGAAACGGACGGTTCCGACGAAGGGCGCGAACTCGCGCATGATTGGTCGGAAGCATGGATCGGCGGCTACGACTATGACGAGAACCGTGTTCGACGGCCGACAAAAGCGTTGTGCGGAACCGATATCTGACATTCGTCCGCGACATGCGAGTCGGCCATCCTCTGGCAGACGCCGGGCTTGGGAATTGGCTCGTCAACAATCTGGGATTCATATCGAAGCGACGACGGGCGGGCGGGAGATTGGAATATTGCTACGCGCTTCCCACGCTGGCGTGTTGCGCTCGCCCTCCCGCCCGTCGAGCCTGTCGACCGGCCGAGGCGCTTGCCGATCGCCGCGAGCCCCGCGCATGGTTCGCCCCAGTGGCGCGGCCGAGCCTGTTGTTGCCGATCGAACGCCATCAGGCCGAACCGCCGCCGGTATGATACGCTTCGCGCGCGCGACGATCGAATGAGGGCGAATCGGGAGCGACGCCGAAACGGAAGCCGAAGTGCTGCGACTGCTGCGCCGGATTGAGCGCGGCCGAACAGCCCGACGATGATCGGCCGAGCCGGCAAGCGTCACCCCGCTGGAAGCGTCGGGACGGCCGAGAGGGGCAGCGCTGCGATTTGGGGGTATTTCTGGGGGTGGCAAAAAAGCCGTCTTTCAGAAAAGCGTAGATCGAACAACACCTTAGATTGTTATTTCGACGCCCTCTTGCGCACCAATAAAATCAAATATTTACCATAGGCGATGACGGAACGGAGGCGTGGCGTCGGCTTCGGAGTCGCCACGGGGACGAAAATCCGCGCGGTGTGACGGCGTTCGGCCTCTCGGCGAGAACACGATACGTCTGCGCGACTTCCCGCAACGAGGGTGAGCTCGAGCTTAGAATGAATACAAACTAATTGATTTGCGTGTAAAATTTTAGGGCGATAACAATTGCGGAGGATGATCTGCCTCTTCGTCGGCTCTTGTTCACGCGCAACAACTCCGAGTTGAACGAGGCGCGCCCTTGGAGGAACCTCGTCGGCCGCCACGTCACGAGAGCCCGAACAGGCTCGGGCCGTCGCGCATGACTTGCAGCGTGTGGAGGAACGAGATCGATTTTTCGACGTCTCTCGCCAATGCAAGGGGGCAGTCGTCGAACGCCCGAAGAATGACAAGACCGCCTCACAGACGCCGTCCGACCTCCTTCCCCGGAAACGGCCCCTCGTCGAGCAGGAACGGTTGCTCATCTTCGAAGAAATGCTCCTCGGCCTCCATGAGCGCGCCAGGACGGCGCTGCTCGGTCGTGTCGAAGAGCCGCTCTTTTCGGTATGGCGGTTCCCATGTCCACGATCGCTCGACTTCTCGCGGAGCTGTTTCGTCTTCACCATGGCGAGCTCGTGCGCTTCGTGACCCGTCTCGTCGGCAGCCGAGACAATGGCGAAGACATCGCCCAGGACGCCTATATGCGTTTCGCCGGCCGGAGCGCACAGGCCGGAGCGATCGACGATCCCAAGGCCTATCTCTTCACGGCCGCGCGCAATGCGGCGATCGATTTCGCCGTGCGGCAGCGAACGGAATGGTCCTATCGCGTCGACGTCGAGGATTTGTCGGATGTCGCCTCCGGCGACGATCCGCTCGCGAATCTCGAGCGACGGCGGCGCCTGGCGCGCATCGCCATCGCCTTGAACGAGCTTCCGCCGAGTTGCCGATCGACTTTCGTCATGAACAAAGTCGAGGGACGACGACATTCGGAGATCGCCGCGCGGCTCGGAATTTCGGTGAGCATGGTCGAGAAGCACATGATGCGCGCGCTCAGGCATTGCCGGGATCGGCTCCGGGAGGACGATTCTTTCCCGGCCGATCGAGGATCGCATGTGCGCATCGAGTCGAGAGGAGAGAGGCGCGATCCCGCTCCGTGACCATCGAGGACGATCGTGAACGAGAACCCGTCCCGTCCCCGGCCGCCGGCCGAGATTTCCGACCAAGCCCTGCTCTGGCTCGTGAAGCTCTACTCCGGCGAGGCAACCTCGTCCGTCCGCCGGAATTTCGAGGCCTGGCGCGCAACGAGTCCCGACCACGAGGCGGCCGCGCGCGAAGCCGAGGCGCTGTGGGCGGACTCGTCGAACCTTCATTTCGATGACGAGTCGGGCGTGGTGAAGCCGGGGCCAGGCGAGCCCGATCCGACCCGGCGCGCCGTGATCGCCGGCGCGATCGGCCTCGCCGCCGCGGGGAGCGGCCTATGGGCTACTCGTGAAGAGCCCGCGGATCATGCGACCGGCCTCGGCGAGACGCGGACCGTCGCGCTCGCCGACGGATCGCATGTGACATTGAACGCCCGATCGGCCATCGGCGTCGACTTCACGCGGACGGCGCGGCGCATCCGTCTGCTGAGAGGCGAGGCGTTCTTCGAGGTCTCGCCCGACCGGGCGCGGCCCTTCGAGGTCGAGACGCGCAACGCCACGGTGAAGGCGCTCGGGACCGCCTTCGACATCGACTCCAGCCTCGCATCGGACGGCGTCGCCGTCGCCGTCGCGGAGCATGCCGTTCTGGTCGCGTCCCGCATCGCGTCTGCGCCGGCGCCTGTCGAGCTCGGCGAGGGCCAGATGATCGTCATCGACCGGGAGGGCGGCGTCGGCGCAGTCCGGCCGATCGACGCCTCGGCCGTCACGGCCTGGCGTTCGGGGCTCTATATCGCCGAGGACGAACGGCTCGAGGACGTCGTCGCGGCGTTCAGAGCCTATCACGCCGGCTGGATCGTCGTTCGCGGACGCGGCGTCGCCGCCCTGCGCGTCAACGCCGTGCTCGATCTGAGAACGCCGGCTGCGTCACTCGACGCGCTCGCGGCGGGACTTCCCGTGACGATCCGCCGCTTCTCCCCCTATCTGACCGTGATCTCCGAATAAATTTTGCAGATTTCCGTCGAGATCGATTGAGGAGTTTTCGCTGCGGCCGGTCTAACTCTCCGAGGGACGGAAACGCGGCTCGCCCGGCTCCCTCGGCAACGCATCCGACCGGGAGCAAATCCATGCGAATTTTCGAGCAGGCCCGCCCTTTGGGGCTGCTATTCGCAACGACCGCGATCGCCTCGGTCCTGTCGCCGGCGGCAGGCGCATATGCACAAGACGTCCCGGCGCCGGGAGAACGGCTCGACGTCGTCCGCTTCGATATTCCACAGCAGCCGCTCGCATCGGCGCTCGCCGCCTTCGCCCGGCAGAGCGGATCGAAGCTCGCCTATGGAGCGGCGCTGTCGCAGGGCCGCATCGCGCCGCCTCTTCGAGGCTCGTTCACCCTCCCGCAGGCGCTGGACCGGCTGCTGGCCGGAACCGGCCTCGCCTACCGCTTCAGCAGTGCGAAGACGCTGACGATCGAACGTCTTCCGCAAGCGACGATTCCCGCCGGTCCGGACGGCGCCGAAGCATTGCCGGTCATCGATATCGGCGGCAGCGCCGGCGGCGGCCTCTATGCGCCGAACTACGGCTTTGTGGAGAAGCGAACGCTCACGGGGTCCAAGACCGACACGCCGCTGGCGGAAGTCCCGCAATCCATTTCGATCATCACCCGCGGAGAACTCGATGCGCGCAAGGCGGTGACGGATTCGATGGCGTTGCTCTACTCGCCCGGCGTCTTCGCCCAGCCCTTCGGCGCCAATCTCGATCAGTGGAATCCTTTCTACATGATCCGCGGGTTCACGAGCGCGTTCGGCGGCAGCTATGTCGACAATCTGGTCAGTCCGGTGAACTATCGTTACGAGCCTTACGGCTTCGATCGCTACGATGTTCTGCGCGGACCGAACTCGGCGCTCTACGGCCAGAGCGACCCCGGCGGCCTCGTCAATCGCATCACCAAGCGGCCGCAGGCGCAGAGCGCCGGCGAACTGGAGTTCCAATATGGAACTTACGACCGCAAGAACATTGCGGGCGACATCACGGGACCGCTCGACGATCAGGGGACGCTGCTCTATCGTCTCACTTTCCTCTATCGCAATGCGAACGCCGCCGTCGACTATTCGTCCGGGCCGAGCATCCCCGACAATCGTCTCTATGTCGCACCGGCGATCACCTGGAACATCACGCCGGAGACGTCCCTCACCATTCTCGGCAGCGCGCTCGCCGACGACGCCGGCCAAGCCGCGGTCTATGTGACGCCCGAGCGCTTCGCCACCCGCATCCGTCTCGATCGCCCAGGGGCGGACGATTACAGCTACAAGCAGCATTTCATCGGCTACGCCTTCGAGCACAAGTTCGATTCGAGCCTGACCTTCCGCCAGAGATTCCGCTATTCCTTCATGGATTATGATTACAAGTCGCTGGCGCAATCCGACATGGCCGCGCCGCCGATCGACGGACTCACCTATGTCTACCCTTTCGGCTTCAGCGAGGAGCGCAATGATTTCGTGCTCGACAACAATCTGCAGAAGCAGCTGACCACGGGTCCGGCGGAGCACATGATCCTGCTCGGATTCGATTATCAGCGCCTCAGGGATCGCGTCCGGTTCCTGTCGAATTTCGACGACGCGATCCCGTTCTTCATCTTCGCGCCCGACTACAGCCGTTACAATCCCGCATTGAATGTCGACGCCGACACCACATCCATCAGCCACAATTATGGTCTCTATTTGCAGGACCAGATGAAGATCGACGAGCGCTGGGTCTTGACGCTCGGCGGCCGGTTCGACTGGGCCGCGAGCCGGCTCACGGGCTTCTCCTATGGCGAGGACGCGAGCGACAAGACGCGCGACAGCGCCTTCTCCTGGCGCTCGGGGCTGACCTATCTCGCCGACAATGGGCTCGCCCCTTATTTCAGCTACGCCAAGTCCTTTCTTCCGAGCAGCGGCCGCGACTCCGTGACCGGCGAGCTCTTCAAGCCGACGATCGGCGAGCAATATGAGGCCGGCGTCAAATTTCAGCCGGTCGGCGAGAGGACCCTGCTCGCCTTCGCGGCTTACGACCTGACCAAGCGCAATGTCGCCACCACCGGCCAGCTGCAGGGAGGCGAGGTCTACTCGACCCAGAGAGGCGCGATCAAAGTGCGCGGCCTCGAATTCGAGGCCAATGCTCATCTCACCGACAGCATCAAACTGCACGGCGCCTATACCTACACCGTCGCAAAGATCATCGAGGCGCTGGACGGCAGCGCCGGCGAGACGCCGGCTCAGGTTCCGAGGCATATGGGGTCGCTCTGGGTCGACTATGATCTTCCAGGCGACACGGTCTTCGGCGGAGTGAGCGTCGGGGGCGGCGTCCGCCATATCGGCTCGAACTATGCATGGAACACCAACGCAATTTACTTTCCCGACGAGGGGCCGCGCTTCGAGAACAGAGCCTACACGCTGTTCGACGCCGCCATACGGTACGATCTGGGCCGTCTATCGCCGGAGCTCGCAGGCGTTTCCTTCACGGTGAATGCGGCCAATATCTTCGATCGCCGGTATCAGGCCTGCTTCACGCGCTTCACCTGCGAGCTCGGCGTGCCGATGACCGTCATCGGCTCGGTGCGCTACCGATGGTGACGCGGGCGATGCGCATCGGCGCGGCTGCCGGCGTCCTCGGCGGCGAATGGATTGTCGGCGCCGCTAGCGCAGCTTCACCGTGAGATCCGTACCGACGGCGCCCGTCTCGACGCTCGGCGGCTGATCGGAGACGATCAGCGAGCCGCCGAGCCACAGGCGCTCCGCGATGCGGTCGCGGACGTCCTGGGAGATCTCTACGCGATCCAGCGCCTCGGCCGGGCCCGAGGCCGGGCCGCGCGACACGGAACGCTCTTCGACCAGCCCCTTCTTGCGCCGCTCGCCGCGCGCTTCGGCATAACGCGCCGGCAGCGACACCACCGACCACTCGAGGTCCTTGCCGTCGTTTTTCGCCGCGGTGGCGATGAAGAGATGCGAGCCGAGCGGCATCTCCGGATCGCGAATGGTCGCCGGCGCGTCGAATAGGGGCGTCAGACCCTGGCGCACATAGATCTTGCGGTCCTTCTTGCTGACGAGAACCGAGATCGGCGCGGCGCGCAGCCGCGCGTCCTTCTCCGCCTTGGCCGCGGCGGAGAGGGCCAGAGTCGCCTCCTTGGCGCGCTGCACCGCGTCGGCGAATTCCGCGGCTTTCAGGGTCGAGGCGGCCTTGGCCGCGTCGAGCTTCGCCGTCGCGTCGGCGAGCGCGGCCTCCGCGGCGTTCGCGGCGGCGGCGGCCGCCGCCTCGGCGGCCTCGGCCTTGCCGTCGCTCACCGGCGCGGCCTCGGGGCTCGCGGCTGCGACCGCGGGCCGCTCGGCCGCGACACGCGCCGCCTCGAAGCTCTTGGCCGCCGCCTCGGCCTTGGCCTTCGCCGCGGCGCGCGCCGTTTCCGCGGCCTTCAGATCCGCCGCCGCGCGCGCGGTCTCCTGCCGCGCAGCAGCGATGGCGGCGTCGGCGTCCCTGGCGGCTTTGGCGGCGGCGGCGGACTCGGCGGCGGCCTTGGCGATGAGCTTGTCGGCGAATTTGCGCGGATCGAGCAATGCGGGTTCGGCGGCGTCGGAGGCCGGCTTCTCCGCCTCGGCTTCGATCTGCATCTTCGGCGAGGGCAGCGCCGGATGAGAGATTTCGGTCGGTCTCACCTCGTGCGGCGAGATGACGACGCGCTCGCCGATGCGCGTCAGGCCCCAGAGCTTCGCCGCAAAGCCTGCGGGCAGGCGGATGCAGCCGTGCGAAGCCGGATGTCCGGGCACGACGCCCAGATGCATCGCGACCCCCGACCAGGTGACGCGCTGCATGAAGGGCATGGGCGCGCCGGCGTAGAGATTCGAACGATGGAAGCGCTCGCGGCCGATGATGGTGAAGACGCCTTCGGGCGTCGGATGGCCCGGCACGCCGGTCGAAACCATGGAGCGCTCGACGAGACCTCGGTGATTGTAGATCGAGATGCTCTGATTGCCGATCGAGATGACCGCGAAGAGCGGACGATCCGGGTTGGGCGCCTCGATGCGCTTCGATTCATGGGCGGGCTTGGCCGCGCGCCGGCGCGCCTTTCGCGGAGCCGCCGCAGGCGGAGGCTGAACAGCCTCCAGCGCCGAATATTCGCCGAACGCCAGCGCCGGCCCCGTCGTCTCGAGACAGGCGGCCGACGCGGCCAAGGCCGCGGCGAGACCAGACAGAACGCAAGCGCCCACCCTGCGATGACGCACCACGGCACACACTCTCGACATGATCCGAAGTCTCCGAAAGCCAGACTTTCGGCTTAACGCTCGAACTCGCTCCGCCGCAGGCGCGAACGATCGAGGCATCGCATGTCTTGGTTAAAGATTTCGAAGCGAATTCCGCTGGAAGGGCGTGATGCCGTTCCGTTTCGAGACCAACGCCCGCGAATTTCGCGAATTCGTCGAATGGGCGTAGAGTCGCCGACGACCTGCGCGCCGCTGCGCGATGCGCTAGATGTGCTCCCCGGGCCGCGCCCTATAGAGCGAAGGACGAACTCATGGTGTTTCGCCGTGGAGCCCAACCCCGCGGGCAGGAGGCGCAGTCCGCCTCGCCGGCGCTGGAGCGCCTGGTCCGACGGTCGCTCGCCGCCATCGCGGCCGAACGGGCCGCACGCGTCGCAGCGGCCAGCCTCACCCTACTGCTCTTCTTCCTGGCTCTGTCCTTTTCCGGGCTGTGGCTGGAGCTCGGCCCATATCCGCGCATGGCCGGCGTCGCCGCCTTCATCGCGGCGGCGCTGTGGATCCTTCTGCGCGAGGCGGCGCTCGGCCCCCCATGGCGCTCGCAGGCGCTGGCCCGGTTGGACGCCTCCCCCGGCGCCGAGCATCGGCTCGCCTCCTCGCTCGAGGACAGCCTCGCCGACGAGCGCTGCGACGCCGCGACGCGCGCGCTCTGGGACCTGCATCGCCGGCGCCTCGAGCAGAAGCTCGCCGCGCTCCCGGTCGCCCGGCCGGACCCCGGCCTCGCGCGAATCGATCCGCTGGCGCTGCGCGCCGCGGCCCTGGTCGCCGCCATCGCCGCCGCCGTCGCCGCCGGCCCGGATCGGACGGCGCGCCTCCTCGCGGCCTTCGACTGGGATGCGGCCGGCGCCGGCGCGAACGGCGCCAGGGTCGACGCCTGGCTCGATCCGCCCGCCTATACGGGCCGGTCGCCCGTCGTGCTGCCGCGCAGCGCCGACGCGCGCATCGCCGCGCCGATCAATTCCACGCTCGTCGTGCGCAGTTTCGGCGGCCGTGGGGTCGACTCGGCGAGCGCCGGCCTTTCGCCCCTGCCGCAGACGGCGGCGCGGCCGGGCTCGGGCGAACGCGAGGAAACGTTCAAGCTGGTCGGCGACGCCAGCCTGTCGCTGCGCGGCGGCGGCCCCGTCGAAATCGCCGTCATCCCCGACCGGCCGCCGACCATCGCGCTCATCGATCCCCCGCGCGGCTCGTCGCGCGGCTCCCTGACGCTCTCCTACCGCACGGATGACGATTACGGCGTCGTCTCCGCCGAGGCGACCGCCGCGCTTCCGCCCGCCGCCGGGCGACAGCCCCGCTCCCTCTATCCGCCGCCACGTCTGCCGCTGGCTCTGCCGCCCTCCCCCGCCGGCCTCGGCGAGGCGAAGGCGACGGTGGACGTCTCGGATCATCCTTGGGCCGGCGCCCGCGTCCTACTCCGCCTCGTCGCTCATGACGAAGGCGGGAATGAAGGCGTCTCGGCGCCGGTCGAGACTGTGCTGCCGCAGCGCCGCTTCACGCGGCCGCTCGCGCGCGCGCTCGCCGAGCAGCGGCGCAATATCGCACTCGACCCGGATCACGCCTCGCGCGCGCTCGTCGCGCTCGACGCGCTGAAGCTCGGCGCCGCTCTGTTCGAAACGCCCTCTTCCGTCTATCTGGGCCTCGACGCCGCCAAGAGCGGGCTCGAGCGCGCCCATGACGACGACGCTCTGCGCGAAGTCGCCGATCTTCTGTGGGCGATGGCGCTGAGCCTCGAGGAGGGCGACGCCGGCGAGGCCGAACGCGAGCTGCGCGCGGCGCAGCAGGAGCTGCGCGAGGCGCTGGCGCGCGGCGCCGGCGAGGAGGAGATCGCCCGCCTCACCGAGCGGCTGCGCAGCGCCATGCAGGCGTTTCTGAACGGACTTCAAAAGAACGCCGAAGGCGCGCCGCCGCAGGCCATGGACCAGGACGCGCAGTCCGCTCGCGCGATCGGCCAGGACGAGCTGCAATCCATGCTGAACGAGATCGAGAAAGCGGAGCGGGCGGGCGACCTCGCCGAGGCGCAGCGGCTGCTCGACGAGTTGCAGGATGTGCTCGAAAATCTGCAGCCGGCGCAGGCCGGGCGTCCCGATCCGCGCGCGCAGGCGATGAGCCGCGCCCTCGACGAGATCGACAAACTGACGCGCGAGCAGCAGCAATTGCGCGACGACACGAGCCGCGGCGCGGAGCGCAGGGGCGGCAAGGGGCGGCCCTCGGCCGACGGCGAGGCGCGCAGCCGGCAGCGCGCATTGCGCGAGCGGCTGGAGCGCGAGCAGGAGCGGCTGCGGCGCTCGGGCGAGCCGGCGCCGCAGGATTTTTCGGACGCCGAACATGCGATGAAGGAGGCCGAGCAGGCGCTCGGCGCGCCCGGGGACGGCCAGGGCCGCGCCGTCGACGCGCAGGGCCGGGCGCTGCAGGCGCTGCGGCGCGGCGCCGATCAGCTCGCGGCGCGAATGCAGGGCGAGGGGGAGGACGGAGAGAGCGGCCCGTCGCGCGGTCGCCGCGCCGGGCTCGGCCAGGGCGAGGATTCGGACCCGCTCGGCCGCCCGAGCGGGCGCCGCCGCGCCCAGGATTCGCGCGCCCGGCTCGATCCGCTCGGCCTGCCGCCCGCCGTGCGCGCCCGCCGCGTGCAGGAGGAGCTGCGCCGCCGCCTCGGCCAGCCCGAGCGTCCCTCCGAGGAGCTCGATTATTTCGAGCGGCTGCTGAAGCGCTGAGGCTCCTCTATGCGAGCGCTTTTCCCCGAGGCAGCGGGCGCCCGCGCAAAAATTCCTCGATCGGCATGGGCGCCTTGCCGCCGCGCTGCGCCTCGACGAGCCGCAGCGCGCCCTCGCCGCAGGCGATGAGGCCGCGATCGTCGAGCGCTTCGCCGGGCGCGCCCTCCCCGTCCTCGATCTTCGTGCGCGAGACTCTCACGCGCTCGACGCCATGGCCGAGATCGGCCTCGAAGAAAGCGCCGGGAAAAGGGGAAAGGCCCCGGACGAGGTCGTGAAGCGCACGGGCCGGCCGGCGCCAATCGATCCGCCCCTCGCTCTTGTCGATCTTCTGGGCGTAGACGACGCCCTCCTCCGCCTGCGGCGTGAAGCGCAGCTCGCCGCGCTCCAGCGCGCGCAGCGCCTTTGTCATCAGCTCGGCGCCGGCGGCGGAGAGCGTGTCATGCAGCTCGCCGCTCGTCGTCTCGGGACCGATCGGCACGCGCGCCGTCGCCGCGACGGGGCCGGTGTCGAGCCCGGCCTCCATTTTCATCACCATCACGCCGGTCTCGGCGTCGCCCGCCATCACCGCGCGCTGAATAGGCGCCGCGCCGCGCCAGCGCGGCAGCAGCGAGCCGTGCAGATTGAGACAGCCGAAGCGCGGCGCGTCGAGCGCGAACTGCGGCAGGATGAGCCCATAGGCCGCCACCACCGCGACATCGGCGTCATGGGCGGCGAAGGCGCGCAGCGTCTCCTCGTCGCGAAAGCTCTTCGGCGTGAAGACGGGGAGCGAGAGGCGCTCCGCGAGCCGGTGGACCGGCGAGGGCTTCAGCGCCATGCCGCGCCCGGCCGGCGCCGGCGCGCGCGTGTAGACGGCGGCGACCTCGTGCCCGTCGGCGACGATTTTCTTGAGCAATGGCGCGGCGAAATCGGGCGTGCCCATGAAGACAACGCGCATGACGCGGATTACGCCTCGACCTTGTCCGCGACCGGCGGATGCGCGCGCTCCCGCGCCGCGGCCTTGGCGAATTTCTTGACGACGCGCTCGCGCTTCAGCCGCGAGAGATGGTCGATGAAGAGGCCGCCCTCGAGATGGTCGATCTCATGCTGCAGCACGGTGGCGAGCAGACCGTCGGCCTCGATCTCGCACGTCTCGCCCGCGCGGTCGAGGAAGCGCACGCGCACGCGCGCCGGACGCTCGACATCCTCGAAATATTCGGGAACCGAGAGGCAGCCCTCCTGATAGACGCTCAGCTCCGCCGACGTCCAGACGATCTGAGGATTGATGAAGAACATCGGACTTTTCGGCTCGTCGCCGCGCGAGGCGTCGGCGACGACGACGCGCTTGGCGACCGCGACCTGGATCGCCGCCAGACCGACGCCCGGCGCGTCGTACATGGTCTCCAGCATATCGTCGAGGAGCTGCTGGATCTCCGCGTCGACCTCCGTCACCGGCTCGGAGACGAGCCGCAGGCGCGGATCGGGCAGTGTGATGATGGGACGAATGGCCATTTCTTCGCCTGATCGGTTGGCGTCTGCCGTCGAGATAGGATTGCGCGCGCGCTTCGTCAAACGACGCGGGGCTGGGCGAGAGCATATTCCCATTCCGCGGGCGATGGTAGCGGGCCGTGGGCTTCACCGCAGGATCTTTCCGAGCTTCGATCGCGCTGGAATCCAATGCAGAATGTCCGCCGCACGACGGCGGCGGCTCGCCGGGACATTCTCGGAAAGAGCGATTGTCGCGCCCGCGCAAAGCGCCTAACATGCCCCGAGCGACGGCGCGCAACTATTTGTTTGCCAATAACAAAGGTGCGAAATCGTCCGCCCCGCCGAAAAAGGATGGACAGCCGCTCCGATGCTGGCGACGCGCGCCCCTGCGAAGATCAATCTCACGCTTCACATTCTCGGCCGCCGGACCGACGGCTATCACGAGCTCGAGAGCCTCGTCGCCTTCTCCGGCGGCGGCGACGTCCTGCGCCTCGCGCCGGGGCCGGGGCTCACGCTCGAAGTCGGCGGGCCGACAGCCGCCGCCGCGGGCGACGGAGCGGATAATCTCGTGCTGCGCGCGGCGCGACGGCTCGCCGAGCGCGTCCCCGACCTCGGGCTCGGCGCCTTTCGGCTCACCAAATATCTGCCGGTCGCGGCGGGGATCGGCGGCGGCTCCTCGGACGCCGCCGCGGCGCTGCGCCTGCTCGCCGCGGCCAACGGCCTTTCCGGCGACGATCCACGCGTCAGAGAGGCGGCGCGCGCTGCCGGCTCCGATGTGCCCGTCTGCCTCGTCCCCCGCGCGCGCTTCATGCGCGGCGCCGGCGAGGCCGTCGGCGAGACGCTCCGCCTCCCGCCATTGCCGGCGGTTCTGCTCAATCCCGGCGCGCCGGTGGCGACGGCGGCCGTTTTCAAGCGCCTCGGCCTCGCGCCCGGCGAGCGGACCGGCGGCGCCGGGGCGCATCCCGCTATCGCGCCCGGCCTCGACGCCGACGCGCTGCTCGCCGCCCTGCGCAAAGGCCGCAACGACATGGAGGACGCCGCCTGCGTCGAGGCGCCGGTGATCGTCCATGCGCTCGCCGTGCTCTCGGCCGCGCGCGGCTGCCGGCTCGCGCGCATGTCGGGCTCCGGCGCGACCTGCTTCGCGATCTTCTCGACGCGCTATGCGGCGGCCTGCGCCGCCGCGACGATCGCCCGCCAGAATCCCTCCTGGTGGGTGAAGACGGCGCTCCTGCGATGAAGCACGCCGGCGGCGGCGCTCCGCATAAGGGCGCGAGACAAGAGCGTCGCGGGCCGCGCGACGCGCCGGCGGAACCCTTCCGCCGTCCCTCGCCCGACGTCGTCGTTCTCTACGGCGCCCATGCCGTGCGCGAAGCCTTGCGCGCGCGGCGGCGCAAATTGCTGACCCTCTATGCGACGCCCGCCGCCGGGGAGCGCATCGCGTCGCTCGCCGCCGAGGCGGGCCTCGAGCCGCAGATCGTCGAGCCGCGCGCGCTCGCGAGCCGGCTCGGCGACGAGAGCGTGCATCAGGGACTGTTGCTCGAGGCGCGGCCGCTGCCCGAGGCCGAGATCGCCGACATCGAATCGAACAGCGGACTCGTCCTCGTCCTCGATCAGGTGACCGATCCGCACAATGTCGGCGCCATTCTGCGCACGGCCGCCGCCTTCGCCGTCGACGCGCTGATCGTCACCGAACGCCACAGCCCCGACTTGACCGGCGTGCTCGCCAAGGCGGCGTCGGGGGCGCTCGAACATGTGACGATCGTCTCCGTCGTCAATCTCGCGCGCGCGCTGCAGGAGCTGTCGCAGAGCGGCTATTTCGTCGTCGGCCTCGATTCCGAGGCGCCGGCGCCGCTCGACGAGACTGCTGTGCAAAAGCCTCTCGCGCTCGTGCTCGGCGCCGAGGGCAAGGGACTGCGCCGGCTGACGCGCGAACGCTGCGACGCGCTCGCGCGGCTCGACATGCCGGGGGCGATCAAGAGCCTCAATGTCTCGAACGCCTGCGCGGTCGCGCTCACGACGCTGCATCTGCGCCTGCGCTGAGCGCCGCTGTCATTGCGAACGAAACAGCCCCAGAGCCGCGGAGCGACTCATGGATCGCTTTGTCGCTGCGCTCCTCGCGATGACGCCGGGCGTCTCGTCACATCATCGTCATTTTGATGTAGCGCCAGAGGTCCCTGATGTTCGTCGCGATCAGCAGCAGGACGAGGCCGAGGACGACGAGTCCGAAGATGCTTCCTCCGCTCATTGGATGCTCCTTTCCGTGCAATCGGTCTCGCGCAGCGAAGCGACGAGACATTCGACGAGGCGCGCCGCCGGCTCCACCGCCGCCGCGACAGGATCGCTGAGCGCCATCGCGCCGTCCTCTCCGCCGAGCGTCAGCGGCTCGCAGGCGACGAGCAGAATGCGCGGAGCGCGTCCGCCCATTCGCGCGACGCTCCGCAGCACGGCGGCCGGATCGAGATCATGCGCCGAAGCGATGGAGTCATCATCCTCGTCGATTTGCGGCTCGACGACGGACAAGGTCCCCGGCTCCTCGCCGCGCGGCGCCGCGTCGACGAGGATCGCTATGTCGTAGCCGTCGGTCAGCGCGAAGGCGAGATCGACGCCGCGAATGCCGAAGTCGACGACATCCGCCCCGAGCGTGAGATCGCTGCGCGTGAGCGTGCGCGCGACCTCCACGCCGAAACCGTCGTCGCCGCGAAATATGTTGCCGATTCCGGCGACGAGAATGCGCGTCACGGCGCGCCTCCCTCGAGCGGCTCCAGCTCCTGCGGCGAGAAGAAGAAGCGATGGCCGGGAAAGCCCGATGCGCCGAGATCGGCGCCGGGATCGTCGACGAGCGTCACGGCGACATGGGCTCGCCCTTCGAGATCGCGCTCGATCGCTTCGATCACCGCGACCTTGCCGCGCAGCGCGATGTCCATGATGTCGCCGCCCGCCTTCGGCGCGATGCGCACGCGCTCGCCGACGGCAAAGGGCGAAAAAAGACCGGCGCCCGGCTCGCCCAGCGGCCGAAAGGCGCCGTGCAGCGCGTCGAGATCGTCCTGCGTCATGGTCTCGCATCGCTGCAAGATCTCGCGCGTGCGCGGATCGGCGGCGGCCATCTCGCGCTTCTCGTCCTCCGAGAGCGTGCGCACGCGCAGCGTCAGCAATTCGTCGATCTCCGCGCCGTCGAAGAAAGAGTTACGGCTCTCGGGCGCGATCTGCGGATAATCATAGAGGATGATCGGCGAGGCGAGCATCGCGTCTCTGCGGCCGGCCTCGCCGACGAGCGTCGGCCACAGCCCGCGATTGACGCAGCCGTCCGCCGCGGCGCGAAAGCGCGCCGGTGGATCGAGCAGCGACACGAAAGCGCCGCCGCGCACGCCGAAGATCATGTGCGTGGAGAGGAACGCATGCGCTCGCGCGTCCTCGCGCGCATCTGCGCCCGGCAGCGCCGACAGATTCTCGATCTCGACGCTCGCGCAGACGAGATCGCCGTCGAGCTTTGCGGCGGACAGGGTGATCTCGCCTGCCACCGCCTCGCTGCTGCGCGCGATCACCGCGACGATCTCGCCGGAGCGCGAACGAATGGGCTCGAGCTCGCGCTCCGCCGGAAAGGAAAAGCGCAGGCGCCGCGCTTGTCCGAGAAGCTCCGCGAGCGCCGCATTTTCGATGTCGACGCGCCGCTCGACCGCTTCCTCGTAGGAGACGAACCGTTCGCCATCCACGAGGAGCGAATCCGTCGGACGATAATGCGCGATCGCGTCGAGCTCGGCGGCGGGGGCGGCGAGCTCGCCGACGTCCCGCCAGCGGTTTTGAAGAAACCGCAACGCAATGTCGATCTCGGCCGCCGCGCCGCCTTCGATCAGCACTTCCGCGCGCATGGACGAGGCTTCGCCGCCATGGCGGAGCGCCTCCTTGGGATGCAGCTCGCCGAACATCCAGCGTCGGCGATTCTTCGTCGCCGACGGACGATAGGGATAGAGGATGTAGCCTTCATAGAGAACGGCGTCGGCGATCGGCTTCACGCGGTCGATATTCATGGCGCGGCCTCCGTCGTCACCTCGTCGAGAAGGCGCGCGACGGCGTCCTCCTCGCCGAGCAATCCCGCGCGCCGCTGATAGTGGCGCAGCCGCTCGAGCGTCGCGGCGCCGAGACGAATCCAGTCGCCCTCGCCGTAATGCGCCGCCATCAGCCGCTGCAGGGTCGCGACCGGCAGGTCGAACGACTCCTCCTTCGACCAAGGGATCTGCGCGATCTGCAAGGCGCCGCTCTCCTCCGCATAGAACACCGAACCGCTGAACAGAAAGGCGAGCGGCGCCGCGCCCTCGGCGAGCGCGCCGAAATATCTGGCGCTCGCCACGGCGATGTCGCGCGTGCAGGCGATCGGGAGCCGCACAGTCGTCTCCTCGGCGAAGGCGGGAACGGCGACGCTCGCATGGGCGAAGACGAAGCTGCGCAGCGATCGCGCCCATTGCTCCGGCGCGCCGAACAAATCGACGAGGCGCTCCTTCTCCCGGGCCAAGTAGGCGCGGCGCGTCGGTTCGATTCGGATCTGGCAGCTCAGCAGCACATTGCGAATGCGCGCGCGCGGCGTCGCGTTGGCCAGGCGCAGACGGAAGATCAGCAGCGGAGAGATCGAGAAAGGCTCCGCCTCGACGCCGCTCACCTCGAAGGAGAGGTCAACCATGGGCGAATGTCCCCTGCTCCGGCGCTTCGCTCAGCGAAACGACGAAGCGCTCGACCTCGTCCCACAGCGCGGCGCCGCCCGAGAGACCGTCCCAACGCGCGCGCACGAGGCCGATCAGCGCATAGCAGCGATCGATGGAGACGCGAAAATAGCGGCGTGCGTCGCGGCGATCGACGAGCAGCGCCTCGACGTCGGGCGTCATGTCGAACAGGACCGGATTGGCCGCGGCGAGCGCCGACCAGGCGTCCTCGCCCAGCACGGATTCTATTCCACCCACGGGACTCGGATAGACGGCGAGCGGACGCCGATGCTCGCCGCTCTCGAGCAAAAAGGCGAGGCCGATCGGAATCTGCAGCCGCGCCCAGAGATCGTCGGAAAGCGTGAAATCCGTGAGCGCGACCGTCGTGGGAACGATGACGCGAAGCGGACCTCCGGCCGCCGCGGCGCGAATGCAGGATTCGCAAGCGCAGAGAATGCGGCGAGTGGATAGATCCATCACATGCCGGTGAACGGGGTCGAGCGCCGCCGCGCAGAGCTCGCAGCGTTCGGTGCGGCCGTCGTCGGCGATAAAGCGGCGCATTCTGGATGCCCAGCCGTTGCTCATGGCTCACTCCGCGAGGCTCGGCGCGGCGCTCGCGCGATCCTCGATGACGATATTGTCGAGATCGGGAGCGGCCTCGGTCAGCGCCCGCTCGATCTCTCGACGCGCCTCGGCGCGATCCACATTCTCTTCGCTCAGTCTCACGCGGACACGGGCGAGTGCGGGTGAGACGTCCAGCAGCTCGATTTGGGCGCCCCACGTCTCGCTCAGGCTCGCGATCGCGCGCCGCAAGCGCGTCTCCGGCTCGTCTGGATGCAGCCCGTGCAACAGCAGCGCGGCCGCGACATATTCGTCGGCCGTGAACTCCGCGAGCAGCCGTCCGCCTTCGGCGCCGCTCGACGCAATGGTCAGCATGCGCGCCAGCGCGAGCCCGTGCAGATCGAGGCAGGCGTCGAGCAGCGTGCGCGCGAGCGTGCGGGCGCGCTCGTCGCGCATCTCTTCCAAGGCCTCGATCAGGCGCTCCATCCGGCTCAGGCAATCGGCGAGCGCGTCGCTCATGATCGCTCCCGCGGCGCGCCGAACATCGGCGAGTGAATGGTTTCGAGCGTCCGGCCGCCGCCGAGATACATATGCACGCCGCAAGGCAGGCAGGGATCGAAGCTGCGCACCGTGCGCATGATGTCGATGCCCTTGAACTTGTCGCGGCCGTTCTCCTCGAACAAAGGCGTATTCTGCACCGCATCCTCATAAGGTCCCGGCGTGCCGTAGTCGTCGCGCGGGGTGGCGTTCCAGGGCGTCGGCGGATAGGGATGATAATTGGCGATCCTGCCGTCGCGGATGACGAGATGGTGCGAGAGGACGCCGCGCACCGCCTCGTGGAAGCCGCAGCCGATCGCCTCGTCCGGAACGGCGAATTCCGTCCATGTACGGGTGCGTCCAGCCTGCACTTCGGCGAGCGCCTTGTCGATGAAGTGATAGGCGAGCGCCGCGCAATAGGCCTGGAAATAAGTGCGGGCGCGGTTCCGCTCGATGGCGTTGCTCCACTTCGGAATCTTCCATTCGAACTCGCGCTCGGGACGCAGCGCGGTCTTGGGGAGATAGATCTTGACGCTGTCGCCGGTCGATTTGACATAGCCGACGTCGACGAGACCGGCGAGCGCGGTCGACCACAGCCGCGCCAGCGCGCCGCCGCCGGTGTCGAGCGCGAGATGATCGCCGGTGCGCTTGTCGTACCAGCGCGGGCACATCACCCAGGAATAATTGCCGTCGAAATTGCGCTTCTGCGGCCGCGGTATCGTCGTCTGATTCCAGGGGTGGCGCTGATCGACCGGATTGCCGAGCGGATCGGTGGCGACGAAGGTCTCGCGGCTCTGCCAATCGTCATAGAAGCTCGCGCCGAGCAGGATGCGGATGTTGAGATTGATGTCGACGAGATCGGTCGTCACCAATTTGCCGTCGACGATGACGCCGGGCGTGACGAACATGGCGCGGCCCCAGTCCGTCATCGTCTCGTAGCGATAATCGCATTTGTCCGGATCCTGGAAGGCGCCCCAGCATCCGAGCAGGATGCGCCTGCGGCCGACCTCCTCGTAGCCGGGCAGCGCCTCGTAGAAGAAGTCGAACAGATCGTCGTGCAGCGGCACGCATTTCTTCATGAACTCGGCATATTTGACGAGTCGCACCAGATAGTCGGTGAAGAGCTGCACCGAGGGCGTCGTGCCGACGCCGCCCGCATAGAGCGTCGAGGGATGCACATGGCGCCCCTCCATCAGGCTGAACATTTCGCGCGTGTAGCGCGAGACATGCAGGGTCTCGCGATAGAACTCGCCGGTGAACGGGTTGAGCGCCGTCATGATGTCGGCGATGGTGCGATAGCCGTGCTCGGCGGCGTGCGGCGCCGGCGTCGACTGCGCCTTGGCCCAGACGCTCGGATTGGTCTCCTTCACCATCTGCTCACAGAAATCGACGCCGACGAGATTGTCCTGAAAGATATTGTGGTCGAACATATATTCGGCGGCCTCGCCGAGATTGATGATCCAGTCCGCGAGCGGCGGCGGCTTGATTCCATAAGCCATGTTCTGCGCATAGACCGAGCAGGTCGCGTGATTGTCGCCGCAGATGCCGCAGATGCGGCTCGTGATGAAATGCGCGTCGCGCGGATCCTTGCCCTTCAGGAACACGCTGTAGCCGCGAAAGATCGACGACGTGCTGTGGCATTCGGCGACGCTGCGGTTGTCGAAGTCGATCTTGGTGAAGATGCCGAGGCTGCCGACGATGCGGGTGATCGGATCCCAGTTCATCTCGACGAGATTGGGAGACGTCTTCCGCTCGTCGTCCACGGGGCGCGCTTTGTCATCCATCTCGTTCTCCTAGAGCGGGTAGACTTCCTCGGGCTTGTCCGGATGATAGCCGGTGGTGCGCTCCGCCTCGTTGTGCCGCCATTTGGGCTCCTTGCTGAGCGTGGAGTTGGTGAGGCGGCGAAGATTGCGGATGAGAAATCCGTAAGGCGTGACGAGAGTGGAGGAGATGCGCGCGCCGGGCGGCTCGTCCATGAAGGGCATGAGCTTGTCGGGAAAGCCCGGCATGGTGCAGCCGATGCAGATGCCGCCGACATTGGGACAGCCGCCGACGCCGGCGATCCAGCCGCGCTTGGGCACGTTGCACTGGACCACCGGCCCCCAGCAGCCGATTTTGACGAGGCATTTGCGCGAGCCGTATTCATGCGCGAAATCGGCCTGCTCATAGAATGCGGCGCGGTCGCAGCCCTGATGCACGGTCATGCCGAACAGCCATTTCGGCCGCAATTCCTCGTCGAGCGGTATCATCGGCGCGAGCCCGGCGAGCTGACGCAGCACATAGAGCAGCGTCTCCATGAAATTGTCCGGCTGCACCGGACAGCCGGGAACATTGACGATCGGCAGTCCGGCCTTCGACTGCCAATGCCAGCCGAGATAATCGGCGAGGCCCATGCAGCCCGTCGGATTGCCTTTCATTCCGTGCACGCCGCCATAGGTCGCGCAGGTTCCCGCCGCGATCACGCCGAGCGCCTTGTTCGCGAGGCGATCGATCCACTCTGTCGTCCTGATCGGCTGGCCGGTCTCCGGATCCGTGCCGACCGCCGCCCAATAGCCTTCGCCGCTCAGATGCTCGTTGGGAATGGAGCCTTCGACGACGAGCAGGAAGTTCTCGATCTCGCCGCGCGCCGCCTGGTGGAAGAATTTCATGAAGTCGTCGCCGACCTCGTAAGCGAGAACGGCGTTGTGCAGGTGGACTTTCGGCAGGCCGGGCACGGCGCCGAGAAGAATGTCCTCGATGCTGGGCTCGCTCGCCGCCGTGATCGAGACCGTGTCGCCGTCGCAGGAGAGGCCCGCGGTGATCCACAGAATATGAACCTCTTCGATGTTCGGAACATGTTGAGTGGAGCGTCCATAAGGGGCCGCGTCCCGAGCCGTATCGGCCATGCTCGCCTCCGCCATTCGACAAAGGAACCAAACGCGGCGTTGCGGTTTTAGTTCCTGATCCGACCGCATCCCCGGGCTCGGGCGGCGGCGCGGCCGGCGCTCCCGCCTGCTCGCATAAGTGGAATTGCGAAATTGCGGGCGCCGCGCCCTCGTCTAGGCTCGATTTCGCCATTTTCTAAAACGCGCGGTCGACGACTCGGGAAGGACGTGAGCGAAATGATCGACGTCGGCGATAGCGTGGCCAGGCTCCTGTTCGAACGGTTCGGCGCCGCGGCGCGGCGCTGGGACGAACTGCCGCCTGCGGAGCGGGATGTCTATTTTCGCACGGCGCAGGACGTCTTGCGGGAGATCGCGTCGAGAGCGCCTCTCGACGCCGAGACGCTGGTCGAGAGAGTGAGGGAGACGCGGCCGACGCGGCTCGGTTTCCTCCATATGACCTATGCGCTCAATCGGGCCGAGGCGGCCGCCCTGCTCGCCTCTCGCGCCGGCCTGCCGCGCCGCCAGAGAAAGCCGGCGGCTTGAACAAGGGCGCAGAGTCCTGCCTCGAGAGGCAGGACTCGAATCGGCGCGCTGCGCCGAACGCGATTACTTCACCGCATAGAAGCCGTATTCGCCGATGTTCCCACCGACGTCTTGAGTGAAGGTTCCGCCGATCAGCAGTTTTGCGCCGGGATCGGACAGATTGCCGGTCCAGGTCTGGAAGGTGTCGTTGGTCGCCGCAGTCACGCGTTGGAAGCTGATGCGGCCGCTTCCCGGACAATAGAAACCCTGGATTTTGTCGACCGGCGGGACGCCGACGTTCTGAATGAGGCCGGTGATCGCCTTGCACACGCCCGCTGCGGCCTGCGTCCGGATGGTGAGCGTCAGATGGCTCTGATTGGCGTATGTGTCCCACACGCCGACGACCGTCGGCGGCCAGGGCTGCGCCAGAGCGGATCCGGCTGCGAAAACGCCGGCGATGATCGACATGGAGATGATAGTCTTTTTCATGAGAATGCTCCTTTCGCAACACAGAGCCGGCTTCGGGCGAGCGCCTTCGATCCGTTCTGCGATCGCGAATATGAGCTTTGTCCCCACCTTCGTTTGTGCTGCAGCGCATAGCGAAAACTAGCAGCAGCGGAAGGCGCGCCCCCCTTCGCCAAATCGACTTGCCTGCCGCTCGCGGAAATAATCCTCGCGCGTCATCGCGGGCTCGCCCGGATGATTGGCGCGCCGATGCGCGGCATAGGCCTCGTAATCGCCCTGGCCGATCATCAGCTCGGCGCCGCGGCGCAGCTTCTTTGCGAGCCTCGCGAGATCAAGCCCGGACGGCGCGCAGATCCGGCACGTCATCGGTCGTCTCCCTCGTGGTGACTGTCTTCGTGCGCAGAGCGTCGCGGATCGCGACGAGGCCGAAGCCGAGCATCGACAAAACGAGTGCGATGAAAATCGCGCAGAGGGCGATGTTCACATAATCATTGAACATGATGCGGCTCATTTCGGCCGCCGTCTCGGCGGGCGCGAGCAGCCTGCCTTCGGCGGCTGCGGCGGAAAAGCGCGCCGCATGGGCGAAGAAGCCGATCTTGGCGTCGGGATGAAAAATCTTCTCGAGCCCCGCCGTCAGCGTGCAGACATAGAGCCAGGCCGCCGGCGCCGCGACGACGAAGGCGTAACGTTGCCGCTTCATGCGAAAGAGCACGACGGTGCAGAGCGTCAGCGCGATCGCCGCCAGCATTTGATTGGCGATGCCGAACAGCGGCCAGAGCGTGTTGATGCCGCCGAGAGGATCGACGACGCCGGCATGAAGGAACCAGCCCCAGCCGCCGACGGCGAGGGCCGTGGAGGCGAGATTGGGAATCCAGGCGCGCGTGTGACGGAAGCGCGGCGCGAAGGTTCCGACGAAATCCTGAATCATGAAGCGCGCGACGCGCGTTCCGGCGTCGACGGTGGTGAGAATGAACAGGGCCTCGAACAATATGGCGAAGTGGTACCAGAAGGCCATCATCGCCTGTCCGCCGATCGCGCTCGACAGGATCTTCGCCATGCCGACCGCGAGCGTCGGCGCGCCGCCGGTGCGCGAGAGCACGCTCTTCTCGCCGACATCCGCCGCCGCCTGCGTCAGCGCCTCGGGCGTGATCGCAAAGCCCCAGGAGGAGATCGCCTGCGCCGCCGAATCGGCGGAGGCGCCGATCACCGCGGGCGCGCTGTTCAGCGCGAAATAGACGCCGGGCTCGAGCACGCTCGCAGAGACGAGCGCCATGATGGCGACGAAGGATTCCATCAGCATGGCGCCATAGCCGATGAAGCGAATCTGCGTCTCGTCGCCGATCATCTTCGGCGTCGTGCCCGAGGAGACGAGCGCATGGAAACCGGAGACGGCGCCGCAGGCGATGGTGATGAACAGGAAGGGGAAGACGCTGCCGGCGAACACCGGCCCCTTACCGTCGATGAAGCGGCTGACCGCCGGCATCTTCAGCTCCGGCATCACGACGAAAATGCCGATGGCGAGCGAGGCGATGGTGCCGATCTTCAGGAAGGTGGAGAGATAGTCGCGGGGAGCGAGCAACAGCCAGACCGGCAGCACCGAGGCGACGAAGCCATAGGCGATGAGCATGAAGGCGAGCGCCTCGCCCTCGAAGGAGAACAGCGCGGCGAGCGCCGGCGTCTCCGCGACGGTTCGGCCATAGGCGATGCCGGCGATGAGAAGCATGAAGCCGATCGCCGACATTTCGAACACGCGCCCGGGGCGGATGTAGCGGCCATAGATTCCCATCGCCACGGCGGTGGGCAGAGTGGCGAAGACGGTGAAGGTCCCCCACGGGCTGTCGGCGAGCGCCTTGACGACGATCAGCGCCAGCACGGCGAGCAGGATCACCATGATGGTGAGAATGCCGACCATGGCGACGAGGCCCGGCAGCGGGCCCATCTCGGTCTTGATGAGATCGCCGAGCGAGCGGCCGTCGCGTCGCGTCGAGATGAACAGCACGACGAAATCCTGCACCGCGCCGGCGAAGACGACGCCGGTCAAGAGCCAGAGCGTGCCGGGCAGATAGCCCATTTGGGCGGCGAGCACCGGGCCGATCAGCGGCCCCGCTCCGGCGATGGCCGCGAAATGATGGCCGAACAGAACATATTTGTCGGTCGGAACGTAATCGAGCCCGTCGTTGCGCCGATGCGCCGGGGTCGGGCGGTTCGGATCGAGGCCGAGCGCGCGTTGCGCGATGAACAGCGAATAGAAGCGGAAGGCGACCAGATAGACGCAGATGGCGGCGGTGACGAGCCACATGGCGTTGACCGTCTCCCCACGCGCCGTCGCCAGGGTGAAGAGGGCGAAGACGCCGATGAGCGTGACGGCGCTCCAGAGCGCGATTTGAAGCGGGCTGCGGGCGGACGCGGAGAGTGATTCGGACATGGATCGCCTCGGTCGCGATGGATGAGCGCCGGCGACACAATCAGCTTTCCACAAAAATGCAAGAAGGGGCGCGCCCTTCTCCCGCCTGGGGACAAGGTGGCCTCGCGAAACGAGGTCGGATGGGGAACGACCCCAGCGCCAGTGATCTCGAACCTTCATGCGATTCCGAGCATCGCAGCGGCCCTCATCCGCCCCGGCTTCGCCGGGCCGCCTTGTCCCGCGAACGGACGCGCTCTATCTTGATTCCCTGCGCAGCGACGTATATAGATATCTTTATATCTGTCTCGGAAACGCCATGACCCAGTCTCCCCGCCTCCTCCCCCTGGAGCCCGCGCTCACCGCCCTCAATGCGGCGGGAGAAGAGACGCGGCTGCGGTTGCTCGGCCTCCTGGCCGAGACCGAGCTCACCGTCAGCGAGGCCGTCGCCATTCTCGGCCAGTCGCAGCCGCGCGTCTCGCGCCATTTGAAGCTTCTCGTCGAGGCCGGCCTCGTCGAGCGCCGCCGCGAGGGCGCCTGGGCCTTTTTCCGGCTCGCCCCAGCCGATGCGCAGGGCGAGATCGCCCGCAATGTCGTCTCCTGGCTCGATCCGCTCGATCCGATGCTCGCCGGCGATCGCGCCCGCCTCGCCGAGGTGCGGCAGGCGCGCGCCGACGCCGCCGCCCGTTACTTCGCGGAACATGCGGAAGAATGGGACGCCATTCGCTCGCTCCATGTGCCCGAGGCCCAGGTGGAGGCCGCCATGCGCGAGGCGGTGGGCGAGGAGCCGCTGCGCCGCCTGCTCGATCTCGGCGCCGGCGCCGGCCGCATGCTGGAGCTGTTCGCGCCGCAAGCCGAGCAGGCGATCGGCGTCGACCTCTCCTCCGCCATGCTCGCCGTCGCGCGCGGCCGGCTCGAGAAGGCCGGCGCGCGCAATGTGCAGCTGCGCCAGGGCGACATGTACGCCTTGCCGATCGAGCGCAACAGCTGCGATCTCGTGATCGTGCATCAAGTGCTGCATTATCTCGACGATCCCGGCCGCGCGCTGCGCGAGGCGGCGCGCGCGCTCGCGCCCGGCGGGCGTCTGCTGGTCGTGGATTTCGCGCCTCACCGAGAGGAGGCGCTGCGCGATCAGCACGCCCATCGCCGGCTCGGCTTTTCCCCACAGGAGATCAGCGCTCTGCTCGAACAGGCCGGGCTCGAGGTCTTGTCCCAAAAGGAGCTCGCTCCGCGCGCCGAGGACGGCGGCAAGCTCACCGTCTCCCTGTGGCTGGCGCGCGATCCGCGCGTCATCGCCGACCCCATTCCCAAAACGAGCTACGAGACCGCCTGATGCACGATGCGCGCACCTCCTGGCCTCCGGGTCATTTCGACATCTCCTACGAGTTCTTCCCGCCGAAGACCAAGGAGATGGAAGTCCAATTGTGGGAGTCGATCGCGCGTCTCGCGCCATTGAAGCCCAAATTCGTCTCCGTCACTTACGGCGCGGGCGGCTCCACGCGCGAGCGCACGCACAATATCGTCGCGCGCCTCGCCGCCGAGACCGATATTCTGCCCGCCGCGCATCTGACCTGCGTCTCCGCCTCGCGCGCCGAGATCGACGAGATCGTGCGCGGCTATTGGAACGCCGGCGTGCGCCATATCGTGGCGCTGCGCGGCGATCCGCCGACGGGCGTCGGCACGACATTCGAACCGCATCCGCGAGGCTATCGCAGCTCCACCGAGCTCGTGCGCGGCATTCGCGAGATCGGCGATTTCGAAATCTCCGTCTCGACCTATCCGGAAGGCCATCCCGAGAGCCGCAGCATCGACGATGATCTCGACGCGCTGGCCGCCAAGGTCGACGCCGGCGCGACGCGCGCCATCACGCAATTCTTCTTCGAGAACGACGTCTATTTCCGCTTTCTCGACAAGGCGCGCGCGCGGGGCCTGAAGATTCCGATCGTGCCCGGAATCATGCCCGTGCAGAACTTCAAGCAGACCGCCAATTTCGCGCGCAAGGCCGGCGCGAGCGTGCCCGGCTGGCTCGCCGACCGCTTCGAGGGGCTCGACGAAGATCCGGTGACGCGCCGGCTCATCGCGGCGGCCGTCGCCGCCGAGCAGGTGCTCGATCTCGCGGAAAACGGCGTGCGCGAATTCCATTTCTACACCAATAATCGCGCCGACCTCGTCTTCGCGATCTGTCATCTTCTGGGCGTGCGTCCCGTCACCGAGAAAGCCGCAGCATGAATTTCGACAAGAATCACGGACCGAAAATTCTCGCTGCGCTCGAGACGGCGGCGAGCGAGCGCATCCTCGTGCTCGACGGCGCCATGGGCACGATGATCCAGCGCCACAAATTCACGGAAGCCGATTTCCGCGGCGAGCGCTTCAAGGATCATCCCAAAGACCTGCGCGGCAACAATGATCTGCTGACTCTCACCCAGCCGCAGGCGATCGAGGCGATCCATCGCGCCTATCTCGAGGCCGGCGCCGACATCATCGAGACCAATACTTTCTCCTGCACCTCGATCGCGCAGGCCGATTACGGCCTCGAGCATATCGTCTACGAGCTCAATCTGGAGGGCGCGCGTCTCGCGCGCAAAGCCGCCGACGAAGTGGCGCGCGAAACCGGCGTTCCGCGTTTCGTCGCCGGCTCCATCGGCCCGACCAACCGCACGGCCTCGATCTCGCCGGACGTGTCCAACCCCGGCTTTCGCGCGGTCACTTTCGACGAGTTGCGCGACGCCTACCACGCGGCCACACTCGGATTGATCGAAGGCGGCGCCGATATTCTGCTCATCGAGACGATCTTCGACACGCTGAACGCCAAAGCGGCGATCTATGCGGTGGAGGACGCGTTCGAGACGGTCGGCACGCGCTTTCCGATCATGATCTCGGGCACGATCACCGATCTTTCCGGCCGCACGCTCTCCGGCCAGACGGCGGCGGCCTTCTGGAACTCGATCCAGCACGCGAAGCCGTTCTCGATCGGATTCAATTGCGCGCTCGGCGCGCGCGAGATGCGCCAGCACATCGCCGACGTCGCGCGCATCGCCGACACGCGCGTCTGCGCCTTTCCCAACGCCGGCCTGCCGAATGAATTCGGCCTCTATGACGAAAGCCCGGAATATATGGCCGAGCTGGTCGGCGAATTCGCCAAATCCGGCCTCGTCAATGTCGTCGGCGGCTGTTGCGGCACGACGCCGCCGCATATCGCCGCCATCGCCGACGCCGTGAAAGGCGTCGCGCCGCGCGCCATCCCCGAAATTGCGCCGCTGCTGCGCCTCGCCGGCCTCGAGCCCTTCGCGCTGACCAAGGACATTCCCTTCGTCAATGTCGGCGAGCGCACCAATGTCACCGGCTCGGCGAAGTTCCGCAAGCTCATCACCGCCGGCGATTACGCCGCGGCGCTGGATGTAGCGCGCGATCAGGTCGCGAACGGCGCGCAGGTGATCGACGTCAATATGGACGAGGGTCTGCTCGATTCGAAAAAGGCCATGGTCGACTTCTTGAACCTCGTCGCCGCGGAGCCGGATATCGCCCGTGTGCCGGTGATGGTCGATTCGTCGAAATTCGAGGTGATCGAAGCCGGCCTGCAATGTCTGCAGGGCAAGGGCGTCGTCAACTCCATCTCGCTGAAGGAAGGCGAGGAGAAATTCATCGAGGCGGCGACCAAGGTGCGACGCTATGGCGCCGCCGTCGTGGTGATGGCCTTCGACGAGGCGGGACAGGCCGACACTTTCGCCCGCAAGGTGGAGATTTCCGGCCGCGCCTACAAAATCCTCACGGAAGAGGTCGGCTTCCCGCCGCAGGACATCATCTTCGATCCCAACATCTTCGCCGTGGCGACGGGCATAGAGGAGCACGCCAATTACGGCGTCGATTTCATCGACGCGGCGCGCGCGATCAAGACCACCCTGCCTCATGCGCATGTATCGGGCGGCGTGTCGAATCTCTCTTTCTCCTTCCGCGGCAACGAGCCGGTGCGCGAGGCGATGCACTCCGTCTTTCTCTACCACGCCATCGCGGCGGGGATGGATATGGGCATCGTCAACGCCGGCCAGCTCGCGGTCTATGAGAAGATCGATCCCGAGCTGCGCGAAGCCTGCGAGGATGTGGTGCGCAATCGCCGGCCGGACGCGACCGAGCGCCTCGTCGAGATCGCCGAGCGCTTCAAGGGCGCGGGCGCGAAGACAGCGGAGAAGGACGCCGCCTGGCGCGAGGCGAGCGTCGAGAAGCGCCTCGAATATGCGCTGGTCAACGGCGTCGCCGATTACATCGAGCGGGATGTGGAGGAGGCGCGTCTTTCCAGCGCGCGTCCGCTCGATGTGATCGAAGGCCCGCTGATGGCCGGCATGAACGTCGTCGGCGATCTGTTCGGCCAGGGCAAGATGTTCCTGCCGCAGGTGGTGAAATCCGCGCGTGTGATGAAGCAGGCGGTCTCGCATCTCCTGCCTTACATGGAGGCGAACAAGGAACGACGCTCCAGCGCCGGGAAGATATTGCTGGCGACGGTGAAGGGGGACGTCCACGACATCGGCAAGAACATCGTCGGCGTCGTGCTCGGCTGCAACAACTTCGAGATCATCGATCTCGGCGTGATGGCGCCATGCGCGAAGATTCTCGAGACGGCAAAAGCGGAAAAGGTCGACATCATCGGCCTCTCGGGCCTCATCACGCCGTCGCTCGACGAAATGTGCTTCGTCGCCTCCGAGCTCGAACGCGAAGGTTTTTCCGTGCCACTGCTGATCGGCGGCGCGACGACGAGCCGCGTGCATACGGCCGTGAAGATCAGCCCCAATTACCTATCCGGCCAGGCCGTCTATGTGACCGACGCCTCGCGTGCGGTCGGCGTCGCGCAGGCGCTGGTGTCGGACGCTTCTCGCGCGGACTATGTCGCCAGGACGCGCGAGGAATATGAGAAGGTCGCCGAGGCGCATGCGCGCGCCCAGGCCGAGAAGCAGCGCGTATCGCTCACCGCCGCGCGCGCCAATGCGCTGAAGATCGATTGGAGCGCCTATGAGCCGCCGAAGCCGAACTTCCTCGGCGCGCGCGTCTTCGCCTCTTATGACGTCGCCGAGCTCGCGTCCTATATCGATTGGACGCCTTTCTTCCAGACCTGGGAGTTCAAAGGCCGCTATCCCGCTCTGCTCGACGATCCCGAGCGCGGCGCCGCGGCGCGGCAGCTTCTCGACGATGCGCAGGCGATGCTGGCGCGCATCGTCGAGGAGCGCTGGTTCAATCCCAAGGCCGTGATCGGCTTCTGGCCAGCCAATGCGATCGGCGACGACATCGCGCTCTATACCGGCGAAGGCCGCGTCGAACGACTCGCGACGCTGCACACATTGCGTCAGCAGCTCGCCCGCCGCGACGGCAGACCGAATGTCGCGCTCGCCGATTTCATCGCGCCCGAGGGCTGCGGAAAGGGCGATTATATCGGCGCCTTCGTCGTCACCGCCGGCGCGCAGGAGGCGAAGATCTCCGAACGCTTCGCGCGCGCCAACGACGACTATGGCGCGATCATGGTGAAGGCGCTGGCCGATCGCTTGGCGGAAGCCTTCGCCGAGCGCATGCACGAGCGCGTGCGTCGCGAATTCTGGGGCTATGCGGCGAACGAGACGCTCTCGGCCGAGCAGATCGTCGCGGAGGATTATCGCGGCATTCGCCCGGCGCCGGGCTATCCGGCGCAGCCCGACCACACCGAGAAGGCGACGATCTTCCGTCTGCTCGAAGCCGAGAAGCGCACGGGCGTCGCGCTCACGGAGAGCTATGCGATGACGCCCGCGTCATCGGTCAGCGGGCTCTATTTCGCGCATCCGCAGGCGCATTATTTCGGCGTCGCCAAGGTGGAGCGCGATCAGGCCGAGGATTACGCCGCCCGCAAGGGCGTCGCCGTCGCCGAGATCGAGCGCTGGCTGCGGCCGGTGCTGAACTACGAGCCGGCGGCGCGAAAAGAAGCGGTCGAGCCGGCGCAGTGACGCCGGCTCGCAGATCTTCGGTTCGCAAACCGCTCGTGAAAGCGCTCTAAATCGCGCCCGGGTCGAACGCGTCGCAATCGGCGGCGGGTGACGGCGCTCGCTTCGCTTCGTCGAGCCCTTCGGTGAAGCAGGCTTTGACGCGGATCGGGCCGCCGGGAGGCGGCGGAGCCTTCAGACCGTAGAGCAGCTTATGCGCGATTTGCGCCTGCTTCTGGCTGCTCGCGCGCGCAATCTTCACCTCGTCGACTCGGCCGGCGCCGTCCACATGAAGAATGGCGATCACGCCATGCGGAGTAAGGGCCTTCGTCTTGCGCTTCTCCATCGCGCGGAACATGATGTGGAGATAGTCGACCTGCACGCGGCGCCGGCTTTCGTCTGTGAACCGGAATTCCTGCCGCGCCTCGAAGGAGCCGCCGGGCGGCGGCGGCGTATGGATGGCGGCCATGATCGCCTGCACGAGCGGCTCGACCTGTCGTCGATTGGTCGACGATTCCAGCTTGTAATCGACGACGCGCCCGGAGGCGCCGATTGTGAAGACGACTTCGGCCGAATCCGTGAGGATGTCTACCTTTCTCGGCGTATGGCGTCTGATTTCGGCCGTGAGCAGGCGAACATAGTCGGCCTTGGACAGGTCAGGTCAGCCGCCTGCTCGCCCGCTTCCCGCGCCGACGGCGGCAGATTCGTTTGGGAGCGTCTTTCCTTTGCGGGCGCGGGACCGCCGATCACAAGGGCGGTCATCGTCGCATTTGGTCTATCTCGAAATGGTCGGCGTAGCGGCTGGGATTGCGGCATCTCGCGCAGATCATCGGACCGACATCCGGCGTCGTTTCGTGATCCGAAAATGCGCTCTTTGAAAAGCAGGTCACGGGAAAACGAAGACATGCATCAGACGGACCGCGCCGCCGGGCAGCGGTGGGACCTTCAGTCCGCCGAGGACGTTCCGGACCGTCTCAGCGTGCTCGCGGCTGCTCGCTCGTCACATCGTCGACGCGACCGGAGGCGTTCAAGTGGAAACTCGCCGTCACGACGCCCGGAGCGAAGTTTTTCAGCATGCGCTGATCGATCGCTTTTTGGAGAATGCGAGTATATTTGTCGGGCACCTGGAGGAAGTGGAACATCTGCGTCGCCGAGAACGAGCCGCCTGGCGGCGGCGGCGTTTTGACGGTGGCCAGGATGCCACAGGCCTCCAATTCGAGCCGGGGATGGGTCGACGACCGAACCTCGCATGAAACGACACGACCAGAGGCTCCGACGACAAACGCCACTTCGATCCAGCCGCCTGGGCCAATATGGACGGCAGGCGTATGGCGCCTGACCTCGAAGGCGAGCAGCCGGGCATAAGCCCCACCACGGTCGGGCGTGCTCTCGCCCGTCTCGCCGCCGCCGCCATTGTTTCGCCTCGCAACGACGGTCGCGCCCGCGGTCCGCGTCGCGGTTCCGGCGGCGGCTTCAAAGGCCGGAGCCGGCCCCATGAACAGCGCGATTACGATCACAGCATATTGAAAGCGTCTCATTCCGAACTCCGACGCAGATGAAATGCAACACGTAAAACAAGCGTTGACCGCTCGACCCGTGGCGCGCCAGTCTGGGCGCGAGGCCAAAGGAGATGACGTCGGCCCCTTTCGCGCTCAGTGGAAATTGAACGTCTGCGACCCCTCGAACGACCCCGCCGGCGGCGGCGGGCCTTGCAGGCCGGAGAGGATTTTGCGCACCAGCTCCGCATGCTTGGCGCTGCTCGAGCGCGCGATCGTCACCTTGTCGACGCGGCCGGTGGCGTCGATGTGGAAATTAGCGGTCGCCGAGCCGGGGCCCGACGTGTTGGTCATGGGCGTGCGCTTGGCGATCTCGCTGTAGAGCAGGCCGAGAAACTTGCTCTGCGACAGGCCGGAAGGGGCCGGCGCGGCGATCGGTTTCGTCTCGCCGGCCTTGTCTTCCACCGCGGCGGCATTGCCGCATATCAATAGGAGCCCACACAGAAGGGCGAGAGTGACGCGTTTCATCATCTGTCCGAAAAGCTGGTCCGGCGCGGCGCCCGGCTCCCGCCGGGGGCCGCGCCGCATGCTGTCAATGGAAGTTGAATTCCTGCACCGCGGAGAAGGAGCCGCCGGGCGGCGGCGGCGTGTGGACCGCGGCGAGGATCTGGCCGACCACCGGCTCCAGCGCAGGATTGGACGAGGACTGCACCTTGTGGGAGACGACGCGGCCGGAAGCGCCGACCTTGAAGGCCACATGGATCGAGCCGGTCTGAGCGTTGGCGCTCGGCGTATGGCGCTTGATCTCGGCCCCGAGCAATTTGACGTAGTCCATTTTGGACAGGCCAAGCTTCTGCTCGCTCGTCTTCCTGTCCGTCTTGGCCTTGGACTTGTCCTTCTCCTTGTCTGCGGCGGCGTGGCTCTTCGGCTTTTTCTTGGCGGGCTTCTCCGCCGCGCCATGGCCGACTATAGCGGGAGCGGCGTCAGGCGCCGACGCCGCTGCATCGCCCTCGACCGCGAGAACGGGGCCGCCGATCATCAGGGCGGCAAACATCACAGCAAGCTGTTTCATCTCGGCAGTTCTCCGCAGTTTTTAGTTTCCATGAAAGTGGAAGGTCTGAGCGAAGGATGTGCCGCCGCCGGGCGGCGGCGGAGCATGCACAGAGCCGAGAATCTGCCGCGCCAGCGCGGCATGGGCCGGCGACGACGAACTCGACACCGAGACTCGCGTGATGCCGCCGCCGGCGGTCACATAGAAGGAGCATTGGGCCGTGCCCTCGCCGAGGGCGGAAACGGAAGGCGTGTGCCGGAGAATCGCTGCCCTCAGCAGCGCGTTATAGGCGGCCTTCGACATTCCCTCGGCTTGCGACTGCCCCTCCGGCGCGCCCATGCGCCGCGCCGCCTTGGCCTCGCGCTTCTTGTCGTGGTCGACCTCGCGCTTGCGCTCGACGACCTTCTTTTTCTTCTGCTCGACGATCTCTTTCTGCTGCGGCAGGGTCGGCGCGTCGAGCGACATCACCTGCGGCGGCGGAATGGCGAGGTCGGGCTGCTCGATCTCCTCGGGCGGGAGGGGCTCCTCCTCCGCCGCTGTGACCTCTTGCGTGTCGATGAACTCGCCCTGAGGCACCAGCTCCATGCTGATCGAGTCGAGGCTCAAGATCGCCGGCACGGAGAGCTTCAGCAGCAGATAGGCGACGCCCGCATGAGCGGCGACGACTCCGGCGATGCTCGCTGCGCGCAGCCACGGCGGCTTGACGCGCGGCGGAGCGTTGTCGCCGCCCACTCCGCTCGCGACGGACGAATAAGCGATGTCGGTCATTTCGCCGCTCCTCCCGCCGCCGCCGGGGCCGCGCCCATGGCCGGAGCCGGGGCGGAAGCGGGCGCTGCCGCCGCAGGGACCTTGCTGCGCGAATCGGTCAGGATCGCGAGATGCGTGATGCCGTTCATTGCCAGCCGATCCATCACCGCGATCACCTCGCCGTAATTGGCCTCCTTGTCGCCGCGCAGATGCACGACCCGGCCGAGATCGTCGCCCATGGCCGCGCGCACGAGATCGACCAGCGCCTCGGGCGCGACTTCCTCGGAGCCGAGCGCGACCTTGCCGTCCTTGGACACGACGATAACGATCGGCTCCTTGGGATTGAGCGGCTGCGCGGCTTTCGATTGGGGCAGATTGACTTTCATGCCCTTGGCGAGCAGCGGCGCGGTCACCATGAAGATGATGAGCAGCACCAGCATGACGTCGACGAGCGGCGTCACATTGATGTCGGCGAGCGGCTGATAGAGGCTGTCGCCGTTCTTGAAGCGCGTCGGAAGTCCGGCCATCACGCCGCCTCCCGGCGCCGCGTGGGCGCCATATGGCCGCTGGTGATGGCGAGCGCCCTGTCCTCGACATAATGCGCCACCTGCTGGCCGGCGCGGGCGAAAGCCGCGCCGATGCGATTATAGCCGACCGAGGCCGGAATGGCCGCGGCGAGACCATAGGCGGTGGCGGCGAGCGCCTCGGCGATGCCGGGCGCGACCACCGCGAGGCTCGTGTCCTGCGACTGGGCGATGCCGGCGAAGCTGGTCATGATGCCCCACACCGTGCCGAACAGGCCGACGAAGGGCGCGACCGAGGAAATCACGGCCAGATTGGGCAGGCCGCCCTCCGCATTGGTCAGCAGCTCGCGGCCCGCGCGGCTCATGATCTCGGCGATGCGCTCGCGCTTCTCGCCGACCGATTCGCCGGGAAGGTCGAAGGAGCCGGCATGCTCGCCCGCCGCCTCGATCGGCGCCAGCAGGCCGGGCGGTCCGCCGGCGCGAGCGGCGCGCGCCGCCCGGGAGATGCGCACGACGGCGACGATCCCCTCGACGATGAGGACCCAGGTCCATACGGAGGCCAGAATGAGCATCGCCATGACCGCCTTGCCCACAGGCCCGGCGTTCATGAACATCGTTACGGGTGAAATCGAAGAATATTCCATGAGACGCACTCGTGCTCGGGGTTTCCCGACCGCGCGGCCAGGCCGGCGATCTGCAGATTGATTTTCTCGATTGTCGCCTTGTCGTCCGATCGCCAGCGCCCTTCCGACGAGGGAATCGGGGCGCGATCCGAATTCATTTTCGCCTCCGCGCTCTACGCGCGAAGCGTCCGTCAGGCGTGCGGCGCGACGGCCGGCGGCGCTCTTGCGCCGTTGACGGCGTGACGCAGCGCGAAACGCGGAAGCGATATCGGCGATGAGAGATAGATGGCGGGCGTCGCCGGCTCGCGCCGCATCATCAGCGCGAAACGTTCCGGCAGCACCGCCGAGCCGGCGTGCGCTGTGAGACAGCACGGGCAGGAAATCGGCTTCTTGGCGCCGCTCTTGTTCGGCGCCGCGTCTTCCGTGGAAGTCGGCTGCGCGCTGCGATCGTGACACAGGAAGGCGACGGCCTGCGCGGCTCCGCGAAGGCCCGCGCGAGCCGACGCATGAGGCGCAGCGGCGACGAAAAGACCATAGAGCAGCGCGCAAGCGGCGACGATCGCGAGAAACGCGCGCATTCCTGCTCTGTGGCCTCCACCCTGTGACATAAATGTCTCTTAACGGATTTTTTAACTTCTGACAATCTGCGGGGTCTTGGATTTGACCGCCGCCGCGCTCAAATTGCGGCCGTCGTTTCGACACGGTTAACGGCGCACCCTGCAATGGCGCTCACGTATCTCGCCCGGCTCCTGTTCGGCCTCGCCCTGCTGGCGCAGTTCGCCATGGGCGCTTCAGCGCCTGCGGCGCACGGCGGCGCGCGACTGTGCTTCGTCACGCACCGCGAGGCGCTCTCCGAGACTTACGCCGGCAATCCGTCCGAGCAGCCGCGGCAACGCGAGACGGACCACCGACACGGCGCCTGCTCCTTCTGTCTGTTCGGCTCGGACGATCCGCCAGTCTATCCTCGACTGCCGTCTCTCGAGACGTTCGCCGGCGCCGCCGGCCGGCGGCTCTCCTTCGTGTATGCCGAAGGATTGGCGTTCTTCCACGTCGATCGCAACGCGTCGGCGCGCGCGCCGCCCTCTTTCTCCTGACCTGCTGAAGTCTCACGTCGCGGCGCCGCCGGCGCCTGCGTTTCGGCATGCGCCCCCACGCGGGCGCCGGGAAGGGTTCTGTTCAATGCACCGTCATCATCTGCTGCGCGGCGTCTCCGCTGGCGCGCTCGTCGTCTGCGCGTCCGTCATCGCGCCCGCTTTCGCCCAAGAATCGCTGCCGACCATCGAAATCGCCGCCGCGCAATCGGCCGGCGCGCGCCGGCCGGCCCCCGCCTCGACCTGGTCGCCGACCCTCTCCGACGGGAGGCCGGCCTTCGCCGAGAAATTCAAGCTCCCCAACACCGTCGCGAGCGTCACGCGCAAGGACATAGACGAAAAAATCAACGTTATCGACACCGAGGACGTGGTCAAATATCTGCCGAGCCTGTTCGTGCGCAAACGCAACAACGGCGACACGCAGGCCGTGCTGCAGACGCGCACCTGGGGCGTCGGCTCCAGCGCCCGCAGCCTCGTCTACGCCGACGATCTGCTGCTCACCGCGCTCATCGGCAACGACAACACGATCGGCGCGCCGCGCTGGGGCCTCGTCGCGCCGGAGGAGATCGAGCGCGTCGACATGCTCTACGGCCCGTTCTCGGCGCAATATCCGGGCAATTCGCTCGGCGGCGTGCTGCAGATCACGACGCGCATGCCCGACAAGCTGGAAGTGACCGCCAAGCAGACCGTTTCGCTGCAGGATTTCTCGCTCTACGGCACGAGCAAGCTGTTCCACACGGAGGTGACGAGCGCCTCGGTCGGCGACAAGGTCGGCGATTTCTCCTGGTTCGTCGCCGCCAATTACGCCCATGGAACCACCGAGCCGCTCACTTATGCGACGACCGGCTCCGCGGTCATGTATCCCGGCGCCTATTGGGCGACGAACAAATTCGGCGCGCCCAATACGGTGGTGGGCTCCACCGGCAATCTCGAGAACGATCAGATCAACGCCAAATTGAAGCTCGCCTATGATTTCTCGCCGACCATCCGCGCGACCTACACGCTCGGCTTCTGGTCGAACGACGGAACCTCGATCCCGGAGAATTATCTCGCACCGGGAACGGAAAACTTCTCGGTCACGCCGCCCCTGTCGGGCTCGACTCTGCAGAGCTTCGGCTCCGGCTATTACCGGGTCCAGGAGAAGATGCTGACCAATGCGCTGGCGGTGAAATCCAACAGCGGCGGGCTGTTCGACTTCGAGATCTCGGCCGCGCATTTCACCTATCTGCAATCGGACCAGCGCAGCCCCTGGTCGGCGGTGGCGATGGGGGGCTTCACGCAGGCCGGCAGGGACGTGCGCTATGACGGGACCTATTGGACCCTGCTCGACATCAAGGGAATCCTGCGGCCGGAAGGGTTTCTTTCGGGTCACGACATCAGCTTCGGCCTCCACGGCGATCACTTCCATCTCAATAATCCGACCTATCTGACGTCCAATTGGACGGCCGGCGCGGCTTCGGCCTATCCCGGCGTCGCTCTCTCGGTCGGCAACGGAACGACGCGGACGCAGGCGCTCTGGGCCCAGGACTCCTGGAAATTCCATCCGGATTTCAAATTCACGGTCGGCGGGCGCTGGGAGCATTGGCAGGCGTCGGACGGCTATAATCAGTCGCTGCCGACCAGCACGATCAATGGGACGGCGACGACGATCACGCCCGGCAATCCGGCGTCGCTGCTGCCGATCTACCAGCCCAATCTCTATCACACGCGCTTCTCGCCCAAGGGCTCTCTGCAATGGACCCCGGACGCGGATTGGACGCTCACCGGCTCGATCGGCCTCGCCAATCGCTTCCCGACGGCGAAGGAGCTCTATAATCTGTCGACGATCTCCTCGACCGGCCTCAATGTGAATCCCAATCCGAACCTGCTGCCGGAGGTCGCGCTGTCGAGCGAGATCGCCATCGACCGCAAGATCGGCGAGGACGGCAATGTGCGCGTCTCCTTCTTCAACGAGGAGGTGCGCGACGCGATCATCTCGCAGAGCACCTATATCGCCGGGACCAACATTCTCGCTTCGGCGAACTCCAATGTCGACAAGATCCGCAACCGCGGCGTCGAGCTCGCCTTCCGCAAGGACAATGTTCTGCTGAAAGGACTGGAGTTCTCGGGAAGCCTCACCTATCTCGACGCGCGCGTTCTGGCGGACAGCAGATGGGTTCCTTCCGCCGCCTATCCGTGGAATGTGTCGGTCGCCGGCAAGAATGTTCCGAACGTCCCCGACTGGCGCTGGACGCTCGCCGCCACCTATCGGCCGGACGAGCATTGGGCGCTGACCGCAGCGGCGCGCTTTCAGGGCCGCATGTGGACGACGCTCGACAACAATGACCTCGCCCATGGCGTCTATCAGAGCTTCGACCGCTTCTTCGTCGTCGACACCAAGATCTCGTATAAGTGGAACAAGCATCTCTCCTTCACCTTCGGCATAGACAACATCAACAACTACCGATATTTCCTGTTCCATCCCTTCCCCCAGCGGACCTTCGTCTTCTCGGGCAAATACGAGTTCGGTCACACTCGTGGCGAGCGCGGCATCTTCTTCGAAGGCGACGAGCCGGGGCTGTTCGACGCGTTCCGCACGGCGTTCGCGCGCTGAGCGCGACGCTCGCAGCCCGGAGCCGATACGCGCTCCGGGCTGCTTCGCTTCCTCACGGTGGGGCAAACTACCGCGAGAGAAGACAAGGGAGCGCTTTGTTTCGCGCTCGAAGGCGGAGCCGCGCCTGGTTCGGCGCGCCGGCAGTCTCTGCGGCGGGCCAAGTCCTCTCGTCGCGCCCGACGCCGATTTCGCGCGAGACTGTCTCCCCCGCTGTGCCCACGCGCACATGACCAACGAAAAAGGCCCCGGATCGCTCCGGGGCCTCTTTCTAGCCTTCTGTGGCGGCAGATCAGAAATCCATGCCGCCCATGCCGCCGCCCGGAGGCAGGGCAGGACCGCTGTCCTTCTTCGGCTGCTCGGTGATCGTCGCCTCGGTGGTGACGATGAGCGCCGCGACGGAAGCCGCGTCCTGCAGGGCCGTGCGCACGACCTTGGTCGGATCGATGATGCCGAACTTCAGGAGATCGCCATACTGGTCGTTCTGCGCGTCGTAGCCATAGGCGTAGTCCTTCGACTCGAGCAGCTTGCCGACCACGACCGCGCCGTCGGCGCCGGCGTTGTCGACGATCTGGCGGGCCGGAGCCTGGATCGCCTTGCGGACGATCTCCACGCCGGTCTTCTGGTCGGAATTGGCGACCTTGACGTCGGCCAGCGCGGTGATCGCGCGCAGCAGGGCGACGCCGCCGCCGGGCGAGATGCCTTCCTGCACCGCGGCGCGGGTGGCGTTGAGCGCGTCGTCGACGCGATCCTTCTTCTCCTTCACCTCGACCTCGGTCGCGCCGCCGACGCGGATCACCGCGACGCCGCCCGCGAGCTTGGCGAGACGTTCCTGCATCTTCTCGCGATCGTAGTCCGAGGTGGTCTCCTCGATCTGCGCCTTGATCTGGGCGACGCGGGCCTCGATGTCCTTCTTCTCGCCGGCGCCGTCGATGATCGTCGTGTTCTCCTTGTCGATACGGATGCGCTTGGCGCGGCCGAGCAGCGGGAGAGTGACGTTCTCGAGCTTGATGCCGAGATCCTCGGAAACGACCTGGCCGCCCGTCAGGATGGCGATGTCCTCGAGCATGGCCTTGCGGCGATCGCCGAAGCCCGGCGCCTTCACGGCCGCGATCTTCAGGCCGCCGCGCAGCTTATTGACGACGAGCGTCGCCAGCGCCTCGCCCTCGACGTCCTCGGCGATGATGAGCAGCGGCTTGCCGGTCTGCACCACGGCCTCGAGGATCGGCAGCAGCGGCTGCAGCGTCGACAGCTTCTTCTCGTGGATGAGGATGTAGGGGTCCTCGAGCTCGGCGACGAGACGCTCCGCGTTGGTGATGAAATAGGGCGAGAGATAGCCGCGGTCGAACTGCAGGCCCTCGACGATCACCGTTTCGGAATCGAGGCTCTTGGCCTCCTCCACGGTGATCACGCCCTCGTTGCCGACTTTCTGCACCGCCTTGGCGATCTCCTGCCCGATGAAGGAATCGCCATTGGCCGAGATGGTGCCGACCTGAGCGATCTCGTCGTTGGAGGTGACCTTCTTGGAGTTCTTCTTGAGGTCGGCGACGACCGCCTCGACCGCGAGATCGATGCCGCGCTTCAGATCCTGCGGGTTGAGGCCGGCCGCGACGGCCTTGGCGCCTTCCTTGGCGATGGCCGCGGCGAGAACGGTCGCCGTCGTGGTGCCGTCGCCGGCGGTGTCGTTCTGCTTGGAGGCGACCTCGCGCACGAGCTGCGCGCCGAGATTCTCGAACTTGTCGGCGAGCTCGATCTCCTTGGCGACGGTGACGCCGTCCTTGGTGATGCGCGGAGCGCCGAAGCTCTTCTCGATGACGACGTTGCGGCCCTTGGGGCCGAGGGTGACCTTCACCGCATTGTTGAGAATGTCGACGCCGCGCAGAATGCGGTCGCGCGCGTCGGAGGCGAAACGGATATCCTTGGCTGCCATTGTCGTTCAGCTCCGTTGGAGAGAGATTTGATTGCGGGCCGGCCGGCTCAGGCGATCACGCCCAGAATGTCGCTTTCCTTCATGATGAGGAGATCTTCCCCGTCGATCTTCACTTCGGTGCCGGACCATTTGCCGAACAGAACGCGATCGCCTTCCTTCACGTCGAGGACGACGAGCTTGCCGCTCTCGTCGCGCGCGCCGGGACCGACGGCGATGACCTTGCCCTCGGCGGGCTTTTCCTTGGCGGTGTCGGGAATGATGATGCCGCCTTTGGTCTTGTCCTCGCTCTCGAGGCGCTTGACCACGACCCGGTCGTGGAGGGGACGGAACGCCATGTGGTCTTCCTTCATTTCGAGCCCGCACGTCGCGACGCGCGGGCGATAGGATTGCGTAAAAAGCCGATTAGCACTCGCCCGCAGCGAGTGCCAACAGGCTGGCGGAGACATAGGAACGCGCCCCCCGTCTTGTCAAGGCGGGGGACGCGAACTTCCGCACAGCGTCGCACAAGCTATTGATCGATAAGTTGAAATTTAAATAGCGGCGCTTTGTCGCGCCAGTGGCCGGCGTCTGCGGTCGCCGCCTCGGCGCCCCATTCAGCGATGCGCTTGGGCCTCGCCGCCGATCTTGGGAATGCGGAGGACCTGGCCGGGGTAGATCTTGTCCGGATCGGAGAGGAGCGGTTTGTTGGCGGCGAAGATCTCCTCATATTTGCCGCCCTTGCCGGCGCCGTATTGCGCTTCTGCGATCTTCCACAGAGTGTCGCCGCGCCGAACCTTGTAGAAGAGAGATTCGGTTTCGGTCTTACCGACCGAAATATTGCTCTCGACCTGCGAGACGCCCTTGGTGTTGCCGACGGCGAGCACGATCTTCTCGGCGTCGCTGGTCGAGGCCGCCTTCCCGCCGAGCTTGACTTTATCGCCCTCGACCTTGATCTCGATCTTCGAGGCGTCGAGCCCCTGCTTCTCGATCTCCTTCTTCAATTCCTCGGGCGGGGCCGCGGCGTTCTCGGTCGCGCCCTTGGGCGCGGGCGCGTCCTTGGCGATCGGCTCGCCGCTCTTGGCGTGGTTCCAGAAATTGAAGATGCCCATCTCGCTCCTCCTTCGCAGCATGGACGCGAGCGCCGAACCCGGCGCCGGCGTGCGGCTTAGATAGGGCGCGAGCGCCGGAGGCGAGCCTATCGGCTGCTCGCCCGCGCCGGCGGGCGGTCGGTCAGCGTCTGCAGAAAGGCGACGACGGCGTCGATCTCCGCGTCGTCGAGACGCGGCTTCTGGCCCGGCTTGCGATCATAAGGGACCTCTTTCACATTCACATTTTCGTGATGCGCCTTCGGCAGATCGTCATATTTCGCGACCTTGCCGCGCGCCTTCGGATACCAGCGCTCGGGATTGGTGTCGCGCGTCGCATAGAAGGCGACCACATCGCGCAGACTCGTGAAGACGCCATTGTGCAGATAGGGGCCCGTGAGGGCGATATTGCGCAAGGTCGGCGCCTTGAACTGGCCGCACAGCCCGTCGATGTCGTAGCCGTTCGGCGCGATCTCGGCGAGCTTCTCGCGCTTGCAGACGCCGAGATCGACATAGGCCGGCTCCTTGTTGTCGGGAATCTCGGCGTTGCGGGGCGCGCCGAGCGCGTCATAGGAGAAGTCGGTGAAGAGCCAATCCTCCGGATTGCGCGACTCCTCCTTGCCCATGTGGCACGCGAGGCAATTGCCTTTCTTCTCGTCCTTGAACAGCTCGAAGCCGCGCGCCTCCTGTTTCGACAATCTCTCCTCGCCGCGCAGGAAAGCGTCGAACTTCGACGAGAAAGGATGAAAGCGCGGCGAGCTCTCGAAAGCGGCGACGGCGCGCGCGAGCTTGTCGAAGGCGGCGTTCTTGTCCGTGAAGATGTCCTCGCCGTAGACTTGCCGGGCGAGGCCGGCGTAATCGCCGTCCCTGATCTTGTCGACGACGGCGGCCGTCGACGGATTGTTCATCTCGCGCGGATTGAGGAGCGGCCCTTCCACCTGCGCGGCGAGATCGTCGGCGCGTCCGTCCCAGAACTGGCCGCCGGCCGGGATCATTTCGACCTCGCCGGTCTTCTCGTCCTTCTTCTCGATGAAGCCGAAGCGCGGACTGTAGGACGCATAAGAGAGAGAGGGCGCATTGCGGGCTCCGAGGACGCCCGGTCGGCTGCCGCGCGCGAGCGCGGCGACCGGCGAGCCGTTGTTCCCCTGAAACGCCTTGGCCGGATCGTGACAAGACGCGCAGGAGACGCCGGCCGGCTCCGAGAGCCGCGCATCCTCGAAGACCTTCTTGCCGAGCAGCTCGAGCGGCGAGAGCCCCGCCTCATCCACGGCGAGCGCCGTCGCCGTCTCGGCGACGGCGGGGGGAGCCGCCATGACGCCGAGCCACAACAAGACCGTCGCGCACGACGCGATCGTCGTGCGGCGGCGCGGACGAAGCGCGAGCGCCATGAATGAAATCTCCGCATTCGATGAACGCGGGCGCGCCGCGTCGCGGCGAAATCTAGAAAAGACGCGAGCGCCGCGTCAACCGGATAAATTGGACGGTTTCCAAAGTAGAGCGCGTCAGGATCGCCTGTCGCGAGGCTCCGGAAGAGCGAGAAAGATCAGGACGAGGCCGAGCGAAACGAGGAAACGGAAGGCCGGCTGCTGAAAATTCCAATCGGCCGATCGCCACATCTGCAGCCATTCGCCGCCGACGATCATGAATCCGAGAAAATAGAGAAGGACGCCGAGCGTGAGGCCGGCGAATGCAAAATCCTTCGCGGCCTCGAACGCCTCGGCGTCCGCCTGCCGCGCGGCGAAGAGCCACAGGGCGCCGACGACGCACAAAGAGCCATAGGCGAGCTCCGCGGCGATGATCGCGCCATAGAGCAGGCGGTGAAGCGTGTCCGAGACCACCGCCCGAGCCATCATCGCCGCGCCGGCGCCGGTCGTGTCCATCGACGTCACATGCCGCACCACCTCGAAATTGGTCCCATAATCGAGGATGTTGTCGAGCCCGCTGAGCAGGCCGAGCAGGCCGGCGCAGGCGACGAGGAGGATTTTCGACAAACGCAGCGTCATGCGTTCAGTCTACGCGCTCCGCGACAGGACGGGAAGCGCGGGTTGACCGCGCCGGCGCCGTCTGAAAGATTGCGGCGCATTTCGCCCGAACTTTCGAGGTCCGCGTTGTTGTTCGTCGCCCTCTGTCTGGACAAGCCCGATCATGTCGCCTTGCGCCTTTCGACGCGCGAGGCCCATCTCGCCTTTCTCGCCGAGCATGCGGCGCAGGTGAAGCTCGGCGGGCCGTTCCTCGACGCGGCGGGCGAGAAGCCCATCGGTTCCCTGCTGATCGTCGAAGCGCCGGACGAGGAGGGCGCGCTGGCGCTGCTCGCGCACGATCCTTATGCGCAGGCCGGGCTGTTCGCCAACGTCGAGGTCAAGCCCTGGCGGCGCGTGGTGGGGGTCGAGCTCTGATGGCGCATTGGCTGTTCAAGAGCGAGCCCTCCGCCTGGTCCTGGGACCAGATGGTCGCCGCCGGCGCCGAGGGCACTTTCTGGAACGGCGTGCGCAACCACCTCGCCAAGCGGCAGCTGATGGCGATGAAGCTCGGCGAGCGCGGATTTTTCTATCATTCCAACGCCGACAAGGCGATCGTCGGCGTCGTCGAAGTGATCAAGAGCTATTATCCGGACCCTACCGACGCCTCGGGCAAATTCGGCATGGTCGACGTGAAGGCGGTGGAGCCGCTGAAGACGCCGGTGACCCTCGCGCGCATCAAGGCCGAGCCGCGTTTGTCCGCCATGGTGCTGGTCAATAACTCCCGCCTCTCGGTGCAGCCGGTGACCGAGGAAGAATGGGAGCTGATCTCGACGATGGGCGGGCTGAAGCCCGGGACGTGACGCCGGCGCTCGACGCCCATTCCCTCTCCGGCCCGCGGAAGAAAGAGCGACTTATGGTCACGCTCAATTTTCGTGCGAAAGCCTGTCCGAGGCCAGTCCCGTCTTTTCAGACGCCGAAAAGCGCGCTAGCACTGTTTTTCGCGACGCTCGCCCATAGGAGAAACGATGGCGCGCAAGAAAATCGCACTGGTCGGCGCCGGAAATATCGGCGGCACTCTGGCGCATCTCATCGGCCTCAAGGAGCTCGGCGACGTCGTTTTGTTCGACATCGCGACCGGCGTGCCGCAGGGCAAGGCGCTCGACCTCGCCCAGTCCTCTCCCGTATCGGGCTTCGACGCCGCTTTTTCGGGCGCCGATGATTACGCCGCCATCGCGGGCGCAGACGTGGTCATCGTGACCGCCGGCGTGCCCCGGCAGCCCGGCATGAGCCGCGACGATCTCTTGAGCGTCAATCTCGGCGTGATCTCCAAGGTCGGCGCCGGCGTCAAGACCTATGCGCCCGACGCTTTCGTGATCTGCATCACCAATCCGCTCGACGTCATGGTCTGGGCGCTGCAGAAGACGAGCGGCCTGCCGGCCAGAAAGGTCGTCGGCATGGCCGGCGTGCTCGATTCGGCGCGCTTCCGCTATTTCCTCGCCGAGGAGCTGAACGTCTCCGTGGAGGATGTGAGCGCATTCGTGCTCGGCGGCCATGGCGACGACATGGTGCCGTCGGTCCGCTACTCGACCGTCGCCGGCGTTCCCCTGCCCGATCTCGTCGCCATGGGCTGGATCACTCGGGCGAAGATCGACGCTATCGTGGAACGCACCCGCAAGGGCGGCGGCGAGATCGTCTCCCTGCTCAAGACCGGCTCCGCCTATTATGCGCCCGCCGCCTCGGCGATCGCCATGGCCGAGAGCTATCTGAAGGACAAGCGCCGCGTGCTGCCCTGCGCCGCCTATCTCTCCGGGCAATATGGCGTCGACGATCTCTATGTCGGCGTGCCGGTGGTGATCGGCGCCAATGGCGTCGAGCGCGTCGTCGAGATATCGCTCGACGCCGCCGAGCAGCAGATGTTCGCCAAATCCGTCGCGTCGGTGCGTTCGCTCATCGCGGCGAGCAAGGCCCTCGACCCGGCTTTCGCCTGAGGCCGCGCAAGCAGCGGCCGCTCGGGCATTTCACGACCCAGTCGCATTCAGGATCGACGACACATGAACATCCACGAATATCAGGCCAAAGCGATTCTGCGTGAGTTCGGCGCCCCGGTCGCCGCGGGGACGCCCGTGTTCGAGGCGGCCGAAGCCCGCCAGGCGGCGCAATCGCTGCCCGGTCCGGTCTTCGTGGTGAAGGCGCAGATTCACGCCGGCGGCCGCGGCAAGGGCAAGTTCAAGGAGCCCGCGGCCGGCGAAAAGGGCGGCGTGCGCCTCGCCCGCTCGCTCGAAGAGGTCGAAACTTTCGCCGGACAAATGCTCGGCTCGACGCTCGTCACCGCGCAGACCGGCGAAGCCGGCAAGCAGGTCAACCGTCTCTATTTAGAGGACGGCGCCGATATTGCGCAGGAGTTCTATCTCTCCCTGCTGATCGATCGCGCCAGCTCGCGCATCTCCTTCGTCGTCTCCACCGAAGGCGGCACGGATATCGAGGCCGTCGCCCATGCGACGCCCGAAAAGATCGTCACTTTCTCTGTCGATCCGGCGACGGGCGTCCTGCCCCATCACGGCCGCCGCGTCGCCGATGCGCTCGGGCTGAAGGGCGCGCTGGTGAAAGAGGCGGTCGATCTCACCGACAAGCTCTTCTCCGCCTTCGTCGCCAAGGACATGGAGCTGCTGGAGATCAATCCGCTGATCGTCACCAAGGACGGGCGCCTGCGCTGCCTCGACGCCAAGATCTCCTTCGACGACAACGCCCTCTATCGCCATCCCGACATCGTGGCGCTGCGCGACGAGACCGAGGAGGACGAGAAGGAGATCGAGGCCTCCAAATATGAGCTCGCTTATATCGCGCTCGACGGCACGATCGGCTGCATGGTCAACGGCGCCGGCCTCGCCATGGCGACGATGGACATCATCAAGCTCTACGGCGAGAACCCGGCCAACTTTCTCGACGTGGGCGGCGGCGCCGGCAAGGAGAAGGTGACGGCCGCCTTCAAGATCATCACCGCCGACCCCAAGGTGAAGGGCATTCTCGTCAACATCTTCGGCGGCATCATGCGCTGCGACGTGATCGCCGAGGGCGTCATCGCCGCGGTCAAGGAGGTCGGGCTCGCCGTGCCGCTGGTGGTGCGGCTCGAGGGCACCAATGTCGAGCTCGGCAAATCGATCCTCGCCGGCTCCGGCCTCGATGTGATCCCCGCCGAGGATCTCGACGACGCGGCACAGAAGATCGTCGCCGCCGTGCGCGGGCGCGGCTGACCTCCGATCCGGCGCCGCCGGGGCCGACGGCGGGAGCTCCGGCGGTGAGAACATCGCACTTGCGGGGATGGCCCAAAATGGCCATCTTCGCTCATGATGGTGACGCTGCGGGACGCAGTGTGAGGCGAATCGGCGCCGCTTCGGCCGCTTGCGGGAAACACAGCACGTGAACAAATCATTTTCGCTCCATGCGCCCGCCCGGCGCGGCGCAGGCGGCGTCTCGCCCCGCGCGGCGGCGGCCGTCGCGGCTTTTTGCATTTTGTCGTTCGGCGACGCCGGCTTCGTCGGCAAGGGGCTCGCCCATGCGCGCGAGAGCCTCTCGATCGCGACGCCCTTCGAGGTCGGCGAAAGCGCGTCCGGAAATTATCTCGCGGCCATCGTCGCGGGCGCGGAACGCGACACGCACGCCGCCTCCACCTTCTTCCGCGAGGCGCTGCGCGACGATCCGCGCAATCGCGAGCTGACCGAGCGCGCCTTCGTCGCGGCGCTGGCCAACGGCAATATGGCCGAAGCCTTCGACCTCGCCGCGCGCGTCGCCTCCTATGACAAGAAGAACGGGCTGGCCAATCTCACCCTCGGCGTCGAAGGCATCAAGACGAAGAAATACGCAAAGGCGCGGGCGGCTCTGACCAAGGGCGGGCTCGACCGCAAGCACGACGTGACCTCCACCCTGCTCACCGCCTGGGCCTATGCCGGGGCGGGCGACGCCAAGCAGGCGCTGCAGACGGCCGATCGGCTGAAGGAGGACGCCTTCTCCGTCTTCCGCGACTATCATGCCGCGCTCATCGCCGACCTTTCGCCGAATGGCAAGGCCGAGGCGGAGAAGCGATTCAAATCCGCCTATGGCTCCGAGCGCAACACGCTGCGCCTCGTCGACGCCTATGGACGCTTTCTCGCCCGGCGCGGCAGCCGCGAGGAGGCGCGTCGCATCTATCGCGCTTTCGACGATCTCTCGCCGCGCCATCCGATCGTCACCGCGGCGATCGCCGATATCGACGCGGGAAAACCCTTCTCCCCGCTCGTCCGCAACGCCGAGGAAGGCGCGGCCGAGGTGCTCTACGGCCTCGGCGCAATCGGCGGCCGCCAGGGCGACGAGCTCGCTTCGCTCGTCTATCTGCGCCTCTCGCTGTTTCTCGCGCCGGAAAATTCGCTGGCGACGATCACGCTCGCCGACATTTATGAGCGGATGAAGCAGGAGGCGATCGCCATCGATCTCTACGACAGCGTGCCGAAGACAGATCCCCTGCGCGTCAACGCCGATGTGCAGGCGGCGCTGCTGCTGGAGACGCTCGGCCGCAACAAGGAGGCGACCGACCATCTGCAATCCGTCATCTCCGAGCATCCCAAGGATCAGGAGGCGCTGACCGCGCTCGGCAACATCCAGCGCTCGCGCAAGCTGTTCGGCGAGGCCTCTGACACTTACAGCAAAGTGCTCGAGCTTCAGCCGCAGCCGGACCGCAGCCAATGGCTGATCTATTATTACCGCGGCATCGCCAATGAGCGCCACAAGAACTGGACACAGGCCGAGGCCGACCTCAAGAAGGCGCTGGAGCTCTTCCCCGACCAGCCGCTGGTGCTGAACTACCTCGGCTATTCCTGGGTGGATCAGGGAATCAACCTGGACGAAGCCTTCCGCATGCTGCGTCGCGCCGTCGATCTGCGCGCCCGCGACGGCTATATCGTCGACAGCCTCGGCTGGGCCTATTACCGGCTCGGCCATTATGAGGACGCGGTCCGCGAGCTCGAGAAGGCGATCGATCTGAAGCCGTCCGATCCGGTGATCAACGATCATCTCGGCGACGCCTATTGGCGCGTCAACCGCAAGCTCGAGGCGCGGTTCCAGTGGAATCACGCGCGCGACATGAATCCCGATCCAGACGATCTGCCCAAGATCCTCGAGAAGATCGAGAAGGGTCTGAGCGACGCATCCCATCCCGTCGCCAGCGACCAGACCAAGAAGAACGGCGGCTGACGGGGCGCACTTCCTTCTCACCCGGCTCTCAGGACGAGGGAGGGAGAGAGGGGCGCCTCGCGCGGACGCGATCAGCTCAAACCAGCCGGCTCTGCGCTTTCGCCGCCTCGATGAAGCTCGCGAACAGCGGATGCGGATCGAAGGGCCGCGACTTCAGCTCCGGGTGATATTGCACGCCGATGAACCAGGGATGGTCGGGGATTTCGACCGTTTCCGGCAAGAGCCCGTCCGGCGACATGCCGGCGAAGGAGAGGCCGTACGCCTCGAGCCGCTCGCGATAGGCGGAATTCACCTCGTAACGATGGCGGTGGCGCTCGGATATGTTCTGCTTGCCGTAGATTTTCGCGATGCGCGAGCCCGGCTTCAGATGCGCCGGATAGGCGCCGAGCCGCATGGTCCCGCCGAGATCGCCGCCCGCCGCGCGCTGCTCGAGCTCATTGCCGCGCAGCCATTCGGTCATGACGCCGACGACCGGCTCTTCGCAGGGGCCGAATTCGGTCGAATTGGCTTTCCCTATGCCGGCGAGAGCGCGCGCCGCCTCGATCACCGCCATCTGCATGCCGAAGCAGATGCCGAAATAGGGCACGCCGCGCTCGCGCGCGAAACGCGCTGCGAGAATCTTGCCCTCCGCGCCGCGCTGGCCGAAGCCCCCGGGCACCAGAATGCCGTGCACATCCTCGAGAAAAGCGGCCGGATCGCTGCTCTCGAACACTTCCGATTCGATCCAGTCGAGCTTCACTTTGACGCGATTGGCGATGCCGCCGTGGGCGAGCGCCTCGATGAGGCTCTTATACGCGTCCTTCATGCCCGTATATTTGCCGACGACGGCGATCGTCACCTCGCCTTCCGGGTTGTTGACGCGCTGCGTCACGGCGTTCCAGCGGCTCATGTCCGGCTTGGGCGCCGGATCGATCGCGAAGGCGGCGAGCACCTGCGCGTCGAGCCCGGCGGCGTGATAGGCGCGCGGCACGTCGTAGATATGGGCGGCGTCGCGCGCCTCGATCACCGCGCTCTCGCGCACATTGCAGAAGAGGCCGAGCTTGCGGCGCTCCTCGCGCGGAATCTCGCGGTCGGTGCGGCACAGCAGAATGTCCGGCTGAATGCCGATCGAGCGCAGCTCCTTCACCGAATGCTGGGTCGGCTTGGTCTTCACCTCTCCAGCGCTCGGTATGTAGGGGAGCAGCGTCAAATGAATGTAGACGCAATGCTTCTCGGGCAGCTCGTTGCCGAGCTGGCGGATCGCCTCGAAGAAGGGCAGGCCTTCGATGTCGCCGACCGTGCCGCCGATCTCGATCAGCGCGAAATCGACATGGTCGTTGCCCTCGAGGATGAACTCCTTGATGGCGTTGGTGACATGGGGGATGACCTGGATCGTCGCGCCGAGATAATCGCCGCGCCGCTCCTTGGCGATGATGTCCTGATAGATGCGCCCGGTCGTCACATTGTCCTGCTTGCAGGCGGGACGGCCGGTGAAGCGCTCATAATGGCCGAGATCGAGATCGGTCTCGGCGCCGTCGTCGGTGACGAAGACCTCGCCGTGCTGATAGGGGCTCATCGTCCCCGGATCGACGTTGAGGTAGGGATCGAGCTTGCGCAGCCGCACCGTATAGCCGCGCGCCTGAAGCAGCGCGCCGAGCACTGCAGACGCCAAGCCTTTGCCGAGTGAGGAAACCACGCCGCCGGTGATGAAGATGTACCGCGCCATGGGGCCCTATGCTTAGCGCCTTCCCGACCAATTCGGAAAAGATTTTTTCGTGAGTCGGAGTTTTCCCCCGGCTCACGCTGGCGTTGTCGTCAGTCGTCGCGCGCGCCTTGCGCGGCTCGTCCTATTTCGGCTCGGTCGCGGGCGCCTTGTCCGCGCCCTCGTCGGAGGGCTGGGCGTCGGGCGCCTTGGCCTCCGGCTCCTTGGCCGGCTCCTCCGCGGGACGCAGGGCCGGCGGCTCGGACGCAGGCGCGGCGTCGAGCGTGGCGGGCGGCGGAGCCTCGGCGGCGGGCGGCGTCTGGCCCTGGCGCTGCTGCTGGACGCGCTGCAGCTGCTCGAAGATGCTCTCTTTCTTGTCGCCGGGAACGGCAGCTCCCGGCGCCGGCGGCTTCGGCGCGTCGGGCGTCGCCGCGGGCGCGTTCTGCGCGGGGAGTTCCTTCAGCTCGATGATCTTGCCGGCGTCGAAGCCCTCGCCGCCGCGCTCCCAGGCCGGGAGCACGGTCAGGATGATGCTGGTCAAGAAGAAGATCGCGCCGAGAATGCCGGTCGCCCGCGTCAGCGCATTGGCTTGGCCGCGGCCGGTGAACAGGCCGCCGCCGCCGCCGATGCCGAGCGCTCCGCCCTCCGACTTCTGGTAGAGAATCAGCACGACGAGAGCCACCACCACCATGAGGTGGATGACGATGACGACCTGTTGCATGAACGGTTTTCTCCCGGCGCTCGGCTCCGCCCGCCCCGCGGTCCGCGCATGTTCTTGTCGCCGCGCCTTCTACACCATTTGCGCGGACCGAGGGAAGGGGCGGGCTGCGGGCGCAATCAGTAGAAATTGCCGTCCTGGCCCTTCCAGCCCTTCGAGCCCTGGGACGATTGGTCGAAGCGGGTCTCGTCCTTGAACTCGATCTTGGCGCCCGGCTCGATATATTGCTTTTCCTTGATCTCCTGATTGGAGATGGTGGTCGAGAAATAATTGCTCGCCGAGCAGCCCGGCTTCACGGCGCCGGTCTCGTCCGGCTTGCACTCGAGATGCGCGCCCTTGGGGAAAGCGACGGTCGCGGTGAAGTAGTACTCGACGCCGGCGTGGCCCGCGCCCTCCACATCGAGCCGCCAGAAGCGCGTCACGTCGAACGTCTCGATCACGGCGTCCGCATCGAACTTCTGCTTCACGCGATTATCGAACACTTTTCGCGCATCCTCGGCGGTCGGCTCGCAGGAGAACAGACAGAACGCCTCGGCGCGGCTCCCCGCGAACGAAGCCGCCAGCAGCGCAGCCGCGAGGATGTGAGATTTCGACATGTGCGTCTCCTCTTGTTTATTATGATTATCGTCGCCCGGAAGGGACGCCGCCTCGCCCGCCGGCCCGCGATGCGTCGTTCCCCGATCCATCGCAGGCTGCACGGTCGCCCTTCGAGCGGCAAGTGCCGCGGAAGCGGACAGATTGTCGCATGAGACGGATCGGCGCGGCCAGTGTTGCGTCGGCGCCGCGAGCGCCGTATTGACGGCGCGACCCCGAGAGAGACCCGACTCCTGGAGAAGATTTCATGCCCGCCTACAAGCTCCTTCTTCTGCCCGGCGACGGCATCGGCCCGGAGATCATGGCCGAGGCCGAAAAACTCGTCGCCTTTTTCGCGCGAGCGGGCGTCGCCTCTTTCGAGACGGAGAAGGGTCTCGTCGGCGGCGCGGCCTATGACGCCCATGGGCAGGCGATCAGCGAGGCCGACATGACCCTCGCCCAGAGCGCCGACGCCGTGCTTCTCGCCGCCGTCGGCGGGCCGAAATGGGACGGCGCGCCCTATGACGTCCGCCCCGAGGCGGGCCTTCTGCGCCTGCGCAAGGACCTCGGCCTCTTCGCCAATCTACGCCCGGCCATCTGCTATCCGGCGCTGGTCGAGGCCTCCTCGCTGAAGCCCGATCTCGTCGACGGCCTCGACATCATGATCGTGCGCGAATTGACAGGCGGCGTCTATTTCGGCGAGCCCAAGGAGATCGTCGATCTCGGCAATGGCCAGAAGCGCGGCGTCGACACGCAGGTCTACGAGACTTACGAGATCGAGCGCATCGCCCGCGTCGCCTTCGAACTCGCCCGCAAGCGCTCCAACAAGGTGACCTCCTCCGAGAAAGCCAATGTGATGAAGTCCGGGCTTCTGTGGCGCGAGGTGGTGACGGCGCTGCATGCGCGCGAATATTCCGATGTGAAGCTCGAGCACATGCTCGCCGACGCGCTCGGCATGCAGCTCGTGCGCAGGCCCAAGCAGTTCGACGTGATCGTCACCGACAATCTCTTCGGCGACATGCTGTCGGACGTCGCCTCCATGCTGACCGGCTCGCTCGGCATGCTGCCCTCCGCCTCGCTCGGCGCGCAGGACGCGACGACCGGAAAGCGCAAGGCGCTCTATGAGCCGGTGCATGGCTCGGCGCCCGACATCGCGGGGAAAGGCCTCGCCAATCCGATCGCCATGATCGGCTCCTTCGTGATGGCGCTGCGCTATTCCTTCGGCCTGACCTCCGTCGCCGACGCTGTGGACAAGGCGATCGCCGATGTGCTCGCCGCCGGCCTGCGCACGGCAGACATCGCCGGGCCGGGCGTCGCGCCGGTCTCGACGAGCCAGATGGGCGACGCTATCCTCGCCGAATTGAAGAAGACGCTGGGCTGAGGCGGCCTCGCTCGCACGGCCCCGCTTTCCGGGTCGTCACCGACGGTCGCGACGCACGTAGGGCCGACCGCAACTCCGACAGGTCATACCCCCGCCAATCCTCGACAGAAGCGCACGTCTCCTTCTCCCACTGGTGGGAGAAGGTGGCCCGGCGAAGCCGGGTCGGATGAGGGCCGCTGCGGTTCGCGGCGCGGATAAAGGTTCGAGAATGCTGTAGCGGTTCGACCCTCATCCGACCCCGCTTCGCGGGGCCACCTTCTCCCGCGAAGCGGGAGAAGGGAGAACGTCGAGACTCCGCCCTATCGCCGCCCCTCCCACGCCCAGGCCGCGACGATCGCGCCGAGCAGCGCGGAAAGGCCCAACAGCCCCAGCGCCAGCGGCGCGACCTCGACGCCGCGCAGCACGCTCGCCTCGGTGCGCTTCGTGCCGATATAATCCGCCCCGCCGAACACCGAGGCTTCGCGCAGCTCCACGATGCGCGGAAGGGCGATCGCGCCGCTCGCGTCGCGCGAGAGGCGGCGCACCGTTCCGCCCGTCGCCTCGGCGAGCGGGCGCAGCCTGTCCACCGTCGACACCACCTCGCGAAACTCGCGCGGATTCTCCGGCCCGACATTGACGAGCGCCTTCAGCTCGCCGCTCTCGAACCGATAGAGCCCCATCTCCTGCGCCGCATGATGCGCGCGCGAGAGGCCGGGCGCGGCCGGCGCGAGCGATATCTCCGCCTGCGCGCCGGAGGGCGTCGTCATCGTCGCCGGCGCGGCGTTTTCCTTCAAGCTCTGACGCTCGATCAGAATGTCGTGGCCATGCGCGCTCGCGCGCAGCGCCTCTTCCTCGAGGTCGGGCTCCTTCATCAGCCAATGGGCGAGGCGGCGCATCAGATCGACATGCGGCCCGCCGCCGTCGAAGCCGCGCGCCCACAGCCACATCTGATCGGTGAGCAGAGCGGCGACGCGCCCCCTGCCCTCGCGCGCGAGCACCAGGAGCGGCCGGTCGTCGGCGCCGGCGAGCAGCGAATGGCCCTTGACCACATCGGCCTGGACCAGACGGAACCATTCGCCCCAGCTCGGCGGATCGGAATTCGATCCCTCGAGCCCCCGCGTGACAGGATGTTTCTCGCCATCCGCCGTGACATGGGCGCGAAAGGCGCGCTCATAGAGCGCGCCGTCCGGCCGCGCCGGAATGACGCTCTCGAGCGGCGAATAATAGAGCCCCTGCACGGTGGCGAAATCGGGCCCCGTCGCGACGAGAAAGGCGCCGCCGTTCTCGACATAGCGCAATATGTTCTCGAAATAGACCGAGGGGAGGATCGTCTGGTTCGAGTAGCGGTCGAAGATGATGAGGTCGAATTCGTTGATCTTGCGGCCGAAGAGATCGGCGGTCGGAAAGGCGATCAGCGATAATTCGTGCGGCGGCGTGCCGTCGAGTTTCTCGGGCGGACGCAGAATGGTGAAATGCACCAGCTCGACATTGGCGTCGGAGCGCAGGAGATTGCGCCAACTGCGCTCGCCCGGATGCGGCTCGCCGGAGACGAGCAGGACTTTGAGCTTGTCGCGCACCCCCTCGATGGCGACGACGGCCTTGTTGTTGACCGCGGTCAGTTCGCCCGGCAGGACCGCCGCCTCGAGCTCCACGACATTCTGGCCGCCATGCTCCACGCGCACGGGGATATCGACCGTCTCGCCGGCGCGCGCCACGACCCGCGGCAGCGGCTCGCCGTCGCGCCGCATCTCGATGACGACGGGTTCGCTCGCGCCGATATTGCTGTCGACGACGCGGGCGCGGATGAGTTGATCGCGGCCGACGATGCCGAAGCGCGGCGCCTCGACGAGCTCGAGGCGGCGGTCGCGCTCGCCGTCATGGCCGGTGACGAGCGCATGCACGGGCGCCGAAAATCCGAGCGCGGCCGCGCTCGCGGGAATGTCGTGAACGATTCCGTCCGTCACCAGAATCGCGGCGCCGACACGTTCGCGCGGGACATCCTTCATTCCGTCCTCGAGCGCCTGGAACAGCCGTGTGCCGTCGCTCTCGCCGCCCTGGCGCGCGCTCTCGATGAAACGCGGCTCGATGTCGCCGAGCGCGGCGAAGGCGTTGTCGAGCGCCGCGCGCGCCGCGTCGGTCTGCGCCGTCCGCTCGCCGAAGGACTGGCTCTCGCTGTGGTCGAGCACCACGGGAACGATCGTCTTCGACGATTCGCGCTGCTCGCGCACCAGCGACGGATCGAGAAGCGCGAGCAGAACGAGCGCGAAGGCCGTGAGGCGCAGCGCGGCGCCACGCCCGCCCGCGCGCAACGAGACGGCCGCGAGCGCCACGGCGAGCGCCCCGAGGATGGCGAGCGCCGGCCAGGGCAGGAGCGGCGTGAAGGAGAGAGAGAGCTCACTCATTGGCCGAGCCGCTCCAGAAGATCGCGCACATGCACCTGATCGGATTTGTAATTGCCGGTCAGCGTGTACATCACGAGATTGACGCCGCCGCGGATGGCGAGCTCGCGCTGGCGCGCGCCGCCCGGCGTCAGCGTGTAGAGCGGACGCCCGTCGGCGCCGACGGCCCAGGCGCCGGCGAGATCATTGGAGGTGATGACGACCGGCGACACGCTGTCGGTCGCACGCACCGGCCGCGCCGGATCGTCCTTGCGCTCGGGCGGCAGCGCCTCGACCCAGGTCTTGCCATCGGTCGTGCGGCCATAGAAGCCGTCGAGCAGATAGAAGGTCTTGGTGATCACATGGTCGCGCGGCACGACCTCGAGCTCGGGGATGTCGAGATTGCGCGTCAGCTCGCGCAGCCGTTTCGTCTCGGGCGTCGGCGGGCCGTCCGGATGCGCGACGAGCGCGTCGCGCGTGTCGAAGACGATGGTGCCGCCCTGCTTCAGGTAGAGGCCGACCTTGGCGATCGCCTGCGGCGACGGCATCGGCGTGGTCGCGACGACCGGCCAATACAGCATCGGATAGAAGGCGAGTTCGTCGCGGCCCGGATCGACGCCGACGGGCGCGCCGGGCGCATAAGAGGTGCGCTGCGCCAGAGCGCGCGAGAGCGCCTCGAGGCCGAGGCGGCTCGTTTCGTCGACTCGCGCGTCGCCGGAGACGACATAAGCGAGGCGCGAGGTGAGCGCGGCGTCACGGTCGCGCTGCGAGAGAGTCGCGGCTCCCTTCGGCGCATCCTTGGCCTCTGCGCGCGGGGGCCCCGCGCCGAGCAGCGCGAGCGCACAGACAGCCGTCAGCGCGACGCGCGGGCGAAAGGCGCCGGCGAGGGCGAGCAGGATCGCCCAATCGGCGAGAAGGCCGAGAAAGACGAGCGCCAGCAGCGCCGGGCGCAGGTCGAGCGGCGCGTCGCCCTGCAGCGACGAGACCGGAAGGCCGAGCGGTCCATAGTCGAGCCGGCGCAATTCGTCGCCGGGGCGCAGCGGCTGCACGGCGACCGGCGCGTCGGCCGGGCCATAAAAACCCGGCGGATGGTCGCGGTCGGCGCGTCCGTCGAAATCGCCGGGAATAGGCCGCGCGGTCGGCGGCGGCGCGCGCATCACGCCGCGGCCGTCGAGCGCGACGAGCGGCGCGAGGGCGGGCGCGTCGTGCGCGGCGCCCTCCTCGCGATGGGCGGCGGATTCGCCGCTCTCGGCGGCGATCCTCCGCAGCATCTCGACGAAGAGACCGGAGATCGGCAGGTCCGACCAAGTGGCGTCGGCGCTGACATGAAACAGCACGACGAGCCCTTTGCCGCGTCGCTCGGCGGTGACGAGCGGCGTGCCGTCGGTCAGCGTCGCCCAGGTCTTGGCCGCGAGGCCGGGCTCGGGCTCGGCGAGCACCTGCCGCGTCACCGTCACCTCATCCGGCGCCGGCAGGCCGAAGAAGGGGCTCGCCGGCTCGAAGGGCGCGAGCTTTTTCGGCGCGTCCCAGGACATGGCGCCGCCGAGCACGCGGCCGCTGCGCCGCAGCCGCACGGGCGTCAGCTCGTCGGCGCCATTGGCGAGGCGCGGGCCGGCGAAGCGCAGCAGCACCCCGCCCTCCTCGACGAAGCGCGTCAGCGCGTCGAATTCCTCGCCCGGCACCACGCCGATGTCGGCGAGCGCGACGATGTCGGGATGGTCGGCGACGAGGCCGAGCAGCGGTTCGGCGACGCCCGGCCGCGGCAGGCGCGCCTCGGCGAAGGGCGCGAAGGCCTTGGCGAGATAATATTGCGGCGCGAGCAGCGGCTGCGCGAGATCGACGCTGGTTCCGCTCAGCACGGCGACGCGCCTGACTTTCGCGCGGCCGTCGAGCAGCGCCACGGCGCCGGCGGAAGCCTCGCCCTCGAGGCGCAGCAGAGCGACGTCATTGCGCAATTCGATCGGCAGATCGAAGCGCGCCGTCGCTTTGGCGGCGGCCTCGAAGGCGAAGGGCGCCTCGGCGACCATGCGTCCCTGCGCGTCGAGGGCCGAGACGCGGCCGGATGCGGGCGCATCCCCCGAGGCGCGGATCACCTCCACCTCGAGCGCGCCCGCCCGGTTCGACGGCGCGACCAGCGCGCGGGGGACCCGGGAGTCGGCGAGGATGCGCACGGAGGCGCCGGCGCCCGCCGCCGCGCGCAGAACCTCGACGAAGGCGATGGCCCCGCCCTGCTCCAGCCCATCGGAGATCCAGACGATGCGGGCGCCCGCATGGGCGGCGACAAAATTCGTGACGCGCGCGGCGGCGGCGGCGCGGTCGGGAATATAGGGCTTGGGCGCGAGCGCGCGCAGGCGCTCGTCGATCTTGCCGCCCTCCTCGAGAGAAGGCTCGGCGTCCGCCTCCGACATGGTGAGCAGCGCGACCGCGGCGCCATTGCGCGCGGCTTCGGCCGCGAGCGAACGCGCCGCCTCCAAACGCAGGTCGAAATCGGGCGCCGCCGGCCAGCCGTCGTCGAGCGCGACGAGCAGCGGCGCGCGCGAGAAAGGCGTCGCGGCGGTGGGCGCGAAACTCGGCCCGGCCATGGCGACTATCGCGCAGGCGGCCACGGCGAGGCGCAGCGCCAGCAGCTGCCAGGGGGTGCGGGCCGGCGTCTCCTCGCGGCGCAGCAAGTCGAACAGCAGCCGGATCGGCGGAAAGACGATCTCGCGCGGACGCGGCGGCGTCACCCGCAGCAGCAGATAAATGACCGGCAGGGCGAGCAGCCCGACGAGCGCCGCGGGCGCGGCGAAGGAGAGCGCGAGCGGCCCCATCAGACGCGCTCCAATCCGGAGGCGAGCGCGAAGCTCAGCGAGAGCGCCGCCTCGGCCGCCGGCCGGTCGGTGCGGTGGAGATGCAGCGAGAAGCCGACGCTCGCGGCGGCCCGGGCGATCTCGTCGCGATGGCGCGCGAGGCGCTCGGCATAGGCTTCCCGCCACGCCTGCGCCCGGCCGGCGCGCAGCGAGGCGCGGCTGTCGGTGTCGAGAAACAAGGTTTCTCCCTCGAAGGGAAAGGTCTCCTCGACCGGATCGGCGATCATCAGCAGCGCGCCCGCGGCGCCGTCGGCGGCGAGCCGTCCGAGCCGCTCGGAGAGCGCGGCGGGGTCGCAGAGAAAATCGGAGAGGAGCAGCGCCCTGGCGCCGCCGGGCAGCGGCGCCGCGGGCGGCGACTCGCCGCGCGCGGCCTCTCCCGCCGAGACCAGCGCCGCCGCGAGCCGTTCGATGATGTCGCGCGTCGACATGGGATGGGTGAGGCCGAGCAGGCCGACCCGCTCGCCGCCGCGCATCAGCACGTCGGCGAGGGCGAGGCCGAGGGTGAGAGCGCGGTCGAGCTTCGGCTCCAGCGCGAGCGAAGAGACGAAGGCCATGGAGGGCGAGCAATCCATCCACAGGAAATAGGAATGGGCCGCCTCCCATTCGCGCTCGCGTACGAACAGCCGGTCGTCGCGCGCCGAGCGCCGCCAGTCGATGCGATGGGCCGGCTCGCCCGCGCCGAAGGGCCGGAACTGCCAGAAATTCTCGCCCATGCCGGCCCTCCGGCGGCCATGCGCGCCATGCACGACGCTGGCGGCGACTTCGCGGGCGCGAATGATGATGTCGGGCAGCCGGCCGGCGAGATCGGCGGCCTCGATGGCTCGCGCGCTCGCCGAGAGCCGCGCGCCGGGCTCCAGCGCATGTGTGACGACGGCGGGCGCCACCTCAGCCGATCCTCTCGACCAGCTTCCCGATCAGCTCGGCGATGGTCCGCCCCTGGGCGCGGGCGGCGAAGGTCAGCGCCATGCGATGGCGCAGCGCGGGCGCAGCCAGCGCCGCCACATCGTCGAGCGAGGGCGAGAGGCGGCCCGAGACGAGGGCGCGGGCGCGCGTCGCCAGCATCAGGGCCTGGGCCGCGCGGGGGCCGGGACCCCAGGCCACATGGACGGCGATCTCGCGATCCCCCTCTCCCGGCCGCGCGGCGCGGACGAGATCGAGTATGGCGTCGACCACACGGTCGCCGACCGGCAATTGCCGCACGAGACGCTGGACCGTGATAAGTTCGTCGGCCGAGAGCGCCCGCCGCGGCTCGGCGATGCGGTCGCCGGTCGTCTCCAGCAGGATGCGCCGCTCGCTGGCGCGATCGGGATAGTCGACGTCGATCTGCAGCAGGAAACGGTCGAGCTGCGCCTCGGGCAGCGGATATGTGCCCTCCTGCTCCAGCGGGTTCTGGGTCGCCAGCACATGGAAGGGTCGCGGCAGATCGTGGCGCTCGCCGGCGACGCTCACATGATATTCCTGCATCGCCTGCAGCAGCGCCGATTGGGTGCGCGGCGAGGCGCGGTTGATCTCGTCGGCCATCAGCAATTGCGCGAAGACCGGGCCCTTGACGAAGCGGAAGGAGCGCTTCCGGTCGGCGCTCTCCTCCAGCACCTCGGAGCCCAGAATGTCGGCGGGCAGCAGGTCCGGCGTGAACTGGACGCGGCGCTCGTCGAGGCCGAGCACCCTGCCGAGAGTCTCGACCAGCTTGGTCTTGGCGAGGCCGGGCACTCCGACCAGCAGTCCATGGCCGCCGGCGAGCAGGGTGACGAGCGCCTGCTCGACCGCCTCCTCCTGGCCGAAGATCACCGTGGAGACGGCTTCGCGGGCGCGGCCGATCTGCTCGAGGGCGCGCTCTGCGGCGGCGGCGACGGAGGAAGCGGTTGCGATTTGATCGGTCATTGCGATTGCGGGTGCTCCGTGGGGGCCGACGGCCTCGATTGTCCTACAATAGACGGTGGAACGCCCTTGTCGACGTTGCGGAATGATTAATTTCGGCTTACCCATTCCTCCGAGGATAGGGCGCGCTCCCTCTCCCACTCGTGGGAGAAGGTGGCCCCGCTCCGCGCACGGGAGTTAAGGAAGACGCGCGTGCTACGCGCACGAAGAGGCTCTCATGTGGCGGGTCGTCATCCAACCTCTGCTGCTGTTCGTCACTCCCTTCGTCCTCTATGCGCTCTATCTGCTGGCGCGCCGGCGCTTTCCGTTCGTCGCCGAGCTCTGGACGCGCAGCGTCGTCTCGACGCTGGCCATCGCCGGCCTCGCCGCCGCCGTCGCCGGCTTCGTCCTGCTCGGCGTGCTGTCGACGCGCAATCAGGGGGCCTATGTGCCCGCCCATATAGAGGACGGCCGGCTGGCGCCCGGCCGCTTCCAATAGCCTTGCCGCTCCGCCTCCTCGCCGATCCGAAGATCGAGCGCCTGTTCGCAGCGCTCTCGGCGACCGGCGGCGAAACCCGCATCGTCGGCGGCGCGGTGCGCGACTCCCTGCTCGGCCGCCGTCCCCACGAGGTCGATCTCGCCACCACCGCCCTGCCGGAGGCGGTGATGGCGGCGGCGCGCGCCGCCGGCCTCAAATGCGCGCCGACGGGAATCGAGCACGGCACCGTCACCGTCGTGGTCGAGGGCGCGCCCTTCGAAGTCACGACGCTGCGCGAGGATGTCGAGACTTTCGGCCGTCACGCCAAAGTGCGCTTCGGCGATGATTTCGAGGCCGACGCCCTGCGCCGCGACTTCACCATCAATGCGTTGTCTTTGTCGCAGGACGGAACGCTGCATGACTACACCGGCGGACTAGCCGATCTCGAGGCGCGGCGCATCCGCTTCATCGGCGATCCGGCGACGCGCATCGCCGAGGATCATCTGCGCGTTCTGCGCTTCTTCCGCTTTCACGCCTCCTTCGGCGAAGACGCGCTCGATCCTGCGGGCCTCCACGCCGCGATCGTCGCGCGCCATTCGCTGCGAAAGCTCTCCGCCGAGCGCATCCGCGCGGAAATCCTCAAGCTGCTTTCCGCGCGGGGGGCCGTGGCGGTGGCGCGCGACGTCTCGCAGGCCGGCATTCTGGAGATCGTCGTCGGCGCGACCTTTCCCGCGCGGCTCGAACGACTCGCCGCGATCGAGGCGAAGCTCGGACATTTCGTCGATCCGCTGCTGCGGCTCGTCGCCCTCGCCGTGATGGTCGAGGAGGACGCCGACCGTCTGCGCGAGCGGCTGCGCCTGTCCAATGTCGAGCACAAGCGCGCCGCCGGCGCCGCCCGGCTGCTGGTCGAACTGCACGGCGCGCGCGACGCGCCGATCGAGCAGGATCTCACGCGTCTCCTCTTCGTGCATGGGCGCCCCTCGGCGCGCGACGCTCTGGCGCTCGCCCATGCCGAGAGCCGCGCCGCGACCGAGGACGAGGGCTGGCTGCGCGCGGCGCGCTTCCTGGCCGAGACGCCTTCGCCCGATTTCCCGGTGAAGGCCGCCGATCTCATCGCCCGCGGTCTCGCCCCGGGCCGCGCTCTCGGCGCGGTGCTGAAGGAGCTGCAGGCGAAATGGATCCGCGCCGGCTTTCCCGAGGATCCGGCGATCGTGACGCGCCTCGTCGAGGAGGCGACGAACAGCTGCGATTCCGCCCGCGAGTGACTCCCAATCCCGCACGTCCCGCGCTATCATCGACGCACCGTCCATGTGCGGGAGTGGCGTCATGAGCGTCGAGACCAGACAGCCGAGAGACGTGGCGCGGCGGCTGGCGGAGCGCGCCCGCGCCAATCGCAGCGCGCGCAGCGACGGCTGGCGGCGCGAGACATTCACGCTCGAGCGCGGCGCGGCGCGGGCCAAGGCGCGCGAATGGTTCGACCTCTATCCCAAAGCCGCTTACATGACCGAGATCGAGTTCTGGCGCGAGCTCGAGGACGGCCGGATCGAGTTCACCATTCGGCGGCTGCCGAGCGCGGATTGATACGACATCCGAGCTCTCTGCGGAACCCGAGACAAGAGGCCGAAGCCGAGCGAATCGCTTCGCGAGGCGGTCCTCTCTCGAACCGAAAACAAATTCCCGCCATTGGCGCGCGCCCGTCGGCTCGCTATAAATGCAGCCGGGCGGTGACGCGCTGCCCCGGGGCGTGGAAACCCCGAGAGTACCGGCAAAGGCGCCGGCCGGAACGGCGCCGAGTCCTTGACCATTCGGTCGGGGAGCCTGCGGCGCATGTCCAGGCGCCTCGGTGCTAAAGGTCGTAGGGACCGAGTACTCTCGGTTTTCCAACTCCCCGATCTGGTCGCGAGAGTTTGCGGGGGCGCACCGCGAACGCCGCCTTCCGTGCCGAGGGGAGATGAAGGCTGGAAAGTCGGCCACGCGCCGCCACGCAGAACAAGGACGTCGCCTGAGCCTCGCAGGGCGCGAGAGCAGAGCCGTCCTGCCTTCGGCCCGGCGTCGCCGGCTTTTCCGATCGGTTGTCGAATGCCCATTGAGCAGCGGGCCGGCGGCGCGGCGACGGCGTTCCGGCGCTCCGCGAGCAGCGCCGATCGGCGTCGGAGCGGCAGTTTTTCAACAGGGAGAATTCAAATGAGTCATTCTTTGTCGTTCGAGCACGCGAGAGCCGAAAATGTCGAGGCGGCGGCGAAGCTCGCATCCGAGATCACGATCTCGGGCAAACGTTTGGAGATCGCCGTCAGAGACAGCCTGCGCTGCGCCCTCGGCGAAGCGAGGCTCTTCTATATCGAAGGCGACTACGCGAGCGTCGTACGTTCCTGTGTCGAAGCCGCGCTCGCGGCGGCTCGGCAGACAAAGAGCGAGAGCGAGATCGCTGTCGTGATCGAAGAGCATATCTCGGCCGCGATCGACGCGCATCTGAGAGAGTTGGCGGCGCCATCCTCGTCACGATAGCCGATCGCGCGAGGCCTCAGAACGTATCCGGCAGCACGTCCGGCGTCTCCCAGGCGAGATGCTGGCCGGCGTCGACGGCGATCATCTGCCCGGTCACGCTCTTCGCCTCGGCGAGATAGACGACCGCGTCCACCACGCCCGCGACATCCGCCGGGCGCTTCAGCGGCACGCCGCGCGCCTCGGCCTCGAAACCCTTCTGGCCATGCACGGCGTTGGGAAACACCGGCCCCGGCCCGACGGCGTTGACGCGGATGCGCGGCGCGAAGCTCTGCGCCATGGTGCGCGTCGCCATCCACAGGGCGGATTTGGCCAGCGTATAAGTGAAATAGCGCGGCGTCGGGCGGAAGACGCGCTGATCGAGGATGTTGACGATCGCCCCTTCCGTCTCGGCCGGCAGTCGCGCCGCCATGTCGCGCGCGAGCAGCAGCGGCGCGCGCAGATCGACGGAAAATTGCCGGTCGAACACCTCGACCGAGAAATCCTCGGCCGAATCGAGTTCGAACAGCGAGGCGTTGTTGACGAGCAGCGCGATCGGCCCGAACTGCCGCGCCGCGAATTCCATCAGCGCCTCCGTCTCGCGCGCGTCGGCGAGGTCGGCGGCGGCGATGGTCGCGCGCCCGCCTCTGGCGCGGATCGCCTCCGCCGCGAGCTCCGCCTCCTGCGCGGAACGAGGCGAGGTGTGCAGCACGACCGGCCGACCCTGCTGCGCGAGGCGCGCGGCGATGGCGAGGCCGATGCGCCGCGCCGCGCCGGTCACCAGAGCGGGTCCCCGGCCGGCGCCGCCCGCGCTCGAGATGTCTTCGCCTTTCGTGCTCACGGGCGGGGGAATTCTCACGGCCGGAGGGCGACGTCAATGCGGACAGAACGCTCCGCCGCCCCAGGAGTCTCGAATGTCACGCGCGCTTCGATTGTGCGGCCTCGTTGGAATTGGCGGTCGGCGTCGCGGTGATTTCCGCCATCCTCGCGCCGAGATCGATGATCGCCTGACGCAGGGCCAGCACGTCGCGCTCGCCCTGCCCCGCTTCGCCCGTGAACGCGAGGGAATGGCCGCCGGCGGCCTCGCGCCAATGGGCGTGCTCGCGCCGCAGCGCGTCGACCGCTCCCTGCAGCAGCGCATTGTCGGAGCGCGCGGCCTCCAGACGGTCGGCGTGGTCGCGCTCCTCGGCGCGGGCGACGCGCAACGCCGATTGGAGCCGCTCGATCTCCACCGTCGCCGCGCCCTCCAGCGCCTCGAGCCGCGCAACGGTCTCGTCCAGCCTGCGCTGGAGCTCGGTCTTCTCGACGATGGCGATGTCGAGCTCGCGCGTCGTCTGCGCCAGCACCTGATCGACGTCGCCGAGCCGCTGCGCCTCGGCGAGCGCGCGCGCCAGCTCCTCCTGCAGCGCGTCGAGCCGCTGGCGCATCTCGGCGTTCTGCACATGCAGGCCGGCGATGCTCGATTCATGCGCCGCCACCTGCGTCCTGTGCATTTCGGTCAGCCGGCCGAGCTCCTCGCGGTCGGTCTCGACATTGCGCAGATTGCCGATGAGCTGCTCGACGCGGTCGGTCATGTCGTTCAGCGCGGATTCGGTCGAGCGCAGCAGCGCCGTGCGCTCCTCGAGGAAGCCCTTGGTCTCCTCGAATTTCTTCTCGAACAGATCGCCGCGGGCGGTCGCCGCAGCGAGCTTGCCGTCCAATTCGGCGATGCGCGCGACGCCTTGCCCGATCGCCAGCATGTCCGCGGCCTTGCCGGCCTCGACCTTCTCCATCTTCTTCTCGAGGCCACGGCGGCGCGCGGCGAATTCCGCGCGCAGCAGATCGCGCTCGGCCGCCATCTTCTCGATCGAGAGCGGCGTGAGCATGTCGAGCCGGCGCAGCGACAGCCGCATGGCCCGCCGCCAGAAGGCGGGCAGGATCATCAGGGTGAAGAGCCCGGCCGCGAGGAACCCGAGCGCGAAATACATCGCCTGTTCGATCACTTGCGGGTTCCTTCGGACGAAGCTCGGGCGAGAACTCTCGAGGTCGGGATGAAATGGGGGCGCGCCCTCGTCGCGACAATGCCACGGCGCCCATGCGAAAGCAAAGCGCCGAGCCGCCGTCCGGCCCGGTGTTTTCATGTCTCGGTAAATAGGCGCGGCGACGCTTCAGCCGCGTCCGAACAGTTTTTCGATGTCGGCGAGCTTGAGCTCCACATAGGTCGGCCGGCCATGATTGCATTGGCCCGCGCCCGGCGTGCGCTCCATCTCGCGCAGCAGCGCATTCATCTCCTCAGCGCCGAGCCGCCGTCCGGCGCGCACCGAATGATGGCAGGCGGCGCGCGCCAGCACCGCGTCGAGCCGGCGCGAGAGGCCGCGCGCGTCGCCCTCTTCGACGAGCAGATCGGCGACGTCCGCGACGAGCCGCTCGACCTCGGCGTCGCCGAGCGCGGCCGGAACCTCGCGCGCCAGCACGGCGCCGGGACCGAAGGGCTCGAGCACGAGGCCGAGCTCGGCGAGCTCGGACAGCGCCGCGAGCAGCGCGTCGAGCGGCGCGTCGTCGAGCTCGACGACGCGCGGGACGAGCAGCAGCTGGCGGGCGACGCCGGCGGCCTGCCGCTCGGCCTTCAGCCGCTCATACACGAGCCGCTCATGGGCGGCGTGCTGGTCGACGATGACGAGCCCGTCGCGCGTCTGGGCGACGATATAGGTCTCGTGAATCTGCGCGCGCGCCGCGCCGAGCGGGGCCTCGGCGTCGGCCGGCGCGGTGGGGACCGCATCGGCGCGGGCGTCGGCCGAGGGCGGGCCGATGTCGAATCCGGCCTGCGCCGCCTCGGCGAAGCCCGCGGGCGCGGAGGGCGAGCGGCGCGGGTCCCAGTCGAGCGGCCGCGTCCAGACGCGCGGCGGCGGCCCCGCGCGTCCGCGCGCGAGCAGCGACAGGGCTTCGCGCGCCGGCGTATCAGCGCTGCGGTGCAGCGCCGAGGCCAGCGCCTCCTTCAGCGCGCCGACGACGAGCCCGCGCACGAGGCCGGGATCGGAAAAGCGAACCTCGGCCTTGGCCGGATGCACATTCACATCGACCGCGCGCGGATCGCATTCGATGAAGAGGGCGAGCGCCGGATGGCGGTCGTGCGAGAGAAAATCGAGATAGGCGGCGCGCAGGGCGCCGGCGAATAATTTGTCGCGCGCCGGCCGCCCGTTCACATAGACGAATTGCATCTGCGCATTGGCGCGATGATAGGTCGGCAGGCCGGCGAGCCCTTTGAGCCGCACTCCTTCGCGCGCGGCGTCGAGCGTGATCGCATTGGCGGCGAAGTCTTCGCCGAGCGCCTGCGCGACGCGACGCGCCCTCCCCTCCGCCGCGGCGCCGCAGGCGGGATAGTCGAAACTCTGGCCGATGTCGGCGCTAAAGCCGAAGCGCACGGCGGGATGGGCGATGGCGAGCCGCTTCACGACATCGGCGACCGCCGCCGTCTCGGCGCGCTCGGACTTCAAAAATTTCAGCCGCGCCGGCGTCGCGGCGAACAGATTGCGCGCCTCGACCCGCGTGCCCTTCGGCCAGTCGCCGGCGCGCAGCGCCCGCCGCTCGCCCGCCTCGACGCGGATATGCGCGCCGACCTCGGCGCCCCGCGCGCGCGTGTCGACGGAAAGATCGGCGACGGCGGCGATGGAAGGCAGCGCCTCGCCGCGAAAGCCGAGCGTCGCGATTGCCGTCAGATCGCCGTCGGGGATTTTCGAGGTGGCGTGACGCTCGACGGCGAGCGCCAGATCCTCGAGGCTCATGCCGAAACCATCGTCGACGACGCGGATGAGCCGCCGCCCGCCCGCCTCGATCGCGACGTCGATGCGCGTCGCTCCCGCGTCGAGCGCGTTTTCGACGAGTTCCTTGACGGCGGAGGCCGGCCGCTCGATCACCTCGCCGGCGGCGATGCGGTCGACCAGAATGGGATCGAGACGACGGATGCGCATGGGATGACTTCTAACCCAAAGGCGCGATTCGGCGAAGACTCGGGCGGCGTGCGCCGATCGCGCTCGAAGATCTCGCCTATGGAGCCGCATCCGACTGAGAACATCCGTCTGATAAATATTTGTCGGCCCGCGCCGCACTCGCGCGCTCACAGCGGCTCGATCGCCAGCGGCAGGCCGGTCCGCGAGCGCAGCGTGAGATTGGTCGCGAGACGCATGCGATGGCCGGGCGTCGCGCGGAAGCGGAAACCGCGCACGAGGCTCGCGAGCAGCACGATCATCTCGATCATCGCGAAGTTCATGCCGATGCAGACGCGCGACCCGGCGCCGAAGGGCAGGAAGGCGCAGCGATGACGCGCCTTCGCGCGCTCCGGCGCGAAACGGTCCGGATCGAAGCCGTGCGGCTCCTCCCATAGTTTTTCGTGGCGGTGCACGCAGAAGGTCGCGACGATCGCCAGCTGTCCGGCCGCGAGGCGCAGCGGGCCGAGCGTCGTCGCCTCGCGCGGCGCGCGGCCGACGCCGATCGCCGGCGGGAACAGCCGCATCGCCTCGCACAAGACCTGCCGCGCGAAGCCGAGCCTTTCGATGTCCTGCGGGCCGATCTCGCGCGCGCCGACGGCGGCGTCGATCTCCGCGCGCAGACGCTCCTGCGTCGCCTGATCCTTGGCGATGAGCCAGAGCGTCCAGGCGAGCGCCGTCGCCGAAGTCTCATGGCCCGCGACCATGAAGGTGTAGAGATTGGACAGAAGCTCGTCGTCGCTCATCGCGCGGCCCGTCTCCGGATCCTGCGCGGAGAGCAGCAGGCCGAGAATGTCCTTCGATTCCCCGCCCTCTTCGCGCCGATGCGCGATCAGCGTCTTCGTCGCGGCGTGCAGCCAGGCGATGCTCTCGGCGACGCGGCGCGAGCCGGGATAGGGGAAGGCGTCGGGCAGGCCGATGCGCGAATAGAGAAAGCGCCAGCCGACGCTCGCGAGCGACGGAGCGAGCGCATCGAGAAATCTGCGCTCGTCGAGCCGTTCCGCGCCGGCTCCCAGCACGGCGTGCAGAATGATGGCGAAGGTCAGCCGCGACATTTCCGGCGCGACGTCCCGCACGGCGCCTTCGCTCGCGCGGCGCCACTCCCGCGCGAGGTCCGCCGCGCAGCGCGCGAAGATCGGCACGAGAGCGAGCAGGTTCTCATGACGGAACGCCGGAGCCGCGGCGCGCCGCTGCCACCGCCAGTCGGCGCCTTCCGCGAAGAAGAGGCTCTGTCGGTTGACGACATTGGACAGCGCGCGAGTCTGAAAGCGGTCGCGTTCGAAGGCTTCCGCACGCGTGACGAGCGCCTCTTCGACGAGAATCGGATCGGCGACGAGCAGAGTCGGCGGCAGCAGCGGCCAGACGCCGCGCATCGTCGCAAATCCTCGGCGATAGGTCTCGGCGGGCCAGTTCTCGATCTGGTTGAAGGCGGCGACGCGCAACGACGGACGCGCGCGCGGCGTGAAGGGCAGGAACTCGGGATCGTGGAACATGTCGTGGCTCCGTCGTCGACCATCGAACTTATGCCGCAGCGAAACGCACATGTCGCCTCGCAATTTGCGCCCTTTCGCCGGCCCCGAAGCGTGGACGCGAGGATTGCGTTTATCGGCGATCCGTGAATAGTTGTGCCGACATCGGCCTTGCCGGGCCGATGTCTCATAGTCGAAGGAGCACGATCGACATGTTTCGATTCTTGATCATCTCGCTCGCGGCGGCCGCTTTGACGCAGGCCGCGCATGCGGAAACGAAACTCGCGAAGAAGATCGACCCCGCGATCGTCGCGAAGACTGCGACAGCGAGCGAGATCGCCGATGCGATCGCCGAAACGGGGACGGTCCGCGTCATCGTCGTCGTCAAGCCGAGCGCCGGCCCCACGACGCAAGAGCTGTCGGCCGCCGCGCGCGAACCCTCCACCCGCGCGGCGACCAAGCAGCTGGTGACCGCGGCGCTCGACGACGTGCTGTCGCGCCACAAGCTGTCTCATGTCGGCGGCGGCAAGGGCGCGCCCGCCATCGTGCGGCTGACGACGGTTCCGGCCTTCTCCGCCGTCGTCGACGAGGCGGAGCTGGCCGCCCTCGCGAAGGATCCCCGCGTCGTCTCGATCCAATATGATCGCCCGATGAAAAAGCAGCTCGCGGTGAGCGTGCCGTTCATCGGCATGACGGCCGTGCATTCGGCCGGCGGCACCGGAGCCGGCTATGCGGTCGCGGTGATCGACGACGGCATTCAGCGCGATCACGTCTTCGTCGGTCTGTCGCGCCTCTACAGCGGCCGCGAGGGCTGTTTCCTCGACACCAATAATTGCCCGAACGGAAGCAATCAGCAGATCGGAACCGGCGCGTCCGCGGTCGCGCCGGGCGCGAGCCACGGCATGCACGTGTCGGGCATCGTCCTCGGCAAACGCGCGTCGGGCACGCCGAACAAGGGCGTCGCCCCGAGCGCGAAACTGGTGCCGATCAATATTTTCGGCCCGAACACCAGCGTGTCGCAGGCGGCGATCTTGCGCGCCTTCGAACATGTCGAGGATCTGGTGATGGAGAGCGGCGGGACGAATCCGCTGAAGATCGCCTCGATCAATATGAGCGTCGGCGGCGGCGCCAGCGCCGGCATCTGCGACGCCGACGCCAATATGACGCTGCTGAAGCCCGTCATCGACAATCTACGCAAGCGCGGCGTGCTGCCGGTGGTCGCCGCCGGCAATGATGGCAAGCGTGGCGAGATGGGCTTTCCGGCCTGTCTGTCGACCATCGTGTCGGTGGCGGCGACGAGCCGCGCGGGCGTCGTCGCGAGCTACAGCAACATCAGCCCGAGCACGGACCTCTTCGCGCCCGGCGGCGAGCAGGGCGAGTGCATCGTCTCCTCCGTGCCGACCAACGCCTTCGGCCAGAAGTGCGGCACCTCCATGGCCGCGCCCCATGTCGCCGGGGCCGTCGCGGCGCTGAAGCAGCTGAACCCGACGGCTACCGCCTGCCAGATCGAGAACGCGCTGAAGTCGACGGGCCTCGCCACATCCGACATCCGCAGCGGCGGCGCGATCACCAAGCCGCTCATTCGCGTGAACCACGCTCGCTCGCGGCTGAAGTCCCCCGTGGCGCCGGCCAATGACAAATTCGCCTCGGCCCAAGTCATTCCGCCCCAGGCGTCGCAATATACGGTCGAGGGCTCCAATGTCGGCGCCACGCTCGAGACCGGCGAGCCCAGCTACTTCGGGACGGGCACGGCCCGCAGCGTGTGGTGGAAGTGGAAGCCGAACGCTTCGGGCCCTGTCGTCATCGACACGCTCGGCTCGGGATTCGACACGGTGCTGTCGGTCTACAATGGAGCGACGTCGGTGACGAGCCGCGGCACGCGCGTCGCTGTGAGCGACAATATCTCCAATGCGGTGAAGCAGAGCCGAGTCGCCTTCAGCGCCGTCGCCGGCCAGACCTATCACATAGTGGTGGCGGGACGGAACGCCGCGGAAGAGTGCTCCGTCACGCTCAACGTCACGCGTCCGCCGCCGAACGACAATTTCGCGCAGGCGCGCATCGTGAGCCTTCCGCTCGCGACCGAGGTCAGCGTCGCGGGAAGCAATGTCGGCGCGACCAAGCAGACCGGCGAGCCCAACCTCGGAGGCGATCCGGCCACGACATCCACCGTGTGGTTCCGCTTCAAGGCGCCCGAAACCGGACTCATCACACTGGACACGGTCGGCTCGCAGATGGTCGACACCGTCCTCGCCGTCTACAAGGGATTGACCCTCGACAAGCTGACGCTCGTCGCAGCCAATGACGACATCGTCAACGGCGTCGAAAGGCACAGCCGCCTGTCCTTCCAAATGACGGCCGGAGCGACCTATCAGGTTCAACTCGGCGGTTGGCGGGGCGAGCAAGGGCGCTATCGGCTGTGGTTCAATCCGGCCGGCGCGCAGAGCGTCGACCGCACGAAAGTGTCGGCGACCGAGTAGCGCCACTCTCGTGCGCCGAGACGAAGGAGCGGCGCCCGCGCCGCTCCTCGTTCCTTTGCCTCGCGACTTCCTGCCGCGCCGCGCGAGCGTGAACGTGAGGATTGCGTCTGTCGGCGATCCACGGGATAGTCTGGCCACGCATCGGCTCCGACCGATCGGGTTCACATCGTCGACAGGAGCGTCATCCTCATGTTTCGATTTTTGATTGTCACGCTCGCCGCGGTTCTTTCCATCTCGATCGTCCGCGCCGAAACGAAGAAGGCGAAGATCGGCTCCGCCATCGCCGCGAAGACGGGGACGGCGAACGAAATCGCCGACGCCCTCGCCGCCCAGGGCGCGGTCCGCGTCATCGTCGTCGTCGCGGCGAGCGGGGGAGCGACGATGAACGAGCTGTCGACCGCCGCGCGCGTCGCCTCGACGCGCGCCGTGACGAAGCAGCGGGTCGCGACGACGATCGACGCAGTGCTGTCGAGCCACAAGCTGTCCCACGTCGGCGACGCCAAGGGGGCGCCCGCCCTCGTCCGCCTCACGACGGCGCCGGTCTTCTCGGCCGTCGTCGACGAGGCCGAACTCGCCGCGCTCGCGAAGGATTCGCGCGTCGTCTCGATCGAATACGACCGTCCGATGAAAAAGCAGCTCGCCGTGACCCTGCCGCTCGTCGGCGCGCCGGCGATCCACTCGCTCGGCGGAACCGGATCCGGCTACGCCGTCGCGCAGATCGACGACGGGATCCAGCGCGATCACGTCTTCCTCGGCGCGTCGCGCCTCTATGCGGGGCGGGAGGCCTGCTTCCTCGACACCAATGATTGCCCGAACGGGACCAATCGGCAGATCGGGACGGGCGCGGCCGCGGCGGCTGCGGGCGCGAGCCATGGCACGCACACGGCCGGCATAGCGGTCGGCAAGCGCGCGTCCGGCGCTCCGAACAAGGGAGTCGCGCCGGGCGCGAAGCTCGTGCCGATCAATATTTTCGGCCCGAACGCAACCGTGTCGCAGGCGACGATCCTGCGCGCCTTCGAACATATCGAAGATCTGGTGTTCGAGAACTCCGGCGCGAATCCGCTGAAGATCGCCTCGGTCAATATGAGTGTCGGCGGCGGGGCCAGCGCGGGCATCTGCGACGCCGACGCCAACATGGCGCTGCTGAAGCCGGTCGTCGACAGTCTTCGCAGCAAGGGCGTGCTGTCGGTGGTGTCCGCCGGCAATGAGGGCGAGACGGGCCAGATGTCGTTTCCGGCCTGCCTGTCGACGATCGTGTCGGTGGCGGCGACCAGCCGCGCGGGCGTCGTCGCGAGCTACACCAACATAAGCCCGAGCACCGATCTCTTCGCGCCCGGCGGCGAGGTCGGGGGCGATTGCGTCGTCTCCTCCGTGCCGACCGACGGCTTCGGCTCGAAATGCGGGACCTCCATGGCCGCGCCCCATGTCGCCGGCGCCGTCGCCGATCTGCGTCAGCTGTTCCCGACGGCCTCGGCCTGCCGTATCGAGAATGCGCTGAAGTCGACGGGCCCTCTCACCCCCGATACGCGCTCGGGCGGCGCGACGATCAAACGCCGCCTTCGCGTGGACGGCGCGCGAGCGCGCCTGCTGAACCCTGTGGCTCCGAGCAACGACAATTTCGCGTCGGCCTCGGCCATTCCGAGCACTGCGACACAATATACGACCGAGGGCTCCAATGTCGCCGCCACGCGCGAGACGGGCGAGCCCAGCTATGTCGGGACGAGCACGACCCGCAGCGTGTGGTGGAGGTGGAAGCCCATCGCCTCCGGCCCGGTGACGATCGACACGCTCGGCTCCGGATTCGACACGGTGCTGGCAGTGTATAGAGGCGCGACGTCGGCAGCCCATCTCGGCGTGCGCGTCGCGTTGAGCGACAATATTTCCGGCGCCGTGAAGCAGAGCCGCGTCTCTTTCAGCGCCGTCGCGGGCCAGACCTATCACATCGTGGTCGCCGGCCGCAGCTCGAGCCAGGAATGCTCGATCCAGCTCAATCTCTCGCGCCCGCCGGCGAACGACGATTTCGCTCAGGCGCGCGCGGTGAACGTGTCGGCGATCTCCGAAGTCGGCCTCGCGGGAAGCAATATCGGCGCGACGAAGCAGATCGGCGAGCCGAATCTGAATGGCGACGCCGCAAATACCACGACCGTGTGGTTTCGTTTCAGGGCGCCCGCGTCCGGACTGATCAGCCTGGACACGCTCGGCTCTCCGACGCTCACCGACACGGTGCTCGCCGTCTACAGGGGCGCGGCTATCGACGCCTTGACGCTGGTCGCGGTCAATGACGACATCTCCGACACGACCCTGAGCCGCGTGACCTTCAACATGAAGGCGGGGACCACCTATTACGTCCAGCTCGGCGGCTGGCACGGCGCGGAAGGCCGCTATCGGCTGTGGTTCTCGCCTGCCGGGGCGCAGAGCCTCGACCGCGCGAAAGCGGCGCTCGTCGAATAGAGCGGATCGCTTCCGCCGCGCGCCCTCACGCCTGCGTCACCAGCCCCAGCCGCCCGCTCCGATCGCATAGCCGCCGAAGCCGGCGTCGACGATCCCCGGACCACCATAGGCGTAGCCGTAAGGATAGCCATAGCTCCCATAATAGCCGACGCCATAGGCCGGATAGGAATAGGCGGGATAGCCGACATAGACAGGGGCGGCGACGACGGCGGCGGGCTCGACATAGACGGTCCGGCGCTCCACCACGCGCCGCACATAGGTCGTGCGGCCTTCGCAAGGCTGCTCATAGTCCGTCTTCTCCGGACAGACGCAGCGGCGCACGCGCTCCTTCGCAAGAGCGGAATCGACGCCGATCTGCGCGCAGAGGACGGCGAGGATGGCGAGGCAAGTCGGCTTTGCGAAATATCTCATGGCCCTGTTCCCCAAGCTCGACGCGGCCGAGCTGCGGCTTCCGCGGCATCGACTCGGCGATGAATGAGAAATTAAGGCGGCTTCGCCATCCGGCGAGCCCGCGGGAGGAGACGCCCGCGCCTCATGCGTCTTCCGCCCGATCGCTTCACCGAGGCTATGGCGGTCGCCTCGCCCGTCATTGCGAGCGAAGCGAAGCAATCCAGGACCGCAGGGCGGCGGCTCTGGATTGCTGCTTCGTCGCTGCGCTCCTCGCAATGACGAAGGGAAATCGCCTCAGCTCGCCTGGGCGAATTTCTCGGCCTGCTCGAGATCGACCGAGACGATCTGTGATATGCCGCGCTCGGCCTGCGTCACGCCGAACAGGCGATCCATGCGCGCCATGGTGATCGGGTTGTGCGTGATGGCGATGAAGCGCGTGTCGGTCTTCTTGCGCATATCGTCCAGGAGATCGCAGAAGCGCTCGACATTGTAGTCGTCCAGCGGCGCGTCGACCTCGTCGAGCACGCAGATGGGCGAGGGGTTGGTGAGGAACACGGCGAAGATCAGCGACATTGCCGTCAGCGCCTGCTCGCCGCCCGAGAGCAGCGTCATCGTCTGCGGCTTCTTGCCCGGCGGACGCGCGAGAATATCGAGCCCCGCCTCCAGCGGATCGTCGCTCTCGACCAATTGCAATTCCGCCGTGCCGCCGTCGAACAGAAGCGTGAACAGCTCCTTGAAATGCGCATTCACGCGATCGAAGGCGGCGAGGAGGCGTTCGCGGCCCTCCTTGTTGAGGCTGGCGATGGCGCCGCGCAGCTTCTTGATCGCCTCGGCCAGATCCTCGCGCTCGGCCATCATCTTGTCGCGCTGCGCCTCGATCTCGGCGAGTTCGTCCTCGGCGCGCAGGTTCACGGCGCCGAGCCGCTCGCGATCGGCCTTCAGCCCTTCGAGCCGTTTCTCCACCTCCGGGATCGACGGCAGCGACGAATCGGGCGCGACGCCCGCGAGCCCGGCGAGCGCCTGCGGCTCGCTCTCCAGCTCCATGGCGATCATGTGCTCGACATCGGCGGCGCGGCGGCGCGCGGCCTCGAGCTCCGCCTCGCTGCGCGCCTTGGCTTCGCGCGCGGCGCTCATCGCGTCGAGCGCGGCGCGGGCGGCGCGGTCGGCGTCGGCGAGCGCGGTCTCGCCGGCGACGCGGGCGTCGGTCGCGGCGGCGCGCATGGCCTCGGCCTCGGCGACGCCGGAGAGCAGCGAGCGGCGCTGCAGCACGAAAGTCTCGGGCGCGTCGGCGAGCCGCTCCTGCTCCGCCCGCGCATCCTCGAGCCGCTGCTCCAATTCGGCGATGCGGTCGCCCAAACGGTCGCGCCGCTCCATCCAGGAGGCGCTCTCGCGCATGATCGCCGCCTTGCGCGAGGCGCGCGTCTCGGCCTGATGCCGCAACGCCGTGAGCGCGGCGCGCGCCTCGCCGGCTTGCGCGCGCTCGGCGGCGGCGCGGGCGCGCGCATGCTCCACGGCGCCGGCGAGCGAAGCGGGCTCGTCCAGATCGTCGAGGGCGCGCGCGGCCGTCTCGCGCTTCTGCGCGGCCTCGTCGCGATTGGCGAGGATCTGCGCCTTGGCCTCCTGCAGCGCCGAGAGGCGCTGGGCGATCTGCCCGAGGCGCCGCTCGGCCGCGACATGGCGCTCGCGCGCCTCCTCGACGACGACGCGGGCGCGGCGCTGCGCCTCGCGCGCCTCGCTCTCCTCCAGCGCCGCGGCGCGCACCTGCTCCTGCGCCGCCTCGCCTTCGTCCGCGAGCGCGTCGGCGGCGGCCCTGGCGGCGGCGGCCTCCTTGCGCAGGTCGGCGAGGCGGTTCTTCTCGGCGAGGCGGCGGGCGGCCGGCGTTGGCGCCTCGGCGGCCTGGGTGAAGCCGTCCCAGCGCCAGAGATCGCCCTCCTTGGAGACGAGCCGCTGGCCGGGCTTCAGCAGCGCGCGCAGCGAGGCCCCCTCCCCGCGCAGCACGACGCCGATCTGCGCGAGGCGCCGCGCCAGCGCCGGCGGCGCGCGCACACGCTCGGCGAGCGGGCGCACGCCCGGCGGGAGGGGCGGATCGCCGGCGCCGGCGGTGAGCGCCCAATGGGCCGGGGCGGAAGTCTCGATCGAAGCCTCGAGATCCTCGCCGAGCGCGGCGCCGAGCGCGGTCTCATAGCCCTTCTCGACCTCGACGCTCTCGACCACCGGCGCCCAGAGATCGCCGCCGCCGCCCTCGAGGAGTTTTTCGAGCGTGCGCGCCTCGGTCTCCAGCCGGCCGGCGCGCTTTTCCGCCTCGGCGAGCGGCGCGCGCGACGCGCCTTCGGCCTCGCGGGCCTCGGCGGTCGCCTCCTCGGCCCTGCGCGCCGCCTCGTCGGCCTCATGCGCCGTGTCCATGGCGATCTGCAGCGCCTCGGAAAGGCGCTCGACCTCCTCGATCACGCCGCCCTGCCCGGCGATGAGCGCGAATTCGGTCTCGACGCGCGTCAGCTCCGCCTCGAAGCGCGCGACGCGCTGCGTCTCGTCGCGGAGCGAGGCCTCGAGCGCGGCGCGCTTGGCGTTGACGCCGGCGAGCGACTGCTGGGCGTCGGTCAGTTCGCGCTCCGTGCGGGCCAGCGCCTCCTCGAGCTCGGCGAGGCGCGCGCGCGCTTCTTCCTCGCGCATGGCGCCGATCTCGTCCTGCTCGGCGAGCTCGCCGCGCTCGTCTTCGAGCTGCTGCGCCACTTCGGCGGCGTCGTCGATCAGCGAGCGCTCGCGCTCCAGATCGCGGGCGAATTGATCTGCGTGCCGGGTCAGCTCGGCGATGCGCTCTTTCGCGCGCTTCTCCTCGCCGTCCAGCGCGTCGCGCGCGACGATCAGCCGGTGCAGCGCGGCGCCGGCCTCGGCCTCCTTGTCGCGGAGCTTCGGCAGCTCATGGGCGGCGATCGCTTGGCGCCGCGCGGCCTCGGCCTGCTGCAGCGTGCGCTCGGCGACGAGCTTCGCATCCTCCTCCAGCCGGCGCTCGGCGCCCGCCAGCTGCTCGCTGGCCCGGCGATGCGCGATATAGGCGATCAGCGCCTCGTTCTGGCGGATTTGCGCGGCCACCGCGCGATAGCGCTGCGCCTGCCGGGCCTGGCGGCGCAGGCTGTCGGTCTGGCCGTCGACCTGTTTCAGCACATCCTCGAGACGAGTCAGATTTTCGGACGCCGCGGTGAGACGCAGCTCCGCCTCGTGGCGGCGCGAATGGAGGCCGGCGACGCCGGCGGCCTCTTCGAGGATGCGGCGGCGGGCCTGCGGCTTGGCGGAGATGATCTCGCCGATCTGTCCCTGGCGCACCAGCGCCGGCGAGCGGGCGCCGGTGGAGGCGTCGGCGAACAGCAATTGCACGTCCTTGGCGCGCACCTCGCGGCCGTTGACGCGATAGGTCGAGCCCGCCTCGCGCTCGATGCGGCGGGCGACCTCGAGCGACTCGCTGTCGTTGAAGGCGGCGGGGGCGGCGCGGTCGGAATTATCGAGCAGCAGCGAGACTTCGGCGACATTGCGCGCGGCCCGCGAGCCGCCGCCGGAGAAGATGACGTCGTCCATCCCCGAGCCGCGCATGTTCTTGTAGGAGCTCTCGCCCATGACCCAGCGCAGGGCCTCGACGAGATTGGATTTGCCGCAGCCGTTCGGCCCGACGACGCCGGTGAGGCCGGGCTCGATGAGAAAGTCCGTCGATTCGCAGAAGCTCTTGAAGCCGAGGAGTCGCAGCCGCTGGAATTTCATGAGCCGAGAGCGCCACAAAATAACGGGGAATGCAACAAAAGAGCCGCGATATGTTGTGGAGGCGGGGGGCGCCGGGGAAACCAGCCGCGATGGGGCGCACCCCTTCTCCCGCTCGTGGGGGAAGGTGGCCCGGCGAAGCCGGGTCGGATGAGGGCGGCTGCGGTTCGTGGAACCGGAGGAAGGCTTCAAGATTCTTGTGGCGGATCGTTCCCTCATCCGACCTCACTTCGCGAGGCCACCTTCTCCCGCGAAGCGGGAGAAGGGAGCGCCTTTCCTTGCGAGAGTCGCGCTACTCCAGCGGCTCCACCGCCACGATCTCTATGCCGAAACCGGAAAGCCCGACATAGGTGCGCGGCTTGGGCTTGGAGGTGCGCAGCCGGATCGAGCCGACGCCGAGATCCTTCAAAATCTGCGCGCCGAGGCCGACGTCCAGCCAATGCGCCGTGCGCGCCTCTTCCGAATTGCTCTTGTCGGCGCCGGCGGGATTGACCGGCACGCCGGCCGCGCCGTCGCGCAGATAGACCAGCACGCCGCGGCCTTCCGCGGCGAAGCGCTCCAGCGTGCGGCGGATGGCGTCGGCGCCGCCGAACACATCGGCGATGATGTCGGCGCGATGCAGCCGCGCCGGCACGCCCTTGCCGTCGCCGATCTGGCCGACGACGAAGGCGAAATGCTGCACGGCGTCGAAGGCGCTGACATAGGCGTGGCAGGTCGCCTCTCCCGCGAAAGTCTTGACCGGAAAGGTCGCGACGCGCTCCACCAGTTTTTCGCGCGCCTGGCGGTAGGCGATGAGATCGGCGACCGACACGAGCTTCAGTCCGTGGGCCTGCGCGAAATCGACGATCTGCCTGCCGGCCATGACGGTGCCGTCGTCGTTGGCGAGCTCGCAGATGACGCCGACCGGAGCTAAGCCGGCGAGGCGGCAGAGATCGACCGCGGCCTCGGTATGGCCGGAGCGCATCAGCACGCCGCCCTCCTTGGCGATGAGCGGGAACACATGGCCCGGCCTGACGAAATCATGCGGACCCATATTGCCGTTGGCGAGCGCCCGCACGGTGTTGCAGCGCTGCTCGGCGGAAATGCCGGTGGTGAGTCCGTGGCGCGCGTCGACGGAGACGGTGAAGGCCGTGCCGAGCGGCGCGTCATTGGCGGCGACCATGGGCGCGAGATGCAGCCGCCGCGCCTCCTCGAGCGTCAAGGGCGCGCAGACGATGCCGCAGCAATGGCGGATGACGAAGGCCATTTTCTCGGGCGTGCAGAGCGAGGCGGCGACGATGAGGTCGCCCTCGTTCTCGCGGTCGTCGTCATCGGTGACGACGACGATCTCGCCGCGCCCGATCGCCTCTATGGCCTCGGTGACGGAATGGGACAAGGGCGGCTCCGATAAATGTGGGCGGGGCTCCGGCGCTCCGGCCGGTGGAGATTTACTCCGGCGGCCGGTGGGATTCAAACAAAGGCTCCCTTGCGTTTCGATCCGAAGGCGCCGCCGATCCTCTGCGACGCGGTCACGCGCGCCACGATCTGCATTCGTGCCAGAAATTTTCTTCAATAACAAAGAGAAACTGCTCGGCTTGATTTACGTGAGAGAACAGAAGACACTCTAGCATCAGCTTCGGGATCGAACGATTCCTCGGAGGACCTCGGATGCATGGACGGCTTCTGCTCGATGTTCCGATGCTGGCTCTCGTCGCCGGGCCTGTTCTGGCCGCAGATCTTCCGCGCCCTCCGATGTGGAGCGGCTTCTACGCAGGCCTGAATGCGGGATATGGCTGGGGAGCGAGCAGCGGCGTCGCGACCGGCGCCCTTCCGCTCGTCGACAATCTGGCGAGCGATCCCTTCTGGGGGACGCCCTTCGGCTTTACCGCCGCGGCGAACTCCGGCGGCGAGAAGGTCGATCAGTCGGGCTTCGTCCGCGGCGGACTGGTCGGCTACAATTATCGGCTCGGTCCCGCCTTTGTCGGCGGGCTCGAGGCCGACTTCCAGGGCGCAGGGATTCGCGGCGAAGGCGGCTACGCCGGATTTGCGCAATTCGGACCCGATCTTTCCGACGCCGTCGACACGGCCTACGGCTCCGGCGCCGTCACCGCCGCCCTCGACTGGATCGGCACATTTCGCGGCCGCCTCGGCTATCTCGCGACGCCGACCGTGCTCCTCTATGCGACCGGCGGCCTCGCCTATGGCGGGGTCCGGGCGGGCGCGACGCATCATCTCGGCTTTTCCGACGACACGCCGACGATTTATCCGACCTTCGGCGGCCGCGGCGGCTACTCGGGCGCCAGGGTCGGCTGGACGGCGGGCGGCGGCGCGGAATGGGCGTTCGCGCCGGACTGGAGCATCCGGGCGGAAGCGCTCTATTACGATCTCGGCTCGGCGCGCGTCGCGTCGAGCCCCGTGGCCGCCCTGGACCCGGACGGTCTCAATCTGAGCGCCGGCGCGCCCGGCGCATTGCTCTTCGCCGGCGGTCCGGCGACGCGCGTGAAATTCGACGGCGTCATCGCGCGCGCCGGCGTCTCCTATCATTTCGATTCCGACGCGGCGGCGGCGCCCGCCGCCGCGCAGGATCCGCCGCCCCCGACATGGAGCGGTTTCTATATCGGCTCGAGCGCCGGATATGGATGGAGCGCGACGAGCCGCGCCGCGACGAGCGCGCTCCCCCTCGTCGACAATCTCGCGGGCGACCCCTTCTGGGGGACGCCCATCGGCTTCACCGCCGCGGCGAACTCCGGCGCCGCCGCCGTCGATCGCTCCGGCTTCGTCGGCGGCGGGCAGATCGGCTATAACCATCAGTGGAGTCCGTCCTTCGTCGTCGGCGCGGAGGCGGACATCATGGGCGCCGCGATCCACGGCTCCGGCGGATATGTCGGAGCCGCGCCGTTCGGCCCCGACCTCTCGGGCCTGACGGACACGGCCTATGGCGCCGGGATCGTCACGGCCGAGGTCGATTGGATCGGGACGATCCGCGGCCGGCTCGGCTTTCTCGCGACGCCTTCCGTGCTCGTCTATGGGACGGGCGGCCTCGCCTTCGGCGAGGTTCGGGCGAAGGTCGCGCATTCGCTCCACTTCACGGACTCCGCCCCGACGATTTTCCCGACCCTCTCCGGACAGGGCCGCTATGCGGGCGTCGAGGTCGGCTGGACGGCCGGCGGCGGCGTGGAATGGGCCTTTGCGCCGGATTGGAGCGTCAAGGCGGAGGCGCTCTACTACGACCTCGGCTCTGTGCGCGTCGGCTCGAGCCCGGTAGGCGCGCTGGACCCGGACGGCCTCAATCTCGGCGCCGGCGCCGCCGGCGCATTGCTCTTCGCCAATGGCCCGGCGACGCGCGTGAGATTCGACGGCGTCATCGCGCGCGCCGGCGTCAATCATCACTTCGATTGGGGCGCGCTGCTCGCGATGGACGGGCTGTGACCTGCCTGCGCCGCACAATCTCGACCGGATGGGAAAAGGCGAGACAAAGGGGAGCTCCGATGGAGTCTATTCGGCGGATTCTTTTCTCTCTGCTCTCGGCCGCGTCGCTCTCGGCGGCGTCGATCCACGCAGCCGAGGCCGTTCCGGCCGCCTGCCCGTCGCCGCCGCCGACGAAAACCATTCGCATCGTCAACAACACGAATACGGTTCTCAACCTGTTCATCCAGGCCCCGATCTACGAGAACGCGGGTGAGACCGACGCCGATTTGTGGATGCAGGCGCAGTGCAAGATCGACGATTGGCGAAACATCCGGACGCCGGCCAATCCGCTCTGGAATTCGAACAGAAAATTCACAACGACGAAGCTCTACAGAGCCTATATCGAAGTCCAGAACAAAAGCAAAGGAATCCCGCCGAAGCCGAGTGGAAGACGAGACCCCTATTACGTCGATATCGTCGTTCCCTTCTACACCCAGCTGGAGAGGATCGCGCCGGGCCGGTTGGGCCTGGACCCGGATCAGTATATCGACTGGTGGAACGCCAACCGCATCTATATTTTCGATTCGCCGGCCGGCTATAATTCCGCGAAATGGACCAATAATATGGATACTCCCAAGCCACGGCCGGGAGGAGGGCTTCCCCAGCCCGGCGTGAAGCCGATCGGCGGCGCTGTTTCGCCGAAATGCAAATCCTCGGACAAGGCGCCCTGCGTCGTCGTCCTGAAGGAATCGGCGATCAACGTCCCGGACGGAGTCCCGTTCCAGCTGCAGGAATACACGATGGGTTCGGCGGAGGGGCCGCCGATCAATAATAAGCTCGACGCGCCCACGCGCACGAAGATGGAGAACAAGTGGGTCAACTACAATGTCTCCTCGCTCGACTCCGTGTTCCTCTCGGTCGCGATGGGCCCGCTCGGCCGAAGAGACACGGAATTCGTCGGGTCGGCGATGTCGGTTCCGGATCTGAGGAAGAAGCTCGACGCCTTCTCGAAGAACGGCGCCGGCTGGCCGTTCTATGTTCCCGCTTATTTCGACAGTCGGACGCACGACCGATTTCCGTCGGCCGTGTCGCGCGCCTGCTCGGTCGGCGCTCCTTTTCCGAGCGATTACGCCTTCGCCCCCTACAAGCTGCCCAAGATCGCCGGCACGTTCAACCTGCTGACGGAATCCTATCAGGGCGCGCAAGGCGCGGACGGCGCGAATCCTCCCATCCCGCCGATCCTGAGCTCCAATCCGGGGAATTGGAAAACCGTCTATGCCGACAACAGCTGCATTCCGCCGACGGTGCCGCCCTTCGTCGATCCGCCCGCATTGGGAAGCGCGGGCAAACAGGTCGTGGATTTGTGGAGCCTCTGCCTGAAGCCGAATCCGCTGGACAAGAGCGTCACCTGCACACGCATCCGAACGCTGCGGGACATGTTCCTTGCGAGCTATACGGCGAATTGCAAGGGCAAGGGCGAGGTTCCGTTGTGGCAATTGGCGAGGGCGGTCTATGGCTGGGTCCCGATCACCTACGCCGGCTGCAAGGGAACGGATCTCTTGCGCCGGCCGAATTTCGCGACGCGTCAAAGAGAATATTGCGAGCTGCAATATAATTATCTCGATCCGGCGGTAAAATCGAACCCGAAATATTTGTTCAATCCCTACACGGCCTTGATCCACAAGCCTGCGAGCGCCGGCGGGCTCGAGTCGAGCGCCTATGCGTTCTCCATAGACGACGCCTTGTCGTTCAAGCATGTGGAGTCGACGGGCGTGATCATCGCGGTCGGAGGCGCGGGCGGCCTGGTCAACAAGACGGGTCAGAAGATTCCGACGACCGTGGCGGAGGCCCTCGCTCATTGCCGGCAGGACCATTAGCGCCCGCGTATCCTCCGAGCGTGAACGGGGCGCCAGAGGATGCCGCGGCAATGGCGGATGACGAAGGCCATTTTCTCGGGCGTGCAGAGCGAGGCGGCGACGATGAGGTCGCCCTCGTTCTCGCGGTCGTCGCATTGGCGCCGGCGACGATCTCGCCGCGCCCGATCCCCTCTATGGCCTCGGTGACGGAATGGGACGAGGGCGGCTCCGATGTGGCGGGAGCGGGGCGGCGCGCCGGGGGCCGGATGGGCGAGGTTTACTCCGGGGGCATAGCGGCCGGAACAGACCTTGCCGCGCCTCGTCGCCGTCGCTACACGGCTCCTTCGCAGCCTCCTCGGCATGAGAAAACCTTCATTCGATCACCCTTGAGTTCCAGCCTGCAGGGCGTTATGGATACGCGCCTGCTCGCCGGCCGTGTTTGTCGATGAGCGGTGTCGGCCGGGCGCCGTGCGGCCGTACCGGCAAGCGGGCCGAGGGATGTCGGCAGCAGCGAACCGATGCGTCGACGGATGATGGGACCGAGATGATGTTGCGCAGTCGGGTCGCAGCGGGCGCGCTCGCGATTCGGCGAGGATCCGACGCCGTTCGGCTATGCGCGCTGCTCGGGTCGCTCGCAACATTTCGGCAGAGGCCGCCGCGATGCAAACAGTCCTCGTGATCGGCAACAGCCACACGCAAATGATCTCGGTGGCATTGCAGGAGGAATTGGTCGATACCGGCGACAAGCGATTCAACGTGCTCTGGCTGAAGACCAGAGAGGAGGGATTGGTCGAAGCGCGGGAACAGATCGATGAGCTCGGAGAGGATGACGTCCTGGTCATCGCCCACCTCGGCGCCCTGCACAATCGACTGACTATGTTCGAGCATGGCACGCCCTGGCGCCTGATCGATCTTCACACGGGTGAGTCGTCGCCCGAGAGCGGCGCCCTCGTGCCGGCGGCGCTCCTTCGCCACGATTTCACCTCCAAGATCGAGAATGATCCGTGGGTCAAGCGGATCGCCGCTGTGGCGAAGTGCCCAGTCCTTCACTTGGCGCCGCCGCCGCCGAAGCGAATTCGCAACAGGACCACAAAGACGATCGAACGTCCCGGACGCGAAACGGTGACTCGCACATTCGCCGATCCCCGCCTTCGCTTGGCCGCTTGGCGGCTGGAAACAGAGGTGACCAACGCCTATCTTGCCGGGCTGGACGTCCAACCGCTCGAGGTTCCCACCGAAGCCGTTCATGAGGACGGATTTCTGCGCGACGAATATTCGGCTCAGGACCTGACTCATGCGAACGCCGCCTATGGCGCGCTCATTCTGCGACAGATTCTGGATACGGCGAATTGCTCCTCGGCGCCGAACGGGGAGGCCCGGCAATGACGTCTCTGCAGGGCCAACCTTCGGACGCCGCCGGACACGGCCGCGGAACCCGGGTTTGGATCGTCGGCGACAGCCATGTCGGGGCCATCGCGGACGCATTCAAATCGGAGGGTTTTCGGAAAGACGAGTTCGAGTTTATTATCGGTCGACTAAAAAAGAAGAAAAATAACGTTGTCAACGGAGATATCGACTTCGATCAATTCGTGTCGGACGTGAATCTCATCCCGGATAGTGATGTCATCGTTTCAGTGATAGGCGGCAATCATCATCACACCTTGGCGCTTCCGCAGCACCCTATCCCCTTTCGCCTGTCCGGCCCCGAAGGCGATGCCGATTTGCGGCCCGAGCGTATCCTCGTTCCGAGAGCCTTGGCCCGAGACGCACTTCAGGACCTCCAGGAGAATGAAATCAGTCGAATTCGTCGCCTCCGTACCGCGGCGAGCAGGCGAAAGATTCTCCATGTTCTGTCCCCGCCCCCACGAAGGAACGAGGAAGACATAACACGTACGAGAACAACGGGCGAGCTCATAAAGCGCATGCGCGATAATGGCATCAGTCCAGCAGAACTTCGCATGGCGGCATATCGGCTGCAATGCGATATTCTCGTGCAGCAATTCGACGACGTAAAATTCGTTTATCCGCCTTTTCAGGCGCTCGATCGAGATGGATTCATCAAACGCGAATATCAGGCCGACGACGCTACCCATGCCAACACAGCCTATGGCGTCCTCATTTTGGGCCAGATCATGACGGCGTTGACGGCCGATTGAGCATAGGCCGAGCGCAGCGACTCGATAAAGAGCGAGGATTTCCACCTTCCCCGAGTTCCGGGCCGCCTTGTTCGCGGCTCGGCGACCTGAGATTTCGTCCCTCGTATTTATGGCGAGTTCCGACGTCGGTCTATGTCTTCGGGCGCATGAGGAGGCGGGCAGATATTATCCAACTGCTGCAAGAGCAATTCGCCGTAGAGCGGATTGGCGTGCGTCGCATCATTGGCGTAAAATTCGGGTTTCAGGAAGCCTTCCTCCGTCTGGACGCCTGGCGGCGGGGGCAGAAGCGGAATTTTTTCTTCGTCGCAAATAGCCTGGAAGACGCTGGTCTGCAGCCGCCAGATCTTCAGGCGAATATCAGCCGGCGTGATACCTTTCTCAGACAGGCCTTGCTGGGCAAAGACCGCCTCGAAACGCCTTCGGATATGATGTTCGTCGGCCTTCGGCGGCGGCGGGGTAAGGTTGCAGACTCGACAATGAGCAACCGCATTGCAGAGTTGCTTCCATCTCCTGTAATCACTGCCATGCATGTAGTGCTCGAACATATCCAGAACAACCCGATAAGGCAATACGATATGGCCGGGACGAACGCCGGTCGTCGTGCCCGGCTCAAAGAAATCAAACGCTTCAGGATGTTGGACGAGACCGAGAAGCTGGTGCTGATTGCCGCCTACCGCCAAAGCCAGCAGATCGTTCTCGTCCAAGGCGGCGACGATCTCCGTTGCGGTTTCGAGAGGAATATCGCCAATCGTCCCATTTCCCTTCGGCCTGACGATACGCAGAATAGAGATTCTGTCCTGCTCCGCCGCCGAGCGCTCGAGCCGAGCGAGCTTGAGGGCGTCGATGTGGCTATCGCCAAAGATCACGATCTTGTTTGCCAAATTTGCCCCCAACGCCCGTAAGCCTTGTTCCGAACTGTGCAGCCTTCGGCGCCGTGAGCCTTCCTGCTACAAGAAGACCGCGACCGGCGCAAAGCGTTTCGGCCGCCTGGACCGGCAACGGCGCGCTCGACGCAAGCCTGTTTCTGTCTTATGTCGAACCCGTTCTCGCGCCGACGCTCCGTGAGGGAGAATATCCCTCGTGTTGGACAATTTGTGCACGCATGGGACGGCGGGCGCGGGACAAGCTATCGAATCGAGGGACGCCGCCATCCTTCCCCTTATTCGCCGGACTGCGATTCGATCGAGAATCGGTCTCGAAGATCAAGTCCATTCTGGACCGCATCTCGGCGCGGAGCGCCGATGCGTTCCGGGCGGCCGTCCGCGAAGCGCTCCGGTGCTTCACGTCGAGCGTGCACGAGCATGCGTCTACAACGCGGCTCTTACGGATTTCTGCTCGAAACGTCGAGCAGACATGAGGAGTGCGGTCATGACCCGGTCCGATAATCCCTATCGCCATCTGCCGCCCAAAGCCTTCTGGCGGCGCGCAGTCGCGGGCCTGCCCATGGCCGAGGTCGATCCCGTCGGCCGCTTCGACCTGAAGATCACACCCGACATGCGCGTCGCGACGGCCGGAAGCTGCTTCGCGCAGCACATCGCCCGGCATCTCGCAGAGACGGGGTTCAACTATTACATCGCCGAGCCGGGCCATCCGATCATTCCCGAGGCGCTTCGCCGCAAGCATAATTATGGCGTGTTCTCCGCGCGATACGGAAATATCTATACCGCCCGGCAGCTCGTGCAGCTGTTCGACCGGGCCTATGGCCGGTTTCAGCCGGCGGAAGCCCCCTGGATCGACGACGACGGCTCGGTCCGCGACCCGTTCCGCCCCGCCATTCAGCCCGGCAACTTCATCTCCGTCACGGAGATGGAGGCGGACCGTCGGCAGCATCTCGCGGCCGTTCGGACGATGCTCGAAACGCTCGACATGTTCGTCTTCACCATGGGACTGACAGAATGCTGGATGTCCCGCGAGGACGGCGCGGTCTTTCCCGTGTGTCCGGGCGTCGAGGGGGGCGCTTTCGATCCCGATCGCTTCGTCTTCCACAATCAGACGCTGGACGAGGTGGTCGGCGACATGGAAGCCGCCCTGGCGCATCTGAAGGCGGTCAATCCTTCCGCCGGCGTCATATTGACCGTCTCGCCCGTGCCGCTGGCCGCCACCGCCGTTCCCGACGCCCATGTGCTGTCCGCGACCACCTATTCCAAATCCGTCCTTCGGGTGGCCGCTCAAACGCTGACCGACCGCCACGCGCATGTGCATTACTTCCCGTCATTCGAGGTGATCACCGGCGCATACAGCCGCGGGGCCTATTATGCCGATGATCTCCGCAACGTCGTGGAGGACGGCGTCGGTCATGTGATGCGCTTGTTCCTGCATCATGCGACGGACCACCGAGCGGACGAGCCGAGCCACCGTCGCCGAGCCTTCGAAGAGGAGAAGGCGAATGAAGCGTTTCTCCGCGACAACGCGGAGTTTGTCGCCGTCGAGTGCGAAGAAGCGTTCCTGAATGCGTTCGCGAACGACGCCAAGGAGCGGGACGCGACCGACCAACGCCAGGAAGGGCGCGCGCCGAACGCCGGTGAGAAAGACCTGCGCCCGACCGCGGCCCGACGATTCCCGGTTGCCGAGGCGCCGGAAGACGCGGTCAGGCGCATCAGCTTCGGCGGCGAGGCGCCGGGCTTCGCATTCGCGGGCGCGGACACGAAATTCACCGATTCGTCGGGTTTCGGCTGGATCGAGGGGGATGCGCGCCGCGACGTGATCCGAACGAATGAGGTGGAGCAATATCGAAAGAGTTTCGTCCTGGGCAGGCGGCGCTCCGTGTTCCGGCTCCGTGTCGGCGAGGGAAGGCGCGCGCTGCTCCTTCAGTTCGGCGACGCCAAGGGTATTCCGCGAGCGGTTCGGGTTTCCGTCTCCGGAGGGGGAGAAAGCTCTCTCGTGAAGACGGTGAGCAAGAAAATCGCGTCCGTGAAGCTGGCGGCCCAAGCCGACGACGGCTTCATCGATATCCTGCTCGAAGAGCAGCGAGACGAAGGGGACGGCTGGGCCGTCGTCTCGCTGGAAGTATTGGAGCACCCTGATCAGATTATCGAACCTTCGCCCGAACAGGAGCGCCAGAGCAACGACCTGTGGGCTCTGCCCGCGGAAACTCGGAACGGCCCACGGGCCCTACTCGAAAAGTGGCGCGCGCAAAAGGCCCATCTCGATCCTCCGAAGGCGACAGGCCTGGGCGCGCGTGACTATCTGCGCCCGATATCGGGATGTGTGGACTTCTTCCGCACTTGCCAGGACGAGAGAGGCGCGATCATCGATCCATATCTGAAGGTCGAGGTTCAATACGCGACGCCGTGCTACGCTTATTCCTCCGCCCTCCTGGCGGCGCATGACGGTCGAACCGATCTGATCGAATCGAGTTTCGAGACGTATTCCTTTGCGGCGGCCGCCCTCGGAAATCGGACCGCCGCCGACGGACACGAGGACTTCTACCCCTCTCCCCTGGCGCATGCGCACGCATTGCTGGCCAATTGCGTCGCGCCGGACAGACTCGCATTCGCCTCGGAGCCGCTTCGCCGGTTCGATCCTCATCGCGTCTATCGGAAGCCGCCCGGAGGCCGCAAACGTTCCGGCGCCAATTGGAATTGCAAGGCCCTCGCCGGCCATTGGCTCCTCATCGAGCAAGGCCTGCAGCAGGACAATGGATATGTCGCGGAATCCCTCCTTCGTCAGGGACGCTGGTTCGACAACGAGAATGGACTCTATGCGGAGGGCCCGGCGACATATGACGCGTTTCCGCGAGCCTGGCTCGCGGATATGCTGGCGCATGGTTATGACGGCCCTCATCGAGATCTCTTACGCGAGGCGCTGGAACGCGGCGCGATTTCTTCGCTCTTCATGCAATCGCCGACGGGCGAACTGGCGACAGGCGGGAGAAGCAGCCACCACCAATGGGCCGACGCCCTGCAATGCGTGATCTTCGAATGGGCGGCGTCGCAGGCTGTCGCGAACGGCGACGTCTCGCTCGCCGCGACCTTCAAACGCGCAGCCCGTCGCGTGATCCGAGCGCTGCAGCCGTGGCGCCGTCCGAGCGGCGAATTCTGGATCGTCAAGAATCGCATGGATCCGGAACTTCGACACGGCTACGAACCATACTCGCACCACTCTCAATATAATCTGCTCGCGGCCGCCGCCCTCGGTTTCGCATTCGAATTGGCGCAGCGAACCGAATGGCTGCATGAGGAATGGACTCCCGCAGAAGCCGGGCGCTTCGTTTTCTTCGCAGGGCAAGGCATGGATCGCGTTTTTGCGACGGCGGATGGAACTCAGGTCGAAGCCGCGCTCGCTCCCGTCCCCGGTCAAACTCCGAGGGGACTCATTCGCATTCATATGAACGGCCTTCCGCCTCAGCTGCCGATGACCGACGGCGTTCCCGGCGCTCCGATGTTTCATTTGAAAGATCCGCAACCGGCCGCTATAGCCCTCGGTCTCGCATGGGAGCCGGGCGCCTCCGTCGAAGCGAGCGACAAAGGCATTGTCGACAGTGTCGCGGCGCTGCCGATCTCATCGGCGCAGACCACGATCAGACGCTACGCCAATACGGTCGACGGCGTGTTTCTCGGGCTTCGTTACAGGATTCTCGTCGCCGACGCGCCGCGCTTCGTCGACGAGAGCGTGGAAATCGAGGGAGGAGCCGTTACGGTCACGTGGAATTGGGACCCGGAATGGAAAAAGGGCGTTACTTTACGCTTCCCGATATTCGCGGGCGACGGCGCGACGTCGAGCGAAATAAGGACAGTCGAAAACGGGGCGACTTTGTCGATCGAATGGCGTGGCGCGCAATGCCGCATTTCCCGAGTCGGCCCCGGCGAGCCAATTCGGGTCGGGCCGGAACTTTGGCCATTCCGCTGCGGATGGTTTAGAATTGCCGAACTGCCGGCTGCAGGGTCGGCAGTGACGCTGCATATTTCCGGAAACGTCGATCAGGGCGTCGTCACCGCATGAAAATCCGTATTCTCATGATGCAAAAAGACGAAGTGCTGCTGCTACGCCCGTGGATCGCGTATCACGCCACGCTCGTGGGCCGGAGCAATCTCACGATCTTCGACAATGGATCGACGGCGCCGGACGTGTTGGATGCGTTGAATGAAGCGGAGGCATCGGGAATAGAAGTCATTCGTGAGCATAGCACGGTCGAGGATTTCAGGGAGAAAGGCACGCTGATCGGCAACCGGATCAAGGCGTATGATCGGCATGAACCGGCGGATTTTTATTTTCCGCTCGATTGTGACGAGTTTCTTGTTTCACAGACGACAGAAGGAGCGGTTCGGTTCGACCGGGACGGTCTTCAAGAAGCCCTGCGACCGCATCTCGCTGCTCCAGAGGTGCTGAAAATTGGCTTCGGATACGACAACGATCCGCGCACGGTAGGCCATTTCTTCTCCAAAGGGAGAGGAAAGTGCTTTTTTGCTCAGGGGACGTGCGACTTTCTGGATCTCGGTTTCCACCGCGCTCTCACCGTAAATGGTACGGATCATGCATATGTAAAGGTCGGCTATCTTCATATGCACAATAAGCCGCTGAGCTTCCTCAAGGAGGATGCTCGCAAGAAAATGAAGGGAAGAGTGGCGGACTTTCGGCGCGAAACCCTCCTCTCCCATCAGGAGGCTCGCGGCCAAGGATTCCATCTGATTGTCGAATTGCTCTTCGAGAGCGAAGAGGAATATTTCCTTCATGTCGCCAATAAATATATCCGTGCGAAGCAAGTAGAGATTCCAGCGCTCGCGGAAACGCTGAACCGGCTCGGATTCGCCGCACCTTACTGATCCAGATCGCGCATGGTTCGGAGGACGGAGCGTGGCCGGCCTATGCCGCAGCGCGCCGGCGTTCTATAGCGAATATCGTGCGGCGCGAGTCGGGAACTCGTCGGGCGGCACATTCCATTCGAGGATACAAGCCCCTCCGGTCTCGTCGTCAAAACGAAGCAGAGCCATGTGGCCGGTTCCGATCTTGCCGACACAAGGCTTTCCCTCGATCGAGGCGGCGAGCAATTTGAATATTCCATTGCTGGAAATCACCAGGGCGGGGAATTGCCGTCCCTGGCGCACGCTCTCCAGGATGCTGGAAATCCGCTCCAAATAGGTCTCGCGAGAGAGCGGCCATGCGGCGCTCTTCGGCCACGCGCCTTCATTCTCCCACGCTTCGAGCTCTTCGGCTCCCCCGCACGCCTGAATTTCGTTCGAACTCCTGTCCTCCCAGAGACCATAATCGATCTCCCGCAAACGCTCGTCGATGTCGATCGGCGAGGCGCCGAGCCCAGCCGTCGCATGCACGATCTCCGCCGTTTCCGACGTGCGTTTCAGCGGTCCTGCGAGCGTTTTGATCGGGAGCAGGCCGGCTTCTCGCAACGCGCGGCCGATCTGTGCTGCTTGCTCGCGTCCTCTCGCGACCAGCGGCAGATCCGTACGGGCCCCGACCCAGACCGCCGGACGACCAGCTTCGAAAGTATTCCCATGCCGGGCCAGAATCAGATACGCCAATTCTCAACTTCCGCGTACGAGTTCGCCTTCGCGAGCGATTATTTGCTCGACTATCGACACGTCTCCGGGAGAATCGATAGATCCGTGACTGCGGCCACGGTAGTCGACCACCGCAATCTTGACAACCATGCCATGCTCGAGCGCCCGCAATTGCTCGAGCCCTTCGGTTTTCTCCAGCGGAGTGGACGGCAAACGCACATAACGCTCGAGCCCCTTCCGTCGAAAAGCGTAGAGTCCGATATGGCGGTGAATGGCGGCATGTCCGGCAGTGCGGACAAAAGGGATCACACTCTTGGAAAAGTAGAGAGCGCGCTGCCGGAGATCGAAAACGACCAAGGTCCCACTCGCCGGCTCCGTCTCCTTTTGCGCCTGGAAGCGTCGCAGTTCGTCTCCCTGCAGCTCCACGGCAGGGGTGACGATTTCGGCCTCCGCATCCAGTTCGATCTCCCGGATCATCGCGTCGAGCACCCACGGCGGCGTCAACAACGCGTCTCCCTGAAAATTCACGATGATCTCGGGGTCGATACCCGCCGCCCGAACCGCTTCCGCCGTTCGCTCGGTGCCATTGGCGCAGCTCTCCGAGGTCAGAACGACCTTTGCGCCGAAAGCCGTCGCGAAATCGACGATGCGCTCATCGTCGGTCGCGATCACGACAGTCGCTTCGTGTTCGATGGATTTGGCGATCAGCCAGACGCGTTCGAGCATCGACACTCCGAGCACCGGCTGCAGCGGCTTCCCGGGGAAGCGCGACGACCCGTATCGCGCTGGAATGACGATTGCCGTCTGCGTCATCAAATGGCCTCGCGAGCTGACGACGACGTCTCTAGCAAGACGGAGTTCCTGAAACAAGAGTGGAGGGGCGGCCTGTCGAGGGCAGAGGATGCGCCTTGTTCGAGGCCGAGAGGGATGTCGCGGCAGGTTCGAACGGTCGAAAACGCCCCGTCCCTATCGCCGCGACGAGAACGGGCGTCTCGGACATCGATTCCCGGCCTGATGAATCGCGACAATTCCCTCGTGGAAACTCGAGTTCACGCTCGAAGGCGTCCGTTGCCACCTGGGGATATCCATGATATTCACCACAAACTTGACGGGCGAGTGTCGGCAAAAGGCGAGTGTGCATCGAATGATCGACGTCATTGTTCCAGTATATAACCAAGCGCATGTATTGAGATTATGCCTGTCGAGTCTCCTGAGAACGAAAGATGATACTGTCGATAAAATTATTTGTGTTCTCGATGGATGTGACGACCACACAGTGGCGCTGGCGAGAGACATGCTGTCGCCCTTCGACCGGGCGGTGATCGTAGAGTTCGAAAAGAACCTCGGGTTCCTGCAGGCCTGCAACGCCGGTTTCGCGCTGAGCGCGGCCGAGATAGCAGTCCTGGTCAATAGCGATACCTGCGCTACTCCCGGCTGGACTTCCGCAATCGAGGCGTGCTTCGCTTCCGACGACCGGATCGGCGTCGCCAGCCCGCTCTCGAACTTCTGCCCCCACCATAGCGTGCCGATGCCTCCCGGCATGAGCTATCTCGAGGTCGCCGACGTCATCCGCTCGACGGTCACGCCACATTATCCGAATATTACGACCTGTGAGGGCTTTTTCCTTGCCGTGCGCGGCGCCTGCCGGCGGGAAATCGGCGTTTTCGACGTGATTTTCGATCGCGGCTATTGTGAAGAGTCGGATCTCTGCATGCGCGCCAACCACTATGGCTGGAGGACGGTCCTCGTCGATAATCTCTATATCTTCCATTTCGGGCGTCAGACGTTCGGCGCAGACAAGCGGGACGAGTATTACAATCGCAACAAGCGCGTGTTCTTCGACAGATGGAATCCGACCTTCGCGGAGCGTCATAATGTCCCCGATGGGACAGGCGGCGTCGAGCGTCTACGCGCGTCCTTGGATAAGGCTCGGCCACTCGATCTGCCTTCGGTCAAATGGGTGTAGAATGACTTGCATGCCCCAGCCTCCGACCGATGGCGAGCCGCTGCGAATACTGGCGGTCCTACCGACCCTCAATCTTTATGGCGGCGTCCTCTCTGTCGTCAATATGCTGGACGAATTCATGGAGAGAGGGCACAATGTCAAGCTTTGTACTTTGAGCAAGTTCGCCTCCACAAAACTCATCCTGCGTTACGAGCCGATCTATGTCGCCGAGCTCGACGGCCGCTTTCTCGGCGACGCGCCGATCGACATTGTGATCGCGACCGCCTGGAACACGGTCGATCTGGCGCTGCGCATCTGCGATGACACGGGCGCCGTCCCCGTCTATTTCGTGCAGGATATCGAGTCCGATTTTTTTCCTGCCGCCGACGAGCGGAGCGCCGCCGCATTGCAGAGCTACGCGAGGATCGACATCAAAATCGTCAAGACCGATTATCTTCGCGGCCGTCTACGCCGGATCGGGCACGACGCCCATGTCATCGTTCCAGGGGTGAACCTCAACATCTTCTACCCGCGACTCCGGACCGCGGAGCCGTCGCTGCGCGTCCTGGCCATGGCTCGGCCGAACGCGCCCAATGGTCAGCGCGGTTTCGACATTCTTCTCGAAGCCTTCCGCCGCGCGGCGGAAGTCGCGCCGGACTTGCAATTCGGATTTTTCGGCGAAGACGACCTCGCCGGCGCGAATATCGACTTCTCTTTCGTGAACTTCGGGCGGCTTTCTTCGTCCAAGCTCGCGGAGGTCTATTCCTGGGCCGACGTCTATGTGGACGCCTCGCGCTTCCATGGATTCGGACGCACGGGCGTCGAGGCGATGGCGTGCGGCGCCGTCGCCGTGCTTTCGGATTCGGGCGGAATCCGCGATTATGCTCGCGACGACGAAAATGCGCTGATTGTCCCGGTCGGCGACGCGGGAGCCATCGTCGACGCCTTGTTACGCCTTCGCGCCGACCCGATGTCGAGGGAGCGTCTGGCGTCGAACGGTCGCAAGACTATCGAAACTTTCGACGATCGCATCGCCGCCGCGCAATTTCTGAGCATCTGCCGCGAAGCCTTGCAGAGCGCGATCGCCCTCTGATCGGGGCTATCCCCTCCCCTCTCCGAGAAGCAGGTTTTGTGAGATGAGCAGTGACAGGCGTCAAGTTCGAGGCTCGCTGAATGACGCTGGGCGGGACGAGAGCATCGAAAGCGCTTGGCGGATCGTCGCTGCGCAAGACGCGACATTCCAACATGTGATTTCGAGGAGCGGACCACAGGGGATCACGCTCGGCTATTTGGAGTTGTGGCGGCCGCCCCGCGATGAAGCCGACTACGATCCCATCTTCGAGACGACGGTCGAACGGACGACGCGCGCGACAAAAAGCAATGTCGTTTCGTTGCGCCTTCGCGCCTCCCGCCCGAATGTGAAAGCGCGACTCGTCGCCGTCTACGAAAGCGACGCCGGCGGCGCGCCGCCACTGTCGGCGACCGTCGATTTCACGCTGGATCGCGACTGGCGGACACAGGAGCTTTCCGTCGCGGAGCTTTTCAAACAGCGCCAAAATGGCGCAACGGCTCGGGTCCGCCTCTCGGTCGAAGTGTGCGGCTCGACTCCGGGCACATTGATCGAACTGGGAAACCCGCATCCGGACGACCGCGTCTCGACGAAGGCCGCCCGGACGACGCAAGTCGAGCCGGCGCCGTCCCCGACTCCGCGCTCACGGAACGACAGCAGCTATCTCTCGGCCAATTTTCTGCGCACGCCCATACTCGCGCGCTCCCCGCAGGGCGTCTTCGGATGGGGGCCGAATTGGCGGTTGCAAGCGGGTCGTGGAGGCTCGCTGGCGACCGAAATCGCACAGATCGACGTCCCCTCCGACATTGATCCGCGCGCGATACAACCACTGCCCGCGTCACGGATAGACTTTCGGGAAAACGAACATTACGCGCGTCTGCGCTATCCGCTGGATCCCCGAGAGTTCCTGAAGTCGCCCGATGTCGCCCTTCATCTGTGGGCGCGATGCGTCAGCGGCGCGGTCAAGCTCGAGAGCTACCTGTTCTTCGCGCTCGACCCGACCGGGGAAGTCGCCGTCAAAATCGGCGTCGCGCTGAATCTCAACGCGCGTTGGACGACGATCGATCGAAACTGCGACCTGGACGAGGATGTGCGCGCAAAGGCCGCCACGGCCAAGAATTGTTTTTTCATTCTGCAATTCACCGGTGTGGGGACCGTGGACCTCTATGCGCCATGGCTCGGGTCCGTGCCGCAATCGGCCCCAGGCTTGCCGCCGGCCTGGAGCCCACACAAGGCGTTCCTCTACGACCAGTTCATCGACACAGCGGAGCCTGTCCTGCCTTCGGCCGACGTCCCACGTTGCGCGGTCGTCGTCCAATGCAGGTCGGGTCGGACGACCGAAGCCGCTGCCGAGCAGGTTGCTCACCTTCTTCGCGGCCGGCGCCACACGATCGCCCGCACGCTCGTTCTCGTGGAATCGGTCGACTTCGAGACGCCGCTGTTCCGCCGAAACTTGAATGCGCGACTGTCGCGAGCGGTCGCCGAACGGATCGACGTCGAAACTGTCGCCGCCTTCGACTCGCCCGAGGCGACCGCGGCGATAAAAGGTCTCGCAGCCGCGCTCGCGCCGGACACATTCGTTCTCTTCATAGAGATCGGCGACCGATTGCGTGAAGACTTCGCTGCGGCGCTCGCGCAATGCGGCGCGGATATCGTCGTCTTCGATCACGATCATCTCGATCCCTCGGGGCGCCGCGAACGTCCCGTCTTGAAGCCGGGACTGTCGTCGCATTTGCTGCTCGAATGCGATTTCGTCGCAGGCGCGGCGGCGTTCCGCGCACGCATTGTCGCCGCGATGCGCCAGCCGCCATTCGTCGGGACGCCGATGCGCCGCGAAGTGCTGCGCGCCCTCTGGGGGTCGAACGCGGCGACCATCGAAAAGATCGACGCCATCCTTCTCCATCGGGCGTGGCCAATGCCCACGGATCCCGTGTCGGACGCCGACTTTGCGCGCGAAATGCTCGCGGAGGCGGGTCGGCGCGCCGTGGTGCTCGATCGCGGCAACCGCATCTCGGTGCGCTGCCGACTGGAGCATGAACCGCTGGTCTCGCTCGTCATCCTGTTCCGGGACAAGGTGGACTTTCTCACCGACCTCGTGGCGTCGATCTTCGCCGTGAGCACTTACCGCAACTATGAGCTCATTCTGGTCGACAACCGGTCGAAGGAGCCGGAGACCCACGCCTATCTCGAGACTCTGAAACATGATCCCCGCATTCACATCGTGCGGTTCGACGAGGCGTTCAATTATTCGCGCATGAACAATCTCGGGGCGTCCGCCGCTTCCGGCGATTTCCTGATCTTCATGAACAACGACATGCGCGTGGTCACGCCCGACTGGATCGAAACCATGATCGGTTACGCGGGGCTCCCCGACAGCGGCTTCGTCGGCGCGAAACTCCACTACGCCAACGGTCGGATCCAGCATGGAGGCGTCGTCGTCGGGCTCAAAGGCCTTGCCGGCCATGCGCTCGAAGGCTGTCACGACATCGCCGCCCCGGCTCTGCTCTCCATGCACTCTCGCGAGGTTTCGGCAGTGACGGGAGCGGCCATGTGCATCGAGCGGCGCAAGCTCGAGAGCATCGGGCGCTTCGACGAACGATTCATCGTCACCGGCAATGATGTGGAGATTGCGCTGCGCGCCATCACGAAAGGGTATCGCAACATATTTCTCGGCGATATTCAAATGTTCCACTACGAAAAGACGACGCGCTCCGCCATCCCGGTCAAGGGCTACGACATCGCGCTCTCGCTCGAGACCTACGAACCGCACCTCACGCAGGGCGATCCTTGCTGGAACAAGCTGGCGAGCCTCGTGCAGAGCGACGGGCCGCCGCGCCGCTTCGGCGAGCCGACCGGCAGCGCTCGCAGGGCGGAGGCCCGGGCGACCCGTACGGCCGCGATCGTCGGCCGCAAGACCGGCTCCGACGCGGCCTTCATCGCTCGCAACAATCTTCGGCGAGCCACTATCGATAAGGTCATAGCCGCCAATGGCGCCTATGCGGCGCGAGCCGACAGGAGCGTGCGATCGATCGCCTGGCTGCTCCCGATGGTCGATCACATCTATCGTGGCGGGGTCTTCACGGCTTTTCGATTCGCCGCCGCCGCATTTCGCAACCTCGGAGCCGCGCCACACATCGTGCTGTGCTCCGAGCACGCTCCCGATTGCGAGAGCGTGCGCGACCAGCTCGGCAATGCGTTTCCCGATGTTCCATTCGTCGTCCATTCCTTCAACCCGGAACTCGACAACATCTCCCTCTTGCCCCCGACGGACGCCGCGGTGGCGACATTGTGGACGACGGCCTACATCCTCGCGGAATATCCGTGCGGCGGTCGCTTCTATCTCATTCAGGATTACGAGCCGCTCTTCCTCGCAGAGCACGCCGGCTATGGACTGATCGAGACGACCTATCAAATGGGACTGTTTCCGATCTGCAACTCGCCGGGCGTCGGCGACGCGATTCGCAATTATGCGAACGCGCCGACGCTCGTTTTCAACCCGGCCGTGGACCGGACCATCTTCAGTCCCCGCGAGACCGAAGCGCCGAGCGGGTCGCCGGTCCAGATCGTCTTCTATGGACGTCCCTCCAACCGCCGCAATATCTTCAGCATGGGCGTCCAGGCGCTGTTGGAGGTCAAGCAGCGCTTCCAGGACTCCGTCAATATCGTCAGCGTGGGCGCCGAATTCGACCCGCAGCAATATGGCGCGGAAGGACAGATCGCCAACGCCGGGCTGCTGCCCTCGCTGGAGAGCACGGCGGCGCTCTATCGCGCGAGCGATATCGGCGTCGTGTTCATGCAATCCAAACATCCCTCTTACCAGCCGCTCGAATATATGGCGAGTGGTTGCGTCACCGTGACCAACCGAAACCATGCGAACGGCTGGCTGTTGCGCGATCGCGAAAATTGCCTTCTCACCCCGATCACGCTCGACGCCATCGCCGAAACGATCTGCGAAGCCGTCGCCGATGCGGAGCTCCGAAAACACATCTCCCGAAACGGCATTGAAACGGTGTCGGGCTTCGAATGGAAACCGGTGGAGGATCGGGTCGCGCGTTTCCTGGCCGATCCGACGGACGGCGGTCCGTTTGCATATGAGATTTGAACGGCGGCGGCGGCAGTCTCTCCCAACGCCCGGAACGGAGCCGACGCCCGGGCAATGTCGCCGCGCGGCGCCGTGACCCATGCCTACGGAAATCCGGTCGACGCCGCTTTCGAATATCCACGGCACAAATTGTCGAACTGCCAAAGCGCCTGACTTGGCGTCGGCTGATTCACGAGGCAATAGCCCATCGTGGGCGACGCTTGGTCGTCCACGATGGTGGTGTTTTTGATTGTGACATTCGTAGGAGAATACATGTCGCCGCGGCTGCGCTGAATAAATATTCCTGTTATCCTATGTCCGACCCAGTGATTGTTGTAACCGATGTTTGTGATGGTCGCGCCGTCTACGGTCGCATCGACCAAGGAAGGGGGACCAAATCCTCCGACACGCGGCGTACCATACGAAAATAATGCTATGCCTGCGTATCCGCAATTGGTGGCGATCACTTTCGAATATGTCAGATTGTGGGCTGATCCCGCTTTGAAACAGAATGCGTCGATATCATGCGCATTGACATTTTCGACAGATGCATTGGTGGTCAAATGGGCTCCAGAGAAATCCAATCCTTCTCCGACCTGCGCAATTTCGCCGCCCGCTACCGTCAACGTCGCCGTCCCGCTGCTGTCGAAGCCGTCGGTCATATTATTGCGCTGCCCGGCGCGAGGGTGACCGATAGAATAGACAATAGATTGGGGAGATAGATTGGTAATTATCGGGTCGACCACCTGCACGTTGGACGAAACAATCGACCAAATCCCGACCATGACCTCACCGCTTGGTTCATAGAGCGGGTTTGGATCGAGCTGCGCCCATCGCATGTCATGGACATGAGGGCGAACCAATTTGACATTCGAGGAAGACAAAAATTTTATCCCGGTCCCGACGCCGTCGCCATGGACATCGACATCGGTGAGCGTGGCCTTGGTCACGCCGTGAATGTATATTGCCTGTGTTCGAAGTTGAGCGCGGTAGAGGTCCTCGCGAGCGCGCTGTGCAAAGTAAGGATCCGAACCACGATCGACGACAATACGTGTGAGCTCGACATTCGATTTATTTCGAGCGAGAAGAATGTCATTCTCGACATCGTTGGCCGGGATAGCCCCGACGATCGTCGCATCACGGAACTCGACATTACTTTGAAGTAAAATGACCGAGCCGACCCTATAGGTCTTTCCCTGTCCGTCGACCACGCCGCAACCGCCTGCGAGCGCCGCATTGAGAGCCGCGGCGTCGTCGGCTATTCCGTCGCCTATTGCATGAAAAGCTTGCGGCGTTACGATGCAGGAATCCGACGCGCCTGTTGGTTGCGCCAGCGCGGCGAACGGAAAGCAAATCATAGCGATAAAAAACAAGCGGCGCATCTTCACGCTCCTCGCATGCCCCGAAGCGGCGTCCCTGCGGCGGGCGCATAACTCCAGCTCGGAACGTCGTTCAACGGCCGGTTGCTGCGCAGCCATACACAACGGCGCTTTCGCCGGTCTCACGGCTGTGGCTGCCGCCGCATGACACGGATCAATCGAGATGCAAACTCGGGAGACGCTTGGAGATCTGGTCGAAGGCGAGCACGCTCTCCAAAAATGCAGGCATCGACCGAAGAGGCAACATGTTCGCGCCATCTGAAGGCGCTTTGTCGGGGTCCGGGTGTGTCTCGACGAAGAGCCCTGCGACGCCCACGGCGACGGCGGCTCGCGCCAGCGCCGGAACCATGCGACGGTCGCCGCCGGAACTCGCTCCCCGTCCTCCCGGCTGTTGGACCGAATGGGTTGCGTCGAAAATCACCGGATAGCCGGTCTGGGCCATGATCTGCAAGCCACGCATGTCCACGACCAGTGTGTTGTAACCGAAACTCACGCCGCGCTCGGTGAGGAGAATTCGTTCGTTCCCGACGCTCGCGATCTTTTCCGCCGCATGCTCGACGTCCCAGGGAGCCATGAATTGGCCCTTCTTGATATTGACCGCGGCGCCCGTCTCGCCCGCCGCCAGAAGCAGGTCTGTTTGTCTCGACAGAAACGCTGGTATTTGCAGAATATCCACGACCGATGCGACGGGCTTGCATTGCTCTTCTTTGTGAATATCCGTCAGCGTCGGAATTTTGAAGCGATCACGAATTTCCGAGAAGACGCCGAGGGCTTTCTCCAACCCCAATCCGCGCCGTCCTGCGACGGAAGTTCGGTTCGCCTTGTCGAAAGATGTTTTGTAAATCAGACGCACGCCTGCCTCGGCCGTAATTTCGACAAGCGCGGCGGCGCATTCGAGGGCATGATCGCGCGACTCCATCTGGCAAGGGCCTGCGATGAGCGCCAGCGGGAGATCATTGCCAAATACCGTGTCGCCAACAGTAACATGACGCTGCATCGGGCTGTCAGCCTTTGTTCCTCTCGTGACGCCTAACCGCCCACATCCAATGGACAGACCGTTTCGTACGCCATCCGGTTCGCATGCGATGTCGAGGCGTGCAAGTTGATCGCCACGCTGAATAAGGGTTCGATTTCATAGGCGAAGTTACAGGTACGGTGTGATTGCGTCAATTGCCTTGCGCGAGGTCATTCGGTCGGGCACACTCACGAACCGCACGGCAGCAAGTCTTCACCTCGGGCAACATCAATTATCGGCTGTCGTCGTGGAGGCGCCCCGTCGAGCAGATATCGTGTTGTCGTTTCGTGTGGCGACCTATCCTGTTTCGGCAGGAATGTCTGACCAAATTTCTACCAAGGTCGAGGATCGAGCGCGATCTCGCGTCGGATGGAGTTGAAACCGGATGCCTTTGGAGTCTATATCTTCTTCGGTGGCGCTTTCGCGCATTCGTTCCGGAGCGGAAGCGCGTTGGCCCGATGGTCGATTGCTGAACGAGCGCATGAATGGGATCGTCGACGTCACGCCGAGGCGCCGTTTCTCATTCGGCGCCGACGATGCGATCATCACCATCGGATCCTGTTTCGCGCGCAATATCGAAGGCCGTCTGCAGCAGCTCGGCTTCGATCTGCCCATGACCAAGATCGTCGTTCCCCGCGAAGAGCGCGTTTCCGAGACTGCGAACGACATCCTGAATAAGTATACCATCCATTCCATGGAGACGGAAATCCGCTGGGCCTTCGAGCCTCCGAATATCCCTTACGAGGAATTGTTCCTGCGAACGGGCGACGGGTTATGGCACGATCCTCAACTGGCGCCCAACTTGATTCCCGCGACTTTCGAACGCGTGCTCGAGCGGCGTCGGATGGTGGCGGCGGCCTTTTCCGAGTTGCCGCGGTGCAAAGTAGTGATCGCGACGCTCGGGCTCGCGGAATCTTGGTACGACGCCGAGACATCGCTCTACCTCAACGGGATGCCGCGTAACGACACGCTACGGGCCGAACCGAAACGCTTTTTTCTGCATGTATTATCCTATGAGGAAATCCTCGACGGGCTGGAGCGTCTGCGCGCGACGGTCAAGAAATACGGCCATCCCGACGTGAGGATGCTGATCACCGTCTCTCCCGTTCCCTTCAAGGCGTCGTTTTCGGGGACCGATGCTCTCGCCGCCAACTGCTACAGCAAGAGCGTCCAACGCGCGGCTTGCGAGGCTTTCGTGCGCAAGCATGACGACGTCGACTACTTCCCGAGCTATGAAATCGTCACCCTGACCGGGCCTTCCGCCTTCATGCCCGACAACATTCACGTGAAGCCCGAAGTCGTTTCGCGCATCATGGACCGCGTCACGGACATATACGGCTCCAATTCCGAGATCGGCCAGTCGGACAAGACGGTTCCGCGCCTCAATGCATCCTCCGGCGTGAAAGGTCTTCAGGCGACGGCACGCTCCTATTTCGCCCAAAAAGATTACTGGACAGCCGCACGCGTTTATGAATTTATTTTCCATAACTTCGAAAATCGGCTCAACTCGAAGGAGAAAGCCGACCTCTATACGGCGTGTGGCGTCACGATGCTGCGGGCGCGGGAAACCGTGGCGGGCGTGGAGATGCTCCGCAAGGCTCTGCCGTACGACGTCGACAATGCCCGCCTCAACTACAAGCTCGGCCTAGGCGTGGCGAGGCTCAAGGCCGACGATGAGGCGCTGCAATGGTTCGCCCGCGCGATGAACCTGGACGAGAAGCAGGCCGACTATCTCTGGCGCTATGGCGTACAATTGGTGCGTATGCGGCGGCTGAAAAAAGCGCTGCCGTATCTTGAAAAGGCCGTCCACATGGCGCCGGCCGACGAGCGGTATCGGACCGCGCTCGACCGGGCGAAACGAAAGTTGTCGAGCGGGTCCGCACCCACCGCCTGAGCTCGGCCCCGTCCCTGTCCGCCCGGCGGGGACGGGACTACCGCAGGTTGCCGGTCACGGATTCCGCAGATGCGGGCAACGCCATGGACTAAACCGCTTTGACATGTCGGCGCCGGTCTCGAGATCGACGACCGTCGGGCGACCGCGCTGCAAATTCCTCGACGCCATCTCCGATCACGCCGTAAGAGCAACGATGTTTGCTCGTGAACTCCGAAACCTTCGCGGAAGGAGGGTCGTCAGCGCTACCGAGCGGGAATTCGACGCCGTCGGGCTCCCCTCAGCGCCTGCCTGCGAGCTGACAAAGTTCTCGATATCTGCCTGCAATATCGGCCGGCATTTTCAGCGAGGCCAGAAAGCCATCCTGCAAGCTCAGGAACCGCTCCGGATTGCATAATGCGGCCTCCGCGAAATCGAGCCACTCTCTTTCGTCAGAGACGAGGTGAAGCCCTTCGAATATCCCGAGATCGGCCCTCGGGCTCCCCCAGACGGCGACAGGAATCCCCGCCCAGACCAAATCGAAAACGACGGTCGACGGCGCCGAGATGCCGAACGAAAATTTCTCCAGCGCCTGTTTGTAAAGCGGCAGCCTGTTCATGCGGACATTCGATGGTAGCGAAATTTTATGCTTCTCCAGATAGCGGCCGCCGGGATGCGGGCGGAGCTCTATCGTCCCGCCTCGGGTTTCGAGCTCCCGCGCAAACGCAGTAAAACAGGTGATGAAACTTCTCTGATCGCCATTGTTGAACCGCACCGAGTGGAGATTCTCGCACACGAGGCCATGCAACTCCCGAGCCGCCCCTCGCCGCTGGCCGAAGCGCTTTGCCACAGGCGGAGACTCGATCCCGAATGGAGGGCCGACCGTGATCACTTTTGCGCATTGATCGGGCCGAACAGAATGCAAAGAGTCGATCTCGAACCAGCTGGCGGCGACGTCGCAGGCCATGCCGATGAAATGGCCCCAGGTTCGATCGTGCGCCTCATTGTGACTGAAGCCGATGCACTCCAAACCATGTTGAAGGGTCACGCGCGTGAAGGCGTGAGGCGCGGCGAGTAACACGTCATGTGTGAATTGATGCGCATTCAAGGATGATTCGCTTGCGGCGACAAGCAAACCGCTCTTGTCGCCGATACAACAAATCGCATCCGAGACGTCTTGGACCTCGATCACGTCCCCATGCAAGTCGCGGGCAATTTCCTGGAGCTCCTGGAACCAGAGCCCGGTCGCGTCTCGTTCTCGAAATTTCGCCGTTACGAGAAACAGAATCTCGAAGGACTCTTCATGGTGAAACAGCCGGGCCACCGGGCGGCTCACGGCGACATCCTGATTGAGATTGATGAGGAAGACGGCGTGCTTCATTGTTCACCGAGCGCAGACGGATTGGCAAACGAACCTGCGAATTTGTAGGCGTTGATCTCGGCGAGTGAAAATTCGATGTCCGGAAACATTCGGTGGCATATCCTCCCGATATCGAGCAGAAACTGTCGATAGGCTTCCGTTTCCTGGATGATGGAGCGCGTGTCGTTCAATGAGAACATCGGAGCCGCTGCGAGGATCGATTCGTCGAGCACATCGACCTTGCACATCTGCATTTTTCCTTTCTTTTCGGGCGCGGAGCAATTCGCGGCAAGGTCGGGCGCGAGATATTCCCGAATGGGAACCGTGATCCAAATTTCGACATGTCGCTTCGACGAATATTCCACTCTGATATCATACGCGCGTTCATCCCGCGAAACCGGCGTCTTCACGGATAATATCCCCATCGCTCTGGCCGCTCTGATCGCCAGAGGATCTCGCTGTGCCCCGTAAATCAACGCACGCTTGCGGATGGATCTGGAATCCTTTTCTCGCCCGGAGCCCGGCGCCTGGGACGCGGCGCGTAACAGACGGTATAAAAAAAGAAACAATGGAGCGCCTATCGACTCTACCCCGGAAACATCGGTGGCGATCTGATTGATCCTATCGAGGTTTTCTCGCCTGATGCGGCACTTCCCACTTAGAATGTCCTGCAGCAGATCTCCTGGCTTCTCATATATTGCCGGACCGAGCTCTCGATAGAGGGGAAAGCCGGGAGACAATACCTGGGTCCCCGTCGAAATGGCGGAAAGCGCACGGTTGAGGGATTTGGCGCGGCTGAAGCTCTGTCCATTGACGGGAATATAGGCGACGAACGCATTGGCCAACGCCTCCGTCTCCGCCTCCAGCGACCAGATAGCCAGTCTGAAATCGACGGGCAATCTGTTCAAGCGCGCCAACATCGAACTCGTCAGAGCGGCTTTATTCGTGAGAATAGATAGCCTCGGCGTGAATCCCGCAGCCGTCAGCTCATGCAAAACCGAAGAATAGGACGAAAGATCGTGCAAGCCCACAGGGAAAAGCGGGTTCGAGCCGTTTCCGAACCACAGGACGTCGATCACCTTCGACTGGCGCACCTTTTCGAGCTTGGCCGCGAGCGCGCTTGCGACGGCGTTCGGCTCTATCTCGGGGTAAGGGTCGGGCAGCATATGGACGGGAAGTCCCGGGGCGTATTTCTCGATCAAACGGCGCATCACTGACGTGGAACACAGTGCGAAGTGAACGACCTCCGACGCCAATTGCAGCCATCTTCTAAATCTGAGCAGCCGCGAATCGCCCTCCTGCGAAAAATAATCGTCGAACAAGTCAACGCCGATAGCCTTGCCATCGGCTTTCAGTTCCTGGGCAATGGCGATTGCCTCTACCGAATAGGTTTTGGAAAACACGCAGACGTCGCATGTCCTCAAATCATCGCTGTTCAGGTCTTCGAGCGATCGAACCGTGACATCGAAATATTCGTCGACAGAGGCTAGACGATCATAACGGATCCGGCTTCCCGCTGTAGCCTTGAACGTGTTATTGGGGACAAGAAATAAGAGCCGCATTTACTCAGAATCTCCTCCGCTTGTCCAAGGTCAGAATGATCGCAAGATCGTACTGGTCTTCAGCGCTGGCAGCAGCTTCCAAATTCCGAAGTAAGACGCGTCTGGGACGCCGACGAGACGCTTCGCTTTGGCGTCTGTGAAGACAGAGATGAGCGTGGTGCATAAGTTCACCAATCCACTGTCCGCCGCCAGCCTGGCCGCCAAGTCGATTTCCCAAAACCCGCTCGTGAATCGAGCATCGAAACCTTTGGTTCGACGCCACGCGTCCGCGGACAATGCGAAGAAGTTCGGGGCATTAGCGGTCACTGCATAAACGGCGTTCGGCAAAGAGATGCTGCAATCGACTTCGGTGAGAGCGACATGAGGAGCAGCAGTAAAATCTAACCGACCAGGAAAATAGCCGGCAGATGCGAAAACCGGAGTCGTATCTGATGCAGAACGCGATCGAATATGCATGCAACCGACAGTTCCGACACCCTCGGTCGAGGCCAAATGGGCGATTGTTTCCAACGTACGTTGATCATGGAGAACACACTCATGATCAATAAAGACAAAAACGTCGCCGGACGCTTTTTCTATGGCTTTGTTCATGGCGTCCGCAGCGCTCATGGAGGTCGCGGCTCGGATGATACGCCCGCCATTCGAGCATATTTCCTTCAGCTGCTGTTCATAATTCGTATATTCATTCGCGTCGCAGTTCGCGGTCACGAGAAACACTTCGACCGCAGGCGTTGCGACTTGTGTGGCTATGGACCCGAGAAGCAGGCGGATTTCGAGATTCGGCTCGAACAGCTCGATGAATACCGAAATCTTCGCAGGCGACCTCCCCTGGCCCAAAAGGTCGATCCGCTCTTTGTCCTTGGGCACGGGAAAAAGCAGCGCCTCTTTTGCGCGCGGCGAAAGGTCCCTCACGAGGATCGCCGTCGGCTGCGAAGACTCCATCTCTTCGCCATTCGCCTGCCCTATCGTGTGTAAAGTCGGGAAATAAGTCGATCCGCGACTGAATTGCTTCAAGATCGTCGCCGCAGGCCCACCCGGGAACGTGATTGCGATTCTGTGATGCTGTGGGTTCGCCTCGTCCACCAGGATGAACGGAGCCGGCGCGCCAGAATAAGCCGAATGAAACCGGCGCGAGGCCAGAACTCCCACCGTAGGTATTGCACAACTCGGGAGAGACAGACGCAGACGCCCGCGACGAGGTTCGCTCGGAGCGGCTTCGGGCAGCAGCTTTTCGATATACTCGACGAAGGAATTATCCCCGAGGTCCGCTTGCTCCCGGGCGTCTCTATTCACCCCTTTCAACGCCACGTCGAAGACGCATGAGAGCCATTCGCGCACGACGGCGTCGAAAATTTGCTCGGCTCCCGTCGCCATTAGAAGATCGACCGAAATCTCTGCAATCGCCGGGGATGCAGCAGCATCATTGCCCCACCCCACGGCCTCGGCCAAATAGGCGTCGCTCAAACGGCAAAAGTCCGACAGCAGTCCGCCATGCTCTCCACATGCGGCGACCTCCGCTTCATGAATCCCGCCACGCAAGAGCGAAGGAAAGGGAACGAGGTCGGTAAAGCTGATCTCCCCCGCCGCGTCATAAGCGACAAAGAGAATAGGCATCAGAGGATTACGCACACCGAACGGATAGACGCCCATTCGTTCCTCTATCGAGAACTCGTCGACCACGACGAGCCCCGCCCGCCCATTCGCCTGCCTGAGCGGCTGAAACACGCGCACGGTTCTCGCCTCGGCTTGATTTGCCTCGAGCGGGAGTTTCTTGGCCCTGACCTTGACGAGATGGCTGTTGGCCCACCAAACATCTTCCACCTTCCATCCCTGGGTCGCCTCCGCGGACCGAAGCGTGCGGTAGGAGCCGAGGTCGCTCAAATACCGTCCGCCGCCGCTGAGCGTCGACTTGGCCTCGCCGCCGAATCTTATGGTGGGATGCAAGGGGCCACGCTCGCCGCCCAGCAAGAGGCTGAGAGCGTTCACCGATCCGGCAGGCAGCCAGAAGCCCTTCGGCCAGGCGGCGGCGCCGAGATGGGCATCTACATCCGGGCGACTGTAACGCCGCGACAACCGACCGACGAGGAAGTCGCCACACCACAATTCGACCGGCGATTTCGTGGCGTCGCCAGCCGTCTCCCCGGCGGAAAACGCCCATCCCTGGATCCGGTTTCCCTTCAACCGGTCCAGCGCTAGCCGAGTCGACTTTTCCGTTTCCGGCTGAACGACAGGACTTACAGCAGGCGGAGCCCGCTCCAACTCCGGTTGGAGCGGCGGCGCGCCGTCCTGCCGCCGCTGTTCTGCAGACAACAAACCGGTTGCGAGTTCACGGGCCCGATCGAACACCGACAAAATTTGCCCCCGTAGACGATCTGGTGAGTAATTTTCTCGAACCCGGCGCTGAGCGCGCTCCACTTGCGCGCGATGCAGCGCCTTGTTCGCGAGAAGCGTTTCCAACGCCGAATACCACTCGTCGTCATTTGAGACAAGCATTCCGCAGCCATCGGCGCAGCACGCGTCGTAGATCGAATTGCTCGACGCCACGACGGCAAAACCACTTGCGGTATACTCGACCCACTTGGTGTTCGACTTGAGCTTGTTGAAAGGCGTATCCGCGAGCGGGCAAATGCCGATCGTCCATCGGACGGACGCGAGCTTTTGTCTGAATTCTGCGTATTCCCGTATCGTGTCAATTCTCCGAATGCGCGCTCCAAACCGCTCCAGAGCCTCGGGAAGCACGAGATTGCCGAACAACTCGAAGAAGACATCGGGCCTCGAGTCGAGGATTCGAACGATCGCGGGCACTGCAAAGGTAAAATCGTGATCGTGACTACCGAAACCCATATAACCGATGACCGGCGGCTCGTCGGTGGTCGGGGTTCCCATGATCTCGGAGGCGCAATAGATGTCGCCCGCAATGACGCGCGAACTGTGCTCATCGTCAAAAAGCACTCGGCGCAATCGGTCATTCGAGCAATAGACTACGGTTGCCTCGTCGAGCAGATAACGCACGGTGGCGACCCGTCGAGGGGCGTTGTGCGATTTCGCCTTCGCGGCGCCGATTTCCTCGGGAACGTTCAACAGATTATCATCTATGTGATAGATCGTCGGAACTTTGAACGACCTCGCCCATTCGACGATGTCCCTCGCATATGGCCCGGCATAACGACAGAAAACGATCAACGTCGGCGCAAGATCGCCGAGCCGGTTTCGAAGCTGCTCGATGGCGGCGGGATCGTTCGGCCAAGCTTTCTTGGTCGTCCCCGACACGTCGAAGTCGCTCTCTAGGAGGTGATGCGCCTCTATTGTGGGAATTGCCTTCAGAGGCTCGACGAAGCTCAGAAGCAGGCTCGGGTTCCGGCCGGCGTCGACGTACAGAATCCGTTCGAATTCCGTCTTGGCGGCGCGGGTCATTACGGTTTGCTCCTGGATCAAACTCCCCTCCACATGGAATACGATCTCGGCAATTCATTATCGATTTCGTGTCGATATGCAATCGGAATTCGATTTTGCATACATCGGCGGAAGGCAGAACGCGGTTTATCGGGAGCCCTCAACGCTCGAACTCGCGCGGCGGCTTCGCGACAACCTCGATCGCTCGGATTTTCGATCCGCGTCGACCGGGTTGCCTCGCGGTCGATATCCATTATCGCTCGAATATGATCGCGGCTGTCCTGCGCCGACCGGCGTCGAAGACGTCATTAAGAGAGCGAATAAAAGCTCCGAACGGAAGCGCCTGGACGAGAGCTCCTTTGTTTATATTTCGTAGTGCAGCGAGCCCCGCAAGTCAGGGGAAGAAATCGTTCGCGCACGAACGAAGGCGATCGACCGAGACATTGCGGGCGTAACGCTCGATGCTGTAGTTTTCGGCGAAGCTCGGCGCGGCCCGGGCATCGCGATTCGAAAAAAGAGAGGATACGCCATGAGGAGGATAATGGCGCTTTCGATGGATCTTCCCGAAGTGGCGAGGGAGACGTTCCGATCCGGGAAGTCATGCCATCGGGCCGCTTCGCGGTTCGAAATCGGTCCGGCGCCGGGCGAAGCGCGTCGAGGTCGCCATGGCGAAGATGAACGGCGCCCGCAGGTCGCGGCGCATCGGTTGCGTTCTCGCGCGGATGAAGGAAAAGCCGCAGCGGCCTCCGCTGCGGCTATGGAAGGCGGACCGACCATTCCTCGCGCGGCAGGCAACGATGCCGCCATGGTTCGAGAGCCGGCGGCGTCGGTCGACGAGACACGAGCGTCTTGGCGAGCGCTCGTTCCGAGCCCTGTGTAGATCGGGTTCCGGCCGACGCTCCGCGCGGGGACCAATCATCGTGATGGACAATCCTTCCACGCACAAGATCGTCGGGATGCATCTGTGGCTGACCGAGAAGCAGCAGAGATCCACTCCGAAAAAACATGCCGAACGACCTCGCAGCGAGCAGCTCCGATCGTCCCGGCCGGATTCTCTAGCCGTGGTGGGAGTCTCATGATTCCATACATCGTTCATCAATTGTGGATCGAGCCGCCCGGAGGCGTGGAGAGCGGCGACGCCGCGCCCAAGGATGTGCAGCGCAACATCTCGACCTGGATCAAGCACCATCCGGATCTCGACGTTCGCCTCTGGCGCATCCGAGATCTGGAGAGCATTCTCGCCGATTTCGAAGGACATGACGTGCTCGAGGCGATCCGCGTTTGTCGTTTTCCGACCATGCAGTCGAATCTCATTCGCCTCGTCCTGCTCTATCGCTTCGGCGGCTTTTGGAGCGACCTGAAGAATTTTGTGAACCGGCCGTTTCTGAAGGAGCTCGTCGACGAGGAACTCGTGCTCGTCGAGCATCAACCATTGGCCGATGCCCGCCCGCCGGGCTATCTCACCAACTCCTTCCTCGGCGCCCGCGCCGGCCATCCGTTCCTGCTCGAATGTCTGAAGGAGGGGCTCGCAGGCATCGATCGTCGCATGACCGGCAGTCTATCTACCGTGACCGGCCTCGTGCTGATGAACCGTTTGTTCGTCCGCGCAAAGAATTCGGGACGCGTTCCGCCGCACCGCTTCCTCACCAAGGAACAGGCATGGTCCGATTACATGAGGCGAGTCTCCGCCTCTTACCAATCGGGAGCGCGGCACTGGTCTCAACTGCAGAAGACACAGTCGTTGTATTTGGACGATCCGACCGACGGCCCCGGCCGCGAGCCATAAAATCGAACTCCGGAGGCGTCTCGAAGGCATGATATGAAGAGGCTGCGCAAGTCCGGCCGCCACATCTCGTCCATTGATCCCATTCGTGCGCAAACATCGAGCGGCTCCGAGTCATAGGAACGACGGGCATAGGCTTTTCCCTCGACGCCAGCGTCATTGGTCGAGAATTGCCGGCTGGCGTCGGCGTGACGTTTGTCGCAAATTCGCCTGACAGCCCGCTGACAGGGCTTCCGAGCCGTGGACGCCGATCGGCGCAGGCTCGCATGCGTCGCAGTCTTGCGCTATTGCGGAGGGCGCGGTCGACATGAGGAGACATGGACGATGCTGCGTCCCTTGTCACATGCGATGTTCGCTGCCGGCCTCGCCGCTTGCGCCGCCTCTTCCGCCGCCGCGGGGGGCGATCGGGGTCCCTATGCGCAGGGCTCCTACGCCATCATCCGCGAGGCTCATGCGGGACGCCCGCTCATCGTGCATTTCTGGTCGGTCGCCTGCCCGACCTGCATTCTCGAGCTCGCCGAATGGGCGCGGCTCGCCCGCGAGCGCCGTGACATCGATTTCGTCTTCGTCGACGCCGACCGCGCCTGCGACCACGCCCGGGTCGTCGCGCGCCTGGACAAAGTGGGTCTGCGGCAGGAGGCGAATTTCGCCTTTGCGGAGGATGTCGTCGATCCGCTCTATCTCGAGGTCGACCGCAATTGGAGCGGCGAATTGCCCTTTACCGCGCTCATCGGCGCCCGCGGTGAGACTCAGACGGTGATCGGCGCGCTGGACGCTCCGCCGATCAGAGCCTGGCTCGCGCGGGAGACGCGGACGCGCGGACACCCCTCTATCGCGTCGCGCCCGGCGTCCACAGCACGTCGCCCTTCTCGCGATTGGCGTAGCGCGCGGCGACGAAGAGAAAATCGGACAGGCGGTTGACATAGCGCAGCGCCGGCGCGTCCACCGTCTCCTCCGGCGCATTGGCGAGCGCGACCATCACGCGCTCGGCGCGGCGCGAAATGGCGCGGGCGACATGCAGATGTGCGGCGGCGGCGGTTCCACCCGGCAGCACGAAGGATTTGAGCGGCGCGAGCGCGGCGTTGAGCGTGTCGATCTCGCGCTCCAGCCGATCGACCTGCGACTGCAGAACGGCGAGGCGCGCCGCGCCGTCCGGCGCCGCGTCGGGCTTTTGCGGCGTCGCCAGCTCTGCGCCGAGGTCGAAGAGATCGTTCTGAATGCGCGCCAGCATTGCATCGAGCGCAGGCGCGGCGGCTGTGGCGAGGCGCGCGACGCCGATGGCGGAATTGGCCTCGTCGACCGCGCCATAGGCCTCGACGCGCAGGTCGTCCTTGCGGCGACGTTCGCCGGTGGCGAGAGAGGTGGCGCCGGCGTCGCCGCCGCGCGTGTAGATCTTGTCGAGGCGCACCATGGGGTCGAAATCTCGTCAGTGTCGGAGAGCGAGAACGGCGAGGATCAGCAGAAGCGCGCAGAATTGCAAGCCCACGCGCCAGCGCATGAGCGTTTGCGAACGGTTGCGGTCGCCCTTGCGCAACAGATTGACGAGCCCGAGCGGCACGACGGAGGCGACTGCCGCGACGGCGACGGCGACGAGAAGATTGGACCAGTGCGACATCATCGGCCCGCTTCTCCGGAAGGCGCGCGGTATGGCGGCTCCATGACTAGTGGAGCGCGGGACGGGGAGCAAGGGACCCCCGCTCCTTTCTGCCGAAGGCGCAGCAGTGCAACCCGCCCCGATCCCCTGCCGGCGACGCTGCTCGGACAATTCGCCGTCGGCACGGAGTTTCAGGGGAAGGGCTACGCCGCCGATCTCCTGCTTTTCGCGCTGAAGACCTCGTGCGAGCCGCCGAGATCGCCGGCGCCATCGGCGTCGTCACCCACCCGCTCGACGACGGGTTCGCGGCTTTTACGCGAGGCACGGATTTATCGACCTGCCTTTCGACCCGCGCCGCGCGATGATCATCCGCATGACGGAGTTGCGGCGCGCCGAGAGCGATGTCGAAAGTCGAAGGTGAGGCGGCGCGCATTTTTCCTGGCGCATTCTTCTGGCGCAAGTCTCTCGACGAATGTCGCGCAGCCGCTCCAGAGCGCCGCTCGCGGCGACGCACAAGCTCGAGCAGGGGACGAACCTCTCTGTCGCCTCGGCGCGCTCGCCCCCGCTGGTCGAAACCCAGAATCGCCCTAATGCTCTGTCCATGATCCGAGATGGTAAGAGTTGCGCGCGAAGTCGGAACGAGTCGCTTACACATCCCGAGCGCCTTCGGCGCTCGGGAGCGAGCGATTCCCCGACTCTCGAAGGCTCACCCCCACCCGGACCGCTGCGCGTTCCGGGTGGGGTGAGCCTCGCGATCGCCTCGGCGAAAGACTTTTTTCGAGCGCCCGGAGACGGCTCATGTGTGGAATTGTCGGCATACTGGGGCGCGAGCCAGTCGCGCCCGCCCTCGTCGAAGCGCTGAAGCGGCTCGAATATCGCGGCTATGATTCGGCCGGCGTCGCCACGCTCGAGAAGGGGCGACTCACGCGGCTGCGCGCCAGCGGCAAGCTGCGCAATCTCGAGGAGAAGCTCGCCGCCGCGCCCTTGTTCGGGACCAGCGGCATTGGCCATACGCGCTGGGCGACCCATGGCCGCCCGACCGAGACCAACGCCCATCCGCATGCGAGCGGCGGCCTCGCCGTGGCGCATAACGGCATCATCGAGAACTTTCGCGATCTGCGCGAGATGCTCGCCGCCAAAGGCCATGTCTTCGCCACGGAGACCGATACGGAGGCGGTCGCGCATCTCGTCGCCGAGGAGCGGCGCTCCGGCGCCGGTCCGCGCGAGGCGGTGGCGAAGGCGCTGACGCGGCTCGAGGGCGCCTTCGCCCTCGCCTTTCTCTTCGACGGCGAGGAGGACTTGCTGATCGGCGCCCGTCGCGGCGCTCCCCTCGCCGCCGGCTGGGGGCGCGACGGCGTGTATCTCGGCTCCGACGCGCTCGCGCTCGCGCCCTTCGCCCATACGATCGCTTATCTAGAGGAGGGCGACCATGTCGTGCTGACGCGCGACAAGATCACTTTCTATGACGCCGCAGGCCGCGAGGTCGAGCGGCGTCGCCAGCCGCTGCAGGCGGGCGCCTTCCTCGTCGACAAGGGCAATTACCGCCATTTCATGGCGAAGGAGATTCACGAGCAGCCCGAGGTCGTCGGCCGCACGCTCTCCCATTATCTCGATCTCGCCGTAGGTCGAGTGCGGCTTCCCTTCGACCTGCCGTTCGATGCGGCCGAGCTTTCGCGCGTGACCATATCGGCCTGCGGCACGGCCTATTACGCCGGGCTCATCGGCCGCTATTGGATCGAGCGCCATGCGCGGCTCGCCGTCGAGATCGATATCGCCTCGGAATTCCGCTATCGCGAAGCGCCCATGCCCGCCAATGGACTGACGATCCTCGTCTCGCAATCGGGCGAGACGGCCGACACGCTGGCCGCGCTGCGCTACGCCAAGACGCAGGGGCAGCACATTCTCTCCATCGTCAATGTCGAGACCTCGACCATCGCCCGCGAGAGCGACACCGTGGCGCCGACGCTCGCGGGCCCGGAAATCGGCGTCGCCTCGACCAAGGCCTTCACCTGCCAGCTCGCCGTCTTCGCCTGCCTCGCCATTGCGCTCGGCCGCGCGCGCGGCGTGCTGAGCGAAGCGGACGAGCAGCAGCTCGTGCGCGAGCTCGCCGCGACGCCGGGCCAGATGGCCGCCGCGCTCGCGCGCGAGGCGCCGATCGAGCCCGTGGCGCGCGACGTGGCGCGGGCGGCGAGCGTGCTCTATCTCGGCCGCGGCGCCGCTTTTCCGCTGGCGCTGGAAGGCGCGCTGAAGCTGAAGGAATTGTCCTACATCCATGCCGAGGGCTACGCCGCCGGCGAGCTGAAGCACGGGCCGATCGCGCTGATCGATTACGCCATGCCGGTGATCGTGCTGGCGCCGCCGGACGCGACGCTGGAGAAGACCGTGTCCAACCTCCAGGAGGTGGCGGCGCGGGGCGGCCATCTCATTCTCATCGGCTCGGCGGCGGCGCGCGCGGCGGCGGCCTCGGAACTCGCCGGCTTCATCGAGCTGCCCGAGATCTCGAGCGCCTTCGCGCCGCTGGTCTACGCCGTCCCCATGCAACTGCTAGCGTATCACGCGGCGGTGTTCATGGGGAAGGACGTGGACCAGCCGCGCAATCTGGCGAAGAGCGTCACCGTGGAGTGACAATCGTACGGCGTGTGCTCCGGGGGCGGGCCTGCACAGCCCGGCGTCGTTCGGGTTCGTGCGCGCTCGCGGGACGCCGTTCAAAAAACTCGCTCACATTTCTAGCGACTTGGTCTAAAGGATGAAGGCTGCTTTCGAGCGGTGAGCAGCGCGCATTGCGGAGATGTCGCTGGTCGCGCCGCTCGGGTTCGAGGCGGAAGGAATTCATGGCGCGTCGGCGCGACTAATCGAAAGGTCATGGCGCCGGAGCGTCCACGTAAGGGAGAGCATTCATGTCGCGCTCACAATCGGCCTTCCTCGCCCGCAAGGATGTTCCGGGACGAAGCGACCTCCAGAAGGCCGTCGACGGCCTCGGCTTCAAGATCACGATCGACGATACCTATGTCCCCATGAAGTCATCTGGTTATCTGCCCTGCACATTCGACGGCGAGGACTCGGGCTTCACGATCAAATTTCTCGAAGTCGATCCCGATGCCGAGCGTCCCGAGTCCATGAAGGCCGCGCTCGGGGACAAGGATGTCGAGATCGCGTTTCACTGGAGCGGCGATCCACGCGAGGTCGTCAGCGCCATGGCGGTCGGCGCGGCTCTCGCTACGAGCTTCGACGCGGTCGTCTATGATACGGGTGACAAAGTATTCGTCTCCAGCGACGACCTCCTCGCGAAGGCGCGCAAGGCGGCGTCTGCTCTTTGAGGGTTGCTGCACACCTGCACGATCCCGGGAGTAGCCATGCGTTCGAGAGCGCCGAGAGGTCGGGCCGCCCAAAGAACGACATCGAGACCACCAGCCAGCCGGACAGGCGCACGATGTGCGAGGGGCGCGGCTTGCGCAAGCGAATCGCCCGGCCATGTTATGGTCGCGCCATGATTCTGCTCCGTCGCCTCCTTCCGCCCGCCCTCGCGCTGCTCTGCTCCGCCGCGGCCGCCGCCCCCTCGCCCTGCCAGGACGTCGAGGACCAAGGCGCGAGCTACACCGTCTGCACCTTCGACGCGCGCGCCGACTCCATCCGCCTTTTCCTCGCCGATGAGAAGAACGAGGTCTTCGGCTCCTTCTCCACGCTCGCATCCGATCTCGCGCGCAAGGGCGAGACGCTCGCCTTTGCGATGAACGCCGGAATGTATGGCGAAGACCATCGCCCCATCGGCCTCTTCGTCGAGGGCGGCCGCTTGGAGAAGCGCGCCAACACCGCCGCCGGCGCCGGCAATTTCCACATGAAGCCCAATGGAATCTTCTGGGCGCAGGGCGCGCGCGCCGGCGTCACCGAGACACAGCGTTTCTTGAAAGAGCGCCTGCGGCCGGCCTACGCCACGCAATCGGGGCCGATGCTCGTTATCGGCGGACGCGTCAATCCGCGCATCCACGAGACCGGAACCTCGGAGAAGATCCGCAATGGCGTCGGCGTGCGCGACGGGCATATCGTCGCTTTCGCCATCTCCAACCGGCCGGTCACCTTCCACGCCTTCGCGCATCTCTTTCGCGAGCGGCTGAAATGTCCGGACGCGCTGTTTCTCGACGGCTCGATATCGGCGCTCTACGCGCCCTCGCTCGGCCGGCACGACCGTTTCCGCCCCATGGGGCCGATCGTCGGAGTGGTGGAGAAGGCGCGGTGACTTAAACGCTGCTCAGGCCGCCTCGTGGAGCGTCCAGGCGCCGACGAAATCCGGGTCGCTCAGAATCTCGCCCGTCTCCCACAGCAGATAATCGCCGGGGCCGGCGTCCTTCAGCGAACCCTGCGCCGAGGGAAGACGGATCGTCTGGCCGGCGTCCGCGCCTTCGAGGTCGATCTCCACGCTCTGCGCGTCGATGGAGGCGATCGTGCCGAACATCTGCCGGATGACGGCGCCGCGCGGCGTCACGCGCGTCACGCCGATCAACGCGCGCTTGCCGATCATGCGCGGATCGCAATTCAGTTTCATCGTAGCGAGCATCGTTTCCTCCATGCTTCGATCTCTTGCGGAGGATGCCGCGAGCGATGCGGCGGCGCTGTGCGCGGGCGCACATTTCAGGGGCGCCTCAGGCGCCGGCCAGCGCGCCGACATGAGCGGCGACGCAGGCGGCGAGATCCTCCGGCCGATAGCCGCCCTCGAGCAGAGAGACGATGCGTCCGCCGCAGCGGCGCGCCGCGATCTCCATGAGGCGCAGCGTGAGCTCGGCGAAATCGCACGCCTGCAGGCGCAGCCCGCCGAGCGGGTCATGCAGATGCCCGTCGAAGCCGGCGCAAATGAGGAGGATGTCCGGCGCAAAGGCGTCCACCTCAGGTAGAATTTCGTCCCACGCCTCGGCGAAGCGCGCGCCGTCGTCACCCCTGGCCAGCGGGGCGTTGACGATGTTGTCGTGCGCGCCGCGCTCGCTGCGCGCGCCCGTGCCGGGATAGAGCGGCATTTGATGCGAGGAGCAGTAGAGGACGTCGCGCTCGTCCCAGAAAATCTCCTGCAGGCCATTGCCGTGATGCACGTCGAAATCGACGATGGCGACGCGCTCGGCGCCATGCGCGCTCATCGCCGCGCGCGCGGCGACGGCGGCGTTGTTGAAGAAGCAGAAGCCCATCGCCGTCTCGCGCGTCGCATGATGGCCGGGCGGACGCATGGCGACGAAAGCGTTTTTCGTCGCCCCGCGCATGACGTCGTCCACCGCGAGCAGCGCGCCCCCCGCGGCGTGGAGCGCCGCCTCCAGCGTGCCGGGGCTCATGACCATGTCCGGCCCGAGCGTCGCGAGCCCGCTCTGGGGCGCGGCGCGCGCGAGGCGCCCGAGCAGAGATGGAGAATGGACGCGCAGGATCGCCTCGCGCGAGGCGGCCGGCGCCTGCGCGCGCCGCAGCGAAGCGAAAGGAGGCGCCGAGAGCGCGGCGGCGATGGCGGCGAGACGCTGCGGCTGGTCCGGCCGGCCGGCCCCGACCTCGTGAGCGAGGCCGGAGGGATGGGAGACGAGCAGCGTCGCCTTCTCTCCGGCGCCCCCCTCCAATGCGAGAACAGCGCCGTTGAGCAGGAAGTCGCGACGCGTGAACATCAGGAGGAGGCTCGTCGATTTTCGAGCGGCGGGGGCCGCCACGGCCGCGGCGCGAGGACCATTCGAGACCAGGGCCGCGCCGGCGTCGGGTCTGTGAGTACGACGCGGCGTGGGGGCCGATCAAGGGCGAGACGGAGCGCGAGGATCAGCGCAGCAGTGCGTTCACCTCCTCGCATTCCGCGAGGCTCAGGCGGAAATCGAAGATGGAGAGGTCCTGGCGCATATGCTCCTGCGACGAGGAGCCGATCAGACAGACGATGTCCTGCTGGGTCAGAAAGCGGAAGAACACTTCCGCCGGGCTTCGCTCGTATTTCTCGCAGAGCTCTTTCAGGCGCGCATGGGCGAGGACCGTCTCATTGGCGGTCAAAGTCCAAAAGCTCTGATAGAGAATGCCGCGCTCGCGGCAGAAGGCCCGCAGCTCGAGGTCATAACCCGTCTTTGCGTAGAAGCGGTTCTGCACGACGGCGGGCGCGATTTTCGCCTCGCGGCAGAGATATTCCAGCCGGCTCCGCTCATAGATATTGCTGATCCCCGGCTGGCGGACGCCGCCCTCCGCGCAGAGGCTCTCCATCGCCCGCCACGCCGCCAGAGTGTCCCTGTCCTCGGCATAGGGCGAATGGAGGATCAGCCCATCGAGATAGTCGACGCGCAGATTCCGCAGCGAGGCCTCGAAGGACTGCCGCACCTGCCGGCCGATGTCGGCGGCGGAGTCGTAAGGGACGTTCTCCGGGTCCTGTCCCGGCAGGGGCGTGAATTTGGTCTGGAGATAAATCTCCGATCGGGCGAGCCCCTCGCCGAACAGGACGGCGAGCGCCTCGCCCACTCCCGGCTCGTGATAATGCTTGGGCTGGCAGGCCGTGTCGACGCCGCGAAAGCCCGAGCGCAGAGCCAGCTCCACCAGAGCGGCGGTGCGTTCCTTCTTCCAGGCCGTCCCATAGACGAGGCGCGGCATGACGACCCCGCGGGCGGAGACGATTTTCTTCGGGTCGTCGCTCGGCCGTGGCGTCATCATGCAATCTCTCGAAGCTCACGCCGCGCCCGCGAAGACCGTCAGCACGCCGGTATAGCCGTAGAGATGGTGGCGCGCGATCTCGCCGCCGGCGAAGAAGCCGATCAAGGGCGCCGGGCCCAGCGCTCGACGAACCATCTCGAATTCCGCATTGCGCCGGTCGAAATGCGGACCGCCGCGTCCGGAGCAGCTGACATATAAGGCTCCACGAATGCCGCCGGCCGCCTCCGCCTGCGCGCGGACCTCCTCGACGATGCGCAGCAGATCATTGCGCGCGGCCTCGACATTGCGCTGGCAGAACGCGAGCTGCATGCCGTTCTGGAGCCGGTCGGCGACCACCAGCAGCCCCGCCTTGCGGCCGACGCCCACGATATGGCGCACTTCGGTATTGGCGCCGAACTGGCCGGGCTTGGCGGCGGCGTCCTCGCCGACTGCGACCAGACCGACGAGCGTCTGCGCCAAGGCCTGGCCGAGCTCGGCGTCGGACATCTCCCGGGTCACGCCGAGATCCTCGAGAATGCAGTCCAGCGAGGGGCGACTGTCCAGCGTCACCAGATAATTGCCCTCGGCCCGCGTCACCGTGCGCCGCGGCCCGATCGGCCGGCAGCCCTGGGTGACGCGCGAGATCACCGGCGCCTCGGGGCCGAAGGCGACGCCGGACACGCCCCCGGTCAGCGGCTCGTCGGCGAAGCACAAATGCCGATTGCGCGCCGAGGAGAGGCCGCCGAAGAGATAGCCGGTGGCGGTCTTCTCGCTCAGAGCTTTCAATCTGGCCTGCAGATCGGGGGTTCCGCCATCGGCATGGACGAGAGCCGTGAAGGCCTCGAAGCCGTCCCACGGCCGCGCGTCGGAAAAGAGCCGGAAGGACGCCGGCGGCAGCTCGGCCAGCATCAGCGCCATGGCGGGCTCGTCGAAATATTCGATTTCATCGGCCGCCACGCCGACCCCGACCGCGCCGACCCAATGGACGCCGGGCCATCGTTCTTTCAGCGCCGCCAATATGCTCGCTGCGGAGGGAGTGTAATAATCGGTCAGATAACACCAGCCGAGATTGGGCGTCATGTCGTCCCGCAGCCCAGCGCCGATCTGCTCGAGGCAGGAGCGCAGAGCGATCGTCCAATCGGCGTCGCCGGCGTGAGCGCAGAGGAACAGGCTCATTCTCGTTTGTTCTCCCCGACCGACGAAATGTCGCTTCGGGAAGCGGGTTAGCAACGGCTGTGCCGCCTTTCGAAGGCCAGGGCTCTCGGTCCAGTGGGCGTTTGGTGCGCGCACCTGTGCGCGGCTAATCAAGAACTGTAGCACGACACATGGACGGTCGGGATGCTGTATTTTCCTATCTATAAGCCAGGGAAAAAATTTGAGACCTATAGTCACTTGTTAGGAAATAGATCGGGTCATCGTCGAAGAAAAATACTTGCGCGTCAGTTCCCGCCTCGGGGGTAAGCTCACAAGCTTCCAATATCTTTTTAATGTCTCCGCGCGCAACCTGACGTGACCAGCCGGGAAATCCCACGTGAAATACACGCTTGTGCTTTGGTTGCTTTAGTGTATGGCCGGGCTCATATTTAACGACGTCGATATAGTTATTATCAGGAAACTCCAACCCGAAGTTGCGTTGCCTAAGCCTTCTGTCGAGTTCACGATATGTAATCAAATACATTCGTTTATCGATCTTGCGCGTGTTGTGCTTGAGGTAGTCTGCAACGAACAAAATCTCCGAATCTGGGTCATTCTTGAACAGGTCGTAACCCTCGAGCAGGTGCAAGCTACCGCTAGCAATGTACACCAAAACATCTTCGAGGTCATTCTTTTCCGCCGTGACATAGAATCCGTTGAGTAAAAAGCCATAAACTAGGGTTAGTAATGCAGTTCTCTTGTTTGCGTCGTGGAACGCGTGGTTTTTCACAAGTCCGAAGGTAAGCGTCGCAAGTCGCTCGTTGATATCATTCCACTTCATTTGGCCGCCAAACTGGGCGAATTGCCGATCAACGGCGGAGAGCAGCAGAATTGGGCTCTTTGGCCCTATGCCTCCAATACCCTCCCCTATGTTCTCGGACAAACAAAAATCGACGACAACATAATGGGCTCGCAATACGTCCAGAGCGTCGATGGCGCCCGATGGTTGATCAATCGAATATTTCATAAGCTCTCGGGCGTCGCGCTCGTAGAGTTCAACTAAATCCGACGACAAGGCCGGTGTCCTGAGGTTTTCTGTGATCACACGCGGCTGCCCTTCTGTCGACGGTAGCCTATCCGACTTGCCCTCTGTGTCGCAAGAAATGGTCCGCCAGCACGATGGCCATCATCGCCTCGCCCACCGGCACAGCGCGAATGCCGACGCAAGGGTCGTGGCGGCCCTTGGTGACGATCTCCGTCTCCTTGCCGTGTCGGTCGATGGTGCGGCGCGGCGTCAGGATCGAGGAGGTGGGCTTCACCGCGAAACGCGCGACGATCGGCTGGCCGGTCGAAACGCCGCCGAGCACGCCGCCGGCGCGGTTGGAGAGAAAGACGGGCTTCCCCTCCGCCCCGGCGCGCATCTCGTCGGCGTTGTCCTCGCCGGAGAGCTCGGCGACCGCGAAACCCGCGCCGATCTCGACGCCCTTCACGGCGTTGATCGACATGAAGGCCGCGGCGAGATCGGCGTCGAGCTTGCCATAGATCGGCGCGCCCCAGCCGGCGGGAACGCCCTCGGCGACCACTTCGATCACCGCGCCGACCGAGGAGCCCGCCTTCCGCACCCCGTCGAGATAATCGGCCCAGCGCTTCGCCGCCTCGGCGTCCGGGCAGAACAGCGGATTCCTGTCGACTTCCGCCCAGTCGAAGCAGGCGCGGTCGATCTTGTGCGGCCCGATCTGCACCAGCGCGCCGCGGATCTCGACGCCGGCGATCGCCTTGCGCGCCACCGCCCCCGCCGCGACGCGCGCGGCGGTCTCGCGCGCCGAAGAGCGTCCGCCGCCGCGATAATCACGAATTCCATATTTGGCGTCATAGGCGTAATCGGCGTGGCCGGGCCGGTATTTCTCGGCGATCTCGCCATAATCCTTCGAGCGCTGATCCGTGTTTTCGATGAGGAGCGCGATCGGCGTTCCCGTCGTAACCTGCCGCCCCTCGGCGGCGGCGAAGACGCCGGAGAGGATTTTCACCGCATCGGGCTCCTGCCGCTGCGTGGTGAAGCGCGACTGGCCGGGCCGGCGCTTGTCGAGAAAGACCTGAATATCGGCTTCGGTCAGCTCGAGCCCCGGCGGGCAGCCGTCGACGATGACGCCGAGCGCCGGCCCATGGCTCTCGCCGAAGGTGGTGATGCGAAAGAGATGGCCGAAGCTGTTGTGGGACATTTCGGGATTCCGGATCGTCGCCACAGCTTCTAGGCGCCAGGGCGCCCCGGGTCAATTTACGGGATCGGCGAACCGCGACCCCGGCGAAGAGAGACCCCCTCCCTCGAGGGGACGACGAAACGCCTCTACGGTCGTCCGATCGCTCACCCCAGCGCGCGCGTGGCAATATCGGAGACGTCGGCGGACAGCGCCGGAGCGGCGAGGATGCGGCGTAGCGTCGCCTCGGCCAGCTTGCGGCGGCGTTCCTCCAGCGAACGCCAGGAGCGCAGGGCCGACAACAGCCGCGCGGCGAGCTGCGGATTTTTCGGATCGAGCTCCAGGACGACGCTCGCCAGGAGATCATAGCCCGAGCCGTCGAGCGCGTGGAAGCGCGTCGGATTGCCATTGGCGAAAGCGCCGACCACCGCCCGCACCCGATTGGGATTGGCGAGCGAGAAATCCTCATGCTCCATCAGCCGCGCGACACGCTTCGTCGTCCCGGCCTCGGGGATCGTCGACTGCAGCGCGAACCATTTGTCGAGGACGAGATGATCGCCGGCGTAACGCTCGTAGAAGGCGGCGAAGGCCGCTTCGCGCGCCTCGCCCGGCAGCAGCGACAGGGTCGCCAGCGCGGCGAGCCGGTCGGTCATATTGGCGGCGTCCGCGAATTGCCGCTCGGCGAGCGCGCCGCCCGTGGCGGCGTCGCCCGCGGCGATCAGGTCGAGCGCGGCGTTGCGCAGCGCGCGGCGGCCGGCGCTGGCGGCGTCGGGCGAAAAACCTTCGGCGGGGGCGAGACGCTCGCGCGCCTCGGTCAGCACGCCCGAGAGATGGCGGCCGAGATCGCGGCGCAATCCCGTGCGCGCGGCGAAGATCTCATCCGGGTCGACGTCGCGGCCGATCTCGCGCGCGATGTCGATGTCGGAGGGCAGCGACAGCGCCTGCGCGACGAGGCTCGGATCTCGTTCCGGCGCCGCGACGAGCCGGCCGAGCGCGTCGAAGAAGGCGGCGGCGTCCTCCTCCGGCCGGGCGCCGCGCAGCGCCTCGATGCGCGCGAAGATCGAGCGGAGAGCGAGGCTCTGCGCCGCCTGCCAGCGGTTGAACGGATCGCGGTCGTGGGCGAGCAGGCGCTGCAGATCCTCGGCCGCTTGCGGCGGCGCGAGCCGCACCGGCGCGGAGAAACCGCGCAGCAGCGAGACGACCGGGCGCGAGCCGATATTCTCGAAGGTCACGACGCGCTTTTGCGTCGCGAGCTCGACGAGCCCGCGCTCGCATTCCGCGACGCTCGCATCGCGCGAGACGAGCGGAATCTCGTCGCCGTTCTCGCCGATGAGGCCGAGCGCCAGCGGAATGACGAAGGGCTTCTTCTCGTTCTGCCCCGGCGTCGGCGGAGTCGACTGCTCGAAGGCGAGCGTCAGCCGCTTCGCCTTCGCGTCATAATCGCTCTCGACGGTGACGAGCGGCGTGCCGGCCTGCTCGTACCAGAGCGAAAATTGCGCGAGGTCGCGGCCCGAGCTCTCGGCGAAGCAGGAGAGGAAATCCTCGATCGTCGCCGCCGTCCCGTCGAAACGGTCGAAGTAGAGCGTCATGCCCTTCGCGAAATCATCCTCGCCGATCAAGGCGCGCAGCATGCGGATGATCTCGGCGCCCTTCTCATAGACGGTCGCCGTGTAGAAATTGTTGATCTCGTGATAGACGCTCGGCCGCACCGGATGGGCGAGCGGTCCGGCGTCCTCCGGGAATTGCTGCAGCCGCAGGCCGCGCACGTCCGCGATGCGCTTGACCGCGCGCGAACGCTGGTCGGCCGAGAACTCCTGGTCGCGGAAGACCGTCAGGCCTTCCTTGAGGCACAATTGGAACCAGTCGCGGCAAGTGATGCGATTGCCGGTCCAATTGTGGAAATATTCATGCGCGATGACGGATTCGACGCCGGCGTAATCGCCGTCGGTCGCGGTCTCGGGCGAAGCCAGCACATATTTGTCGTTGAAGATATTGAGACCCTTGTTCTCCATCGCGCCCATGTTGAAATCGGACACGGCGACGATGTTGAACACGTCGAGATCATATTCGCGGCCGAACGCCTCCTCGTCCCAGCGCATGGAGCGGATGAGCGAGTCCATCGCATAGCCGGCGTATTTCTCCTTGCCGTGCTCGACATAGATCGAGAGATCGACCGTGCGGCCCGAACGGGTCGTGAAGCGCTCGGAAATATGGCCGAGATCGCCGCCGACGAGGGCGAAGAGATAGCAGGGCTTGGGAAAGGGATCGCGCCAGACCGCGAAATGCCGGCCGCCGTCGAGCGCGCCGGACGCGATCCGGTTGCCATTGCCGAGCAGCACCGGCGCCTCCGCCGCATCGGCCTCGATGCGCGTCGTATAGACGCTGAGCACGTCGGGACGGTCGAGGAAATAAGTGATGCGGCGGAAGCCCTCGGCCTCGCATTGCGTGCAATAGGCCGAGCCGGAGCGGTAGAGGCCGGAGAGCTGCGTGTTGGCGGCGGGGTCGACCTCGGTCTCGATCTCCAGCACGAAGGGCGTGTCGGGCGTCGCGCGCAGCGTCAGCGCATCGGGCGTCGCCTCGGCCGCGACGCTCGCGCCGTCGAGCAGCAGCCGGCGCAGGACCAGCCCGTCGCCGTCGAGCGCCAGCTCCGCGCCGGGCCGCCCTTTCGGATTGCGGCGAATCGCGAGCCGCGCCGTGACGCGCGTCTTGCTGCGATGCAGCGAAATATCGAGATCGACCGAATCGATGAGGAAATCCGGCGGCCGATAATCGGCGAGGCGAATGGCCTGGGGCGGTGGATTGCGCATGGGACCTCGAAGCTCCGCAACACCTACACCAGGGGCGCCGTCCCGCGCAACGAGATCGGGCGGAACGGCGGAGCCTCGTCGCTCTCAGGCATTGCCGCGGCGGCCAGCCTCGAACAGGAACCATACGCGCCGCTCGGTCTCGTCGATCCAATTCTCGAGCAGCGAGGCGCTCGCCACATCGCCTTGCTCATCGCAGAGCGAATGGGCCTCGCGCATGCGGGCGGCGAGGGCTCCATTATCGTCGCGGAGCTCCGCGAGCATGTCCTGCGGATCGACATAATCCGCGTCATTGTCCTGTATGCGCTGCAAGCGGGCGATGTGGCCGATGGAGCGCAGCGTCGTGCCGCCGATCTTGCGCACCCGCTCGGCGATGTCGTCGGTCATGGCGAAAATCTGCTCGCCCTGCTCGTCGAGCAGGAGATGATAATCGCGGAAGTGCGGCCCCGACATGTGCCAGTGAAAATTCTTGGTCTTGAGATAGATGGCGAAAATGTCGGCGAGGACGGCGTTGAGCGCGCCGGAAACGTCGCGCGTCGCCTCCGCCTTGAGGCCGGAAGGCGTCTCGAGCGCGGCCTTCTGGCGGGAACGCAGGTCGCGATTGGCGTCTCTGTGAGTCATGGGCGTCGTCTCCCGAAAGGACGGATCACCCGGACAAATATGCCGCGCGCCGCGCCTTCCCACCGTGAACGGGAGACTTTTTTGAATCTACCTCAGTGAGACGCCCTGGAGCTGAGGGGCGGGCTCGGGCGGGGGCGGCAGGGCCTGAGGCTCGGCCGTCTCGCGCCGGCGCGCGGCGAGCCGGTGGATCGTCGCGCTCGGAGCCGCCTCCCGGTCGTCCTCCGCGTCCATCTGCGCCAGATCGCGCCGAACCATCATAACGAACAGAGCGAAGGCCAGCGCAGAAAGCCCCCCGACCGTCACATCGATCCAGGCGAACCGCAAGACCCGCGCCTCGATCAGACCGGGACCCGCCCAATGCGCGATCACCGCCCAGGCCGCGACCAGCAGCCGGAACTCCGTCGCCCCCATCCCGCCATAGGACAGACGATGCACCCCCTCCGTCGCAACCCGAAGATAGGTGTAGGAGCTCATCAACAAATAAAGCGACAGCACGAACAGCGCCGACGGCATCGTGAAATAGGGCGACGCCCCGAGCCCCACCACGATCAGGCTCTGCGCGATCAGATCGCTCGAATGATCCAGCAGGAAGCCGTAGCGCGGCCGCTCGATCGAACGGTGCCGCGCCAGCGTCCCGTCCAGCGAATCGCCGAACCAGTTCGCCGCCAGGCCCGCCACCACCGCCGCCAGGAACCACCCCGACCAATGGCACAGCAGAAACCCCGCCGCCGTCACCCCCGCTCCAAGGAGCCCGACCGCCGTCAGATGGTCCGGCGTCACCGATACCGGAAGGCGCGACACGATCGCGCCCAATAGCCGCTGCTCGAAAGCCGCAAGCACGCTCGTGTTCAATCGGTCCGCCAAGAAGCCCCCTCGAGTAGTTGAGGCGCCCCGCGCCTCGCGACGCCAAGCGATCCGCGCGCCTCATCGGCGCCGAACTCGGAAAAACCCGAACCCGATCCTCACAGTCCACGCCGCCGGCCGCCAGGCCCCGCATCCCGCGATCTCCGTCGATCGCCTTTCCGCTTGCGGCGCCGCAACATCCGGCGACCTTCAGCTTGCCTGCGTCGCCCCGCCCCGTCAACCGATTATCGCCGCCCCCGCGCCTGTTTTCGGCCTCATCTGATCCGCGACTGGACCGTGAACCCCTGGATCGCAGGCTGCGTCAGCAGCGACACCAGCCGAAGCACCTTCGTCGCCTCCGTCAGCGCCGCGTTCGAAACGAACAGAATATCCTTGTCGCGCATCGCGAACCGCCGCGCCGCGAACAGCGCCTGCGGGTCCCGCATGTCCAGGTGATAGGCCACCGGAACCTGCGGCCGCGACGCCAGTTCCGGCGCCGCCGCCGGGAATTCCGCGACGATCGCGCTCGGCTCATACCGCAGCACATAGAGCCCGGACGGATCGGCCCGCTGGTCCTCGATCCCCCCGGCCTTGCCGATCGCCTCCTCCAGCGTGAGGCTGCGCGCCCCGAACTCGAGGACCGAATTCGACCCCGTCGCGCCCGCCACCGTGAAGGTCTGCGGCGTGTGCTCCACCGTCACCACATCGCCCGGCCGCACATAGATGTTCTCGCGCGGCGTCGCCAGCAGCGCCCCGAGCGGAACGCGCGCCGTCCGGTCGCCCCGCGTCAGGCTCACGAAAGTCTCGTGGATCGGCGTGCGGAACCCTCCCGCCGACGCGATCACATCCATCACACGGTCGCCCCGCAAAGTCAGCGGAACCCGCGCCCCCTGCCCGACCTCGCCGGTCACCGTCGCCATATTGCTGATGTTGTGCGTCACTGTCACCAGCGCCTGCGGCTCGATCGCCTTGCCGCGCAGACGCTCCACGATGACCGCCTCCACCTCCTGCTGGCTGCGGCCCGCCACCTGGATGCGCCCCGCATAGGGCACCGTCACCGAGCCGTCGCGCCCCACCGTCTGCTCGGGAATGGTCGCCGAGCGCGACCCGGGGCTCGTGCGGTCGCCCCCGCCCGAGGAGAACAGCCCGCCCCCAGCCGCCTCCCACACCGTGATCTGCAGCGCGTCGCCGACCCCGATCGGCTGCGTCGCCGGCGGCCGATGATCGCCGAAGGAGCCCCGCAGCGACGGTTCGCGCCGCCGCGCCAGCACGTCGAGGGAGAATGCGTCGATCTCCACCCCGACAAAGGCGGGAACGGCCGCCGTCCCCGCCTCCGCCATCGAATCGCCCGACGGACCGCTCCCCGGAAGTAGCGAGCACCCCGACAGGAGCGCTACGCCCAAAAACGTCACAACCAACAGAAATCGCTTCGAATCCACTGCAGCCTCGACCTTGCCAGGACGCGGCCCCCGGAAGGGTGGCGGCCATGCGAGCGACGAAGGTCGGAGGGCGGCCCGAAGGGCCCGCCGGCGCAGCGCCGCGCCCGGCGGGTTATGCCGCAAATATGACCGCCATGCTACAGGCGAAGGTCGTGAGAGATCGGTCGGGGTCGTCAGCCCTTGCCGCGGGGATGGTCGGCGGCGGCCGCGGAGGCGGCGAGCGACATGCGCACCAGCTCGGAAAGACTGCCGGCGTTCATCTTCAACATCACATTGGCGCGGTGAACCTCGACCGTGCGCACGCTGATCCCGAGCTCGCGGCCGATCGTCTTGTTCGGCATTCCGTCGAGCAGGCGCGCCAGCACCTCGCTCTCGCGCGCCGTCAGCGTCTGGATCCGCGCCTGGATGGTCTGCGTCTCGGCGGCGCGGAACTGCTCCTCGCGCTCATAGGCGAGCGCGAGCCGAACGCAGGCGATCAACGCGTCATTGTCGAAGGGCTTCTCGAGAAAGTCGAAGGCGCCCTGCTTCATCGCCTGGACCGCGAGATTGACGTCGGCATAAGCGGTGATGACGACCACCGGCAGCGTCAATTGCCGGCTCTTCATCTCCTCGAGCAGCTCGATGCCGGTCATTTCCGGCATGCGCGCGTCGGTGACGACGCAGCCGGAGGAGCCGGACTGGACATGCGCGAGAAAAACGCTGGCGCTCTGGTGCGCCTCGACCCGCAGCCCTTCGGTCGAAAGCAGCAACGCGAGCGAATCCCTCACGGCGTCGTCATCGTCGATGACATGGATGATGGCGTGTTCGTTCGTCGTTCCGGGCGCGGGAGCGAATGTCGGGCGAGCGGCGACATCGGCGAGCGCGCTCGCCTGCGGCGGTGTGTGAGCCATGGAGCCGTGATCTCTTCAGCGAAATGACGAGGCGCAAAACGCGCCGGCGACGATCTCGCGCCTGCGCCGAACAGGCGTCGCGAGCCGAGCCGCTCTTTGCGGCGCGCGCCGGTCGGGCGCCGCCGCAGCCGCACGAATTGCGCGCGCAACACTTTGTGTCGAAATGATCATTGCAACGAGCCCCAATTAATCTGCAGCCCCGAAGAACTTGTGCGCGTCGCCGTTCCGCACGTCGTGGCGCTTACGGCGAAACCCGCACTATAGGCATTATTCTGGGGGCGGCGACGATTGACAAACTGGGGAATACACGTAGCTCGAAAGCGATACGCGAATCACGCCCATGATGTGTTCGATATTTATTCGTCGCACGGCGCTCGCTGCGATCATCGTCGCCGCGGCGACGAACGGCGTTTCCGCGCAACAACAGGACGAACGCGACGACTGGTTGCGGCGCGTCGATGCTGCGCGCGAACGTCACGACGCGTTCGCGACGCAGGCCGCCGCCGCATTCCGCGACGCGCTCGCCGCGCGTCGGAGCGCTTCGACGACGGACATGCTTCGTCTCGACGATCCCACTCTGCGGCCGGGCGACATCGTCGTCACGCCGTCGAGCCTGCTGCTGTTCAAAGGCGCGCAGAGCCATGTCTGCGAAACCGATTTCGAACGCATCGACGATGCGCGTGCGCGCGGCCTGCCGCATGCGGGCGCGCTGCGCGCCATTCTTCGCGCCGGCGTCGCGCGCCGCCGGTGAAGGCCGTCATTTCGCGGCTTCGCGCGGCGCGAGACCCACGCCCGCGCCGAGGCTCGCGGACAGCACGGACGCTGCGCCGGCGCTCGTCTGCCGCATCGTCGCCGCTCGCGCCGGCAGCGAGAGAGTGACTCGCAGTCCCGGCCGATTGTCCTCGATCCGCAGCGCGCCCCCATGCAGACGCGCCACGGCCGCCGCCAATGACAGGCCCAATCCGGAGCCCGGCCGCGAGCGTGAATTCTCGAGCCGCACAAAACGACCGATCACCCGATCGCGATCCTTCTCCGCGATCCCCGGTCCGCGATCCGTTACCGCGAGTTCGATCCCTTCGCCTGCGCGCCGCGCCTGCACGACGACCGCGGAGCCTTGCTCGGGCGCGCCATATTTCAACGCATTGTCGACGAGATTGACCAGCGCCTGGCCGAGCAGATCGCGATTGCCGAGCAGGTTCAGCCCTTGCTCCGCTTCGAGCTCGAGCCGCGCGCCGCGCTCCTCGGCGACCGGCTCGTACATCTCGACGATGTCGGCCGTCACCCGGCTCGCATCGAATTCGGTGAGGAAGTCGCTGCAATAGCCGGCTTCGGCGCGCGCGATCATCAGCAGCGCGTCGAAGATGCGAATGAGCCCGTCCGATTCTTCGATCAGCCCGGCGAGCGCCTCGCGATATTGTTCTTTGGTCAGATCGGCGCGCAGCGCTTCGTCGGCGCGATTGCGCAGCCGAGTGAGCGGGGTTTTCAAATCATGCGCGATGTTGTCGGAGACTTCGCGCAATCCGGTCATCAATTCGTCGATGCGCTCCAGCATGGCGTTGAGATTGCCCGCGAGACGGTCGAGTTCGTCGTCGGCTCCCATCAGCGGCAGGCGCTGTTTGAGATCGCCGCCCATGATGCGCTGCGCGGAGGCCGAGATCTTGTCGAGCCGCGCCAAAATGCGCCGCGCGACGAAAATGCCGCCGAGCGTGCCGATGGCGACGAGCCAGAACAGCGAGGTGATCAGCGCTTTGCCCAGAATCGCGTGCAGCATCTTGCGGTCGTGCAGGTCGTAGCCGACCAGCAGGCGGAAGCCGTCCGGCAGCACGAACAGGCGCATCAGGGCGCGATGGCGCGGAAGGGTCTCGCCGCGTCGCTGATAGAGCGATTCGACGAGCTCGGAGCGCTCGGGCAGATCGCGCGGCATGGCGGCGATATTGCCGACGACGAGCTCGCCGGCGAAGGTCGCCACCAGATAGAGCGACGCGCCGGGCGCGCGCCCGCGCCGCTCCACCACTTCGACCAATTGGCGGATGCCGCCCTCCGCATATTGCTCGGCGAGGCCGCGGATGTCGGCGTCGATCGTCTGCGCGGTCTGCTCGTCGAACAGATCCTCGACATGAATCTTCACGCGCGTCAGAACGATGGCCGCGCCGAAGGCGAACAGCACGAGATAGGCGAGCGATAGCCGGAAGGCCGTCGTGCGGAAGAGTCTAACGAGCGCCTTCACGGATCATGTATCCGGCGCCGCGGATCGTGTGCAGGAGCGGCGTCTCGCGGCCCTTGTCGATCTTGGAGCGCAGCCTGGAGATGTGGACGTCGATGACATTGGTCTGCGGATCGAAATGATAATCCCAGACATTCTCGAGCAGCATGGTGCGCGTCACCACCTGACCCGCATGTTTCATGAGATATTCGAGCAGGCGGAACTCGCGCGGCTGCAGCACGATCTCCTGCCCGCCGGAGGTGACCTTGTGGGAGAGGCGATCGAGCTCGAGATCGCCGACGCGATAGACCGTCTCCTCCCGCTTCGCGCCGCCGCGCCGTCGCGCCAGCGCCTCGACGCGGGCGAGCAATTCGGAGAAGGCGTAGGGTTTCGCCACATAATCGTCGCCGCCGGCGCGCAGGCCCTTCACGCGGTCGTCCACCTGGCCGAGCGCCGAGAGGATCAAGGCCGGGGTCTCGATCTTCTGCTCGCGCAGACCCGAGATCAGCGAGAGCCCATCGAGTCGCGGCAGCATGCGATCGACGACGAGCACGTCGTAAGGTCCCTCGGCCGCCGCCGCATAGCCGGAGAGGCCGTCGGCCACATGGTCGGCGACGTGGCCCTGCTCGCGGAACGCCTTCACGAGATAGGCGCCGGCTTCCGAATCGTCCTCGACGATCAATATGCGCATTTCTTTCATATAGCGCGCCTTCGGCGAAAACGGCAGACCGGCGGGGGCGCGCTGGTCTGCCGGGGAGAGACGCCGGGAGAGGAGACGGTCGTCTCCCGGCGCCCTTCATTGCGCGAGCCCGCTTCGCGCGGGTGGTGGGGGCTTCAGACGGACCCGCGCAAGAAGCCTTTACGACGCCGGATTGACGGAGAGCGCCACGAAGCGTGTTCCGCCGGCCGATTTCACGCGCAGCAGCACGGATTTGCGGCCCTCTTTCTTCACCGAATCGATCGCATCGGCGAGGTCGGCGGGCGTCTTCATCGCCTGGCCATTGGCCTCGAGGATCACATCGCCCTGCTGCAAGCCTCGCTGCGCGGCCGGACCGCCCGGATCGATTCCGACGACGATCAAGCCTTCGCCGCCGCCGCGTCCACGCAATTCGGACGCCGGCGCCACTTCGAGGCCATAGGCCGCGAGCGCGGAGCCCTGCTCCACGCCGTCATCCTCGGTCTCCGCCGCCGCCTCCTTCTCCGAAGGCAGCTTGCCGAGCTTCAATTTCGCGGTCTTCTCGGCGCCGTTGCGCAGAAAAGTGATCTCGGCGGTCTTGCCCGGGCCGAGCGTCGCGATGCGGCGGGCGAGCTCGCGCGGATTGTCGATCTTCTGGCCGTCGACCGCGGTGATCACATCGCCGGACTTGAGCCCCGCCGCCGCCGCCGGTCCGCCGCGCTGCGGCTGCGCGACGAGCGCGCCCTTGGCCGACTTGAGACCGAGGCTCTCCGCGATGTCCTGCGTGACCGGCTGAATCTGCACGCCGATCCAACCGCGCGCCACCGAGCCTTTCTCTTTGAGCGCGGCGATCACGTCCTTGGCGACCTCGCTCGGAATGGCGAAGCCGATGCCGACCGAACCGCCGGACGGCGAATAGATCGCGGTGTTGACGCCGACCACCTGGCCGCGCTCGTCGAAGGAGGGGCCGCCCGAATTGCCGCGGTTTACCGGCGCGTCGATCTGCAGGAAGTCGTCATAGGGCCCGGCGCCGATGTCGCGCCCGCGCGCCGAGACGATGCCGGCCGTCACCGTGCCGCCGAGGCCGAAGGGATTGCCGACCGCGATCACCCAATCGCCGACGCGCGGGCTCGAGGTCGCCCAGTCGACATGCGGCAGCTTGTTGCCGTCGCTGATCTTCAGCAGAGCGAGATCGGTGCGCTTGTCGGTTCCGACGATCTTGGCCGGCAACGTGCGGCCGTCGTCGAAAGTCACCTCCACCTGCGTGGCATGCTCGACGACGTGATTATTGGTCACGACATAGCCATCCGCGCTGATGACGAAACCCGAGCCCTGCGCCTGGGTGACCTGCTTTTGCCGCCGCCCGCCGGCGGGCGGACCGAAATGGCGGAAGAAGCGATAGAGCGGATCGTCGGGCGAGAGCTCGGGCGGCATGCCGGGAAAACCCTCCTCCGGGCCGCCGCCGACCTCGAGCGCCTTGGTCTTGACCGCGACGACGGCGGGCTTCACGCGCTCGACCACATCGGCGAAGGATTGCGGGCCGACCGCGGCCGGAGCGCTCTGAGTCTGAACCGGCGGCGCCTCGGCCATGGCGAAGCCGGTGAGCGGCGTCGCGAGCGTGGCGCCGAGCGCGAGCGCGGCGGCGCCGGAGAGAAGAGCCATGCGGAAGGGACGATGCTCGGGCCGGCGCCAGCGCGCCGTCCGGCCTATGGCGAGAGCTCGACGAAAAAGCACAGGCAAGGTCATCAAACCGTCTCCATCGATCTGGCGCGCCCGTCACGGGCGCGGGGCGGGTCGCCCGCCTTGCAGAGGAAGATGGGGTAGGCCGGCTTACGCTGCAGTGGCGGCCGCATGAAACTTTCGTAAGGCGCGAGCGTCGGCGGCGCCGCGTTGCTCACGGGCAAATCTCACGAAGCAGAGCGGGCGCTCGCCATTGGACGGCGGGCCGTCTTCGCCGGATTCTCCGACTGTCCACAACGGTCAGGGAGGAGCGCCCCCATGCCGAATTTCGCCTTCGACGACCACAACATCGAATGGAAGCGCCTCGCCGGCGCCGATCATCTGTGGCTCTCGGTGCTCGATATCGACGACGTCAACGGGATCATCCACGTGCTCTACAAATTCGCCGGCAATGAGAAGATCCTGCTGCATCGTCATAAGACTGTGAACAAAACCTTCGTGATCCAGGGCGAGCACCGGCTCTATCACCCGAATGGAGAGATCGAGGAGATACGCCCGGTCGGCAGCTACAAGGTGAGCCCGCCCTCCCCGGACCCGCATCGCGAGGGCGGCGGCGACGAGGATGTCATCGTGCATTTCACGATCTATGGCGGCAAGGAGATTCTCTATGAGATTCTCGACGACGATCTGAACGTCGTCGCGCCGCTGACAGTCGAGGATTTCCGCGCGCTGATGTGAGGCGCCGCCTACTTGTCCGGCCGCCCGCCCGCGCGTAAGTGCTCCACGATGCTCATGCCCGGACGAGATTCATGAACGATACGTCGCAGAGACCCGCCCGCGAGCCCGGCGTCGTGGCGGCCGCCGTCTATGCGGGCGGCAAGCGGCTGCAGGACATCGACATCGATTCGGCCGGAGCCTTTGCGGCGCGTCCCGGCCATGTCGTGTGGATCGGGCTGCACGACCCCTCGCTCGAGCTGCTCGCACGCCTGCAGCGCCAGTTCGGCCTGCATCCGCTCGCCGTCGAAGACGCCGGCAAGGCGCATCAATATCCCAAGCTCGAACAATATGGAGAGGGACTGTTCATCGTCGCGCGCACGGCGCAGATGGAGAACGGCCGCATCGCCTTCGGCGAGACGCATCTCTTCGTCGGCAAGGGCTATGTGCTGTCGATCCGTCACGGCGCCTCGCGCTCCTATGCGCAGGTGCGCGAGCGCTGCGAGGCCGCGCCGCACGGCCTCTCCGAGGGCGAGGATTATATCGTCTACGCCATTCTCGACTTCATCGTCGACGATTATTTCCCAGTGCTCGCGACGATCAACGCCGAGGTCGAGGCGATCGAGGACGATATTCTCGCGCGCGCGCCGGGAAGGGCCGAAATCGATCGGCTCTACACGTTGCGCCGCGATCTCCTGCGGCTCGGCAACGCCGTCGCCCCGCTGGTCGATGTGTGCCAGCGGCTCGAGCATACGCAGGTCATGGCGATCGATCCGGTCATGCGGCCGCATTTCCGCGACGTGACCGACCATATCCGTCGCGTTCGCGAATCGATCGAGACCCTGCGCGAGGTGCTGGCCTTCGCCTTCGAGGCGAGCCTGATGAACGGCCAGATTCAGCAGACCGAGATCGCCCGGCGGCTCGCGGCCTGGGCGGCGATTCTGGCCGTGCCGACGGCGATCGCCGGCATTTACGGCATGAATTTCGAGCATATGCCGGAGCTGAAATGGCGCTTCGGCTATTTTCTCGTGCTCGGCGCGATTTCGGGGATATGCGCCCTGCTCTATTGGCGCTTCCGGCGTAATGGATGGCTGTGACGCCGCGCCGCCGGGGCCCCGGAATTCAACCCCCCTCGTCCCCGAGGCGCTGTTTGCGGTAAAAAGCCTCGAAGGATGCCCCGGCGCGCGGCGGCGCACCCTTCGAGACGCCCGCTGCGCGGGCTCTTCAGGGTGAGGGAGTGGAATTTGGGCCGGCTGCGCACCATCACCCCTTCGGGCCGCCGCGCGCGACGCCGACCTTGGCCGGGCGCAGCACGCGCTCGCCGATCAGATAGCCGGGCTCGACCACTTGGGCGATCGTCCCATTGGGCACGCTCTCGTCCGGGATCTCGAACAGAGCCTCGTGCTGATTGGGGTCGAAGCGCTGACCCTTCGCGTCCATGCGCTTGACGCCGAAACGGCCGAGGCGGGACAAAAAATCACGCTCGGTGAGCTCGACGCCCTCGATCAGCGTGACGACGCTCTGGTCCAGCGTCTCGCGCGCCGCCGGCGGCACGCTTTCGACCGCGCGGCGCAGATTATCGGCGAAGGTCAGCATTTCGCGCGCGAAATTGGCGACGCCGTAGATCTTGGCGTCGGCGACCTCCTTCTCCGTCCGCCGCCGCATGTTCTCCATATCGGCGAGGGCGCGCAGCAGCTTGTCCTTGAGACTGGCCGCCTCCGCCTGGAGCGCCTCCAGCTCGGACCCGGCGGCGGCGGCCGCCGTCTCCGCCGGCGCGTCGGCCTCGCCCGGGAGCGGCGGGACCCGGTCGGGCGGCGTGGTCTCGGTCTTCTTATCGTCGCTCATGATCTCTTCCATTGGCGATGAAACGTCCCCGATATCAGGGCGCCGTCCCGCAAAATCAAGTCGGCGCGGCGCCCGCCTCGCGGGCGCGGGCGCGCTTCTCCCGCGCCGGGGCGAAGACCTCGAGCAGCTGCCGCTTGATCGTCGCCTGGCGCGAGGCGGAGAGGATTTTTCCGCCCGTCAGATCGGTGACATAGAAGGAGTCGACGGCCCGCTCGCCGAAGGTGACGATATGGGCCGAGCCGATGTTGAGATTGAGGTTGGAGATGGCGTTGGTCAGATCGAACAGCAGGCCGACGCGGTCGAGGCCCGACACTTCGATGACGGTCGCGACATTGGAGAAGCTATTGTCGATGACGACGTCGGGCGCGATGTCGAAGGCGAGGGAGCGGTCCTTGGCGCTGCGCGCGGCCACCGCCTCGGAAATGGCGATCTCGCCGCGCAGCGCCTTCTCGATATAGTCGGCGACGCGGCGCGCGCGCCGCAGCTCGTCCTCGTCGAGCGGAAAGGCGCGCGAGAAGAAGATGGTGTCGAGCGCGAGCCCGTCGGCCGTGGTGAAGATGTGCGCGTCCACGATATTGGCGCCGCTCGCGGCACAGGCGCCGGCGATGATCGACAACAGGCGCCGATGATCCTGCGCGACCACGGTCAGCTCCACTGCGCCGCTCTTGGTATCGAGATCGACCGTGGTGGCGAGCGGGGCCCTGGCGTGGTTCAATTCGCGCAACAGGCGCGCGTGGCGTACCTTGCGCGGCAGATCGGCCTTCAGCCAATAAGCCGAATAATGCCGCTGCGCATAGGCCTCGAACTCGGCCTCGCTCCAGGCGCCGAGCGCGGCGCGCAATTCCTCCTTGGCGTGGGCGACGCGGCTCTTGCGGTCGGCCGCCGAATGGCCGCCGCCGAGCACCACCTCGGTCTCCCAATAGAGCACGTTGAGCAGTTGCGCCTTCCAGGCGTCGAGCACGCCGGGGCCGACCGCGTGAATGTCGCACATGGTGAGGACGAGCAGCATTTTGAGCCGCTCCATCGTCTGGACGACGCCGGCGAAATTCTCGATCGTGCGGCGGTCGGAGAGGTCGCGGCTCTGGGCGATGCTCGACATCAGGAGGTGATGCTGCACGAGCCAGGCGACCGTGTCGGTTTCGGCCGGCGTGAAGCCGAGGCGCGGACACAGCGAATAGGCGATGCGCGCGCCGACCGCCGAATGGTCCTCCTTGCGGCCCTTGGCGATGTCGTGCAGCAGCAGGCCGAGGTAGAGCGCCTTGCGATTGGCGATGGTCGGCAGAATATCGGCGGCGAGCGCCGCTTGGCCGGGACCGCACCCGGCTTCCATCGCGGCGAGCGCGCCGACCGCGCGCAGGAGATGCTCGTCGACCGTATAGTGATGATACATGTTGAACTGCATCATCGCGACGATGCGGCCGAACTCGGGAATGAACCGCCCCAGCACGCCGGTCTCGTTCATGCGCCTCAGCACGGTTTCGGTCATATTGTGCGAGGTGAGAATGTCGAGGAACAGGCGATTGGCCTCCTTGTCGGCGCGCAGATCGGCGTCGACGAAGCGCAGCGCGCGCGTCACGGCGCGCGCCGCATCCGGATGGATCGCGAGGCCGTGGCGGTCGGCGATCCAGAACAGCCGCAAGATATCGACCGGATCGCGCTCGAACACATGCTCGTCCACGACGCGGACGCGGTCGTGATCGACGAGAAAATCGGCGGAGGGAAGCTTCTGCGCGCGGCGGCGCAGGCGGCCGAGCACGCGGTCGAGCATGGCGCGCGGCTTGGCCTCGCGCTCTTCCAGCGCCGCGCACACGATCGCGGTCAGATCGCCGACGTCCTTGGCGACGAGAAAATAATGCTTCATGAAGCGCTCGGTGCGCGACAGGCCGGCGCGGTCGTGATAGCCGAACCGCGCCGCCAGCACGGGCTGCATGTCGAAGGAGAGGCGCTCCTCGGGCCGGCCGGTGAGGAAATGCAGCATGCAGCGCACGCGCCACAGGAATTCCTCGCACCGCTGGAACAAAGCGAGCTCGGCGCTGGTGAAGAGGCCCGCGGCGACGAGTTCCTCGGGCTCGCGCACGCGGTAGACATATTTGGCGATCCAGAACAGAGTGTGCAGATCGCGCAAGCCGCCCTTGCCCTCTTTGACGTTGGGCTCGACCAGATAGCGCGAGGAGCCGGCGCGCGAGACGCGCTGGTCGCGCTCCGCCAGCTTGGCGGCGACGAAGGCGCGCGTGTCGCCGCGCATGATCTCGCGCTCGAAGCTCGTCACGAGCTCGCGATAGAGCTCGGCGCTGCCGAGAATGAAACGCGCCTCGAGAATCGTCGTGCGGATAGTCACGTCGGCGCGCGCCTGACGCAGGCATTCGGCGACCGAGCGGCTCGAATGCCCGACCTTCTGGCGCAGATCCCACAGAATATAGAGGATCGCCTCGACGACGCTCTCGCCCCAGGGCGTCTGCTTGTAGGGCATCAGGAACAAGAGATCGATGTCGGAGCCGGGCGCGAGCGTCCCGCGTCCATAGCCGCCGACGGCGACGATGGTGAGCCGCTCGGCGAAGGTCGGATTGTCGGCCACATAGACGAAGCGCACGACATAGTCGTAGATCGCGCCGATAATCTCGTCCTCGAGATCGGAGAGATAGCGCGCGCAGTCCATGCCCTTGCCGCCGGCGTCGAGAAAAGCGCGCGCCGTCCCATGGCCTTCCGCCAGCGCGGCGCGCAGCAGGTCGACGACGGCGGCGCGCGGCGGCGCGCCCGGCTTCGCTTCGGCGCAGGCCGCGGCGATCGTCTCGCCGAGCGCGGCGCGGAGGCCGGCGGCGGACGGGGGCGGCAGACGCCCCCGCGACGGGGTCGGTTGGCGCTGCTCCTCCAGCGTTCGGGTCGCGCGCATCTCAGCCCGTTCTGCGCAGCAAGGCGAGCTTCGCTTCGATCGCATCGAAGATCGGGCCGGCGAGATCGGGGCCGCCGAGCCGCGCCAGCGCGCGCAGGCCCGTGGGCGAAGTGACGTTGATCTCGGTCAGATGGCCGTCGATCACGTCTATGCCGACGAACAAGAGGCCGCGCGTTTTGAGCGCCGGACCGAGCCGCGCGCAGATCTCGCGCTCGCGGTCGGTCAGCGCCGTCGCCGCGGCCGCGCCGCCGCGCACCATATTGGAGCGAATGTCGTTCTCGGCCGGAATGCGGTTGATCGCGCCCAAGGGCTCGCCGTCGACGAGCAGGATGCGCTTGTCGCCCGCGGCCACCGCCGGCAGGAAGCGCTGCGACACCCAGGGCTCGCGGAACATGGTGTGGAACAGATCGAACAGCGAGCCGAAATTGGGATCGCGCGCCGCCACCTTGAACACGCTCGCGCCCCCATGCCCGTAGAGCGGCTTCATGACGATCTCGCCCTGCGCGGCGCGGAAGGCCTCGATCGCCGCCCGGTCGCGCGAGATCAGCGTCGGCGGCATCAAATCGGCGAACTCCATGACGAATAGTTTTTCGGGCGCGTTGCGCACGGCCGCCGGGTCGTTGACGACGAGGACCCGCGACTGGATTTTCTCGAGCAGATGGGTCGAAGCGATATAGGCGAGATCGAAGGGCGGGTCCTGGCGCAGCAGCACCACGTCGACGGCGGAGAGGTCGAGAACGCGCCGCTCGCCGAATTCAAAGTAATGCGCGGGATCGTCGAAGACGGCGAGCGCGCGGGCCGGCGCCGCGAGCCGTCCGCCCTCGAGCGACAGCGCCTCGGGCGTGTAGTGCCAGAGCGCGAAGCCGCGCCTTTGCGCCTCGAGCATCAGCGCGAAGGTCGAATCGCCCGCGAAATTGATGCTCTCCAGGGGGTCCATCTGGACCGCGACGTCGATCATGTCTCATGCCTCGTCGTCGGCGGGCGCGAAGACCGCCGACAGGAAGGACAGCAGTTAACGCGTTTCGTGACGCGGCGAAAGCGCCGCCTCGTCCGCCGGCGCATAGGGCTCGCGGGCCTCTCTCGACCCTGCCCGGGCGTCGGCGCCTCGAATCTCGGCTACGCCTGTCGCGAACGCCCTTCTCGCGGGCGCCGTTAACTCGGCTTGAAGGAAGATCGCCTAGCGTTTTCGGGACGACGGGAACAAACAGGATACGTGTCCCCAATGCGGTATTCCTCGATCGGCGCCGGCCTCGTATTTCGGCAGTTCCTCTTTCTCGCCCTCTTGGTTCTCATGGGCGTCACCGCCTTCGTGTCGGTCGCCCATTTGCGCGATCTGGCCGACGCCGCCGCCGATCCTGCCAACGCCGCCCGCGTAGGCGAACTGGTCGTGGCCGCGAGCCGGGCGGCCGATTCGCTCTCGGTCGAGCTCGCGATCGGCACGCTGGCCTCGGCCTTTCTGGTGGTCGGCGTGTCGATCCCGACCATACATCGGACCGTCTCGGCGCCGATCAAGACGATCGCCCGACAGATGGCCGACCTCGCCGCCGGCGACACGACCATCGATGTGAAGGACGCCGACCGCGCGGACGAGATCGGGGCGATCGCCAAGGCGCTGATCGTGTTGCGCGACGCCGTGCGCGCCAACAACCAGATGACCGCAGAGATCAAGGCGCGCGACGACCGCGAGGAGCGGCTGCGGCGCGAGGCGGCGATCCGCGACAAGGTCGAGCATTATTCGCACGAGCTCTCGGCGACCACCGCCAAGCTCGGCGACATGACGAAGAAAATGGCCGCTGCTTCCGAGGATATGATCGTGCAGGAGCGCCGCGCCCGCGAGGACACGGATTTCGCCCGCACCGCCTCGCTGCAGGCGGCGGCGGACGTCTCCTCGGTCGCCACCGCCTCCGAGCAGCTGCTGGAGGCGATCGGCGAAATCAGCCGCCAGGCCGTCGAATCGACCTCGGTGGTGCGGCAAGCGGTGCAGGACACCAATGGCTCCAGCGCCGAAATGCTGCGGCTATCGGCCGCCGCCAATCGTGTCGGCGATGTGGTCAATCTGATCTCGCGCATCGCCGCCCAGACCAATCTGCTCGCGCTCAACGCGACGATCGAGGCGGCGCGCGCCGGCGAAGCGGGCCGCGGCTTCGCGGTGGTCGCGCAGGAGGTCAAGAGCCTCGCGACGCAGACCGGCAAGGCGACGCAGGAGATCGCCGACCAGATTGCCGAGATCCAGGCGGCGACGAACCAGTCGGTGCTGTCCATCGACAAGATCAAGACCAAGATCGCCGAGGTCGAGCATATTTCGGCGATCATCACCTCCGCCGTCCACGAGCAGGACGCCGCCACCAAGGAGATCGCCCGCGGCGTGCGCTCGGCCGCCGACAGCGCCGCGACCATGTCGCAGCATGTGACGCAGGTGGCGAGCGCCATGTCCCAGACCGGCGTCGGGGCCGAGGCGATCGTGACGCTGGCGCGCGAGATCGACCAGATGGCCCGCCGCACCCAGGCGCACACGGACGAACTGGCCCGGAGCCTGGCGAGCTGAGCGAGCCGTTCTCGTCCCGCCCTCTCTGTCGATCGGCGCGACGATGTCATATAAGCCGCTATGCTCGACGCGCTGATCGCCAGCATCGAACGAAAGAAAGCGGAGCTCGACCGGCTGCGCCCGCTGTCGGCGTCCGCTCTGGCGGAGCTTCAGAAGCATTACGATGTCGATCTCACCTATACGTCGAATGCGATAGAGGGAAACACCCTCACACTGCGCGAGACGGCGGAGGTGATCGAGCATGGCGTCACGATCGGCGGCAAATCGCTCCGCGACCATCTCGAAGCCGTCGACCATTATGACGCTCTGCTGTGGATGCGCGCGCTCGCCGCCTCACCGTCGCCGATCGACGAAAGCGTGGTGTGCGAGCTGCATCGGCGCATCGTCGCCCGCAGCCGGCCGGACATCGCCGGAGTCTACAGCCGCAATCCACGGCGGATCGCCGGCTCCCCGTGGTCTTTCCGAACCCCGCGAAAATTCCGAGCCTCCTGGAGGCGTTCGGCGTCTGGCTGACGACCGCGGCGCCCGATCCGGCCTCGGCCTTCGAAGCGCATTTCCGGCTGACGGCCATCCGTTCGGCGACGGCAACGGCCGCACCGCACGGCTGCTGATGAATCTGCCGCTGATCCGCGGCGGCTATCCGCCCATCGCCGTGCGCCCGGAAGATCGCAAGGCCTATCTCGACAGCCTGGAACACGCCTCGCTCACCGAGGACACGGCGCCGTATCGGACGCTCATGCACGAGCGATTGGACGCGACCCTCGAGGACTATTCGAGCGTCCTGCGCGAAGCGCTTCCGCGGCCGGACGACGCCCGGGAGCCGAAATCGACGCCCGGCCGACCTCGCGCGCGGGAGAAGCGACGCGCGGCCGAAATTATGCTATCGCCGCCGGAACATGACCGAGCCCGTTCCTTCGCGTTTCAACCTCGCCCGCTATTGCCTCGCCGAGCAGGCGAACGCCCATCCCGACAGAATCGCGCTCGTCGTCGTCGGCGACGAGGGGGAGCGCAGCTGGACCTATCACGCGCTCGACCGCGACGTGCGCGCGCTCGCGGCGGGCTTGCGCTCGCTCGGCCTCGCGCCCGGCGCGCGGGTGATGATCCGCATGGGCAATGAGGCGGGCGCCGTCCTCTCCTATTTCGCGACCATCGCCGCCGGCCATGTGGCGCTGCTCGCCTCGGCCCAGCTCACCCATGAAGAGGCCGCCTTCCTCCTCGCCGATTGCGGCGCCGAAGCGCTCGTGCTCGGCCGCGACTTCGAGACCGAGGCGCATTCGGGGGAGGTCGCCGTGCTGCGCGGGGACGATCTCGCGCGTCTCCTCGCCTGCGACCCCATCGACTACGCCGACACGGGCGCGGACGATCCGGCCTATCTCGTCTACACCTCCGGCACGACGAGCCGGCCCAAGGGCGTGCTCCACGCCCATCGCGCCGCCTGGGGCCGCCGGCCCATGTACGCCCATTGGCAGGGCCTCGGCCCGTCCGACGTGATGCTGCATGCAGGGGCGATGAACTGGACCTATACGCTCGGCGTCGGCGTCGTCGATCCGCTGGCCAACGGCGCCACGGCGGTGCTCTACAACGGCCGTCCCGATCCTTCCGTCTGGCCGCGCCTCGTCGAGCGCCATCGCGCGACGATCTTCGCCGCCGTGCCGGGGGTCTATCGGCAGATCCTCAAATATGCGGCGCTCGGCGCACATGACCTGTCGAGCCTGCGTCACGGGCTCACCGCCGGCGCGGCGCTCTCGCCGAGCCTGCTCGAGGACTGGCGCGCGCGGGTCGGGACCGAGCTCTACGAAGCCTTCGGCATGAGCGAGATCTCGACCTTCGTATCGAGCGGGCCGACCGCGCCCGTGCGCCCGGGCTCGCCCGGCCGCCCGCAGCCGGGACGAACCGTGGCGGTGCTCCCACGCGAGGGCGGGACGGAGCCGCTCGGCGTCGGCGAGACCGGCGTGCTGGCGGTGCGGCGCGGCGAGCCGGGGCTAATGCTGCGATATTGGAACCGGCCCGACGAGGAGCGCGATGCATTCCGCGGCGAGTGGTTCGTCTCCGGCGATCTCGTCGAGATCGACGCGGACGGCTATGTCTGGCACCACGGCCGCGCCGACGAGGTGATGAACGCGCTCGGCTATCGCGTGTCGCCGGCCGAGGTGGAGAAATGCCTGCTCGCCCATCCGCAGATCGCCGACGCCGCCGTGGCCGAGCGGCCGGGCCGCGACGAACAGACCATCATCAAGGCTTATGTCGTGGCGCGTGACGGAGCAGAACTCGGCGAGGACGCCGTGCTCGCCCATTGCGCGGAACATCTCGCCGCCTATAAGCGGCCGAGGGTCGTCGTCTTCGTCGACGCGCTGCCGCGCAATCGCAACGGGAAGCTGGTGCGGGCGAGTTTGCCTTAGAGCTGCGGCCGGCCAAGTGGGTCGATCGCAGGACTCTCGACGCGCGTCTCTTTCTCCCATGGGGAGAAGGAAGCGCCCCTCACACCGCCACCGAATGCCGCGCCGCCTGCGCCTCGAGATAGGCGTCGAAGGCCGCCGCCGCGAGCCGCGCGAAAGGCCGGCCGCGCCGCGTGACCGCGAGGCGCCGCCCGTCGAGCGTCGCGAGGCCTTCGTCGAGCAGCGTCTCGAGGCGCGGGACGGCGTCGTCGAAAGCGTCCTCGGAAAAGCCGTGCGTCACGGCGACGCGACCGAAATCCACCGAGAAGTCGCACATCAGCCGCTCGATGACGGCGCTCCGCGCACGGTCTTCGCCCGTGAAGGCCAGTCCGCGCGAGACGGGAAGGCGCTCCGCCTCGACGGCGCGGCGCCAGTTGCCGGTGTCGCCGATATTGCCGACATAGCCCTGCGGCAGCTTGCCGATCGAGGAGACGCCGAGCCCGAGCAGCGCATCGGCGTCGTCGGTCGTATAGCCCTGGAAATTGCGATGGAGCCTTCCCTCCCGCGCCGCGACCGCCATGGCGTCGTCGGGCCGGGCGAAATGGTCGAGGCCGATCGTCTCGTAGCCTGCGGCCTCGAGCGTCTCGCGCACCGCCTCGGCCTGGGCGAGGCGCTCATTGGCGCCGGCGAGCGCCGCCTGGTCGATCAGGCGCTGATGCACGGCGAACCAGGGCACATGAGCATAGCCGAAGACGGCGAAGCGGCTGGGCGACAGCCCGGCGGCGAGCTTCGCCGTGTGGATCACATCCTCGACGCTCTGCTCGGGCAGGCCATACATCAGATCGAAATTGATCGCCTCGAGCCCCGCCGCGCGCAGCAGCACGACGCAGCGCTCGACGACCTCATAGGGCTGCTCGCGGCCGGCGGCCTTCTGCACATGCGGATTGAAGTCCTGCACGCCGAGCGAGACGCGGTTCACGCCTGAGGAGACCAGCGCTTCGGCGAGCTCCCCGTCGACGAGGCGCGGATCGAGCTCGATCGCATGCTCGAGCGCTCCATCCATGACGAAATACTCGGCGAGAACGCGCGCGACCTCCCGGAAGCGCGACGGGCCGAGCATGCTGGGCGTGCCGCCGCCCCAATGGATCGAGCGCACGCGGCGCGCGCGCGTCGAGGCGGCGAGCAGCTCGATCTCGCGCAGCAGCGTCTCTTTATAGGAGGTGAGCGGGGCATCCTGGCGCAGCGCCTTGGTGTGGCAGCCGCAATAGGTGCAGATCGCCGGGCAGAAAGGAACGTGCAGATAGAGCGAGAGATTGGCGTCCGGCGAGAGCTCGGCGAGCCAGCGCGCGGCCGTGTCCCCCCCGACCTCCGCCGAAAAATGCGGGGCGGTCGGATAGCTCGTATAGCGCGGCGCCGAACGTTCGGCGAGGGCGAGGGAGGCGCTGGACATTCTGCCGGCTCCTGCAGGATGGGACGCGATCGTGTCGCCTTATTTAGACCTTCGCGGACCGCAGCGCAAAACCCGCCTCGGGTTTCTCGGCGCTACGAAATCGCTGCGCGAATTTGTCGCAATTTCGTTACACGCAGCGCCGCCGTTTGCGCCTCGAGCAATTCGTTAACCGGTCAAGTCCATGTTTAGTCTAGACGAACACCTCTAGGAGAGGATACGCCCCCATGGGGATCCTTCGTAATTTGATCCGAGGCCCGGCTGGAAACGCGATTCTCGAAGCCCTCGATCGCTCTCTCGCGATCATCGAATTCGATCCGCGCGGCTCCGTGCTCTCGGCCAACCTCAACTTCTGCAAGCTTCTCGGCTATGAGCCCGAGGAGATCGTCGGCCGACATCATCGCATGTTCGTCGACCCCGATTACGCCGGCAGCGCCGAATATGGAGAGTTCTGGGCCAAGCTCGGCCGCGGAGAATTCGACGCGCGCGAATATCGGCGCATCGGCAAGGGGGGCAAGGAAGTCTGGATTCAGGCCTCCTACAATCCCGTTCTCAATGGCCGCGGCAAGGTCGCGAAGGTCGTCAAGGTCGCGAGCGACGTGACGACCGAGAAGCTGAAGTCCGCCGAGAACAGCGGCAAGCTCGACGCCATCTCGCGCGTGCAGGGCGTCATCGAATTTCGCACCGACGGCACGATCATCACCGCCAACGAGAATTTCCTGCAGGTGGTCGGCTACCGTCTGGACGAGATCGTCGGCCGGCGCCACCGCATCTTCGTCGATGCGGCCTATGCCGAATCGGCGGAATATCGCGAGTTCTGGAACGCGCTCAATCGTGGCGAGCATCTCTCGAGAGAATTTCGGCGCGTCGGCAAGGGCGACAAGGAAATCTGGCTTCAGGCCTCCTATAATCCCATCTTCGATCCGAGCGGACGCATCGCCAAGGTCGTCAAATTCGCGATCGACATCACCCAGCGCGTGCGCGCGGTGAAGGAGATCGGCGAGGGATTGGGACAGCTCGCGGCGGGAAATCTGGTTCAACGCCTGCAGCAGCCCTTCATTCCCGAGCTCGACAAGCTGCGCACCGATTTCAATTCGTCCGTGGAGCGCCTCGAGATCGCGGTGGGGGCGGCCGTGAACGGCGCAGAGCTCATTCGCTCGGCGGCGCGCGAGATCACCGTCGCGTCCGACGATCTCTCACGACGCACGGAGCAGCAGGCCGCGAGCCTCGAGCAGACATCCGCAGCCGTCGCCGAAATCACCGGAACCGTGAAGAAAACGGCCGACGGATCTCGTGAAGCGCATGTCGTGGCGGCGCGGGCCAAGGCCGAGGCGCAAAGCAGCGGCGAGGTGGTCCGCAGAGCGGTGGAGGCGATGTGCCGGATCGAGAAATCATCCGCGAACATCGAGCAGATCACCGGAACGATCGACGAGATCGCCTTTCAGACGAATCTGCTGGCGCTCAACGCCGGCGTCGAGGCGGCGCGGGCCGGAGAAGCGGGCCGCGGCTTCGCGGTCGTCGCCTCCGAGGTCCGCGCGCTGGCCCAGCGATCCGCAGAGGCTGCGAAAGAGATCAAGCATCTGATCTCTGCGTCGTCGGCAGAAGTCGTCGCCGGCGTCGGCCTTGTCACGCGGGCTGGCGAAACCCTCGAGCAGATCGTCGAGCGGGTCAACGAGATCAGCGACGTCATCGCCGCCATCTCGAGCGCCACGACGGATCAATCGGCGTCTCTCCAGCAGGTCAATGTCGCCGTGAGTCAGATGGACCAGGACACGCAGAAGAACGCGGCCATGGTGGAGGAGACGACCGCCGCCAGCCACAGCCTGCGCAAGGAAGCCGAGAAATTGGCCGAGACCGTGCTCGTGTTCCGGGTGCGTCGTATTTCCCAGGAGATGGACGCCGTCTCCCGGGAATCGCGGGAATCGGGGACTCGCGCGCCGGCGCGGACGACGGAGCCGGCGCTGAAGACCATGGGCGGCAGGGGCCGTTCGGCGGCGAGAAAGGCCGAGGTCGAGGCCGCCGACGCCTGGCAAGAATTCTGATGAAGCGAGAGAAGCGAAGCGCCCGCGCGTCAGATGTCGCGCGCGCGGGCGCTTGGTCGATCCGCCCCGACAGGGCAATATCTCTCTACCGATTCTGCAACACGATATCCCTGGAGTGCGCCATGTCGAAATTCTCCGGACCGGCGATGCTCGCCGCGTGCCTCTGCCTCGTCGTCGCGGCGGTTCCGCCGGCCTCGGCCGCCGGCGCCGGGCGCTCGGGCGAGGTCGCCGGCCGCTACGCCATCCTGCGCGGCGGCGACAAGGACACGGGCTGCATGCTGACGCTCTATGACCGCGCCCGCGGGCAAGGCGGATTTCGCGCGCAGCTCGCCCCCGCCTGCCGGGATCAAGGCGTCGTCATCTTCGATCCGGTCGGCTGGTCTCTGGAGCATGGCCGCCTCGCGCTGACGGCCCGCAAGGGCCATCAGGCGCATTTCGAGCAGCATGCGGACGGCGTCTGGCGGCGCGACGCCAAGGAGGGCAAGGCGCTCGGGCTCAAGCGCCTGTGACGGAGGAGGACGCGGCGCGCCCTCTCAGATCACCACCACATTGGCGCCGAGCTTCACGCGATTGTACAGATCGATGGCGTCGATGTCGCGCATGCGGATGCACCCCGACGAGACGCTCTGGCCGATCTTGTCCGGCTCATTGGTGCCGTGGATGCGATAGAGCGTGTCCTTGCCGTCCTCGTAGAGATAAAGCGCGCGAGCGCCGAGCGGATTGTCCGGCCCGCCGGGCAGTCCGCCGGCGTCCGCCGTCGGCTGCAGATGCGGCCAGCGCTCCAGCATGTCCCTGGGCGGAATCCAGCGCGGCCATTCCTGCATGGAGCCGACCGTCGCGCGGCCGGTCCAGCCATAGGCCTCCTGGCCGGTGGCGACGCCGTAGCGGATCGCCTTGCCGCCACCCTCGACGAAATAGAGGAACTTGTTCTTGGTGTCGACGACGATCGAGCCCGGCGGCTCACTCGTCTTGAAATCGACGAGATAGCGCTCATAGGCGGCGCCGACGTCGGCCGTCGGCACCAGAGCCATATACTGCGCGTCTCTTCCGCTGAGCTTCGGGTCCGGGAGACGTGAGCCGGCGACATTGCAGCCGGCGACCGACAACCCAACTCCTACCGCGACGACGACCAGCCTCGCATTCATGAACGCGCCCTCTTTCCAACGCCGAGCAATCCTATTAGGAGTTTGCTTACCATAAACTTACTCGGCCGAAATATTCGGTTTTGAAGAATCCCCCGCCCTGTTGCGCATGGGAGACAGAAAAGCGCGAGGGCCGCGGCCACTCGAGAAATTTTCCCGTGAGGCTACGCCGATGCGGCGCCGGAACGTGCTATAGGCGCGGACAATCCCTGATCCGAGATCGACGGCGCGGCGTGGTGAGAACCCTATTCGTCACACATGAGAGCGGCCTCGCCCATCAGATGGGCGCCGGCCATCCCGAGCAGCCGGATCGCTTGCGCGCGATCGAGCGGAGCCTCGAGCAGGAGCGCTTCCAGACTCTCGCGCGCGTCCAGGCGCCGGCGGCGACGCGCGAGGCGCTGCTGCGCGTCCATCCGGAGAGCTATATCCGCAGGCTCGAAAGCGCCGAGCCGCGCGAGGGCCTGACGGCGCTCGACCCCGACACTCTGATGTGCCCGCACACACTGGAGGCGGCGCTCCACGCCGTCGGCGGCGCCGTCGCGGCGGTCGACGAGGTGATGCGCGGGGCTGCCGACACGGCCTTCGTCGGCATGCGTCCGCCGGGCCATCACGCCGGGCCATCGACGCCCATGGGCTTCTGCTTCTTCAATAATGTCGCGGCGGCGGCGCGCCACGCGTTGGCCGCGCACGGGGCGGAACGCGTCGCGATCGTCGATTTCGACGTGCATCACGGCAATGGCACGCAGGATATTTTCTGGTCGGACGCGCAGGTCCTGTTCTGCTCCACCCACCAGGCCCCTTATTATCCGGGGACCGGAGCCACGAGCGAGACCGGCGAGCACAACACGATCGTCAATGCGCCGCTCTGGGCGGGCTCGACCGGCGACGACTTCCTGGAGGCGCTGAAAACGCGCATCTTGCCGCGCGTGAGGAATTTCGCGCCGGACCTGCTGCTGATCTCGGCGGGCTTCGACGCGCATCGCGACGATCCGCTCGGCGGCCTGCGCTTCACGGAGCGCGATTACAGCGAGGCGACGAAGCGGCTGATGGACGTCGCGAACCGCAGCGCGGGCGGCCGCGTCGTCTCTATGCTCGAAGGCGGCTATGATCTCGACGCGCTCGGCCGCTCGGCGGCGGCGCATGTGCTGGCGCTGATGGGGGCGTGAGGACGCCCCGCCGCCTCAGCCCTGACGGGCCTTGTAGCGCTTCTGCAGCTTGTTGATGACGTAGACGCGGCCTTTGCGGCGCACGATCTGATTGGCGCGATGGCGCGCGCGCAGCGACTTGAGCGAATTGCGGACTTTCATCGGTCTTTCCCGGCAGAATGTTCCAAGGCCGGGGTGAACGCCCAGCTTCTCGTGGCCGCAGCCTATGCCCGATTTTCGGCCGCCGATCAAGTCCGCCGACATCGGGATTTGCGCAAGTCGACGCGGCCCGCCATTTTCCGTTTCGCGGCGACGACACGCTGAAGCCGATGGCGCGGCTCGACGCCATCGTGAGCGAGGCGCGGGCGCGCTCCATTCCGATTTCTGGCGGAGAACGGCGCAATGAGCGACGACATGCAGAACATCGCCCTGCTTCTGGCGGCCGATCATGCCGATCATTCGTCATCCGCCGACCCCGATCTTCGACAAGCTCGACATTCGACTGCACGCTTCCGGGCTCGTCAAAAGACGAAGTCGACGAACAGCCGCGCATTGGCGCCGGGCAGCGGAACCTCGTCCTTCTTGTAGGACACGCTGTTGCGAATATCCGCATTCAGCAGATTGTCGCCGACGACGCCGACGCGAATTTCCCGCGCGGGAAATTCGCCTTTCGGCAATTCGGCCCTGTAGCTGATCTCGGCCCTCAGCAAATTATAGTCTTTCGTCCGCGTCTCGGCGATCTGTGCGATATTGTTCTGCGCGAAGGCGTGCAGCACATTGATCCGCGCGAGCCAGTTGGAATCGCGCCAGAAGGCGCCGCCGCCGACCCGCACCGGCGGTATGCGCGGAACATTGGTCCCGTCCGAAAATGTCGCGCGCACGACGTCGAGCTGATTCTCGACGCCGATCACGCCGCCCATCAGCGGCGCGATCTCCCATTGGCTCTGGAACTCGCCGCCGAGAAAATCCGCGTCGCGTTGCGAATAGACCGCCTGATGCAGATCGCCGCCCTCGCCCGCGGGCGAGCAGCTCTCGAACTCGCCTTCGCAGCTCTCGCCGGTCAGGCGCCGATAGATGAAGCCGTGGAAATGCGTGTAGAAGAAGGTCGCCTCGAAACGGAAGGGACCCTGCGCGCGGCGCAGACCCGCCTCGACCGTCTCGGCGGATTCGAGCGAGAGACGCGGATCGCCGATGTCGAATGTTCCCGTCGCTTCGTGGACGCCATGCGAGAACAGCTCGGGCCCGCGCGGCGCGCGCTCGACATGGCTCGCGGCGAGGCTCGCCGTCAAGCCGAAGGGAATGTCCTGCAGCAGGCCGAAGGCCACGCTCTTCGGCGCGAAGTTGCGATCATAGCCATAGCCGACGCCGGGATCGACGAAGAGGTCGGGCGTCCGGCCCGTCGTCTCCACCTGCTCGATGCGGCCGGCGAGCTGCAGCCGCGTCGTCTGCGACAGAGCGAGCTCGTTGAACGAATAAAAGGCGATGCTGCGCGAATCGATCGGATCGAACAGCGCGCCCTCGGCGCCGGGCGCGATGAGCCGCTGATGCGATCCCTGCACGCCGACCGCGTTCGTGAGCCTGCCGAAGGCGAGATCGAGCGGGACGAACTGCAATTCGATGCGCCCTTCCTGCTCCTTATTGGCGAAGGTCTGCTGAATGCCGTCGAAGCCGCCCTCGTCGGCGAGCTCGTGATGCTTGTAGTCGGTGACGCCGGCGAAGACGCGAATGGCGTCGATGAAAGAGGCCGGCGGGCGATATTCGCCTTTTCCCGTCACCTTGGTCTGGCGCATGTCGATGCGCGTGCGCGTCTCCGTCGCTTCGATCCCGGGAATGCGATAAGCGCTGTCGAATTGCGTGACCGAGACGCCGAAGAAGCCGCGGTCGAAGATATAGGAGCCGCCCGCCGACCAGCCGCCCGAGCGCAGATAGGAATTGGGCTGGCGGCCGGCGACGACCGGCGCCGTTTCCTCCGGCGCGAGATAGGGATAGGCGGGAATGGCGTAATTGCTCGCGCGGCGCCCGTGGGCGTCGGCATGGAAGGCGAAATTCCCCTGCCCCACGTCGAGCAGCGCCGCCTGCGAGAGGCCGGCGTCGACCGTCGAGACGGCGCTGCGCGTCTCGAGCCGCGAGCAGAGCGCCGAGCCGTTCGCCTCGCCCTCGCGGCAGGGCGCGGCTTCGGGAATGCGATTGTTGGATGCGTCGACGACGCCGCCGATCGCCTGCGAGCCGAAGCGCAATGTGGCGGGTCCGCGCACCACCTCGAGCCGGCCGACCGCCAGCGGATCGAGCGGAACGCCATGATCCTCGCCGAGCTCCGACACGCCGCTCGAGCCGACGCCGTTCTCCTGTATGCGCACGCGATAGGAATCGAGCCCACGCACGATGGGCCGGCTCGCGGCGCCCGGCGCGAAGCTCGAACCCGTAATTCCCGGCTTGCCGAACAACAGATCGCCGAGCGTCGCGCCCGGCGAACGGCGGATCTCGTCGCCGGAGACGGCGGTCACCGTCGCGAATTGATCGGCGACGACGGCGAGCTGCCCGGGCGCCGATTTGTCGCTCTCGGTCTTCTGCCGCGCAGGGGCGCGCCGGCTGATCGGGCTCGCGGCCGCGACCTCGATGTCGGGAAGAATCTCCTGACCCCGCGCGCCCTCGATTGCGAACGGCAGAGCCGCGACCGCGCAACCGCCCGTGAGAACGGCGCGCAAAGAAAGCCTCGCCATGCAGCCCCTCCGATAAGGATGTTATAACATAACGTCAATATGCGCCGAGCTCGAGCCTCTTGTCAATGCGCCCGGCGGTCGCCGGCGAAGGGCGCGCGGCGGCGTCCCCGCCGCCGTTTCCGGCGCGGGATATGGGAGGTCCGGAACGCCGCGGCGCCGTTTCGGCCGCGGAAAAGGAAGGTTGGTCGGAGCCTCGAGCGTTCCGGACCACGGCCGCCTTTTCTGTTCGCCGCCTCCGGGGCCAGGGTTGTTTTCCCCTTTCGGGTAGTCTATCCCCGCGCCACCCTCGGATATTCGGCCCGGTCCGCACCTCGCTTTCGCGAGGCTTCCGCACGAAGGAAGACCGGCGCCGGCGGCGTGGCGTCGCGAGGGGGCGGGAGAGGGTCGCCTCCCGTCCTCGCGAACCGTGCCCCGCCGACGCCGCCCGACCCTTCGGGCGCCGCCCCATGCGGCGGAAGCGGGTGAAGAATAGGAATATTGTCCGATGCTGTCAAGGGCGCGCGCCGCCCTCGCCCGCTTCGCGTCGCGAGCGGGAGAAGGAAACACCCTTTGATTCAACGGGCTCTATCGTGATTTATTCTTCCCCTTGTCGAACGGGTTCTCGCCCGAGCGGGTCGAGATGCGGATCGGCGCGCCCGGAAGGTCGAAGGCGCGGCGCAGACCGTTCACGAGGAAGCGCATATAGCTCGCCGGCAGCTCCTCGAGCTGATTGCCGAACAAAATGAAATAGGGCGGACGCGCCTTGGCCTGCGTCATATAGCGGATCTTGATGCGCCGGCCGGAGACCGCGGGCGGCGGCGTCTCGTCGATCGCGCTCTCGAGCCAGCGGTTGAGGCGCGCCGTCGAGATGCGGCGGTTCCATACCTCATGCGCTTCCAGCACCGCGCGCATGAGGCCGTCGAGGCCGTAGCCGGTCGCGCCCGAGACGGGAACCACCGGCGCGCCCTTGATCTGCGGCAGCAGGCGCTCGGCCTCCTCGCGCAGCTTCGCGAGCCGCGCGCCGGGATCGTCGACCGCGTCCCATTTGCCGAGCGCGATCACCACCGCCCTGCCCTCGCGCGCGGCGAGATCGGCGATGGTCAGGTCCTGCTTCTCGAAGGGAATGGCCGAATCGAGCAGCAGCACCACCACCTCGGAGAAGCGCACGGCGCGCAACGCGTCGGCGCCGGCGAGCTTCTCCAGCTTGTCGACGACGCGGGCGCGCTTGCGCAGGCCGGCGGTGTCGAACAGCTTCATCTCGCGATCGCGCCAGCGAAATTCGACGCCGATCGAATCGCGCGTGATGCCGGCCTCGGGGCCGGTGAGCAGCCGATCCTCGCCGAGCAGCCGGTTGATCAGCGTCGATTTGCCGGCATTGGGCCGGCCCACGACCGCGATGCGCAGCGGCTTCGACGGATCGGCCTCGCTCCCGTCCTCGTCGGAAGAGAGGGCGACATCGGTCGCCGCCTCCTCGTCCTCCTCCGGCGCCTCGGTCGCCTCGGGCAGCGCCTCGCGCAGCGCGTCATAGAGCTCGCCGAGTCCCTCGCCATGCTCGGCCGAGAGCGGCACGGGATCGCCGAGGCCGAGTTCGTAGGATTCGACGACGCCGGCCTCGCCCTTCCTGCCTTCCGACTTGTTGGCGGCGAGCACCACGGGCTTGCCGGCGCGGCGCACGAGATCGGCGAAATATTTGTCGTCCGGCGTCACGCCGACGCGCGCGTCGATCATGAACAGAATGGCGTCGGCCGCTTCGACCGCCGCCTCGGTCTGCGCGCGCATGCGCCCCTCGAGCGTGGCCGCCGCGCCCTCCTCGAGCCCTGCGGTGTCGATGATGGTGAAGCGCAGATCGGCGAGACGCGCCTCGCCCTCGCGGCGATCGCGCGTCACGCCCGGCCGGTCGTCGACGAGCGCCAGCTTCTTCCCGACGAGGCGGTTGAACAAGGTCGACTTGCCGACATTCGGCCGGCCGATGATGGCGAGCGTGAACGACATGAGCGGCCTCTGGCCCGCGCCGCGCCCCTCGCTATTTCGCGTCCGGCGCGGAAACGGCGGGCGCTGGCGCAGCGGGCGCGGGCTTGCCGCCGCGCGCGGCGTTCAACAGCGCCTGATAGGCGGAGGCGCGCTGGCGCATCGCATGCGGCGCGTTGAGATCGTCGACGAGCAGTTTGAACACGCGCTGGGCCTCGTCGAAGTCGCCGTCGTTCAGCGCGTCGAGGCCGAGCAGCTCCTGCGCGGTGTAGCGGAACGGCCCGTCGGCGGTGACGAGCTCGCCGAAGCGATCCGCCATTTTGGCGCGATCGCCCTGCTCGAGCGCGACGAGCGCCGCCCTGAGCTTGGCCACTTCCTGGGTGAGCTTGTCGACGCTCTTGTCCTGCACGACGGCGTCGAAGGCCGCGATCGCCTTGTCCTTGTCGCTCTTGGCGAGCTCTTCCGCCGCGCGCAGCCTGGCCAGGGCCGCATAGCCCTTGGGCGCGTCCTTGGCGACGGCGTCGAAGGCCGCGACCGCTTCCGCGCTCTTGCCGGCCGTCGCCAGCTCGACCGCGGCGTCATAACGCAGATTGGCGGCGACCGCCGCCTCGAGGCGCCTGTTCTCGTAGAAAGTCCAGGCCGCGGTCCCCGCGACGATCAGCGCCGCGGCGACGATCACCGGCGTCTGATAGCGCTTCCAGAGATTGGCCGCCTGCTCGCGACGGACGTCTTCGTCGACCTCGCGGAAAATATCGGACATGGCCGTTCCCCGACAGCTGCGCGCCGGACGATCCGGACGCGGAGGCCGCTGTTAGCACGACGTCGGCGGCAAGACCAGTTCCCCTCGTCCTCGCTCCGACCGGCCGCTCACGGAGCCGCGTCATCGCGAGCGCAGCGAAGCGACCCAGAGCCATGGGGCGGCCTTGCGATCGCCTCGCTCGCGACGATGCGACGCTCGTCGCGAGCGAGGCTGCGAGCGACGATCAGTTCGCTCCGCCGGGCTCGCCGGAAAATTTCACCAGAATATCCTGGTCGCGCACCACATATTGGCAGGCGAGCCGATATTTCGGCGGAATATCGTCGACCTCGGCGCGGCGAATCTCCTCCGCCGTGATCTTGCCCATGGATTTCAACTGCGCCTTCTCCTTCTCGGTCAGCGTGGCGCCCATGGTCTTGTCGTCGAGCGGCATGACCTCGATGAGGCAGGAGCCGCATTCGCCGTCCTTGCAGTCGTGCGGAATGGGAATCGCGTTGGCCTCGGCGACGGCGAGGATCGTATGCGTGTCGCCCGCGACCGCATAGACGGTCACATTCCTGTGGAGGAGCGGGGTGGAGAAAGTGACGTCGGGCATGGTCGTTCTCCCTTAGATTATTCTTATTACAAAATAGACGGTACGCCTCGGCCGAACGGGCGTCAATCGATGATGGCGTGCGGCAAAAAGCGCGAGCGGTCCGAGGTGACGAGCGCGACATCCTCGCGCACGCCCATGCCGGCCGGCGCGTCGCCGACGAGCCAGCAGCCGAGCGCCGGGCGCCTGCCGTCGAACTCGGGAAGCAGATGCAGCTCCTGGCGCACGAAGCCTTCGGCGCCATAGGTTCCGCCCGTTTGCGCGAGGCGCTCGCGGCCATCGACGAGCGTCACATTGGCGCCCTCACGCGAGTAGAGCGGCTTGCGCGCATAGCTGCGCAGCTCCGCCGCCCGCGCGTCGTCCTCGAAGAAGCAGGGCAGGAGATTGGGATGTCCCGGCGCCGCCTCCCACAACAGCGCGAGAAAGCCCTTGTTGGAGGCGATCGCTTTCCACGGCGGTTCGACGAAACGCGCCGAGCGCATCGCCGAAGAAGAGCCGAAAGCGTCGGCGAACATCCACTCCCAGGGATAGAGCTTGAACAGAGTGTCGATCCGCCGTCCCTCGCGATCGACGAAGACGTCGCCGCGAAGACCGATGTCGCCCATGTCGAGCAACGCCGTCCGCGATCCCGCCTGCATCGCGCAATCGGCGAGATAGGCGATCGCGCCGCGATCTTCGACGCTCGCGCCGAGGCATGCGAGATGGACGAACTCGCCGCCTGCGATCTGGCGCCAGAGCGCGATCAGCCGCTCATGCAGCGAGTTGAATTGATCCGCGCTCTTCGGCAGCGGCCCGCGCTCGATCATCTGCTCCAGCCAATGCCATTGCGCGACAGAGGATTCGTAGAGGCTGGTCGGCGTATCGGCGTTGTATTCGAGCAGCTTCGGCGGCCCCTCGCCGCCATAGGCGAAATCGAAGCGTCCGTAGAGCGACGGCTCGCGACGCGAATGGCTGTCCGCGATCAGGCTCCAGGCGTGGCGCGGAATGCGCAGCTTCTCGAGCAGCTCTTCGCTCGCGACGACGCGCGCGATCACCTCGTCGCAGAGGCGCGCGAGCTCCTCCGTCGCCTGCTCGAGATCGTCCTCGATCTCGCGCATCGAGAACACATAGGCCGCGCTCTCGTCCCAATAGGGCTCGCCGTCGATCTGCGCGAAATGAAAGCCGATGCGCGCCGCCTCGGCAGCGAAATCGGGCCGCGGCTCGAAAGCCTGCCGCCTCACGAACCGCCGCCGTGGCCGAAGCCCGCGCGGCCAAAGCCGCCGAAGAAGGCGTGCAGGCCCGACGAGCCGCCCACATGCGCGGACGAGGAAGAGGAGGACGAGGATTCCTGCGCGCCCGAGCCGCCGAAGAGCCAGCCGCGGGCGGAGCCGCCATGGCCGCCGCAGCCCGAACGCCGGCAGTCCTCCTGCGGCTGATCGCCCTCGGGCGGGCACTCGCGATGCGCCGATTCATAAGCTGCATAGCCGCCGATCGAGCCGGCGCCGAGCGCGACCAGCGCGACGGCGAGCGAGCGCTTGCGCGCCGGCGAGAGATTACGCGCTCCGGGCAGGCCTTCCGGCGCATTGGTGACGACGGGCGGCGCGGCGACGCCGCGGCGGCCGAACTCCTTGCGTCCGCCGGCGGCCATTACGGGCTCATGCAGGCGGCGCTGAGCATGCCGGCCGAAAGGGAGACCGCGCCGAGCCAGACGGCGGCGGCGATCGCGTTCCGCTCGATCGCCTCGGAGAGGCCGGGATGCGCCAGGCGGGCGAGGAGATAGGCGACGATCTGCGTCGCGAAGGCGACGAAGCCCCAGACGATGAACTCGATCGCGGAGGTCGTATTGTGCACGGCGCCGGCCAGCGCGATCGCGAAGCCGACGAGGCTCGCCCCGAAGGCGATGGCCGCGGAGGCGTTGTGCTGCTCGACGATCAGCGCATATTCGTCATGCGCGGTGAGCCGTGTGTAGACGATGCAGAAAGCCGCGCAATAAGCGATGCAGCCGAGGAAATAGGCGGCGAAAGCGGCGAGGCCATAGACGAGATCGACGAGCAAGTCGTGTCCTTTCGACCGAGTCGGTCGCAGTCAGGTTAGCAGCGGGGGGAGGCGAAAGGAAGCGCGCCGCGCATCCCGCATTCGGGATTGCGATGCAACGAAGCGCGCGATGCGCTATATTGCGCCCATGAACCCGCATCTGCGCCCGCTCGGCCTTCCGCTCGAGACCCAGGCCGCCGAGGGACTCCCCCGGCGCTGCTGGAGCGTCGCGGAAATCGAGGAGATGGTCCGCGCCGGCATCATCGACGAGGACGAAAGGTTCGAGTTGATCGGCGGGGAAGTCGTGCCCATGTCGCCCAAGGGGGCCCGGCATGAATGGGTGAAGATCGCGGTCAATCGCCATTTGCAGCGCATCGCGCCGACTCATTTGGAGATCGCCCCGGAGACGACGCTGCGGCTCGACGCGCGCAGCTTCGTCGAGCCCGATTTCTGCGTCTTTCCCCGCGGCCTCGCGCTGACGTCGCTCGACGGCCCGGCGGTTCTGCTGGCGATCGAGATCGCCGATTCGAGCCTCTCCTACGACAAGGGCCGCAAGATCGGCGTCTACGCGGCTTTCGGCGTACGCGAGGTCTGGGTCGTGGATGTGCTGAAAGCAACCACATGGATTCATCGCCGCCTCGGCGCGGCCGGCTATGCCGAGATCGCCGAATATCCGGCGACGGCGCGGCTCGAGCCCATGCTCGCGCCCGAGCTCGCCTTCAGTCTCGCCGAGGTCGACGTCGGCCCGGCGGACGGGACCAACTGATCCGATGACGACGCCCTCGCCGGCGACCGCGCTGCTGCGCGGGTTCATGCGCAAATGTCCCCGCTGCGGGGAGGGCCGCCTCTTCGCCGGCTATTTGAAACGCGTCGAGACCTGTCCGCATTGCGGCGAGAGCTTCGAGGACGTCGAGGCCGACGACGGCCCCGCCTGGCTGACGATCGGCCTCGTCGCCCATATCGTCGTGCCGCTGCTCATCTTTCTCGAGAGCCGCGAGCTCTTGTCCTATCCGGCGGAAATGGCGGTGCTGCTCGGCGTGACGATCGTCTCGTCGCTGGCTCTGCTGCCGCTGTGCAAAGGCCTCTTCCTGGCGGCGGTCTGGTCGATCGCCGCCAGGAAGACCGGCTGAGCGGACGCTCAGGCCGCGCAGGCCTCGAATGCGGGCGCGCGCGGCGCGGAGGCGGCCCGCTCTCCGGCGGCCAGGACGCGGCCCTTCGCGTCGCGAAGCGCGCCCTTGGTCAGCTCGAGGCCGAGAAAACGCTCGCGCTCCACCGGACCCGGCATCGCCAGCCCCTCGGTCAGCGCCGCGTCGAAGCCGAAGCGCTCATAATAGGGCGCGTCGCCGACCAGAATCACGGCGCGGTGATTGCGCGTCTTGGCTTGCGCGAGCCCCTCCTCCATCATCGCCGCGCCGAGGCCGAGCGAGCGATGCGAGCGCGCGACGGCCAGCGGGCCGAGCAGCAGCGCCGCGCGGCCCATGCCGGCGTGGACCGCCCACATGCGCAGCGTCGCCACTATGCGCCCCTCGTCCTCGGCGACGAGCGCCAGCCCGCGCGCCGGAACGCGCCCCGCGCGCAGTCGCTCGCAGGTCTTCAGAAAGCGCGCCGGGCCGAAGGCCTCGTCGAGCAGCGCCTCGCGCGCGTCGACATCCGCGGCGCGCTCCTCGCGCAGGACAAAGGACGGAGCTGCGGCGTGATCGAGGGCCGCGACGGCGCTGAAAGGCGCCGCGACGAAAGCGTCGGGAACGGAGAGTTCAAAGGCCATCTCTTCCTCCATTCGAGGACGGACGACCCTCGCGCCTGGCGCGCGGATGCGCGCCCGCCGAACGGGACTGACAAAGGGCGGTGAGGCAGGGACCGCGAGCCTCACGGCTCGCGGTCATTTCAGGGGCGAGCCCGAGGGCTCGCGGTCCAGGATCAGATCACGAAGGATTCGAGCGGCGGGAAGCCGTTGAAGCCGACCGACGAATAGGTCGTCGTATAGGCCCCGGTTCCCTCGATCAGCACCTTCGAGCCGATCTCCAGGCTGATCGGCAGGAGATAAGGCTCCTTCTCGTACAGCACGTCGACCGAATCGCAGCTCGGGCCGGCGAGGACGCAAGGCGCGGTCGCCGCTCCGTCCGCCTCGGTGCGGATCGGATAGCGGATCATTTCGTCGGTCGTCTCGGCGAGGCCGTTGAACTTGCCGATGTCGAGATAGACCCAGCGCACCGGATCGTCGTCCGACTTCTTCGACACGAGCACGACCTCCGCCTCGATCACGCCGGCGTTGCCGACCATGCCGCGGCCCGGCTCGATGATCGTCTCGGGAATGCGGTTGCCGAAATGCTTGGAGAGCGCCCGGAAGATCGCCTGGCCATAGGCCTTCACCGCCGGGACATTCTTCAGATATTTCGTCGGGAAGCCGCCGCCGAGATTGACCATCTGCAGCTGAACGCCGCGCTCGGCGAGATCGCGGAAGATCTCGGACGCCGCCTTCAGCGCGCCGTCCCACATGCCGGGATCGCGCTGCTGCGAGCCGACATGGAAGGAGACGCCATAGGCGATGAGGCCCAGGCGATGCGCATGCTCGAGGACGCGCGGCGCCATCTGCGGCGCGCAGCCGAACTTGCGCGACAGCGGCCATTCGGCGCCGGTCCCGTCGCAGAGGATGCGGCAGAACACCTTGGAGCCCGGCGCGGCGCGCGCGATCTTCTCGACCTCCGCCTCGCAATCGACCGCGAAGAGGCGCACGCCGAGCTGGTAGGCGCGCGCGATGTCGCGCTCCTTCTTGATCGTGTTGCCGAAGCTGATGCGGTCGGCGGTCGCGCCGGCGGCGAGCGTCTGCTCGATCTCGACGACGGAGGCCGTGTCGAAGCAGGAGCCGAGACGCGCGAGCAGCGCGAGCACCTCCGGCGCCGGATTGGCCTTCACCGCGTAGAACACGCGCGTGTCGGGCAGCGCCCGCGCGAAGCTCGTATAGTTGTCGCGCACGACGTCGAGATCGACGACGAGGCAAGGGCCGGTGTCGCGTCCGGCGCGGCGGCGCGCCTCGAGAAATTCGCGGATACGGTCGGTCATTGTTGCGGCATCCCCAACGAAGTCGCGGCGCATGCCGCGGAGTGGCCAAGGGCTTCGAACGGATGCACGACGCCGTTTACGCAGGCGCTGTGGAGACGCGCTGCGTATCGATACGACTGCGATCCATGATCGCCGCCGCGCCGCCCGCGAGGGCGCCGCAAAAGACGATCGGGTGATGCGCCGTAGGCTATGCGAGGCGCGGACGCGCATGTCCTCGCGGACATGAGATCCGACCCGTATAGCCATCGCTTGGAAGGGGATTGATCCCTTTCCGCACGCCCGGCAAGAAAGACAAGCCTCTTCGGTACGCCGGCCTTTGGAGGGCCGACAGAGACGAAAAAGCCCGGTCCGTCGTTGCTTTAAGTCGCGATCCCCCGCTCAGGCGGGGTTCGCCGGTTTCGCCTCCGGCTGCCGGTTTTATTTCGGCGGTTGACCGGCCTCTTGTCCGGATCCCCGCCGACCGACACACGACCACAGGCACGTGCGAAATTGGGCAACCCTGTAAATACGCGCTTTGGTCGCCTTGACAAGAGGTTTTTTGCGCCGGCCGCGCATTTCCTCGCCGGAGCGCGCCGCGCGCGGCGCGCACTCACGCTCGAGCTGACGCAAACGCGCTCACGCGGCTTGCGAGGGGCGAGGAAGCCCGCTAGGCAGAAGCGGAACCGCGGCCGCGTGACCGGCAAAGCGCGCGCCAGGCCACTCGCGATCCGGTCGTCCCCAAGAACGCCCGATTCGTCTGCGACTTCGGCGCGCGCCTCCGCTCGTAGCGCGGGCGTCGGTCTTTTTCGGAAACAGGCTGAAATGAACGACATCACACGCCGCCGGCTGCTCGGCGCGATGGCTGCGGCGAGCGTAGAGGCGACGCCGCTCGGCCGGGCCGTGGCGCAGACGGTCCAGAACGGCCAAGTCCCCCACTTCGGCTTCGAGGATGTGGCGCGCCGCGCCCGCGATCTCGCCGGCGTTCCTTTCGAGGCGACGCCGCAGCAGCTGCCGGAGCAACTCGACCGGCTCGATTTCGATTCCTGGCGCGACATCCGCTTCAAGCCCGAACGCGCTCTCTTCTCGAATATTCCCAACGCGTTCCGGCTGCAGACCTTTCACCTCGGCTTTCTCTACAAGCGTCCCGTGACGGTGAATACGATCCGCGACGGCATACCGACGCCGATCCCCTATTCGCCCGCGCTGTTCGACTATGGCCGCAACAAATTCGACAAGCCTCTGCCGATCAATGTCGGCTTCGCCGGCTTTCGCCTGCATTATCCTCTCAACGATCCGCACATCTACGACGAAGCCGTCTCCTTCCTCGGCGCGAGCTATTTCCGCTTTCTCGGCCGCGACCAGAAATATGGGCTCTCGGCGCGCGCGCTCTGCGTCGGCTGCGGCGACAATTCCGAAATCTTTCCGTTCTTCCGCGAGTTCTGGATCGAGACCCCGCAGGCGGGAAGCAATCGCGCCACCATTTATGCGCTGCTCGACAGCGATGCGGCGACGGGCGCCTTCCGCTTCGATCTCGCGACCGGCCAGGACAGCGCGATCGACGTGCAGGCGACGCTGTTTCCACGTCGCGCCAACGTCAAACTCGGCCTCGCGCCGCTCACCTCCATGTATCTGACCGGCGAGAACGACCGGCGCATGCGCGACGGCTATCGCGGCGAGCTGCACGATTCGGATGGATTGCTCGTCTACGGCGAGTCGAAGGAATGGCTGTGGCGGCCGCTCGGCAATCCGCCGCAGCCGCGCATGTCCTCTTTCGCCGACCCGAATATTCGCGGCTTCGGGCTGATGCAGCGCGACCGTGACTTCGATTCCTATCAGGATATAGAGCTCGCCTACGAGACGCGGCCGAGCTATTTCGTCGAGCCGCAATCGGCCTGGGGCGAGGGCGCAGTCGAACTGCTCGAGCTGCCGACGCCCGACGAGACGAACGACAATATCGTCGTCTCTTGGGTCGGAAGCACCGCCCCGGAGGTCGGCAAGCCCTTCTCCTACGCCTATCGGATCACGTCGCTGCTCGACCTGCCCCGCCTGTCGCCCAATGGACGCGCCGTCAACACATTCGCCACGACGGCGCGGGCGCTCGGCTCCTCCGAGCCGGTGACGCCCGGCGCGCAGCGCTTCATCGTCGATTTCGCCGGCGGCGAACTCGCTTATTTCGTCAATGACTGCTCGCGAGTCGAGCTGATCGTGACCGCCTCGAACGGCGTGGTGATCCGCTCGAGCGTCGCCGGCAATCCACATATCGACGGGTTGCGCGCGATGTTCGACGTGGTCGCGAAATCGGGTCGGACCGCCGATCTGCGCGCCTTCTTGAAGGCGGGAGCGCAGACGCTGACCGAGACCTGGACCTTTCCCTGGACCCCGCCCTGACACGAGCCTTCAGACGGCGAGCGCGAGTTGCGGATCGGACGACCACTCCGCCGGGCCGAGCGACGAAAGCGAGACTCCGAGCAGACGCACGCCTGCGGGCGAAGGAAACAGCGAGCGCAGCAGAGCGTCCGCCGATCGATCGAGCTCGGCCGCGCTCGCGAGCGGCGCAACGCATGTGCTGCGGCGGGTGATCTGCCGGAAGTCGGCGTATTTGACCTTCAGCGTCACCGTGCGCCCGCTCGTTCCCGCCGGCTCGCAATGGCTCCAGACGCGCGCGACGATCGGCGCGAGCGCGGCGCGCGCCTCCTCATAGGCGTGGAGATCGCGCGCGAAAGTGACTTCCGCGCCGATCGATTTGCGGATGCGATCGGCGCGCACGGGCCGCTCGTCGACGCCGCGCGCGATCCAATAGTAGAACGCGCCGGATTTGCCGAAATTCCGCTGCAGAAATTCGAGGCTCTTCGCCCGAAGGTCGCGGCCCGTCTCTATGCCGAGCGCATTCATCTTCTTCGTCGTCGCCGGTCCGACGCCGTGAAAGCAGCCGACCGGAAGGTCGGCGACGAAGGCGGCGCCCATCGGCGGCGTGACGACGAACAGCCCGTCGGGCTTGCGATGATCCGAGGCGAGCTTGGCCAGGAATTTGTTGTAGGAGACGCCGGCCGAGGCGGTGAGGCCGGTGCTTTCTCCGATCCGTGCGCGGATCTCCTCGGCGATGCGCGTCGCCGAGGCGATCTCTTTCAGATTCTCGGTCACGTCGAGGTAGGCCTCGTCGAGCGAGAGCGGCTCGACCAGCGGCGTATAATCGAGAAAGATCGCGCGAACGCCGCGCGAGACCTCGCGATAGACGTCGAGGCGCGGCGGAACGAAGATCAGCGAAGGACAGCGCCGCAGCGCCGTCACCGAGGGCATGGCCGAGCGCACGCCGAATGTGCGGGCCTCATAGCTCGCCGCCGCGACGACGCCGCGCTCGCGCGGCGAGCCGACGGCGACCGGGCGGCCGCGCAGCGCCGGATCGTCGCGCTGCTCCACCGACGCATAAAAGGCGTCCATGTCGACATGGATGATCTTGCGCTGCGGCGGCATGTCCGGCCCCGTCCGAGGCGTCCGCCTCGCAACGCGAAGGTCTCACGCGGGCGTCGCGATTTCAACCATCGCCTCGTTCGCGGCTTGACGTTCGCAACGCGTCCGCCAATGTGAGTGGGAATTCGGATCGGGCGCGCACGGCGGCGTTCGCGCCCGGCGCTGCGACAAGCGCGGGCGAAGGCGCATGCGAGAGATCATGGCGACCTTTCTCGGCACGCAGCTCGACTTCATCTTTTTCTTCTACGGCCTCGCTTTCATGCTGCTCGGCGCGGTGTGCTTCGGCGGATCGGGCGCCGCCGCGCGCGAGGAGGGATGGGTCGCGCTCGGCCTGTTCGGCTATTCGCACGGCAGTCTCGAATGGATGGACCTGTTTGCGCTGGTGGTCGGCGACGATCCCTTTTTCTCGTGGCTGCGCCTCGTCCTTCTCGCCGGCTCCTTCTTCTTTTTGATGGAGTTCGCGCGCCTCGAATGGGCGCGCCTCGGACGCCGGCTCGACGCCGCGACTTATGCGCCGCTGGCGTTCCCGGTCGCGCTCGTCGCCCTTTCGTCTGGCCTGCCGACCGCGAACGCCGTCGCGCGCTATCTGATCGGCTTCACGAGCGCGAGCCTGGCCGCCTGCGCGCTGGCCCGTCGGGCGGAGACTCTGAGCGGGGACGGCCGACGCTTCCTGATTTTCGCTTCCGCCGGCTTCGCGCTTTATTCGATCGCCGCGGGACTCGTCGTCACGCCGGCGCCGTTCTGGCCGGCGAACGAGCTGAACGCAGATTTCTTCGTCGCCTCCTCCGGAACGCCGATCCAGCTCTGGCGCGGCCTCCTCGGTTACTGGATCGCCTTCTCGGTGTGGTCGATCCGCCAGAACCAGCTCGCGCTCGAGCTCGCCTCGCGACGCTACACCGATTACTTGCGCAAGCAATTCGTCTGGACCGTCACGGCGATGGGCGTGATCCTGCTGTGCGGCTGGATGCTCACCAATTTCCTCGGCAAGGTCTACAATGAGAGCATCGTCCATCAAGCGCGCGGCGATCTCGCTCTTCTGGCGAGCCGGCTCGGCAGCGAGACCGACGCGCTCGACGCCATGACGAGGACGCTGGCGGGAGCGCCATCGGTGCGGCTCGCTCTGCAGCGAGGCGATGCGTCCTCCGACGAGAATGCGATATCCGCGCTCGAGCAGCATGTCGATGCGTCCCGAGCCGAGCTCGGCATCATCATGGATCGCGCCGGCGCGGTCGCCGCCGCCGCCGGGCGGCGCGCGGCAGCGGCGGCCGACCGAGATTACGTCGAACGAAGATCCTTCGTCGAAGCGATGAGCGGCGTCTCCGCCCGCTGCTTCGTCTTCGACCGGGCGCGCCGCGCCGTCGAATATTCGGCGGGCGAGCCGATCCGCGATGAAGCCGGCGACGTGATCGGCGTCGCGCAGCTGGTGCGAACGCTCGCCGAGATAGAGATCGATCTGATCGGCTTCGATCGCGCTTATTTCCTCCTCGACCCTCTCGGCGTGGTGACCATGACCAATCGCCCCGAGCAGATGTTCCGGCCGATGTGGCGCCTCGCGGCCCCGCAAGCGGAGGAAGCGGAGCAGCGGTTCGGCGCGCTGCGCGGAACGCCGATGCTGAAGCGCGAGTTCGTCGGCGACGCCTGGGCCGTCGTCGACGGAGAGCGTGAATATCTGCGCCGCAGCTTCGTTCGCGGCGGCGGCTGGTCTCTGGTGCTCGCGGAGCCGACGCGCGAACTATTCGCCTCGCGCGTGCTCGGCATCATCGTCACGCTGCTCGCGACGACGATGACCTTGATCTATCTCGTCGGCAAGGAACGCCGGCTCCACGACGGCATTCAGATGGACAAGCGCCTGCATCTGCAGGAGCTCGCCCGCGATCTCGGCCAGCAGGCGGTGACCGATCCGCTCACCGGATTGTTCAACCGGCTGCGGGTCGATCAAGCCCTCGCCCACGAGATGGAGCGCGCGAGCCGCTACGGCGATCCACTCTCGCTCGTGCTGTTCGACGTCGACTTCTTCAAGGCGATCAACGACGCGCACGGCCATCAAGCGGGCGACCGCACATTGGTGCGGCTGGCCGACGCCACGCGAGCGGTGGTGCGGCGTTCCGATCTGCTGGCGCGCTGGGGCGGCGAGGAGTTCATTCTGCTGACGCCCGGCTCCGACGGCGCGATGGCGCGCCTCGCCGCGGAGAAGCTGCGCGCCGCGGTCGAGCGGCTCGAATTCGAAGACATAGGCAAGGTCACATGCAGCTTCGGCGTGACGCAATACGTCGACGGCGACACCCCCGAGACGCTCCTTCGCCGTGCGGATCGCGCGCTCTATCTCGCCAAGGTCAACGGCCGCAATCGCGTCGAGACGGCTTTCGCATCGGACGCGTCGTCGCCGAGCGGCTGAACGGCGATCGTTGCGGATCGCGAGCCTGCGGGCTCGCTCTCCGCGATCACGCGTGCCAGCGGCGCGTGGCGATCATCTTGCGCAGCCGCTGCTCGACCAACGACGTCGCGGCGTCGCGCAGCGACACGCCCGCCGCATCCGCGCGCTCGATGACGAGGCGCATGTTGCGGCCGATCTTCTCCTCGATCGCCGCGAAGGCCGCCGTCGCGTCGCCGCCCGCATATTCCACCGCCGCGCAGATGACGCCCCCGGCATTGGCGATGAAATCCGGCGCGACGACAATTCCTCGCTGGAACAAACGGCGCTCCGCCTCCGCGGTCGCAGGAATATTGGCGCCCTCGACGACGAGCCTGCAATCGAGAGAATCGACATTGTCGGCGCGCAACACGTCCGGCCGCGCCGCCGGTATGAAAATGTCGCAGGACGCGCGAAGCAGCGCGTCGGGGCCGAGCGCTTCGCCGCCCGGATGAGAGGCGACGCTCATGCCCTGCGCGCGCAGGCGCGTCAACGCCTCTATGTCGAGCCCGCGCTCGTTGTAGATCGCCCCGCGCCGGTCCGACGCGCCGACGAGGATCGCGCCCTTGCGCGCGAGAAAGCGCGCCGCGTGACGGCCGACGGCGCCGAAGCCTTCGACGATGACGCGCGCGTCCGCGAGCGTGAGCCCGGCGCGCGGCGCCGCCACTTCCGCCGCGATGGCGACGCCGAAGCCGGTCGCGCCGATCTCGTCCAGCGGCACGCCGCCGAGCTCCGCCGGCAGGCCGACGGCGCGGCCGATCTCGTCGCGCACCCAGGCCATGCACGTCTCGTCCAATCCCATATCGGGACCGGGAATATAATCGACGAGCGGCTCGATCCCCTTGGCGAAGGCGCGGATCACCCGCTCCTTCTCGCGGATCGGCATGGCGGGATCGCCGAAGATCACCGATTTGGCGCCGCCGTGGCGCAGCCCGCAAGCCGCGTTCTTCAGCGTCATCGCCCGCGCGAGGCGAGCGCACTCCTCGACGCCGACATCGGGCGCCATGCGCACGCCGCCGATGGCGGGACCGGCGGCGACATTGTCGATGACGACGATCGCTTCGAGACCGGCGGCGGGCGTGCTCAGATAGACGACCTTCTCGGGACCGAATTCGTCGACGAAGGAGAAGGCGTCGGATTTGAACGGCGTTGGCATATTGCGTCGATCTGGCGCGAGGCGGCGCGGGTTCAAGCCGGCGCGCGCCGAAAGCGCAAAAAAGAAAATCGGCCGGCGCTCGAAGCGCGCGTGGTTCCACATAGTCCCGCCACGCCTTGCCCGTCGTTTCGCCGCCCCCTACACTGCCCGCGTTTCATTGCTCGAGCGGCGAATCGGATTGCTCCGGCGTCACAGCCGCATCGAAGCCGAAGGCGCTGCTTTGTCGCGATTGCTCTCCTCCATCGTCGAACTCGTGCTGACGCTCACGCCTGCGAGCCTGCTCGGGCTCTTCAATCACTCCGCCCTGCACGACGCCATCGGACGCGATCGGATCGCCGCGGTCGGCGCTTGGATCGACAATGTCTTCATGCTGCCCTGGCGGCAGCGACGCGCGCGTCGCGCGCCGCGCGAGGAGGAGACGAGCGCCTATCTGCGTGATCATTTCTGCCTGCGCCCGTTCGAAACGCTGGAGACGACGCATACCGGGCTCGCCTTCGTGTGCTGCCCCGTCTGGCTGCCAAAGCCCATCGGCCCCCTCGCATCGAGTCCTCGGGAGCTGTGGAACAGCGCTGCGGCGCGCGAGATTCGCGAGTCGATCGTCGACGGCTCGTTCCGCCATTGCGATCATCGCACCTGCCCGGTCATCGCGGGCCGCACGCTGACGCGCCGCGCGTCGGCGCGAGCGCAGGAGGCGATCGCGCGACACGTCTCGAATGCGCCCGCGCCACTGCCGAGGCAGGTGGTGCTGAGCCATGACAAATCCTGCAATCTCGCCTGCCCGTCCTGCCGCTCGGGCCTCTATCTCGCGAACAAGGCGCGGCAGGCCGAGCTCGACGCCTTGATGGAGCGCTCCATTTTGCCCTTGCTGCGCAACGCCGAGGAAGTCGTGATCACCGGCTCCGGCGACGCCTTCGGCAGCAATCATTTCCGCAATGTGATCAAGCGCATCACGACGGACGACTATCCGGACCTGCGCATCCATCTGCACACCAACGGCCAGTTGCTCGACGAGCGCGCTTGGCGCGAGCTCGCGCTCGAAGGCCATGTCGGCGGGGTCCAAATCTCCATCGACGCCGCGCGCGCCGACACCTACGCCATCGTGCGTCGACCGGGAAATTTCGACCGGCTCATGAAAAACCTCGCCTTCGTAAAGGCTCTGCGCGAGCGCGGCGCGATCTCGCATCTGCATTTCTCCATGGTGGTGCAGACGGCGAATTTCCGCGAAATGCCGGAATTCGTAACGCTCGGAGAGAATCATGCGGCGGATGTCGTCTCCTTCAACATGATCCGTCAGCGCGACGTGTTCAGCCGCGACGACTTCGTCGCGGCCTTCATCGGCGCGCCGGAGCATCCGGAGCACCGTGAATTTCTCGACGTGCTCGAGGCGCCGGAGCTGAGGTCGAACATCGTGAACTGGGGCAATATGGGAGCCTTCGCGCCTCCGCCCGCGCTCACGCTCGCGCGGCGAGAGCGCGGGCGTCTGATCGCGTGACCTCACAAAATTTTTCGAGCGCCGATGAAATGCGGAAACCGGCGCCTTAAGTCTCGCATCGAAGCTCGAGGCTGAGAATGTCATGGCTGCAGACGTCTCGATCCCGCCGGATCCCATCCGCTTCCTGTCGCCCGACGGCGAGTTCTGCCCCACGGCTCCCGCGCGCGAGATCGACGCCGAGCTCGCGCTGAAGCTCTACCGCGCAATGGCGCGCACGCGCGCCTATGACGGCAAGGCCGTCGCATTGCAGCGCACGGGCAAGCTCGGCACCTTCGCCTCGGCGCTCGGCCAGGAGGCGATCGGCGTCGGCGTCGGCGCGGCGATGCGCGCCGAGGATGCGCTCGCGCCGTCCTATCGCGACCATGCCGCGCAGCTCCTGCGCGGCATGAGCATGGCCGAGAATCTCGTTTATTGGGGCGGTGACGAGCGTGGCAGCGATTACGCCTTGCCGCGCCATGATTTCCCGATCTGCGTTCCGGTCGGCACGCAGGTCGCTCATGCCGCCGGCGCGGCCTACGCGTTCAAGCTGCGCGCCGAGCCGCGCGTCGCGGTCACGATCATCGGCGACGGCGGCACCTCGACCGGCGATTTCTATTCGGCCTTGAACATGGCCGGCGTCTGGCGCGCGCCGCTCGTCGTCGTCGTCAACAACAATCAATGGGCGATATCGACGCCCTGCAGCCTCGAGACGGCGGCGCAGACGCTCGCGCACAAGGCGGTCGCGGCGGGCGTCGGCGGTCTGCGCGTCGACGGCAATGACGCGATCGCCATGCATCATGTGGCGGCGCTCGCGATCGAGACGGCGCGAAGCGGCGGCGGCCCAACGCTGATCGAAGCGCTGAGCTATCGCCTCGGCGACCATACGACGGCGGATGACGCCACACGCTATCGCGATCCGGACGTGGTGCGGCGCGAAGCGGCGCGCGAGCCGATCGGGCGCCTGCGCGCCTATCTCACGAAGCGCGGCCTCTGGGACGAAGACGCCGAAGCGAAGCTCGCGCGCGAGAACGCCGAGGAGGTGGAGCGCGCGGTCGCGACCTATCTGGCGACGCCGCCGCAGAGCTTCTCCGCCATGTTCGATCATCTGTTTGCACAGCTTCCTCCCGCCATGCGCGATCAATATGAGGAGGCGCGCCGCTTCGCTCCGGCGAACGGAGCGCGCCATGTCTGAAGACGCACCCGTCATTGCGAGCGAAGCGAAGCAATCCAGAGCCGCGGGGCGACTCCTGGGTTGCTTCGTCGCTCCGCTCCTCGCAATGACGGCAGGAGAATCACGCCATGGCTGAGCTCACTCTCGTCGAGGCGGTCAATCGCGCGCTCGCGCATGAGCTCGAGCACGACGGCGCCGTGCTGCTGCTCGGCGAGGACATCGGCGTCAACGGCGGCGTGTTCCGCGCGACGCTCGGATTGCAGCAGCGCTTCGGCTGCGAGCGCGTGATCGACACGCCGCTCGCCGAGGCCGCGATCGCCGGCGCGGCGATCGGCATGGCGGCGATGGGATTGAAGCCGGTCGTCGAAATTCAATTCAGCGGCTTCATCTATCCGGCGATGGATCAGCTGATCAATCACGCCTCGCGCCTGCGCCATCGCACGCGCGGACGCCTCTCCTGCCCCATGGTGCTGCGCGCGCCGAACGGCGCCGGCATACATGCGCCCGAGCATCATTCGGAGAGTCCCGAGGCGATGCTCGCCCATGTGCCGGGGCTGCGCGTCGTGATCCCCTCCTCGCCCTCGCGCGCATACGGACTTCTGCTCGCGGCGATCCGCGATCCGGACCCGGTCGTGTTTCTCGAGCCGACGCGGCTCTATCGCCTGTTCAAGCAGGATGTCGCCGACGACGGCGAGGCGCTGCCGCTCGACACATGCTTCGTCTCGCGCGAGGGGCGCGACGTCACGCTCGTCGCCTGGGGCGGCATGCTGCACGAGGCGCTCGCCGCCGCCGATCGGCTCGCCGAGGACGGGATCGATTGCGAAGTGATCGACGTCGCGACATTGAAGCCGCTCGACGCCGAGACCATTCTGCGCTCGGTCGAGAAGACCGGCCGCTGCGTCATCGTGCAGGAGGCTCCGCGCACGGGCGGCTTCGGCGCGGAGATCGCCGCGCTGCTCGCCGAGCGCGGACTCTATTTTCTGCTCGCGCCGGTGAAGCGCGTCGCGGGTTACGACGTCGTCATTCCGCTCGCGCGGCTCGAGAACCAATATCTGCCGAGCGTCGACCGCATCGCCGCCGCGGTCCGCGAGACGATGGAGGCGTCGTCATGAACATCTTCCGTCTTCCCGACCTCGGCGAAGGACTGCAGGAGGCCGAGCTCGTCGAATGGCATGTCGCGCCGGGCGAGGAGGTCGCGGTCGATCAGCCGCTCGTCTCCGTCGAAACGGCGAAGGCGGTCGTCGAAATCCCCTCGCCGCAGACGGGGCGGATCGAAAAGCTCTTCGCCGAGGCGGGCGAGATCGTGCGCATCGGCGGCCCGCTCATCGCTTTCGAGGGCGCGCGCGACGAGAGCGCCGACAATGGCACGGTGGTCGGCGCGATGGAGACGAGCGGTCGCGTGCTGCAGGAAGGCGCCGCGGCGATCGGCCAGGCGCATGCCGGCGTGCGCGCGACGCCCGCCGTGCGCGCGCTGGCGCGACGATTGGACGTCGATCTCACCATCGTCACGCCCTCCGGCCCCGACGGCGTCATCACCGCTGGCGACGTGCAGCGCGTCGCGCGCATTCTCTCGGAGACCGAGCCGGCCGAGCCGCTGCGCGGATTCCGCCGCGCCATGGCGCAGAACATGGCGCTCGCGCAGGCGGAAGTCGCCGCGGCGACCGTCGTCGACGACGCCGACATCGAGGCCTGGCCGGAGGGAACGGACACGACCTTGCGCCTCATTCGCGCGCTCGTGTGCGGCTGCCGCGCCGAACCGGCGCTCAACGCCTGGTTCGAATCCCATGCGCTGGCGCGGCGCGTTCTGAAGCGCATCGATCTCGGCATCGCCGTCGATTCGGGCGAAGGCGGATTGTTCGTGCCGGTGCTGCGCAATGTCGCCGAGCGCGATCCCGCCGACCTGCGCGAAGGGCTGAACCGCATGCGCGCGGACATAGAGGCGCGAACCATTCCGCCGGAGGAATTGCGCGGGGCGACGATCACCCTCTCCAATTTCGGCATGATCGCGGGACTCTACGCCGCCCCCGTGGTGCTGCCGCCGACAGTGGCGATCCTCGGCGCCGGGAGAATTCGCCGCGCCGCCGCGCCGCAAGGCGAGCGAATCGTCGCGCGGCGGCTGCTGCCGCTGAGCCTCACCTTCGACCATCGCGTCGTCACCGGCGGCGAAGCGGCGCGATTCCTTCGCGCGGCGATCGACGATCTGGCCCTCGCGGCGTGAAGAGCGCTCGCTCCGATCGCCTCACCGTTTCTGCGGCGTGCGCATGGCGGCGAGCAGCGCTTCGCCGAGCGCGCCGGCGCCCTTCGGCTGCTCCTGCGGCGCGCGTCGCATCGGCGCGCCGCTGTTGCGCTCGCGGCTTTCGGCCTGCCGCTGACCCGGCGCATCGTCGAGGCGCATCGTGAGCGAAATACGCTTGCGCGGAACGTCGACCTCCAGCACCTTCACCTTCACGATGTCGCCCGGCTTGGCCACCGCGCGGGGGTCCTTCACGAAGGTCCTGGACATGGCCGAGATGTGCACGAGCCCGTCCTGATGCACGCCGATGTCGACGAAGGCGCCGAAGGCCGCGACATTGGTGACGACGCCCTCGAGCACCATGCCGGGCTTCAAATCCGAAATGGTCTCGACGCCGTCCTGGAAGGTCGCCGTCTTGAACGCCGGGCGCGGATCGCGGCCGGGTTTTTCCAGCTCCGCGAAAATATCGGCGACGGTCGGCAGGCCGAAGCTCGCGTCGACGAAAGCCTGCGGCTTCAGCTTGCGCAGCTCGGCCGCATTGCCGATGAGCTGCCTGATGTCGCTCCTGGCCGCCTCGAGAATGCGCCGCACCACCGGATAGGATTCCGGATGCACGCCGGAACGGTCGAGCGGATCGTCGCCGTCGATGATGCGCAGAAAGCCGGCGCTCTGCTCGAAGGCCTTGGGCCCGAGCCGGTGCACCTCTTTCAGCGCCGCGCGCGTGCGGAACGGCCCATGCGCGTCGCGATGCGCGACGATATTGGCGGCGAGCGTCTCGCCGAGGCCCGACACGCGCGCGAGCAAAGGCGCCGAAGCGGTGTTGACGTCGACGCCGACGGCGTTCACGCAGTCCTCGACCACGGCGTCGAGCGAGCGTGAGAGCTTCAGCTCGGAGACATCGTGCTGATATTGGCCGACGCCGATCGATTTCGGATCGATCTTCACGAGCTCGGCGAGCGGGTCCTGCAGACGCCGCGCGATCGAGGCCGCGCCGCGCAGCGTCACGTCGAGACCGGGCAATTCGCGCGAGGCGTATTCCGACGCCGAATAGACGGAGGCGCCCGCTTCCGACACGATGATCTTGGTGAGCTTCAGCTCGGGGAATTTCGAAATGAGATCGCCGGCGAGCTTGTCGGTCTCGCGCGAGGCCGTGCCATTGCCGATGGCGATCAGCTCGACCGCGTGATCGCGCGCGAGCTTGGCGAGGGTCGACAACGACTCGTCCCAGCGGCGCTGCGGCTCGTGCGGATAGATAGCCGTCGTCGCGACGATCTTTCCCGTGCGGTCGACGACCGCTACTTTCACGCCGGTGCGGAAACCCGGATCGAGACCGAGGGTCGCGCGCGCGCCGGCGGGCGCGGCGAGCAGCAGATCGCGCAAATTGGCGGCGAAGACGCGGATCGCCTCGTCCTCGGCGAGACGCCACAAGCGCTGACGCAGATCGACGGAGAGATGCAATTCGATCTTGGTGCGCCAGGCCCAGCGCACCGTGTCGACGAGCCAGCGATCGCCGGGGCGGCCGCGATCGGCGATGGCGAAGCGCTGCGCGATGCGGCCCTCATAGCCGCCGCCGTCCTCGTTCGGCGCGGCGATCATCTCGAGATCGAGAATCTCCTCCTTCTCGCCGCGGAACATCGCCAGGATGCGATGCGACGGCAGCTTCGTCAGCGGCTCGGAAAAATCGAAATAATCGGAGAATTTCGCGCCGGCCGTCTGCTTGCCGTCGCGCACCTTGGATTTGAGCACGCCCTGCGACCAGAAGGATTCGCGAAGCGCGCCGATGAGATCGGCGTTTTCGGCGAAGCGCTCGACGAGAATGGCGCGCGCGCCCTCCAACGCGGCGTCGGCGTCGGCGACGTTCTTCTCCGCGTTCACGAACGGCTCGGCCTGCGCCCTGGGCTCGCGTTCGGGATGGCCGAGCAGCGCCTCGGCGAGCGGCGCGAGGCCGGCCTCGATCGCGATCTGCGCCTTGGTGCGGCGCTTGGGCTTGTAGGGAAGATAGATGTCCTCGAGGCGCGCCTTGTTGTCGGCCTCCAGGATCGACGCGCGCAGCGCCTCGTCGAGCTTGCCCTGCGCATCGATCGATTCCAGAATGGCTTTGCGCCGCTCCTCCAATTCGCGAAGATATCGCAGCCGCTCTTCGAGATGGCGAAGCTGCGCGTCGTCGAGCTGGCCGGTCGCCTCCTTGCGATAGCGGGCGATGAAGGGAACCGTCGAACCCTGATCCAGGAGGCCGATCGCGGCCTCCACTTGCCATTGCTTCGCCGCGAGCTCTTCGCTCAACCGCTCGACGATGGATGCCATCTGCGACGCCTCTCTCCGTTGACGGACGGAAGCTTTTTGCCAAGGCGCGCCGGCGAAGTCAAAGAGAGCGGCCGATTCGCGCACAGATCATTTCAGCTCCGCCGGGAGAAGCGGATGATCGGGCCAGCATATCCGGTCTTCGCGCGCGATCGGCTCGCCATTCGGGCGCATGAGCCAGGCGGGAACCGCGTCGCCGCGCGCCAGATAATTGCCGGCCGAAGCAGTCGGTTCGTTTTTTCGCCAAGATGTCAGGAAATTGCAGTCGCTGGCGGCGAAGCGTCCGACCGTCAGAGCCACCTTCAATTCGACGAGGGGCGTCGCGGCGGACACGAGAACGACGGTCGAGATCGCCGAGGCGAAAAGGCCATTGTCGCGCGGCGTCAGCACGGCGATGCGGGCGAAGACGTAGGACAGAAGGAAAAGCGGCGCGATCGACGCGCGCATGGTGAAATCATTGTAGAGCCCGATGCTGTAGATCGGGAAGAGCGCGAGCAGGACGAGCGCGAGCGCGATGAGCCGGCGGTCGCAGGGCTCGACCTTTCTCCAGGCGTAGAGGACGATCGCCGCCTGCGGAATCTCGAAGGCCAGATGGAGCAGATAGCGCGAGAGAAAACCGTCTCGCCAGACGAGCCATTCCTTGGCGACGGAAGCGTTGTCGAGCGTGAGATAATAGGCGACGGGCAGGAGAGCGAGACAGCTCGCGATCGCGGCGATATGCTCGCGCCACGACAGGCGGCGCGGGAAGAGCTCCAGCGCGAAGCAGGCCAGGAGCGGCGCCGCGCCCATCATGGAGAGCGGCGACCACAAGAGCATCGCCGCGAAAGAAACGAGCAGAACCGGAAAGGTCGTCGCGCCCCGCACATAGAGAAGCGAGAGTATCGCGAACCACCAGCCCGGCGCCATGTGATTCGTCGCCCAGGCCAGTAGCGCGACATGGCTCGTGTATTGCATTCGAATCGAAGAGAAATAGAGGCCCCACCATTCCGTGTGATGAAACGGCATGAACGGCCTGCCGTGGATCAACTCATTGGCCTCGGCGACGACGATCGGCAATATGTCGAGCCCGCCGAAGCCCATGAAGACGAGCAGCATCGCCGCTTCGCGCGCGCCCCTGCCGAGGTTGGCGATCGTCGTCACGAAATAGCAGCAGACGCCGACGATGACCGCGTTCTGGAGCAGAAGGACGAGATGCGCCGCGGCAAGTCCCGCGAGGCGGCCGAAGAGGCTCGGAACGAGATAGGCGCCGAGCGGCGCGCGCAACATGTAATCCGTCCCGCCCTCGCGATAGAGAGCGTTCGCGCCATATCGTGCGAGATCGGCGAGCACCGCATCGCGCACGAGCCAATCGCGCTCCGTATAGAAGAAATGGCCCTCGCCGCCGATCAGGCACAGAACGAAGCCAAATCCGAGACAGAGCATGAGCCGGCGCATATCCGCCGGCGCCGCCGAGAACGCGTTCGCAGCCCGCGCGCGCCATGCCGTCACGCAGGCGCCGACGCAGCCGAGCCAGACCAGCGCCGCGACGGGCCATTCGAAAGAGACCGAGAGAATCGCATTCGGCGCGACGAACAAGATGACGACGAGCCGGACGATATCGCCGTTGCTCGGCTTGACAATGGCGCAGAGCCGGCGCGCATTCGCATCGGAAGGCGTCTTTGCGGCGGCAAAAATCGAAGTGGTCGACATCGATGTCTTCCTCGAATACGGCCGACGGCGCGAGTCTCGCGCGCGCGTCTCGAAACTACTCTCTTCCGCCGACGAAGCGCGGATCGCCGTCGAACAGGCTCGACGTCAGCCGCGCCGCGCCCATGAAGGCGCGGCCCTGCGCCGTCAGGCGCCAGCCGAATGCGTCGTGCTCGAGATTTCCGGACAGCTCCTGCTCCTTCAGGCGCCGTTCGATCTGCGCCCAATCCCGCACATAGACGCGCAAGAAGGCGTCGCGCGCCTCGGCCTCGGTCAGCGGATGGTCGGCGGCGTCGAACTGCGACAGCATGAACACCGAGATCGAGCGGTCGACCGTCACCGGCCCGAGCACGAAGGCCGCGGTCAGCAGGGATGTGGCGGCGATGGCCGCGCCGATCGGATCGGCGCCATTCAGCGCGAAGCGCCCGACGAAGCGCGACGACAGCGCGAGGAAGATCGCGATCAGAGCGACGAAGACGAAAACGAGCGCGCCGATCCCGCGATAGAACATCACGCCGGGGCCGAGCAGCGCCGGCGCGCAGCGCATCAGCGCGACGAACAAGATCGCGCCGAGCGCGGTGGCGAGCGCATAGGAGAAAACCAGCGCGGCGATGCGCGCGAGCGTCGAGTGTGCTTCAATAGGTTTCGTCACGGCGGGGCGGGCTCAGCAGATAGATGCGGAAATTGGGATTGGCGTAGTCTGCGGGCGTCATCTCCGTCCAGGCGCCCGGCGCGGCGAACACCCGGTCTCGCGAGGAGACGACCAGCGCCGCAATGTCGAAGCGCGCGGCGCGGCGACGCACATCGTCCGGCGTGATCGTCGGCTCGGAGAAGATCGGCGACAGATAGTCCATGCGCTCCTCGATCTCCGCCGGCTGCGCACCGAACAGACGCGCATTGTGCCGATCCGCGATGGCGACGGGAAAGCGTCCATAGAGGCCATAGCCATATTCGCGGTCGCGGCTCGGATGCGGCTGCGCCACGGCGCCGCGCGGCAGATGAGCGTCGAGCCAATTCCAGGCGGCCATCTGATCGGGGAGCGTCGCGCGCATATGCTCGTGCGGGAAGAAGAAGCGCAATTGCAGCGTGGCGACGACGAGCGCGGCGTAGCCGAGCGCGAGGCCGACGCGCGCGGCGTGGCGCAGGCCGCCCTGCGACAGCAGACCCTGGCGCATCGCGGCCGCGGTCCAGATCAGCGCCGCGAATTGCGCGAACAGCATCACGCGCCAGCCGAGATCGTTCATGACGATCTGCGAGCACAACAGCGAGCCGATGAGAAAGGCCGCGCCGGTGAGGCAGAGCATCGCCGCGCTCAATTCATCGGCGAGACCGCGCCGTCCCGCCTTGCGCCAGAACAGATAGGCGCCGAGCGCGAACACGCCGAAATCGACGAGATAGAACATCGGCATGGCGAGGGCGCGCCAGAACGCGCCGGCCGGCTCCGATCCCGCGACGATGTCGATCCATTGCGGGCCGCGAATGCGCAGGCCGATCGGGCTCGGCCCGCCGGCGCCGAAGCGCGGCAGCAGCGTCGCGAGCCAAGGCGCGGCGAGCGCCAGCGCGCCGGCGCCGGCGAGGCAGAGGCGCGCGGCGATGTCGAAGCGGCGCCGCCACAGGAGCGAAGCGAGCCAGAAACCGGCGCCGAGCGCGGCGGGCATCGCCACATAGGCCGATTGGCCGACCATGGAGGCGAAGGCGAGCGCCGCGAGAAGCGCGCGCCGGCGATCCTCGCCGGGCCGATTCTCGCCCGGCGCCGTCAGCGCGATGAAGCCGACGATGGCCGCGCAGAGCGCCGACACGTGATGCGGGACCCACATCACGCTGTTGAACCAGGAGGTGACCTGCTCGCCCCAATCGACGAAATGCAGGAAGACGAAATTCGCGTCGCGCCCGGCGCCGAAATAGAGGATCGTCAAAGGAATGAAATCGAGGCCTGTGGCGAGCAGCAGCGCGAGCAGCGGCCAATTCGCGGGCCTTTTCTCCTCGCCCGCGGCCCCGTCGGCGCCGCTGCGCAGAAGGGCGGCGCGGGCGAGCGCGAACAGCGCGATTCCCATCAGCGGCGCGCAGGCGTAGGCGGCGTGACGCGCGCCGATCCCGAGCGGCGCGCCGAGCGCGGCGGCGACCGCCGGCAGAGTGTAGAACAGATAATAATAGGACATCGCCCGACCGGGGTCGTAATAGGTCGGATTCCAGGGGGGCGAGCCGTTCTCGGCGAGCGACCAGGTCGTCGCGGCGTGCTTCACATAATCGACCGCGAGCAGCGAATGCTGCAGATCGCCGATCCCCGGCATGTCGATGACGATGGCGATCGAAGCGGCGATCCAGATCAGCGCCGCCGCGATCCATCCGCGATGAAGCGGCGACGCCTTCGCGCGGAGGAGCGCCGGCGCGCCGAGCGCGGCGAGCGCGAGAGCCGCGAGCGTCATCGCGAAGGGCCCGAGGCGGCCGGCGAGATCGAGCGCGACCGGAAGACAGCCGAAGCCGCAGATCAGCCCGAGGCCGACGCGCTCGAGACGCGCGCCCTCCGCGAAGCCGGGAAAGCGCAGGCGATCGGCGACGGCGGCGCCGGCCGCCGCGACGATCGCGAGCAAGAGGACGAAGGCTGCGAGAGCCGCGCAAAATTCCGTCGCTGCGATGGTCATGCGCGTCCCGGGCGTCTCCGAATGACGAAATCGAAACGCACTATGCCGCGGACGGGTTAAGCCCGTGCTTATCGCGCCGACCTGTCGGGCGCAGCGGGCGCACGCCGGCGTTAACCTGTTTGCTGCGTAGAGGGGCGAATGCGTCGCGAGCGCCGCCTTCGGCGCGCCGGCGCCGCTGTGCCGAAGCCGGACGGCTTCGTTAAGGACCCGTCGCGGCTCCGCCGCCGGCGTGTCCCGCGCCGCGCTAGATATCGCGGTTCGAAGCGTGCGCGGCGCCAGATCGCGTGCGAACCGAACGCCAACATCGCGAGAATAGCGATTCGTCCGTGCTGCGTTCGCGCTTTCGCCGCTCCGTTAACGCGGAGCCGCGCAGGGGCCGCCGAAATCGGATTCCGGCGATTGACAAATCGCCTGCGGCGAGTCCGCGCGCATGGCGCGCTCGAAGCGCGACGCGACGCCCGGAATCGCAAGATACAGGCAGAGAAACGCCCGTCGATCCTATATCTTGTCAGAACGAAGGATGATTCGCGCCGAGTCAGCGATTCGGCCGCGATTCGTTCTCGCCCCGTTCGAAGGATGAATCGGCGCCCGCCGTGCGGCGCCGATTCGGGACAGCCGGATTTTTCTCCTCACGGCTCGTTTCCGTCGCGCGCATCCGGAAAAGCTCGCATCGCGCCGCCAGCTGAAATAGATTGACGGCCATGAGCCCAACGCTCGCCGCCCATCGAAGCGCCGCTCCCGGCCTTCGCGCGCGCATGCAAGGCGTCGCCGCCCTGCTGGGCCCGACCAACACCGGCAAGACGCATCACGCCATCGAGCGCATGCTCTCTTATTCGAGCGGCATGATCGGCCTGCCGCTGCGGCTGCTCGCGCGCGAAGTCTATCAGCGCGTCGCCGAGCGCGTCGGCGCGGACAATGTGGCGCTCGTCACCGGCGAGGAGAAGATCAAGCCGCGCGCGCCCGCCTATTGGATCTCCACGGTCGAGGCGATGCCGCGCGATCTCGACGTCGATTTCGTCGCCGTCGACGAAATCCAGCTCGCCGCCGATCTCGACCGCGGCCATGTCTTCACCGATCGGCTGCTGCATTGGCGCGGCCGGCGGGAGACGCTGCTGATCGGCGCCGAGACAATGCGTCCGCTCGTCGAGCGGCTGCTGCCCGGCGCGCCGATCTTCGCGCGGCCGCGCCTGTCGCGACTCACTTTCGCCGGCGAGCGCAAGCTCGCGCGGCTGCCGCCGCGCAGCGCCATCGTCGCCTTCTCGGCCGAGGACGTCTATGCGATCGCCGAATGGATCAAACGCCAGCGCGGCGGCGCTGCGGTGGTGCTCGGCGCGCTCTCCCCGCGCACGCGCAATGCGCAGGTCGATCTCTATCAGAACGGCGACGTCGATTACATCGTCGCCACCGACGCCATCGGCATGGGTCTCAATCTCGACGTCGACCACATCGCTTTCGCCGCCGACCGAAAATTCGACGGCCTGCGCCATCGCCGCCTCACGCCCGCCGAATTCGGCCAGATCGCCGGCCGCGCCGGGCGCCATATGAACGACGGCGCGTTCGGCACGACCGGCCGATGTCCGCCTTTCGACGAGGATCTGATCGAGGATCTGGAGATCCATCGCTTCGATCCGGTCACGCTGCTGCAATGGCGCAACGCCGATCCCGACTTCGACTCGATCGAGTCGCTCGTCGATTCCCTGGAGCGCGCTCCGCCGGAAGACTGCCTCGTCCGCGCCCGCACGGGCGAGGATCAAATGGTGCTGGAGGTCGCGGCGCGCGACGAGACCGTGCGCCGCAATGCGAAGACCAATGCAGATATTATGAGACTCTGGGACGTGTGCCAGATTCCCGATTATCGCAAGACCTCGCCCGCCGCTCATGCCGAGCTCGCCCTCGCCATATACGGCTTCGTGGTGCGCCGCGGCCGCATTCCAGGCGATTGGTTCGCAAAGCAAATCGCCGGGGTCGACCGCATCGACGGGGACATTCACACGCTCTCCGCCCGGCTCGCGCAGGTGAGGACATGGACCTTCATCGCCAATCGTTCCGGCTGGCTCGAGAATGCGGAGCATTGGCAGAGCGTCGCGCGTCAGGTAGAGGACAGTCTGTCCGACGCCCTCCACGAGCGCCTCACCCAGCGTTTCGTGGACCGCCGCACCAGCGTGCTGATGCGTCGCCTGAGAGAGAATGCAATGCTCGAAGCCGAAATCACGACAGCCGGCGACGTCTTGGTCGAAGGTCAGCATGTCGGTCAGCTCCAGGGATTTCGTTTCACCGCCGATCCGCAGGCGACGGGCGAAGCCGCAAAGGCTCTGAACTCCGCCGCGCAGAAGGCTCTGGCCGGCGAAATCGAGGCGCGTGCGACGCGGGTCTTCGATGCGGTGGACGACGCATTCCTGCTCGGCAATGACGGAACCATTCGCTGGCTCGGCGAGCCGGTCGGCAAGATCGTCCCGGGCGCGAGCGTGCTGAAGCCGGCCGTGCGGCTGCTCGCGGACGAGCAATTGACCGGCGCCGCGCTGGAGAAGGCGCAGCATCGCCTCGATCTGTGGCTCGCGAGCCATGTGAAGAAGCTGCTCGGCTCGCTCGAGGAGCTCGAATCCGGCGAGGGACTCGAGGGAGCGCCGCGCGGCGTCGCCTATCAGCTCGCCGAGGAGCTCGGCGTTCTCGAGCGCAGCCGCGTCGCGCGCGAAATCAAAGGCTTCTCGCAGGAGGACCGCGGCGCTCTGCGCAAGAAGGGCGTGCGCTTCGGCGCCTATCACCTCTATCTGCCCGCGTTGCTGAAACCGGCGCCGCGCGCGCTCGCCGCTTTGCTGTGGGGCTTGAAGCACGGCGGGCTGGAGAATCTCAAAGGTCTCGACGAGGTTCCGCATCTCGCCGCATCGGGGCGCACCTCCTTCGCCGCCGACCCCGACATTTCCAAGGGATTCTATCGCGCCGCCGGCTTTCGCGTGTGCGGCGAGCGCGTCGTGCGCGTCGACATTCTGGAGCGGCTCGCCGATCTCATTCGCCCGGCGAGCTCCTATCGGCCCGGCGTGACGCCCGGCGAGCCGCCGGCCGGCGCCGCCGACGGCGAGGGGTTCGTCGTCACAGTGGCGATGACCTCGCTCACCGGCTGCGCGGGCGAGGCTTTCGGCTCGATCCTGCGTTCGCTCGGCTATCAATCCGCGCAGCGCCCCGGCCCGGCGATCACCGTCCCGCTGCTGCCGGCGGCCTCCACCGACCCGCTGACGCCCAATGTCGCCGCTTCGGACGCCGGCGAAGCGCCGGCGGACGCGAGCGCGGAGGCCGAGGCGGTCGAAGCGGAGACCGCGCCCGAGCCTGCCGAGGCGGCGCCGGGAGCGGCCGCGATCGAGGAAGCCGCGCCGTCCGAGGCCGCCCTCCAGGAGCCGGAGGCTCCGCCTGTCGAGGCGGAAGCCGCGGAGCCGACCGCCGAAGCGCCGGCCGAAGCCGCCGCCCCGGCGGAGCCCGAAGCCCCCGTCCTCGTCGAAATATGGACCTTGCAGCGCCACGCCCATGCCGGCCCGCGACGGCGCCCGCAAGGCGGGCCTGCGGCGCGCGGCGACGCCGCGGCGAAGGAGGGACGCCCCGCCCGCGAACGGCCCGGCGGACCGCGGCGCGGTCATGCGGGCGAGGGACGCGAGGCCGAGCGGCGCGAGGCGGCCGGCGAGCACAGGCCGCGCGGCGACGCCGCCCGCAAGGAGTCCGGTCTGCGCGGGGGCGGCAAGCCCCGCCCCGATCACCGCCCGCCGCGCGACGACGATCGCCGCAGACATGGCGGCTACTCCGCGCCGGAGCGGCGGGAGAAGGAGCGCCTGCCCGACCCGGATTCGCCCTTCGCCAAGCTGCTCGCGCTCAAGGCCGAATTGGAGAAGAAGGGCAAGAACTGAATTCCGCCTCGAATTGCCGGCTTCCGGCGGTTCATGGACGGTTCCGGGAACCCCCGCCGAAGGCCGGTCGTCGCTCGGCCGCTCCGGGCCCTTCAGATTGCGCCAACTTGCAAAGCTCGCCCGACTCGGCCTAATTCTGGCGCAGTCTCGTGTGAGAGAGGCGCGTGATGCGCGCCATGCGCCGGCCGGCCTCGCCGCGCCAGGATGACGGGCCGACAGGTTTTCGGGCTCGTCCCCTCGTTGCGCTTGCGCGTTCGATGGACCCGCCCTCGACCGAAAGGCGAGCAATGACGAAGATACTTCCTGTGATCATGTGCGGCGGCGCCGGCACGAGAGTTTGGCCGGAATCGCGCGAAACTCTTCCCAAACAGTTCATTCCCCTGGTCGGCGACCGCTCGACCTTCCAGACCACGATGGCGACGCTCGCCGATCCGGCTTTCGAGAAGCCGATCGTCGTCTCCAACATCGACTATCGGTTTCTCCTCGCCGATCAGCTGCGCGAGATCGGCGCCGAGGCGGATATCGTGCTCGAGCCGATGCGCCGCGACTCCGCCGCGGCGGTGGCGGTCGCCGCCGGGCTCGCCGCGCGGCGCTCTCCGCAGACGGTCGTCGTGGTGCTGGCCGCAGATCATGTCGTGCGCGACCGCGCCGCCCTCGTCGACTTGTGCAAGACGGCGGCGTCGGTCGCGGCGGACGGCTATATCGTGACCCTCGGCGTGAAACCGGATAATCCGGCGACCGGCTATGGCTATATCCGGCCCGGCGGGAAACTCGCCGGCGAAGTGATGAAGCTCGACGCTTTCGTCGAGAAGCCCGATTTGGAGACGGCGCAAGCCTATGTCGACGCCGGCTATCTCTGGAACAGCGGCAATTTCATTTTCCGCGCCGATGTGATGCAGGCCGAAATCGCCCATTTCGAGCCCGCCATCTCCGACGCCGCCGAACGCGCGATCGACGGCGCGCGCCGCGATCTCGATTTTCTCGTGCTGAACGGCGAAGCCTTCGCGCGCGCGCCGAAGACGTCGATCGATTACGCGGTGATGGAGAAGACGACCAAGGCCGCGGTGATTCCAGCCGACATCGGCTGGTCCGACGTCGGCAATTGGCGCGCCGTATGGGAGCTCTCGGAGCGCGACGCGCAGGGCAATTCGGTGCGCGGCAACGGCCTCATCCGCGACGCGCGCAATGTCCATGTGCGCTCCGACGACACGCTGACCACGGTCGTCGGCGTCGACGACGTGATCGTGGTGACGACGCAGGACGCGGTGCTGGTGCTGAGCCACGAGCACGGCGACACGGTCAAGCAGCTCGTCGATCAGCTGAAGCGCGAAAACCGCCGCGAGGCCGGCGAGCACAAGCGCATCTTCCGCCCGTGGGGCTATTACCAATCCGTCGATTCCGGCCAGCGCTATCAGGTCAAGCGCATCGTCGTGAAACCCGGCGCGCGGCTGTCGCTGCAGAAGCATTTTCATCGCGCCGAGCATTGGATCGTCGTGAAGGGCACCGCCGAGGTCGGACGCGACAAGGAGACTCATCTCGTCCATGAGAACGAGTCGATCTATCTGCCGATCGGCTGCGTGCATCGCCTCGGCAATCCCGGCAGGATCGACCTCGAGCTGATCGAGGTGCAGACCGGCTCCTATCTCGGCGAGGACGATATCGTCCGCCTGGAGGATGCGTACAACCGCGGCTGAGCGCGCCTCGCATATCTGCCCGCGCAAGGGGCGTCACGCGCGTCTTATAGAGGCGCGAGGGCGCATCATGCCCCGCGCGCGGGCCGCCGATTGATTTTGCGCGATCTGCCCGGCTTTCGGACGACCCCGCCGAAGGATGAGCAGCGTCGCATCGGCGTTCCATTTTTGGGCAGGAAATCGGCGGGCTCCCGACGAATTCCGACGTCATATTTCATTGTGGCACGTGGCTTGAAGCCGGGCGTCGAGCCGATGCCGTTCGTTCCATTTCGAGACGGAGCCGGTCCTCTCACGAATCGCACCGCCGGCAGCGGCCGGCAGCGTGAGAGCGGCTCGAAAAGGGATATTATGGACAGGCGCATCAAATTGACCGACGTGGATCGCCCGCACGAACCATTGGAAGTGGAGATCGAACGCGTCACGGAATCGATATTGCGCGTGCTCGTGCCGAACACGGTCGTGCGCTTCGACATGCGCCGCATGCGCGAGGACGCTCCTTTCGAAGGCTCTCTCGGCGGCCGTTCTTTCGTGTTCGATCCAAACGAAACGACGAAAGGCAAGAAGCCGCGCAAATAGAGCGACGGCGCGCCCGGCTCGATATGGCACAAGCTCCGCCGCGCGCTGGCCGGGTGGGCGCCAAAATGACACATCCGACGTCGCGGCGCAGAGACCCGCCATTTCACGACTGATGCGACGCAATCGAGACCAGGACGCGCTCCGACGGCGCTCGCGTCTCGTTCATGCGCCACACGCGCGGCTCGTGTTCGGCGCGGCTGCAACGGACGCCGACGATCGTGATCCAACCTCGAGCCGTGCAGAGCATAGAGCGCGGAGTCGCCGGGATCTTCGGAGATTCGAGGCGGAGAGCGTGACGAATATGCGACGATCCTCGCCGGGACTGTCATGTAATTCGAGACGAAACGTCACGAAAGCGCAGCATCGCGCGCCTATTCGTTCGTCTCATGCAGATCGCCTCCAATCGACATGTCACGCAAGAGCGCATCGGCCTCCGTGAGACGGCGACGAGCTTGCGCAAGCGCTTACAGCAAGCCGACCTCGCCGGCGTGCATGTCGTCTCGCGCTCGGCGCGTCCGGCGCCGGGCCGCATTCTGGCGATCGTCATCAGCAAGCTCGGCAATGGCTGGATCTATCCGATCCTCGCCGCAGTGGTCTTCTTTTCGCTCGGACGCGCCGCGCTTCCCGTCGTCGCGCTCGCCGGCGCCAATGCGGCGGTGCTGCATATTCTCTTTCCGATCATCAAACGGCGCATCGGCCGGCCGCGCCCGTTCCATGTCGATCCGCGGCTCACCTCTCTGCTGCGCATTCTCGACGAACATTCTTTTCCGAGCGGCCATATGATGACGCTGTCCGGCGTTCTGGCGCCGATCGTCATCGCCTGGCCGTCCGCGGCGGGCTCCGCGGCCGCGCTCGTGCTGTCGATGGCCTGGTCGCGCATCGCCACCGCGCATCATTATCCGAGCGACGTGCTCGGCGGCTTCGCGCTCGGCGCCGCAATGGGCTATCCCCTGTCGGCATGCGCGCTCGCCTATCTCTGAGCCAAGGCGAAACACCCGCAAAAACAAGCTTCCCATTTCAGCGACGCGCCGCGGAGCGCGGGTGCGGTCGCCTTTGTCCGCGCGAGGCGAGTTCAAGCCCGCGCGGCTCTATGATAAGCCAGACTCCGGCCTCACAGCCCATCTTCCCTGTGCGAAGGAGCCGGACTCATGGCGGACGCCGACTCGACGCTTTCCGCGGCGGAGGAGATCGCGCCCGCCGAAGCGACGCCGGTCCCCGATTCGAATCATGGTCTTTTCGAGCGTGCGCGCACGCGTCTTCGCAGCGCGATCGCCGCGCCGCCCACGCTCGACATCGGCCGCATCGCGGCGGCCGTCGTCGTTCCCGTCTTCTGCTGGGTGTTCTACACGACTTCGAGCGGCATGATCGACATCATGCGGCGCGAGTCCGGCGACCTCGTCGGCGTCCTCGGCGCGATCATCGGCACGACCGCCATTCTGACCATGCTGGCGGCGACCTCCTGGTCGCTCGGCGCCGATCTCGGCGCGCTGATCATGCGACGCCAATTCCTCGGCGAGCGCATCGTCGTCAAGACCATCGTCACCGCGGCCGTGTTCCTGTTCGTCTTCTGCATCTCGGCCTTCTTCTCCTTCACTTACTACTACACCAACATCTTCAACCTCTCGTCGAAGAAGCTCGCCGCCGAGACGCAGCCGATGGAGCTCGCGGCCGAAGTGCTGCTTCCCGTTTCCAAGGCGATTGCGGGCGAATATGACGCGCAGACGGCGCGCATGGAGGCGACCCCGGGCCTCGGAGCCTATCTCGACGCGCTCGACGCTCTGTTGCAGACCGTCAATGTCGCCTCGATGCGCCTCGACGAAGGGCTCGAGAAGAGCCGCGAAGGGCGCCGCCGCATTGCGCGGGAAGCGGCGCGCCGCAAGGCGGCCGAGCTCGAAGACGCGCAGGCCGCCGCGCGCCGCATCTCGGAAATTCGCGCGCGCATCGCGGCGCTGAGCCAGACGGTCGCCGATCTCGATCCCATCATCAAAGCCAAGGAGGACGAGATCGTCGCGCTCACCTCGACCGTCCGGCAGGAAGAGCAGCTCGCGGTGGACGCCTCCAAAGGGCTCGACGGGCTCGGCGCGGCCTGCGGCCCCAATTGCGAGTCGCATCACGCCAAGGCCCGAGCGGCGCAGAAGCGCATCGGCGCGTTGCGCGAGACTCTGGCCGGTCCGACGACACAGAAGAGCGAAGCGATACGCCAGCGCGACGCGCTCGCCGCGGAGATCGTCACGCTGCGCGAGAAAGCGGAGAGCGCGAGCGAAACGCCCGCGCCGGCGTCCGCCCCCGCCGCAGCGGAAGAGGAGCCGCGCGACGTCGCCGGGGCCGCGCGGAGGCTCGCCGTTCTGCGCGATCAGATCCGCGCCGATCCGCGCTGGGCGAAAATAAGGGAGGCGAAGGCGCCCTGCGAGGAGATCGTCGGCGCCATGCGGCAGGCGGGCGTCGCCAACCCCGCCGTCCCCGCGGATTTTTCCTGCGAGCCGGAAGGGGTCGAGGCGCACGACCTGCTCACCGCGCGCGAGGAGGCGATCGCCGGCCGCGCCGCCTTCGATCAGAAATGCGCGCTCGACGGCGCCATTCGCAGCGAGCTCGCCGCGCTCTCCTCGCGCATCCGCACGGCGGTCGCGGCGGGCAAATCGGCCGCATCCGCGGGCTTCGACGACGCCAAGAGGCTGGTCGACGATTGCGTCGTCACGGCCAAGGCGGCGGGCCTGCCGGAAGCCGAAGTGCAAGCCTTCCTGAAGCGCAGCGACAATTTCCTGCGCACGCGCAGCATGGATCGCAACCGCTTCGAGTTGGCGCGCGAGGCCTTCGTCTCGATGACGCCCGACGCGACCATGGCGCTCGGCGTCGCCGTCGCGCAGGACGCCTTCATGTTCGTGATGAAGCTGCTCGCGGAGATTTTCAAAGGACGCGAGCAGCGCGCAAGAGCGCCGGCGTCGGTGTTCCCCGCCCTCGACGTCGCCGATAGCGACGGTGACGACAGCGACGTGCGCGTGATGAAAGCGCTGCTGCGCCTCTCCCGCCCGCTGCCCGGCGAAAGCAGCGCCTTCGACGGCGGCTCCAGCGGCGTCGCCGAGTTGCCGATCGAGGCGCGCAGCAATCTCATCGGCCTGCTCAACCGGCTGGTGCGCGAGGGCGTCGCCCATCTCGACCGCAAGGGCGTCTATCGTCTGGACAATCGCACGCTGGCCGAGGTGGAGGCGCGGCTCGCGCTCGCGCTGAAGCGGGCGTCTCGCGGGGGCGCGGCCTCGGCGCGCATGGACGCTCTCGCCGCCGAGCTCGCGGCGGGGGACGGCGGCCGCGGCGGCTGGCGCCGGCGCCGCAGCGCGCTCGACCGCTATTTGACGCCGCGCATCCCCGCGCCCGCGGAGGAGGAGGACGCCGCCGATGCGGATCATGCGCGGGGGTTCGGCTGACGGGGCTGGTCGATCGGCCGGCGAATCGCCGAGAATGCCGACCCAAGATCGGCCATATCGTCGTGCTAGCGATTCGCTCGCGGGCGCCCGAAGCGGCGCGCTCGACCCTTCGGAGCCCGGATTCTCGTGAAATTACCTCTCCTCGCCGCCCTATTGTCTCTGGCCTTCCTGCCGTGCTTCGCGGCGCCGGCCGGGGCCGAGCTGTTTCAGCCCTGGCCGACCCCCGTTCCCGCCAAGCCGCCGGCCAAGGCGCCCGCCCGCGCCGTGACCAAGCCCGCCAAGGAGGCGGCCAAGCCCACGGCTGTCAAGCCCGCAGCCGGCAAACCGGCGCCGGCCAAGACCGCGCATGAGAAGGCGCCGGCCAAGCCGGAGGAGCCGCATGCGGCGGCGGCCGCCAAGCCGACCGCGGCCAAGCCGCCCGTCGAAGGAAAAGCCGCCGCGACCAAGCCCGCGGCCGAGCCGGCCAAAGCGGCGGCCGCGACCGCCGCTGCCGTCGCGCCGCCAAAGCCGCTCGACAGGGCGGAGGCGATCAAGCGGGCCGAAGCCTCGCTCAATGCGTCGCCCGTGTTGACCGCCGATTTCGTCCAGATCGGCGGCGACGGCCGGCGCGCCGAGGGCAGGCTGTTCATCCACAAGGTCGGACGCATGCGCTTCGAATATGCGCAACCGGCGACGATGGAGGTCGTCTCCGACGGCGTCACCGTCGCCGTGCGCGACCGCAAGCTCAACACGCAGGACCTCTATTTCATCGCCCAGACGCCGCTGAAATTTCTGCTCAACGAAAAGATCGACCTCGAGAAGGACGTGAAGCTCCTCGACGTCGTCATCGACGATTCGGGAGCCGCGATCACGATAGAGGACAAGGCCACGCTCGGCGGAACGTCGAAGATCAAGCTCTTGTTCGACTCGAAGACGTTCGAGCTCAAGCAGTGGCAGGTCTCCGACCCGCAGGGCTACGAGACGCTGGTGTCGCTGTTCAACATCGACCGCGACAGCGCGCCCGATCCGAAGCTGTTCAAGGTCGCCAAGGATTGAAGCGCTCTCCTTCTCCCGCTCGCGGGAGAAGGAGAGCGCACTTTTTTGAATCGTCACGCCGCCTTCAGCGTCGCCATGTCGATGACGAAGCGATATTTCACGTCGTTCTTCAGCATGCGGGCGTAGGCGGTCTCGATTTCCGGCATGGCGATCGTCTCGATGTCGGCGACGATGCCGCGCTCGGCGCAGAAGTCGAGCATCTCCTGCGTCTCCTTTATGCCGCCGATCAGCGAGCCGCCGATCTGGCGGCGCTTGAAGATCAACCCGCCCGCCGAGGGCGAGGAATGCGGCGTCGCCGGCACGCCGACCAGGGTGAGCGCGCCGTCGCGCTTCAGCAGATTCACATAAGCGTCGAGGTCGTGGCCGACCGCGACAGTGTCGAGGATGAAATCGAGGCTTCCCGCCCGCGCCGCCATGGCTTGCCTGTCGGTCGAGACGACGACCTCGTCGGCGCCGAGCGCGAGCGCCGCCTCGCGCTTGCCCGGCGAGGTGGTGAAGGCGACGACATGGGCGCCGAGCGCATGGGCGAGCTTCACGCCCATATGGCCGAGACCGCCGATGCCGACGATCCCGACCGCTTTGCCGGGGCCGACGCCCCAATGCCGGAGCGGCGACCAGGTGGTGATCCCGGCGCAGAGCAGCGGCGCGACGCCGGCGAGTTCGGTATCGGGATGGCGGATCGCCAGCACGAAATGCTCGTCGACGACGATTTTTTCCGAATAGCCGCCGTAGGTGTTCTCGCCCGAGCCGTCGAGCGGCCCGTTATAGGTGGCGGTGAAGCCGTGCTCGCAATATTGCTCGAGCCCCTCGTCGCAAGAGAAGCAGCGGCGGCAGCTCGCGACCATGCAGCCGACGGCGGCGAGATCGCCGACCGCGAATTTCGTGACCTCGGGGCCGACGGCCGTCACGCGGCCGACGATCTCATGGCCCGGCACGCAGGGATAGCGGGTGCCCGGCCATTCGCTGCGGGCAGTGTGCAGATCGGAATGGCAGACGCCGCAATAGAGAATATCGATTCCGACGTCCTTCGGGCCCGGCGCGCGGCGGTCGATGGCGATGGGACCGAAGAGCGCCTCGGCGGACTGGACGGCATAGGCTCTGGTGGACATGGGGGCCTCATTGTGAAAGCCGTGCAATATCATGAAGACATGACGTCGACATAGCAATATGCTGGCGTGGCCGCCGCCGGAGAGCCGCGTTTTCCTGTATTGATTGCGGGAGCAAAGAAATGTTCGTCGAGATCGGGGGCATTCGGCAATGGATCGAGTTCGCCGAGCCGAATCGGGAGCGCCGGACATTGCTCTACCTCCACGGCGGGCCGGGCGCCTCTTCGCGTCCTGCTGCGGCGGCTTGGAGCAGCTGGGGGGCGCATTTCACTGTGGTCCATTGGGATCAACGCGGCGCAGGCCGCACCTTCGCTGAGAATGGCGAAACGGGATGCGGCGCGCTCACTATCGACCGCATGGTCGAAGATGGGCTCGAGGTCGTCGAGTTTCTGCGCGCCCGCCTGCAATGCGACAAGATCGTCCTGGTGGGGCACTCCTGGGGCTCCGTCCTCGCCGTCCATATGATCAAGCGCCGTCCCGACCGGTTCTCGGCCTATGTCGGAACCGGCCAGCTCGTAAATCTGCGGAAGAACGAGGAATACAACTACCGGCGGCAGCTCGCGCAGGCGCTGCAGCGTCGAGATGCAGACGCCCATCGGGCGCTCATCGAGCTGGGGCCGCCGCCCTACCGCGACCGCGCCGCGATCGTGAAGCTTCGCGAGCTGGCCGATCGGCAGGCGGGGGGCACCGGAGATTCCGTCTCACCCCAGCCGCGACCGGTCAATCCGCAATTCACGGCAGCGGATCGCGAGACGCTGATGCAGGGGCTTCAATTCACCCGGCAACGGCTTTTCGCCGAGCTGACGGAGGTCGATCTGCCATCGCTGGGGCTGCGCTTCGACATTCCGATCTTCTTCTTCGAAGGAATGGAGGATCAGCAGACGCCAGCGGAGCTGGCGGAAGCCTATTTCAATGACATTTCCGCTCCGCATAAGGAGTTCGTGCGCTTTGCCGGATGCCATCACTTCGTCGTCTTCAACCGGCCAGACGATTTTCTGCGAGAACTCGTCGCACGCGTTCTCCCCTGGGCCCGATCGTGCGGCGCAGAGACTGGCATCGATGGAGCGTGGTCGACGACGCTATCCGATGACGATTCGATCGAGCGGCTGGCTTTGCGCATGATCGATCGAAGCCTGCCCAAGCGTGAATGGACGCATGCCGGACATTTTGCAGCGGCGCTCTGGCTATTGCGGCACAGGCCCGAGCTGACGACGCCCGACGAGATCCGAACGCTCATCACGCGTTACAACGAGGCGACGAATACGGCCAACACCGATGACGGCGGCTATCATCACACGATCACGCTCGCTTCCATGCGCGCCGCCGAAGCCTATTTGCGTGATCATGCGGCAAACGCGCCACTTCATCAGGCGCTCGGATCGCTGATGTCCTCTCCGCTCGGTCATCCCGACTGGCTCCTGTCCTATTGGCGCCGGGAGACGCTGTTCGGCGTCGCCGCCCGGCGCGCCTGGGTCGAGCCGGACCTCGCGCCTCTGCCATATTGAGCGTTCGGCCGCCAGCGACCTCGGCGTCGCCGTGCGATGCGGCGTCTCGCCGCCCCTATCATTCGCGGATCGTTCTGCTATAAGCCCCCTCGCGCGCTCGGAGTCGCTCCGGGCGGCTCCGCTCGCGGCGACCCTCGCTGGACGACATCCCGGCCCAGGCCGCCCGCCCGCGGACCAACCACCAAGAACCGAAAAGGACGATCCGATGTCGATCACGGCCGAGCGCAAGCAAGCGCTCATCAAGGAATATGCGACCAAGACGGACGACACCGGCTCGCCCGAGGTGCAGGTGGCGATCCTCTCCGAGCGCATCGCCAATCTGACCGAGCATTTCAAGACCCATGTGAAGGACAATCACTCCCGCCGCGGTCTGCTGAAGCTCGTGTCGCAGCGCCGCCAATTGCTCGATTATGTGAAGAAGCGGGACGAAGCCCGCTACAGGGGTCTCATCGAGCGTCTCGGCATCCGCCGCTGATCGCGGCCCGCCCCATGGGTCCGCGAGAATTGCGAGATCGCGGCGCGCCGCGATTTCGCGTATGAGAGACGAGGCCGCCGAGACGATTCGCCGGCCTCCCGCATCGGAAGCGTTCCGATGCTCATCGGCGGACGGCAAGGCCGTCGCGCCGAGCCCTCGGCAGATCGTCATGGCAGGATCGCCGGACGCTGCGGCGAGGATTTTTTCGAGGCGTTCGCGGCTTCGCGTCTTTGAAAAACCCGCCGTCCGCAGCTTCTCGCCGTCTTGCCCATGACGCCTCGCCCGTCAGAGAACGCGCGTCGCGCGCGTCATGAGAGAAAGACGAAAGAAACATGTTCCAGATCCATCGTGAAGAGCTCGACTGGGCCGGCCGCCGGCTCGTCCTGGAGACCGGCAAGATCGCCCGCCAGGCCGACGGCGCCGTGCTGGCGAGCTGGGGCGAGACCACGGTTCTCGCCACCATCGTCTCCGCCAAGGCGCCCAAGCCCGGCCAGGACTTCTTCCCGCTGACCGTCAATTATCAGGAGAAGGCTTTCGCCGCCGGCCGCATTCCAGGCGGCTATTTCAAGCGCGAGGGGCGCCCGAGCGAGCGAGAGACGCTGGTGTCGCGCCTCATAGACCGGCCGATCCGCCCGCTGTTCCCCGACGACTATCGCAACGACACGCAGGTCATCGTCACCGTGCTCTCGCACGACCTCGAGAACGACCCCGACATTCTGTCCATGGTCGCCGTCTCGGCGGCGCTGACGCTTTCGGGCGTGCCCTTCATGGGCCCGATCGGCGCGGCGCGCGTCGGCTATATCAACGGCCAGCTCAAGCTCAATCCGACGATCGAGGAGGCGAAGCTCTCCGCGCTCGATCTCGTCGTCGCCGGCACGTCGGACGCGGTGCTGATGGTCGAGTCGGAGGCGCAGGAGCTCTCCGAAGAGGTCATGCTCGAAGCGGTGATGACCGGACATCGCGGCTTCCAGCCGGTCATAGACGCGATCATCCGCCTCGCCGAGCGCGCCGCCAAGGACCCGCGCGATCTCGACGTCACCGACAAGAACGAGGTGACCTCGGCGATCGCCGCGATCGCCGAGGCCGAGCTGCGCAAGGCCTATAAGATCACCGTGAAGCAGGAGCGCTACGCCGCGGTCGACGCGGTGAAGGCGAAGGTCTTCGCCGAGCTGCTGCCGGAGGGCGGCGAAGCGAAATTCTCGAAGGAGCTGGTCGCCGAGGCCTTCCACGATCTGCAGGCCAAGGTGGTGCGCTGGAACATTCTCGACGACGGCGTCCGCATCGACGGCCGCGACGTGAAGACGGTGCGGCCGATCGTCGCCGAGGTCGGCGTGCTGCCGCGCGCCCACGGCTCCGCTCTGTTCACCCGCGGCGAGACGCAGGCGCTGGTCGTCGCGACGCTCGGCACGGGCGAAGACGAGCAATTCGTCGACTCGCTCGAAGGAACCTACAAGGAGCGCTTCCTGCTCCATTATAATTTCCCGCCCTATTCGGTCGGCGAGACGGGCCGCATGGGTTCTCCCGGCCGCCGCGAGATCGGCCATGGCAAGCTCGCCTGGCGCGCCATCCGCCCGATGCTGCCGGCGGTCGCGGAGTTCCCCTACACGATCCGCGTCGTCTCGGAGATCACCGAATCCAACGGCTCGTCCTCCATGGCCACGGTCTGCGGCTCCTCGCTCGCGCTGATGGACGCCGGCGTGCCGATCAAGAAGCCGACGGCGGGCATCGCCATGGGCCTCATCCTCGAGGGCGAGCGCTTCGCCGTTCTGTCGGACATTCTCGGCGACGAAGATCATCTGGGCGACATGGACTTCAAGGTTGCGGGGACGTCCGAGGGCGTGACCTCGCTGCAGATGGACATCAAGATCGCCGGCATCACGGAGGAGATCATGCGCGTCGCCCTCGCCCAGGCGCGCGACGGACGTCTGCACATCCTCGATGAGATGTCCAAGGCGATCACGACCTCGCGCGCCGAGCTCGGCGAGTTCGCGCCGCGCATCGAGACGCTGAAGATCGCCACCGACAAGATCCGCGAAGTGATCGGCACCGGCGGCAAGGTCATTCGCGAGATCGTCGAGAAGACCGGCGCCAAGGTGAATATCGAGGACGACGGCACGGTGAAGGTCGCCTCCTCCGACGCCAACTCCATCAAGGCGGCAATCAATTGGATCAAGTCGATCGCATCCGATCCGGAGGTCGGCCAGATCTACGAGGGCACCGTGGTGAAGACCGCCGATTTCGGCGCCTTCGTCAATTTCTTCGGCGCCAAGGACGGTCTCGTCCACATCTCCCAGCTCGCCAAGCAGCGCGTGAACAAGACCACCGATGTGGTGAAGGAGGGCGACAAGGTGAAAGTGAAGCTCCTGGGCTTCGACGATCGCGGCAAGGTGCGCCTCTCCATGCGCGCCGTCGACCAGCAGACCGGCGAGGACCTCGAGGCGAAGGAAAAGGCGGAGGCCGCGGCGAACGAGTGACGCCGATAGCAGCCGCCTCGGGACGGAAGGACTGGCGCGGCTCTCGAGAACGACGATCGGAGAAGGAAGGGCGCTTCCTTCTCCCACGAGTGGGAGAAGGAAGCGCGCGTCGAGAGTCCTGCGAGCGAGACACCCTCTCACCCTATGAAGCTCTCGAAGAGCGCCCTTTGAAGCGTCCTTCGAGGTTTTTCGCCGTCGGCGAAAAGCGCCTCAGGACGAGGGGGACTGGTTCACCACGAGGAGCCCGCGCAGCGGGCGTCTCGAAGGGGCGGGGCCGCGCGCCGCCTCAGAGCGAAGCAACGACCTCCCCGCGGCCGAACTCACTGATCGCCCTCTCGAAGGCCGAGGCGCTGGCGCTGCGCAGCGGACAGTAGGGAATCCCCCGGCTCTCGCAGAGGCTCTTCACCGCGTCGACGGCGAGATGGCTGACGCAGTCGACCGGGAAGAACACCGCATCGGCGCGCCGCACCAGCTCGCTCAGCATCGCGCGACTGTCCTCCATGCCGCCGTCATGGTGAATGAGCGAGCCGTTCCTCTGCTCGACGATCTGCTGCAGGCGCCCGACCGTGCGCGGCCGTCCGCCGACATAGAGCAGGCAGCGTCCGCAGAGATCCATCGGTTCGGGAGCGACCGCGATTTCCGATGGCTGCGGCGACGGCGGCAGGGGGGCGGGAGCCGGCGCGTCGATGCGCTGACGCCGCGCCGAGAGCCGCTCCAGACGTTGCTCCAACCGCACGCGGTCGTCGCGCAGCACGGCGTTCTCGCGCAACGCCTCACCGAGCTCGGCGCGCAGATCGCTCTGCGACTCGCGCCGCAGCCGCGCGCATTCCTCCTCGAGCGGCGCCAGCTCGCGCAGCGCCGCCGAGAGCCGCGCGATCTCGCCGCGCTGGCGCGCGATCTCCTCGTTGCGCTCGGCGACGAGATTGACGAGGCGGCGCGCGATCTCCGCCTTCTCGCGCCGCAGCTCGGCGAGCTCGCGCGCGTCGCCTCGATGCGTCGCGCCGCAGATGTGCGACATCATGTGAATGTCGCCGAAGATGCGCGTGTCGACGCCGACGGGAAGCCGCGGATGGCCGATCAGCGCCCAATAGGCGCCGGGAACGAAACCATTGTCGACCGCTTTCTCCCAATAGTCGAGAAACGCCTCCTCGCCGTCGAGCGCCTTGGCCTTGCGGATCGCGCCTTCATATTTCGCGTCGAGATGTTTCTGCACGGCGCGCGAGACGGGATTTTCCTCGCCCATCGCCTCCACGAAGAGTCCGTGGATGTGATAATCGCCATAGCGCGACTCGTCGGCGAGAAAGCGCGTGCGCCGCGCGATCTTGCGCAATTCGGCGATGGTCATACAGGTGCCGATGATCGAGCAATGCGACGCGCCGATGATCTCCCATATGCGCCGCCGCGCCCCCGGCTCGCCGCGCGACAGGCGCGGCGGCTGCGAGACCTTCTCCAGCACGGTGGATGAAACGAGCTGCAGCGCCTCGTTCATTGCAGGGCCTCCGCCATCGCCTGTTCGTCGAGCACGCTCTCGAAGCCTTCGAACTCCGGATGGCCGATATAGAGCGGCTTGTTCTTGCCGGCGTCCTTGTGCGCGTCACGAAACTGCTGCGACGTCGTCCAGGCGAGAAAGGCCGCTTTCGTCTCCCACATCGTATGCGACGCATAGAGCGTGTGATCCTCGCGCTCCGGACCGCGGAGCAAATGAAAGGAAACGAACCCCTCCATCTCGCCGAGCCGCGTGCGCCGAGCCGCCCAGATATTCTCGAACGCCTTCTCTTCACCCTTGATGATCTCGAACCGGTTCATGGCGATGAACATGGCGATCCCCTCGGTTCGTCGCGCAAAGCGACGCTTCGCTTCGCACGACGAGACGTGTTTCACGAACTGTCGCGCAGGCGTCGGTTGCGATCAAGACCGCCGGGACGTCCACAGGCTGCAAGATTTCCAGAAACAGCGACGTCGTCGCGAGACCGACGCGCGCCGAAGCCGAAGCATCGCTTCGCCTGCGGCTCGCGACGAGGGACGCGCTCGCGCGATGCGCCTTTTTGCAAGAGTTCCAGAATCGCTTTTCCGAAAGCCTTCCAAACTATCCACCGTCCTGTTGCCCGAAAGCGGCGAATTATCGATGCTCGTCGGCAAGACGAATTGAACCTCCGCATTGCGAGGAGCGAAGCGACGAAACAATCCAGGAGCCGCCCCGCGACTCTGGATCGCTTCGCCTCCGGCTCTCGATGACGGGCAAGATACGAGGAGCGCGTCGCATGTGCGACATCGCGAAAGAGAAACAGAAGATCGATTCATTGCTCGAGGACGCCGCGCGCAGGGCGCCGATGCGCGACTGCGCCGACGAGCGAATCCTGACCGAGCTCGGGCTCAGAGCTCTGCGCGAGCATTATGCGGACACTTGTCCGGACGAATGTCTTCGCCGCCGCTGCGCGGATTTCGCCGAGCTCCTCCTGCGGCGCCGCGCCGTCGAGCGCTGGCGCCGCGCCTCGTCCGAGCGGCGCCTGCGCCGCAGCGCGTAATCTCACCCGAACGCCTGCGCGATGTCGGCGATGAGATCGTCGGGATCTTCTATGCCGATCGACATGCGGATGAGCGACGGCGTGATGCCGATCTCGCGCCGCGCCTCCTCGCCGAGGCCGGAATGCACCGTCGTCGCCGGATGACAGATCAAGGATTCGGTGCCGCCGAGGCTGACGGCGAGCTTGAACAGCTGCAGCCGGTTCAAGAAGGCGAAAGCCTCGCGCTCGCCGCCGGCGACGTCGAAGGAGAAGGTCGAGCCCGCCGCGCCCGACTGACGCGCCATCAGCGCGCGCGCCGGATGGCCGTCGGGGAGGAGCGGCGGATAATACACGCGCGCGACCTTCGGATGCCGGGCGAGATAATCGGCGACGATCGCCGCGCTGCTCGCGGCGCGGCGCATGCGCAGCGCCAAGGTCTCGAGCGAGCGGATCAGCATCCAGCACGAATGCGGATCGAGCTGCGTGCCGATGGCGCTGCGCATCACGCGGATCGGCTTCAGCTCCGCCGCGCCGCCGAGCGCGGCCCCGCCGATGAGATCACTGTGGCCGCCGACATATTTGGTCAGCGAATAGAGCGAGAGATCGGCGCCCAGCGCCAGCGGCGACTGGAACACGGGGCCGAGCAACGTATTGTCGCAGGCGAGGATCGGCCGACGGCCCTGCCGCGCGCCGATCTCTTCCGCAATCCTGCGCATCATGGCGATGTCGACGAGGCTGTTCATCGGATTGGACGGCGTCTCGACGAAGATCATCGCGACCGGGCCCGCCGCGATCGCCTGCTCGGCGGCGCGCCGCACGAGCGCCTCGTCGAGGCCGTCGGTGAAGCCGACGCTGCGGATGCCGAAGGGCGCGAGCGTGCGGGCGATCAGCACCTCCGTGCCGCCATAGAGCGGGCGGCTGTGCAGGATGACCTCGCCCGGCTTCACATGAGCGAGAATCGTCGTGACGATCGCCGACATTCCGGAGGAGAAGGCGAGCCCCGCCTCCGCCTTCTCATAGACGGCGAGGCGATCCTCGAGGATTTCGAGATTGGGATGGTTGAAGCGCGAATAGACGAGGCCCGGATGCGCGTCGCCGATCTCGACGCGCCCCGCCAGCTGATCGAAGAAATCCCGTCCCTCTTCCGCCGAACGGAACACGAAGGTCGAGGTGAGGAACACCGGCGGCTTGACCGAGCCTTCGGAAAGGGCGGGATCATAGCCATAGCCGAGCATCAGCGTCTCGGGCTTCAACATGTGCTCGCCGATGCGTGTCTTGTGATAGCGTTCGCCGCTCATGGGACATTCCTCTCGGAAGATGACGTCGGCAGTCCCCGCGGCGCCGCGCGGGCTTCGCGCAGCATAGACCCGATCCGCGCGTCGGGCACGAGTCCGCGTATGCCGTGAGCACGTAAGTCGCCCGCGCTTTCGCTCTGGCGTTTCGCGTCGGGAGCGACGATACAGGCGCGATGCACGGAACGCCGCGATGACGACGTCCTCCCCCGCCTGGCTCTGGGCCGCCTTCACCGTGACGGCGGCCGGCGGGCAGACTCTGCGCAATGCGTTGCAGCGCGAGCTGACCGACGAGCTCGGCGCCGCCGGCGCGACCTTCGTGCGCTTCCTGTTCGGCTGCCCTTTCGCGCTTCTGCTCCTCGCCGCGGCCTGCGTCTATGAGCAAGCGCCGCCCGCTTGGCCGAGCGCCCGCGCGACGGCGCTCATCGCCGCCGCGGCGCTCGCCCAGGTCGGCGCGACGGCGCTGATGCTCCTGTCGATGCGCGAGCGCTCCTTCGTCATCGTCACGGCGCTCACCAAGACGGAGGCGATGCAGATCGTCGTCTTCGGCCTCGTCTTCCTCGGCGACGCCGTGACGCCCACGCTGGCGCTCGCGGTGGCGGCGGCGACCTGCGGCGTGCTGCTGCTGTCGCTGCCCGGCGCGGCGTCGCGCGGCGCCTCCGCGCGGCCCGTCGCCTTCGGCCTCGCCTCGGCCGCCGTATTCGGCGTCTCCACGCTGCTCTATCGCGACGGCGTGCTGGCGCTCCGATCCTCGTCCCTGGCCGTCGCCGCGGCGAGCGAGCTCGCGCTCGCCCTCTGCCTGCAGACGGCGCTGATCCTCGCCTATCTGCGGCTCTTCGACCGCCCCGGCCTCGCAGCGATCGCGGCGGAATGGCGCGCCTCGCTCTCGGCGGGGCTGCTCGGCGCCGGCGCCACTCTGTTCTGGTTCCTCGCCTTCGCCCTCGAGACCGCGCCGCGCGTGCGCACGCTGGCGCTCATCGAGGTGCTGTTCGCCGAGGCCGCCTCGCGGCGCATGTTCGCGCAGCGGGCGAGCGCGCGCGAATGGCTCGCGGCGGCGCTGATCCTCGCCGGCGTCGCCGCCGCATTGCGCGCGGGCTGAACCCGCGTTCGCGCCCGCGACGCAGCCCGTCATCGGCGACGGCCGCGGCCTCGGCTTGCAAACGGCGCTCGTCTTGCTCTATCTCGGCGATCGCGATGGCCGCGCCGCCGTCCGAAAGCGAAGCGAGACGAGCATATGACGCAACTCGACGGCCCACGCATTCAGCCCCGCGCCGGCAAGGCCGAGCAGCTCGTCGTGTTCCTGCACGGCTATGGCGCCGACGGCAATGATCTCATCGAGATCGGCCGGCAATGGCGCTCCTTCCTGCCGCAGGCCGCCTTCGTCTCGCCGCATGCGCCGGAGCGCTGCGCTCTGTCGCCCTCCGGCCGGCAATGGTTCCCGCTCACGATGCGCGACCCCGGAGAGCGTTGGCGGGGCGCGGTCGCGACCCGCCCGCTGCTCGCCGACTTCCTCGCCGAAGAGCTGGGGAAGCTCGGGCTCGACGAGAGCCGCCTCGCGCTGGTCGGGTTCAGCCAGGGAACCATGCTGACGCTGCACGTCGGGCTGCGCCTGCGCAAAGCTCCGGCCGCCATTCTCGGCTATTCCGGCGTGCTCGTCGCGGGCAGCGAGCCGCCGGACATTCCCCCGCAATTCGGGACGCGGCCGCCGCCGATCCTGCTCGTCCACGGGGAGGAGGACGAGCTGATCCCCGTCGACGCGCTGTTTCTCTCGGCCAATGCTCTGGGCAAGGCCTCGATCCCGACGCAATGGCATTTGTCGGCCGGGCTCGGCCACGGCATCGACAATGCCGGCCTGCTCCACGGCGGCCTGTTCCTGGCGCGCAGCTTCGGCCTCGCCGTCGATTTCGGCAAAGGGACGCGCTGATGTCCTCAGCCGGCGCCGACGCCGGCCGGCGCCAGCACCTCGATCGGCTGCACGGCCCGGCGCACGGCGCGCCGCAGGCTCGCCGGCCGGTAGAGCTGCTTCGTCGCCTCCACCACATGCACCCCCGCCCCCGGCAGGGAGAAGCGCCCGGCGATGCGCTCGAAGGCCGGGGCCGAGCGCAGCAGCGAGGCGCGGCCGAAGGGCGGGACATAGAGCGCCTCCCCCCAGAAGACGGGGAGAAACAAGGTCTCCTGCAGCAGCGCCTGCAATTGCCCGCGCGAATAGGGATGGCCGTGGCCGAAGGGCGTCGTGTCGACGCGCGCCCACAGGCCCGAGCGGCTCGGCACGACGATGACGACGCGTCCGCCGGGCGCGAGAATGCGCCAGATCTCCTCCAGAATGTCGCGGGGATTTTCGCCCACCTCCAGCGCATGCACGACGAGAATGCGGTCGATGCTGGCGTCGGGCAGCGGCATCATCGAGGCTTCGACCAGCGCCGAGGCCGAACGGACGCCCGGCGGCCAATGCACCACGCCCTGCGCGGCCGGCATGAAAGCCATGACGCGCTGCGCGCGCGCTTGAAAATCCACCAGATAAGGCGTGGCGTAGCCGACGCCCAGCACCCTCAGCGCCGCATGGTCCTCCCATTGCGCGCGCACCATGCGCCCGACCAATCGCCGCGCCACCTGGCCCAGAGGCGAAGCATAAAAATTCCGCAAGTCCACGACGTCGAGGGCCATATCTGATATTTGGCGATATTCGCGAAGCGGCGCAAGGCGCGCCGCGCTCTGGATCGACGCGAGGAGGCCGCATGGGCGTGGAAGTCCGGCAATTCATCTGCCTCACGGATAATTTCGGCCTGCTGCTCCGTGATCGGGCGACGGGCGCGGTCGCCTCCATCGATGCGCCGGACGCCGAGGCGATCGCCGCCGAGCTCGCCCGCGTCGGCTGGACGCTCACCGATATTCTGCTCACACATCACCACGCCGATCACATCCAGGGCGTCGCGGGGTTGAAGGCGCGGTTTCCGAAGACGCGCGTCGTCGGCCCGCGCAAGGAGCTCGGCCGGATCGGCGGCATCGATCTTCCCGTCGGCGAAGGCGATATGGTGAAGGTCGGCGCGGCGGAAGCGCGCGTCATCGAGGCGCCCGGCCATACGACCGGGCACATCCTCTATCATTTCGAGGCCGACCACATTCTGTTCGTCGGCGACGTGCTGTTCTCGTTGGGATGCGGCCGCGTCTTCGAGACGCCGATGGAGGTGATGCACGCCTCGCTCGCCAGGATCGCGGCGCTGCCGCCGCAGACGCGCGTCTATTGCGGGCACGAATATACGCAGTCCAACGCCCGCTTCGCCCTGACCGTCGATCCGACCAATCCGCTTCTCGCCGAGCGCGCCCGCGAGGTCGAGGCGCTGCGCCGCGCGCACGAGGCGACGCTGCCGACGACGATCGCGCAGGAGCTCGCCACCAATCCCTTCCTGCGCGCCGACGATCCCGGGCTGCGCAAAGCGACGGGAATGGAAACGGCTTCCCCTGCGGACGTCTTCGCCGCGATCCGCGAGCGAAAGAATCTCTTCCGATGACGAATGATTTCTTTCACGGACTCGCGGCCGCCGACATCGTGCGCCTGCTCGAGCTCTCGCCCCATCCCGAAGGCGGCTTCTATCGCGAGACCTTTCGCGACGCCCGGCGCGTCGAAGACGGCCGCGCCGCCTCGACGGCCATTTATTTTCTGCTCGGCGCCGGCGAGGTTTCGGCCTGGCACCGGGTCGACGCCGCGGAAATCTGGCACTTCTACGCTGGCGCGCCGCTCGCGCTCGACATCGCCGCCGAAGGCGCCGCGACGCGGGGCGTGCTCGGGCCGGAGCTCGCGCGAGGACAGCGTCCGCAGATCGTCGTGCCCGCCGGCGCTTGGCAGAGCGCCGCGAGTCTCGGAGCCTGGACCCTGGTCGGCTGCACGGTTGCGCCGGGCTTCGAATTCTCCGCCTTCGAGCTCGCCGCCCCGGGCTCGGCGCCGCCGACCGGCGAAAGCGGCGGCTGAGCTGCGATCCCCGCAACGGCGCGTTTACTTTCGGGCGCCATGATCCCGGCGCGGTTCGAATTCTGTATGCCCGGGACAGACGATGCAGTTGCGACACCTCGCCGACAAGGCCGCCGCAGGGCTCGAAGTGAAAGCGCTCGCCCCTGTCTCGAAAGCCGGTGTCTTTCCGCCGGCCGGCCCCGACCCCTCCGTCGTGCTGCCCTCGATCGGCGCCGTCCTCTATGATTGGGACATTGCAACGGATCGCCTGCTCTGGAGCGGCAATCTGGGCGAGACGCTCGGCGCCGTCGCCCGCGCCGATCTTTCGACCGGCCGCGCCTATGGCGAGCGGCTCGGGGCCGAGAGCGCCGGCTCGCGCTACGAGTCCGTGTTCAATTCGGCCGCGGAAGACGAAGGCGAGGGCGTGCCCTTCCGCGCGGTCTATGCGCTCGTTCCGGCCCGGGAGACGGGCGGCGGACCATTGCTCTGGGTCGAGGATTGCGGCCGCTGGTTCGGGGGGCGGGACGGCCGCCCGCATCGCGCCCACGGCCTCGTCCGCGTCATCACCGAACCCAAGGAGCTCGAAGGCGAGCTGAAGCGGCGCGCACAGGTCGATGCGCTGACCGGCACGGTGACCCGCGTCCAGCTCGCCGACCACGCCCAGCGTCTGCTCGGCCAGCCGGAGAAATCGCGCAGGCCTTTCGCCGTTCTTCTGGTGGCGATCGAGAATCTCTTCGCTCTCAATCGCACCTACGGCTATGACGCGGGCGACGAGATCATCGTCCGCCTCGCCGCGCGGCTGCGCGCCAATCTGCGCGTCAACGACCTCGTGTCCCGCTACGCCGGCAACAAATTCGCCGTTCTGCTCGACAATTGCGAAGTCGAGCAGGCCAAGGCCACCGGGCTGCGCCTCATCGAGGTGGTCGGCCAGGCGCCCTTCGAGACGCAGGCCGGGGCCATTCCGGCCACGGCGCGCATCGGCGCCGTGGTCGCGCCGCGCGACGGCCGCACGCCGGAAGTTCTGTTCCAGCACGCCGAAGAGGCGCTCGACGCCGCCCGCCAGCGCAATGGCGCGCGCTTCGTCGCCTACGCCTCCTCGCTCGACCGCGACATCGGCCGCCTGCACGCCCTGCATGTCGCCGACAGCGTCGTCTCCGCGCTCAACGAGCGCCGGGTGGAACTCGCCTTCCAGCCGATCGTCTCGGCCAAGACCGGCGAAACCGCCTTCTACGAGGCGCTGCTGCGCGTGCGACTCGCCGACGGATCGATCGTCGCGCCGGGAGACATCCTGCCCATCGCCGAAAAATCCGGGCTCGTGCGGCTGCTCGACCAGCGCGTGCTCGAGCTCGCCTTGGCGCGGCTCGCCGACGACCCGAAATTGCGTGTCTCCGTGAACGCTTCGATCGCCACCCTGCACGATCCCGAGTGGCCGGCGTGGCTGGCGAGCGCCACCAATGTCCACCCCGGCGTCGCCCGGCGCCTGACCATCGAGATCACCGAGAGCACGATGATCGAGGATTTCGAGACGACGCGCCGGCTGATCGCCGCCTGCAAGGCGCTCGGCATCAAGCTGGCGATGGATGACTTCGGCGCCGGCCACACCTCGTTCCGCAATCTGCGCCAGCTCGAGTTCGATCTGGTGAAGATCGACGGCGCCTTCGTGCGCAATATCGCCAAATCGGCCGACGATCGCTTCTTCGTGCGCACGCTGACCGATCTCGCGCGGCATCTCGGGCTCGAGATCGTCGCCGAATGGGTGGAGGACGAGGCCACGGCCGCGCTGCTGCGCGAATGGGGCGTCGATTACTTCCAGGGGTCTTATTTCGGCGCGGCCGAGGTGGCGCCGGCGCCCCTTTCGGCGCCTGCGCCGGTGGCGGCGAGCGCGTGAGGCCGCCGTCGGAAGGACGTCTCGAAGAGGCCGCTCAGCCCGCGCTCTTGCCCGACAGCTGATCGATCCGCTTGTTCAGCTCCTCGAGCTGGCGCTTCATGTCGTCGATGTCGGCGCGCGGCGCGGCGTCGGACGCCGCCGGCTCGGCCGCAGGCGCCTCGCCGGGCACGCCGAAGGGATTGAACATTGCCAGCGCCTGGCGGAACACCGCCATATTCTTGCGCGCCTGCTCCTCCAGCGACTGGAACGCCTGGCGCGTCGGCTCCCCGAAGGGCGCGCCCTCGAGCGCCTGGGAGACCTGGTCGCGGAACTTCTGCTGCTCGCGGGTCAGCCGGTCGATGCTGAACTCGAGATAGCTCGGCACCAGCATCTGCATCGAGTCGCCGTAGAAACGGATGAGCTGCCGCAGGAAGGCGATCGGCAGCAGGCTCTGTCCGTCCTTGCTCTCCTGCTCGAAGATGATCTGGGTCAGGACCGGACGGGTGATGTCCTCTCCGGTCTTGGCGTCGCAGACGACGAAATCCTCGCCGCGCTTGACCATTGCGGCGAGATCCTCGAGCGTCACATAAGTGCTCGTGCCCGTATCGTAGAGACGCCGGTTGGCGTATTTCTTGATCGTCGTCGGCTTCTTCTCGGTCGCTGCCATCGGGTCGTCGCCTCCTCGACGCGGCGCCTCGCGCGACGCCGGCCCGTCCGCCGCGCGCTCGCGCGTCACCGGCCCTCTTCCGTCTTTCGCCGTTCGAAGCAAAGCGCCCTCTCGATCCGCCCGGCCGGCCGAAGTTCGCCCGGCGCCGTGACGAGAACGATAATCGCAGTCGGGCGCCTCGGGCAACATCGACGTGGAAAAAACGGTTTTTTCTCTGGTCTCGACCTGAGCTATGGTAGGATTCGCTCGCCGCTCCGGTCGGCTGGTGAAGAGGCACTGGGAGATTTCATGCCGCCCTCGAGACTTGTCTTCGTCATCGCCATGGGCCTGCTGGCCGGCGCCTGCAACACGACCTCCAACCTCGAGCGGAGATCCGCCGACGAGACGCGCTGCCGCTCATACGGCTTCAAGGCGGGAACCGACGCTTTCGCCAAGTGCCTGCTCCAGCTCGACCTCGACCGCTCGGCGGATCGGCGCGCGCGTTACGACTACCCTTACGTCTACGGACCGCGCGGCTGGGGTTGGAATCGCGGTTGGTGGTGACAGCGGCCGCCGCGAGGCGCGGCGTCGCATCCGCTCCATTTCGGAGAAGATCGTCGCGAAAATGGCAAGTTCGAAATTCGCGTGCAATTCGTTTCGAGACTCTCGTTCACCGCGCCGCGCTTCGACCGCGGCTCGCCTTCCGCGAGATCGCCGCCTATCGACATGAACCGTCGCGCACAGGCCGGCCGTCGCCGAAACGCCGCGCCCGGATGGCCGAGATCGGGCGAAATCGAGGCATATCCGAGGCGTCGGGGCCGCGAGCATTTCCCTGCCCGAGACGATCATGTAGAGAGTGAGTCGCCAGGGGGGCGGTCTGCCGCATCGCGGCCGGGCGGTGGGGTCGACGCGCGCTCGGAAATCTCGGAACGAGAGAGCGGGCGCAGGAATTGGACGAACGCGAGCGAGACAGGGCTCATGTTGTTCAACATAGAAGCCGACCGCGGCAATCGCATCGTCGGCTATGTCGCTCCCGACGAATACACCAAATCGCCGACGCTGCGCGTGACCAGCAATGGCGTGCCGGTCGCCGAACTCGTCTGCAAGGACGAACGGCCCGCCCTCGTCGTCGCGGGCCGGCACGCGACCGGCTGCTGCGGCTTCACGATCGACGCGTCGATCGTGCCGGACATCGCGAAGAACGACACACTCGAGCTGACCGACGTCGACACGGGCATCGTGATCTACAGACGTCGCAAGAAGTCGCAGGTCCTCGAGCAATGCGTCTTCCGCCTCGAGACGCATTTGTTCCCGCTCTGGCGGCTCGACGAGCAGGTCGAGCACAGATTTCAATTCTTCCACAAGGGCGTCGAACGGCACGGCCGCGAGACGGCGATGCAGGTGTTCAATCTCTCCAATGCCGAGTCGCTCTATCTGAGCGGCCGCCTCGCCTTCTCCGCCTACCAGTCCTTTCTGCACGACCGGTTCAAATGCATCGTGCTCCTGCACGATCCCTATTTCGAGCTGGCGGAGCGGCTGCTGACATTGAAACATGTCGCCAAGTTCGGCGACGATCTGCTCGGTCCGCGCGACATGCTCTCCTTCAGCGCCGCGATCGAATTCGCGCAGCAGATCGACGACGACGACCGCAACCTGCGGCGCGCCTTCGACCAGATGCAGAAGAATGTGATCGCCGTTCTCGCCAATCCACTGACGCGCCAGCTCGCGTCCGAGGCTCTCGACGATCCGCCGCCGCGCACCGGCGTCGCCAAAGCGCTTTCCGCTCTCGCCTCCTTCGCCGCGGTCGGGCTGCGAGAGCGCTCCGACGCCTTCCTCGAGGAGGTCGAGGCGCTTCTGAAAATGCCGCCCGCGACGCTGTCGCCGCTTCCCCGCTTCGCCGCTGTCGAGGAGTTCGCGGCGCGGCTGCGCCGCCTGCCCGAGATCGAGCTCCTGCTGGAGGACGATCTCGAGATCTATTATACGGCCAAAGCGGCGATCGAGGAGGCCTCTTGACGAGCGATGTGAAAGAACGCGTGACCACGGTCCAGGCCGAGGCCGGACCCGATGCGGACGCGGCCCTGGGCGCCGCATCCTCGAATAGTCGGATCGGTCCGTCGACGCTCGTCCGATTGGCGCGCTCCCTCGCCACGGCGCCGGTCGCGGCGCGACTCGTCGTCGAACAAATCGAGCGCGTCGCGGTCGAAGCGGATCGCGCCTTCCGCTGGCGCGATCGCATTCCGCCGGTGATGGGATCCTTCCTCCTCTTCGTCGTCGCGCCGGCTGTCGCTGCGTCCATCTACTTCGCTTTCATCGCCTCCGATCAATACACGGTGGAAATACGTTTCGCCGTGCGCGCCCTCGTTACGACCGATCCGCCCGCCGGTCTGGGCGCAGGCGGCGGCAAGGCGATCAGCTCCATCGCCGGCGGAGTGAGCATCGACGCTTCGACGCAGAATTCCTTCGTCGTCTCGAGCTATATCCGCAGCCGCGCAATCATCGACGATCTCTCGACCAAAATCCGGTTGCGAGAGGTGTTCCAACGTCCCGAGGCCGATTTCTGGGCCCGCCTTCGCATGAACGCCCCGATCGAGCAGCTCGTCGACTATTGGACTTCGATGGTCGAGACCGACGTCGACTCCGGGTCGGGAGTCGTCACGGTGAAGGTGCGCGCCTTTCGCCGGGAGGATGCGCTGGCGCTGGGCCGCGCCGTGATTTCCGCGAGCGAAGATCTGGTGAACCGCATTTCGGAACGCGCGCGTCAGGATGCGACCGCGATGGCCGAGAAGGATGTGCGGCGCGCCTTCGGCGTGGTGCAGTCGGCGCTCGCCGAGCTGAATACGTTTCGCGATCGGTTCGGCATGATCGATCCCACCGCCAAGAGCTCGGAGATCGGCGCTCTTCTCGCGCCCCTGATGGGAGACAAGATCCGGCTCGAGAGCGAAATGTTCGTCGCCTCGCGCGAATTGGCGCCCGACGCGCCGACCGTACGCGTGCTTCGCGAGCAGATCGAGACTGCCGACAAGCAGATCAAGGAGCTCCAAGCAAAGCTGACGAGCCGCGAAGGCGCAAGCGGAACCATCTCGGGATCGATTGCGAAATTCGAGGAGCTGGAGCTGCAGAGAACGCTCGCGGAGCAGCTCTATGCGCTGGCGCGCTCCGATCTCGACCGCGCCCAACAGCGCGCCAATCGGCAGACCCTGTACCTGACCGTGTTCGTCCCGCCGGCCCTGCCGGAAGACGCGCGCTACCCGCGTCGATTCAGCTCGCCCTTTCTGATCTTCGTGGGGCTGGCGGTGCTCTGGGCGATCATCGTCATGATCTTGGCGTCCATCGAGGACCACAGGCTCTGAGGGCGCCGCGTTCAGTCGGACGAAGCTCTCGCGGCGCCGGCGACGAACATCCAGCCGAACAGCGCCGAGGCCGCCCAGATCGCCAACAGGCGCTGGCCGGCGAGCGCATAGAGGGCGAGAATGCCGGCGCCGGCGGCAACGAGAACGAGAACGGCGAGCAGGCTCGCGCGCCGCGGCGCGGCGGCGCGCATGTCCGCGACCGGCACGGCGATACGAACAGAGGGCTCTTCCGTCGACGACATGAACGATCTCCCTTCGGCGCGTCGCACGGGCGTGGACGCCGCCGCCGGGACAACTTCACCAGTCGAGCCGAGGTTCCATGGAAACAGCCGTATCGTGAACGATTCGTTCTCGCCGCCGGCGAGATGAGCCGGGATACGCAGTCTCGGGCCGGAGCGGAGCTCAGGGGCTGATCGAGCGGGTGGTGGCGGACGGGAAGAACAGCCCGCCGCTGTCCCTGCCGTTGTTGCTCAACGCGAGCGCGCCGGCCGTGACGCCGCCGAGCGCGAGAAGCCCGCCCCCGACCAGCAAGGGATCGAGATCTTCGTCCGGCAACAGATCGACCGAGCGGCCCTCGCGTGGACAATTGATGCGACGCCCGAGCGAATCGGCGCAATATCGCGACCCGCTCGATTTGGCAGGCTCGGCGAAGGCTGCGCTCGGCGGAACGATCAGCGTGGCCGAGACCAGGAGCAGAAGGGGGAACCTCATGAAATAAGTCTCCTCGACGAAAAACCAGAAAAACCGCCGTTCAGATAAGCGGATGCGCCGATCCGCCGCAAGCTGTGGAGACGCCGGACCCGCTCCCGGACCGAAAAACTCCATCATTTTGTCGAACGTGTTCGCACATTGCGCTTTACGCGCCGTTCGAATGCGGCGACTCTCATAGCGGGCGGCAGCGAATCGGCAGAGCGAACGCCGCGACGTCGGAAAGGAAAATGGCGACGACAGGCGACGACTTCTGGGTGTTCGGCTATGGTTCGCTGATGTGGCGGCCGGGGTTCGATTTCATCGAGAAGACCCAGGCGTGGGTGCATGGCTACCATCGCTCTCTGTGCGTGTTCTCGCACGTCCATCGCGGCACGCCGGAACGTCCGGGGCTCGTGCTCGGCCTCGACTATGGCGGCTCCTGCCTCGGCGTCGCCTTTCGCGTAGCCGCGGCCGCCAGAGCCGAGACGCTCGCCTATCTGCGCGAGCGCGAACTGGTCACCTCCGTCTATGTGGAGCGCATGGTCGGCCTGCGCTTTCCCAGCGGCGGCGCGGCGCGCGCTCTCACCTTCGTCGTCGACCGCGCCCATGACCAATATGCGGGTCGTCTCCCGGTCGAGGAGATGGCGCGGCTGGTGGCGTGCGGCGTCGGCGCGTCCGGCGCCAATCCCGATTATGTGCGCAACACTTACGAGCATTTGCGCGAGCTCGACGTGCATGACGCGGCGCTCGCGGAGATCCTGCGCCGCCTCGCGGCGCCGGGCCACGCGCCGCCCTCGGCCGCGGCGCAGAGGCGAAGCGCCTGAAGCGACCTTCACGGGCGCCCTGCGGGCGGCGGAGGCCGATATGGACAAGACCCCCGCCCTCCTCTTAAGTGGCGCGCAACGGCCCCGCCCTGTCGCCCGAGTGGTCCCCCATGACCGACTGGATCCATTTCCCCGCCCATACGCCCGCCATCGTCGCTCCGCCGAGCGAGGAGACCGCAACCGACGTGCGCCTGTGGCTGTGGATCGTCGCCGGCCTCGTCTTTCTGATGGTGGTCGTCGGCGGCGCGACGCGACTGACCGAATCGGGGCTCTCCATCACCCAATGGAAGCCCATCTCCGGCGTGCTGCCGCCGCTCTCCGAGGCGCAATGGAGCGCCGCCTTCGAGGAGTATAAGAAAATTCCGCAATATCGCGAGATGTTCCCGGACATGGATCTCGCGCGTTTCAAGGTCATCTACGCCTGGGAATGGAGCCATCGCCTGCTCGGCCGGCTGATCGGCGTCGCCTTCGCGCTACCGCTCGTCTTCTTCTGGCTGCGCCGGCGCCTGCCACGCAAATTGAAGCCCAAGCTCCTGGGCATTCTCGCGCTCGGCGCGCTGCAAGGCGCGGCCGGCTGGTGGATGGTGTCCTCCGGGCTCGTCCACCGCGTCGAGGTCGCCCAGGAGCGGCTCGCCGTCCATCTGCTGCTCGCCGCGCTGATCTTCTCGGCGTGCCTCTGGGTCGCAGCCGGGCTCGGGCCGCGGCGGCCTCTGATCGTCGAGCATGGGCGCAAGCGCCTCGCCTTCGTCGCGACGCTGCTGCTCGTTCTCGTTTTCGTCCAGCTCGGCGCGGGCGCGCTGGTCGCGGGGCTGCGCGCCGGCCTCATCTACAACACTTGGCCGCTGATGGACGGCGACTTCATTCCGCCGGCGGAGGCGTTGCTGCCCGTGTCGCCCTGGTGGATCAATCTGGTCGACACCGGCGCGACGGTCCAGTTCGACCATCGCATGCTGGCCTATCTGCTGCTGGCGCTCTCGCTCGTGCATTTCATCGACGCCGAGGGAACCGTCGGCGGGCGCGTCGGCCGCGGCGCGGGCGTGTTGCTCGGCCATATCGGCGCGCAGGCCGTCCTCGGCGTCGTGACCGTGCTGCTCGCCGCGCCGCTCTGGGCGGCGCTCGCCCATCAGGCGCTGGCGATGGGCGTACTGGCAGTCGCGACGCTGCACGCGCGGCGGCTGCGGACGGCGGCAGAGGCGACGACGGCCTGAGCTCGGATGGCGACGCAGCGCCGCTGCAATCCAGTCGAGCGTTCCGTAGCGCTTACAAACTCCCTCTTCGCACTGTTCGCTCAGACGCTTTCAGGCGGGCGACGCAATCTTTCCTCGCACACATCTTGCGCGATGCGTTGCAGAGCTTCCAAACGTTCGGTCGCCCAAGCCAGTTCATCAGGGTCGATCACATAGTGGCGGGAATAGCGCGCCTCGACATAAGCCCGCCTGATCCGGCTGAAAGCACGCCGGTCGCGTCGTGTCACGCGGGGCCAAGCCTCCGATAAGCGGGGCGCGACGCTTTCGGCCAAGGCTCGAAGCTCGTTGAGTCTGTGGGTCCTCGGACTGTAGAGCGTCAATGTCAGCAGCACGCAGTTATAGGCGCGTTCGGCGGCTTGATGCAGCAGGAAAGCGGCGTCGTTCAAATCTCCGATCGCCACCGCCTCCCGTGACAGATGCAGCGCGCTCGCGATTTTCGGAAACCACGTTTCAAAATATTCTCCGGCCTCCGCCTGCTCTTCGTCCGGGTCGAGCTTCCGGGGCTTTGCCAGCCGGGAGCCGGGAGCCTCGTAGATCGTCTTGCCGTCGCGAATGATGTCGATGAAGAACGGCCTTCCCTTGTCGAGCTGCGTGTTCACATCGGCTATATCGTGAACGATGAATTGCGCAGGATGGCGCAGGGTCTTGGTTATGGCGAACTCGCGATCCAAATGCTCGAGCGCGACATCCCAATACTCCTCCTGCGTCGTCAATTCGGGATGATCGACGATCACCAGCAAGTCATAGTCGGACATGTAACCGCTTTTCGGATCGCAAACCCAATCGCCGCGCGCAAAACTCCCGAACAGAATAATCCTCAAGATGCGCCCGCTTTTTCGGTGAGCGGCTTGCCGTCCTTTCAGCGCATCCCCGAACTCGCTGAGTAATATGGCGACGATGCGCTCCAGTTCCCTGCGATGGGGTTCGGGCAGGTGATGCAGTTCGTCTATCATGGCCCGGTTGTTATCACCCGGTGCAATTCCGCGCCAATCCTCGCATTTCCATATTGCCGCCTCGAGCCGGCCGAGATCGCGGTCGGCAGGTCGCGATCGATCCCGGTAGTGAATTTCTCTCGAGCCGCAGTCGTGACAGTCTCATCGAGACGAGCTTTCAAAGCCTCGACAGCAATTCGATCACGGCTCCGACGCGCGAAAAGTCCTCGATCACATGCTCCGCGCCTTCCTCCCGCAGTCGTTCGGCCTGAGCGCCGCTGCCGACGCCGAGGAAAGCGAAGCCGAGCGCTCGCGCCGTGACGACGTCCCAAATTCCGTCGCCCACCAGCACGATCCTCTCGAACGAACCGGGCGAGCGCTCGACCGCGAGAGAAAAAATGCGCGCACGTTCGATCGTGTCATCGCCGCAAGCGAAGGGAAAGCCCCCTATGTCGACGCCGGCCGCCGCGAGTTTCATCGAAATCGACTCTCGCCATGCGCCTGTGGCGATCGCTACCTCGAAACCTACGTCGGCCGCGAGCACGCTCAGAAGACGCGAGGCGCCCGGCGTCTCTCGGAGAGACACATCGGACATCGCCGACTTCAGACGCGACGTGAAAAGGCGCTGAAAATCGCGCAGTTCCTGCGCCGTCGGAGCACGACCGATCCTGCGCGCATAGAGCTCCGTGATCACTCCTGGATCGGTCACATGCTCGTAAGTCGCCCAGTCCAAGCTCATGTCCGTGGCGTCGAAATGCTCGAGCAACGCCGCGCCATAGCATTCTCCGTCCAGCGCCATCGACTGGATGAGCGTGCCGTCGACGTCGAAAACGACCAAGATTCTATGCCCTTTTTCAAAAGCTGCAGCCATCGGCCTGTCCTCTCGAAATAAAAAAGGCGGGGTCGCCCCCGCCTTCCATTCGCTATCCGCGATGTCGCTATCCGCTCACCGCGCCAAGATCGCCAGCAGCAGCAGCGCCACGATATTGGTGATCTTGATCGCCGGATTCACGGCCGGGCCTGCGGTGTCCTTATAGGGGTCGCCGACCGTGTCGCCGGTCACCGACGCCTTGTGCGCGTCGCCGCCCTTGTAATGAGTCACGCCGTCCTTGTCGGTGAAGCCGTCTTCGAAACTCTTCTTGGCGTTGTCCCAGGCGCCGCCGCCCGAGGTCATCGAGATCGCGACGAACAGGCCGTTGACGATCACGCCGAGCAGGGTGGCGCCGAGCGCCGCAAAGCCGTTGGCCTTGGAGCCGGAGATCAGCGCCACGCCGAAATAGACGACGACCGGCGCCAGAACCGGCAGCAGCGAGGGAATGATCATCTCCTTGATCGCCGCCTGGGTCAGCAGGTCGACGGCGCGGCCGTAGTCCGGGCGCTCCGTGCCGTCCATGATGCCGGGCTTCTCCTTGAACTGCCGACGCACCTCTTCCACCACCGAGCCGGCCGCGCGGCCGACCGCCGTCATCGCGATGCCGCCGAAGAGGTAAGGAATCAGGCCGCCGAGGATGAGGCCAGCGACGACATAAGGATTGGAGAGGTCGAAATCGACCTTCTCTATGCCCTGGAAATAGGGCACGCCGCTCTCGATGAAGTGCTTCAGGTCGTTGGCGTAGGCCGCGAACAGCACCAGCGCGCCGAGGCCGGCGGAGCCGATCGCATAGCCTTTGGTCACCGCCTTGGTGGTGTTGCCGACGGCGTCGAGCGCATCGGTCGACTGGCGTACTTCCTTCGGCAGGCCGGCCATTTCGGCGATGCCGCCGGCATTGTCCGTCACCGGGCCGAAGGCGTCGAGCGCGACGATCATGCCGGCGAGGCCGAGCATGGTGGTCACGGCGATGGCGATGCCATAGAGGCCGCCGGCCTGATAGGCGAAGATGATGCCGAGCGCGATCACCACGGCCGGCGCCGCGGTCGCCTCGAGCGAAACGGCGAGGCCCTGGATCACATTGGTGCCGTGGCCGGTCACCGAAGCCTGGGCGATCGACTTGACCGGGCGCTTGCCCGTCCCCGTGTAATATTCGGTGATGTAGACGATGAGGCCCGTCGCGACGAGGCCGATGAGGCCGGCGAAGAACAGGCCATAGCCGTGGATCGCCTCGCCATTGGCCTTGCCGATCTCGCCCCAGCCGACGGTAAAGGTGGTGGCGAGGACGAGGCCGATCACCGACAGCGCGCCGGTGGCAATGAGGCCCTTGTAGAGCGCGCCCATGATCGTGTCCGGCACGCCGATCTTGTCGAAGATGGGCTTGGCCTGCTTGCCGAGCTCGCTGTCGTCGTCGCCGAGCTTCACGAAATAGGTGCCGGCGATGGAGGTGACGATGCTCAAGCCGCCGATCGCCAGCGGATAGACGATCGCGGAAGCGAGGCCCGCCTGGTCGGCGAAGAAGATCGAGGCGAGCACCATGGTCGCGACGATGGTCACGACATAGGTCTCGAAGAGGTCGGCCGCCATGCCAGCGCAATCGCCGACATTGTCGCCGACATTGTCGGCGATCGTGGCCGGATTGCGCGGATCGTCCTCCGGAATGCCGACCTCGACCTTGCCGACGAGATCCGCGCCGACATCGGCGCCCTTGGTGAAGATGCCGCCGCCGAGACGCGCGAAGATCGAGATCAGCGAGCCGCCGAAGCCGAGCGCCACCAGTGCGTCGACCACCACCCGGTCGGAGGGCGCATAGCCCACGAAGACGGTGAGGATGGAATAATAGACCGCGACGCCGAGCAGGGCGAGGCCGGCGACGAGGAGGCCCGTGATCGCGCCCGCCTTGAAGGCGATGTCGAGCCCGCCGGCGAGCGAGATGGTCGCCGCCTGGGCGGTGCGCACATTGGCGCGCACCGAGACGTTCATGCCGATGAAGCCGGCCGCGCCGGAGAGCACCGCGCCGATGAGGAAGCCGAAGGCCACCGCCCAGCCGAGCAGGATGACGAGCAGCACGAAGATGACGCCGCCGACATAGGCGATCGTCGTATATTGGCGCTTGAGATAGGCCTGCGCGCCTTCGGCGACCGCGCCGGAAATTTCCTGCATGCGCGCCGTGCCGGCGTCGGCTTTCAACAGCTCTTGCGAGGTCTTGACGCCGTAGGCGACGGACAATAGTCCGAAGACGATGCTGAGAAACAATACCATGACGATTGCGCCCTCTCCGTTCCTCGGCCGCGCGCGCTGTTGATTTCGAGAAAGACGCGCTTGCGGCGACTGCCTGTCGGCGACAACGAGCTTCCCGGCGCAGCCGAATCGCTCGGGCCGCGACCGAAGGGAATGTCGTGGCTCCTCATGCCAGAAACGCGGGTTTTCGGCAATGGCGGGGGCTGCGCGCTCCCGGCGCGCCGTCAGAAGTGGCTGAACGACATCTTCTTGAATGTCCGCTGTTTTCCGCTCGGGTCCAGGAATTGTGGCGATGCGGCGCCGGCGACGATCTCGCCGATTCTGGCGAGGGCGGCGCCGGCCGCCCTCGCCGCCTCCTCGAGCCGGGGCGCGGCCTGGGGCGGGACGCAACAGAGGAGCTCGTAATCGTCGCCGCCGGTGAGCGCCCGCTCGACCAGCGCCGGATCGAGGGCGACCGCTTCGCGCGCCGCCTCCGACAGGGGAACGCCGGCGATCTCCACGCGCGCGCTCGCGCCGCTGGCGCGCAGCAGCTTGGCGAGATCGCCGGCGAGTCCGTCCGACACGTCCATGGCCGCGCTCGCATGGGCGGCCAGGGCGCCGGCGAGGGCGAGGCGCGGCTGCGGGAGGCGGTATCGCCCGAGGAGATGCGCCCGCGCCGCGTCGGAGAGCCGCGCGGAAAAGGGCTCGCCGCGTTTCACTCCGAGGCCGAGCGCCGCGTCGCCGATCGTTCCGGAGACGAAGATCAGATCGCCCGGCCGCGCGCCGGAGCGCGGAACGAAGCGCGGCGCGCGTCCGAAGGCGGTGATGGAGATGGTGAGCGGGCCGGGCGTCGCGGTGGTGTCGCCGCCATAGAGCGGGCAGCGATAGGCGCCGGCGTCCTCGGCGAGGCCGGCGGCGAAGTCGCACAGCCAGTCGTTGGTCCAATCGGCGGGCAAAGCGAGGGTCAGCAGAAAGCCCGCCGGCTCCGCGCCTTTGCCGGCGAGGTCCGACAGATTGACCCTGAGCGCCTTTTTCGCGACGAGGCCGGGCGGATCGTCGGGGAAGAAATGCACGCCGGCGATCACCGCGTCGGTCGTGACGACCAGATCGCCGCTTTCGCGCAGCGGCAGCAGAGCGGCGTCGTCGACGAGGCCGAGCCCGCCTTCGGCCGCGAGCGGCGCGAAGACTTGCGCGATCAGCTCCTCCTCGCTGAAGCGGCGTTCCGCCATCGGCTCCTCCTCGGGCTCGCATCGCCCTCATACGCGTCCGGGGCGATCGTCTCGAGAACCCGGTCCCCTCATCCTGAGGAGCCCGCATAGCGGGCGTCTCGAAGGATGGGCCGCCGCGCCCCCTGGACCATCCTTCGAGGCTTTTTGCGTTCCGCAAAAAGCGCCTCAGGATGAGGGAGCGAAATTTTCAAGCTCGCATCACCCTCACTTCTCGGCGAAGTGCTCCGGCCGGGCCTGCCGCGCGAGGCGGTCGAGCACGGCGTTGATCATGCCGGACTCCGTCGCCCCGAAGAAGGCGCCGGCGACGTCCACATATTCCTTGATGACGACTTTGACAGGCACGTCGCGCCGAAATCCGAGCTCATAGGCGCCGGCGCGCAGAATGGCGCGCATCACCGCCTCGATCCGCTGCAGCGGCCAGCCGCCCTGCAGAGCGGCGTCGAGCGCGCGGTCGATCGTCGCCTGATTGTCGAGCACGCCCTTGACGATGTCGCGGAAGAACTGCAGCTCGGCGGGCTTGTATTGCACGCCCTCGATCTCGCGGCCGATCCAATGCACCTCGAATTCGGCGTAGATCTCGTTCAGCCCCTTGCCGGCCACCTCCATCTGATAGAGCGCCTGCACGATGGCGAGGCGGGCCGCGGACCTCTCCTCGACGCTCATGCGGCGCCTCCGAGCTTGCGCTTCAGGCGCACCAGCGCCAGCGCCGCGAGCGCCGCGTCGCCGCCCTTGTCGGCGCCGCCTTGGCTCGGATCGGCGCGCACCGCCGCCTGCTCTTCGTTGTCCACCGTGAGCACGCCATTGCCGAGCGGCAGCCGGCGCGCGACCGCGAGATCGGTGAGCGCCCGCGCGCTCTCGTTCGCCACGATCTCGAAATGATATGTGTCGCCGCGAATGACGCAGCCGAGGGCGACGACGCCCTCATAAGGCTTGCCGGCCTTCTCTGCGGCGTCGAGCGCGATCGCGGCCCCGGGCGCGAGCTCGAGCGCGCCGGGAACGGTGACGGTGGTGACATCGGCGCCCAACTCCTCGAGCGCGCGGACGGCGCCCTCGTGCAAGAGCTCGACGATATCCTCGTTGAAGCGCGACTCGACGACGAGAATGCGCGCGCCGTTTACGGGCGCGAGATCATCGTCATCGGCGCGGTAGGACCCTGCCATTGGCGAACTCCCTGCGGGACGGAGGCGGCGCGGCCCCCTCCCTCACCCTCCCCGCTTCGCGGGAGAGGGGGTGATCGGCGTTACGCGAACCCTTCATGAAGGACGCAGCCCCTCCCTTTCCCGCGAGCGGGGGAGGGCCGGGGAAAGGGGCGGCGCGACGCGTCTCGTGAAACGAAGCGGCGATCGATACACATTTTTTCGGCGGAAGCCTATAACCCGCGAGAGTTGCGCGAGACGACCTTGCCGCGTCATGGCCGGGCTCGTCCCGGCCATGACGCGCGGGCGGGCTCGCGCTTATTTCGCCTCCGCCAGCCGCGCGGCGTAGCGGGCCATCAGATCGACCTCGAGATTGAGGCGGTCGCCGGCGCGATAGAAGCCCCAGGTCGTCACCGCCAGCGTGTGCGGAATGATCAGCACCGAAAAACGGTCGCCCTCGACCGCATTCACCGTGAGCGAGGTTCCGTCGAGCGCGACCGACCCCTTCTCGGCGATGAAGCGCGCAAGCCCATGCGGCGCCTCGATCCAAAACCGCGACATCCCATCGAAATCCTCGCGGGACAAAATCGTCGCGACCCCGTCGACATGGCCGGTCACGATATGGCCGCCGAGCTCGTCGCCGATCTTCAGCGAGCGCTCGAGGTTGATGCGGCGGCCGACGGCCCATTCGCCCGCCGTGGTGCGCGCCAGAGTCTCGGCGGCGGCGTCCACTTCGAAAACCGTGCGCGCGCCCTCGCGGCTCAGGCCCACGGCGGTGAGGCAGGGGCCGGAGCAGGCGATCGAGGCGCCGAGCGCGATCGTCTCCAGCGGATAAGAGCAGGCGATGGCCAGGCGGCGCAATTCGCCGCGCGGTTCGACTTCGAGGATTTCGCCGATGTCGGTGACGAGGCCCGTGAACATCTACCCGATCCTCTCGTAGCGCGTCATGCGGTCGACGCCGAACATCGCCTGGTCGACGAGACGATAGGCGCTCTCGTCCCCGAGCCGCGCGCGCGCCGCCGGCGACAAGGCGAGACGGCCCGGCCGGCCGAGCGGCTTCAACCCCGTGTGCAGCACCACTTCGTCGGCGAGCGCGCCGAGCAGAAGGCTCTCGGCGATGCGCGGTCCGCCCTCGCTGAACACGCGGGTGACGCCGCGCCGCGCGAGCTCGGCCAGCGCCGCCGACAGGACGAGGCGGCCGGAGGCCTCCTGCGGGATGCGCGCCACCTCGATCGCCGTCGCGGCGGAAAATTCGGCGGCGTCGATGTCGGAGACGCTCTCGCCGGCGATGATGAGCGTCGGCGTCTCACGCGCCGTGGCGACGAGGCGCGAGCGGCGCGAGAGGCGCAAGCCCGCGTCGAGCACGACGCGCAGCGGCTTGAACGCTTCGAGGCCGGGCAGGCGCACGGTGAGCAGCGGATCGTCGACCGAAGCCGTGCCATGTCCGACCATGATCGCGCTATGGAGCGCGCGCTCGACATGGGTGACCGTGTCGGCCACGGCGCCGGTGATGAAGAGGCGCGGATCGTGCTCGGCGCCGGCGGCATAGCCGTCGGCCGTCTGCGCGAGCTTCAGGGTGACCATCGGCCGGCCTTCGGTCACCCGCAGAAAATGGCCGAGATGGTCGGCGCGCGCCTCTCTCGCGCGCACGCCGACGGTCACCTCGACCCCGGCCTCGCGCAGGCGGGCATGGCCGCGGCCGGCGACGCGCGGATCCGGATCCTCGAGCGCCGAAACCACGCGGGCGATCCCGGCGCCGATGACGGCGTCGACGCAGGGCGGGGTCGCGCCGTGATGGGAGCAGGGCTCGAGCGTGGCGTAGAGCGTCGCGCCGCGCGCCGCCTCTCCCGCGGCGGCGACCGCGATCGCTTCGGCGTGCGGGCGTCCGCCCACGGCCGTGAAGCCGCGCGCGATCACGACGCCGTCCTTGACGATGAGCGCTCCGACGGCAGGGTTCGGCCCCGTGCGGCCCAGATTGCGCCGGCCGAGCGCCAGCGCCGCCGCCATGAAGGCGTCGTCCATCCGCTCCGATGATCCGGTCGTCGCGGTCATCTCCCGCCCGGCGCGGCGTCCGCGTCCTGCGGCCGCGCCTCCCGTTCGCTGTCGCCTTGCGACAATTCGTCGATCAGCGCGTGAAAATCGGCAATCTCGCGGAAATCCCGATAGACCGAGGCGAAGCGCACATAGGCGACGTCGTCGAGCGACTTCAACCCCTGGATCACCAATTCGCCGATCCGCGCGCTCTCGATCTCTGCGTCTCCCGAGCTTTCGAGCTGGCGCACGACGCCATTGACCATGCGCTCGACGCGCTCGGGATCGATCGGGCGCTTGCGCAGCGCCACTTCGAGCGAACGCATCAGCTTGTCGCGGTCGAAGGGCTCGCGCCGCCCCGATTTTTTGATCACCACCAGCTCGCGCAGCTGCACGCGCTCGAAAGTGGTGAAGCGGCCGCCGCAGCCCGGGCAGACCCGGCGGCGGCGGATCGAGGAGGAATCCTCGGCCGGACGCGAGTCCTTCACCTGCGTGTCGGGCGAACCGCAATAGGGACAGCGCATGGCCTCACCTCATCGCCGTTCCTGCGCCGGCTCGCCGTCATCGCGGGGAGCGGAGCGAGAAGCGATCCAGGAGCCACGCCCCGCGACTCTGGATTGCTTCGCTCCGCTCGCAATGACGGTCGATCAATAGATCGGGAACTTCGCCGTCAGGGCGTGGACCTTCTCCTTCACCGCGGCCTCGGTCGCGGCGTTGTCCGCCTCGCCCTTGGCCGAAAGCCCATCCAGCACCTCGACGATATAGCCGCCGACGGTCTCGAATTCCGCCTTGCCGAAACCGCGCGAAGTGGCGGCCGGCGAGCCGAGGCGGATGCCCGAGGTGACGAAGGGCTTCTCCGGGTCGAAGGGAATGCCGTTCTTGTTGCAGGTGATGTGCGCGCGGCCGAGCGCGGCTTCCGCCGCCTTGCCGGTGAGCTTCTTCGGGCGCAGGTCGACCAGCATCAGGTGGTTGTCGGTGCCGCCGGAGACGATCGCCAGCCCGGCGTCGACGAGGGTCTGGGCGAGCGTCTGGGCGTTGTCCCTCACCTGTTGCTGATAGGCCTTGAACTCGGGCTTCAGCGCCTCGCCGAAGGCCGCGGCCTTGCCGGCGATGACATGCATCAGCGGGCCGCCCTGCAGGCCGGGGAAGATCGCCGAATTGATCTTCTTGGCGATCTCCTCGTCATTGGTCAGCACGAGGCCGCCGCGCGGGCCGCGCAGCGTCTTGTGCGTCGTGCTGGTGACGACATGAGCGTGGGGGATGGGCGAGGGATGCAGGCCCGCGGCGACGAGGCCGGCGAAATGCGCCATGTCGACCATGAAATATGCGCCGACGCTGTCCGCGATCTTGCGGAAGGCCTCGAAGTCCCAGATGCGCGAATAGCCCGAGCCGCCGGCGATGATGAGTTTCGGCTTGTGCTCCGCGGCGAGCGCCGCGACCTGCTCCATGTCGATGCGCTGGTCGTCCTTGCGCACCGTATAGGGGATCGGCTTGAACCATTTGCCGGAGAGATTGACCGGCGAGCCATGCGTCAAATGGCCGCCCGCGGCGAGGTCGAGGCCCAAGAACGCGTCGCCCGGCGTCGCGAGGGCGAGGAAGACCGACTGATTGGCCTGGCTGCCGGAGTTCGGCTGCACATTGGCGAAGCCCGCGCCGAACAGCTGCTTGGCGCGCTCGATCGCGAGATTTTCGGCGATGTCGACATATTGGCAGCCGCCGTAATAGCGCTTGCCCGGATAGCCTTCGGCATATTTGTTGGTCAGAACCGAGCCTTGCGCCTCGAGCACCGCCTTGGAGACGATGTTCTCGGAGGCGATCAGCTCGATCTCGTCGCGCTGCCGACCGAGCTCGAGCTGAATAGCCTTGGCGAGTTCGGGATCGGATTCGGCGAGCGGAGCGGAGAAAAAGCTGGTCTGGCTCATGGTTACCTCTGGTAGCGAACAAGGCGCAGTGTCGAAGCCGGCTCCCCCCGCGTCCCCGGCTGGAAAACCGATCAGTCACATTCCGCATGGCGATCTGGGAGCGATCTCGGCGGCGGGAGGCGCGCGCCCGGCCCATGCGGGGACGAAGCGAAATGTGAAGACTGCCGCTTATCACGCGGAGCCCGGGGTGGGAAGAGCGGTCTTCGCGGCGCCGGGCGCGACAAAGAGGCGAGCCGCCGCAGGCGGCGTCGCCGCGGACCGGCCACCTCGGCTTCGGCGGCGCAGGCGACGCCGAAGCCGTCACATGATCAATGCGCCGCCGAGTCGCTGCGGGTCGGCAGCACGGCGCGCAGCGTCTCGGCCTCGACCCAGGCGAATTCGCCGTTCGGATCGGCGACGTCGATGCTGTTCTCGATGATCAGCTTGTCGCACAGCATCTGGCAGATCGCCGAGATCGGCGCGCTGGTGTCGTTCTCCTCCGTCATGCGGTCGATGGAGATTTCGCCTTCTTCCTCGCCGTCGACGAGGTGCATGATGAACACCTCCTCATGGCCGGCTATTCCGTGCGCGTTGACTCTGAAAGTTTCGCCACGATATCGGAACTCGCGGATCATGCGTTTCTTCCCCTCTTGTTTATGGTCACGGCCCCGCAGCGTCGCGGTCGAGATCGCCGAGCGGTCCGTCGATGCTCTCTCGAAATGGCCGAGGTCCTATAGCGCAACCGCGACGCTTCGAGAACCTGCAGAAATGCGCTGCTGCTCCCCTGCGCCCGCGAAGCGCCGCCTGCCTCCCCATGGCGCGGATATGGGCGCGCCGAAACGTGAAAATTTCGCTATGATCGCGACCGGGAGCGATGACGCGAAACCCTTGCGGCGACAGGGCCGGCCGGCTCGGTCCCCGTCGCGAAACTCCCGCGAGATGGACGATTTGAAGATGCGACGCCTCATCCTCCTGCGCCACGCCAAGGCCGACGCCCATTCGGCGGGCGGCGACCGGCAGCGGCCGCTGACCAAGCGCGGCGAGGACGACGCCCGCCGCGTCGGCCGCTATCTCGCGGACGAGGGGCTCGTCCCCGATCTCGCCGTCTCGTCGGACGCGCGCCGAGCCAAGCGCACGCTGGACCTCGCCCTGCAGGCGTTTCCGCGCGAAGTGGAGCATCGGCTCGACGACGCCATTTATCTCGCCGATCCGGATCGGCTGCTCGACGTGCTGCGGGAGACGCCGGCGGAGGCTTCGACGCTGCTCGCCATCGGCCACAACCCCGGCTTCGCCGATCTCGCCTGCGCGCTGGCGACCGACGGCGCGCCGGACGAGCTCTCGCGCCTCCGGTCGAAATATCCGACGGCGGCCTTCGCCGTGCTCGATTTCGAGGGTGACGACTGGACGGGCGTCGGCGTGAGCGGCGCGCGTCTCGAGCGGTTCGTCACTCCCGCGGATCTGAGGGGCGGAGGCGACGAGCCGGATTGAAGCGCAGGAGCCGGCGCCTCGACGCCGCGGGCGTGGGGAACCGCATGAGGCCGGCGGGCCGCTCAGGGCAGGCGAGTGACTCGCGCCGTCGAAATTTTCCCTTTCGAATCCAACGCGATCCGCCAGTGTGACGGGCCGCTTTCATGGGTGACGGCATAGACGTCGCCGCAACGCCGACGAATGCGATGGAGCACACGACGCGGCTCACGCCATTTCCACCCCGGCGTCCTGCCGGCCTACCCAAAACCTCGGCGAGCGGCTACATGATGCGCCACCCGCCCGCCGCAGCCCGATCCGCCCCCGTGTCGCAGCTCTCCGACCTCCTCTTCGAGACCAGCGTCGCCGCCTCCAGCCTGAAGGATTTCCTCTCGGGCGCGCGGCTGCGGCTCGGCGTCACCGGTCTGTCGCGCTCGGGCAAGACGGTGTTCATCACCGCGCTCGTGCATCATCTGACGCGCGCCGTCGCGGCCAGGGCCGCCGGCTCGGGACGCAAGTCGCTGCTGCCGGTGTTCCGCGTCGCGGCCGAAAACCGGCTCGTCTCCGCTCATCTCGATCCGCAGCCGGACGACGCCGTTCCGCGCTTCGCCTATGAGGAGCATCTCTCCGCCCTGACCGGCGCCGACCGCCATTGGCCGCAGTCGACGCGGCGCATCTCCGAGCTGCGCGTCACGCTGCAATACGACCGCAAGGCCGCGGGCCTGATGTCGAGCCTGAGGCCCGGTCCGGCGCGGCTCGACATCGACATCGTCGATTATCCGGGCGAATGGCTGCTCGATCTGCCGTTGCTCGGCAAGACCTATGCGCAATGGTCGCGCGAGACGCTGGAGGCGGCTTCCGCCGCCGCCCGCGCGACCATCGCCGCCGATTGGCGGGGCGCTACGGCGCTGACCGATCCGCTCGCGACGGCGAACGAGGATATGGCGCGCCGCCTCGCGGCGCTCTTCACCAATTATCTGCGCGCCGCCAAGACCGACCGTTATGCGCTCTCCACTCTGCCGCCCGGGCGCTTCCTGATGCCGGGCGATCTCGAGGGCTCGCCGGCGCTGACCTTCTCGCCTCTGCCCGTGCAGGAGGGCGAGGCTTTGCCCGCGGGCAGTCTCGCGGCGATGATGGAGCGGCGTTACGAGGCCTATAAGACCCATGTCGTGCGGCCTTTCTTCCGCGATCATTTCGCGCGGCTCGACCGGCAGATCGTGCTGGTCGACGCGCTCGCCGCGCTGAACTCGGGGCCCGCCGCCGTGCGCGATCTCGAGACCGCGCTCGCCGATGTGCTCACCGCCTTCCGCACCGGCCGCTCCAATCTCCTGTCGACGATCTTCCGCCCGAAGATCGACCGCATTTTATTCGCCGCCACCAAAGCCGATCATCTGCATCACACGAGCCATGACCGGCTCGAGGGCGTGCTGCGTCACCTCACCTCGCGCGCCATCGAGCGGGCCGAGGGGGTCGGCGCGACCATCGATGTCATTGCGCTCGCCGCCGTGCGCGCGACGCGCGAAGCCATCGTGAAGCACGACGGCGAATCCCTCGCCGCCATCGTCGGCACGCCGATCGAGGGCGAGCGCATCGGCGACGACGTGTTCGACGGCGTGGCCGAAGGCGCGATCTTCCCCGGCGAGCTGCCCGCGGACCCGCGCCGTGTGTTCCGCGGCGACGCGCTCGCTCTGCCGGAGGACGACGCGGATTTCCGCTTCCTCAAATTCCGCCCGCCGGTCGCCGCGCTCGGGCGCGACATGGAGCCGCTGCCGCTGCCGCACATAAGGCTCGACCGGGCAATGGAGTTTTTGTTCGGCGATCGTCTCGGCTGAAGCGGGCGGCGCGGCCTCTCGCCGCCGTCGCGCCACTTAGTTTCAAATCGTTCCAATTCTCGCTTGGCAATCTCGAGTTTCGAATTATTCTAAACAAGGGCGCTGCAGCCGGCCCGGCGGCGCGCGCCGGCGCCGAGCGCCCCCACATGCGATTCGTCCAGGGAGATGAGTTATGGCTACGCTCAAGGGCACCAAGACCGAGCAGAATCTGAAGGACGCTTTCGCCGGCGAGAGCCAGGCGAACCGTCGCTATCTGTATTTCGCCCAGAAGGCGGACGTCGAAGGCCACAACGACGTCGCGACCGTGTTCCGCTCGACGGCGGAGGGCGAGACCGGCCATGCGCACGGCCATCTCGAATTCCTCGAGGCGGTCGGCGATCCGGCCACCGGCCTGCCGATCGGCAAGACCGAGGACAATCTGAAGGCCGCCGTCGCCGGCGAGACGCACGAATATACGGACATGTATCCGGGCTTCGCGCGCTCGGCCCGCGAGGAGGGTTTTGAAGAGATCGCCGATTGGTTCGAGACGCTCGCCAAGGCCGAGCGCAGCCACGCCGGCCGCTTCCAGAAGGCCCTCGACGAGCTGCACTGAGCCTTTCGAGAAAACGCTCCGGCGGCCGCTGCGCCGCCGGACCCTCCTCCGCCGTCATTGCGAGCGGAGCGAAGCAATCCTTCCGTCGCGGCGCGGCCCCTGGATCGCTTCGCTTTCCGCGATGATGGACGCGGGGCGCAAATCCCACGAGGCATGGAAGCGACATGAGGGAAGGCGGGCTCGAGGCGCCGTTCAGGCGGCCGCTGGATTGGGAGAATCCGGGTTTCTACGACGAGGCCGAGCTCGACGCCGAGATGCGCCGTGTGCTCGACATCTGCCACGGCTGCCGGCGCTGCTTCAACTTGTGCGATTCCTTCCCGCGCCTGTTCGATCTCGTCGACGAATCGCCGAAGGGCGAGCTCGAGACCGTCGCCAGCACGGATTTCAAGAGGGTCGTCGACGCCTGCACGCTCTGCGACATGTGCTTCCTGACGAAGTGCCCCTATGTGCCGCCGCACGAGTTCGATCTCGACTTCCCGCATCTGATGCTGCGCTATCGCGCCGTCGAGGCGAAGAGAAACGGCGTCGCGCTCGCCGATCGCGAGCTGGCGCAGACGGATCGCAACGGCGCCCTCGCGACGAAACTCGCGCCGCTCGCCAATTGGACGACCGACTGCTCGCACCATGCCGCGCGCAAGGCGCTGGAGACGGTCGCCGGGCTCCATCACGAGGCCGCGCTGCCGAAATATTCGAGCAAGACGCTGGAGGCTCTCGCGAGGGAGACGCCGGTCGAAGTGAATCGCGCGGCGCCGGGCTTCGGCCGCAAGGCGGTGATCTACGCCACCTGCTTCGGCGAATATAACGACCCTTCGGTCGGCCTCGCCGCGCGCGCGGTGCTGGCGAAGAACGGCGTCGAGACGGAAATCGTGCATCCGCATTGCTGCGGCATGCCGCTGCTCGAGCAGGGTCTGATCGGCGAGGTCGCCGCTTCGGCGAAAAGAGTCGCCGCCGCTCTCGAGCCCTGGATCGACAAGGGCCATGACATGATCGCGCTGGTTCCCTCCTGCGCGCTGATGCTGAAATTCGAATGGCCATCGATTGCAACCGACGACGCGAAGGTGAGGAAGCTCGCGCAATCGACATTCGATCTCAGCGAATATGTCGTCGGCATCGCGCGCAAGGAGGGCATTGCGGACGGGCTCGCGCCGATCGACGGCGGCGTCGCTTTTCACGTCGCCTGCCATTCGCGCGCGCAGAACATCGGGCGGAAGGGCGCCGAGCTCTTGCGTCTCGTGCCGCAGGCCGATGTGCAGGTGATCGAGCGCTGCTCGGGCCATGGCGGCGCCTGGGGTTATAAGACGGAGAATTTCGAGACGGCGTTGAAGGTCGGCAAGCCTGTGGCGCGGCAGGCAGCGGGCTCGGGCAAGCGCTATATCGTCTCCGAATGTCCGCTGTCCGGCCCGCATATCGTGCAAGGCATGGAGCGGCTCGGCGGCGAGGAGAAGAAGCCGGAGCTTCTCGCGCATCCGATCCAGCTGCTCGCCCGCGCCTATGGGCTCGTGTAAGGTCGCGACGCTTCGCCGGGCCGTCATTGCGAGCGAAACGAAGCCATCCAGAGCCGTGAGCCTCTGGGTTGCGTCGTCGCTGCGCTCCTCGCAATGACGGCGGCGAGGCTTGTCCGACGAAGTAATGGAGCGATCGACATGGCGCCGAAGCACGACATCACCGTCGCCGATCTCCTGCCGCCCGCGAATTATGCGAGGATCAGGGTGGAGAGCCGCCGGCGCATCGCCGCGCGCAAGCGCAACCGGCGCGTCGAGGTCGGGCCTTTCGTCACGTTCCACTTCGAGGATTTCGAGACGATCTGGCTGCAGATCCAGGAGATGATCCATATCGAAAAGGGCGGGCTCGAGCAGGCGCCGAGCGAGATCGCCGCCTATAATCCGCTCATCCCCAAGGGCCGCGAGCTGGTCGCGACCTTCATGATCGAGATCGACGATCCGCTGCGCCGCAAGCGCGTGCTGGCGACGCTCGGCGCGATCGAGGAGACCGCCTTCATCGAATTGAACGGCGAGCGCATCTCCTGCGTCCCGGAGACGGATCAGGATCGCACCAGCGCCGAAGGCAAGGCGAGCGCCGTGCAATTCGTGCATTTCAGGTTCACCGACGCGCAGGTCGCGGCTTTTCGCGAGCGAGGCGCGCGCGCGCTGATCGGTTTTACGCATCGAAACTACGGCCATATCGCCGTGATGCCGGAGGCGGTGCGCGCCGAGCTCGCCGGCGATTTCGCCGAATGACGGAGCGTCCTCACAGCAGTCCTGCGCGACGCGGCGACGACGAGATCGTTATTGCGCCGCCATGGCTCTCTCTCTCTCTCTTTCGTTCGCGAACGGCGATGCGGGCCGGCGGTTCGGGTTCATGGGAGGAGAGATGCGGTTGCGCGGATGCTGGAGAAAAACCAGCGACGATCGGGCGCGATTCCTTCTCCACTCGCGGGAGAAGGGAGCGCCCTTTTCTGCGCCAACCGCGTCCTGACGTCACGCGCCGAGCATCAGCGCCAGATTCTGGATGGCGGCGCCCGACGCGCCTTTGCCGAGATTGTCCAGCCGCGCGACCAGCAGGGCCTGGCGCCGCGGCTCATTGGCGAAGACGAACAGCTCCAGGTCGTTGGTCCCGTTCAGCGCCGAGGCGTCCAGCCGGCCGGACTTCGGCGCCGGGGCGACTCGCACATGGAGCGCCCCGGCGTAATGGCGCGCCAACGCCGCCTCGAGGTCGACCGCGCGCGGCGCGCCCACGAGACGATCGAGCGCCAGCGGGATGGAAACCAGCATCCCCTGCCGGAAATTGGCGACCGAAGGAACGAACAGCGGCGCCGATTGGAGGCGCGAATAGGCGACGATTTCCGGCAGATGCTTGTGTTCCAGCTCCAGCCCGTAGAGCTCGAAGGCCGGGACCTCGCTCTTCTCATAGGCTTCGATCCACTGCCGGCCGCGGCCGGAATAGCCGGAGACGGCGTTGATCGTCAGCGGATGGTCGGGCGCGACAAGGCCGGCGTCGACGAGCGGCCGCAGAAGCGCGATCGCTCCGGTCGCATAGCAGCCGGGATTGGCGACGCGCCGCGCCTGGCGGATCGCCTGGGGCTGCCTCGGCGCGAGCTCGGGAAAGCCGAAGACCCAGCCCGGCGCGACGCGATGCGCCGTGGAGGCGTCGAGAATGCGCGGGCCCCGCGCGCCCAGCTCGTCTGCGAGCGCGACCGTTTCCTTCGCCGCCGCGTCCGGCAGGCAGAGGACGGCGATGTCGACGCGCGCGAGTATATCGCGCTTGGCGGAGACGTCCTTGCGCAGCTCGGGCGCGATCGAGACGAGCTCGATGTCCTTCGCGCCCGTGAGCTTCTCGCGGATTTCGAGGCCCGTGGTGCCGGCGTCGCCGTCGATGAAGATTTTCGCCATGTCTCTGGTCCGATCCCGGAAAACGAAAAAGGGCGGCCCGCGGCCGCCCTTCGTAGTCGATCGCCGATCGAAAAGATAATCAGCGCTTCGAGAACTGGAAACTGCGGCGGGCTTTGCGCTTGCCGTATTTCTTGCGCTCGACCACGCGCGAGTCGCGGGTGAGGAACCCTTCGCGCTTCAGCGCCGAACGAAGCTCCGGCTCATAATGCGTGAGCGCCTTGGCGAGGCCGTGACGCACCGCGCCGGCCTGGCCGGACAGGCCGCCGCCCGCGACCGAGACGATGAGATCGTACTGGCCCGCGCGATTGGCGACGCCGAGCGGCTGCTGCAGGATCATGCGCAGCACCGGGCGTGCGAAATAGACCTCGACATCGCGGCCGTTGACCGTGATCTTGCCGGTCCCCGGCTTGATCCACACGCGCGCGACGGCGTTCTTGCGCTTGCCGGTGGCGTAGGCGCGGCCGTATTTGTCGAGCTTCTGCTCATATTTCGGCGCCTCGGCCGCAACGGCGACGGCGGTGAGCTCGGAGAGGGAGGAAAGCGTGGTCTCGACCATGGGTTATGCGCTCTTCGTGCCGTTGCGGGCGTTCTTCGGGTTGAGGGCGGCGACATCCAGCGGCTGCGGCGTCTGCGCCGCATGCGGATGGTCCGGCCCCTTGTAGACGCGCAGATTGCCGAGCTGCTTGCGGCCGAGCGGCCCGCGCGGCAGCATGCGCTGCACCGCCTTCTCGACGATGCGCTCTGGAAAGCGGCCCTCGAGGATGAACTTGGCCGAGCGCTCCTTGATGCCGCCGGGAAAGCCCGTGTGGTGGTGATAGACTTTCTGGTCGCGCTTGCGGCCGGTGAACACCACCTTCTCGGCGTTGACGACGATGATATTGTCGCCGTCGTCGACATGCGGGGTGAAGGTCGCCTTGTGCTTGCCGCGCAGGCGCAGCGCGATGAGCGTGGCGAGACGCCCGACCACGAGGCCGGTCGCGTCGATCACCACCCATTTCTTTTCCACTTCGGCCGGCTTCGCCGAAAACGTCTTGCCAAACATGGGAGAGCTGTTCCGTTCGCTTTGTCCGCGCTCGCGGGGATGCGGCGTGATTAAGCGAGGCGCTCCCCTCTGTCAAACGGAATCGGGCGCGACATGCGCCTGAAAAGCCCGTAATTCCAGCCGAAACTCCGTAGCGGTATCATGCTACCGCGTTAGAGGGGCATGATCTCGGGCTTACCGCGCGGAAATTTCGCGATCGTCTCCGGCTCGATGTCGAGGTGCTGCGCGACCATGGCCGGAGGCGTGTGGGTGAGCCAGCCGCTGAGGGAGACATCGGCGAAATAGGAGCTGCGGAACACTTCGAGGAATTGCAGCTCCCCATCGCCGACATTCTGCACGTAATGGCCGTGGGCGCGCTTCACATAGCCGATGTCGCCGGCATGAAAATCCTGCGTCACCGCCTTGGGCCCGGCGTCGAACAGGGTCATGCGGCCATGGCCCTTGAGCCAATATTGCCATTCGTCGCCGTTCGGGTGCCAGTGCATTTCGCGCAGCGCGCCGGGCGCGAGCGTGACCAGAGCGGCGGCGATGGTCTTGGAGACATGGAAATTATTGCTGTCGGCGACGCGCACCTCGCCGCCCTTTGTCTTCTTGCAGCCGGAACTCTCTTTCAGGGAGAAGGTGAAGGGATAGGGCGGCGGCCCCTCCGTCCCGGCGGCGGCGGCCCGGTCGGCTTCGAGCGGCCCGGGAACCTCGCCCTGGAAAATATAGAGCTGGTTCAGTGGGATATTGGCGAAGGTCTCGGCGGGCAGGCCGAAATTGGCCGCGAGAATCTCGGGCGGCGTGTGGGCGATCCAGTCGGTCACCAGCAAGGTGTTGTATTCGGTGGCCTTGCCGTCGTCGAAGCAGAGCAGGAACTCGCAGCCGTCCGGCCCGAGCCCCTGCAGCGAATGCGGCAGGCCGGCCGGAAAATACCAGATGTCCCCCTCTCTCACATCGGAGACATAGGCGCGGCCCATCTCGTCGAGCACGGTGACGCGGCAGCTCCCATAGGAGACATAGCCCCATTCGGCGGCGAGGTGCCAATGCATCTCCCTTATGCCGCCGGCGGTGAGCCGCATGTCCACGCCGGAGATTTCCTCGGCGATGGCGAAGTCGAACTGGGTGACCTGCCGCGCCCAGCCGCCGTTCTGCACGCGCTTGGGAGCGTTGTTGAAGGAGGCCCAGAACATCGGCATGTCGCTGACGTCGGTGGGCGGCGGGAACTGGGCCGACGGGAACTGGCCTCCGATCGCCGTATTTTGCGGCCCCGGATCGGTGAGGCTCGCCTTGTTCGCGGCGTTGACGGCGCCCTGGGGCGGGAGATCGGGATTGCCGAATGCGGGTATCGGGCGTTCGCCCACGCGCTCGCGTCTCTTCAATATGGCCATGGCCGTCCTCTCCTCGATTGCGACTGCGCCGCATCGAGAGATTGCGTCGGAGCGGCGCGGGTCAACGGCCCGCCGCGCCGCGACAAAAACGCGATTTCGCTAAAATGCGAGCATTCGGATTGGCGGGCGGGCAAAGGGCCCGCCCGCAGAGTGGCCCTCGAAACGACGTCGGGCTCCCTCCAGGCCCGTCGGCCTGTTCGGGGAGCTCCACGTGTCCGCCTTCGCTGTCCGCCTGTTTCTCCTGGCCCTCGCCTTCGGCTCCGCGCCCGCTCTGGCCGAGGCTCCGAAGTCGAGCTTCGCCGCCACGGGCGAAGCGACCTCCATTCCCTATGGGTGGATGGATTTTTGTAGCCGGCGGCCGCAGGAGTGCCGGCAGGGCGCGCTGCCCGCGGCCGACATCGAGCTGACACGGGAGGCGTGGGCGCAGATCGAGCAGATCAACCACGCGGTCAATGCGGCGATCGAGCCGGTCTCCAATCTCGAGCATTGGGGCACGATCGCCGATCATTGGGATTATCCGACCGACGGCAAGGGCGACTGCAAGATCTATGCGCTGGAGAAGCGGCGCCGGCTGATCGAGATGGGCCTCCCCCGCCAGGCGCTGCTGATGACCATCGTGCGCGACAAGAACGACCAGGGCCATACGATCCTGACCGCCCGGACGAGCCGCGGCGATTTCATCCTCGACAATCTGACGGACGCGGTGAAGCCCTGGGACAGAACCGGCTATCGCTTCGTGAAGCGCCAGTCGCAGGAGGACCCGAATGTGTGGGTCTCGATCGAGGCGCGGCGGCGGGTGGGCGCGCGGTGAAGATTCAGGCGGAGATCACATCGCGGTAAATTTCGGCGAGAGGGACGCCGACACCGATCGCGGGCAGGTCGAGCGTGGCGTCCAACCCATCGAGAATGCGCACGCCGGACCAGGCGTCTCCTGCACGATCGAATGTCTCGATATGAGCGCGGTCGCGCTCGACCAGCACATAATGGCGCAGGCTGGGCAATTTCTGGTAGACGGCCCATTTCTCGAAGCGGTCGCGCGCCTTGCTCCCCTCGGACATGACCTCGACCAAGACAGTCGGATCGTTCACCGAGGTCGCGCCCGGCTCCATTGCGCCGCAGCGGACCATCACATCCGGGAGCGTCGCCGAATCGATCGCCTTCTCCTTCATGAAGAAGGTTTCTGCGAAAACGTAGCAGGGAGAGCCTTTCTCGCGAAGCCGTTGCCGCAAGCCGAATGCGAGGTTCTGCGCGACAAAATGATGCTCCCACCGCGCGCCGACCATCATGCGCACGACGCGACCGCCGATCAGCTCCCACTTTTCGTCGGCGGGCTTGTCGGCGAGAAGTTCCTCGAAATCGTCGAGGGACATATACTCATATTGCGATGAGGGACGATTCATGGGGCTCGCTCCGCCGACGGATGCTAGCACAACGTCCCGCCCCGCGCATCCGACGCAAATGGAGCCGCGTTTCTTGACCACCCCTCCCCGCCGCCTCGTGACGCCGGAAAAACGCGACGACGATCCCGACGCCTCGCTGCGTCCGCTCGCGCTCGCCGACTTCACCGGCCAGGAGGCGGCGCGCAAGAATCTCAAAATCTTCATCGAGGCGGCCAAGACCCGCGGCGAGGCGCTCGACCATGTGCTGCTCGTCGGCCCGCCCGGCCTCGGCAAGACGACGCTGGCCCAGATCGTCGCCCGCGAGCTCGGCGTCAATTTCCGCTCCACCTCCGGCCCGGTGATCGCCAAGGCCGGCGATCTCGCCGCCCAGCTCACCAATCTCGAGCCGCGCGACGTATTGTTCATCGACGAGATCCACCGGCTCAATCCGGCGGTCGAGGAAATCCTCTATCCGGCGATGGAGGATTTCCAGCTCGACCTCATCATCGGTGAAGGCCCGGCGGCGCGCTCGGTGAAGATCGATCTCGCCAAATTCACCCTCGTCGGCGCGACCACGCGCGCCGGCCTCCTCACCACGCCGCTACGCGACCGCTTCGGCATTCCGGTGCGGCTCAATTTCTACACGGCGGAAGAGCTGGAGCTGATCGTGCGGCGCGGCGCGCGCGTGCTCGGCGTCGCCATGAGCGAAGACGGCGCCCGCGAGATCGCGGCGCGCGCGCGCGGCACGCCGCGCATCGCCGGGCGGCTCCTGCGCCGCGTGCGCGATTTCGCCATCGTGGAAAATTCGCAGATCACGCGCGCCCTCGCCGACCGCGCGCTCGCTTTGCTCGAGGTCGACAGCATCGGCCTCGATGTGATGGACCGCCGCTATCTCGAGATGGTCGCGGTCAATTTCGGCGGCGGCCCGGTCGGGATCGAGACCATCGCCGCCGCGCTCTCCGAGCCGCGCGACGCGATCGAGGACATCATCGAGCCCTTCCTGCTGCAGCAGGGCTTTCTGCAGCGCACGCCGCGCGGCCGCCTGCTGACGCCCCACGCCTTCCGCCATCTCGGCCTCGCCGAACCGGCGCGGCCGACGGCGCAGTTCGGTCTCTTCGACGCGGAGGGCGACGCCGCGGACCGAGACCCGAGCGCGATATAGGGCGGAGCTCAGCCGAGCGCCGGCGCCTCGGGCCCGCGCAGCCCCGTCGCCTCCAGCAGTTTCTGCGCGGCTCGCTTCACGACGACGAGCGAGTTGGGCAGCGGATTGTGACAGAAGGCCAGCTTGCGCACATAGGTCTCGACATGCCATACGGCGTGCGTTCCCTTGCGGAAAAAGGCGTGATCGCCCGCAGAGAGGCGGCGCTCCGCTCCGGCGTCGTCACGCACGATCACCGCGCCTTCGAGAAGATAGACCGTCTCGTCATTGTCGAAATGCCAGTGGAACACGCCGGCGGTGCAATCCCAGATGAAGGTCGACGCGGCGCCGTCGACGCTGCGGGAGAGCAGTTGCGCCCGCGCGACGGGCGCGCCTTCGATGATCCACGTCGGATCGATCGGACATTCCTTCAAGGTCGACTCTTCCATACCGGACAATATCGGATCTCTGGCGCCCATTCTCCCGCCTCGCGAATCGGAGTCCCGACTCGCAACATACACTGAAACTCGAGCGTCGCGTCGCCGCGTCCGATGAACTCGCTCCCGCCTCACGAACGCCCGCATGGCGACAGGCCGAGGCAGTGACGCCGGACCGCGCCGGTCGCCGCTTCACCTCTCCCGCGCCGCCGGGGCGTCGAAATCGAGAATTTCGTTCGTATAGGTCTCGCGCACTTCGGAGATCGGCTTGCCGTCGCCGCCATGGACGATGGCGCGATGCTCGATGAGCCCATGCGGCGCGTCGAGCCGCTCGCCCGGCGGACGATCGCGCAGGATTTCTTCGCGTGTCTTGCTCTCCCAGGCTTTCGGCAAAGGCGACCACAAGGTCTCGACCGCGAAAGTGCGGCGAAAGGGCTGCAGCGGCTGCACCACCTTGCCGAAAGGCGCCTCGCTCGTCTCCAGCACGCGATTCATCTCGGGCGTCAAGCGCGAAGGCACGTACCAATTATCGGCTTCCGAGAGCCTATGCGTCCCGCAGGTCAGCGCCACGCGGCGATGCTTGACCGGCTCGTCGGGGCCTATGCCGAGGCGCTTGCGCTGCTCGTCGCTCGGCGGCGTTCCGGCGCCCTCTACGCGCGCGACGATCTCGGGCGCCGCCGCCATATGATGATCGGCGCACCATTTCTCGAGCACGAGAGTTGCGGAGCGGCCGGCGAGCAACTCGGCGTTCAGCGTCCCGATCAGCGCCAGCGCCTCGAGCCGTCCGACGAAATCGTCGGGAAAGGAGAGCGGCTCGGCGCTCGCGCGCCCAAAGGCCACGGCAAAGAGAAGCGCTGAGACCGCGCCCGTCGCTCGCATTTTTCCTTCCCTGCCGTTCGCCCGCGCCGCAGACTATCGCACGGCGCCGGTCTTGTCGCCCATCGAGGGTCGATCCCGAAACGGTGCGCGCCGATCGATTATCTCCGTGAAAAATCGGCCTCCTGGACGCCCCATATGCAGTAGGGTTTGGACGAATCGAGCATATCCGGAGGCGATCATCTTTTGGCGAGCGTCGGCGCGAACGCCCTCCATGCGCCCCTGGAACCAGCCGACGGCTTTTCCCGCGGCGATCGTCGCCGCCGCTCGCGCGACGAGCGTCGCCTCGTCGACACGCTCGACGACACAATCCAGCGGCATATCTCTGCTGCGAGGCGAACCAGCGCGCGAGCGGCGGGGGAGCGGATGCGCGGGCGCCTCGGCGAGCAAGCGCTTTCCGTCGAGCGGACGGCGCAAGACGAAGGGCGCGGCCCGCGTCAGAAGCGCGCTGTCGACCAAGGGCGTGCGCACCTTGAGCGAATGCGCCATGCTCGCCTCGCCGGTCATGACGCGTCGCTCCGCGCGCCGTCGCGCGCGACGAGAGGAATCAAACGGCTGCGAGAGCCGATCGCTCGAGCGTGGCGGGCACATGGCCGCCCATGATGTCGAGCAGCACGCGGACGCGCTCGTTGGCGCCGAGGCGGACGAGGTTTCCGATCGCGTCGGCGAAAGGACCGACGAGCACTCTGACCTTCTGTCCTTCGACGAGATCTTGGTCGAATCGGCAGAGGCCGCGCGCGTCGGCGTAAGCGAGCAGTTGCTCGACGACGCCGCGCGGCGCCGGAGTCGGCAGCTCGTCGCCCATGATGAGGCCGACGGCGCCGAAGGTGCCGTTGACGGATCGCCAGCGGTCGCGCCGCAGATCGAGAGACACGAACAAATAGCCCGGGAACACCGGCGCCTCGACGAGCCGCAGCTTGCGGGCGTGCCGCATGGTGCGGGTCATCCGCGGCAGAAAGGCGTGAAATTTCTGCGCCCCGAGCTGCAGGACGACGCCCGCCTCCCGCCGCGGGCGCGTCTGCACGACATACCAGCGTCGCGCCGACTCTGTCGGCCCGTCTTCGCAGCACGACGACGGATCGTCTCGAAATTCCGAGAACAAAATCGCAACTCCCGAAAGAAGGCCGGTCCTTCGCCGAGAAATCATCCGGCTCGCATCGACCATTATACGAATTCCAGCGACGGCGCCCTCCTCTCGAGTACGGAGAAAATCCCGGATGCGCGAACGCGGCGGCGGCAAGGAGAACGTTCATGTCGGAGCGAAGAACAAGTATTGAAATCGCCGAGACTTCGCGCGCAGCGTCCGTCGTCGCGTTTTCGCTTCTCCACGGCTTGTTTTCGCCCGGATCGCACGCCATATTCGGACACGAGGTTCGCGCGCACGGGGTCGGACCGACCGGCCGTGCGACCCTTAATCGAGAGGATCACATGACCAATTTCGACCGCAACACGAGCTTCGGCTACCGGGGCGGCGTCTCCAGAGCCGGCGCGGCAGAGATCGACGAGGGCCTGCGCGCCTATATGATCGGCGTGTACAATCATATGGTTCTCGGCCTCGGCGTCACCGGCTTCGTGGCGCTCGCCACCCATATGCTGGCCGTCGTGAGGGAAGGCGGCCGCCAGATCGCTTTCACGCCTTTCGGCCAGATGCTCTATGCCAGTCCGCTGCGCTGGGCCGTCATTCTGGCGCCGCTGGCCTTCGTCTTCTTCCTCGGCTTCCGCGCGGAGCGGATGTCGGCGGCGACCGCGCGCAACGTCTTCCTCGCCTTCTCGGCGGTGATGGGCCTGTCGATGTCGTCGCTGATGATCGTCTTCACCGGCGCGTCGATCGCCAAGGTATTCTTCATCACCGCTGCGGCCTTCGGCGGGCTCAGCCTCTACGGCTATCTGACGAAGCGCGATCTCTCGGCCTTCGGCTCCTTCCTGGTGATGGGACTCTGGGGTCTCGTCATCGCGAGCTTGGTGAATCTCTTCTTCCAGAGCAGCGCGCTGCAGTTCGGCCTGTCGATCCTGTCGGTGTTCATCTTCGCCGGCCTCACCGCCTGGGACACCCAGCGGATCAAGGACGGCTATTATCAGAGCGTCGGCTATGGCCCCGAAGTCGCGCAGAAGCAGAGCGTGTTCGGCGCGCTCTCCCTCTATCTCGACTTCATCAACATGTTCCAGTCGCTGCTCTTCCTGTTCGGCGGCCGCAACAACGAGTGATGCGCCCGTGCTGCGATCGAGGCCCCGCCCGCCGGCGGGGCCTTTTTCGTGTGCGCAGCCTCGGCTGGCCGCCTCCGCGCGCCGCCGTGGACGCGGCCGGTCGGCTGGGCTAAGAATGGGCAGATGCGTGGCGCTGCCTTTCCCTCTTTCCTGCGACGGCTCACGGCTGCAGCGGTCGTTCCGGCGAACGCCGGCGAGCGCGCGCCGGACTTTTCGCAGCGCCCGCCGGCGCACTGGAGACGCCGGCTCGGCCTCGGCGCGGCTCTCGCCGCGGGCGTCGCGCTCGGCTCCGTTCTGCCGCCGCTCTACACATCGTTCCGATCCCGGCTCGGCGCAAGTCGCGAGGCTCCGTCCGCCTCTGCGGTGGAGGAAGGGCTCGTCCCCCTGTCCGCCGAGCAGATCGCCGCCGAGCGAATCGAGACCGTCCCTGCGGCGCCGGGGACGCTCGCGCGCGTCATCGTCGCCCCGGCCGTCGTCGCGGTCGACCCCGACCGCATCGGCAAGGTCGCCGCCAAAGTCGCCGGCACAGTCGCGGAATTGCGCAAGAAGCTCGGCGATCCTGTCGAGAAGGGCGAGGTCGTCGCCGTGATCGACAGCCGCGAGGTGGCCGACGCCAAGAGCGACTATCTCGCCGCGCTCGTCGCGCTCGATCTGCAATCGGCGCTGTTCCAGCGCGAGAAGGGCCTGTTCGAGAAGAAGATCGCAGCGGAGCAGTCCTTCCTCAAGGCGCGCGGCGCTTACGAGGAGGCGCGGCTCCATGCCGATCTCGCACGCCAGAAGCTCGCGGCGCTCGACCTCTCGGACGCGGACATCGCCGAGCTGCCGCGCCAGAAGCCGAGCGCGCTGCGCAGCAAGGACATCCGCGCGCCGGCCGCCGGCAGGGTGATCGAGCGGCGCGTGCATCTCGGACAGCCGGTCGGCGGCGAGGGGCAGGAGAAGGAGCTCTTTTCCATCGCGGACCTCTCGGTCGTCGTCGCCGAGATTTCGGTCGCCATCGCCGACCTCGGCGATTTGCGCGACGGGCAGCGCGTGCGTCTCGCGCATCGCGACGAGGCGGCGGCGGAAGGGCGCATCGTCTTCGTCCGGCCGACTATCGATCAGGCGACGCATTCGGGCGGGGCGATCGCCTCGTTTTCCAACGAGGAGCAGGCGCTGCGGCCCGGCGCCTCGATGACGGCGCGCGTTTTTCTGGCCGAGAGGGAGGTTCGCGTGCGCGTCCCGCGCGCCGCTTTGCTTTCCTTCGAGGGCGATCCGATCGTCTTCGTCCGAACACCAGATGGTTTCGTGAAGCGCAAGGTCGCGCCCGGCGAGAGCGATCGCGACTGGGTGGAGATCGTCTCCGGCCTCGAGCCGGACGAGCAGGTCGCCGCGACCAACGCCTTCGTGCTGAAGGCGGAGTTGGGCAAGGCCCGCCTCGAGGGGCTGGACTGACGGCGCCGGCGGCGCGTGTGAAGCGTAATGCGAGCGTAGATGATCGAGCATGTGATCGCCTTCTCCGTCCGCCAGCGATGGCTCGTCGCGCTGCTGACCCTGCTCGCCTGCCTCGTCGGCGCCTTCTCGCTGCCACGGCTGCCGATCGACGCCGTTCCGGACATCACCAATAATCAGGTGCAGGTCAACGCCATCGCGCCGGCGCTGTCGCCGACCGAGGTCGAGAAGCAGATCACTCTCCCCATAGAGACCGCGCTCGCCGGCATTCCGGGACTCGAATATACGCGCTCGCTCTCGCGCAACGGCTTCTCACAGGTGACGGCGGTGTTCGCCGAGAAGCTCGACATTTATTTCGCGCGCCAGCAGATCAACGAGAGGCTCGCCGAAGCGAAGGAGAATTTTCCGCCGGGAGTCGAGGCGCGCATGGGGCCGATCGCCACCGGCCTCAGCGAAATCTATATGTGGGCGGTGCGCTACGCCGAGGGCGAACGCAGAATCGTGAACGGCGAGCCCGGCTGGCAGAGCGACGGCTCCTATCTCACGCCCGACGGCCAGATCCTGCGCAGCGATCTCGAGAAGACCGCCTATCTGCGCACGGTGCAGGACTGGATCGTCAAGCCGCCGCTGCGGTCGGTCCCCGGGCTCGCGAGCGTCGATTCGCTCGGCGGCTTCGTGAAGCAGTTCGACGTGCGGCCCGATCCGATGAAGCTCTTCTCGCTCGGCATTACCTTCGGCGAGGTGACGCAGGCGCTGCAGCGCAACAATCAGAGCCGAGGCGCCGGCTATATCGAGCGCAACGGCGAAGGCTATGTGGTGCGCAGCGGCGGCCGGCTCGAGACGATGGAGGACATCGCCCGTGTCGTCGTCACGACGCGGGGCGGCGTGCCGGTGCGCGTCGCCGACATCGCCGAGGTCGGGACCGGCCGCGAGATGCGTGTCGGCAGCGCCAGCATGAATGGCGAGGAGGTCGTCATCGGCACGGCCCTGATGCTGATCGGCGGCAACAGCCGAGCGGTCTCCGCGGCGGTCGGCGAGAAGCTGCGCGCCGTGTCCGCTTCGCTGCCGCCGGGGATCGAGGCGCGGACGATTCTCGACCGCACCGTCCTCGTCGATGCGACGATCCGCACCGTCGCCGCCAATCTCGCCGAGGGCGCGGCGCTCGTCGTCCTGGTGCTGTTCCTGCTGCTCGGCAATTTCCGCGCGGCGCTGATCACCGCCCTTGTCATACCGGTCGCCATGCTGCTGCTCGCGACCGGCATGGTCCAGGGCCGCATCAGCGCCAATCTGATGAGCCTCGGCGCGCTCGACTTCGGCCTCATCGCCGACGGCGCGGTGATCGTCGCGGAGAACTGCCTGCGGCGGTTGTTCGAACGCCGGCGGACGACGGGACGCGACCTCACGCTCGAGCAGCGCCTCGCGACCGTCATCGAAGCGACGACGGAGATGATCCGGCCGACGGTCTATGGCCAGGCGATCATCATCCTCGTCTATGTGCCGCTGCTCTCCTTCTCCGGCGTCGAAGGCAAGATGTTCCATCCGATGGCGATCACCGTCATCATGGCGCTGATCTCGGCCTTCGTGCTGTCGCTGACCTTCGTTCCGGCGATGATCGCGATCCTCGTCTCCGGCCGCGTCGAGGAGAGCGAGAACAAGATCATCGCCCGGCTGAAGCGCGCCTATCGGCCACGGCTCGAGGCCGCGATCGCGTCGCCGGCGAAGCCGATCGCCATAGGCGCGGGCGCATTCCTGCTCGCGCTGCTGCTCTCCGCCCGTCTCGGCCAGGAGTTCATCCCGACGCTCGACGAGAAGAATCTCGCCATGCAGGCGGGCCGCATACCGAGCGCCTCCCTCACTCAATCGCAGGCGATGCAGAGCGAGGTGGAGCGCGCGATCCAGGAGGCGCCCGAGGTCGCCTATGTGTTCTCCAAGACCGGCACCGCCGAGGCGGCGACCGACCCCATGCCGCCCAATCTGACCGACGCCTATATCTTTCTGAAGCCGCGAGACCAATGGCCCGACCCGAGCCTTCCAAAGGACGAGCTGATCCGCCGCATCGAGAAGCGGGTGACGGAGCTTCCGGGCAATCTCTACGAGTTCTCGCAACCCATTCAGCTGCGCTTCAACGAGTTGCTCGCCGGCGTGCGCGGCGACATCGCCGTCAAGGTGTTCGGCGAGAATTTCAACTCCATGTCACGGGAAGCCGAGCGCATCGCCTCGATCCTGCGCGGCGTCGAAGGCGCCGAGGATGTGAAGGTCGAGCAGATCGAGGGATTGCCCTTTCTCGAGATCGAGATCGACCGCAACGAGATCGCTCATCTCGGGCTCAGCGTCGGCGAGGTGCAGGACGTCGTCGGCGCCGCGGTCGGCGGGGAGCGCGCAGGCGTCGTCTTCGAGGGCGACCGGCGCTTTCCGATCATCTTGCGGCTCGCGGACCGGCTGCGCGAGGACATGGACGCGCTCGGCAATATTCCGGTCGCGGCCACGAGCCACGGCGACGGAGTCCGGCCCATTCTGCTGAAGCAGGTCGCCTCTTTCGATCTTCACGAAGGTCCGAACCAGATCTCGCGCGAGAACGGCAAGCGGCGCGTCGTCGTCTCCGCGAATGTGCGCGGACGCGACATCGCCTCCGTGGTGGCCGAGGCGCAGGAGAAGGTGAGAGCGAGAGTGGCGCTCGCTCCGGGCGATTGGGTCTCCTGGGGCGGACAGTTCGAAAATCTCGCCGCCGCGCGCGAGAAGCTCATGGTCGTCGTGCCCTTGTGCTTCTTTCTCATTTTTCTTCTGCTCTATTCGGCGCTGGGCTCGGCGCGCGACGCGCTGATCGTGTTCACCGCCGTGCCGCTGGCCCTGTCGGGCGGCGTCGCGGCGCTATGGCTGCGCGGCATGCCGCTCTCCGTGTCGGCGGCGGTCGGCTTCATCGCGCTCTCCGGCGTCGCCGTGCTCAACGGCCTCGTGATGCGCACCTATATTCTGCAGCTCCTCGCTCTCGGGCTGGAGCCGCGCGCCGCGATCGTCGAGGGGGCGATGACGCGTCTGCGGCCCGTCGCGATGACGGCGCTCGTCGCCTCGCTCGGCTTCGTTCCCATGGCCTTCGCGACCGGCACGGGCGCCGAAGTGCAGAAGCCGATCGCTACCGTCGTCATCGGCGGTCTCATCAGCGCGACGCTGTTGACCTTGTTCGTGCTGCCGGCGCTGTATTCGCTGATCGGACGCAAGACGCCCATCGTCGCCGACGAGCCGCTCGAGACCGATGCGCCGCGGGAGGCCGACGCGTGAGACGATTCGTCCTCGCGGCGGCGGCGCTCGCCGCATCCTGCCTCGCCACGCCGGCGGCTCGCGGCGAGACGCTCGCGGGGGCGCTCGCCCGCGCCTATGAGAGCAATCCGACGCTCAATTCGCAACGCGCGGCGCAGCGCGCAACCGACGAGAACGTTCCGCGCGCGCTCTCGCAGTTCCGCCCGAGCGTGCGCAGCGACGCCTATCTCGGGGTCGAACGGCGCCGCTCCGTCCAGGAGTCGATCGAGATCGACAATCACGACGATCTCCATCGCAAATTCGTCGAGGGCATACAGAATAATCGCGGTCTGCCGCGCTCGGCCGCGCTCAGCGTCGAGCAGCCCTTGTTCGACGGCTTTCGTACCCGCAATGCGACGCTCGCCGCCACGACCGGAGTCTATGCCGGGCGCGAACGCCTGCGGCTCGTCGAGCAGCGCGTGCTGTTCGAGGCCGCGACCGTCTATATGAACGTGCTGCGCGACACGGCGGCGCTGCGCCTGCAACAAAATCATGTCGCCGTGCTGCAGGAGCAGCTGCGTCAGACCAGAGAACGCTATGCGGCGGGCGAGATCACGCCGACCGACATCGCCCAGGCCGAGGCGCGGCTCGCCGCCGGGCGTTCGCAGGCCGCGGCGGCGCGCGCCGCGCTGGACGCCAGCGTCGGAGGCTACCGACAGGTCGTCGGCGCGGAGCCGAGACAGCTCGCGCCGGGCGCCGCGGTCGATCGCCTGCTGCCCCGGAGCCGCGACGCGGCGGAGCGCATCGCGACCGCCGAGCATCCGGTCGTGCGCGCGGCGCTGCACGACGCGGACGCGGCCGAATACGACATCAAGGTGATCGAGAGCGACTATATGCCGAGGCTGTCCATGGTCGGCAAAGTCTATACGCAATCCGACATAGAGGGGCGCGGCAATCGGGCGCTCGGCGCGCAGGTGCTCGGCAAACTGTCGGTGCCGATCTATTCCGGCGGCGAGACCTCGGCGCGCATGCGCCAGGCCAAGGAGGTCGCCGGGCAGAAGAAATTCGACGTGGACGTCGCGCGCGCCGAGCTCCTGGCGCTGACGCGCGCCAATTGGGGCGCGCTCGAGGCCGCAAAGGCGCAGGTCGCGGCGGCGACCGCGCAGATCGAAGCGGCGGAGCGCGCGCTCCAGGGCGTGCGCGAGGAGGCCAAGGCCGGCAAGCGCACGACGCTCGATATTCTCAACGCCCAGCAGGAGCTGCTCGGCGCGCGCATCGGCCTCGTCTTCGCGCAGCGCGACCGGGTCGTCGCCTCCTATGCCGCGCTGGCGGCGATCGGCCGCCTGTCGGCGCCTGCGCTCGGCCTTTCGGTCGCGGCCTATGATCCCGTGTCGCATTTCGGGCGGGTGAAGGACTCTTGGGGCGAAGCCCCGTCCGTTTTCGGCCGATAGCCGCGCTCGCCCGACTCACGAGACGCCGGCCGGTTCGGCGCGCCGCGGCGAAGAATCGGCGCCGGGGTCGGCCAGAAAATCGGCGAGCGCTTCGGCCAGCCGGCAAACAGTCTCCTTGCGGGCCGAGCGGCGCCGCCAGACGAGGCCGATGCGGCGGAACGGCGCCTCGCCCTCCAGCGGCCGGACGCACAGATCGAGGCCGCGCAATATTCCGGCGTCGAGCGCCATTTCCGGCATCAGGGTGACGCCGAGCCCATTGGCCACCATCTGCGCGAGAGTATGCAGGCTCGTTCCCTGATAGGCGGCATTGCGGCGGGCGCCCTCGAGCGCGCAGGCGGCGAGCGCATGGTCGCGCATGCAATGGCCGTCCTCGAGCAGAAGCAGATCCTCGACCGCCATCTCGTCGAGCCCGACCGCGCCGGTCCCGCTCAGCCGATGCTCCGGCGGGCACACCAGAAAAAAGCGGTCGACGCCGATCTCGCGCGCCTCCATGCCGCGCAGCGGATAGGGCAGCGCCAGAACGGCCGCGTCCAGCTCGCCGGACTCGAGGCGCGCCAGCAGCGGCGCCGTCTGCTCCTCGCGCAGATAGAGCTTCAATTGCGGGAAAGCCGCCCGCAGCCGCCGCGTCACGCGCGGGAACAGAAAGGGCCCGATGGTCGGAATGACGCCGAGCCGCAGCGGCCCCGACATCGGCGCCTGGGCGGCGCGGGCGATGTCGACGATCTCCTCGGCCGCCCTCAGCACCGACCGCGCGCGCTCGGCCAGCTCGCGGCCGAGCGGCGTCGGCGCGACCTGGCGCTTGGTGCGCTCCAACAATTGCGCGCCGAGCAGCGCCTCCAGCTCCTGGACGCCGGCGCTCAGCGTCGACTGGCCGACGAGACAGGCCTGCGCCGCGCGGCCGAAATGCCGCTCGTCCACGACGGCCACCAGAAAGCGCAGCTGGCGCAATGTGGGCAGAATCGCCATGAGCGCAATATATCGATAAAATCGAATAATCAAATCGTGATTTTTTGCTTTTTTCGATGCTGCACTGCGGCTAGTTTCCGCCTCGCATTCACCCGCCGGGGCGCGCTCACGTCCACGGCCATCCTGAGGAGCCATCGCATGTCCCTGATCGGAACCGAGATCAAGCCCTTCAAGGCGACCGCCTTCCACGCCGGCAAATTCGTCGAGGTCACCGAGGCGACGCTGAAGGGCAAATGGTCGGTGTTCTTCTTCTATCCGGCCGACTTCACTTTCGTCTGCCCGACCGAGCTCGAGGACCTCGCGACCAATTATGCGGCCTTCAAGGCGATCGGCGTCGAGATCTACGGCGTGTCGACCGACACGCATTTCGCTCACAAGGCGTGGCACGACACCTCGCCGGCGATCGGCAAGATCGAATATCCGCTGGTCGGCGATCCGACGCTGACGCTGAGCCGCAACTTCGACGTGCTGATCGAGGAGGCCGGCCTCGCCGACCGCGGCACTTTCGTCATCGATCCCGACGGCAAGATCCAGATCGTCGAGATCAACGCCGGCGGCGTCGGCCGCAATGCGCTGGAGCTGCTGCGCAAGATCAAGGCGGCGCAATATGTGGCGGCGCATCCGGGCGAAGTCTGCCCGGCCAAGTGGGAAGAGGGCCAGAAGACGCTCGCTCCCTCGCTCGACCTCGTCGGCAAGATCTAAATCGCAAGACGCCTTCGGCCGGCTCGCCGGCCGAAGGCTCGAATGCTCGCCTGGAAAATACCGCCCCTCATCCTGAGGCGCTTTTTGCAGAACGCAAAAAGCCTCGAAGGATGCTCCAGCGCGCGAGGCGACGCGCCCTTCGAGACGCCCGCTGCGCGGGCTCCTCAGGGCGAGGGGACTGGTGTTCGCGCGTCTTCGAAGCGCGTGTCGAAGCCGGGAGCCGAAGAGATGTTGGACGCCGATCTGAAGAGCCAGCTGCAGGGTCTGCTCGCGCGCATCGTCACGCCGATCACGCTCGCATCGTCGCTCGACGAGAGCCCGAAATCGGCCGAGCTCGCCGAGCTGCTGCAAGAGATCGCGACCCTCTCCGACAAGATTTCCTATGTGCGCCGCGACGACGACGCGCGACGCCCCTCTTTCGCGATCGAGCGCGACGGCGCCGAAGTGAGCCTGCGCTTCGCCGCCGTTCCCGGCGGACACGAGTTCAATTCCTTCGTGCTCGCATTGCTCCATGTCGGCGGCCTTCCGCCGAAGGAGGCGGAAGAGGTTCTGGAGCGCGTCCGGGCGCTCGATGGCGCTTATCGCTTCGAGACTTATTTCTCGCTCACCTGCCAGAGCTGCCCCGAGGTCGTGCAGGCGCTCGACCTGATGGCCGCGCTCAATCCGCGCGTCAGCCATGTCGCCATCGACGGCGCGCTGTTTCCGCGCGAGGTCGAGGAGCGGCAGATCATGGCCGTGCCGAGCGTGTTCCTGAACGGCGAGCCCTTCCAGCACGGGCGCGCGACGCTGGAGCAGATTCTCGACAAGCTCGACGCCGGCGCCGGCGAGAAGCGGGCCGCGGCGCTCTCGGCGAAAGCGCCCTATGACGTGCTGATCGTCGGCGGCGGCCCGGCTGGCGCCGCGGCGGCGATCTATGCCGCGCGCAAGGGCGTGCGCACGGGAATTGTCGCGGAGCGCTTCGGCGGACAGGTGCAGGACACGGCGGCAATCGAGAATTTCATCTCCGTGCCTCACACGGAAGGTCCCCAAATGGCGGCGGCGCTCGAGCGTCATGTCGCCGAATATGGGGTCGATGTGATGAATGGCCAGAGCGCGGCCGCGCTCATTCCCGCCGCCGAGTCCGGCGCATTTTCAGAGCTGCGCCTCGCCAATGGCGCGACGCTGAGATCGAAGACGATCATCCTCGCGCCCGGCGCGCGCTGGCGGCGCATCAATGTGCCGGGCGAGACCCAATATATGACCAAGGGCGTCGCCTATTGCCCGCATTGCGACGGGCCCCTCTTCAAGGGCAAGCGCGTCGCGGTGATCGGCGGCGGCAATTCCGGCGTCGAGGCGGCGATCGATCTCGCCGGCCTCTGCGCTCATGTGACGCTGATCGAATATGATTCGAAGCTGCGCGCCGACGGAATCCTGCAGGCGAAGCTTCGCTCTCTTCCCAATGCGGAGATCGTCGTCTCCGCGCAGACGACCGAGATTTCGGGCGACGGCGCGAAAGTGACGGGCCTCTCCTATCGCGACCGCGAGAGCGGCGAGACGCGCGACATCGCGCTCGACGGCGTCTTCGTGCAGATCGGCCTCTTGCCCAACACCGAATGGCTGAAGGGCGCCGTCACGCTCTCGCGCTTCGGCGAGATCGAGATCGACCGCCGCTGCCAGACTTCGGCGCCGGGCGTGTTCGCGGCGGGCGACGCGACGACGGTTCCCTATAAGCAGATCGTCATCGCCATGGGCGAAGGCGCGACCGCCGCGCTCTCCGCCTTCGACCATCTCGTGCGCATGTGACGAGCGGACCGCGGGCGGCGCAGCGCCCGCGGTCCGCGCCGTCAATCGCGGCCGGCCGAGCGGCGATCCTCGTCCCGCTCGCCGGTCTTTTCGCCGGGCTGAGCCTGCGCCGTCGCAGGTCCGGCGTCGCGCCGCGCGGCGGCGAGCACGGCCTCGCGGAACGGGCCCTCGATCGAGACGACGAAATTGTAATTGTTCTGCGAATAGGGGCCGACGCGCGCAGGATCGCTGCTGCGCCAGCCGACGAGAATGGCGCCGAGCCGCAGCCGCTGCTCGCCGGCGAGCACCGCCCCGCCCGAGGCGCCGTCGCCCGTTCCGCAGTCGAAGGCGAATTCGCGCGTGCCGCCCTTGACCTGATTGGTCTGTGCGCGCAGCCGGCACGCCTCGAAGGACATGGTTTCGGCGTCGCGCCAATCGGAATGGCCGCGCGAGACGAACTCCACCGGCTGATCGACGGCGATCTCGCCGGCGAGATCATAGGGCGCCACGTCGCCGAGCGGCTGTGCGAGCCGCGCCACCGCCCAATCATTGACGGCCTTGGCCGAATAAGGCCTGGCCGAGCCGGCGACGATCGTGCCCATGTCGATCGGAATGCGGCGCTTCTTTCCGTCGATGTCGGTGACGAAATAGCAGGCGCGCGAGCGATGCGCGCCGCGCTCGTCGAGAAACACATGCGCGGCCGTGGTGATGACGTCATTGGCCACGGTCAGCTGGCCGGCGCCGTGGGCGCGGCCGCAGGTGACGAGCCCCGAGGCGGCGTGCGCGCGCTTCAGCGTGGAGAGATCGAGCTTGTTCCTCGCGGCATATTGCTCGGCGCTGGCGCGATGCTCGGAGCCGAGCACCAGCACTTTGGTCGGCGCAATCGCGGCGGCGCCGGCGACATTGGCGTCCCGCGCCATTCCGGCCTGCGCCGACGAGGCGGCCGCCGCGACGGCTCCAGCGCTAAGCGCTGCGGCGAAAAGACGAATTTCGACGTTCTTCATCGCGTCCTCATGTCTCGTTCAAGACATGCCTATTCGAACAGCCTTCGTCCACACAAGCTCGGCAGTAGCAAAAACGGGGACTTCGCCGAAAAGACCCCGGAACCGCCACAGTATAGCCGCCGCTCGCGGCCGCGCGCCAAGAAATTGTCGCGGTTTTCGCAGCTGCGGTTCAGCTGCGGCGGTCGGCATTGTGAGTGACCACGGCGTTCCTACTCGCTACCGCCTACTCATTCTCGCTACCGCCTACTCATTACTGCCCACACCGGCGTCCCCGCCGCCGTTTCCGGCGCGGGAGATGGGAGGTCCGGAACGCCGCGGCGCCGTTTCGGCCGCGGAAAAGGGAAGGTTGGTCGGAGCCTCGAGCGTTCCGGACCACGGCCGCCTTTTCTGTTCGCCGCCTCCGGGGCCAGGGTTGTTTTCCCCTTTCGGGTAGTCTATCCCCGCGCCACCCTCGGATATTCGGCCCGGTCCGCGCCTCGCTTTCGCGAGGCTTCCGCACGAAGGAAGACCGGCGCCGGCGGCGTGGCGTCGCGAGGGGGCGGGAGAGGGTCGCCTCCCGTCCTCGCGAACCGTGCCCCGCCGACGCCGCCCGACCCTTCGGGCGCCGCCCCATGCGGCGGAAGCGGGTGAAGAATAGGAATATTGTCCGATCCTGTCAAGAGCGTTCCACACCGATTACCGCTCGCGACAACCCTCATCCGACCCGCTTCGCGGGGCCGCCTTCTCCCGCCGAGCGGGAGAAGGAAGCGCCCTTTTCTGATCTCGCGCCGATCGACCGCCCACGACTGCGCTTCGATGCGTCGCGCGAGCGTCGCCGTTTCGGAACTTTCGCGCCGATCGAGAGTTGACCTTTGCGGGGAGCGTAGGCGTCGAAACGAGTGCGAGAATGCTGTCGCAGCAATGGCGTGGCCCCGTCGAGACATTCCCCGCCTGTTCGCTGCCGCTCAGAATCGCGCAGATCGCGCCGCTCATCGAGAGCGTGCCGCCGCGGCTCTATGGCGGAACCGAGCGCATCGTCTCCTATCTCACCGAGGAGCTCGTCGCGCAGGGCCATGACGTGACCTTGTTCGCGAGCGGGCGATCCGTCACTTCGGCGCGGCTCGTGCCTTGCTGCGACCTGCCGCTGCGGCAGAAGGGCGCGCCCGATCCCCTGCCGCATTATCTCGCCATGCTCGACAAGGCGCGCCGCATGGCCGGGCAATTCGACATCCTGCACTTTCATATCGACCAGCTGCAGTTCCCGCTGTTCCGCGACATCGCCGGGCGCACGCTCACCACTCTGCATGGCCGCCAGGATCTTCCCGATCTCGAGGACTTCTACACGCGCTTCGCCGAAATGCCGCTCGTCTCCATTTCCGACGCGCAGCGAGCGCCCGTTCCGCACGCCCATTTCATCGGCACCGTGCCGAATGGACTGCCGCTCGATCTGCTCGCGCCGACGCTCGAGCCGCGCGGCGGCTATCTCGCCTTTCTCGGCCGCGTCTCGCCGGAGAAGGGGCTCGACCGCGCCATCGCCATCGCCTCCGCCGTCGGCCTGCCGCTGAAGATCGCGGCGAAAGTCGATCGTCCCGACGAAGACTATTTTCGCGGCGTGATCGCGCCGCTGCTCGATCCGCCGATGATCGATTATGTGGGCGAAATCGACGATCGGCGAAAGAACCGCTTTCTCGGCGAGGCGCGCGCGCTGCTGTTCCCGATCGAATGGCCGGAGCCTTTCGGCGTGGTGATGATCGAGGCCATGGCCTGCGGCACGCCCGTGCTCGCCTTTCGCCGCGGCTCCGTTCCGGAGGTCGTCGACGAGGGCGTCACCGGCTGCCTCGTCGACACGGTGAGCGAGGCGATCGCCGCGCTCGGCCGCGTGCTGGCGCTCGATCGCGCCCGCGTGCGCCGCCGCTTCGAGGCGCGGTTTTCCGCTTCGCGCATGGCGAAGGATTATGTCGCCCTCTATCGACGTCTGCTCGGCGCGCCGGGCGCGCGGCCGATCCTCCTTCCCGCCGAACGATTTACGCTCGACAGCGGCGTCGTCGGACCGGCGGCCTGACGCGAAGCGGGACGAGGATCGACGACGCGCGCCGCGACGGCCGCTCCATTCGAACAAGAGGCCGCGGCCGTGACCTCCGGCTCAGAGCGAAGCGCCGAACAAAGAAGCGTCTCGCCGGACCCGCCCGGCGACGGGCTGCAAGCGCACGAACTGCAATTCTATATTCCGGCGATCGGCCCGCCCTCGCGCCCGCGCCGCACGCTCAAGCACGACGACACATTCGCCGTCTTCGACAGCCATGGCGACATAGGCGCGACGGCCGGCGGACCGGACGGTCTGTTCGACCGCGACACGCGCTATCTCTCGCATCTCGAGCTGCTGATCGACGGCGCGCAGCCGCTGCTGCTCGATTCCGCGATCCGCGACGACAATCTGAGCTTCTATGTCGATCTCACCAATCCCGACATCTTCATCGACGGCAAGATCGCGCTTCTGAAAGACTCGGTCTATATCTCGCGCACCATTTATCTGAAGGACGGCTCGCTGCGCGAGCGGCTCGAAGTCTCCAATCAGAGCGCCGAGGAGGTGCGGCTCAATCTCTCGCTCGCCTTCGCCAACGACTTCGCCGATATTTTCGAGGTGCGCGGCGTGCGGCGCGCGCGGCGCGGCGCCGCCTGGGCGCAAGTGTTGGCCGCGAGCGCCGTCGCGCTCTATTATCGCGGGCTCGACGGCGTGCTGCGCGAGACGGCGCTCTCCTTCGAGCCGGACCCTTCGCTGCTCGTCGACAGCGTCGCGACTTACTCGCTGCATCTCGCGCCGCGGCAGGCGCGCACCATCTTCCTCACCGCGGCGAGCCGCGGCCGCCTGCCGAAGTCGACGCAATCCTTCTTCAGCGGCCTCACCGGACTGCATCGCGAGCTCGCCGCCTCGACGCGCGATTGCGCCCATGTCGAGACATCCGATCCGACGCTCAACGCCATTCTCTGGCGCTCGACGGCCGATGTGCGCATGCTGCTGACCAAGACGCCGGAAGGCTCCTATCCTTACGCCGGCATTCCCTGGTATTCGACCTCCTTCGGACGCGATGGGCTCATCACCGCGCTGCAGATGCTGTGGTTCGATCCCTCGATCGCCGTCGGCGTGCTGAAGCGCCTCGCCGCTTATCAAGGGATCGGCCGTGACGCGACGTCCGATTGCGATCCGGGCAAGATTTTGCACGAGATGCGCGGCGGCGAGATGGCCGCGCTCGGCGAGATTCCCTTCGGCCTCTACTACGGCTCGGTCGACGCGACGCCGCTCTTCGTCGTGCTCGCCGGCTATTATGCGCGGCGCACCGGCGATCTCGCGCTCGTTGCCGAGCTGTGGCCGGCGATCGAGCGCGCGCTCGCCTGGATCGGCGGCCCCGGCGATGTCGACGGCGACGGCTTCATCGAATATCAGCGCCACACCGAGCAGGGGCTCGTCAATCAGGGCTGGAAGGATTCGCACGATTCCGTGTTCCACGCCGACGGGCGCCTCGCCGAAGGGCCGATCGCGCTCGTCGAGGCGCAGGCCTATGTCTATGCCGCGCGGCGGCTCGCCGCCTTCTGCGCGCGCGAGCTCGGCATGGAGGCGCGCGCCGCCGAGCTCGCGCGCGAGGCGGAAGAGCTGCGCGAGCGCTTCGAGGCGGCCTTCTGGTGCGAGGAGATCGGCACCTATGCGCTGGCGCTCGACGGCGAGAAGAAGCAATGCAAGGTGCGCACGAGCAACGCCGGCCACGCGCTCTACGCCGGCATAGCGCGGCCCGATCGCGCCGAGCGCGTCGCCGACGGCCTGCTGGATACGAATTTCTTCTCCGGCTGGGGCCTGCGCACGGTGGCGCGCGGCGAGAGCCGCTATAATCCGATGTCCTATCACAACGGCTCGATCTGGCCGCACGACAATGCGATCATCGCCCATGGGCTCGGCCGCTACGGCTTCAAGCACGGCGTCGCCCTCGTGTTCGAATCGCTGGTGCGCGCCGCGAGCTATATGGAGGCGCGGCGGATCCCCGAGCTCTATTGCGGCTTTCGCCGGCGGCGCGGACGCGGCCCGACGCTCTATCCCGCCGCCTGCTCGCCGCAGGCCTGGGCGGCGAGCGCGCCCTTTCTCCTGATCCAGACCATGCTCGGTCTCGAATTCGATCACAAGGCGCGGCAGATTCGTCTGGTCAACCCGGAAGTGCCGTCCTTCGCCGGCGAGATCGTGCTGCGCAATCTCTCGCTCGGCGACGCGCGCGTCGACATCGCCCTGCGCCAGGACGCGCGATCGGCGATCTCGCTGCATGTGCTGCGCACGGTCGGCGACGTGCAGGTGTCGCTGGTGTTCGATCCAGACGTGCGCGAGCATCCGCTGACGGCGCGGGGGTGAGCGGAGCTCCCCTCCAAAGACACTCCCGACGATAGGAGAGCGGCTCCATGGATCGCGGCCGTAGCGCCCGGCGCCGCCGACTGTTACACTGCGATCGTCTCATGATCCGTCGGTGCGTTTCATGCTTCCCAAGATCGACGAAACCGCTCTCAAAATTCTGTTTTTCCTGATACCCGGCATCATCGCCCTCGAGATCGTGAAGGCGCTCGGCCCCAAGCGGCCGAGAACAGATTTCGAAAATGGCGTTTCGATCTTCATCTACGGAATTGCGAGCTATGCGATCGCCGGATTTCTCGAGGGAGCCTACGACAGCTTCACTGTTCCGACCCCCATCGGCTCTCCGCCGGCGGGATTCTGGTCGAGGAGCTTGAACGGCAGTCTGAGCTTGGCGATACTCAATCCTCAAAAAGGGCTCGGAGCCGAGCAAATCGGATTCGCCGCTCTGATCGGCGTCCTTCTCGGCTTCGTGGTCTCCCACGTCCAGACTCACAGCATTGCACATAATGTGATCGCCAAAATGTGTCTGACGAGACGGACCAACGAGGTCGACATCTGGCAATTCGCATTGACGTCTCCCGACCTCGACAGCTGGGTAACGGTTCGCCATCATGAAAACGGAAAGACATATCAGGGTTGGATACGCGCCTACTCGGATGGCGGCGACGAACGAGAGCTTCTTCTGGCCGACGTCAGAGTCTTCGATCGGCCCGAGGGATCGGCCGAGCTGGCGCTCGTCGACGAGATCCCCGTTCTCTATCTCGGACTTGATCGAAAGAACGCCGTCCTCGAGCTTCAGCATGTCTCGGGCGGGCAAGGAGCGTCGCCGTGACCAAGGATCAGCATCCGCCGCGCGTCGTCATCAATGAAGGGGCGCTCAAAAAAAATGTGAATCCGCCGCCGGCCGGAAGCCGACCGCCTCCTCCGCGGTCTCAGCGAGCCCCGGCGCCCCGAGTTCCCCAGGGGCCGACCAGCCCGACGCCACCGCAGGGGCCGCGGTGAGACCAACACGGAGACGCAGGAATGTCCGAGGAAAAAGACCCTCCGCCGTCCGGACCGCGAGAACAGGATTTCACCTCGCTCAGAAATCAGAACCAGAAGCCGACCAGCACGCGGCCCCCGCCGCCGAAGTCGCAGACCGCGCCGACGCCGGCCGCCGCCCCCGCGGAAACGAACGGCCGACCGGCCGGCCCGCCCGCCTCTCCAGGCCCGAGCCGCACCGCAGATTAGACCGATCCGGCGGCAGGCCTTCGGATGTCCGCCGACGGCGCGTGGGGCGAACGCGCGTCAGAGCGCCCTGCAGCAATGGATCCAGGCGCGGCCCTTGCGGCCGCTCAACGCCCAGCCGACCTCGCCCGTCTCGACGACGCGAACCCGCCACCAGCCGTCGGCGCGCTCCGAGAGCACCTCCAGCAGGGTTCCGTTCGGCATTTTCCGTATCCGCCATCCCTCGCCGGCGCTCGGCGCCGAGCGCAAGGCGAGCCAGTCGTCGGGCGGGCGCACGTCGGCGACATAGTGATAGCGCCGGCCCGGCGCGGCGGGCGCGTCGAACTCCGGCTCGGGGCGACGCCGCGCGAACTCGGCGGCGGCCCTCAGCCGGTCGCGCTCGCGCCGCGCCGTCTCCGTATAGGGGCCGTTCGGATATCTGGCGATGAATGCGTCGAAGGCCCCTGTGTCGCCGCGCGCGGTCGCCGCGGCGAATTCGCTCTGCTCCGCGTCGGGACGGCTCGGGACGGGCGAGGCCGCTCCGGCGAGCGGCAAAGTCTCGCCGCCCAGTGAGCCGCTGATGAACGGCACTTGGCGATTGCCGGTCGCGCGGAGCACGGCGTCGCGGATCTTGCCGAGCGCGATGCGGACGTCGAGGCCCGGCAGCAGCAGATTGTTCAGAAGAGCCGTCGTGAACGGGCTGTGGTCGCCGTCGCCGTCGGCCGCCGTCGCGCCCGGCGCCGTGGCGAAAGCGACCAGCGTGTCGGAAATTTCGAGATGGGGCGCGGCAAGGCCGCGTCCGACGGCGCGCGACGCGCCGGTGATGGATCGCATGCGCGCCGCGAAGGGATTGTCGCGGCAGGCGTCGAGGATGACGAGCTTGAGGCGCCGGACCGGCTCGAGCAGCCGCAGGACGCGATCGAGCTCGACCGCCTCGGCGTCGGCGTCCTCCGCATATTTCAGCTCGGCGTCGATCGGAACGAGGAAATTGCGTCCGCCGATCTCGACGCCGTGACCGGCATAGAAAACGACGGCGACATCGGCGTTCGCGGCGCGCAGCGCGAAATCGCGGACGGCCTCGTTCATCTCGCGGAAGCCGACGTCGGTTCGGATCGTCACGTCGTCGAATGTCGCGCCGCGCAGCATTTCCGCCACGGCGGCCGCGTCGCGGGGCGGATTGGGAAGGCCGGCGACGGTCCGGTAGGCGCCGTTGCCGATGACGAGCGCGACCCGCCGCTGCGCCGAAGCGGGCGTCGCGGCCGCGGCGCAGACGAACAACAGAACGAGAAAGCGCGCGCGCGGACGCATGACGACGATCCCCGATCAGAGCGCGCGACTATAGCGAGGTCGGCCGCCGAGTTGAAGGCGCGCCGTCGCGCGTCTTTTCGGGCAAGCGGGCCGTTCACGGAAAACAGATTCGTGGAGGGTGTCTGTGGCGACGAGAGCGCCGTCCAAATCGAGAACGAGCGGAAGCGACAAGTCGCACCGCAGCGCCGACATATCGCTCGTCTGGTCGATGACGGCCTGTGCGGACATGCCCCTCCCGCGCGCAGAACCGCTCCTCCGGCGCTCGAAGACGGCGACTCTGTTCGCCCAGCGAACATCGCAGACCCGAAGGGCGGGGAAAATCGGGTGAAAGGCCGAGGGCTATTCCGGATGGCGTGACGCCCTCGTCCGGCCTCCCTCTCCCGCTCGTGGCGCGAAGCAGGGGAGAAAGAGGGAGAAGCGTCCCGAAGGCTCCGCCTGCGCCCCGGAGCTTGACACCGGCGCTTCCCCCTGCCCTTGTCCGCGGCTGGAACATCCCCCTCCCCTGCGAGACCAAAGACCCATGCATCGCTATCGTTCGCATAATTGTGGAGAGCTTCGCGAAGCCCACGCCGGCGAGACGATTCGCCTCTCCGGCTGGTGCCACCGCATTCGTGACCATGGCGGCGTGCTCTTCGTCGATCTGCGCGACCATTACGGCTTGACCCAATGCGTCGTCGATCCGGACTCTCCGGCCTTCGGGGCGGCGGAGAAGCTGCGTTCGGAATGGGTCGCGAGATTCGACGGCGAAGTGCGCCGGCGTCCCGCCGGCACGGAAAACCCGGATATGCCGACGGGCCTCGTCGAGGTCTATGTCACGGAGATCGAGGTGCTCGGCCCCGCCGCCGAGCTGCCGCTGCCAGTGTTCGGCGACCAGCCCTATCCCGAGGATACGCGGCTGCGCTACCGCTTCCTCGATCTGCGCCGCGAGAAACTCCACGCCAACATCATGCTGCGCGGGGCGATCATCGAGTCGCTGCGCCGGCGCATGAAGGAGCTCGGCTTCTTCGAGTTCCAGACGCCGATCCTCACCGCATCCTCGCCGGAAGGCGCGCGCGACTTCCTCGTCCCCTCGCGCCTGCATCCGGGCAAGTTCTACGCGCTGCCGCAGGCGCCGCAGCAGTTCAAGCAATTGCTGATGGTCGCCGGCTTCGACCGCTATTTCCAGATCGCGCCCTGTTTCCGCGACGAGGACGCGCGCGCCGACCGCAGCCCGGGCGAGTTCTATCAGCTCGACGTCGAGATGAGCTTCGTCACGCAGGAGGACGTGTTCGCCGCCGTGGAGCCGGTGCTGCGCGGCGTGTTCGAGGAATTTTCGGCTGGCCGGCCGGTGACGCGGGTCTTCCCGCGCATCGCCTTCCGCGACGCCATGCTGAAATATGGCTCGGACAAGCCGGACCTGCGCAATCCGCTGATCATCGCCGACGTCGGCGAGGAGTTCGCGCGCGAGGACGTGAGCTTCAAGGCCTTCAAGGGCAAAGTCGTGCGCGCCATTCCGGCGCCGGGCGCGGCGGCGCAGCCGCGCAGCTTCTTCGACAAGCTCAACGACTGGGCGCGATCGGAAGGCGCGCCGGGGCTCGGCTACATCATCTTCGAGGAAGAGAATGGCGCGCTCGCCGGCAAGGGGCCGATCGCGAAGTTCATTCCGCCGGAGGCGCTGGCCGCGCTCGCCGCCAAGGGCGGCGTGAAAGCGGGCGATGCTTTGTTCTTCTCCGCCGGCGAGGAGCTCAAAGCCGCCAAGCTCGCCGGCGCCGCGCGGCTGCGCATCGGCTCGGAGCTCGGCTTGTGCAAGACCGACGTCTTCGAATTCTGCTGGATCGTCGACTTCCCGATGTACGAGTGGAACGAGGACGAGAAGAAGATCGATTTCTCGCACAATCCCTTCTCGATGCCGCAGGGCGGGCTCGAGGCTCTGGAGACGAAGAACCCGCTCGATCTTCTCGCTTATCAATACGACATCGTGTGCAACGGCGTGGAGCTGTCGTCGGGCGCGATCCGAAACCATCGCCCGGACATCATGAAGAAGGCCTTCGAGATCGCCGGCTATGGCGAGGAGACGCTGCTCGAGAAATTCGGCGGCATGTATCGCGCCTTCCAATATGGCGCCCCGCCTCATGGCGGCATCGCGCCCGGCGTCGACCGCATCGTGATGCTGCTCGCCGGCGAGGAGAATCTGCGCGAGGTTGTGCTGTTTCCGATGAATCAGCGCGCCGAGGATCTGCTGATGGGCGCGCCTTCGGAAGCGACGCCGAAGCAGCTTCGCGAGCTGCATATCCGGCTGAATCTTCCGGAGAAGAGCTGAAGAAGGGCGAGGACGCGCCGCCGCGCTCCTTCTCCCACTGGTGGGAGAAGGTGGCCTCGCGAAGCGAGGTCGGATGAGGGCCGGCGCCGCGCTGGAAAGCTATAACATATATCAGCGACCGGAAGACCGCGCATCGGTCACCGAGATTGCAAGGTCGGAGAAAGCCCTCATCCGACCCCGCTTCGCGGGGCCACCTTCTCCCGCAGAGCGGGAGAAGGAGCGCGGCGTCCTATTCCGCGCCGAGATGGGCGAAGTCTTCCACCACGCGCTCATAGACCACGCGCTTGAAGGGCACGATCAGCTCCGGCAGGCGCGACGGCGCCTCCCAGCGCCAGGCGTCGAACTCCGGCTCGTGCGCACCGCCGGCGGGGCGCTCGATGTCGATCTCGGACTCCTCGCCGAGGAAGCGCAGAGCGAACCATTTCTGCGTCTGTCCGCGGTATTTGCCGGTCCAGCGCTTGGTCGCCTCCGGCGGCAGATCATAGCTGTACCAGTCGCGCGACTCGCCGAGCAGCGCGACGCTCGTCACATTGGTCTCTTCGTGCAATTCGCGCAGCGCCGCCGCGAGCGGCTCCTCGCCCTCGTCTATGCCGCCCTGCGGCATCTGCCATTCATGATGGAGGACGAGGGGATCGGAGCGCTTGGCGCGCCGCCGCCCGACGAAGGCGAGGCCGCGCCGGTCGAGCAGCATCACGCCGGCGCAGGGCCTGTAGAGCAATTCGCTCATTCGGCTCGTCCCGCGCGCGCCTCGGACACGTCGACCCGCCCCGCGAGCGCGCTCACCGGAACGAGGGCTATTCCGCGCCGCTCGAGATCGCGGGCGAAGCGGGCGAGGCGCGCGATCGCGCCGGGCAGCGCCTCGGCGACGGCGATCGCCTGACCATTGCGGCGCGCCGCCGCTTCGACCTGCGCGAGCTGCGCGTCGATGTCCTGCGGCGTCGCCCGCGAATCGATCGCGAAATCGGCGCGCGCCGACGCGAGGCCGAGGCCGGGCGCGAGGCTCGGCGCCAGCGAGCGCGGCGAGGTGCCGTCGTCGAGATAGAGCAGGCCGCGCGCGGCGATATCCGCCAGCACGGGCCTCAGAGCGGCGGCCTCAGCGGTGAAACGCGCGCCGAGAAAATTGACGACGCCCACATAGCCGGCGAAGCGGCTCATCAGCCAATGCAGATCGTCGAGCGAGGCGGAGCCGGTCCGCAGCGTATGCGGCCCGGGATTCTCGAGCGGAAAGTCGAAGGGCTCCATGGGCGCCTGCAGCAGGATCTCATGGCCGCGCGCCCGCGCCCGCGCGGCGGTCTCCTCGACGGCGGCGCCATAGGGCGCGAGCGCCAGCGTCACCGCGCCCGGCAAATCATCGATCGCGCTGCCGGAAAGCCGCGTATTGAGCCCGACCCCGCCGACCACCAGCGCCAGCCGCGGCGCGCCGGCGGGAAGGCGCGAGGAGAGATCGGTCGGACGCGCATAGACGTCCATCGGCTTGGAGCCGTCCGCGCCGATCTTGGGCAGCAGGCCGTCGCGGGTCTTCTCGACGAGCCGCTTGTCGGGCGCCGGGACGAGGCCGGGTCCGCCCTCGTCGATCCTGATGACGAGAGCGCCGGGCGTTTCGCCGTCCCCGCCGCGCGTGATCTTGACGCCGGAGAGGCGCTCGATCTCGGCGATCGCGCCCGCGCTGCGCTCGGCCTCGGTCGGCGGCGGCGCGACAGGCGCAGCGGGCGACGGCTCCACCGGCTTGGGCGGCTCGATCATTTCTATGCGCGCGACGGCGAAGGGCTGGCCGTCGCCGCCGATTTTGGGCGCGAGCAGCGCCGCGAGGGCCACGGCGCCGAGCATCCCCGCCGCGGCGAGGCCGAGCAGCGCGACACGGCGTCGTTCCGGCGCGCGCCGCGGCGCCGGCTCCCCGACGCCCAACGGCTGGTTCAATTCGTCGGTCATCTCGTCCCCGCGGCTCCCTGTCCAGGCGGGCGCCGCCGATCGCGAATCGAGGCGGCGCCCGCGTCATTTTGCGGGTTTGCGACGCGCGCGTCGAGCGCCGACGCCCCTCGATTCCGCTCGATGGGGCGAATGCCGGAGGAGGCGTGTCACATTCCCCCTCCGGGGAGGATCGGACGGCGTCGCCGGCGGGGTGGGGACCCCTCTGTCCGAGAACGAGGAAAGCGGCGCGCCGATCTCGCTCGGCGCTCCCCCGCGCACGACAAGTCCGCTCACGCGCACGGCGTTCCGCCGGTTCACCGCACGAATTCGAAGGCGGCGAGAACGACTCCGGCGAGCGCGACCTTGGTCACGACGAGCCAGCGAACCAAATCGACCTCGAGGTCGGCGATCGCTTCCCCGAGGTCGCTCTTGGCGACCAGCTCCTGGCTGGTCGCCTCCGCGAACGCTTCGGCCGCCGCCTCGGCCTGGGCAAACCCGCCAGCCTCGAGCTTCTCGACGAATTTCAGCATATCGAAGGCGACGCTCATTCCGCGTCCTCTCTCCCCGAATATGGCTCGGCTTCGCCTTCGCGTCCAGCGCGAGTTCCGCGCTCGGCCGGATGGAAACGTCTCGTCTCGCACACGCCCTGCCGCTCGCTCGAGGCTCGTGCGGCCCCGTCCTTGCCGCCTCCATGGCGGCGGAACGGCGACGTTCCAGTTTCGAACGAAAGTCTTGTCCAATGCGGGAATCGCGCGAGCGAGACATTATCACGATCGCATCATTGCGGAGCGAGGCAGGGGTGTGCGCGTCGCGCGAGCGCCGCCGGACGCGTCCGGCGCGCGGCCTTTCGCCCACGCCGGCCCGCGCATGCGAAAGACCGGAGGCGGTCGACGAACGCGCCAGTCATGCGACGCGCCTTCGCGCGGAAATCGTGCGCGCCATGCCGCAGCTGCGCTCGCTCGCGCTCTCCTTGTGCAGCGATCCCGATCGCGCCGACGATCTCGTGCAGGAAGCGGTCGCACGCGCGCTCGGCCGCATCTCCTCGTTCGAAGAGGGCACCAATCTCGTCGGCTGGCTGTTCACCATTCTGCGCAATTTCCATTACAGCGACTATCACAAGCGAAGACGGGAGACGGCCGATCCGGAGGGCCGCCATGCGGCGACGCTCGTCGACGCGCCGACGCAGGAGCATGCGCTCGAGCTGCTGCAGGTCAATCGCGCGCTGGCGCGACTGCCGGCCGAGCAGCGCGAGGCGCTGACCCTCGTCGCGATCGGCGGCTGCTCGTATGAAGAAGCGGCCCTCATCTGCAAATGCCCCGTCGGCACCGTGCGCAGCCGCATCAGCCGCGCGCGCGGCGAGCTTGCGCGCGTCGCCGTCGACGCGCGCGGATGACGATGCGAATTTTCGCGAATGTCGCGGAACCGAATCCGCGGCCGGCCGGTTCTAGCATGGATAAGCCCACGCTCCGGTCGCCGCCGGAAGACGAGCGCCGCCGGCTCCCGGTCGACCGGAACGCGCGGCGCAGGCTGGTCTCGAGTGTTCGCATACGTCAGAGTCGAGGAGTTGAATGATGAACGCCATGTCCAAATTCGCGATCGCCGCCGCCGTCGGCGTCGCCGCTCCGCTGGCGCCGGCCGGCGAAGCCCTCGCGGGACCGGTCGGAGCGGCGGCTTCCGCGGTCGCCTCTTTCGCGCAGCCGATCGAGCAGACGCATTATTCGGGCTATGGCCATCGCCATCGCCACTTCGCGCCCTCTTATTCCTATTACAGAGGCTGGCGCCCGCGGCCCTATCCCTATCACACCTATGTCTCGCCCTATCGCTATCAAACCTATCATTCGGGCTTTCGCTCTTACCCGCGCTCTTTCGGCTTCGGCTTCCGGCCCCATTATCATTCCGTCGCGCCCGCCTATTCCGCGGCGCCCGTGAACCCCTATTTCACCAGCTATTCGCCGGCCGGAACCGTCTCCTATCCGGTCTATCGCATCGATCATTACAAGGTCGACTATGCGAGCCCGATCGTGAACTACGAGTCCGGATGCTGCGGCTGGTGAGCCTCACGAAAATAAAGAGCGCATGATCGACGCCGGTCCGTCGCCGCGACGGGCCGGCGTCGTTCGATCGCCCCACGCTGTTGCCGGCTCGCCCGGGCCCGACGATC